>NZ_JAFIBU010000001.1:0-2480000 GCF_017833255.1 Paenibacillus sp. PvR098
ACTTTACGTTCGAAGAGATGAGAGAAGGGGTCGAATTTGCGGAAAAGTATGGAGCCAAAGTGTTTGTAGCCACCAATATTTTTGCCCATAATGAGGATTTGTCTGGTCTTGAGGCCTATTTGAAGGGAATCCAAGATGCCGGGGTTCACGCAATCATCGTAGCCGATCCCGTCATCATCGAAACGTGCAGACGTGCGGCGCCGCGGCTCGAGATTCATCTGAGCACACAGCAGTCGACAATGAACAGGCAGGCCGTGCAGTTCTGGAAGGAAGATGGAGTGGACCGCGTTGTATTGGCCCGGGAAGCTACCATGGAAGAAATCATCGAGATCAAACAACATGTTGATATTGAAATCGAGGTTTTTGTGCATGGCGCTATGTGCAGTTCGTATTCGGGCCGTTGTGTGCTTTCTAACCATTTCACGGATCGGGATTCCAACCGTGGAGGGTGCTCACAGTCCTGTCGTTGGAAGTATGATTTGTTCACAACTGAGGAAGATATGGAGCAGGCGCAGGTCGGCATTAAAGAGATTCCGCTGTTCCAGGCCGACGATAATCCGTTCTCTATGAGCTCCAAGGACTTGGGCATGATCGAGCATGTGCCAGAGCTGATTCGTGCAGGGGTGGACAGCTTCAAAATCGAAGGGCGCATGAAGAGTGTCCACTATGTGGCTACTGTCGTGAACGCCTATCGTCAAGCGATCGATGCGTACTTTGCCGATCCGGAGCATTATGAAATGAAGCCGGAGTGGCTCTACGAAATCCAGAAAGCGGCAAATCGTCCTTTGAATACCGGCTTCTTCTACGACCAGCCGGACCATGAGGACCATATCTTCGAGCCGGAGGATAAGATTTCGCCGTACGATTTTGTGGGTGTGGTCATGGAGTACGACGACAAGACGCAAACCGCGCTGATTCAGCAGCGCAACCATTTCAAGCCAGGGCAGGAGGTCGAGTTTTTCGGGCCTCAAGGCACCTTCTTCAAGCAGGTTGTTCCTGAGCTGCACAGCGAGGATGGTCAGCAGCTTGATGCGGCACGGCACCCGTTGCAGCTCATTCGTATGAAGGTGGAGCAGCCGGTTAAACCGCTTGATCTGATGAGGAAGAAAATGGGGAATAAGTAAGCAGCAGAATATGAAGCCGCGGCGAACAAAGCCGCGGCTTTTTTTCATGGTCAGCGAGATTGTTTTGGGAGATGTGACTTCCGTAGGGGGAATCATTCTATGGTTCTATGAGCCTATAATGATTATGCTGGTTTGTCCCGATATATAGAAGAATACGGGATATTAAAAACATATAAAACTTGTATGCGTTCACATTCTTATAACGACTTGGGGCGGTGGAACTATATTTTTTTGAATTAACCGTGAGAGAGAAAAGGATTATGACTAAACTTGTCGAATACGTATAAGCTAAGTTTCATTTTACACAATCAGTTAACAATTCCAGATCTAGGTGGTGGTCTATGTGAAGAATTCTTGGTCTTCACTCAAAGCTAGCTTGCAAAAAGCCGGCAAATCAGTAGCAGAAAAGCTTCGCGCAAACCAGTCCAACAAGCCAAACCATCAAGGGAAATCCGTCGGATCTCTCGCAGCCGATACGATAAAAGGCATTCGATTGGATCATGTGATGAAGTCCGTAGGGGCCAAGTTGTTTGTTATTTTTCTTTTGTGCATTTGGTTTTTCGTTTTGAGCGTAGGATTTATTTCTTATTTCATTTCCAGAGACGTTATACAAGACAAGGTAGCTGAAGCGTCCGAACAAACGATTATTCAAGCAGGTCAAAAGCTGGACATTCTGTACAGTACATATGAAGATCTGACCATGCAGATTTTGCTTGACGAAGATATGAAGAATGTACTGAACGAGTTGGAACAATTAAACGTAAACACCTATGACTATCTTGTGCTTCGCCAAAGTCTAGGAGAAAGACTGAACGTGTATTCCTATTCGAATAAAGCAATCGGGTCCATTCAACTGATGAAATCCGACGGCGTACCGTTGGCTGGATCGGGCGGTACCATTAAACAGGAAGACGTGGCTCAGGAAAGCTGGTTCAAATCGATCTTGGAGAAAAACGGATCGGTGGAATGGTTGGAGACTAAACCTGGAGGATTCTCCCAAAACGTCGGAGTTCCTGGGGCGGCAAGCTTCGGATTAGGACGTGTTCTAAAAATCGCGAACGATCAACAAGTGGTCCTGCTGATGGAAATCAATCTGGACGTCATCGACAAAGAATTAAGTGAAATCAACATGGGCGAAGGCGGAAGAACGATTATTGCCAATCCGGATATGAAATTGATATATAACATTGACCGGGCAACCATTGGAAACGACAGTAATCTAGGCGTTGCTAAGGAAGCGCTTCAAAATGAGAGGGGAAGGCTTCATAGTGACAATAATGAAATGCAGCTTGTATACTACAAATCTCTCAAGAACGATTGGCTGTTAGTAGGCGAGATGCCTGTAAATGAGCTGGTGAAGGATGCCAAAACCATTTCGAATATGACCTGGTTGATGGCTGCTATCGCAACAGTGATTGCGATCATCATCGGTTACTTCATCGCCCGGATGATCGGAGGCCCGATTATCATGCTCCGCAACTTGATGAAACAGGGAGAGCAAGGAGATTTGAGAGTGCGTATGAAGGTTGATCGGAAAGATGAGATCGGCCAATTGGGTGAAAGCTTTAACCAGATGATGGAGAAAATCACTGGACTCGTGCAGCAAACCAATCAGTCGGCGCAGGATGTGCTGAATACCGCGAGCGATTTGTCTGATGCTTCGAAGAAGACGGCAACCTCAGCCAAGGAGATTGCGGTCGCAACGGAGGAAATTGCGAACGGCTCGTCCAGCCTGGCCGTTGAATCAGAGCGCGGCAATGAGTTAACCCACAGCATTGGTGTACAAATGAAAAATGTGGTCGATGCGAATGTCGTAATGGGCTCTTCCGCTTCGGATGTTCAGAAGTCGAGTAAACAAGGGATTGAATACATGTCCGAGTTGATCGGCAAGACGAGTACCACAGAAGCGATGACGCGGGAAATGGTGGAGAAGGTAGATAATCTTAAGGAAAGTACCAGCTCCATTCGCAAAATTCTGGACATGCTGAACAGCATTACGAAACAAACGAACATCTTGTCCTTGAATGCGACCATCGAAGCGGCCAGAGCAGGCGCTGCCGGCAAAGGTTTCATGGTGGTGGCTGACGAAATCCGTAAGCTTGCTGATCAGTCCCGCCAATCCATTGCAGTCGTGGGAGAAATTACGGAGAAGATTCAAAAGGAGATTGACGAAACGGTGCACGTTCTTTCTCAAGCGTATCCGATCTTCCAAGAGCAGATTCAATCCGTTAAAGAAGCGGATTCCATCTTCAAGCAGGTGGATTCACAAATGGGCGGCTTGATTGATAGGCTTTTTGAAGTAACGGAGTCCATCGGTCAATTGGAATCCTCACAAGTGGTATTGAATGATGCGATGACGAACGTAAGCGCTGTGGCGCAGCAATCGTCAGCTACATCTCAGGAGGTCGCATCCTTAAGCTCAGAGCAGTTGAATGTCAGCAGCGGCCTAGTGAAACTGTCGGACAAGCTGGAGGAACTGTCCAATTCGTTGAAAGAATCGCTTTCCAAATTCCAAGTGTAGTATTGAAGTCTTTCCCTGTAAGCGGGGAAAGGCTTTTTTGCCGCTCATCGCCCTTATCGAAACGTTTGGAGCAAGTGAGAGATGAACATACTGTTACTAGATTAGAAGCGATAAAGGAGATTCCGATGAATGACAAAACCGAGCTGAAGAAGCATCGTATGTTCCTTGCATTACTGGTGATTGTCGGTTTTTTGATCATTTGGAATATCAGATTGTTCTGGATTCAAGTCGTCGCGACTCGCAGCTTCGCAGGGAGAGGGATCGATTTGCTGGAGAACTCTGTGCTTCAGCGGGAAAAAGGCATTGTCCTTGATAGTGGCAGAGGCGATTTCGTTGACCGAAGCGGTATTCCTCTAACAGGCAAAGAGCTGAGAGTGCTGACCGTTTTTCCTGTCCACGAGGACAGCGGCACGGAAGGTCTTCGGGAAAAGTCCCTGAATCGGGTCGCGGATTGGATGGGAATACCGGCAAAGGAATGGCATGTCTATGTCAGGGGACTGAAGTCTCCGGAAATGTGGACCGAATCGGGCAGACCGGTCGCACTTACCGATTCTCAAGCAGAACGGATCGAAGCGCTCGGATTGCCGGATGTTCGGGTAATGCGCTACAAGCAGCGGTATGAACAGCAGCAAACGGCCGGCCATGTCATTGGTTTTATCGGACAAAATCCGGACCGGATCAGGCGTCAGTTCACAGATCAAGTCCATAATGGAGAGCTTCAGCTCACAAGTAAAATCGGCAATGCCGGGCTAGAGAAGACATTTGAATATTGGCTTCAAGGTATTGGTGCCACGTCGGTGTCCTTGTTTACCGACGGGGTGAAGCGGCCGCTGCCTGGTCTGGATGTGAGAGCGGTATCTCCGGATAACCCCTACTATCCGTTAAGAATTGTAACGACACTAGACCATGGGATTCAAACCCGGATCGAGCGGCAAATGGAGCGGCTGAAAATAGCGGAAGGCGCTGTCGTCGTGCTGGACATCCACAATGCGGATACGGTGGCCATGGCCAGCACCCCTTCATTTCATCCAGAACATGTGGATCCGGCAGACGGGAATTGGAGCAATCGAGCAGTGAAAGCGACCACCCCGGGCTCGATATTCAAAACAGTAACGGCTGCCGCAGCTTTAGAGGAACAAGCAGTACAATGGAATGAAACGTTTGAATGCAATGGGGAGCTGGGCAAGTACGGATTCACCTGCTGGAAGAAGGGGGGGCACGGGCAGCTTACACTGGAGGAAGGTTTTGCGCATTCCTGCAATATTGTCTTCGCAGAAATCGCGAAACGTATCGGTGGTGAGAAGCTGGATCACTATGCGCAAAAGCTGGGGTTTGCGAATTTCGTAGGCTGGTCGGGATCGGTCCCCAGTCAGGAAGGCTTCCGGCAATGGGACGGAGAAGAAAAGGGTCAGGTGTATCACGCATCTTCTAATAAGAGAGATGAAGGGTCTTTAGTGCAGACGGCCATCGGACAGCGGGACGTGCAGGTTACTCCTCTCCAGGCGGCGAATCTGATCGTTAGCTTGTACGCACAGGGAAAGGTGCTCTCACCTCGCATCGTCCAAGAAATCCAGTTTCAGAATGGTCGGCTGCATACCATGTTCCCTCCTAAGGGAGTGGAAGAGCTCCCGTCCGGTTCCGTAAAGCCTGCCACCGCCAAGCGATTGCTCGCATGGATGGAGGAAGTAGTCGGTTACGGTACCGGAACAGAGCTGCAGTCGGCAAAGTGGCCGATCGCAGGGAAATCGGGAACGGCTCAAGTCACCTTGAAGAGTGGTAAACCGGGAGAAAGCCATTGGTTCGTGGGATATGGGCCAACAGATCAACCTCGATACGCCGTTGCTGTTCTCGTACAGAATTTGCCGGAAGGCCACCGCAATCAAGCCATCCCATTGTTCAAGGAAGTCATGGACGTTCTGGCTGCTCAGTAAGTCTAATGATAGGTAGAGGCGTGCAGGGAAGGGATCAGAATAGAAAAGCAGGTACCTTTGCCGACTTCGCTTGTCACATCAATGCGTCCCTGTATGTTCTGAATCGTCCGGTACGTAACCATCATACCCAGTCCCGTTCCTTTGCCGCGAGTAGAATAAAAAGGCGTCCCCAGACGTCTTATTTCGTCAGCTGTCATTCCGATGCCGTGGTCGATAATATCGATGCACACGGTATGGTTCTGCAGTACGCCGACGAGCTGCAGCTTGCCTCCGCCGGGCATCGATTCGATCCCGTTCTTGCACAAGTGAACGATACACTGCATAAATTTATCCGTATTGGCGCTAATCATAAGCCGTTCCTGCAAATGTGTCTCGATGGTCACGCCTTTTAGATCGGCATACGATTGCAGCGATTCAATGGCGGAAGAAATAACAGGCTTGGCATCGAACAACTGAGTTGCTTCCAATTGGGGTTTGGCGAATGATAAGTAGTCGTTGATAATGGATTGGGCTTTGTCCATTTCTTCCAGAACCAATTGGTTGTACATTTGCCGTTTGTTTTCCGATAATTGGCTTTGACCCATCATCTGAACAAACCCGCGGACAACAGTCAATGGATTGCGGATTTCATGGGCAAACGATGCCGCGAGTTCGCTCAGCATGTTCATTTTGTCCTTGTGCTGCATCTGTTTGCGGAGATCGAGATTTCTCTTGATTTGCCGTATGGTATACACGATAAGAACCGAAGTGATAGTGAAAATCAAACAGTATAAAGAAAAAAAGATGAAAAAATAAATGGTAGTAGGAACTCCGTCCAACCATTGGCTTAGCAGGGCGAAAAATGCCGTAATGAGCGATATCATCAGCCCCAATATGCTGCCCTTGATAGGGTGAAGCAGCTTAGTTGCATCGCCGAGCCTTTTTTGACAGTACCATAACAGAATCAGAATAAAGCTTAACAATATCGGAAGAGTATGAAGACCAGCACCGCTTATGTGCCAGCGGTATCCCATAATGACTGCAGCGACAGCCAGCGCCGGAACAGGTCCGGCATAAAAAAAACAAATCGCTAGCGGTATCATACGGAAGTCATAGCGGTACCCGGGATACCATTCGAACGGGTACGACATGCTGGACACGGCAACAAGAGCGCAAACAGCGGCTGCAATCCAGCGGTTGGTGTTTTCATCCATTTGCTGCAGCCGCTCCATCCAAAATAGCTGATAAAGCATAACAGGAGTTATGACGATGATCATGTGAAGCAGCAGTTGGTTGATTAGAGTCAAATGCATCACCTTTTAGGGGGATAATCAAAATAGAGTTATAAATACATATTCGACAAAATTTTCAAATTTCCTACATAATGACAAAAAAACCTTCTCGGACCGGAGGGACATTGGCCTGAAAAAGGTTTAACGTGAATGGAATAAAGAGGGGATAATTGACGGTTCCCATGGGTTAAGCTATTTTTCCACCTAGCAAGTGCTGGATTTATAGAGGCCTGCGTAGTATTTAATCGTTTCGCTGAGACCGCTGCGGAGAGAGAATCGGGGTTCCCATCCAAGCTGTTTTTTGGCCGCCGTATTATCGAGCCGGCTGTGGATGATGTCACCGATGCGCTGCGGCATATATTGCGGTGCGAACGGTTTGCCGCACAGCTCGCTCATCAGCTTCAACAGCTCATTCACCGATGTTTGCTGATTCCAGCCGATGTTGTAAATGCCCCTGCTTCCACGTTCAAAAGCTGCCAGGTTGGCGGATACGATATCTTTGACATAAATGAAATCGCGGGTCTGCTCTCCATCGCCGAAGATGACGGTCTGCTGTCCTTGCAGTAATCGATCTACGAAGATAGATACAACACCGCCCTCGCCTTTCGGATCCTGACGAATTCCGTACACGTTAGCATAGCGTAAAATCGTGTAATCCATACCGGATAATTGGGCAAAAGCTTCAATGTAATGCTCCGGTGTATGCTTGGAAATACCGTAGAAAGATATCGGGCGGAGCGGATGCTGCTCATCTACACCAAGATAATCCGGAGGTCCGTAGACCGCGGCGGACGAAGCGTAGATCAGTTTACGAACCCCGTGCTCGCGGCATTGCTCTAAGATGGAGATGGTCCCGAGAATATTCACTTTTGCATCGAATAACGGTTGGTTTATGGAAGTCTGAACATCGATTTGGGCCGCGTGATGGATAACAATATCCGGTTTGGCTTCTTCAAAAACAGCTCCGAGCCGATCGCCTGTAATGTCGACAGGATGCAATACCGCCTTTGGATTCACGAATTCGTGGTTGCCGGTCGTCATATTATCAATGACATGCACCTTGTGTCCCGACTCGATGAGAGCATCCACGATGTGAGAGCCAATGAAGCCAGCGCCCCCGGTGACCATAACATTCATAGTTATTCCTCCAAATGATTATAATACAGCACGATACTCAGGATAGATTGCTCGGAAGCAGAGGTATTTTCCATTGCGACGCTTCGATCCAAGTCCGGTTGCTGAATTCTCGCCCACGAATTACGACCTCGTGCGGAAACACTTGTATATACATTCCTTGTACCGGTGTTCCCTGCCCGCCGGATCTGGCCCTTGTTTTGCCTACGGAGGCATTGTTGAACCAGTGAAAGGTGTTCTGACGGTTATAATGGTCTTCCCCCACGAAGTTGCGGTGACTGTGTCCAGACAGCACGAATACGTTGCTATAGGGCTCGAGAATGGCACGGAATTGCTTGGCTCGAATTAAACGATGCGTTCCGCCGTCTGTTCCCGGTTCGGGAAGCGGCTGATGAATGAAGACAAATGCGGGACGCCCATCCTTGTGGGCCTTCATGGTCTCATCAAACCAAGCGAGCTGCTCGTCGGAATACCATGCGCCTTCCCCGACTTCAGGCTTTTCTTGCACATAAGCCTCTTGCGAAAGCATAATGAGATGAACGTCCTTGATCCATACTTCATGAAAAGGGTTGCTCTCATAACCGGTGAATCGCATAAAACGTTCACGGGACATGGCGTCTGTTTTGCCGTTGGGCATCGTCTCCGTAGTGAAAGCTCCTTTGTCGTTCAGCCATATGTCGTAATAATCGTGGTTGCCCATATTGGCATACAGAGGAGGCAGCTTGTAATCGCTTAATATCGATTGCAGCTTTTTGTATTCGACGTCTCTGCCGAAGTCTGTCAAATCGCCGCCCAGGACGATCGTATCCACCGAGGACTCAAACTGGCTGACGTCTTTTAAAGCTAAATGCAGTTTGCCGTCGAAGACGGAATCCGCTGCTGATATATGCAGATCGCTAAGTAGAAAGAAGGAGAGGAGCGGTGTGGAAAGGTTAGCGGAAGCGCTTTGTTCTTCAAGCGGTTTGGTCTGAGTTTCTTGCGATGTTACCTCGGCTTCCGTTGTTGAGGAACGGTTCAAGACATGGGATGCAGTAAGGGCACCGCCTGACATGAGCGTGAGGATGGCAAGCATTTGTTTGACAAAGAGTCTTCTTGACATCATATTATGCTTTTCCCTCCGGGGGTTGGGCTGATTAGCTCTATTATAATGGAGCGTGGTTAAAAATTGAATAAGCGTTTGGAGATTTATAGTCACATGTCTTAGAGCATGTCTACATTCATGATCAAAGCAGGCGAATGGACGGGTACTACACGAAGTTAGTACTTCCTTTCTTCAACCGCTTGGATATACTGAAGTTAACAGGACCTGCCGATGAGGTACGTCCGTGTTAAAAAGGGGGTGTGGCTGTGAGCAGGAAATGGGTGGAGAAGGAAGCGCCTCTTTGGATAGAGCGGGGGATCGTAACCCGCGAGCAGGTGAATCAGATTCTGAATTTATACGAAGATAAAAAGCATGCCGTTGGTCTGCTTCCGATTCTGGGCAGTATTCTTCTTGGGCTTGGGATTTTGAGTTTTATAGCGGCCAATTGGCAGGACATCCCTCAGCTCTTGCGTCTTGGGTTGGTGATTGCGGCAATGGCTGGTTTTTACGGCGCGGGGGAAACGATGGTGCGCAGGGGCAGTGACAAGCTGGGCATCGCGCTCGTGGCGCTCGGGGTCATCAGCTTCGGTGGAGGGATCATTCTCATCGGTCAAATGTTTCATCTGATGGCCTACCATGCGGGAACCTTTATTTTGTGGTCGGCTGCAGGCACCGCTGCGACTTATTTGTACCGGAGTCGTTACTTGTATTTGCTGAGCCTGCTGCTGGTTAACGTTGCCCAGTGGTATAGCGCGAACGAGTTCGATACATTTAGCTATACGGCATTCGGACTGCTGGTGCTGGCGCTTGGTGCTTATGTCTGGAAGCGGAGAAGCAACCTTCTCATCTGGTTGTTCAGCTTCAGTGTAACGCTGCATTTACTGATGTGGACGACTTCTAATGAAATTCCGTTCTTATGGATGTTCGTTCCTGCCATGGCGCTTTATGTGGCTGGCGACTGGCTTGAGGAGCGTCATGGCGGTTATGCCCTTCAAGCGGCTCCGCTCGCCGCGGCATTTGTATTCGGCGTGTTTATGGTACTGTTCCCTGACGAATGGAGAGGCGGGATGATGGAGGAGCTTCGACCGGAGCCGCTGTATTATATCGGAGCGCTGGTCCTTTTGTTCGCCGTTTCGCTTGCTGGCAAAATGAAGAATGGAAGAGCTTCCAGCGCGTTCGAGTGCATTCTGTTCGTGCCGTTTCTTTATATACCTTCGGGGATCGAAGTGCTGTACCTGCTCTCGCTGTTCTTTTTCTCGCTGTATGTTCTATGGCGCGGGTACACCGAAGAGTGGCGTTTCAAAATCAATTTCGGCACGATGCTGTTCATTTGCAGCACGCTGGTGGCCTACGGCAAATTAACTTGGGATTTCATGGACAAATCGCTCTTTTTCATGATCGGCGGAATCATTCTTCTTGGACTGAGCTGGTTTTTGAACCGCAGGAAAAAGCAGGTATTGGATGTTACGAAGGAGGGGAACCCGCATGAGTAACGGAAGTGCAGTAGTCGCTAAGAGCCGTTCTTTGCTTGTGTATGGTCTGGTGCTGCTGCAAGCGCTGGTGCTGACCGGGGTCGCCGTTTCTTATTACGCTGTCGGATGGTTCGGTCAAGATGTCCGCGTTCGAACGGTTCCTGTCGATCCAAGGGATTTGCTGTATGGGGACTATGTGACGCTAAGCTATGACATCAGCCGGTTAAACCCGTCCTTGTGGAAGGATACGGAAAGCAAGCCGGAGCGGGGCGAAACGATTTACGTAGTCGTGTCGGAAGGCGCGGACGGTCTGTTCGCACCAAAGGCTGCCTTTGGTGCGAAGCCTGCAGCCTTAGAAGGCGAGGTCGTCTTGAAAGGACGGATCGATTACAGCTGGGACGAAGCGATTGCAGTGAAGTACGGAATCGAAAAATATTATGTTCCGGAGAACACCGGTAAGGCTCTGGAGGAGAAGGCGGATCGTCTGATCGTTCATTTGAAGGTGGCATCTTGGGGGCAAGCAACGATTCAGCAGCTAGAGGATCGGAAAGACTGAGAAAGAGGCGAAGCATAGTCGCCTCTTTTTTTTGCGTCGACGCAGCTAAAGCTGATGGTTATGGCTGGAGATGCTGCAGCTTATCCGGATTACGTACCAGATAGATTCGTCGGAGGCAATGATGGGCGAATTCGAACAAGATAACGACGTCCAGAAGGCCGTCGCGGAGAATGAAGATTGCCCTCTCGACGGGGTTCAATCTTTCCAATAAAAGAAGAAAGGCGAAGGAAATATCATCCTTTTAGGCGGCTTGCTGAAGCGGGTCTTCGGTATACAAGGTTTGCAAGAGGCTCCGGCAGCCAGGGTCCTACGTACAGCTCCCTGCGGCTTCGTGCGGATTGTAAATAGTCAATGCAGCGGTGTGTAACCGCTTTGCATAAGTAAGCTTTGACATCTCGAATCGAACCGGGATCCTGACGATGAACCGTCAGAAACAGATCCTGAATGATATCTTCCGTCTCCGACACGGTTCCGAGCATCCGGCAAGCAATGAACCTATTTGTATGTCGCCTGCTTGCAACGGCGAGAGTTCCCTTTTACAATATGGGGTATCTTGTGACGTGCGGAAGGGGAAGGGTTCCAATGAATGAAGGGCATGGGCGAAGGGAATATATCATGGACGAGCTAACCGATTTGCTGATACTGGACCGGTCGAATGAACACTCAGAACCGGAAGTGCTGTACCCTTTTGCTTTGGAGGAGCTGCTGTGCAGGCGCGTCGGTGAAGGGGGGGCGCCTCTCGTTCATCTGTGGCGGCATCCCAAAGCCTTTGTCATGGGCCTGCGAGATAGCCGGCTTCCTGGGGCGGGAGAGGCTTCCCGGTGGCTTGAAGGGAACGGATACTCCGTTGCCGTGCGGAATTCGGGCGGTGCAGCCGTTCCGCTGGATCTTGGCGTAGTAAATATATCGCTAATTTTACCTAAGCGGCGTCAGGGAGAAATCGATTTTCGCGATGATTTTGAACGGATGTACGAGCTCATCCGGCTAACGCTGCAGGAAACCGGAGCTAATGTGAATAAGGGGGAGGTGCAGGGCGCTTATTGTCCTGGCGACTTTGACCTGAGCATTGGAGGGCGCAAATTTTGCGGAATTGCCCAGCGGCGGCAGGCCAACGCTTATGTCGTGCAGGCTTTTGTAGTCGCCGAAGGAGCCGGCAGGGAGAAAGCACAGCTGGCTCGCGAGTTTTACGATCGTGCAGCGAGTGGGGGCGTTAACGTTTCAGACCACCCTCTGGTGACGGATCAGAGTATGGCCAGCTTGGAGGAGCTTACCGGCATTGGCTGGAATGCCGCGGTGAGGTTTACGGAAGGGCTCAAACGCGTCATCCGCGAGCGGCAAACCTCCGAGGGAATGGGGCGTGCCGCCTCCGGACTGTGGCTGCCCGAACGTGGTCAGGTGATAGAGATGATCGACATGCTGAAGCAGAGATACGGGATTAGGAGCGTATAAAGGAAGCGGCCGACTGGAACAGATCACGGTCCGAGAGACCGTTAACATATCAGCTGCAATGAGCGGAGCCCGACCTCCACGACCGGCCTTGTTACATAAGAAATGGCTTCAGCATCCCCGGCAGCTCGTTCTGCCAGAAGCCCCACAGATGCTTACCTGGTTTTTCTTCGTACTTCAGTAAACAGCTTCTCGCCTCGAGGAGCTGTTTGGTTTTGCGATTGGCTTCCAATAAATCGAAGACTCCCCGCTCCGTTTGAACTTCCGTTTCATCTGTCCCTATCAACATGGAGAGCTGCAGCCAAGACAAATCGTCTTCGTTTGCAATTCGGTTCTGAGTTGATTGTAAAAATGCACCGGATAAGGATATTACTTTACAAAATAGGCTAGGATAATTTAAGGCGAGATGAAGGGATACGGTTCCGCCAAGTGAATCGCCTGCGATAATCCGCTCGTTTAATTCCGCTCGAACAGGGTAATGATTTTCAAGGAAGGGCACAAGCTCCTCGGCGAAAAAAAGGCAGTATGCAGCAAACCTGCTGCCTTCGGGAGCGTATTCGGAGGTGCGGATTGACTTGTCCACATCCACGCCAACAATGATAGCAGGCTCTACATTGTCATCATAGATCAAGCGGTTCATGGCGGTTGCGATGCGCCCGAAATTGAAGAAATCCTCGCCGTCTTGACAGTATATAACCGGGTAAGATAACAGCTCATTATAGCCGGGCGGGAGATAGATACGTAATGAGCGTTCTTCGCCAAGTGCGGCGGAGGCTATGCGTTCTTTAACAATAGTTCGCTTGTAGTACAAGCTGTCGTCCATGAGCGTCATCCCCTTTGTATTATAATAGTTTGTCGAATTTATGTGATCTGTATTACTTATTTTGTGCAACTGTTATAGTGTTATGCATGTGGAAAATTCATATTTTTCAAGTAAGTTCTTGTCTTCCTGATGAAAACAGGTTTATAATAATACTATAACAGAAATTTCGAAATTTCGACATTTTCATGTGAATTAAAAATCTATCTTTGAGGTGAAAAGCCCATGAGCAAGCCGTATGTAGTTGGCGTGCAAGAAGTTGAGCCGTTGTCTGTTCTGGCCGAGGATGGTACTGTAGTCAATCCGGAAGCGATGCCTAAGCTCTCGGACGATCAGTTGAAGGAAATCATGCGCCGCATGGTATTTACGCGGACTTGGGACCAACGCGCTGTAAACTTGACCCGTCAGGGCCGTCTTGGTTTCTATGCGCCGGTGTCAGGTCAGGAAGCGACCATGATTGGCAGTGAGTTCGTTCTGAATAAAGATGACTTTATCTGTCCGGGATATCGCGATATGCCGCAGATCGTGTGGCATGGTTTGCCGATGTATCAGGCGTTTTTGTATTCCAGAGGACACCAGCACGGGGGCCAAATTCCAGAGGATGTTCACGTGCTGATGCCGCAAATTATTATCGGCGCTCAGTATCTGCACGCTATGGGTGTAGCTATGGCGTTCAAGCAGCGCGATGAAAAGCGCGTCTCTATCACATATACCGGCGACGGAGGCTCCTCCGAAGGCGATTTCTATGAAGCGATGAACTTTGCGGGTGCATTTAAGCTGCCGACGATTTTCATGGTTCAAAATAACGGCTATGCAATCACGACTCCGTTTGCTAAGCAAACGGCTGCGCTGTCCGTAGCTCATAAGGCGGTTGCAGCTGGGATTGAAGGCGTACAAGTAGACGGAATGGATGTATTGGCTGTTGTCAAAGCGGTGCAGGATGCGGCAGAGCGCGGACGCAATGGCGAGGGAGCAACATTGATCGAAGCGATTACTTACCGGTTCCTGCCTCACTCCATGTCGGGTGATGATCCTTCCAAGTACCGTACGAAAGAAGAAACCGCGGAATGGGAGCAAAAGGACCCGCTGAACCGTTTCCGCAACTATCTGGTGAGCAAAGGCCTGTGGACGGAAGAGGAAGAGGCTGCTGTAATCGAAGATGCCAAGAATACGGTGGCAGAGCAAATCAAGAAAGCGGAACAGACGGAAAAAATGACGGTGCCGGGACTTATCGACAGCATGTTCGAAACGACGCCGCAGCATCTGGAAGAGCAGAAAGCGGATTACTTAGCGTAAAGGGGAGGAACCAACAGCCATGGCTCAAATGACAATGATTCAAGCGATCAAGGACGCGATGCGGGTTGAGCTTCAGCGCGATCCTAACGTGGTAATTTTCGGTGAAGACGTGGGGAAAGTCGGCGGCGTGTTCCGGGCGACGGAAGGATTGCAGGCAGAATTCGGGGAGAAGCGCGTATTTGATACTCCTTTGGCCGAATCTGCGATCGGTGGTATGGCCGTCGGTATGGCGATTCAAGGCTTCCGGCCGATTATGGAAATTCAATTTGTCGGGTTTATTTTTGAAGCGTTCGACCAAATTGCCGTGCAAGCGGCTCGGATGCGTTACCGCTCCGGCGGACGTTATAACGCACCTATCGTCGTTCGTACACCGTTCGGCGGCGGGGTGAAAGCGGCAGAGCTGCATACGGACCCGTTGGAAGGCCTTATGGTACAGACACCAGGGATCAAAGTGATTGTGCCTTCCAATCCTTACGATGCGAAGGGATTGCTGATTTCGGCTATCCGCGACAACGATCCGGTCTTTTTCATGGAGCATTTGAATTTATACCGTTCATTCCGCGCCGAAGTGCCGGAAGGCGAATATACCGTTCCGATCGGTAAAGCGAATGTTGTGCGTGAAGGCTCTGACGTTACGATCATCACTTATGGAGCTATGGTTCATACTTCGCTGAAGGCAGCGGAAGAATTAGAGAAAACTCGCGGAGCGAAAGTCGAAGTGATCGACCTGCGCACGCTGATGCCGCTGGATATCGACACGATCGTGGAATCGGTGAAAAAGACAAACCGTGCGATCGTCGTGCAGGAAGCTCAAAAGACGGCAGGGATCGCCGCAGAGGTCATCGCTCAAATCAACGAAAAGGCAATTCTGCATCTTGAGGCTCCTGTGCTGCGCATAACTCCTCCGGATACGGTATATCCATTTTCGCAAGTTGAGGACCAATGGCTTCCGAACCCGGCACGTATTGTAGCCGGACTGAATAAAGTGCTGGATTTTTAATTCTGATAAAGCGTAAGGACGGTGAGTGACCGATGGCAAAGTTTGAGTACCGTTTTCCCGAGCTGGGCGAGGGCATCCATGAAGGAGAAATCGTAAAGTGGCATGTTAAGCCTGGTGATACAGTGAACGACGAAACAATCCTGATGGACGTGCAAAACGATAAGTCAACCGTAGAAGTTCCTTCCCCTGTGGAAGGCAAAATCGTCGAGCTGAAGGTAAGCGAAGGCACGGTGTGTACGGTTGGTGACGTGATTGCCATTCTTGAAGTGGAAGGCGAACTGCCTCAAGACGCTGGCGGCCACGGGCATGGAGAATCGGCGAGCGCGGCTGCTCCGGCAGCAGCTAAGGTCGAAGCATCGGCAGCCCAAGGCGGTGCGGAGACCGGCGCAGAGTGTGCGGTAGGCGGCGCTGTGGCTGCGAACGTAAACGCAGCGAAGCTGGATACGCCGATGGCGGGCGGAGCAACTGCACCTCAAGGAGCTTCCGCTGGCGGCAGCTCGCGTGAGGTATTGGCTACTCCAAGCGTGCGCAAGCTTGCTCGGGAGAAAGGCGTGAACATCGCGGAAGTGACGGCGACCGGTAAGAACGGACGCGTGACGAAGGAAGATGTCCTTGGTTTTGCGGCTGGCGGCGGTAAGGCTGCGGCACCGGCTGAAGCAGAAGCGGCGGCTCCTGCGTCATCAAGCGCTGCGTCTGCTGCTTCGGCAGCAGTGAGCGGGGACCGCGAGGAAGAGCGCGTGCCGCTTAAAGGCATCCGGAAGGCCATTGCGAACGCCATGGTGAAGAGCGTGTACACGGCGCCGCATGTAACATTGATGGACGAGGTCGACGTAACGCAGCTCGTAGCTCTTCGCACGAAGGCGAAGCCGGTTGCCGAGAAGAAAGGCGTCAAACTAACGTACCTGCCGTTCATCGTGAAGGCACTGGTTGCGGCGGCTCGCCAATTCCCGGTGATGAACGCTATGATTGACGAAGAAAAGCAAGAGATCGTCTACAAAAAGTACTACCACATAGGGATAGCTACGGACACGGATAACGGTCTGATCGTACCGGTTATTCCAGATGCCGATCGCAAGAGCATGTGGACCATTGCCGAGGCGATTAAAGATTTGGCTGCGCGCGGCCGAGAAGGCAAGCTGGGACCTGGTGAGCTGAGAGGCTCGACGCTGACCATCACGAACATTGGCTCTGCAGGCGGCATGTTCTTTACTCCGGTCATCAACTTCCCTGAGGTGGCGATTCTAGGTACAGGCCGCATTACGGAAAAACCGGTAGTGAAGAACGGCGAGATTGTCATTGCTCCAGTGATGGCATTGTCCCTAAGCTTCGACCACCGAATTATCGACGGCGCTACAGCGCAAAACTTTTTAAATTATATCAAGCAGCTGCTGGCCGATCCGGAACTGCTTGTCATGGAGGTGTAATCCACTATGGTAGTTGGAGACGCATCGGTTGAAATTGATGTGCTCGTCATCGGCGCCGGTCCCGGCGGATACGTGGCGGCCATCCGTGCATCCCAGTTGGGCAAGAGCGTACTGGTGGTGGATAAGGCTGAGCTCGGAGGCGTCTGCTTAAACCGCGGCTGCATTCCGTCCAAAGCCTTGATTTCCGCAGCGCATCAATATGAGATGGTCAGCCATGCCGATTCGATTGGCATCACGGCTGAGAATGTGAAGATCGATTTTACAAAAGTCCAAGAGTGGAAAACCGGCATCGTCAAAAAGCAATCCGGCGGCGTAGGTATGCTGCTCAAGGGCAATAAAGTACAGGTATTCCAAGGCGAGGCGCTGTTCATCAACGAGAATGAGGCGCGCGTATTTAACGATAACGAAACCGCACGCTACCGTTTCAACCACTGCATCATTGCTACGGGCTCCCGTCCGATTGAGCTCAAAACGTTCCCGTTTGGCGGCCGCGTAATCTCTTCAACAGAGGCTCTGTCCTTGAACGAAATTCCGAAGAGCATGGTGGTGATCGGCGGCGGCTACATCGGGATTGAACTTGGGCAGACCTATGCCAAGTTCGGTACAAAGGTAACGGTGCTGGAAGGATCCGATTCGATTCTTCCGGGCTTTGAGAAGGACCTGTCCCAGCCTGTAGCACGCAACCTGAAGAAGCTGGATGTGGAAGTTGTCACTGAAGCAATGGCTCAGGGCTGCGAGCAAACTGACAAGGATGTAACGGTAACGTATACCGTGAAGGGTGAAGAGAAGAAAGTAACCGCCGATTACGTGCTGGTTACGGTTGGACGTCGCCCCAATACGGACGGCGACCTGTCTTTGGAGCTTGCGGGTGTGGAGGTCGGCGAACGCGGCTTGATCCAAGTAAACGACAAATGCCAAACGAACGTGCCTCACATCTACGCTATTGGCGACATCGTTCCGGGTCCGGCATTGGCGCACAAAGCTTCCTACGAAGCCAAAGTCGCGGCCGAATCGATCGCAGGGCTGCCTAGTGTAGTGGATTATAAAGTGATTCCTGCCGTTGTCTTCTCAGATCCGGAAATCGCTGGCGTCGGCCTTAGCGAGACGGAAGCGAAAGGGAAGGGCATCAACGTGATCGTTGGCAAGTTCCCATATGGGGCTAATGGACGAGCTCAATCGATGAACGCCACCGATGGCTTCGTGAAGCTGATCGGCGACAAAGACAGCGGACTGTTGGTTGGTGGGTATGTTGTCGGCGCAGAAGCATCCAATCTAATCGCTGAGCTTACGCTTGCGATTGAGATGGGGGCTACGCTTGAAGACATCGCGCTCACGATCCACGCGCACCCGACGCTTGGAGAGATCACGATGGACGCTGCTGAAGGCGCATTGGGCCATCCGATCCACCAGTTAGGAAAATAAGTGAACTATAAAGTCAGGGATGTATGGGCAGGACCCATGCATCCCTGACTTTTTTGTGTTTAGATATCTTTTAGTTGTGTTAATATGTTAGCATATATAACATAATTGTCGTCGTTGGAAAGTGGAATGGGATGCGGTTACTGCTGTTAAAGCACTTTTTATTCGATGATAATTCCATGATTGTTACATGGGCAGAGCGTAATGGGTATGCTGTGGAGACATTGTTTATTCCGGAGCGGGGAGCGTTATCGTCTTTTGACCTGCTGCGCATTGCCGACTGCTCCTCGGGCTTGTCCGACCTGTGGCATTGCGGAGACATGATTTACCCCGGAGCGGATAAGCTCGGCAGCGCCATGTCCGGATGGATTGCCGCGGAACGAATACGGAACGATTAGCATTACCCGTTTGGGGACGCCTCTACCGATAAGCAGCCCACATTGCAAGGAGCAGGCAGGCTGCACTTGTTGCAGCGTTAAGCCCATTGCTTAGATTCAATATACAGCAGTTTGTTGAGGAAGTGGCCATCTATTCTATTGGCCTGCTTCATTCATCGGAGCTTCTTGGTTAATGAGCCATTGAGCCGACCTGTGGAGCGGGTAAGAGCTGCTGCTGGTTTTTTGGAAGCTGGGGAACGATGACGCTTGACGGGTGTTCCGCTTTTTGTCTGGGATTTGGCGGAAACAGGTTCTCTGCGTTCATAGGTTGTGCGCAAGTTCCGGCTTTTGTTAAGATTCTGTTTATCCTTCCCTGTTTTTTGCTGGGGGGTTACCATTCGGCTTGGTACACCCGAAGCGGAAAGCGTCAAGACCTTGGTAGACTGGTTGTATTCCAACAGACACGCCTGTCCCTGAGTCAACCCAAGCATCGCGGCGATTTCTGAGGAGAGCAGAAAACCCCGGTCAAGCTCATTGTTAGGCACAGAGAGCCTGAGCTTTACGGTGACAGAGCCTCGGTTGAGCGTTATTAGTGAAGGACGTTTCTCTGCCATGCCAAGCATGCAGAGCAGTGCATATCCTATCGTAACGGTCGGTTCCTTTTTTTTCTTCCGATCGGTTTTCAGCGGGACTTGAACACGACTGACTAAGGCTCGTGTTAAAGTAAGTATTTTTGTTGATTCGTCGTAATGCACCCGATACCTTACTCCATCCCGAAGCCTCAGCGCATTGGCCGTTTCAGTCCCGACCTCAATATAGTGGAAGCCGCATTCATCCCCTTTTCCTCTTGTAACCAAGACTTGGCGCTCGGCATCGTCATGCTTCATCGTAATCAAAGCTCCGTCTTGAAGCACACGCAGATCGTGAGGTAACCCGTTCATACAGTCCAGGACGAGGTTCATTTCGTTCTGTCCCAGCTGTTTCGAAACCGAGACGTCCATAGTGCCATTCGCCAATTTTTTCACATCCTTCCCAGCAAACGTATTTCCTCTTTACATGATTTGCCCTATTATATATATGTTTTAAGTGTATGTGCGGCTTGTATCTTTGTCCTCATAAACGGTCTGCAGCATGTCCGATAAAAGAAAAAGGATGTATAATAAAGAAAAACTGCAAAAGGGTGTTAAAGACGTGTTTATCCATGCAATAAAGCTTACCTGTAATCAACTGGGCAGGGACGGTAATATACATGCGGTGACTGAATGGTATAAGTCGTGCAGGCGAAGACCGGATGTCGTACTAGGGGAACAGCGGAACTTATGAAAAGTGAATCCTTCGTAGGAATTGACGGCTGCGCCGCGGGCTGGGTGTCGGTGGGCTGGCGGCCAACGGGAGTTGGATTGCTGGCGTGTTCGGCGATCTGATGAGCCTGTGGGAAGCGTACCGGGAGGCGGGATTGTTATTGATTGACATGCTGATCGGTCTGGCGGCCGCAACAGAGCCGCGACGTTGTGACGTGCTGGCGCGGCAGCTCTTGAAGCTTGGACGGGCGTCCAGTATATTCCCCGCGCCGGTACGCGAAGTCTTGACCGCGTCAGACTATGTCGATGCGAATGCACTGCAGCGCAGGGTCAGCGGTCGCGGCTTATCGCGTCAGTCTTGGGCGCTCGTACCGAAGATTCGCAGCCTGGACGAGCTCCGATGCAGAGCGGGAAGAGGAGTAAGGCGGGATTTGAAGAACGAATGATGCATCTGCGAGGTGTATATGGGCAAGCGGATGAGGTCGTTACCGAGCTAATGCACAGAAACCCGCGCAAAGCGCTTGCCCGTGATGACATCGCCGATGCGCTGGTACTTGCCGTAACGGCATGGTTAAGTGCAAGTGCGGGCAAGCTGAAGGAGGTTCCCAGGGAAGGAGATTGGGACCGCAATGGAAGGGGGCGAACCATCTCCTATTACTGTTTTTCTTAAAGACGAAAGGTTGGAGGAGTAATGCCGAATAAATGGGTAAGCATTATGGTTGAGAAAGCTGCGGATGGCATTTGTCTTTTAAAATGGGATGGACATCATTTGACCATTGAAGAGGCAAATCCGGCTTTTTACCAGATCATCGGCTATACAAAACAGGAGCTTTGGAAGGAAACCTTCTTATCTTTTTTATCGAACGAATACAGGGCATGGGTACTGAAGCGGTTGGAGTTTTTTGAGTATGAGGATACCTTGTTTTCAGAGGCATGTTGGACCGTAAAACACGGAATTCAAATGGACGTGGAGCTTTCCTTACGGGAAACAGTTATGGACGGGTCCCATTATTATATTATGATTGTTCGTGATGTTAGCGATAAAAAATGGATTCTGTGTCAAGGGTCCGGATTTGATATGAGAGGAACGCTTACGCCGAAATTTCGTTTTGTCGATTGCTCGTTCCACTCTCCACTGCTGGAGATGAAGAGAAGGGATCTTGTCTCGCAGTCTTTTCTTTCTTTTGTCGGGTCACGGAGTTTGCTCCAAGTAAGGCACATGCTCCGCCAAGCCGTATTGACAGGCTCTGGTTTTAGTATGAGCATGGAGTGGGTGAGCAACAATCAAAAAGCCGAAGTGGAGTTTCGTTTTCAGCCTTTGCTGAATGGTAGACAGGAAGTAACCCGAATTGCGTTTGTCGGAAGAAGACTTACGAAGGACGAAGCACAGGAGCAGTCCAAAATGGCCCTTTCGCTGAGGATGCTGATGGCGGAACGTCAAATAACGGTGACCAAGCTCTCGGAGCTTACCGGGCTGTCGATCGGTACGATTTCCAAAATAAGGAACGGAAAAATCACAAATCCTCACAAATATTCTATACAATGTATTGCGGAAGCGCTTGACGTCCATTTGAATGACCTCTGGAAGGAGTAGATATGTAATATAATGTAAAAACAATGAAGAATAATGCAAGGTTTTAACCTTTGTGTCGAATTTTAGCGAAAATTAACACGCGAATTACATACCACAAGAATGGAATAGCCCTTCTGGATATGTACATGTTGATGTTTGCCATCCCAATTGACTATAATTTAATTATTATTAATATTTTTTCATTACGATAATGGCAAACTTGCTGAAAGGCAAGGACGCAAAGCAATGGGCCTAAGGTTAGTATTCTAATACTATGGCTGCCATGCCGCCGATAATGGGAGGAACGTATGATTCGATGCACCTTTCCCCGGCTGGAGAAAGGTGTATTTTTGTCTTACCGTCAAACGTTTGATCCGATGGAAGGAGGTAGTCCGGATGTCCGACTCTATTTCGGAACTGGATTTGGTCAAAATGATAAAATCCATGGCGTTAGATTCTGCGCCTAATGAAACTGAATTCTCGGATTTTGCCAAAGGGGAAGACGACAGCAAGCAAAGGGAGTATACGGGTCAGGGTTGGTTGCGGGTAAGTGGAAATGAGATTTTTGTCCAAGATGACGCGACATCCCCCCTTACTATAGAGGCCATACCTCCGGTCAAGCTGACTATGAACGGAGAAACGGTATCCGGTGTGGTGACCGTAACATCAAAGGATAAGTTGATTTGGTCCGTAGAAGAATCTGCTTTGTTCGAAATCCAAGTGTCCGAGGATGGGATGCAAGCGCACTTGCTTGTGCGTTCGCCCGTCAGGTATGTATGGAAGCTCAGTGAGTGTGAGCCTGCGTCCCATTTGGTTCTCAGAGCGGAAGAAGACCAATCGATTATTTTAAATAAACTGGAACTTAATGATATTACTCATGAGCTGGACCGTTTGTCGATTGTGAAAAATCGAAATATTGGCGCCATATTCGAAGAAGTGCTGCATCCGACATATGAGCCGGTTCTAATCGCGCGAGGCAAGCCTCCTGTTCCAGGGAAGGATGCGGAGCTGCAGCTATTTTTCACGGAGCAAGTGGAAAATCAGTATGTGGAGATTGGCGGAGTCATAGATTACAGAAGTCATTTAAACATTCCGTCGGTAACTCCGGGAGATGTGATCGCCCGAAAAACACCGCCCGAGGAAGGGACTGTTGGATACGATGTCTATGGGAATTTTATTCGCCCTAAGGAGCCCCAGGACATTGTTATTGTAGCCAAAGATGGGGTGCAAATACGGGAGGATGGCTTCGTCATCGCTATGAGCGAAGGAAGACCGCGTATCACCGGGAACCAGACGAAGTTTTTTGATATTACCAAGGCGTTCATCGTTCCCGGCGATGTTAACATTGAAACGGGCCATATCGTATTCTCCGGCGACATTATTGTCTATGGAAATGTTATGGAGAATATGATCATAGAATCGCTTGGTAACGTCTATATCTCGGGCAGCGTCTATAACGCTACCGTTACGGCAACCGGGAGTATCCGTATTCAAGGAAATGCTATCAAAAGCAATCTGTATTCGGGCTATTTCGGGGTTCTCCATAACCGATTATACAACGGCTCCCAATTATTAATGTCCCAGTTCGAGCAGCTGATTGAAGCAGCCAAGATGCTCACTGAGATGGTGGAGAAGAAGGGGCAGAAGCCTCATTACGGACAAATTATTTTACTTTTGGTGGAGAATAAGTTTAAAGAAATTCCCAAACAGGCCAAAGAAACGTTGTCGGTCATCGTCAACATTCGATTCCGTGACAAAACGTCTTGGTTGAATCTGAAAGACATGCTGGAGCGATTCCTTCAGCTGTCGCGGATGCCTCAGCTGATTACGGAAGCAACCATTTTCGGTATTCTGAACTCACTCAAGGAGACCGTTCAACACGTCGGAAGTATGCAAGAGGCTAAAGTGCGGATTGATCTAGCGCAGTGCCA
Source organism: Paenibacillus sp. PvR098 (assembly GCF_017833255.1). NCBI lineage: Bacteria > Bacillati > Bacillota > Bacilli > Caryophanales > Paenibacillaceae > Paenibacillus > Paenibacillus sp. PvR098. The sequence continues at coordinate 23,678 of NZ_JAFIBU010000001.1, forward strand.
TTTATCGACCCTCAAATCAAACGGCGACATACTTATTCGTAAAGAAGGAGTTCTGCAAAGCGATTTGTATTCGGCAGCCAATATTATTTTCTACGATAAAGATGCTGTATGCAGGGGATCTCGTTTGGAAGCGGATGGCGTCATTTCAGCGATGATGGTGGGTGGTCAAACGGGGGCGCCGTCGGTGCTGAAGTCCAAGACCAAAATTATGTTAAAAAGCATGAGCTCTGGAAGAGTGTGCATAGGAAATTACTGTATTGAAGTTTTCGATAGCATAGAGGATCAGACGATTGATTTGGAATGGGTGAAGAATCGGGCCTATTCCGCCATTGGTATTCAAAATCAACAGACGAACGGTAAATTGGCATGATGGTGGATGATAAAGTTTCTACTCCGTTGCTGGACATGTCGCATTTGCTGGGCAAGAGGTTGAAAAAAAATATATATAGTCGGTATGGAATATTAATTCTTCCTGCATCCTCCATTCTTACAACGGAAAGTATCCAATCGATTCATCAGCACGGCCTGAAACTTCGCAGTAATGATGTGGTTAGTCCGGAATTCGAGCCTGAGCAGCTTGTAGGGTTTGCCGTTAATGAGATGAAGGAGTTATTTGCGGATATCCGAACTGCCGGCCGGGTTCCCGTTGACAAGGTATATAGTACGGTTCTACCAGCCATCAACAAGCTTGTGAAAAGCTCTGACACGCATCGCATCTTGTTGGCCCTTGAGACGCAGGATGATGATACATTCAAGCATAGTGTCGGAGTAAGTGTTATGGCGGGACTAATTGGCAAATGGCTAGGCTTGTCCGTACAGGAGCGTGTCCGAATCAGCATGGCTGGGCTTTTTCACGATGTAGGCAAGCTCTTCGTTCCTCTATCTATCCTTCATAAGCCGGGTAAATTAGACGATAATGAATTTCGTGAAATCAAGCGTCACTCGCAGTATGGGTATGAGCTTCTCCGCCGCGAGTCGGGTCTGGACCCGCTTATTGCTTTGGCTGCTCTGCAGCACCATGAAAGGGAGGATGGCAGCGGTTATCCTGCTGGGTTGTCCGGTAATCGTCTTGAACAAGTCAGTAAAATTGTTGCGGTCGCCGATGTGTTTCATGCTATGTCCTCCAAAAGGGCCTATCGGAATGCGTTGCCTCTGTTTGATGTTCTACAGAGTATTGCCGATCATGCATACGGGCTGCTGGAGCCAGGGATCGTTCGCTGCTTTATCCGGCATATGACTGAATGTATGATCGGCAGTCGTGTAAGCTTATCCGATGGAACGCAAGCGACCGTAGTGATGGTTCACGTGGGGGACCCGTTTCGTCCACTAGTGTATGGATCCGGTCAGTTTATCGATTTGAGGCAGCGGCCGGAATTGAAGATCGGAAGTTTAAGTAGCGGGACACCCGTTCCCGTCTAATCGAGAATATAGCAAAGGCGCCGGGCGGTTTCTCCGCCGATGGGCGCTTTTTTTAGTTACAGATTCCATGATGAGGATAGCGTGCGGTAAGACCAAAGGCATATTAGGGAATTCCGTATCATATCATATCCATTACAGGAGAATGTAAACGTTTACGGACAACCTTGGATAAACAAGGTGATTCATATGTAATTGATTCTCCATGCACAACCTGACTTGACAAGCGCGATGTGGAGGTGGTTTCAATGACTAGCAAACCTTGGCTTAAGCATTATCCTGCTGAGGTGCCACCGACCTTTGATTATCCAAAGCAAAATTTGGCGCATTTTTTGAAGGAATCTGCTCAAACATATCCGAAGCATACGGCTTTGGATTTTTTGGGTAAGACGTTATCTTACCAGGAGCTGCTTGATTTGTCTTACCGATTTGCAAATGCGTTGAGCCAGCTCGGCGTGCGTAAAGGAGATCGCGTAGCGATTATGCTGCCTAATTGCCCACAGACGGTGATCGCTTATTTTGGCACCTTGCTTATGGGCGGAGTGGTGGTGATGACGAATCCGATGTACACGCCGCGTGAGCTGGAGTACCAGATCAAGGACGCCGGGGCAAAGGTGATCGTGACCTTGGATTTGCTGTTTGAGCGAGTATACAAGGTGATGGAACCAGCAGGAATCCGACAGTTGATCGTAACGTCGATCAAAGATTACATGCCGATACCGCAAAACTGGCTTTATCCGCTGTTTGCACGACTTAAAAAGATGAAGCGGGAAGTGATTTACGGGGACGGTGTATATTCTTTTGTGAAGCTGCTGGGCAGGGCCTCTCCAGATCCTTGCGGCGTGAAGCTGGACCCGGAGCATGACCTGGCACTTATTCAGTATACCGGCGGGACGACCGGGCGGGCCAAAGGTGTGATGCTGACGCATTATAACTTGGTTGTCAATACGATTCAAAACCGTCTATGGTCGTATCGTTCTAAACAAACCAATGAAGTTTATTTGTCCGCCTTGCCATTCTTCCATGTGTTTGGCTTGACGGTGCTGCTGAATCAATCGGTATATTTAGCTGGAAAGATGGCGCTGCTGCCGCGTTTTGAAATTAACTTGCTTCTCGAAACCATGCGTCGGGTGAAGCCAACCGTCTTCCCGGGAGCCCCAACGATGTATATGACCTTGATCAATCATCTGCAAACGATGCGCTTCAACTTATCGTCGTTGGAGGTCTGTGTCAGCGGAGCGGCTCCTCTTCCGGTGGAGATTCAGCAGCGGTTTGAAGCGATGACGGGTGCCAGACTGGTCGAAGGCTACGGCTTAACGGAGGCGTCGCCGGTCACCCATGCGAATAATATATGGGAGCAACGAAAAATCGGATCGATTGGCATCCCCTTTCCCGATACGGAAGCACGAATCGTGGATCCTGATAATCAAGGAAAGGAACTGCCGGTGGGAGAGATCGGTGAGCTGATCATTCGGGGACCGCAGGTCATGAAAGGTTATTGGAACCGTCCGGAGGAGACAGAGTCCGCTTTACGAGACGGTTGGCTGTATACTGGAGATATGGCAAAAATGGATCAAGATGGTTTTTTCTATATTCTGGACCGTAAAAAGGATTTAATTATCGCTGGCGGCTATAACGTCTATCCGCGTGAAGTCGAGGAGGTCCTTTACGAGCATCCTGAGGTTGAAGAGGCCGTGGTGGCCGGGGTACATGACCTCTATCGCGGGGAGACGGTCAAGGCTTATTTGGTGATGAAAAAAAACAGTGAAGCGGGTGCGGAAGAATTAAACAGCTGGTGCCGCAATCGGCTTGCAGCCTACAAGGTGCCGCACGTCTACGAATTTCGCGATGCATTGCCCAAATCCCTAATAGGCAAGGTGCTGAGAAGAAAGCTTGTGGAGGAAGAAATGAAAAGGACCGATGACGACACGACGGACAGCTAGGCCGATCATGAGCCACCTAAGGTGAAAGCATGAATAGGAGAGGAGTGCAGAAGAACCGTAAAAAAGAAAGAGTCCAGTTCCATCCGGGAGATGATCGCGGTGTATTGGTAGGGATTTTGCGAACGAACGACGCTTGGTGCCCTGACACCTGATTCAGTTGACAAACGAGGTGAGCTATGGCTATTCGGGATGAGCTTCAACGACTTGCGGATCGAATGAACGGCAGCCCTGAACCGATCCGATCGCTAAATGTGGTGTATCAATTCAATTTGTCAGAAGACAACATTTTGCAGGTTCGTTTTCATGGAGGGCAGGTGGACATCAAGGAGGGGCTGCATTACCCGGCAGATTGCAAGCTAACCATGTCGGAGGGGACGCTTCGCAAGCTGATGAACCGACAACTGAATGCGGCTGCCGCGTATATGTCTGGTGATTTGAAGCTGGAAGGGAAAATGACAGTCGCTTTCCGTCTGCAGGAGGTGTTGAAGGCTTATTCATAGGGTTATTAGGTCCTGCTGCTTGCTTACGATCACCCGCGATCTCTCTTGATCGGGGGTGATTGTCATGGGTTGCTTATGTATCCAGATGCGGGTAGCACATCACAATACCGCTTAACCGCTAAACTTAAATGGAAAGAACAGCTCAATTATAAAGAACAGTTCTTATAAGCCCTTTAGCAAAAAAAATCACACATTATAAGATGTATCCCTCTAGCTCCGCGATACATCTTATAATGTGTGACTTAAGGTCATTTTTTTTTTGCTAGTTAGAACGATTTTCAATGACCATTTTCGTCTTGAAAATGTTGCCTAGCTTCCCGTCAAATCGTTTGTTCAGCGGATTTTTCATATCCCTTCCCAACTCACGAAAAAACATATCCACTTCCGTCGATTTTTTTTCCAAAATCACATTCAGAACACCCGCGGAAGCGATATCTTGATTCTCGTCGAGGGGCACCGAGGTGAGCACCATATACTTCTTCGTTAATGTTTTCATATGCCTTGAGAAGGACTCGATAAGCTCGTCGTTTTCGAATTCATTGATCGCCTGCTGTCCCTGTGCTGTAAACCATAATTGCACCTTCATGTTTATCTTTCCTCCCAATCATTATTTCCGAAAATTCTAATCTTTATTTGCTTGCTATTTTTTTCGGTTAAACATTTGTGGTTTCAACTGCTCTCCAAAAGTTTTCATCTCGTCGATGAACACCGCCCTTCTCCTACCTAATTTTTAACTCTGGGTTTGCCCCAGGAATCCTCTTGATTTATTGCCTGTTTATTTTCAAATTCCTGTTTGGAAATTCCCTGATTTCTAGCACCCTTTGTCATGTTCAATTGATAATCATTTAGCGCAACCAAGCTGGCTTTGGCTATATATGCACGTCCATTTTCTTCTATAAAAAGAATACGATCCCCCGCATCCACTTCTAATAATTCACGAATGCTCTTTGGAATGGTGACTTGTCCTTTGCTACTTATTCTAGAAATCTCCATTTTTTTCACCCATCTTTTGGTTTTTTGGACTTTTTAGAAATTATTATTAGCTTGGCAAAATTACCTTTCCTTACTTTCCCTACTTTCTTTACTTATTTTATTATATCCCTTTTTATTGAGAATGTATACTCTTCTTCATCGGATCGAATAATTGCATGAAAATGGATTTCTTTGAGGTATTATAAAGAGAATATGCTTTCCGACTTGCGTAATTAGAAATTATAGTATATATTTAAATTTCTGGATGAAGATGTTGTTGTTATTTAATTATCGCGGGGTGGAGCAGCCCGGTAGCTCGTCGGGCTCATAACCCGAAGGCCGCAGGTTCAAATCCTGCCCCCGCAACCAATTAGCCACGTACTTTAAGCGGAGCGGATGATCGTTGCTTGGAGAAGCAATCAAAAAACAGGAGACATAGGTAATTTTAATACCGAAAACTTTGCTTTTTTGAAATAATTGTGTTAGATTTAAAGAATATTGAGATGGAAACAAAATTCGCAAATTGAAAAGGATCTCATTATATGATGGAATTTTTTTCAATGTGTGAATTTTTTTATTTTAGAGAAAAATGATCATGTTACAAATTTATTTTTGGAGGAACTACAAATGGAAACAGGAACAGTAAAATGGTTTAACGCTGAAAAAGGTTTTGGTTTTATCGAAGTTGAAGGCGGGGCTGACGTATTCGTGCATTTTAGCGCGATCCAAGGTGACGGTTATAAGTCATTGGATGAAGGTCAACGTGTTCAGTTTAATGTGACACAAGGTAACCGCGGACCACAAGCAGAGAACGTTACGAAAATTTATTAAGATGCGCATCAAGCTGCTCCTGACGTTGTAGGAGCAGCTTTTCTTTTATTTAAGTAGAACCCTCCCTATAGGGTAATGAAATGGGCATGTACCGTTGTGAAATGGAATATAATTATATATAAAGCGAGGTGTTAAGAATGAATCGAGACGATTTGATAGAAAAAGTCGCAAAATCAAGCGGTTTTTCAAAAAAGGATGCCGAAAAGGCGGTTGCCAGCGTATTGGATTCGATTTTTGATGCTTTGAAACAAGGAGAAGACGTTCAACTCAACGGTTTTGGTAATTTTGACGTACGTGATCGTGAAGCCCGTATAGGAAGAAGCCGTAAAACGGGTCAAGAAATAGAACTACCTGCAGGTAAAATTCCGGTTTTCTCAGCAGGAAAAGCTCTGAAAGAAGCTTTAAATTAAAAGTAGAGAGAAGTGTCAAACAGATAGATACAAAAGGTTCTGAAAATCAAGCTAATTTTGCTACAATTGATGATATAATTAATTATTATTCTAGCGTACTATCGGCTAGTGAAAAAGAGAAGGATTCAGAAAAAGAGGAAAGCTAGGGAAGAAGTCCATACCTTTAACATACAAGAAGAAATAAAGGAGCTGCGATGCAGCTCCTTTATCATTTTTGTTTGAATCCTTGTTCGCGAATTCTTTATTATCCGATCAGTGTTCTCGATAGAGCCAGAATTGCCTTTGAATGATCCCCGAGTTTGACGGTCAAAGCTTTGTCAGCACGGCATCTTCAATGGTATCCCCCTGAGCTGCAGGCCATAACCGCAGTACCGTACTCGATCAATTGAATTTATTTAGTACATGCACTTATAGGCTCACACCCACATACAATGGTAAAGACTCATCGTACCGCTTTTAGACTTCCGGGAGGTGTTGGTTAGTGCCAGGTTTTTTCAGTGCAATCGCTTTGTTTATCAAGGAATTAATGCTGCTGGTTTCCTATGTAAAGAACAATGCTTTCCCTCAACCGCTTGCGGAAGACGAGGAGGAAAAACACCTGAGGCTGATGGCGCAGGGGAATCAACATTCTCGTAATCTATTGATTGAGCATAACCTTCGCTTAGTAGCTCATATAGTCAAGACGTTATGTTCAAAGTCCGATGTAAATCATTTGTTTTACAGTGGCGGGTTTTGGTTGTTAAGACAGGAAGATATCAAATTAAAACCTTTGTGGAAATAGAGGTGGACAAGCCTTAGAGCTTAAAAACAGTGAGAGTCCAATGCATTTATTTACCTTAGGCTCCACGAGGCTGCGTGGTTAACCTTTCAATATATTATTAAAACATTAGAAAGGCTGCTTTCCCGTCAAGACGTTAGAGCAGCCTTGATGCTACTTAAATTTCATTTTTGGGAATACCATTTAAACTTGGGACATAATCGGCCGCTTTATTGCTTGTCAACGTCTGAGCTTCTTCAGTGAAATTATCATTATTCTGTTGATTGTCCTTCTTATCTGCACGATTATCTGCGCGGTCCATTTTGGGATCGGCGCTATTTTTTGGCATAACATTCACCTCCATTTTCTCACACATAGTATGAGAAGATGGTTTGCATTTTATCCCAGCGGTCCCGGAACTATCGACGCTCCGGGTACATTTCTTTGTGCGCGAGGAATTCAAACAGATTCGATATCGTTTTGCTGTCTAGTGAAAATAAAGGATGAGACTAAAAAATAAAGTATTAGACCGAGAATCCTTCAGTCCCAATAATTTTTTCTGATTCAACATTGACCCCTTTATCCCTAAAGGTTGGATATCGGACGATTTGGACATGATCCTAGAAGAGGATTACGTAGATAATCTCGATGAATTCGGCGAAAAATTATATATAAATACTCTTATCAAAATAACAACGGCCATTAAATAACTGGGCAGTATGAGAAACGCGAAGCAAAAGCAAAAGGGAAATATATTGTGTACAAAGATTGCGACGGATACATTGTCAAAGAATATCCAGATGGGACGGTTATCCCTGTAACCTAGCCCGGTGAATTTTGTAATGGCATTTGACGGATATTAAGCATTGGTGCAACAAGTTAAAGACCCTCGCTTTGGAGGCTTTGAGTAGGGGCTTTTTCGTTGGAAGAAGAGTAACTTACAAATGTAATCTCATTTACAATTAATTAAAATATAAGCTATTGAATATATAATCATTTTCTTATATATTTATTTTATTATTTAAAATGAGTCTTTGGGGGTACATATTACCAAAATGGTCATCATGGAGAGCAAAGAGATGGAACAAATCCAAGAGATGTCAGAGATATTCAAATTACTTGGTGATAAAACAAGGCTCACGATCGTAGCGCTCTTAAAAGAAAAAGAGCTTTGTGTATGCGACATCGTTGAGTTTATAGGCATGTCCCAGCCCGGCATCAGCCAGCATTTGAGAAAGTTAAAAGCTGGCGGATTGGTTAGTGAAAAGAGACAGGGACAATGGATTTATTATTCCTTGAAAATTGAAGATAAGCCGTATCTTCGAGACCTTTTAAATTATATCCCGTCTTTAAAAGAAATCGAAACTAAAAATAACTGCTGCGAATAGTCGGAGGACCAATGGCAACTACTGCTTTTATTATTTTTCTAGTGACATTAACGTTTGTAATCTGGCAACCGAAAGGCTTAAATATCGGCTGGTCCGCAGCCGGTGGAGCTATACTTGCCTTACTATTTGGTGTCGTTAGCTTCACAGATGTCGGGACCGTAACCGGTATCGTGTGGAATGCTACCCTGGCATTTGTAGCCATTATCTTGATTTCACTGGTACTTGATGAAATTGGATTTTTTGAATGGGCGGCCTTACATATGGCGCGGCTAGCAAATGGAAACGGCACGCTCATGTTCGTTTACATTATTTTGCTTGGAGCCGCTGTCGCAGCCCTTTTTGCCAACGATGGGGCAGCTCTTATTATTACGCCCATTGTACTGGCGATGGTCCGGGCACTTAAGTTTGATGCAAAAATGGTACTGCCGTTTATTATGGCAAGTGGCTTTATTGCCGATACGGCATCCTTGCCGCTTGTAGTAAGCAACCTAGTTAATATCGTGTCTGCCGATTATTTCGGAATCGGTTTTGCGGAATATGCCAGCCGCATGATTATTCCAAATTTCTTTTCGATTATCTCAAGTCTTGTCGTTTTGTATCTGTTTTTCCGCAAAAGTATCCCAAAAGATTATAATCTTACGCAGCTAAAAAAGCCAAATGAAGCCATTAAGGATATCAGGTTGTTTAAATTATCTTGGATCATTTTGGCTGCACTGCTTGTAGCGTATTTCGTAAGTGAATTTTTCTCGATCCCCGTATCTATCGTAGCTGGGATTGCTGCTATTGCATTTCTAATCGCCGCGAGAAAAAGCCCGGCGATTCATACTTGGAAACTCGTGAAGGGCGCTCCGTGGGCGGTTGTTATTTTCTCGATTGGTATGTATGTGGTTGTTTACGGATTAAGAAATGCAGGACTTACGGATGCATTAGGAAGCGTCATTCAAGCGGTTGCAGACCAAGGTTTATTCGCGGCTACAATAGGAATGGGTTTTATTGCTGCGCTCTTGTCGTCGCTAATGAATAATATGCCGACCGTGATGATCGATGCACTCGCGATCCAAGGAACACAAACCCAAGGCGTGATCCGCGAGGCACTGATTTATGCTAATGTGATCGGCTCGGATTTAGGTCCGAAAATAACGCCTATCGGTTCCTTGGCGACCCTTCTTTGGCTGCATGTGTTAGCCCGAAAAGACGTCAGAATCACATGGGGTACCTATTTTAAAATCGGCATCATATTAACGCTTCCTACATTGTTCATTACACTAACAGGTCTGTACTTGTGGCTGTATGTTATTCAAACGTTAAACGTCAATGTATGGTTAATCATTGTGGCCATTGTTATCGTGATTGCAATCATTGTGATGATGACGATCAAAACCTTATTAGGTAAAACACAAACCAAATGAGAACATCAAGGTGCTTAATTGTTTTCTACACTAGATAATACAAAAGGAGAATTTCATCATGGAGAAAAAACCGCTAGTTTACTTTTTGTGCACAGGAAACTCTTGCAGAAGCCAAATTGCCGACGGATTTTTAAAAGCATTGGGGAGCGACAAATACGAAGTGAAGAGCGCAGGTCTCGAAGCTCATGGCTTAAATCCCCGAGCGGATCAGGTGATGAAAGAAGCCGGTGTGGATATCAGCAGCCATACGTCCGATGTCATCGATCCGGAAATTTTAAACCGTGCAGATTATGTTATTACGCTCTGCGGACACGCTGACGAGCATTGCCCGGTGATTTCTAATAAAAATGTTGTAAAATGGCACTGGGGCTTTGAGGATCCGGCAAAAGCGACGGGTACAGAGGAAGAGATTATCACGAAATTCCGTGAAGTCCGTGACTCCATCAAAGACCGTATTGAGCTATTTGTTAAAGAAGGAAAATAAGGAGGGGTAACGATGGTTAAACGGATGCATGTGGCGCTAAACTGCAGCGATTTAGACAAATCACTGGATTTTTATCGGGCATTCTTCGGAACGGAGCCGACCAAGATTAAAGAGAATTACGCTAAGTTTGAATTGGACGATCCAGCGCTTCACTTTTCCCTCAATGTTCGTCCATTTGAGAAAAAAGGTGTACTCAACCATTTGGGCTTTCAAGTTAATAACACCGAAGAAGTGCTTGCGATGGGTGAGCGTTTACGTGAGTCCGGACTTCTTTTAATTGATGAGATGAACACCACTTGCTGCTACGCGGTTCAAGATAAAGTGTGGGTTTACGATCCGGACGGCAACGCTTGGGAAGTGTTTTTCACAAAGGAGGATTCGGAGTTCGAATCCGCTGGTGAACCTCAGGATCTGTCGCTCTGCTGCGCGCCACCTTCGGCTCCAGTAGCTATTGAATTTACTGCATTTAAAAAGAAATAAGGAGAGAATGATATGGAAAAGAATTATCAAAGTCTTCTTGAAGATAAAATCTTCTTTGGCGGAACCGCGGATGTTAAAGACATGGTGAAGAATGAAGGCGTTGAAGTTATTGTTGATTTGCGCGGCGAAGCCACCGAATGCGCGGATCCAACTGCCAATGCAGAATGGATTCAAGTGCCTCTTGGAGATAATGCTGAAGCTCCCCAAGATCAGCTGCTCCAACAGGCGATAAACCACGTTGTAGAGGCTTATAATAGCGGTAAGAAGGTTGGATTTCACTGTGGTGGCGGCGGGGGTAGAGCGGGTGCTGTTGCCGTTGGAACATTAATTACATTAGGTAAAAGTCAAACGATAGATGAAGCAGAAGCGATTGCAAAAAGCATTCGTCCTAAAGTAAATATCAAGCCTCCGCAACGTGAGGCGCTTGAGAAGATTTTCAATAAAGGATTTAATTCATAATATCTAGAATGAACAACTTTAAGTGAAACTTGCGAACCGGAAGCACCAGCGCTCAAACATAGACCCATTAAGAGGATCTGTTTGAAGGCGGGTGCTTTCTTTTTTGTAAATTTACTGAAGGACAGAGGTTGTTTAATGAAAAAGCTGGATTGCTCAAATGATTAAAAGCCTTGACCCGAGTAAGTTACATCGAATGGTCTGCATCGGCTCTCAATAGGATTATTTTGATACAATCTTGGGAGAGGAAGTCATCTATAAGCAATGCAAGAACTTCTTCGTTTTTCGATTAGATACCGTTATCTGCTTGCTAGCTAACAACCATATTAAAAGACCGGAAGTCAAAAAACGACCCGGTCTCTTTTTACTTCCTATTTAATCCCAAGCATTAATGATAAGTACGTTGTTATTACAAACAATAGGCTCATCATCAAAACCGGGACATATCGTTCTTTTTTATAGAAGAAGTAAAGCATCAATATGAGTGATAATACTGAAACGGTGGCAAAGGTAACACTCAGTGGACTGAGGCTTAATTGTAATAATGTGTCGGGGCTAACTTCGCCACGAAAGAATAAGGAAAAGAGCTGGGATGGCTGTAAACCAAATTCTAATGCTTCGGCTATATCATGTGATGGGGTTTGTTGCCCCATGATGGCTGTAATTGAAAATATGAGAAATGCAATCATGCTTTCAGCCCTCAGCCATGAGACTGGATTAAATTGCGGGTTACGCTTTAATTTATTTTTGATCAAGAAACCATTAAAGAACGCAAAAATAAGCAGCGGTATGATGAGCAAATGTTTTATCAGTAGAGCTTGTCCATAAGAAAATACCCAAGAGTGTACGTAATTCGGTTCCAATAAATTCATCATCATAAAACCAGCTAAGATCGTAACCCCGACACAAATCATAGATAAAGGACTAAACCATTTCAAGAAGGCTTCCCAATTTCGATTGTCCTTCGCAAACCGGCCGGTGACGAATAATAATCCAATCCAAACGACGACGGCAAGAAAATGAGCCGTATGCAAAAGAAATCCTTCCCAACGATACATGCCAGAAGAATGGCTTGCCCAACCAAATGCCACAATTTGCGCTAACGTGAATACGATGGCGACGTAGGGCGTGGTTTTATCATCTTTGAAGGCTTTAACCAAGAATAACATCATCAGCGGAATGGTTAATCCAATGGACCATAGCCAAGCGTTTCCAACATTAATGTTTATTAATACATCATCAATAAGACTCCAGTAAGTATCTTCAAAAGCATTCGCGAAAAATTTGATGGCTACATGTACCGGAAAGAAAGAGAGTATTGGAATAGCTGCGCATGCAGCGATTAATACACTTTGGGGTACAACGATATGTGGACGTTTATCCTCTGGAATAAGTCCAATGATTAATCCTCCGAGTAGAACGGAGAAACTAACATAGAGAAGTGCTTCCGTAACATAAACCATTACTTTCGGCTCCTAGACCTAAATAATAAAGAAGTTACAATTCCTAGAAAAATGGCTGCAATGATTACATATAAAGATGTTCCGTTATCCTCAGCTAACGGCTTTTCCTCTACAGGAGTTGCAGCCGCGGCGGGTTCCGGTTTCACGGTTTCTGGTGCAGCAGGCGCCGGGTTAACTGTTTCTGCACTATTTACCGTAAAAACATAATTTCCTTCAACAGGGTGACTATCCGTCCCTATGATTTTCCAATGAACGGTGTATTCTCCATTGGCTAGAGGCTGCGCAAGGGTTCCTTTTAAATCGCTTCCTTCGACGGCTACCTTTTCCGGTTTGATTTTTTGACCTTGATTGTTGGTTAAATCAAAGGTGCTTAATGATCCAAGGTCGGTATTGAACTGCATGGTTATTTCCTTAACTTCTTTTGCGATGTTTTCGCCTTTGCTAGGAGTTGAACTTTTCAATCCTGTATGGGCAAAAACCGATGTTGGTATAAAAAACATAAGCATGAGGCTAAATAGGACAAAACGTTTAAGCATTTTCGTATCCCCCTTGATTATTTGGATTGCTTTCATAAACCATATTATATCTATCTCATATATATAAAGGATGTATAAATGAAACGAAATCTTGAACATTCTCTCTGATCCATAAATATATATTCAAATATATAACCTTCTCGCTTGGGATTAAAGTTCTGGCACTAATATTCATTGTCCCAGGATGGTTAACGCTGTGGCTCGCTATATTCGCGGATCTGGGTGCAACATTGCTTGTCACTTTAAACAGCTTGCGATTGCTAAAAGTACAAGAAATGAAATAACATAATCAATAACGTGCAAACGGAAAATAGGTTTGCACGTTATTTTCAATTCCATCATCATTTCATCAAATATTTGTTGTACGATGATGATGAGTGTTAGGAGAAAAGGAGTTAACCATGAGTAAAGTGTTAATTGTAGACGATGATTGGAAAATGAGGGAATTGATTCGCCTCCATCTGACTAAGCATGGTTTTGAAATGAGTGATGCAAGAAATGCGAATGAAGCGCTAAATCTTGTCAAAGAACAATCATTCCATGCCATTATACTTGATATTATGCTTCCCGATATGGATGGGTGGGAAGTTTGTCGAAAAATTCGGGAGGTGTTCAAAGTACCTATCCTCATGCTGACAGCAAGATCAGAAACAAAGGATAAGGTGTACGGACTTACACTCGGAGCAGATGATTATCTGGTCAAGCCGTTTGAACCGGAAGAATTGATTGCACGGCTGAATGCTCTTATTAGAAGAGCTGGTTATGAAGAAACGACGGGTTTTTCTGAAAAAGTAGCTTTTGGACAAGTAGTGATTGTTCCAGAAAGCCGGCAAGTGCTTGTTCGGGGGAAAGAAACGGCGGATTTTGCACCGAAAGAATTTGACTTACTGCTGTATTTGGCTCGACATCCACGAAGAGTATTTGATAGAGAGCTCTTACTTGATCAGGTCTGGGGGCAAGATTTTATAGGTGACATTCGGACCGTAGATACCCATGTAAAAAATATTAGAGACAAATTAAAACGTGCTGGAATTTCTCCCTCCCCTATCGAGACCATCTGGGGGGTAGGATATCGATTTCGGGGATTGGAAGCAACATGAAATGGAATCGTATCGGTTTCAAACTGGCGCTTACTTTTATTTTCATGTTTGCAGCCGTTTTACTGCCCGTTGGATATGTGACTCAACAAATTTTTACGGGGTTTCATATTCGTCATGTCCAAGAAGAAATTGATCAAACTGCTCTTCAATATGCCAATACATTGTCGTCTTCTGTGAATAATGAAGCGTATCGGATGATTGAAATGATGGCGAAATTTTCAGATGAGAAAATGTTTATTGTGGACGCAACCGGACGGATCGAATTAAGCACCGGAATGCCAATGATTCCTGCTGGATACAGCATTCCTGCAGACAGTCTTCAGGTTCTTATAAGCAAAGAGCCTCTTCGTGTGGAGTATATGGAGCCCTCTAGCGGGGAGCGGTATCTCGTTGCCGGTAGTGGCATTTTTAATAAGGATCTATTTCGCGGCGGAGTTCTTGTGCTGTCTTCCGCCTCTGAACTAGACAAATCCTTGCGACAGGTTCAATATTTGCTGATTTTTGCAGGAATCGGTGCCTTTTTTCTAGCGCTCGCGATCACGTTTGTTGTAACCAAAAAGCTTTCCGTTCCTTTGATTCAAATGGGAAGGGCAACAAATAAAATTGCGAAGGGTGAACTTGAAACCCGAGTGACCATATCTTCTGGCGATGAAATCGGAGCATTGGCACATTCGATCAATCAAATGGCTTCCAATTTAAAACATTATGATGATACCCGGAAACAATTTTTCGCGAATATCTCCCATGACCTGCGAACCCCCGTTGCTTATATAAAGGGTTATGCAGAAGTGTTGAAGGAAGGAATGGTTCATACAGACGGGGAGCGGGAAAAGATCGCGGGACTCATCTACGCAGAGTCTGATCGCATCGTCCATCTTATCGAGGACATTTTTCAACTGGCTAGAATGGACGAAGGTAAAATCGAACTCGTTTTCGAGTGGGTGGATATGGTTGATTTGCTTGAAAACGTAGTGGATAAGTATAAATCCATTACTGAGAAGAAAGGGATCTTGTTGAACGTTTCAGCCGAAGGAGAAATTCCTTTACTTTATGCCGATGGTTTGCGGATGGAACAGATTATATCCAACCTCTTAGACAATGCCGTAAGATACACTTCGGATGGCGAGATCCATGCTGCTGTAAAAGCTTCGGACCATTGTATCGTGATTACGATTCAAGACACAGGAATAGGTATTCCAAACGAAGATCTTTCCTATATTTTTGACCGCTTTTACCGTGGGGATAAATCCCGTTCACAAGAAATTGGCGGAACAGGACTTGGGCTTTTTATCGTTAAAAAACTTACGGAAATGCAAGGCGGGAAGGTGAGCGTTTCCAGCCAACCCGGTTACGGAACGACTTTTCAACTAACATTCCTTGCGCAGGAGGGCGAAAGTTGAAGCGGACAGATTGGATCATAGCCGTAGCCCTCTTGCTGATCGGTGTTTCATGCTTGACCCTATCTTCGGCAAGTTTGATGAAAACCGAAGGAATTGTGCCGTATTTACATTCGCTATTTAATGTTTGTATGTGGATCGGCACACCTATATTTATTGTTGGCGCTATATTTTTGATATTGAAACGCAGAAAAGGAGATTAATCGTGAATAAAATTTGGAATAAAATGCTGATTGCCGCAAGCATAGCGATGACCTTAATGCCGCTGAATGCGTTGGCTCATGGGTCAGAAGCTGAACATCAAAATGAAGTTAAATTGTATAGCTATATTTTTTATGGAAGCATTCTTTTCTTGCTCGCAGTTGTATTTTGGTTTATTTTCTCCAGGCGGAAACTAACGAAATGGATGTTGGCTATATCTTTGGTTGCCTCTGTCGCATCGGGTAGTTTATTTGCTATCAACAGGAGTTCTGACGGCGGAGCTATTTCATTAACACATATTCATGGACTCGGATACAGCAAGGATGGGAAAAACATTTTTATTCCGGCTCATGATGGACTAAAAGTGTATTCAGAAGGAAAATGGAGAAGTGAAAATGGGGCTCCACACGACTATATGGGCTTTAATATGGTCGATAACGGGTTTTATACAAGCGGTCATCCTGCTCTTGGCTCTGAACTAAAGAACCCGTTCGGTGTAGCTAAAAGTACAGATAACGGTAAGACGCTCCAATTTCTAGATCTTTACGGCGAGATGGATTTCCACGCGATGGCTGTGGGATATCATTCCCATGTGATCTATGCCTTTAACCCTGAGTCGAATTCCAGAATGCAAACTCCCGGCTTATATGTCTCCAAGGATGATGCAAAATCATGGAGTAAAAGCGAGATGTCAGGTTTTGAGGGCGAGCTGACGGCTGTAGCCGCTCATCCTATAGACCCTGCCATCGTTGCGGTTGGCGGGAAAAGCGGGTTATATGTATCGCGAAATAGTGGACAATCCTTCGATCAGTCTATTTCGGGGGTGTTTACAACTGCTGTTGCATTTAGCAAGGATGGCGAGATCTTAGTTGGAGGCTTAAAAGAAAGACCGGTCATTTATGTATTAGACCAAGATGGCAAGCAAACATCCACATTGTCAGTACCTGATCTTGGGGAGAAAGACGCGATATCCTATATTGCTCAAAATCCTGAAAACCAAATGGAATTAGTGTTTTCCACTTTTGAAAAAGACGTGTATTTAAGCATTGACAAGGGAGCACATTGGACAAAGATTGCTGCTCAAGGAAAGACAATTTCACAAAACCGGTAATGTTCCATCATCATTTCATCACAGGTGTCTAGTAAGATTAAAATCGTAAGGAATACAAAATAGAGGAGATGGCTCACATGAAAAAAATACTGCTGGTATCCGCGCTATCCATCGTACTTTTTCTAACCATTGGACAAATGGTATTTGCTCAAAATGATAATTTGCCAATGACCCATATGATGAATAACGGGAACATGATGCAATTGATGAACATGATGAATTCTCCGGAAGGACAAGAGATGATGGAATCATGCCAAAAATTCAAGCAGACGAACAATCAAGAGAGAAATTAAAAGGATGAATGATATGATGCCCGTCCTTGTAGGGATGGGCATCTGTTTTTTCAAAAGGAGCAGAACATGAACTCGTCTTCAACGAAAATTAAGATTTTAAAGATGCTAACGATCGCTCTAGTGGTTCTAGTGTTAATTACCGCAGGGTTGTTTTATATGATGTGGAAACAACAATCTAAATTGCCTTCATACGGAAAAGTTCCTGATTTTACTTTGCAGAATATCAATGGCAGTACATTTAACTTTCAAGAATCCAATGGTAAAGTCCGATTGGTGTATCTTTTTTTCTCTTCATGTACAGATGTCTGTCCAATTACGACTCACCAAATGTCTAAAATTCAAAATAAACTAAAGGAAAAAGGTTTATTTGGAAATGAAGTTCAATTTATTTCGATAAGTGTAGACCCTAAGCGGGATACAACTGAGGTACTTAAAAACTATGGAGATAAATTTGGTGTGGATTGGAGCGGCTGGATATTCCTTCGAGGTGAAGAAGAAAAACAACTTGAGAAAGTTTCGCTTGGATTCCAATCGGGGCTTGTTAAATTAAACGAGGAAGAATTCATGCACTCCGACAGTCTCATTTTAGTCGATAAGGAAGGCAATATTCGAGACATGGATTTAGAGCACGATATCGATAAAATGACGAAGGAGATCTTGACACTTGTTAAAGAATAGAAAAAAAACGACGAGTTTTATTTTGTCATTCATATTCGTTTTCAGCTTTGCTTATATCACTTTTGGGCACGCGGGGGATGGCAGACCCATCATCGCAAATGTGGAATGGAAAACAGGTGACGTATATGCCAATGAGCCCGTAAACACTCTTATTCATGTCTTTGATTTGCAGGCAATGGAAGCACAAAAGAACAATAGGACTCTTGAACCTCCCGTAGTCCAAATTACATTAACGAATGGAAAAGACCAAATTCAAATCGATGCAGAGCGCAAAAGCGATGATCTGTTTGAAGCTAATCTAATTTTTCCTTCATCGGGAAAATGGGACATGACTGCCCATGTTCTCCGTCCTAGTGCAAACCATATCGCCGAACAACACGACCATGCAGATGCGTCATATTTCAAATCTACCCTAAAAGTGAAATATGATTTTGAAAAAATGGTTCCCCTTTGGTTAATATGGGCGGGTCTTTTAATGATGGTGGCAATTATTTTATTGTATAGCGTGATAATCAAGAAAAGGAAAAGATAGTGTCCAACTGATTTTTTGAATGTTGAACCCCTACAAATTGGTTATAGGGGTTGAAGGGTCGTTGTTTTTGGTGTCATAAATCTAACAGGAGCACTCGATCTAACTTTTGTAATTGGACAATCTCAGCTTTACATAGGATGTAACTGAGGTGATGGACTTTGGCTAAAAAAGTGAAATTCACGTATGTATGCCAGAGAACATCCTATAATACTGCTGAGATGAACGAAGCTCAAGCCGAATTAGACAAGGTGATTCGGTACTTATGGAGTCAATTATCTCCGGAAAACGCACAAGAACTTTTTTTAAAATGTGATGAAATAAAACCGACAGCGGATTAAATCGCTGTCGGTTTTATTTTCTAGTGAATAAAGAGAGTGCTATCTCCTATACTGATCTTCATAAGTGTATATAACGAAGAATACTGTTATGTTCAAAGGTGGTGTTTTTTGGTGTTAGCTCTATATGTACGTGTATCGACTGTCTTGCAGATTGACAACACGAGTTTGGATCAACAAGTTGAATTATGTAAAAAACTTGCTTATCAAAAGGGCTTTACTGATAAAGATATTCTCATTTATAGGGAAGAAGGATTTTCTGGGGAAGACATTGACATTCGTCCTACGATGATGAAATTAAGGGAAGATGTATCGGAAGGTCTTATCTCACACGTTATTTGTACCCACCCGGACCGTCTAAGCCGTGACCTTACGGATAAGTTAATTGTGGTTCGCGAATTTGAGAAAAGTGGGGCTGAGATTTTTTTTACGGATACGGAGTTTGAGAAATCTCCTGAAGGTATCCTTTTTTTCAACATTATATCTGCTATTGCTAGCTATGAACTTGCCCTCATACGGAAAAGGACAGTAAGGGGTAGAGAACGCGCGGTACGAGAACTGAAAAAGATTATGCCTATGCGTGTCGCGCCCTTTGGTTATGACAAAGATGAGAATGGGCAGCTCATTATAAATACGCATGAGGCACAATACGTGAAGATGATTTATGAGTGGTACATTTATGAAAATTTAACGACAAGGGAGATAGGCGAGCGATTGATAAAGTGTGGTGTGATGCCCAAGAGGGGCGAATCAAAGAATTGGAGCGCTTCCAGTATAGGCAGAATTTTATCTTCTGAGATCTACATAGGAAACTATTATTATAATCGCAGACAATCTAAAAAAGTCAAAGGTCAAACAACGAAATCTGGGAATCCCAAACGGACCCTAAGTTTGCGTGAAGAGGAAGATTGGTTACATGTACCCGTGTCACCCGTTATTGATCAGCCTTTGTTTCATTTAGCACAAAAGCAAAAAGAGAGAAACATAACAAATAAACATGTTGGTAATCAAACATACGAATTCTTACTCAAATCATTATTAAAATGCGGTCATTGCGGAAGGACTTGGGATGCAACAACATACTCTGGCAGCCTTGATAAGGAGACGGGCAAAAGAATGAAGTACCGGTGTTATCGATGCCCAAATCTTGCTCCAAAAAAGTATGGACCTGGGGTGAAAAGATGTCCTAGCCAATCATTACGAGCCGAACTGCTCGAAGATTATATGTGGAACCAGGTTGTTGCACTTGTCAGTGAGCCGGAGCATTATCTAAAACAAATCGATCAAACATCGAAAGGTGGAGCTCAGGAGCTTCAGCTTCGTGTTCAAACCTTGGAGCGGGAAATCGAGCAAAGATATAAAGAGAAGGAAAAGGTAAAACTCATGTTCTGGCGCGATGTGATCTCGGAAGAAGAAATGATAACTGACTTAAAACGATTGAATGACACTGTCATTAAACTCAAACAAGAACTAAACCATTACAGTATTCAAATACAGACGATCCATAATGATGAACATACTTTAGATAAATTAATGAGCTTCATCAATCACATTCAAGAAAGGCTCAAGGAACCAGAAAAGCTGACTTTTCAATTCAAGCGACATATTATCGAAATGTTCTTCAACGAAATCATATTACGCTTTGAAAGTAATGATCTAGAGAAGCCTGAGCTCGTCATTATGTCCGTAGGGGCATTTGACAAGCTTATGCAGCAAAAGAATGACATAGGAGTTCGAACACAACCTCAAGAAATTCGATAATACAGGAGAGGACTTAGAAGATCTCATTTCTATTGGCACGATAGGGTTAATCAAAGCGATCGAATCGTTTTCTCCGGATAAAGGAACCAAATTGGCTACGTTCGCGGCTAGGTGTATTGAGAATGAGATCCTGATGCATCTGCGTTCGTTGAAAAAGACCCGCAAAGACGTATCGCTTCATGACCCGATTGGTACGGATAAAGAAGGAAATGAAATTACATTGATTGACATTCTCGGAACGGAAGCCGATGACGTCGTGGATAAGGTACAGTTGAAGATTGAAAAATCGAAAATATACCGCAACCTGGATATTTTAGACGGACGGGAGCGGGAGGTGGTCGTTGGCCGTTTTGGACTTGAGGCGGGAGGAGAAGAGCGTACGCAGCGCGAAATTGCGAAGGAGCTGGGCATATCGCGTTCGTATGTATCGCGGATCGAGAAGCGTGCGTTAATGAAGCTGTATCATGAGTTTTATAAACAGAAAAGATAGCTTCCTTATGCAGTGGCCTGCTATTTAGTGGGCCATGAAGTTGTTTATTGATGGACAAGTAGTGTTGTATGGTGCTAGGGCGTACGTAACATAGTAACATCATACACATTTTTAGATAAAGTCCAATTCGAGCTCGCTCGTTTTGTCGGCAGCCCCATAATGTCAATCATACACGGTGGTCGTGCATTCTTAGTGCAGCCGCTTTTTTTGCGTTTTTTCAGTTCTGTCTAATGTTTCAAAGGAAAACAAGTTTTTCGCATAAAAAGCACACAAAAAAAGGTAATTATATGAAAATAGAAATTAAATTCGACAAATAGTTCGGAATTTCGTCAATGGTTGGGTATATCTGCTAGTATCGAATATGATAAATTTATAATTGTGTGACAAAACTTTTTGCCGAATCTAATGAATATAGAATTCATTAGTACGGGGGATTTTTTATTGGGGTGAACGTTTGATTTATTAAGGCAGACCAGGGAACCCTCTTCCCGAACCCGTCAACTAACCTCGGAGGCTCAATGGAGGAAAAGATTTGAAGAAAATTAGTACCGTGCTTGTATTGTCGAGCACAATTTTGTTGTCCGGTATCTTTCCAACCCCTTCAACCCATGCCGCTACGTACAACTATAATGTTCGGGTTCAAGTCGATGATAAGCTCATTAGGTTTCCCGATGCGCAACCTTTCATTGATAAAAACCAAAACACGATGGTGCCCGTCCGTTTCATTTCCGAAGAACTAGGGTATAAAATAAGTTCAGACAAGAATGGACAGCAGGTGAAAGTAACAATTGAAGGGCCAGAGAAATCGGTGGTTCTCTTATCTGGGTCATCGGAAGCTGTCGTAAACGGCCAGAAACAGAGTTTCGGCACGAAAGCGGTATTCCAGGAAGGGCGCGTTTATGTTCCACTCCGATTCGTGAGTGAGTTGTTTGGATTCCGCGTTCAGTGGGACAAAAATAATTTTGGTGCCATCATTAGTAAAGATGGCAAAAATCATGCTCCTGCTTGGCACCGGCCCGCAGTCACGGCTCCTGCCCCTGCCCCTGCCCCCGCCCCTGTTAGTACCGTGGGCGACAAAATCGTACAGGATGCCAAAAAGTATATAGGCACTGCTTATCTTTGGGGTGGCTTGACACCAAATGGCTTTGACTGCTCAGGCTTTATGAAATACGTTTATTCCCCAAATGGCGTAAACCTGCCAAGAACGTCCGCGCAAATGGCTACTGTGGGCACTTGGGTAACAGCACCTAAAAACGGGGATTTGGTTTTTTTCTCTGAAACGGGAAAGAAAGTTTCTCACGTCGGTATCTATGTCGGAAACAATTCGTTTATTTCCGCTACGAACAGTGGTGTAAAGGTTGATTCTCTCAGTAGTTTCTATTGGGGGTCTAAATTTGTAGGGTCAAAGCGAGTTGTGTAATTCAATATGTAATAAAATATAGATAATCTGTCCGAATGGACAGTTTTAGGCTGTCGAGAAAGTCTCGACAGCCTTCTTTATATGTCAAAATCCACCACAGTAAATTCAAGGAATTTGTTGTGGGATGATACCGATAGAGAGAGATTTATCTATACCACTTAGTACTCGAACGCAGCATGACTAAAGATTAAGTCCCGAGCGTTTTCTTCAATAAAATCTTTGGGCTTCGGCCGACGAACTCAGACCGTTTATCAAGCAACTGAACGAAGTCAAAGAGGATTTCTACAGTCTGGTTGAACAAGGTGATTTCGAATTGGCATGAAGAATCTTTTGATATGTTCTAGACCAATAACCGGATTCAAGAATTTCTCCCTTTCAAAATTTAGTTGACCTTAGTCTATTTCAGCAGGGATGGAGAAGCAAAATTAGTTTTTAGCTAATCGAAGTTGATCCATGCTACTCTTAAAATTGTTGTTTTACCAAGTTTTTTAATTTTAACCGAAGTGAAGAGAAATGGTGTTGGCATCTCCATAAATTAGTTTGGCTACATAGAAAGCAAGATCCACACACCATCATATGGTTCTCGGTCGTAGAAGCTCAGTTGAAAAGGGCTCCGCTCCGGAGCCTGCTTTATTAAGGAGATGTCTGCCAACCGGCGCAATTTTAGTATAAGATTGAAAAATTCGAATATAATGTTATTACAATACTGAGATCTTAGTAAATTTCTTTGACATAGGAGGAGTTTGGATGAACGATATGGTAAAACCGCTATTGTATTTGCTGTTTCAAAGGGGAGTTTTAACGGAGAAGGAGTTTGACATGCTGTTTCTGGAATCTGACAAAACTCCTGAAGATTTTGTTAATATGCTTTACATGGTTGCAGGGGGCAGGCCGCCAATCAAACAAATATGTAATGAAAATCATGAGCACGATGATTCTTGTGGCTGTTGAGAAGCACATATAAAAATGAAGGGTATAATATTTTTCTCAAATAGTATTTATTGTCTTATCACACATACCTCCGACACGAAGGACCATGCACATACCACCTCACACACGAAAGGCTCATACATACACAATGGTTTATTTTAAAATTAAGCATTGAAAGCGCTTTAAATTATGCTAACCTTCCTATGTGCCGTTCTCCAAGCTTCACATTTTTTGGGATAAAACTTACAGAATCGGAACGATCTCCTGGTTAGCGATAAAATTCAGTCTATAAAATCGAAAGATTCTTAAAGACTGTTAATTTTATATTGATTTTACAAATTGAGAGGAAGGGAGTCATTGCATTAAGGTGTCGTATAAATAGAATAAGCGTAAAGAACTCCCAATAATGAATGGATAACTAGGAGGAATGAAAATGAAGAAATTAATACCTGTTCGTGTTATTTATCGTTCCAAATTCGTTCAATACCCGCTTATGGCCGCTATGGAAGCTTGCCATGCATGGGAGCGGGCGGGGCTCGATCTAGTTTATTTTGATTTTGTAGCAGGGGTAAAGAAATCGGATCCCATGCTGATTAACGGCGAGGTTGACTTCATCTTTGGCAGTCATTTCAGTCCGTATCTGCATAGGGCTAAAGGAATACCGATGGTGTATGTCGGTCAGACCGTAAATTGGGTGGATGATGTCCTTGTTACAGCCAAGCCTATTAATAGTCTAGCTGAATTGAAGGGCAAGGTAATCGCAGACAAAGACGCTGATATTACAACGAATCATCCGCACGGCAATCATCGACTTTATCTCCAACAGGCAGGAATAGACCTAAGCCAAGTCAATTTCTTGGAGACGGGCAGAAGCTACAAGCCTCACAAGGCGGTGTTGGATGGCAAGGCTGATGCTGCGATTGTTTCTCCGCCTTATGACCTTTATGCCCAGGAAGATGGGCTGTATGTTACACGACTTCCATATCTGCCTATGGTCGTGGCGACCACATTAACAACAATGCAGCACATTACTGATCAACAGCCGGAAATGGTTATGGCCGTGATTCGGGCCGTCCGTTACGGGATCCAGTTCTTCAAAAATGAAGAAAAGCAGATGCTGCGTCTCATGGAAGAAAAAATCGGACCGACGCTAGGCGTCAAGAGTCAGGATGTGATGCACTCACTGTATTATCGGAACCGGCTCCTTTACAATGAGAGCCTATACCCAAGGCTTGATTCGATTGATAACGCTTTCAAATTAGCGTGCTTCATAGATCCCAACTTGCATGAAAAGATACATCCAATTCAATTGTGGGATATGCACTTCTTAAGGCAATTGGAAATGATGGAAGAGGGGAGTACAACCACTGGCGGGAGCATAGCGAAATGAAGAAAACATGGGTAATATTAGCCGCAGGGATCGTAGTCATCGTTGGACTGTTTAGCTTTTTCGGGCAAAAATCAAGCGAACCCGTTCAAGACAAAGCTGCGAATGCTCCTTCGGCGACTGGTAACGCTAATGCCAATGCAGAGCCTACGAATCAACCCAAAGCGGGCGGGGTGTTAACTGTTGGCCTCGGGAAAGAACCTGGCAACCCTAATCCTGTAATCGCTACCATATCAACCGGTCAGTTTGTCAAGGAAGTCGCATATGAATCCTTGCTGACTGAAGATGAGGAGGGCAGACTCCAGCCGCTTCTGGCCGAATCGTGGGAAGTTTCACCTGATGCCAAAGATATCACGCTGCGTTTGCGTAAAGGCGTCAAGTTCCATAACGGGAAAGAGATGCAGGCTGATGATGTCGTATGGTCTGCCAATCATGTTAAAGATCCGCAGAATGCAGCTGGCGGACAAAATTTGATCAAGGATGTTCAAGTCATTGAAAAGATAGATGATTATACCGTCAAATTTAAATTGGCTAATCCGTCCATTACTTTTCTTAACCACTTAGCCAATATTATTATGCTGCCAATTATTCCGGCAAATTCGCTGCAGCCCGGACAAATTAAATTGGAGCCGAATAAGTTTGTACCTGGTACGGGCGCATTCAAGTTTGAAAAATTTGATTCGGGATCCGAGGTCATAGCCACAAAATTTCCCGATTATTGGGGGAGTCCGGCTTATCTCGATCAAATTACTTTCAGATCGATCCCCGACGCTTCCACCCGGTTTAATGCTTTGCGAACCGGGGGAGTGCATATGGCGGATCGGTTAGCTACCCTGGATGTGCAGCGTGTACAGAAAGGGGACGTTAAAGACATCACTATTTTGGAGGAGCCAACGGGGGGCTTCCAGCACGTTCTTATGAACTATTCCAGACCCCTGCTTCAAAAAAGAGAGATGCGCCAGGCGCTGAATTTAGCGATTGATAAGGAGCAGTTGGTGGAAGAAGTGTTTTTCGGGTCTTCTAAAGCGACCGACCTCATGATGCCTCCGGAATCGATTTGGGCTAAGGCAGCCAATCTGCCACCGCATAAGAGGGATATCGAGAAGACCAAACAACTGCTGCAAACGGCCAATTACCGTGGCGAAGAACTAGTATTGATCGGGGTAAAGAACAAAACCCAATTGCTGGAGTCATATCAAAGAATGCTTGGTGAGGCGGGAATTCGCAGCAAAGTCGAAGTTCTTGAAACAGGTGTAATGAATGAAAGAGTCCGTCAAGGACAATACGATTTGTATATTGACGGAGCGAATATTAACACCGATCCGTTCATAACGATGGTGCCCGACTATTACACCAACAAAGTGGAACCGAGTCGTTATTCCAACCCAGTGATCGATCGATTATTCGATCAGCTTGATGACGAAACCGATGAGAAGAAACGGTTGGACATTTTCAAGGAGCTGGCAGCGATACTCGATGAGGATGTTGCCAACATACCGCTCTTTTTTGAAGCTCGCTTTATCGGTATGTCTACTAAAGTTCAAAACTATGGGCCTCCCCAAAACTTACCTTACAGTGAAAGCGCACATTATTTTAAACAAACCTGGCTTAAATGAACGGGGGAATAACCGATGATCCTTCGCTACAGTATTCAAAGGTTGGTTCAAATGGTTCCAACGGTCATCTTGATTACTATCATTGTCTTCATGCTGATGCATTTAATTCCCGGTGACCCCGTCGCTGTTATGCTGGGTTATACAGAAGAAGGTTCTTCCGCCGCCTTTTCGCAAGAGGTATACAAAGAAATGCAGGTCAAGCTGGGATTTGACCAACCGATCTACATTCAATATTTGGATTGGCTCATCAATGTGGCCAAGGGTGATCTGGGCAGTTCTTTCGTAAGCGGCCAACCGGTCAGCGATATCATCGTATCACGCATTCCCGCTACGTTTTACTTGGCGCTTTCCTCTTTGCTTCTTGCTGTATTGATCTCCATCCCTGCAGCGATTTTTGCGGCCACACGGCAAAATTCTTTGGCAGATTATACGGTCATGGGCTTTTCGCTATTGGGCGTATGTATTCCGAGCTTTTGGCTGGCTCTCTTGCTGATTCTTCTGTTTGCCGTAAACCTAGGGTGGTTTCCCGCCCTAGGGTACGTCTCTCCGCAGGATGGATTTAATGAGTTTTTGAAAGCGCTTATTCTTCCGACCATTGTTTTGGGTACGGCCACTGCGGCAAAAGTAGTACGCTTCATGCGGTCTGACGTGATCGAGCAGCTGCAGCAGGATTATGTACGGACTGCACGGGCAAAAGGACTGCCTCAGCAGTTGATTTTGTGGAGACATGTATTAAAAAATTCGTTTATCACCACTTCGACGGTATTGGCTTTTGAGATCGGTTATTTGCTGGGTGGCTCTACGGTTATTGAAACGGTATTTGCCTGGCCGGGAGTATCCTATTTACTGCTTCAAAGTATTTATCAGCGTGATTTCCCGGTTGTTCAGGGAGTGGTCCTGCTTTTAGCGCTTACCGTCGTTATCGTGAATTATGTTGTTGATATAATTTATCATCTTCTTGATCCGCGAATTAAGCTAAACGGATAGAGGTGTCAACAAATGAACAGTATCCCGTTGAATAAAACGGCAAAAAAAATGAATCATGATCTGTTGACACGGATAATGGACAAATGGCGCATTTTCAGTGCCAATAAAATGGCGTTATTGGGATTTTGTATCATTGTTTCAAGTATGTTGGTAGCTGTCATTGGTCCATTATTATTACCTTATGATCCCTATACGCCTGATTTGAACGAACGTATGAAGCCCCCCTCGATGTCTCATTGGTTTGGTACAGACCAATTAGGCCGCGATATCTTAACAAGAATCATTGAAGGCGCCCGAACTACATTTTACGTTGCCACTGGCGCAGTAATCATCGCATTTTTGATAGGGACGCCGCTCGGTGCTTTAGCGGGCTATTTCGGAAGGAAGCTTGACGCCGTCATTATGAGAATTATGGACGCGCTATTGGCTTTCCCTTCAAGGCTCTTGGCTATCTCATTAGTTGCTTTCATGGGGGCAAGCGTCCCGGCTTTGTGG
Organism: Paenibacillus sp. PvR098; assembly: GCF_017833255.1. NCBI lineage: Bacteria > Bacillati > Bacillota > Bacilli > Caryophanales > Paenibacillaceae > Paenibacillus > Paenibacillus sp. PvR098. Next base: position 51,456 of record NZ_JAFIBU010000001.1, read on the forward strand.
GCTGCCATCGCGATAGGCTCTATCCCCCATTATGCCCGGATTATCCGTGGTGAAGTTCTCGCGCACCGGGAAAAAGAGTATGTGCAGTCGGCCCGGATGAGCGGGGAGGGCCATTTGATGATTATTTACCGGGAAATCCTGCCGAATTGTTTACCTCCATTAATGATTCAGTTGTCGCTAAACTTTGCTGAAGCCATTTTGGTCGAGTCGTCATTGAGCTATTTAGGACTCGGGTTGGCGCCGCCAACCATAAGTTGGGGATTAATGTTGAGGGATGGGCAGAACTTTATGGAGCTGATGCCTTGGATCGCTATTTTCCCAGGGGCTGCTATCGCTGTCTTTGTTCTAGGGTTTAATCTCATTGGCGATGGCTTGCGAGACGCCTTCGATCCGCGTCAGCGAAAGCGTTAGGAGGAAGGATATGACTCTGCTCCGAGTAGAACAATTAAAAGTAGATTTCGATCTGAACGCAGGTGCGCTAACCGCCGTAAACGGAGTCAGTTTTGAGCTGGGCGAAGGAGAGACGCTCGGAGTGGTGGGCGAATCGGGTTCAGGAAAAACGGTTACCGCTTTGTCTATTATGGGGCTTCTGCAGTCACCCGCATCCGTTAAAGGCGGAAAAATATGGTACAAGGGACAAGACTTGACCGCTCTTTCCGAAGCGGGGTGGGGGAAAATACGCGGACGGACCATTTCGATGATTTTCCAGGAACCGATGACTTCTCTCAATCCGGTACTTAAAGTAGGTATACAGATAGCCGAAATATATGTGCATCACTTGGGAATTTCCATGAAGGAAGGATTGCATAAGGCTGCGGAAATGCTGGAGAAAGTAAAGCTACCCGATCCCCATGGGATACTTAACAAGTATCCTTATGAATTATCGGGAGGTATGCGCCAAAGGGTCATGATTGCGGTAGCTCTGGCCTGCCGGCCCGATATATTAATCGCAGACGAGCCGACAACGGCGCTTGATGTTACTGTTCAGTCTCAAATATTGAAGCTGATTCTCGAGGTTCAAGCTGAGATGAACTTAGGCCTGATCTTTATTTCACACAATTTAAGCGTAGTAGCCCAGCTTTGCAATCGAGTGGCAGTCATGTATGCAGGTGAAATTGTGGAGGAAGGGTTCACCAAGGAGATCTTCAGCTCACCTCGGCATCCTTACACGGCCGGGCTCATAGATTCGATCCCCCGCCGGGGAAAACCTTTAAAGAGTATCAGCGGTTCCATCTGTGATTTAGCAAGCCCTCCTTCGGGCTGTCGCTTTCACCCGCGCTGTCCTTTTACAAAGCAAGTATGCCGAGAGGCGGCTCCGTCCATAAACACGGATGGAAACACGAGGGCAGCGTGTCATTACCCTATACCAAATACCAAAGGGGATATGCTGGGATGAATGACGATCCTATCGTTGAGATTAAAGGTTTGAGAAAAGTTTTTGATATCAGCGGTGGAGCTATTTCCCGTATGCTTATGGGCAAGCGTGAGCTTTTTGCCGTAGACGGTGTGGACCTGGAGATCCGGCAGAACAGGACGGTTGGAATTGTAGGGGAAAGCGGCTGTGGAAAATCGACCTTAGCTAAACTGTTAGGCAAACTGATCGAACCGACCGAAGGTTCCATACGGTTCCGAGGTGAGGACATTCTCACCTTGAATAAGAAACGATTAAAGGACATTCGTCGAGAGATACAACTTATCTTTCAGGATCCTTTTTCATCGCTTAATCCGCGTAAAAAAGTGATCGATTTGATAGGTCGTCCTCTGGAGCTGCACTTTGGGCTTAAAGGAGAGGAGAAAAGGGAACGGGTTCTATCCCTAATGGACCAGGTCCACTTGAGACGGGAATTTATTGATCGATACCCCCACGAATTTAGTGGCGGGCAGCGTCAGCGCATCGTGATCGCGCGTGCCTTGGCAACCAATCCGTCAGTATTAATCGCCGATGAATCAGTATCGGCTTTGGATGTTTCCGTCCAGGCCCAAATACTGCGTGTTTTACAAAAAATAAGTAAGGAGCGCGGTCTTACCGTCATGTTCATTTCGCATGATTTGAACGTGGTCCGGTATATAGCCGACGAAGTCGCCGTTATGTATGCGGGACAAATTATCGAGTACGCGCCGGTCGAGGAAATATTCAACAATCCCAAGCATCCTTATACCCGAGCTTTGTTGGAATCGAATCCCGATCCCGATATGGTGAGGCCCCTTAAGACGATTGAAGGCGAGCCTTTAGTACCCATTAACTTAAAACCGGGGTGCCGTTTTGCCCCCCGGTGCCCGTTGAGAACGGATCCATGTTTGGAGCAAAGGATCCCTCTTGAGGAGAAAGCGCCTTCCCACAAAGTGGCGTGTATTCATTGTTGATGCAGTGGTATGAACGATCATCATACGCGCGGATTGTTTCTGGAGGTGTGACCATTGAATAGGTACAAAAGAGTCCTGATTAAACTAAGCGGAGGGGCAGTCGCAGGGAATAATGAATTTGGTTTTGAGTCCCAAAGGCTGGACCACATTGCCAATGAAATTATGTCTGTTGTGAACATGGGAGTGGAGGTATCCATCGTCATTGGAGGAGGGAATATTTTCCGCGGAAATATGGCGGAGAGTTGGGGAATCGAGAGAGCAGAAGCAGATAATATCGGTACGCTGGCAACGGTTATCAATAGTCTATTGCTCAGAGGCGTTCTTAAAGCCAAAACAAGCAAAGAAGTTCGAGTTATGACTGCACTGCCTATTTCATCAGTCGCAGAGCCATACATAAGATTAAGGGCAATCCACCATTTGGAAAAGGGGTATATCGTTATTTTTGCCGGTGGAAACGGTCAGCCATATGTTACAACGGACTATCCTTCTGTTCAAAGAGCCATTGAGGTGAATTGTCAAGCTCTCTTCGTTGCAAAACAAGGTGTTGAAGGTGTTCTGAGCGCAGATCCTAAGTACAATAAAGAGGCTAGAAAATTCAAGTCCCTTCACTACAATGACGTTATTCATCAAGATTTAAAGGTGATGGACCAGTCCGCCTTTATTTTATCCAGAGACTACAGTTTGCCGATACATGTATTCAATTTTGACAAACCCGGGTCGATGAAGGAGATTTGTGAAGGAAAAAACAATGGAACGATCATCAGTCATGATTCTGTTTTGGAATTGGAGGAATAGGAAAGGAACAAAGGAAAATATTCATTATTACAAAATGAAAAGATCGCTCTCCTCATGGCTCCTGTCAATCGGGGTGGAGAGCGGTCTTTTCTGTTTTCGCCAATGCGGTCGGCATGACTTCCAGGAGGTGGCAGCTTCATAAGGTGTCTTTCGCAGCTTCATCGGGGCGGTGAGGACTGCGAGGAGGGTCTTGAACGAGAAATCTAACCCAAATGACATTCAACAAATAAATCACACAAACGGAAGCCAGCATGAAACGGATGCCAAAAGCAGCGGAGGTCAGACCTCCGAAGAGAGGTCCGGCGAAGCTGCCGAGGAATGTCGCACTTGAGGTAAATCCAAACACCCGGCCCCGCTGGTTTGCAGGGGTTAGATGTGCCACCAGAGCGTTAGCCGTCGGGAGAATACCGCCGATGAACAGGCCGAGCCCGAAGCGCGAAGCGATGAAAACCCAAATATTAGGCGCGAAGGCCTGCGGAAGGAAAAAAAGAGCTGCCCCCGTCATACAAATCATCAGCATTCGCCGATAACCAAGCTTGTCGCCTTGTTTGCCAAGGAAGGGCGAAGCGACCAAGCCGGCGAGCCCAGTAACCGAAATGGCAAAGCCTGCCGCCGTGCCAAGGTAGTCTGAATCGCCCGTCAGTTCTTTTACAAATAATGTATTTACAGGCTGGATACTCATGACGGCAAACTGCGCCAAGAACAGTACAGGGACCATAGTCCGAAGCGCCGTCAATTCACGGACAGATTTAAACTGCTGAAGGAGCGTTAGATTTTGCTTGGCCGGACCTGTATTCATCGCTACCGAATCCTTCTTGATAAACAAGGCCGTGATTGCGAATGCCAACAAGGCGAAGCCAGATGTCAAAAAAAACAAAACACGGTAATTATGCACGATATCGACTAATAAACCGCCGGCTAATGGGCCGAACAAGGAGCCGACCATGGCGGCCGATGCTAGCCAGCCTAGCGCATAGCCTAATCTTTCCTCGGGGATTTGGGTTGCCAAGAGTGCTGTGGCTGCTCCGGAAAAACCGCTGAACACCCCCTGCAGTATGCGAATGGCAAACAGCTGCCATACCGTAAAACTGAAACCCATCAAGCCGGTGAACAGGGCAATAGCCAGCATCGAACGCATAACCATCAGCTTACGTCCCTTGCGGTCGGCTAATGATCCCCAGAAGGGGGATGCAATCGCGGACATTAAAAAACCTGAACTGAAAATGACGCCTGACCACACATTGATTTGCTTTACATCATGCACGCCGAGCTCTTCAATGAATAATGGGAGGAACGTATTGGAACTCGTGAACGCCATCATCATTAAGCCTTGAGCGATAGCCATAATCCAAAGCGTGCGTTTCCAGGAAACGTCCGCTTCCGCAATTGAGGAAGGGGATCCTGAAGCAGTTGGCTTGATCATCCTAAGAGCCTCCAATTAAAGGGGATATTTAAATTGTACTCCAATTTAGAATAATATGGAAACCAATAAAAATAGAATTTTGACAAAAATAATATCCAAGCCTATGCCAGTTTAAGGACTGAGATAGCCTAGGCTTGCGGGCAACGCAAAACGATTGCGTGATACCGCAATCATTTTCGCGGTTACCAAATTGAAATTTTGTTGTAAAATGTCGAATAAAACATTCGATAGTACATAGTGCCTAATGGTGTGTTAAGAAAGAGGTGAAGGAGAAATATGGAGGTTTCTGGGCAGCAATTCGTCGTCATTGAATTAGGAACGGAAAGATATGCTATGCACATTGCTCAGATTTATGAAATTCTCAAAATGCAAAAAATAACGCAAGTTCCCAATAGCAAAGCTTTTATGGAAGGAGTAACGAATATTCGAGGGAAAATCGTCCCCGTTATTAGTCTGCGAAAAAGGTTTCATTTGGGCGAGATTCCCTTATCGAAATCTACCGAATCGTCGTAGTAAATCATAAGGATGAAATTGTCGGCATTACGGTGGACGGCGTAGAGCATGTCACGAGCTTTACCGAAATTCAACCTTCCTTAGAAATGGTTACAGGAGTAGACGGCGCATACATTGAGGGGGTTGGTTATGCTGACGGAGGGCTAATCAGCATCCTAAATATCGAGCAGGTCTTACGTCAGTAGAAGGAGGTGAATCGAGAGTGAATCATGGAATTCATCGTTCTGAATTACTAGGTTATTTTCTCGTTGAAGTCGATGAACAATTAGTACTGTTGGAGCAGCAGATTCTTAAGCTTGAGAAGAACGGCGAATCGCCGGACATTATTCAAACCATATTTCGAGCCGCCCACACGTTGAAGGGCTCGTCTGCCGCCATGGGGTTCGAAGAAATGAAGCGGCTAACCCATGAGATGGAAAATATATTAGATCAGATTCGACATAAAGTGATGACGGTCACAGGACAGGTTATAAACGTTTTATTTCAATGTCTGGATGTATTAACAGCCATGAACACGCAAATAAAAAACGAAGGCATCAGCAATATGAGCATTGATGCGGTCATTAATCAACTGCAGCAATTAAAACCTAACGGGCACCATCCTCATCGTGCGGAGAAATCATTCAGTTCGGCGTCTTTGAGCGAGGAACACCGAACCGTCTTATCTGAAGCGGAAAAACAAGGCTTACACCGATGGATATGCGAAGTTGTATTTTCCGATCATTGTGAGATGAAAGGCGCCCGGGCATTCATTGTCCATCATCATTTGGAAGAATTGGGCATAGTGATTACAACACATCCTCCGTTGGAAACCCTAGAACAGGAAGATATCGATTGTATTACTTACTGCGTCATCTCTCGTCATGAGCAAAGTGTGATCGAGGAAAGAATCCATGCGCTTATTGATGTGAGTCAAGTGAAAGTGATTCCAGTACAAACCGAAAACGCGGATCGGCCCAATGAAAAGCAGATAACCGAAATCAATATCCCGGCGTTAAACTCAAAAAGCTTAGACACACCTAAGGGGGACGAATTCAGGAGAATCGGACAAACCATCCGAGTCGATGTGGATCGTTTGGAAAATTTAATGAACTTGGTCGGAGAATTGGTCATCGATCAAACCAGAATCGCTCAAGTCGGGACTGTATTACGGGATATGGTCGCAGCTGATGCCGATGAAACTTTGGACGAGTTGGACCAGATATCGAATCACATTACCCGGATTGTCGGCGAGCTTCAGGGAAGTGTAATGAAAACGAGAATGCTTCCCATCGAACAGCTTTTTAATCGCTTTCCCAGGACGGTACGGGATTTGACTCAGGCCTTACATAAAGATATCGATTTTATCGTTGAAGGAAAAGAAACGGAACTGGACCGTACGGTCATTGAAGAAATTGGCGATCCGTTAATCCACCTGATCCGTAATGCAATCGATCATGGCATCGAAGCTACGGAAGTACGGAGACAGAGGGGCAAACCGCTCAAAGGCACCGTTCGGATTAAAGCAACCCAACCAAGTCGTTTTAACCATTGAAGATGACGGAGCCGGTATTGAAGCTGAGAAAATAAAGCAGTCGGCCATTTGCAAGGAACTCATCACTACCCAGCAAGCGGATTCAATGAGTGAACAGGAACTCATTCATTTGATTTTTTTGCCCGGATTTTCTACCGCCAATGCCGTTAGCGACATTTCCGGCCGAGGTGTTGGAATGGACATTGTAAGGAATCATATTGAAAAACTAAATGGGCTTATTGACGTAGAAACGAATCTGGGGCAAGGAACGAAGTTCACGATCAAACTGCCGTTAACTTTGGCTATTGTGCGGTGACGCAAGCTACTAAAGAACAAGCAGCGGGAGTACAAGAGGTCATTGGCGGTGTGGTGAACGCCCGTGAACAGGCGCGACAAATTACCGTTGCTACCGGCGAACAGGCCAAGCAAGCGGAAGGTATTGTTCTCGCAGTAGAAAACGTAACTAAACAAGCTGAAATGGTTACTGTGGGCACGAAAGAACAGGCACAAGGTGTGGAGGAGATTATCAAGGGAGTCGCCAACGCGCGGGAGCAGGTTCGTCAGATCACTGTCTCTGTCGGAGAGCAAGCGAAGCAGGGAAAAGACATTGCATATTCAATGGAAAATGTAACGAAGCAAGCGGAAATGGTAACAACAGCGACCAAAGAACAAGCCCAAGGGGTTGAAGAAGTCATTAAGGGGATTGTCAATGCGCGGGAGCAGGTTCGTCAGATCGCAGCAGCTGCGGTACAACAAACCAGACAAGGCCAGGATATGGTTAAAGCGGTGCAAAACGTAACCAAGCAAGCTGCCGATGTGAGGGAGGGAACCAAGGAGGAGCTAAAACAAATGGAACGGTTAAATAAGGGCATGACCGGAACCGAACGAGTGATGCTCCAGAACATAAGGGACGTTGAACAGACTGTGGCCGTGACCAGGGAGCTTGTCCAGCAATCTTCTGCGATCCAAAAGTCACTTGCAGCATTGCAGCCGTAAACTATTTTTTCTAATTCATTAACACCATTGGAGAAGTACATTGACGACTTCTTCAATGGTTTTTTCAGGAGTGAAATGAAATGGATAATCAACTTGTTCAGATGCAGGGTTCATCTTTACGTCTTTTGGCCCAAATGATTTATGACTTCTGTGGAATCCATTATCTAGACAATCTTCCCGGACTGGCATCCAAAATTTCACGGAGGCTATCTGCGCTGGATATGTCTTGTTGGGAGTATACGGAATATCTGCGGCAAGTCACTCGTGAGTGGGATATCCTAGTCGAACATATCACTATTAACGAAACCTATTTCTTTCGGGAAGAGGGGCACTTGAATGAGTTGCGGGATTCCATTATAAATTTGTATAAGAATTCTCAAGGCCTTAAGATATGGAGCGCAGCTTGTTCTACTGGAGAAGAACCATACAGCATCGGAATGACGATGGCCGACTGCGGGAAACTGCCGCTCGAGTCAATAAACATTATGGCCTCCGATATTAACAGAAAAGTTCTTGGTATTGCGGAAAAAGGATGGTATCACAAAAATTCTTTGTGCTTTCGTAGAACCACACCCGAGCAATTAGAGAAGTTCTTTGATAAAGAAGGCGATGGGTACGAGGTAAAAAGCCATATTAAAGATCTAGTGGAGTATCGGCAGATTAATCTTTTGGACGAAAAACAAGTAGAGCTGGTTGGGGAAGTGGATATGATATTCTGCCGCAATGTACTTATTTACTTCGATTCAGCGACGATAACGAAAATACTTACACGGTTCCACTCCTTATTAAAGCCAGGAGGCTTTTTGTTTCTTGGGCATGCGGAAACCATCCGTGGCATGAACGGCTTTTTTGAAACGATTAACGCCCAAACCACTTTTTACTATAAGAAGGGAATAACCATATGAAAAGGTACGGAGTTTTAATCGTGGATGATTCCGCGTTTATGAGAAGGGCGATTAATCTCTTATTTGACATGGACTCTGATTTTTTTGTTGTAGGAATTGCCCGGAACGGGGAAGAAGCCATAGAAAAGATAAGGCGCTTAAAGCCCGATGTGGTAACCATGGACGTGGAAATGCCGGAAATGGATGGAATTAAAGCACTAGAACATATTATGAAATCCGATCCGGTTCCCGTAGTCATGTTAAGCGTTCAAACCGGGGATGAAACGGCATCCACTCTTAAAGCATTGGAGCTAGGAGCCGTTGATTTCTTCCTAAAATCAAACTTAATACAAGATGTGGATAATCAGGATACGATCCGTGATTTTTTGGATCGAGTGAAAGTGGCTGCGGGCGCAAATATAGCGAGGCAACAAGCGATAGTCGATGATCATCATGTTGACCAATTGATTCAAGGAAAACGGGTTGTGTCTATGGATTTGGTGATTATCGGATGCTCAACCGGGGGGCCTTCCGCGTTACAGTCGATCCTTCCGCGATTTCCATCTGACTTTCCTGCGGGAATTGTCGTTGTACAACATATGCCACCGGGTTTTACTAAGCCATTAGCCGACCGGTTTGATCATATTTGCAACCTGACGGTGAAGGAAGCTGAGGATGGGGATATCGTGGGTCCAGGGACCATATATATCGCCCCCGCTGGTTCGCATCTGATTTTCCAAAAAACTAGCGGGATGGTCCAACTGAAAATCCAATCAGAGGTTGCAGAAAAACACCTGTATAAGCCTTCTGTGGATGTCACCCTTGGTTCAGCGGCTCCCATTTATGGAAATCGGCTTTTGAGTGTGATTTTAACGGGGATGGGGATCGACGGGTTACACGGATGCGGAGAGGTCAAGGCGCGCGGGGGGCGGGTGATTACGGAATCAGAGAATTCCTGCGTTGTCTATGGCATGCCGAAGGCTGTCTATGAAGCAGGATTAGCGGATAAACAAGTCCTTTTGAATCATGTATATCAACACATCATTGCTGAAATATAGACAGGCCATCAACAGAACGAATAGGTCGTTTGAAGATCTTCTTGTAAATATCTCGAGAAGGTCTTTCTTTATTATTAATGAGATGTATTTCCAAAAAACGCTTGACTCAAACTATAATCAGGAATATTAAAGACGTATCCAGATTGGCCGGTGTTTCACTCAGTACCGCTTCCAAAGTCATTAATCATGAAGGCAATGTGAAGCCTGAGCTTCAAGATAAGGTTTGGAAGGCCGTGCATGAACTGAATTATCATCCGAACGCCGTAGCAAGGAGCTTGAAATCATCCACTACGAATACATTGGCGGTTCTTTTTTGGGCAATATTACCAATCCGTTTTGCTTTTTGGGGAGGGAGAATTGCTTATTTTTCCGACCCGGAAAATAACCTTTGGGAAGTTGCTTGGAATCCCACGGCCATTTTTGATGAACGAGGGGCGATGATATCATTTTAAAATAAAGAGTAGAGAGGTGATATCCATGAAAAATCCAACCCCCAAGCTTCCCATAACTCCTGAAGAAAGGTCGAATTTAAGAACTTTTAAAATTAAACTAATGGATATTGCTCATATAGATGCAACCGAACTATCCCAATGTCTGCAATGCTCATTTCAACGAGCAAAATATCTTATCGCTTTGGCTCAATTCCAAATGATCCCCTCCATCGGTCCGAAAGTAGCTCAATGGGTGACCGAATTAGGGTATTATTCTCTGGAGGAGATAAAAAATGAAGGTGGTGCGGACTTAATTCAACGCTTGGAAGAACATTTCGGATATTGGGAGGACCCTTGTGCGGAGGATGCTTTACGTTGTATTGTATATCATGCCAATCATCCTGGCAGTGATAAAACCTGGTTTGATTTTACATCCGAAAGGAAAGCATATCGAGAGAAGCATGGGTATCCTGCGACTAGACCCACGGTTCCTTGGTATGAGAAGAAAAAACTTCATACCGAGGGATGGGGAACAAGAGTTGAATAAACCATCAAACAACAAGGAGACTGCCTCGGGCAGCCTCCTTGTTGTTTAGTAAACTCATGACGAAAGGCTAAATAGTGATTACGGATGAAAATTGCTGCTCCTTTATGGTAAAACAGTACATAGATTTCATCTTCGTTCTGTTCTACAATGAAAGCATGGCGCAAGCTGCTAAGCTTTTAAAAAGAACCGTAAGGGGAGAAACCCTCATGGAAGAATTGAAGTAGTAGTGAATGTAGTATTATCCTGCTTAAATAACGTCTTGGCGATCGCCCCCCAGATAGTGTACAGGAAAGCGATCGCCGCTTTAGAGTCTTTAAATTCTAGTCCCGTGGGATAAGCCCCCACTTTATAAAATCTTATTGTAGATTGGAATCCTCGTTCTGGTTTACTGTATTTTCAGTTCCTGTGTTAGTTTAAAGCTCGGAGGATAATGATTCGATCTGCTGCTGCTGCTGTTCGTTATTTGGTGCAGTTTGCTTTGCAGCATTGAGTGCATGTTGGATTGCATTCTGATCATTGCCAGCCATTGTGCTTTCACCCCAAGGTGTTCATATTTTATTAGAAAAAAGCGGGTTTCTCATGAGGCCCGCTTTTTTATGATTAGATTAACGGAATGTGCTTTGTCCAGCCATAGACATTCCAAACCCATTGACAGGAGCAGAAGTAGCATAGCCTCCGCCAAATTGCGAAGAAACATTGTTTACATTATTATAAGCTGCTTCATTCCCACGAACGCCATAACCGAAGGAACCGTAATTGGCTTCGTATCCTGCCCCGCCTTGCTGTTGAGCCGGGTACAAGGAATCGCCGCGAAGGCCTTGGTCATGGCCTGGCTGGTTGCCACGGTAATTTTGCATATGGTATGCTTCGGCAGAAGGTTGGCCTTGAGCATAGGATCCTTGTCCAAAGGAAGAACCGAAGTTTTGGCGTGAGATGGAAGACCCGATGCCTTGACCTGCAAAGGAGGATCCGAATCCACCGTTTACAGGAGCGGAAGTTGTAAAGCCGCCGCCAAATTGTGAGGAAACGTTATTTACATTGTTATAAGCTGCTTCATTTCCACGAACACCGTAACGGAAGGTGCTGTAATTAGTTTCGTATCCAGTTCCCCCTTGCTGTTGAGCCGGGTAGAAGGAATCGCCACGTAGACCTTGGTCATGGCCCGGCTGGTTACCACGGTAATTTTGCATATGGTACGCTTCAGGAGAAGCACTGTTACCCATTTGCATTTGTTGCTGATTTTGGCCATAAAAGGATTGAACATTCCCAATTGGCTGATATGCCTGAGTTCTTTGAAAAGTTGAGCTTCCAAAGGGAGAAGTGCCAAGGTTGTTTTGGAACTGTTGATTATACATTCGATTTCTCCTTTATTTAATTTATTAGTCTTCAAGAAGTGAATAAAACACCTCAATTGAAGCCTTGATTAGGTTTTGCAGATTCCGATTTTTTTATGTTTAGAATAATAAAGTAACAAAGGATAAATCAATCTTTCATAAGAATCCCCTGAGCGGCGCTCAGGGGATTCGAACAACATGAAGGATTTTTCATGTACAACCATATAACAGTATGACTCCAATATTTGATCCTATACCAAGAATTTTTTCAGAACGGGTTATGACAAAGATTCGTAATCAAGAACAAAATGTATTGCCTTGTATACGGTTGCATGTTAGACTAATAAAGCAAAATATTTGTCGAAAATAATAACGATAATGCTTGGTGTGTCAACAGCGTTCCTGTTTACCGTTAAGCCCGATTCGGATGAACGAATGACATGCTGGTTTTAACGTAGCGTTCCTGCGGTTATACTAGTGTCACAGATCCTGTCCAAAGATGATTACCAACCATGGACAGGTGTTTGTGATGCTTTTTATTTTTACATCAATTGGAATTTGAATGAAGAGGGTGTAGGGTATGAGAAAAGTTAAAAATCGTTGGTTGATTGCAACATCAGCAGTAGGAATCCACATCTCCATCGGATCAGTTTATGCTTGGAGCAATTTTACCAACCCGCTGATTCAACAGTTTGGCTGGACAACTAGTCAAGTACAGCTTACGTTTAGTTTAGCGATTCTGTTTCTAGGGTTGTCTGCGGCTTTTATGGGTCACTTTGTGGAAAAACACGGTCCACGTAAGGCTGGTTTGGTTGCCGCAATCTTTTTCGGCGTGGGGACTTTCGGCTCCGGATTTGCGGTGAACATGGAATCGCTCAGCTTGTTGTACCTATGTTATGGCGTTCTCGGCGGTATTGGCCTGGGCGTTGGCTATATTGCGCCCGTGTCCACATTGGTCAAGTGGTTTCCGGATCGTCGCGGGTTGGCTACGGGTCTTGCGATTATGGGATTTGGATTTGCGGCCGCGATCAGTAGTCCGATTATGAATTCCTTCATCCAGACGATGGGTGTGGCAAATACGTTTTATATCTTGGGAGCTGCCTATTTTTTGGTCATGACGGTATCATCCTTGTACCTTGAAAGGCCACCTGAAAATTGGATGCCGGCAGGATTTGAGCAGAAAGTGAAGGCTTCAAAATCCCGATATACGGACCTCTCTCAGCTTACGGCGAATGAAGCGATCAAGACGTCCCGTTTTTATTACCTTTGGATCATGCTGTTTATTAACATAACGTGTGGAATTGCCATTCTTTCCGCAGCAAAGCCGCTTGCCCAGGAGAGCATTGGGCTGACCGCGGCGGAAGCAGCGACCCTAGTCGGGATTCTGGGTCTTTTTAATGGTTTAGGACGTATCGGTTGGGCAAGCATATCAGACTATATCGGACGTCCTAATACGTACACGACGTTCTTTGTACTGCAGATCATTCTGTTTGCTCTATTGCCGCATACGACAGGAGCTCTAATGTTCCAAATCATGCTGGCTGTAATATACACTTGCTATGGTGGAGGTTTTGCCGCAATCCCCGCGTTTATCGGTGATTTATTCGGAACCAAGCAGCTTGGAGCGATTCATGGTTACATATTAACCGCTTGGGCGGCGGCCGGATTGGCAGGTCCGATGTTTGCAGCATGGATGAAAGATACGACGGGAAGCTATGCCAGCAGCTTGACCTTCTTCGTAGGCTTATTCGTAGTAGCGTTCATCGTTTCTCTTTTAATTCGCAAAGACATCCGCAGATTGAGGGAACAAGCTGGATTGATACAAGAGAGACAGGCTTCTTAGGAAAACAGAGTGAGGTTTATATAGAAATACCGCTGTAATGAAAAAAGAGACAAGCCGTTCGGTGTTTGATGCCCGGGCGGTTTTTTTGTCTTGAAAACACACGACCGCTTGCTGCTGGTTAAATCTTGTTGAGTTTACTGTTATACAATAGATCACTATATTGATTTTATGTTGCAAACAAATAGTTACTGTTATATAATAAATAAAATTAAAACGAATTGTAATATTATAAAAAAACATTCGAAGGGAGCGTTAATCATGAATAGTACGGCTTTGTCAGTAGAGTTTAAATCAAGACAGATCCGGAAATTGCGTGTGCTTGAATCGAAGAAAGATGAAACAAGAGGAACGGTAAGTACGGAACATGATGAGCTTGGAGAAACGGTTTTTTATGAGCTATCCCCTATTCATATGGCCTTGTATTATGCATTCGATCCCGAGATGGATATTTCATAAAGCACTTATACAGATTTGAAGTCCGCCATAACATGGCGGGCTTTATTATGTTTTGATCATTTTTTAACTGTTATATAACAATAAAAAAATAAAAAACAATATTTAACATTAAAAAACTATATATTATAAAATATATATAAATTAACAAACTGTACTATAACAATTAAATAGGAGGAGCTCGGAAAAATGGGTTACAAATTCCAATTTGTTACCTTGGCTGGATTCCATGTGCTTAATCACAGTATGTTTAAACTTGCTTATGATTACAAAGATCGCGGCATGGCAGCCTACTCCGAGTTCCAACAAAGTGAGTTTTCCAGCGAGTCCAAGGGTTATGAGGCGACGCGTCATCAACGCGAGGTGGGAACAGGGTACTTCGACGAAGTATCCCAGGTGATAGCAGGAGGGACTTCTTCCACCACGGCACTGACAGGCTCGACCGAGGAAGAGCAATTCGCCCATTGACGTGAATAGATTGAAGTGACAGCACTCTTAGCATCAGGGTGCTGTCTTTTTTTGTTAAGCTATTATATAATTGTCTAAATATTATAGAACAGTTCAGCGAGGTGCGGAAGATGAGCTTGGACAATTCTGAACTCAATACGAAGCATGAACAAATTACCAAATACATTGAGTCTTTAAGCGTAGGCACGAAGCTGTCCGTACGGAAAATCGCTCAAGAGCTGGAAGTAAGTGAAGGGACCGCGTACCGTGCTATTAAGGAGGCGGAAAACACCGGACTGGTCAGCACTAAAAGACGAATCGGCACCATCCGGGTGGAAAAAAAAGAAGAGCTTCAGATTGATAAACTCACCTTCGCGGAAATCGTCATGGTGGTGGAAGGCGTAGTGCTTGGCGGTTCTGCAGGGATACACAAGACGCTGAATAAATTTGTCATAGGCGCGATGCAGCTTGAAGCCATGCTGAAATATATTGAACAAGGCAATCTTCTTATTGTTGGAAACCGTGTACAAGCGCATATGTGCGCGTTAAGTCAAGGCTCCGGTGTATTAATCACTGGAGGATTTGATACAACCCCCGAGGTCAAGAAGCTTGCAGATGATTTGGAGCTTCCGATTATCGGGAGCAGCTACGATACGTTTACTGTTGCTGCCATGATTAACCGGGCCATTGAGGATCGATTAATCAAAAAACAAATTCTAATCGTGGAAGATATCATTCGAAAAGATACGCCGGTTTACTCCTTGCTGCCGACAAATACGGTAAAAGATATGGAAAAACTAGTTGAGCAAACGTCTCATACTCGCTATCCTGTTGTGGATGAAGATCGGAAGCCGATAGGAATCATAACGACAAAGGACATCATCGGGGCGAAGCCTAACCAGCCGATCGGAGAGTTAATGACGTTAAATCCGCTCGTGATTAGCACCAAAACATCCGTAGCTTCCGCAGGACATACGATGGTTTGGGAAGGCATAGAGCTGCTTCCGGTCATTGATTCGGATCGAAAAATGATCGGGGTTATCAGTCGTAAAGATGTTATGAAAGCGATGCAGTACATGCAAAAGCAGCCTCAAAATGCGGAAACTTTTGAAGTTCAAATCAGCGCGGGCTTTGAAGAGCTGAGGAACGCGGAAGGAAAGCTATACTTTAAAGGTTCCGTGACACCTCAAATGACCAATTATGAGGGGATGGTGTCGGAGGGAGTCCTATCTACCCTTATGATTCGAGCCGCGTACCGTACGGTACAGGAGCATAAAAAGGGTGACTTGATCATAGACAGCTCCTCCAGTTATTTTCTCGTGGCATTACAAATCGACGATGTGATCGAGATCGTTCCCACGATCATTGAATTAAGCCGAAGATTTTGCAAGATCGATTTGGAAATGACGTGCAATGGCGTTAGAGTGGCGAGATCCATGGTCACAGCACGTATATTACAATAAATGAAGTTTCCATTGTATGTTTTGCTAATAATCTATATAAAAGCTTATACAAAAAGCATTGGCTCCGCGCTGCGGCGCATACCAGCCAATGTTTTTTAGATTGTGGGGATAACAAAGGCCAAGTCGGTTTTGGTCAGTGCAAGGATATCTGATCTCACAATAACCGGTTAATTTATAGAATTATTTTTGATACAAAAATAACCTAATGGCTTAGTTAAGCGTTAGGTTATTTTAAATTGGTGTAAGCACACTACTACTTAATAACATATTTTTATTTAGTTACTTACTTAATTTGTCATATAAAATCTTTCATCGATCACTTTTTCTACTGGCAGATCATTTTTAATTGATCCGGTTTCCTTCACGGCATTGATTGCCCATTTTATGCCTTCAACATTAATTTTCGCTTGGTCCGGAAAGGAGTCTTTTACAAAATCCAGCGATTTCGTTGCAATTTCTTGATCCATTCCCATAGAATCGATAGCAATTTGTATTGCTTCCTTACTATTGACTGGATCCTTTATAAACGCGATAGCATCGGCTGTAGCGGCCATAAACGCGCGGGCGACTTCCGGCTGTTTTTGGATTACTGTTCCGCTGGAGGAGATTACAGTGTGATTATAATTCTGCAGTTCATCACTTAAGTTTACAAAACGTTTCATTCCGGCTTGTTCACCGTTGATATCATTGGGGGGTTGGAGAACAGTCACTTGAACTTGCCCGTTTCTCAGCGCGGCAAGACGGGAAGGTGTTCCTCCTGCTGAGATCATTCGAATATCTTGATCCGGTTCAAGTCCATTTTCCTTTAACCACCAACGCATAATAATATCCACTCCATTACCTGGTTGTAAAACAGCTGCTGCTTTCCCCCTGAGGTCTTCTATTGTATTGATTTCGGGGGATACGAATACGGAATATAATGTCTGATCGCTTAAGGAACCGATAATTTTCATATTTGCGCCTTCATTTACTGATGTCATGATGGACTCGGCTAAACTGGCAATAAATTGAAAATCGCCGGCTTGCAAACCGCGCAAAGCAAGGACTCCTCCTTCAATTTTTCGTAGGTCCACTTCAAGGTTATACTTTTCAAACATTCCTTTTTTTTCAGCTACATATAAAGGTAAAAAACTAGTAGTGTTGGAAACGATGGCTACGCTTATTGGAGTAAGTTTGTCAGGTTTAGATTTGTCCTCTTGTCCACCGCTGGTTGCTTCTGGGATAGAAGTTGTCGTTTTCGTGCCGCAACCTGATAAAACCGTTACAAATACCATTACGATTAACAAAAAAATGGATAACATCTTTTTATTTCCCACGATACTCCTCCTAATAAGATGATTTAGGGTACCACATATCCCGATCCATTCGTTACACTAAGAAACTAGAAATCAGCTTAATGTAAAATAACCCCCTTTATTAAAAGTTAATTATTTATAAAGCGCTTTCAGTATAAGCTTATATCTTTAATCTGTAAAATTAATACTTTCTATTCAAACTTACTAGTAGATAAGTTAAAAACTATTCAACAATTAGTTAAAATTTATGTTTATTGCGGCGTTTCTTTCTAGCCTTGCTCTCATTATCTTATTTCGTAATCCTCTGTTGTTATACAGTTAACCCGTGTCCACCCCTTGATCTGATTACGTTATTATTTGTTTGTCCTGGGGAGGTAGCCCCTTATTATGTCAGGATTTACCATGCAATTTGATTCAATATTTCAATGAATGCGATTGACAAAATGTTTGCTAACTTATTTTTTGATTAGAAATAATCTATTTCACAATAAGGATTTATTAAATTAAAATCATTTGTAAGCGCTTATAACGGGTGAAGGGAGTGGATAAAATTTGTGGATTTAAAAAATGTTCAAACCTTCCTCCATATTGCACGGGAGTTAAGTTTTACTAAAGCGGCTCAATTACTTCATCTAAGCCAACCTTCTGTAACGGCAAGAGTACGTGCGTTGGAGTCCGAGCTGGGCAAGTCTTTGCTTATTAGACAACATCGCAACTTACATTTGAGCAAAGAGGGTGAAGCGTTCATCCCATTTGCGATGCAGATACTGGAAGTAGAAAAAGCTGCGGAAGAAAAATTAAAAAGCCTTAAAAATGCGCTGCAGGGAAAAGTCACTATAGGCTCGACCACTAGCTGCTCGCTGTATCTCCTACCGGGAATTTTAAGTAGGCAGTTGCAAAAATACCCTCAAATTGAATTTCAAGTTGTTACGGGAGATACTTCCAACATCACGGAATTGCTTCTGCGGAATCAAATTGATTTGGGCATGGTCTCATCGGATGTGAAAAAGAAACAAATTAAGCAGATCAACTTATGCCTTCACGATTTTGATTTGGTATGCGGCGCTAATCACCCCCTTGTTAAAAAGGGGAACGTATCTATTGAAGAGCTGGTTGAAATGCCGTTTGTCACCTACGAACAGAATTCAGACGTATGGAAAAAAATAAAAAAGCTCTTCGCCCAGCACGATGCTTCCCCCAATGTGGTGATGCAATTAAATCAGATTGAGGCGGCTAAAGAGATGGTTCATGCCTCCTCATGCTGCATGGGTATGTTTCCGCATCTCAGTGTGAAGCGTGAATTGTCTCTAGGGCGACTAGTGAAGCTCAAGGTCAAGGAGCTGGAAGTCATTAAACAATATTCGTCCATGATTTATATGGAAAAGAAAGAATTTTATCCTTTGATGGAGCTGATGATCAACACCTTTTTAAACCATTTCAATCCGGATTCATCTCATATAAAGACTACAGGTTAATGAATACCAAAATAAGTTGTCACGAGGAGGAGCGCATATGTTATCAAGCGAAGAGAATGAATTATTGACTAGAACCGGTCCGGGCACACCAACAGGAGAGTTATTGCGTCGTTATTGGCTACCGGCCATGATTTCCGATGAGCTTCCCCATCCGGATTGTACACCGGTTAGGGTGAAGCTGCTCGGGGAGCAGCTGCTGGCGTTCCGGGATACGAACGGGAATGTCGGTCTGATTGATGAATTTTGCCCGCACCGCAAAGTTTCTCTGTACTATGGAAGAAATGAAGAATGCGGCCTTCGCTGCGTTTATCATGGCTGGAAATTCGATACCAGCGGACAGTGTGTAGATATGCCTTCGGAGCCCCCGGAAAGCAGTTTTAAGGATAAAGTGAAAATTACATCGTACCCATGCCGGGAGCGGGGTGGTGTCGTATGGACGTATATGGGACCGCCTGAGCTTATGCCGGAACTGCCGGAATTGGAATGGGCTTTGGTTCCTGACAGCCACCGTTATACGACCAGAAGAATACAGGAGTGCAACTACTTCCAAGCGATTGAGGGGGGACTGGATTCGAGTCATATCTCTTTTCTTCATCGCAATTCAGGCGGTCAAGGGTTTATGGGTACGAAAGCATATGATAAAAGTTCGGCTCCATCCTATTTAACCCATGATACCGCCCCGAAATTTGAAATTGAAAAAGCGGATTACGGAATGATGGTTGGGGCCAAACGTAACGCAGACCCCGGACACCTGTATTGGAGAATCACCCAATTTCTGATGCCTTTTTACACGATGATCCCGCCTTTTGAGCATGCTCCTCGCGGTGCTCATGCCTGGGTTCCGATGGATGACGAACATGTCTATACCTGGAACATCAACTGGAACCCCCTTCGTGCGCTGACGGAGGAAGAACGGGATATTTTAAAGCAGGGCCGGGGCATTCATATGGAGCTTATCCCGGGTACGCTGAGACCGGTACAAAATAAGGATAACGAGTACCTGATTGATCGCGAGCAGCAAGCTTCGGGTAAATCGTTCACCGGAATCAAAGGAATCGGCGCGCAGGACAGCGCAGTACAGGAAACGCAAGGAACGATTGCCGACCGCAGCGTGGAAAGATTGGGCACAAGCGATGCAGCGATCATTGCTGCCCGAAGAATTATGCTGCAAGCGGTGAAAAATCTGCAGGAGGGAATGGAGCCGCCCGCTCTTGACCCTAAATCCCATCACGTCCGCTCCGTATCGCTTGTGCTTCCGGAGGGAGTGGCTTTCCAAATCGGCGCAAAAGAAAAACTGGTTACGCAGCCGGGCGATTACATTGATGTAGAATCTGTGCAGCAATCGGATGCTGTTTAATACAGTCTTGAAGGGAGACGATATCATTGATAACAGCGACTGCTGCCGTTCAGATCGGCGCTTTGACGACGGAAATACGGGAATTTCAACTGCCGGACATTGCGCCTGATGCGGGTCTGCTCAAAGTGGAGTTATCCGGCATATGCGGAAGCGATTGGCCGGATTATAAAAAGGATGAAGGCCCCCGGATTCTCGGGCATGAGGTCGTGGGACGAATCGTCAAGATGGGCAAAATGGCAGAAAAGCGGTGGGGTTTAAAGGAGGGTGATCGGGTAGCCCTTGAGGAATATTTACCCTGCGGTTATTGCGATCGATGCAGAACAGGGGAGTTCCGCCTATGCGATTTTACGGATAAATGGATGGGCGGAATACGGTATGGCTCGACGAATACAACCATCGAACCGTCGTTATGGGGAGGATACAGCCGATATCTTTATCTTCATCCGAATTCAGTTTTCCACAGGGTTCCTGAACAGGTTCCGGCAGAAGAGGCAGCGCTTGCTCTCCCGTTAGGAAACGGAATCGAATGGACGGTAAATGAAGGCGGCGTGGGCATAGGCAAAACGGTCTTGATTCAGGGTCCCGGACAGCAGGGCTTGGCTTGTGTCTTGGCTGCGAAGCAGGCCGGTGCGGATTTGGTTATCGTGAGCGGACTTACGGCGGATAAAGAACGGTTTGAAATTGCCAAGCGTTTCGGCGCCGATGTTACGATAGATGTCTCTGCCGAGGATGTAAAGGAACGAATCCGAGAGGTTACGGCAGGAAAAATGGTCGATGTCGTTATCGATGTGGCCTCCGGAGGTCCCTCAACGGTTACAACCGGAATAGATGTTGTGAAAAAACGAGGCACGGTGATCGTAGCCGGCAAGAAAAATACAGAGATACCTCATTTCATGAGCGATGTCCTGGTATCCAAATATGTGGCCCTCAAAGGAGTTCGGGGTCACAGCTACGGTGCGGTGGAGCAGGCTATTCAATTTATGGCCTCCGGTAAATTTCCTCTTCATGAGCTTTGCACGCATACATTCAGTTTAGATCAGGTGGACTTGGCGCTCAAAACGGTTGGGGGACAAGGAGTGCCGGGAGCGATCCATTGCTCTATCGATCCGTGGAACTAGAGGGGGCAGACTCCATTGACAGGTAAACAAGAACAAGATGTCGATCTTTCGTATTTTAAAGGGAAAACGGTAGCCATCCTTGGATATGCCGATCATGGCAAGGAGCATGCTCTTAAACTAAGAAATAACGGAATTAACGTTGTGGTGGCCTTAAGGCATGAAGTCGCCTCGACGGGTTGGGTGGAAGAGGGCTTTAGGGTCGTATCTGTATATGAAGCGGTTGACGAAGCGGATGTCATTCAGGTGTGGTAATTTTAGTGAAACCCAACGCTCTGCAATCCTAGAGTTTGAGAATATTAATGTCATCTATAATGCTGGTAATCCAAATGAAGTACACGCTTTGAAAGAAGCGTCGGGACAAATTCAAGAAGGTGAATTCATATCCATTATTGGTCCAAGCGGTTGCGGTAAAAGCACCTTACTTCATACGTTGGATGGTCTTATCAAACCGGTTTCGGGCTCAGTAAGCATTAACGGCCACAAGATCGATGGTCCAGGTGGAGAAAAGGCAATGGTTTTTCAGGATTTTGCTTTAATGCCTTGGCAAACGGTATTTGAGAACGTTGCATTTGGCCTAAGGATTTCAGGCAAATCCAAAAACGATATGAAAGATCATGTCATGCATTTTATTAAGATGGTCGGACTTGATGGTTTCGAGAATAAATATCCTCATCAATTGTCCGGGGGGATGAACCAACGGGTAGGGATAGCTAGAGCGTTTGCTGTTGAGCCTAAGATTCTGTTGATGGACGAACCATTTTCCGCAATAGATGAACAAACCCGCGAAATTATGCAAGAAGAGGTTCTGAAAATCATGTTGAACGAAAAAAAGACCGTAATATTTATTACCCACTCCATTGATGAAGCTGTGTTTTTGTCCAGCCGCATCTTTCTTATGACCGTCCGTCCGGGAAGAATAATAGCTGACTTGAAAATAGATATTCCTTATCCCAGAACGCTTAAAACGAAGCTTCTTCCAGAATATCAAGAATACAAGAATACTAATCGGTTATTTGGAATCACTTAAAAGCTGAGGTTACCAGACAATACGAGAAAGGAGAGGCGTAATGTCTAACACAGTTTTGGTTAATAATCAGTCACTGAGCATAAAACGCAAAAACTTATAACTACATCCAGCCGTTTCTTATCCTATCATATGAATTGGTACTATTTTTATTATATGGGAATTGACCGGGCGATTAGGGATTATCGATCCGTTCATGTTCAGTTGGCCTAGTAAAATTTTTGTGGAAGTATGGAGTTTTACAATAAACGGTACATTGTTTCAGCATTTATATATAAGCGGTATAGAAGTTGGAATAGGGTTTGCCATGGCTTTAATCGGAATACCTCTTGGACTCATGTTAGGTTATTGGAGAAAATTAGAGTACGCAACTGATCCTATTATCATAGCCTTGTATACAACGCCTACCGTTGCCCTGACCCCACTGTTTGTATTATGGTTCGGACTGGATATTTTATCTAAAGTGATGATGGTCTTTCTGATGTCAATCTTCCCGATACTAATTAATACCATGGCCGGCGTAAAAACAACGGAACCTTCACTTATCAAGGCCGCTCGTTCCTACGGTGCTTCTGAGTTCCAAATGTTCAAAGAAGTCATCTTTCCTTCAACGCTTTCCTATATTATTACCGGTATTCGTTTGGCCATCGGACGGGCATTAATTGCCGTTGTGATCGCGGAAATGCTTGCCGCCAATCAAGGGATTGGATACGCTATCCGCCATGCATCCGAGCTTTTCCGAACATCGGAATATTTGGGATACGTCGGTGTTCTCATGGTCTGTTCCGTGATTCTCACCCAATTGCTAAAAATGGTGGAACGTTGGATCGCGCCTTGGCGCCAGCATTAATGAGTATACGTGTACCGAATTAATTACATTGAATTGATTCCTTAAAGACCGTAAATTAACAAAACATAAAAGCGGAGCAGCACGGCTTAGTTTCAAGCCGTGCTGCTCCGTTTTTCTTCATGTTCCTTTTTATATAGAAGCCTATTTAACGGATATAATTGGACAGCTGCACGCATAGACTTTTATTGAAACGGCGCTTCAACTTGCATAATTCACAACGATGGTATATTGACCATGTCAACAACACTTTGTTAGTCATTTTGACAATCAAAGGAGGTGAACAAAGTTGTGCTTGGTCGTGGTCAAACCGGGAACACCAAGTTGGTGAAACAAATCAATCGTGAAGGGATCTTGCAACAGCTCAGGATACATAAGCGCATGTCCCGGGCGGATTTGGCCAAAACGACGGAATTGAGTCGTCCTTGTGTTTCTTCTATTGTAGACGAATTGATCAAGGAAGGTCTCGTCCATGAAGTAGGCACCGGGGAGTCCAAGGGAGGCCGCAGGCCCATTTTACTGGAGTATAATTTTCAGGCCTATGGCGTCGTGGGTGTGGTTTTCGAAGGAAGCATGCTGCAGATGTCTATCGCTAATCTGAAAGGCGAACTCACGTCCCACTACCGGGTACGCCTGGAACAACCAGTGAATGGCGAAAAGGCTATACAGGCCCTAGAGCAAGGGTTGTTGGCTCTCCTGTCACAAAGCAGCTTTGACAAATCAAGACTGCTTGGCGTTGGCTTGGGACTGCCTGGGATTACACATCGCAGACAAGGCACGATCAGCTATGCGCCCAGCACAGGATGGATGGATCTTCCTGTTCAAAAGGAAATGGAAGAACGTTTGGGACTGCCGGTGATTCTGGATAATGACGTCAACATGATGACATTAGGAGAGTTTTACAAGGGGGTCGGGTCGAAAGTATCCCATCTTGTCTACATGTATGTAGGCACAGGGATCGGTGCGGGCATTATTATCGATCGTCAGCTGTACCGGGGGATTCGCGAGGCAGCCGGGGAAATCGGCTATATGATGGTCGGCTCCGAGGAGAATAGACTTCACGGAGAATATGGGGTGTTTGAAAGAAATTATTCCGTAACGGGGATTTATGAGAAAGCTAAAGCGCTGCTTCCTGCCATGATCGACAGGGATCATGTGATTAAGCAGCTTGTGCAGCTATCCGATCAAGGATCGAAAGAAGCGGGTGAACTGCTCGAGAACGTGTATCGGCATTGGGCCTACGGGATCGCCAATATGGTGAGCGTGTTGGATCCGGAGCTTCTGATCCTAAGTGGGCAAATGATTCACATCGGCGACAAGGGCATTCAGGCCATATCTGCTTTACTCAG
The DNA here is from genome assembly GCF_017833255.1 of Paenibacillus sp. PvR098. NCBI lineage: Bacteria > Bacillati > Bacillota > Bacilli > Caryophanales > Paenibacillaceae > Paenibacillus > Paenibacillus sp. PvR098. The sequence continues at coordinate 75,985 of NZ_JAFIBU010000001.1, forward strand.
GGCATGGGTACCGTACGTCCCGGACATCCGCTTGGCTAGGCTGGGCGATAAAGCCGGAATTATCGGAGCGGTTCACAGCGTGCTGGAAGCTTTTCCGGCTGCACATATCCATAGGATATCCAAAAGGGAGGAGTTATCTTTATGAAAAGTTCAGGAAGAAATGTGTTCAAAGGGGTTACGGCCCTTCTGCTTGCGTTGATCATGATCGCTCTAGCCGCTTGCGGGGGTACTGCGCCACCGCCGGCTGCTCAGCCAGCCCCCGCAGAGAAGCCGGCAGAGAACAAACCGGCAGATCCCCCGAAAGCTCCCGACAAACAAAAATTGGTGATCTATACGGCTCGTGATAAGACGGTGATCGATGAAATTATTCCGAAGTTTAATGCTCAGAATCCGAACATCGAAGTAGAAGTTTTGACCATGGGCGCTCAACAAATTATGGAACGTGTGCGCGGGGAAAAAGCCAATCCGCAAGCCGACTTCTGGTGGGGAGGCACCCAATCCGCCTTGATGACCGCGGCGAATGAGGGCTTGCTGGAAAGCTATAAACCGAGCTTCGGCGGCAATATTCCTGACTTGTATAAGGACAGCCAGGATCGTTGGTACGGTGAAATGCTGCTTCCGGAAGTCATCATGTACAACTCCAAAGCATTGAAGACAGAAGATGCGCCGAAAGATTGGGATGATCTGCTCGACCCGAAATACAAAGGGAAAATCATTATCCGCGGCGTGCTGGCATCCGGTACGATGAGAACGATCTACTCCTCCATGATCTTTAAAGAAGGAGGAGCAACCGATCCTGCCAAAGGCTACGAGTGGTTGAAGAAGCTGGATGCGAATACGAAAGAATACGCCCAAGATCCGACCAACCTCTATCTCAAGCTTGCCCGTGAAGAAGGCACTTTGTCCTTATGGAATCTGCAGGACATCTTGATCCAAAAGCATCTGAAAAACCAACCATTTGACTATATTTATCCGGCAAGCGGCGCACCGATCCTGGTTGATGGCGTAGGCCTCGTCAAAGGCGCTAAAAACAGTGAAGCGGCTAAAAAATTCTACGAGTTCCTGTTCGATCCGAAGCTGCGTGTGGAATTGGCGGAAAAATTGTTCCAAATCCCAACCCGTACGGACATTAGTAAAGACACCATGCCGGAATGGCTCAAAGGAATTGAGTTGAAGCCGATGGACATCGACTGGAACATCATGGCCGAGAAAGAAAAAGAGTGGATGCAGCACTGGGATGAGAACATCAAAGGTAAAGGCGGTAAGTAACCAAGAGGCAGGTTTATACATTTTCGGGCGGAGGCTGACTCCGCCTGATCGTTCAACGGGGGAGGAGCCGTCTTGATCGACGTTACACTGGACCATGTAGGTAAAATGTTCGGAAATGTCAACGGAGTAAACAATGTAGATATCCACATTAAACCCGGTGAATTTTTTACTTTCCTCGGCCCGAGCGGCTGCGGGAAAACGACAACGCTGCGCATGATTGCTGGATTTTATTTCCCCAGCTCAGGACGGATTTTATTCGGAAACCATGATGTGACCCGCCTGCCTCCCAACAAAAGAGAAACAGGTATGGTTTTTCAGAACTATGCGTTATTTCCGCACATGACCGTATTTGAGAATGTGGCCTTCGGCCTTCAGGTGCGTAAACGATCAAAGCTTGAAATTGCGGAGCGTGTGGAGCGTGCCTTGGGGCAGGTTCATTTACAGGGCTACGGCAGCCGCCGCATCGATCAGCTTTCCGGCGGACAGCAGCAGCGGGTAGCGCTTGCCAGAGCTCTTGTCATTGAACCGAAGATTCTGCTGCTGGATGAGCCGCTGTCCAACCTGGATGCCAAATTAAGAGAAGAAACCCGATTGGAAATCAAGAGACTGCAAATGGAGCTGGGCGTTACCACCATTTATGTCACTCACGATCAGGCTGAGGCGATGGCAATGTCGGATCGGATTATGGTGATGCAGAGCGGTGTCGTTCAACAAATTGGAAGTCCTGAGGAAATATATAACCGTCCCTTGAACCGTTTCGTCGCTTCCTTTATAGGAGAGTCGAATTTGTGGGAGGGTACGCTTGAAAGAATCGAAGGGGAATACGCTTATGTTCGCATTTCGCCGGAGCTTGTCTTATGCGGTCATGCGGCGAACAAATCGCCTCTATGCGATTTAACGACGGGCGGGAGAATCACCGTTTCCGTTCGGCCGGAATCCATCCGTGAAGCGATGCCCAAAGAAGCGGGGGAGGCGAATACGGTTCAAACCAAAGTCGTTATTTCCGAGTTTACGGGCGTCAGCGTTAATTATTTGACGGAAATCGAAAAACAATCGTTAAAAGCCATGTTTGTCAATCAAGGACACCGCGTCCGGCTTCGGGGCGAGCGGCTAGCGGTGCATATACCTGTAGAAAGTGTATACCTTTTGGGGTAGGTGAAGCTATGAAGCCGGAACACAAAGCATCCGTTCGTCCTGCTAATACCTGGAGTGCCATGACTTCGTCGCCCTATTTCGTCTATGTGCTGATTTCGCCCTTATTTCTTGTTTTATTGGCTTATGTGATTTATCCGCTTTATCAAACCTTCATTCAAAGCGTCCAGATCGAAGAGCAATTTTCATTGCAAAACTATTCCAGGTTTTTCAGTCTGGAGCATACCTCCAATCTAGAGGCACTATGGACCAGTATTTACATTTCCGTGCTTAGCGTCATCACCTGCGCAATCGTCGGAGTAACCATGGCATTCTTGCTTGAACGTTATGAATTTCCAGGCCGAAAAATTCTCATGGTTCTGGCCATGGTACCGATGGCGCTGCCCCCTTTGGTTGGAGTATTATCCTTCACCTTTCTTTATGGGGAGAGCGGAATCATTCCAAGATCGCTTAAATTATGGTTTGATCTGGAACAGGTGCCATTTTCGCTAAAAGGCGTCTGGGGCGTACTCATGGTACATACCTTCACGATGTACACGTATTTCTATATGACGGCCTCCGCCGCCATCAAAGGACTCGATCCGTCTCTGGAGGAAGCCGCAGCAAGCTTGGGGGCCGGTCGATTGCTGATTTGGCGCAAAATTATTCTGCCGATGCTGACCCCGGCAATGGTCGCTTCATCGCTGCTGGTTTTTATGGTTTCGATGGCCTCGTATACCGCTCCGTTGATCTTTGGTATTGACCGGACCATGACGATGCAGATTTATTTGTCCCGGACCAACGGAAATTTGGATATGGCAGCTACCCAATCCACCATATTATCGGCTGTGTCGATCATCTTTTTGTTTATCATGCGATGGTATCAGAGTCTCAGAACCTACCAAAATATGAGCAAAGGCATCAGCGTCCATCGGACGGAGATTAGCCGGCCTCTGGTGAAGTACATCTCCATGGCACTTTCTTTTGTCGGCGTCGTTATTTTGATGCTGCCTATTCTCGTGCTTGTGCTCATTTCATTCTCTACCGACGGCACCTGGACAACGCAAATTTTGCCTCCAGAGTACACCTTACAACACTATAAAGATCTGTTCACGGATAGCAAAACGTGGCGTCCGATCGCCAACAGCTTTCAGATGAGCTTTATCGCCACCATCGGCAATGTTCTTTTTGGCGTTGCTGCTGCTTATGCCATGGTGCGCTTGAAGTTTAAAGGCAAGACGCTGCTCGATATGCTGATCATGATGCCTTGGGCGCTGCCGGGAACGGTCGTAGGGGTGAATCTGATCGCTGCTTTCAGCCAGCCTTCGATCTTTAGCTTTAATCAGGTCCTGATCGGCACGTTCTGGATTCTTCCACTGGCTTATTTTGTCCGCCATTTGCCGTTGGTGTTCCGTTCAACATCGGCCACATTGATGCAAATGGATCCTTCCATTGAAGAGGCTGCCCGTAATTTGGGGGCTACTTGGTGGTACAGCTTCCGCAGAGTAGTGACTCCAATGGCATTAAGTGGAATATTGGCCGGAACCTTGCTGGCTTTTGTTACGGGCATTGGCGAGTTCGTATCCTCCATCCTGATCTTCACGGCGAGAACTACGCCGATTTCTGTAGAAATATTCCAACGGATGTATGCGTTTGAGTTTGGTACGGCTTGCGCCTATGGGGTACTGCAAATAACCTTGATCATTATCGTGTTGTTCATTTCAAGAAAGCTCACGGGCGATAAAGCGGGCACAGCGGTGTAAGGTGTCGACAAAGATGAACGGTGGTTACCGCGCGAAGAACACCTAGGGTTCGGTCGCGTAACGATATCGGGGCGGGAAATAGGCCGTTTCTTGTCCCAAAAGATGACAAGGAGGAGTCAGATGAGCAGTCCGTTGAAACGGAAATTACCGATGAAGAAGCTTTTGTCTTTGGTTACGTGCGCAGCCATGGCAGGTACATTACTTCTGCCGTCATTGGCTGAGCCAGTTCAGGCGGATCGCGGTGTGGTCGATATGTGGAAAGCGATCAAGCCGCTGACCACGATTGCCAGCGCCATGAATACAGGCGCACACCCGGACGATGAGCACAGCGCGATGCTGGCGTACCTTGCCTTGGGAAGAGGGGTGCATACCTCCAGTATTATCGCCAACCGCGGGGAGGGCGGACAGAACGAGATCGGCAGCGAGCTCGGTAACGCTTTGGGTATTATCCGTACCCGGGAATTGGAGGAGGCCTCCAAGGTCACCAATGTCATCCTGGGTATGCTTAGCGAGGACATTGACGATCCGATATTTGACTTCGGATTTTCCAAAAGTCCTGATGAAACCTTGGAAAAATGGGGAGATTCCATCGTTTACGAACGGTTGATCCGCAAAATCCGCGAGCTTCGGCCGGATGTGCTCATCCCTGCATTCTTGAACGTAGAATCGACACATGGTCATCATAGGGCCATCAATGTGATAACCGTACGCGCTTTTGAGGATGCGGCCAATCCCGAAGTGTTTCCTGAGCATTTGGGAATGGGACTAAAGCCTTGGCAGGTGAAAAAGATGTATGTACCGGCCAATAAGGATGATTACACGGTATCCGTACCGACTGGAGAGTACGATGAAATATACGGAGCCTCCTATTTACAGCTTGGGGAAGAGTCCCGTTTTATGCATAAGAGCCAAGGCATGGGCCGCCACTATGAAGAAGGGCCAACGGTTAACTATTACAAACTTCATTCCAGCATCATCGATAAGAATGAAAAGGAATCCGATTTTTTTGAAGGCATCGCTTACACCTTCGAGGATTTGGCTAAGGAAGTAGAGAGCAAAGGAAAAGGAAAAGACAATAAAATAGCAAGTAACCTGCGAGCTTTAGATAAAGACGCGAACGAAGTGATCCGCGCTTATCCGAAATTTGCCGAAGTAGCCAAGGAAGTTCAGGACATGAAGGCTACTCTCAATACCGCTTTGGCTGACGTTAAGGCTTCCTCATTAGATGAACCAACGAAGACCGATCTGCTGTACCGCCTTCAAGTGAAAGAACAGCAGCTGAATCATGCAGCGATGGAAGCCGCCTCCATCGTCGTGAAGGTTAAACCGGCTACCGGCGAGCTGGTTGCGGGCCAAACGACGAAGATCACCGTTACGGCATATAACGGAGGGCAAACGGAGCTTAGAGACGTGAAGCTGTCACTGAACGTCCCGGACGGTTGGGTCGCGCAGGAAGCAGGAATCACAAGGTTTGGGATTGTTGGTTACAATCAAACCGCTAAGGCTGTCTTTGATGTGACGGTACCTAAGGACACCGCGGAATTCCACCCGTACCTGCCGCCGTCCATTACCGCGGATGTGACCTATCAAATGAATAAAGTAGTGAGCACGGTTCATGCCGCTCCGCAAATTCAAGTTGCGGTACTGCCGCCATTCTCCATGTCGCTGAATCCTAGCGCGACGGTGCTAAACACCCGTAAAGCGGATGAACCAATCCCTGTGAACGTGTCCGTTCGCAATTACAACCCGGGTGCGGCCAAAGCATCGTTCACGCTTGATGTGCCTGAAGGATGGGTTGCGGAGCCTGCTGCTCAAGAACTCAGCTTTGCTGAGAAGAACGAAACGAAATCGTTGTCTTTTTCGGTCAAAGCACCTTCGAATGCGGCCATCGGTAAGTACACGGTTACGGCCGTAGCATCCGTCAATGGAAACGCGGTTAGCAAAAAAGGAACTCAGGTGATCGAGTATCCTCATATCGGCAGAACCTATATGGTCCAGCCTGCGGAGCTCAATATCCAAGCGTTTGATCTTGATGTTCCAAAAGGACTGAAGGTAGGGTATGTATCCAGCGGATTTGACGACATCAACGTCTACTTGAGCCAACTGGGCGTTGACGTAAAGATGCTGGAAGAGAAGGATATTCAATACGGCGATCTGTCCCAGTATGATACGATTGTGCTCGGAATCCGTGCCTACGGTTTCCGGCCGGAGTTGATTCCAAGCAACCAAAGGCTGCTCTCCTATGTGGAAAACGGAGGCAATCTGGTTGTGCAATACCATAAGCCGGAGGATAAATGGAAGCCGGAGCTGGCTCCATATCCGATCAAAATCGGTACGCCGCTCATCCAATGGCGGGTAACGGATGAAAATTCCAAAGTGACAATGCTGGCGCCGGAGCATCCGATGTTCAACACGCCGAACAAAATCACCGATCAAGACTGGGATAACTGGATTCAAGACCGTTCGGCATACAATCCGTCGGAATGGGGACAGGAATACACCGAGCTCATATCCAACGGCGATCCGGGTGAAAAAGAATTTACGGGGACCTTCCTGACTGCACCTTACGGTAAAGGAACGTACACCTACAGCTCCCTGGTATGGTACCGTGAAATTCCGAGCCTTGTTCCTGGCTCCATCCGGTTGTTTGTGAATATGATCAGCTTAAAGCAGTAATCGAGATTTAGACGCAAATCCATTGCCGTGGAGCGAAGCGAAGCTTCCGGCTCCACGGCATCATAGATGCAGCCTTGGACGTAGTCGTCTTTATATTGCAGCTATAATCCACCTGCTGGTTGGAGGTTTGATCAATGAATATCATGAATGTTCATGGAAGAGATATAGATCGCGTTCTGGGTCATGTCCGGTTTGCCGTTGTACCGCTAGGCTCGGTGGAATACCACGGTCCCCATTCACCGGTCGGGACGGATGTCATATTGGCCGAAGGCTTTGCCGATCGCTTGGATCCGGAGCTGAAGCCGCTCGTCTATCCCGCGGTGCCTTACACCGCGTGTCCGGGCAAAACGCAGGACTACACAGGGACGATAACGATCCGTCCTGCGGTCATGACCGAATATTTGACAGATATTGCATTGGGGATTTGTGAAATGGGAATTCGAAGTATTTTACTTCTGAACGCTCATGACGGCAATATGGGCGTATCCCGTACGGTAGCGGAAGCGGTAACGGCTCAATATAAGGATGCCAGTTTTCTGCTGGTCAATTGGTGGCAGATGGCCTCCGTCGATTTTACAGAAAAAAAAGGATTATTTCATAACACTGCCGGCCGGGGACATGGCGGACCTTATGAAATGTCTGCGGTCAAGGCGTTTCGACCCGAATTAGTCTCAGTTGAAGATAACGATCCGGAGCTGCATTCAGCTCGGGCGTTGTCGCCGCTTCCTTACGTTCTGGTCGAGGGCGAACCACAGGGCTGGAATGGATACACAGGATGCATTCATCAAATTTCCATTGAAGCGGGAAAGGCCATCGTGGACGAAGCGGGAAGGAATATGAATGAGTTGATCCGCCAGTGGCTGGATGCCCGAGAAGCTGCTAAACCATCCGCGTTGGATGAAGAAAGAGTTAAAGTCGATAACGGGATAGATGGAGAGGGGGATCGACATCATGGATTACCGTGAGCGGATTTTACAAACGGAAGGCAGCGTGTTTCCAGGAAAAACATATACGGAGGTTGTGCTGGAGCCTGCGTTCAACGAGGCCAAGCGCCATTTGCTGGATCCGATGATGGCTATTCATAAAGCCCACTTGATCATGCTTTACGAGCAAAAGCTGATTACTCTGGAGGAAGCGATGCAAATTGCCAAAGCGATTACCGCTCTTTCATTGGACAAGATAAGGCGATCGCCGTATACGGGGGAGTTCGAAGATTTGTTTTTTCAAGTGGAAAGCGAGCTTTTGGAGAAAGCAGGAGACATTGCAGGGAATTTGCATCTAGCGCGAAGCCGCAATGACATGGGTGTAGCGATATATCGGATGGTGCTTCGAGAAAAGCTATCGCACACGCTGGCCTCGGCTCTCCAGTTAAGGGAGCATCTGCTTGCCTTTGCGGAGGAGCATGTTGAAACGGTGATGATAGGCTACACGCATACCCAGCAGGCCCAGCCGACAACGATGGCACATTACATTACCGCTGCTGCCGATTCACTCACACGGGATATTCGCCGGATGAAGGCTGCCTATGCGAACTGCAACCGAAGCAGTATGGGAGCAGCGGCTATGACGACTTCGGGCTTCCCGATCAGCCGGGAACGGATGATGGAACTGCTGGGCTTCGATGAGCTGGTCGAAAATTCCTATGACGCTATAGGGGGAGCGGACTACCTTGGCGAAGTCGCCACGGCGATCCAGCTGGCTGCCATTAATTTGGGTCGTGTGGTGCAGGATTTACTGTTATGGTGTACGCAGGAATTCGGAGCCGTAAAGGTTTCCGTCCCTTATGTGCAGATCAGCTCCATTATGCCGCAGAAAAGAAATCCTGTATCCTTTGAGCATATGCGTTCACTATTGTCCAGCTGCGTGGGCAGCGCGAATACCGTGCTTTCGATGATGCATAACACGCCCTTCGGGGATATCGTAGACACGGAAGACGATATGCAGCCCTACGCTTGGAGAAGCTTGGAGATCATGGATCAGATGTACCGGCTGCTATCGGTGGTGATCGGTACGTTGGAGGTGAATAAAGAGAAGCTTCTCCAGCGGGCTGAGGGAAGTTTCGCCACGGTAACTGAACTGGCGGATACGTTGGTTCGGACGGACGGCCTGTCCTTCCGGAAAGCGCATCATATTGTCAGCAGCGTGGTGAAAAAGGCTATGGCAGAAGGGTTAGCCGCAAGCGAGGTATCTCTGGAGATGGTGAATGAAGCTGCTCTTCAGGTGATTGAACGCCGTCTGCTTTTGGATGAGGAAAAGCTGAAGCAATCCCTGAATCCGGTTCATTTTGTTCATATCCGTACGCTCCCCGGGGGGCCGGGTCCGACGGAAATGAAACGAATGCTGGAAGAACGCAAGCATCAGCAGACCGCTTTAAGCAAATGGCTGCAGGAAGCGCAAGACAAGCGCAGATCGGCGCTGGAGCGCTTGGATGTAGTGATGGCGGGATGGAGTGAAGCCTGATGGCAAAGCAGCATGTCATTCCCTTGCTTGCGGTAGATGGAGGAGGCACCAAATGTCTTGCGGTACTGATAGACGAGCACGGAAATCGTTTGGCACAGGGCAGGGCGGGTTCGTGCAATTACCAAGGAATCGGCAGAGAAGCGGCCGCTCAGGAAATTCGTCTTGCCATTGAAACAGCCATCAAGGAATGGGTTGTATCGCAGGAGAATCAGCAGAAGCAGGCGGATATCGAAGTGGAATGTGCAGTCTTTGGCCTTGCCGGGTTAGATACGGAACATGACCGGGGCGTCCTGATCCGGTTGGTACGGGAGGTATTGACCAGCCTGGGCATAAAGGTAAAGCACCTTGTTGTCGAAAATGATGGATTCGCGGCTCTTTTGGGGGCAACAGGCGGTAAACCGGGCATTCTGGTTATTGCCGGGACGGGATCGATCGTCTATGGGATCAACGTACATGGAATGACGGCCAGAGCTGGCGGTTGGGGTCACCGGGTCGGTGACGAGGGCAGCGGTTATTGGATCGGCAAGCAAGCGATCATCTCCATTCTTAAAGCCGAGGACGGGCGCGGGGAGACAAGCCGGCTTGGTGATCGGGTCATATCACATCTGGGATTAGCCACACCTGAAGCTTTGTTTAATTGGGTGTACGGCTCCGATTATTCTGTAGAAAAGGTGGGCGAGCTTTCCCGGCTGGTTAGTCTGGCAGCTGTTGAAGGCGATACCGTATCGCAGCGCATTTTGTCTATGGCGGGCAGCGAATTGTACATGGGAGCTAAAGCGGTCATCGACAAATTAGGCATAAGACAGAGTGCATTTAAGGTCGTTCTACAGGGCGGCGTTTTACAAAACGATGTATGGGTGCATCGTGTCCTCATGGATCAGCTGCTTCAATACGCTCCCCTCGCGGTATTGGATTCGGTGGAAAATGAGCCGATTTACGGGGTGATGGCCATGGGGCTGTCTCACCTGAGAAAGCTGAGGCTGGCACATAGCGGGGAAGAAGAAAGGGGGAGTCCAAGCCCATGAAACGCAAGCTTTTATTTGTATTCGCGCACCCGGACGACGAGTCGTTCGGGTGCGGAGGCACGATAGCTAAATATAAGGAGCAGGGACACGATATCCTGCTGATCTGTGCAACTTCAGGCTGCGGGGGCAGATCGGGGGAATACTGTTTTCAAACCAAGCAGGAGTTGGCTGCTCACCGCGAGAATGAGCTGCGTCAGGCCTGTTCTATACTCGGAGTGTCGCACTTGGTTTTACTTTGTTATCCGGACGGCAAATTGAAGGAGCAGAATCCGGATGAACTCGCTCATCGGATCGAAGAAGTCATTTGTGACCATCTGCCGGACTTGGTGATTACGTTTCCGCCGAACGGGGTTACCGGTCATCTTGATCATATTGCTATTTCCAAAGCTACGGAGCAGGCGGTGGAATCGGCAGAGCATCGGCTCCCGAGAGAGCGCTGGCCCAGCTTGTATTATGTTTCGATTCCTCACTATTATGATCATTGCGCGGCGTCAGCGCCTGCAGGCGCCACCCCTATCACGGCAAAGGTTCATATAGAAAATTACCGAAATCAAAAAGGTAAGGCGCTCCAAGCCCATCGGAGCCAAGCTTATTCCGTGAACCGTGCCTATCCCGGCGTCATGCAGGGGGATTACCGAGTGATTGGCCATTACGAGTATTATACCTTGTGCCGCGAAGCAGGCGAAGCAGTCGAAATCAAGGAAATGCCGGAGGGCATTCCGGTAAAGGAATTAGTATAATGAAGCCTCAACCTTTTTCTTAACCCGCCTTGCTGCAGCGAGGCGGTCTTTTTATGTAGGGTTGTGTGCGTTTTCATTCAAAAAATGAACCATCACATTCAAATCACGTAATTTACATGTCAACTTTTATGACGTAAGATAAGTTTGAAAATACATCAACCTAAGGAGGGCGTTGGAAAATGGGCAAATACAGCTGGTATGACTTTATGACGGAGCAGGATAAAGCGCATGATGCTGTATGGGGCAAGAAAGAATTGGCCGGGTTTGGAGACAGGCCGGCGCTGCTGTTAATCGACATTTATTACAGTGTATTGGGCTTCACACGGGAGCCAATCCTTGAATCGATGCGAACATGGCCCATGAGTACAGGGCTGGAAGGCTGGGAGGCGTCGACCGCACGGTGGAGCTTCTCGCTTCCGCGAGGAAGAACGGCATACCGGTCATTCACGTGAAGGGCCTGCATACGGGGGTTGATCACTGGAGCCGGGGAAGCAAACGCAATACCAGCCAACTGACGCCTGAAATGATCGAAAAGGGGCGGCAAATCGTCGATGAGGTGAAGCCGATTGACGGTGAGCTGGTGATTGAAAAGGCGGCAGCCAGCGCTTTCCATGGAACTCCTTTGCTGTTCCATTTGATCAGTTTGAGCATTGATACGGTCATCTGTGCGGGAGAAACGACAAGTGGTTGTGTGCGTGCTTCGGTGGTGGATGGGGCTACGCACCGTTTTCGGATGGGCGTTGTTGAGGAATGTGTTTTTGATCGAACACAGGCTTGTCATTATATCAATTTGTATGATATGCATCAAAAATATGCAGATGTGGTGAACCTGACGCATGCCAATGAATATTTCAGCCAGATCGGAGCACGGAACAAGCAAGAAATCGGTATAGTGAGTTAACTTGCTGCCTCTAATACTTCGAGGAAAGGATGATTTCGTTTGAAATATGAATTTGAAGATCATTGCTGGAAAGAATTAATCCCGGAGGAAGTGTTGGAGATTTATAAGCCGTATCATCGGGAAACCTTCGTAGGCAAGCGGCCTGCGCTGCTGGTGGTCGATCTGTATAATTTAGCGTATCAGGGAGGTCCTCGTCCGGTTATTGAATTGCAGAAGGAGTTTCCCAGTTCCTGCGGAATTCATGCATGGGATGCCATTGAACCGACGAAGCGGGTGTTCGACGCGGTTCGCTCGCTGCAATGGCCGGTGATCTATCTTACCAGTGACAGGATTACGCGCTCTAACAGCCGTAAGGTGTCTGCGACGAAACGGAAATCGTCCTCCGTTAGTGAAGACGCCTATGAGATTTTTCCGGAATTCAGTCCGCAGCCGGAAGATTTGATCATCTGCAAAACAAGGGCCAGCGCCTTTCATGCAACGCCTTTGAGTGCATATTTGACGCTCATGGGGGTAGACAGCTTGATTGTTGTCGGCGAATCCACGAGCGGTTGTGTACGAGCGAGTGTAGTAGACGCCTATTCCCATGGCTATCATACGGTAGTAGTGGAGGAGTGTTGTTTCGATCGGAGCCCGATTTCGCATCAGATAAGTCTGTTCGATTTGCATCACAAATATGCAGATGTGATGCATGTGGATGAATGGTTAGGGCATCTTTCACAGCGCCAACCAGGTCAAACGGTTGGAAGTAAATGAATGGGATACAATCGTTCGGGAAGGACCGGACTGGAGGTATCGGAGGTTGGTTTAGGCTGCATGTCCCTCGGTGGATCTTCTGACGGGAAAGTATCTCCAAGGAGAGAAGAACAGATCCAGCCGGCACGAGGGGGAGCGCATGGGATCGTGCACTCCTGCAGCTGCCGGCGATGGATGAAAACGATTAAAGGGGATTAACGCTTATCTGACATCGGAGGAGCTTGTGGAGGTAGACGCCGTTTGCCGATTGGATTGATCGTTGATTTCATCCTCGAAGTGGCGAATGAATAATTGATCAAGGCTGTTTAGCTCGCCTTCACGGTAAACGATAAATAACTGGCTTAAAGGAAACGGGTTGTGTTCAATTTCGATTTGAACCAGCTCGTTTTTTTTGACTTCACTTTTCATATACGAAGGACCGGAGAAAAGAACGCCGAAATTCATTTGAATAAAATGCTTGAGCAAGCTCAAATTATTGGATTCGAATTTAGGTTTATAATTCAGGTTCAGTTGATTGAGCGTGACATCAATGAGTTTGCGGGATTGGGTATCTTTCTGATAAGTAATGAGCGGTTCCTGCAAGACTTCTTCCAAAGCGATTTTCTTGTGTTTGGCAAATCGGTGCTGAGGAGATACATAAAGCATCATAGGTTCACTATAAACGAGCCGGTAGTTTAAATCGGGGTCATTGCTTGTATAACGCGTGATCCCGAGCTGGAACGTTCTGCTTTTCATTAATCGCACCAGCTCCGAAGTTGAATAACAATATACCTTGATGGATACGTTGGCGTGTTTGGATGTGAAGGAATTCATCATCTGCGGAAGAATACAGGATGCGAACGAACTGTTGCAGCCGATCGACAGCTTTCCTGTCGTTCCTGATTTTACTTGACCTACGGCCTCCTTTCCTTCTTGGACGGCGCCGATGATGGAACGAGCATAAGGCAAAAAAGCCTTGCCTTCTTCCGTTAGCTTGATTTTTCCTTTTGCGCGGATCAGCAGGGAATTGCCTAATTCTTTCTCCAATTGACTGATGCGGTGGGATACGGTCGGCTGGGGCAAATACAATTGATTAGCCGCTTGTTGGAAGCTCCCGACTTGATAAACCTTTAGGAAAGTCACAATATGCTCGATATTCAAATCGACCCGCTCCTTCAAGACTTTATGATATATATTGTAACATAATATGCGAAACATATAATGGATAATGAAAAATTAAGTAGTGAATATGTGAAAAAAGAAGATAATGAATTCGTTATCATTCAAAATGTGAATAAATCGATTCAGTTTCAGTTATTTACAACTAGATGAAAAGTAAATATGATGGAATCACAGTAGAATTAAGTCATATTTATGATAACTAATATAACATAAATTCAAGGAGGAGATCGAAATGACTTCAAAAGGATGGGACCGTTATTTGTCGGATCGAGATAAGCAGCATGATGAGTTGTGCGGGAAAAAAGAGCTGAGAGGATTCGGAGTAAAGCCGGCGCTGCTGCTCATCGATATATACTACAGCGTGCTTGGAACGAAACGGGAAGTGATCTTCGAATCCATGAGAACATGGCCGGGCAGCACCGGTCTTGAAGGTTGGGAGGCGGTGGATCGAACCGCGGAACTGCTGGCTGTTGCTAGAGAAAACGATATTCCCGTGATTCACATCAAAGGGCTGTCGTCGCCGATCAAACCGTGGATCGCCAGGACATCGCGACGAGGGATGTCGGAGGAGCTTCGCGGTATAGGCTCGCAAATCGTCGATGAAGTGAAGCCGCTTGAAGGGGAATTGGTTATAGAAAAGTCGGCTCCAAGCGCTTTTCAAGGAACTCCGTTAGCTTATCAGCTCGTCAGTCTTGGAATCGACACGGTCATTTGCTGCGGAGAGACGACTAGCGGCTGCGTTCGGGCTTCGGTGGTCGACGGAGCGACGCATCGATTCAAAATGGGGGTTGTCGAAGAATGTGTATTCGACCGAACCGAATCGTCCCATTGGATCAATCTGTACGATATGCATCAAAAGTATGCGGATGTGGTGAATTTAGCCGATGCCGTCCAATATTTCAAGGAGATTGGAGCGAAAAACAAACGCCTCGTTCAATCGTAATTTACCGGCTTGTCACTACCATTCGAAATAAGAGGGGGAGCAATGTATGAGAACATGGAAATGGGGTTTTACCTGTATACTGGTCCTCTTGATGTTTTTGACGGCATGTGAAACCAGCGGAGGCGGCAGCACATCGGAAGGGACGCAGACTGCAGGAACAAGCTCAGGCGAAGCGGCAGGATCTGGGGAAAAAGTACTGAAGGTCCGTTTTTACGATGATCCGGCTGGCTTTGACCCGGCGAATATATTCCGGATTGAAAACGAGAATATTGCGTTTAACATTTTCAGCGGACTGACAACCTACGATTCCAAAACCGGAGCCATTATACCTGATTTGGCGGAATCGTGGGAGAACTCGGATAATCAGACTTGGAAGTTCCAGCTGCGTAAGGGCGTGAAATGGCAAAAAGGGTACGGCGAGTTTACTTCCGCAGATGTGCTGTACTCCTATCATCGTATTTTGGATCCGGTAACCGCATCGCCCTATGCGGCAGAATTCAACAATGTGGAAAGTTTTGAAGCACCAGATCCGCATACGTTCGTAGTTAAGCTCAAGAAGCCTGACGGCAATTTCCTGCATCAGGTCGCTAACTATCACCAAGGTCAGATTGTGAAGAAAGAAGCGGTCGAGGAGTTTGGAGATAAGATCCGCTGGAATCCGGTCGGAACAGGTCCCTATGCGGTGGAGAAGATCGATCCGACTTCAGAGATCGTCCTCGTACGGCATGAGGAATATTACAAGGGTCCGGCTCCGATCAGCAAGCTTATTTTCTCGATTATGAAAGACGATGCCACCGCTACCATCGCTTTGCAGAATGGTGAAATCGACTTGCTCATGCGCACCAACCGCGAGGAAAATTTGGATACGTTGGAGAAAGCGGGCTTCAAAATGAACAGGGTCGACAACTATGCCGTTTCACTTAAGGTATTTAATTTGGAACACCCGATTTTATCGAATCCCAAAGTGCGTCAGGCTTGGGCGCACGCAGTTGACTTCCAGGCGATTGCTGAAGGCGTGACTCCGAATCTCCAAATGGGCGCTGCCAATCTGATGCCGGAGTGGATGGAAGGGTACAGCAAAAATGTGCCGATATATGAGTATAATCCTGAAAAAGCGAAGCAGCTCTTGCAAGAAGCGGGATATGCGAACGGATTTAAAGTCAAAAATCTGGCCACTTCCGCAACAGGTGTAACGGATCAAATGCAGCTGGAGCAGGAATATCTCAAAGCGGTAGGCATTCAATTGGAATTTGAATTGGTCGATACGCCCACTTTTAATCAAAAGCGCAACCGAGGTGAGTTTGAAACGGCCACTCGTCTCCTGCCGGCTGTCAACCCGGATATGATTTTATTCAGTTTCCTGCATCCGGATAATATTTCTCCAAAAGGCTTGAATGGCGCCAGATACAACAATCCCGAAGTAACGGGTAAGCTGGAGGCTGTGCGTGCAGAAGTCGATCCCGGGAAGCGGAAGGTTCTTTATGAAGAAATACAGAAGATTGCCATGACGGAGCTTCCGTATTTACCGACCTTTGGAGGTAACGTATTCTGGCCAAGCAAACAAAATATTGACGGTGTGGTCATAAACAAGCTGGCGCAGGTCAATTTCTATGATGTAGATATCAAATAACATACCAGGTGGTGAACCGCGATGATCAACTACACCATGAAAAAAGGATTACAGCTGTTTGTTACGATGTTCGGTGTGTTGACTCTCGTGTTCTTCTCCATTCGGCTCATTCCAGGCGATCCTGCTGCAGCGATCGCCGGAGACAGCCTTTCGGCTGAGGCGCTCGAGGAATTAAGGGAGAAGCTCGGACTCAATGCCCCTCTCTGGGCTCAATATATCGAATATTTAAAAAGTATTCTTAGTCTGGATTTGGGTACGACGATCACCACATCGCTGCCGATTGCCGGTTTGCTGTTGAAAGCTTTGCCCATAACGCTGATCATCGCTGTGTTTACGGTGCTACTTTCAGTTATCATCGCCATTCCGCTCGGAACCATCGCCGCTTTCCTGGCCCATAAAGGCAAGAAAGCGTTGGATAATATCATCACATGGGCAGCGATGCTGGTGGATCTGATGCCTTCCTTCTGGACGGCACTGCTGCTCATGCTGTTCCTGTCGCTTAATTTACGCCTGTTTCCTGCGAGTGGTGCGATCAGTTTCGACGATCCGGTCATGTTCTTCATGCGGGTGGCGATGCCAATCCTGGTGCTGGGTTTAACTCAGATCGCAACCTTGGCCAGAATTACCCGAACGGCTGTACTGGAAGTGCTGAATGAAGATTATGTAAGAACGGCCAGAGCGATGGGGACATCGGAAATCATTGTGGTGTTCAGACATGCATTGAAAAATGCGATGCTGCCCATTATTACCGTGGTTGGTCTTAGTTTCGGCAACTTGTTGAACGGTACGGTGATTGTGGAGTTTATCTTCTCCATACCGGGTATCGGTTCACTCCTTGTATACGGCATTAACAGTCGGGACTATCCTCTTGTCCAAAATGTGATTTTATTTTATGCCTTCGTGTTTGTAGCGATTAATTTCTTAACTGACCTGGTCTACAAGAAGTTCGATCCGAGAGTTCAGTTCTAAAACAATCGATTTACAGGAGGGATGGAGCGTGAAACAAGAAGCGGTTCATACGACAATGATCGGGCAAGCCTCAGCATTGCCGCCCTGGAGAATCAAAATTCCTTATTTCATGTTTTTTGTCAGGAATAAAAAGGCCATGTGGGCCGTGCTGATCCTAGCACCCATTCTGCTGCTGGCCGTTTTGTCGCCAGTACTGCCGCTGCAAGCGCCTCTCGAAACAAATGTCCGGCAAAGCCTGTCCTCCCCAACGCTGGAGCATCCCTTCGGTACGGATAAGCTGGGCAGAGATGTATTCAGCAGGACATTGTCAGGCATCAAAGTATCGATGCTGGTCGGTATAAGCGTAGCGGCTATTGCTCTTGTTTTCGGCATAGTCCTCGGGACCATATCCGGATTCTTCGGCAAAACCGTCGATCGTGTTATTATGGGAATTGTAGATATATTCTTGGCTTTCCCTTCTTTGCTGCTGGCGATCGGCTTGGTTGCCGTGATGGGGGCCGGTACGATCCCAGTGATCTGCGCCATTGCTCTCGCCGATGTGCCCCGATTTATCCGTCTTCAGCGCTCGCTGGTGCTGAGTCTGAAGTCCAGAACGTTCATTGATGCGGCCAGAACGGTCAACGCTTCCCAGGGCTGGCTAATGGCGAAGCATATTGTTCCCAATACGATTGCGCCTCTGCTCGTTGCCGCCAGTATCGCCGCTGCGAACGCGATTTTGGTTGAAGCCAGCTTGAGCTTTCTCGGTTTGGGAATACTGCCTCCGGCTCCATCCTTGGGCAATATAATCCGAGACGGTCAATTATATCTGCAGCAGGCTTGGTGGATTTCCACACTGCCGGGTGTTGTCATTCTGCTGATTGCGATCGCGCTGCACTTTTTATCCGACGGTATTCGTGAGGCATTGGATCCGAAAGCAAGAAAATAGCGTGTCACTCTGAATCAACAAGAGCTAAGGAGGCGAAGGGCATGGAGAAGGAACCCATGATGAGTCCATACGTACCCGTCCTGCAGGTTCACGATTTGCATACACACTTTTTTACGGAATCAGGCACGGTAAAAGCAGTAAATGGGGTTTCCTTCGACTTGCAGCGAGGTGAGCGTCTGGCTATTGTAGGCGAGAGCGGTTCAGGCAAAAGCGCCATGGCGATGTCTTTGATCCAGTTGATCGCTCATCCGGGCAAGGTCGTTTCGGGCAGCGTGAAGCTGGAAGGGCAGGAACTGATCGGCATGAGTGACGGAGGGCTCAACAAGCTGCGCGGAAGCTCCATCGGAACGGTATTTCAGGATCCGATGGCCTCTCTTGATCCGGTGATGCGGATTGAGGATCAAATGGTCATTCCGATTCGGAAGCACTTAAATCTAGGGGCCAAAGAGTCCAGAGCGCATGCGATCCAATTATTGAGCAGCGTCGGTATTCCCGATGCGGAGAAACGGATCACGTCTTATCCGTTCGAAATGAGCGGCGGTATGAGACAAAGGGTGATGATCGCCATGGCGATCTCCTGCAATCCGAAGCTGATTATTGCGGATGAACCGACCACTGCACTGGATGTGACCATCCAGGCTCAGATCGTGGAGCTCATGAAGAGCATTACGGAGAAAACGGGCAGCGCCATGGTTTTTATCACCCATGATTTGGGCTTGGTTGCCCGCTTCGCGCAAAAGGTGGCGGTCATGTACGCCGGTAAAATCGTTGAGTACGGTACCGTACATGAGATTTTCGGGCAGCCTAAGCATCCTTACACGCAGAGCCTGCTTATGACCATCCCGAGTGTCAGCGGAGAAAAAAGGGAGCGTCTGCTGCAAATTCAAGGATTTCCGCCGGATATGAAATATCCAGTTCTGGGCTGTGCTTATAAAGAACGGTGTCCGGCAGCCTCCGATCGTTGTTATCACAATACACCGGAATTAACCGTAAAGGGAGGACAGCAGCTAGCCGCATGCTGGGAGTTGAAGGGCTTGATGAGAGATGGGGAAGACAAGGTAATGGACCTGCTCAGCTATCAGAGAAGAAAGGAAGCCCCCGACATAGCGCAATCGGATTTGAACTTTGAAGAAGAAAGCTATGGCCGTTCCGATGTGGTGCTTGAGGTTCGGGAATTGCGAAAGCATTATAAGAAGACGTCCGTCCTGCCATGGAAAAAGTCGGTGGAGATTCGTGCCGTGAACGGGATTGACCTGACCTTAAAACAAGGAGAGACTATCGGGATTGTAGGTGAAAGCGGCTGCGGCAAAAGCACGACAGCCCGCATGCTGCTCCAGCTTGAGCAGCCTACCTCAGGCAGCATCAACGCCAAAGGCAATATTCAAATCGTATTCCAAGATCCGTACTCTTCTTTTAATCCCAAGATGAGCATTGAGGATATCATCGCCGAACCGCTGAATGTGCAAAAAATCGGAACGAAGGAGGACCGGAAGCGGAAAGTAAGAGATTTAATTCAGAAGGTTGGATTGGATCCTGTTTATTTGGACCGGTATCCGAGTCAATTAAGCGGAGGCCAGCGGCAGCGGGTTGGCGTCGCCCGGGCACTTGCTTTGAATCCTTCAGTCGTGGTGGCCGATGAACCGACATCGGCGCTGGATGTATCGGTGCGCGCACAAATTATTAATTTGCTTTGTGACCTGAAGGAGGAGATGGGCCTAAGCTTTATATTCATCTCTCATGACCTGTCCACGGTGCGCTACATTAGCGACATGATTGCCGTTATGTATCTGGGGGAAATTGTAGAGTTTGGTCCTGCTGAAGAAGTGTTTACGAATCCAGCACATCCTTATACGAAGGCTTTGCTTGCCGCCGTTCCCGTTCCCGATCCGTTCGTGGAGGAAGGGCGCAGCATTAAGCTGCTGTCGGGTGAAATGCCAAGTCCCGCGAACCCTCCTGCGGGCTGCGCGTTCAGTACGCGATGTCCAATGGCGACAGAACAATGTATGGAGGAAAAGCCGATCTTAACGGAAAAAATGGCGTTGAGAAAGGTAGCCTGCCATGCTGTCAGCTGACTTCTACCGCAAATTTGCCATTTATGGCGGAGGTTTTTTTTTCACCATTACCGGTATGGCGCAGCCATTCTTTACTCTGTACGCTCAGGAACTGGGGGCATCGATGGCGGCGATCGGCTTTATGGTTACGCTTCGTTCCCTGCTCCCGATATTTATTGCCATGCCGGTAGGACAATTGATCGATCTGATCGGTGCGATCAAAATGCTGAAGATCGGAAGTGTGTTCCTGATCTTGTCCCTATTCACCAACATGATTGCAACCGATTTGTACATGCTCGCGATTTCCCAGCTCTTCATGGGAGCCAGCATTATTATTATGGCTTCCTCCCTTCAGGTGATGGTGTCCGAAGGCTCGAAGAACGAACGGAATGAAAATATCAAAAAATATTCGATGTGGATGTCGTGCGGAGGGATGCTGGGCCCGCTGATCGGCGGAGCGCTCACCTCCTTGTTTGCGTCGAAGCTGCTTGGATATAAAGTGACCTTTGGAGCAGCGTGCGCGATTTCCGTGATGTTCCTGATTTTTTTATTGCTGATTGCCAAAGGGTACCGAAAATCCTCGGAAGGCAGCAAGCAGGCTGCCAAAGAGATGCTCAAGTTCAAAGGAATCATGGACAGTTACATGAGCGGAATTCACTTGACCAAAAGCCGGGCTGTACAGTTCGGTTTAATCGGGACCTTCCTGATCATGTATATCCAAGTGCTATTTTCGAGCTTTATGCCCATCTATTTGGACGAGAAGGGCTATACGACATTGCTGATCTCTATAATCATATCGGCTCAAAGCTTAGCTGGAATGATGTCCAGATTTGCGCTGGGCTGGATTATGAAAAGGACCCATTTGGAACGAATCCTGCTTTTTGCCGGATTAATTGCTTCCGTTTGTCTCATCTTTACGCCGGTTGCCGTTTTGCATACGACAGGGATTATCGTTCTGGTAATGATTATGGGCAGTGCGGTAGGCATTAATCTTCCGGTGAGCATGATGATCATGGTGAACGATACGGAGGAAGCGGATCGCGGGAAGCTCATGGGGCTGCGGCTATTAATGAACCGCTTTTCGCAAATTATCAGTCCGGCCATGTTTGGCGTGTTGGGGCAATCGCTTGGACTGACGGTAGCGTTCTATACCGGAGGTGCATTCTTAATAGCGACCATTCTTGGGTTTTCTCTATACTCCTCTGCCAAATGGGGCTTGAAGACCGAGGGAATTGATTCGGTTGAGAAGCCGCCTCCTAAATCATTTGTGGCGTCTCCATCAAAGAAGGTCTCATCCTGATGAACTATTTACGGCTCGCGCTTGTTCCTTGTGAACAGGCGCGAGCCGTTTAATGACATGAAGGGGTCTTTGGAGGAAGGAATATCATTTCGTTGGTTTGCGAGCTCGTTCAACCAGGTCAGTAGCATCTCTGACCATCGTTTCCATATCTTCTGCTGCAGCACGAAGATTTACTTCTTTTCCCAATCGGAGCGAATCGTCCAGCTTTTGCAACATCGGATCGATTTGGCGCAGGACGGGAATGAAATCAACTTTCGTATTTCGTAATGATTCATGACCCGCCAGCTGCAGCAGATGTTTTTCATGTTTTATTAATCGATCGCGCATCTCATGAAAGATAGCTACATTTTTTTCCAGCTCCAGCGTTCTATGGCGCAAAGAGTCCAAGGTTCTGTATATTTGGGTCACTCCTTGCTTCGACTGAATGGCATCGAATGCCGCCGATTGATTCACTTGATGAAATAAGGTTTCCGCCTGGCGCAGATGTTCCTTCAGCTCATCTAAAGGAAAGCCCGTTTTTTGGGACAACGAGTGTATCATCCCGGAAGTTGCAGCAAGCTTCTCTTCAGCTTGCCGCAGCAGTTCTCTGGCTTCTTTTTCATCTTTATTCATTCTTGACAGATCAAAAAGAACTTGATCTACGCGATGCGACAATTCATTCGTTTCTTGCTGCAAATTTTTGGCCTGCATCAGAGGAGCCGCAAGGGAGAAAAAGGCTGCTTTCTGAGCTTGAAGCTGCTTTCGCAGCTGCTCTGATTTTTCGTGTAATGAAAAAACAGTCTGCTCCACTCCTTTCAGCCGTTGATAAGTCTCACCCATAGCTAATCCCATCTCTACATCTTTAAAAGTGTCGGAGACAATGATCGCATTCAATTGGGAGGCGGCCTCCCGATGCTGGTTTTCTGCCCGCTTCAGCCATTGTGTCGTAATCTTGCGTTTTACGACCAGTACCCCTAAGATCAATAGAAAAATGAAGACAGCTGTGGCGAGCAATATCTCCATAAAGTTAGATAAGATATACGAAATCAGAACAGGAATGAGCGCGGCTATGGCCGTCACCAGTACTGATTCGATCAACTCTTCCACACAGATTAGCCTCCTTGTACAAGAGTTAGGAAGTTATGCTTATGCCCAGCGGATAAAACGATCAATCGAATAGATCACCGAAAATGTCCATGACACTTTTTTTCTTCTTGTACTTCGGGTTATAGTGTCTGTTGTAATCCTCGGGATAAGGACGCCTTTGATCGTGTTCTTTGTTGTATCTTTTATCGTATTCATCCTCTTTGGACGTACGGCGTGTTTCGTGTCCCTCGTACCATTGGTTGAAGGGTTCCCGCACTTCTCGAACGCCTTGCATCAGTTTATCGAGTTCCCCCCTGTCGAGCCAAACTCCTTTGCAGGATGGACATATGTCAATCATTATCTGTTCCTTCTCTACCTCACGCATTTTTACACCGTCGCACACTGGGCAATTCATAAGTACATCCGACCTCCTTATTATTATGTAATAGCAGTTTCATTCACTTTTTGAGAGGTTTTCCATACCAATTTTAACATGATAAGGGAAGCCGCGCAAAAAGTTGGACATGAATTCGAGTTGACAAGTAATATTAGTAAAACGTATTCATGGTTAATCGGTGATATCCGATAAAAGATGGATGCAGCGCTAAATTATAGGTAACGGGGCGTTATCCGAATGGCCAACATAAGAGAAATCGCCCGATTGGCTAATGTATCGCAAGGCACCTTTCGGTCCGGAGTTATACGTTGGAGACATTGCTAAAAATCCGGTTACAAAGTAGAAAGAGTTTCTGGTCGACCATCCATGAAAGGCCTCGTTAAGAGGTTTTTTTATTTTATTCGCTAATAAACTAAATTCGCGCTGTGATAACCCTTTTTTATCACTGTTGGATTAGCTTTCTGATATAATAATCGTGAAAACATGGGTCAACTGTTAAACTTCCCCTCTTTTCTTGTATTTTTCATACCAACAACAGATGATCCTTCGACGGACGGGGAATATGAATCGCCTGATGCCAACTGTTGATTCCCACTATATCAATACCGTACCTCACTGGTTTAAAGTGCAGCTTTTGATCTGCATGTTAAATGATAACTGTAATGCAATTAGCATGATAAGGTGGTCAGAAATGGTGAAGCAAGTGGCTGTATGGGGTTGTTTATTGTTTGTGCTGTTGTCTCCTATGATACCGCAATCCTCGGAGATGGGCAGCGAAGGCTGGAGCGCTCTAGCTATACTGTCCTTGGCGATCGTCCTTTGGTTGACCAATGTCATACCGGCCTCTGTTACCAGCATGATGGTCGTGGTCCTTGTCTCGCTGCTCGGCATTCTGCCGTTCGAACAAGCTGCTCAAGCGCTGGGCAAAGAAGAAATATGGCTGATTTTATCCATGCTCATGATGGGAGTGGCGGTAGAAAAGTATTCTTTGGACAAGCGGCTTGCTTATAATATGCTCCTGTTTGCGGGGGGCAGCGTTAAATACATTGTCATGTACTTGATTGTGATCGCATTTTTACTCACCTTTTTCATGCCGAACGCATTGGGGCGGTTAACCGTGCTTCTACCGGTAAGTATAGGGCTGATTGAAACGATGAAAGCCCAAGGCGGTGCCAATTTCTCCAAACTCATCATTCTGACGGTCACTTTCGTACCTTATGTGAGCACTATTAGTCTGCTTACGGGAGCGGGGGGCTCCATTTATGCGGTAGGCCTATTCGACTCCATGCTGGGGCATCAATGGACTTATGTAGACTGGATGCTTCTGATGATGCCGATTACCCTTGTGGTTCTTGCGGCTTTTTGGGTGCTGCTCCTCTACTTATTTCCGCCGGAGACGGCTGTATTGACCGGGGGAGAGCAATTTTTTAAGCAAGAAAGAGATAAGCTTGGCCCTGTGACCGTGGCTGAAAAGAAATTGATTGCGCTTTATCTGCTCCTAACGCTTCTATGGATGACCAGCAGTCTGCACCATCTTCCGATTGCGCTTACAGGAGTGCTAGTAGTCACGCTGCTGTTCATACCCGGAATCCAGTTGCTAAGCTGGAAAGAAGCGATGAGTAAAGTGGATTGGGGGGTTCCGCTGCTGTTTGCTGCGGGCTTCGCCTTGGCGGACGCCCTCAATGAAAGCGGTGTGGTGAGGTGGGCTTCGGGGATGGCTACCAGCCTGCTGACCGATCTTCCCGCCGCTATTCTCGCCATGGCTATGATGTCGGCTTTCATCCTTATCCGAATCGGATTTACAAATTACACGGCCATGGTTGCTTCTTTACTTCCGGTGGCTCTGACGTTCGCTGCGGGAAGCACCCTGAATCCTCTCTGGCTTGGTATGCTGTGCGTAGTAGCCAGCAGTATCGGTTATTTTATCCCGACCCAATCCGCAGGCAGTATGACGACATTCGCGATGGGTTATTATTCGGGAAGGGATTATCTTGTGATTGGCAGTTTGATCACCCTGTTCATGTTCTTGACTACCCTGGTGGCGGCCTTCTTATATTGGCCGTTGCTCGGCCTGAGCGTACATCCAGGATAAATGAGATTGCTTAACATTTTTTGTTAAGTTACAATTAATGGGGTAATTCTTAATTAATGAGGAGGCTATCTGCCCTATGAGTTTGGCACTTCACACTGAAAAAGTCGTTCGTCAAATCACCATCGCAAAAATCGAAGCCATCAGCGAAGAATTTTTTGATGTCCAACCGCCGCAATTCAACAACACCATTAGATGGAATTTAGGACACATCGTTTCAGCTACCGACGGATTGATTTTTCAAAGAATTTCACAAACGTCACATCTGCCTGAAGGTTTTGCGGATTTGTTCAGAGGCGGTACCAAACCAGCGGATTGGACTACAACGCCTCCGACGAAAGCAGAATTGATCGAATTATTAAAATCACAAGTACATATTCTTGAAGAAACATTTGCAAATAGACTGGGTGAAAAATTACCCGAACCGCTTCAAATCCGTGATTTATCTTTCTCAACGGTGGAAGAAGTCATTAATTTTGCGTCCATGCACGAAACCATGCACAGCACCATCGTTTCAGACATGCTTAAGATCATTCAGCACCAGAGTAAATAACACGATCTGCCAATGGGAATAGTATGTCTCGATATAGATAAAATAAAAGTGTATCGACAACTTATTCTACGGCGGTGAATAGATTATGGGGAACCCCCCCAGACGAGGACACGTTGAATTCAGATCAACTCCGGCTAAGCTTGTGGCGGATATGCCTGAAGACGAAAACATGCGGGAGCAGCTTGACGAAATGAAAGAGAACGACAATTATCAAGGCTCTTGCGGTATTATTAGTAACAAGAAAAAATGATGCATAAGGCACATAATAAACAAGAAGGCTGCAGCCGTACTTGCAAAAGTCGGTTAGCAGCCTTCTTGTTTTGTTTTATAACGACATATGATATATCTTCAGAACATCTTCACGGCCGAGCGTTTTGAAGTTGCCGAAGGCTCCTCTTGCCATGGCTTTATCCGCCATCAGTTCCAGCTTCTCAGCATGGATGTCATAGTCCGCAAGCCGGCTCGGAGCACCGATGGAAGACCAGAAGGAACGCAGCGCCCGAATTCCCTCCAAAGCGGTTTCGCGGTCTGTCTTGCCTGTAGGATCGATCTCGAATACATTCACGGCGAATTGTTTGAACCGGGCAACGCCTTCATCCAAGACATGCTCCATCCAATTCGGGAAAAGGATAGCTAATCCCCCGCCGTGCGGAATATCGTATACCGCGCTTACGGCATGCTCAATGTTATGGGTAGCCCAGTCGCCGCGGATCCCCATAGCGAGGGTACCATTTAAGGCCATAGTACCGCTGTACAGAATGGTTTCGCGATACTCGTATTGCTGCGGATGTTCCAACAGTTTGGAGGCTGTTGCGATTACGGTTCTTAGAATAGTCTCACAAAAGCCGTCCTGGACCGGGGAATTTCCTGTATGGTTGAAATACTGCTCTAAAACATGCGACATAATGTCGACGATGCCGTATATCGTTTGGTCTTTCGGTACTGTATAAGTGAACTCAGGATTGAGAATAGAGAATTTAGGGAACACAAGGGGACTGCTCCAACCGTATTTTTCCTGAGTCTCCCAGTTGGTGATGACGGAGCCGGAATTCATCTCCGAGCCGGTAGCCGCGAGTGTAAGTACCGTACCAAAAGGCATGGCTTCTTCAGCCGTAGCCTTGCGTGTGATAATATCCCATACGCTGCCATCATACCTTGCTCCGATAGCGATAGCTTTGGCGCAGTCGATCACACTGCCTCCGCCAACGGCAAGAATGAAATCGATGCCTTCTTTTCTGCAAATATCAATTCCTCTCTGTACTGTGGTCAAACGGGGATTCGGTTCGACACCGCTCAGTTCATGAACCTCGGCATCAATTCCGTGTAACTGACGGATAACCGCATCGTAGACCCCATTTTTCTTTATGCTGCCTCCACCATACACAAGAAGAATGTTTCTGCCGAACGGCGGAATTTGTGTACTGAGATGCTCAAGCGTATCTTTTCCGAAAAAAAGTCGGGTCGGGTTATAAAACATAAACGTATCCATATAGGCTTCCTCCAATGTGGTTAATTATGTATCTGTAAACAGAGGGGGCTCAATGTTTATCTGTACCTTTTTTATTATAACAAATGACTCGAATGGAACCAAAAATTAGTAAAAGACCAAGCCGAAAACGTGTAAAGTATGCTATACTAATCCATGGCATTTACAATATATTTATGATACAAAGTGGGGAGACCATGGGAGAACTGCAACTTTCGCTTCGTCGTTATGGGCTGACAACGGTACGCCGCCTGCCCCTGCTATTATGGTCTCTTTGGATTGTTTTTTTAGTAGAGTTACTGAGCCGGGGTCAATGGTTAGATACCTTTGGATGGACATTCGAAGCGATCCCGGAACTGATACTAAACACCCTGGTAGTCTTGGGCTTATTGCTGCTTTTGACGGCATTCACGGGCAGTGTTCGTCTTTCGTTCTGGCTCGTAGCCGCAGTGTGTATAACTTTCGGACTGATTAGCGGCATTAAACTGGAAATATTAGGGGTCCCTTTCTTGCCATGGGATCTTCTGCTAACCAGCGAAACGAAAGATATGACACCGTACCTCCGTGGTTTATTAAGTTTTACGGTTATTTCGGGTTTCGTTCTTTTCGTGGCGATCAGTATTTTGTTGCTTTACAAGGTTGCAAGGAACGACCTTCAGTTGGGCTTGAGGCACCGGATAGGGATGGGGCTGGTGTCCGCATTGTTATTGATATCTATATACAATGACGGTGCATTCTCGTTAAAGAAGCTGGCAAACATCGATAATATTGCATGGGACCAAACCATAAATGTAAAGACCAACGGTTTTTTATTGTCGACCGTTATGAATATCAAGTTTCTTTATTTGCAAGAACCGAAGGGCTACGATGAGCAATCGATTCGAGCAATGGCATCGGGTGCCTCTCCCGCCGTAGCGGAAGCAGACGAGGTCAAGCCTAATATTATTGTTGTCTTGAGCGAATCGTTCTGGGATGCGACTCAGGTCGAGGGTTTGAAGTTCAGTAAAGATCCTCTGCCGTTCTACCATTCGTTAGTGGAAAAGTACACGAGTGGTACGATGCTTTCCCCGCAATTCGGAGGCGGAACGGCCAATGTAGAATTTGAAGTATTAACTGGAAACTCGATGCGTTTTTTGCCGCAGGGCTCGATTCCTTATAACCAATATATCCATAAACAAACCGATTCGCTAGCCAGCATCCTGAAGCGCCAAGGGTATGAGACAACAGCGATCAATCCGTTTCACAGCTGGTTTTATAATAGTAAAAGCGTTTATGAGCATTTTGGTTTTTCCAAGTATATCTCGCAGGAATTTTTCGAACCGGATTACGAGGGACCGTATATAGCTGATCGTGCTGTGGCCAAGTATATTATTCAAGCGAGTGAAGAAACCGCCGGACCCGATTTTATTTTTGCCAATACAATGGAGAACCACTACCATTACTATCCTGGTAAGTTTAAGGAAAATACGATTGAGGTGTCCGGAGTTTCCGATGAGTCCAAAGGGCTCTTTGAAACGTATGCGCAAGGGCTTTTGGGTGCGGACGATATGCTGAAACGTTTGGTGACGCACTATGAACAAAAGGGAGAACCAACCATTATCGTATTCTTCGGAGATCATCTTCCAAGCCTCGGGGAAAACTACAAAGCCTATAAGGATTGTGGCTATTTGCAGGAGAACGATCCTAATTTTCTTGACAAAATGTATCGCGTACCGGTCCTTGTATGGAATAATTATTTGCCTGAGCAGAAAGAAAGCCTGAATATGAGTCCTTCGTTTCTTGGACCGTACGTGTTAAAGCTGGCGCAAAGAACCGGTACTTATTACACGGATTATTTGTATGAATTCGCACAGCACACTCCTGTGATCCCGCCGAAACATTATTATCAACAAATGGGAATAAACGAGGACATACTAAAGGGATATGAGAAGCTGCAGTACGATATCCTTTTTGGAAAGCAGTACGGGTATGCTGATTGGAATGACACTATTCAAGATCCCGCTTTTGTTTTGGGTTTTGGAGCTCTGCATATTGATAACGTCCACATAGAACAATCCGGCGAAGAACAGGTTGTACGTATTACCGGTAAGGATCTTCCTCACAGCAGTATCGTTTATATTAACGACGAACCGGTGAAGACTCAATGGACCGATAACAATGAATTGACAGCTATTGTCGAGCCGGAGACGGCGGGCGCATTTCCGTGGAAGATGGAAATCGTGGTTGAGGATTCAAAGGGCCATGTCGTGGTAAAATCGAATCCGTATATACAAAATCCATTGACAGCCACAGATTATCATTAGAAGCCATGCATACCGTCCTGGCGTCGATCAAGGCTTGCATTATTATCTGGATCGGGCACCAACGCTCGCCGAGCTGCACGGCGAGCGTTGGTACCCGAGTTGGGACGAACAAAGCTGGAAGAGGGCGGTCCTTTCCACACTAAAGGACATCTGAAATCTTATGCGGAATGGCTTATGAGTACAAGGGATTGAAGAGGAGAGGTACCCATGGGGAACATTTTGCAGACGCTCGAACAGGCAGCCGCCGATTGCGCCTGCGGCAAGCACAACCGTATCAGCCTGGATACCATCGTTGTTGGACGCGAGGCATTGGAGCGGGCAGTGCCTTATTTGCTCGAGCGATCCTGCAAGCATGTCACCGTGGTAGTGGATGCTACTACCTTCGCAGCAGCTGGTCAAAGGCTGGTCGATTGTTTACGCACAGCTGGGATGGATTTCGCACAGGTCATACTGCTGGGGAATCATCAGGGGATGTGGTGGCTGATGAGCAGTCGATCATTCAAGTGATGCTGGAAACTCCGAACACAACGGACGTTATCATTGCCGTAGGGGCGGGAACCATCCATGATATCGTCCGGTTTACCGGATACAAGATGAACAAGCCTTTCATCTCCGTCCCGACCGCGCCGTCCGTTGACGGCTTCACTTCCATAGGGGCTCCGATCATCATTCAAGGGGAAAAGAAAACGATCTCGGCTTCAGCGCCCGATGCCATTTTTGCAGATCTGGATATTTTGACAGGCGCTCCTCAAAGCCTGCTAGCTGCGGGATTCTGCGATATGCTCGGCAAATACACCTCGTTGTTCGATTGGAAGTTCACGCATTGGGTAGCCGGCGAACCCCATTGTCCTGCTGCCGAACGCATAACCAAGCGAGCTCTGATGGATTGCGTTAACCATGTGCAGGAAATCGCTCAGCGCGAGGAAGGCGGTATTCGTGTTCTGACCAAAGCGCTGATAGAATCGGGATTAGCCGTGCTGATCTTCGGGAGCTTATACGGACCATGGACGGTCCGGTTACTCCAGCCGAGCTGGGAATAGATCAGGAGCTCTTAACGCGAAGCATGTTGGAAGCTCACCAAGTCCGGCTGAACCGGTATACGATGCTTAGAGCGCTGAATGAAGCGGGCTTCCGATAAGACTAGTCATGCCGAAAAATAAGACTTGCTGGTGAACATTCCTTCCGATATAGTAAGGGGTAATATAGTCACTCAGTTAAAATCACAACGAACGAAATGGAGGTGTCCATCCATTGCCGATTATCCAGTCGGTTGAGAGAGCGCTGCGAATTCTGGATCTGTTTGACGAATACCATAAGGAATTAAAGATCACAGAAATCAGCAGCCGGATGGACTTGCATAAAAGCACGGTTCATTCTTTATTAAAAACATTACAGGTGCATCGTTACATCGAACAAAATCCGGATAGCGGGAAGTACCGGCTCGGGATGAAGCTGCTGGAGAGAAGCAGCAGACTAGTGCAGAGCTTGGATATTCGACAGGTAGCTAATAACTATTTGCAGACGCTCTCCAAAACGACAGGGCAAACAGCCCATTTGGTTGTTCTGGACGGAAAAGAAGGCGTTTACATCGATAAAGTGGAGGGTGAGAAAGCCGTTATTCGATATTCCCGTATCGGCAGACGCATTCCTCTGCACTGCAGTGCCGTCGGGAAAGCGCTTGTTGCCTATAAATCGCCAAAGGAGCTGAGCTCCATTCTCAAAGGGTACGACTATCAGAAGCATACGGACAGAACCATCAGATCCGAAGAAGCTTTTCTGCTTGAGCTGGAGCAGGTGAAACAGCGGGGATACGCTACGGACGATCAGGAGAACGAACCTGGTGTCTTCTGCATCGCCGCGGCTGTCCGGGATCACACGGGGGAAGTGACTGCTGCGGTCAGCATATCGATGCTTCAGGCCAGAGTGACGGATGAGGATAAGGAAAGATACATCAAGCTCTTGTTACAAGCCGCTGGCGAGCTTTCAGAGCGGATGGGTTACGGCATCATGATAGGATGAAAGTGGGCGGCAAGCTTGTAAAAGCTTGACCTGCTTCTTTTTAATGAAAAACTATAAAACCTAGTTTTATAATATAAAACAAAAAAAGTGTTCGTCAAATTCTTGCACTAGAAGGGGAGAGGGAACATGAGTGAATTATTGAGTTCTATTATGGGAGCGGAAGGAAAAGAGTTATACCGCCTTCAGACCCATGCCCAAGGACCGCGGGGAACTCTGCCGCTGACACCGGATATGCTGCTTCACGAGCCTAGCGGGCATCTGTTTGGGCTAACGCAAAATGTAGGGATGGGCTGGATTCCCTCCGAACTGAACGGCAAGCAGGTTTTGTTGCTCAGCACCCAAGGCGGCATCCGCGCGGAGGACGGCAAACCGATTGCGCTAGGTTACCATACCGGGCATTGGGAAGTCGGGTTGCTGATGCAGGATGCGGCATATGAAATCCGGAAGAGCGGCGGCGTCCCCTTTGCGGGTTATGTGAGCGATCCATGCGATGGGAGAAGCCAAGGTACCGAAGGGATGTTCGACTCGCTGCCTTATCGTAATGACGCTGCTATCGTATTTCGCAGGCTCATTCGCTCACTTCCCACACGCAAGGCAGTGATCGGGATAGCTACCTGCGACAAGGGCCTGCCAGCCATGCTGACGGCTCTTGCCGCAATGCGCGAGCTGCCGTGTATTATCGTCCCCGGGGGAGTGACCCTGCCTCCATCGAGTGGGGAGGATGCCGGTAAAATCCAAACGATAGGGGCCCGTTATTCGAATGGAGAACTCTCGCTGGAGGATGCGGCGGATCTCGGCTGCCGGGCCTGTGCTACACCTGGCGGGGGCTGTCAGTTTCTCGGCACGGCGGCTACGGCGCAGGTCGTCGCCGAAGCCTTGGGACTGACGGTGCCGCACGCGGCGCTGGCTCCGTCCGGTCAACCGATCTGGCATGAGTTGGCCCGTCAATCAGCCCGCGCGGTCATGATGATGGAGTCGAAAGGGCTTCGGACGCGCGATATCGTAACTCATGCCGCCATTCGCAACGCCATGGTCGTTCATGCGGCCTTCGGCGGCTCCACAAACCTGCTGCTGCATATCCCGGCCATTGCTCATGCCGCCGGATGCGCCATACCGACCGTGCAAGAATGGGATCGCGTCAACCGAAATGTTCCGAGGCTGGTCAGCGTACTGCCGAACGGACCGGTATATCATCCGACGGTCAGGGTATTTCTGGCCGGTGGAGTGCCAGAGGTAATGCTGCATCTGCGCCAGTTAGGATTACTCGACGAATCGGCGCTCACCGTGACCGGCGAAACACTGGGGACGGTGCTCGATTGGTGGGAGACCTCGGAGCGAAGAGCGAAGGTGCGTGAGGCGCTGCAGAAGCTGGACGGAATTCGGCCCGATGAGGTCATTATGAGTCCGGAGCAAGCGCGGTCCTACGGAATGGCATCCACGGTCACCTTTCCAACCGGAAATCTTGCACCGGAAGGTTCCGTCATTAAATCGACGTCCATTGACCCTACAGTGGTAGGAACAGACGGAATCTATCGGCATAAAGGTCGGGCAAAGGTGTTCACTGCGGAACGGGAGGCTATTCGTGCCATCAAGACCGGAGGGATTGTAGCTGGGGATATGCTGGTGCTGATCGGACGCGGCCCAATCGGGTCGGGAATGGAGGAGACGTATCAACTAACCTCGGCGCTAAAGCATCTGCCTTTCGGAAAGCATGTGACGCTGATCACGGATGCCCGCTTCTCCGGCGTCTCCACGGGCGCTTGCATCGGTCATGTCGGACCGGAAGCGCTAGCGGGCGGACCGATCGGCAAGCTGAGGGACGGCGATTGGATCGAAGTGGTGATTGACCGGGAGCGTCTGCAGGGCAGCTTGCATTTTGTCGGAGAGGGAGATACCTTCTATACGCCTCAGGAAGGAAGCGAGGTACTCGCGCGGCGAATGCCTCATCCTCATCTGGCCCCTGATCCCGGTTTGCCGGACGATACCCGTTTGTGGGCTGCTCTTCAAGGGGCCAGCGGGGGAACATGGCGCGGGAGTGTGTATGATGTGGACCGGATCATCACACTGCTTGAGGCAGGCAAGAAAGCGTTGGGTTGGTAAAGGCCGTCCTTTTAATCTTGACTGGAAGCATATATATCATTACGAAAAGTAAGCAGCCGAAGGGTAATCCCTTCGGCTGCTCAAGGTTCAACGAACATACCGCGTTCGGTGAGCGTAGATCCAATTTTTTTTCATATCCCGTACAAGTCCTTCTTCCTTGGCAAGCACCTTCTCCGCATAAGCATCAAAGGTGTGAAATTCATGCGGAGTCGGCTCGATAAAACGCATGGTGCCCTTCCATTCAAATTCGAGCAGCAGCCCATAATTGGCTGCCAGGCGATGAGTGATGTGCATCAGAAGAAAATCCTCCCAGGTCGTCGCGTTCGCATCACGTTCGAATCGCCATCCACCAGGCTCCTCCGCTATCTGAATGCCATGGATTCGCATCATATATTCCGGAAGGAGGATATAGCCCTCGGGAACCTGCTGAACGACGGCATTCCACTCTTCCGCAATCCGCTGCAGCTCCTCCGTCATATTCAAAGTTTTGGTCGGAAGAAATAATGTAAACACGTTGGTCCTTCACCTCTTTTCCCTTTTTTACCTATCATAACGCAGACTACTTGGGATAGGTAGAGGCCGGTTGGTTACGTTTCCTTCAGCAGCGCTGTCAAGCGCTCCGGGTAATCGGTGATTACGCTTGTCACTCCCAGCAATATCATTCGGGCCATGGTGTCCTGATCATTGACGGTCCATGCATAGACTTCCTTCTGATGTAGGTTCGCCAAACGCATAAATTCTTCGTCTATGATCGTGTGAGCTGTACTGAGCACATCAAAATCTTTGTTCGAGAAAAGGCTTGCGTTGTCAGTGATTTTTGTAGAGATGATGAGACCCGTTTTGATGCTTGGATTCCGCTGTTTTACTTTTTGAATCAGGGCGGCATCGAACGATGTTACGGTACATTCCCGAATACACTGCTTTTTCATGATAATGTCTGCAGTCTTTTCGGCAAGCTGCTTTTGATGTCCGTTGTTTTTGAGCTCGATATTCAGCTTGATTTTACCCTTCGCGGTATCTATGGCTTGCTCCAATGTCGGCACCCGTTCAGCCTCGAACCGCTGGTGAAACCAAGCTCCCGCGCTGGCGTGAAGCAATTCTGCTGATGGGATCAGCCACATAGGCTTGTCGATGCCGGTCGTTCTCCTGGCGTTGTCGTCGTGCATTAAGACAATGATTCCGTCAGCGGTTTCCTGCACATCAATCTCCGCGTAGCCTGCGCCATCTTCGATGGCTTTACGGATGGAGCTTAGCGTGTTCTCTGGCGCGGAGCCAGAACTTCCGCGATGCGCAGTGACAAGCTCGCGGCTGTCGGCAAGCCAGCTGAGGTCAGAGCTGACAGAGGTCAGATTGGCGGTAAGTAGAAATGTGAGAGTGAGAATCATTTTATGCATGGTCGTCTCCTTCAGGCGTAAGTGAGTATGTTAAAATTGGACGGCCACTTGGGTTCTATTGTTTCCAATCCATATGAAAATTCATAAAAATGTTAGAAATAGGTGGTGACCCGTATACTATTTTTATCGTCGTATGCCGCTGAAAATGTAATGTTTTTTCCTGCTCTTGTGTGTAGTTGGAGAGGTTTTAAAAAAAGGGGGACAGCGTGATAGCATGAATGTCACAGGTTTAACATAAGCGTTGACCTCTGGGGTATACGTCCTCTGATTCAGAAATTGGCCGTTATCTTTGACCAGGGCGGACCGGCTCGGTGGATGAACGATCCGAAATAAATATGTTATGATGTTGGTTGACGATTCTGACTAAAATATGGGAGTTGTGTGAGAATGAATCAAGCCGGTTTGGTGGTATGTGTGGGGGAGCTTTTGATCGATTTCTTTTGCACAGACATCGATGTTGATTTAAAGAAAGGCGACAATTTTATTAAGCAAGCGGGTGGAGCGCCAGCCAACGTATCTGCAGCGATTGCCAAGCTGGGGGGAACGGCTTCGTTTGTCGGTAAGGTAGGAAATGATCCGTTCGGAGGGTTTCTGATTGATGTGCTGGATCAAGCCGGGGTCGATACACAGAGGGTTTCCAAGGATGATGCCGTTAGAACGACGATGGCTTTCGTATCGCTGCAAGCAAACGGGGAGCGGGATTTCGTCTTTTACCGCGGTGCGGATGAGCGGTTAACCATGGCTGATGTGGATCTTGAGTACATATCCCACGCTCGTGTCATGCACTTTGGCTCGGCAACGGCGCTTCTTGGAGGCGAAGCTCTAGAAACTTATTTTTCATTGATCGATCTGGCCAAAGCCAAAAACATGTTCATATCCTTTGACCCGAACTTCCGCACCAATTTGTGGCAGGGTAGAGAAGATGAATTTATAGAACGGGCGCGGAGAGGGATCGGACAAGCCGATTTCGTGAAGGTTAGCGATGAGGAGCTGCGGCTTATTACGACGCAAGAGGATATGCTGGAAGGCGTACGGGACCTGCATCACTTGGGGGCGCGCGTCATCGCCGTTACACTCGGGAAAGAGGGGACATTGATCTCCTCGAACGGGCAGCACGCTGTCATTCCGAGCGTTCCGATCAAGTCGGTCGATTCCACAGGTGCCGGAGACTCGTTCGTGGGAGCCACCTTGTTTCAGTTAGCACAAGCGAAGGAGCCAGCCGGTTTGTGCGATGACTTCGATGAGCTGAAGAGAATCATCGCGTTCTCCAATAAAGTAGGAGCCATCGTGTGTACGAAGGTCGGAGCGATTGCCGCGCTGCCGTCCTTGGAAGAGGTTGAACGGTTCGGGTGAACTGGAGTGTACAAAAAAGCCACAAATTGAATTGACGGTTTGCTTGCAGCGGAGCTTCTCCGCTGTAGGTTTCATTCACAAACAAGAAACCTATTTTCTCATTTATAAAAAACATTTATAAAAAACATTTATAAAAATATCGTTGACACGCTTTCATTAAAAAATTAGACTGTGAAAGTAATGCATTAGTTTAACTATTAATTTCGTAGTTTTGCATTAGGATTTTCTATAATCGAAAGGAGCAATAAAGAATGAGTGGTCAGACAAGTGGAAGTTATACGATTATTTTGCGAATGGAGCTGGAACCAAACGTAGCATTCATTCAAATCGCTAATGCAATCCACGAAAAGGGCTGCGAAATCGTTGCCGTGGATATTGTGAACAGAAATAAGGAAAAAACGATTAGGGATATCACGGTATCCGTTTCAAACAGAGAAACCGAAGCTGAATTGATTGAAAACGTTCGCAATGTACCGGGAATTAAAATCCTTAACATATCCGACCGTACCTTCCTGATGCATTTGGGAGGAAAGATTGAGATTCGTTCGAAAGTTCCGATTAAAAACAGGGACGATCTTTCCCATGTGTACACCCCTGGTGTAGCACGTGTATGTATGGCGCTTCATGAGGATCCTTCCAAGGCTTATTCGTTGACCATTAAAAGAAATACTGTAGCCGTCGTGTCCGACGGTACTGCCGTACTTGGCTTGGGGGATATTGGTCCGATTGCTGCGATGCCGGTTATGGAAGGCAAAGCGATGCTGTTTAAAGAAATGGCCGATATTGATTCATTCCCGATTTGTTTAGATACGAAAGACACGGAGGAAATTATCAGGATCGTTAAAGCAATCGCTCCTGCTTTCGGCGGTATCAACTTGGAGGATATTTCCTCGCCGCGATGCTTTGAGATTGAAGAAAGATTAAAAAATGAACTGGACATTCCCGTTTTTCATGACGACCAGCACGGAACCGCTGTTGTCATGCTGGCGGGATTGATTAACGCATTAAAAATTGTGAATAAGCAAATGTCTGACATTAGAGTGGTGTTTAGCGGTATCGGCGCTGCAGGCGTGGCTTGCACGAAAATGCTGATGGCTGCCGGAGTTAAGCATATCGTTGGTGCCACGAGATCCGTTGGTATTATCAACCGCAATGCAAACTACGAAAATTCAATGTTTCAATGGTACGCGGAGAATACGAATCCCGACAATGTAACGGGAACGTTAAAGGACGCCATGGAGAATGCGGATGTGTTTATCGGTTTGTCCGGTCCGGGTGTCATTACAGTCGAGGATTTGAAAAAAATGGCCAAGGATCCGATTGTGTTTGCTATGGCTAATCCGACTCCGGAGATTTTACCGGAAATTGCAGAGCCGTATGTTAGAGTCATGGCTACAGGAAGATCCGATTATCCGAATCAGTTAAATAACGTGTTATGCTTCCCGGGAATTTTCAGAGGCGCTATGGATTGCCATGCCACGATCATTAACGAGGAAATGAAGCTGGCGGCCGCTTATGCTATCGCGTCCATCGTAGAGGATGCTGAGCTCAATGAGCAGTATATTATCCCTAGCGTTTTCAATAACCGTGTAGTTGAAGTCGTTAGAAAAAAAGTAATTCAAGCCGCAGTAGAAACAGGGGTCGCGCGTAAAGTGCCGCATGATATTCATAATTAAATATTGAAGTAAACAGACCTGCCTCCGGTGGGTCTGTTTTTATATTTGCGAATAGATGGAGGAGGGAAGCGCACAATAAGGCGAATACCGACCGAAACTTATTCTATATGTAAGGATGAGAAGCTTGAGGAAGACATTGTTGTGCTCCAGGATCTGCTTATCATTGTTCTTGCTGGCCATTTGCGTTTCTTTATTCCCGCAAGTGCTCGCCGCGGAGCCGGATTCAAGCAAGCTGAAAATAATGAATTTTGACGGATTGTCAGAAGAAGGCGTCTATTTAATCATCAATAAAACCTCAAACCAGCTGACCGTGGTTTTGAACGGACGAGCCATGTATTATTTCCCAATCGCGACCGGACGGACGAAACAATTAACCCCGACAGGGCGATTTAACATCGTCACTAAAATCGTAAAGCCTTGGTACGTGCGCAAGCAGATCCCGGGCGGTGACCGGCGGAATCCGCTCGGTACCCGATGGATGGGCATTAATGTTCCCGGAACCGGAGGCTACACTTATGGAATCCATGGGACCAACCGGCCGTATTCGATTGGCAGCAGCGCATCTTCGGGCTGCATTCGGATGCATAACAAAGATATCGAGTGGTTGTTCAGGCATATTCCGCTCGGCACCGTGGTTATTATCAGAGATTAACGGAGCCCAAAATGGATTTTTGCTTGTGTATAAGCATTACCGGTTCTGAGCATCATACTATCGACGGTGAAAAGCGAGGTGTGGTTCCGTTGAGCAAAGTAGCGGGTTATACCGGGGAAATTGGTTTTGGATCGAGATAGAAGCGCAGGGATGTGCCAAAGACACGTTAGAGTAGTACTTGTTACTTTCGATCGTGTAGTTAGGTAAGACCCGAGCTTTAAAGCCAGGTTCAAGGCAATGACCAAAAAAACATTCACCGTTGAAAAGGACTCCAAGAGGAGTCCTTTTTCCTTTTGGACATGCTTCAGCAGTTGGACTAGCCCCTTGTCCTACCGTTCAAATAGATGAGTGTACCGTAGCAATTGTTTTCGCCAGGCATAGGATGAAGTAACCTCCTAAATCATATGAATGGGGGACGTGAACGATGGAACAATACCTATCCGTAATGTTGATTCTTTTGCTTTTTCTCCTGTTGCTGATTGTGCTCTTGCTGTTTTTGT
This sequence comes from Paenibacillus sp. PvR098, assembly GCF_017833255.1. Taxonomy (NCBI): domain Bacteria; kingdom Bacillati; phylum Bacillota; class Bacilli; order Caryophanales; family Paenibacillaceae; genus Paenibacillus; species Paenibacillus sp. PvR098. The sequence goes on from NZ_JAFIBU010000001.1 coordinate 115,269, forward strand.
AAATGAAGATAGTGCACGCTCTAACGAAGAAACAGCCCGATCCGCTGCTTCGCGGAAACGGGCTGTAATGTTAGAAACCTTTATATTGCGGCTCTTCGTTCTCGAGCTGCTGTACGCGTGAGCTGACTTGATCTACAATACCTTGTGTTTGTTTGGCACAATTTTCAAACAGCGATTTTGCTTCTTGATTTTGCGTACCTAACGCAAACGTTTCAAGGCTTGCTTGCGCGCTTTTGAGCGATGCCAGCGTCGTTTTCACTTGGGATGCCACGGTCATCGATATCACCTCCACAAACGATAATATGCTCAATCTTTTTGAACTAATGAATGTAAAAAAAACCCAGTAAATAACAATAGCGATTTTAGTAAACAATTGAAATGTCATGCTTTAACCACTGGAAAAGGAGAGGGTCTCTTGCAGGAATGGGCGCAAATTGCGGTCCGCTCGGCAGCTGCCATAACGATTCTGTTTATAATCACCCGTATTCTTGGGAAAAAGCAAATTTCTCAATTAACCTATTTTGAATACATACTCGGTATTGCGCTTGGGGAAATGGTTGGATTCATGTCCATTGATTTAGAATCACCTTTTATGTATGGCCTGATCGGACTTTTGACCTGGTTTTTGCTCCCTTTTATCCTCGAAATCTTTGCCTTAAAGAGCAATCGGCTTCGGAAATGGTTTGAGGGAACGGGAACTGTGTTTATTAAAGAAGGCAAAATTATGGAAGACAATCTAAAAAAAGAACGCTACACCGCGGATGAGCTCTTGGAGCAGCTACGAATCAAGAGTGTTTTTAACGTGGCTGATGTGGAGTTCGCCATGCTGGAGGCCAGCGGAGATCTCAGTATTCTGTTAAAGCAAGAGCATCAGCCGCTGACACCCAAACAGTTGGGGATACGCGTTGCTCCTCAGAAAGAAACACAAGCGGTGATTATTGACGGGAATATCATGGACGAGCCATTGGCTACAGCGGGGCTTAGCCGAGAATGGCTACAGACAGAGTTGGAGAAAATAGGCGTAACCTTAGAGAATGTTTTTGTCGGTCAAGTGGAATCGTACGGTCAGCTGTATGTTGATTTATATGACGATATGCTGAAGGTGCCGCCGATGATTCAGAAGCCTCTGCTGCTGGCGACGTTGAAAAAATGCGAAGCGGATTTGGCGCTGTACGGGTTATCTACGGCAAACCAAGATGCCAAACGAATGTACGAACAATGCATGGAACAATTGTCAGGCATAATCGAGCAGGTTGAACCGTTTTTGAAAAGATGAGCAGAAAAGGGGTATAGAGGATGTCCACCAGATCGAAGATGAAGAAGTTAACTTGGACGCAGCAGGAATACCAAGAGTTTGCCAAGAAGCGGGAGCCGGCCCGTCCGGTGCTAAAAAATTGCTTTCGGGCCTTTTTGGTCGGGGGTTTTATATGCCTGATCGGTCAAGCCCTTATGGAAATGTTTATCAGTTGGTTCGGGTTTACCCAGAAAACGGCAGGGAATCCAACGGTCGCTGTACTGATCTTTGTTGCGGTCCTGCTCACAGGCTTTGGGGTGTACGATAAAATTGCTCAATGGGCCGGCGCCGGTTCCGCTGTTCCGGTTACGGGGTTCGCCAATTCGGTTTGCTCCGCTGCATTGGAACATAAAAGTGAAGGCTATGTCCTTGGGGTTGGGGGAAACATGTTCAAATTGGCCGGTTCGGTAATCGTGTTTGGAACGGTTGCGGCTTTTGTAATAGGCCTCATTCATATGCTTCTCGGATTGGAGGGTCGATAAATGCTGAAGGGATATCAGAGTTGGGAATTCAAAAAGCGTCCGGTCATTATGGGAACAGCGACCATCGTAGGACCGGATGAAGGCAACGGTCCGCTTGGAAACGAATTCGACATTGTTCACGCAGATAACATACTCGGTCAAGACAGCTGGGAGAAAGCGGAGAAAAAAATGCTGGAAGAAGCCGCCAAGCTTGCGATAGAGAATGCGGGTCTCACGAAAGAACATATTCAATTTTATATCGGCGGAGATTTGTTGAACCAAATCATTAGCAACAGCTTTGCCGTACGTACGATGCAAATTCCTTACATCGGTATCTTCGGGGCTTGCTCGACCTCGATGGAGGGCTTAGCCATAGCTTCCATGATCGTTGATTCCGGCTATGGCCATCAGGTGATGGCCGGGACGTGCAGCCATAACTGCACCGCGGAAAAACAATTCCGCTACCCGACGGAATACGGCTCGCAGAAGCCGCCAACCGCACAATATACGGTTACGGGAGCGGGATGTGTGGTTGTGGGGAATCGAGGCAAGGGGCCAGTCGTAACAGGAGCAACGATTGGACGTGTCATTGATATGGGGATTAAGGATCCTTTTAACATGGGCGCGGCGATGGCTCCGGCGGCTGTGGATACGCTGCAAGCTCATTTTCGCGATTTTAAGCGGGAGCCGGGATATTATGATCTGATCTTAACAGGCGATTTAGCGAAGGTTGGCTATGAAATTGCATGTGAATTGCTCGAAAAGCATCAGGTGCCGATTAAACAAACCAATTATTATGATTGCGGTCTAATGATGTACGATTTGGAGAAGCAGAATGTACAAGCAGGGGGTAGCGGCTGCGGCTGCTCAGCCACCGTAACGTACGGACACATCATGAAACGAATCAAAAAGGGAGAGCTGAAGCGGGTGCTGATCGTTGCGACGGGAGCGCTGCTTTCGCCGCTCTCGTTTCAACAGGGAGAAAGTATTCCGTGTATTGCTCACGCAGTAGCCATTGAAAGCGAGGTAGTGTAGCATGGATTGGATGCAATTTGTTTGGGCTTTTCTCGTTGGTGGTGCGATCTGTGTGCTGGGGCAGCTGATGATGGATGTCATGCGGTTGACGCCGGCACATACGATGAGTACACTTGTGGTGGCCGGTGCCATTGTGGATGGGATTCAATTCGGGGGCAAAAGCTTGTACGATAGGTTCATCGAATTTGCCGGTGCCGGGGCGACCGTACCGATTACGAGCTTCGGTAACTCATTGGTGCACGGGGCGCTGAGCGAATTAAAATCGCAGGGGCCGGTCGGAATCATCACAGGGATCTTCGAGGTCACCAGTGCGGGGATTTCTGCGGCCATCATATTTTCGTTTCTGGCCGCTCTCGTTTTTAAGCCGCAAGGATAAGGTTGTTAAAGGGCTGATGTAGATGATATAAGCTTCGGAACATGGGAGGGTGGCGCAAGCGCTAAACCGCCCATGGATTTCGGGGCTTTTTTGCAATCATACAAATAATTTCATCATTTTTACACGTGTACTCCGTTTCCTGATTCCTGTACAATAGGAAGTAAGTCTCTTGTATTTAGTGTGTATGTTACAAAGGTTACAATCACATTACATTTTGATTTCATTTGTCAAATCGGCACGATTTTTCAGAACCATAGGCTCTTATTTTACGTAATAAAATGAATTAACGTGTTAGTTTATGCGATTTTAAGGAGGCCGGACGATGGAGACGATGATCAGAGAAGATGTACAAGCGATAAGGCGCGTACAGGCGAACCTGGAATCCTGCATTCTGGGGAAAACAGAAGAAATTCAGCTGCTTTTAACTGCAATGCTGGCAGGAGGCCACGTGCTGCTTGAGGATGTGCCGGGTACAGGAAAGACGGTTCTGATCAAAGCGCTAGCCAAATCGATCCACGGACAATACCGCCGCATTCAATGCAACCCCGACCTCCTTCCCACCGATATCACCGGCGTTTCCATATATCATCCTAAGGATGAAGTGTTCATGTTCCGCCCGGGTCCCATCATGACAAATATTCTGCTTGCTGACGAAATTAACCGGGCTACAACAAAGACGCAATCCGCCTTGCTGGAAGCAATGGAGGAGAGACATGTTACGGTGGACGGAGAGGGTCATGAGCTGCCAAAGCCTTTCTTGATGTTGGCAACCCAAAATCCGATCGATTTCGAGGGCACCTATGTCTTACCGGAAGCGCAGCTGGACCGTTTTATGATGAAATTCAGCCTGGGCTATCCGGATGAGGAAACCGAAACGAAAATGATCATATCTCAAAGCATAGCTCACCCGCTGGATTCCCTGGAGCCGGTTATGGAAGTGGAGCATATATTGGGTATCCAAAAGCAGGTTAAGCTGGTCCATCTCGATGAGGCGGTGGCGGGGTATTTAGTATCGATTATCCGGTTGACCCGAGAGCATCCTGCGATTTACCTGGGCGCGAGCCCGCGTGCAACGCTGGCGTTGGTACAGGCGGTCAAAGCCTACGCTTTGCTTCAGGGGAGAGATTACGTCATTCCGGATGATATCAAATTTTTGGCGCCTTATGTGCTTGGACATCGGATTATTCTGCAGCCGGAAGCGCGGATGGAAGGTGCTACTGTACCTTCGGTGCTGCATTCGGTGTTCCAGCAGGTGAAAGTGCCGATACGTTGGGAGAAGTGATCATGCTGAGAACTTCTTTCGCTTATAAGCTGGCGGAACGCCCGCGATCCAGCCGCAAGCTCTGGGCTGTGCTTTCGGTTTTCTTGGGCAGCCTCGCATTCCTGCTGTTTCAGGGCGGAAAGCTGGCGCTTATGTTGTTTATCATCATGCTCATTCTCAGCGTTTATTTGTTGCTTGGCCAGTGGAGCGGAATCAAGCGGGCCCAAGGTGTAAGGACGCTCAAACATAACGAATTCGGGTCGATATTGGAAGCCGGAAGTACCCTTGGGGTAACGATTCAGCTGCAAATTCCGGGATTTTGGCCGATGCCTTATCTTTTCGTTAAGGATCGATTGGTTCACAAAAGCGGACGTGAGCTGATGTTCGAGGCGACGGTCGTGCCCGACTGGAAACGACGTGCGGAGTGGGAATACAGAACACCGGTGATGCGCCGCGGACACTACATCTTCGGGACTACGGAATGTGTAACCGAGGATGTGTTCGGATTGTTCGAGCACAAGGGAGAGCTTGAGCTTTCGCAAAGCATCGCGGTTCTGCCGCAAACGGTACCGATCCGGGAGTGGCAGCAGTTCCACCATATGATGAAAGGTACCAATCACCACTCCTCGACGACCCGTGCCGCACGTGAAACCACACAAATTAACGGTGTACGTGAATACATTTACGGAGACCGCCTCTCGCGGATTCACTGGAATGCGACCGCGAAAACGGGAACCTGGAAATCGAAAGAATTTGAGCGCGAATCGCTTCCAAAGACATATTTGTTTCTGGATCGAGGGCGGCAATCTTACCCGGATCCGGAGCCGTTCGAGCTGGCGGTATCCGCTGCAGCCTCGCTGTTCCAATACGGCGCTCATCGAGGCTTGGCGCTTGGGCTTATCTCCACCGGGTCAGGAGACAACTATTTTGAACCAAAATCGGGGCAAGCGCAGTATCAAGCGATGATTCAGCATCTTATCGATGTGGAGCCGGATGGGGCGTACAGCGTACGGCAGGTATTGATGGAGAAAATCAGCAGGCTCGCACCAGGCAGCTTCATTACGCTGATTAGTCCGGTCTCCGATGAAATGATGCTGCACTTGCTGCTATGGCTCAAGCAGCAGCAAATGAAGCCCTGCCATTTGTGGGTTTGCCCGGATGCAGCCCGTAAAGAAGCATGGGTAAAGCGGCTTCAGTCCCGGGGGATCGTCTGCTATGCGGTGCAGCATTTGTCTGAACTGCCTTCCCTGTTGGGAGGTCGAATCACATGAATGAGAAGCCGCTATCCTGGTGGAAGCACTTGTTATTTCATAATTGGCCGCATCGGCTCACGGTGCTGTTGTGCGGCGTGTTTTTGCTTCAGTTTACCATTTGGTTTTCCAAAGAAGAAGGCATGTGGCTGCGAGAGACCGTTGTCATCGTGCAGTTGACGCTATTGACGATCTTTATCATGGAGCATGTGCCGCGTATCCATTGGCTTCTTCGCGGCGCGATTGAGCTGGCGGCTATTCTTATTATCCATATCCAAGCGCTCCAACAGTTTGAAGTAATCGAGCCTATGAAGTTTTCAAGCTTCTTTTCTTCGCACTTGTTTTTGAACTTGTATGAGCTTACTCCTTATTTGTGGTTTGGACTCGGGGCTTGGGTCGCCTATCTGACGATGATCTGGTGGGTGGAAGCGAAGTGGCGCCTTTATGTTCTGCTCGTTATGACCGTACTGGCCATGTGCATCCGAGATTCATTTTCAGCCGTTTATTTATGGCCGCAGGTGGCCATCATTGTCGGCTGCGGGCTGCTGCTGCTGATATTGTGCCACTTTACACAGCTTCGGCGCAAAGATGCGTCAGCTTGGCGGCATCTTGCCCATTACCCAGCCTCCATTGCGATTCCGGTTGTTTCCCTCGTCTCCCTTACGATATTCATCGGGGCACTGATGCCGGAGGTAGGTCCGACGCTAACGGATCCGTATACCGCATGGCGCAATTTCAAAGGAGAACCGATGAATTTTACCACCGGCAAGGGCATTCAGGTGTCCACTGCCGTCGATGCAGCGGATTCTTCTTCTGGCTACAGCCGCAACGACTCTAACCTTGGCGGCGGGTTTCAGTTTGACTATACGCCGGTGATGGCTGTAGAAACGACGCACAGGGCTTATTGGCGCGGGGAATCCCGTTCGCTCTATACCGGGAGAGGCTGGGAGGAAAGCGATAGTGAACGCCGGGCCGCTTGGAGCGCTGTCCGCCCGGACAATCCGGTTCCAGTCGATCCGAGGCATCCCGCAGGGAATCGGAAGACGGTTGAGGTGACGCAAACCGTGACGCTGCTCACGGAGCAGCGGTATCCCGTCCTGTTCGGAGCCTATGCGGTGCAGAAGGTAACCGGCATTAACGGGGCCAAGAGTGGATTCGATCCGCTCCAATGGTCTTCCCAGCAGTCAGAGCTTAGGTTCAGTGAACGTCAGTCCTATCCGAAGACGTACACGGTCGTTTCCCAAATGCCGATTGTCGATGAGGCAGCCTTACGTGCGCTTCCGATGGAGCCGGCAAGGCCAGGTATGAATGAGTATTTACAGCTGCCGGACAATTTGCCCGAGCGCGTTCGGACGCTGGCGAGCGATATTACCAGAGAAGCGACGAATCCGTATGACAAAGCCAAACGGATAGAACAGTATCTGCAGCTGAATTTTCCCTACACGAACCGACCGGACTTATCGAAGGGGCGCAGTCGTGATTTCGTGGACCGGTTTCTATTCGAAATCCAGGAAGGCTACTGTGACTATTATTCGTCCGCCATGGTGGTTATGGCCCGTTCGGTGGGCTTACCAACCCGTTGGGTGAAGGGTTATGCATCCGGCGCAACGGATTGGAATGGCGAATTGTTAGGGATGTTCCCCGAGGATACGATGACGAATGCGGACGCATCTGGTGTGTACAAGGTGCGAAACTCGGATGCGCATTCCTGGGTAGAAGTTTACTTCAATGGCTATGGTTGGATTCCGTTCGAGCCGACCTCGGGATTTGCTCTGCCAATGGTGACAGCCGAAGCTGATCCCGCAATCGATACTTCAGAAGCTCCGGCTCCGATTGAAACGGAAACGGAAGAGAATGCGTCTGTCGTGGAGCCACACCATGTTGCAACTGGGGGCATTATAGCAGCGGTTGCTCTGTTTGCGGCTTTCCTGGTTTGGAAGCTGCAGCTCATTGAATTACTGAGAGAGCGGGAGCGCCGGCGCAGAGCTTCACTGCTGAAGCAGAAGGTTATTGTGGAGTGCGAGCGGCTGCTGCGTATATTCCGCCGCAACGGCTATGTGCGCGAGGAGCATGAAACGCTGCGTGAAGCGACTCGCCGGTGGTCGAAGCAAAGCCGTTGGATGAAATCGGAGCTCGATACCGTGCTTCATGTGTTTGAAAAAGCGAAATATGGGAATGCGGAGATTACCGAAGAGGATTGGCGTCAGACAACACAAATCGTAGAAAAGCTTCGTTCTCAGATGTAGCTTGCCCCTGAAGGCTTGACGGCTTCGAGCCGTCGGCCTTTTAATTTCTTCCTTTTTGCAACAAAAAGGAGTATTATGGTATAGTTTGACGTATACAGCCTAATGTCTTTCGAGGTGAACGCTTTGCTGAATAAGCTGATTCCGCGTAAACAAGTGAATTCGATTTATGAAATAGCACTCAATGAATTATGGGAGCAGGGGTATCGGGGCATCATTACGGATTTGGACAACACGTTGGTAGGGGCCAAGGCGCCGCTGGCTACGCCGGAGCTGATCGATTGGCTCAAGGTGGTAGGACAGGTCGGCTTTCAGGTGGTCGTTGTTTCTAACAACCAAAGGACTCGTGTGACCAAGTTCGCGGAACCGCTATCCCTGCCTTTTATTTACCGTGCCAAAAAGCCCACAAGCGCATCGTTTCGAAAAGCTCTGCACATGATGAATCTAAGGGCGGAAGAGACCGTTGTGATCGGCGATCAAATGCTGACGGACGTGCTGGGAGGTAACCGGATGGGCTTGTTTACCATTTTGGTTCGCCCCATATCATTGATGGACGAAGGTTTTTTTACCAAAGTAAACCGCAGAATAGAGAAGGCGGCTTTAACGATAATGAAAAGGTAGGGAATCCATGACGGATCAGAAACAAACGACAACGGAAGCTACTCACTGCGCAGGCTGCGGCGTAGCGCTCCAAACCGAAGACGCCGAGAGGCTTGGTTATGTGCCGGAACAGGCATTGACGAAGACGCCGGTTATTTGCCAGCGGTGCTTCCGCATTAAAAATTACAATGAAGCTTCCAGCATTACATTAAATCAGGATGATTTTCTGCGTTTGCTTACGCATGTAGGCTCGACCCAATCGCTTGTGGTCAACATTGTGGATCTGTTTGATTTCGAGGGCAGCATGATTTCCGGGCTCCCACGGTTTGTGGGAAACAATCCGATTGTGCTCGTTGTGAACAAAATCGACCTTTTGCCTAAGGTGACGAACTATAACCGGATCTTAAACTGGGTTCAGCGCCAAGCGAAGGAAGCAGGTCTGAAGGTAGCAGAGGTCGTGCTGTGCTCCGCAAAGAAAAACATGGGCTTCGAACGGGTGATCGAAGCGCTTGATGAACACCGCCGCGGCCGTGATATTTATGTCGTTGGCGCAACCAATGTCGGCAAGTCGACGCTGATCAACCGGCTGATCCGGGATTACAGTGATCTGGACGCGGAGCTGACTACGTCGCAGTATCCCGGAACGACACTTGATCTTGTCCGCATTCCGCTAGAGGACGGCGCATCTATTATCGATACGCCAGGCATCGTATACCATCACCGGCTGACGGAGCTTGTCAGTAAGAAGGATTTGATGAAGCTGATGCCGGACAAGCCGGTCAAACCGCTTGTATTCCAACTGAACGAACGGCAAACGATCTTCTTCGGCGGGTTTACACGGTTTGATTTTGTACAGGGCGAACGGCAGTCCTTTACTTTCTATATGTCTAATGCGCTCCAGGCTCACCGGACTAAGCTGGAACGGGCGGACGAGCTGTATGAGGAGCACAAGGGAGAGCTGCTGTCGCCACCAACGCGGGAGGAGCTGGACAAGCTGCCGAAGCTGGCAAAGCATCCGGTCAGAATTCCGAAGGGCTCGAATTTGGACGTGTCCATCTCAGGAATCGGGTGGGTGAAAGTGAACGGAACCACAGGAGCGGACCTTGTCATTCACGTTCCTAAGGGCGTGAAGGTAGCCGTACGAGAGTCACTTATTTAACCATTTGCCGAAGGAAAGGCGATGCATGGGCAAGCAATGGGAGGAACGGGAAACAATGGGGAAGCATAAGCTGGACAGTCATACGATTCTGTATGGTGTATTCGGAGATCCGATTCGTCATTCGAAGTCTCCGATCATGTTGAATAAGGCTTTTGAAGAAACGGGGATCAATGCCGCCTACGGAGCGTTCCATATCTTGCCGGGCACGCTGAAGGATGCCATCGCCGGAATTCGGGCGCTGCAATTTCGCGGAGTCAACGTGACGATCCCGCACAAAGTGGAAGTCATGTCATATTTGGACGAAATCGATGAAGCCGCGCACGTTATCGGCGCAGTCAACACGATTGTGAACGAAGGCGGCAAGCTGGTCGGTTACAACACCGACGGTATCGGTTATATACGTTCGCTCAAAGAAGAGACGGGCATCAATCTAAAAGGACGCAAGGTGCTGATGATCGGTGCGGGCGGCGCCGCTCGCGGCGTCGGCTATGCATTGGTCAAGGAAGGCGCTGAGCATGTCTACATTGCAAACCGGACGAAAGAGAAAGCTCTCCAGTTGGCCGGTTCTATGAGTGAATTCGGAAGCGTATCCGGTCACGGTTTGGACGAAGTAAGTAAGCTAGCCGGTGAGGCGGCTCTCGTCGTGAACAATACACTGCTCGGTATGCACCCGAATGTGGACGAGGTACCCATGGACGTGGAGCTGATCAAGCCCGGTACGGTGGTCAGCGATTTGGTGTATAATCCGATCCTTACCCGTTTTTTGAGAGAAGCCCGGGATCTTCGGGAAGCAACCGTTCACAGCGGCTTGGGCATGTTTATATATCAAGGCGCCTATGCGTTCGAATATTGGACCGGCCTCCCAGCTCCGGTTGCAGCCATGCGGAAAGTGGTTGAACAATCTTTTGAAGAGCATGCGAAATAGAGTTAAGATTAGATCTCATCAATAGAATAGAGGTAGAAGATAGAGCATGTTAACAGGCAAACAAAAGAGGCATTTGCGTTCGATGGCGCACCATTTGAATCCGATTTTTCAAGTCGGCAAAGGCGGAGTGAACGATCATTTGGTCCGTCACATTAGTGAGGCATTGGAGGTTCGGGAATTGATCAAGATTTCCGTCCTCAACAACTGTCTGGAGGATCCCAAAGAGGTGGCTGTGGAGCTCGCTGACGGGTCGGGTGCAGAGCTTGTGCAGGTCATTGGTAAAACCATAGTGCTTTATAAAGAGTCCAAAGAACATAAAACGATCGAGCTTCCGGTATAATTATCGAGTGGAGCTGGGATTCTTGTTGCAAAGAGGGGGAGCCGGATGAAAATCGGCTTGATGGGAGGAACTTTCGATCCCGTTCATATCGGCCATTTGATTGCAGCCCAGAGTGTTTGTGAGGAGCTGGGGCTGAATGAGGTTTGGTTTATGCCAACGTCCGTGCCGCCGCATAAGGAGCAGGCGCCCGGCGCTTCTCCGGAGCAGCGCTGGAAGATGGTATGCCTCGCCGCGGAAGGCCATCCGAGTTTTAAGCCGTCGGATATCGAGCTGCGCAAAGGCGGCGTATCCTACAGCATTGAGACGGTGACTATGCTCCGGTCGCAGTATCCTGACTATGAATTTTTTTACATCATCGGTGCCGACATGGTGCAGTACTTGCCCAAATGGCACAAGATCAACGAGCTGATCCGTCTTGTGACCTTCGTAGGACTTCATCGCCCGGGGTATGAAACCGAGATTGAAGGGTTGCCTGCCCCTATTCGGCAGGCCGTTCGCTCGGTCCGTATGCCTCAAATCGAACTATCTTCGACCTGGATCAGGCAGCGGCGGGCCGCAGGGCAATCCGTGCGTTATATGGTGCCCGACCGGGTAAATGATTATATCGAGGTGAACCGGCTTTATGAAGCGTGAAGACATGATCGAATCAGTCCGGTCGCAAATGCCGGAGAAGCGCTGGAACCATACGCTTGGCGTGATGGAGACAGCGGTGAAACTGGCCGAACGATTCGGAGCTGATCCGGTTAAAGCCGATTTGGCGGCTTTGCTCCACGATGTGTGCAAATATTGGCGGGTTGACGAGCAAGCGCGCATTATTCGAGAGAATGGGTTGCCCCTTGATCTGTTGGAGTATGACAAAGAGCTGTGGCATGCTCACGCCGGAGCGTGGGTGGCTGGTGAACGCTACGGTGTGCAGGACGAAGAGGTGCTGGATGCGATTCGTTATCATACCTCGGGGCGCGCGCGGATGACACTGCTGGACAAGGTAGTTTGTCTTGCCGATTATATGGAGCCGGGACGCGATTTTCCAGGCGTGCATAATATTCGCGAAATCGCCGAATATAGTTTAGAGAAGGCATTGCTTGCTGGTTTTGACGGAACGATACGATTCTTGCTGGACAAGGGAAAACGGATATATCCGATGACGCTGGCCGCTCGCAACGCTTTGATCGAAGAGCTGGGGCAGCAGGACGGTGCCAGCGTCTAGCACATTTTTATACTATTGGGAGGAAACCAGATGACGGTACAACCTGAAGAGCTTATGGCACTAGTGACCGAAGCAGCCGAAGACAAAAAAGCGATGAACATCATCACTTTGAATCTGCGCGGAATATCGCTGATCGCGGATTATTTTGTGATTTGCCACGGTAATTCTGAGACGCAGGTGCAGTCGATTGCTACGGAAATCCGCAAGAATGCGGAGGAAAAAGGGGTTCGGGTTCGCGGTTTGGAAGGGATGGACACGGCGCGCTGGGTACTTGTCGATCTTGGCGATGTGGTCGTCCATGTATTCCATCGCGACGATCGGGAGTATTATAACATCGAACGTCTTTGGTCCGACGCGAAAGTGGTCGAACGGGTATGAGACTTGATGCCGGTACGATCAGGCGCTTGGAAGTGGCAAGGGAAGTGTCGCCGAACGGCTATTTTTTGACCGACGGGACACAGGACGTTCTTCTGCATTACAGCGAAACGGTTGGGGAAGTGAAACTAGGGGACAACGTAGAGGTATTCTTGTTTCATGACACTCAAGACCGGCTGGCTGCAACGATGCGAAAGCCGCTGATTCGGCTTGGTGAGGTGGCACTGCTTGAGGTCGTGGATCTTCATCCGCGTTTTGGATGTTTCCTTGAGATGGGTCTGGGTCGGCATTTGCTGCTGCCGTTCAAGGAGCTTCCTGAGCTCAAGGAGCTTCGTCCTGAAGTCGGGGACAAGGTGTTTGTCGTGCTGGCCCACGACCGTCAAGGCCGCCTTGTCGCCAAGGTAGCGGGAGAAGAGCAGCTCAAAAAGCTGTGCTTCGATGCGCCGGCCGCTTGGCGCGGCACTACGGTAGAAGCAAGGGTGTACAAGCCCCTGCAGATGGGTACGTTCATCGTCTGTGACGGAGGTGTGGTTGGTTTCGGAGTCATCGGCTTCATTCATTCCTCCGAGCGGACCCGTCTGCTGCGGCTCGGCGAGCAGGTTAAGGTTCGCATTACCTTTGTGCGTGAAGACGGTAATGTCAACTGCTCAATGCGCGAACGCAAGGAAGTAGGACGGGATGAGGATGCGGAGAAGCTTCTGGCATTCCTACAGCAGCGTCCAAACCAGGCAATGCCTTATTCGGACGAAACACCCGCCGATCTGATCAGCCAGCGATTTGGGATGAGTAAGTCCGCATTCAAGCGCGCCATTGGAAAGCTGATGAAAGAAGGCATAGTTTATCAGGAAGGCAGCTGGACTTACCTGAAGCAGGATGAGATAAAGCCGGTAACCGAGTGAAGGATTGCTCCGGTACCGGCTTTCTTCTTGCGGTAGTGGGTTATCATGATGCGCTGAGTTAGGGGAGGTTGGTACTCGTGGCTTACGAGCGGTTCTCGTATATTTATGACCGTCTGATGGAAGATATGCCCTATGAGGAATGGATGCGATTTGCCCAGCAGTGCTGGGACAAGTACGGTAATCCCCGTACCATCGTCGACCTTGGCTGCGGCACTGGAGCTTTGGCGGTACCGCTTGCGCAGCTAGGCTATGAAGTGATCGGCATCGACCTATCAGACGATATGCTGGCCGTAGCTCAGCAAAAGGCAGACAACGCGCTGCGGCGTTCTGCCTTCCCTGCTGGAGGCAGGCTGATGCTGCTTCAGCAGGATTTGCGCGATTGGGAGCTTGGCCGACCCGTGGATGCTGTCATATCGTTTTGTGACTGTTTCAACTATTTGCTGGAGGAAGAGGATGTCGTGCAGGCCATCCGTCAAGCCTATGAGGGCTTGAAGCCCGGGGGCGTGTTTCTGTTCGACGTGCATACGCCCTACCAGCTTCAATCTTATGCCGAGTCACAGCCTTTTACTTTGAATGAAGAGGATATTGCGTATATTTGGACTTGCGATTATGACCCGGGACGCTGTGAGATCGAGCATGCGTTAACGCTTTTCGTCAGGGAAGGGGAGCTGCTGGAAACCGGATCGGACGACGCGGTGACCGAACGCTATCATCGGGTGGAGGAGCTGCATTTGCAGCGCGCCTATCCTCTGGATTGGCTCCAGGATAAGCTGCGTGAAGCCGGGTTCCGGGAAACGGCATGCTATGCTGATTTTCTGTGGAAAGCACCGGCGGAAGACACGCAGCGGGCATTTTTCGTAGCGGTAAAATAGGTAAACCCGCCTTATGGCTGCTCAAGCCAAAGGCGGGTTTTTCTCTATCCATAAAAGCGGCTTATTCTATCAAGTTCAATATTAGTTGCACAACGCTCAATATCATTCCCCAGAGCGGAAGTGACAAAATCAAGCCGTTTAATAAGCCCCGCATCGGTGACGACCTCCAAGAGACGCTTTTTTAACAGTATGTCCAAAACAGCCTCTGGACATCCCTGCTGATAAATAATGCTGGTTCTTGAAGGCTGTCTTCTTCATTCGCCGCCCGCTTGACATAGAGGAATCGTTTTACATATAATGAAATTTAATTGGAAGATTGCAAGGCTGTGAGAGAAAGCAGTACCTGTACGCCATATTTCAGAGAGCCGGTGGTTGGTGCAAATCGGTTGTGGCCGCAGCGAACTCGTTCTGGAGCCAGAAGGTGAAGGATCTTCGGAAGAAGGATTGACTCCGAGACCTAGCCGGATCGTATTCCCCGCGTTAAGGGGCTTGAGTGGACAGGGGCAAAGCATGCCGGCTGTCAACTAGGGTGGTACCACGGGAAGCGTAGCTCTCGTCCCTAGCTAAGGCTAGAGGCGAGGGCTTTTTTGTTTTTTATTCGAAGGAGGCATAATGTAACATGGCACAGGAAGTCAAAGAACAGCAAGGATATAACCCGCTGGCGCTTGAACCGAAATGGCAGCGCTACTGGGAGGAGAACAAGACGTTCAAAGTATTGGACGATGATAGCAAGCCCAAATTTTATGCGCTCGATATGTTTCCGTATCCTTCCGGTGCGGGACTTCATGTAGGCCACCCTGAGGGGTATACGGCTACCGATATCGTGTCACGTTACAAAAGAATGCGCGGCTACAACGTGCTTCATCCGATGGGATGGGACGCTTTCGGCCTTCCGGCGGAGCAGCACGCGCTTGATACGGGCGAGCATCCGCGTGAGATTACGATCAAGAATATCAACAACTTCCGCAGACAAATCAAATCGCTGGGTTTCTCGTACGATTGGGATCGCGAATTCAGCACAACCGACCCGGATTATTACAAATGGACGCAGTGGATTTTTATCCAGCTGTATAAAAAAGGTCTCGCTTACGTTGATGAGGTGCCTGTTAACTGGTGTCCTGCGCTGGGAACGGTTCTCGCGAATGAAGAGGTGATTGACGGCAAGAGCGAGCGCGGAGGCCATCCCGTTATCCGTAAGCCGATGCGCCAATGGGTGCTGAGAATTACCGAGTATGCGGAGCGCTTGCTGGAGGATCTGGAGGAGCTAGATTGGTCCGAGAGTATCAAGGATATGCAGCGCAACTGGATCGGTAAATCCAAAGGGGCTGAAGTGACATTCGCCATCGATGGACATGAGGGAGACGGCTTGAAAGTGTTTACCACTCGCGCGGATACGCTTTTTGGAGCTACGTACTGCGTTTTGGCGCCGGAGCATGAGCTAGTGGAACGCATTGCCACAGCCGAGCAAGCTGCTGCAGTGAAGGATTATCAAGAACGTGCCGCCCGCAAGAGCGACTTGGAGCGTACGGACTTGGCGAAGGAGAAGACTGGGGTATTTACGGGCGCTTATGCCGTAAATCCGGTCAATGGCGGCAAAGTGCCGATCTGGATCGCCGATTATGTATTGGCAGGTTACGGAACGGGAGCCATTATGGCGGTACCCGGGCATGACCAAAGGGACTGGGAGTTCGCCAAACAGTATGATCTTCCGATTATTGAAGTGGTGCAGGGCGGAGATCTTTCAATAGAGGCTTATCCTGGCGACGGAGCGCATGTGAACTCCGGCTTCCTGGACGGGCTCAGCAACGAACAGGCCATCGGAGCCATGATTCAGTGGCTTGAGGAAACCGGCAAAGGGCAGGGCAAAGTGACCTATCGCCTGCGTGACTGGTTGTTCAGCCGCCAGCGTTATTGGGGCGAGCCTATTCCGATTCTTCATCTGGAAGACGGTACGATGAAGACCGTTCCTGAGGATCAGCTGCCGCTGCTGCTTCCGGAAGTCGACGAAATCAAGCCATCCGGCACAGGTGAATCGCCGCTTGCGAACGTGACGGACTGGGTCAACACCATTGATCCGGAGACAGGTATGAAAGCCCGTCGCGAGACGAACACGATGCCGCAATGGGCCGGAAGCTGCTGGTACTATCTGCGTTTTATAGATCCTAAGAACGATCAGGAAATTTGCTCCCCAGAGCTGCAGCGCAAGTGGCTGCCGGTCGACTTGTACATCGGGGGGGCGGAGCATGCGGTTCTCCATCTGCTGTACGCGCGCTTCTGGCATAAGGTCCTGTACGATCTCGGTGTCGTGAATACGAAAGAACCATTCTACAAGCTGGTCAATCAAGGGATGATCCTTGGCGAGAATAATGAAAAAATGAGCAAATCCCGCGGAAACGTCATTAATCCGGATGTCATTGTGAATGAATTCGGGGCCGATACGCTGCGCTTATACGAAATGTTCATGGGCCCGCTCGAGGCAACGAAGCCATGGAACGCCAATGGCGTGGAAGGTACCTACCGCTTCTTGAGCCGAGTTTGGAGATTGTTCACCCAAGAGGACGGTCAACTAAGCGCGAAAATTAGCAGCGAGGAAGAAACGGGCAGCGAGGCGTTCAAGCGGACTTGGCACCGTACGATCAAGAAGGTAACCGAAGATTTAGAGGCACTGCGCTTTAACACAGCGATCAGCCAATTGATGATCTTCATGAATGAGGCTTACAAGACGGATCGTCTGCCGAAAGCGGCTATGGAGCAATTCGTGCAGATGCTCTCTCCGCTGGCGCCGCATCTTGCGGAAGAGCTGTGGGAGAAGCTGGGTCATAACAACACGGTCACTTATGAGGCATGGCCAACCTATGATGAGGCTTGGACTGTCGATAACGAGGTAGAGATCGTTATTCAGGTGAACGGACGCATCGCTGAGCGAGCAACGGTAGCCGCCGACGCGGACGAAGCTTCGATGCAGGAGCTGGCTATGAATTTGGATAAAGTGAAGGAAGCGATGGCCGGCAAATCGGTCCGGAAAGTCATCGTTGTTAAAGGCAAGCTGGTCAATATCGTGGTAGGCTAAGCTAAGCAATAGAAGCACTCAAAAAAACAACCGCACCCGAATGACTATCGGGTACGGCGGTTCATATGGAAAAGACGTGAAAGCATCGCGCTCTGTTAATCGACCTTGGTCCCGAGAAAGCGGGCTTCCACCTTTTCCAAATCCTCTTCATATTTGGCATGAGTTGTGCGGATCAAGTCGTAAAAGACGCTGCACAGCTCTTTTTCCATTATACGGAGCCCTTCGGCTGTAATCCCACCGGGCACGGCCACTCGCTGCTGCAGCATATCAGGAGTGAATCCGCCTGCGGTCAGCAGCTTGCCTGTACCAAGCGTCATTTCACTGGCGAGCCGGGTCGCCTCCTCTTCGGAAATGCCTGTGGCCGAGACGGACGCATCAATATACTTTTGCACGAAGAAGGCGAGGAATGCGGGTCCGCAGCTCGACAGGTCGGAGGAAATCCGGGTATACTCCTCGGAAATGCGAATTGGAGCGCTCACATAGGACAGCAGGTTTTCGAGCCGTTCTTGATCCTCGGGCAGCATCCGATCTCCATAAATACAAAGCGTTGCTCCGCTCAGTACATAATTTGTGATGCTCGGAATCACTTTGGCGATTTTGCAGGGAAGCTGGGCTTCAAGATGCCGGATCAGTACCGGGCTGGTGATCGAAACGATCGTTTGGTCAGGCGTCGTCGAGGCTTGAATCTGATCAATGACGTCCTTGAATTCCAAGGGTTTGACGCATATAAACAGCAGTTCAACTTGAGCTGCAACTTCCTTATTGGAACGGGCCACCTGTAAGCCCGGATAGCTCGCCGCCAAACGCTCCGCTTTGTCGATGGTCCGATTGGTCACCACGATGTTCTCCGGGTTCAAGGCACCGGAGCGGATGAACGTTTCGATAAGCATACTGCCCATGCTGCCTGTTCCGATGAAACCTATGCGCATGATGATCCCTCCTGAATTGAATGCAGCTTTCTTCATTTATATCGGGTAGAAAATAAAATTATGCATGAGATGGGCAATAAAAAAGAGAGGTGGTTGAGATCAGGTTAAGGAGAGGGGGTGTAATATGATGCGAATCGCTTTCATTGCGCTTGCTGTCGGTCTGTCGGCCGGGCTGTTGATGATATATCCTAAGCTAACGGAGCCTCCTGTCTCAAGCTTCATAAGCGCCGATGATGAAATGCGCAGGCTGCTGCAGGATCAAGCGGAGCAAAGGGTGCCGTCTCCGGCAGCTCCGAACGCCGGGCAAGGGGGAAAGCAGACGGAGACGATGCCTGCGGAAACCAAACCTGCGGAAACCAAGCCGTCCTCATCGCAAGGAGATCCGGTTTCGACTACGACAAAAGACGGCAAAGCGGACGCCTCTTTTGGCAAGCTGAATTTGAATACGGCTACGGCGGAGCAGTTGGATGAGCTGCCTGGTATCGGCCCGAGCAGAGCACAGGCAATTTTGGAGCTTCGAAAGAGGCTCGGCGGCAAATTTCGTTCTTCCGACCAGTTGTTGGAGGTCAAAGGAATCGGCGGGAAGACCTTGGAGAAGATCAAGCCTCACGTCACAGTAGAGCCTTAATCAGGCGTTTTTTCGATAACGCTTTCGTTTTCAGACGAAATATGCGAAAATAGGGAGGATTTATCCCAATTTATGCTATTTTAAAGGAGGACGTATTTGCATGTCAGAAGAACGCAAGCTCGCTTTGGAAACGTTAGCCATTCACGCAGGACAAGAGATTGATCCCACAACGATGTCTCGCGCAGTGCCTCTGTACCAAACCACTTCCTATGGGTTCCGCGATACGGATCATGCGGCGAATTTGTTTGCATTGAAGGAATTCGGCAATATTTATACCCGCTTGATGAATCCAACGACTGATGTGTTTGAGAAGCGGGTCGCGGCTCTAGAGGGCGGACTTGCCGCACTTGCGACTGCATCCGGACAAGCTGCAATTACGTACTCCATCTTGAATATAGCGGGAGCGGGAGACGAGATTGTGTCTTCGGCAAGTTTGTACGGAGGTACATATAATTTATTTGCGATCACGCTGCCAAAAATTGGCATTAAGGTGCATTTCGTTGATCCTAGCGATCCTGAGAATTTCCGTAAAGCAATAACGCCTAATACGAAGGCGGTATTCGCAGAAACGATCGGGAATCCGAGAGGGGATGTGTTAGACATCGAAGCGGTGGCTGCCATCGCTCATGAGAATGGCATTCCTCTCATAGTGGACAATACCTTCCCGAGCCCTTACCTGTGCCGCCCGATTGAGCATGGAGCAGATATTGTCATTCATTCTGCTACCAAATTCATCGGCGGTCACGGCACTTCGATCGGCGGCATCATTGTAGACGGCGGACGCTTTGACTGGAAGGCGAGCGGCAAATATCCGGGCCTTACCGAACCGGATCCGAGCTACCACGGCGTTGTATATACGGATGCGGTCGGTCCCGTCGCATATATCATCAAAGCTCGTGTGCAGCTTCTTCGCGACATGGGCGCTGCGATTTCTCCATTCAATTCATTTATGATGCTGCAGGGGCTGGAGACGCTGCATCTGCGAATGGAGCGCCACAGCTCCAACGCGATGAAGGTGGCTGAGTTTTTGGAGCAGCATGAAGCCGTCGAATGGGTGAGCTATGCTGGTCTGCCAAGCCATCCGTCCTACGATTTGGCCCGTAAATATATGCCAAAAGGACAGGGCGCCATTATGACATTCGGCATCAAAGGCGGCGTAGAAGCCGGCCGCAAGGTGATCAATGCCGTGCAATTGTTCTCTCATCTCGCCAATGTGGGCGATTCGAAATCACTGATCATTCATCCGGCGAGCACAACACATCAGCAGCTCAATGAAGAGGAGCAAAACGCTGCAGGTGTAAGCCCCGGGATGATCCGGTTGTCGATCGGTACCGAAGCGATCGAGGACATCATTTACGATTTGAATCAAGCGATTCAAACGAGCCAGAAGTAAGGGAGCGACCTTAGCATGATAGCCCGTAAAGATTGGGACACGTACTTTATGGACATCGCCTATATGGCATCCACCCGTTCCCAGTGCAACCGCAGACATGTTGGAGCTGTGCTGGTGCAGGGGAAAAAGCTTTTGGGCACCGCGTATAATGGAGCCCCCATGGGCGTCCCGGATTGCTCAGAGGCTGGCTGCATGCTGGTGGAAGAAATCGAACTGGTGGCTTCTGAAGGCAAAGAGCAGGTAGTCAAAAAACAGCGCTGTATTCGAACCATTCACGCGGAGCAAAATTTGCTTCTGTTCACCGACCGTGAGGACCGTGAGGGCTCGGTCGTGTATGTAACCGACCAGCCGTGCTGGACTTGCGCCAATATGCTGGCGAATAGCGGTATCGTTGAGATTGTGTTCCACCGTGCTTATCCGAAGGATCACGAGAAAGTAAGCGCCTTGACGGCGCAAAAAGCCCTATCATTCCGCCGGTTGGAGAAATATGAACCCCCGGCAGGAACGGTCTCGGAAGTGACGAATTAAATCGCTTGGAGGAAGAACCTCTTTTCGGACATGGTTAGCCATGTACTCGGAAAGAGGTTCTTTACTGTCTAGTGGCAAACAGAAGGGAGCTGACCGGTATAGGAAAGTCGAGGAGACCCGTCGTCACACTAGCCGTATGCTGGGCGCTAGGGTACGCCGCAGCTTTTGTTTACCCGATGCCGTGGGTGAACCTGTTTCTTACCTTCGGGGCAGGAATTCTATGTATTCTTGTTTTCATGCTGAAGCCTCCCGGATCAGCCTGGCTTGCAGGTATGCTGATTGCGATAGCTGCGGCCGGATGGTACGGCGAGTATGATACCTCCAACCGCAGCTTTATCCGGCTTGAGGCGGAGGAGGCAAGCGGGGTAGCCTTCCAAGGCAGAATCATGACGCCGGTTGAGGTGGACGGCGACCGAGTCTCTTTTCAGGCGGAGGCGGAGCATGTGTCCATCACGGAGGGGCTTCAGCCGTACCATGGAGGTCAAGGCGAGCTTGTGCAATTTTCGATCCGTCTATTAAAGCAGGAGGAGCAGAAGAAGGCAGCGGATTGGCAAAGAGGAGACCGGATAGAGCTCAAGGGAACGTTACTTCGGCCGGGAGAGGCACGTAACTTCGGGGGTTTTGACTATCGAAATTATTTAAGATTTCAGCATATTCATTGGCAGATGACGGCCAAAGGACTGGATGGCGTTGTCGTGAGTGCCCCGGCCTCAGGAGAGTGGGGAGGCTGGCTCGTCCTTCGCTGGAACGACCGGTTTCGTGAAATGTTGGCGGCAAAGGTAGAGCAGCTGTTTCCTGAAGATCAGAGCGGCTTTATGAAAGGCATGCTGATCGGACTCGCGGATGAGATCGATCCGGAACGGTTCGATCAATTCTCAAGGCTTGGGCTTACGCATATCATTGCCATTTCGGGACTTAACGTCGCAATTTTCCTCGCGTGCTTGATTTGGATCATGCGCCGACTCGGCTTCACGCGAGAAACGTATTTGCTTACGGCCATGGTTCTGATGCCGGTCTATATTGCCGTGACTGGGGCTGCTCCCTCCATTGTGAGAGCGGGAATCATGGCCATGATCGGCTTATATGCGGCCTATCGGAACCGTCTGAAGGACGGGCTGCACATCGCGCTGATCGCCGGTGTCGGTATGTTGATGTGGGATCCATACTATCTAGTGAACGTCAGCTTTCAGCTGTCATTTCTTGTAACGCTAGGGATCATCCTTGGCGTTCCGGCCATGAACAGGCTGCTTCCTTTGAAGCGGCCTAGGCTGCGCGATGCGGTGTCCATTACTCTCGTAGCGCAATTCATCTCGTTTCCGCTTAGCATTTATTATTTCAGTCAATTTTCCCTGCTCTCATTTGCCGCTAATTTTATGCTCGTTCCGGTATTCAGTATGATCGTGATGCCCGTGGGGACGGCGGCGATGCTGCTCGCTTTTCTATCTGCCTTTGTCGCCGCGCCGTTTGCAAGGATCGTTGAGCAGGTAAATACGATCTTGTTCTTTATTGTGGAATGGAGCAGCCGCTCGGACCTGTTTCAAACCATTTGGCCGAGCCCGGAACCTGTGTGGATTTTGATGTACTACGGGATGCTGGCGCTTCTTGTTCTGCTGATGGGGGAGCAGCATCTGCCGGAAGGAGGCGGTGAGCCTGAACCCATGCTGTATACCAAGACAGAACAGAGAGACAAAATGCAATCTCGATGGTGGAATCGATATGTACTGCTTCCGGCCGTCATTGTGGGCTTTGCCGCGGTTTTGTGGACTGGCTACGATCCTCAGCGAGGAAAGGCGGAGGGCAGAGTGCATTTTATCGATGTGGGTCAAGGGGACAGCATTTTGGTTCAATCACCGGGCAACGGAGGATACCTGCTCATAGACGGCGGTGGGACCTTAACGTTCCGCAAACCGGGAGAAGAGTGGAAGCAGCGGCAGGATCCCTATGAAGTCGGCCGGAAGCTGCTCGTGCCGCTGCTCAAAAAACGCGGCGTCCAGACCATCGATGAGCTGATTCTAACCCATCAGGATGTCGACCATTTTGGAGGATTACAGGCGGTCATTGAACAAATTCCCGTGAAGCGGCTGATTTTTAACGGGACGCTGAAGCCTGTTCCAGGAGTGGAGAAACTGTTCCAAACCGCGTTGGACCGCGGTACACAGCTTATCGATGCGCGTGCGGGAGACAGGCTGGAGGTAGGCCCGCACATGGTACTGCATTTTCTGTACCCTTTGCAGGAGGCTGCGGGCTCGGGTCTGCGATTGGAGAAGGACCAGAATCCGAGCTCCGTCGTATTTCTCATGGAGATGTCCGGGACGCGTTGGTTGTTTGCGGGGGACATTGGCCAGGCATCGGAGCGAGAGCTGGTGGAGCGATGGTCGACGGTGGAGGCAGGCACAACGGAGCTGGGAGCACCGATTGATGTGATGAAAGTGGCGCATCACGGTAGCAAATCTTCTACCTCGGAGTTTTGGCTGAGGGCATGGCAGCCCAAGCATGCTGTCATTTCCGCAGGAGTCAAGAATATCTATGGTCATCCTCATCCTTCGGTGCTGGATCGCCTGGCCGCGTATCAGGTCAGTGTTTACCGCACAGACCGTCATGGGGAGGTCCAAATGACCGTCCGCGAGGGCAAAATATATATGCGCACGAAGCTTGAATGACTGAGATGCTCAGCTCTGCATGGAGTTCATGGACAGAGTGAGCCTTTGCTTGAATTATGGATTCGACCGGATAGCCGGAGACCAACGTTTTTAATGTTGAGTTTCCCGCTGTCTTTTTTTTGTGAAAAATGGTATGGAAAGAGGAGAGGTCTATGAGTACAGAAGCAAAACAAATGCATTTGGGAGCATTTATTTATTATGTTGGTCATCATATTGCTGCATGGAGGCATCCGGATGCAAAATCATCGGGAATCATGGACCTGAATTTTTATAGGGAGGTTGCTCAAACAGCGGAAAGAGGAAGGTTCGATATGATTTTTCTCGCTGATAATATCGTAGACCCGCTATCCTGTGATCCGTAAGAATTCTCGTTGGATGAAGAAAGCGGAAAGGCAACGGGGCTTGAATAAAAGGTCTGTTTTTGCTATGATCTTCATCTGTGCGGCGTGACCGCGGGTGGGTGAGGGATTATACGAAACAGAGGAATAGGAATTGCAATTTTCTGAGCGTTTCAAAGCCAGTGTGTTGGTGTTGATCGGAGCCGCATCGTTCGGCATTTTGTCCACCTTCGTCAAATTGGCGTACGACAAAGGATTTACACCGGCCGAGGTGACGGGCAGCCAAGTGATTTTCGGTTTTGCCGTGATGTGGATGATTAGCTTGCCGTTATGGCACAAAATAAAACAGATGTCGAAACGATCCATGCTCAAGCTGATCGGGAGCGGGGCTTTTACCGGGCTTACCGGCGTTTTCTATTATTACTCGCTGCAGACGCTGGATGCTTCGTTCGCCGTCCTGCTGCTTTTTCAATTTACTTGGATGGGGCTTCTGATGGATTGGCTTCTGCACGGCAAAGTGCCCGGGCGATATCAGCTTGCGGGAGTCGCAGTTATCCTCGCGGGTACGGTGCTCGCTTCCGGCTTATGGATGGGCACCACGAAGTCCATGACTGTGTCCGGAGTAGGACTCGGATTGCTTGCCGCGGCAAGCTATACGCTGTTCATTTACTTCAGCGGCAAGGTGGCTGTCGAGGTGCCTGCGCTGTTAAGAAGCTCATGGATGGTTACCGGAGCGACAATTACGGTATCATTTATCTATCCGCCCGAGTTTCTGTGGAATGGCTCGCTTGCCGATGGTTTGTGGCTGTGGGGAGGAATCTTAGCTTTATTCGGCATGATTCTGCCTCCCTATCTATTTGCTAAAGGGGCGCCGTACCTGGACACCGGTATGGCAGCCATACTAGGAGCCGTAGAACTTCCCGTCGTTGTTCTGGTTTCGGGTTTGCTGCTTGGAGAGAGTTCAGGGTGGGTGCAGTGGCTCGGCATCGGTCTGATCTTCGCCGGCATCGTGGTGTCTGAACGTAGAAGCGCTGCGAAAGGGATAAAACCCGGGGCGAACTAGTCATAGCGATGAAAAACCGCTCTTCTTAGTAGAGGAGCGGTTTTTCCTGTTATTTTGCACAAAGTATTTTGTTTGCGGCGCTTTATGAGCCCATTTAAATCTGTCAACGGACGAACTTGGCGCTGATTTCGTCCGTGAACGCAGTGTATGCCCGCGACACGTAAGCGTCTTTGCGCCGGATAAGCACGGTCCATACATAGCCGTGCTTATCCGGGATCGGGTGGCAGCGGATGAAGTTCTTCTCCGCTTTGCGCTGAACGATGGAGCGGGGAAGCAAAGAGACGCCCAAGCCGGCGGCCACGCAGCCGAGAATCGTTTCGAGCGTGCCGAATTCTAATATTTTAACGGGCATGACGCCTTCCTCATGGAGCCACTGCTCCATTTTGGCACGGTAGGAGCAGCCTGCGCGAAATGCCAACACTGTACGTGTGTTCAGCTCCTTGGCGGAAGAGAGCGGAGGGTGCGTGGATTGGGTAACGACCATGAGCTCTTCCTCGATGAACGATTCCTGTAGAAGATCCGGGTGTTCCACAGGTCCGGCGACAAAAGCGCCGTCGAGTTCATAGTCAAGCACCGCCTGAACAAGCTGTTCGGTCGGGCCGGTCACTAACGACAGGTTCACTTCCGGGTATGAACGATGGTAGGCGGCCAGAAGCTCGGGAAGACGCACCGCAGCCGTCGTTTCCATAGAACCGATTGACAAAGAGCCTGTCGGAGTGGTCCCGTCGGTTACGGCCTTGCGGGCCTCCTCCACCAAGCGCAGCACTTGCCCGGCGTACTCCAGCAGCGTTTTTCCAGCGGAAGTCAAGGTGATGCCTCGGTTATGGCGGTAAAATA
The DNA here is from genome assembly GCF_017833255.1 of Paenibacillus sp. PvR098. Taxonomy (NCBI): domain Bacteria; kingdom Bacillati; phylum Bacillota; class Bacilli; order Caryophanales; family Paenibacillaceae; genus Paenibacillus; species Paenibacillus sp. PvR098. The sequence goes on from NZ_JAFIBU010000001.1 coordinate 141,012, forward strand.
ACGGCGTTCCCAGATCGTTCTCGAGCTGCCGGATTTTGGTTGTGATATTGGATTGCGCATAGCCGAGCTGCTGAGCCGCTTTAGAAATGGTGCCGGCAAATGCCGCGGTTTGAAAAGCTTTGAGCATGTCGATATCCAAGCGGTGCTCCCTCCTTTTTCTGTTATCTCAATAACAGATACTACATATCAATATTACATATTTTACATGATACCAAGTAAGCATTACTATAGACAATAGCAAGCTGTTAAATCATGGTGAACAGGGGAGGGGCGAAGCATGAACGCATTGGCACAACGACCGGTATTTCTTTTGATCAGCGGTGTGCTGGCCCTTTTTATTGCGATGGGCGTCGGTCGCTTCGCCTATACTCCGATTCTTCCGTATATGTTGGAGCGGCAGTATTTCGGAGATGCCGGAGCGGGAGCGCTTGCGTCGGCGAACTATGCGGGGTATTTGGCAGGCGCCGTTATGGCAGCGTGGTTCTCCGGCAGCGGACGAAGACTCGTATGGCTCAAGCTTGCCCTTGTCGTCAGCGTGCTGACAACCGCGATGATGGGGTTGACGACGCACTACCCGCTATGGTTGACCCTCCGATTTGTTTCGGGACTTGCCGGCGCAGCGGTATTCGTGTATGCTTCCGGTGTAGTATTGGACGGCCTTGCAGGACTGCGGGGATTTGGCAGTGCTTCCGGTCTGTTCTACGGCGGAGTCGGTGCCGGGATCGCCGCTTCGGGACTTGTTGTACCGCTGCTCGAGGCATCCTTCGGCTGGCAGGGGACATGGCTGGGGCTGGCGCTGATTTGCGCCGGCCTGTTAAGCGCAGCCTGGCTGGGCCTGAAGGAGTATGGAGAGCGAAGCCCGGTACAGCTTGCATTCAAGCCATCTGGGAATGATCTACCCCGTTTGGACCTGCGGATGCTTCGCCTGCAGCTGGTCTATGGTTTGGAAGGCCTCGGGTATATTGTGACGGGAACCTTCTTGGTTGCGTATGCGGAAAGCGTGCCCGCTATGAAGGAACTTTCTTCATGGAGCTGGGTGCTGGTGGGAGCTGCCGCTGTTCCTTCCTGCTGGATGTGGTCCAAGCTTCAGGGGTTCTGGGGACATGAGCGGACGCTATGCTTCTCCATGCTGCTGCAAGCTATCGGAATTTTGCTGCCCGTGGTTTTTCCCACTGTCGCAGGATTAACGGCAGGCGCAATTCTTTTTGGAGCTACGTTCATGGGAATCACGGCATTGGCGGTTTCGCTGGCGAGGCGTCTGGCTGTTCGTGATGCCGGAAGAAGTGTGGGCTTAGTCACCGCCATTTATGGCGCCGGCCAAATGGCCGGTCCGACGGCCGCGGGTCTGCTTGCCACCCTGACCGGGAGCTATCGGTGGTCGCTTACCGGGGCGGCCACCATCGTATTAATCGGTGCTTGCATTATCATCATCCCCATTCACGCGAAAGGACGATCGACATGCCCTATGTAAACATTAAAATTACGAAAGAAAACGTAACGCCGGAGAAGAAAGCTGAATTAATTCAAGGTGTAACCCAGCTATTAGTGGATGTATTGGGCAAAAATCCGCAAACGACCGTTGTCGTCATTGATGAGGTGGACACAGACAACTGGGGTATTGGCGGCGAGTCTGTCACCGTGCGCAGAAAGCAAGGAAAATAAACCCAAAAGATTTCGGCCCGTATCCGCGGTGCTGAAATCTTTTTTTTTGTTTTTACGAGCGAAACAAAACAGTTGTGCGAACGTATATTAAACAGCAAAAATGGAAACCGAAAGGCGTTTTTCCTTCTATATACCTGGCAGGCAAAATTTGATATTCTTATAGAGTTCAAGATGCTGCAACATTTTTGCAGTCCGGGACGTTTATAAGGTTGCAAGAGAGGGGGATCCCAGTGGTAGCGCCAGAATTATTAAAGGCTGCCCAATCGGGCGATCGCGACGCTCTAATTACCCTACTGCGAGAAATTGAGAATCACGTTTACCGCACCGCTTATTACATTCTGGGCAATGAGCAGGATGCGATGGACGCCGCACAGGAAGCGTTAATCCGAATTTATACTAAAATCAACTCCTACGAAGAAAAGGCTCAGTTTAAAACTTGGGTGCAGCGCATCGTAACGAATCTTTGTATCGATAAATTTCGTCGGACAAAGCCAACGGTTTCGATTGAGCAGCACGACCTGAGCTTTACCGACCATAAAACGGTGGAAGACGAAGTGATGTCTTCGTATATCGCCAAAGACATCCGAGAGGCGATCGACAAGCTACCCGAACACCATCGTTCAGTGGTTGTACTGAGGTATTTGGAGGACTTCTCCTATAATGAAATAGCGGAATCGTTGGATTTGCCTATCAATACGGTGAAGTCTTACCTGTACAGGGCGAGGCAGCAATTGCAAACGATTCTAGGGGAGTATAAAAAGTCGGGCAGCGATGCGGTTCGGGGTTGAGCGACGCATGAGAAGGGATATACGAACACCAAAGAAAGGTAGTGTACGGGGATGATGTGTCAAGAGGTGATCGAGCTGATGCAGAGATACCTTGATCGGGATCTCGATGAAACGGAATACGGCCGGATGCTTGGGCATCTGCAGCAGTGTCCGGATTGCACCAAGCTGTTCGAGCGTCTTGTGAATTTGTCGCACGAGCTCGAGAGCTTGCCGAAGGTAACGCCTCCCTTCAGCTTGGTTGACGCTATTATGCCAAAGCTGGAGCAGCTTGAAGCAGGAGGACAGCTTTCGGGCACGGCATGGTCTTCACAGACGGGAGAGGAAGGAGCGGCACGCGAGACGGAGCAGCGAGGGGCGATGTCTCCTGCAGAACAGCCTAAGCTTGGAAGTAAGCGCAAAAATGTCAAGGAATGGTTCTCGTTCCCGGTGTTCGGGGGCGTTGTGGCTGCCGGTCTTGTGTTCGGATTCTTCCTGTTCCAGCAGCAGTCTGGACCGGACGCGGGCAGTATATGGCTTGGGCTGAACCAGCAAAAAGCCAGTGAAAACGCCGCTCAAGATTCGAGCAGTCAAGCGGCTGACAATCAGGCCGACACGATGTCGATTCAAGAGGAATCAGCGTCTCCGGCCTCTCAAGATCATCTGATGGACCAAAAGGGTGCACCGGCGGGCGGTGAAGCCCCAAAGGAAGCTGCTGCGGGGGACGGGCAAGACGAGCAGCGCCAAACACCGGCTGAGAGTCAGGTGCCCAGAGCGCCAGCGCCCAAAGCGGCGAAGCCTTCAGCTTCGCAGGATCAGCCTGGTGCGGCAGCAAGGTCGGAAGAACCGACGGTTTCACGGACAGAAACGCCAGAGCCTGAAGTGCCAAGCGGAATGGTGCCGCCTGCGGCAGAAGCTCCGGCTCCATCCGAAGAGCCGTCATATGGCGCAGCCTCAATTATGGATCCCCCTGCGAACGGCGGTGGCGGAGTTCCCAAGGAGGTTCCATCGGAGGTCGCTGCTCCAGACCATATGCGCAACAAGTCAGGCGGCCATATGGGAATTATGGGGATGCCGGAGGCGGAGGAGCCGCCGATGCACCAATTAGCGTCTCCTGACGGAAAATATACCGCGTATTTTGAGAATGCTCATGTGACGGTGCGCAACAAGGAAGGCCAAGAGGCTTATACCTCCAAATATTCGTGGGAGGATGCCGACCGGGTGGACCTTGTGGAATGGTCTACAGACAACAAGCTGACCTACCGGGTGAAGATGCATGAGCAATCCAGAACATTCGTCATATCGGTTGCGGAGCTAACCGAGATAGAAACGAAGTAAAACAAAACCGGAGCAGCGTCTTTCGGTATTTCAGGGGGAGATCATAATTATTTATTAGCTTTGCACACTTCACAGGGGCTCAGCGTATATTAGGGTATCCAGCATTTAAGTACTATCGATTCACGTCGTATGACCACCGGCCGCTTTATGGTTTCTAGAGCCTATCGGCGGTGTTTATATAGATGGGTTTCGGACAGAGGGATTAGGTCAAACCTTACCGGTTTTGACGTAATCCCTTTGTTGTTGATATCATATAGCGTATCGGAAGGATATGCGGACGAAGTAGGAACGCTTAGAACGGGGAAGGTGGCTTTCGGGCGATGGATTATAAAACAGCTGTCAAACAAATAGACAAGAAACAATATGCACCGGTTTATGTTTGCTACGGCACGGAGAGCTATTTGATCCGAGAGTTGATTAACCGCTTGACGGACAAGCTGGCGCTGCCGGAGCATAAAGCGTTTGCCGTAACCCGTTACGATATGACGGAGACACCGGTGGAAGCCGTTATTGAGGAGGCTGAGACACTTCCTTTTATGGTCCCCAGCAAGCTGGTTGTGGCTTCGAACGCGCTTTTTTTGACAGGGGCCAAAGATAGCGGCAAGGTCGAGCACAGGCTGGACCGGCTGACGGATTACATGAAGACGCCGGTCGATTTTAGCATCATTGTCTTTACTGTGGATGCGGATAAGCTGGATGAACGCAAAAAAATCGTCAAAGCGCTGAAGGATGCGAACGCTCTGATTCCTTGTACCATGCTCTCGGCGGACGAATTGACGCATTGGGTGAATCAGGAAGCGGACAAAGCAGGGATCGGCTTTGCCCCCGGCGCAGCGGAGAAGCTCATACTATACACGGGAACGGGCCTGCAGGCTTTGGCCAAAGAGGTGGAGAAATGCGCTCTTTATATCGGACGGGGTGGAACCATCACCTCCGCGGATCTCGAGCAGCTTGTGACGAGAAGCATCGAACAAAACATTTTTCAACTCATCGAGCATATTGTACAAGTGGAACTAGAGCAAGCGTTCACCTTGCTCAGTGAGCTCTTGCGGCGCAAGGAAGAGCCGATCAAGATCGTCATGCTGATCGCACGGCAGTTCCGGATCATGTTACAAGTGAAGGATCTGATGCTGCAGGGTTATTCCCAGCAGCAGATTGCCGGCCAAATTGGCCTGCATCCGTACGGGGTCAAAATCGCGGCAGGTCAAGCGGGGAAGTTCGAACTGAAACGACTTGCCCATATTTTGCAGCAGCTTGGGGATCTGGACTACCGGATGAAAACCGGTAAAATCGATAAGGTGTTGGGGCTGGAGATGTTTTTGCTGAAGCTGGCTTCTTAATCTCGCGGGATTCGGAGGAATCCTGCGAATTTTTCATGGCAAAATTAAAAAGACCATGTATCCTTTACGGATACATGGTCTTTTTTCGTCGCTCTTGATCTTAAGCCTGCGCGGAAAGAGCATTAAGCTTTTTCGCTAAGCGGGACTTTTTGCGGGCAGCGGCATTTTTATGGATCAATCCTTTGGTCGCTGCTTTGTCCAGCTTCTGGCTGGCAGCGATCAGGGCAGCTTTAGCTGTTTCCACGTTGCTGCTTGCTGCAGCTGTTTCGAAAGATTTTACAGCAGTGCGAAGCGCGGATTTATGAGAGGCATTGCGCAGACGGCGCTTTTCGCTCACTTTCACACGTTTAATCGCGGATTTAATGTTTGGCATGACGTTCACCTCCTACTACAACTTGCAAAAAACAAATGTAAAAATCATCATCGTAGACAACTCTTGATATTCTAACATGAGGCATTTCAAAATGCAATAGAAACGCAGGAGAGCGTCTGTAAAACTTTTGCATAACGTATACAGCTTTTTCACACTATATACCATGAGTACAATAGGAAAGGGGACGAGTTCATGGATCTGGACTTAAGCGCATATTCCGTCCGGACAGACCTGGCGCTGGAAGCACGTGAAATGGCTTCTTCCGCAGGTTCGTCCATACCGGGCGTACATACGTCGAATTTTGAGCAGGAAGGCATCCTTGTCAGTATGATCGATATTACCTCACGAGAAGGATCACAGGCTCTCGGGAAGCTGCCGGGTCATTATATTACGATTGAAGTCCCGGCGCTTCGCCAAAAAGACAGCGACCTTCAGGACAGGGTTGCCACCGTATTGGCTCAGGAATTCGAGAAGTTTATGAAAAAGCTTAACATTGCCCCAAACGCCAAAGTGCTCATTATCGGGCTTGGCAATTGGAATGTGACGCCCGACGCTTTGGGGCCGATGGTTGTCGAGAACGTGATGGTGACCAGACATTATTTTGAACTGATGCCCGATCAGGTAAGCCCCGGTTATCGTCCCGTCAGTGCGGTAGCGCCTGGGGTTCTGGGGACGACGGGGATCGAGACGAGCGAGATTGTGCAGGGAATCGTCGACCGGTCGAAGCCCGACCTGGTTATTGCCATTGATGCTCTAGCCTCACGCTCGCTCGAACGGGTGAATACGACGATTCAAATTGCCGACACGGGAATTCATCCGGGCTCGGGGATCGGAAATAAACGCAAGGGGCTGACGCTTGATACGTTAGGGGTTCCGTGTATCGCTATCGGCGTGCCTACCGTCGTTTACGCCTCTACGATCGTGAACAATGCATTTGATATGATGCATCATCATTTCCGCCAGCAAACTGCCAATACCGGGCAAATCCTTGGGCTGCTGGACAACATGCAGGAGCAGGAGCGGCTGCAGCTCGTCAAGGAAGTGCTTAATCCGCTCGGACACGATTTGCTAGTCACGCCCAAAGAGATCGACCAATTCATCGAAGACATTGCGAACATCATCGCCAGCGGCCTGAACGCAGCTTTACACGAAGCGGTAGATGTGGACAATGTGGCGGCATATACGCATTAACCCAGGGTGTAAAGTGTCTGATTGGCTTGTCAAAGCCGGTCAGACACTTTTTTTGAGTTGAACGGATGTCCATATGCCTCTTCTTCTATTTCGGTCTATTAATTTTTTGGTTCTATCGATTTGCTCATCCTCATAGAGTTGTATAGTAGTCAGTCGAGGAGTCGAATGTGCTGGCGGATGTAGAATGGACGCTTAGCACATACAGAACCGGAAGCAGTAGAAGGAGGAATGGCAATGAAATGGCCGGCGGTTACAGTGAGCTTGAGCAAGCTTCGAAAAGCGAAAGATTCCATTGGAGTGTATGCCCGGACCTATATGATTCTAATGACGGGATGCCTGTTGTTTTTTATAGCGCTGGGGCTGCTCGGATATGTGCATTCCCAGATGCAGAATGCGGAGCCGTCTTCTTCTATGAAGGGACTGGCCGCCTCGGTATCGAGCCAGTTTTTTACGGATATGATGGGAATGGAGATTCCCCATCTGCCGTCGGACGGAAAGACGCACACGTTCTCTCAATCGAATGTATCGAGCTTTTTGTTCTCGCTTGTGACCGATCTGAATCCCCACGATCCGAAGTCGTTGATCGCCCGTGAGGTTCCGGGCTTGGGCCAGAATCGAGCTGTTTTGCTGAGCAGAGGCGGGGGAACGGTGGATTCGCCGGTGGATTACGGGCCGAAGTCTGGGGTGTTCGAAAGGGAGGATTTGGGAGAGGCAGGCTCCATTACGGCGAATCCGGGAGCCGCGGCAGCAGGCCCGGTTCAAGGCCCCGAATATCCGCTGCCGACAGCGCAGCCCCCGAGGACTGCAGGCAAAAATGTCGCCTTCATCTATCAATCGCACAATCAGGAGTCTTATTTGCCGGAGCTTCCTGGAGTGAAGGATCCGGACAAGGCGTATGATCCTAAGAAAAATGTGACGCTCGTAGGTCGCAGGCTAGCGGAAAAGCTGGAGAAGGAAGGGATAGGGGCCGTGCACTCCGACAAAAACTATCCGGCGATCGAGCAAAGCTTCAATTACTATTATTCTTATAGATATTCTCTCAAAACGCTGCAAGAAGCCTCGACCGGACATCCTGACTTGAAATACTATTTTGATCTTCATCGGGATTCTCAGCGGCGTGACAAAACGACGGCCACCATTAATGGACAAACGTATGCGCAGGTTTACTTTATCATCGGCGGGAAAAATCCGAAATGGAATCAAAACTACGAGTTCGCCGAACAGATCGATAAGGTGCTCGAAGAAAAATATCCCGGTATCTCCAAAGGCATTCACGCCAAGTCCGGAGAAGGCAACGGAGTGTACAACCAGAACTTTTCCCCGAACAACGTTCTGATTGAAATCGGCGGGGTCGACAATACGCTGGAGGAGTGCTATCGCACCGCGGATGCGCTTGCTGCGGCAATCTCTCAAGTCATCCTGAATGCGGAGAAGGTGGATGCAGCACCGACTCCGACTCCGGCAGAGGAGAAAAAGCAAAGCTAAGCAAACGATCAGGGGTTTCACCTTATTTGATGGAAAGGGAGAGGAAAGCGCGTGAGAGGAAACGCATTCGTGAAGTATAGCTCCTTGGGGCTTGCCATGGCGTTCTGCATATTTTTCGGCGTGTCGCTTGCTACGCAGGGGACCGAACGGATCCACGGACCGCTAGTGAAAGCGCAGGCGGACCCGGCGTCTGCGTCACGCGCTTACAGCGCTGCACCGGCGGTTGGCAAGCCGGCCGCGGCAAGCGGCGCAGGGCCTGCGGTCAAGTTGGCCCCGGCGGTGAAACCGGAAGCAGCGCCGTCCGCAGAGCCGACGTCCGACACGGGGATCAACCGCATGGGCAACAAGGCAGGGGAACTGCTGCAGATTGCGGCTCATCACGGCATACGCGCTTTCGTCTCTCTAATTGAAGCTTTGTTGAAATGACAATCCGCCCTCCATTGAAGCATTCCTTCACAACTGCTATAATGAGAAGTATTGTAAATTTGCAGGTTAGTGAGGTTTAGCTGCCGATGGATATCCGAGCCAGACAGAAGAAAATCAGAAATTTTAGCATTATCGCCCATATCGACCATGGAAAATCGACGCTGGCTGACCGTATTCTCGAGTTCACCGGCGCGCTGTCGTCGCGTGAAATGCAGGAACAGGTACTTGACCAGATGGATTTGGAACGGGAGCGGGGGATCACAATCAAGCTGCAGGCCGTAAGGCTCAGCTACCGTGCCGATGACGGCGAAGAATATATATTGAACCTGATTGACACCCCGGGGCACGTCGACTTTACGTATGAGGTGTCGCGCAGCCTTGCGGCTTGTGAAGGCGCGCTGCTCGTCGTCGATGCAGCACAGGGTATTGAAGCGCAGACGCTGGCTAACGTATATCTGGCATTGGACAATAATTTGGAGATTTTGCCGGTTATTAACAAGATTGATTTACCAAGTGCGGACCCCGAGAGGGTAAAGCAGGAGGTCGAAGACGTCATTGGACTCGATGCCAGCGAAGCGGTGCTCGCATCGGCGAAGGCCGGTATAGGGATTAAAGAAATTCTCGAGCAGGTGGTCCAAAAGGTGCCGGCTCCGACGGGAGATCCGGATCAGCCGCTGAAGGCGCTCATTTTCGACTCACACTACGATCCGTACAAAGGGATTATCGTTTACGTCCGGGTTATTGACGGGTCCATCCGTTCGGGCTCCAAAATCAAGTTTATGGCGACGGAAAAAACGTTCGAAGTCATCGAGGTAGGGGCGTTCAAACCGCGGATGGGGACAGTCGAATCGCTGGAAGTCGGCGATGTTGGCTTCATCGTTGCAGGGATTAAGAACGTCGGCGACACCCGTGTCGGGGATACGGTCACGGATGCTAAGAACCCGACGCCGGAACCGCTCCCGGGTTACCGCAAAATCAACCCGATGGTATTCTGCGGTCTGTACCCGATTGAAACGAACGACTACAACGATCTGCGCGAAGCGCTCGAGAAGCTGCAGCTCAACGATGCCTCGCTCAGCTTCGAGCCTGAGACGTCGACAGCACTCGGATTCGGTTTCCGCTGCGGCTTCCTGGGGCTTCTCCACATGGAGATCATTCAGGAGCGGATCGAGCGGGAATTTGACATCCCTCTCATTACGACGGCGCCAAGCGTGGTGTTCCGCGTAACACAGACGGACGGCACTGTGCTGAACATTGAGAATCCTTCGCTGTTCCCTGAAATCGGGAAAATCGATTTTGTTGAAGAGCCGTTCGTTAAAGCTTCGGTCATCGTCCCTAATGACTATGTCGGGGCCATCATGGAGCTTTGCCAATTCAAGCGCGGCGAATATATCAATATGGAGTATCTTGATACGACGCGGGTCACGTTGACCTACGACATGCCGCTGTCGGAGATTGTTTACGACTTCTTTGATCAATTAAAATCAAGTACCAAGGGTTATGCGTCCTTTGACTATGAGCTTTCGGGCTATAAGCGTTCCAACCTGGTCAAAATGGACATCATGCTCAACGGAGAGCAGGTTGACGCCTTTTCCTTCATCGTCCACCGCGACCGCGCCTACAACCGCGGACGTATCATTTGCGAGAAGCTCAGGGAAATCATTCCCCGCCAAATGTTCGAGGTGCCTATTCAGGCGACGATCGGACAGAAGGTCATCGCCCGCGAAACGGTCAAAGCCATGCGGAAAAACGTTCTTGCTAAATGCTACGGAGGCGACATTTCCCGTAAACGGAAGCTGCTGGAGAAGCAGAAGGAAGGGAAAAAGCGCATGAAACAGGTCGGCAGTGTAGAGGTGCCGCAGGAAGCATTCATGGCGGTCCTGAAGATCGACGATTAGATCATTTTAATTTATGTAACAGGCAGGCAGGTGCGGGTAGAGGCTATTGCGGCTTCAAGCAGGCACCTGCTTTTGCCTTTCGAGGGATGGTGATTCAAAATGCTGCAGCACAAACAAACGCCCAAAGCGGTGTACCTTCATATCCCATTTTGCACGAACAAATGCCATTACTGCGACTTTAATTCGTATATATTGAAGGGCCAGCCGGTCATGGACTACTTGGATGCTCTGGAGCGGGAGATGGAGCAAACGGTGAAGGCCGTGCCCCCGGGAGAGATCGAAACGATATTTGTTGGCGGAGGAACGCCAACCGTGCTTACTCCGGAGCAGATGGAGAGCTTTTTGCATCGGGTGCGGACTTACTTTCCAAATTGGTCGCCGCAGGTGGAGTTTACGATGGAAGCGAACCCCGGCACGACCGATCGGGATAAGCTCCAAGCGATGAAAGAAGGCGGGATCAACCGGATCAGCTTCGGCGTGCAGTCGTTCAACAACGAACTATTGGAACGCATCGGCCGGATTCACAACACGGATGACGTTTATCGAAGTCTGGAGAACGCGCGGGCGATTGGATTTTCCAATATGTCCATCGATCTGATGTTCGGTTTGCCGAAGCAGACGCGCTCAATAATGGAAGATACGCTTCGAGAGGCTTTGGAACTGGATTTGCCCCATTATTCGATTTACAGCCTGAAGGTGGAAGAAAATACGTTGTTTCACTCCTTGTATGAACGGGGCGAGCTTCCACTGCCTGCAGAAGATGAGGAAGTCTCTATGTTTTCGCTTATTATGGAGCGGTTGAAGGCTGCGGGCTACGGTCAATATGAAATCAGCAATTTCGCCAAGCCAGGACATGAGAGTCGTCATAACTCGATGTATTGGCGCAATCAAAGCTATTACGGCCTTGGGGCTGGAGCCCACGGTTATGTCCATGGACACCGTCACATTAATATCAAAGGGGTACAGCCGTATATCGATGCGACCCGAAAAGGACGTCCGCTGCTGGAAACCAGTAGGGTAAGCGAAGAGGAAGCGATGGAAGATTTCATGATGGTCGGGCTTCGGCTGCTTCGAGGCGTTAGGAAGGCTGATTTTACCGAACAATTCGGTAGTAGGCTTGAGGATGTGTTCGGCCAAGTACTGGATAAGCTTTGTGGACAAGGACTGCTCGAAGCCTCACCGGAAGGCTATAGGCTGTCCACACGCGGAATATGGCTCGGCAATGAAGTGTTCGGCGAATTTTTGGGAGCGGTCGGGATAAAAAAAGGTTGAATATTTTATACGTTTTGTTGTATATTTATTCATATTATCTCATAGCAATTTTTTACTAGACGAATGGTGGGATCCCGATGAAAATGACCGTGACCTGCAGAAAAGCGACGGAACAAGATATAGATACGCTATACGTAATTATTCAAGGCTATGCCGAACAAGGAATTATGCTTCCACGCTCTAAGGAGATGCTCGCCTCGCAGATCGATACGTTCGTCGTGGCAGAGATCGACGGGGATTTAGTCGGCTGCGGTTCTCTGACAAGGCTTGGACAAGACCTGGTGGAAATCCGTTCCCTCGGTGTGACGAGCGGTTATAAGGGACAGGGGATCGGCAAAGCGCTTGTCGACTTTCTGGTCCGAGAAGCGAAAGAGCAGGGCATTCCGAAGGTCATGGCGCTGACATACGAAGTGGCATTCTTTCAAAAAAACGGGTTTGCCGTTGTGGATAAGGAGATCTTTCCCGAGAAGGTATGGAAGGACTGCATCCATTGCAAAAAGCAGCACTGTTGCGACGAAATCGCCGTTCTGAAACGGTTAGAGACGACTTGACACAGACCCTTTGGGTCTGTTATTTTTGTATTAGCTTAGCACTCTATAGGATGGAGTGCTAATGAAAAGGTGGGATGAATGTGCTAACCGAACGTCAACGTCATATTTTGAGCGCCATCGTAGATGATTATATTCGTTCAGCAGAGCCGGTCGGCTCCCGCAGCATATCCAAGCGCGGCAATGTGGGATTCAGCCCTGCCACCATCCGCAATGAAATGTCCGACCTGGAGGATTTGGGCTTCCTGGAGCAGCCGCATACGTCGGCCGGGAGGATTCCTTCTCATAAGGGTTACCGATATTATGTCGATCATTTAATGACTTATAACAATCTCGCGCATCATGAAGTAGATGTGCTAAAGCGATTTTTTGCCGATAGAATGCAGGAGATGGAACGGGCCATTCAGCACGCTGCGATGATTTTGTCTCAGCTGACCAATTATACGTCTATTGTGCTCGGCCCGGAGATGACCGGCACGACACTGAAGCATCTGCAGATTGTCCCTCTGACGGAACGGACGGCCGTTGCCATCATTGTAACGAATACCGGCCAGGTAGAAAATAAGACGGTCACGATTCCGGAAGGCATTCCGATGGGCGAGATCGAGAAGTTCGTCAACCTTCTGAATGCGCGGCTGAAGAACGTGCCGCTGCTTCATTTTAAATCCAAGCTGTACACGGAAATCGCGTCGGAAATGAGCAGCTTTATTTCCGGTTATGAGGAGCTTCTGATCATGCTCGACACCGTGATGAGCGGCGGAGAAGAAGAACGCGTATTTTTAGGCGGTACGACGAACATGCTCAGTCAACCGGAATTCAAAGATGTAGACAAGGTGAAGAGTATTCTCGATCTGCTTGCTGAAACACCGAAACTGGTCCAGTTATTTGCCGGAACGGCGGACGCAGGCGGAGGAATCCAGGTACGGATCGGAAGCGAGAATAAACTCGAAGCCGTCAATGACTGCAGCTTGATTACCGCTTCGTATTCTATAGACGGTCAACTGTTGGGCACGATCGGCATACTAGGTCCAACACGGATGGACTATGCTAAAGTGATGAAGCTGCTGGATCATTTGTCCAAGGATTTGACGGGGCATATGGAGCGCTGGTATAAATGAACCAGTTGAACAACGGAAGTCAGGATGGCGAGGAAGCCTATACAACGCTGAGAAACAACGCCAATGCTATCCGCGCGATCTGCTCGGCGGTGGAGGGGACGCTTGGGCCCAAAGGGCTTGACACAATGTTGGTAGGCGCTCATGGCGAAGTCATCATTACCAACGACGGCGTCACCATTCTGGAGAAGATGGACGTTACCCATCCCGCGGCAAGGCTGCTGATCCAAGTGGCTCGTTCCCAACAGGCGCAGGTGGGCGACGGTACTACGACCGCCACAGTGCTTGCGGGAGCGCTTGTAGCTGAAGGCGTTGCGCAGGTCGTGCGCGGCGTACCGGTATCCAAGGTCGTGCGCGGGGTGCAGGAGGGCATTGCTTTCGCTTTGCGTTCGCTGGCTCACCATTCGCGCCCCATCAACGGGCTCGACGATCCCTTGCTGTATCGCATTGCCTTCATCGCGGGGCGTGAGCATGCGGATTTGGCTGGACTCGTGATCGAAGGCGCGAAGCGGCTAGGGCTGCAGAAACTGCGGGAGGAGCATTTCCGCTTTTCAGATGTAGTCTTATCCCACGGCAAGGCGACGGGTGAAGTTTGGCCCGGCCTGCTTATTCAGAAACGGCCGGCCAATGCTCAGCTTGAGTTTCCGCCAGATACGGCTCAGATCCTGCTGCTCCAGGATGCGTTCGAGCCGGAAGCCATTGATGAAGAGGCTTTGACGACGGATGCCGGGTTCCACAAGCAAATGCAGCTTCGGGAGCAGTTCCGGGAGCTTCTCGGGAAGCTTGTCGAGCTGCGTGTTGGCTTTATTGCCTCGGAGCGGGGGATCGATCCGGAAGCGGAGCAGTTTTGCACCGATCACGGGATCATGGTGCTGCAGCGCCTGTCTCGGGTGGAGCTTCGCCGCATCGCCGAATATACTGGCGCCCGGCCGCTTCGTCGCAGCGGGCTGCGCAAGCCTGTCCATGAATTGGCGGGGTATCTCGGTTATGCCGGGCACGTGGCTTACGACGAACGGCTCGAGATTGTTCGTATGGGCGAGGGCAAAGGCCGAGCGCAAGTATCGATCGTCGTCGGCGCCAGCACGAGCGAGATAGTCGGCGAAAGGCTTCGCATCGCCCGAGACGCGGCTTCCAGCGTACAGGCCGGGCTGCGCGGCGGGTATTTACCCGGCGGTGGGGCTGCCGAGATGGCGGTTGCGCATGAGCTCGAACGGTATCGTGAGACGGTTCAGGGCATGGAAGGCTTCGGCATCGCAGCCGTTGTGCAGGCGCTGCGCAAGCCGCTTTCGCAAATCGTCGTGAATGCGGGCTATAATCCGCTCGAGAAGGTGGAGGAAGCCAAAGCTGCGCAGATTGCTTCGGGCAGCGACAGTCTCGGTATTGACTGTGACTCTGGAATGGTAAAGGATATGCTGGAGCAGGGAGTGATCGATCCGGCCGAGGTGAAGCTGTATGCTCTTCAAGCGGCAGGAGAGGTAGCGTCCGCTGTATTGCGCATTCACACCGTCATTAAAATGCGGGATTCGCGTTCCGAGGAGTGAACGCCGAATTAAGGTTGTGTTCACCGATACGGAATGGTTACAATATATAATAGAAATAAAGGGTCGCATCCCCTACATTGCGCGCTTATGCAGCGATAGAGGATGGTCCCTGATTCGGTTAAGGAGGTGACAGACATTGAACACGGAACAACAACAAGCGGACGGACGCCAGAAGGCAGGCGAACAGCCGGAGCAAGAGGCGAACGCTACATATGAAGCCGCAGCTAATAACGAAGCGAATGCTGCCGAGGCCGGAGACGGTAACGAGCAGGAGCAGGCAGCGACTGCTTCCGAATCCCAAGATGCTGTCAGTCAGGAGCTTGAGGAGCTTAGGAAGCAAGTGGAAGAAAATCAAGAGCGTTTCTTAAGAACTCAAGCCGATTTTGATAATTATAGACGGCGCACAATGAAGGAAAAGGAAGAATTCGCGAAGTACGCTTCCTTGAAACTCATAGAGCAGCTGCTCCCGGTAGTGGATAATTTCGAACGGGCGCTCACCGCAAGCAAAGACAACAAAGATTACGACGCTCTGGCTAAGGGCATTGATATGATTTTCCGTCAATTGGACGGAGTGCTGACCAGTGAAGGCTTGAAGCCTATGGAAACGGTGGGCACGCCTTTTAATCCGGAATACCATCAGGCGATCATGCAGGTGGATTCGGAGGAGCACGAGGAAGGCATTGTGGTGGAAGAGGTTCAGAAGGGCTACATCCTCAAGGATAAGGTACTTCGCCCTGCCATGGTCAAAGTGAGTTCATAAATCATAACATCATTGAACACGAAATAAACGAATTTAAGGGAGGCTAATCCTCATGAGTAAAGTAATTGGTATTGACCTTGGGACAACAAACTCTTGCGTTGCCGTTATGGAAGGCGGCGAAGCGGTTGTTATCCCTAATGCGGAAGGAAACCGTACAACCCCTTCGGTTATTGGCTTTAAGAAGGATGGAGAGCGTGTCGTAGGCGAAACGGCAAAGCGACAAGCGATCACAAACCCTGACCGCACGATCATGTCCATCAAGCGTCACATGGGTACGAATCATAAAGAGAAAATCGACGATAAAGAATATTCGCCGCAAGAAATTTCCGCTATGATTCTTCAGAAGCTGAAAGCTGATGCGGAAGCATACCTCGGTCAAACTGTAACACAAGCTGTTATTACGGTTCCGGCCTATTTCAACGACAGCCAACGTCAAGCGACGAAGGATGCCGGTAAAATCGCGGGCCTTGAAGTGCTTCGGATTGTGAACGAACCGACTGCGGCTGCTCTGGCTTATGGTCTGGAAAAGTCCGAGGATCAAACAATTCTCGTGTATGACCTTGGCGGCGGTACGTTCGACGTATCCATTCTGGAGCTTGGCGATGGCTTCTTCGAAGTTAAAGCTACCAGTGGGGATAACCGTCTGGGCGGCGACGATTTTGACCAAGTTATTATTGATTACCTCGTTTCCGAGTTCAAAAAAGAGCACAGTATCGACC
Organism: Paenibacillus sp. PvR098; assembly: GCF_017833255.1. Lineage (NCBI taxonomy): Bacteria > Bacillati > Bacillota > Bacilli > Caryophanales > Paenibacillaceae > Paenibacillus > Paenibacillus sp. PvR098. The sequence continues at coordinate 157,444 of NZ_JAFIBU010000001.1, forward strand.
TGAGTAAAGATAAAGCCGCGGTTCAACGTTTGAAGGATGCGGCCGAAAAAGCGAAGAAAGAGCTCTCCGGCGTATTAACGACAACCATTTCCCTGCCGTTTATTACGGTAGTGGATGGCGTACCGCAGCACTTGGAGGTCAACCTGACCCGTGCCAAATTCGAGGAGATTTCCGCTCCTTTGGTGGAAAGAACGATGAGTCCAACTCGCCAAGCTTTGAGCGATTCCGGACTTTCGGCCAATCAAATCGATAAAGTGGTGCTTGTCGGAGGTTCTTCCCGGATTCCTGCTGTACAGGAAGCTGTTAAACGCTTGATTGGTAAAGAGCCGCACAAAGGCGTGAATCCGGATGAAGTCGTTGCCCTGGGTGCTGCTGTTCAGGCGGGTGTATTGACTGGGGATGTTAAAGACGTTGTCCTGCTCGACGTAACGCCTCTTTCCCTCGGTATTGAAACCGCAGGCGGTGTGTTCACGAAGATGATCGAGCGCAACACGACGATTCCGACGACGAAATCGCAAGTGTTTACAACCTACGGCGACAACCAGCCAAGCGTAGAAATTCACGTGCTTCAGGGTGAGCGTGCGATGGCTGCAGACAATAAATCATTGGGCCGCTTCATCTTGGGAGACATTCCACCGGCGCCACGCGGGATTCCGCAAATCGAAGTTACCTTTGACATCGACGCGAACGGAATCGTCAACGTGTCTGCTCTCGATAAAGGCACAGGCAAAAGCCAAAAAATCACGATTACTTCCTCCAGCGGTTTGTCCGACGATGAAGTAGAGCGCATGATGAAGGACGCTGAGGCTCACGCTGAAGAGGACCGTAAGCGTAAAGAGCTTGTGGAAGTCCGCAACCAAGCGGATCAGCTCGTTTATTCCGTTGACAAGACGATCAAGGATTTGGGCGACAAGGTCGATCAGGCCGAAATAGATAAAGCCAATGATGCAAAAGAAAAATTGAAAAAAGCTCTCGAAGGCGATAACTTCGAGGAGATCAAAGCAGCCAGCGATGAGCTTACGGAAATCGTTCAGCAGCTGTCCGTGAAGCTGTATGAGCAAGCGTCTCAAGATGCTCAGGCTTCCGGTGGTGCAGAGGAAGCGCCGGGCGCTTCCAAAGGTAAAGATAACGTAGTAGATGCCGACTATGAAGTAGTCGACGACAAGAAGTAATAACCCGTTAGACACGCAGGGAGTCAAAGTCGGCACGACCGGCTTTGACTTTCCGTTTGTCGCCCGGGAATGGGAGTGGAACGATGAGCAAACGCGATTACTATGAAGTGCTCGGGGTTGGTAAGGAAGCTTCTCCGGAAGACCTTAAAAAAGCTTACCGCAAGCTGGCGCGTCAATATCACCCGGACGTCAATAAGGAAGCCGACGCTGAATCCAAGTTTAAGGAAGCGAAGGAAGCTTACGATGTTTTGAGCGACGATCAAAAGAAAGCGCAGTACGACCGCTTCGGCCACGTAGATCCGAACCAGGGTATGGGTGGCGGCGGTGGTCAGGATTTCGGCGGCTTCGGCGATATCTTCGACATGTTCTTCGGGGGAGGCGGCCAGCGCCGTAATCCGAACGCGCCACAGCGGGGGAACGATCTTCAGTACACATTGACGATCGAGTTTAAAGAAGCGGTGTTCGGCAAAAAAATCGATATTCATATTCCGCGGACAGAGACGTGCGAGACGTGCGAAGGGAGCGGGGCGAAGTCGGGTACCAAGCCGCAAACGTGCGGCGTCTGCCATGGCTCCGGCCAGCAGGAGGTCGTGCAGAACACGGCTTTCGGCCGCATTGTGAACCGCCGCGTCTGCTCGGCCTGCCAAGGCCAGGGCAAAATTATCAAGGACAAGTGCAGTACCTGCCACGGCTCGGGGAAGGTCAAAAAACAGCGGACAATCAATTTGAACATCCCGGCCGGAGTGGACGATGGAGCTCAGCTCCGTGTAACCGGCGAAGGCGAATCCGGAACGCGCGGAGGTCCTTCAGGAGATCTGTATGTCGTTATTCGGGTGAAGCCTCATGATTTTTTCGAGCGCGAGGGAGACGACATCTACTGTGAAGTGCCGTTGACTTTTGCACAGGCGGCGCTTGGAGACGAGATTGAAATTCCAACCTTGACAGAGAAGGTGAAGCTGAAAATCCCTGCAGGCACCCAAACGGATACGTATTTCCGTCTGAAGGGCAAAGGGGTTCCACGCCTTCGCGGGTACGGACAAGGAGATCAGCATGTTAAGGTCGTTGTCGTTACACCGACGAATTTGAACGATGAACAGAAGGAACTGCTGCGCGAATTTTCAAAGGTTGTTGGAGAGAATACAAATGAGCAGCAGCAATCGATATTTGAACGAATGAAAAAGGCATTTTTAGGTGACTAAAGGACACGGCAGGCTTTCCGCTGGAGCGGATTGCCTGCCGTGTTTTTTGTATATTTAGGAGTTCGGAAGTTGAAACTAATTTCATTGTGTCAAGCGATCACCTACTATTGGACAGGAGGTATTACACATGAATGCAAAGAACAATGCACAAAATGAACTGCCCATAGCCAAAAACGAGGACGTTGAATTCTCAAGCGAGCTGGCAGATGCCGAAGACATGGAGGCCAACCGCCGCGCCGAAGCAGCCGACAGCCGTCAGGAAAAGGATCGAGGGTAGCGCGATGTCCGAGAGAAGCATACTTGCCTATTTTCACTCGCCGGAGGAAGCGGAAGGGGTCGCTTCTAAGCTGAAAGCGCTGCGTGCCATTGACGTATCCGTTGACCGATTCGGCAAATATCCCGGGGATGGTGTCGATCACATCATGAACCCGATCACTAGCGATTTTCCGGGACTGGGGTACTTGACGCAAAGCGCCGACTTCAATAGCCGCGATGCGGCTGTGCTGGCCGCTGCGGACGTAGACGCCAGCGGCATGGCGGGCGGAGCCGAATCAGGCCCGACCGGCAGGGATATCGTACTCGCCGCAGTAGTGGATGAGAGCGTATATGAACAGGCTCTCCGCGTCATACACGATGGCGGGGGCACACCGTAGGCTGAATTAGAGAGTCGGCGTCCGAACAGGACACCGGCTTTTTATAATGATAGAATGGTTCTTCATCGAAAGGACTTCGAATTAAACTTTTTTATTTTTTAAAATAACGGCTGAGGCTCTTTTCTACATAAAGTTTTACCCGTATCAGGAATTGTTGTACAATAGGCGTAATGTGCTTTTTTACCGAATGGAGGCTGGATAAGTTAATGCGATGGCATGAAGTGACGGTTCACACAACCGAAGAAGCGATCGAAATGATCTCGAATTTTATACATGAGCTGGGAGCCGGCGGAGTATCAATTGAGGAGTCGGGCACGCTGAACAAGCAGAGGGATACCTCATTTGGACAGTTGTACGAGCATCCGCTGAACAATATTCCCGAAGGACGCGCCGTCATTAAGGGGTATTTTTCCGAAGGTACGGATATGGAGGTCATTCTGCGGGAGCTGAAGCTTTCCGTGGAGCTGCTGAGCGGATACGATATCGATACCGGCGAACCAACGTATGAGCTGAAGGACGTAGATGACGAAGACTGGGCTGATGCCTGGAAGCAGTACTTTAAGCCGCTTCGCATCACTGACCGGTTGACGATCAAGCCGACCTGGGAGGATTACATACCCGGACCGGACGAGCTGATCTTAGAGCTTGATCCAGGCATGGCGTTCGGTACGGGAACGCATGCTACAACCGCGCTTTGTCTAAAGACGCTCGAAGGCGTCATTGAAGGCGGAGAAGACGTGATTGATGTCGGAACAGGCTCCGGCGTGCTGGCGATTGCCGCGGCCAAGCTGGGAGCAGGTCACGTGCTCGCGCTGGATCTCGATCCTGTCGCCGTCTACAGCGCAACGGAGAATGTCAGGTTGAATGGGTTGGACCAGCAAATTACTGTGAAGCTGAGCGATTTGCTTCAGGTGATCAATGAGAGCCGCTCCAATAGTGCAGAAGGTCCGCTTGGGGTGAAGCTGCCTGTACAGGTGGTTGTTGCTAACATTCTGGCGGAAATTATTTTGATGTTCGTTGACGATGTGTATGAAGTGCTGGAATCGGGTGGAAGCTACATCGTATCCGGCATAATTAAAGCGAAGCAGGAGTCGGTGGAGGAGGCTTTGACGGCCGCCGGTTTTGTCATGACGGAGCGTCATGAGGATCAGGATTGGGTCGTGCTCATCGCAAGAAAGCCGTAGGTGAGCGAGAGTGGACTGGAATTCGTTCTTAGCTTTCAATGTCGAGCAGATGCCCTTCGTTTTCCTGGTGCTGCTGATCGCTTTTTCCGTACATGAGTTCTCTCATGCCTATTTTGCCGACAGATTCGGAGATTCGACCCCACGTTCGATGGGGCGCTTAACGCTCAATCCGCGCGTGCATTTGGATTGGCTCGGTATGATCTTCTTTCTTATCATAGGGATTGGCTGGGCCAAACCCGTGCTCGTGAACCGCAGTAACTTTAAATACCCGAGAAGAATGGGCATTATCGTATCCTTTGCGGGGCCGTTCAGCAACCTGGTGCTTGGATTTATCAGCTTGATCATTCTGTACGCTGTGCACCAGTTCAATCTGCTGGCCGGAATGTCATCCGGCATCAGCATGGCGATCAATCTTTTTTTGACGCTGATGGTGACACAGAACGTCTTTTTGTTCATACTGAACCTCATTCCTTTCCCGCCGCTCGATGGCTACCGCATTATAGAAGATCTGCTGCCGCGCAGCATTTTGATGAAAGTGAAGCCGTATGAGCAGTGGCTGTTTTTCGCGATCCTGCTGATGTTCTTCATTGAGCCGATTCGCAGGGTGACGCTGGGGCCGATCTTCGCGCTGCAAACTCCGATTCTCGAATTCTTTCGGTCGGTGGTCAGCCTGATATTCGGAAGCTAGCTTGTTGATAAGAGCCTATATGGTAACGTGGTGCCTTTTTGCTAACTATACTGGTTTTTGGAGCAAAAAAAGTGTATGATGAAGGATGACCGTTTCTACTTTATGTATAAGCGGTCAGACTTATTTTGGCGGAAGTGACGGATAAACATGCAAAGATATTTCATTCAGCCGGATCAGTTCACGGACGAGACGGTAAACATAACCGGTGACGACGCCCACCATTTGACACGTGTGATGCGGTCGAAGCCGGGTGATACATGTATAGTGAGCGACGGAATAGACCGCGAAGCTTTAGTGCGGCTGAGGGTAGTGGAGCCTCAGCAGGTCGTTGCCGACGTAATCGAAAGGCTTCCCATGGATAATGAGCCTGCCGTCGATGTTTGGGTGGCGCAAAGCTTGCCGAAAAGCGACAAGATGGAGCTCGTGATTCAGAAGGGAACGGAGATCGGGGCGGCTGGGTTTATTCCCTTCGTGTCTGAGCGAACCGTTGTACAATTGGACAGCAAGAAGGAAGGAAAGCGGCTCGAGCGTTGGCAAAAGATCGCCAAGGAAGCCGCAGAGCAGGCTCATCGCAATCGCGTGCCGGCAGTGGAATCAGTGTTATCCTGGAAGGAATTGCTGCGTCTTGCAGAAGAAGCGGATGCGGCCTGGATATGCTATGAAAAGCAAAGCGTTCAGGAGCTTCGAGGTCAGATCCGGCAGGCCGTTTCGTCACGCCAGGATGTGAGCCGCCGCCTGAAGCTGCTGCTCATGATCGGACCCGAAGGCGGGTTCAGCGAGCGGGAAGCGGAGGAGGCGGAAGCGGCAGGCTGCCGCGCCGTCAGCCTGGGCAAACGCATACTTCGAACGGAGACGGCCGCGATGGTCGGACTCACGTGTATTTTATACGAAACCGGAGAGATGGGAGGAGAAGAGTAACATGGCGACAGTCGCTTTTCACACACTGGGCTGTAAAGTCAACTTTTATGATACGGAAGCGATCTGGCAGCTGTTTAAGCAGGATGGATACGAGCAGGTTGATTTTGAATCGACCGCTGACGTATATGTCATCAACAGTTGTACGGTTACGAATACAGGAGATAAAAAAAGCCGTCAAATGATCCGGCGTGCGATCCGCAGAAATCCGGAGGCGATCGTAGCGGTAACGGGCTGCTATGCACAAACATCTCCTGCCGAAATTTTGGCGATTCCAGGAGTCGATCTGGTGATCGGGACGCAGGACCGGGACAAAATTATGCCTTACGTGAAACAGCTGGAGCAGGAACGCCAGCCGATTAATGCCGTGCGCAACATCATGAAAACCCGTACGTTCGAGGAGCTCGACGTGCCGGATTTTGCCGATCGCACACGCGCTTTTCTCAAAATTCAAGAGGGCTGCAATAATTTCTGCACCTTCTGTATCATTCCATGGTCGCGCGGTCTAATGCGCAGCCGCGAGCCTCAAAGCGTGCTTCATCAAGCCCGTATGCTGGTCGATGCCGGATATCAGGAGATCGTGCTAACGGGTATTCACACGGGTGGTTACGGTGAGGATATGGAGGATTATAGCCTGGCCAAGCTGCTTTGGGATTTGGACAAGGTAGAAGGCCTGAAGCGCATTCGCATCAGCTCCATCGAAGCAAGCCAAATCACTGACGAGGTGCTGGAAGTATTGCAAAAGTCGGACAAAATGTGCCGTCACCTGCATATTCCGCTGCAAGCCGGAGATAACGACGTACTGGGGCGGATGCGCAGAAAATATACGACGGAACAGTTTGCGCAAAAAATCGAGCACATTCACCGCATTATGCCGGGGGTTGCAATCACGACGGACGTAATTGTAGGCTTCCCGGGGGAAACGGAAGAGATGTTCCGCAACGGATACCGTTTCATGCAAGAAATGAAATTCTCGGAAATGCACGTATTTCCGTACTCCAAACGGACCGGTACGCCGGCAGCCCGGATGGAGGATCAAGTCGACGAAGAAATCAAAAACAAACGAGTGCATGAGCTCATTGATTTGTCGGAGCACATGCAGTTGGATTATGCCAAGCAATTTGTGGGCAGCGTGCTGGAGGTCATCCCTGAGCGCGACTACAAGGGACAGCCGGGCAGCGGCCTGATCATGGGCTATTCGGACAATTATATTCAAGTCGTGTTCGAGGGCAGCGAGGAGTGGATCGGTCAGGTATGCCGGGTTAAGATTACCGAAGCCGGAGTCAACGAATGCCGCGGCCAAATCGTCCGCGCGCCGGAGACGGTTGCCGTAAGCTCGTCCTCAAGAAAGCCGTCTGGAGCGAACGCTGCTGAAACCATCCCTGGACAAGCAGCCAAGGCTATCGTATAGGATAAAAAGGAGAGGATTTCGTCGGGAGCGCAAGTTTCCGATGAAGTCCTTTCCATTTCTAGCTATGAGAAAGGGTGAGGTCGATGAAGGAAATTTCGGCCGGAGGCGTCGTGTTCCGCAAGCTCGGGGATGACTTGCAGGTGCAAATGATTCAGGACCGGTACGGTAAAATAACGCTGCCTAAAGGGAAGATGGAGCCCGGCGAGACGATCGAACAAACCGCCCTCCGCGAAATTGCTGAGGAAACGGGGATCATCGGCACGATTGTGCAGCCGCTGGAGAAAATTACGTATCAATTTACGTTGTCCGGCGTAGGCTTAGTGGATAAAGAGGTACACTATTATTTGGTAGAGGCAACGGGTGGATCGCTGCAGGCCCAAGTAGAGGAAATTCGCGGTGTAGAGTGGCTCGATCCGATTACTGCTTGGCAGCAGCAGACACAGTCTGGGTATGGAAATAACGATTCGGTTCTAAAAAAAGCGCTGGAAGCGCTGGGATATGAGGTGAGGTAAATGACCGGATTTGATGTGAAAGCATTGCCTTCCTACATTGACCATACGCTGCTTAAAGCGGATGCAGACCATGATGCGATTCTCAAGCTCTGTGAAGAGGCGAAGCAGTACGGGTTTTACAGCGTATGCGTGAACGGTGTTTGGGTTCCGCTTTGCCGTGAGCTTCTGCAGGATTCCGTCGTGAAGATCAGCGTCGTATGCGGATTTCCGCTAGGAGCCAGCGACACTAAGGTAAAAGCCTTTGAAGCGGCTAAAGCGGTTGAACAAGGAGCTAATGAAATCGACATGGTGCTTCAAATCGGGAAGCTGATACAAGGCGATCATGACGCGGTCCGTGACGATATCCGTGCAGTGGTAAAAGCTGTAGAGGGACAAGCGATTGTCAAGGTCATTTTCGAAACGGGCGTTTTGACGGATGAGCAAAAAACAGCCGCCTGCCGCCTATCCGAGGAAGCGGGAGCCCAATATGTAAAAACGTCAACCGGCTTTGGGAAAGGCGGAGCGACGCTTGAGGATGTGGCACTCATGCGCCGGAGCGTATCCTCTTCGATCGGAGTAAAAGCGTCCGGAGGCGTTCGTGACCTGGAAACCGCAATGAAAATGATCGAAGCAGGTGCGACCAGACTCGGGACGAGCTCAGGTGTTGCATTGATGACAGGGCTTGCGGGCTCTTCGTCTTATTAATTTGTTGGAGGCTTGAGCTATGGCAGTCGTTTATTTACAGAAAAAAAGAAAGAAGCGTCTTGAGGAAGGCCACCCTTGGGTATTCCGTTCGGAAATCGAACGGGTGGAGGGGGAAGCCGTTCCTGGCCGGCTTGCTTCCATACATACGCATACCGGCCAGTTTGTTGCGGCCGGCTACTACAATCCGGCTTCGCAGATTGCGGTCCGGGTTGTTTCTTATGAGCCGTTGGAGGAAATAAACCAGGATTTCTTTATTCGGCGGTTACGGGAGTGTAAAGAGCACCGCGAGCGGTTCCTTCCAGATGCCCGAAGCTATCGCTTGGTCTATGGAGAAGCGGATTTGTTGCCGGGCCTGATCGTTGATAAATTTGAGGATGTGCTGGTTGTTCAGATACTGACGCTGGGCATGGAAGAAGCCAAAGAAGCCATGATCGCCGCTTTGATCGAAGTGATGCAGCCGGCAGGTATTTATGAACGCAGCGATGTGTCGGTACGGGAGCTGGAGGGTCTCACACAGCGCAAGGGGCTGCTTTATGGCGAATGCCCGCGGCATGTAACCATACGCGAGAACGGACTGCTGCTTGAGGTCGATATCGAACAAGGCCAGAAGACAGGCTATTTCTTCGACCAACGGGAGAACCGGGCGGCTTTGGCCCCACTTATGAAGGGCTGGGGCAAGCGAAGCGGTATTGAGCTTAGAGAGCAATTGTTGGACGACGGAACGGTGAAGCGGATTCCCGTGAACAAAAGCGGAACCGAGGTGACGTTTCCTTATTGGGACGGCGCTACGGTGCTGGAGTGCTTCTCGCATACCGGCAGCTTTACGCTGAACGCTTGCGCTTACGGGGCAAAGAAAGTGACCTGCCTGGATATATCGGAGCATGCGGTGGATACCGCCAAGCGGAACGTGGAGCTCAACGGATTCGAGGAACGGGTGGAGTTCGTGGTTGCCGATGCGTTCGATTATTTGCGCGAGCAGTCCCGCGGTCTTGACATTCGGCAGGAACGTGCGCAAGCGGATCGGCGGAAGGTGGATACCTCCGTCCCTCTTGTGAGTAAAGGAAGGACGTGGGATGTTGTCATTCTGGATCCTCCGGCCTTTGCCAAATCGCGAAGCGCCGTGGAAGGAGCCTGCAGAGGCTACAAAGACATCAACCTGCACGGAATGAAGCTGGTGAATGAGGGCGGCTATTTGGTAACAGCCAGCTGCTCGTACCACATGAAGCCGGAGCTGTTTCTGGAGACGATTCATGCTGCGGCGGTGGATGCGGGCAAGACGCTTCGTTTGATTGAATTCCGCAATGCCGGGAAGGATCATCCGCGAATTTTGGGCGTCGACGAAGGCAATTATTTAAAATTTGCTATTTTTGAAGTGCGGAGCAAGCGATAACCGAGTACATGTTTTACAGTGTTAAGATGCCGTTCAATGAGGAGAGGTGTCGGATGATGGGAAGCATGCGTTTGGAGGAAGCGATTCAGGGCCGACGGAGTGTCGGACGGGTGAAGCAGGATCCGATCTCCAGGGAGCAAATCGAAGAGGTGCTGGAGGCGGGGAACTGGGCCCCAAGTCATCATGGAACTGAGCCGTGGCGTTTCTTTGTCATGACGGGCAAAGGGCGGCAGGTGCTGGCTGATGCCTATGCTGATATAGTGTCGGATAAAGCTCCGCAGCTCACGAAGGAGGATTTGGAGGGATTGCGGGCGAAGCAAGCCGCCAAGGCGTTCCGCGCACCGGTCGTGATCGCTGTCGTTGTTTCGCCAACGGATGCTAAGGGTGTTATTCAAATCGAAGAATTTGCTGCAGTGCATGCCGCCGTGCAAAATATGCTCTTGACGGTACATGCTCTGGGCCTTGGAGCGATCTGGCGCTCCGGCGAACCGATGTACCACGCGCGGATGAAGCAAGCCTTCAAGCTGACCGATAAGGAAGAAATGGTCGGACTGCTGTACATGGGGATTCCGGATATGCCACAGCCGGAAGGCAAGCGGAGACCTGCAGCGGACAAAACGGTGTGGATGACGGATTGACGGACAGTACTCTGTATTCAATACAATAGAAGTGACCAGTAAACAGAAGGGCGATATCCTGTGGGGGTATCGTCTTTTTTGGTGCAGTTAGCTCATTTTTACGCAAAAAAAACCTGCTCATTCCATATTGGGAACGAACAGGGTGTCAAACTACATAACCTAAATCCACCATATCACCTCATTCATTAGATCATAAAAATGGGGGCTGGAGTATCTTCTTAATCGTTGTCTGATAATCCATGCTTATCTAATAATTTATAAGTTTCATGTCTTACCTCTACGATATAATCAATAAAAGAAGTGATAAATTTAATCATTTGAATTACCTCCTTCTATATCATTGTGAACTTCTTAATCGTGGTCTGATAACCCATGCTGGTCTAATAATCGGTAGGTTTCGGTTTTTACTTCTGCGAAATAGTCGATAAAAGAAGTGAAAAATTTAATCATTTGAAATGACCTCCTTGTAAATATTGTATCTTTATTATCTTGTATGCAACACCATTTGACAAAGCTGATATACCTCCATGAAAGCGACAATCATTGGCAATGAAAACCAATGAAAACGTAAGTCATAGTCCATAATCTTATGATTTCGAGGTTTTACGCTGTTTTTCTCCTCTTTAGGAACATGTAGCTGGAATTTGGCATGCAGGTTCAATAGTTGTTCACATTTAGAACGTTTGTTCCTGTTTTGAAAAATGTTATAATGACCAAAACCTACCTTTTCCCATCAAGTGCGGATTTTTGGTAGAATAATAGAGTTAATGTAAATGATACGGAACGGAGGAAGCGATCATGGCTTTTCGTTTTGTGCTTGGCCGTGCCGGGAGCGGGAAAACGACATTTTGTCTAAATGAAATCAAACAAAGGCTCATGGAGAAGCCGGAGGGGAGACCGCTGATATGGCTTGTGCCGGAGCAGGCGACGTTTCAGGCGGAGTATGCGCTTGTATCCGCACCTGAGCTTGGGGGAACGCTTCGGGCGCAGGTTCTTAGTTTTCGCCGGTTGGCCTGGCGGGTGATGCAAGAGGTCGGGGGCACGGCTCGTCTTCCGATTGATGAAACGGGGAAAAAGTTGCTGCTTCACCGCGTTATACATAGAAACAAGGATCGGCTGCGCCGATTTCAAGCTTCTGCGGATCAAATGGGGTTTCTGGACAATTTGAATCAACTGTTCAGCGAATTCAAGCGCTACTGTGTAACGTCTGAAGGCCTCAGCCGGTTTTATTCGGAGCGTTTCGGCTCCCTCAGTGCTTCAGGCGGTTCATTGGAGGATAAGCTGCACGATCTGCAGTTGATCTATGGCGATTTTGAAATGGAGCTGTCAAAGCTTTACTTGGACGGAGAAGATTATTTGACCTTGCTTGCCAAGCAGCTTGGCGAATCGGATTATGTACATGATGCCGAGTGCTGGGTAGACGGGTTTCACGGGTTTACGCCGCAGGAATTCGCGGTACTGGAGCAGCTTGCGCAGAGGGCAAGGAATGTGACGCTAACGCTATGTCTCGATCGGCCTTACTTGAATGGGGAAGGTCTTTATGAGCTAGATTTATTCCATCCCACGGCACGCACCATGCTGGAGCTTCAGGAGCGGCTGCGGCAGCAAGCGGTCGATGTAGCGGAGCATATTGTGCTTTCAGACTCCCCTCCTGCACGGTTTGGGGACAATCCGATGCTCGCTTATCTGGAAGCGCATTGGGGAGATCGGGTCAAGAAGCCATTCACCGACAAAGGGGAGGTTAACGGAGGTTCGTCCGTCCGGATCTCCGCAGCGGTAAGCCGAAGGGCCGAGGTGGAGGGATTAGCCCGGGATATCGTGAAGCTTGTGCGTGATGGAGGGCTGCGTTGGCGCGATATTTCCGTCTCCGTCCGAAGCGTGGAAGCTTACGGTGATCTGCTGGCCGGAACGTTCCGTGATTACGGCATCCCCCATTTCTTCGACCAGAAGCGTTCGGTGATGCATCATCCGGTGGTGGAGCTGATTCGCTCGGCACTCGAGACAGTGCTCAATTATTGGAAATATGATGCCGTTTTTCGATGCGTCAAAACAGGCTTGTTCCTGCCGTTTGCTGAGGAAAGGGACCCTCAGGGAGGGAAGCTGCGGATCGACCGTCTCGCAATGGATCAGTTGGAAAACTATGTATTGGCCTTCGGCATTCAAGGCTCCAAATGGACAGATCCGAAGGATTGGACCTACTCCAATAGAACGAACCTGGAGCAGGATGAAGCGGAAGCACGAGCTGCTGACGAGGCTTTTTTGACTAAAATCAATGCCTGTCGCAGGGCGGTAGCCGAGCCGCTTATGGAGCTGCAAAACAAGCTGCGTGAGAAAACAACGGTACAAGACCGCGTACGAGCGGTATACGAACTGCTTATCAGGCTTCAAGTGCCTGAACGGCTGGAAGCGTGGAGTCAGGCGTCACTGCGGTGCGGTGAACCGGAAAAAGCCAGGGAGCACGCACAGGTATGGGAGCGGATCATGGATGTGTTCGATCAGCTTGCCGAGCTGATGGGGGAGCAGTCCACATCACTGGACTTATTCGCGGAGTTGATCCAAACAGGGTTTGAGAGCATCAAGCTCGGTCTTGTTCCTCCGACATTGGATCAGGTGTTGATCGGGTCGATGGACCGAACCCGTTCCGGACGGGTGAAGCACATGTTTGTACTCGGGGTGAATGAAGGCGTCATGCCCGCCAAAATTACTGAAAGCGGCGTGCTGACGGAAGCGGAACGGGAGAGGCTCGGTTCGGCGGGTCTTCAGACTGCTGAAGGAAGCCGAAGACGGCTGCTTGATGAGTCGTTCTTGATCTACTGCGCGTTCTGCACTCCGTCAGACGGATTATGGCTCAGCTATCCTTTGGCCGATGAAGAAGGGAAATCGCTGCTTCCTTCCGATGTGATCCGGCAAATCAAGCGGTTGTTTCCGCACACTCGGGAGCGGCTCTTGTTTAATGATCCGGCTTCGGATGCATCCTCCGGCGAGCAGCTCGAATATGTGGCGCATTCGGACAAAGCGCTATCGCTGCTGGTTGTGCAATTAAAGCAGTGGATGCAGGGTTCCCCCATGAGCGGGGTATGGTGGTCCGTATACAATTGGTTTGCCCGGCAGCCGGAATTCGGCTGGAAGCTTTCCCGAATGATTCAATCGCTGCTGTATACGAATAAGGCACCGGCTTTAAGCGATCCGACCAGCAGGCAGCTGTACGGAGAACATATCGAAACCAGCGTGTCGCGGATGGAACGGTTTGTCGCTTGTCCATTCTCCCAATTCGCTTCTCATGGGCTGCGGCTGAAGGAACGCCGCATTTTCCGGTTGGAGGCACCCGACGTAGGGCAGTTGTTTCATGCGGCCTTGAGCAAGTTTGCGGAGCAAGTGGAGATGGAGGGAGTGGATTGGGGGGCGCTCACTGCCAGGGAGAGCGAAGAGCGCGCCGCGCTGGTGGTCGATGCGCTTGCGCCTAAGCTGCAGGGCGAAATTCTTCTCAGCTCCAAAAGGTATTTGTATATTGCCCGCAAGCTGAAGCAGGTGATTAGCCGGGCCGCCTTGATGCTGGGAGAGCATGCCAAGCGTGGGCAATTCCGCCCGATCGGACTCGAGATCGGCTTCGGAAACGGGCAGCCGATTCCGCCGCTGATTTACGAGCTGAATAACGGAGTTCGTATGGAGCTTCGCGGAAGGATCGACCGGATCGATCGCGCGGATACCGAGCAGGGAACGCTGCTGAGGGTGATCGATTATAAATCAAGCGCCAAAATGCTGAACATGGCCGAAGTGTATTACGGGCTTTCCCTGCAAATGCTTACCTATTTGGATGTGATCCTGACGCACGCGCCGATATGGCTGGGCAAAGAAGCGGAGCCCGCCGGAGTCCTTTATTTTCATGTACACAATCCGATATTGAATGCCAAAAACGGACTGACTGTCGAACAGATCGATAAGGAGCTGAAGAAACGCTTCAAAATGAAAGGGCTGCTTAAAGCTGATCCGGAGGTGATCGGGCTCATGGATAGCAGTCTGATCGGGGCAAGCGGGCATTCCGAGCTGCTGCCGGCAGCGCTCAAAACGGACGGCAGCTTCTATAAAACTTCTTCTGTTGCATCGGAAGCGCAGTGGAATACGGTTAGAGGCTATGTTAGACGAACCATACGCGAGATCGGCACGTCCATGACGGATGGGCGCATCGATATTGAACCCTATCGAATGGGGCAGTCAATCGCCTGCACCAACTGCTCCTACAGGTCGGTATGCCAGTTCGACACGCAGCTGGAAGGCAACGATTATAAGGTGCTGCCTCCGATAGGCAAAGATTTGGTGTGGGAGCTGATGGAGAAACAGGCTGAACCGAAACGGCGCGGGTCTGTTTCAGGTTTTAGGCCGGCGGCGTCCCGAATCCTGCCGCTTGCCGCACTGGAGATCGCAGCTTCAACGGAAGACGAATCGGACGCTCTCACAGAAGACGAGTTGAATTCCACGTCCGGCCGTAAAGAAAACGATGGAGGAGAGACCTGATGACTGTAACGTTTCCAAAGCCTGAGGGCAGCACTTGGACGGATGACCAATGGAACGCGATCTCCGTTCACGGGCATTCCATCCTGGTGGCCGCCGCCGCCGGTTCCGGCAAAACGGCCGTACTCGTAGAGCGGATTATCCGGCGCATTTCCGATGAAAAAGATCCGATCGATGTGGATCGGCTGCTTGTGGCTACATTCACCAAAGCAGCGGCTGCGGAGATGCGTCACCGGATCAGCGAAGCTCTGGAAAAAGCGCTCACGGCCAATCCCGATTCCGATCACCTTCGGCGTCAATTGGCCCTTATACCCAGAGCATCGATTACGACGCTGCATTCGTTTTGCATGGAAGTTATTCAAAAGCATTATCAGCTAATCGGCTTGGATCCGGGGTTTCGCATTGCGAACGAAACAGAAAGCGCGCTGCTGCGTCAAGATTTGCTTGAGGAGCTTCTTGAAGAGCGATATGGAGATGCTGCCGAAGAAGATCCTTTCTGGCGGTTGGCGGATGCATTCAGCGGTGATAAAAGCGACGATGCGCTTTTTCAGTTGGTGCAGCGGCTGTACGACGATTCCCGCAGCCACCCTTGGCCGCAGCATTGGCTTGAAGAAAGTGTACGAAAATTCGAGGATTGTTCGGCACTAGCGGAGAATCCGTGGATGCCCAGCTTGCGGGCGTATATCCGGCTGGAACTGCAGGGGTTGTCCGCTTTACTTCAAGATGCCTTACGTACAGCCCAGGAACCCGCCGGACCCGAACCGTATTTGGGAAATTTGAATGACGATATGAGTATCATTGAATCGCTGCTTGAAGCCGCAAATGGATCATCCTGGGAGCGCCTTTATCAAGCGCTTCAGGGGGCAAGCTTCGGGAAGCTGAAGCCCTGCAAAGGAGATCAGTACGACAAAGAGCTGCAGGAGCAGGTGAAAGAGCTTCGTAATGAGGCCAAAGAGAGGCTGGGAGACCTGAAGGAGGAGCTGTTTGGGCGAACGCCGGAACAGTATGATGAGGAGCTGAGAACGATGGCTCCGCTCATGAGGACTCTTGCAGATTTGGTGATCGAGTTTGCTGATCGGTACCGGAAGGCCAAGCTGGCCAAAGGTCTCGTCGATTTCGCCGATCTGGAGCATTACTGCCTGCGCATCCTAAGCTCGGAACAATCCTCTCCGGGAGCCCCGGTGCCTTCTCAAGCGGCTTTGGAATATCGGGAGCAGTTCGTCGAAGCCTTGCTTGACGAATATCAGGATACGAACCGCGTGCAGGAGGCGATTGTCGAGCTGATATCGCGGGAGGCTCCCGGTAACCGGTTTATGGTCGGCGATGTGAAGCAAAGCATATATCGGTTTCGTTTGGCGGAGCCGAGTTTGTTTCAGGAAAAATATAAAAGCTTTAAGCTGGACGGAACGGATCCGGGCAGACGCATTGATTTGGCCCGTAACTTCCGCAGCCGACGCCAAGTGGTGGACGGTACGAATTATATTTTCCGCCAGCTGATGAATGAGACCGTGGGTGAAATCGCCTATGATGAAAGAGCGGAGCTCGTATATGGCGCGGGATATCCGGAAGCGGAGAAAGGGAGCTTCGAGCTGGCCTCCGAGCTTGTTCTCATTGATAGGACGCCCTATGACGAGAGCGCGCCGGGCCAGAAGCCGGAAGGCGAAAGGGTAACGGAGACGGACAACGTATCGGAGACAGACAGCGCTTCTGAGGATGAGGCAGAAAACGTGCGTGAGCTAGAGGCGGCGCAGTTGGAAGCCCGGTATATTGCACAGCAGATTTGCCGCATGATGGGGATGGATGGCGGCGAACGGTTTCAGGTGTTCGATAAATCCGTGAAAGGACTGCGGCCGGCAGATTTCCGGGATTTTGTCATTCTGCTTCGCGCCACTCAGCAGTGGGCTCCTGTGCTGATCGAGGAGCTCCGGCAGCAGGGCATCCCGGCCTATGCGGAGCTGAATACCGGTTATTTTACGGCAACGGAGATTCAAGTCGTTTTGTCGCTGCTCAAGATCGTCGATAATCCGTATCAGGATATTCCTCTGGCCTCGGTGCTTCGCTCGCCAATCGTGGGGATGGATAACGAGGAGCTGGCTCATGTACGGATATGCAGCCGTCACGGTGCTTTTTTCGATGCGGTGAGAGCGTACGCCCGAAAAGATGAAGCGGAGACGGAGGGAGGGGACGATTTACCGGGTCAAGGCGGCTTGAAACCATCTTGCGATGACGAAGGCGCGTTTGTCCGGAAGTCCGAGATTCAACACAAATTAAGGTCTTTCCTTGAACAGTTAAAGCACTGGAGATTGATGGCGCAGCAGGGATCGCTGGCAGACCTGATCTGGGACATCTATCGGAAAACAGGCTATTTTGATTTTGTGGGCGGACTGCCGGGCGGACAGCAGCGTCAAGCGAACCTGCGTGCGCTGTACGATCGGTCACGCCAATACGAGGCGACATCCTTTAGGGGCTTGTTCCGTTTTTTGCGGTTTGTTGAACGCATGCAGAAAAGCGGAGGCGATCTGGGCACCGCCAGAGCGTTGGGAGAGCAAGAAGATGTCGTAAGGATCATGACGATCCACAAAAGCAAAGGCTTGGAGTTCCCGGTCGTATTCGTTGCCGGAATGGCAAAGCAATTTAATCGCCGGGATTTGACGGACAGCTTCCTGCTGCACAAGGAGCTCGGCTTCGGTCCGAAGCTGACCGACCCGAAGACTCGCGTTAGCTATCCGACGCTGCCGTGGCTCGCCATCAAGCGCAAAATCCAAATGGAGATGCTTGCCGAGGAAATGCGTGTGCTGTATGTGGCGCTCACCCGCGCGAGGGAGAAGCTGATCCTGGTTGCTTCGGTCAAAGGGCTTGAAAAACAGCTTAAGGCTTGGAGCCGGTTTGTTCTGCATGACCGCCTGGAGCTTCCGGATGATGCGCTGGCCAAAGCCAAGTGCTATCTGGATTGGATCGGCCCCGCGATGATACGTCACCCGGACGGAGCACCGCTTCGAGATGGAGCGGGCATCCTAGAACCGGATCATTCGATTTTGAAGGATGAATCTTCCGAGTGGAGAGTGCGTCTCATCATGCCGGAGCTGTTCGCCGGTATGGCGCAGGCAGCCGCTGGGATGAGTCCTGCCGACTCACGGTGGCAGTCCGTGGTTCGCTTGGAGCCGGTGGACGATACCGAGCAGTGGGAGCATGAAGTGTGGAGGCGGTTGTCATGGGACTATACCCAAAAGGATGCCACGCTTCTCTTGTCCAAAACATCGGTAACGGAGCTCAAGCGGCTGTCCGAGCATCATAAGCTGCTTGAACTGTTGTCGGATGAGCCTGCAGCGACCCTATGGCCAGGCACGGAGCCAGAACAGGCGTCCAGTCAAAAGGAAGGTTCTGGAACCGGTCAGACGGCATTCCGGCGAATGATTGTCCGAAGACCTCGTTTCATGGAGCAGAGGGAGCTGAATGCGGCAGAGCGAGGCACGGTGTTTCACTCCGTCATGCAGCATATTCCGCTGGATCGTCAGCCGTCGGAGGAGGACGTTCGGGAAACGCTTGCCGGCATGGTGTCGCGGGAGCTGCTGACCGTAGAGCAGCAGTCTCTGGTGGACCCGGCGGTGATTGTATCGTTCTTCCGCAGCGAGCTTGGACAGCGGCTGCTTCAAGCCAAACGGGTGCACCGGGAGGTGCCGTTCAGCTTCGGACTGCCAGCGCAGGATGTGTATGGCGCTGAGCAGGGGGGCATGTCGGAGGAAACAGTCATGCTGCAAGGGGTGATCGACTGCTTGATTGACGAGGAAGATGGTCTTGTTCTGCTCGATTACAAGACGGATCGCTTGAAGGGGGCTTCGCCTCACCGTGTGGCAGAGACGTACCGGATGCAGCTTGACTTATATGCAAGGGCCGTGGAGACAGTTTGGAAAAGACCGGTCATTGGAAAATACATCTTTTTATTTGACGGAGCTCATGTGGTGCAGCTATGAAGGAGGATGGGCATGCGGATATTGCATACGGCGGATTGGCATTTCGGCAAGACGTTAGAGGGAAGAAGCCGGCTGCCGGAGCAGGAAGCTTTTATCGATGAGCTGGCGGCGATAGTAAAGGATCAGCAGATTGATTTAGTGCTGCTTGCAGGGGATATCTATGATTCGGTCAATCCGCCTGCCGCTGCCGAGCAGCTGTTTTACGATGCATTGGCCAGACTCTCCGATCAGGGGAGTCGGCCGGTGTATGTCATCTCAGGGAACCACGATCATCCCGACCGGCTGGCAGCGGCCGCTCCGCTTGCGTTGGACTTGGGCGTGACGTTAGTCGGCCTTCCGGAGGCGAGGGTGCATCATGCGGCTGTCAAGCGAACGGGGGAAACCGCGGTCTTGTTTGCGCTCCCTTATCCGTCTGAATCACGCCTTCGCGAGCTGTTGTCCGAGGAGGCGGAGGAAGGGCTGCTGCGTTTCGCGTACTCGGAGCGCGTGAAGCATATCGTGCAGGAGCAGGCGAAGCATTACCGGAAAGACACGGTCAATTTACTGATGAGCCATCTGTACGTTCTGGGCGGCAAAGAAACCGACTCCGAACGGCCGATCCAGGTAGGCGGCGCCTACACGGTCGATACGGAAGCGTTGACGGCTGGGGCGCAGTACGTAGCGCTCGGCCATCTGCACCGTCCGCAGTACATCCGCTCGGAGACGATGATGCGTTACAGCGGCTCGCCGCTGGCGTACAGCTTCTCTGAAGCGGGACAAGCCAAATCGGTGACCGTGCTTGATATAAAGCCGGGTTCGGTCCCGCTGGTGGAGGAGATATATCTATCCTGCGGCCGCCCTTTGGTGGAATGGAAGGCCAAAGGGGGACTCTCTGAAGTTCACCGTTGGTTAGATGAGGGGAAAGACGCGAACGCCTGGATCGATCTGGAAGTACATCTTCAAGAGACGATGTCCCTTGAACAAATTCATCAGCTTCGTCTGGCACGCGAGGGGTTTATTCACATCCGTCCGGTTTATCCGGAGCTTCAGCAAGAGGCAATGGAGGCCGTTTCCGCATCAAAGCTGCCCATGGACGAGCTGTTCCGGCGGTTTTACGAGCGGCAAACCGGCGGCGCGCAGCCTGAGCCGGAGCTGGTTCGTTTGTTTATGGAGCTGTTGGCTTTGGAAGAGGACGAGGCAGTGTAAATATAGATCGTTGAGCGAGCATCGGTTGTTCAAGTGCAGCAGGGTTCGTTAGATTTGAACAAAAAGGAGGCTTCGGCATGCGGCCGATTCAATTGCAAATCGCCGGACTTCAGAGCTATCGGGAAGCGCAGGAGATTGATTTCACCGCGCTTACGGGCGCAGGGGTATTCGGCATTTTCGGACCGACGGGCAGCGGCAAATCGACTCTGCTTGATGCGATTACGCTGGCGCTTTTCGGTAAGGTGGAGCGCGCTCCCGGCGGTACGCAGGCCATTATGAATCAGGCGGAGCAGACGCTGTCCGTCTCGTTCACCTTCGAGCTGGGCTCCGCTAACGGTGCCATGCGTTACCGGGTAGACCGTCAATTTAAGCGGAACGGGGAAGTTTCTGTGCTGGGCAGCCTGTGTCGTTTGATCCAATACCGGGATGGCGAATCCCTTGTGCTGGCCGATAAAGCGGGAGAAGTCAACCAGCATATACAAGAGATCCTGGGCTTGTCGATGGCGGATTTTACCCGTGCGGTTGTGCTGCCGCAGGGGAAGTTTGCTGAGTTCCTGACGCTCGCCGGCAAGGACCGGCGGGCGATGCTGCAGCGCTTGTTTCATCTGGAGCCATACGGAGACAGGCTCAGCGGCAAGACTTCTGGGCGTCATAAGGAGACGGACGCGGCGATCAAGGAGCTCCAGGCGGAGCAGCAGGGCTTAGGCGACGCCTCGGAGTTGGCGCTGGCGCAAGCGGAGACGCGGCTTAGTGAAGCGCGCTCGGCGGCTGGCGTGCTGCGTGAGCGCCTGGCCGCCTGCGAGCTGCGCGCCGCCGAGCTGCGCACCGTGCGCGAGCTTCAGCGCGAGCGCGCCACAGTCGCTGCGCGTCAGGCAGCGCAGGCCGCGCAGGCGCCGCACGTGGCGGCGCTCGCCGGACGCCTAGCGCGTGCGGCGCAGGCCGAGCGGCTGCGTCCGCTGGTGCGCCGGCTCGCCGCCGCCGAGGTGCAGCTCGCGCAGCAGCGCTCGGCCGCAGCCGCTGCGGCGCAGGCGCTAGGCGACGCGCAGGGCGCGCTGGCGCAGGCGCAGGCAGCGCAGGCCGCTGCGCGCGAGGCGCTGGCCGCGCAGGAGGCGCCGCTGGCTGCGCGCCTCGAGCAGCTGCGCCAGGCGGCGGCGCTCGCGGCCGAGCTCGCGCAAAGCCGCGAGCGGCTCGCCGCGCTGGCCGCCGAGGCCGAGCTGCGCCAGGCGGAGCTCGCGGGCCTGCGTGCGGAGCAAGCGCGCGAGACCGAGCTGCGCGAGAAGGCGCTGCAGCGGCAGGCGCAGCTCAAGGATGAGTTGAAGCTTGTCGAGGTGTCCAGCGCATACAGAGAGCGGCTGCAGGAGGCGCTGCAGGAGAAGCGTGAGCTCGACCGGCTTGCGAAACAGAACGGGGAACAGCACGCAGAGCTGGCAAGCCGGCAAATCGAGCTGGAGCAGCTGAGGAAATCGCTGGAAACGCTCGGGCAAACGGAGCGTGAATGGGCGGGGAGAGGAGCTGCCTGGTTCGAACGGCTGTCTTCTTTACATACGGCATGCCATCAAACGGAACAAAAGCTTTCAGCGATGCAGGGTAAAATCCCCGAACAAATCGTCAGGCTGAAGAGCATGCAAAAGCAGGCCGAACTAACGGCGATGGCGGAAGTGCTGGCGATTCATTTGCATGAGGGTGAGGCTTGTCTGGTGTGCGGCTCCTCGGTTCATCCGAAGCCCGTTTTGGAGCGTGGGGGATTATCCACCGCGGAGAGCCGCGATAACATTCAGGATGAGGCTGTAGCTCAGCTGGAGCGGCAGCAGGACGAAGCCCGGGGGCGGCAGCTTGACCTGCGCCAACAGCTGCACGCTCTGCAATCCATGGAGCAGCAATGGCGTCTGGCCTCTGATGACGAAGGGCGGCAGGGCGAGGGTGATATGCTGTTCGCTCAGAACGAAGCGGCTGCGGCACTCGCTGATTCGTTCACAGAAGGAACGCCAATTTCCACTGAGCAGCTTCGACTCGTGCTGGACATGTCAACGAAAGAACTGGAGCTTGGCCGCCAGGAAGCGCAGGAGCTTCAGCAAGCTCTTCAGACACTGCTGCAGGAGAAAAAGCAGCTGGTCAAGCAGAGACATGATCTGGGAGCAAGGGAGCATACGGCCCGGAGCTTGTATGATTCGGGGTCGCATAAAGCGGCGGAGACGCTCCGTTCGCTCCAAACGCTTGGCACCGGGTGGTCCGACAGGTTTCCGGACTTTAAGCCGGAGGACGTTGCCGGTTTAGCGGAGCGGTTGAAGCAGCAGGATCAGCAGGCGGATGAGCTCAAAGGCCGATTAGAAAAAAGCGTGGAATTTTTGTCGGCTAAGCACGCGCGTATCGAGCAGCTGCAGCAGGAGCTGGGTGACCAGGAGAAGCAAGAGATCCGGATTGCCGCAGAGCAGCGAGCATTGCAGCAGCAGGTAGACGTCCAGGCGGAGCGGCTTCATGCTTGGGTTGGCAGCGAAGACGCAGGACGCTTGGCCTCCGAAACGCAGGCCAAGCTGAATGCACTGCGTACCGAGGAGCAACGGACGACAAAGCAGCTGGAAGCATCGCAATCCGGATATCAAGCGGCGGCTAGCAGCGAAGCGGCTGTCCGTCAGGCGGAGGAATCGGCGCGACTGGCTTTTGAAGAATCCGAACGTGAATGGGTTCAGCAATCATCTGAAGAAGGTTTTTCCACGGTCAAGGAAGTGACGGATGCCCTCATCTCCCCCGAGCAGCAGCGGCAGTGGAGCTCCGAGGTGGAAGAACACGGCAAGCTGGAGCACCAGCTGGCCTCACGCCTTGCGGAGCTCGATCTTGAGCTGGCGGGAAGGGCGGTCACGGATGAAGCGTGGACAGAGGTAGAGCGCGAGCTCAGTCAATGCAAGGCTGAAGATGAAGCTGCGCTGCAGACGACGGCCAAGGCGGAGAGGGATTGGGAGGATTTGCAGGCCAAGCACCAGCGCTGGCGCGAGCTGGAATCGAAGCAGGCGTCTTACCGCAGCGAACTGGCGCTGCTCGGTAAGCTGCAGAGCGTGCTTCGCGGCAACGCATTCGTCGAATATCTGGCCGAGGAGCAGCTTATGCATGTCAGCCGCTCGGCTTCCGATCGATTAGGACAGTTAACCCGGCAAAAATACGCAATCGAGGTGGATTCCGGGGGCGGCTTTGTTATTCGTGACGATGCGAACGGAGGGGTGCGCAGACCTGTGACTACGCTCTCAGGTGGCGAAACGTTCTTGACTTCGTTATCGCTTGCGCTGGCCCTTTCGACACAAATTCAGCTCAAGGGCGAGCATCCGCTTGAATTTTTCTTCCTTGACGAAGGCTTCGGCACCCTGGATCAGGAGCTGTTGGATACGGTAATCACAGCGCTCGAAAAGCTGCATACGGACAAGCTGACGGTTGGTGTCATCAGCCATGTGCCTGAGCTAAGGGCTCGTCTTCCACGACGGCTTATAGTATATCCCCCAGAGCCGGGTGGCCAAGGCAGCCGAATTTCATTGGAGACCATGTGAATGCCTTACGCTTTACCAGCGCCAAGATGGCAGACATAAGAGTGCTCTTCCAGGCATACCTGTTGTATAATATAAGGACACGCATCATCAAGGAGGTACCACAATGTCGCTACATCACTGGAAGTCGGATCGTCCGGATCGCATCCGTTGGAACGTTTTTTTTGTCCGGTCGTTGACGACTTCGACAAGCATCCGAAGGCTCAAACGCCTGCTGGCTGTGACGCTTTGCGCCGGGCTGCTTTTTTCACAGGCTGATCCGATATACGCAGACGCGATATGGGACCGTTGGAAAGCGGCCGATGCTGCCACGGCCAAAGGGAAGCCGGCGGACGCGGTGCCCCATTGGGAGTTTTTGGTTAATCATTATGCGTCTATCGGGGATTGGCAGAATGCAGCGCTCTTTTGCGGCAGACTCAATCAATATTTCGACCAAATCGGGGATTACGATAAGGCGATTCGTTACTACGTGCTGGAGAACGAGTACTGGCTCAAAGACGGCAAGGACTGGGGAGCTGTCGATTTACAGCGCGCGGAGCAAATTCGTACTACCGTGGAGGCCTATATCAGTACTTCGGATACAGAGGAGTTAAAACGGCTGGCCGCTCCACCGGATGGAAAGCTTGCGAAATTCGAGCCGGAATACGGGACGTATATCGGCATGTATTCGGAGCTAGATCCGAAAATGCTCAATTACTACACCCGATCTGAGCAAATTTACGGAAAAAAACACGCCCTTTACTTAGCCTACACCCAAGTAGGCAAGCCTTTTCCGAAGCAGTACGTTGAAAGGGCTAAGCAGGCGGGAGCTGCACTGCAGATCGCATGGGAGCCGATGGATGGACTTGATGCCGTTAAGGAAGAGACGGTACGACAATGGGCTCGTGAAGCCAAGGCGGCGGGGATTCCGATATTTTTGCGTTATGCCAGCGAGATGAACGGCAATTGGGTCGTATGGCACGGTGATCCTCAGAAATATATTCAAAATTTCCGCATGGTGCACGACATTATGGAACAGGAAGCGCCGAATGTGGCTATGGTATGGAGTCCGGGAGAAGTGCCGATGTACTCGATCCCCCCTTACTATCCAGGAGATGCTTATGTCGACTGGGTTGGCGTTAGTCTATACAGCGAGCCGTATGAGAACGGAGATCCGAAGCAGGGGAATATGCAGGCGACAAGCCCGGTGGAACGGCTTGATTATTTGTACAGGACTTATGCCGACCGGAAGCCTCTGATGATCAGTGAAACCGCCGTATCCCATTATGCGAATATTCCGAAGGAATCGTTCACCGACTATGGGCTGCTTAACCTGCAGCGGTTGTATGAAGTCATGCCTTACAAGTACCCGCGTCTGAAGTCCATCACCTATTTCAATGTCAATCTGGAAATGAGAGAATCTAAAAACAACTATTTGCTCAGGGACAACGAAGCGATGATGAAGCTATACAGCCGTATGATCGCACCGCCGTTCTATTTGACCAAAGTCCAGCAGGGAGCAAAGCCTTCGGATCATGTCGGCCATGTTCCGTTGACTGCCCGTGCGGCTATTGCCAAAAGCGCTAAAATTACGCCTTTCGTCAAAATTCCGGATATCTATATCGGGAAGCTTGAATATTACTTAAACGGCAAATTGCTCGAGACACAGACCGCCCCGCCATTCGGCATTGAGCTCAAGGCGGGCGCCGTTCCGGAAGGTTCTGTGTTAGAGATTGTTGTTTACAATAAGGACGGCCGGAGGACAGGGGCGCAATCGTTCCCATTGTCGTCGAGTGTTTCCGTTGAAGTGGACGGCAAGGATGTGAAGTTCGAACAGCGGCCGGTCATCCGGGAAGGAAATACGTTGACACCGGTGCGGGCGATTTTTGAATCGCTGGGTGCTAAGGTCGAGTGGAATGCCGATACTCGAACGGCAACCGCGCGTAAGGGAAATACGGTAGTATCCATACAAATCGGCAGCAAGTTCGCGAGTCGAAACGGAGAAACGATATCTCTTGAAATGCCCGCCCAATTAGTAAACGGGTATACGATGGTTCCGGCACGTTTTGTGGGAGAAGCGTTTGGCGGTGCCGTCAGCTGGGAAGGCACAACGCGAACGGTAGAAATCCGCAGTGAGGGCAAGGCTTCTGCTGCTAAGGTTAGCACAGCGGCAGTGCAGCGAGATTTGCTTATCCCCGAGAACCCGACTCAAGCTGAACAGAACATGGGAGCTGCGGCCTCAACTGTATTCGGATGGATTAAGCAGCAAATCGCTAAGGCAATCAAGCTGTTTAATCATGTGGCGTAAATGAGCTGAATGAAAAAAAACTGGCCACTGGCCAGTTTTTTTGCTGTAGTTATTTGGATTACATGGTTCGTTCGATGGATGAATTGTCCTACGATCCAATATTCGTTGCCAGCTCGGGTTCTTCCAAAATAGACTTGGCTGCCAGCATCGCGCTGGAGAAAGCACGTTCTGCTAGCTCCCCTTTGCCTTGGCATCCGTCTCCGCAGAAATAAAACGGCACATTCTCGATGCGGTTCGGCAGCAAATGGTTCCCTGAGATATTTTTCACACTGGCCACCATCGCTTTTTTAGAAACGCGCTTGACTTCCGTTGCCTCGCGCCAGCCAGGATAGTATTTGTCGAACAGAGCTTCCATTTGTTTTGTTTTATTGTCCAAGTAAGCTTTGCGTTCGGCTTCGTCAGCAAACTTATCGCTCAGGTAAGCGATCCCTTGAAGCAGCTGACCTCCATCGGGAACCAAGGTATGATCGGTAGCTGACACGTCGCTGATAAACAGCTTATTGTCCATATCGCTGATATAACTGAACGGCTTGGCGACGACCTGCTTCAAGCCCACATCGTATACCATGACCTCAGTAGCGGTATTGTCTTCGTACGGAGACAGAAACGGTTCCCATGGCGTAGTCTTCAGCAGCTTGCACACTTGCTGCACCGGCATGGCGAAGACGATGCGGTCGAAAGGCAGCTCTCTGTTTTTTGTTTGCAGCCAAAATTTGCGATCCGCATAACGAATGCCGTCCACGCCTTCTTGTAGAGAGATTTCCCAACGGCGTGACAGTTCTATTTTTTGCTTCAACTGGTTCGTGATCACAGCCCAGCTGCCCAAAACGTAATTAACCGGTTTTCCGGACAGGAACAGGTTATGGTAATACTCGCTAATGACCGCTCCGGAAACTTTTCTGGCTTCTTCAGGCGTGATAAAGAAATTCGAGCACACGAGATGCTCCCACAATTCCTTGACATCCTCGTCGGCGTCCGATTGTGCCAAATAATCCCCAAGTGTATCGTAGTTCCGCACATGGTGAATGTTGGCGATGATCGCCGTAATTTCCCCGACAAAACGAACCTTTTGCATCGGGTTCAAGAGCTCAGTCCTCATCAAATTGACAAAATCGAGCGGAGCAGGCGTCAGCTGCCCGTTCTTGGCATACATGACTCTGCGTTTATCGACCTGCTTGGAGCTGAAGGAAAGCCCCAGTTCTTTTTCCATCACGGACAACGAATGACGATCGATGCCATAGATCGCATGAGCTCCGTAATTTAGCGTAAAACCGGCTTTTTCATAAGTAAACGCTCTGCCTCCAAGCTGCGGACTTCGCTCGAATAATACTCCTTCCACGCCAGGATGCTCTGATAAATACGCGGCTGCGGTCAATCCCGCCAGGCCGCCTCCAATGACAGCCACCTTCATAACATGATCCCCTCTCTGATCCGGTTTGAGTGGTATCGAATCCGTATCCTGAGATGCGCGGATTCCGGTCCAAACCGGGGCCAACTGCCTGTGCATAAGTTCATTCAAATCGTCCTCATCCTGTAAACACCATAGCAGTAACGTTCCGAGATATGCGGATATCAGCATTCTCGCTTTGTTCGGATCCTGCAGCCATTGCAGAAGATGTTCATACAGAATGCGATTTTGTTCCTCAAGCGCGGCTTTGAGCGCATCGTTGTGCATCGACAACGCAATCCAGCTTCGCATTAATTTGGGCGAATACCGCAGGCTCTCAGCCAAGCTGAGGAGTAGTCCGTTGATATGATTTTCCAAGGAGGGGGGGTGACTCTGCGGGCGGTTTGCCCACGTTCGTATGATGGAAATTTGTCTCCTTGGAATTTCCAGTAGAATCTCGTCCTTGCTTTCAAAATAGTGATAAAACGTTCCTTTGGAAGTATTCGTTGCCTTAATAATATCGTCAACGGAGACTTTCTCATATCCGTGCTCGATAAATAGCTTTAAAGCAACTTCCATCATATATTCGCGTTTCTTACGGGTTGCGGCACGCATGAATTTGTTCATGAAATCCCCACCTCGAAACTTACTGACATTCATTATAAATGAAATTAGACTCCCAGTCTACATTGCGAGGCGGAATACGGAAATAAACTCCATTCATGTTTTGTATCATGCAAAATATCATGTTGCACATAATAATAATACGAACATTACAAATTATAAAGTAATATATATACGTATTTAAAATCGATATTTTTGGGATATACAGCGTAGTTTCTTGAAAAATAATAAAAATACAAACAATGATTCATGTTGTCAATTGGAATTCCTTTTTTGTACTGTATATATTTTACTTATTGTAAGATTGATTTCTAACAAACATGCGGAGGATACGTTGTACAAAATGGCTGACGGGGATTTCAGTGCAGGCTCCTTGGCGCATAAAACCTCAAAACCTTCTTATTTGTTATCTGCCATTGGGAGGAGGTAGTTTTGAAAAGGGAAGGAAAGCACTGGCCAATCATGGCCGCGAACGGTTTAAACAGGCGGTAGATTTGGTTGTTGAATGGGTGGAGCTATAAGTTGAAATGGGACCAGAAAAGACTTGTTTAATAATGGTGTTTTCTATTGGATTTTTGATGTCCGATTCGTTATGATATACAGGTAAGGTAACTTATGGGACGAAAAGAGGTGGACATCCATGGACTGCATTTTTTGTAAAATCGTCGAGGGCGCTATTCCATCAAAAAAAGTATTCGAGAATGAACATGTCTTCGCTTTTCACGATATTCAGCCGGCCGCGCCTGTACATGTTTTGATCATTCCTAAGAAGCATATTCCTTCTATGAATAATGTGGAATCAGGGGACCTGCATTTACTCGGCGAAATTCATGCCGCAGCTCAGCAAATTGCCAAGGAGCAGGGGGTATATGAAACGGGGTATCGGCTGATCAATAACTGCGGACCTGACAGTGGGCAAGTCGTTTTTCATATCCATTATCACCTGCTTGGCGGAGAAAAACTTGGGGCACTAAATGCAGGGTAATAGGGGTTCAAACGAATTATTCATTGTTTGCTTTGAATAGGTTGACACCTTGTTTTGTTTTCGCCTATAATGAAATTTGACGAATGTCTTTTGTTGTCTTGGACGGTCTGTTCGGAGGGAGGGAAAACTGGTGTCAGAAACTCGAGTTCGCAAGAACGAAACTATAGATGCTGCACTTCGCCGCTTTAAGCGCTCTATCGCTAAAGATGGCGTTTTGGCGGAGGTTAAAAAACGCAAGCATTATGAGAAGCCAAGCGTTAAGCGTAAGAAGAAGTCAGAGGCTGCTCGTAAGAGAAAGTTCTAGGAGGCTTAATCGATGAGCTTAAGCGAGAGATTAAACGATGACATGAAGCTTGCGATGAAGGGACAAGAAAAGTTTAAACTCTCCGTAATCCGTATGGTTCGTGCAGCTATCAAGAATATCGAGATAGATCAGCGTAAAACCTTAGATGACCAAGAAGTACTTGACGTCTTGAATCGCGAGATCAAACAGCGCAAAGATTCCCTCCAAGAATTTGAAAAGGCCGGTCGTGATGATTTGGCTGAAAACCTGAAGGCAGAGATTGCTATTTTGATGGAGTACATGCCGCAACAGTTATCCGAAGAAGAAGTAAAAGCCATTGTACAGCAGACCATCCAAGAAGTGGGAGCTTCTTCAAAAGCGGATATGGGAAAAGTCATGGGCGCATTGATGCCAAAGGTAAAAGGGCTCGCGGACGGCAAGCTTGTTAATCAGTTTGTCCAACAGCTATTGTCTTAACAACAACGAAAAACACTCCAGTAACGGAGTGTTTTTCTTCTTTTCGGATTATTTTATGAATCAATTGCGCACTCCACGCGTATTACCGTTTATAGGCTTATACATCATGGAGAAAAGGAGGTAAAGCCATGCGTGTTCAAACCGGTGGATGGAAGACGTATTTTTTGAAAAAATGCATCATGTTTATGCTCGCGATGACTCTGATTCTGTCGGCCATACTAATCGGACTGCCGGACATGAAGACCGCACATGCGGAAACGAAGCCTCTCGCGGCGCCGGTTGTCGTCATTCCGGTGCACCAAACCGTTGAAACTGGCCTGTACAATTTTTTGGAACGGGCGTTTCGTGAAGCGGAAGAGATGAACGCGCTCCATATTGTCTTGGACATTAACACGTTCGGCGGACGAGTGGATTCGGCGCAGGAGATCGGGCAACTGATCAAGAACAGCCCCATTCCAACTATCGCCTACGTACGAGGGAAGGCGATTTCAGCCGGCAGCTATATCGCGTTAAACGCAGAGCAGATTGCGATGGAACCTGGCAGTTCTATTGGAGCGGCTGCGGTTGTCGATATCACAGGAAATGAGATTGAGAATGTGAAGGTCATTTCTACCTGGTCTGGGCTCATGAAAGGCGCAGCCGAGATGCGAGGACGCAATTCGCAAATTGCCGAAGCGATGGTGGATAAAAACGTCGGTGTCACGATGCCCGAAATCGGAAGAACCGTGCCGAAGGGTGAAATCGTTACGTTAACGTCACAGGAAGCGTTGAAGGTCGGCTATGCGGAAACCGTTGCAGCGAGTCTGGAGGATGTCGTCAAGTTTGTCGGCGGAGAGAATCATCCGCTGATGATGATGGAGCTTAGCGTAGCCGAGAAGATCGCACGTTTTGTGACTCAACCGTGGGTAACTACTCTGCTGCTGCTTATCGGGATCGCCGGCGTAGCCATCGAGATTATCGTACCGGGATTCGGTCTTCCTGGCATTCTGGGATTGCTCGGCTTCGGTTTGTATTTCTTTGGCCATTACATCGCGGGCTTTGCGGGGATGGAGGATATCGCGCTCTTTGTGGCCGGCATCATACTACTCTTTCTGGAAATTTTCGTTTCCAGCTTCGGCATACTGGGTGTCTTGGGAGCTCTATGCTTGTTCAGCGGAGTGGTTTTGTCAGCTTACAACAAAGAAATGGCAGTGTGGAGCCTGGGAATCGCCTTTGTCTCGGCGGCTGTGATTGTCGCGATCGTGATCCGGATATTCAGGCACCGTGGTGTTTGGAATCGTTTCATCTTGAGTGAGAAGCTGACAACGGAGCAAGGATACGTGTCCGCATCGTCCCGGAAGGAATTGCTTGGCCAAACCGCTCTTGCGCTAACGCCGCTCCGGCCTGCAGGAACAGCAGCCTTCGGTGAGGAACGTGTAGATGTCGTCACTTCAGGCGAATTTGTCGCAGCTGGCCGCCCTGTGACGGTCGTTCAGGTCGAAGGTTCGCGAATCGTTGTTAAAGAATTGAAAGAAGTTTAGACGAAAAATGAGATAGGATGGTGTTTGTATGGATGCTTCTCTAATTACGTTTTTATTGCTCGTGGTGGTTGCGATCATCGCGTTGTCGGTGTTTTTCACCTTCGTTCCGGTGATGCTGTGGATTTCTGCACTCGCTTCCGGCGTGCGGGTCGGCATCATTACGCTCGTGGCTATGCGCCTTCGTCGCGTTATTCCGAGCCGGATCGTCAACCCGATGATTAAAGCGACCAAAGCCGGTTTGGATTTAAGCATAAATCAATTGGAAAGTCACTTCTTGGCGGGCGGTAACGTGGATCGCGTCGTGAATGCGCTTATTGCGGCGCACCGCGCCAACATTCATTTGGAGTTTGCACGGGCGGCTGCTATTGATCTGGCGGGCCGGGATGTGCTCCAAGCAGTACAAATGAGCGTTAACCCGCGTGTGATTGAAACACCTACGGTTTCTGCCGTAGCCAAAGACGGTATTGAAGTGAAGGTTCTTGCAAGAGTAACGGTTCGTGCCAACATTGACCGACTTGTCGGGGGTGCGGGGGAAGAGACTATCATTGCCCGTGTAGGCGAAGGGATTGTCACCACTGTCGGTTCCAGCAACTCTCACAAGGACGTGTTGGAAAACCCGGATATGATTTCGCGTACGGTATTGGGCAAAGGCTTGGATGCCGGAACGGCCTTTGAAATTTTATCCATCGATATTGCCGATGTGGACGTAGGTAAAAATATCGGCGCCATTCTGCAGACGGAGCAGGCGGAAGCAGACAAGCAGATCGCACAGGCTAAAGCGGAAGAACGCCGGGCGATGGCTGTTGCCCTGGAGCAGGAGATGAACGCGCGCGTCGTGGAGATGAAGGCTAAAGTGGTTGAAGCTGAATCCCAAGTTCCTCAAGCGATGGCCGATGCGCTTCGTGAAGGCAAAATGGGCGTGATGGACTATATGAACCTGAAAAACATCGAAGCTGACACCCAAATGCGTTCCGGTCTTGGAAAAATGAACAACCCGGATAAGAACAACGGAGACGCTTAAGCGTCTTTCGTTCGGAAAGGCGGGAATGAATGATGGGGATTATAGAGTTTATTCTCAACAACTGGTTCATTCTGGTGATTATTTATATTGTGATAAGCACCTTCACGAAAAATAAAAAAGGCAGAGCCGAACAGCCGGATAAGCCGAACCGGCCTGCAAGACCGGCTCCCGGAGGCATGCCTTCGTTCGGCGGCGACGGTCCTGGCTTGCCTAAACGCACCAAGGAGCGTCAGGGGCCCATGGCTGCACCGCCTGCCGAGAATCGAGCGATTGTTCCTCAGGAAATCCGTCAGGAGCCTGCGCCAGCACAAGCTCCGCGGCCAGAGAGGATGCAGCGGTCAAGGTCTACGCCGCAAACACAAGCATCAGGCCTCCGGAGGCCTTCCGTACGGCAGCAAAGCCCCGTGACGGCCTCGTTCCGTCCGACGCCCGAGGATTTAGCACGCGGCGTGCTATGGGCCGAGATTCTGGGCCCGCCGCGAGCCAAACGTCCTTACCGGCGGTGAAATCTTAAAGCATCTAATCACTGATCTTTTGATCAGCGGTTGGGTGCTTTTTTTATGATGGCAGATGATATTGGGCGCAGCTAAGCCTTCTAAGGGCATATTTTCAGTTTGCAGGCATATGGTGTAAATAGCCCGTGTTCTGGCTTTTGGATGCCTG
Organism: Paenibacillus sp. PvR098; assembly: GCF_017833255.1. NCBI lineage: Bacteria > Bacillati > Bacillota > Bacilli > Caryophanales > Paenibacillaceae > Paenibacillus > Paenibacillus sp. PvR098. The sequence goes on from NZ_JAFIBU010000001.1 coordinate 190,332, forward strand.
AAGGGCAGTTTACGGAGGAGGTAACGTATGCGCAGATTGACCCGTAGATTCAATCAATGGACCGCCAAACTGCTCGACCTGCCTCAGGACGTAGCGATGGACTTGCCCCGCATGACGATGATCGGCAACATGCAGCTGTATATTGAAAATCACCGGGGGGTCCTGCATTTTTCAGGCGATTTGCTTACTCTGGCTTTGACAAAAGGCCGGGTTGAGGTATATGGCTCGGAGCTTGTGATACGTGCCATTTTGTCGGAAGAAGTGTTTATTGAAGGCGTGATTCGAGATATCAAATACATTCCTTAGCCCGGAAAGGGGAAGTCGAACGTGAAATCATCGTTTATCCATCGCCTGCGCGGATTTGTTCTGATTGAAGTGAAAGGCCGGCAATTGGAAGAGCTGATCAATCGCATGACGGTCATGCGAATGTCCGTCTGGGACATTCGTTATTCGGCTGAACATCAGGCCCTGATGTTTGTGACCATTCCTGACTTTTTCAGGCTTAGGCCGTTGTTAAAAGAGACAGGCTCCAGGTTCAGAATCAAGGAAAGACACGGCGTTCCCTTTTGGCTGGACAAGCTGGAGAAGCGTAAATTTTTTGTTATTGGGATGCTCGGCTTTTTCATCGGAATTTATTTGCTCTCCTCGGTTGTATGGCAGGTGCGGGTAGAGGGCAATAATGCGATTGAAACCGAACGCATTTTACAAGCCGCGCAGCAGGAGGGAATTTATAGGCTGCAGTGGAAATTCAGGCTGAAGGAACCTGAGACGCTGTCCAGATCGCTTCTCAGCCATCTGCCGGGTACGGCCTGGGTTGGTGTGGAGGTCCAAGGCACTCATGTACTCATTAAAATCGTCGAAGCTACGATTCCGGAGAAGCCGCCGCTGCTCAGCCCGCGTCATCTGGTAGCGTCCAAAAACGCGTTGGTGACGGATGTTTTTGCGGTGAGGGGCAAGCCTGCCGTGAAGACCAATAGCTATGTTCGCAAAGGAGATATACTCATCTCGGGCATCCTGGGGGATGAGACAAATCAGCAAACGGTTGTTGCCGAAGGCAAGGTGAAGGGGCTGGTTTGGTACAAGCCTACGGTAGAAGTGCCGCTGTTTTGGCAATACAAGGTCTACACGGGTGAGACGAAAACCCGATCTTTTCTCGTTTTAGGCAGCCGCGGCGTGCAAATGAGCGGTTACGGGAAAGTCCCGTTTGGACAGTATGAAACGCTTCCTGAACAAAAGTCGCTGGCTTGGCGAAATTATACGCTGCCGATCGGATGGCTTCGCGAGAAGATCATGGAAGTGAGCATGGAAGAGCAGCAGGTTGACCCAAGGGAAGCGTCGGCTATCGGACTTGAGCAGGCTAGGGGGCAAATTTTGTCCGCTGCAGGCAAAGAATCTCGAATTGTATCCGAAAAAATTTTGCATGAAAAGACAGAGAGTGGTAAAGTTTATATGGAAATACTTTTTGAGGTGGAAGAATCGATCGGGGTCGAACAACCGATCGTCCCATAATCTATAGATAAAGACGTTTTCGGAATTCTATTCACCGAAAACCCGGAGGAGAGATTAAACCTGTTGACAGATCAAGCAACCGTGAAAGTGGCGCTTAAAAATACGGCCGAAGGACTGGCCCTGTTCGGGCCGCAGGATAAGTTTTTACGCCTGATCGAAAAGGATATGCCGGCTCAGATCTTCACGCGTGAAGAAGAGATCGTGATTCAAGGTCCGGCTTCGGAGATCGCTCGCTTGGAGCATCTGTTTACCGTGCTCCTTACGCTTATCCGCAACCAGTACACGCTGACTGAGCGCGATGTGAATTACGCATTGGATCTCGCCAAAGAGATGAAGGCAGACCAACTGCTTGATTTGTTCAAAGGCGAAATCGCTGTCACGTTTAAAGGCAAACCGATCCGCGTTAAGACGATCGGCCAGAAGCAGTATGTAGATGAAATCAAGAAGAAGGACATTGTTTTTGGTATCGGACCGGCCGGAACAGGGAAAACGTATATTGCCGTCGTCCTCGCCGTCGCGGCACTGAAGGAGGGTAAAGTCAAGCGGATCGTACTTACCCGGCCTGCTGTGGAAGCGGGAGAGAGCCTTGGCTTTTTGCCGGGAGATCTCCAAGAAAAAGTTGACCCTTATTTAAGGCCATTGTATGATGCTCTTAACGATGTCCTAGGTCCTGAACAGGTAGCCAAATCACTGGAGCGCGGCTTGATCGAGATCGCCCCGCTGGCATACATGCGCGGAAGAACGCTCGACGATTCGTTTATCATATTAGACGAAGCTCAAAATACGACGCCGGAGCAGATGAAAATGTTTTTGACCCGTTTGGGCTTCGGCTCGAAGATGGTGATTACCGGTGACGTTACCCAGATTGATTTGCCGCGCGGGAAATCCTCCGGGCTAGTGGAAGCACATCGTATTCTGCGCTCGATCGATGAACTCGGCTTTATCGTTTTTGATGAACAGGACGTTGTGAGACACTCGTTGGTGCAAAAAATCATTATAGCCTACAATGAGGACAAAGAAGGCTGAGAAAGGGCTGACCTTTCGTCATGAAAAATCTCGTTTCCATTCCAGGGAAATTTCAATATCGGCTGACCGGTTGGAGACACAGCTCCGTTGTGCGCTTTCTTCTGTTTGCATTGCTTGCGCTTGTGTTTTACATTACGATGTTTCATCAGGTCGTGCCGCAAACCTATGACATTACATTAAATTCCACTGCGGAGAAAGATATTCTCTCAACGAGAGCAATCAAGAATAATGTAGCCACCGATCAAGCCAAGGAAGAAGCGGCCCAGCGCGTGCAGCTGGTCTACAAAATCGTGCCGCTCCGAAACGAGCTGGCTATAGAAGCGATTTTCGAGAAACTTCAGCAGATCAATAGCGATACAGACGTGTCGCAGACGGATAAGGTCAGCATTTATAAGACCGTCATCCCAACCTTGATTCAAGACCATCTCGACCGCCAATTAATGACGTATATGAACAGCGGACAATACAGCGACCAGCTGATGACGGAGATGAACAAAAGCTTTAGCGATCAGCGTTATCGGATTCCGGAGGAGTCGTTTTATAAAATTCCGAGATTGTCCACAGAGGACCTGAGCGTGATGGAGCCTGTGGCTAAAGAGATTGTAAGCAAGCTGATGAACGATCAGATATTCGACGCGCAGGCGGCCCGCGTGAAGGTGCCTGAGCTGGTGAACGCTTCAACATTAACGAAAAGCGTGACTCGCGAGCTAGTTCAGGAGCTTGTACGGGCCGCACTGACGCCCAATAAGTTCTACGATCAAAAGGGAACCGAAGAGGCCAAAACTCACGCGCGGGACAATGTGAAGGAAATATATATTAACAAAAATGACGTTTTGGTTTCCAAGGGTGACGAAATCACGGAGGAAGTGTACAACCGTTTAGCTGAGCTTGAACTGCTGAAGGATGACACCAGCTCTTGGCCGAATATGGGACTTTTGTTATTCGTTATTTTATGCTGTCTCGTTCTGTTCATGTTTGTCCGTCAAAGCACGCTGCCTGTAAATCATAATAACGTTCAACTGCTGATGCTGATCTTGATTATGATTCTTACGGTTGGGTTAATGAAGGTGTTCTCCATGGCCCAAAGCCTGAACTTTCCTTTCATCGGTTATTTGGCGCCGACAGCGATGGGGGCAATATTGATCACTATTTTACTTAACGCTCAGCTTGCATTTATCGCTTCGGTCGTATTCAGCGTTATCGCCAGCGTTGTCTTCAATGCGGATCATCTGTTTCCGTTCGATTTCAAATATGGCATGCTCACGCTGACCAGCTCATTTGCGGCGATATTCTCCATCCAAAGGGCAAGCCGACGCTCCTCGATCCTGAGAGCGGGGCTGATGGTTTCATTATTCGGTCTTATCCTTGTTGCGTCACTCTTGATGCTGGATGATGATATAACGCAAAGAGACGCGTTGTTTGCCACTTCCTTTGCTGTCGGAGGAGGGATGTTAACCGCAGTGCTCGTTATCGGCTTACTTCCGTTTTTTGAGGTCTCATTTGGTATTCTGTCGCCTCTCAAGCTGGTGGAGCTGTCGAACCCGAATCACCCGCTGTTGAGAAAGCTGCTCACAGAAACTCCGGGTACCTATCACCACAGCGTCATGGTAGGCAACCTGTCTGAAGCTGCGGCGGAGGCCATCGGAGCGGATGGTTTGCTCTGCCGGGTGGGTGCGTATTATCACGATATAGGTAAGACCAAGCGTCCGAGTTATTTTATCGAAAACCAGACGAATATTGAGAATCCACACGACAAAATCGATCCGGCTCTCAGCAAATCGATTATCGTGGCGCATGCCCGGGACGGTGTCGAGATGCTGAAGGAATATAACATTCCGAAGCCGATCCGTGATATTGCAGAGCAGCACCACGGCACGACGCTGCTGCAGTATTTTTATCATAAAGCCAAGAAGCAGGCGGAAGAGAAGGGCGAAAAGCCGCCGGAGGAAATCGAGTACCGATATCCAGGTCCGAATGCTCAGACAAAGGAAACAGCGATCGTCGGCATAGCGGACTGCGTGGAAGCTGCTGTCCGGTCCTTGCGCAATCCGACCGTGGAGCAGATTGATACCATGGTGCGTAAAATTATTAAAAGCCGGCTGGATGATGGTCAATACAACGAATGTGATTTGACGATCAAAGAGTTGGATCAAATTGCCAAGACGCTTAACGAAGCTCTGCTGGGTATCTTTCATTCCAGAATTGAATACCCGACCGAGATGCCGTCACAGAAAGCTGATTCGGGAAACAAGAACAAGACAAAATGAGGTGAAGCCATGAGCCTTATGCTTTCATGGAACAATGAACAAGAGATTTATGAGATAACGCCAGCCCTAATCGAAAAGCTAGAAGAGCTTCTTCGTTTGGCAGGCGCCCTGGAGCAAGTGACGGACGGGGAAGTGGCGCTGACGTTTACGGACGACGCTGTCATACAGGAGCTCAATAAACAATACCGAGGTCTCGATAAACCGACGGATGTTCTGTCATTCGCCATGCAGGAAATGGGTGACGATGAAATTGAGATTATCTACGGGGATGAGGATGACGGTATAGGGGATGGCGATACGGATGAAGAGGACGAGGAATTTGATGAGCCGCTCGGCGATATTATCATTTCGGTGCCTCGAGCTATCGCCCAAGCTGAAGATTATGGGCATTCGATTGACCGGGAGCTAGGCTTTCTATTCGTGCACGGCTTTCTTCATTTGATTGGATATGACCATCAAGACGAGGACGAAGAGCAGGTCATGTTCGCCAAGCAGGAGCAAATATTACAGCAGGCGGGTTTAACGCGGTGAAGCAGCCGGTTAAATGGCAGCGAAGCTTTCGTTATGCTTACGAGGGTGTGAAATATGCTCTGGCTACCCAACGAAATATGAAATTTCATTTTTTCGCGGGGGTCGCTGCGCTTGTGCTGGCTTTGTTCTTTGAACTATCCAAAACAGATATCTTGTTCATCTTATTGGCTGTGACGCTCATGTTTATGACGGAGCTCATCAACACGGCCGTGGAAAAAACGGTCGACTTGGCCATGCCGGAGCTTCATCCGCTAGCCAAAATTGCCAAAGATGTAGCTGCAGCCTCCGTGTTGGTGACTGCAGCTTTTGCCGCTATTACGGGCATGATTGTGTTCTACGAGCCGATGGACCGGTTAGTACGGACGGCGCAGGCGGGGAAAGGTCATGTTTTGACTGCGGCTAGCGTCTGGATTCTGCTCTCCTTGGTTGCCATCATAGCCATTATGGCGCAGACCCGCTTTTCCGACAAAGGGGTATGGATCAAGCCAAGCCTTCTGACATCGGTTGCCTCTGCCATAGCCAGCCTGATTGCGGTCAGAGCCCAGGATACGCTCGTAGTGCTGCTTGGATTTTTGCTTGCGGGCGTCCTTATGCTGGCCCTGTACGATAAACGGAAGCGGAGCCTCGGCTCGCTGCTGCTGGGCGCATTGCTCGGAAGCATGATTACGGTATTGGCTTATTACTTTATTTCTCTATGAATCCCAAGCTTGCTGGGAAAGGAGCGCGTCTCATGGATAAAACCGAACTGATCGCTCAAGCTAAAGAAGCGCGTGAGAAAGCTTATACCCCTTACTCGCAGTTTAAAGTTGGCAGTGCGCTGCTGGATGCCCAAGGGCGTGTGCATCTCGGGTGCAATGTGGAGAACGCAGCTTACGGACCGACGAACTGCGCCGAACGGACGGCTTTGTTTCGCGCCATAGCAGACGGGGAGCTGCCCGGTTCGTTTCGTGCGATGGCTGTTGTTGGCGATACCGAACAGCCAATCGCTCCATGCGGCATATGCCGACAAGTGCTGGTAGAGCTCTGTCGTCCCGATATGCCCGTGTACCTTACTAATATGCGCGGAGACGTCAGCGAGACGACAGTCGGAGCACTGCTGCCCGGCGCATTCACATCAAATGATTTGGACGGAGGAACCATTGACTAATGTCTTATTCTGATAAAGAAAAACAAACGGACTTTAAATCGGGCTTTGTCGCCATCATCGGCAGGCCCAACGTGGGCAAGTCCACGCTCATGAACCAGGTGATCGGACAAAAAATCGCGATCATGTCCGATAAGCCGCAGACGACCCGAAATAAAATTCACGGTGTGTATACGACAGAGGAAGCACAAATCGTCTTTTTGGATACACCAGGCATTCACAAATCCCAGTCTAAGCTGGGGGACTACATGATGAGAGCAGCGGAAAGCGCCCTTAGCGAAGTAGATGCTATTCTTTTTTTGATTGATGTAGTGGAAGGCCTTGGCGGAGGGGACCGTTACATTATCGAGCAGTTAAAAAAAGTGAAAACCCCTGTGCTGCTGGTGATGAACAAAATCGACCAAGTTCACCCCGAAGCGCTGCTGCCTGTCATCACCACGTACAAGGATCTGTATCCTTTTGCTGAGATCGTGCCCATCTCCGCGATGCAAGGGAATAACGTGAATACGCTGCTGGATCAGGTGATCAAGTACTTGCCTAAAGGACCTCAATATTATCCGGCCGATCAGATTACGGACCATCCGGAGCAGTTTGTATGCGCAGAGCTCATCCGGGAAAAAATATTACATTTGACGCGGGAGGAAATTCCTCACTCCATCGCCGTTTCTATTGAGGATATGCGCGTGGAAGAGAACGGCGTCGTGCATATCTCCGCAGTAATTTATGTCGAGCGGGATTCGCAAAAGGGAATTATTATCGGTAAGAAAGGTGCGCTGCTCAAAGAGGTAGGCCAGAAAGCCCGTGCAGACATCGAGGCTCTTCTCGGCTCCAAAACATTCCTGGAGCTGTGGGTTAAGGTAAAGAAGGATTGGCGTAACCAGGATCGCGTCCTGCGAGATCTTGGATTCCGTCACGAATAGCGGCTTCGCCGGTTTCAAAGGAATCCCAATGTGTTTAATGTAATGCAGACATACCATTTTTTGTTCAGCATACTTCTGTTCAAACCAAACCATCCTAAACCTAAGCAACTTGTAGACGCGTTACCAAGGGGAGGATGTACCATGAGAGATTTTTCGTGGAAGTATTTTTCGATCACTGGACATGTGGATGCCTACTTGCTTTATAAAGAATCTCAGGTTCAGCCCAGGGAGGAGCCTGAGCTCTTGGAAGAGGACGCTGCGGCTGAAGCTGTAGAGTAAATGCAATCAAGCAGTTCGATGGATTTCAGTTGCTGGTTTGGCTACATGGGGAGAGGCTGACGGTGCAGTACAGAGTGCAGGGAATTGTGATCCGCAGCATGGATTATGGAGAGGGCAACAAAATTATTACCTTGTTTACCCGTGAACAGGGTAAGATGAGCGTCGTTGCGCGCGGCGCAAAAAAGGTGAAGAGCCGATTTGGTTCCTCCGCCCAGCTATTTACTTATGGCGATTACTTGTTTTTTAAATCGAGCCAGCTGGGCACCTTAAATCATGCGGAAATTATTGAAGCCTTTCATAAAATAAGAGAAGATTTGCATAAGGCTGCCCACGCCTCCTACCTTGCAGAGTTAACGGACAGGATGATGGGCGATCAGGAGGGGCAGCCTTATTTGTTCGATCAGCTGAAGGCCAGCCTGCAAGCTATCCAGGAGGAAAAGGACTTGCAGATTATCGGTCATCTGTATGAGATGAAGATGCTGATGCATGCAGGATATACTCCAGAGCTTGAGAACTGTGTGGTGTGTCGCGAAAACTCATCCCCTGCAGTAGCGATAAGCGTTGGCATGGGCGGAGTGCTATGTGAACGGTGCCTGCTGCGTGATCCTGCTGCCGTCCGTTTGACACCGGGAGCATATAAACTCCTTCGTCTGTTTGTACAGATGGATGCCAGACGTCTCGGTCAAATCGATGTCAAACCGCAGACAAAGCAGTTATTGAAGCAAATCATGCGCTCGTACTTTGATACGCACGCGGGCGTAAAGCTAAAATCGCGCGATTTTTTGGATCAAATGGATAAATACGGGGTATAGTTTTTATGATTTTCAAAAGATTTGCACTGAATTGACATGTTTTTGGCCTAATGATATTATAATATGATACACCCAAGTTGATACCTCTCGTGACGGAGCCTGTGCGCAGGCTTTGGCAGCGGGATTTTTTTGTGATAGGAAGTCAGTGAAACATATATTGCCAATGTCTCGTAGTACTATAGTAGATTGAAATGCCGCTTTCATGAATCGAATGATAAAGAACGGAAAGGCGGGGTCTCATGGGAGGAACCGGCAAATCGGTAATATTCGTCGCTTCGGATTCAGCGGGGGACACGGGAGAAGCGGTTGTCCGCGCAGCGGCGGTGCAGTTCCATCCGCAGCAGGTGGAGATCAGACGGGTGCCTTTTTTGCATGATGCGTCAGATATAGATCGACTGATTCGCACGGTGCTTGAACGTAATGGAACGATTTTGTTCACACTGGTTATTCCGGAGTTGAGAGACTACTTGATTGAACAGGCGGACCGATACCGGATCCCTTATATTGATCTGCTCGGGCCTATTATCCGTACGCTTGAGCAATCATTGAAGCAAGAGGCTAGTCACACGCCGGGAATGATTCATAAGCTCGACGAGGATTATTTCAAGAAGGTTGAGGCTATTGAATTTGCCGTTAAGTACGATGACGGCCGTGATTTCAGTGGGGTGCTTCAAGCGGATATTGTACTGGTCGGTGTATCGAGAACGTCGAAGACGCCGTTATCTATGTATTTGGCCCACAAAATGTTCAAGGTGGCCAATGTTCCTCTCGTACCCGAGATTCAGCCGCCGGAGCAGTTGTTTATGGTTTCGAACCGCAAAATTGTCGGGCTGCGCATCAGCCCTGAAAAATTGAATGTGATTCGAACAGAGCGGCTCAAAACACTGGGGCTTCCGGACAGCGCCACTTATGCTAATTCGGAACGCATTCATTCGGAGCTTGACTACGCGGATCAAATCATGAAGCGGATCGGATGTGAGGTAATCGACGTCTCGAACAAAGCCGTGGAAGAAACCGCCAGCGTCATCATTGATATGTATCGTTCCAGATAGATTTCATTTTAGGCAGCAAGCAGGATTTTTTGTAAATTCATCGTATATAATATTAACGGTAGTACTTCAGTCACAAATCCGGTGGGGGCATATGACGTATAAAATAGTAGTAGATGCCGATGCATGCCCGGTAAAACAGGAAATCGTCCATACGGCAACCAAGTTCAGAGTGGGTGTCTTGATGGTGGCTTCTTTCGATCACCGGCTCCAACCGGCGGAAGGCGTGGAGATTGTTCAGGTGGACCGCTCAGACCAATCCGTCGATTTGTATATCGCCAATAGGATCTCGGCAGGGGATATACTCATTACACAGGATTTTGGACTTGCGGTGCTGGGTTTGGGCAAGAAAGCGATAGCCATGTCCAACCGCGGACAAATGTACAGCGACCGTACCATCGGCTTTCTGCTTGAGCGCCGGCACGAACAAGCAAAGCTGAGACGGGGAGGAAAGCATTCCAAGGGGCCTAAAGCGTTTACGGACGAGGATCGGCAAGAATTTCTACAAACTTTGACAAAAGTTTTGTCCCGTATGCAGGAGAATGGCGGAGTGTAGCGAATAATATTACGTGTTATTTGAATGAAGGTGGTTAGGATGAGTAACGGACGCATTCCCGAGCATGTCATTGACGCGGTCCTCAAATCCCACGATATTGTGGAGGTTGTCGGGCGGCACGTTCACTTGACAAAGCAGGGGCATTACCTCAAGGGTCTCTGTCCATTTCATTCAGAGAAAACACCGTCCTTTACCGTCACCCCGGAAAAACAAATCTATCATTGCTTCGGTTGCGGTGCGGGTGGCAACGCCATTCGATTCATCTCCGAGGTGGAAGGTTTGTCCTTTGGCGAGGCGGTTCGCAAGCTGGCGGACGAAGCGAAGCTTGATGTGGGCCTGGCTCCGCAAACAGGAAAGGAAGAAACAAAGGAGCACGCGGAACGGGTTAAGCTGCTGGCAGGTTATGAGCTTGCAGCAAAGCTGTATCAGTACATCCTTCATAACACCGAGCAGGGGAAGGCAGCTAAAGCTTACTTACGGGATCGGGGAATGAATGATAAGCTGATCGAAACCTTCGGGCTTGGATACGCGCCTACAAGGTGGGATACGTTAACCAACCTCTTGGACAAGAAACAGTTCTCGCTTCCGCTTATGGAACAAGGGGGGCTAATTTCGGCCAAACAAGACGGCAGCGGGTATGTGGATAAGTTTCGCGACCGCGTCATGTTTCCAATTTACGATTGGAAGGGACAGGTTATCGCTTTTGGCGGAAGAACCATGGGTGACGCACAGCCGAAATATGTGAACAGTCCTGAATCGATGCTTTTCCACAAAAGCCGGACACTGTACAATCTCCATTTGGCCAGACCCCAGGTTCGCAAAATGCAGGAGATCGTTCTGTTCGAAGGCTATATGGATATCATTCGAGCTTGGGAAGCAGGCATAAGAAACGGAGTCGCCACGATGGGTACGGCTCTCACTCCGGAGCAGGCGGAAGCGATTCGCAGGCTAGCCGAACGTGTGACGGTCGCCTATGATGGTGATCAAGCAGGACAATCTGCCGCTTACAAAAGCATTCCTATGCTTGAGAACGCGGGCTGTCAAGTCAAGATCGCCTTGCTGCCGAATGCACTCGACCCGGATGAGTATATTGCTAAACACGGTTCTGAACGATTTGTACGGGAAGTTATTGAAACCGCCGTACCTTCGATCAAATATAAACTTCTTTACTTTCGCAAAAATTACAAACTACAGGAGGATGGAGAAAAGCTCCGGTACATCAAGCAAGCACTCAAATTGATTGCAGGACTGTCATCACCCATCGAAAGGGAACATTATCTCCGAGAGTTATCGTCCGAATTCCGGTATTCTTTGGATGCTTTACAGCAGAATTTGAACGAAATCCGGCTGCAATCGGAAAAAAACGAAAGATTTGGGGATAATAAAGACAAACCGTGGAATAATGTTATGAATAACGGGAAGCCTCGGGAACACGTCCCTTCTATGGTTCCTGCCTATCAATTTGCAGAGCGACAATTGCTTGCCGTCATGATGCTGGACCGGGACATATCCGGTCATGTCGAGCGTCGATTGGGAGACGGTTTTAATATGGAAGCTCATGCGGCCCTGGCCGCATACTTGTATTCCTACTATGCCCAAGGGTATGAGCCGAATGTTGGCACATTCATAGGCATGCTGCAGGATGACAAGCTGGAGAGCTTGGCCAGTTCCCTGACCTTAATAGACAACCGCAACGGGATCAACGATGCCGTTATTGACGATTACATCCGGGAAATAAAGAAGTATCCTCTCTTGCAGTCTTTGGAGCAAAAGAAAGAAGAAGTGAAACAAGCAGAACGTTCAGGGGATATCCCTAGAGCACTGCAGCTGGGCAGTGAGATTATTTCCCTAGAAAAGCAGTTGAAATCATCCTAGAGCCGACCAAGCGGCTGACGGGGTGAAATTCTAGGGAGGAGGGAGTTGTATTATGGCGAACGATCAACGTACGGAAATAGAGACAGAGCTGACGTTGGAACAAGTAAAGGAACAGCTGATTGAACATGGCAAGAAGCGTTCCGCAATCACGTACAAAGAAATTATGGAAAAACTTGCTCCATTTGACCAGGATCCGGAGCAGATTGACGAGTTTTTCGAGCAGCTTCAAGAGATGGGCATCGATGTCGGCAATGAAGCGGATGAAGACAACGGAATGAGTCCGATGGAGCATGAGCACGATGAGTTTCATTTTGATGACGATTTGTCGCTGCCTCCCGGCATCAAGATCAACGATCCGGTTCGGATGTATTTGAAGGAAATCGGCAGGGTTCCGCTGCTTTCCGCCGAGGATGAGGTTGATTTAGCGAAGCGTATCGAGCTTGGAGACGAAGAAGCCAAGCGCCGCTTGGCGGAAGCGAATCTTCGGCTTGTAGTCAGCATCGCGAAGCGCTATGTTGGTCGAGGGATGCTGTTTCTGGATTTGATTCAAGAAGGCAACATGGGCCTGATTAAAGCGGTAGAGAAGTTCGATCATACTAAGGGCTACAAATTCAGTACCTACGCCACTTGGTGGATTCGTCAGGCGATTACTCGCGCGATTGCTGACCAAGCCCGGACTATCCGGATTCCGGTACATATGGTTGAAACGATCAATAAGCTGATTCGGGTATCCCGTCAGCTGCTGCAGGAGCTTGGTCGTGAACCGACACCGGAGGAGATCGCTAAAGAGATGGATCTAAGCACCGACAAGGTGCGGGAGATTATGAAGATCGCTCAGGAACCGGTGTCTCTTGAAACCCCGATTGGTGAAGAGGACGACTCGCATTTGGGTGATTTTATAGAGGACCAAGAAGCGCTTGCACCTGCGGACGCTGCTGCTTATGAGCTGCTTAAGGAACAGCTCGAGGATGTGCTCGACACCTTGACGGAGCGTGAAGAGAATGTACTTCGCCTTCGTTTCGGACTGGACGATGGCCGTACGCGTACATTGGAGGAAGTCGGCAAAGTATTCGGAGTTACCCGTGAGCGGATTCGTCAGATTGAAGCCAAAGCACTACGTAAGCTTCGTCATCCCAGCCGAAGTAAACGGTTAAAGGATTTTCTTGAATAATAGGTTATGCCTAGACCTTTCTGCGCACCGATGCGCGGCAAGGTCTAATTTTTTGCATTCCCGCAGCCGATATTCAATTATGTAAAAAATGCTGGGCTCAGGGGAGACAAAAGCCTATGGATGATAAAAAGAAAGTTATTATTCGTGAGATCGAGCAATGGCGCCATAGTAAGCTACTGCCAGAGCACTACTGTGATTTTTTATTGAACATTTATGATTTGGAACATGGTCAAGGGGAGCCGGAGCCTGGCGGTGTGTTAGGTGTCACACCGGACAAAATAAGAAACAGCAATTGGAAAATCTGGATGCTTGTATTGCTGTTCATCATCGTTTTATCTTTTACTGCTCTTAATTTTAACGCTTTTGAATTACCAATGCAAATAGCAATTTCCATCATCTTTTTGGCGGGCTGTTATGGATGGGGAGGTTCCAAGTTAAAGAAGGAACCGATGTCAGCGCAAATTTTGATCGGAATGGCCTGTTTATTTCTTTTGTTTATTGGTGTTTATTTACTGAGGTTGTATGGCGTTCAGGCTTCGGTGCCGGTAGTTGGATACGTGGCTTTCTGCAGTTTGGTTTGGATTATGACCGGGCTGCTGGCAAGACTGGCGTTATTCCAGCTTTGCGGATGGGTCAGCTTGGTGTTCTGCTACGGATGGCTGCTGCATTATCAGCTGGAGACATTGTCGTGGATCACGCTGCAGTTTAGCTGGCTGCCGCTTGCTATTTTATTTTGCTGGATGTCTTGGATCATCCATGAGAAGAACAGGCAGATCGGGCTGGTCTTCTTCCTGCTAAGCTTAATCGTTTGGTATATGCCTGAGTTATATGCTATGCTTTATGCTGAGAAATACGGCTCCCTAGCCGTGCAACGGCTGCTTTTAAGCAAGCTGCTGGTGGAGGCGGGGCTGCTGTTTGCTTGGAGAAAAAAATGGACTGAGTGGGTTGTATAAATGGTAAGATTATCAAAACGACTTGAAATGATCGCGCAAGAGGTACCAGCAGGCAGCCGGCTGGCGGATATTGGATCGGATCATGCTTTGCTGCCATCCTTTCTGTCGTTACAGGGAACTATTGTCCGCGGTGTAGCCGGAGAAGTCAACGCGGGGCCGTTTGAGGCGGCTTTGAAACAGGTCCGATCCGCCGGATTGGACGAGATTATCGAGGTAAGGCACGGTGACGGACTGCAGGTGATTTCACCTGGAGAGGTGGATGTCATTACTATCGCTGGTATGGGAGGTGCTTTGATCGCTTCGATACTGGAAGCGGGGAAAAGCAAACTGGCCGGTGTTCGTCGCCTGGTGCTTCAGCCTAATGTAGGCGAATCCAATGTTAGGCAATGGCTTCTTGAGAATGAATGGGTGCTCACAGGGGAACATATTCTGGAAGAAGACGGGAAAACATATGAAATTTTAACGGCTGTTCCCACAGAACTGGCTCCATATAGCAACGTCGAATTATACGCTCCACGTCCGCTGACCGGTGGTTTGGTGGTGGATCGGGAGCGGATGCTTCACATGGGACCTTTCTTGATCCGGGAGGCGTCACAGATTTGGATGGACAAGTGGTTTAGTGAACTAGATAAGCTCAACCGCATTTGTGAGCGGCTGTCTCATTCCGAACTTTCAGCATCGCGCAACAAGGAGGCAGAATTCAGAAGGGAAATGGACCGAATCAAGGAGGTGCTTGAGCAATGTATGCCAAAGGACAAGCGGTAATCGGGCTAATGGAGGAGCTAGCTCCGAAATCGTATGCTGTAGAGGGTGATAAAATCGGATTGCAAATCGGTACGCTGCAGAAGGATATCCGTAAAGTGCTTGTGACGCTTGATGTAACCGAAGAGGTGACTGACGAAGCGATTCAGGGCGGAGTTGATTTGATCATTGCTCATCACGCGATTATTTATCGTCCTCTGCCGCATATTCAGACGGACACCCCTGCAGGTCGGCTGTACGAGAAGCTGATCAAGCATGACATCGCTGTTTATATTGCACATACGAATTTGGATGTGGCAGAGGGCGGAATAAACGATATGATGGCGGAAGCGATCGGATTAACCGTCACCGAGCCACTGGATGAAGTACATACGGATAAGCTGAAGAAGCTGGTTGTGTTTGTTCCGACAGATTATGCCGATAAAGTGAGAGAAGCGATGTTCAATGCAGGTGCGGGCGGGATAGGCAAGTATAGCCATTGCAGCTTCAACATTGAAGGGATCGGTACTTTCATACCAGACGAAGGTGCAGACCCGTTCATCGGTAGGCCGGGCAAGCTGGAAGAGGTCAAAGAGGTACGGGTGGAAACGATTGTCTCGCAAAGCGTGGAGCGTAAGGTCGTTCAAGCTATGCTTAAGGCTCATCCTTACGAGGAAGTGGCCTATGATTTGTATTCGCTCGATCTGAAGACGCGTACCTTCGGCTTGGGACGGGCAGGTAAGCTTTCCAAGCCCATAACGCTGCAGGAGCTGTGTGAGCAAGTAAAACAGGCTTTTGACGTTCCGATGCTGCGTGTAGTCGGTGACCCGGCGCAGGTGATCCGAAAAGCGGCTGTGCTTGGAGGTTCGGGAAGCCGTTATGTCAAGAATGCAATGTTTGCCGGCGCAGACGTGCTCATCACCGGGGACATCGACTACCATACCGCTCACGATGCTTTGGCGGCCGGTATTGCCCTTATTGATCCGGGTCATAACGTAGAGAAAATTATGAAGCAAGGCGTAGCGGAATATTTGCAGCGAAAACTTTCCGAAAGAAAATGGGCGACAGCGGTCGCAGCTTCACAAATTCAGACGGAACCATTCCGTTTCGTGTAAAATTGGCTAAATACGGTGGTTGTTTTTTTGTGCGATTCCTTGTATACTAACTCAAGCATCTATTTGCAAAAGAAAGTTTGACAGACAATCGCTGGTGGCCTAAAGCCACGAGAGGAAAGTCCGGGCTCCGTAGGGCAGGATGCTGGATAACGTCCAGTCAGCGCAAGCTGAAGGCTAGTGCCACAGAAATGGACCGCCGATGGCAGCGGGGCGACCCGTATGCACAGGTAAGGGTGGAACCGTGGTGTAAGAGACCACGAGGAGCTATGGTGACATCGCTCCTGGTAAACCCCATTTGGAGCAAGACCTAGAGGAACGCAGTCCCGCAAGGGGCAGCCTTTGCCCGAGGCGCGTTCGGGTTGGTCGCTTGAGCCAGGCAGCAATGTTTGGCCTAGATAGATGATTGTCGCTTCAACGGTGGCAGGGTGGCACCCGATACGACCACCGGAAGCACAGAACCCGGCTTACGGCAAACTTTCTTTCAGCCATTATGCAATAGAGTGTTTATACGTGCAAAGAGCCGCCTCAAGGGCGGTTCTTTGCTTTGGGTATGCTTGTTTATTCATTCATGAGCAATCTTCGCAGCCATTGAGGCCAGCCGCTTAACTGAGTTTCTGTTTCATGACCGGCAGCTCTCGGCTGAGCGGCTTTCAGAGCGGCAACGACATCAATCAAGCCATAGCCAAAATATTTATCTTTACCGGCGTCTCCAAGATCCATGGCCGTGTCTCTCATCAACTGCATAACCTCAGTATTTTTCAATTCAGGGTTAGCGGAGCGGATCAATGCAGCCAGCGCAGTAACATGAGGGCTGGCCATGGAGGTGCCGGAGAGGGCCGCATATTGGTTCTGCGGATAGGTGCTGGCGATGCTTACTCCTGGTGCAGCCACATCGATATAATCGCCATAATTAGAGAACGACGCCTTCGACTTCTGGGAGTCCACCGCGGCTACAGCAAACACTTCCGGGTACGCGGCCGGATAGCCGGGACGCTCGGTATTGTCGTTTCCGCTCGCTGCAATCAGGATAACATCCCGGTCAAAAGCGTAGCGAATTGCATCGTGAAGGAACTCAGCGTCCGCGTAATTGCCCAGGCTCATGTTGATGACCTTCGCGCCGTGGTCTGTCGCCCAAATGATGCCTTGTGCAACGGCGTATGTGCTTCCTGCACCGGATTGGTCGAGCACTTTCACTGGCATAATTCGATTGTACCAGCTCATTCCTGCGACACCCAAGTTATTGTTGACGAGTGCTCCGACCACTCCTGCTACATGGGTGCCGTGGCCCACATCGTCCATAGGGTCTGATTCAGGATTGACCACGTTATAGCCGCTGACCAATTGATTGCTAAGATCTGGATGTTTTATATCGACACCGGTATCTACAACAGCTACGATAACGTCTTGAGAGCCTTTGGTAATATTCCAACCGGCTTCGGTTTCTATCTGGGGCAGATTCCATTGATAGCGACGGTAGAGTGAATCGTTGGGGGTGATCACCGAATCCGTGTTTGACGCCTCGGGACCCGCAGTTTGATTCGTTAAGTAAAGAAAATGCGGCTCGGCATATTCGATGTTCCATTTCTTAAAGTAGCTCATC
Source organism: Paenibacillus sp. PvR098 (assembly GCF_017833255.1). Lineage (NCBI taxonomy): Bacteria > Bacillati > Bacillota > Bacilli > Caryophanales > Paenibacillaceae > Paenibacillus > Paenibacillus sp. PvR098. The sequence goes on from NZ_JAFIBU010000001.1 coordinate 207,880, forward strand.
AGTTGTTTGGCTTCCATGTTTCCTGATTCGAAGACATACGTATAGCCCAGCTTGCGGAATTGTCCCCCCCCGATGTCTTTCCGGATTTGGGCGAGATTATTTTCAGTTGGTTCATTCTTAAATTTGACAACGACCTGGTTTACATGATAGTGACTCGTGCCTTCGTTGTCCTCAGGATGATCGACCTTTACGTCTTGGAGTGAATCTGCATCCACGGATTCGATGTTATATCGTCCTTCACTTGGGTAAGCGACCATCCGCAGGTTTTTACGCTGATGATCGGCAACTTGCTGCAAAATTTGCTGACGTACAGCACTCAGAAGCGCAGTCGACCCGTCTCCCGATGGAATGCCTATAACAAAATACGTGCTTCCATCCGCCTGAATCGCATTCGACTGATAGGCTTTGCCTGCATCTACTTGCCGCTTAGCTTCTATAAGGTATGGTTCTACTGTTTGCCTAGCCGTGTCGCGCAAAGCGCCGGTTGTAACTCCTTGGGTGAGCGGCTGCTGCGCCTTTGTCCAAGTCAGCAGCTCCATATGCGGCTGCTCGGCCTGAACCTTTTTCAAGGTATTTATGACTTCGGCGCTTCCCTTCGTTTTCAGTTCCTGTACGGTGCGGTGGAGCAGCATGCTGCACTCACTGCGGCAGAGTTCATCGGTTCTTGCGATATCTTGATTCATTATCATTTGTTTCATTTGCAGCTCAGCTGCAGACGTCACTGTCTCGGGACGGGGCATTTCATCTCCACGGGGGAAGATCAGCGCCACGCCGGCGACAACAAGCAGAACGGACATCACGTATTTCCACATAGACTGCTGCCTCCTAAATGTTTGCTGTTATGTTTTCCATGATGACCGATTTGCTATAACAGTAATGTTATCCAAACGAGACATACACCCGAAACGGCGAATTATACTTTTAGACGTTTTTCATGTTACTTTTATAAGAGATTTATGGTAGGATGAAGGTGCAGGTCATTAATAAAGTCCATGTTGGTTTCTAAGTTGAGGAGGTCTACTTTAGCTATGGCAGTGTTTAACGTAAAAAATCTTTGTGAAACATCAAGAACGAAGCTGAGCGAAGCAATCGCAAAAATGGAGAGTTTTCTGAACGAGCATTCTTTGCAGCAGCTGAATACGGACAACGACGAAGCTATGGATGAATTTTACAAGGGCTATTTATCCGATACGAGACATCTGCTTGTGTTTTCTGAAGTGTCTTACGAAAAGCTTGGCGTGGCTCTCCGTCGCCCCAATTTCAATGTAGAATATGCAGAGAAGGTGCTTTACGAGGTGTATCATAGCTGCGTGAACAGTTTCTTTTACCCTAAGAATGAATGCTATTCCGAAGATGGCAGGTATGCTTATACCGGTCAGGATGCTATCCGATTCCGCAAAAAGCCAACCCGTGTAGTTCGGGACTTGACGATCGAGCTATCGAAAATATTCGAGATGCTCCGGGACGAGCTGGCTTATTACGAAACCGACTATATTACTCAAAAGCGTATGCAAGGCGAGAAAGTATAATTTTGCCCGCTTGGAGTACAATGATAAGGAAGAGGTGCTTCGCCAGAGGCATCTCTTTTTGTATAAGGAGGGTTTGATGCGTGTCGCAGACAATGGATTTGAAGCAGCTTGCTGAGGACAGTGTCCGCCTGATCCGCCTGAACCAGCATCCGAGCGGCGGATATGTTGCTAGTCCTCTGTTCGCTCATTATAACTACAGCTGGCTTAGGGATGGCAGTTTTATCGCCTATGCCATGGATTGTGCAGGAGAGCATACGAGTGCAGGACAATTTTACGAGTGGGTCAGCCGTATCGTTGAACGAAAGCAGGGACATATTCAATATTTGCTGGAGAAACAAAGCCGCGGCGAGCTTATTGGGCTCAATGAATTTTTACATACAAGATATCATTTGGACGGACGGGATGACGTTACATCCGAATGGGGACATTTTCAGCTGGACGGATACGGAACCTGGTTATGGGGGTTGATCCAGCATCTGAAGGCTGATGGTCAGAGTCGAATTCCGGATCGCTTTCGCGCCAGCGTTGATGCAACGGCGGCCTATCTCCAGGCGTTTTGGAGGCTGCCGAACTTCGATTGCTGGGAAGAGCATGCAGAGCATATTCATCCTTCGACGCTTGCTTGCATTTATGGCGGGTTAAAAGGCGTCGCCGAGCTGGACGGCAGGTCTGATCTGGAGAATGTTTGCAATCAGATCAAGACGTTTTTGCTGGAACATGCGGTTCATCCGGAGCAGGGCCATTTTGTCAAATATGTGACTCCGTGTCATGGAACAGATTCGCCGGCTTATACGATCGGTAATGACGGAGTAGACGCGAGTCTGATGTGGCTTAGCCAGCCCTTTGGCTTGTTCGATCCAGAACATGCTAGCTTGAGGCGAACGCTGGAGAAAATCGAATCGGATCTGCGCACAACGCAGGGTGGAATCCGCCGGTATACATCTGATGCGTATTATGGAGGCGGAGAGTGGCTTCTGCTGACAGCATGGTACGGATGGGTGAGGATGTCTATGGGGGATCGGCCGGAAGCTTTGCGAACGCTTCAGTGGGCGGCTTCCAAGGCGGATGAGCAAAGAAGGCTCCCGGAGCAAGTGCCGGATGCGCTGGAGGATCGGCGCCAGTATGATGAGTGGGTTGCTAGATGGGGGCTGCCCGCTATGCCCCTGCTGTGGTCTCATGCCATGTTCTTAGTCGTGTACCACAAGCTCGGCGAGCTTTAGCTTTGCCATGTTGCGGTAAGAATATCCCCCCTTCATAACGGGCAAGATTAGACGGGGGTGATAATCATGCCGGAAGTAAAATGCAGCGTTGCCAACTGCGAATATTGGGTGCAGGGGAACAATTGCAATGCAAGTACGATCATGATCGAGGTAGACAAACACGCGAACCTTGGTTATGATACGGAATTTGCCGCAGATTTCGTGGATCATAAGGATAAGGCCAGTAATGTTGCTAATACCTGTTGTCACACCTTCGAGCCGAAAAAATCGAAATGATCTTCTTCGTGAGAAGGGAGCGATCATCGCGTGAAAAGAAAGCTCGGGGGTAAATATCCCGAATCCGCTCGACAAGACATTCCTTTGCAGCGGCGTAAGCAGGAGCGGTTGCGTAAAGAGTCGAGGTTGAAGGTAAACGAGGAGTTTGCTGCTGAAGCGGCATATCCTCTAAACTCTTCTCGTTCCCGTCTAGAAGGGCCTAAGGCGTCCGTGAAATCGGAAGCGGGACAGCCATATGTGGCTCCATCTGTTTCGTACCGTTGGCTCGGCTATACCGCTCTGATCCTTGCGGTGCTATCGCTCATGATGTTCCCGGTACTGCTGGGCTCGTCAGCGACGCTGCTCGGATTGTTCGCCTTTATGCTCGGGCAGAGAGCCTTAGGGACTTGGTCTATCGCGATCGGACTGATTTCTTTGGCGGGTTATTTTGTTTTGGTACCCTTGTATACGTAATGGAGCTGATCGAGAAAAAGCAGGCCGAACAATGGCCTGTTTTTTTTCGACATAATGCCCTAAAATATGAGTAGATGACAAGCTCAAAAAGGTGTACAATAACGATATTGAGATTGTGAGATAGTAAACCAAGGAGCTTAAAGCCATTATGAGTTTGAATCCTGGATCAATCGATCCCAGAACCCTAAAAGAATTGCTGCGGCTCCAAATGTTGAGCAAATCCGATCTGCTGTCCTCTCCAGGCGGAACCACCGGTGAGGAGGGGAACAGCGACTTCTCGGAGCTCCTAGGCGGCCTGCTCGCCATGAAAGATCAGCAGGATATACCACCTGCTCCTTCCCTTAAGCCAACGCTGATGTCCATGCCAGGCCTTATGTCCATGAACCCGCTGGTTCAGGAGCGTCTTTCAGCCAGCAAGCCAACCGAGTATGAAACGCTCATTCAAGAAGCAAGCCGGCGGTTCGGTGTGGAATCGAGTTTGGTTAAAGCTGTCATTGATGCGGAATCTTCCTTCAACCCTAATGCGGTATCCCGAGCAGGTGCCAAAGGGTTGATGCAGCTGATGGATGCGACAGGGCAAGGTCTAGGTGTTACGAATCCGTTCGACCCTGTACAGAATATAGAAGGCGGCACACGCTACTTATCCAATCTTCTTGTAAAGTACAACGGTAATGCCAGTACTGCTCTCGCGGCGTATAACGCAGGACCGGGGCGTGTAGACCGGTTAGGCATCAAGAACGATGCTGAACTGATGGCCAAGCTCCATTTGCTGCCGGGCGAAACACAGCAATATGTTAGTAAAGTGATGCGTCTAAAGCAGGATTACGAGCCCATAGTGTAATGAGGTCATAAGACCAATTGCAGTCTTCCGCATCGGTTGCCGGGAGGAAAGCTGCAGTTGGTCTTTTGTTAAAAGGAGGAACAGTTTTTGCTTTATATGGATTATGCGGCGACAACGCCGATGTACGAAGAAGTGATTGACACGATGACGGAAGTGATGAGAAAGTTCTATGGCAATCCGTCTTCTTTGCATGCCATGGGAGCTGATGCGGAGCAGCTTGTAGCCCGAGCACGGCAAACCATTGCTGCTATGCTAAAGTGTGCTCCTGGAGAAATCCGCTTCACATCAGGCGGGACGGAGAGTAATAATTTGGCCATTCGCGGCGCGGCAGGACGGTACCGGCACAGGGGAAACCATCTGATTACCTCCATGGTCGAGCATGCATCTGTGTATGAAACCTTTCGCAGGCTGGAGGCAGAAGGCTATCAGGTCACCTACCTGCCGGTGGATGAAACGGGGCAAATCCGCCTAAATGATTTAAAAAAGGCACTGAAGGATGAAACGATTCTTGTTAGCGTAATGCATGTAAATAACGAGATGGGACGGATTCAGCCCATGGAGCAAATCGGCCAATTGCTTCGGGAGAGGCCCAAAACGCTTTTTCATGTCGATGCAGTGCAGTCCGTAGGTAAACTGCCGGTCATTCCCGAGCGGCTTGGGGCCGATTTATTGACTTGTGCAGCACATAAGCTGCGGGGTCCTAAAGGTATTGGCTTTCTGTATTGCCGTCGGGGTGTGGAGCTGGAGCCGCTGTTGCACGGAGGCGGGCAGGAGGAAGGCTTTCGCTCAGGCACGGAGAATGTTCCTGCGATCGTGGGAATGGCCAAAGCAGTTCGGATGGCGATGGACGAGCAGCAAGCCTTCGCTGAGCATACGGCTGGCTTGAGGAAAGAACTTGTTCGTTGTATTTCTACTATACCGGAGCTGGTACTCAGCGGCTCGAAGCAGCCGGAAGACATGGCCCCGCATATCGTTCATTTTTCGTATCCCGGCATGAAATCGGAAGTGCTTGTACATGCTCTAGAGCAGCGGGGCGTCTGCGTCTCGGCCCGATCGGCATGCTCTTCCGGAGCGGAGAAGCCGAGCCGGGTGCTGTTGGCCATGGGGGCTAGCCATGCGGCGGCGGTAAGCGGCATACGACTCAGTTATTCGCTTCAGCAGACACATGAGGACGCGCTGAGGTTTTGTTCTGCGCTGCAGGAAGTGGTCGCCGAGCTGAAGCCGGCCGCTTCACAGAAAGGAAGGAGAAACTCATGATTAGACCACAGCAAGCCATTCTACGGCTAGGGGAATTGACATTAAAGGGGCGCAATCGGCACCGCTTTGAGAAGACAATATTCGAACAAGTCAAACGTACGCTACGTTCTTTTGAGACTATAACGTATCAGAAGGAATTCGGGAGAATCATATTGCACTTAAACGGTGTGGACTATGAAGAATTGGCGCCATTTTTGCAAAAAGTGTTAGGCTTGGCGTCGTTCAGCCCGATTTATACCACCTCCTTGGAGTTGGAACGTATACAAGATACGGCTTTTAAAGTTATGGAGTCATTACAACCCTTCCCGCAAACATATAAAGTAAGTGTACGAAGAATAAATAAAAGCTTTCCTTACGATTCCCAAGAAATGAACCGTTTGGTAGGGGGGTATGTATTAAGGGCATTTCCTGATTTAAAGGTGGACGTGCACCGGCCGGAAGCCGAACTCAGAGTAGAGCTTCGCGAACAGCAAGCGCTGCTGTACTGCCGGGTAGATGGAGGGGCCGGAGGCTTTCCGCTCGGTTCCAATGGGAAGGCGATGCTGATGCTCTCCGGCGGAATTGACAGCCCGGTCGCGGGTTACCTAGCGCTAAGACAAGGCCTTAAACTGGAGGCCGTACATTTTCACAGCTATCCCTATACGAATGAAAAATCGCAGCAAAAAGTGATGGATCTGCTAAAAAAGCTGTCTGCTTACGCCGGTCCCGTGAAGCTCCATATGGTCTCCTTCACATCGGTACAGACTAAAATCCATGGGGCGTACAATAAGAATCTGCTGATTACATTGCTTCGCCGCGCGATGCTCCGCATTACGGAAAAGCTGGCGGAAGAGAATAGGGCCGGAGCGATTGTAACGGGAGAGAGTCTCGGGCAGGTGGCAAGTCAAACGCTGTCCAGTATGAACACCATCGGACGAGCGGTAAGCTTACCGATGATCCGCCCTCTGGTATGCATGGAGAAGCGGGAAATTATACAAGTGGCTGAAGCCATAGATACATTCCAGATTTCGATCCTACCCCATGAGGATTGCTGTACGTTGTTTCTACCGCCAAGCCCCAGTACAAACCCGAATCTCAAAGTGGTGGAGAGCATTGAAAGCAAGTTGGAGTGGCTTCAGGACGAGATCGAGGAAGCTGTTCGAAACACACAAACCATCTGGATTGACGATAAAGAGATCAAGGAAGACAAATTCTCTTCCTTTTTCTAATAAACTGGAGGTCGTGTCATCTTGATTGAATGGATCGTGCTTTTTCTGCAAATTATGCTGATTAACATCGTGCTCAGTGGGGATAATGCGGTGGTCATTGCGCTTGCCAGTAAAAAGCTTCCGCTGGAAGAACGAAAAAAAGCCATTTGGTGGGGTACCTTCGGAGCGATAGGCATACGCATCATATTGACCCTCGCTGCAGTATACGTTCTTCAGGTACCTTACATCCAAACCGCAGGCTCGGTTCTGCTGCTGTGGATCGCGATCAAGCTGATGATGGACGAGGAAGACCACTCCAACGTTAAAGAAGCCTCGACACTGGGCAAGGCAATTTGGACCATTATTGTAGCGGATTTCGTCATGAGTCTTGATAATGTACTAGCTATTGCGGCTAAGGCGGAAGGCGAAATCGGTATTATTATTCTCGGTATCGCAATGAGCGTTCCCATTATTGTCTGGGGTAGTACGCTTGTGGTGAATTTGCTTAAAAAATTCCCTGTGCTTGTTTTTGTGGGAGCGGGGATCCTGGGTTATACCGCGGGTGAAATGTTTATGGCGGACCATCAGGTATCCAGTTGGCTGCTCGGGAATATATCCCATTATGTTTTGCCTGTCATTACGACGCTCATTGTTATCGGATCCGGACTTTTGAAAAAATTTGTGTTAACGCCAAGGTCTTCCTGAAATTAACGATCTTACTGATTAGTGAAGCTCATTCAAGTCCTTGCGTTTTAGTTCCATTTCGCGTATAATGAAGAGTGAATTGTAGCGTCGGCGCTTACGTCCGACGCTTCTTTTATGAACGGGCTTCCGCGCAGGCTTCATACGTGCCCGCTCGCGGATATCAAGCCACATCTGAAGAGAGGGTTTTGTGACTTATGCATTCAAGAGACAAGATAAGAAATATTGCCATCATTGCTCACGTTGATCATGGCAAAACGACGCTGGTAGATAAGCTGCTTCAACAATCCGGAACGTACCGCGATAACGAAGCAGTTCAGGAACGTGCCATGGACTCCAATGATTTGGAGCGTGAGCGGGGCATTACGATATTGGCGAAAAACACGGCCATTAATTACAAAGACTATTTGATTAATATCGTGGATACGCCAGGCCATGCCGACTTCGGCGGTGAAGTAGAGCGAATTATGAAAATGGTTGACGGCGTTCTGCTTGTTGTAGATGCCTTCGAAGGTACCATGCCGCAAACGAAATTCGTTTTGCGCAAAGCACTCGAGCAGCATTTGACTCCGATTGTCGTCGTGAACAAGATCGACCGTCCGAATGCCCGTCCTGCCGAAGTAGTGGACGAGGTGCTTGATTTGTTTATCGAGCTTGGCGCCGATGACGACCAATTGGACTTCCCTGTCGCATACGCTTCTGCGTTGATGGGAACCTCCAGCATCGACCCGGAACGTCAGGACGAGAACATGCAGGCGCTCTATGAGACCATTGTCCAGCATATTCCACATCCGACGGAAGCTGTGGACCAGCCGCTGCAGTTCCTCGTTACATTGATGGATTATAACGAATATTTAGGCCGGATTGCCGTCGGTCGTGTGAATCGCGGTACCGTGCGCCAAGGCCAACCGATCGCTGTTATCAACCGTGAAGGGCAGATCAAGCAAGCTCGCGTTGAGAAGCTGTTCGGATTCCAAGGCTTGAAGCGTTTGGAGATTGAAGAAGCGGGGGCGGGCGATATCGTTGCTATCGCCGGTATTAAAGATATCAATATCGGAGAAACGTTGGCAGATCCGGCTAATCCTGAAGCGCTGCCGGTGCTCAAGATTGATGAGCCTACGCTGCAAATGACGTTCCTCGTGAACAACAGCCCGTTTGCTGGACGGGAAGGCAAATGGATAACGTCCAGAAAGCTGCGGGAGCGTCTGTTTAAAGAATTGGAAACGGATGTAAGTCTTCGCGTGGATGAGACGGACAGCCCTGATGCTTTCGTCGTAGCCGGACGCGGTGAACTGCATCTTGGAATTTTGATTGAAAATATGCGCCGTGAAGGCTTTGAGCTACAAGTATCCAAACCGGAGGTTATTATTAAGGATATAGACGGACAAAGAATGGAGCCGATCGAGCGCCTCATTATCGACGTTCCGGAAGAGAGCATGGGCTCGGTCATGGAGAGTTTGGGCACCCGCAAAGCGGAAATGGTCAATATGATCAACAACGGGTCGGGGAATGTACGTCTCGAATTCCTTATTCCTGCGCGTGGTCTGATTGGCTACCGGACTTATTTCTTGACGTTGACTCGCGGTTACGGAGTTATGAACCATGCGTTCGACAGCTATGGTCCTTATGCGGGCAGCGGAGTTGGTGGTCGTCACGAAGGCGTATTGGTTTCCAGTGAGACGGGTGTTACGACGTTCTACGGCATGATGTCGGTAGAAGACCGTGGTACGTTATTCCTTGAACCGGGAACCGAAGTTTACGAAGGAATGATCGTTGGAGAGCATACCCGCGACAATGACATCATCGTTAACATTTGCAAAGAGAAGCAGTTGACCAACGTACGCTCTGCTACGAAGGATGACACCGTGAAGATGAAGACGCCGCGGCTCTACTCCCTTGAGCAGGCGCTCGAATATTTGAACGACGATGAATACTGTGAAATTACACCGAAATCCATCCGCTTGCGGAAGAAAATTTTGAACAAAAACGAACGTGAGCGCGCTGAAAAGCACCGCAAAATGGCGGAAGCTGGCGTGTAATGAATGATCATATGCTTCACAAAGAGGGCTCTGAGAGATCAGAGCTTTCTTTTCCATAATGAAAGATAGTTCCACAAAGGGAGGTGTCATTATGACCGAATGGTTTCGCGCGCATCCTTACATCACTTGGATTTTGATTTTTGTTCTTATCACTTACGTGTATAATAAAGTGTTTCGGGTACGGAAGCTACCGATCCTAAAAGACGCCATCATCTACTTGATGCTCGCGTTAGGCTCCGGCATGCTGCTTTTCTTTCAATTAGCGGGTCTGCCGATTGTGCCGAGCTTATCTCTCGCCGTGGCATTGATGTTCATGGTCAGAATCCGTTACTTCGTTCAAGAGCGAAACGAAAAAAAGGAGTAGAGCATTCTAAGCAACGCGCTCGGATGGGAGTGAATACCCAATGGCTAAATTTTGGCTGATACCGATCCTGTGGGATGGGCAATATGCCCTGCTCGGCGAGGATAAGATTCTTTTGGAGCCGGAAGAAGCCCGCATTCGATTTGTCGAGGCGCTTCGCCCGGTTCATCCTCGGCTGCTTCTAAGCTTCAAGGCGGAGCTCCTGCTCGCGGACGAAGCGCTGGACGCATGCGGAACGGACATGCTTCCGTTTGATTTGGGACATGGACTGGCTATCCGTCTAGTCGCCGGTGAACAACAAGACACGGAGTCCATTCAAGCGGAAGAATACCCTTTATCCCATTGTGCTGAAGCGTATTTCAACCGTTTGATGACACCGCAAGAGGCTTCTTCCTTACTATTAGACACGGTCAATGATAAGGATACGGGGCCATGGTTGCAGACTATGCGGAAGTGGCTGGCTGAAGGCCGCCATGTAATTTTGCTGAGAGAGGACTGAAAGCGTTTTGAAATTACAGGATGCGCTGTTCAATTGGCTGCAAATCAGCATCGTCGCCGAAGCTCGTCCGGAAGATCACGCAGCCGCCGAGACGAGAGACTTTTTTGAAGTGATATTACGGGAAGACCATCATCTCACCCGATTTAGTTATACCTCGGATAATAGCGTATACCGGATTCAATATGAGACGGCGGAGGAGCATCGAACTCAGGAGTTTGACCGAGAGTCTGCGGAACAACTGCTGGAGGACATTAATTCGAACCCAAAATACAATGAATGACATAAACCATGAGGCTTGGAGATACAATAAAATATTAATATTCGAAGGGAGTGTCATGACAACTGTTTGTAGCTGTCACTATGCACCTATGATATAATGAATTTAGAAACAGCTACAATACCTGTAGGAGGGGAATCCATGGCCGAAACGATCACAGCTCTTTCGGAACAGCTATTCGACACATTGCAAAAGGAATCGTTTGCTTTGTTAAGCACGGTTGATCATGAAACCGGTGCGCCGGGCATGAATGCGATTTCCTGGCTCTATGCCAAGGATCAGAAAACGATTCGTTTCGCTGTGGACCAGCGTTCCCGCATCGGGACCAACATAGGGAAGCAGCCGCAAGTGAATTTGACCTTCATCGGCGCCGGCTCGGTACATGCCATTTACGGTACAGTTCGTCTTGTTACCGAAGCGTTAGACGGAGTTCCGTTTAAGCTGGCCTGTTATGACATCGATATTTCCGCGGTGCGGGATGCGATGTTCTACGGAGCGCGCATTTCCGTTGCCCCTGAATATGAAAAAACATACGACAAGCGTGCCGCTGAGAAGCTGGACACGCAGGTGTTTGACGCCATGAAAAAAGCCTAGAATCGTTTCGCATTCTAGGCTTTTTTTCTACAGATTAACGGCCTGGGTTTGTTTGCGGCGGCACTACATCCCGCGGCAGTTGTGGAACAATTCTTCCGATTATGGCTGCCATTTCCTCCGCGAACCCGTTGATCGCTCTGCCGTTCTGTATATGATCTCTGACGAGCCGCAAGCGCTCGGCAAGATCCATATCCGCAGTTACGATTGCATCTACACCATAAGGATCATGTTTTAGCGCTTCTGCCACAGACAGCTTGATCGTACCGACTTTTGCTCGATCCATGCCTTGCGGAACATTGACTCCCACGACAGCCGTATTGCCGAACACGACGCAATTGGCGCTCTCCACGTTCGGCACACTGACTGCTAGTTGCTCCAGCCTTTGGGCAACGGCTCCGGGATCTGTAATCTCTTTCTTTTGAGGAGCTGTTTGGTTCACTTTTACTTGACGGTTCTGTTCAACAGTCTGGGAAGGAGCAGCTCCATTCTTTGGTGATTGGGTACAACCTGTTAGCACAGCGGACAACAACATTATGATCCCGACAAATTTCATCATTAATCCTCGTTCCTTTCTTTTCATCATCTATTTTGGTTAGTTTGTCCTAACTGGCTAGTTCCTATGTATTTAGCTTTTGCCAAACACCAAATCTGGGAGGGACCAAGATGAAAAAAGTTTATGTGCTGGATACCAACGTGCTGTTGCAGGATCCAAATGCCATATATGCTTTTGAGGATAACGAAGTGATTATACCGGCAGTGGTGCTTGAGGAAATTGATTCCAAAAAGCGCAACGCGGATGAGCTCGGGCGTAACGCCCGCCAGATTTCCCGGATGTTGGATGGACTCCGAAGCAGCGGAAGGCTTTTTGAGGGCATTGATCTCGAAAACGGCGGAAGTTTGAAAGTGGAACTCAATCACAGAAGCTTTGCAAGGCTTCAAGAGGTGTTTGCAGATGTAACGAACGATAACCGGATTTTAGCGGTTGCACTTAATTATCATCTGGAGGAAAATGAGAAGCCTGATCCGAAGCCGGTTATCTTGGTTAGTAAGGACGTACTCGTACGGATAAAGGCGGATGTTCTCGGGATTACAGCGCAGGACTATTTAACGGACCGGATCGTAAGTGTGGCGGATGAAATTTATACCGGTCATCTGACCATTCTTGTGCATCCTTCTGTTATTGACGAATTTTATACGTACCGTAACCTTAGCGCAAGCTCCTTGGGCCTGACATATCCGGTGCATCCTCACGAATTTATTATTCTTAAGGACGAAATGGGGACCAGCAAATCGGCGCTGCTGAAGGTGGACGCTGACGGCAAGAAGCTGGAGCCGCTCTTTTTGAGCAACGACCCGATTTGGGGCATCGCGGCGCGAAACGCCCAACAGCGGATGGCGCTGGAGCTGCTTCTCAACGATGAGATTCCTTTGGTTACCCTGACCGGTAAGGCGGGTACAGGCAAGACGCTTCTGACGCTTGCAGCTGGCTTAATGAAGGTGGAAGACGAACGGAAATACAAGAAACTTCTGATCGCCCGCCCCGTTGTTCCTATGGGTAAAGACATCGGTTATTTGCCTGGAGAGAAAGAGGAGAAGCTGCGCCCTTGGATGCAGCCGATTTACGATAACTTGGAATATTTATTCGATACGAAAAAACCGGGAGATATCGAGAAAATATTGGCCGGGATCGGCAGTATACAGGTTGAAGCGCTGACTTATATCCGCGGACGTTCCATACCGGGACAATTTATTATTATCGATGAGGCACAGAATTTATCCAAGCATGAGGTCAAAACGATCGTGTCCCGCGTCGGCGAAGGCAGCAAAATCGTTCTTCTTGGGGATCCGGAGCAAATCGATCATCCTTACCTCGATGCATCCAGCAACGGTCTGACTTATGTGGTGGAACGCTTTAAGGAGCAAAACATCAGCGGGCACATCATGCTGGAGCGAGGCGAACGCTCCCATCTGGCGCAGCTTGCGGCAGATTTGCTATAAAGTAGTGGACCTTGAGCGGAAGGAAAAGAAAACGTTGGGGCTTAATGTGACGATGGGGTAGGAAATATAGATCGTTACTACAATATCAAGCGGCTGATTAGCGATATCCTATATCGTTATCAGCCGCTTTTTCTGAGGCTGAAGGAGCGCATAGCGGCCGCCGCTCTAAGGCCCATATGTCCATTCGATTTTGCAGCCGTAGGCGCGGGCAATGCCTTCGGCAAGCTCGGCGTGCTGCTTCTCCAGGGTGTACACTGAGCCGCTTTCATCGGCAGAGCTCCAATCCGCCAGCAGATGTTCCTCCAGCTGAGCTTCCGCTTGCTCGGGCTCATACGGCCGGCCGGATGGCTCTTCCGGTTTCTTCAGCTTACATACGACGGTCATATCCGCATACAGATAGGGGTTCTCCAACCGAGTGATAAAACCGTAATCATCGAAGGATGGATGCGTTCGCACGCCGGAAGGTAGCAGCAGCAAATCCATCTCCTCGTATGGAATGTTATACTGGCGCATGATCGGCTTTGCTTCATCGCGCTCCAGTAAAGTGGAGAAAATCAGGAGCTCTTTGTCCCGATCGAAGACGCTTGCTTTGCCGGCCAGTGCTTTCACGATTTGGGCATAGTATCCAGCTCGCTTGTCCTCGGGCATATCCATAGCCAAACCGTATTTGATTTGTAATTCCCTCATATGAGCCGTTCCTCTCTTTCTACCTGTCTCAACAATTGTAACCTTTTACTAAACCATTATGCGCAAAAAAAGCCGGCCAGCGCAACTTGTGCGTCACAAGGCCAACTTTAGCATAACACTCAGCTTTCCATCCTCGATTGTGACCCCGGTAACCCGCAGAAAAGCGGCGATATTTTGCGGATAAAGGCCCAAATCGAAGTCTTTCTCCAATGCTTCGATCGTCGTGGAAGGCAGCGTAAACCCGTTAAATCGCAGTTCCGTAATCCGAAAGCGCAGATAGGCCATGCTTTGGTCCTCGCCTTGGGAAGTCATCTCATAGCTGCCGACCATGAGTAGGGAAATCCCGTCACGCTCTCCGGAAGCTGTCATCTTGTCAGGGCTGAACCTGAAGGTCATATCTGTGAAAATCTCATTTTTTTGCCTTAAAAAATCGTTAAGTTCTTGGTCGGTTACTTGAAAAGTATAATTAAATCCGTTCATGATCAAATTCCCGCCTGAGCCTGAACCGGCCGTCACTATCTCGGGCAGCTGCTTCAACGCTTCACCTAATGCCTGGAAATAGATTCTGAGCATGGGCACTCCCTTGTCATGCCATAAGCGGTTCAGTTCCAGCATTTGCTGTTGTAGCTGGACTGCCGTTTCTTTATTTTCCGCTAACGTATCGTCCACTTCCTGTTGTAATGAGACAAGACGCGCCCGCTGTGCCAGATAAAGCGATTTGGTTTGCTGTAATCCCGTTTGTGCTTCGATAAGTCCAGCTTTCACTTGGTTCAACTGTCTCCATGCGTCCGTGTGACGTTTGAGTGCCTGCTGATCATTTCTTAGAATCATCTGCAGATAATCTAATGAAGCAAGCGCTTCTGAGAAGCTGCGGATGGAGAACAGCAAGTTCCAGAGGGAGTCTCGGTCTCCCATATAGTAAGCTCGGATAACTTGGGCTGCGTGGGTCCTCGCCTCCGCAGTTGAACGATTGGCTGTATGAAGCTGCTCTTCGGCCGTCACAAGCTGGGATTGCAGCTGCGCCTCCTGCTCCATGATGCGCAAAAGCTCCTGGTCGATCTCATAAATGGTCAATCCTTTTTGCATCAGTTCCTTGTTGTGTTGCAGCGTTTCCGCTTTCATGGTTGGGAGCCCCAAGCCGAGAATACACCAGCTTGTTAAAAGCAATCCTATGACGGCTCGTCTTAACTCTTTCATCGGCAATTTCACCTGCGATGTTCCCCCCATCCTCTCAACTAAAGATTATCATAGGAATGGGAAAATGATGACAAAAAAATGGCTTTCCGCCGGAAATCGGCGAAAAGCAGATTGAAGCTATGAAGATTTGGGCGCTGCAGGGAGTAAGCGCAGGATGTCTAGAAGGTTCTTTACCTGTTTTGGTGCTTCTTTAGTAAAATTCAACTTTTGATTTACATCGTCTATTTTTTGAGTCCACTCGATTACATTCACAGCTTTGCCTGGTGTCCTTATCTGTAAAGCTCAGCCTGCCGGATTGCTCCCTGTTAAAGCCTTGTTCGTCAATCAGCGTACTGATGGAAGCGGGGGCGGTCATTCTCCAGCGCTGTGTCAATGCTTTGATGCTTTCCGTCTGATCCGCGGAGATTAGCCCGCCGGTCATCAGGTCGTTCAATAGGCCAGGCAGAAAAGCTGAGAAATGCGTGGAGACCTCAGACCGGTTATTCTCGTTCACTGCCAGCGAAATCCGTTTGGCCGGTTCGCCGGTAGATAAGGCTACGTCCTTGGAGCCGGGCTCCAACCATTCCGGGTCGATGCCTTCCAGTAGCTTGACGTTGATACCTGAAGCAAGACCGGCGGTCTGATTCAATGTGCCCGGCATAATCTCGAGCGGCAGCATCATATATTCATCCGTTTGGTTTACCGCTGGCAAGTGCAAATACATTTTGTTATCTTTAAGAAGGATGGGCAGCTCGATTGGGGAGGCAGCACCCTTAGGCGTTATTGTGAACGTTGCTTCCATGCGAATCGGTTCCGCCATCGAGACGATGCCATCATACCGGATCGTGCTATCCTTAAAAAGACCAAGCATCATAGAAGCAGCAAGGGAATCATTTTTCGAGTGTTAAACAAGGTTGTGCTCTTTCCAATCGTTGTCTTCATTCATTATAGTTGCCGAAAGCTGCTTTGTCTGTAGTAAAATGGTGTTAGGCGGTGAAGACATGAATAGGGAACAATCAGGGAGTGAAAAGCTTCTAAGGATCATCAGAGAACGTATAGAAGAGCGAGGGGACCGGGCGATTTCCTTTTGCGAATATATGGACTTGTGCTTATATCATCCCGATTACGGCTATTATATGAAAGAGAAAACGAAGATTGGAAGGGACGGCGACTTCTATACCAGCGCTTCCATCGGCTCACTTTTGGGGGAAATACTTGCTGAACATGTCCGGAGTATAGCACCTGATACGCAAAGTCCGTTCTGGTTGACCGAGTGGGGCGGGGGAAGCGGAATACTGGCGCTGCATGTGCTGAATGCACTGAAGCTATCCTCTCCGGATCTCTATGATCGACTGCAGTACGTCAGCATTGAGGCAAGTCCCTATCACCGGAAGCTTCAGGCTGAAACGCTTGCGGATCATGCAGGGCGGGTTCGCTGGTTGAAGGAGGACGAATGGGTAAAGGAAGGTCCTTGGAATGATAGCGTCGTATTTTCCAATGAACTGGCGGATGCGCTGCCAGTACACCGCATAGCTTATCGAGAAGACGGTTGGCTGGAAAGCTTCGTGACATGGGATGATGCGGCTCAAACGCTGACGGAGCGGGAAATGCCTTTGACAGACAGGACGCTGAGGGAATTTGTAACTAAAGAACGGATGCCGCAACGGGAAGGGCAGAGGTTCGAGGTAGGACTTGCGGCTGTAGGTTGGTTAAAGAAAGCAGCTGAAGGCTTGGGACAGAGAGCCGAGATCATTACGATAGATTATGGAGATGCGCGAGAGGAGCTTTATGCACCGCATCGAATGAACGGGACACTTCTATGTTATCGGAAACATCAAGCCTATGATATGCCGCTCTTGTACCCAGGTGAGCAGGATATGACCTCTCATGTCAATTTCAGCGCTCTAATCGATGTAGGGCGCGAGAGCGGGCTTGGCCAATACCGGTTTATGACCCAAAAGCAGTTTTTAGTGGAGAATGGGCTGTTGACCGGACTTCAGCAGCATGATGCCTTAGATCCTTTCTCTCCGGCGGCCAAGCGGAACCGAGCCATTCGCCAACTGCTGTTAAGCGATCAAATGAGCGAGCTGTTTAAGGTGCTGGTCCAAAAAAAAGGTGAGCCGCTGTCATAAGCGGTTCACCTTTTTGTCGTTTACGAGGGAGTCCCGAGCTGCATCGCTTCAAGATTATACAGACATTTTGAAGAAAGACCAGTACGTAAATCCTGTAAACGAAATAATCATGTACCCCCAAAAAATCAATATGTAGGCACGCTCGGACAATTTCATGTATCCTAACAGAACAAAAATCGCCGTTTGGGCGAAAAAGATCATAGCGAACGGAATCATATGCCCAGCAAGCGCCGCTAACCCGATTACAAGCGTCCAAAAGCCGAGAACACGAAACATGCGATCCATTCTGCATCCCCCTCTCTTCCATCACATACGTTGCTTTTTTCACGTTACTACTCAACATTATAGCGAAAGCTGTTTCTCGTGTAAACGTCCAATCCGTGACGAAATTGAGTCATTTTTATGCCTCACATATAAAGATCATTCCCATTCTCCATGAAATGATGTATGACTACCTTCAAAAATGGCAATACAAATTACTAGAAATGTATTCTATGAACTCTACCATGGGCATAGAGATAAAGTAACGCAATATATCATGTACCACCTATCATAAATGTGGATGAACCTATAGGGGTTAGGAGGACTGCTTTCATGACGGCAATCAGACAAGATGCATGGAGCGAGGAAGACGATTTAATATTGGCGGAGGTGACGTTAAGGCATATCCGGGAGGGCAGTACTCAGCTCTCCGCATTCGAGGAAGTTGGGGAAAAGATCGGTAGGACCGCGGCAGCTTGCGGCTTCCGTTGGAATAGCTTTGTGAGGAAAAAATATGAAGCGGCAATACAAATTGCCAAGGCCCAGCGCCAAAAGCGCAACCAGCAAAGAAAGCATTCGGCTGCTTTTGCCACCGTTGCAGCTAACGGAATGGCAGGCCCGCTTGCGGAAGGAGGCTCAGTTCGCAGTGACGGCATTGTTGAGGAGCTGTCCATTGATGCAGTGATCCGATTTTTGCGGCAGTGGAAAGGCAGCTACCAAGAGATGGTTCGTCATGTACGGCAATTGGAAAAAGAAGTGAATGAGAAACAGGATGAGCTGGAGCGGCTGCGTTCAATCAATGACGAGCTGAGCAGGCAGGTGAGCGATGTTTCCACAGACTACCGCGTGGTAAATGACGATTATAAAGCTTTGATTCAAATCATGGACCGGGCGAGGAAGTTGGCATTTTTGGCTGAGGAAGAAGAGGAGAACAAAGCACGTTTTAAGATGGATGAGAACGGAAATCTCGAACGGATTGAATAAGTTGAATGCCAAGAAAATATACAAGACTACTCATACATAGGAAACCCTGAACGCCTGCGTCTTGCAGCCGTTTGGGGTTTTTGTTATATGGCCTGCTTTTTTGTTATGATAGAGTGAATATAGTTCGTTTAGATAAAAGGATGTGGGGATGTGAACCGGATCACAGTCATCGGGGCTGGTGCGCTGGGTATGCTGTTTACCGTTAAGCTTGCTGAGGCGGTCCCCGATATGGAATTGGTAGTTCGCCGTCCTTCCCAGAAGCAGCTGCTGATGTCTGCGGGAGTTTCTTTAACTGAAGCTGGCTCCTGGTTGGACAGGAAGGAAAAAGCTGCGAGAACCAGCACGGTTTATCCTAAGGTTGTTTTGATGAATGAAGAGAGGCTAATCCAAGACGACAGTCTAGCGGAACGAGAGAATACCACGCATTGGATTGTGCTGGCTGTGAAGCAATCCGCATTTACGAAAGACTTAGCCGAAGCGGTTCGGAGAAGGATGGGCCCCCATTCCTGGGTTGTTTGTTTGCAGAACGGAATTGGACATGTGGAAGCGATTTCATCAATTATACCAGAGGAACGGATAGTACTGGCCGTAACTACGGAAGGCGCTTTAAGACGTTCGGAAACGGAAGCGGCACATACCGGGCGAGGCGTCACTTGGATTGGCGGGGCGGGTTCAACTGATGATGAGGTGGCTGCGGCGGCGCAAAAAAAATGGGTAGAGCTGCTGGAAGTTGCAGGATTTCAGGCATTTCTGTCGAAAAACATCACTAGCCGCGTTTGGCATAAGCTTCTCATTAATGCCGTCATCAACCCGCTAACAGCGATATTGCAAGTGACCAACGGAGAACTGCCGGGGCTGCCGCAGGCGCAGCAGCTGATGCGCGCTTTATTCGATGAAGGAACCGCTTTGGCAGCGGCGCTTCGTATCGAGCTGGACCCGGACCTGTGGGAACAATTGCTCGAAGTATGCCGTCGGACTTCGGCCAATCGTTCTTCCATGCTGCAGGATGTACTTGCCGGACGCCCTACGGAGATCGACGCGATTAACGGAGGCCTGCTGAAGAAAGCCGAGTCGGTCGGTCTTTTCATGCCAGCACATCAAGCCGTTTACCAGCTTATGAAAGCTTTGGAAGGACGTTTATCGCTAGTTAGACATTGAACTTTATTGAGGGTTGGTGATGATCGCTTGAATGTGGTATTAGAGTGGCTCCATCAGCTTTACAAGGTGATTGCCTTTGTCCCTTTCGTGGCTTTTATGATTATTTGGCTTATCGGGTATTACAGTTATGGCCGTGATAAGCGCAAAGCGACTCACCTCAGCATGGATATTACCACGTTGTTTCTGATCGGCTCCGTAGCTTACATGAGCCGTAATCTGTTCGGGTCTGGGATGCTGCTTTGGACGATCGTACTGCTCTTTTTGATCGCGGCCGGTTTGCTCGGTAATCTGCAGAACCGGATCAAAGGACGTATTGACGTTGTCAAAATCGTCCGCACGCTTGGGCGACTTGGCTTTTTGCTGCTGGGAGCCTGCTATGTGCTGCTGCTGTTTATCGGTATCGGCAAATATATGATAAACTCTTGAGGAGCGTACCCCATGAATGTACATAACCTAATGGAAGATGTAGTGAAAAGCTGTCTGAAAGACTTGATGCATAACCAAGAGTATTTGGCCAAGCTTACGATCGAGGAGCAAAGTGACATTATCGCCATTGCCCTGAATAAACTCCCGGCTAAATATGTTTCGACAGTCAAGGGGGAGGTATTTGTCAAAACCCAGCTGCGGATGCAGGTGGAGACTGATGTGTACCGGGAGTTGTCCAATGCCATAGATATTGTTATGAATTCGGACAGAAAGTCGGCATTACGGGGCGACAACGATTAAACATGACCTGATTTACCCTTTGTATTAAAGAAGATAACCGTTCGCCGGATTTTGGCGAACGGTTCTTGCTGTTTCCAGGTGCAGGCATTTTGACGATTTTCCTGATCATGTGTACAATATAGATGCTACTTGCGATTACAAAGCGAAAGCAGCTTTCTTTACATAAGTATAAGTGAGAACAAGTTTGGGAAAGGTGGCGGGCAAAGTGCGTTTGGAAGCAATACAATGGGAATCCGGCCAGCCTTTGACGGACGATTACGGGAGCCGTTTTGAGAAGACGGGCGAGCTTTATGATTATAATCCATGGGAAATGGAAAGCTGGCGGGCCCGGGCATCCTGGCTTGACCATGAGCGCGTTCGTGGTGCGGACCGTCAGCGTGTGGCGGACGTTTTGCGCCGATTCAATGAGCGGGCGGGTAACGCTTGTGAAGCGATGGATGCGATCGAGCGGCTGAGGGACCCCCAGACGCTGTGCGTGGTTGGCGGTCAGCAGGCGTCTCTTTTCACCGGACCACTGCTTGTTATTTATAAGGCGATTACTTTGATTAGAACGGCAAGGGAATTCTCGGAGAAGCTGAACCGCCCGGTGGTCCCCGTTTTTTGGATTGCCGGCGAAGATCATGATTTCGATGAAGTTAACCATGTGAATTACCTGACTTCAAACCTTCAAGTGGATAAAATCAAGGTCGACCATCCTACAGGCTTGCGTACGTCTGTAAGCCAGACGAAGCTGAACCGGGAGCAATGGGAAGAAGCGCTGCAGCAGCTCGAGCAGTCGCTCATGCCGACAGAGTTCAAGGATGGCCTTGTGCAATCGTTAAGAGCTGCAGCGGAGGAGTCGGCCACCCTGGTCGATGGTTTCGCCAGGTTGATGGCTAAGCTGTTCGGTTCGTACGGCCTCGTGCTCCTCGACTCCGACGACCCGGCCCTGCGGAAGCTGGAGGGTACGATGTTCCGGACAATGGTGGAACGAAGCAGTGAGCTGAGTGATGCCTTTTTGATGGGGCGTGAACAATTGCTCGCAGCAGGCTATGAGCCCCAAGCCGAGCTGCATACGAAAGCAGCGAATCTATTCGTTTACGACGAAGAAGGCGAACGGACCCTGTTGTATGCGGATGATAATGGAGGCTTTACAGACCGTAAGGGCGAGCGCAGATTTTCCCGGGAACGGCTGCTCGACTGGGCGGATACCGCTCCGGAGAGGCTCAGCAATAACGTCATGACCAGGCCGCTGATGCAGGAGTTTATACTGCCTGTGCTGGCTGCGGTGCTCGGTCCTGCGGAGATTGCCTATTGGGGTTTGACACGAGAGGCGTTCCACCGACTCGGGATGCGAATGCCGCTGCTGGTTCCCCGCCTCGGTTTCACGCTAGTCGAGGGTACGGTACACAAAAACATGCAAAAATACGGGCTGACGTTCGAGGATGTGCTGCAGCGTCTTGAGGACAAACAGCAGGAATGGCTGCGGGCTCAGGACCGTTTACAGCTTGAGGCAAGGTTTAGTGAAGTGAAGGAACAGTTCCGAATAGGCTACGAGCCCTTGATTGCGGCTATTTCCGAAATTAATCCGGGCCTTAAGAAATTAGGCGATACCAATCTGGGCAAAATTATCGAGCAGATCGAATTTTTACAGCACAAAGCGGAGGATGGACTGCGTTCACAGAACGAGGCAGGGCTGAGGCAGTTTCAAAGAATCGGTCTTTCGATAGTGCCCGGCGGGAAGGCGCAGGAACGCGTTTATAATATCTCCGCTTATTTGAATAAGTACGGTGAAGGTTGGCTGAAGGAGCTGCTGGAGCTTCCGATGAACATGGACGGAAAGCATTATATATGTTATATGTAGTACATTATCTAATTGAGGTTATCAAGGAGGAGCAATACCCATGAAAAGTACCATTGATAAAAGCGTGATCCGTGACATCGCCCTGGCGCCGGAAGGCCATTTGAAAATCGATTGGGTGAACGCCCACATGCCGGTGCTAAACCGTATTCGCGAGCAGTTCGAGAAGGAGCAGCCGTTCAAAGGCTTGAAGGTAGCAATATCGCTTCACTTGGAGGCGAAGACAGCTTATCTTGCTAAAGTAGTGCAGGCCGGTGGAGCTGATGTGACGATTTGCGGCAGCAATCCGCTGTCGACGCAGGATGACGTGTGTGCTGCGCTGGTGGAGGACGGGATCACTGTATTTGCCAAATATAACCCGGAACCGAATGAATATAAGGAAATGTTCATCAAAACGCTGGAAACCGAGCCGGACCTGATCATTGACGACGGCGGCGACCTGGTTATGATTCTGCATTCGGAACGCAAAGACCTGATCAAGAACGTCCGCGGCGGCGCAGAAGAAACGACCACAGGCATTCTCCGACTGAAATCACTCGAAAAAGACGGGCAGCTGCAGTTCCCGATGGTAGCCGTCAACGACGCCTTCTGCAAATATTTGTTCGATAACCGCTATGGTACAGGCCAGTCCGTTTGGGACGGCATCAATCGGACGACGAATCTTGTCGTTGCGGGCAAAACGGTTGTTGTTGTAGGCTACGGCTGGTGCGGCAAAGGTGTGGCCATGCGGGCCAAAGGACTTGGCGCCAATGTCATCGTTACGGAAATTGATGCGATCAAAGCAGTTGAAGCATATATGGACGGATTCGAAGTCATGCCAATGCTGGAAGCGGCCAAGGTAGGCGACTTTTTCGTAACCGTAACAGGCAATCGTGACGTGATTCGCGGAGAACACTACGAGGTCATGAAGGACGGTGCCATTCTATCCAATGCAGGACACTTCGACGTGGAGGTTAACAAGCCTGAACTCGAAGCACTCTCCGTTTCCATACGCACAGTTCGCCGTAATATCGAAGAATATACGCTGAAGGACGGCCGTAAATTTTATATTTTGGCAGAAGGCCGTTTGGTCAACCTGGCAGCAGGCGACGGACACCCGGCGGAAATCATGGATATGACCTTCGCTTTGCAGGCGATGTCTCTGAAATATGTAAACGACAATTATAAGCAAATCGGCCCTAAAGTCGTCAATGTGCCATATGAGTTGGATGAGCAGGTGGCTCGTTTCAAGCTTTCTTCACTAGGCAAAGGTATTGACTCGCTCACTGAGGAGCAAAAAAGCTACCTAGACAGCTGGACTGAGCACTAAGATCAAGGCTTGCCGTTCATACTATAGCGTTTCTTCCCCTGCCATAGAGTAGGGGATCTTTTGTTTCTGCGCCCGACAGATGGTATGGATATTTGCAACAAATTTCCATTTCGCTGCAACAACGGTTTCATCCTCAGCGTCTTATCATTAACACGGTCGGTTTTCTTGCGAAACGTGCGACGATAAAACAAGGGGGATTATCTATGCCAAAGGTGCAGAGAGGATTGGTAAGGAAGCCTCGAGCCATGTGGACTCGCATATGGAGAGGAATAGCGATTGCTCTGTTAGCTGTATTGGCATTGGCGGGCTGCAGCGCCTCGAGCGACGAGGCCGCTTCGTCAACGTTTGCGGATACATCGTTGTCGAGCCAGAACGAAGCTTCGGATAGCAATGGAAGCCCGGGGGCGGCTCCTGCTCATCAAGCAAACACAGCGGAGAAAGCGTCGGAGAGCTCAGGAGCCGGGGGCAGCACCGCAGGTGTCACAGCACCTGCACAGACAGTGTTGGAGCCGTTCAGCCGCAAGATCATTTACACGGCCAACCTGGTGATGCAGGTGGACGATTATGCGGAAGCGGAGTCCAGGGTGCAGGAGGTTATTAAGCAGTCGGGCGGGTACATTTTGCAGTTCAACGAGAATTCATCGGCTGTGGAAAAATACGGGGTTTTTACGATTAAAGTGCCTGCCAACGGATTCCAATCCATGCTTGACCTTCTAGAGCAAATCAACCCGAAAATGCAAAAAAACATGCAGGGTCAAGATGTTACGGAGGAATACGTCGATCTGTCTGCACGGCTAAAGGCGAAGCAAGTGATGGAAGGCCGATTGGTCGCTTTTATGGAAAAAGCGGAGAAAACGGACGAATTGGTCGCTTTTTCTAACGAGCTGGGCAAGGTACAGGAGGAAATTGAGCGCATCCAAGGGCGAATGAGGTACTTGGAGCAAAACGTGGCCTATTCCACCATTGAGCTCAGAGTTGCGCAAAAGATCGGTTCTGCGGAAGTGATCAAGGCGCAGGACCAAGGACCGCTGATCGGGCGAGCGGCGGCGGCACTGAACGGAACAACGACGGTGCTTGCTTTCTTATTCCAGTGGGTGGTTGTGATCGCAGCGGGGGCGCTGCCTGTTCTGCTTCTGCTGGCGCTGGCCGTTATTCCTTTCTATTTGATACGGAAGCGGCGTAAGGCGAAACTGGAGGACATTCGGACTAGGCTTTCTGAACAGAATCAGCTTCAAGAACCGAAAAACGAATAAGGTAGTTTTTTAAAAAAATCCTGTGAACGTCTCATGACGGAGCAGGATTTTTTGTTAACATGGCGAAATATTATAATTCAAGTGGTGAAAAGTGGGGTAAAGTGGTGGAGAAGGGGGTGGCGAATGGTGTTCATGGGCGAGTTTCAACATACCGTTGACGAGAAAGGCCGCATGATCGTGCCGGCAAAATTTCGCGAAGCCCTTGGAACATCGTTTATCGTCACTCGAGGCTTAGATCAATGCTTGTTCGTCTACCCAATGCAGGAATGGTCGGTTCTGGAGCAGAAGCTCAAATCGCTGCCGCTTATGAAGTCCGATGCCCGTGCATTTACCCGGTTTTTTTTCTCCGGCGCCACCGAGTGCGAGCTGGACAAACAGGGCAGGGTGAACCTGCCGAACAATTTAATTGAACATGCCAAGCTGGACAAGGATTGTGTTGTTATCGGCGTTTCCAATCGGGTGGAGATTTGGAGTAAGTCGATTTGGGAAAACTATTTCCAAGAGTCCGAGGAATCTTTTAATGAGATTGCTGAAAAATTGGTCGACTTTAACTTTGATTTGTAATCCGTAATTATGGACGCCTCAGGAGGAGTATAGCGCATGTTTCATCACATAACCGTACTTAAGCAGGAAGCAGTGGAAGGTCTACATATAAAACCGGACGGCGTATACGTGGATTGTACGCTTGGCGGTGCTGGGCACAGCTTGGAGATTGCATCGAGGCTTGGTCCCGGGGGATTGCTGATCGCATTCGATCAGGACGATGCAGCGTTGGACAATGCCCGGCAGCGATTAGCCGGTGTAGCGGATAGGGTGAAGCTGGTTCGCAGTAATTTTCGTTTTATTGAACGGGAATTGGCGCGAATCCCTGAGGCCTTAAAGGATGGTCGCCCGCAGGTAGACGGCATTTTGTTCGATTTAGGCGTTTCCTCGCCTCAGCTCGACGAGGCGGACCGGGGCTTCAGCTACAACCATGATGCCGAGCTCGATATGCGGATGGACCGGACTGCGCCGCTAACGGCCAGAGATATCGTAAATGACTGGTCTGACAAAGAGATTGCCGATATTTTATTCGAATACGGTGAGGAGAAATTTGCCCGAAGAATCGCTGCAAAAATCATTGCTGCGAGGGCCGAAGCACCGATTGAGACGACCGGTCAATTGGTTGAACTGATAAAAGAAGCGATACCTGCAGCCGCACGGCGCACGGGACCTCATCCGGCCAAACGGAGCTTCCAAGCGCTGCGCATTGCCGTTAATGACGAGCTAGGAGCATTCGAAGAAGCGCTGGAACAATCGATCCGCTGCTTGGTTCCGGGAGGAAGAGCGGCTGTCATCACGTTCCATTCACTCGAAGATCGTATCTGTAAACAAACGTTTACCAAATATGTATCCAAATGCACATGTCCGCCGGATTTTCCGCTCTGTGTGTGCAACCCTGTCGGTGTTGTCAAGTTGATTAACCGGAAACCGATCGAAGCGGGTACGGAAGAGCTTGAAGATAACCCGCGTGCCCGGTCGGCAAAGCTGAGAATAGCTGAAAAATTACCTTCTTAAGGGGGAAAAACGTTGCCAGCTTACATGCATGGAAATTTAGCGACAAAACAAAAAACGCAGCCCAAAGTAAAGATCAAAGAAACCAAAAAAGTCATTTACCGAAATAAGGCGCTGCCGCTGCAGGAGAAGCTTCTTTATTTGTTCACAGTCCTCATTTGCGTTGTGGTTGCAGGATTGATCATCTGGCGGTATGCTCTAATCTATGAAATGAATGCGGACATCAAGTCCATCGAACAGAAAATCAGCAAGCTGGAAGCAGAGAACAGTATTTTGAAGCAGCGGGTGGAGGGATTGTCTGATCCGAGAAGGCTGGAAGAGGAAGCCAAAAAGCTCGGTTACGGAGTTCCTGCTGACAACCAGGTCAAGCCGTCCGGCACCGCTAAATCGGGTTCATCGTCAGCGTCTTCTCAAGGCATAGCTGCAAATACGAAAATACCAAAGGATCAACCCTGATCCGCCATTGGAATAGGGGGAAGAATTCGTATGACTGAAAAAGTAAAGCTGCGATCGCTAATTATTGGAGGGGCCTTCACCCTCCTTTTTGTTGTCTTGGTTACCCGTTTATATTGGGTACAAGTGGTCCAGGGAGCGGAATTACTGTCAGACGCGAAAATGATGTGGGCAACAGACAAGGAGCTCAGACCGGTGCGCGGTGCGATTTTGGACCGCAATGATAAAGTACTCGCCGAGGATTCGCCTGCTTATACGCTGGCGCTGAATCCGAAAATCATTCATGACAAGGGCATCGAGAACGAAGTCGTTCAGGGGATTTCCGAAATTTTGAACATTTCGAATGATTCTGGTGCCTTGTCAACGCTAGCAGACAAAATCCGTACCCGGATTAATCAGAAGAGAGATGATGGTTCGTATTATACTCAAGTTGAAATTCGGAATGAAGGCTGGAAGATCGACGCAGAAGTGGCCGATAAGATCAAAGCGCTGGAGAAAGAGCTTCAGCTGAAGCTGAATACAAAAAAAAGCCTGGGTATTCTGCTGCTTCCTGAAAGCAAACGGTTTTACCCATCCGGAGGCTTGGCGGCTCATTTGCTCGGCTATACGGATAAAGAAGGCAAGCCTATTATGGGACTAGAAACCCAGCTGGATTCTTATTTAAAGGGAGAGTCCGGATGGCTTAGCTACGAGAAGGACCGTTACGGCGTGGAGCTGCCTCATTCCCAAAGTAAATATCAGCCAGCCGTCAACGGTGACAATGTGAGACTTACGCTGGACAAAAACATTCAGTTTTATATCGAGAGCGCGATGCAAAAAGTGGTTGATAGATGGCGTCCGAAAAGCTTGACGGCCATCGCGGTCGATCCGAATACAATGGAAATACTCGGACTGGCCAATATGCCCTCGTTCAACCCTAACAAATATTGGGAAGCGAAACGGCAAAGCGATTTTATAAACCATGCGGTAGCTTCTCAATATGAACCGGGATCGACCTTCAAGCTGGTCACGCTCGCTGCCGCGGTTGAAGAAGGCATTTTCAATCCGAATGAAAAGTATCAATCCGGTTCGATTGCCGTTCCGGGGCGGAGACTGCATGACCATAACATCTCGGGCTGGGGCCAAATATCCTACCTCGAAGGCTTGAAGCGCTCCAGTAACGTTGCTTTTGTCAAAATGGGGTATGAGAATCTCGGTCAGAACAAGCTGCGATCATACATCGACAAGTTCGGCTTCGGCGAAAAAACCGGTGTGGACATTGCCGGAGAAGTAGGCGGAATCGTGAATATGCGCTATCCGGCGGAATTCGCTACGGCCACATATGGCCAAGGTCTGACGGTTACGGCGATGCAGCAAACGGCGGCCTACGCTGCCATTGCCAATGGTGGAAAATTGATGTGGCCTCATCTGATCAAAGAAATTTATAACCCGGAAACGGGAGAGAGTGTCAAGAAATTCGAACCGAAGGAAATCCGCAGAGTAGTTTCGGAAAGCACGGCAAAGCAGGTCGGTGAATATCTAGAGCAGGTTGTAGCCGATCAATCGCTAGGTACGGGAAGAAAAGCTTATATCGAAGGCTATCGTATAGCCGGTAAGACAGGTACGGCGAACAAGGTAGTTCAGGGTGAGAAAGGGTATGCTGAGGGTAAGTGGGTGATTTCGTTTGCCGGATATGCACCGCTTGAAAATCCGCAAATTCTCGTTACGATCATCGTAGACGAACCGGACCTGGGGGGCAACTACCATCTCGGGGGAGATGTAGCCGCTCCGGCGTTCAAGGAAATCGTATCGCAGACCTTACGTTATATGGGCACCGCGCCTAATACTGCGGATCAGCAGCGTGTTCAGGCTGCGGAACGGGAGATGCTTACCGCGGTTCCCGATCTGACTGATCTGCCGCTGGATCAAGCTCGAAGAACGATGGACAAATTCGGCGTGACTGTAGAACCGATTGGTCAAGGAGATAAAGTCATCGCCCAATCTCTGGTCGCAGGAACCGAAATCGGAACCTCGCAGCGAATATTTATATTGATGCAGGAGGGCGGAGACGTTCCTGTGCCGGTTATGACTGGTAAATCGCTACGGGATGCGGTCGGACTTTGCTCTTTTATAAACCTGCGTTGTCTGGCCGAGGGAGAAGGCTATGTGGCGAACCAAAATCTGGAGGGCGCTGGGGAAGACCGAGTTCTGCATCTTCAGCTTCGGCCTTATGGTGAGAAAGCGGAGAGCACCGAACCGAAGAAGTCTGAAGCTGAGGAGTCTTCTGATAGCGAAGAGGATAAAGAAAAAGAGGAGTCCCCTGTATCAGTTCCCAATGGAAACTAGTCCATAAAAGTTAACGCACCACCGCGATAGCTTGTTCTAACCCCTGGTTGTCCCGAATAGGGATGATATGAAACGATTTTTTGCTAACAACGGACAACGATAATTCAGACGTTGTGACCGTTGCAGCATTGTTCAGAAGGGGGAAGAAGCGGGCATGAGGGCATCGAACGTAACGGTTCGTCGACGTTTATTCGCCGCACTGATCGTGGGCACGATTCTTTTCTTGGCGCTGGTGGTGCGGCTCGCGTACGTGCAGATTTGGGTTGGTCCGGAGCTGTCGGACAAAGCGGAGGACTCATGGCGCAGGGACATCAAAGTCACGGCCAAACGAGGAGAAATCCTCGACCGCAACGGGGTGCAGCTAGCTTACAACATCAGTTCGCCAACGGTTGTGGCGGTTCCAGCCCAAATTAAAGATCCGAAGACAACAGCGGCTAAGATCGCCGCAGTGCTGCAGATCAGTGAGGAAACAGTCTACAAACAAATCACAGTCCGGAAATCCAGTGTATACATCAGGCCAGGCGGACGCAAAATTACGATTGAAAAAGCGGATGAAATCCGCGACCTGCAGCTACCTGGCATATGGGTAACAGAGGATAACAAAAGGCATTATCCGTTCGGTGGCTTGGCAGCCCATGTGCTTGGGTTTACGGGCGATTATAATCAAGGTTTGACAGGCATAGAATTGAAATATGACAAAACGTTGACGGGTATTGACGGAAGTATCTCGTATTTGTCCGATGCAGCCGGGCATTTGATGCCGGGATCCACGGATGAATACAAGGAGCCGCTGGCTGGCTTAAACCTGCAGCTCACGATCGACAGTCATATCCAATCGATCATGGAGCGTGAGCTCGACCAAACCATGGTCAAATATCAACCCAAGCATGTAGTTGCCATCGCGATGGATCCGAATAACGGGGAAATACTGGCCATGGGTTCCCGGCCTGGCTTTGAGCCAGGCAATTACAAAGGGTATCCGGTAGAGAATTACAACCGGAACCTGCCGATTTGGATGACCTATGAGCCGGGCTCAACATTTAAGATCATTACGTTGGCGGCTGCCCTCGAGGAGAAAAAAATAAGCTTGACCGAAGGATTTCACGATCCCGGCGCCATTGAGGTCGCAGGGGCGAGGCTCCGCTGCTGGAAACGGGGCGGACATGGAAGCGAGACCTTCCTTCAAGTGGTTGAGAATTCCTGCAACCCCGGCTTTGTTGTTATGGGGCAAAGGTTAGGCAAAGAGAAGCTGTTTGATTATATCCACAACTTCGGCTTCGGCAAAAAAACAGGCATCGATTTGGGCGGCGAAGAGAATGGAATTATGTTTAAACTGTCGCGTGTCGGTCCTGTTGAACTTGCAACGACCTCGTTTGGGCAAGGCGTATCCGTCACTCCGATTCAGCAAATCACGGCGGTATCTGCGGCCATTAATGGCGGCAAGCTATTTAAACCGCACGTAGCCAAAGGCTGGTATAAGCCCGAAACAGGCGAGCTTGTCGACTCCATGAAGCCGGAGGTGGTACGTCAAGTGATCTCACCGGAGACATCCAAGCAGGTGCGTGAAACATTAGAGAGCGTCGTTGCTAATGGTACCGGACGAAATGCATTCGTCGATGGTTATCGCGTAGGAGGAAAAACAGGGACAGCGCAAAAAGTCATCAACGGGCGTTATTCATCCGACGAGCATATTGTTTCGTTCATTGGGTTTGCTCCCGCAGACGACCCTAAGGTCGTTATTTATGCCGCCGTAGACGATCCGCAGGGCATCCAATTTGGCGGTTTGATTGCTGCTCCGTTGGTTAAGAATATAATGGAAGATACGCTGCGGTACATGAAGATTCCGCCGAGGAAGGATCAAATGGAGCGGAAGTATGTGTATGGGGATACCAAGATCGTGGAAGTGCCTAATTTGGTAGGGATGAGCATTACGGATATATATGAACAGCTCAACATGAATTTCCAGCTTGCCAAATCTGGAGTCGGGCGAACGGTGATAAATCAAGTGCCAAAGCCCGGTACGCGGATTGAGCAGGGATCTACAATCCGGATTTATTTATCCGATGCGCAGTCGGCTCCAGATGGAGGAGCCAAACCGCAAATGCAATAGCAATGTTGTATGTTGACGTGTTGTCCTTGCTCCTTTTGAAAAAAGGCTGCAGAAGCTCGTACCTTTTTTCAAAAGGGGCTTTTCAGGGCACATATTTTTGTCCATAATAGATACCATGTGTAAAAACGGAGGGGACGCTTGATGCAACTGAAGGAACTCGCTTCTCAGCTCGCGGTAAGCCGTCTCGTCGGCGATGGCCGCATCGAAATTACCGGATTGCAGACGGATTCCCGCAAGGTGATGCCCGGTGATTTGTTTTTTTGTATCCCGGGACTGGCCGTAGACGGACACGATTATGCGGGGAAAGCGGTAGAGCGGGGGGCTATGGCCTTGGTTGCCGAGCGGGAAATGGAATTGGACGTTCCCGTGCTTATCGTGAAGGATGCACGATACGCGATGGCGGTGCTTGCAAACCATTATTACGGTTATCCTAGCCGAGAGCTGAAGCTTATAGGTGTGACAGGAACTAACGGAAAAACGACTACCACCTATTTATTGGAGAAAATCTTGAGTGATCAAGGCTTTCAAACCGGATTGATGGGCAACATTCATGTCAAGATCGGTTCCCGATATATCGCTAACTCGATGACCAATACGCAGGAAGCGCTGGAGCTTCAGCGAATTTTACGTGAGATGGCTGACGAAGGAACAGATTACTGTATCATGGAAGCATCCTCACACGGTCTGGAATTGGGCCGGGTTAAGGGATGCCGCTTCCGTACGGGCATTTTCACAAATTTGACCCAGGACCACTTGGATTTTCATGGTACCATGGAGCAATACAAGGCTGCCAAAGGGTTGTTGTTTTCCCGTCTCGGCAATGAATTTTTTGAGGATCCGGGCATGAGTAGGTTTGCCGTGCTCAACGCGGATGATCCGGCATCCAATGATTACGCGAAGCTAACCTCAGCGCAAACTATAACGTATGGAATTGAGGATCCATCTGCCGATGTCAGAGCTGAAGCCATCGAGATGACCTCCAAGGGTACCCGGTTTAGCTGCGTTACATATCGTGGAACGGCCGAGGTGAATATGCGGCTAGTTGGGCGATTTAATGTATATAATGTGCTGGGGGCAATCGCAGCCGCGCTTGCGGAGGGGCTCGAACTTTCCAAGATTGCCGAAAGCCTCAGCCAAGTGGATGCCGTTGAAGGCCGGATGGAGATTGTGAATGCCGGGCAGGAGTTTCTTGTGCTTGTTGATTACGCGCATACCCCCGATGGTCTGGAGAACGCGCTCTCGACTATACGTCAGTTTGCCGAAGGCAAAGTATACTGCGTTTTTGGTTGCGGAGGTGATCGCGACCGAGTCAAGCGGCCTCTGATGGGAGGCGTTGCGGCCGAGTACGCGGATCATTTATTCGTCACTTCAGACAACCCGCGCACCGAGGATCCAGAGCGCATTCTCCAGGACATCGTTCCGGGGCTTACCAAAGCGGGATATGATCCAAGCCGCTACGAGCTGATTACAGACCGCAGGGAGGCCATTCACAAAGCAATCCGTCGTGCGGTTCCGGGCGACTGTATATTGATTGCCGGGAAAGGGCACGAAACCTATCAGGACATCATGGGCGTCAAGCATCCTTTTGACGACCGCGAGGTGGCCAAAGAAGCGATTATGCATCGTTTCCGTTGAACGTGTTAGGAACGATGGGGTTCAAGCAATTGGGGGGATAACGGGTGGATTTTAATATTGTGTTGATCACGCTTGGCGTGGCTTTTTTACTAGCTGTTATTATGGGGCCTCTGTTCATTCCGCTCCTCCGCAGGCTCAAATTCGGGCAGCAGATTCGTACGGAAGGTCCTCAGGGACACTTAAAAAAAGCGGGTACGCCGACGATGGGCGGGGTCGTCATTATGCTAGCGCTGGCGGTTGCGGTGCTCCGTTTTGGAGAGAAAAACTTAGAGACGGTCATTCTTCTGGTTGCGGCGCTTGGTTATGGACTCATTGGTTTTCTGGACGACTATATTAAAATATTGTTCAAGCGTTCTCTTGGTCTTACGGCCAAACAAAAGCTGCTTGGGCAGTTGGTTTTATCGGGCATTGTTTGCATTCTGCTGGTCCAATCCGGACAGAGCACGGATATACGGATTCCATACATCGATTTTTCGTTCGATGCTGGCTGGCTTTATTTTCCATTTGTGGTTTTTTTGATGCTGGGCACATCCAATGCAGTGAACTTTACGGATGGACTGGACGGACTTTTGGCTGGTACCGCAGCTATTGCCTTCGGAGCATACGCTGTCATTGCCTTAAACAACTCGCAGCCGAATATAGCGATATTTTCCGCCGCCATGGTAGGCGCTGTGTTGGGCTTCCTCGTGTTTAACGCGCATCCGGCGAAAGTGTTCATGGGCGATACCGGGTCCCTCGGTATTGGCGGGGGTCTTGCTGCGGTAGCGATTTTGACCAAAGGGGAAATTCTGCTTGCCCTTATCGGCGGAGTATTCGTCGTCGAAGTATTATCAGTTATTATTCAGGTCGTCTCCTTCAAAACGAGAGGGAAGCGGGTGTTCAAGATGAGCCCGATTCACCATCACTTCGAGCTTGTTGGTTGGTCGGAGTGGCGTGTGGTAATCTCCTTTTGGACGGCGGGTCTGATTCTTGCAGGCGTGGGACTATATATTAATGAGGTGTTGTAGTAATGGAACATCCGCAAAATTACCGCGGCCGCCAAGTTGTCATCTTGGGGCTTGCGCGCAGCGGCGTCGCTGCAGCCAAGCTGTTTCATGACAAGGGAGCTTTGGTTACGGTTAACGATAAGAAGGAACGCGAGTTATGCCCTGAAGCCGACGAATTAGAGGCTCTGGGTATTTCTGTTGTTTGCGGGGGTCACCCGACAGGCATAATTCATGAAGGAATCTCTCTCGTGGTGAAAAATCCTGGGATACCTTATTCCGCCGACCCGTTAAGGCGCGCGGCGCAGCTTGGCATTGAAGTCGTTACCGAGGTCGAGGTAGCCTATCATATTTGCAGGGCTCCTATGATCTGCATCACGGGCTCCAACGGAAAGACGACTACGACGACCTGGACCGGCCTGATGCTGGAAGCGGGAGGACTGAAGCCGATCGTCGCCGGCAACATCGGACGCGCGCTGACCGAAGCAGCCTTGGAGGCTGAGGATGACAACCATATGGTCGTTGAGCTCAGCAGCTTTCAGCTAAAAGGAACTCGTACGTTCCGTCCTCGCGTCGGATGTCTACTTAACGTATACGAAACGCATCTCGACTATCACGGAACCATGGAAGATTATGTTGAATCCAAGACGAAGCTGTTTGCGAATCAAACGGCAGAAGATACAGCAGTACTGAATTGGGACGATGCCGTATGTCGTAAAGCAGCAGGAGAGCTCAAATCCCGGGTGCTGCCGTTCTCCGTTCGGTCTGAACTTGCTCACGGTGTCTTCGTATCTCCGCCGTTCGGTGGTGAGGGGGAAGACGCTGAGGGTGTGATCGTGTACCGGGATAACGAAGGTGTATTGCATCCCATAGTTCCCGTGAAAGAGCTGGGCATTCCTGGCAAGCACAATGTGGAGAATGCGCTCGCGGCCAGCGGGATGGCGCTCGTTTCAGGCGTGCCTATCGACATCATTGCTCAAGTCCTGAAGGAGTTCCGTGGCGTGGAGCACCGCTTGGAGTACGTGGCGCTTAAGGAGGAAGTTTTATTCTATAACGACTCCAAGGCAACCAATCCGACGGCAACGATCAAGACGATTGAATCGTTCTCGCAGAACATTATCCTGATCGCCGGCGGACTTGACCGGGGCTCCGACTATGTGGAACTGCTGACCGCATTCCAGAAGCAGGTGAAGGGGCTGGTCGCACTCGGTGAAACGAAGGAAAAAATCGCCAGTGTGGCGCGGCTTGCAGGCATGAGCCAGGTCAAAACCGTCGATACTGCTAAAGAACTGCAGGATACGGTTGCGGAGGCGGTTCGAGCCGCTTACGCCATGGCTAAACCTGGAGATGTGGTGCTGTTATCGCCCGCATGCGCCAGCTGGGACATGTTTCCTTCTTATGAGGAAAGGGGAAGAATGTTTAAGCAGACCGTGCATAACCTGTAAAGAGGGAGTATACAAGCCTACGGTCTTTTTGATACAGCGACATCTTGCCGCAGCTATGGCCGCTTGGGACAATCCCTCACATCAAACTCAAGGTTAGAGGTGTGGGCGGTATGGTTAAAGCACGGTCGGCTCCGGACATGTTGATGCTAGGCTCCACGCTGCTCCTGCTTGGAATTGGCGTGGTCATGGTGTACAGTGCCAGCGCGGTGCTGGCGTTTCGAGAATTCGGCGATGCATTCTATTATTTGAAGCGGCAGGCGCTGTTTGCTGCCCTAGGCATCATGGCCATGGTTTTCACAATGAACACGGATTACTGGGTGTGGAAGAAGTATTCCAAAATCGCGCTTATCATTTGCTTCATTTTGCTAGTTGCCGTGCTTATTCCTGGCATCGGCGTTGTGCGTGGAGGAGCGCGCAGCTGGCTGGGTATCGGATCGTTCGGCATTCAGCCCTCCGAATTTATGAAGATGGGCATGATCATTTTTTTATCTAAATGGCTTTCCGAAAAACAAAGCACGATTACGCTGTTCTCCAAAGGCCTGATTCCTCCGCTCGGGCTTGTCGGACTAGCCTTCGGTCTCATCATGCTGCAGCCTGATCTTGGCACGGGGGCTGTGTTGGTAGGTGCTTCGCTCCTGATTATTTATACCGCGGGAGCACGTCTTACTCACTTGTCTTATCTTGCACTTGTCGGAGTCCTGGGATTTGTCGGATTAATCGCTGCAGCGCCTTACCGTTTGAAGCGGATCACGGCTTTTCTGGATCCTTGGCAGGATCCGCTTGGCGCCGGTTACCAGGCAATTCAATCACTCTATGCGATTGGTCCGGGAGGGCTTGTCGGACTCGGACTGGGTATGAGCCGGCAAAAATACAGCTACCTTCCTGAACCGCAGACCGATTTTATTTTCTCTATCATCGCGGAAGAGCTAGGCTTTATCGGAGGATCATTCGTACTCGTCTTGTTTACACTTCTATTGTGGCGCGGGATGCGTACGGCCATAACGGCTCCGGATACGTTCGGCAGTCTGCTGGCTGCAGGCATCGTCGGAATGATCGCCGTACAGGTGATCATCAATATCGGTGTCGTCATAGGCATGTTCCCCGTTACGGGCATCACGCTTCCGCTCATTAGCGCCGGAGGCTCATCACTTACGCTGATGCTGACCTCGATCGGTGTTTTGCTTAACATTTCCCGATTTTCGAGGTGATCCGCAATATGAAAAAAATCGTCTTCACCGGCGGTGGAACGGCAGGACATGTCACGCCGAATTTGGCTATCATGGCTCAGCTGCGCACGCAAGGTTGGGAGATCGAATACATAGGTTCCCGTGACGGTATCGAAAAAGAAATTATCGATCACGAGGGTATTCCGTTCCATCATATCGCTTCCGGTAAGCTGAGGCGCTATTTCGATCTGAAAAACGCGAAGGACCCGTTTAAAGTGCTTTTGGGGGTTGGGCAAGCTTACCGCCTGCTCCGACAGATCAAGCCTCATATTGTGTTCTCTAAAGGGGGCTTTGTTACCGTCCCTGTCATTCTGGCGTGCAGGCTGCATGGAATTCCTATCATTTGTCACGAATCGGACTTAACGCCGGGGCTCGCCAACAAAATTTCAATGCCATTCTCATCTCGCATTTGCGTAACCTTTCCTGAGACGCTTGAGCATATCCGCAGCGATAAAGCCGAATGCACGGGACTCCCGATTCGCGAGCAAATTCTGCAGGGTAATTCTTCCCGTGGAATGCAAATGTGTGGATTTCATTCACAGAAGCCTGTTTTGCTTTTTATGGGGGGGAGTCTGGGAGCCAAGAAGATCAACCAAGCGGTGCGCGAGTCTCTCGATCCGCTGCTTGCAGGCTTTCAAATCATCCACATCTGCGGCAAAGGCAATACTGAGTCTGCCTTGAACGAGGTGATGGGCTACCGTCAGTTCGAATATGTCAAAGACGAGCTGCCCGACCTGTTGGCCTGCGCGGATCTGGTTATTTCCCGGGCAGGTTCGACTTCCATCTTCGAGCTTTTGGCGCTCCGCAAGCCCATGCTCCTGATCCCGCTGTCTCGCGAGGCAAGCCGGGGAGACCAGATATTGAATGCCGAGTCATTCCGAAAAATGGGTTACAGCAAAGTGCTTTACGAGGAAGATCTTTCCCCGCAATCCCTTGTTTCCGGTGTTTCTGATCTTTACGAAGAACGTGCCCGGATGAAGGAGCAAATGTCACGCAATCCTTTCGGCAATGGAACCGAGAGAATCGTACAGCTGATCGAAGCCTGTCGTTTGCCAGAAGCATGACATAAATTTGCCCTGGGCATTTGTCACACTCTGCATTGATTCACATAAACTACACTATAACCGTGACAGACACCTGGCGAAGCCGCAAGTGAGTGCGCATCCAAAGAGAAACGGTGCTCATCGCTTGAGGGCTCTCGGGCTTTCGGGCTTACGCCTGAAGCCGACCGTCTTGTCGTTCTGTGAAGGAGGTTTTCCCATGCAACAGGTCATAACGGAATTGCTGAACGGATCCTATGGTGATGTTCGATTGAACGAACCGCTTGCCCCATACACCACTTGGAAAATCGGCGGACCGGCCGATGTCCTGCTTATTCCGCATGATATTAAACAATTGGTCAGCGCGGTTAGGTTGCTCCATCAGCACGAGACGCCATGGACTGCTCTGGGCAGAGGCTCCAATCTGCTCGTAAGCGATAAGGGAATCCGTGGAGTGGCCATTAAGCTGGGGGATGCGCTGGAGACCGTGCGTTTTGAAGGGGAGTATGTCTATGTCGGCGGCGCATATTCGTTCATCAAACTGTCGGTCATGGCAGGCAAGGAAGGGTTGACCGGGTTGGAGTTTGCCGGAGGGATTCCGGGAACCGTGGGAGGCGCCGTTTACATGAACGCCGGGGCGCACGGGGCGGATGTGTCGCGCATATTACAGCGGGTTGAAGTGCTGCTCCCGACAGGGGAGTTGGTGACGCTGCAAAAAGATGATTTGGCGTACGCTTACCGGCATTCGATTTTGCACACGAAACCGGGGATAGTAACGGAAGCGGTCTTTAAGCTCAGCTACGGCGACCGGAAGGAGATCGCTGCGGCCATGGCAGCCTATAAAGACAGGCGGCTGAGAACGCAGCCGCTTCAGCTTGCCTGCGCGGGCAGCGTCTTTCGTAACCCGGAAGGACATCATGCCGCTAAGCTGATCGAAGAGGCCGGACTCAAGGGCTTAAGAGTCGGTGACGCCGAAGTATCGCCACTGCACGCCAACTTCATTGTCAACACCGGGCAAGCGACAGCCCACGACGTGCTCACTCTGATCGAACAAGTGCAAAATGCCGTTTCCGAGCGTTTCGGCATTCGTCTTGTAACTGAGGTATTGGTGGTGGGTGAGCGGTAAATCGGAGGTGGGACTTTGGAAAAGTTGGTTATCGAAGGCGGGAAACCTCTTACGGGAGCCATCAGGATTCACGGCGCGAAGAACGCCGCACTGCCCATACTGGCAGCCAGCATCATGGCGGAAGGAACAATTACGATTCAGAACGTGCCCGTTTTATCCGATATTGATGTGATGCTTGGCATTCTACGCGCCCTTGGCTGCCAAGCGGAACTCAAGGGCGATGCGGTGATTGTGAATACGAAAGCAGTGAATCAATATCACATCCCTGAAAGCCTGATGAGCCAGATGCGGTCTTCTATTTTCCTAATGGGTCCTTTGTTGTCTCGTCTGGGACGGGTGGAGCTGTATCAGCCGGGGGGCTGTGCCATCGGTGAACGAAAGATTGACCTGCATTTGCGGGGATTGGCTGCCATGGGGGCTTGCATTGAGGAGAGCGGTAACAAGATCGTTTGTACGGCCGATGAGCTTGAGGGTGCCGAGGTTGTGCTTGATTACCCCAGTGTAGGGGCTACGGAGAATATTATGATGGCTGCTGTGATGGCCCGTGGAATGACCACGATCACCAACGCGGCTAGAGAACCCGAAATCCAGGATTTACAAAATTTCTTGAATACTATGGGCGCCAAAATTATCGGAGCCGGTACGGATACGATTACGATTGAAGGCGTCACGGAACTGTTACCTTGTACTTACCGCATAATCCCTGACCGGATTGTAGCCGGTACGCTTATGATCGCCGCTGCGGCAACCAGAGGTAATGTGACCTTGGAGCGGGCGAATCCCTCCCATTTGACCTCCGCGATCCACGTATTAAAGCGGGCGGGTGTTCAAATCACGATTAACGGTGATATAATGAACATATGCGCCAAAGCCCGACCCAAAGCTGTGGGGCGTATCGTCACCTCTCCTTATCCTTCATTCCCGACGGATTTGCAGTCACAAATCATGGTGTTGCTTAGCTTGGCGGACGGTCCAAGTGTTGTAAGGGAAACCGTATTTGAAGGCAGGTTTAAGCATGTCGATGAGCTTTCGCGCATGGGTGCGGATATTCGGGTGGACTTGAATGCGGCATTCATCCGGGGAGTGTCGAGGCTGTACGGCGCTACGGTAGAGGCCACCGATTTGCGTGCCGGGGCTGCGCTGGTCATTGCAGGCCTTGCTGCCCAGGGGACGACGATCATAGAACAGATTCATCATATTGATCGCGGATACGATAGGATCGAGCAAATGCTTGGCACATTGGGCGCCAATATTGAACGAATTACGCCGGTTAGGGCAGAGTAGCCCGAATTCATATGACCTCAACCGTTCAAATATCCCTTTTCCCTAGCGGAAAGGGATATCGCGGTTTACATATTATTCCTGAGCACAGGAGGATTTCAATGATCGCAGAAGAAAGGCTTCCCGTAATCAAAAAACCTGCTCCGAGAAACCGCGGCAGCAAAAGGCTGCTCCTGTTTCTTTTTGTTTTTTTTATTACGTTGCTCCTGGTGCTCTTCTTTCAATCGTCCTTGAGCCAAATTACGGAAATCGAAGCTCAAGGTCAAGAGCTTGTATCTGCCGAAGAGATTAAGGAAGCCGCCGCAGTGAAGCTGGGGGATCATTTTTTCTCCGTTTCTTCCAGCGGGATCGAAGCAAAGGTAAAGGCTTTGAAAATGGTAGAATCTGTTAAGGTATCCAAACAATTTCCCGGGCGGATTCTCATTGAAGTGAAGGAATATCCGAAGGTAGCCTATCAGATCGGAGAAGCCGGTCAAATTGAAGCGCTGCTGGCGGACGCTAGTGTCATACCCGTTACGCTTCAGGGCTTTGTACCGGACAAGCCCTTATTGACGGGCTGGGAGAAGGAAGATCCCCTAATGACGAAGCTGTGTCTTGTCATGTCCAAGCTTTCCGCTTCTTATTTTGCCGACGTATCGGAGATCAAGCCAGACCCGAGCGCTTCGTATCCGGACAAGATTAAGATGTATACACGCTCTCAATTCGAAGTACAGACAACGATAGAGTACCTTCCAGAAAAGATCATTCACTTGAACACCTACATCGCCAACTTAAGAGAAAATAACCAATCGGGCGGCGTTTTGCGGCTGCTGGAAGCTGATTCCCATACGCCCTTCGATTTAGAAGAGAGCAGCGGGAAGAAAGAGGCTGACAATACTCCGGATCCTATCGTAATGGATTGAAAAAATCCAGCTACTCAACCTCACAAAAAAATGGTAGAATTGTAATTATGGGATATTTTATGCTTATTACGAAAAAAATTGTGAAAAAAAGAGGAAACGAACGAGCCGTGTGGAATAACTACAGGAGGTTTGCTTGCCAAGGCTCATATACATTACATGTCACAGGAGGTGCCACAGGTTGAGCAGCAATGACATCATTGTTAGTTTGGACATCGGTACATCCAAAGTTCGTGCTATTATTGGGGAAGTCGTTAACGGCGCCATTAATATAATTGGAGTTGGATCTGCCGACTCGCAGGGAATCCGTAAGGGAGCGATCGTCGATATCGATCAAACGGTTCAGTCGATCCGAAGTGCGGTGGACCATGCGGAGCGGATGGTGGGCATTCAAATTTCGGAAGTGTATGTAGGCATTTCCGGAAACCATATCTCTTTGCAGACCAGTCACGGCGTAGTGGCTGTGTCGAATGAAGAC
Source organism: Paenibacillus sp. PvR098 (assembly GCF_017833255.1). NCBI lineage: Bacteria > Bacillati > Bacillota > Bacilli > Caryophanales > Paenibacillaceae > Paenibacillus > Paenibacillus sp. PvR098. The sequence goes on from NZ_JAFIBU010000001.1 coordinate 249,194, forward strand.
CGAGAAATCGGGGACGATGATATTGAACGCGTCATTCAAGCGGCTAAAGTGATACCTTTGGCTCCGGAGAGGGAAATTATCGGTGTTGTGCCCAATCAGTACGTTGTTGATGGAACGGATCAAATTCATGATCCCAGAAGCATGATTGGCGTAAGGCTGGAAGTGGAAGCGACGATTGTAACCGGAACAAAAACCGCAATACATAATTTACTCCGTGTTGTGGAGAAGTCCGGACTGAAAGTAGCCGGATTGGTTCTAATGTCGCTCGCTGCAGGCCATCTGGCCTTGTCCAAAGATGAGAAGGCGATTGGAACCGTATTGGTAGATATCGGTGCGGGAGCAACCACCATCGCCGTTTTTAATGAAAACAATTTGGTTGCGACAGCCACGCTTCCGATCGGCGGAGAATATATTACGAATGACATTGCTTATGGTCTCCGGACGCAGGCGGATATCGCAGAGAAAATTAAGCAGAAATTCGGATGCGCACTTGTAGAGCATGCGGCAGATGATCAAGTGTTTAAGGTGAACCGACTCGGTAGCAATGTGGACAAGGAGTACTCCCAAGTCGATTTGTCAAATATTATCGAGCCTCGCGTACAAGAGATTTTTCATTTGATTCAGCTGGAAGTGCAGCGGTTAGGCTTTACGGATCTGCCGGGCGGATATGTATTGTCCGGCGGGACAGTTTCCTTACCGGGTATGCTGGCTGCTGCGCAATTAGAGCTGGCTACATCTGTTCGAATCGCCGTTCCGGATTTTATCGGTGTCCGGGATCCAGCTTTTACAAGCGGAGTAGGAATCATCCAATACGCATTTAAATATATGCGCGGCTCCAAGCAAAGCACCGGCGTGAAGAAGCTGGTCAACAAAAAGTCGTCTTCCGGTCAAGAACAGAAGCCATCGGCCATGGAACGGTTTAAAAATTGGTTAAGCGAATTTATTTGATCGAAAACAGCTTGCACGATGTAAGCCTAATGAGGGGGAAGACGCTAGTATGTTTGAATTTGATGTGGACATGGACCAGTTAGCGAAAATAAAGGTCATCGGCGTCGGCGGAGGCGGCAGCAATGCAGTCAACCGAATGATCGACAACGGCGTGAAGGGTGTCGAGTTTATTACCGTCAATACGGATGCTCAAGCTCTGCATCTTGCCAAGTCAGAGCAAAGGCTGCAGATCGGGGACAAGCTGACGCGCGGTCTCGGAGCTGGAGCAAACCCGGAGGTTGGCAAGAAGGCCGCGGAAGAATCTCGTGAATTGATAATGAATGCCCTGAAGGGTTCCGATATGGTGTTTGTTACTGCGGGTATGGGTGGCGGTACAGGAACGGGTGCTGCTCCGGTCATTGCCGAAATTGCCAAGGAATGCGGCGCTTTAACGGTAGGTGTTGTTACAAGGCCTTTCACGTTCGAAGGCCGCAAGCGGCACATGCAGGCAGAACAGGGGATCGCAGCCCTGAAGGAAAAGGTCGACACGTTGATCGTTATTCCGAATGACCGTTTGCTTGAAATCGTAGATAAGAAGACTCCGATGCTTGAAGCGTTCCGCGAAGCGGATAACGTGCTTCGCCAAGGGGTTCAAGGGATCTCCGACTTGATCGCGGTTCCCGGACTTATTAACCTTGACTTTGCCGATGTAAAGACCATTATGACGGAGCGCGGCTCGGCGCTAATGGGAATCGGCGTAGCTACTGGTGAGAACCGTGCTGCTGAAGCGGCGAAGAAAGCGATCTGTTCTCCGCTGCTCGAGACTTCCATTGACGGTGCACGAGGCGTGCTGATGAACATTACCGGCGGCATCAACCTGTCGCTTTATGAAGTGAATGAGGCAGCCGATATCGTAGCTTCCGCATCAGATATGGAAGTGAACATGATTTTTGGTGCCGTCATCGACGAAACCCTGAAGGATGAAATTATTGTTACGGTCATTGCTACAGGATTCGAGCATAAGCCTGCTCCGACCCCGGGTGCAAGAAAGCCTGCGGGCGCAACATCTTCTGCGGGGAGTACACAGCAGGAAGCATCGGATTCCAGAGTGGGCAATCTCCGTCCTTTCGGTGGAGGACAGACATCTAACGATCAGCTGGATATTCCGGCCTTCTTGCGGAATCGCAATCGTGGCGGCGGTATCGACAAGTAAACCCAATACGTTAAGCAATAACGAACAGCCGTCTCGGCAATCAGAGGCGGCTGTTTTTTATATGTACAACCCCTTAAACGAAGCCCCTATCATCCTCAAAAAAGCTTTCCAATCGTTTCCCATATACGACAAAAAAAGTCACCTGCTATCGGCATGTTTAGACAGACTTTGGAATAGGATTGCTATATACTTGTCTCATTCGCGACTGAGAGGGACAGATGGCAGGAGGTTGCGGAAAATGATCGTGTATATCGATGTCATTTTCCTGTTTAACGTGTTGATTGACGGTGTTTTACTATGGACGACGGCTTGGTCGCGTAAGCTGCACTTTCGTTGGTGGAGACTCGGGCTTTCCGCAGCGATTGGCGGCAGCTACGCGATCATGCTTTTTTTTCCGCCGCTGTCGTTCTTATACACGTTTGCGGTCAAGTTTATGCTGTCCTTGCTGATGCTGCTCACGGCGTTTGGATTCGGGGGATTACAGCATTTCGTGCGAAATCTCGGGGCGTTTTACCTCATTAATTTCGCTGCGGCTGGTGGGGTTGTCGGGTTCGTGTACTTTTGGCAATCTTCGGGCGAATTTGTACAAGGAATTTTGATCAGCCGGGATCTGAAGGTGACGCTTCCGCTGCTGCTGTTCTCGATTCCTTTTACCTTATGGATTTATCGACAAGTGACGCAGGCGCTGAGACGGAAGCAGGTGCTGACGACATATATCGTCAAGGTGGACGTACATATTGACGATTTCGCATCCACCTGCACCGGGCTGATCGATACGGGAAATCAGCTTTATGATCCTTTAACGAAGACGCCAGTCATGGTGATGGAGGCTGCACAATGGGGAGAGCACATTCCGGAAGCGTGGATGGTCAAAATACGGCGCGCCGAAGTCGATCAATTGGTTTCCTCGATCGGAACGGAGCCTTTTATATGGCAGGATCGGCTGAGGCTGGTCCCTTATCGGGGGGTGAACCGCAGCACGCAATTTATGCTGGCGATTAAACCGGATCGGGTCGTCATTACAACGGAAGGCAAACAGATTGAGACGATGAAGGTGTTGATTGGTCTTGACGGCGGCCGGCTCAGCTCGGATAATGCCTACCAGGCCATTATTCATCCGGCACTGATGGAGAGCGTTCAATCTTAAGACATGAACGGATTGAGTCATGCTCAACCAGCCCGCATAAATCATCTGTACCGAATAGGAGGAAGCGTAATATGTTAGTCAAGTGGAAGCTGATGATGCAGATATTGTATTTCCGACTTTTGCTGCTGCTCGGGCTTAAGGGAGAAGAGATTTACTACATCGGAGGAAGCGAAGCGCTGCCGCCCCCGCTCACCCGCGAAGAGGAAGAATATTTGCTTGAGAAGCTTCCGTCTGGTGATTCAGCTATTCGGGGGATGCTGATCGAGCGGAACCTCCGGCTTGTAGTTTACATTGCACGTAAGTTTGAAAATACGGGGATTAACATTGAAGACCTCGTATCGATTGGTGCGATCGGTTTGATTAAAGCTGTAAATACGTTCGACCCGGAGAAAAAAATAAAGTTAGCCACATACGCTTCCCGCTGTATCGAGAATGAAATCTTAATGTACCTCCGCCGCAACAGCAAAATTCGTACGGAGGTATCCTTCGACGAACCCTTAAACATCGACTGGGATGGTAACGAGCTGCTGCTCTCGGATGTGCTTGGAACCGAGAACGACACGATTTATCGTAATATCGAGGAGCAGGTGGACCGCAAGCTGCTGCATAAAGCGCTGGATAAGCTATCGGAGCGGGAGAGGATCATCATGGAGCTGCGCTTTGGTTTGCAGGATGGTCAGGAAAAGACGCAAAAGGATGTTGCCGATATGCTGGGTATTTCACAATCTTATATTTCCCGACTGGAAAAGCGTATTATTAAGCGGCTCCGTAAGGAATTTAATAAAATGGTGTAAACTGGTAATGTGTTTTTTTAGTCAATTATGAAAGCGAAATCTTCCTTACCGGGTATGACTTTAGATGGTTTTGCACACTCCGCAGCGTGGCCGGGGGGACCGAAGTCGGCGCATAAAAAAAACTACCAAGGAGATAATTAACAATAATGTTTCTCCTTGGGAGGTAATCGCGGTGACCCGAAACAAAGTCGAAATATGCGGCGTCGATACGGCAAAGCTTCCGGTTTTGACCAATGCGGAAATGCGTGAACTTTTCGTTCAGCTGCAAACGAATAATGAACGATCTGCAAGAGAGAAATTAGTCAACGGCAACCTTAGGTTGGTGCTGAGCGTTATCCAGCGCTTCAACAACCGGGGGGAATATGTCGACGATCTGTTTCAGGTAGGCTGTATCGGACTGATGAAGGCGATTGATAATTTTGATTTGGGCCAGAATGTTAAGTTTTCCACCTATGCGGTACCAATGATTATCGGTGAGATTCGTCGTTATTTACGGGATAACAACCCGATTCGAGTCTCCCGGTCCTTGCGGGACATCGCTTATAAAGCGCTGCAGGTACGGGATCAGCTCACCAACCAGAATTCGCGTGAGCCCACGATATATGAAATTTCCGAAGTGCTGAACGTGCCAAAGGAGGATGTGGTATTCGCGCTCGACGCCATTCAAGATCCGGTATCATTGTTCGAGCCGATCTATCATGACGGCGGCGATCCAATCTATGTGATGGATCAAATCAGCGACGACCGCAACAAAGACGTTTCCTGGATTGAAGGCATAGCTCTTCGGGAGGCGATGCGCAAGCTGAATGACCGAGAGAAAATGATTTTATCTATGCGCTTCTTCGATGGGAAAACGCAGATGGAGGTGGCCGACGAGATCGGCATCTCACAGGCACAAGTATCCCGGCTGGAGAAGTCGGCGATATCACAAATGCAAAAGCACGTGAAAAACTAAAACTCTCTCTTTCGAAACTCCGACCTGACCCACATCTTATAGGGTACGGTCTTTTTTTATTCCAGCAAGGTATTTTATTGAGGTTTCTCATATAATAATAAAAAAGGCAGTGACGCAAAACTTATCCAAGCCTTCTTCGGTGGTGGAAAACAGCGTGAAACTATCCGACTTTCAAATGAAGGATGTCATCAATATTGTAGACGGCAAAAAGCTGGGTCAGATTAGCGATTTGGAGCTGGATTTGTGGCATGGCCGGATCGAGGCCATTGTTGTACCGAATGGAACTCGTTTCTTCGGTCTGCTAGGCGGCGGAACGGATGTGATCATCCCTTGGGAGAATATCGTGAAGATCGGGTTGGACGTTGTGCTCGTTAAGCTGGAGGATATACGAAGCTACCGACGGCAGGACAGGACGGATCTGGCTTATGAATCTTACCGAGAATACCGCGGTTAATACGGTGAATCCGGAGTTGGCTTTCGAATTCTCGCTAGAGGTGTTCTACTTTGCCTGATAGCAGGACAGGATGCTCTTTTTTTTCGTTTCGTGTATACTTGTTAATAATCTGAGTACAGGGGATGGGATGGAGATGCAAACGTCGGAACCTTTCGTTCTGGATAAAGCCGATAACGGCTGCGGGCTGCTGAGACTCACGAGCTTGATGAGCTCGAATCCAAGGCTGACTGCCGGATTTACGACACGGAGCGGCGGAGTGAGCGGTGGGGCTTTTGACAGCTTGAATTGCGGACTCCATGTGGCAGACGCTCCAGAGGATGTTGTGGAGAACCGCAGAAGGCTGGCAGAAGCGCTTGCCGTGCCTTTTGAGGCTTGTACATATGCGGAGCAGGTGCACGGCAAAGAGATCCAGATGGTAACGAAGCAGCAGCGCGGTGCAGGTAACGATTCTAGAGAGCGGGCACTACAGGCCAAAGATGGCTTTATTACGAACGAGCCGGGAGTATTCTTGCACGCGCTCTTTGCCGATTGTGTGCCGCTTTATTTCTATGATCCTGTTCATAAGGCAGTAGGCTTAGCCCATGCGGGCTGGAAGGGGACGGCCCTTGGCATTGCCAAAGCGGTACCCGAGGCGATGAGTGCTGCTTATGGGACCAAGCCCCGTGACCTGAAAGCTGCCATTGGACCGTCCATAGGCATGTGCTGCTATGAAGTGGACGATGCTGTTATTTCACGAATGGATAGAGTCATTAAAGAACTTACGCTGATGTCCGGTTATGAACACGAGGGAGAAGTCCCGCTCTATGTAAAAAAAGCAAACGGAAAATATAATTTAAACTTGCAACAAATAAACCGACAAATTATGATGAAAGCAGGAATTTTGCCATCAAATATCGAAATAACTGGTTTATGCACAAGCTGTCGACTCGACTTGTTTTACTCGCATCGTAAGGAAGGCGGATCAACAGGTCGTATGGCCGCATGGATCGGTTTGCGGGAATAGTTTTGAGGAGCCCTTCGGGATTTGGGGTTTCGTCAACTTAAGGTTTGACGCAGCCGGGAGGTAGGTGAATACGTATGGTGGCCATAGAGCTGGAAACAAGGATCAACGAAGTAAAAGGGAAGGTAGCTGCAGCGTGCGCGCGTGTAGGAAGGAAACCTAACGATGTAGGGATCATTGCCGTAACCAAGTACGTATCGCTAGCTACGACAGGTCGAGTGCTGGAGCAGGGCCTCACGGATATCGGAGAAAACCGCTGGCAGGATGCGGCGGCCAAATGGGAAGCTTTCGGCGATCAAGGAACATGGCATTTTATCGGACATCTCCAAACAAATAAAGTAAAGGATGTTGTCGGACGTTTCGCCTATATCCATTCGTTGGACAGGCTGTCGCTTGCCAAAGAGATAGAAAAGAAAGCGGCTTCCCTAGGAATGGAAGTGCCCTGCTTCATCCAGCTTAACGTATCCGGGGAAGAAACCAAATACGGGCTGCAGCCGGAAGCGTTGGTTGATTTCGTCAAAGAAATTCGCGAATATCGTCATATCCGGATCGCAGGCTTGATGACGATGGCGCCTTATGAGGCAGAAGCGGAACAAACCCGCCCGGTATTCCGGGGATTAAGGGAATGGCGTGACCGGCTGAACGAGGAAGCTTTGCTCGATTACGAAATTACACATTTGTCGATGGGAATGTCTAACGACTTCGAAGTAGCTGTTGAAGAAGGAGCTACTTGGGTGCGTCTCGGTTCAATTCTGGTGGGTAAAGAGTAAGGAGAGGGCATCATCATTTAAGGAGGAGAGGACATGGGCGTAATGAACAAATTTATGAATTTGATCGGTTTACAGGACGAAGAAGAAGTAGTGGAGCGCGAACGCATCGTAGAGCAGCATGAAGAAGTTGAAACCTCAGCGCAAGATACACGTAAACATAAGGGGAACGTTGTGAGCATACACTCACAAAAAAATGTTCGGGTCGTACTGAATGAGCCTCGTACGTATGAGGAGACCCAGGAGATTGCCGATCATTTGCGTTCCCGGCGTTCGGTAGTGGTTAATTTGCATCGTGTTCGTCCAGACCAAGCGACCCGAATCGTCGACTTTTTGAGCGGTACAGTGTATGCGCTGAGCGGCTCAATATCAAAAATTGGCCCCAACATCTTTTTGTGTACTCCGGATACCGTTGAAATTCACGGTTCCATTTCGGAAATCATGAATCATGATGAAGGGTAGCCCCCACTATACTAAACGAGGTGAACAGCTTGATTGAGGGTTACATACGCACTCTAGTCGATATTTACCAATACGTGCTCATCGCCTATATTTTGCTCTCCTGGCTGCCGAATGCGAGAGAAAGCTTTATCGGGGAATTTCTGGGGAAGCTCTGCGAGCCCTACTTGGGTATCTTCCGCCGCTTTATTCCTCCGATCGGCGGGATGATCGATATTTCTCCAATCGTCGCACTCATTGCGCTTAGGTTCGTAGGCGAAGGGATCGTTGCTATCGTTTCCGCCATTTTTTAGGCAGGTTAGCAGTGGCTTGATTTGAAGGAGATTTTCATTAATGAATGAGAACATTTATGCCCACTTTCATCCGGATGAGCATCGCTTTGTGGACAAAGCGGCTGAATGGGTGGAGCGGGCGGAGCAACATGCTGTTAAACTTACCGATTTTTTGGACCCTCGCCAAGCCTTTATCGTGACGACGCTGATCAACCGAAGTGCAGACGTTCAGGTGCGTTTTGAAGGAGGTCATCCGGGAGCCGAGCGCAAACGCGCATGCATTGCCCCCGATTATCGTGTATTGGATGAAGAGGACATGGGCATTCAATTGATTGAGGTGACTTCTCCCGATGAGAAGCTGCAGGAGCTCGACCATGGGGATTATATGGGTGCGATCCTTGGGCTTGGCATCAAGCGCGATAAGGTCGGCGATATTTATGTTCGCCCGGACGGCTGCCATTTTCTTGTTGCTGCCGAGGTTGCCGATTATATGCGGCTCAACTTGAGCGCGGTTCATCGCGTTCATGTGCAAACCGAGCTTTTGCCTTTGGAGCGGCTGGTGAGTACAGAGGTCAAACTGGACGAGATGAGCTTGTCGGTCGCTTCGCTTCGCCTGGACGGTATTGTCAGCGATGTATATCGGCTGAGCCGTGCCAAAGTGCTGATTCCGATTAAAGCGGGACGCTGTAAGGTGAACTGGAAACAGGTGGAAGATCCGAGTAAGCAGCTGAAGGAGGGGGACGTCATATCTCTGCAAGGCTTCGGACGCTTCAAGCTGCTTGAGGTGGAGGGCGTGACCAAAAAGGGGAGGTATCGCTTGAAAATCGGCAAATATGCATAAATGCCGATTTTTTTATTTGCAATTGCAGGAAAATGCAGGCTATTGTCGAATATAGCAATACGTGCTAGCTTGGTTGCTAAATTTGCAGGAGGTGCAGCAATGGCTTTAACCCCGCTCGACATACATAACAAAGAGTTCAGACGTTCTTTCCGCGGATACGATGAAGATGAAGTCAATGAGTTTTTGGATCAGGTGATCAAGGATTACGAAGTGTTAATCCGTGAAAATAAAGAATTCCAGAATCAGTTGAACACTATTCAAGAGCGGCTGGATCATTTTTCTAACATTGAAGAAACATTAAGCAGGACGATCATCGTCGCACAGGAAGCCGCCGATGAAGTAAAGACGAATGCGAAGAAAGAAGCGCAGCTCATCATTAAGGAAGCGGAGAAGAACGCAGACCGCATTATTAATGATTCGCTCGTGAAGACACGCAAAATTGCCGTGGAAATGGAAGAACTGAAGAAACAGGCTTCGATTTACCGTACTCGCTTCCGTACCCTGATTGAAGCGCAGCTGGAGCTGTTGAGTAAAGAAGACTGGAGTTCTCTTGAGCGCACTGAGGTGGAGCAGCCTTAATCTATAAGGACTGCTTGGAATAAAGCGGTTGTACTTGGGTATATGCTTGTATTGAGCACAGCATATACAGGAAAGTTGACGCCGCAGTTTATTTCCGCTATACTCCACTATAAGTTTACATAAGCAAAAGCGACGATTGGGACGAGTACTTGGCGTCAGGCTGAAGTCAGCGAACCGGGGGTTGGTGGGAGCCCGGACCTCAGCGGCGAAGGAAAATCACCCAGGAGCATCTCTTGAACCCCTATGAAGTAAAGAGCATCGGCTGATCCCGTTACCGATCATGGAGCGAAGACGCTTCGATAAAAGCGGGCTTGAATTGATTCAGGCCGATGCCTTTATCTGGTTGCCGTCTTAATTTGGGTGGTACCGCGAGACTTCTCGTCCCTTAGATAGGGATAAGAAGTCTTTTTTGTGTTTATATCAAGTAAGGAGTGAATGAGCATGGATTATGGCAAAACATTAAACCTGCTACAGACTGATTTTCCGATGCGCGGAAACCTGCCGCAGGCTGAACCGAAGATGCAGCAGCACTGGGAAGAAATTGATATCTATAGGATGGTTCAAGAAAGCCGCAAAGGCAAACCGAAATTTATTTTGCACGATGGCCCACCGTATGCGAACGGCGATATTCATATCGGACACGCGCTGAATAAGGTCATAAAGGACATCATCGTCCGTTTTAAAACGATGCAGGGCTATGACGCGCCTTATGTGCCTGGCTGGGATACGCATGGACTGCCGATTGAACAGGCCATTGCTAACGGCGGCAAGGTAGACCGCAAGAAGATGAGCGTGCCGGAGTTTCGCGATTATTGTAAAGCCTATGCCTTGGAGTGGGTAGAGAAACAGAAGACTCAATTCAAGCGTCTATCCATCCGTGGGGACTGGAATAACCCGTATGTGACGCTTCAGCCGAAGTATGAAGCACAGCAAATCCGTGTTTTCGGGGGAATGGTGAATAAAGGCTACATCTACAAAGGACTGAAGCCTGTCTATTGGTCCCCGTCATCCGAAAGCGCACTGGCAGAAGCAGAGATCGAGTACAAGGACAAAACGTCTTCTTCGATCTACGTCGCTTTTGGCGTGAAGGACGGCAAGGGCAAGCTGCCTGAGGATGCTTCCATCGTCATCTGGACCACAACGCCATGGACACTGCCGGCTAACCTGGGCATTAGCCTGCATCCGGAATTCGATTATGCTTTAGTGGAGACTGGCGGTAAGAAATATGTGCTGGCGCAAGGGTTGCTGGAAGCGGCATCCAAAGAAATCGGCTGGACGGATGTCAAGGTATTGTCCACAATGAAGGGAAGCGAGCTGGAGCACGTACTCTGCCAGCATCCGTTCTATGATCGTACGTCGCTCGTGATGGTTGGCGAGCATGTGACGCTCGATGCGGGTACCGGCTGCGTACACACGGCACCGGGTCACGGTGAGGATGACTTTGTGATCGGGCAAAAATACGATCTCGGCGTGCTTTGTCCTGTTGATGATCAAGGGCATTTTACGGCGGAAGCCCCGGGCTTTGAAGGAATGTTCTACGACAAAGGAAATAAGGTCATCACGGAGAAACTGCAGGAATCTGGACATCTGCTCCATATGAACATGATTCAGCACCAGTATCCTCACGATTGGCGGACGAAAAAGCCAGTCATTTTCCGTGCTACGGAACAATGGTTTGCTTCCGTTGACGGCTTCCGGCAGGCCATGCTGGATGAAATCAAGCGGCTCCGCTGGACGCCGGAGTGGGGCGAAACCCGTCTGCATAACATGATTGCCGACCGTGGGGACTGGTGTATTTCGCGCCAACGCGCTTGGGGAGTTCCGATTCCGATCTTCTACTGCCGAAGCTGTAACGAGCCTCTCGTTAACGAAGCGACGATCGAGCACGTAGCATTGATTTTCGAACAGGAAGGCTCTAATGCCTGGTTCTTGAAGGATGAGAAAGAGCTGCTTCCAGGCGGTACGGTTTGTCCGAAATGCGGGAACGATCATTTCCGTAAGGAAACGGACATTATGGACGTCTGGTTTGACTCCGGCTCCAGCCATTCCGCTGTGCTGGAAACCCGCGAGGAGCTGCAGTGGCCGGCGGATTTGTATCTGGAAGGCTCGGACCAATACCGCGGCTGGTTCAACTCATCGTTGATTACCGGCGTGGCCGTTAAGGGCACTGCGCCTTACAAAGGAATTTTGAGCCATGGCTTTACTCTGGACGGCGAAGGCCGCAAGATGTCCAAATCGCTTGGCAACACGGTAGATCCGAACCAGGTCTCCAACAAGCTCGGTGCCGATATCTTGCGTCTATGGGTGTCTTCTACGGATTACCAGTCGGACGTGCGCATCTCGGATAATATCCTGAATCAGACATCCGAAGGGTACCGCAAAATCCGCAATACGCTGCGATTCTTGCTTGGGAACCTATACGACTTCACCCCGGCGACGGATCGCGTGAGCGTGGATCAGATGAACGAGCTCGACCGGTATGCGATGGTGCGCTTGCACCGGATGACAGACCGTGTCATTGAGGCATATGACAATTACGAGTTCCATGTTGTCTATCAAGCGGTGCACCATTTCTGCGCAGTAGAGATGAGCGCCTTCTATCTGGATATCCTGAAGGACCGTCTTTATGCGAGCACGCCGGAGGACCTGGAAAGAAGAGCGGCGCAAACCGTATTATATGATGCCCTCACGGCAATAACTAAACTGATTGCTCCCATTTTGCCGCATACGGCGGATGAGGTCTGGAACTATATCCCCGGAACCGAGCTGCCAAGCGTACAAGTTGCGGATCTGCCGCAGGTGGACAGCCGCTTGTTTGACAGCCAGTTGGAAGAGAAATGGGAGAAATTCACGGAGCTTCGCGACGATGTGCTGAAGTCACTTGAGGAAGCGCGGAAGGCGAAGCTGATCGGAAATTCGCTCAGTGCTGCCGTTCATTTGTACCCTGATCAGGAGACGCTGCAGTTCTTAAATGGATTTGATCGGCTTGACTTGCTGTTTATCGTGTCGGCAGTACATGTACACGAGGCTGGTGCATCAGTACCCGAAGGCGCTCATTCCTATAAAGGAATGTCGGTAAACATCGAAGTGGCCGAGGGAGAGAAATGCGAACGCTGCTGGATCGTTACACCGGAGGTCGGCCACAATGAAACGCATCCGACGCTGTGCAAGCGTTGTTCAGAGGTTATGGTGTCCGGCGCAAACGAGTAAAAGAAAAAACGAGCTGATCCATGGGACTTAATCCAAGGAAAAGCTCGTTATTTCTAAGACATATGTTCGTCTTCTATATTTAGTTCGGGTTCGAGCAGACCGTATCCTTCGCCGCTGCGCATATAGTCCTTGTAAGCTTTATTCCGGACTACAGTCACATGCTGACCGTAGATGTCCGTGGCCAAAAAGCTTTCGAAAGGTTCTACGTAACCGACGGTTTCATCCGCTTCAATTTCCATTTCGTTATAGCTGTCCGATTCATTAGGATTTTCTGCCATCGCAGGGGAGTTAGATGTGCCCCAGCTTTCTACAATTTGCCAGGCATCTTCACCGTCGAATTGATTTTGCTCGGGAAGTTCGTCAAGGCTGGTTCGCCCGAATGGAGGAGCCAGCAACTGCTCCTCTACGGGACGCCGGTCGGAAGAGTGCGGGTCGGGTACGTGTTCAACGCAGTAAGCCGCAGTAGGGACCGCCTGGAGACGTTCGAAGGGAATAGGCGTGCCGCAGTTTCGGCACACGCCGTAAGTTCCGTCCTCGATACGCTGGAGCGCCTCATTGGCATCAGCTAGATGGCGTTCGGCGTTCTCGTTCAGCGCAATATCTTTGCCGCGCTCGAACATCTCGGTACCCAAATCAGCGGGATGATTGTCATTGGTGGACAGCTCACCGGTTTGAACACGCATCGAGTCGCCTAAACCGAAATGATCGCCATCTTTTAAATGCTCTTCGAGCCAACGTTTTTCTTCGCGCAGCGTGTCAGTCAGTTGTTTAAGCTGCTGCACTGTAAGCGAATGGGATGGTAATGGTCCGATCGTCATAGAGTACGCCTCCTTTTTCACATATCGCAAGTGATGTTATTTTTCACGGTCCCGGCTGTTCTTAGGCAAGGGAATCGTTGTTAGTAGGGAAACGGATAAAGGAGCTGTTACGTTGAAATATTACATTTACGCGTTGATCGTACTGCTGCTGGATCAAGTAACCAAATGGTTCATCGTTACCGAAATGACGCTGGGAGAAATCCGTCCGGTAATCGGAGAATTTTTTCAGATTACGTCGCACCGGAACCGCGGCGCTGCCTTTGGCATATTGCAGGATCAGCGTTGGTTTTTTATCGTAATCACGATTGCCGTAGCGGTTGGTGTCGTTTGGTACTTGCAAAAGACTTTAAAGGAAGGCAAAAAGCTGCTGCCCTTGGCTTTAAGCTTATTGCTTGGCGGCGCACTGGGCAATTTTATAGATCGCGCTTTGTTCGGTGAAGTGGTCGATTTTTTAATGTTCCGTTTTCAATTTAACTGGTTCGGCACTCCTGTAGATTATACGTATCCCATTTTTAATGTGGCCGATATGGCCATTGTGATCGGCGTTGGTTTGATCTTCGTGGATTCGTTCATCAGCTGGCGTCAAGAAAGCAAACAGCAGGCACAAAGCAACACGGAAGGCGGAGATCTGTAAGTCATGAGCATAGAGGAAGAGCGTGAAGCTTCAGACAACCGGTTTGAATGGATTACCGAGACGGAAGAAGCGGGAGAGAGAATAGATAAGTTCCTGACGGAAATGCTGGAGGAAGAGGTATCCCGTACGCAGGTGCAGCAGTGGGTTAAAGACGGACATGTAACCGTAAACGGGCGAAGTGTTAAGCCCAATTACAAATTGTCAGATGGGGACAACCTTGTGCTGGTGATACCGGAGCCTGAGGAGCTGGAGCTTGCCCCTGAGGCTATCCCGATCGAAGTCGTCTACGAAGATTCGGATGTAATTGTGGTCAACAAGCCGCGCGGGATGGTTGTGCATCCGGCTCCGGGACATTCGGGTGGGACGCTGGTAAATGCGCTTCTGCATCATTGTAAGGACTTATCGGGGATTAACGGAGTAATGCGTCCGGGGATCGTTCATCGAATCGATAAAGATACATCCGGCCTTCTGATGGCGGCCAAGAATGATTTGGCGCACAACGGTCTTGCCGAGCAGTTGAAAGCTCATACAGTGAATCGTAAATACTTTGCTCTCGTTCATGGTAACGTTCCTCACGATAACGGTACGGTTGATGCTCCGATCGGCCGTGATCCGAAGGACAGAAAGCTGTACACGGTTACAGAGCGAAACAGCAAGCATGCGATCACTCACTTTGTAGTCTTAGAACGCTTAGAGGATTACACGCTGCTTGAGCTGAAGCTGGAAACGGGGAGAACACACCAAATTCGGGTGCATATGAAGTTTATCGGTCACCCGCTGGTGGGCGATCCGGCCTACGGGCCTTCGAAAAGCAAGGGAGTCCTTATGGAGGGACAAGCGCTTCATGCCGCTGTGCTAGGTTTCGAGCATCCGCGGACAGGCGAATCGCTGCAGTTCGAAGCTCCGATGCCGGAGGATATGCTGAGATTACTGGAAGTTTTAAAAACAAGGTAGGGGAAGAGAAACGGACATGGAGCACTTAGAGCGCTTAATTAATCCGAGAGTCAAAGACATTCAAATATCCGGTATTCGCAAAATATCCAATCTCGTGGCGACCTATAAGGATGCGATTACGCTTACGATCGGACAACCCGATTTTCCGACGCCCGAGCATATATTACGGTCCGCTGAGCAGGCTATTGCTGACCACCGGACTACATATACGCCGAATCCGGGAATCCTTGAGCTAAGACAGGCGGCTAGTAGATTTGTGGAGCAAAAGTACGGTCTGAAGTACGGCGCAGCAGATGAAATCATTGTGACCACAGGCGCGAGTCAAGCGCTTGATATTACGCTTCGTACGATTCTGGACGAGGGAAGCGAGGTCATCCTGCCCGGGCCGATTTATCCGGGATACGAGCCTTTGGTTCGCCTTTGCGGCGGCGTTCCTGTGTATGTGGATACACGGGCTAATGGCTTCAAGCTGACTGCGGAGCTCCTTGAGCCGCATTTGACAGAAAAAACACGCTGCATCATTTTGTGTTATCCATCCAATCCGACGGGGCGCATACTATCTGAAGCAGAGCTGTCGGAAATGGCCCAGCTGCTTGCACAGAGAAATATTTTTGTCATATCTGATGAAATCTATAGTGAGCTGATTTACGACGCTCCACATCAGTCGATTGCCACATTATCGGGGATGCGGGACAAGACCATCGTAATTAATGGCTTGTCCAAATCCCATTCGATGACCGGCTGGCGTATCGGCTTTACGCTCGCCCCGGCTTATTTATCTCAACACATGGTCAAGGTACATCAATATAATGTCACCTGCGCCAGTTCAATCAGTCAGTATGCGGCACTTGAAGCGCTGACCTCAGGGATAGACGATGCCCGGCCGATGAAAGAAGAATACCGGAAGCGCCGCGATTACGTGTACGACCGGCTGATCGATATGGAATTTGAACTGGATAAGCCGGAAGGCGCGTTTTATTTATTTCCTTCGATCGAGCGGTTTGGATTGTCATCCATGGAATTCACGATGAAGCTGCTGGAAGAGCAGCGTGTTGCTGTTGTTCCAGGCGATGCTTTCTCCATTTATGGTGAAGGGTATATCCGTATTTCCTACGCGTACGGTATGGGAGTTCTGGAGCAGGCGATGGAACGGCTGGAAGCATTCGTTAAGAAACAAGGTTGATAAGACTGCAATAAAGGTTATTTGAGCCCCGTAATCGCTGAATGAGCGTTGTTACGGGGCTTTTCATTTCAAGCAATTGACAATGATAATCATTTTCATTAATATAAAACAATGATATAAGCTGAAAAGAAGGGACGCGTTTGTAACCTATGAACCATACTCGAGAGTCTTCTTTGCACTATTTGAACACGGAGGAGCTTAATGTAGAGAGCCTGCACAGCATGGAGCTTCCAGAGAGTGATGATCCTATGTTCGGATTCGTGATGAAAGAAAGCGTGAAGGTGAGCCTGGAATCGGAAACCAAACGACGGGCAGGTAAAGTATTGAGCGGAGAATTATTTTTCATACCTCCTA
Source organism: Paenibacillus sp. PvR098 (assembly GCF_017833255.1). Taxonomy (NCBI): domain Bacteria; kingdom Bacillati; phylum Bacillota; class Bacilli; order Caryophanales; family Paenibacillaceae; genus Paenibacillus; species Paenibacillus sp. PvR098. Next base: position 265,755 of record NZ_JAFIBU010000001.1, read on the forward strand.
ACTGCCGATGTATGATTGAAAATAATGAAGGCGGAGCTTCTCAAGTCATTATCATTCGATTTCGTAGTGAGCGGAGCACCTTATCCATAATACAGCCATCGGTACAAAAATTCAGGATGTCCGATGAATTTCGCCTATACAGCTTTCGGATGCCGCAAATACGCAGCTGGATTCAGGATTTCATGAGTGATTGCGGACATGATGAACCTGTGCTTTATTACCAACTGCAATCGCATTTGTATGCCATGGCTTCCGCGTTTATATTGTCTATACAAAAATCAGGGGCCGTGGATGACGATCTGATCGATTACGTCGAACAAACGAAGCTATATATGCTGGAGCAGTATTACGCATCAATGGATATCGAAGAGATCGCCCGTTTGTCAGGGTTAAGCCCAAATCGCTTTTATCAGTCTTTCAGAAGACATACCGGGCTTAGCCCGCATAAATTTATTACCACCATCAGGCTGAATGCTTCATTATGCTTGTTGTCTAATACCCCTTCATCTGTTATGGATGTGGCTCATTCGGTAGGATATTCGGATGAGTTATACTTTAGCAGGTTGTTCAAAAAGCATATGGGGATGTCTCCAACAGAATATGCGGCAAGCGCCAGAATCCGAATTGCCAATCTATCTCCTGTTTTTCAGGGCGATCTATCTGTTCTGGGAATTACCCCCAAGCTTACTTTGAGAAGAGGCTGGTCAGATTATCAGGAGAAATATGTGCATCAGATTGCGAGCTGCAAGCCGGAGCTTATTTTAACGTCGCCCATACCGGAAGACCTGTATCGGCGATTATCGCAGATCGCTCCAGTCGTCATGCTTCATTGGAAAGGGATGTCGTGGAAGGAGCGACTGCTGAATATCAGCCAAACTCTTGGGCTGTCGACCGTTGCCGAGCGTTGGTTATCTTATTTTGACATGAAGGTGGAGAACGCGCGATTTCACATTCGCCGGCAGCTGGGGAACGAACCTTTTTTATTGGTTGGCACATTCGAAGATCAGTACCGGGTGTTCGGGATGCAGCACAAAAAAATGAGAGATTTGTTCTATGATGACCTGCAGGTTACACCGCCGGCCCGAGCTGGTGAGGTAAGCTTCCTTAAGGTCATGACGCTCAGCGAGGTGGCCTCTTTGGACTGTAATAATGTACTGTTTCTGGTGCCTACTACGGCCTCAGAACAATTTTGTGTAAAGCTGGAGGAAGACTGGCGGAGATTAAAACGAAACCGACAGGATAAACATTGTCTTTTCATTCGTTATGATGAACCGCTGCTGTACAATCCATCCATGCATGAAAGCTTGCTTGATCAAACCGTCAATCAACTGCTGCTAACCGCGAGCAAATGAGAAAAAGTCCATACGTAAAATAAGGAATGTCCATTCAAGTGACTGAGAATTTGTGTAAAATAGATAAAGGTGATAATGATTATCACTGTATCGCATGCTCGTATCAATCAAATGTTATAGGGGCATGAACGGGAGGATTGATGGACATGAATAGCAGTCATTATTTTTTTGATTTATATTGAGAATGATTATCTTTATTATTTATGTCTGTAATAATAATCCTGCGGATAAGGAATCGTTATGAAAAAAAGACATTTACTTATGGCTCTCGTGATTTTATCCATTACTTCTGTTTTTATCGGAGTCAAGAACGTAACTCCTTTGAATCTGTTCCATTTAACTGAGGATCAAGCTCAAATTTTGATAGATAGCCGGCTTCCCCGCTTAGTCAGCATCCTTATCGCCGGAGCCAGCATGAGTATCATTGGACTGATTATGCAGCAGCTAACTCAAAATAAATTCGTATCGCCAACAACGGCTGGCACAATGGATGCCGCCAGACTGGGCATCCTGGTTTCTCTGCTGATATTTACTTCAGCCACTCCTTTGCAAAAGATGCTCGTTGCTTTTGTATTTGCACTGCTGGGAACCTTTATATTTATGAAGATTCTAGACAAAGTGAAGATGAAGGATACGATATTCATACCCCTTGTAGGACTCATGTTTGGAAATATTCTTAGTTCGATTACTACATTTTTTGCTTATAAACACGATCTCATCCAAAGTATTTCCACATGGCTTCACGGGGATTTTTCGATGATCATGACCGGGCGCTATGAGCTTTTGTACATCAGTGTTCCGCTAGTCGTTATCGCATATCTGTTTGCCAACCGGTTTACGATTGCAGGAATGGGTGAGGAGTTTTCCGTTAACTTGGGATTGAATTATAAACAAGTGGTTTACATAGGTCTAACCATTGTAGCGTTAGTATCCTCTGTAGTCATACTTACAGTTGGAACATTACCTTTTCTGGGACTGATTATCCCTAATATCGTCACCATTTATCAGGGAGATCATTTGAAAAAAAACCTTTCTCATACCGCATTATTAGGTGCCGTTTTTGTATTATTTTGCGACATTCTCGGCAGGGTCATTATTTATCCGTATGAAATTTCAATAGGCCTTACAGTCGGCGTGTTAGGAAGCGGTATTTTTCTTTATTTACTCATGAGGAGAAAGGCACATGGCTTATAGAAGCAAGCTCGGATTTCTAGCAATTTTTGCGATTCTGCTTACGGTACTCTTTTTATTTATCGATATAGGCTCCAATTGGGATTATGTTCTTCCCCGAAGGATAAAGAAAATCCTTGCTATTATCCTGACCGGCGCTGCCATCGCTTTTTCGACTGTGGTGTTTCAAACCATCACGAATAACCGGATATTAACACCCTCGATGATCGGTTTGGATTCACTGTATATCTTAATCCAGACTTTTGTAGTCTTTATGTTCGGGGCATCGACCCTCACGATGATGGATAAAAACGTTCATTTCCTGCTATCGGTTGGAGTCATGATTCTATTTGCAGGTGTATTGTATAAAATCCTATTTAAAAAGGAAGGCAGCCAGCACATCTATTTTTTGCTGTTGATCGGATTCATATTCGGGACGCTGTTCTCCAATCTTTCGTCTTTCATGGAAATGCTTATTGATCCGAATGAGTTTCTGATTGTACAGGACAGGATGTTTGCCAGCTTTAATAATGTCAACACGGATCTTCTGTTGATCTCGTTCTTGACGGTATTCGCGACAGCAATTTATTTTATGAAATATGCCAAGTTTCTGGATGTGCTGTCACTAGGAAGAGAGCATGCTGTGAATCTGGGGATTCCATACGAACGAGTTGTAAAAAGGCTGCTCATCATAGTCGCCGTGCTGATATCCATATCGACTGCTCTGGTCGGGCCGATCACCTTCCTAGGCTTGCTTGTCGTGAATGTGGTTCATCAGTTTTTACGAACGTACAGGCATACCCATTTAATTTCAGGCTCGATTCTCATCAGCGTGATCGCTTTGGTCGGAGGACAATTGATTGTCGAGAGGGTGTTCACCTTCTCTACGACTCTAAGTGTAATTATCAATTTCATAGGCGGCGTTTACTTTATTTATCTTCTATTGAAGGAGAAAAAATCGTGGTAGAAATAAGGGGAGTATCTAAACAATACGGCAATAAACATGTGGTCGACGATGTTTGTATCAACCTATCGAAAGGGAAGATCACCTCTTTAATCGGACCTAATGGAGCAGGGAAAAGTACGGTCTTGTCTATGGTCAGTCGTCTGATTCCAAAGGATCGCGGTGAAATTTTCATTGACGGACAGGAAATCAGCCGTTGGAAAAGCAATGAGCTTGCCAAGAAAATATCGATATTAAAACAATCCAACCATATCAATGTCCGCTTAACGATCAGGGAATTAGTTTGCTTCGGTAGGTTTCCTTATAGCCAAGGAAAGCTTACTAAGGAAGATTTGAAGCATGTCGATGAGGCTATCAGCTATATGGAGCTGGAAGATATCGAGCACAAGTACCTCGATCAATTAAGCGGCGGGCAAAAACAAAGGGCATTTATTGCGATGGTGATTGCCCAAAATACAAATTATATCCTTTTGGACGAGCCGCTGAATAATTTGGATATGAAGCATTCCGTTCAAATTATGAAAGTGTTAAGACGAATGGTTGATGAACTGGGTAAAACGATTGTTATTGTAATTCACGACATCAATTTTGCCTCTTGTTACTCTGATTATATCGTAGCCCTGAAAGACGGGAAGGTTGTAAGAGAAGGGACCACCGACGAAATTATTAATCCATCCGTTTTAAAAGATGTCTATGACATGGATATTCACATTGAGGACATCCAACAAAATAAAATATGTGTTTATTTCTCATAATGGATGGTTTCAGATCAGACATTATTTTGATGGTTTTTAGTCAAACTGCTGCACCATCAATATAATAGATAAAAAATCTTGGGAGAGTGGATGAAATGAGTAAAAAGTTATCCGTTATTTTCTTCAGCATCATGATGGTTTTATTTGTCGCAGCGTGCGGCACGACCGGTTCGAATGAAGGCTCCAGCGCAGCCCAAGCGCCTGCTACAAACGAAGATCTGATTATTAAGCATCAATTGGGTGAAACCAAAGTAAAGAAAAGTCCTGAAAAAGTGGTTGTTTTCGATTTTGGTACATTAGATTCGTTAGATAAGCTGGGGGTCAACGTGACCGGCGTGCCGCAAGCGAACATTCCTCCGTATCTTTCAAAGTACAAAGATGCAAAGTATATGAATGTAGGCAGCTTAACGGAGCCTGATTTTGAAAAAATCAATGCGATTGGACCGGATCTTATTATTATTTCTGGTAGACAGTCTGCTGCATACGAGGAATTAACGAAGATTGGCCCTACGATTTTTATGGGGATTGATAACGCAAAATATATGGAGTCCTTTAAGAAAAATGTAACGACACTCGGAACGATATTCGATAAAGCATCCGCTGCGCAAGAAGAGCTGGCCAAAGTGGAGGATGCGATCAAAAAAGTCAATGAAAAGGCAGCTGCCAGCGGTAACAATGCTTTAATCATTTTGGCTAACGGCGGAAAAGTCAGTGCTTACGGACCGGGGTCCCGATTTGGAATTCTACACGATGTGCTTGGCTTTACTCCTGTAGATCAAAATATTGAGGTTTCGACTCACGGTCAGAGTATCTCCATGGAATTTATCGTTGAAAAAGATCCGGACTATCTATTTGTCGTCGATCGGGACGCTGCCGTGGGGAGCGGATCTTCCGCAAAGCAGGTGGTGGAAAACGAGCTGGTGAAGAAAACGAAAGCCTTTAAAAATGGTCACATCGTATATCTGGATCCCAACTACTGGTATCTTTCAGGCGGAGGACTGATTTCCGTTGCAGAGATGGTGAAAGAAGTGGAGGCAGGATTGAAATAAGAAGAAACACCGAGAGGGGCATCCCTTCTCGGTGTTCTTTATATTAATGGCTTGATTTCCAAGTCAGGTATCGGCTCATGAGGCCGATGGCCAGATCGATGGCCCGTTCATCAGGCTCAATCTTGGCATGATGCAGGCCGTACGGCGTGCCGACGCCAAGCCAGAACATGAAGCCTGGGACGGATTCCAGAAAGTAACCGAAATCTTCGCCGGTCATCGCTTCCGTGCATTCGATCAGCTCTATGTGATGGGGCTGCTGTGTTTCGCGTACCCACTCCATGAACTCTCCGGTTACCTTTGCCTCGTTATATACTTGCCGGTAGTTGGAGCCATAATCAATTTCAGCCTTGCACGCAAACGCGGTTTCCAGACCCTGGACCAATGCTTCGATGCGGGACTTGACGAGGGTCATCGTCTCCGCAGAAAGCGTGCGGATGGTGCCTTCCAGCCGAGCCTTTTCCGCGATAATGTTTTGCTTTGTGCCGCCATCGATTTTGCCTATGGTGATCACGGCCGAATCCAGCGGATTCACGTTGCGCGAAATGACGCTCTGCAGCTGGCCTACCAGCTGGCAGGCGGCAATTACCATGTCGTTGGCGTTGTGAGGGAATGCCGCATGGCCTCCTTTGCCGGTCAGATCGATGAATAACTCGGAGGTGTTGGCGAACAAAATTCCGGGTTTCGTTGCAATCGTTCCTACCGGATATTCCGGCGCGATGTGCAGTGCGAAGATTTCATCCGGCATCCACTCCTGAAGCTCTTCGGTTTCGAGCATCGGCTTGGCGCCGCCGGGGCCCTCCTCAGCCGGTTGGAAAATAAATGTCAGGTTGTCTTGGATGGGATGGCTGGCAAAGTGCGTAAGGATGCCGAGGCCAATCGACATGTGCAGATCGTGACCGCAGGCGTGCATGTAGCCGGGATGCTTGGAACGGAAATCGTAACCGGTGTCTTCCTGGATCGGGAGGCCGTCCATATCCGCCCGATAGCCCAGTCTGCGCCGCGGCTGTGTACCCCGGACATTGACCAGGACGCCCGTGCGCCAAGTTCGGATTTCAATATGCTCCTGCGGTAGGGTGGAGATATAGTCAAGCAAATACTGCTGCGTTTTGAATTCTTGAAAGCCCGCTTCGGGCATTTGATGCAGGTCGCGGCGAATTTCCACGAAACGGCTGGGAGTAGCAGTGACGCTCACGGTTGTACAGCCTCCTTTACTAAGTTGGGCCCTTACAAAAGCCGATTCTAATAGAAAGACCCGGCGTCGCAACGCCGAGCCTCTATGCTTTGAATTACAGATTGCGCAAATCCTTCAAAATTTCCGTTTTGGACTTCGTCTTGTCGTCCACTTTCTTGATAACGCGAGCAGGCGTACCGGCAACAACGCTGTATTCCGGCACATCTTCTACAACGACGGCGCCTGCGGCAACAACGGAGCCTTTACCTACGCGCACACCTTCGAGAATGACTGCGTTGGCACCAACCAGTACGTCGTCCTCGATCACAACCGGTTGGGCTGAAGGAGGCTCGATTACGCCTGCGAGCACGGAGCCTGCGCCGATGTGGCACATGCTGCCGACTTTAACGCGGCCGCCGATGACGCAGCCCATGTCGATCATCGTGCCTGCGCCGATGGAAGCGCCGATGTTGATGACTGCGCCCATCATGATGATGGCGTTGTCGCCAATGCCAACCATGTCGCGGATAACCGCGCCCGGCTCGATGCGGGCATTGATGCCCTTCATGTCAAGCAGCGGCACAGCCGAGTTGCGGCGGTCATTTTCAATCACAAAATCCTCGATTTTGGAGGAATTCGCGTCAAGCACGCTTTGGACCTGGGACCAGTCTCCGAAGATTACGCCGGAATTGCCGGTGATAAATGTTTGAATGCCTTCGCCGAAGGAAATCGACTCGAGGTCGCCTTTCACGTAAACTTTAACCGGGGTTTTCTTGGTGCTCGTTTTAATGAGATTAATGACTTCTTCTGTATTCATTTCGATCGACATAACTATATTTCCAACTCCTCTATGTAATGGTACCGTGAACGATGGGTGACATCCGTCTCCAATGTTCTGGCTGAGAATGAACTACATCTTTTATAGCATAAAATGACCGCTTCCCGCAATCTTTACGGAGGCAGGATTCGAGATCTATTGACAATAAGTGTCGAACGTGGGATAATTATTTTAGTTGAATAGCACCTTTAATATCAGTCCCGTGAGGCTGGCAAGGTGAACGATGAATTCGAACGCTCTACCCGGAGCGCTGCGCAGCATACGCTAGGCGAAGCGTACTAGCATCCGGAAGATGAGTTCTGTTCTTGCGTACAAACCTTGCCCAATCGGCAAGGTTTTTTTTGTCTCACGACCGATTCATAAAGCTCAGAAGGAGGTTGCCCTGCGGATGCAGCAAACCGAGCATGTGCTGATGGATGAGATCGCCATAAGGCGGGCGTTAACGCGAATCGCTCACGAGATATTAGAACGAAACAAAGGCTTTGAGAACTGTATGCTCATCGGCATTCGAACGAGAGGAATACATTTGGCCGTTCGGGTGGCAGAGCGAATCCAGGAAATTGAAGGCGTACCGGCCCCCGTTGGCGAGGTGGACGTCACAAGGTACCGGGATGATCGTAGAGTAGCTGCGGGGAGCAGTGATGAAAATGCTGCATTGGAGCCCAAGCTGGAGGTTCGTAACAAAAAGCTGATTCTGTTCGACGACGTACTGTATACGGGACGAACCGTTAGAGCGGCGATGGATGCGCTGATAGATCTGGGCCGGCCGCAAATGATTCAGCTCGCGGTGCTGGTGGACCGCGGACACAGGGAGCTGCCGATTCGGCCGGACTATGTAGGCAAGAACATCCCGACCTCCCGGTTGGAGAACATAGATGTCCAGCTGCAGGAAGTGGACGGGATCGATCAAGTCGTGATTACAGGGCAGAGGGGACCAAACGAATGACACAGCTGCAGGCAAACACGCATAAGCATCTTCTCGGTACCAAAGGGCTAAGCGCTGCGGAGTTGACCTCCATATTGGATCGGGCGGCTTACTGGGAGCAACACCCTGTGAAGGTATCGAACCATCTGCAGGGACGCTTTGTGGCCAACATGTTTTTTGAGAACAGTACGAGAACTCGCTTCTCCTTTGAAGTGGCGGAGAAACGGCTCGGTGCGGAAGTGCTGAACTTCACGGCGGCCGTCTCCAGCGTGCAAAAAGGCGAATCGATATACGATACGGTCCGGACCCTGGAGTCGATGGGGATCGATGCCGGCGTGATCCGGATGAAGCCGAACGGCCTTCTTGCGGAGCTGGTGCAGAAAATTAAAGTGCCGCTAATCAATGCCGGCGACGGAAATAACGAGCATCCTACGCAGGCGCTGCTCGATTTGTACACGATGCGCAAGCACTTCGGCCACATCAGCGGTCTTCATGTAGCGATTATCGGTGACATTCAACATAGCCGGGTAGCCCGATCGAATCTGTGGGCGCTCCAAACGCTGGGGGCCAAGGTAAGCTTCTGTGCTCCCCCGGGCATGCAGGCTGCGGAGCTGGCGGAACATGCGCCTTACATCACGATAGACGAAGCTTTGAAAGCCGACGTAATTATGATGCTTCGCGTACAGCTTGAGCGGCACGAAGGCTCGCTGTTCGGCTCGGCTGAGGAGTACCGTGCCGCTTACGGGCTGACTACGGAGCGATCGGCCAAACTGGCGCCGCACGCCATTATCATGCACCCTGCGCCGGTGAACCGGAACGTAGAAATCGACGATGAGCTGGTCGAATGCGACCAATCAAAAATTTTCCCGCAAATGAGCAACGGCGTACCGATTCGGATGGCTGTGATCGAACGGGCTTTAAGTTAAAAAAAAACGATGCGGAGGTACCGATGGGAATCTGGATTCTGAACGCTGCGGTAGTAAGTGAAGGCAAGGAACAAACGATTAAGCATGTTCTGGTAGAAGGAAATCGAATCGAGAGCATAATAGAAGCAGGGACCACGCCCGATACGGCCGGACATACGGTGATCGATGCGCAGGGCAAGCTGCTGACGCCTGGGCTGATCGATATGCACGTTCACCTGCGCGAACCGGGCTTTGAGCATAAAGAAACGATTGCGACGGGAACACGTTCGGCAGCGCGGGGCGGCTTCACGACCATTGCCTGCATGCCGAACACAAGACCGGTAATGGATACGGTAGAGACAGTGAAATATGTGTTGGACAAGGCTGAGACCGAAGGCATCGTGCGTGTGCTGCCTTACGCCTGCATCACAAAGAATGAGCTGGGCCGGGAGCTGACCGATTTTGAAGCACTGAAAGCGGCTGGAGCGATTGGCTTCACCGACGACGGCGTTGGTGTGCAAAGCGCTCAGATGATGAAAGACGCCATGGCTAAAGCGGCTTCGATCGGAATGCCTGTCATCGCTCACTGTGAGGACAACACCCTGGTCGAGGGTTTGTTTGTAAGTGAAGGGGCGTTCGCCCGTAAGCACGGGCTGAAGGGTATTCCGAATGAATCGGAAGCCATCCATGTGGGCCGCGACATTCTGCTGGCCGAAGCGACAGGGGTTCACTACCACGTATGCCACGTCAGCACCGAGCAGTCCGTACGGTTAATCCGTCAAGCCAAGCAAATCGGCATTAAAGTTACGGCGGAGGTTTGTCCGCACCATCTGCTGCTCTCCGACGAAGATATTCCGGACAGTATGGATGCCAATTGGAAAATGAATCCGCCGCTTCGTACGCCGCGCGACGTGCAGGCTTGTATCGAAGGACTAGTGGACGGCACGATTGACATCGTGGTTACTGATCATGCCCCGCACAGCGACGAAGAGAAAGCACGCGGAATGCAGCTGGCGCCGTTCGGTATCGTCGGCTTCGAAACGGCATTTCCGCTTCTTTATACGAAGTTCGTGGCGACCGGAGAATGGACGCTGCAGTTCCTGGTGGACAAGATGACCAAGCTTCCGGCCGAAGTATTCGGATTGCCTTGGGGTACCTTGGAGGTCGGCCGGACGGCGGACCTGACACTGATCGATCTGGAGACCGAGAAGGAAGTGGACCCAGCGGAATTCGAATCCAAGGGACGCAACACGCCGTTCACCGGTTGGAAGCTCAAGGGCTGGCCGACCATGACCATAGTCGAAGGCAAAGTCGTTTGGTCGGAATAAAGCTTGTCGGTTTAATGTAACTTACGAAGAATGAAGGAGCTGACTATACATGCAGGCTAGATTGTTATTGGCAGACGGTACGTTGTTTACCGGTAAAGCATTCGGAAGCACCGGCGACTCGGTTGGCGAGGTCGTCTTTAATACAGGGATTACAGGATATCAGGAGGTTCTCTCTGATCCGTCCTACTGCGGACAGATCGTGACGATGACTTACCCGCTTATCGGCAATTACGGTATCACTCGGGACGACTTCGAATCGATTCGCCCGTTCGTGCACGGCTTTGTCGTCCGTGAGCATGAGGTAGTGCCGAGCAACTGGAGAGCGGAGTACTCGATCGATAGCCTGCTCAAGGAATACGGTATTCTCGGAATCAGCGGTATCGATACGCGGATGTTGACCCGCCGGATCCGTCATCAAGGCTCAATGAAAGGCATTTTGACTACCTCAGACAAGCGTGTGGAAGAGCTGCTGGAGCAATTAAATGCGACGCCGATCATGACGGACCAAGTGTCCCGCGTATCCACGAAAAGCGTATATAGCTCCCCAGGCACGAAAGAACGCGTCGTTCTTGTAGACTTCGGTTCGAAGAGCGGCATTTTGCGCGATTTGACCAAGCGCGGCTGTGATGTAGTTGTTGTGCCGCAGGACACGACGGCTGATCAAATCCGCCGCCTGGCACCGGACGGCATTATGCTGTCCAACGGCCCTGGGGATCCGAAGGATGTTCCGGATGCCGTCAAAATGATCTCCGAGCTGATCGGCGAATTCCCGATATTCGGCATCTGCCTGGGTCATCAACTGATCGCTCTGGCCAGCGGCGCCGATACAGAAAAACTCAAGTTCGGGCATCGCGGCGGGAACCACCCGGTGAAGGATTTGAAGTCCGGACGATGCTATATTACTTCACAAAACCATGGCTATACCGTAAAGGAAGAGTCCATCGGCGCTACCGACCTGGAAGTGACGCATATCAACAACAACGACCGTACGATCGAAGGCCTGCGTCATAAAAAGCATCCGGTGTTCTCCGTACAATATCATCCGGAAGCGGCTCCCGGACCATTTGATTCCAGCTATCTGTTCGACGATTTCCTGGAAATGATTCGCGAACATAAGAAGAATTATCCGCCGGTACCGCGCCAAGCGCAAATCGCATCGGCTTATCAGGCGAGCAGCGCCAAATCCGCTTCCGCATCGAAAGGAGAACTGCACTATGCCGAGAAATAATGACATCAAGAAAATACTCGTGATCGGCTCCGGTCCGATCGTTATCGGACAAGCAGCCGAGTTCGACTATGCCGGTACGCAGGCTTGTCAGGCGCTAAAAGAAGAGGGCTTTGAAGTCGTACTTATTAACAGCAACCCCGCTACGATCATGACCGACACTAACATGGCCGATAAAGTATATATCGAACCGATTACGTTAGATTTTGTCACTCAAATCATCCGTCAGGAGCGTCCGGACGGCTTGCTGCCTACATTGGGGGGCCAAACGGGCCTCAACATGGCTGTGGAGCTGGCGCGTGCAGGCGTGCTGGAGCGCGAGAACGTGAAGCTTCTCGGAACCCAGCTTACAGCTATCGAGAAGGCGGAAGACCGCGACCTGTTCCGTGAGCTGATGCGCGAGCTGGAGCAGCCGGTGCCGGACAGCACGATCGTTACGACTGTGCAGGAAGCCGTTGATTTTGCGAATGAGATCGGTTATCCGATCATCGTACGTCCGGCTTACACGCTCGGCGGTACGGGCGGCGGCATTTGCGCGAACGAAGAGGAACTCCTTGAGACGGTTTCCTCCGGGATTCGCTACAGCCCGATCGGTCAATGCCTGATCGAGAAAAGCATCGCAGGAATGAAAGAAGTTGAATATGAAGTCATGCGTGACGCGAACGACAACTGTATCGTCGTTTGTAACATGGAGAACTTTGACCCGGTTGGCGTACATACAGGCGATAGCATCGTCGTGGCGCCGAGCCAAACGCTGTCCGACCGTGAGTATCAGATGCTCCGTTCGGCTTCGCTCAAAATCATCCGCGCCCTGAACATCGAAGGCGGATGTAACGTACAGTTTGCGCTTGACCCGTACAGCTACCAATACTATGTTATCGAAGTGAATCCACGTGTCAGTCGTTCATCCGCGCTTGCATCCAAAGCGACTGGCTATCCGATCGCCAAAATGGCGGCCAAAATTGCCATCGGCTTTACGCTGGACGAAATCGTGAACCCGGTAACGGGACAAACTTATGCTTGCTTTGAGCCGACGCTCGACTATATCGTATCCAAAATCCCTCGCTGGCCGTTCGATAAGTTCACGGCAGCCAACCGGAAGCTCGGTACGCAGATGAAAGCTACGGGCGAGGTCATGGCGATTGGCCGGACGTTCGAGGAATCGATTCACAAAGCGATTCGTTCTCTGGAAATCGGCGTACATCGTCTGCATTTGAAGGAAACCGACAAGCTGGATAAAGAGATATTGGATCAGCGTCTCGAGAAGCCGGACGACGAGCGGATGTTCCTGATTGCCGAAGCACTGCGTCGCGGCTACACCGTGCAGCAGCTGCAGGATCTGACGAAGGTGGACTGGTGGTTCCTGCACAAGCTGGAAGGGTTGATCAAATTTGAAGCCGAGCTGCTGCAGCCTGAGCTATCAGAGGAACTACTGCGTGAAGCGAAGCGCAAAGGCTTTACGGACCGCGCGATCGCCGAGGTAAGAAGCCAGGCAGAACAAGGGCTTAACCTGACGAAGGAAGCGGACGTACGCACTTACCGTCTTAGCCTGAACCTGAAGCCGGTATACAAAATGGTAGATACGTGCGCGGCGGAATTCGAAGCTACGACACCTTACTACTATTCCACATATGAAACCGAAGACGAAGTAAAAGAAACTTCGAAGCAAAAGGTCGTCGTACTGGGCTCCGGTCCGATCCGGATCGGACAAGGCATCGAGTTCGACTACTCGACAGTGCATGCCGTATGGGCAATCCAAAAAGCGGGCTACGAAGCGGTCATCATTAACAACAACCCGGAGACCGTATCGACGGACTTTAATACATCAGACCGTCTTTATTTCGAGCCGCTGTTCTTTGAAGACGTGATGAACGTTATCGAGCGTGAGCAGCCAATCGGCGTTATCGTTCAATTCGGCGGTCAAACGGCGATTAACTTGGCAGCCCCGCTGTCCAAAGCCGGCGTACGCATTCTGGGTACGGATTTGGAAAACATCGATGCTGCGGAAGACCGCAAAAAGTTCGAGGCGCTTCTTCGCACGCTGGAGATTGCTCAACCGCCGGGCGGCACGGTAACCTCTGTCGACCAAGCGGTAGGCATGGCTGCGAAATACGGCTATCCGGTGCTCGTTCGTCCGTCCTACGTACTTGGCGGCCGTGCAATGGAAATTGTGTACTCCGACGAAGAGCTGCTGAGCTACATGGAGTATGCGGTTAAAATCAACCCGGAACATCCGGTTCTGATCGACCGGTACATGCTGGGTAAAGAAGTGGAAGTCGACGCGATCTGCGATAAAGAAACCGTAGTGATCCCAGGCATCATGGAGCATATCGAAAGAGCGGGCGTTCACTCCGGTGACTCGATCGCAGTTTATCCGACGCAGACGGTCTCCGAAGAGCTGAAACAAAAAATTATCGATATCACAACCAAGATTGCCAGAGGCTTGCAGGTTGTCGGTCTTGTGAATATTCAATTCGTTATCTATCAGAACGAAATCTACGTCATCGAAGTTAACCCACGTTCCTCGAGAACCGTACCGTTCTTGAGCAAAGTGACGAAAATTCCGATGGCAAACGTGGCAACTCGCGTTATCATGGGCGAGAAGCTAGCGGATATGGGCTATCAAACTGGATTGTGGCCTGAAGATGATTTTGTGTCCGTGAAGGTGCCTGTGTTCTCCTTTGCCAAGCTGCGCCGCGTAGACACCACGCTTGGGCCGGAGATGAAATCGACCGGTGAGGTTATGGGCCGCGACAAAACATTCGCCAAAGCCTTATATAAAGGCTTGATCGGCTCCGGCATGAAGGTGCCGCCGACGGGTGCGATTATTGCGACGATCGCCGATAAGGATAAAGAAGAAGCAACGGCTATCTTCCGCTCCTTCGAACGACTTGGATATCGGATCGTGGCGACGGGCGGAACGGCGAGGGCGCTTGAGGAAGCAGGACTGAAAGTAACCCGAGTGAACAAGCTGAGCGAAGGCTCGCCGAACATTCTGGACCTGATTCGTAACGGCGAAGCGCACTTCGTAGTCAATACGCTGACCAAGGGTAAAACACCGGAGCGCGACGGCTTCCGGATTCGCCGCGAGGCGGTAGAGAACGGCATTGTTTGTATGACGTCGCTTGATACAGTAAGCGCACTGCTGCACGTGCTAGAGTCCATCTACTTCCAATCGACGGCTATGCCGGTATTTGAAGCATAACACCATCTGTATTAGCACAGTGTCCCGCTGACCGCGAGGATGCTGTGCTAATCCCTTGATTAGGCATATAAAAGATAGCTTTCATTCCTTAATAGGAGGCGGGGAACATGGCGTTTGATAAGAATAAGGCAGAGCGAATCATGGTTGCGCTCGATTATGCTCATGCACAGCAGGCGGAAGTACTGGTGAAATCGCTCGCAGGTATTCCTTGCTACATGAAGGTGGGCATGCAGCTGTTCTACAGTGCCGGTCTTTCCTTTGTCCAGATGCTGAAAGAACAAGGCTACCATGTGTTTCTGGACCTCAAGATGCACGATATTCCGAACACGGTCAAGGGCGGTGCGGAAAGCATCGCAAGACTTGGTGTGGATATGTTTAACGTGCATGCCGCAGGAGGCAAGGCGATGATGGAAGCGGCGTTGGAAGGCTTGGAGAAAGGGCTTCAAGGAGGCCGCAAACCGATGGTCATCGCTGTTACTCAACTGACGAGCACAGGCGTAACAGTTATGAATGAGGAAATCGGTATTGCGGGTACGGTGGAGGATGCCGTGCTGCGTTACGCTCGATTAGCCCGGGAAGCGGGTTTGAACGGCGTAGTCGCTTCCCCGCTGGAAGTTGTCCGGATCAAAGATACATGCGGCTCGGATTTCGTTACCGTTACGCCTGGAATTCGCCCGGCAGGAGCGGATATCGGTGACCAGACCCGCGTCATGACGCCTGCAGAGGCGTTCGCTCAAGGTACGGACTATATTGTCATCGGCCGTCCGATCACAGCCGCACAGGATCCTAGAGGGGCTCTGGAAGCGATCTTGGCCTCCGTCTAGAGAAAAGCTTGTCCATATGAGAGAACAAATGGAGAGGAATGATATGAGCGTGCAAACAACCATTCGAACTAACCATCAGCTGGGAGAACGCATAGCTTCGGATCTGCTTGAAATCGGAGCTGTAGCGCTTCGTCCGAATCAGCCTTTTACCTGGACATCGGGGCTGAAATCGCCAATCTATTGCGACAACCGCCTGACCATTTCTTACCCCGAGATTCGCGACCGTATCGCAGAAGGCTTTGTTTCGCTGATCCGCGATAACTTTCCGGATGCGGAAGTCATTGCCGGCGCGGCAACGGGCGGCATTCCACACGCCGCTTGGGTGGCGCAGAAGCTCGGTTTGCCGATGGTCTATGTTCGTGATAAGGCGAAAGGTCACGGCAAGGAAAATCTGATTGAAGGCTATATTAAGCCGGGTCAGAAAACGGTCATCATCGAGGACCTAATTTCGACTGGCGGCAGTTCGCTTAAAGTGGCGCTTGCGGTGAATGACGCCGGTGCCCAAACGCTTGGCGTTCTCGGCATTTTCTCTTACCAGTTTGACAAAGCGAAGGAAGCTTTCGAAGGCACGGGGATTCCTTTCGAAACGCTGACGAATTACACCGCGCTGCTGGATGTTGCACTAAAGGTGGGCAGTATTCAGAAGCAGGATCTGCAAGCGCTCCAAGCATGGCGGAGCAATCCGGCCGAGTACGGGAAGTAAAATGAAAAACTCCGGTTAACCTTGTCATGGTTAATCGGAGTTTTTTTGGTGGTTACGGCTATTTTTTGAGCAAAGCCAAACGGTAAGCGTACTCGAACAAGAATTCAAATGCTTCCAGATGGCGCTTGGCCTCAAAGGCGTTCGCTCCCCAGGCATAGATGCCGTGCTTACGCAGCAGGATACCGGGAATACGGGGGATGATCGCTCCTTCCACAAGCTTGGCAATGCTCGGAATGTCGGCGAAGTTCGGCAGAATCGGAATTTCGATTTGCGCTTCCTCTTCCCAAATGTTGAATGCCTTGATCAGCTCCACGCCGTCTATAGGCACGCTGCCGCGCTCTCCATAAAGCTCGGATACCAAGTTGTTGAACACCGTATGTACGTGGAAAACGGCGCCGCAGCCGGTTGCACGGTAAATTTCACAATGAATGAGCGTCTCCGCGGACGGTTTAAGGCCGGTCGTTTCGATCGGCTTGCCGTTCTGGTCCACCAGCAAATAGTCTGACGGAGTGTTGACGGACTTGTCTTTACCACTGGACGTAATCGCAAAAGCGAACTGATCCGGGGAGAATTCGCCCGTACGTATGGATAAATTACCGCTTGTACCGGGAAACCATCCTCGCTCCGCAAAGAGCGTTTTGACCTCGCGCAGCTCGGCGAACGCCTGCTGCTTCTCTTCTAAACGAATGGCGCTGAAACTCAACGTATCTTCATCTCCTCGAGCTGCTTAATGACATCAAAAAAGTTTTCAAAAGGGTAATAATTCAAGTTGAGATCTTCACACAGCTTCACCAAGTGAGAACGGGCAAAGACGATGTCCGCCAACTTGGCGCCTTCAAAATCGGTGACGCTGTCTCCGATCAGAATACGCTCGTAAGACTCCGCAGGATATTGACGGATGATCGTCGTCTTGCACATACCGCAGTCGTTCGCGCAATGCTTGTCACAAGAATGCGGCCATTCAATCTGAATGTGTGATCCGCTGAAGTTGCTGCCGTTGCAGTAGATGTACTCCTTTGGAATCGGGAACTTCGACAGGACGGGATAGACGAAAAAATCAATGCCGCCGCTGGTCACCAAAAAATGAACATCCTCACACTTGCAGTACTCAAGCAGCTCGCGGAATCCGTCACGGATCGTTACGTTGCCTATGGCATAATCGATGACTTCCTGCTGCATGGAAGTGGGGAGCAGGGCGAACATGCGTCCTACGCCCTCACGAATTGTAATCTCTTTGTTAATGATTTGATCAACAAGCGTGTCCCAGCCTGGGGGCTGAAAATGCTTCATGATCGCAACGATGTTGTCGTTCACAGTGATGGTTCCGTCAAAATCGCAAAAAATAATCCGTTTTTTGCTCATTCCTTAATCCCCCAAGCGTCGATTGCCGCCTGCAGCTCCGGGTGACCGTCAGCCGCATATTCACGAAGCGGTTTGCCGGTTAAACAGCCGTTGATGGCCTGCCGGAAGGCGCGGCCTCCGGCGGCGGCACCCATTGGATGACCGTGAACCCCGCCTCCTGCATTGACTACGACCTGTGTGCCGAAATCTTTGAGAATCAAAGGCACAAGACCGGGGTGAATGCCTGCAGACGGAACAGGGAAGCTTTGAGCCAAAGGGGCTTGTCCGTTCGCGGACGAGACATACGCCGCTACGTCTGTGGTTAGCAGCGCTTCTTTGATCGCCATGTTCTCCTCGCGGGGCATAACCACCGAGCCGTAAGGGGAAGGGAACAGGACGAGGTCTGCGCCGGCCAGCCGCATCAGCTTGCCGAGCAGCACGCTGGCTGCGATCCCGTGATAAGGCGACGGGTAGAACGCTCCGGCCAAGGCTGGGTGGGCCATAATCGGCACGCGGATATCCGGGTGCCGGCTTAGCTCGGCCAAGGCGTCAAAGCCGTAGGCCAGTACATTAAAGAGCAGTGCATTGGCTCCAGCGCTAATGGCTTTCTTCGCTTGCTCGATCAAGCCGAAGGTCGGGCCTGTCAGGTTGACGGCATACAGCAGTTTTTGCCCGGTTTCCCGTTGTGCTTCAGCCGCGGCTTGCATGCAGGCTTCCACACGCCGTTCGATCGGGGAAAGCGGATTCTCGAACAAGATTTCATCGTCCTTAATCAAATCGACGCCGCCTAAGGCCTGCTGCAGGAACTGCTCGCGCAGCGCCGGAAGATCATGACCGACAACCGATTTGAAGATGCTCATCAAGAGCGGCCTGTCATGAACGCCGAGCAAGTTGCGGACACCTTGAAGGCCGAATCTTGGTCCGGGAAAGTCGGACAGGAAAGCCTCGGAGAACGAAAGATCAATCAGCTTGATGCGGCCGTCCATCGACAGCTTGCCGAATACGGTGACGAGCAGGGCAGGGATGTCCCGGCTGAAGTTGATTTCAGGGTAAGCGATTTGGATATCGGCGTACCGTTCAGATGCGGGCTCTCCGGCCGCAGGCTCATGAACGTCCACGCGGACAACGCGGCCCAGATGTTTTTCCATCTCGGCTTTTCGCGCTTCGGGAAGGTCTGTCCAGCTTCCTAGGGTTAGGCCGACGGCGATGCCTGTTGCTTTTTTATGAAAATCGGCCTTCTCGTCATAGCAGCGGTAGGTTGCTACGCAATACGCGCCATGGTTGTCAAAATTCAATGCCTGACACCTACTTTACTTGGTTTGGGAAGTGACGGAGGCGCTGATTGCTGCCCCCATCTCGCCGGCGCGTTCCGCCGCGCGGAGCACCGCTTTCGTGACCGCTTCGGGGAAGCCGTGGCTGTCAAGCGTCTCGAGTGCAGCCTGTGTCGTGCCGTTCGGCGAAGTAACTTTGAGACGCAAATCGGATGGGTTCTCTCCGGTTGCCTCCACCATACTTGCGGCCCCGAGCACCGTTTGCACGGTCAACCGACGCGCTTCTTCAGGAGCAAGACCGCCCTGAATACCGCCTTGAATCATGGCTTCCATCATGTAATAAATGTAAGCCGGCCCGCTTCCAGATACACCGGTAATCGTGTCGAGCAACGGCTCTTCGACGACGGAGACGACGCCGGTAGATTCAAACATTTGTATAGCGATCTGGCGTCCTTCTGGTGAGACATGGGAAGAGAAGCTGATGCCGGTAGCTCCAAGGCCGATCGTGCTCGACGTATTAGGCATGGTTCGTACGATGGAGTAATCCGCTCCGCCAAGCAGTTCCTTCATCGTATCGGTGGTCAGGCCGGCGATGACGGAGATGAGAAGCTGTTCTGCGCTCAGCAGGTGCTTGATCCCGATTAGGCCTTCAGCGGCATCCTTCGGCTTAAAGGCCAGGACGACGATATGACCGGATCGGATGGCGTCTTCCTTCTCCGATTCGATCACAGAATAGCGAACGCCATAGCGTTCTCGGAGCTCTTCAAGCCGAGCATGATTGGTACGGTTCATGACGAAAATGTTCTCCCCATGCACACCGCCCTTCGTGATCAGCCCGCGAATGATGGCTTCAGCCATCGAGCCGGCACCGACAAAAGTTATTTTCATATGAGACAAGGATTGAGTCATCTGGAATGCTCCTTTACAAGCGCGGAAAGAAGAGATGCCGGAGGCACACTCTTATCCACGGATTTGTCCGTTTCCGCTAACGCGGAATTTGCTTGAGGTTAGGGCGGGCAAGCCCATCGGACCGCGGGCATGCAGCTTCTGCGTGCTGATGCCGATCTCGGCGCCGAAGCCGAATTCAAAGCCGTCAGTGAAACGGGTGGAGGCATTATGGTAAACGGCAGCCGCATCCACCTCGGCAAGGAAACGTTCTGCGTTCCCGGCATCGTCGGTAACAATACACTCCGAGTGCATGGTGCCGTGGCGTCGAATATGCTCAAGCGCTTCGTCCAGGCTATCGACAATGCGTACGTTGAGAATATAATCGTTATATTCCGTATCCCAATCTTCTTCAGAAGCTGCTGTCATAGAAGGCATGAGCTTCCGGGCGGCTTCGTCGCCGCGCAGTTCAACCCGCTGCTGCGTAAACTGCTCCCCGATCATCGCCAAGTGACGCTCGGCAAAATTACGGTGTATCAGCAGTGTTTCCATTGCATTGCAAACGGACGGACGCTGCACCTTGGCATTAATGGCGATGCGAAGAGCCATATCCGGCTGTGCGGTTTCGTCAATAAAGGTGTGGCAAATACCGGCCCCGGTTTCGATGACTGGTACGGTGGCATTCTTCACCACATTTTGAATGAGCGATGCCCCGCCCCGTGGAATTAAGACGTCAAGCAGGCCGTTCAGCTTCAGCATTTCGTCGACGGATGATCGGCTCGGATCCAGTACCAGCTGCAGCGCATCCGGAGGAATATCCGTCGAAGCGAGAGCGGTGTGAAGCACCTCTACAATGCGTTTGTTCGAATACAGAGCGGACGAGCCGCCGCGCAGGACGACTGCATTGCCGGTTTTCAGGCATAAGCCCGCCGCGTCTACCGTAACGTTGGGACGCGCTTCATAGATAATGCCGATAACGCCCAACGGTACGCGAACTTTCCGGATGTTCAAACCGTTCGAGCGGCTGATCTCCTCCAATGTTTCTCCGATCGGGTCTGGCAGCGCTACAACCTGACGCAAGCCTTCGGCCATCGCTTCAATGCGTTGCAGGTTCAGTGCCAGACGGTCCAGCAGCGAGGTGGTGATTCCGCTTTCGCGTCCGCGATGCAAATCTTCCGCGTTAGCAGTAATGATCGATTCGGCATGCTCTACAAGCGCATCCGCCATGCGCAGCAAAGCGTTGTTTTTCTGCTCCGTCGTTAATAGACCTAGCTTAGGTGCCGCATGCTTCGCAAGCGTTGCCTTTTGTACCACTTCGCTATGAGTTAAAGTTTGATCCATGTTCGTCATCATTACCATCTCCTTTAGGATGTGATTTATCAATGTATGAACGGTATTTTTATTTGACCGCCGAAGAGAGCGTAATCCATTCATCTCTATGAATGACTTCGATACGGGCTACTTCGATTCTCTTTTGGACTTCTTCTGTGCTGAGCCCGCGTACGGCTTGAAGCTGCCAAGCGGCGTAGTTCACAACCCCGCGGCCTATCGTCTGCAGGGTAGGTCCGGCCACTTCAATGACATCGCCGGGATGAAAGTCGCCGATGACTTCCTTAACACCTGCCGGAAGAAGGCTTTTGCCTCGCGTCACGAGTGCGAGCTCCGCGCCTTCGTCCACGACCACTTTCCCCAGCGGCTGGGAGTGAAAGCCGAGCCACTGCTTTTTCATCGGCAGGTTGTGAGCACTTGTATCAAAGTAAGTACCCTTGCCCGTACCTTCGACGGCAAGCAGCATATCTCCGGGCTCTAGAACTCTCCCTATGAACACGGGTACACCTCCGCGCATCGCAATCCGTGCCGCCTCGATCTTGGATCTCATGCCGCCTGTTCCGACCATAGAGCCGGAGTCCCCAGCGATTTTATAAATTTCTTCGTCAATCTGAAGCACACGGTCAATGCGTTTCGCATCGGCGTTCTTTCGCGGATCTTCCGTATACAAACCATCCGTATCGGTTATGATCACCAGCTTCCGCGCACGGACAAGATTAGCCACCAACGCAGACAGGGTGTCGTTATCTCCGAATTTGAGCTCGTCGACGGCTACGGTATCATTTTCGTTAATGATCGGCAGAATGCCGTGCCGTAGCAATTCCTCGATCGTCATCTGAGCGTTATGGATTCGCTTACGGCTCACAAAATCGGAGCGGGTGAGCAATATTTGCCCGACGCCGATCTCGTGCTGTCCGAACGCGGCCTGGTAAGCCTGCATGAGCAGTGCCTGACCGACGGAAGCGGAGGCCTGCTTCTCGTGCAGCTGCTTGGGACGGATGGCGTAGCCCATCTCCCGAAAGCCTGCGGCTACAGCGCCGGAAGTGACAAGGAGCACGGCATGCCCTTGTTTGCGAAGCTCCGCGAGCTCCGCTGCAAAAAAATGGATTTTGGCTCGGTTCAATCCGCCTTCGTCGGAGGTGAGCGAGCTGCTGCCGATTTTGACTACAATCGTTTGCTGCATCCGGATCACTCTTTCCTAACTTTGTCATATCAATACAAAAAGGCCCCGTCCTGCTAAGGACGAAAGCCTCTACTTCCGCGGTACCACCTTACTTGATGATTGATGAAAATCATCCGTCTTCCATCCCCAGTAACGGCAGGGAGCGCCGTCCAACTCCTCGTTGGCCGTTCAGGGGCGGGTTCGGCAAGGCTCCACGGTAAATTCTCGCAGCCGGTGGAATTTACTCTCTGGACGTGCAGTGGCTTCCTACTGTTCCCATCATTACGTTTGCTATTCATTTAAGGATAGCATGCGTGGTAAGCTTTGTAAAGACGGGAAGCGGGGGATGGCTTTGTACAACCGACAGAGCTATCCGAACAAACCGAGCGCTTTAATGCGCTCCACCGCTTCCTGCAGCCTGTCCTCCGTGCTCAGTAAGCCCAGACGAACGTAGCCTTCGCCGTGTTCGCCAAAACCGACGCCGGGAGCGACGACGATCTTTGCTCTCTCCAGCAGCATGTCAGCCAGAGATTCGGATGTGTATCCTTCAGGGACAGGCAGCCATGTAAAGAAAGAGCCTTGCGAACGGTTCGCTTTCCAGCCAATGCTATCAAGCGCTCTGAACAAGGTGTCTCTGCGGCTTTGATAGACCGAGATAAGCTCCTTCACGCAATCCTGAGGGCCGGTCAGCGCAACGGACGCTGCCTCCTGAATCCCGCCAAACAGGCTGCAATAGTAGTGATCTTGGATCAAATTGATCATTCTAACAACCTCGGCGTTGCCGAGACAAAACCCGACTCGCCAGCCGGCCATGTTGTACGTTTTGGACAGTGTGTAGAACTCAATTCCTACTTCTTTGGCTCCAGGAGTTTGCAGGAAGCTGAGCGGTTTTTGCCCGTCGAATCCGATGGCCCCGTAAGCAAAATCGCTGGCCACCACAATCCCGTTTTTGGCTGCGAAATCTACGGTTTCCTTATAAAAGGAAGCGGGAGCGGAAACGCCTGTCGGATTGTTCGGGTAGTTGATGAACATCAGCTTCGCCTTGTTGATATCTTCCGGAGACAGAGCGTTATAGTCAGGCAGAAAAGCATTCTCCTCGCGCAGCGGCATGAAAGCCATCCGAGCTCCGGACAAAGCGACGCCTGACCAGTAATCGGGGTAACCGGGGTCAGGAACGAGACAAATGTCTCCGGGGTTCAGCAAGCATTGAGCGATTTCTACAAGCCCTGTTTTGCCGCCGAATATGATCGCCACTTCCTTCTCCGGATCGAGCTCGACACCGTAATCCTCCCGGTATCTTTGGGCTACCGCTTCTTTCAAAAACAAATAGCCGTTAAACGGCGGGTAACGGTGGTACTGCGGGTTTTCCGCAGCTTCCTGCAAAGCTCTCACAATATGAGGAGGAGTGGGGCGGTCAGGATTGCCCTGTCCCAAATTAATGACATCATGTCCCGCAGCGCTTTGCTCATTGGCTTTGCGCACGAGCTTAGCGAAAAACTGTGTAGGCAGGTCCGTGAGACGCTGCGCTTGTTGAATCGGAAAAGCGCTGATGGCGCTTTGAGATGCATTGTTCATTTCAAAGGTCACTCCAATGGGTTCAAGAATTGTCCGTAAACGCAAAAAGATCCCGCGGTATTATCCCGCAAGGGCGGATAGGAATAATGTAACACGAAAAAGCCGGCAGGTACAGACGGTTTGCAAAACCGTCGAGGATTGTCCTAATTCCGACCATGGATTTTAGACACTTGGGTGATATGCTCACACTGAATTCCGATGTTTGAGAACGGCCTCATTCTACTATTATATATAAGCCTGCTTCTCGCTTTAATACGAGTAACTGATGAGAATGAATATGAACTATTTTTCCTGCTCCAAAAGGCCTGAATTTCTTCCCGAAATAGGAATAAAAAAATACATTTTAGATATTTTGTCCTGAGTGTTTCAGCTTATTGGGCCACGGGTAATACCCATACGATAGTTTGCTAACACGTTATATAAAAAGGAGAGGATTCATGTTGAAGAAGCATTGGAAGCGTTTAATGCTCGGGGTACTTTCCGCAGTGCTTATGGTGCCTGGAGGTGCTGCTGCGGCTAAAGAATGGAAAGGAGATGAGGTTAATAAGGCTAAAGCAAATGCGGGACTCCGTCTGCAATGTGTGGCAGACCAAAGAACAGCCGTCAAAGGTGGAAAAATCGGGTACCACATTCTGTATCACAATGTGAAGGTAGACAAGAAGTCCGGAGGCTGGATGATGGTAAAGATCCCGGATGGTCTTGAAATCGATACCATTGAGGATGCTGAATGGGATTCCAATGCGCAAACGCTGAAGTGGAAAATCGATGGCAAAGATGATGACGCCGATGTCGTTCACTTTAAGTTGAAGGTAAAGGAAGACGCGCCGAACAATGCAACCTTCACACTGGCCTGCGAAGGCGGGCTTGACAGTGGAGTCCAAGCGGCGACAGCACCGGTTACCGTAGTGTTAGGCAGCGAATTGCACCAACCGGTATTTAACGGATATCCGGACGGAAATTTTCAACCGGAGAAATTTTTGACCAGAGCCGAAACGGCGGCTGTGATTGCCCGCGTGTCAAATCTGAACGGAGACGGGAACGCTGCGGTTTATAGTGACGTTTCTGTAGACCATTGGGCTTCCAGGTATATTCAGGCAGTGACCGCAGCCGGTTACATGTCCGGGAGCAACGGCCAGTTCCATCCGGAGCATCCGATCACCAGGGGAGAGTTCGTGACGCTGATGCTGCGCGTCCGCGGGATTGACGCCATTCCCATGATGTCAGGCTTCACGGATACAGACGGACATTGGGCGAATGATGCTGCGGCTACGGCAGCCGCACTAAGGTTCATGGAGGGTTCAGCCGGCGGAAGAGCCCAGCTCGACGGCGCAGTGGAACGCCAGATGGCAGCCAAATGGCTGAGCATGATTTATTATCGCGGAGCGCTGCAGGATGGGGAAACGCAGGTAATCCAGCATTGGCCGGATGTTCAGCGCGGGCATTGGTCTTTCGGTTGGGTTGAGGAGCTTTCCATGATTGCTCATGAAGGAGTAATGCAGTCCCCGATGGAGGAAAGACTGATTCGTTATGTAAAGGATTAATCTGAGAATCATTGAACCGGTCAGGAATCTGACCGGTTTTTCCCGTTCTCTTTATTCATTACGGTCTCGGAACATCTACGGAGGTGATGATACTTTACCAAAACAGGAACCTTTAGACATGTAATAAATCCAAACGTATAAAAATAAATATCAAGTAGTGAACAAGATTCACTAAATTCAAATGATAAAGGGAGCCATGAAAAACTCCAATTCAAACAAAAACACAGTTGAATATGCAGTGAAAGGGTAATTGAATTTTCGATACCTGAGTGATTGAGAGAGTTTTATGGGAAATAACTTATAAACAGGGGGGAATGCAAGTCGAGTTTCGGTATTGACAAATTTTTCATTCAACTATACAATTTATTTGGTGAATGTGATTCACTAAAAGGAGGTGAAAACAAATGGAGACTACAAAAAGCTCCTACGGTAACGTAGCTCATGCTTTAGACATTCTACTAGCTTTTAAGCATAAAAGTGAATTTTCATTAGTTGAATTGTCGGATTATTTAAAAATTAGAAAAAGTTATTTGTTAAAAATACTGGATGGCTTAAAAGAAAAGCAATTTATTAGCCAGGATCCCAGTACGGGAAATTATCAACTGGGTTTGGCTTGTCTTGAATTAGGATATGCCTTCGAAAAGCGGTTGGATATTCGTAAGGTGACCCATCCTTTACTTGTAGAATTGGCTAAAGCTACGAATGAACTTGTACACTTTGGTGTACTGGATGCTAATGTCGTAGTGCTGCTGGATCGTGTCGTTTCGAATGATTCATCTTTACGATTACAGTTTCACTTGTCATTAACGTCACCACCTTATTCCACGGCACTTGGAAAAGTCTTATTGGCCTTCAGCGATGAAGCTCGAGTGGAACACTATTTATCAATGACGAAAATGGAAGCTTATACGACTCACACAACCATTGATCCTAGTATATTCCGGCTAGAGTTAGCGCAAATTCGGAAGCAGGGCTACTATCTCTCTTATGAAACCTTTGAAAATGGGATTTCATGTGTATCTGCTCCTGTCTTTTCTAAAAATGGATCGATTGCGGCGGCTATAAGCATCTGTGCGCCAACCATTCGAATTATGTCCAAAGAAAAAGAATTAATTGAATATTTACTTGGAACGACTTCCAAGGTATCAAGTAAATTAGGATACATTCCAATGGAGGTGACTAGCTAACACCATGACACGAATTGGATAAAAAAGAGGGACCTTTTCATAATAATGGCAAGCGACCAAACTCCCATTTGAAAAGATGCACCTCTCATACTAAGTTTACCACACTCACTCAAGAATTTGAAAAAGTTTAGACGACTTGGCCTTCCTACAGGTTACTAGAGGTTCAGTACAATTACTTCATTCAATTTATGTAAGCGCTATATATGTATGAGATCATTTTTGATAATAAAAAATCACTTACATATAGGGAGGAATAGTATGGCTCAAATTCAACTTGCAGCTCAACCGGAGCTTAATAAGAAAAAAGCAAACAGAGCATTGTTAGCAAGTATGGTCGGAAGCTCCATTGAGTGGTTTGATTTTTTTCTTTACGGTTCCATGGCTGCATTGGTATTTAATAAACTGTATTTTCCAAGTGAGGATCCCGTAGTCGGTTTATTGCTTGCTTATTTGTCGTTTGGGCTCTCATTTTTCATTCGTCCATTAGGCGGAATTGTATTTAGTCATATTGGCGATAAGATTGGGAGAAAGAAAACGCTGATGTTAACCTTAATGCTGATGGGTGGAGCAACTGTTCTGATTGGTTTATTACCAGATTATAATGCGATCGGGATATGGGCGCCTATAATACTCGTCTTCCTGAGATTGTGCCAAGGTCTTGGGATCGGTGGGGAGTGGGGCGGTTCTGTGCTGTTAGCAGTAGAATATTCATCCAAAAAGAACCGTGGGTTCTATGGAAGTATCCCGCAGCTTGGCGTGCCCGTCGGAATGCTTCTTGGAACCGTTGCCATCTCGTTGTTAAGCCAGTTGCCGGAAGAACAATTTCTCTCATGGGGCTGGCGATTACCTTTTATCCTGAGCGCTGTATTGATTGTTGTAGGACTTTGGATTCGTAAAGGCATCGATGAAACGCCGGTTTTCCAAGAAGCGAAAGAGAGCGGGGATATCGCCAAGGTACCACTCGTGGATACGATCCGTTATCACTGGAAATCGGTGTTAATCACTGCGGGAGCTAAATTTGTAGAAACATCACCTTATTATATCTTTGCCACTTTTGTAATCGCTTACGCAACGGGATATCTGGGTTATGAAACGGTTACTGTACTTAATGCCGTAGCCATTGCCAACCTGGTAACGATATTCATGATCCCTTTCATGGGGAAACTTTCGGATAAAGTCGGTAGAAAGCCGCTATACATTGGCGGAACCATTGCCATGCTGCTGTTTGCTTTCCCGTATTTTTATTTGATATCGCTGCAGTCCGCCTTATGGTTGACGGTAGCGACAGTTATCGCGATAGGCATTATATGGGCTCCGCTAGAGGCTGTGATGGGAACGATGTTCTCGGAAATCTTTAGCACCAATATACGTTATACAGGAATTTCTGTGGGGAATCAGTTAGGTGCTGCAGTGTTTGGAGGCACAACTCCGATGGTTGCACTTGCACTGCTTAATGCTTTCAATGACTCTTGGGTACCCATAGCTCTATATATTATTTTAGCCTGTGTCATTTCTCTTATTTCGCTTTTGGCCATACGTGAAGGAAAAAATGTGGATTTATAATCATCATCAGATCGTTTGACAGGAATAAATAAAGAATCTAATCGGATTCAAATCAAAAAGGAGTGGATGATATTGTCCTCGGTTTTTATGCCAGTGAGAATAGAATTCGGAATAGACAGCAGCATGCAAATAGGTAGTGAATTTTATTCACTAAAGTGTGGGAGGGTAATGATTGTTACGGATAGTGGAATTATACAGTCTGGTTTGTTGGAAAAAATGACTCAAAGTTTGACTGAAAGCAATATACAGTTTGCGTTATACGATAGAGTGCTGCCAGATCCTAATATAGAGTGTGTGGAACAGGCGAAGGAATTTTATATTGCAGAACAATGCGACGGAATTTTGGCGGTGGGAGGCGGAAGCTCCATTGATACCGCCAAAGCAGCCGGGATCTTGGTTACCAATTCGGAACCCATTATGAGCTTTACGGGAATAGATCAAATCCAAAATCCGCTTCCACCGCTGATTACTATACCGACTACATGCGGAACGGGATCTGAAGTAACGAATGTAACGGTTGTCACAGATGAACATCATTTTAAGCGGCCTATTATATCATCGTACATTATTCCTAAAGTGGCTATTTTGGATCCGAATTTACTTCTTAGTCTTCCTCCTCATCTAGTTGCTTCGACCGGTATGGATGCATTAACTCATGCCATCGAAGCTTTAACGAACAATATTCAAAATTGGTATGGGGATTCATGCGCTTTGGAGGCGATCCGTCTTATTAGTACATCCTTGAGGCCTGCGGCAGCGAACGGAAACATTACCGATCTTAGCCGGATGTTATATGCCAGCACCTTGGCAGGTATCGCCTTTACCGTATCGCGTTTAGGTTTAGTTCATGCCATGTCCCACCCTGTCAGCGGTTTTGCCGGTGTTCCGCATGGTGTAGCCAATGCTGTTTTATTACCTTATGTGATGTCCTTTAATTTGGTAGGCAATCCACATGGGTATGCGTTAGTTGCCGATGCATTAGGAATCTCCCGACAGGAGAATGAGATGGCTGCGGCCATGGCGGCAGTCAAGGAGGTAATAAAATTAAATCATCAGCTCGGCATTCCAAAATCGTTTAAAGAACTGGGAGTCAATGAAGAACTGATCCCACGCATGATTGAGGATACATTCAAAAGCGGTAATATCGCCATTAACCCTAGAAGGGTAGCCAAAAAAGATGTTGAACAAATCTATAAAAAATCGTTGTACGGGGAAAGCCCGCTAGGATTTATCGAGTGAAAGATCATCAGAGGAGGAAAAATATGCGTTATTTAAACTACATTAACGGGCAATGGAAAGAACCGGTTTCAGGGGAGTACAAATTAAATTTGAGTCCGCATAATCAAGAGGTTTTGGGAGAATTTCCATCAAGTGCGGAAGAAGATGTTCAGGAAGCGGCGGCAGCGGCAAAGAAGGCCTTTTCTTCATGGAAGAAGCTTTCGTTTCAACAGCGAGCGTCATTTTTGATGAAAGCAGCAGCCATCTTGAAAGAGAAAGTCGAAGAAGTCGGTCGGGATTTAACGTTAGAAGAAGGAAAAACACTGGAAGAGGGTATGGGTGAGACACGGCGCGCCATTAGTATTCTTGAATATTATGCGGCGGAAGCCCGGCAGCCGATTGGTGAAGTGTTTCCTTCCGCCAATGCGGAGACATTCTTGTATACCACGCGTGTACCAGTTGGTCCTATTGGACTAATAACCCCATGGAATTTTCCGATTGCGATTCCGGTGTGGAAGATGGCCCCTGCGCTTATTTATGGAAATACGGTCGTGATTAAGCCGGCCGACATTACGCCAAAATGCGTGTACCATATCATAAGTGCTTTGGATGAAGCGGGACTGCCGGCAGGCGTCGTCAATTGTGTATTTGGCAGAGGTTCTGTCATAGGTACGGAATTGGTTCAGAATCCAGACATTAAAGCGATTTCCTTTACCGGTTCCAATCAAGTGGGTCAGCAGATTCAGGGTCAGGCAACGGCTTCAGGCAAGAAAGTGCAATTGGAGATGGGAGGCAAAAATCCGCTTATTGTGCTGGCCGATGCGGACTTGGAGAAAGCAGTGGATATCGCGATCAGCGGTGCATTTAAATCCACCGGGCAAAAATGTACGGCAACGAGCCGGGTCATTGTGGAGGTAGGGATTTATGAAGCCTTTCGCGACCGGCTAGTCGAACGTACAAAGCAGCTGAAAGTGGGTAATCCGTTGGGGGGAGGCGTCTTCATGGGGCCTGCTGTATCCAAAACACAGCTCGATGGCGTGATCGACATGATCGAAGCGGGGAAAGCGGAAGCAACATTGCTATGTGGAGGAGAACGGCCGACGGATGAGTCGCTTGCAGACGGCTTTTATGTGATGCCGACCGTATTCGAGAATGTGTCACGTGATGCGCGAATTGCACGCGAAGAAATATTCGGGCCCGTCATAGCGCTCCTTAAGGTAAAGAATTACGATGAAGCGATAGAAATCGCTAATGATACGGAATTTGGCCTAAGTGCGGCCGTTTGTACGAACAACTTGACGCTGGCGGAGCGATTTATTGATGACATCGAAGCGGGTATCGTGCACGTCAATTCGGAAACGGCGGGCGCGGAGCCGCAGGTCCCGTTCGGCGGCTGCAAGAATTCAAGTACAGGCTCCCGAGAACAGGGCAAGACGGCTATCGAATTCTATACGCAGGTGAAGACCGTGTATAAGGACCGGATCTAATACGGTTTCGGAGATGATTAAATCGCAATTATTGTGTCTGGGTTATCTTTAAAATTTTAATAAAAGGAAGGTTGAACCATATGATTACCTCCAATGCAAAATCAAAGCCGTTGTTAAAGCATGGAATTATCGATTGTGATTTTCACCAGACCTTACAAAGCTTTGACGATCTAAAGCCTTATCTTCCCAGAGTCTGGTGGCCCAGGTTGAGCGCCCCTGAAGCTACATTGCCTATCACGATCTTTAAACCTATTCCGTTGTCCCGGAGAGATGCAACGCCCGGCAACGGGCTTCCTGCCGGTTCCGACCCGGAATATGCAAAGGCCGATGCGCTTGATCGCTATAACATCAGCAAAGCGATTCTTACAGGCAGCCTGCTAACCGTATCCGCGCATAATAACCCGGATTACGCAGCAGCTGTGGCCTCGGCATTCAACGACTATACGCTCGACACATGGATACCAGCGGATGATCGCTTTCTGGCGTCCATTCTCGTGGCTACTCAGGATCCGCTTCTGGCAGCAAAGGAAATCGACCGCCTCGGTTCGCATCCGAAAGTGGTTCAGGTCATTATGGCAGTCTCGTCACGAGAACCTTACGGACAACGCCGGTTTTATCCGATATACGAAGCTGCGGTGCGTAACAACCTGGTTGTTGCGTTCCACGGCGGCGGCGAAGGGGACGGGATCAATCCTCCCATTTCGGCAGTAGGTTACCCAACAACGAATTTTGAACGCCATAATATTTTGGCGATTCATCATATGTCTCAGATAAACAGTATTGTTTGCGAGGGTGTGTTTGAAACCTTTCCATCGTTGAAAATCGCCTTCATTGAGGGAGGTTTAGCATGGGTTCCGCATTTGATGTGGAGAATGGACAAAAATTTTAGGGCCATGAGAAACGAAGTCCCGTGGCTGCGAAAGAAACCAAGCGAATATATCATTGAACATTGTCGTTTTACAACACAGCCGATCGAGGAGCCAAGTAATCAGGAGCTCATCCAAATGCTCAGCATGATGCGCGCAGAAAAAACGGTGATGTTTGCAACCGATTACCCGCATTGGGACAATGATACGCCAACCTTTGTCCTCCATAAACTGCCCGAGGATATGCGCAGACGCGTAGCCTATGAGAATGCCGCTGAGCTTTATGGAATAAACGATGATCATCTCAGGAAAGAAGAAGGTGACATGGTGGGATGAAATACAATGCAGCCGAAGTTGGAGAAATTGAAATCGGAACATGCAAGATCGTAAACATCGATGGACGAAGCATCGGGATTTATTACGATGGTGAGAATTATCATGCCATACGCAATGTGTGCCCGCATGAACAGGCCGAACTATGTAAAGGACATTTTTCGGGAACCACTTTGACTTCGAAGCCGCATGAATACATCTATGGAATGGAAGGAGAAATTCTGGTCTGCCCTTGGCATGGATGGGAGTTCAATGTGAAAACAGGGGAGTCGCTTGTGGACCCGGACAGGTATAGGGTAAAGGTATACGATGTATCCGTTGAAGAGGACAGAATTGTGGTACACATCTAATATTGCAGGGACAAGTAAAAGGTTAAATAGATCTAAGGAGTGAAAATGAATGGAAGTAACCGAAGTTAAGATAGCGGAACCGAAAATCAAAATGAAGCGAAGTATTATTGACGTCGACATCCATAATTATACTCCGCTTGACGAGATCAAGCGCTATTTGCCTCGAGCTTACCGTGATCAGATCGATTTGTGGGGATGGAGGCTCCCGGGCTCATTATATCTCAACGGAGGGGTTAAGGTGGGTCAGATGACTGACTCCACTCCCCCTGGGGGAGGCTTCCCCGGAAGCGACCTGCAGTTCATGAGAGAACAACTATTGGATCGATATCAAATCGACTATGGGGTGTTAACTGGTAGTGATTACTCGTGTCAAGCGTCGCCCGATTTGGATTACGCCGCAGCGGTCAGCTCCGCGATTAATGAATATACATTGGAGCATTGGCTTGCGAAGGAGAGCAGGCTGAAAGGATCCGTGTTTATTCCTAAGCAGGATCCGCTGCAGTCCGCAAAAGAGATTCACCGTGTTGGCTCACACCCGGACATGGTACAAGTCATCGTGTCCAGCGGGGCTGAAAAACCATACGGGCATAGGTACTATCATCCGATTTACGAGGCATGCGTCGAGCATAATCTTCCTTTTACGATTCATGTGCTGATGGAAGGGGTTGGCATTAACGGACCTAACACCGGCGCTGGTTACGTTAGCTATTACCCTGAGTATCGGGCTAGTAGACCGATGGTGATGGCGGCGCACCTGGCCAGCTTCATCTATGAAGGCGTTTTTGAAAAATTCCCGACCTTGAAGGTCGTTCTTCAGGAGGCAGGCGTGTTTTGGATTGCGCCATATTTATGGAAGATGGACGAGGATTGGAAAGCG
This sequence comes from Paenibacillus sp. PvR098, assembly GCF_017833255.1. Taxonomy (NCBI): domain Bacteria; kingdom Bacillati; phylum Bacillota; class Bacilli; order Caryophanales; family Paenibacillaceae; genus Paenibacillus; species Paenibacillus sp. PvR098. Next base: position 299,154 of record NZ_JAFIBU010000001.1, read on the forward strand.
CTGCGCTTCCAAACGCCATGGGTGAAGAAAAAGCCGAGTGAATATTTCCGCAGCAACGTGAGAGTGTCCTCACAGCCGCTTGAGCCGACGCCGAATCCAGAGACTTTCAATCAAATGATGAACTCTGTTTATGCTAATGAAACCTTAATGTTTTGCAGCGATTACCCGCATTGGGATTTTGATTCACCTTTGCGTGCGTTTCCCAAATTGGAAGATTCATTATGGGAGAAAATCTTTTATCAAAATGCGGCTGATTTATATAGCCTGCCGGCAAGAGGAGCGGGAAAGGAAGGTGCGAGGTGATGTCCGGTTTTCTAGTTGGTAAGGCATCCGAGATTCCTGAAGGAGATAAAAAGATTGTTGTAGCGGACGGACGAAGCATTGGTGTTTATAACATCGGGGGACAATTTTATGCCATCCGCAACACCTGCCCGCATCAGGGAGCGGCCCTTTGTACCGGTATTACGGCAGCGTTCATTACCTCTTCGGGTACAGGCAGCTTTGAGTACGAACGTGATGGCGAGATTGTACGTTGCCCCTGGCACCAATGGGAATTCGACATTAAAACGGGCTGCATGGTCATTGATCCGAAGATGAGAACGAAGAGCTATGAAGTAACCGTGGAACGCTACGATGTTTCCATAGAAGATCAAGATGTATATATCCATCTTTAGTATAACCCTAAAGTCGGCCGATCCTGACTAGATGTGTGATTGAATTTAAATCATAGACTACCCTTGATATTTTCAGATCAGGGGTAGTCTAAAAGGGGTGGACAATTTTCATGCAAAAACAGCAGGAATCAAAAAAAACATCAACAAAAGCACTTGTAGCGAGTTTAATAGGAAGCTCTATTGAGTGGTATGACTATTTTCTCTATGGAACGCTTGCAGCACTCGTATTCAATAAAATATTTTTTCCAACGATAGATCCTGTAGTGGGCTTGCTTCTCGCCTATACATCGTTTGCCCTTCCGTTTTTTATTCGCCCGCTTGGCGGCGTTATTTTTAGCCATATCGGGGATAAAATTGGACGGAAGAAAACACTCGTCCTCACATTGGGATTAATGGGCGGCGCCACGGTCTTGATTGGATTGCTTCCATCTTATGAAACGATTGGTATATGGGCGCCGATTTTGCTTATTACTCTAAGGCTTATACAAGGGCTTGGAATCGGAGGAGAATGGGGCGGCGCTTTGCTCCTTGCAGTTGAGTACGCACCTAAAGGGAAAAGAGGTTTTTTTGGAAGCGTGCCTCAAATGGGTGTTACCATCGGAATGCTTCTCGGTACCTTGTCCATTACCCTCATGACGGCATTGCCCGACGACCAGTTTTTAGCGTGGGGCTGGCGCGTTCCGTTTATTTTAAGTGCCGTGCTCGTTCTCCTCGGGTTATGGATCCGTAAGGGAATTGATGAAACCCCTGCGTTTCAAGAAGCAAAGGAGAGCGGCAACATTGCTAAGGTTCCGATTGTTGATACTTTCCGTTACCACTGGAAATCTGTACTTATTGCCGTGGGGCTAAAAGCCGGAGAAACGGCTCCGTTTTATATTTTCTCGACGTTCATTATTTCCTACGCTACGGGGCACCTTGGATTCTCAACTACACCTGTGCTTAATGCCGTCACTATCGGAACGTTAATTACAACCATCGTGATTCCTTTTATGGGGTCTTTTTCCGATAAAGTGGGACGAAAACCCTTATTCATCGGGGGAATGATTGCGATTATATTGTATGCGTTTCCTTACTTCTATATCCTCTCGTTAGGCTCGACCCTATGGTTAACGATAGCGACAATCATCGGTTTAGGCGTATTGTGGGCCCCGGTTACGGCTGTACTTGGGACGTTGTTTTCCGAAATATTTAGTACGAACGTTCGGTACACCGGTGTAACCGTCGGCTATCAATTAGGGGCTGCGTTGGCAGGAGGTACCGCTCCGCTGATTGCTACTGCACTGATGAACGGTTTTAACAATTCCTGGATGCCTGTTGCGGTCTACATGATGTTTATCGGATCACTTTCACTTTTCGCAATTATCAGTACGCGAGAAACCAAAGACCTTGATTTTGAGAGTAACGATTTTGAAAGTAAAGAAGAAGAAAAAGAATTTATTCTTATACCTCAGGGTGAGGCGCAGAAGGGTTAAAGGTTAATTTATCGCTTATCATCAACGCGTCGCGCTGCTTTTTTTCGATCCTACTATTGTATTTGATGTATCGTTCAACCGGTCAATTATCTGACCGGTTTTTGGCGTTCTCGGTGTTCATGGTATCTCGAAACGTTTCCATGAAGGCGACAACCGCTTTCGATAAATACCTGCCTTTACGGTAAGCGACGACAAGCGTTCTTGTCGGCCTGAACGACAGTGGAAGGTAAGCCGGAGCGAGCTCGCTCCAACGTCCCCGGGATACCATATGCGGCACAAAAGCAATGCCCATTCCTGCGGCGACAAGCGACTGGACGGTTTCGATGTTGCTGCTCTCGAACACGATATTCGGTGTAAAACCGCCCTTCTGGCATAAGTTGAGCGTAATTTGTCGGAAGCCCTGTCCTCTTTTTAAAGTAATGAAAGGTTCGTCTCGTAGTTCGGCAATATCGATCACGTTTCCATGTCCATCGGCCGTATGACGGGCTAACGGGTGAGTCTTGGGAACGGCAAGCACGATTTCTTCTTCAATAACCGCCTCATAATCAAGCGCATCATCGATAAGCGGCAATGACAGGAGGCTGATATCGGCTTTTCCGCTTGCCGTGAGCTGTTCGAGATTGAATGTCGTCTCCTCCACGAGGACGATGTCGATTTCCGGATAGCGTGCCTGAAATACCGGCAGCACCAAGGGGAGCACATGGGCGCCCGTAATCGGCAGGCTGCCGACGACCAGCCTGCCTTTACGCATTTGTGAGATGTCTTCCATCTCTTTTTTGAGCTGCTCGACCATGTCGAGTATTTTTTGCGCTTTCTCTACAAACACTGTTCCGGCATGTGTGGCTTCTACCGAGTTCGTGGTTCGCTGAAATAAAAGCACGCCGATTTCCTTCTCCAGCTTGGACAACTGCTGGCTAAGCGAGGGCTGGGCAATGTGCAGTTTTTCAGCGGCTCGTGAAAAGTTTTTGTCTATGGCGATTTGCAGCGCATATTGCAGTTGACGAAGTTCCATGAGTAGCGGCTCCTTTATAGTTCCTTATAATCAAAACCTATCAATCCTATAGATATTATATCTTGGATCAATGAAGATGGAAATGGTACGATATTACGCATAGGATGCATCATATTGATATTGAGGTGGAACCGATGGCAAAAACTATTATCGAAAAAATTTGGGATAACCATGTCATTCATTCGGAGCCGGGTAAGCCGAGCATTATTTACATCGATCTTCATTTGGTTCACGAAGTGACTTCCCCGCAGGCGTTCGAAGGTCTTCGCATCTCCGGCCGCAAAGTACGCCGTCCGGACCTGACGTTCGCGACGATGGACCACAACGTCCCGACGAAAGACCGTTTCAATATTACCGATCCGATCTCCAAGCAGCAGATCGACACGCTTTCCAAGAACTGTGCTGATTTCGGTGTAAAGCTGTTTGACTTGAACCACATCGATCAAGGCGTTGTGCACGTTATGGGTCCTGAAGTTGGACTGACGCATCCGGGCAAAACGATCGTGTGTGGCGACAGCCATACGTCCACGCATGGTGCGTTCGGCGCGCTGGCCTTCGGAATCGGTACCAGCGAAGTAGAACACGTGCTTGCAACGCAATGCTTGCAGCAATCGACACCGAAAACGCTGGAAGTACGCATCAACGGCAAGCTGAAGCCGGGCGTTACGGCGAAAGACTTGATTCTTGGCGTTATCGCTCAATACGGTACTGACTTCGCTACAGGTTATGTTATTGAGTACACTGGCGAAGCGATTCGCGGCTTGACCATGGAACAACGTATGACCGTCTGCAACATGTCCATCGAAGCGGGAGCAAGAGCAGGTCTGATCGCTCCGGACGAGACAACGTTTGAATACCTGCGCGGTCGTGATTATGTACCGCAAGGTGAAGCATATGATCAAGCGGTTGCTCAGTGGAAACAGCTGACTACGGATGAAGGTGCGGTTTACGATCGCGTAGTGGAATTCGATGCAGCTAGCCTGATTCCTCAAGTAACCTGGGGTACAAGCCCGGGTATGGGTACGGATGTTACGGCTAGCGTGCCGAACCCGGCTGATTTTGCAACGGAGAACGAGCGTAAAGCGGCTGAGAAAGCGCTGGAATATATGGCTCTCACACCGGGTACGCCGATGACGGAGATCGCTATTGATTATGTGTTTATCGGCTCCTGTACGAACGGTCGGATCGAGGACCTGCGTGCAGCTGCGGCAGTGGCGCAAGGCTATAAGGTGGCTTCGAACGTAACCGCCATCGTAGTACCGGGTTCGGGCCGCGTCAAAGCGCAAGCGGAACAAGAAGGACTGGATAAAATCTTTACTGAAGCCGGATTTGAGTGGCGTGATGCGGGCTGCAGCATGTGTCTGGCGATGAATCCTGACGTGCTTCAACCGGGTCAGCGCTGTGCATCGACCTCCAACCGGAACTTCGAAGGTCGTCAAGGTCGCGGCGGACGTACACACCTCGTTTCTCCGGCGATGGCGGCAGCCGCTGCGGTCGAAGGTCGTTTCACGGATGTGCGCGACTGGAAATTCAAAGTGAAGCAAGAAGCTTAAGATCAATTTTCTCATGTGAGGAGTTTAACGACATGGAAGCTTTTAAACAGCATACAGGCCTGGTCGGTCCGGTGGACCGCGTAAACGTGGATACAGACGCTATTATTCCTAAGCAATTTTTGAAGCGCATCGAGCGCTCGGGCTTCGGTCAATTTCTATTCTATGAGTGGCGCTTTGACGAGCAAGGCGCCGTCATTCCGGAATTCAGTCTGAACCTGCCCCGTTATCAGGGCGCGTCCGTACTGATCTCCCGCGCCAACTTCGGCTGCGGCTCCTCCCGTGAGCACGCGCCATGGGCGATTCAAGACTACGGCTTCAAAGTAGTGATCGCGCCGTCGTATGCCGATATTTTCTACAATAACTGCTTTAAGAATGGCATTCTGCCGATCCAGCTGAGTGAAGAGCAGGTAGAGGAGTTATTCCAACGTACCGCAGCGAACGAAGGCTACCAACTGAGCGTTGATCTTGAGAACAAAACGATCAAGGACAGCCAAGGTCTCTCCATCAGCTTCGATCTGGATGAGCATCGTCGTCAATTCCTGCTTCAGGGGCTCGATGATATCGGCCTGACGCTGCAGCATGAAGCTAAAATCACGGCTTATGAGGCTTCCCACTAATTACAAATTCATTCTATTGTGCATTATGCAGCCCGTCAGTACCCGGATCCCGGGAATTGGCGGGCTTTTTTATGTGATTTCACGGTCTGCCGTGAAAAGGTTCATATGGAGATGTTTTTTGACATACAAATCTGGTTAATATTTTTTATTTCCTTCTTTGGTTGTATATAATAGCACTGGGAGCATGATAGAGAGGTGTTTGCCATGATGGTTAGCAAAGTCGGGGTCGTCGGCGCCGGCACAATGGGACAAGGCATTGCCGAAATGCTCGCTGGCAAAGGACTCGATGTAATTTTGATCGAACGTACGCCAGAGAAGCTGGATCAGGCGATAGAGCAAATCGAAGTGAGTCTGGATAAGCAGCTGGAGAAGTGGGCGATTACTGCCGTTGAAAAAAAGATCATTTTATCAAAAATACACAAAGAAGCCTACTTGCACCGGATGATGGAGTGCGATTTGGTCATTGAATCGATCAGCGAGGACTTGGAGCTTAAGAAGCAGCTGCTTGGCCAGTTAGATGACGTTTGCCCCCCGCACATTATTCTGGCCAGCAATACGTCCACCTTAAGCTTAACGGAGCTTGCCGCGGAGACGAAAGCACCGGAACGGGTGATCGGTCTTCATTTTGTACATCCGGTATCGAAAATCCATTTGGTGGAAATTGTGAGAGCACTCAAAACGAGTGACGACACTTTTACCCGAACGAAGAGGTTCGTGGAAGAGACGATTCAAAAACGCGGGATTCAAGTGTATGAATCGCCGGGCTATGTTACCACGCGTTTAATCTGCGTGCTGATTAATGAAGCGATGCATGCGCTGTCCGAGCGTGTGGCTGATGCGGAGGATATTGATAACGCGATGCGGATCGGGTATGATTTCCATTACGGACCGCTTGAGATGGCTGACCGGTTCGGTCTGGATTCGGTGCTCGCGGCTATGGATCGGATGTTCCGTGAATTCGGAGACGTCAAATACCGTCCGTCCGTACTGCTGAAACAGATGGTGCGTGCCGGACATCTTGGTACGAAAACGGGACAAGGTTTTTTTAGCTATGATAAGGACGGTGACCGTCTATGATCATTCTGGTCATTAATGCAGGCAGCTCATCTCTAAAATTTCAATTATACAATATGAAGGAAGAAACGGTGCTCGCCAAGGGTAGAGTGGAACGCATCGGTATGGAATCGGCGATTTTGTACTTTGATCCTTCAGGAAAACAGGAAATCCGCGAAGTGCGGGAAATTTTGGAGCATACTACGGCTATCCGTAAAGTGCTGGACATCCTCGTTCATCCGGTACACGGAATACTAGAATCTACGAAACAAATTGAAGCGGTAGGACACCGGGTGGTCCACGGGGGAGAATCGTTCTCCAGCTCGGTGCTTGTGAACGAAGAGGTCAAACGCGAAATTAAACGGCTGTTCGACTTGGCTCCGCTGCACAATCCGGCACATATCCTGGGGATCCAGGCCGTGGAGGCGAATATCCCTGACATTCCGCAGGCTGTCGTTTTTGATACGGCGTTTCACCAAACGATGCCGCCATCCTCTTACTTGTACCCGATTCCGTTAGTGCTTTACAAAAAGCACAAAATCCGTCGTTATGGCTTTCACGGCACGTCCCACGCTTATGTGAGCGAGCGGGCCGCGGCTTTACTAGGCCGTCCACTCAAGGAGCTGAAGCTCGTGACCTGCCATATTGGCAATGGCGCGAGCTGTACGGCTGTTATGGGGGGCCGTTCGTACGATACGAGCATGGGAATGACCCCGCTGGAGGGTCTGATGATGGGTACCCGCAGCGGAGACATCGATCCTGCAATCGTGCCGTTCGCGATGGCGAAAGAAGAACTGACGCTGGCCGAAGTGAACTCCATGCTCAATAGGCATAGCGGACTCATGGCCATGTCGGGCATCGGAAGCGACATGAGGGAGATTGGACAGGCGATGGAAGCGGGAGACCGCAATGCCGGGCTTGCCTTCGATATGTACGAATACCGGCTGCGTAAATATATCGGCGCTTATGCCGCAGCGATGAATGGTTTGGATGCTATCGTGTTTACTGCGGGCGTGGGGGAAAATTCCGCCTTGCTTAGGGCTGATGTTTGCCAGAATTTGAGCTTTCTCGGAGTCGAGCTGGATGAACATGCGAACGAACGAATGGAGTCTGGGGAACGGGCGATTACAACGCCAGGGTCAAAGGTGCAGGTGCTTGTCATTCCGACGAATGAAGAGCTGGTCATTGCACGGGACACATACCGTTTGATTTTACACCGCAATGATGTAGAATAATGAGATAAGGCTTATACCGAACGTCTGTTCATTGATATACTAAGCATAGCCAAACGCAGGGAGGATGGTTTCATGGGCCGGAATTTATGTATGATTCGGGAAGCTGGTCACCACGCGAACGAAACCGTAACGATCGGGTGCTGGCTGCACAATATTCGTTCCAGCGGGAAAATCCGCTTTTTGCAGCTGCGGGACGGTTCCGGGTTTATTCAAGGTGTGGTTGTGAAGAACGAAGTGGATGAGAAGGTATGGGAGGATACGGGGAAGCTGACGCAGGAGAGCTCCTTGTACATCACGGGTGTTGTTCGTGAGGACACCCGAAGCAAGGGCGGTTATGAGCTGACCGTTACTGGAGTGGAAATCATTCAACTGACGAGCGATTATCCGATTACGCCCAAGGAGCACGGCGTCGATTTTCTGATGGATCACCGTCACTTGTGGATCCGATCTCCGCGGCAGCGGGCAATTCTGGTGATCCGAGCCCAAATCATTCGGGCGGTCCAGCAGTTTTTCGACGAGCGCGGGTTCCATCTGGTCGATCCGCCCATTTTGACACCTTCTTCAGCTGAAGGGACGACAAGTTTGTTTCATACCAAATATTTTGATGAGGATGCGTTCCTGACCCAGAGCGGTCAGCTTTATATGGAGGCCGCAGCCATGGCGCTCGGCAGAGTCTATTCGTTCGGGCCAACGTTCCGTGCGGAGAAATCTAAGACGCGCCGTCACTTAATCGAGTTCTGGATGATCGAGCCGGAGATGGCCTTCGTGACGCATGAGGAAAACCTTGAAGTGCAGGAGCAGTTCGTCGCATACATTGTGCATTCGGTGCTGGAGCACTGTCGCAAGGAGCTTGAGGTGCTGGAGCGGGACGTGTCCAAGCTGGAGGGAATCCAGGCTCCTTTCCCGCGGATTACATATGATGAGGCGGTTAAGTTCCTGCAGCAGAATGGTCATGAATTCCAGTGGGGCGAAGACTTCGGAGCTCCTCACGAAACGGTGATTGCTGAGGCATATAACAAGCCGGTATTTATCACGCATTATCCGACCGACATCAAAGCGTTCTATATGAAGCCTGATCCAACACGGCCGGAAGTGGTGCTGTGCGCGGATATGATCGCTCCGGAAGGATACGGTGAAATCATTGGCGGCAGTCAGCGTATTGACGATCCGGAGCTGATGGAGCAGAGGTTCCAGCAGCATGAGCTGTCGAAGGAAGCGTATCAGTGGTATCTCGACCTACGCAAGTACGGCTCTGTTCCACATTCCGGCTTTGGTCTGGGGCTGGAGCGTACGGTGGCATGGATTTGCGGCCTCGATCACGTTCGCGAGACGATTCCGTTCCCGCGGCTGCTGTACCGTTTATACCCGTAACATCCGAAAGGAAGGGCTCGCATGAGACGTAGCGATCAAGACGCAAAGGAGCTGCCGTCTGTGCTGCTCGCAGGATGGCAGGAAGGAAACGTGGCTGTTCCGTATTGGCTGCTCCGATATTATACTCAGCTTCGGCTCCAGGAGCCTGATGTGATGCTGATTCTCCACGTGATGGCATTCAAGCAGAAGGAGCACAAAGATTTTCCTACACTAGAGGAGATTCAGTCGCGGATGGCGATTCCGCAGGAAAAAGTGATTGCGGTACTGCAAAAGCTGCTGAATGAAGGACTGCTGCGAATTGACGAGGAGAAGGATCCTTTGTCTGCCGTACACAGTGAGAAGTATAATTGGCAGCCGCTTATGGAACGGCTGGCGGAGTGCCGTCTGGAGGAAATGCTGGAGGAGCGCGCGGCAATGCGCAGGCAGATGGGTGCCGGGGCATCTGGGAAGAAGGATATTTTTAGTATCTTTGAAAATGAATTCGGGCGCCCGCTCACCCCGATGGAGCTGGAATCGATCTCGGGATGGATCGATAAGGATGGACATCCCGAAGAGCTCATTCTTGCCGGCTTGAAGGAAGCGGTATTCGCGGGCAAGGTACATTTCCGTTACATCGATCGGATTCTGCTGGAATGGCAGCGTAACCGGATCCAAACCGTCGAACAGGCGAAGGAGCATTCGCAGAAGTTCCGTGCGCGGTGAGCGTGAGAGCATCTTAGGACATATTGAATAAACTTGAAATCCCTCGAAGGGAAGGACTATGGAAGTCCTTCCCTTCGAGGGATTTTTTTTCATGAATTAGGCTGATGAAGAATAAGGATTACGATAATTTCAGCGTCCGGTTATCCCGCGGTCAAATATTCTTAGGCGAATGACCTCTTCCCCGCGGGGTAGCAGGCATTCGATCATACTTTGGAAATAATTTTTAAAAATGGATGTCTATTCTGTAACCTTTTTTTGAACATCAACGTCTAAAGGATGGAAGACACATTCTGACAGTTGATAGAGACGCAACTGCTGAAAGGAGTGCCTACATGATTCGTTGGCTGCGCAAACATAATGACGGGAAGCGGACGGAATCGAACTCCGAAGCTCCCGCAATACAGCCGGACGGGCACCCGGGAGCAAGCACCGGGCACACGACGGCAGCAGCTGAGGGCGCCGCTGCGGCACAGGACCAGATGGACAATCGTACGGAATCCGAACCGGCTCTCCATATGAGCATACCGCTGTTGACCGTATCCGGGGTAGAGCGCTCTTTTCCAGTCGGAGGACAAGAGCTGCATGTGCTCAAGGGAATTGACATGGAGTTGTATCCGACTCAGCTTGTCATGCTGAAGGGAAGATCCGGCTCGGGCAAGACGACGCTGCTGAATTTGATCGGAGGTCTGGATCTGCCGAATCGCGGTGAGATCCGGTTTAAAGAGCATTTGATTCATCAATGCAGTGACGATCGGCGGACGTACATAAGAAAAACAGAAATTGGATTTATTTTTCAATCCTTTGCACTCATGCCTCTTTTGTCCGCTTGGGAGAATGTGGAGCTGTCGCTGCGGATGGCCGGCCGGCCAAGATCCGAGTGGAAGGCCCGCGTGACGCACTGCCTGGAGCTCGTAGGTCTGGGCAAACGGATGCATCACAGGCCATTCGAGCTCTCCGGAGGAGAACAGCAGCGCGTGGCTATTGCTAAAGCAATTGCTCATAAGCCCAGCCTGCTGCTTGCCGATGAGCCGACGGCAGAGCTGGATTCACAAATGGGAGCTCAAGTCATGACTGTCTTTCGGGACATTATCCGTACGGAACGAATGACGATCTGCATGACTACACATGATCCGACAATAATGGAGGTTGCCGACCGTGTATTCGAAATGGTGGATGGAAAATTTGTCAATGGTTAAGAGAACGGCCAAACCTTTTCTTCTCGTATGCATCGCAGCGTCGCTAGCGGTTTCTTCGGGCTGCTCGCTCCTGCCAAAGGAAGAAGAGGAGGAAATTGTGCCTATCGTCAAGCCGCCCCAGCTGTCCAAGAAACCGGAGTATGTGGTGAAGACGGATACGCTGGAGACGAAGGTACGCGGTTCCGGAAAACTGATGGCGACGGTGGAGGAAGACTTGTATTTCACTGATGAGAACAGCCGTCGTATCAAGAACATTACGCTTAAGAGCGGTGATCAAGTGACACAAGGGCAAGTGATCGCCGAACTGGATGTCACGGAGCTGGAGAGTCAGCTAAAGCAAAAACGGCTGCAGACACGCAAAGATGAGCTCACGATGATAGAGACGCTGCGCAAAGCTGACGAGATGAGCGCTGAGCAGCTGGAGCAGGCAAAGATTGATTTTGAGCTGAAGCGGGAAGAGCTGATTAAACTGGAGAAGACGATTGCCGGGGCGACGCTTACGGCTCCGTTCTCGGGGACAATCGTATCCGTTTATCTGAAGAAGGGCGATACGGCCAAAGCCTATGACGCGGTCGCAACTATCGCCGACTTGTCGCAGCTGACGGTGGGAGCGACACTTAGCGCAGACGATTTGAAGAAGGTAGCTGTCGGCATGGAGGTTGTTGTAGATATTAACTCGGCCGGCCAGCACAAAGGAAAGGTGCAGCAGCTGCCGAACCCGAAGGAGGACGATGGCAGTGGGGGAATCGGCGGGTTCCCGGGAGCCGGCCAAGGCAGAGAGCCTGACTCGATTGAAAACTATATGATCGTCCAATTGGATCCGTTCCCGGAGAATCTGAACCGCGGCACACCGCTCAGCGTATCGGTCATCACGCAGCGTAAGGAGAACGCGGTCGTTATTCCGCTTGCTGCGCTTCGCTCCTATGCCGGCCGCAACTATGTGCAGGTCGTAGATGAGCAAGGCGGCAAACGGGAAGTGGATGTGGAAATCGGCCAGCAGACATCTACGGATGTAGAGATTGTGAAGGGTCTTACTCCTGGTCAGAAAGTAGTGGGACGCTGATGGCGATGATTCGTTTTTTATTTCGCAAAATGTGGAACACGCGCTGGCTTACGCTCAGCACGTTAGCCGGCCTCATTATGGCCGTTGCGTTCACTACCAGCATACCGATGTATTCGGACGGCTCTTTGAAACGGGTCGTATCCTCGACGCTGCAGGAGAAAAGCGAGGGGATGTCGGCCGGCTCGGTGATGATCCGCTATCAAGCTGCCGGTAATGACCGGGCGGATCTCGGTGCATTCACCGATGTGGATTCATATATCAGAGAAGAGCTGCCGCAAGAAATCGGGTTTCCGTATGAAGCCTATGTTCGAAGTATGTCCATTCGAGGTTCGCAGCTTTCTCCTGACGACCCGACAAAAGTGGATCCGAGCAAGCGCAGGCAGATGACGCTGATGGCGCAGAACGGACTTAAGGAACAGATTGAGCTGATACAAGGTAATTGGTTCTCGGATCATCCTCAGGGAGGCATAATCGAAGCGGTTATTCACGAGGAAGCCATGTTTCGCGGTGATATGCGCGTCGGCGACGTGTTTAATTATCCGATTTCCGGCGGACTCGGCATCGCACCGCTGAAGGTAAAGATCACGGGCATATTCAAGCCGAAGAATGATGTTGATCCCTACTGGTTTCAAGGAATGGAAGGACTTATCACTACCTTTTTTATGAGCGAAACGGGATTTAATGACGAGCTTTTAACGAAGAAAAAGATTCCGCTCAATCTGGCTAACTGGTATTACGCCTTTGATTTGCGGGAAATCCAAACGAGTCAGATCTCCTCGCTGGAGCGCAAGCTGGAGCGGCTCGACATTACGGTGTACCAGAAGCTGAAGGACACCCGTGTAGATGTATCGTTCATTCCTCTGCTGCAGGAGTTTAAAGTGCAGAGTGTGCAGCTGCAAATTTTGCTGTTCACCTTGGCGGCTCCCATGATTGCTATGGTGTTTTACTACATCGTCATGAATGCCAGGCAGTCGCTCGACCGGCAGAGAACGGTTATTGCCGTCATTCGAAGCCGGGGCGGGAGCACCAGGCAGATTATTTGGATCTATCTGCTGGAGGGATTGCTGCTCGGAGCGACAGCTATGATCATAGGTCCCATGCTCGGTTGGTTTATGGCCAAGAGCATAGGTTCGTCCAGCGGTTTTCTGACCTTCGTGGATCGTAAGGCGGTACCGGTCGGTGTGTCTGAGGAGGCGCTGCTCTACGGAGCGGCTGCGGTGATCATCGCGCTGATGGCTAGTGTCATCCCTGCGATCGTCTACGCGAGAGCCTCGATTGTCAGCTATAAACAACAGGTGGCTCGCTCTGACAAGAAGCCGTTTTGGCAAAAGTGGTTTCTGGATGTGCTGCTGCTGTGCTTGGTCGGATATGGGTATTACTTGTTCGGACAGCGGCAGGAATTGTTTGCACAAACGGGAATGACGACGGACCAGCTGCAGGTGCATCCGCTGCTGTTTTTCATTCCGGCCTTATCGATCATCGGCCTCGGATTGTTTTTTTTGCGTATTTTTCCATGGTTGCTCCGCTTTGGTAATTGGCTTGGCAAGCGCGTGTTGCCTGTTCCGGTGTACTTGACGCTGACGCAGCTGTCCCGGTCGTCTACGGCTTATTATCCGTTGATGCTGCTGTTGATCCTGACGCTGGGGCTAGGGGTGTATAACGCTTCGGCCGCGAGGACGATCGATCTAAACTCGACGGACCGAATTTTGTATGCCTACGGTTCGGATGTGGTGATGAAAGCGGATTGGCAGGCCGTCTCCGATGAGCTGCCGCAAGCTCCGAATCCGGGAAGCGGCCAAGGTCAAGGGCAAGGACAGGGCAATTCGGGTGGCAGTCCGCAAGTCCCTGGAGGTTCGAATCCGGGCCAAGGTCCGGGAGGCCCCGGACAACCAGGAGGTCCCGGAGGCGGCATGGGGGGGCCCCCGCCGGTGATGCGCTATATCGAACCGCCATTTGAGGTGTTTCGCGAGCTGGAAGGCGTGGAGCATGCGGCGCGCGTTCTTCTTTCTAAGAGCAACGTCGTTGTGTCGGGCAAATCGTTGGGTCAAGGCATGCTGATGGGAATCGATAACGTCGATTTTGCAGGGGTGGCGTGGTTCCGTAATGATTTGTTCTCTACGCATCCGAACAACTACTTGAATCTTCTTGGACAGTACGAACAAGCGGTCATCATACCGACTTCGTTCGCCGAGAAGCACCAGATCAAGCCGGGCGACTTGATGAATATTACCCTATCCGGTCAACCGGTCGAGTTCATCGTCGTGGCTGCTGTTCCTTACTGGCCGAGTCAGTATCCGGAGCAGACTCCTTTTATGATCGCGAATCTGGAATACATTTATGATCAGGCGCCGATAACGCCTTATGAGGTGTGGCTGAAAATGGAAGAAGGCGCCAAGGTCACACCGCTGATTGAAGCGCTCAATGAAAAGAAGATTGACATTGCGAGCGTTAAGGATGTCCGCAACGAGCTGATCTCGCAGAACAAGCATCCGGCCCGCGGAGGCGTGTTCGGTATTCTGAGCCTTGGCTTCCTCGTCTCGGTGCTTGTATCGCTGATCGGATACATCCTGTACTGGTTTTTCAATTTGTCCAGCCGGGTGGTGCAATTCGGCGTATTGCGCGCGATGGGACTATCTAGACGTCAATTGACGGGAATGCTTCTGCTAGAGCAGACGTTCACTGCAGGTTTGGCGATTGCGCTGGGGCTGGGCATAGGCAAATTGACGAGTTACCTGTTCCTGCCTTTCCTCCAAACGGCGGAGAACATCAAGACGCAGGTGCCTCCGTTTCGCGTGATATTCGATGCACGGGATACCGATCAGCTCTATGTCGTCGTAGCCGTCATGATGCTAACCGGTGCGGGATTGCTGTTCCTTCATATCAGACGCTTGCGCGTCCATCAGGCCGTGAAGCTGGGAGAGGAGAAATGATGCAGTGATTCATTGCGATGGACTCGTCAAAATTTATAAGAGCGACGAAATCGAAGTCGTTGCGCTGCAGGGGCTTAATATTTCCGTAGATAAAGGAGAAATGATGGCCATTATCGGCAACAGCGGAAGCGGTAAGTCGACGCTGCTGAACATACTGGGCGGCCTCGATCGTCCTTCGGCCGGGCAGGTGCGTGTAGGGGAATGGAATCTGCTCAAAATTACGGACGAGGAACTGGTCCAGTATAAGCGCAGTACTGTCGGATTCATCTGGCAGAACAATGCCCGTAATCTGGTGCCGTATTTGACCGCGCTTGAGAATGTTGAGATGCCGATGATGCTGAGAGGGAAGTATGACCGCTTTTACGCCAAGCAGCTTCTGGAATGGGTCGGCCTCAAGGATCGGCTGAACAATAAGCTGCAGCAGCTCTCCGGAGGTGAGCAGCAGCGCGTTGCGATCGCCATAGCGCTGGCCAATCGGCCATCCCTGCTGCTTGCCGACGAGCCGACCGGCTCCGTCGATACGAAGACGTCGGATATGATCATGGACATCTTTCGCCGCTTCAATACAGAGCTCGGGGTAACGATCGTCATCGTAACGCATGATATGGCGCTGGCCGGCAAAGTGGACCGCGTGGTTGCGATTCGTGACGGTATGACAAGTACCGAATTCATCAAGCGGAATCCGAACCTGGATCAAGCCGAAGGCGAAGCTGCCGCTGGCAGTGGGACGATCCATGATGTGCATGAGGAGTATGTGGTACTTGACCGGGCAGGAAGGCTGCAAATACCTAGAACGTATTTGCAAGCGCTTGGAATCGACGGCAAGGCATCCATGGAGTTTGATGGGGAGAAAATCATCATCAGAACCCCAAAATCACTGGACTAAACCGCAGTGCAGCTGCAAAGAAATGCATCTTAAACCATTCAATCGGAGGGGTTTTCAGTATGAACAAATGGATGAAAAGAACTGCGGCGCTGTCGCTTAGCGTAGGTATGATGACGCCTGTACTTGCAGCTTGTACGAGTCCGAACACCACGGACAACACGGAGCGCACTCTGCGCATCGCTACTACGATGGGATACGCCGCGAACGATGAATATTTTCGCCAGCGGTTTACCGAGCTTTATGAGTTCGCGAATCCGAATGTGACGATCGAAATCATTCCTATGCAAGACGATCGGTATATGTACGGGGGCCAGCCAGAGGGAGGCGAGAAGCCGGAGGATCCGCTGGAAAAGCTGAAGGGAATGATGCAGGGCGACAATCCGCCGGATATCGTCATGATCGGATATGAGCAGATGCCGGATTTAATCAACAATAATATGCTGACGCAGCTAGACCCATTGATTACAAAGGACAAATTCGATATCAGCGATTTCGTTCCGGCGGTGATCGAAGGCATAAAGAAGGCGGGTGAAGGTAAAATTTATGCGCTCGCGCCAACCTTCAACTCGTCAGCCGTCATTTACAACAAAAGGATGTTCGACGAAGCGGGCGTAACGTATCCGACGGACAAAATGACCTGGGAACAAACGTTTGACTTGGCACGGCGGTTGGCCAAGGGAGAGGGTGAAAACCGAAAGTACGGTTTCTCGTTCTCCACTTACAATATGGGCGGAGATATGTCCTGGGCAACACAGCTGTACACAGCGCCTCTGCAGCTGAGAATGTTCGATGACAATGGCGAGAAAATGACGGTCGATTCGGATCAGTGGGAGAACGCTTGGAAAACGATGCTGCAGATTAACACCGAAAAGCTTGTACCCGGTCCTTTCGATATGTCCAATATGAACGGGAAGATGAGCCCGAATGAACCTTACAATCCGTTCCAGCACGACGATTTTCTGTCGGGACGCGTAGCCATGTCTATCATTAACTATGGTGAGCTTGATCGTTTAATCAATGCGATGAAGAATGCTGAACATTACAAAGGCTTTTCAGCATTCGAGTGGGATGTTGTGACACTGCCTGTGCATCAAGAAGCACCTGATATGGGCGGCTATATCGGGATGGAGGGCATTATGTCCATCAACGCGAAAGCTCAAAATGCAGAGGAAGCCTGGAAGTTCATGAAGTTTATTAACGGAGAGGATTGGGCACGTCTGAAGGCCAGCAGCGCTCATAATATCGTGTCCCGGCAAAAATATATTAAGAAAAAAGACGGAGCAGAGTACAATCAGCAAGCGTTCACTACTTTACTGCCGGTACCGTTCCAGGACAACAAGCTTTATCTTGAAAACCCGAGATTGTATGATGTGCAAGGCATCGGCCACCAAAAGCTCCAACAAGTCATGGAGGGCAAACTCGAGGTTCGCGAGGCTCTGAAGCAGTGGCAGACCGAAGGCGACGCGATGATTCAGAAATTCAAAGAGAATCCGGATGCCCAGCCGGATAAGTCAGGCATGATACCGTTGGGATAATCCCACGTCAAACCTATGCAAATTCAACAGGGAGGCTAGCAGCAGATGAAACCGAAACGCAAACGAACGAAAACAAGCATCCTTTATCTAGCGACCGCACTTATATTCGGCTCCGCCGTTCCCGCCTTTGCGGCAGACGGCGGTACGCCGCCTGCAGTGAGCAGCGCCGAAATATCCATGGGAACCGCACCGGTGCTGGGCAAGGTTGACATCGGCGGCAGCCATTATTTTGAGCTGAAGAATGTGACCATGCTACCGGAGCAGGGGAGCAAAACCGTTACGTTTACAGTGACGGTCCATAACGGGGGAAGCAGCGATTTGCTGTTCATCGATTATTGGGTCCGGCTGAAAACAAAATCAGGTAATCAAATCTCGGTTCGCGTATTGCCGCAGGATAAAGACAAGAACCGGATCACTCCGAAGTCCAGCCAAGACATTAGCTTCTATGCCAGCGTGAATGGAACGACGGAGCTGAACGATCTTATCTTCGAATTTATTAAATGGGATTTCTCGCAGACGGACTTCGAGCGCAAAATCGGTGAAGTGGCCGTTCCGGCGAATTACAGCATTGTAACGGCGGCAGGAGAAGCCCATACGATCCAGATTACCGGCAATCCGGTCAAAACGACAATCAAGAAAGTGCTGCTGAGCAAAAACGAGAAAAATTACACTCCCACGATTGTGCTGAATATGGAGAATGTAGGCACACGAAGCGTTGTCGTACCCGGGTATCAGTATTTGCTGCGCTCAAGCGAAGGCTACATGTATCCCTTAGATGCCAAAGGCATCAAGGATCTCTCCATTAACCCACAGGTGAACGAAGAGATTGAGCTATCCGGCTCCGTGCCCGTTTCGGTGAAGCTGGAGGGCTGGCAGCTTGTGATCGTTCAGAACGCGGCTGATGTAAAGCTGAACCTGCCGATTGCGTATTATGCACTGCCTGACGTGTCGAAATCGGAAAGTGTGGATACGGGCAAAGAGTATAACTTCTCGAATAAAGAAGGAACGTATACCGCTCAGTTGAACACCGTTCAGCGTCTGCCATGGGAGGATCAGGACATCCTGACCGCCGGTTTTACGCTTGCCAACAAAGGCCCGGAATCGCTCCCGATTCCTGCCATGACGGGATACTTTATGCTCGATAACGCGGTGAAAGTGGAAGCAAGGCTGATCAAAACGGATAAAGTCATTGGCTTAGCTCCGAACGCATCGGCGCAGTTCCAGTTTATCGGGAAAATTCCGTATACCTACGAATTTGGCGAAGTAAAGCTGGTTCTGCAGGAAA
This sequence comes from Paenibacillus sp. PvR098, assembly GCF_017833255.1. Classification (NCBI taxonomy): domain Bacteria; kingdom Bacillati; phylum Bacillota; class Bacilli; order Caryophanales; family Paenibacillaceae; genus Paenibacillus; species Paenibacillus sp. PvR098. The sequence continues at coordinate 317,738 of NZ_JAFIBU010000001.1, forward strand.
AGAGTTCTTCCAGCGAATCCCAGAACGGAGGGCCGACGCAGGCGAGCGCTTTACTGGAGTTCGTACATCGAGCGGAGCTAATGAACATTACGTATAACAACATCGGCCAAACGTATAACGTAAAGAGCGTAGGGCGAAGCTCCAGCTTTAAGGTTCGTGAGGTTAGAACGTACACCGGCGAAACGACCAACACCTTTGCGGCCATAATAGAAGTTAAAAACCTGGAAAAGCGCTTCTCCGATATGACTCAACTGGTAGCCCACTTCAAAACCGTGGACGGCACCATGTATCCTGCAACCGTATCAGAAATCAAGAACAAGGTAAGCCCTGGAGGTGCGGCGCTCCTGATGCTGTCGAGCAAAGTACCAAAAACATTCCCGATTACCGGTACGCATATCATGATCGGTGAGGCCGTTACGGAGGATAAGCTAACGGAAATCGGGAAAAAACCGGATGCTTATGTCAATGCAACGGCATTCTGGCTGCCTCAAGAAAGCCATACCGTCCAGGATCGATTAAAAGATATCGATCTGGCGCCTTATACTCTGTCCCTCGGCAATATTCATACGAAAATCGACGGAGCTGGATTGACGCTTAAGTTCGATTATGAGCTTGCTAAGGATATGCTGCTTGTCACGAATATGGAAAACCGAAAGCTGATCGTGGAGCTGGAGGACGACGGGGGCAAGGTCAAGCTGACCAAGGAATTTGCTTTTGAACCATCGACAGGAGTAGGCTCTCAAGCATCCGAGGTGGCGGGAGACAAACTGCTTCTCGGCAAGCATAAGGATTTGGAGATGAAGCTAGGAGACAGTGAAATCATCTATCTGGTCCGGTTCCTCTCCGGCTATAAGCTTCATATTTACGAGTCTTTCGACGGTCAAAAAAAGCTGCTGGCCTCAAAACATATTCAATGGTTTGAAACTGTAGAGTAAACAAAGCCATTATTCATCCTTGATTTAATAATGCTATAGAAACCGTCTCTGTCAAGTTGTGCAGGGGCGGTTAATTTAGGTGAAACAGGATATTTATGAACAATTGGTTAATTTTGTTCTGGAAGGATTGACAGTTTTTTCAGAATAACTTATGTTTATATCGTTAACAACATTCTTAACGATAATTACATAGATAACCGAGGAGATTACCATGAATTCTAAGCCGCAAAACTTTGCTGAACTGAAGCAAGCTGCAAGTAACCACTTGTCTCTCTCTTTTGAGACAGACGGATTCAGCCCATTGGTCGGGAAAATTTTCGCGCTGCTGCTTTTTGCTCCTGAGCCCTTGAGCCTGCAGGAAATGGCGGATGAGCTTGGAGTAACGAAGGCCGCTGTCAGTGTCCAGGTACGCGCTTTGGAGAAACATTGTATGTGCCAGAAAATTCCTACCGGCAATGATCGTAAGGACTACTATCATATCGCCGATGATTTTAGCTTGATCACACTGCGCTCGATGCGGCATAAGGTGGAGTCGATTACAAAGCAGTTGGATGACACGCTGACGATTTTATCTCAAATAGACGATGTGAAGGAGGAGGAGAAAGCTTCTTTTCATGTAACCCAGCGCCGTTTTGTAGAGAGTGCGGCGATGTACCGACTAGTGATGTCGCGACTAGAAGGCATAGAGGAAGAATGGAACCAGTTAAGGGAGCAGCTGTGATATTGAACCAAAAAGGTTCTGAAATTGAAGGGGATATATAAAAAACCTCGTCTAAGTAGTCAGCAATCCTAATGGAGGAGTAGAGAGATGAATCAATTATCGAGTTTTTCTATGAAGAATGTCGCAGCCGTTATCATAATATGTGCGATGTTGTTCGCCGGGGGCGGTTTTGCCGCAACGAGCATTAATCAGGAAACGATGCCGGATATCTCGCTTCCCCTGGTTTTTGTCAGCACGACGTATGTCGCGCCTCCAACAGACGTTATGGAGGACGTGACCAAGCCTCTGGAGAAAGCGATCGTTGGTCTGGAAGGACTTAAAAAAATCACTTCAACTTCCGCCGACAACTTCTCAACGATTCAAGTCGAGCTGGAAAATGGCATGGATCCTGATGATGCGAAGCGGGAAATCGAAAGCATGCTTTCCAATGTCAGGCTTCCTCAAGGCGCTTCCGAGCCTAAAGTGGCCAAATTCGGCTTCAGTTCGATTCCGGTCTACTTCTTGGCCATGAGCGGTCAGAACGGCGTAAACCAGTCTGATCTTGACCGGATCTATAGCGACATCATTGATCCTACTTTGAGCACACTTGATGGGATCGACCGTTTGGACGCCGTAGGGAATCAGGAAGCAACCCTGAATATGAAGCTGAATATGAATGCGCTCATTAACTATGGCTTGACTCCGACACAGGTTTCGCAAAGTATTAGAGCGGCTCTTACGACAAGTCCTGCAGGTTCCGTCGATATTAACGGCAACACGCAAATGGTACGCGTACGAAGCGATTTGAACTCCATCTACGCTCTCGAAAATATGAAAGTCAATACCATGGACGGAAATACGGTCCTGCTGAAGGATATTGCCAAGGTCGAAGCGATTTCTGAATCGACATTCTTGTCCAGATTGAACGGCGAACCTTCGATCAGTTTGACTCTTTATAAAGCTAAAGATGCGAACACCGTTGAATTTGTCAGTAAAGTAGAAACTTTGGTTGCCGGGTGGGAAAAGGAATTTCCTAATGTGAAATTCACCCCTATCATGAACCAGGCAAAAGAAGTAAAGAAGTCCATTAACGGAATGCTGGAAAAAGGTATTCTGGGTGCCTTATTCGCCTCCATCATGATTTTGCTCTTCTTAAAAAATATTCGTATGACCATTATCGTTTTAGTCTCCATTCCCTTATCGATATTAATTACGTTGTTAGTCATGGTGCCTTTGGACATCACCTTGAACATTATGACCCTAGGCGGATTAACCATTGCGATCGGCCGGGTAGTGGACGATAGTATTGTCGTTATTGAGAATATTTACAGCGAGCTGGTTAAGACTCAGGAACGCAACGAATCTGTTATTAAACTGGCTACGTCACAGGTTGCCTCCGCGATCACCTCGTCGACCTTGGCGACGGCCGGCGTCTTCGTACCGGTTGCCTTTGTCGGAGGCATCGTAGGCGAGGTATTCAGACCATTTGCCATTACGATCGCAGCAGCGCTTCTGTCTTCATTACTTGTTGCTTTGACCGTTATTCCAATGCTTGCCAAGCTGCTCGTTCTGAACCATAAGAAGCTTAAACACCATGAGGATCCTAACGGCGGAAGGTTCATGACTAGATATAAGAAGCTCCTCGTCTGGACCCTTGATAATCCTAAGAAAACCCTTCTAGCTTCCGTTCTTTTGTTTGTTGTGACGATTGGGGGAACGGTTCCATTTCTGGGATATGAGTTTATGCCAGAAAACAGTACGGCAAAGGATGTTCAATTTTCGATGAAATTGCCGCGTGAAACGTCTTTCGAATCGATGGATCAAAAGGCTAAAGAAGTGGAGCGGATGCTGCTTGAAGCCAAGGCTCCGAATAATGAACCTGCGTTTACCTTTGTAAATACCATGGTCGGTTTTGACTACGGTGAAGATCGGATTGCTTATCATACCTCGATTATGGCAGCGGCATCCGAAGCATCTGATACGAAAGAGCTGCTGGAAGAGATGAAGGTCAAGATCGCCGAGTTGATGCCGGCGGGCTCAGAGGTAACTGGTAATTTGACCGAAGCAGGCGGTGCTCCTGGAGGCGGCGCGGATTTTATCTACATGCTGAAAGGCGAGGATCTGGATCAGCTCATGATTGGAGCTGAGAGGGTTAAAGATAAAATGCGTGAATTCCCGGAGCTGACGGAGATCGAGGACAGCTTAAGCGAGAAGAAATTGGAGCTTGAAGTCAGGGTCGATCAAAACAAAGCGCGCTTGTACGGCTTGTCTTCCGCTCAAATTCTGGATGGTATCCGGAGCTGGCTGGCAGAAGATAGTATCGGCGATCTTCGATTCGACAACACCGTATTTAATACGAAGGTGATGCTCGACGACGACTTCAAGGACTCACAAAACAAAATAGCACAGTTCCAGATTCAGACGCCGACAGGGGCAACGGTTTATTTGAGCGAGGTGGCTCAGGTCCGTCAAATCGATTCTCCGGCGAGCATTACCCGTGAAAATCAAGAGCAATATGTGAGAATCACAGCATCTATTGAAAGTAAAAACAAGGGCGGCGTAAGTAATACAGTCGGTGCGGCGCTGCAATCGGTTGAGCTTCCGAATGGTGTTCGGACTGAAGTTCAAGGCGTTAGCAACGACATTCAACAAACGATTACGGATATGGTCGTTGCCATGGCCGCTGCGATCGGTATTGTTTATCTGATTATGGTCATTGCCTTTGGTAACGCAAGTGCGCCATTCGTTATCTTGTTCTCGCTCCCTCTGGCCGCTATTGGCGGATTCGTGGGACTAGTGATAACGGGAGAAACGATTAATATCACGTCTTTGATCGGCTTCCTTATGCTGATCGGGGTGGTGGTTACCAATGCGATCGTATTGGTTGACCGCGTACAGCAAAACGTAGTGGCCGGGCATTCCATCCGTGATTCGTTGATTGAAGGGGGAATAAGCCGTTTCCGCCCGATTATCATGACTGCTGGGGCTACGATTACGGCGATGCTGCCTATGGCCCTCGGAGCTGCCGAGGGAGGGCTCATATCGAAAGGGTTATCGGTTGTCGTGATCGGCGGACTAACGACCTCTACTATCCTCACCTTGGTTGTTGTGCCTGTTATGTATGAGCTGGTCGAAGGAGCGAAGCAGCGGGTAAGCAGATTGTTCAAGCGGAAAAAGGAAAAGGCTGCTGCCGTTAAGGCAGAACCTGTGACCCAATAAACCAAGATGTGACCGGTAGTTATAGATAAGGAAAAAGGAGAATCGGCAAATGAATCGGACTTTCAATAAAACAGTCAAACATAGTACCAAGGTAATGGGGGCTGTCGTGATCAGCGCGGCTCTCATTACGGGATGCTCTTCTGATCCGTCGGCCCAGCCCACGGCGAGTGCAGCAGAATCTCAACTGAAGACCGTTAGAGTGGCACCAATTGAGAAGAACAAAATCAGTGAGCCTCTGGAACAGGTTGCGGATGTCATTTCCTCCATACAGCTTGATATCGTCACAAAGGCAGGCGGGGATGTCCGGGAAATTCTGAAAAACCGCGGCGACATGGTGGAAAAAAATGAAGTGATTTTCCGTATGGACCCGACGGATGTGCTCATCCAGAAAGAAAAAGTACAGATTGCTTTGGCTACCGCTCAACAGCAGATGACGAAATCGAGACAAGATTTGGCGAATTCCAAGCAGGACCTCCAAAACGGAATTACCAAGCTTGAACAGTCGATTAGAGACATGGAGAAAGACTATAACAAAATGCGCAACGATTACGACATGGGGCTTGTGACTAAATTCCAGCTGGAGCAAATGGAGTCGCAGCTGAACAACCTTCGCCTCGACCTAGAGAGCTCGAATAATAAGCTGAGGACACTTGAAAGCACGAATTCGTTGGCTCAGCTCGAGCAGGCGGTGCAAACATCGAACGTATCTATGCGCGAGATTGAACGCACGCTTGGAAATATGGAAGTGAAGGCTACCGTCAGCGGCGTTCTGACTGAGCTGCCCATCGAGGTAGGCATGTATCTGAATGGAGGGTTCCGTGCAGCCCAGGTGCAGCAGCTTGACCCGATCAAAATCAAGGCGGAGCTAACGGAGGATGCGGCAAAGCTGGTAAGAGGAAAATCGGAGCTTACCTTCTATATTCCGGGCACGATGGATCAAACGAAAGCCAAGGTGAGCTATCTGGCCGATGTCATGAGCTCCCAGTCAAAATCGTATACGCTGGAGCTTGAGGTCCCGAATGCCGACCGTAAGCTCAGACCAGGGATGAAGGCGCAAATTTTGCTTACAGAGGAAAGCGACCAAATGGTAGTAACTATTCCTTCACTCAGTGTTGTGCGTGAAGGCGGTGAAACCTTCGTGTTTGTGCTCGTGGGTGACCTGGCTGAGAAGCGGAAGGTGGAACTCGGACGAGTGAACGAAACGATTCAAGAAGTCATCTCGGGTGTCAATGAAGGCGAACAGCTCATTATCTCCGGGCAGAACCAATTGAAGGACAAAGAGAAAGTACAACTGGCCAAGTAAATTACAACAGACCCGACAGGAGGAAACTCAATTGAACCACAAGTTGAAAAAAACCGTAGCATCCGTTGTCATTACCGCCTCAATCATGAGCACCGGCTACTCTGCTTTAGCTGCTGAGGCTTCGGAGCCTGCAATAAGCGCACAGAAGGTAGCTACATACAAATTGACCGAAGCTTTGGAAGTGGAAGTTAAAAGCGTGTTGAACGAACGTGTACAGGAAGGAACGCGTTTAGGGGTCGTCATTCGAATGAAGAATAACGGCAATACGGTTACGAGAGTACCGGAATATGAGCTGCGCGTAAAGACGAGCGAAGGGATACAATATACCCTTCAGCCTAGCGGAGTCAATGCCAAAGCGATTCAACCTAAAGCCAACACGGAGCTTAGCTACATGACGGTGATCGATCGTACCGACAGCGTGAGCTTGACAGAGGTTAACTGGACAGACGTGGACGTGTATGTGTATCCGAAGAAAGAGACGCTGATCGCAGCGGCTCCCATTCAAGGAGAAGCGTGGAAAGGCATCGATACGCCGATTACGAATCCAACGGCCGTTAAGAAGTGGTCGGAATCCTTCGTTATTCCATCGGTCATCTCACCGATTCAATATACACCGGTAGGCATTAACAAGGAATCGACCATAGAAGGTACCTTCTATGTAGTACAGTTTCTTGCCTACAATCCGGCGAATAAAAGAGAATCTGTTCCAAATTTCGTTGTGGATGGCAAAACGGATGGCAAGATTTACTCGGGTAAACGGGTAGAGCAGGGTATCGTCGCATTGGAGGCTAAGGAACAAAAATATATCCATTTTGCCATCCCTGTCGATCAGGATGCCGTGCTCACCAGCATAAATATTCTCACACCCGAGACATTCGCTCAGGGCGGTGGAGCAGGAGCTGCGGGAGGGCCGGTTACCTACAATGTCGGACGGTTGAACGTTCTGCTGCCGACCCAAGGGAATATTAATAATCACCAGGCTTATACACTCGGCACGCCTATGAAGTTCGACAGCCTCAGCACCCTCATCCATCCGAATATGGAAGTTTCCGTTGTGGAGCTGCATATGGATGAGAACAAAGTGGAAGGCTTCAATAACGTCACGGCCAAATTTAAACTTGCAAATAAGAGCAATCGTCCGATTGCCGTGCCGAATTTCCATTCGGATATCATGAGCGCCGATGGATATCAGTATAACGGCAGCAAGCAGAACATCACTACGCCATCCGTTCTGCCGAATTCTTCGCTTACGGTCAGCTTTACCTATTCGGTGCCAGCATCTGAGACGGGCAGCGGACTTGCGCTTCGAGTGCTGGATGCCAAGACGGCCGCTCCTCATAAAACAACGATCGCAGCGTATAATGTAGAATTACAAGCTGCTGGAGAGAACAGAGAGTTCAGCGTGTATCCGTTCGATGTGAAGGTGAGAAACTGGACGATCGGCGCACAATTCAATTCGATGACGCTCAGCTATAGCTACAAAGCTAAGTTCTTCTTTGATATTCAGCGACAGCAGCAAGTACAGGTAGATCCGAGCTTCTCCCATTTGCAGTTTGAGTTCTATAATTCTGCAGACAATTTGCTCGGAACGTCAACTGCTTCCTTTATTGGTCTGAACCGGCTTGTATCGGGAGAAAACAACATCAGCATCCCTCAGACGTACGACCAGCTTGGGTTCCCGCTTAAAGTTCGTATCTACGAAGTGTTCAACACGGAGACGGGCGCCGAGGGCAAACGTCTGCTGGGAGAATACAAGCAATAATTCAATCTCTTATTCATTTTATTTAAGTAAGGGGCTGTCCCAAAAGCTATGGCTTTTGGGACAGCCCCTTTATTCTTTCTACGCGATTAGGCCGTTTAAGACGTCTTAAGAAACTGGATTAGTTTGGAAATCCACTGCTCGACAATTCCAGAGTCCGGTCGGGACGAGCTAACGTCTTGAACCTGCATATCTGGTTTTACCGCGAACTTTGTTTCGATGGCTGGCGCTTTCGGTGCAGGTAAGCCGGCTTGATGATAATCGAGCCGATCTGTGTAGAAGCCGTACACTCCAATTCGGTCGAATTTGACCAGCTCAGCCTGATCGTTCGTCGTATGCACGTACACTAAGGCACCCGCTTGGTTTAGTTTGCGAATATAACTTTCATTCGCTCTTTCGAACGGCATTGCTATGGCCGGAACGTTGTTCTTTTTTACAAAATCAACAACCCGATTCTCTGGCAAGCCGGACAAATATAACGAGAAAATGTAAGAGGGAAAACGATGCATCTGCTGCACTTGTTTGATCATCTCCGGGGAATACAGCTCCGGCACGACCCGTTTCAAGATCTCAGGATCCACGGAGCGAGTGATCTCCAAGATTTGCTGGAATTGTTTCTCTATCAGACGTGGATCTGTTTCCTTGGTGTCGGTGATGAGGTAAGAGTCGGGATACTGTTTGAGCAGCAGCACCAAGTCCTCATAGGATAAAGGTTTGAATTCATTTAATATTTTGGTATTTTGGAAGGCTTGAAGTGTCATCGGCTGATCTTTTCTATTCTGGGCTGTCGGCTGCTTCAATAGGGTAGATAAATAATCAGACCAATCGTGACGTGCCACCAGCTGGTCATCCTGCGTCAGAATTAAATCGGCTTCGAATACACGGTGCCCCCTGTTATAGTTGGTTATGAAGGCTTCATACGAATTGGTCACGGACACGGAAGATATTTCGCCCAGCCCGTGAGCGATCAGGCGATAATCCGTCCAAGTACCTTGTGCGTGTGTCACTCCGCCAGGAACAAGCAGAAGACAGATCAGGACGATACAGCCTGCTGTCCAGTCTTTCCATCGGGATAAAGTAAGCAATAACTCCATCTCCTTCTCTCTTTTTCTTTTTATATAACCCGGAGAGAAGAGATTGTAACATGTATTTACTGCTAGAACGTATAAATGGATATCTGTCCCCAAAATAAAAAACCGCCCCATGGGCGGATAAATGGCGGATAATTTACAGTAAGGAGAATTCTCTTATGGGGCTCCATGAGCCGTTCGGTTCCTGCCGCAGCAGGGAGAACCGGTCGATGGTGCACTCCAGGCTCAGCGATGTATTTCTTAAGCTGGAGAGCACGTCGTGCAGCTCGTCGGTTCCAAGCTGCTGAGCAACCGTTACATGCGGCGTATAACTGTAAGGTTTTTCGTTGTCGGATAATAATTCCGTACAAATCCGGTTTCTCAGATCCACCATGGGACCTGGATTGGCCAGAGCCATATAAATGACATGGTTAACGGGATAAAAGGTAGAGAATCGGTTGAAATTCAGCTCGAACGGATCGACCTCTTCTGCTGCACGCTCCAATTGGCTAATGACTCCAACCAGCTGCTCATTGTCCCAAGCTTCTTTATCACGCAGCGTAAGATGGGGTTTAATCAACGGGTAATGGGGATCGTACCTTCTGCGGTAAAGGTCCGCGAATTCTCCGATTTCGGTTGGTGGAAAGACAGCGATGCCATAGAACATATCAATCCCTCCTTTGGTTTTATTATACCCGCTTCAGGTGAATCTTTCCAAGAAAAAAGCCGAGGGAAGAAAAAGACAACAAAAATCCACATTTTTATACAAGCGTTTACATAATATGATATAATGATATGATTTGAGACAAAGGGGTGGGGCCAATGAAACGTCAGGTTCACAGCAATGAAGTCAAGGCCGCGGTATACCAAAAGCTGGAGGAACGCGGAGTCACAATTGAGGATATAGCCCTGATCGTGAGAGAAATGCAGCTGCCTTATGATCCCGGCTTAACGCTGCAGAGTTGTACAGAATCAGTACATGCAGTATTGCAAAAGCGCGAGCTGCAGCATGCGATCTTGGTCGGCATCGAGCTGGACGTACTGGCGGAGAAAGGGCTACTGAGTGAACCGCTTTTGTCCATTGTCCGATCCGATGAAGGTTTGTTCGGTTGTGATGAAACGCTTGCACTCGGCTCCGTTTTCGGCTATGGGAGCATTGCCGTCACCACCTTCGGGCATCTGGACAAGCATAAGATCGGCATTATTCAGCGGCTGGATACTAAAGCGGGCTTCGGTGTTCATACGTTCCTGGATGATCTTGTGGCGAGTATTGCTGCATCCGCATCAAGCCGGATCGCCCATCATAAGCGCGATGCTGATGAGCGGGAAAACGTTGTGCCTTATGTGCCCAAAGCTGATTCGGAAGAGCAGGTTAGTTAAACAACATCCTTTCAAACGGCTCCCCTTATCTGTTATATATTGGATAAGCTTCCTTAGTAAATAAGGGGGCTTTCTTTGGGTTAAGCTACTATAAGAACTTTATCCTCATCTAATATTCAAGCGGAGTGAGAACAATGAACTGGATCTATTGGGGTAAATTGTACGACAGTAAATTTCAAGCCGGCTGCTTAGCGAAGCGGATGGAAGAAGATTGGTGGATATATGGTTATGAATGCCCATCGGAGGTAGAAGTATTCCGGTCCCAAAAAGGACGTTTTGGCGTAAGGTACACGGTATAATTTTATGCTTGACTTAGATGTTTTATTTGGTGTATATTTATTTTTGTCGCTTGTAAGGCGAACCATTAACGCGGGGTGGAGCAGCCCGGTAGCTCGTCGGGCTCATAACCCGAAGGCCGCAGGTTCAAATCCTGCCCCCGCAACCAAATATATTAGGGCCCTTAGCTCAGTTGGTTAGAGCGGTCGGCTCATAACCGATTGGTCGGGGGTTCGAGTCCCTCAGGGCCCACCACATAAGATCATGCCGGAGTGGCGGAATAGGCAGACGCACAGGACTTAAAATCCTGCGGTAGGTGACTACCGTACCGGTTCGACCCCGGTCTTCGGCAGTTCTTAGAATGAATGTGAATAAAGGGTGTTGCTTTGCATGTCAAAGCAACACCCTTTATTCATAGTAATAGAATGGTTCTTCATCGAAAGGGCTTCGAATAGAAGCTTTTTTATATTTTTGGATTTGGAGTGTTTTTTTATCCTCCCACTCATATACTTATATAATCACACAAAGAGGAGGAGGGATTCCATGCCTTCGATTATTTTTGCGCCCATCAAAGTAACCAGCAACTCTGGAGAGCTGGTGTTTGGCGACGTGCTCCAAATTACGCCGAAAAGCACATCCAAAGCGAATGCAGGGTCCGGAGGAAGCAATACCGGTGATTTCAGCGCCACGTTCTCGCTCATCAGTCTTACGAATACAGTCGATCCAGATATAGCCGATTCGAACAATGCAGGCAACAATTAGGCTACATATGCTGACATTGATGCAGTCTTAATTAAAGGCGCAGCCCCTTCGCTCCAAGAGGAACGGACGGGATGCGCTTTTTGGCTTTTACGTAAACCGGATATCGATCTCTTGATACGGGTTCTCGTGGCTTTGCTTTCGCATATGGAACTGCAGAATGCCGTTACGGTAGACTGCTTTGCAGCTTCCAGGAACGACGGGGCTGGCTAGTCGGATCGTCTGGATATTATTGTCCGGCAGCCCCTCTAACCGGATTTGACTCACGTTCAGCAGGGCTCTCAGCTTGCGTGCTTGCGCTTTTTCCGGGACATGCACCTTAACAATGACATTGTTGTGAGTGTCAAATACCTCGGAGTGAAAATGATGCTTGAGCGATGGAGAATCCATGTTGGGCAGCGCTTGCTTCATGACATCCTTCACATAGTTTTCAACCCAAGCCATCGGTTCGCCATCCTTCCCAAGGTTCGACGGCCCGGCAAAAGGCATCTTGCCTCCAAAAAATTGCTCGAAATTTTTCCAATTCATATCAAAGAAGTTTTTATTGTTTTTGCTTCCGTCCATGTTCACCACTCCTTACTGCTTCAAGTATATGAACGCATTACGCAAAGCATAACTCTTGAAGTGGCGCGAAAGAACATACTTCTTGGCGTCCGAACATATAATGAATCAAATCCATAACGGGTAAGGTGTTGCTGTCATGCCGGCCATCGTGGGTGTAATTAAGATTGTGAATGTAGGTACAGGCTCCGTTGTACACATCGGCGACGCAATTCAATTGGCTCCCAAAACGGTAGCCAAAACGTTCGCGGGGGCGGGCTCTTTTAATACCGGAGATCATATTAGAACCTTCAACATGGTAAACTCCACTAATACCTACGATAATGACGTAGCCGATTCCAACGTGATTTCGGCGGATAAGGCAGGTGTCATCTGATCCTATGCAGTTAACCATTCATCAGAATATCGTCATACATCAACTTAAAATCGGCGCAGTGACGAATTCGTCCGTCCTCCAGATCGGTACGGCCGGGACGATCCGCTCCTTGGCGAATTTGTATAATACGGGAGGGTTCACCGGACCTGCTCCTGAATTGGGGGGGACGCCCGCCGCTCCTTCGACCGTGCCTTTCGTGCCGCTTCCTGCACCATCCAGATAAATGGAGGAATATTCGATGAATTCATCCTACTCCGAATCTTACTTTCAACAATTGAACGAATATTTGAGGTGGCAGACGGAACGCATCCGTTATTTGGAGAGCCGTATCGAGCTTATTACGCAGGAGCTGGAATCGCTCAAGAGGCAGCGAGGAGTAACCATTGAGAGGATCGAGTACAAATTCGACCAATTAAAAGTGGAAACCCTGGAAGGCACATTAAACTTAGGCTTGTCCCCGTCCGGTCTTGGAGCTCAGTCATTAGATGACGCTACGGTAGGAGGCAAAGTCATCGGAACTAATACAGCTCGGTCGGAATCCTTTGCCCGCGTACAGAGACAGGTCTATGATTATTTGCGGCAGTCCTGCCCTGAAGAGCTTGCCGGCCTGGAATCAGAGTATGGTATAGAGCTCGGACGAGATTTTGCGGACTTTGTGGTCGGGGATTTACAGGGGCAAGCCGCGCAGCGGATCGAGTACTACTTGGATACGATGGTGGACCCGAAGCAGCCCATCCTGACGCAGGAGCAAGAGCTAAGGATCACCGACAAAGTGATTGGAGATATCCGGCTCGCAATGGAGCAATATGTCATAAAGATGAATCAACAAGGAGGTGCTGCGGATGATTCTAAAGGTAGAAAATAATGCACTGAACGTCGGGAGTGTGAAAGTGACAGCTGTGGCCAGTTCCTCCATACTTCTCATTGGCGACACACAGGTAATCACTTTGTCCAGTGTGTTCGATACCCCGCCGGAGTCGCTCATTATCGGACCTCTTGAACCATTGTCTCCAGAGGAATAAGCATGGCACTCCCGGTTCGAACCTCCGTCGTGAATCGAGTCATGATTTACAGTATCGGCTATGCGTCCTTCTTTAATGTAGGCGATATTGGTGATTTCTCGCCGGTGACGTTCGCTTTAGCTGTCCAACGGGAGATTCCCGTATTCTACGGTAATGAGGGGAATTTAAGATCGTACCCGCTGTTTACGAGTCCGATCCCGCTCCCGAAGGGAGAAAGTGGGGCACGCATGACGGTAAATCACGCCGTTCCGGTCATACGGGTCAATGACGTTGAGGTACTGGCTGTTTCCACATCCTCTATAGTGCAGATCGGTTCCATCAAGTCCATACGGGCAGAATCTCGTATTAAGCATATTCGGCAGCTGCTCCGCGGTCTGCCGCCCAGGTAGGCACAAGAGACCCCTCAGAGGAGGTCTCTTGCGGCATTTTAGTACACATGAGGATAGCCAGCCGGGTACATCGGGTGCGTTTGGTAAGGGGGAAACGCTTCGCCGACCTCCCAGGATTCAACGATTTGTCTAGCCGTATAGAAATCATACCCGCGTCCCAATAAATAACTGATAGCCGCCGCCTCATACATGGCGTGATGAACCGATGTTTTAGGCGCCTCATACAAGCTGTGGTGAACTGCCGGCATAACCACTCTCAATACGTAATCCCGATCCATTCCGAAGCCACGTCCTTCCAAGAGAAAAGTTAGTCTTGCTTACATCCATACTATATTCGCCTACGGGCCAAATGCCCTCGGGCTCCAGCCCAAATTTGTTTTATGATATAATAGATTAGAGTAGAGTAGGATGGATGGAGTGAAGGGAGAGGAAATGCATTGGCACGAAGAAAGGTGGAGCATGTCGGTGTCATGGTGAAGGACATCGACGCTTCGGTACAATTTTATAAGGAAGTGGTCGGGCTCGAGCTGAAGGATACGCTTGATCATTCGAACGGTGTGATCAAGCTTGCTTTTCTGGGCTTCGGGCAGGCCGGCGAGACAGAGCTGGAGCTGATTCAAGGCTACAACGACGGTCTTCCGCAAGAGGGTAAGGTGCACCACTTGGCATTCACTGTGGATGATATTGAAGAAGAGTGGGCCCGGATCGGTGAGATGGACGTTCGGCTCATCGATCAAGAAATTACTACACTGCCTAATGGATCCAGGTATTTTTTCTTCTACGGACCGGACGGCGAATGGATCGAGTTTTTCGAGTCCACCCGCTCAACCTGACGTATGAAGAACGCTAATTCTTTGGATAATGAGAGAATCAATTGCTTTTTGTGCAAGCACTTTTATGTTACATGGGACCCGAGCTTCCCCAGAGGCTGCCGACTTTACGAATTCAAGACGAGCGAGCTGCCTTCGGCAGTGGTCAAGCGGTCTTCGGGAAAGCCGTGCATGGCGTTTGAGAAAAAACAATAAAGCTGCGGGAGAGTATAGTTATGCTGTTCAGCAAGAGTCAAAAGAAACTGATATTGGAAGTTTTACTTAAAGAGAGACGGCGGTTGTTTTCCAAGCATAAAGGAGAGCTCCTCGATCAAACGATAGCCGACTTATCGCAAATGGTGCGTAACGAAGATATCAATATTACCGAGCCGAAGGATAACTCCATTGATTGGAGCTCCCGGCGAAAGAAACGGAAATAGTGAGTTCTCATGAAATAAGGCATCCCGCCCGGGATGCCTTATTTCGTAAACCAACGGATCAAATACATCCCGAGGGATAATACGACACTGATCACAATGCATGTGACGATCGGGAAATAAAATTTCACATTCTCCTTCTCCACGACAATGTCGCCGGGAAGCCGGCCGAGATTCAAAAATTTGCCGCCTACGGACCAGAGCAGCCCGACCACAATCATGACCACTCCGCCCCAGATCAATAACTTGGGAATTGAATCCATGCTTGCCGCCCCTTATTTAGTAATCAGCTTTAACTTCACCGCTTGTTCTTCCGTTAAAATGAACTCTTCATTAGGCCAGAACTCCTCATCCTTATCTCTGCCGAAAAGCTTGAGCAGTTCAATCCAAACTCCCTTTTCCATCGCTTCGGATGCAGAAATCATAATTTTCATAGGAATCGCCTCCTAATTAGCGGTATATGCTTATTTTACACTAAAATCAATGTTAAAAAACACCATCTTTGAATAGGGAACATTAAATAGGTTTCTTACGTCTTATCATATAGACAGTAATTGAATACAAGAGGAGACTGTGTTGATGAAACAGAGATGTAAGGTGTTCATGTTCCTACTGCCTTTGTTTTGGATAGGGATGTCCTATATAAAGCCAACCATGGCCTGCGCATGTGCAGGGGAGGATCCAGAGCCCACTCTTGCCGACTGGTTGTATGTTTCCGCAGGTAGTATTGGAATCGCCGGAATGGTGATCTTGACCGCTGTACTAACCGTAAGGGCAGGAATGGCTCACAGCAAAAAAGACGGGAAGGCTCCCGTCAACGAATGAATGATGCTTGGCTTAGGCTGTGGCTGATTTTTGAAGTTCGTTCTGATCGGTACTAGCCCCAGTCTTACATATTCCGGCGCTATACATCGTGGAGTTCATGTAATGAAAGCCGGTTTTAAAAATGACCTCATTCTTCGTTGATAAAGAAGGGTGCACCTGATTACATGCTATACAATAGTACATAATAATCTCCTTTCGCGCCGATGTGACATTTATAGACATATTATATGCCCGAAATTGTGATTTAAGACACAATTTATTTTGAATATTTTCTAAAGTTTTATTTAGAACTTTGCATAGAGGAGGAAAGAGATGGATACTTGGTGAATAACACTTATATCTTGGATTGAATTGATAATAATTCTTGACTTTTTTTTATGAGATTGGTATTATTAATAACGTCCAAACGAAATTAATATCATGACTTGTTAGCTCAGCTGGGAGAGCACCATCTTGACAGGGTGGGGGTCAGTGGTTCGAGCCCACTACAGGTCATACCGTGAAAGTCCTTGTGCAGCAAGGGCTTTTCGCTTTTTTTAGGGCAGTGTACATGGTGAGGCTATATCACATTTAAAACCAATGAAAGATTATGATTTGCACAGTTTCGAGCCGTCAAATGTTAAATCCAAACAAGCAATTGATAAATGGAAGAGTTGGGCCTCAAGAAAGTAGAGCACAATCCAATATTGACTCTTTGATTAACCCCTGGTGTTAATTGTTCAATAGGGGGAACTCATTCTTTCATAAAGGCTTCAGTTATTAGGCGGCTGTTTCAATGTTTTTGATTCAATTCATTTAAACTGGGGTAATAAAAAGTAGTGGGAAGTGGTGATGGTGACCGAAAGGTTGGTTGAATAACCATGAAATCACTAAAGAGGATGAAACGAAGATTTCTTCGGGTCCTTTCAGGTAAGATTCCCTAGCGGTTGGAAAATAGCTTAGTTACTATTAACGTTTGCAAGTTAAATAACATGATCACGTCTTCCCATAGAAAACCCTACGGTTAAAATCGTAGGGTTTTCGCTTTGTTCCATCTATTCAGGTGCTGCGATTCATATCTAGATCTAATCGTTAACAAACGGCTATCATTGATTTTGAATGTCAAAAAGCAGCTCGCCCGTGAGGAACGGCTGCTTTTTGGTTTTTTAGTTACTTTTACCATTACAGAGTCCCCATTTTCTAAAAATCTAGACTTTAGCCGGGCTCTCAAAAAGGGATACCATTAATCGAAGAACGTAAGGTTGTTTTTGAAATATAAATTTAGGAATTCTTCCATCCCAGTCGGGCAAACTATGTTCTGGGAATGCGCTGGCAAAACGCTGCTCTTCCTTATCACAAAACGAGGGAGTGAGATTTGGATGACTGAAAAAAACAATAATCGGAACGGTGC
Source organism: Paenibacillus sp. PvR098 (assembly GCF_017833255.1). Classification (NCBI taxonomy): domain Bacteria; kingdom Bacillati; phylum Bacillota; class Bacilli; order Caryophanales; family Paenibacillaceae; genus Paenibacillus; species Paenibacillus sp. PvR098. Next base: position 334,948 of record NZ_JAFIBU010000001.1, read on the forward strand.
TGGTGATCGCAACACGACCGATACGGCTGGCATCGACACCGGTGAAGCTGTGGGAACCGTAGGCGGTGCAACCGCAGGCGCTGTTGTGGGTTCCCTTTTGGGACCGCTTGGCACTGTTGCAGGTGGCATCGTCGGCGCAGCGTTGGGCAACGAAATGGGTGAGGGTATCGGGGGTGCCAATAACAACGCGAAAAACGCGCGTGATGCTGGAGGTAACGGCGGCGCCACAACACCGGATCAAAAAGAATAAACAGCGCTAGAACCAACCTACTAGTGAGGAAAAGCAGGGCGCAGGGGCAACCCTGTGCCCACTTATTTATTGGGCAGCACTTCAATGAGGACCACACCAAATGGTCTATTTTAGTGTTTACTAATCCACTAATTCGCAGGATAACGAATGAAGACGAGGCCAAAATTCTTAGCTCCATGTGACCCACATTGTGGTAATATAAAAAACAAATCATGGATTTACTACAAAAAATAGCGTGGTCAGTTGCGATCCCTTCATTTCTGCACATCCATAAGCTTTATTTTATAAGATATTTTAGGAATAGGAATAGGAATAGGAATATAAATAGAATTATTACGGGGGAAAAGGGTGGCAAAGGCAAAGGTAGCAAAGCGGCCAACGAGGGATGAATTTGTTTTAGAGGAGATAAGAAATCAACATAATGAGAGTAGATTATCCACGGGATTAGATCCGGGGTTTTTTATGACAAGATAAAACGTAAAATTTTATACTGAGATTGGTGATAAAACTGCAATGTCTTTATTACTAGGAGGTTATCATTATTGAATAATTCAAAAAGGATTCGGACTACTATTGTATTATTATTTGGTTTGTTATTTATCTTCTTTGTGATTTCAAGTGCGTATTTGATAATGACGGACAAAGACAATTATAACTTGAGTTGGATGATGTTTATGGCTCTAATGTTTTTTGGACTAACCCTAGGAAATGTAGTTGCATTATTAATGAAAAGAAAGAAAAAAATGCCCTGGGTATAATAAATCTGAGGCCAGTGGATTGAGCTTATAGCAACGAAAAAAGGAGCCACTACCACTACGAGTGCCTCCCTTTTCCGGAACATGATGACAGCACCTTTCTAGTTAGCCAGCTCAACGATCATCACTATGAGCGTGAGCAAAGCGATGAGTTCTGATCTACTCATTCAGTTCTCCTCCATCTTGATAGGATGGCTCTCCAGTCCGGCTTCCCCTCTCCCAAGGAGAATCATTACGTTCTATTAAATGCTTATGCAGGTGGAGAAAATAAGATGACATGACTATATTTTTAATATAGGAAATCCGTTGAATAACAGATTTACCTACCTGAAAGAAAGGGGTTGCTTAGTATTGTCCAGAACCATTGAATTTACTGAAACGAGTTTAATATTAAATCTAAATGGATTAAAGAGTTTGGCGGCTTTAAGACGTAAAGTTGAAATTCCATATTCAGCAATACAAAAAGTAAATACTGAGGACTTCAAAATATCTTTGCTCTCATTTAGAGTAGGCACCTCTATATTCGATATTAGACAGGGACGATTTATGCTGACAGACAAATGGTCGTTTATTTCATATGAGAATCATAAAGATGTAATTGTTTTAACACTGAACAACCATGAATTTGAAAAGGTTGTTTTCCAAATTCATAACCCCGAAGAAGTTAAGAATCAAATTATAGAACGAATTACCGGATAAATGGCTGATGTTTGATGAGGGGACCTTCAGAAAACCTCGAAATAGATCCACTTGCGGGGTACTTGAGTGTTTATCGTTTTTTGTGTTGATGAAAAAAATAGATGGGGGATTTCTCCCCCACTCATTACCCTTTTAAGGAAAGCAGCCATTCGGCATAACAAGGACTGCAGAGGACTTCAAATCGTTCTTCAGTGCCGGTTTTATTATATACTGTAATACTGTGTGCAGACTTTGCTTCCTTTTCACAATAACAACAGTTATACGACATTGAATTACACCTCTTCCTTGGATTTAGGGCAAGAGTATTATTCCCATGGAAGAAGCAATTATAATTTTCCTTAACACTCTAAATATCAATTCCATCTAGTTTTTCGTTAGGTTGTCCATAATTGCGAATCGGTACAGTGTCATCAGCTCTGAAACCAATGCGTTCATGTACTCTTGTGTCCTCGTACATCGTTTCCGGGTTTCCATCTGTTTCTTTATCTATTTTCTCATTTGGCATGGTTTGACCTCCTTGTAATTAGACATATGAGTTATCTTCTACACGTGTCGTGTTATTTAATCCCTAAACATTCCTCCTATTTTTTCTTTAAAAAGCAGCAATGATAAAGCACCTTATTCAGGTGCTTGTGATGGAGCTTCCTAGCCCATTTTGAAAATAAAATACTGGATTGAAAAATAAACAGAGTGGTAAAATGAAGGGAAACGCAATTGTTCAACCTGCTTATTTTATGAATTGATGGAGGAAAATATGTAGGTGTAAGGAGAATCAGATGAAAACTTGGATGAAGATTAGACTCGCTGATGCCATCAAAACATATGATGCCCATCCCGATTATGATTATAAATGCAGCATTGACGTTCTGGCTTGGGAACATGCTGAGGAGCGCGGCATCGATCAACAGAATGGGGTAGTTGTCTCCATTATCATAGGGATTGTCAAGGAAGAGCAGGCCGAGATCCGGGTTCAATATGAGAAAGAAGACTATGAAGCTCATAAAACGAATCTGCTTATACAGAAGGCGGTCAAGGAAGGCATGAAATGGATTAAAGAAGAACTGGACACCTATTTGTCGAATCGGATGTGAAACATAGAACGAGCGAAGCCGTCTTTGCCGCAGCAAAAAATAAAATGGAGCACGTGTATAAAGATTCGTAATTCTGGCCATCATACTATTAACGGTGAAAAGAGAGGTGTGGTTCCGTTGGGCGATCTAACGAGCAATACCATGGAAGTTGTTGTTGAATCAAGATAGAAGCGGAGGTGTGTGCCAAAGACACGTTACTGTAGTATACGTACTGCAAGATGTGAATGAGGTTTAGAACCCCGAGCTTATGGAAAGATTCAAGGCAAAATACCATAACGTTCACCGTTGGAAGGGACTCCGAAAGGGGTCCTTTTTCTATTGTCGTTTTCGTCCCATATCGCCCTTCTTTTCCCTGCTTATTCAGTGAATCTCCCATGATACATTGGATTCAGGTGATGCATATGTTGATTGGTCCTATGCTCCTTGAGTCTCAAGACAAGCCTTTTTCAGACCCATCTTATATCTTCGAGCCGATGCTGGATGGTCATCGTCTGATATTGATTAAGAAAGGCAGTGAGATACGTCTTTTTACAAGGCACAAAACCGAATGTACACGCCAATATGGACCGTTTGCAGTTAACCGAGCGAGTGAAAATCCACTCCTTCGCCAAGCATCGTTCGGTTCATTATGTGGTCTGGGATATTCTTCATCATAAAGGCCGCGACTTACGTGAGCTTTCATTAATGAAACGAAGATCGATCCTTGAATCCATTATGAAGACAAATGCTTCCTATCACATCATACCTCAAATGGATGAGAGGGGCGAAGACCTCTACAAGCAGCTGGTCGATCAATCCATGCAGGGGATGGTAGCGAAGAAAAAAGACAGCCCCTACGTTTCCCGGCGTTCTCATGACTGGTTAAAAATTGTGAATTATAGGTACGAGGATGTTTTTATTACAGGATATCGAAAAGTGGGTTCTGGATGGCTGGCCCATGTTCAATTTGTTCAATGGACGCGTCACGGCTTTCTAAGGAAGCCATCCTTGGTTGAATTTAAATTTTAATGTTCTATTCATCTATTTTAAAGATTCTTTTCATGATCACATATCATAATCAAGCTTGTACCCCATCTTTATATATATTCGTTGCATCCCCGCTGTCGCAGCCATCGACGAAGCGGGGAATTTTTTTATTACTCGAATATTTCGGAAGTTTATTCACAGGCTATCCCATCGCCATCCCGGTCCAAACCGCTGCGATAGCCCGGGTCCCCACGATGAAGCGGAGCTTTTCCGGCAGCCCGCACCTCAGCGCACTTCGCATAATAGACATCCTCGTTCTGCGATGCTTTCGGCTTGGTTGGTACGGGTGCCGTACTGTCGTCATATCCTTTATCTGAGACATAATCTTCGATACTCCAAATGCCGAGCTTAGCCTTCTGAGCTTCCTTTTGGATTTCCCTGAAGCGATCGGCATGCTTGACGTCCGGCGGGAACACAGAAACCCTTGCTAATCCTTTTTCCAGCAGCACTTCATTGAACATTCTATCATTCACATAGACATAGGCGAGAATACGTCCGTATCGATCTCGCTCAGAGACATCGAGCTCCAGCCTGACTTCCTTGCCTTCCAGCGTTTCCTTGGCGAGGGCAGACGCTTCGGGGCCGAACGGCTGCATTGGCTTGCTAGGATGGACGGTTTCTGGCGTATCTACCATAATCATACGGACGGTTTCCTCCTTGCCCTCCATCTCAATTTTGATCGTGTCTCCATCGACGACCCTTGTCACTTTTGCGGTGAAGAGCATCTTGTTCTCAACTGGCGCAGACGCGGCAGAAGTTGAGGCGGCCTGTGAATTGCCACAACCTGAAATCATAATCGCTGCTGTTAACACCAAGGCTGACATTCTGGACCATTTTTTCAAATCAAGGTTCCTCCTTAAACATGAACGAAATCAACAAAGCCCCTGAGGTGCTTCCTCAAGGGGCTTTACCGGCGTATCCGGTCTAGATAACTTACCACGAATAACCATATCGGTCAATAAACTAATCTAAGGCAGTCACCCATTGGCTCGTTATGCAATATCTTATGGTTATAACATAGTAAAGAGGTGAAATGAATGGCTGTAGTAAAGGCCAGGGATCAAGATGTTGCGCTCTTAGCCAGATTACTTAGAGCTGAAGCGGAAGGGGAAGGCGAGCAGGGTATGCTGCTGGTCGGGAACGTAGGGATTAATCGAATCCGGGCCGATTGCTCCGATTTTAAAGCAATTCGCACCATCCCTCAAATGATCTATCAGCCCCACGCATTTGAGGCTACGATACACGGGTATTTTTATCAGAAAGCCAGGGATCGGGAAAAACGTCTGGCCCGGAGATCTATTAATGGCGAAAGATACTGGCCGGCCAAATTCAGCTTATGGTATTTCAGACCACCCGGAGATTGTCCTCCAACGTGGTACGATCAGCCCTTTGTGGGACGTTACAAGAAGCATTGCTTTTACCAGCCTACGGGTGAAGAATGCGAAAATGTATATAACACGTTCTAATATGTTTGTTTGTTTTGAGCCGAAAGGCTCTTTTTTATTGATATAAGGCTCTCCAGTTGTTGGTTGCTGGAGAGCTCGATGGGGTCTCATGATGATATCCTTTGCTCTTCAGCGGTTATTTTTTACGTTTCTTTATATTGGATATCGTTGCTGTGTAAGGTGCAAAAGGTCCTACATCTCTTTCGATAAAAGTGTAGACGTGATTATAAACAGGAACACAGTGATGACGATTGATCACTTCAATAGGCTGGATGACCTGAACGAGCTGAGGATGATAGAAATCTCTAACGACGTGAACAGGTCTTTGGACAATCGGTTGTGCCGGGGGACAGCATTTACGTGCATGAGTCAATGGATATCACTCCTTTCGTATTTGATCCAGTATACGTGGTACAGGGTGATATCGATTGTTCATCTGCCTTGATGTTAGTTTTTTTTCCCAAATCAGGTATATTTGCTTGGCTTTCCCCAAGCTTCGCTAAAGATCAGATCCGGGAGGGTTCTTCTTTTTTCCCAATTCGAGGATTCTAAAATAGGTTTGGATGGATATTGATCCGTATATCCAATCGATATCAGCGCGATCGGATCGATATGAGGCGGGATTTCCAAGATATCTCGGATGTCATTCTTTTTATAAAAGCTAACCCAGCCCATGGCCAAACCTTCGGCACAAGCTGCCAGCCACATATTTTGAATGGCGCAAGCCGTTGACATGATATCGGTTTCGGGAATCGAATTACGCCCCAATACATGGGAGCCGCCCCGTGTGGGATCACACGTTATGCAGATCGTCAGCGGAGCTTCCTTAATCCCCTCAATTTTAAGACTCAAGAACTGGTCTTGTCGTTCATCTTCATAATGAATGGCTAAAGCGCGTCGTTCTTTGTCTGCTGCCCAAGCCAGTTGTTCTTTAACCTCTTTGGATGAAACGAGTATAAAATTCCAGGGCTGCATGAACCCTACCGAGGGACCGTGGTGTGCTGCTTGCAACAGTCTCATAATCATTTCATCCGGTATCGGATCGGATAAAAATGTTCGAATATCCCTTCTTGTATAAATAATTTTGTACAGAGCTTCTTTTTCCATTTCATTAAACATCTCACTCACCCCGATCTGACGAAATTTCGCTATTTCTTGCTGCTTTATAATATTAGCAAGGAAACCTAACGATTGTAAATCGGCAGATACGTTTTGAGCTTACCTCGGCATGTGTTTCCGGCAAGGCTTATGCTATAATGACAACAGAAGACAAGCTTCTAGAAAGAGGGATTTTCATGAGAGACTTTCCTGGGATAATGCAGCCTCCTTTCGGGGGCGGGGAAGAGCAGAACACCGGTATTGGGGCCTTGGATTGGGGTGAGCAGGAGTGGGGGACACACCGGTTTCATGTACGGAGTCTGGTTCAAGAATCCATTCAACTGCTTGCGAAGCCAGAGAAGGTGGTTGTGCTAGGAGCGGGAAATCACGGTGACGTGGATCTGCCGGGCTTGGCCGTTCATTTTCAGCAGGTCACCGTGCTGGATACGGAAGACAATATGCTGGAGGAGTGGCTGAATGAAACGGGAGGACTTGCACAAAGTCGTCTGAAATCGCTCACCCGGGTTGATTATACGTGCCTGGATCACATTTCATTCTACGAAACGTTTGAAGAGATGCTCATGAACGGGGTATCCGGTGCGGAAGTCGCAGGTTATCTTAGGGATTGTGTGTTCGAGGCGCGGCGTAACGAAGCTTTACCTCATTTGAACAAATCATTCTCGCTCGTCGTTTCATCGGGCGTACATACCCAATTATTTTATATTGACGCGCTTACGCAGTTTTACAGCCACATAGAGCGATACGGAGATCAGGACATTCGTCTGATCATGGAGGCGCTCGCCTATTTGCGTAATAACTTGATGACCGATTATAACGGGTTGCTCCTATCCCTGGTTAAGCCGGAAGGAAGAGTGACCGTGTGGACGGATATGATTTTGCTGGATGAGGATAAGAAGTGGATTGCGGAGGAGCTGAGCCAGCCGCGTGAAGACCGCGAGCGTGCGCGGTTTCTGTTCGAAGCCTTCGGTAAATACGGGATGGAAGCGGCGGTTGTCGGATTGAAGGATCTTCACGACCGGCTCAGGCCGGAAAAGCTTCTGTTTCGAAGTTGGGTGTGGCATACGGAATCTGGCAAAACGTATATCGTTGCCGGTTTGTCAGGCCATCCACGTTCATAAGGGCTTGAATCCAATCAAATCTTCGTCCGTACAAAAGCTGCATCCGGTGAGTACGGGGGTTTTCCGAAGCTTGACGGACATTTGGTTCAGCATGCCGGTTAAGGCAGCGGTATCCGTCTCATCCAATGAAAATTGTGCGCTGTACTCATAATGCCCCTCTTCCGGCAAAATAGAGCGGGCGATGGTACCGACTGGTTTGTATTCTTTGCCCATGGCGGTAAATTTTAGCTCGACGAGAAGATGGTCCTCTTCCGGCAGCGGTGATGCGGTATAGAATCGCGCTCCGCCTGCGCTTAGGTTAACCAGCGCGGCTTTGACGATTTTGGATTCGGGATCGATCACTTCGTAATCAATGATCTTTAATTCGGCGCATAGAGGGTGCTGAAATTCTACACGAAAAAAGCTGCGCTTGTTATTGACACTCATTATGACAACAATCCTTTACATAAGTATAAATAAATGATACCAACCTTACTATACCGTAAGGGGTTTGTTTGTGGCAACATAGACCAGTAATAAAAAACCGCTCATTAATAGAGCGGTAATTGAATACTGTTGTTTTCCTTCGTATTATGCAATATCGCATTGTTGCCGATGATTTCGATTCGATCAATCTCCCCAAGCGAGGATGGACCGTTCAAGGAAGAAAGTGTGCTCTTGCGTTCCAGTACGGTGATCAGCTGAGGAATCGCCTTCTGATCGCTCGAAATGAAGCTAATGGGAATCTTACGGTCATGAAAATGTAATTCCGTTGTCATTGTCAGAATTCCTCCCTTTCATGATTCATATATTTATTATACATGATTCAAACGGAAAATCGATGAGAACTTTGTAACAAATCCTGACACTGCCGTGGGTGTTTAGACATGGAAATTTGACGATAAACTCGAATTTCGTCGTATGGTGTGAATGTTTCGTAAATAAAGATTGCACGATATCATTATTAAGAGCACAATCAAAGACTAGACCATACATAGTAAGGGGAGCATATACAATGAAAAAGCTGTTTAGTCAAATGACGCCGGAGGAGCTTCAGACGGAAATGAAACTGCTTCAATCGGAGATGCAGCGGGTCGAGTTCCCGAGTCAGCGATCGGTGCTGGAACGTAAATATTTTGCCGCTATGGCCTATACGCTGAATCCTGCCGATTATCCGCCAGGTTTGTATAAAGTGGACGGCGTACAGCTGCCGTTCGAGGTTCATTATGTGAATGGAATTATGGCCTGGGGCAAGCTGGGACAAGAACCGGATGCCAGCTTCCCGATTTCCATGCTGGCCCGTCTCTCCTAGTTACGCCACATCGTGGAAACGATGTCCCAAATTTGATTTTCTATAGATGTATAGAAATCCGGGAACATTTAGATGCTAAGCTTGAGGTGATGGCTATGAACCGGGCGTTATGGACGTCCATTGCAGCTATAGGTACGGCTCAAGCGTTGAAAATATCGGCCAGGGTTAGGGCGAAGGAGCACTGGGCGTGGAGAGACCTGTTTCGTACGGGCGGTATGCCGAGCTCCCATTCCGCTGGAGCCGTCTCTTTGGCCACCTATATCGGTTTGAAGAAAGGCAGTTCCTCTATTTCGTTTGCGCTAGCGTCGCTGCTCAGTCTGGTTGTAATGTATGATGCGATGGGGATTCGTCGACACGCAGGGCTTATTGCCATGGAAGTGAATCTGTTGGAAGAAACCGTAGTCAAGCTGACGGAGCAGCATCCTCCTCATGTACATCAGCAGCGGGGAGAAGACCTGGAAGAACGTTTAGGCCATCTCCCCAAGGAAGTACTGGGCGGGGCGCTCCTAGGGGTCTTAATCGGATGTCTCGGCTACGCAACGGAGTCCGGGCGGACAGGGCGGTTTGAGAATGGGTTCAAGTTTATACGGAAATCCTTGACCGGTTTGGTGTGACCTGTCGTTCCGCAGCTTCTGGCGCAGTTACCGTAGGCAGTGTGATGGTGAATTTGGTTCCCATATCCGGGACACTTTCCACTTCAATTGTTCCATCGTGGTCCTGTACGATTTTGTGACAGATAGATAATCCGAGTCCGGTTCCAGACTCTTTGGTGGTGTAGAACGGAATGAAGATTTGATCAAGTTCCGACTCCGGTATGCCTTTGCCCGTATCGGTCACCTCGATGACGGCATTTTGGTTCTGCAGGTAAAGCCGTAAATGTACCATTCCTTGCTCAGGCATGGCCTCGAGGGCATTTTTGACAAGGTTAAGCAGCAGCTGCAGCATTTTGTCTTGGTCCATCAGCATACAGGCTTCTTGTCCTTCGTCTTCAAAGTAGATTTGGTGACCCAAGCGCGTTACCTCCGAATCGAGCAGAGAAATGACGCGGGTAATGCAGCCATCAATGGACTGGATTTTGAACTGGGTGACATGCGGCTTCGAGAATTGCAGAAATTCGGCGGTCAGCATGCTCATCCGGTTAATTTCGTCCATAATCAGGTCGTACCAAGGCTCCACATTGTAATTCCCCGCTCTGGACAGCTGCAGAAATCCTTTGACCGTCGTCAGCGGATTGCGAATTTCGTGCGCCATGCCGGAAGCCAGCTCACCGACAACGCGCAGCTTCTCGGAACGCAGCATATGCTCCTCCCGCTTCAGCCAGCTTTCCCTTTTCATTAAGTATAAATTATGCTCCGCCACCAAGATCAAATCGTCTTTATGCATTCCGTCTTCAGGATAGCAGGCCAGCCCAAAGTTGATTTCGATGCCCGTCAGCTTGGGGAATTCGGAAGCGAGAAGTTGGGTAACCGTATGGATCGTTCGCTTCATGTCGGTAGGTTCGATGACGATGGCGAATTCATCACCGCCGTAACGGGCAACAAGGGAGGCATCCGGAAACATAATACAGAGCAGATCGGCTGCTTGCTTTAGTATTTTGTTTACACCCTGAAAGCCGTTCGTCGTGTTAAGAGATTTCAAATTTTTGCAATCGATCAATACAAGAATAATGGATTCCTTTTGATCCATAAAAATGCCCATTTGTCTGTGGAATTCCTGGAAGTTGCACAGTCCCGTGAGAGAATCATGGGTACTCAAGTGCATTTTTTCGTTCGTCAATCGTTGCTTTTGCTGTTCTATAGCGTGCATATACTTTCGGAAGAGGAAGGCCATTAGTAAGCAACTGGCCGCTTTAAAGATGGTATCGGCTATCGTATACAATGTCATGGTGCTGTAGGTCATTACGGAAAAGGAAAAGGCCAACATGATGCCTACATTGTAGGATAAGGCCGATACAAGAGAAGGTACCTTATAAAAAATGATGCCCATATGCAGTAAATAAAGGGGCAAGCTCCAATCCGTCGCGCTAATGATATGGAACAGGACCAGAAGCGTCAGTTGAATGGCCTGAGGTATGGGGATGAATTTGCTTGCCACATGGGACAGGATATAGCTTAAGGTTAGGCCAATGAGCAGAAGTGGACTTTCGGTTTGCTGGAAGTAAAGGGAGGAAGCGCAGACAAAACCAGCATAAATGAGGAAGACCAGGCTACCGTTCATAGTGAAACTCCAACTCCCGACTAATTCAATTGATAATATATGGATTCTGTGTCCATACACTAATTCCTGCCAGCCACGCATATTTTATTTAGGCTAGGGCCCGGTTATATATTTCGTTCATAGTTATTTTTTTGGGTTATATACAAAAAGAATCAAGCCGGACGGAAGACCGTACCGGCTTGATTGACAGGGCAAGTTTAGAACCCGGGAAGTTGATCGAGATTGTTGGTCGGGTCTCCGTCCGCATTGGAACGTAAATGTTCCTCCCCGTCCCGTCCCCGAAACACATTGACATTCACCAGCTGTCCGCTTTTGGCAAGCTGTTGAGCTTCCAAATAATCCACGACCTCACCGGATGACAGCCTTAGCTCCACGATATCTCCATCGCCGTTCTTGCGTACGGCAACGACATGCGGCTTGGGTTGATTCATCATTTTGATCTCCTCCTTGCCCATAGCATGCTCAGGATGGAGGCAAATGATGCCTGATTTACCCGAGCACCTCAGCAATTCGCTCATAGGCCCAATCCAGCTCGGATGTGGAGATCGTGAGCGGCGGCGCCAAACGAATAACGTTGTCATGCGTTTCCTTGCATAGAATTCCTTTGCTCATCAGCTTCTCGCAATAAGCTCTGGCCGGCGTCGCAAGCTCCAGACCGATGAACAATCCACGGCCCCGAATGTCGCGGATAAGCGGATGCGTCAGCTGGCGAAGGAGACCGAGAAAATAGTCTCCCAACTCCAAGGAACGTTCCGCGAGCTTCTCATCCAGCACGACCTGCAGGGCGGCCGTCGCCACGGCGCAGGCGAGGGGGTTGCCGCCGAAGGTTGAGCCGTGCGAGCCCGGCTCGAACAACTCCAGTACTTCACGATTTGCCGCTACAGCGGAGACGGGCAGGACGCCTCCGCCCAGCGCCTTGCCGAGGATGTAGACATCCGGCTCTACGGATTCCGCATCGCAGGCGAAGCGGTAGCCCGTTCGTCCGAAGCCCGTCTGGATTTCGTCGGCGAGCAGCAGCACTTCCCGCTGCTTGCAGATGTCAGCTGCTTGCCGCAAGTAGCCGGGAGGCGGGAGCACGACACCCGCTTCTCCTTGTATCGGTTCGACCAGGAAAGCGGCCGTTCTGGGGGAGATGGCCTGTTCCAGGGCATTCGCATCGCCGTAAGGAATGACCGTAAAACCGGGGGTGAAGGGTCCGAAGCCGTGCTTATACTCCGCATTTGAGGAACAGGAGGTAACGGTTATCGTTCTGCCATGAAAATTGTCTTCGCACACGAGGATTTCGGCTTGATTGTCTGGGATGTTTTTTTGTGTATATGCCCAGCGGCGGGCTGCTTTGATCGCTGTTTCTACGGCCTCGGCCCCAGTGTTCATCGGCAGGATTACCGCTTTGCCGGTGTAGTCGGATAACCGTTCATAGAACTCGCCCAGCCGATCGTTGTGGAACGCGCGAGAGGTTAAGGTCACGCAGTCTGCCTGATCCTTCAACGCGCGGATAATACGGGGGTGACGGTGGCCCTGATTGAGCGCCGAATAGGCACTAAGCATATCGAGGTATCTTCGTCCCTCGGGGTCAAAGACCCATACCCCCTCGGCTTTGGATATTACTACGGGGAGCGGAAGGTAATTCCGCGCCCCAAACCGGTTCGTTGTATCAATGATGTTTTCCGACGTCGGTTTCATAGCGCTCCCCCTCCTATAGAATGCGCTGCCCCAGCAGGGAGAGAATCAGCTCCACTGCCAGTCTTGCGGTTTTGTTATCCCGCTCGAGCGCCGGGTTGACCTCTACCATCTCCGCGGAAACCATGACGCCGGATTCGTGAAGCAGCTCCAGCGCCAAATGCGCTTCACGGTAGCTGAGGCCGCCTTTGACAGGCGTTCCGGTTCCCGGAGCCTCGAGCGGATCGACGCTGTCGATGTCGAAGCTGACGTGTACGCCGTCTGTACCGGCGCTTGCCAAGCGTAACGCTTCCTCCATCACCCTTGCGATTCCCATGCGGTCGACCTCATGCATAGTGAAGCACGTAATGCCTTCTGCGTGTATGAGCTCTTTCTCTCCCGGGTCAAGCTGTCTGGCTCCGATGATGACGGTATGCTGAGGCTGAATTTTGGGGAGAACACCGCCGATTCGTGTCAGCCGGTCGTGTCCCTTACCGAGCGCCGCCGCAAGGGACATGCCGTGAATGTTGCCTGAGGGGCTTGTGTCCGGCGTATTCAAATCTGAATGGGCGTCAAACCAGATGACACCTAAGCTTCTGTAATGCTGCCTAAGCCCGGTCAGCGTGCCAATCGCGATGCTGTGGTCCCCGCCTAACACAAGTGGGAAGCGTCCGCGGTCTAGTACAGCCTTGATCTGTAAAGCGAGCGATTCATTGACCTCCACAACCTCATTCAAGTGCTTGAGCGCCGCTGGCTGAGTAGAGGCGGCTGAGAGCAACGGGGCAGGGACCGGTTCCGGAAGCTCGAAGGAGAAGCCCAACTGCCGCAGCTTCCGTTCCAAACCGGCCCGGAGTATCGCATCCGGGCCGAGCCTTACGCCTTTACGCCCGGCACCCAAGTCAAATGGTACTCTTAGAATGGATAGATTCGGTTTCCTTGTCATGGTTTTATTCCTCCTTTCCGTTCTGGGCGGATGGGCGGTCGCGCCAATTTTTCAACACGAACCACAGATTGGCGGGACGTTCGGCCAAGCGGCGGACAAAATACGGGTACCACATCCGTCCATAAGGTACATAGCAGCGCACCTTGTGGCCCTCTCGGGCCAGCTGTTCCTGCAGCGGCATACGCACGCCATACAGCATTTGAAATTCATAGCGGTCTGCTCTTACGCCATTTCTTTTAGCGTATGCTTTCGTCCAGGCGATCAGCTGCTCATCGTGGGTCGCTACCGCGGTATAGACGCCGGAATCCAGTCTTACCCGGATCAGTTGCTTCATGTTGGCGTTCACGTCGTTCATGTTTTGGTAAGCAAGCGGCTTGGGCTCCTGGTAGGCGCCCTTAACCAAGCGGAGATTCACATTCGCTTTGGTGAGCCGCCGCACGTCCTCTCTGCTTCGGTATAAATAGGCTTGAATGACGGTGCCTACTTGAGTTAAGCCTTCGGCATGAAGGCAGCGGATCATGGCGATAGTATCATCGGTGTAAGGCGAATTCTCCATGTCGATGCGGACGAAGCTGCCAAGCTTTTGGGCTTTCCTGACGATGTCCCGGATATGGGAGAGGCAGGTCGGTGGGTCCAAAGCCAATCCCATCTGGGTAGGCTTTAAGGAAACATTCGAGTCCAAATCTTCGGTGTGTATCCTCTCGAGAAGCATAATATATTCCCTTTTAAACCTGTCTGCCTCCGATAAATCGCGAATGCTCTCGCCAAGCACATCCAAGGTGGCTGCGATTCCCCTGTCATTTAAACGGCGGATCTGCAGCAAGGCTTCATCGGCTGTTTCTCCCGCGACGAACCGGCTGGCTCCGAGCTTCATTCCGTACCGGTGAGCCGTCGCCTCGACAGCCCGGTTTCCGGCTAGCGCAAGCAGAGTGGAACGGAACAGTTTGGTACCGATATCCAAACACGATCACCCTCTCTCCGATTTGCTTCTTGTGGGCGGCGCGGCGGCATACATATGTAGTAGAAGTGCAGCTTCGTTTGGCCTGAGGAGTCGGCGCCGCTGGTTCGGTGCTAATCTATTTTATTCCGCAAGAACCCGAAATGAGACTTCAATTAATCAAATGAGATTTCCCATAACTTTGTATCGAGCAGAGGAGGAATGACTCATGGTAGAACCTTTTCGCAACGAGCCGTTCACAGACTTTACCCAGTCGGGGAATCGAGAGGTATTAGCAGCGGCGCTCGAGAGGGTCGAAGCGCAGCTAGGGCAAGAATACAGCCTGCGGATTGGCGCTGAACGGCTGCTCACGGACCGGAAGGCCGATTCGGTCGATCCTGCCGATCCGACGAGGGTGATCGGAACGGTAAGCCAAGCGGATCAAGCTTTGGCAGAGAAAGCGATTCTCGCCGCAGCGCATGCGTTTACGTCATGGAAATCGGTGCCCCCGGCGGTACGGGCCCGCTATTTATACAAAACCGCCGAGCTGCTGCGCAGCCGGAAAGCAGAGTTTTCCGCTTGGATGGTGGTGGAAGCGGGGAAGAGCTGGGCGGAGGCGGATGCCGATACCGCAGAAGCGATTGATTTTCTTGAGTTTTACGGCCGGGAAGCGGAGCGTCTGTCGGAGCGGCAGCCGCTTACACATATTCCGGGAGAGGACAACGAGCTTACCTATATTCCGCTCGGGGTCGGCATAGTTATCCCTCCATGGAACTTTCCGCTCGCTATTATGGCGGGAATGACGTCGGCGGCTGTGGCGGCCGGCAACACGGTTGTGCTGAAACCGGCCAGTGCGACACCGGTCATAGCCGCTAAGTTTATGGAGATGCTCGACATGGCTGGCTTGCCGGATGGTGTGGTCAACTTCCTGCCAGGCTCCGGGCAGGAGGTGGGCGATGTTTTGGTGGAGCATCCGTTGACCCGGTTTGTTAGCTTTACGGGATCCCGCGAAGTGGGGCTGCGTATCAACGAGCGGGCGGCCAAAACCGCCCCCGGACAGCGCTGGATCAAGCGGGTCGTCGCCGAAATGGGCGGCAAGGATGCGATTATCGTCGATAGCGACTGTGACCTGGAGCTGGCAGCGGAGGCGATTACGGCGTCGGCCTTCGGGTTTGCCGGACAAAAGTGCTCCGCCTGTTCTCGCGCCATAGTGCATGAGAGTGTATATGATGAGGTGCTTCGCAGGGTGGCGGAACGCGTAAGCCGTCTGCGTGTAGGTGATCCGTCAGATCCTGAAATGGATGTCGGACCGGTCATCGATGCCAAGGCTCACCGTAAAATTCTCGAATATCTGGAAATCGGTCGTATGGAGGGCCGTGTGGTGTGCGGAGGCAGAGCGGGGAATGCCAAGGGGTATTATATCGAGCCGACTATCATCGCAGATGTCGACTCGAAGGCACGAATCGCGCAGGAGGAAATTTTCGGGCCGGTGGTTGCGTTCATTAAAGCGTCCTCGTTCGATCAAGCGCTCGAGCTGGCCAATGATACGGAGTATGGGCTGACCGGAGCGGTCATCACGAGGAACAGGGCGCATTTGGAACGGGCTCGCTCGGAGTTTCATGTCGGTAATCTATATTTCAATCGCAAATGCACAGGAGCGCTTGTAGGGGTTCATCCGTTCGGCGGCTTTAACATGTCCGGAACGGATTCCAAAGCGGGTGGGCGCGATTACCTGCTCCAGTTTACTCAAGCCAAGGTCGTCTCGGAACGATTCTGAAGGGTACTGCAGCAGCAAAACCTGACCCCAACGGGTCAGGTTATGGATGGCGTCTGTTGGGATGAGATGGCGTCCATGAAACGCGGCGCGATCGATGATCCTTACGACGGCAAGGTATACGTTTTGAACTGCTCCATGAAGGTCATATGACCCGTTTTTCCGATAAATTGGGACATGTTGTCTCCATAGTGCATAAGCAGCACCTTCTTTTGTACGTCCGCGGGCAGTGTAAGCAGCTCGTCCAGGCAGGCGTGCACGGTTCCTGGACAGAACAGCTGACAATCGTGCAGGATGACTTCACAGCCTTGTTCGTGCAGTCCAAGCAGCAGCGGAGCGCTAAATTTCATATCTGCGCTGTAAAATATGTTGCCGTTAAGCAGCAGAGAGTAGCTTGACTTGCCGGGAATATGATCTGTCGGGATCGTCTCCACGCTTAGTCCCGGATGGAGGGCAAACGGCGTCCGCTCCGCCAAAGAAATCACTTCAAAATAATCGTTCAAGCTGACAAGGCCTTCGGCCGTATTCTCAAGTCCTCCCCGAAGCGTATGCTCCCAGAGAACGGTTTCCAATGGAGCAGGAACCAGCAGCTTGATTTTGCGTTTGAACACGTACATATATTGAAAAGCAAGCTCTTCAAGCCCGCCCACATGATCCGCATGGATATGAGAGATGAGCACCGCATCGATCCGATCGAGCGGAATCCCGAGTTCGTACAACGCCCTTGGAGCGGTAATCCCGCAATCGATTAATAATGTAAAGCCGTCCGAATAGACCAATGCGTTGTTATTGTAAAATGTTTTGGCAAATGCGCTTCCCGTACCGATCATTTGAATTTGCAGGCTCACTTGCGGTCCTCCACTCGCCTATGACATACCAGCTGAATATTTATTTAATCTACCATGTTTTTCATGAAAGATTCAAGAATATTTTGTCAGGTTTTGGCTTCAATAAAGGAATAGGCTTGTCTTTGTTGAAAAGGGAACAAATGTTCTATATAATGAGTGTACAAATCTTTTGTTTCGGGTGGGCGAACATGCGGAATAGTACGGTGGAGACGTGGGTTCATCAATATGTTGTGACGTTGCATCTGCTTAAAGCGCTGGAGCTGGACCGTAAATATGCCGAAGCGATGAAGCTGTCCCGGATTTGGAGCGGATTGTTCGAACGGCTGTCCATACGGGTGGAAAGGGAACATATCGGCATCAAGCAGCGGCTTCGCAAGAGCGGCTGCCGCATTGTGCTGGAAGAAATTACGCCAGAACGGAACTATCACGTTATGTATGTATTTCAGGGCTACGAATTTCACTGCTCGATCATGCCGATGGTGCTCAGGGGGAAGTGCGAGGAGAAGCTGCAGCAGCTGCTTGGGGCAGAGGATGAGTTCACACGTTAGAAGGAAAGAGGGGAATTTCCCGGGCAAGCGCATGAATCTTCACCGCTCGTCAAAAAGGATGGTGTGATTCGACATGCGCGCCCGCCTCTTTATTGCCATATTTTGTATAAATGCTACGTGAAATCCCTGGACAATAACTAGATGTAGATATTTATCAAAAAAAGTTTGGGGTTTTCCCATAAAACACCGCAACTCTTACGAACCATCGGAGTATAAGATAACAAACCAAGAACATGATGGAGGTTGCTGGAAATGAAGGTGCCGCGATTACTGACGCTGATGCTGTCGCTTTCCCTGTTCGGGACGGCAGGGGTCTACGCCAGTTCCATGTGGGGCGAATTTGAAGGTTATGTTAAGGCAAAAGTGATGATTAACAATGCGGAAAGGCCGTTCAAAGACGGTGAGACCCCCGCTTTTTTGATTAAAGGAAGCACCGTGCTTCCCGTTCGTGCCTTATCCGATTCCTTGCAAGCTCTAGTCAAATGGGATGACGCCTCGAAGACGGTGTCCATCTACAAGCCAAACGTACATATGTTTGTAGCCAAGAAGGTCGATAACGATTATTCCATCACACAGCCGTTTGGTGGAGTCGAGAAGGGCGACCGACTGGATTTTGCGGTATTTGCTCAAGTGGATAGCCTGACCATACCGATTCACTCCTTTAAAATGTCTATCGTATCGCCAGGTGGCAAAGAGGTAGGGGTTCATGAGAAGGTCGTCGGCGGGCAAAGAGAAAGCTTCTGGTATCCGTGGCCGTTCAACATATCGTTTGATGAATCCGGCAAATATGTTGTGAAGTTTTCCATTAAGGAGAGCGAAACGAGCAGCTATACCGTAGTATCCGAGAAGTTGATCGTCTCCAAATAACACATATAGAAGATAAGGGATAGCGTGACGGCCGCTGTCCCTTTTTTTGTTGTATTTTAAGAGGCTCCATCATAACTTCTCTGTATATCAAGACCAGAACCCGGTGCCGAATCGATCGCTGTACACTTTAACGAATCCTAGACAGGGAGGCGGTCCGCTTCATTGACTTGGGCTCCGTGAGCGTGGTACGATACGGAAGTACGACCAATTTTATAATGAAATGAGGTTTTCCCATGAGCGAGCACATTCATGATGCTTCCTGCGACCATGATCATGAGGATGATATTTTTATAGTAACCGATCAAGACGGCGTTGAGCATGAGATGGTTATGGTTTATACCTTTGAGGCGAGCGACCGGGCGTATGCGGTGCTTCTGGACCGCAACGACGTGGAGTCTGATGGTGTAATTTTCCGGATTGAAGAAGAAGACGGTGAAGCCTTTCTCACTAGTATCGAGGATGAGGAAGAGTGGGATCGCGTTGTTCAGATTTATAACGAGATCGTGGAAGAACAACAAGAGCAGCAGTCATGACATTAGATGCGAAGAACCCTTCTTGAGTGAGAGAAGGGTTCTTCGCTTAAATACGGGTATGGATGAGAGATAATAATTTTGTACTGATATCAGCATGATACCTTGCAGCCCATCGGGAAGCTGAAGCGCTACTTCCGGGGATTGAAGTACATAATGCGTCCGTTGAACAAATGAAGCTCGGCTTTCCACAGCTTGGCTAAATATTTGCAATACTCATTACCCTTCGCTTTGTCTCCATGCGTACAGTCGTCAGGTAATACGACCTGTACGTAATGGCGCTCTGTATCTGTTTGCGTCTCGGAGCCGACACCCATGACGATATATTTGTAGAGCGGATTTTTTCCTTTTAAATAAAACCACTGGCCCTCGGCTTCGGCCTTTGTTTCCAGCGTGTACGGGAAGCCGGCATCATCGTACTCCCATTCGAGCTGCCGGCCTGTGAGTGCCAGCTGATCCTGGTAATGCATGAGCTGGTTCTTCAATTCATCCAGCGTTAACGAGGAAACGGCGGACCCTTCTACGAACTTAATATAAGCGCTTTGCGCCATGATGAATGCACCTGCCTACATAATGGACTGGAAAGGTTTTCTTGCTTCAAGCACCATGACCATCATAGCATTAAGAAAAACCAAATACAATACTTGCTTAAGGCTTTTGCGGACAGCTGAGCGGATAGGCAGAAAAAGAGGTTTCCTATGATCGACAGCCAATTCTTCAGCAATTATTTGCTGGTAACAGATATGGACGGGACGCTGCTGAGCAGCGGCAAGGACATTAGCCCTGACAATCTTGCCGCCATAGAGCGGTTTACAGCGCATGGAGGAAGGTTCACTTTGGCGACAGGTCGCATAGCGTCTTCCGTCAGGCGTTATGCGAATCGGCTGCCAGTGAATGCTCCGGTCATTTTAAGCAACGGAGCCGTCATATACGATTACGCTTGTGAGGAGACCCTATGGGTAAGGACGCTGCCTGCATCCAGCAGGAGAGTGCTGGAGAGGGTCATGGAACGGTTTCCAGAGCTGGGCGTTGAAATCTATGCGAAGGACGGGACTGCTCCTTATACCCTGAGGGACAATGAAACTACAGAGCGGCATCGGCGTATTGAGGGGTTTCCGCTGCAGGCGATTAGAATTTCCGATGAGCTGTCAGAGCCCTGGATCAAAATATTGTTCGCTTGGGAGCCGAGTCGGCTGGATGACGTCGCCATGGCCGTAAATGAACTTACGGAGGATGCGGAGGTGGTCTGGGTTCGATCGGACGATAAATATTTGGAGATGCTCTCGCAAGGGGCGACCAAAGGCCACGCGCTGGAGGAGCTAAGCGTGCACGTTGACATTCCGATCGAGCGCTGCGTGGCCATGGGAGATCATCTGAACGATCTGGAGATGATCCGCAGGGCAGGGATCGGCATCGCCGTTGCCAACGCCCACCCGGAGCTGCTGCAGGCTGCTGTCCGTTCCTGCAAGCACCATAACGAGCATGCGGTGGCCGACGTCATTGGTTGGCTTGAGGAACAGATTAAGCAAGGAAGCCTATAAAACGGAACAAGGCCAGCCCGGGCAGGGCTGGCCTTGTTGAGCAATCCGGCGAGGTTAAAAAATCGCCGGTGTTTCCACGATGACTTTGACTTTTTCAATGCTGCGGTCTTCAGGCCCTTTAACAGGCAAGCCGACCTCGATGTGCTCCGTAATGTAGTCAATCAGGTCCTGGGTGATGAGTTCACCCGGCAGCAATATCGGTATGCCCGGAGGGTATACGTAAATGAATTCCGCGATAATGCGGTCCGCGGATTCCTTGAACGGGATCATTTCGGTATCCCCGTAGAACGCGTCACGCGGAGACAAGGTGAGCTGCGGTATTTTCGGAATTTTAATCACCAGCTCATTCGCTTGACGGATGGAGTAGTTCTCTTGTGAGAGCCTGCGGAGGGCGGTGAGAAGAATATCGATGTTCTCTCGCGTATCACCAGGAGTGACCAGACACAAGATGTTGTACATATCGCTAAGCTCAACTTCAATATTGTACTGCTCCCGGAGCCAGTTTTCCACATCGTAGCCGGTAATGCCCAGATGGCGCACATGGATGCTGACCTTCGTCGGGTCGTAATTGTAAGTGGCTTCCTTGCCCAGGATTTCTTCTCCGAAGCAGTAAAGACCAGGGATGCGGTTGATTTCTTCCCGTGCGTAGTCGGCAAGCTCAAGCGCCCGGTCCGCCAGCTCTTTGCCGCTCAGAGCTAGGTAGCGTCTTGCGCAGTCGAGCGACCCGAGCAAAATGTACGAGGTGGAGGTGGTCGTCAGCATGCTGATGATCGTCTTGGCGCGCATCACATTGACACGGCCTTCGCGAATGTTAAGCACCGAGCTTTGTGTCAGCGAGCCGCCGAGCTTGTGAACGCTCGTAGCCGCCATATCCGCGCCTGCCTGCATGGCGGACATCGGCAGCTTATCGTTGAAATGGATCAGCACGCCGTGGGCTTCATCCACCAGCACCGGAATGTTATAACTGTGAACGATGTCGACGATTTCCTTCAGATTGGCGCAGACGCCATAATAAGTCGGATTGATGACCAGCACGGCTTTGGCATCCGGGTGAATTTCCAGCGCTCGCCGTACCGACTTCGTCGATACACCATGATCGATCCCTAAGGAATCATCCCGCACCGGCTTCAGGAAGACGGGCTTTGCTCCGGCGAAAATAATCGCCGACATGACCGATTTGTGAACGTTGCGGGGGACGATGATCTTATCTCCTTGTGAGCAGACGGTTAAGATCATTGTCATGATGGCGCCGCTTGTCCCTTGTACGGAGAAGAAGGTATGATCGGCTCCGAACGCTTCTGCAGCGAGCTTTTGAGATTCCTCAATGACGCCGGTAGGCTGATGCAAATCGTCGAGCGGAGCTATATTAATCAGGTCGATGGACAGCGCGTTATCGCCGATGAACTCTCGAAATTCCGGGTCCATCCCGACCCCTTTCTTATGTCCTGGAATATGAAACTGAACCGGATTACGGCCGGCATGCTCTTTAAGCGCGGTAAACAAGGGAGTTTTCGTTTGATCCACGGCTCATCCCTACCCTTCTTGATCGATTTATCGTGACACAGCAAAAAATAAGCAAACAAAATGAGTATAGCAAAATGTGACAAGGATGCAAGCAGTTTTTGCAGGAGATTTGGAATTGATCTTGTCAAAGACTGTTGATCCTTGATAGTTTGATAATTTTGCAGAGAAATTAATCAGGGGTTTGTCCATTTTGTTAATCTTATCTAAAGTTCGTTTCCATCGGCAAAAAAGATGTGGTACGATAAGGGAAACTATCGCAGATCGGGAGGAACCCATTACCACATGAACAAACAGCTTGCCATAATCATGGTTCTGCTGATGACGATTTTTGTCGGCTTCGGCATAATCATTCCGGTACTTCCCGATGCCGTGACGGGATCGGGAGCGGAAAACTTTCATTTGGGTATGCTGCTCTCGGTTTACTCGCTGGCTTCTTTCCTTATGTCCCCGGTGTGGGGAGGGCTGTCCGATCGAATCGGTCGACGTCCGCTTATCATAATCGGCGCACTCGGATTCAGCCTTAGCTTCTTTCTGTTCGGCCTAGCCCTGGAAAGCCTATGGCTTATGTACGTTTCCCGCATATTGGGAGGACTGTTCTCCGGAGCCGCAACCGCCTGTGCGGTCGCATATGTTGCCGATATCACAACAGATGAGGAACGTACCAAAGGAATGGGACTTGTAGGGATGTCAATCGGGCTCGGCTTCATCTTCGGGCCTGCGCTGGGCGGCCTTCTTAGTCACTGGGGAACCCATGTGCCGTTCTTCGTTGCCGCCGCTCTCGCATTCGGTACCTTCGTGTTCGCGTACTTCAAACTGCCGGAATCGCTGACGGAAGAGAAGCGGCATAAACCTCAGGGAGCCAAAGCTTCCCGCTGGAGCGCGTTTGTCGGACCGCTCAAATATTTATACGTGCTATCCTTCTTTGTTTCATTCTCGCTAGCGGGACTGGAAGCGACGCTGCTCTTGTTCCAACGGGATCGCATCGGAGCAACGCCGACACAGCTTGGAATTATGTTCGCCGTTAGCGGCATCGTAGGAGCGTTGATCCAAGGGGGGGTCGTCCGGCGTCTTATCAAAAAAGGACAAGAGGCACGTGTGGTCGGCCTCGGTCTCGTTCTCTCGGCACTCGGCTTCATACTGATTTTGTTCTCATCGAATTTGCTTACCGCCTCGATCTATTTGAGCGTCTTTGCTGCGGGTAATGCGCTGATCCGCCCGTGCGTCACCTCGCTCATTACGCAGAAGACTTCCGTCGGGCAGGGCATCGCGTCGGGCTTAAGCTCATCCATGGACAGCTTGGGACGCATCTTAGGTCCGCTGCTCGGAGCAGGCGTTTATGATTACAGCAACAGCTTGCCTTTCCTTACCGGGGCTTTGCTGTCTGTAGGAGCACTCTATTTGCTGTACCGCTTTATGGTATTGGACCGGATTGGTACTAGAACATCAAGCCAACCGCTGTAAATCAAACCCAATAAGCTGCCGCTATCGAATCTTTCGCTTGCGGCAGCTTATTGGGTTTGCGTACTTAGGTGCGTTCATTCCACGACTCCTGGTAACGGAGTATATTTTTCACCTTGGATGTCTTGGAGATTCATGGCCATTCCATTCATTTGAGCACGATGACAGGCTCCTTTCTATGGTTTGACTTGGGTACACAAAAAGACGAGGGAGGGCCCCCGTCTTTAACATGTGATGCTTATTCCGTTGTTTTCTTATCGCCGGTAGAATGCTTGCGTTCAACCATTTTCTCAATCCATGGCGTCATCTCGTCCTTGATCTGACCAATCAGTTGCTCCTTGGTCATGCCCTTGCTCTGAGCGATCTCTGTCAAGGATTTACCGGCTCTGAGCTCATCTCTCAATTCGTCCTCCGTCATTCCGAGAATACCGGCAAGCTTGTCTTTAGCAGGCATCAACTGATGCTTGCCTCCTTGCATTCGTTTCTTTTCTTCGCCGGTCAACTTATGGTTCACCATAAATTTCAGGTGCTCTCCCATGTTCTGCTTCAGCTTCTCCGCTTTCTCAGCGGTCAGTTTACCGGAGGCCAAGGCCTCATCGATTTTTTTCGTTCGCTCGGCTTGAAGCTTGGCGATCAGATCAGCCTCGCTAATCTTTTTCTCCGCAGCAAGCTGCACCAGCGTCTTGTCCTTCAGCGACTGTTTCAGCGTCTCCTTGTCCATCCCGAGAATGGCTGCGGCTTCCTCAAAGATCGGCATGGATTTGCCGTGCATGCCTCGTGCATTATCGCCTTTCTTTGCCCATTCTTTACCTTCCGCAGGTTTGTCAGTATTGCCCTGCGATTGGACGGCCGCATCCGGCGTCTCCGCGCGAACGAATTGCTTTGTGCCATAAAGCGCTCCGCCACCCAGTACTAAAGCAAGTGCTAGGGAGGAGACGATTATTTTTTTGGCGTAAGTCTGCTTCATCGCTGCACTCTCCTGTAAGTAGGTTTCGGTTTTCACCAACTATAGGATATGCAAGAAAGATTAACCTTACTTTAAAGCAAGCTTAGGCTTAAATTAATTTTTGATCCCCAAAGATAAATGATATAAGGGCAGCAATTGATTGAACGTTTCGTTCGTGAATGCAATAAACTTGTTCCCGTCCTGAAGTACAGGGTCGTCTTTCATGATATTTCGTCCGATCAGCAGCTCCGCCTTTTTTACATCGCGAAACCGTTTAAGCCCTTGTTCCCACTGTTCTTCGTCCATCTGAGAGAGGCTCAGGGCATCCTTTTTCATATGATCGAACGAAAGCATCATATCGGATGGTAAACGTCGTTTAATCTCGGAGGCCTGCTGCAAAAACTTCTCTGCGATCTCTTTTTTGTTCGGAAGCTCGTAGATAAACGCTAGCCAGATGAATACCCGGTCGTCGAACAGGCCGATTTGAAAATGAGGATGCTGCTTATAACCGCGTTTATTATTAGCTATAGCCATCCATGTGTCAACCGGCGGATTGACTTTTCTGCGGGCGTGCTTCGCAATATGTAAGAACATCTCCAGTCCCGAACGGACGGAAAGAGACTGTAATAGCTCATCGCTGATCGCTTGAAATTTGGGCTGAATACGAGTTTGAATGGCTTTCATTCTCTCTTCCAGTCCGTCAATCGTAAATGTATCGAAATCCGCTTGCTGAAACCCCTTGAATGCTGTCATACTGCTTACCTCCATGCGTCCTATTTCTTCAAACAATATAACATAATCGAAGACAGATGACCACGGAAGCACAGCGAGATTCGACGATAACCGACATTTCCTCCCGCAGTTGTAGAACCTAAAAAACGATAGCGGATTGATTTTCAGCAAAAAAATAACGGAGCTGCGTGCTGCAGCTCCGTTTCACTTTACTTGCCTTGCTTGACTTCTTCCAATAAAGAAAGATCGAGGAATTCACTTAAATTGAGCTCTTCCTTCTTCATGCCCTTGATATAGCCCGCATCGATAGATACGCCTGCCATTTGTTCAATGGCTTCTTTGCTGACGTCGGTCGTCAGGTTCAGGTGGGAAAGCGCGGCCTTGATCAGGTTCACGTCCATCCCTTTGCCGCTGAACTCTTTCAACCGGTTGTTGATCAGCTCATACGATTTGTCGGGGTTGCTTTTGATGAATTCGATCGCTTCCGCATTCGCTTTGATTGCTTGCTTTGCCAATTCACGATTTTCGTTCAGGAATTTATCGCTCGCGACCAGAAGAGTGAGCGGATAGTTCCCGTTGTTCGGCGGAATTTGATCCCAAGGCACGATGACCTTACCGATGCCCTCTTGCTCCATCTGCGTTCCCCACGGCTCAGGAATCAGTGTAGCTTCGATTTCTTTCTGGCGCATGGCGATGAGCGTATCTGCCGGAGCGCGAGCGATAATTTGTACGCCGCTGGTATCCGTGGTTACTTTCAAGTTGTTCTCTTCGAGCAAGAGACGCAGCGAAATTTCATTCGTGCTGCCCTTGGTCGGGATGGCGATCGTCTTGCCCGTCAAATCTTTCACACTGTTGATGCCGGAATCTGTACCTGCTACGAGTACCGCGCCTCCGTTATTCGAGCCGGAGATAATGCGGAAGTTTTTGCTTTTGACATATTGGTTCGTAGCCGGTCCGGGACCTACAAAGCCGAGGTCGATTTGATCCGTTGCCAAGGCGGTGGAGAAGTCGGAGCCATTGTCGAAGGCTTGAACCTCGATTTTGACGTTATCTCCCCAATGCTTTTGGAACAACCCTTGCTCCAGGGCTACATAGCCTGGCGCATGCGTCACGTTCTTGAAAATACCAAGACGAACCGTCTTAGCTGCTGCGTCGCCGCCGGCAGCATTATTCGGCGTTTCTGTGCTGCCGCCGCATGCTGAAAGAGCCAGCAAGCCGGACAGCGCTAAAGCGAGTAGTGCAGATTTTTTTTTCATCTCTGTGTTCTCTCCTTTGAGGTATGGTCGGATCCGAGGGGATCCTTATTTTCTATTGCTGATCAGACCGTAGCGAACCAATAGCTTATCCTCCAGGCGCTTAAAGCAGAAATGGTCGGACAGTGTACCCAGTACGGCAATGATAATGACGATACACAGCATCAGCGCCGTATCCGCCAAATTTCGGCCATCCTGCAGCAGCTGGCCGAGACCTACGCCTTTGGCGATCAGTTCTCCAGCAACAAGCGCCCGCCAAGCGAATGCCCACGCGACCCGCACCCCGGTCATCATATGAGGGAAAGCGGCGGGAACCATCACCTGATAAAACATCCGTAGCCCATTTCCGGTGCCCATCATATGCGCGGCCTTAATGTAAATCGTCGGGATGTTCTTAATTCCGGTCCGGCTGGCCATGGCCATCGTCCAAGTCGCGCCGAGCGTGGTGATGAAGATAACGGCAAAATCGCTCATCCCAAACCAGATGATGGCGAACGGCAGCCAAGCGATACTTGGAATCGTCTGTAGCGCAACGACCAGAAAGCCAATGGTATCATCAATGAAACGATAACGCGCGAACAGAAAGCCCAGCACTGTTCCGACCACGATGGCCAGAATGAAGGCCAGCAAAAGTCTCTTCATACTTTGGAAGGTAGCTTCCAGCAGCTGTCCATGAACCAATCCGTCGTAAAAAGCTTGGAAGGTCTGAAAGACGGAAGGAAATTTCCAGCCCCAGTCGAAAATTCTATATCCCGCTTCCCACGCTATCAGCAGAAGAATCAGAAAGATGCTTCTTCTTAAGGCTGTACTCATCGCCCATTTCCTCCTTTACCACTTTTTCCAGCTCGTCAGCCAGCGCTTCCATGATGCTGCCTTCCACGTGGTGCAGGACGGAATCGGAGTAATCCCGAGGGCGGGCCGCTTTCACGGCGAACTCCTTCTTGATCGTACCCGGTCGGGTCGACATGACGAGCACGCGGTCCGAAAGGATGACGGCTTCCCGGATATTATGCGTAATAAAGAGAATAGTCTTGCGCGTACGCATCCAAATTTCTTCCAGCTCTTTATGCAAAATCAGCCGAGTCTGCTCATCCAGCGCCGCGAATGGCTCGTCCATCAGTAAAATTTCGGGATCCATCGCAAGCGCGCGGGCAATTGCCGCTCTTTGCTTCATACCGCCGGAAAGCTCGTGCGGGTAACGATCGGCGAACTTGCTGAGGTGCACGGCCTTAATTTGCTCCATAGCGATCGCTTCGCGTTCCTTTTTACCTATGCCTTTTTGCTTCAAGCCGAAAGCTACGTTATCGAGAACAGTCAGCCACGGGAACAGCGCATGTTCTTGGAACACGACAACGCGGTCGGGACCCGGCGTGCTGCACGGCTGTCCATTTACGGTAATCGTTCCTTGCTCCGCTTGCTCCAGTCCTGCCACGAGATTCAGCAGTGTCGATTTGCCGCAGCCGGAAGGTCCGAGCAGTGAAACGAATTCGCCTTTGTTAATCGTGAGCGATACGTTATCTATGGCCGTAAAGGTACCGCCGGTGCGCTGATGAAACGTTTTGCTGACGTCTTTAATTTCAATCAACGGTGTCACTCTCCTTGGTGTGAAAAAAGTCATACCAACTAATTTTATAGGAATGAAAAGACTTGTCAACAACAAATTTTGCAGGATTTTAAGCTAAACGTGTCGAATCATTGTATATTATGTCCTTTATTTTCCTTCTATAGAAAGGTTTGAATGACGATGAATCGGATCAAACGCGTATTTTGGATGACCGCATTAATAGGAAGTACGTTTACCGCAGGGGTATATGCAGAAGATGTACTGCAGCGGGTAGAGGCTTATTTGCGCCCGGATTTCCAATTGGTATTGGACGGTAAGTCTGTTCAATTGTCGGGTCCGCCGCTTATTTATGAAGACAAAAGCTATTTGCCGTTAGCCGAGCTGGGCCGCTTGATGGGGGCTAACATATTATGGAGGGGTGAGACCAAGACAATTTACATCAACAGCCGGATTAACCCGGAGCAGCGGGCGGAGGATCGCAATCCGGTTTATGAATCCATCGAGCTGTACAATTCTTATTCGATCACGCTGAAATATTTAGGGGCGGAATATCCGATGCTGATCACTTACAACAATAGTACAACCAATTTTGCCCCTTATTACCGCGAGTCAGACGTCAAGCGAATGGGTGTGGATACGAATGGGCTCAATAAAGCCAAGGAACGCTTGACGGGTGCTATATTCATCAGTGAGAGCGAGCTGAATAAAAGATTGCGCCAAACCCCTGAGCATGTGTATTCTGCCGATTACGAAACATATGTTATCAGCGAGGAGCTTCATCCCGAGAAGCTGAAAATGCTGCGCAGTCATGTGAAAAACACGCTTACCATCAATTATGACAACATCTATACCAATAAAAAGCCGATTATAATTGACAAAGTTGCAGGAGAAGCGGACTTGTACGATTATTATTATCTAGAAACCGTACGTGCGCAGAATGGGTACGTACTTGAGCGCTACTCGAAGGATCGTCTTAAGGTGAGCAAAAGCACCGACTGGCTGAATACAGGCTATACTGTCAATATAACCGCTAAGACGGATTTAGAATCAGAAGCGATAAAACGGGAGCATCCATAAGGGTCATGTTCCCAATATGGTAATCCTGTTGATTTTTTCTAACTCCAATTGCCGAAATTAAGTCATCATAGACTATTATTCCCTCGCCCAGGAGCTGCTTCTGGGCGTATTTGCATAACCATGCCAACCCTTCCCACAAATAAATGGTTAGGAGAGCAGGCCTTTTTAACGTTAGCGCTTACAACGCCCAGCAGCAGCCAGGCCTTGCAAAAAAATAGGTTCGAAATTCGAAAAAAAAAGACAATAAACCAAGTTGCTAAAACATATGATTCATAATAAGATAGAACTAACAAACAGAATAATCAGAAAATTCATTCAAAGTAATTGCAGCTCGATTCAACTACTTGTCAATTTTAGAGACGAAGCTGGACGCAGCACCGTTCACCACAAGCGACAAAGCTTGGATATCGCTATTCAACCTGAGGAGGGATTGCCGTGAGTAAAAGTCATGAAGTGGAATATTGTAACCTTGAGTTACGATTTGATCGTCGGCTAATCCGTAACTTCATCAAAACGCTTATACAAGAAGGCTATTCCTTGTATTGGAACGAAAGTGAACAGCAGTTTATCGTTTCGATCCGAACCGGCCGCAAGCTAGTAAAATTAAAGTTCCAACGTATCGGCGAACGATATAAGATCGTCGGAAATTACTCTTTTAAGGATGAGAAGCTGGCAGAGCTCATGGAAAAAATGATCGGGGACACACGCGGTCACGCGGTCGTCAAACGGTTCAAAGACCGGCAAATCCTGATCGAAAACATAATGTTTGGCGAAATCATTCGGATGGTAGAGATCTCGGGGGTGGAGCACAAAGTGTTATTCCAAAAAGAACCTGTCGTGACGGTAGAAGAAATGATGCAGGCGTTCCGTTCCAAACGCCCGGATGAACGCATCCCGGTACTGCGACTGGAGCTTGACTATGAGCTGGCCGTACTGCATGAAGCGCTTCAAGCTGGAGACCATGAGACGTCCAATACTTGCAAAGAAAGGCTGAAGGAGCTAAGGCATGAAATGCTACTGCTTGAAATGTGAATACGACATGTGAAACGGCCTGTGTATACGCGCAGGTCGTTTCGCATGTTATCCTAAGTGGAGTAAAAAAAAGTGGTAGGAATATACGGTGAAAGACGCTTAAGGGAGGACAAAAACCTGTAAAAAAAGAGCGTTGTTAACGTGTGCAGGTCTATGTTATGATACCAGCAGAGGTGGTTGAATATGAGCAGCGTTACGATCAAAGACATCGCTAAGCTCGCTGGCGTATCGCATACAACCGTTTCCCGGGCACTGAACGATAGTCCGCTGATCAACCCGGAAACGAAGGAAAGGATCAAAGCGATTGCGGGAAGCTTGGAGTATACTCCGAATTACAGTGCTCGCAGCTTGGTGCTGGATCGATCCTACAACTTGGGGCTGTTTTTTTCAACTCTGCATACGGGTACTTCCGCCGGTTTTTTGTACGAGGCGATCAAAGGCGTGAATGATGTCATTAAAGATGAGTATAATTTGATCGTTCGCGGGATTGACGACTATAAAAGCTTTCACCAGGTAAATCGAAAAAGCTTCGATGGCATTATTGTAATGAGTCAAAGCGCAAGCGACCAGCCGTTCATCGAATACGCAGCGGAGAAAGGCATCCCGCTCGTCGTGCTAAACCGTGAAATCGAACATGTGCAAGTCATGAATTTTGTACCGGACGATCAGACCGGTGCCTATCGGATGACCGAGTATTTAATCGAGCAGGGGCACCGCAGGGTTGCGATCATTGAGGGTAAAGAAGGCTTCAAATCGACCCAATCCCGCCGTGACGGCTATCGCGATGCGTTGAAGAAATACAAATTAGAGTTTTATGAAGCCTTGTCGGTTCAAGGAAATTACGATCTGGAAAGTGGTTATGCCGCGATGAATCGGCTTCTGGATCTGCCGGAACGTCCCACAGCCGTTTTTTGCTGTAATGACGATATGGCGCTTGGAGCAGTGAAAGCCGTGACGGAACGCGGGCTGACGGTGCCGGACGATCTTTCTGTCGTTGGTTTCGACGACCATCTGTTTTCTGCGTTCATGACGCCTGCTTTAACGACCGTTCGCAGACCGATCGAGGAGATGAGCCGGGCGGGAGCGGAAAAACTGCTTACTTTTATCGAATTCAAGCAAATGGAGACTTCTACCGTCTTCTTCCATACGGAGCTCGTCATTCGGGACTCCATCAAAACCATCCCGGGAGGCCAATAGGCAAATGAGCATATTAAGAGAACTGCTTCAAGACATTCCGATTCCGCAAGTGGTCCGAATCAGGCAAAAATTCAACGGAGACAAGCTGCAGCATCCGGCTGAAGAGCTTGCCAAGGAGCTTCAGAAGCCGGGCGCGATCGACCGAATCAACCCGGGGCAGCAGGTTGCCGTCGCTGTTGGTAGTCGGGGCGTGGCTAACATCGCTGAGTTTACCCGAACGACGATTGAGGCCATCAAGCAGGCCGGAGCGCATCCTTTTATCGTACCTTGCATGGGAAGTCACGGAGGAGCAACGGCTGAGGGGCAGAAGGAAGTGCTCCATCATCTTGGCGTAACCGAGGAAGCGATGGGAGCACCGATTCGTTCCTCGATGGAAGTGGTAGAGATTGACCGACTTCCGAATGGTCTTCCGGTGTATGTGGACAAGTATGCTTCGGAAGCGGACGCCATCATCGTCATCAACCGCGTAAAGCCGCATACGGCATTCCGTGGACCTATTGAAAGCGGTATTATGAAAATGATTTCTATCGGCCTCGGTAAACAAAAGGGAGCGGAAGCGTGCCATCAGCTCGGATTTAAATATATGGCGGAGAATGTGCCAGCCATGGCGCGCATTATGCTGGATAAACTACCGATTGTATTCGGGGTTGCACTGGTTGAGAACGCATATGACGAAACGTGCATCGTCGAAGTGCTTCCTGCGGAGCGAATCGAGGAGCGTGAGATCGAGCTGCTGCAGATCGCCAAAGCCCGGCTGCCGAAAATTTTATTCGATCAAATCGATGTGTTGGTTATTGATTTTATCGGCAAAAATATCAGCGGCGACGGCATGGATCCGAACGTGACCGGGCGGTACCCGACGCCTTATGCGCACGGCGGCCCGGAAGTGTCCAAGATGGTTGTCCTCGATACGACGCCTGAGACGAAGGGGAATGCCAATGGGGTGGGAACGGCCGATTTCACGACTCAACGGCTGGTCGACAAGATGGATCTGGTAGCCACATATGCGAATGGTCTGACCTCAACCGTATGTGCACCGACCAAAATTGCGACTACGCTCGAGAACGATTACTATGCCATCAAAGCAGCGGTCAAAACCTGTAATATTCTCGATTATTCGAAATGCCGTTTGGTACGAATTCAAGATACGCTGCATCTGGGCGACATCGAGATTTCCGTGAATTTGCTAGAGGAGGCAAAGCTTCATCCGGACATCGAGATTTTGACCGATCCATACGATTTGTCATTCAATAGTGAAGGGAACTTAGTATAAATGAACGGGAATGGTTTGTCTGTACAAAAGCCTTATATTATTTCAGCAGATATCGGCACAACGAGTACTAAAACACTGGTGATCGACCGGAGCGGTCGGGTAATCGCATCACACTCCGTGGAATATCCCCTTCATACGCCGAAACCTGATGTGGCCGAGCAGGACCCGGATGAAATATTCCAGGCGGTCCTGACCGCAATCCGGTCTGTGGTGAGCAAGGCGGCTGTACTGCCGGGCCAAGTGCTGTGCGTATCGTTCAGCTCCGCGATGCACAGTTTGATCGCGATAGATAAGGAGCTGCAGCCGCTTACCCGCTGCATCACATGGGCGGATAACCGCAGTGCTGCTTATGTAAAGGTACTGAAGGAAGAGTTGAATGGACATGAGATTTACCTCAACACAGGCACTCCGATTCATCCGATGTCACCGCTGCTTAAGCTGATGTGGCTCCGCGATCACCGTCCGGATTTGTTTAAGCAAGCTTATAAGTTTATTGGGATAAAAGAATATGTTTTTGCCAAATTGTTCGGTAAGCTTGTAATTGATTATTCGATTGCGAGTGCTACAGGGTTGTTCAACCTGCGCCGGCTCGATTGGGACGAAGGAGCATTGGCAGCATGCGGCGTTCGCCGCGAACAGCTGCCTGATCCGGTCTCCACCACGCATCTTCTGGATGGATTGAGTACAGATGCGGCCGCTTCGATGGGCCTGTCGGCAGATACGCCTTTTGTTATCGGTGCTTCTGACGGCGTACTGGCCAACCTCGGTGTGGGAGCCTTAGATCAGGGTGTCTATGCGGTAACCATCGGGACAAGCGGCGCGGTTAGAGGCGTGATGCGCGAGCCGGTGACGGATCCGAAAGGCCGGTTGTTCTGCTACGCTCTAAATGAGGATTTCTGGGTTGTCGGCGGAGCGATCAATAACGGAGGCATTATGTTCCGTTGGGTCCGCGATCAACTGGCCACGGCGGAAGCGGAGGAAGGCAGGCTTCGCGGAATGGACCCGTA
The DNA here is from genome assembly GCF_017833255.1 of Paenibacillus sp. PvR098. Lineage (NCBI taxonomy): Bacteria > Bacillati > Bacillota > Bacilli > Caryophanales > Paenibacillaceae > Paenibacillus > Paenibacillus sp. PvR098. The sequence continues at coordinate 368,669 of NZ_JAFIBU010000001.1, forward strand.
TGATTACTTGACTGAATTGGCACGGGAAGTAGCACCCGGATCGGATGGGTTAATCTTCCTTCCGCTGCTGTCGGGAGAACGTGCGCCATACTGGAATGCGAATGCGCGCGGCGTCTTTTTCGGCTTATCCTTGTATCATCAAAAGAAACATATGATTCGCTCCGTGCTTGAAGGCGTTATGTACCGGATCCATTCCGTCGTGACTGCTCTGGAGGAGCTAAGTGGCCCGACTAAGGAAATACGTGCTTCGGGAGGGTTTGCAAGATCGCCCTTCTGGCTGCAGATGATGTCTGATGTTCTTGGAACTACGGTAGCGGTTCCGAATACGATTGAGAGCTCGGGGCTCGGGGCTGCGCAGCTGGGTATGCTGGCACTCGGAGAGATTAAAGACTTCTCCAGCGTGCACGACTGGATGCATGTGGAGCAGTCACTTGCGGCCAGTGAACAAAACCATGAAATATATCAACAGTTGACAAAGATTTATAATCGTGTGTACCATCAGTTGAAGGACGAGTTTGATGCCATAGCCGCTTTCCAACTGAAGCACACGCAATCCTAGGAGGAAATGACCATGAGCATGAATTTATTCGATCTGACAGGGAAAACAGCCGTTATCATCGGCGGGAACAGCACATTGGGAGGCGCCATGGCTATAGCCTTGGGAGGACACGGCGCAGATGTGGCAATTGTGGGACGCAACATGGAGAAATCCAAAGAGGTGGCTAAGCGGGTGGAGGAGGCGGGAGGCCGAGCTCAATGCTTCTCCGCTGACGCTACGAGCGCAGACGATTTGCAGCGCGTGCTGTCAGAGGTAACGGCTTGGACCGGCCGCTGCGATGTGCTGATGAACTGTCCGGGTATGAACAGTCCGACTCCGTTCTTTGAGCTGAAGATGGATGAATGGGATTCGATCATGGATGTGAATCTTAAGAGTGTGGTGTTGGCTTGTCAAATTTTTGGGAAGTATATGGTAGACAAAGGCGAAGGAGGCAGCATCATCAATATTTCCTCCGTTTCCTCCGAGCCTCCGCTCTCCCGCGTGTTCACATACTCCGCCTCGAAGGCGGCGGTTAACAACGTGACGCAGTTTTTGGCGCGTGAATTCGCGCCGGCGCGCGTGCGTGTTAATGCTATTATTCCGGGTTTCTTCCCAGCTGAGCAGAACCGCAAAATTTTGTCTCCGGACCGAGTTGAATCCATTATGAAGCACACTCCGATGAACCGGTTCGGTGATGCGGAGGAGCTTCAGGGCGCGGCTGTGTATCTGGCTTCGGAGAAGGCCTCCAGCTTTGTTACGGGTACTCTTCTTCGAGTGGACGGGGGCTTCGGAGCGATGACGATCTAAAGAGTGAGCTGCTTCGCTTCTGAAATCGTCGATAAATAAATAAGGATTAGGAAGGAAGAGAGAAACTTATGTCTAAACAACAGGTAGGCGTGATCGGTCTCGCAGTCATGGGCAAAAATTTGGCTTTGAATATTGAAAGCAGAGGGTTTACCGTATCCGTGTACAACCGCTCCCGCGAGAAGACCGATGCGCTTCTGTCGGAATCGCCGGGCAAACAATTGGTCGGTACATACAGCATTGAAGAATTCGTCGCTTCCCTTGAGAAACCGCGTAAGGTTTTGATCATGGTTCAAGCAGGAAACGCGACTGACGATACCATTAATCAACTGATTCCTCATCTGGAGCAAGGGGATATCATTATCGACGGCGGTAACGCGTTCTTCCCGGATACGCAGCGCCGCAATAAAGAATTGCAAGCGCATGATCTCCGCTTTATCGGTACCGGCGTATCAGGCGGTGAAGAAGGCGCTTTGAAGGGGCCGTCGATCATGCCTGGCGGACAGAAGGACGCCTACGAGCTGGTGGCTCCGATTCTCACCGCCATTTCTGCCAAAGTGAACGGCGATCCTTGCTGCACGTACATCGGTCCGGACGGCGCAGGCCACTATGTCAAAATGGTCCACAACGGCATCGAGTATGGAGATATGCAGTTGATTTGCGAAGCTTATCAGCTGCTGAAGGACGTTCTGGGCGTCAGCACACAGGAGCTTCATGAAATTTTTGCAGAGTGGAACAAAGGTGAGCTGGATAGCTATCTGATCGAGATTACAACGGACATCTTCACCAAATATGATGCCGAAACCGGTAAGCCAATGGTCGATGTCATCCTTGACTCGGCCGGCCAGAAGGGTACCGGCAAATGGACCAGCCAGAGCTCGCTTGATCTTGGCGTACCGCTTTCGATCATTACTGAATCGGTATTCTCCCGCTTCCTTTCCGCGATGAAAGAAGAGAGAGTGGCCGCGAGCAAGGTGCTTGGCGGTCCGAAAACGGCAGCATTCGAAGGTGACCGTGCAGCGTTCATCGAATCCGTTCGCAAAGCGCTGTATGCAAGCAAAATTTGTTCTTATGCGCAGGGCTTCGCTCAAATGAGAGCGGCAAGCGAAGAATATGGATGGGATCTGGATTATGGCAGCATCGCCATGATTTTCCGCGGCGGCTGCATCATTCGCGCCCGTTTCCTGCAAAATATCAAAGACGCATATGACCATAATCCGGAGCTGAGAAATCTTCTGCTTGATGAGTACTTCAAAGGCATTGTGGAAAACTATCAAGAAGCTTGGAGAAGCGTCGTAGCGACTGCCGTTACCCGCGGTATTCCAGCGCCGGCCTTCGCTTCTGCGCTGGCCTACTACGACAGCTATCGGACGGAGCGTCTGCCCGCCAATCTGCTGCAAGCGCAGCGTGACTACTTTGGGGCTCATACGTTCAAACGTGTGGACAAAGAGGGAACATTCCATTATCAATGGATGGAAAACTAAGCCTGTTCATCATCTGGAGAAGCTTTGCGGAACGTATTGACTCTGCCCGGATGCAATCCGTGGGATGCCTCGGCCAGCCAAATCTTCAGCCGGTCGGCTTCTTGATCAAATCCGTTGCGTCGTTGAATTAGCATCAAAGCGATCTCGGCAAAATAACGAAAGTTTTGAAGCAGTCGTGGCTGGGAAAGATCCATTAAATTCGGATCTTCCTCGGCCACCTTTTTTTTAATAAATTCGAGCATCCAAATAATATCTTCCTTGCAAAGCGGCCTGGAAGAATCCAAGATTTGTTGAAGCTTCTGATCCGTTACCATAGGAGCGGGTACTTTCGGTTTCGGGAGGGCATTGGGTATCATAATAAAGCGTTCTCCTTTCGCAGCAAAAACAGCATTACCAGCTTAACTGTTTCAGCTAGTATTTATTCACATCCATCATATGTGTTCACTAAACTTTCTATTCACGTTAAGACAAGCTATGATATGATAGGGTAAGATTAAAGACGATAGCTAGAGGTGTATTATGGGGAAGAACCGCAATATTGTGCTGATCGGTATGATGGGATCAGGCAAGACTACCGTAGGACAAGCGCTGTCTGCCAAACTGGGCTGGACGTATATAGACACGGACTCGGAGATCGTACGAAGCCAAGGTATGAGCATCAGCGAAATGTTTGCAAAACAGGGAGAAGAGGCGTTTCGACGGGCGGAAAGTGATACCATAGGGGATGTGCTGAGAGGAAGCAAGCAGGTTATCGCAACGGGTGGCGGAGCGGTACTGCTTGAACAAAACCGGCACGCCATGAACGAGAACGGCTTTGTCGTTGCTCTCTCGGCATCGGTAGAGACGATCATCGAGCGCGTAAGAGGGGATCAAAACCGTCCGCTGCTTCAGGGTAATTTGGAGGAACGGGTAAATCATATTGTGGTAAGCCGGAAGCACGCTTATGACTTTGCCGATTTAAAGGTGGATACGGACGGTCTACCGGTAGACCGCATCATCGATGTGATATGCAGCGCGATGGGAAATGCTTAGAGCGATTCCCATTCCAGCATGCCGCCGGTCATGTTTTTGAGCCCTTTGAGGCCCTGGGCTTCAAGATATTCATAAGCACGACTGCTGCGGTTGCCGCTGCGGCATACAAGAATCGTTTCTCCAAGCTGCGGGATGTCTGCTAACCGCTCGGGAATTTGCATCAAAGGGATGGATTTGGCACCTGGGATCATACCAAGAGCGATTTCCTCCGGTTCACGGACATCGATAATATGAAGCTCCTCGCCGTTTGCGAGTCTTTGTTTGATTTCTTCTGGAGTAATAGTCTGCATGAAAAAGTCCTCCTTCAATGTATGGGCCGTATGGCCGACTGCATTCATCATAATGAATAAATGGAAGTCGTGTCAAACCTGTAATGCCGTGTACTTCAGGAGGGATATGGGGAATGACAGCAGTATACATAGGTCTGGCGGGAATGGCGGGAGCCTTATCGCGCTATGGCATATCTCTTGCCCTAAACAACGGGGTTAGCTCCTATCTTCCCTGGGGGACGCTGCTGTGCAATCTTGCCGGCTGCCTGCTGTTAGGGAAATTGGCTTACTCGGAGTGGCTTGCCCGTTATCCAAAGGCAAGGGCTGCCGTAACGACGGGATTTATCGGTTCGTTCACGACATTTTCAACCTTAAGCTGGGAGTTCTTTGAATTGCTGGAGCATCGGCTTTATGCCAGTGCCGTACTGTATTTTTTGTTCAGCTTATGGGGTGGGCTGCTGTGCATTCATCTCGGCAAGCGCGCCAATTTTTTGCGTTTGAAAAGGGGTTCTTCCGAGTGATGTCGAATACATTATTGAACATGCTTTTGGTGGGAGCAGGAGGCTTTGCGGGAGCGGTCAGCCGATATTGGATGAGCGGCCGGATTGCCCAGCGCTTTCCCGGGTTGATTCCTTACGGTACGCTTTCGGTCAATGTTCTCGGCTCCTTTATGCTTGGATGGTTTTTAGGTCATGGAGCGGATGCCTGGATGACCGCGCTGTTCGGAAGTGGATTTATGGGCGCGTTCACGACATTTTCTACCTTTAAATTGGAGTCTGAGGGGCTACTGTCGCAAGGCCGTAAACGTTCAGCTTGGTTATATATGGGGCTCACTTATACAATGGGCTTTGCTTTTCTATATTTAGGATATGCTATATAAGGAGAGATACATACGATGAAAGCCATTGTTAAACCTACGCCGCGCTTGGAAGGAACCATTAATGCATTGTCATCCAAAAACTATACGACTCGTTATCTGTTGATTGGAGCATTGGCGGATGGAACCAGTACGGTATATTACCCGGCTCACAGCGAAGACAGCGATGCTATGCGCCGCTGCATCCGGGATTTGGGCGCGGTCATTGAAGAGGACGAAGAGAAAATGACGATTCGCGGCTTCGGCCGTAATCCTAAACATGTGAAAGAATTGAATGTGGGCAATGCGGGGGCTGTTTTGCGTTTTCTGATGTCTGTTGCTGCGTTTTGCCCGGAAGTAACTTTTGTTAATTCATATCCGGATTCGTTAGGAAAAAGACCTCATGACGATCTGATTGACTCTCTGCAGCAAATGGGTATCCAGGTGGAGCACCGAGAGGGCAAACTCCCCATCACGATCCGTGGAGGAAAGCCTCGAGGCGGGAAGATTACTGTGTCTGGCAATGTCAGTTCGCAATTTTTAAGCTCACTGCTGTTCACGATGCCACTTTTGGAAGAAGACAGCGAAATAACGGTTCTCCATGACTTGAAGTCGAAGGTCATCGTAGGGCAGACGCTGGAGGTCATTGCGCAAGCAGGCATTAAGATCGAAGCTTCTGAGGATCTGATGCACTACAAAATTCCAGGAGGACAGCAATATTCACCTCAGAAGTATGTTGTACAAGGCGATTATCCGGGCTCTGCGGCCATTTTGGCTGCTGCAAGCGTTACGAATTCGGATGTCACGGTACTTCGTCTTTCCGAGAACAGCAAGCAGGGGGAGCGGGCTGTGGTGGACGTGCTGCGGGCGATGGGTGTGGACTTGACCCACGAGAACGATGTTGTTCGCGTACGCGGCAACCAAATGCTGAAAGCCGGTGAGTTCGACGGCGATCATTTTACCGATGGCGTTCTGGCCATGGTGGCGGCCTCCCTGTTCGCCGAAGGCACTTCCCGTTTCTACAACGTAGAGAACCTTCGATATAAGGAATGTGACCGGATCACTGACTTCGTTACGGAGCTGCGTAAAGCAGGTGCTGACGTAGAGGAAAGACAGAGTGAAATTATTGTCCACGGCCGCCCTCAAGGTATTACCGGGGGTGTGGAAATCAATGCGCATTACGATCATCGCGTGATTATGGCACTGACGGTTGCAGGCTTGCGGTCAGAGAAAGGCCTCATCATTAACGATGCGCATCATGTGGCCAAGTCCTACCCGCAATATTTTGATCATTTAGTATCTCTGGGCGCGCAGATTGAGCTTGTACAGGAATAGAGAAGATCAAGTGTTTATTTATAATCCGTTTATGGCAAGGCGGTGGTGATCGATGACCATCTTGTGGAAAGGAATTCAAGTTACGTTAGGTTTGTTTCTGATGGCGGGGCTGTTATTCGCCAGCGGTGTATTTGCCGTATTGCTTTACGCCAAAATTACCGGACAAACATGGTTTGATGAACCGGTATTAAGCGGGACCGTTATCTACGCGGGCCAAGCAGGACAGGGAAGGCCGACCCCGGGCGGAAATAACGCCAATGCTGCTGCAGCCTCGGATAAGCCGGCAGAACCAAGGCCCAAGAGCGCTATGCTGGAGGCCCCGGTTGTTCGTCAGCTTCCGGAACTTCCTTCCGGCTGCGAGGTAACGAGTCTTACTATGCTCCTTCAATACTACGGCGTGGACAAATCGAAAATGGAGCTAGCCCAAGAGATGAAACGGGATGAGACGCCAATCCGATACAACAAAGATGGTTCTATCGCATTTTGGGGTAACCCGAACTTGGGATTTGTCGGTGAGGTGACTGGGGCTGCCAAAGGCTTCGGCATTTATCATACCGCCTTGTACGATTTGCTGGAGGCTTATGTGCCTACGGCTGTCGATATGACCCGGGAGCCCTTCTCTAAGCTGGAGGATCAATTGATTCAAGGGATTCCTTCTGTCGTTTGGACGACCATAGATTACAAAGTACCAAGTAAATGGGTTGTGTGGGATACGTCGATCGGACCTATTCAAACGACTTTCATGGAGCATGCCGTACTGCTGGTAGGATTTGACGAGGAGTTTGTGTATGTGAATGACCCGCTTTCGGGAAAAGGCAAGCACAAAATTGAAAAAGCGCGTTTCTTGGCTATCTGGGAAGCGATGGGAAGTCAAGCGCTTAGCTATTCTAAAGCAAACTAATAAGGTGTGATAAGGAGTGAGCAGGATGTCGTTTCAAAATCCGTCTCGTGAGGCTATTAAAGAAATATTGATGAATGCGAAGAACATTGCTGTAGTTGGATTGTCTGATAAGCCTGACCGGGAGTCTTATATGGTGTCAGAGGCTATGCAAAAGAAAGGCTACCGCATCATTCCGGTAAACCCAATGGTCAGCGGTACGATCCTGGGTGAAACTTGCTACAGCTCGCTTACGGATATCCCTGAGCCGGTTGATATCGTCAACGTCTTTCGGAGAAGTGAACAAACGGTACCTGTAGCCGAGGAAGCAGTGCGTATCGGAGCCAAAGTGATTTGGCTGCAGCTCGGCGTTTTCAATGAAGAAGCGGCGGAAGTTGCCAAAGCCGGAGGACTGGAAGTTGTGATGGATCGCTGCATTAAGGTGGAGGACTCCATTCTGCTGCCAGGAGGGAAATAAGTTGTTTCGGGAAAATATACAAGAGCGTTTAGCAGTTTATTTGGTTATGGGATTGGATTCATATGAGGGAAGAACTGCACTGGAAACAGCGAAAGCCGCTTTGGAAGGCGGCATTACGATGCTGCAGCTGCGTGAAAAGCAGGCGCCGCTGTCCCGGGTGCTCACTGAAGCTCGAGTGATCCGAGAATTATGCCGGGAATACGGAGTCCCCTTCCTCGTCAACGACAGGGTGGATGTAGCTCTGCTGCTTGAAGCCGATGGCGTTCATGTTGGCCAAGACGATATTCCAGGGAGAGAAGCCCGTAGACTTCTTGGTCATGATGCGATCGTGGGTATCTCTGCGAGTTCAATGGAAGAAGCGGAATGGGCGATGGAAAATGGGGCCGATTATCTGGGTGTTGGGGCCATTTATGCTACGCTGACCAAAGGCGATGCAGGTGAGCCGATCGGAACCGAATTAATAGGCCGGATCAAGAAGCGCTGGGGCCGTATTCCTATGGTTGGCATCGGCGGAATCGAACATGGCCGCGCCGCTTCCGTCGTAGAGGCTGGTGCAGATGGCGTAGCCGTTGTTTCCGCTGTCGTCCGGAGCCAAGATCCGCGTCATGCTGCCGAACGCTTAAAGCAGGAAGTGCTTGGCGTGAATTGACGCTTTTCAAAAAAAAGATCCGATCAGTTATAAAAAAAATCCTCCTTGAAGAAAATAAGAAAAGCTTTCGGAATGGAACGGACGAATGCACCCGGAACCGGAAGACTTCTCAATACAAGGAGGATTTTCTCATGTACAACCAACAAGGCTATCAAAACAGCTTTCAAAATCAGATGGGAGCTAACACCAGCTCTCAATCCCGCCAAGCCAGATACCAACCGGCAGGCTCGGTTCAATCCCAGTATAACCAATCCTTGAACCAAGGAACGAACAGCCAATTCTCCGCAGGGATGAACCAGTCTAACGGTTCCCTGCAGAATACGGCATCGTACCAAACGGCTAACTACCGCGGTAACCAACAAGGTCACGACGCGTATCTGCGTGCTGATTCCACTCAGCCATCCCAAAGTCAATACGGGATCGGCGCCAGTCAGATGGGAATGGGAGCAAGCCAACTAGGCAATCAATTGAGTTCTTCCTACAACACAACAGGAATGAACCAACAATTCGGCGCTTCCAATCAGCAATACGGCCAAAACCAAAACCCACAATCTTTTCACACGGCTAACTACCGCGGGGATCAATCAGGTCATGATGCCTACCTCCGCGCGGATTCCACGCAGCCGGCTCAAAGTCAATACGGCATCGGCGCAAGCCAAATGGGAATGGGAATGGGTACAAATAACCAACTTGGAATGGGTACTAGCCAAATGGGGATGGGAATAACCCAAATGGGCAATCAAATGAGTTCTTCCTACAACACAACAGGAATGAACCAACAATTCGGTGCTTCCAATCAGCAATACGGCCAAAACCAAAACCCACAAACCTTTCACACGGCTAACTATCGTGGAGATCAACCAGCTCATGACGCATACCTGCGCGCAGACTCCACACAGCCTTCTCAAAGTCAATTGGGCATGAGCACAAACAATATGGGCTACAGCAGGTAACCAAGTATAATTCATAAAATGGCTTGAAGGAGGCGGACTTTTCAGTCCGTCTTTTTCTCTATTACGGCTTCATTTCGCTGTTTGACAAAAGAGAGTCCAAGGCTTACCATCTTAATAGGAAAGGGGGAACGGCTTGCTTTGAATTGGATGGGAAACTTGCAGCAGCTTGGACGCTCACTGATGCTGCCGACCATAACGCTTCCCGTTGCAGCTATTTTGCTGCGTCTCGGATCGCTGCCTTGGGAACAAATGCATATGCCCCAAATTGGGGAAATTTTAACGTTGGCCGGAACAACGATCTTTACTTATTTGCCACTGATCTTTGCCGTAGGCGTTGCGCTGGGCTTGACGGAGAGCGCGGGCATTGCCGGTATGTCTGCCTTAATCGGTCATTATATGTTCAGTGAATCTCTGAAGCATTTTCTGGGCGAATCGTTCCAGCTTGGTGTACCGGGCGGAATCTTGATCGGCCTGCTTGCGGCGGTGATTTATCACCGGGTGAAGCATATTCAGCTCCCCGAATATATTCAATTTTTCGGCGGTCCGCGGATGGTGCCGCTGCTCATGGGTCTGGCCATTTTTATATTGATCGTAATCATGATTCAGATAGGGCCTTTTCTGGAAGCGGGCATGCAAGCGCTAACGAATGTCATCTTGGGGCTTGGCGGATTCGGAACGTTCTTATACGGAATCATCCACAGGCTGCTTGTGCCTTCGGGATTGCATCATGTGTTTAATAATTTTTTCTGGTTCCAGTTGGGCGCTTACGACGCTAACGGACAGCCGGTGTTCGGCGATTTACCGCGATTTTTTGCGGGTGATCCTGAAGCGGGTTTTTATATGGCGGGATTATATCCGGTGATGATGTTTGCACTGCCGGCTATCGCGCTGGCCATTATTCAGGAAGCGCGTGAAGATTTGAAGCCGAAAATTCGCGCCACTTTTTTGACCGCGGCCTTCGCCTGCTTTTTAACCGGAGTGACGGAGCCGATCGAGTTCGCATTTTTGTTCGTGGCGCCGTATCTCTTTATTGTCCATGCCATCCTCTCGGGTTTTGCGATGTGGATCGCTTTTGCTTTGGACATACACCACGGCTTCTCGTACTCGGCAGGGGCCATCGACTTTTTGATCAATCTTCATCTGGCGAAGAACGGGCTGCTCCTGATTCCGATCGGGCTGGGCTACGGAATTGTCTATTATGTACTGTTTCGCTGGGCGATTCGTCGATTCCGGATCCCTACGCCTGGCCGCGAGGAAGGCTCGCAGCTGGAAGAGTGGGCAGGGGACATTCCTTATCGCTCACCGCTGATTCTGCAGGCACTGGGCGGTAAGAACAATATCAAGAACATTGAGGCTTGTATCACCCGCCTTCGTCTAACTCTCGTTAACGACCGTCAGATGGACACCGCGGCGCTTAAACATTTGGGCGCAGCCGGTGTCATCCGTTTGGGAGGGGGCAACGTGCAGGTGGTGTTCGGCACCTATTCCGAATTAATCCGGGAAGAGATTAATAAGGCGCTGCGCAAGGACATTGAGCAGGTGCTGTTTAATTCGCCTATGCAGGGCCGCATGATTCCGCTCGAGGAAGTGCCGGATAAAATTTTCGCAGGGAAGCTTGTCGGTGACGGCGTGGCATTCCTCCCCGAGAAGGGGGAGCTTGTATCGCCGGTGGCTGGTAAGATCATTCATGTTTATCCATCGCTTCATGCCATAGGGATCGAGACGCAGCAAGGGCTTCAAGTACTGCTGCATATTGGTATCGACACGGCCCACCTTGAGGGTAAATACTTTACGTGCTATATCAAAGAAGGAGACCAGGTCGAGCCGGGGCAGCTGCTTGTTCGTTTCAATTTGAATAAGGTGAAAAAGAACTGCAAATCGCTTGCGACGCCGATGCTGATCACCAATGTTGATAAGGTGAAGTCATGGAGCTTCGCGCCTTATAAAACAGTCAAGAAGGGTCAGGCGTCCGTTATGTCGGTCGTACTCAAGAATGCCGTCACAGAGGGAGGGAACGCTTTTGGTTGAGGGAATCGGAGCATCATCCGGTATCGCCATGGGCAAAGCCTTTGTCATTCCGACTTGGGAATGGGACTTTCCCGAAAAGCTGATCGATGTTGCGGATTTAGCTTATGAATTCGAGCGGTTGTATGACGGAATCCATCACTCCAAGGTAGAAATTGAACAGATTAAGCAGGAATTCGTCAGTGTGCTGGGGGAAGAGCAGACACAAATTTTCGACGCTCATCTGGCCATCCTTGAAGATCCCATTTTTATGAGCGAAGTGCAGGGCATCATGCAGCGTCAGTACAAAGCGGCAGAGGTAGCGGTCAAGGAAGCGATTGAGAAATTCGTCAATATGTTCGATCTGCTCGATGATCATTACATGAAGGAACGAGCGCTCGATATTAAGGATGTCGGAAATCGGCTGCTCAAGCATTTGCTTGGAGCGCTCGAGGAGACGCTGCCGCCTAAGGATCAACCGTATATTCTGGTAGCCAAAGAATTGATTCCGTCCCAGATGGTTCATCTAGACGTGAGCCAAACCATGGGAATTGTCACCCTGATGGGGGGCAAAACGTCTCACGTGGCTATCATGGCTCGGGCCATGAGCGTTCCTTATGTGCTCGGTCTGGAGGGTAAGCTCCAGACACCGATTCAAAACGGCGATTACCTCATCATCGATGGAGATGAAGGCATCGTATACGTCAATCCGAATCAAGAGGTTGTCGAACAGTATGAAGCTCGAAGGGAATCTTGGAGGGCAGTTCAGGAGCAGCTTCAGAAATTAGCGCATCTGCCTTCCTGTACGGAGGATGGCTGGTCCATGCAGTTTGCGGCCAACATAAGCTCGGTCAAAGAGCTGGATTTGGTCATCCGCAACGGAGCTTCGGGCGTAGGTCTGTTTCGGACGGAATTTTTGTATATGGACCGGAGCACCTTCCCGCAAGAGGAGGAACAGTTTGTCGTATACCGTGAGGTGGCAGAACGGCTCGGAGAAAAGTCGGTCGTCATTCGGACGCTGGATATCGGCGGAGACAAACATTTGGATTATTTGGCACTTCCCGAGGAGGAGAATCCGTCACTAGGTTATCGTGCGATTCGGATTATGCTGGACCGGACGGATTTGTTTAAGACACAGCTGCGAGCTATTCTGCGAGCCAGCCATTACGGAAGCGTCAAAATCATGTATCCGATGATTTCCAGCTTAGAAGAGCTCCATAAGGCAAATGAACTGCTGGAGGAAGCCAAGCAGGAGCTGAGGAATGCGGATGTTTCTTTCAGCGAAGACATCAAGGTAGGCATTATGATCGAATTGCCTGCGTCGGTCATGATTTCGGACCTGCTGGCCCAAGAGGTGGATTTCTTTAGCATCGGCACGAATGATTTGGTTCAGTATGTACTTGCCGTAGACCGGATGAACGAACAAGTGGCGCACCTGTACGATCCCTTCCATCCGGCTGTGCTCCGCATGCTGAAGCTCACTGTGGATAATGCCAAGCGTTTCGGCACGAATGTCAGTGTATGCGGAGAACTTGCAGGGGACATTCGTGCCCTTCCGATCTGGCTATCTCTCGGGATAAAAGAATTAAGCATGTCAGTGCAATCGATCCTGAAGGTGAAGAATAGCTTGCTGCAAAGCCGGTACAGCGATGCGGTCGGCATTTGGGACGAGCTGTCCAAATGTAAGTCCAGCTCGGCTGTGATGGATGTGCTTGGGCGATATTTGGAGACGGATTTGGCGGAGGAGACACAGCCTCCGCGGCCGGCAAGCGGCTGCCTCTAAGCCGCTTGCCGTTTCCTGAGACTATAGATCAACCCCTAGGAGGAGAATGCATTATGGAATTAAAAGGTTACCGAGTGCTTGCTTTTGTAGATGAGGATTTTGAAGATTTGGAAATGTGGTATCCGGTGATGCGGCTGAGGGAAGCGGGGGCGGAGGTACATCTCGCCGGACCCAAATCGAATACGGTGTATCATGGTAAATACGGAGTTCCGCTTACGACGGATCATGCGCTGGATGAAGTTCGTTCGGAGGAGTATATCGGGTTGTATGTCCCGGGAGGTTGGGCACCTGATAAATTACGTCGTTATGAATCCGTGCTGCGGCTTACTAGAGAGTTCCATGAAGCAGAGAAGCCGATCGCTCAGATATGTCACGCCGGTTGGGTGCTGGCATCGGCTAAAATATGCAAGGGCTACACGATGACCTCGACGCCCGGGATTAAGGACGATTTGGAGAACGCGGGAGCGATCTGGGTTGACGAAGAGGTAGTGGTTGACCGTCATATCGTATCGGGCCGTAGACCGCCGGATCTTCCCGCGTTTACGAAGACCTTCGTCGACGTTTTGGCTAGTTATTCCCGCAAGTAATAGCTTCGGCAAGTAGAGAGAAGCAAGGAGCCAAGCCTAATGAACTCGTTCATTCGATGGCTGCCTTCCCTGCTGTGGATGGCGGTCATTTTTTATTTATCTTCCCGAACCGGTGAAGATTTGGGCGGCTGGCTGGACTCCGTCCGCCGCTGGGTTCCGATGATGGAAGGCTTTAATTGGGGACATTTCGCAGCCTACTTTATCTTGGCATGGACTTATTTATGGGCGCTTCGCCCCAAGCGGTTGAGCCTCGGGATTAGGCTTGTGGTCGTACTCATGTGCGTACTTTATGGTGTGACGGACGAATACCATCAGTCGTTCGTTCCGGGACGGACGCCCGATCTGATGGATCTTCGCAATGATGCTATCGGTGCCGCGTTAGCGATGCTTCTGCTCTATCTTCCGTTTGTCCGGCGTTGGTACAGCCGCCTATCCGGTGCTAAATATTACTAACTCACTTTCAGAAGGAAATGCTGAACGGAGGTAGAATATTTGAACATAGAGAAAGGTTTGGGTTGTCGCCAAAAAGGAGTGGTTTTGTTGCAGAAGCAGTGCAAATGCGGTGAGCATATGGGTATCCGCCTCCGCACCGTCATTTATCAAAACAAGGTTGAAATCGAAAATGTCCCTATTTTTTCGTGTGAAGCTTGCAGCCGCAGCGAAGTGTTCCCAGGGGTTAAGCCGGAGCTGACCGGACTGATCGGCACGCTTGGCAGCAAGCCCGGCAAGCAGCATTTGCAATTTGAAGAAGTGAGCGAAGTGGCTCATCTGATGGTAAAGGTGACCGAGAAGAAACGGGCGGCCGATCCCGTGGAGGCCATTATTCAGGAGCGCATTAACGAGCTGCTTGATCTGCTGCTTCTTGCCCAGTCGCTGAACGACGAGCCCTGGGTTGATGATGTAAGAATGCGGTTGTCTCAAATTGCCAAACATTCCATAACGGTACACGATTTCTGAAAGCCACTGCCCCGCAGTTGGCTTTTTTGACTTAATTTGATACTATTATCATAGGACTAAGCCTATATTCGTTGCGAAACCAAGCATTTTGTCGTATGATAAGGCTAAATAACATGATCGCATTATACTTTTTAAACATTGGAGAGAATGGCCGTGACTGTGACAATTTATGATGTAGCAAGAGAAGCGGGCGTTTCCATGGCGACCGTTTCCCGGGTAGTCAACAATAATCCTAACGTGAAGCCGCAAACACGGAAGAAGGTCTTCGAGGCCATTGAACGCTTAGGCTATCGACCTAACGCGGTGGCAAGAGGCTTGGCCAGTAAGAAGACGACAACCGTCGGCGTGGTCATTCCCGATATTTCCAATTCGATATTCTCAGAGGTTGCCAGAGGCATCGAGGACATCGCTAATATGTATCACTACAATATTATTCTTTGTAACGCGGATAAGAAGAAGGATAAGGAAATCCGCGTGATTAACACGCTTCTGGAGAAGCAGGTGGACGGACTGCTCTTTATGGGGGGCGCGATTACGGACGAGCACATTCAAGCGTTCAAGACGTCTTCGGTACCGGTAGTGCTTTGCGCGACGGTGGATGAACAGAAATCCATCCCATCGGTCGATATTGACCATGAGAAGGCGGCTTACGATGCGGTACAAGTACTGCTGCAGAACGGTCACCGTCAAATCGCCATGATTTCCGGTACCCTGCAGGATCCGACTAATGGATATGCGCGGTACCATGGCTATAAGAAGGCGATGGAAGAAGCCGGGATTCCGGTAAGTGAGGATTATGTTCGGATCGGCAATTACCGTTACGAATCCGGTCTTGAAGTCACAAAGTATTTCTTGGAGCTGGACGAGCGTCCTACAGCTATTTTTGCGGCAACGGACGAAATGGCCATCGGAGCAGTTCATGCGCTTCAAGATAGCGGGCTGAAAGTGCCTGAAGATATATCTGTCATCAGTGTGGACAATATCCGGATGGCTTCTATGGTACGGCCGCAGCTGACGACAGTAGCTCAACCGATGTATGATATCGGTGCCGTGGCGATGCGTCTTTTAACCAAGCTGATGAATAAGGAAACGAAAGATGCCTCAGAGCTGACGCAGGTTACTTTACCGCATGATATTATCCATAGAAATTCGGTGGCTCCACGCTAACGTGAGCCACTTCTTTTTGTAAAGGAGGACCTGGGTTTGGCCTATTCAAAAATTGGCATTATCGGTGCGATGAAGGAAGAGATTGAGCTTTTCCACAACCACATGGATCAGGTAAGCGAATCGGTGAAAGCGGGCATAGTGTTCTACGAAGGACGGTTTCACGGACGGCAGATTGTGCTTTGCAAATCCGGTGTGGGCAAAGTGAATGCCGCGATAACTACGCAAATCCTGATCGATACATACGGGGTGGAGTCCATTGTATTTACGGGAGTGGCCGGAGCGGTGGACCCTGAGCTGAACGTGGGGGATATCGTCGTGTCTACGGAATGCCTGCAGCATGATATGGACGTGACGGCGCTCGGCTTCCCAAGGGGTACGATACCTTATGAGGCGACATCACTGTTTACTGCAGACGAGCGTTTGCGTACGCTTGCTGTAGAAGCCAGCGTCGAGTTATTCGGCGGACGGGTGAAGGAAGGGCGAGTGCTTTCCGGAGATCAGTTTATTGCGAGCCGGGAAACGGTAGCACAGTTGTACTCGGAGCTCGGCGGAGCGTGCACGGAGATGGAAGGCGCGGCTGTAGCTCAAGCATGCTACATGAACGGAATTCCATTTGTAGTCATCCGCTCCATGTCTGATAAAGCCGATGGATCGGCGCATGTCAACTTCGCGGAATTTACCGTACAGGCTTCGGAGAATTCGTACCGAATCGTAGATCAAATACTGAAGCGGCTGCAATAAACTGCCGCAGCGGCTTATTATAGAGAAGGAGAGTAGTCTACAATGTCTTCTGTTACAATGGATCAGATCGTCGCTCTGGCGAAGCACAGAGGTTATATTTTTCCAGGCTCCGAGATTTACGGGGGTCTTGCGAACACATGGGATTACGGTCCACTCGGCGTGGAGCTCAAAAACAACATTAAACGGGCATGGTGGAAAAAGTTTATCCAAGAGTCGCCCTACAATGTCGGTTTGGACGCAGCCATTTTGATGAATCCTCAAGCTTGGGTGGCTTCGGGTCATGTAGGCAATTTTAACGACCCCATGGTCGATTGCAAAAAATGTAAGGTGCGTCACCGCGCAGACAAGCTGATCGAGAACGCTTTGTCGGCCAAAGGGATCGAGATGATCGTGGACGGATTATCTTTTGCCGATATGGAGAAGTTGATAGCCGAACACCAGATCGTTTGTCCGGATTGCGGCGCAATGGATTATACAGAGATTCGCCAGTTCAATCTGATGTTCAAGACGTTCCAAGGTGTTACTGAATCAAGCGCTAACGTTGTGTATATGCGTCCGGAGACGGCGCAGGGCATCTTCGTTAACTTTAAGAATGTGCAGCGTACGATGCGCAAAAAGCTTCCATTTGGTATTGGACAAATCGGTAAGAGCTTCCGAAATGAAATTACGCCGGGCAATTTTACATTCCGGACCCGTGAATTCGAACAGATGGAGCTCGAGTTTTTCTGCAAGCCGGGAGAGGATTTGCAGTGGTTTGAGTACTGGCGCGCCTTCTGCCGTGATTGGCTGCTCGCTCTCGGTATGACGGAAGGCAGCATTCGCCTGCGAGATCACTCGGAGGATGAGCTGTCACATTACAGTAACGGCACAACAGACATCGAATATAAATTCCCGTTCGGATGGGGCGAGCTTTGGGGTATCGCAGATCGTACGGATTATGATTTGAAACAGCATATGACGCATTCCGGTGAGGATTTCCATTATATCGATCAAGAAACGAACGAACGATACGTTCCTTACTGTATCGAGCCTTCGCTGGGCGCTGACCGTGTGACGCTGGCCTTTCTGATCGACGCTTACGAGGAGCAGAAGCTGGAAGGAGAAGACAGCCGTACAGTGTTGCACCTGCATCCCGCGCTGGCTCCTTACAAAGCGGCAATTTTCCCACTCTCCAAGAAGCTCTCGGAAGGCGCGAATAAAGTGTTCGCCGATTTGGCCAAGCACTTTCTGGTTGACTATGATGAAGCCGGTTCGATTGGCAAGCGGTACCGCCGCCACGACGAAATTGGTACTCCGTTCTGTATCACGTATGACTTTGAATCTGAGCAGGATGGACAGGTGACGGTTCGTGACCGCGATACCATGGAGCAAACGCGGATGCCGATCAGCGAATTGAAAGCATTCCTCGAATCGAAAATCGAATTTTAATAGTAAAGCCCGCATGGACCGGTTTGAAGGTCAGCGGGCTTTTTCATTTGCAGAATGGATAATCATAGGATCATTTCTTTCGGCACATTTATTTAGGCAAATACATCATGGCGAGCTCTTTGATATGTCTATTTTTTAGTGTAATTTCGTTTCGGCGAGGCATGGGTTCCCATGTTTCTACATGGTCCAGCCACGTGGAGGGAAGTTTTTCACTGCTGTAGGGCTGCCATTGATTAAGCCATGAGGGCGGCAGAGCCAATCTTGGCTCCTTCTCCAACTGCCCGATTAGCGGGTGCTCGCTCATTTCAAGCCAAAGCAGGCTCCATGCACGGGGAACAACACGCCAAATATCATATCCGCCGCCGCCCAGCGCTACCCAACGACCGCCGCAATATTCATGAGCCAGCTGATGGATGAACCGCGGCATCGCCCGGTATATTTCCATACTGCAGTGCATGTGAGCGAGTGGATCGAAAGCGTGTGCATCACAGCCGTGCTGTGATACGATTAAATCAGGCTTGAACTGTGCCGCCACTTTGGCGAGCACTTCCTCAAAGCATTCCAGCCACGATGCGTCTTCGGTATAGGGCTCCATCGGTACATTAATGGTAGCTCCGAAACCGGTTTCATCTCCTCGTTCATTCACTGCTCCAGTTCCCGGAAACAAATATTTCCCCGTTTCATGGATGGAAAAGGTGCAAACGGAAGGATCCGTGTAGAAGCTCCATTGCACGCCATCACCGTGGTGCACGTCCGTATCGATGTATAGTACTCGAAGGCCGTAAGCGCTTTTAGCATGCGCAATGGCAATCGCCGCGTCGTTGTAAACACAAAACCCTGCACCTTTGCTCGGCATGGCGTGATGCAGTCCACCGCCCAAATGCAGTGCATGCTCTGCTTCGCCGGTTATGACAGCATCCACGGCCCGGATTGATGCCCCGACTATGCTTAGCGTGATGTCGTTCATTCCGGGGAAGAAGGGGGTATCTTCTGTGTCCAGCCCGTATTTCCCTGCCAGCTGCAGCCATTCCTGTTCAGGTGCAGGGTGACTTAGCGCGGTAACGGCAGATACATATTCCTTGGAATGCACGCGATAAAGCTGGTTTTCTTCTGCTTTGCCCGGGGTAATAACGGATTCAGGTGCCAGGGCACCCGCTTGTCGCAGCAGATCTACTGTCAGAATCAATCTTTTCTGATTAAAGGGATGATTATCGTTGAAACGATATGCTGTCTCATTCTCGTCATATATGAACAAAGCTTTCGCATTCATGTCTTCTCGCGCCTCCATCAGTACATAAACCGCTGTCGGAAACGAACACGGTCGAACTTTTCGACAGAGGACAGAGGTACGTTTTTGCCGATGCGCACCATCAGACAGTTGGCGGGATGGGAGCAAATTTCCGGATCGTCGGTGGCATACCAGACCATATCGACGCTTTTCATCAGCTTTTCCATCATATCGCGATACTGCCAGACCGTGAGCCCGCTTGATTCCAAATCCCAATGCCAATAATATTCTGTAGTGAACGTGATGACGTTCTCCAATTGCTCGCCTTCGAATGCCAGTTGGATCAACTTTTTCCCAAGGCCTACGCCACGATAATCATTAGCGACTTCAATCGCACCAAGCTCGATCAGGTCCTCCATACCGCCTTCTGACCAGCGCTCCAGCTCATCGGGATAATGGAAGGTAACATAGCCTACGATTTGATCGGAAATTCGTGCGGCTATGATCCGTCCCTCCGGCAGTTCTGAAATTTCAACTAATGCTTCCGATTGCTCCTTGGGACGGCGAAAGGCGTCTAGATCCGGATGAAGGGTGTACGTACGCAGCCGTTCGGGAGAAATGGGGCCCTCTACTATCATCTCAGTGTTCTGATATGGGATAACCAGGGAATGAACTATTTTGATATGCTCCATCTGCGTTGATCGACTCCCTTCCAGAACTTTCACAATGTTAGCATAACAAAAATTTGGTCGAATAAAAAGGGTTGTGGTATAATAATAATCGATCCCTATGAAAGCGTTTTAATTAAATAGGTAAGATGGATCTGGGAGGTATGTGGAGTGGACCACGCGAATGTAGAAAGCATTGCACCCGTATCAACATCATCTAACATGAAAAATTATGAAGAAGAGCGTGCCGGGTTCAACTGGGAAGCGATCGAAAAAACGTTTACCTGGTCCGATACCGGAAAAGTCAACATGGCCCACGAGGCGATTGACCGCCATGCCGATTCTACTCGGAGAGACAAGATCGCGCTTTATTATAGCGATGATCGAAGAGACGAGAAGTACACTTACCTCGATATGAAGCTGCAGTCCAATCGCTTTGGAAATGTGCTTCGGAAGCTGGGGGTAGGGAAGGGCGAGCGTGTGTTTATTTTCATGCCGCGCACACCTGAGCTATACTTCGCATTACTGGGATCGATCAAGATCGGCGCTGTTGTGGGGCCGCTTTTTGAAGCTTTCATGGAAACCGCCGTTAAGGACCGGCTGGAGGACAGTGAAGCCGTTGCGATCATTACGACGCCTGCTTTGCTTGAGAGGGTGCCAGCAGCGAATCTTCCGCAATTAAAGCATATCATTTTGGTGGGGCAGGATATTACGCTTGCCGAGGGCCAAGTTGATTTTCATAAAGAAATGGCTTCCGCTTCCGAGGAGCTGGACCTGGAATGGGTTGACCGTGAAGATGGACTTCTTATACATTATACGTCGGGTTCTACAGGCAAGCCGAAAGGCGTTTTTCATGTTCATAATGCGATGCTGCACCATTATTACACCGGCCGGGTCGTGCTTGACCTGCAGGAGCAGGATGTTTACTGGTGTACCGCCGATCCGGGTTGGGTTACTGGGACATCCTATGGTATTTTTGCGCCATGGCTTAATGGTGCGACCAATGTAATCCGCGGAGGAAGGTTTAGTCCCCAGGACTGGTACAAGACGATCGAGAAATACAAAGTCTCCGTATGGTACAGTGCACCAACCGCATTCCGCATGCTGATGGGAGCAGGGGACGAGGCCGTGAAGCAGTTTGATTTGTCCTCGCTCCGCCATGTGCTTAGCGTCGGGGAGCCATTGAATCCGGAGGTCGTGCGTTGGGGTCTGAAGATATATGGCCAGAGAATCCATGATACGTGGTGGATGACTGAAACCGGAGGTCATTTGATCTGCAACTATCCTTGCATGACGATCCGTCCTGGTTCGATGGGCAAACCAGTCCCAGGAGTCGAAGCGGCGATTATTGATGATGCGGGCAACGTACTGCCTCCTTACCGTATGGGTAATTTGGCCGTGAAGACGCCTTGGCCGTCAATGATGCGTAAAATTTGGAAAAACCCGGCCAAATACGAGGAGTATTACCGCATTCCCGGATGGTATATTTCCGGCGATTCCGCCTATATGGATGAAGACGGTTACTTCTGGTTCCAAGGCCGAATTGACGATGTCATCAACACAGCCGGGGAGCGAGTAGGTCCGTTTGAGGTGGAAAGCAAGCTGATCGAGCATCCGGCCGTAGCCGAAGCTGGCGTTATTGGCAAACCGGATCCAATGCGTGGTGAAATCATTAAAGCGTTCATTGCGCTGCGGGAGGGATATACTCCTTCTGACGAATTGAAAGCCGATATTTCACAGTTTGTCAAAGTTGGGCTGTCCGCTCACGCCGCTCCGCGAGAAATTGAGTTCAAGGATAAGCTGCCGAAGACGCGCAGCGGGAAGATCATGCGCCGCGTGCTTAAAGCATGGGAGCTGAATTTGCCGACAGGCGACCTCTCTACGATTGAAGATTAATAACCATGCAACAACGAATAAACCCGGTCAACTGTGACCGGGTTTATTCGTTGTTGATCAAACCATTATTTTTTGTATCTTACTGGTGCGGATTGTTTGGATTCCCCTGCATTGTTCGACGCTGAAATCCGATAATATCCATCATACGAAACCGCGTAATAGCGGAATTCCGTAGCTCCGGTTACGCTTCCGATCTTCGAATAGCTTCCGTCTTCCTTGTCGCTGTAATAAACGGTATATTGTTTCACTTGATCTTTACCGGGGTTCGCTTTCCATTTCATCTCGATTCCGCCGCCGCTGGACTTTACACTCAAACCCGTTGGAGTGGAGGGGGCCTGTTTGGGGTGTTCTGTGTTCGCGGGATCCGAACCTGCTCCCGAATCATTCGGGAGCCCTGATACGCCTTGACCTGCTCTGGGAATGGTCAGCGATTGATCTTCCTCGTTCGGAGGTGTGAGCAGCTGACCTAGCGACCCGTCTGTATAAGCCGCTTGGCTCGGCGCGGATTCCTTACCCGCTACGTCTACCGCAGTGACGTAATACCCGTATATGCCTCCTCCAGATACCGTGTCTGTAAACTTCGTTTCTTCTCCTGCGATAATGACTTTTCCATTTGCCCGTTGGAACGTATTACCGTTAGCCGAACGATAGAGACGATAGCCTACGGTATCCGCACTGCCGCTGGCTTGGAACGTGATGACGTTGGTATCTCCCGAACGGGTAGATACAACGGTCGTCGGTACGGCAGGAGGGTTCCCGTCATCTTTCCGAGGATCGTTTTTCGACGGCGCGTCCGTAACATAGTCGGCCGGACGATAGAAGCTTAGGCTTCTTTTGCGGTTCGCCGGGAGCTTGCTAATGACGCTCTCAAGCTCTGTAAACAGCTCGTTAAGCGGTTTTTCTCGCCGTATGACCAATCTCTCCTGAACGAAATCAGCCGGGGTTTCCGCTTGAGCGATATAATTAATTCCCTTGTAAGAAATAATGGGCAGCCTGACCAGAACATTGTCTTCTTCGGTTGGCAGGAATTTCTTGTTAAACAAGTCTGTTACTTGTTTACCGGCTTTCGTCGTCGCTTCGCTAGGAAGTTTACCTGATAAGCTGGATACTGTCATTTGCACAATATTGTCGGGACGCTTGAACTCTTTGGTAGGGAACAGCTCAGGACGCTTGTCGATTGCGATATCCATGGTTGTGGCCCAAATATTTTTGGCTCGGTTTGTCCCGCCGGTCTGTTTGCTGAGCTTATGGATCGGCAGCTCGTAACCGGCCCACACACCCAAAGTAATATCAGGCGTGTATCCCATAAACCAGGCATCTGCGTCATCCTGAGTGGAACCTGTTTTGCCGACGATCGGGATTTGGCGATAATGCTTGAATTTCTTCATCAGGTCGGTAGCCGTACCTGAAGTAATAACGGTGCGCATCATATCCGTCATTAAATAGGCTGTCTGCTCGGAAAAGGCGGTGGTCGGGTTAAGCTCGTGTTCGAAGACGGCTTTACCGTTCGAGTCCGTAATTTTTCTGATCATATAGGTTTCGTTATAGACACCATTATTGCCGATCGTCGCATACGCGTTAGTTAATTCCTTTACCGTTACACCGTACCTTAAGCCGCCGATGACACCGGTTTGGGCAACATAATCGGCCTCCGTGATCGATTTAATGCCCATCTTGCCGGCAAATTCCCAAGCTTCCTTAATACCGACGACATCAAGAAACAGTTTGATCGCCGGAATGTTGTACGATTGGTCTAAAGCTCTTCTGGCGGTAATCAGCCCACGATATTTGTTGTCCCAGTTTTCCGGGATGTGATAGCCGCGTGTTCCATCCCTTAGGATGACCGGAGAGTCATCGATGACCGATGCGGGTTGAAGGCCTTTTTCCATGGCGGGCAAAAATGCGGCGATCGGTTTCATGGTAGACCCCGGCTGACGGTACGCTTGGGTGGCGTGATTTAGCTGCTCTTGAAAGAAGTCACGTCCTTCCATCATCCCAAGAATCGCACCTGTCTTACTTTCCATCATGACAGCTCCGATTTGTTCCATTCCCTTGACCTTATCATCAGGCGAGAAGTTTTTCGGATCCTGTGCGATGGTGCGCATCGAGTCGTAAATCTCTTTGTCGATCGTCGTATAAATATGATATCCGCCGCGGCTAAGCTGCACTTGGATATTTTTGAGTTCTTCGTTATATTCTTCAGGACTTTCCCGCGGGTTCAAATCCGGATGCTCCGCTTTCAGCAGTGCTTTGGCGGCTTCCTTCTCTACTTCCATCATTAAATAAGGGTAGGTGGAGTAAGCTTTCTTCACCCGCTCGGCGAGCGATCCCTTCAGATCAAATTGCAGCGCTTCCTGGTACTGCTGCTCGTTGATCTTTCCTTCCTCCAGCATCCGACGAAGCACCAGCTGCTGGCGCTGTACCGCACGTTTGAAGGCGGCACTGTCAAATACTCCGCTGCTGTTGAAGGTGGAATAATTGCTCGGCTGTTGGGGGAGACCGGCCAAATAAGCAGCTTGGGCAACATTCAGCTGATTCAAGTCTTCAATATTGAAAATCCCTTTGGCAGCGGCCTTAATTCCATATAAATTGTAACCGGATGAGCCATTGCCGTACGGGATTTTGTTCAAATAAGCAAGAAGAATTTCGTCCTTAGACATCACGCGTTCCATCCGCATCGCAAGCAAAATTTCCTTCGCCTTCCGGCTATCGGCTTTCTCCAGAGAAAGGTAGACACGTCTTGCCAGCTGTTGGGTAATGGTACTGCCCCCGGTTTGGATGTCTTCATTCAGAAGCTTTTGGGCGACCGCACGCATCGTTCCTTTCATGTCAATTCCATTGTGTTCATAAAAGTGGTTATCTTCAATGGCGAAAACGGCATCAATCACAAGCTGCGGGATTTCGTTCAAGTTGGCCATTCTGCGGTCTTCCTCGGTACGGATTTGACCAACAACCGTATCATCGCGGAAATAGACGAACCCGGTCAACGCATCGTCTTGCATCTGGGCCAGCATGGATTCCTTGGCGCGCACGGGATCGTCCTTGACTAAGGCCGATACGTAACCGAAAGCTGCACCTCCGCCGAGAAATCCGGCGATGATTCCAACAATGAAGATCCATTTGAATGAGAGCAGCGTGTATTTTCCAATAGATAATAGAATTTCTTTATAGTTTTCAGGTTGTTTTTCTTTCTCCATAACTGCGGTTTCCTCCCGATTGGAAAACATTACTTAAATAGTATAGCATAACGAGTCAAGTTGGGCATCGAAGTAAGGCCTCTTTAAGAGTGACTGTTCCATGACATTTGGCTTATTCAAGGTTATGTATTGAGGGGTTTGACACCGTTTGCGGCCGTGTGGTATAACTAGGTTTAATTACATCACAGTCAAATGCGTTGAAGGACATCCAGTAGGATAAGGACCCAAGATTTCAGAGAGCCGGTGGAAGGTGTGAACCGGTACTTGACCTTAAGCTGAATTACCGTCCGGAGCAGTGGAAGGGAACGCTTGCTCGCCGTTATACGGCGGAAGGCTGGTAGCTTCTGATCGGGCCGCGCCCGTTATCCCTTGAAGTGAAAGCTATGATAGACAGTATACCTGGTGCTGCGGATTTGCGTAATACATGGTTTCGTCTGTTAGGCTTTAATTAGGGTGGTACCGCGAGCTAAACCTACTCGTCCCTTGAGGATGAGTAGGTTTTTTTGTATTTTCACAATCTGGGAGGAATAAAGCTAATGGTAAAATGGGAACAATTGACTTCGGAACAGCAGCAAGAGGTGAATCGCCAGCTGGAAACGATCCGGCGCGGCGTTGTAGAGATCGTGCCGGAGGACGAATTGAAGCAGAAGGTGATCGATTCCGTAGTAACAGGCAAACCGCTTAAGGTTAAGCTCGGTCTGGATCCCTCGGCTCCGGATATTCACGTGGGGCATACGGTGGTACTGCATAAGCTTCGCCAATTTCAAGAGCTCGGACATCAGGTCCAGCTTATTATCGGTGATTTTACAGGCCGCATCGGGGATCCCACTGGAAAGTCGGAGACGCGGAAGCAGCTGACGGAAGAAGACGTAAAGCGGAACGCATTAACATACCAAAAGCAAATTTATAAAATTCTCGATCCGCAAAAAACACAGCTGTTCTATAACTCGGAATGGCTTGGACCGCTTCATTTTGCTGATGTCGTTCAGCTTTCTGCCAAGGTGACTGTGGCGCGGATGCTTGAGCGGGACGATTTCTCCAAACGGTATGCTGGAGGTCTGCCGATTCACATCCATGAGTTCTTTTATCCGCTCATGCAAGGGTATGACTCGGTTGCGTTAAAAAGCGATATCGAGCTCGGCGGAACCGACCAGAAATTCAATTTGCTGATGGGCCGAACGCTGCAGAAGGAATATGGCGTTCCAACGCAAGTTGCCATTATGAACCCGCTTCTTGAAGGACTTGACGGTGTACAGAAAATGAGTAAGAGTCTCGGCAATTATATCGGAATCGATGAAGAGCCGAACGAAATTTACGGGAAAGCGATGTCTGTCCCGGACGAGCTAATGCTCAAATATTATGAGTTGGCTACAGATATTTCGAATGATGAGCTGCTGAAGCTGCGTGATGGCATAACACAGGGAACTGTACATCCGCGCGATGCCAAGATGCGCCTGGCTCATACGCTTGTCCGGATGTATCATGGAGAGCAGACGGCTAATGATGCACAACAGCATTTTGTCACCGTATTTCAGCAGCGGGCATTACCGGACGATATCGAAGAGGTGCTCCTCCCAGCGGATGCGCTCGAGGACGGAAAGATCCGCATCTCCAAGCTGCTTGTTACGCTCGGACTGCAGGGCTCAAACAGCGAAGCTAGACGGAGTGTACAGCAGGGCGGCGTGAAGGTGAATGAACACAAAATCGAGGATCCGAATGAGGAGCTGACGCCTGAGGGCGGAGAAATCGTACAGGTCGGGAAGCGTAAATTCGCCAGAATCAAGCTCGGATAGAACAAAAAAACCTTGGTTCTTTGTAAAAAAGAACCAAGGTTTTTGTTTTATTCTCAAGATTAACGGCTGTAGAATTCGACGATTTGCTTCTCATCGATTTCTTGAGCAAGCTCGGAACGCTCAGGCAGGCGAACAAATTTACCTTCTACTGCGCCTTCGTTGTACTCAAGGTAAGCCGGCAGGTAGTTGCGGTTAGCCAAAGCTTCTTTAACAGCAGACAGGTTACGGCTTCTTTCACGAAGACCGATGACGTCGCCAGGAGTCACGAGGTAAGAAGCGATGTCTACTTTCTTGCCGTTTACAATAACGTGACCGTGTGAAACGAGCTGACGGGCACCCGCACGGGAGTTGGACAGGCCAAGGCGGTATACGAGGTTGTCCAAACGGCTCTCAAGCAGGATCATGAAGTTTTCACCGGAGATCCCTTGCATCTTCGTTGCTTTGTCAAACAGGTTGCGGAATTGCTTCTCGTTCAAACCGTACATGTGACGCAGCTTTTGTTTCTCTTGCAATTGTACACCGTAGCCGGACAGCTTCTTGCGTTGTCCCGGACCGTGTTGTCCTGGAGGGAAAGGGCGTTTCAATTCTTTGCCGGTACCGCTCAAGGAGATGCCGAGGCGGCGGCTTAACTTAAATTTAGGACCAGTGTAACGTGACATGGATTAGAGTGCTCCTTTGTAATTAAAATTAGGTTAGGTTTAATAACGGGTGAAGCGTGTGCCCGACTTTGTTTCCATGCCATGGTGGCATCCGAAGGGAAATACCCAGCCGCGGTCCCGTCGGCAACAAAATCTAACAGAGGGTGACACAAACTTCCACGATAAGCATGCTGGGGTAAAACCCGAAGAAACATACTTATTCTCGACTTCTAATTTTATAAGATAATACAGGGTTGTGTCAAGTCACAATCCGGTTCGAGAATCCTTTCTTTTTTTGGTACAATGGGGAAAGCTTTTAGAAGAAGGTTGGAGCATGGCCAAATTGGAAAGGTCATCACTTGTCGGCAGTGGATGATAAACGGGGGAGAAAGAGACCCGTTGAAAAGGAGAGAGGTTCATGCGCGATCCGCGACTGCAGCAGTTAGCCAGAAGTATCGTAAGCTATTCCTTGGATGTCCAGGCGGGGGAGAGGGTGCTGATCGAAATGATCGGTTCCGAGCGGGAGATCGTCAAATGCTTGGTGGAGGAAGTGCATGCCAGAGGTGGCTATCCGTATGTTGAGCTGGTAGATAACAGCGTTCGCGCGGCTGTGCTGCGTTCAGCTACGGAAGAGCAAATGGAGCACTGGGCCCATATGGACCTGCAGCGAATGAAGGATATGAACTGCTATGTAGCCATTCGTTCGGGAGAGAATGTTAACGAGCTTTCCGATGTACCTGACAGGAAAATGAAGCTGTACAATCAGATCTATCGTAAAAAAGTTCATTTGGAGCAGCGTGTAAAGCGGACGCGTTGGGTGGTGCTGCGTTATCCGAACGCTTCG
Source organism: Paenibacillus sp. PvR098 (assembly GCF_017833255.1). Classification (NCBI taxonomy): domain Bacteria; kingdom Bacillati; phylum Bacillota; class Bacilli; order Caryophanales; family Paenibacillaceae; genus Paenibacillus; species Paenibacillus sp. PvR098. The sequence continues at coordinate 396,875 of NZ_JAFIBU010000001.1, forward strand.
ATGGCCCAATTGGCCAGCATGAGCACAGATGCGTTTGAAGATTTTTATTTTGACGTTTGCAATTTGGATTACTCCCGAATGGCTGCTGCTATGGATCCGCTGCAGGAGCTGATGAACCGAACTGACCTGGTTCGTATTGTAGGTCCGGGCGCTACGGATATTTCTTTCTCGATTCATGGCATTGGATCGGTCAAATGCTGCGGGCGCCGGAACATCCCGGATGGCGAGTTGTATACAGCTCCGGTACGCGACTCGGTGAATGGCGTTATTGCCTACAATACCCCTTCCGTCTATTCAGGCGTAACGTTCGAAAATATTACATTCCGGTTCGAGCACGGAAAAATCGTGGAAGCATCGGCGAATGATACGAAGCGTCTTTTGGAAGTGCTGGATACGGACGAAGGTGCCCGATACATCGGGGAATTCAGTTTGGGATTTAACCCTTATATTTTACATCCCATGAAGGATACTTTGTTTGACGAGAAGATCGACGGGAGTCTTCATTTCACGCCCGGGCAAGCGTACGAGCAGGCGGATAACGGGAACCGTTCCTCTGTTCACTGGGATCTGGTACTCATTCAACGGCCTGAATATGGGGGAGGGGAAGTCTACTTTGACGAGCGTTTGATCCGCAAGGACGGACGTTTTGTAGTCCCGGAACTGCTGGGCTTAAACCCCGATAAATTAAAATAATCGAGTGTGAAAATGTTGTTGCATGTTATTCTCTTCCCATGTATCATAAGCTAAAACAATGCAATATTTCTTGGAGGGATAGTTATGCCTAACGCAAACAACGCGGCAATCGTGGAGATTTCCCAAACGGCAAATAAATTCAGATCTTCGATTGTCTTACAGTATGACAATAAGTATATTGACGTGAAGAGCATTCTTGGCTTATTCACTACACTGCTCACATCCGGCAAATACGACCTCCACGTCCACGGTCCGGATGCGGATGAAGCGAAGAAAGCCATGGCTGAAGTGTTTGAGAAGCATGGGCTGACGATCAAGAGCATTCAGGAATAACGAAAAACGATACGAATTCAAGGAGAGGCATTTTCGCACGGCGGAAGTGCCTTTTCTTAGTCGATGACTTGTGTATTCCGGCATTTTCGACTAAAATTAAATTATTGGAGCGTGAATGTTTTCATTCACGTCATTTCGGGAGAACCGGGAGGGCGAAACGAATTTGGGAATCGTGGGCCGAGTTTCGCTTCATGGCGTAATACAGGGGGGAAGCTTCATGTCGTCGGATGTGATGCTCAGCTTGTCGCAGAAAGCGCTGAATCTGCTTCAGGAGGATGCGGACAAGATTGAGAAGCTGATTGAAGTGCAAATGGAAAACTTAACTACGCGCAAATGTCCTCTATATGAAGAGGTGTTAGATACGCAAATTTACGGGCTGTCAAGGGAGATCGACTTTGCTATTCGTGCCGAGCTGATAGGTGAAGCGGCCGGTAAGCTTATCCTGGTGAAGCTTGAACGCAATTTGGCCGAGCTTTATGAAGCGTTGAGCCAAAACAAAGAGTAACCTTCTCTCGAAGGTTACTCTTTGTTTGTATATGCGGTGTTTATACCAGGAAAAAAGCAATGCCAAGGATCAGGTAAACGACGAGCAGCAGGACGCCTTCATACCAAGTGGTGCTGCCATCCCTTGAGATGGACTTGGCAATGAACGCAGCCACCCCGATCGCCACAAGCTCATAGGAAGTAAACACAATGTTCATGGGATTACCGAACACAAGTGAGAGCAGGACAAGCACTGGAGCCACGAATAGGGAGATTTGGAGGCTGCTTCCGATCGCGATTTCCACGGCGGCGCCCATTTTATTCTTCCGGGCCATAATAATCGCTGCGCTGTGCTCGGCCGCATTACCGACGATGGCAATCAGGAAGGCACCGACGAATAGCTCGGACAAGCCAAATTGATGGCTGAAAGGCTCCAGTGTGGAGACCAGCCATTCGCTCTCAAAAGCGACCATCGTCGTGGCCAGCATTAGAAACAGAATGGAAGTCCTCTTGGACCAAGCGGCCTCTCCATGCTCAAGAACTTTGTCCGACAGTTCATTTTTGTGCGTAATCATGGAGAAAAGCAGCCACAACAAATAGGCGATGATCAGGATAACAGAAACGATGATACTAAAGGTTTCCGTCTCTTCTGTCGTCAGGCTTCGCGCGAATACGGCCGGAATAAATAAAGCAATGACCGCGAGCAGCATCAGCGACGCGTTGTGACCGGCGAGCTTCACATTAAACTGCTGTTCCTTGTATTTCAACCCGCCGAGCAGTGCGCTGAATCCAAGCACGAGCAGCATATTCCCGATGATCGAGCCGGTGATGCTCGCCTTGACGATATTGAACATTCCGTCCTTCACCAGGAATATGGCGATAATCAGCTCTGCGGCGTTGCCGAAGGTAGCGTTTAGAAATCCGCCAAACCGTTCTCCTGCGTATTGGGCCACGCTTTCAGTAGCTTTGCCGAGAAAACCGGCGACAAATATAATGGCCACAGCCGAAATGAAAAATTGCAGCGTGGGGTTGAAGGCAGGATCACCTATATAATGTGCCACCGCGCTGAGCACAAAGCTCAAAATCAGACAAATCGTAAAGATGTGGCGTTTCATCATTTTCACCTCATGTGGTAAAGTATACCTGAATGGATCAAAACCTATTCTTGAATATCCCATCACAGACAAGAAGGAGAGTATTCGAATGGATTTGCGATTGAAAGGAAAAAACGCCGTTGTTACCGCTTCCAGCAAAGGGCTGGGACGGGCCGTGGCGGAGCAGTTGGCGGCAGAAGGCGCAAGCTTGCTTCTATGCAGCCGGGATGAGCAGGCGGTGTGTGATGTCGCTGCACAGCTTGGGCAGAAGTACGGCGTAGAAGTGGCGGGGATGGGTGTAGATTTGAGCAGCCCCGAACAAATCTCATGGCTTGTACAGCAGGCGTCAGATCGTTTCGGTCATGTGGATGCGCTGGTGTGCAACGCAGGCGGTCCGCCTAGCGGCAGCTTTTTGTCACTGGACGAAGAGGCTTGGCTTCATGCTTTTCAGTTGAATTTGATGAGCGTTGTCCGTTTAACAAAAGGATTCTATCCATTGATGAAGGATCAAGGGGGAAGGGTCGTAACGATTGCTTCATCGTCTGTGAAGGTGCCGATCCCCGGGCTCGTATTATCTAATACGCTGCGCACGGGAATTCTCGGGTTAATGAAGACGCTATCCATCGAGTGGGGACCGGATGGTATCCTGTTGAATACGGTGTGCCCGGGACGAATTATGACCGACCGGCTCATTGAACTGGATTCCATCAATGCTTCCTTGGAAGGGAAGGCAGTGGAAGAAGTGCGGGAGAGCATGACTAAGGACATTCCCCTGGGCCGCTACGGCGAGCCGGAGGAGCTTGCATCAATGGCAACATACCTGCTGTCGCCGCGAAACAGCTACATGACCGGTTCTGTCTTCTACATCGACGGAGGCATGGTTAAAGCCATATAGATATACTGAGCGCTCGACCTTGGTTTATTGCGGGTATAAGCTTTCTCATGCGATGCAGTTGCTTTCCGTGCTGGAAGTTATTACAATAGAGCTAGAATCCTTGAAGGAGTGATCCTCATGAGCGAAGACATTCAAACAGGTCTTATCCGTATTTCAGATGACGTAGTGGCAACGATTGCAGGATTGGCTGCACTTGAAACTCCGGGGATCGCCGCCATGTCGGGAGGTATTTCGGAAGGATTAGCCAAGCGCTTGAGCGGGAAGAACGTACAAAAGGGCGTTTCGGTAGAAGTGGGTCAAGTGGAAGCGGCGATCGATCTGCGTGTGATTGTCAATTATGGAAGCAGAATTCAAGAAGTTTGCCGCGATTTGCAGGAGAACGTTCGCGATGCGGTGGAGAATATGACGGGTTTATCTGTCGTAGAGGTTAATATTAAGGTAGAAGGTGTTGCGTTTCGCGAAGAAGAGGTACCTGCTAGTATTGAGGATCCGCAGCATCGAGTTAAATAACATAAAAAAGAGAGCCTGTCCTCAGGCTCTCTTTTTTACTTCACGTTCTTTGTCCGGTTTATTGTGCTCTCTTGAAATACTTAGCAGAATGCCAAGGCTTATCAACGTCACAAGCATGGAAGTTCCGCCATAGCTGATAAGCGGGAGCGTAACCCCTGTCATCGGAATCGTATTGGTTACCCCTCCGATATTAATAAACGCCTGAACGCCTATCATACCCACGATCCCCACACCCACTAGAGTACCGAAGGTTTCCTTACATCGAAGAGCAACGATAAGACCTCTCAGCAAAAATGCCAAGTAAATAAATAAGAAGATAGAAGTACCGATAAAACCAAGCTCTTCACCGATAATGGAAAAAATGAAATCATTGTGCGCCTCAGGTAAATAATGCAGCTTCTGTATGCTTTGTCCAAAACCAGCGCCTGTCAGACCGCCGTGACCGAAGGCATAAAGCGATTGAATAAGCTGATGCCCTGTGTCGAGCGGATCCGACCAAGGATCTAGAAAGGCGGTAAATCTGGCAATTCGGTAGCTATCGCCATCAGTCTTCAGAAAATATATGGAAATAATGATGGACAGTACTCCCGCAGCAGCGCCGCCCAGATAAGCAATATGCTTCAGATTGGCTCCGCCTACGATGATGACAAGCATGGCAGACAGCATGAGAATCATGGTTGAGCCTAAATCCGGCTGCAGCATGATGAGCGAGCAGATGAAGCCTACTACGACCAAGGGAGGAAATAATCCTCGTTTGAAATCGCGGATTCGATCCCCTTTTTTGCTGATAATGGCTGCCAAATACATAATGACCGCCAATTTGGCGAATTCGGTTGGCTGAAGCCCGAAGCCGCCGATATAAATCCAGCTCTGCGCACCGTTTCTTTCCGGTGCGATGATTGGCACCAGCAGCAGTAGGAAGACGGTTGCAGCCATAAATGGGACAATCCATTTTTGAAACTTGCGGTAGTCCACATTCATGCAAAAGAACATGGCGACCGTTCCAAGGCCGATGGCAAATGCCTGGCGAATGGCTAAGTACCATGGCTCGCTTGACCGGTATGCCATGCCGGCGCTGAATACAAATGCCAAACCGAAACACACAAGCGAAAACGTCAAGAAAAGCAGCAGAAAATCGGGCGTTCCTCGTCGCGGTGGAGTCATAGGCTCTGTTCCACGATTATTGGGACAACTTTACTTTCAACTCCGCCAATTTACCGTTGGCCGCTTTCATGATGGCGTCGGGAATAGGCGATTGATAGTCCAAACCATGCGGGAAAGTCGCTCTGCCAATATAGATTTCTTCGATATAAAGAATCGCATAAGGGGATTCCAGCTTGCCGGATTCAACCCGTGTATTGACGCGCAGGAAATATTCGCTTTGGGTTGCTTTATCTTCTAGCTTAAGGTCGTAGGTAGCACGGTAATATTCCCACTGCCAGCGCACGAAACCGAGCTTATCCATAGAATCGTCCAAATGAGCGAGATCACTTTTTAAGCCTTTTAATCCACTGTTCTCAATAATCACTGCAAACCCTCCTAAATATATGTACAACTCAGCTAATTATCCTCTATTTATGATAGTATGTTTCCCTTACTTGTGCAAGCCTAATGCATTTGACCCCCAAATCGATATGGTAAAGTTTGAATTTCTTGTGACACATGGATGAAACCATTCATGAGATTTGATAAAATAATACTGAGAATAGAGGGCCACGTTAATAAGATAATGCAGAGAGGGGAGAGGATACGATGATAACGATAAATGATACGTTGGATGCGGTAGTTTCTGAGATGATCGCTTGGCGCAGATATCTGCACCGGCATCCGGAGCTGTCATTTCAAGAATCGGAAACCGCTGCCTTCATTGCAGGACTGCTCCGGGAGTGGGGGCTTGAGGTGCGAACGGGGGTAGGCGGACACGGTGTGGAAGCCAGATTGCGAGGTGGAGAAGCCGGACCTACGGTCGCACTGCGGGCAGATATCGATGCCCTTCCCATTCAAGACTTGAAAGATTGCGAGTATTCCTCGAGCGTGCAGGGAGTGATGCATGCTTGCGGCCATGATGCCCATACGGCTGCATTGCTCGGTGTAGCCAAGACGCTTAGCAAGCACAAGGATCAGCTTCGCGGGAACATCGTATTTTTGTTCCAGCCCGCAGAGGAAGTCACCCCCGGAGGAGCGCTCGGCATGATAAAAGACGGCGCACTCAAAGGGGTGGACGTTATCTATGGCGTACATCTTTGGACGCCGTTCGAGGTAGGGGCCGCGTATTGCAAAGCAGGTCCCATGATGGCGGCAGCCGATGAGTTCGTGATAGAGATTAAGGGCAAAGGCGGACATGGAGGTCTACCCCACGAAACGGTGGACAGCATCTTAGTGGCATCCCAACTGGTAGTCAATTTGCAGTCGATTGTGAGCCGCAGCACCGATCCTACGGAGCCTTGCGTTGTTTCCGTAGGATCAATCCACAGCGGTTCCAGCTTTAACGTGATTGCTGAAACTGCCGTATTGAAGGGAACGGTACGCACGTTTAATGCTTTATTACGAATGGACGTGAAGGCGCGTTTGGAAAACATTGTCCGACAAACCTGCCTCATGCACGGAGCCGATTTTTCGATAGACTACAGGCTTGGTTATCCTCCCGTTGTTAATCACGAGGAAGAAGAAAAGCGCTTTTTCCGTGCAGCCGAGGCTGCATTGGGGGCGACTGGCGGAAAGAAGGCTCCACTGGTCATGGCGGGTGAAGACTACGCTTATTATCTGCAGCAGGTGCCAGGCTGCTTCATGTTTGTTGGTGCGGGTAATCCGGACCGCGGCATCGTTCACCCGCATCATCATCCCCGTTTCGATATTGACGAGACGGCCATGACCCATGCAGCTAAGCTTTTCATAGCTATGGCAGAGGATTATATGACAGAGCATTCTCGATAGGTGACAGCTAACCGGCGAATGGGAAGCGGGAAAAAGGGAAACTCTAATCCTGCAGCAGCTTGGGGCGGCCCTTACAGGCGCTATGTTCAGGCTGTCAGTTCCTTTCAGGAGGGGTTTCCCTTGAATATGAGAACACTTCGTGAGATCATGACAACCGACTGCTCTACAGTAACGCTGAAGGATAACGTATATGAAGCAGCGGTGAAGATGAAGCAGGAAGATACGGGCTTTATTCCGGTCGTTGATGGCAAGAAGCTAATCGGTGTGCTGACCGACCGGGACATCGTTGTTCGTGGCCTGGCCGAGAAGAGGGAAGGTTCTTCCGCGATTAAAGAAGTGATGAGCGACAAAGTCGTATCCGTAACTCCGGAAACGACAGTGGATGAAGCGGCAAAAATCATGGCGACTGAACAAATTCGCCGTCTGCCTGTGGTCGAGAACGGCAATTTGGTCGGGATCGTCTCTATCGGAGACTTGGCAATCCGCAGCAATTTTGAAGACGAAGCAGGTTCGGCTCTGAGCCAAATTTCCGAACACAGCCAGCAGCATAATCAGCAAACTTTTCACTAATTATGATTTGCGTTCTTCCGATAGCCTTCGGGAGAACGTTTTTTTATATTTGTTTTGTTTACGTATGAGCAATATGTTAAAGGCGGCAAGTTGATGCGATTGCGTATCTCTGAGCCAGAGTTTAATGCTTCTTATAAGGGACTCTGCGGTCAATCCGATTAAAGAATGCACGCTTGCCCGCTAACGAAGATGAAGAAATGGATTAGTCCCTTCCTTCATCTTCGTTTTTTTTGGCAGCTCACCTCTCTTTTTTCTCCGCTGCTTGCTTTAGTTGCTGCGGCATGTTTAAATCCGATGCCAATCCGGCATACTAACTCTATCTGTCAAAGTTTGGAGGGATCCGCATGCCATTTCATAAAGACCGGCCGCTTGTTGTACAAAGCGATTTTTGTATTTTACTGGAGTCTCGCCACCCTGCGTTCGATGAGGTTCGGAAGGGCTTGGCTAGATTCGCCGATCTTGTCAAATCGCCGGAAAACCTGCATACGTATCGGATGTCCTCACTGTCGTTATGGAATGCGGCGGCAGCGGACATGACGGCGGAAGAAATTATGGAATTTTTGGAGCAGTGGTCAAAATTCGGTGTTCCTGCGTCCGTAAAGCAAGACATTCGCCGATTTGTACAGCGTTACGGCCTCGTTCGTATGGAGCGTCTCGGAGAAGATCTGCTCCTGATCTCTGACGATGTCGATGTCATCAAAGAGATGGTATCTTATAAATCGCTGCGTTCATACGGGCTGTGTCAGGTCGATTCAAGGACACTGCGTTTTTCCTCGCTCTACCGCGGTCTATTGAAGCAGGAGCTGGTCAAGATGGGGTTTCCAGTAGAGGATTTGGCAGGTTATAGCCAAGGTGAACGGCTACCCATCCGAATGCGGACGGGAACAAACGGAGAGCCTGGCTTTGAACTGCGGGATTACCAGGCGTCCGCGGTGGAGTCATTCTACCGGGAGGGAAGCGCACATGGCGGGAGTGGTGTGTTGGTGCTGCCGTGTGGCGCAGGAAAGACCGTTATCGGTATCGCCGCTATGGGGTGGCTTAGCTGCGCTACCCTCATTTTGACGACGAACAGCACGTCCGTACGGCAATGGAAGAGAGAGATTCTGGAGAAAACCGATATTACTGAAGATATGGTAGGAGAATATACCGGGCAGCAAAAAGAAGTTCGGCCGATCACGATCGCAACATATCAAATATTGACCTATCGCAAATCGAAGGATGATTTATTTGTCCATATGGACTTGTTCAATAAACGGGACTGGGGGCTTATCGTATATGATGAGGTCCATCTGCTGCCTGCGCCCGTATTTCGGGTGACCGCGGATATTCAAGCGACCCGTCGTTTAGGTTTAACGGCCACGCTAATCCGTGAGGACGGCCGGGAAGAAGATGTGTTTTCCTTGGTCGGTCCCAAAAGATACGAAATGCCTTGGAAGGATCTGGAGCTGCAGGGGTGGATCGCTTCTGTAGAATGTATCGAGCGGCGGGTGCCCATGCCTTCAGCGGAAATGGATGTCTACAGGAGGGCGGACGCAAGACTGAAAATGAGATGCGCGAGCGTTAATTCGGCCAAGTCAGCGGTAGTGGAGGGGCTGCTGCATAAGCATGAGGGCGAGCAAATATTAGTTATAGGCCAATATTTGGAGCAGCTTCATGAGCTGGCCCGGCGTACAGGCATTCCCTTGATCAGCGGAAAGATGACTCACGATAAGAGGGAAGAGTTGTACAGTGCCTTCCGGAGCGGTGAGCGGAAGGCATTGATCGTTTCCAAGGTAGCCAATTTTGCCGTTGATTTACCGGACGCCACAGTAGCCATTCAAATATCGGGCAGCTTTGGTTCACGCCAGGAGGAGGCTCAGCGCCTCGGACGCATTTTGCGCCCCAAAACGGGTGACAACAAGGCTTATTTCTACACCCTTGTCAGTGAGGATACAAAAGAGCAGGAGTTTGCGCTGAATCGACAGTTATTTCTTATCGAGCAAGGCTACAAGTACCATATTGATCGGGCGGATCACTCTAAGGAGGCGATCTTGAGATGAACTATTCGGAAATCTGCGCCCGAATGCCCCGGGAATTACGGAGCCGGCTGCAGGCAGAGACGGTGTATGCTCCGTGGCTTGGACAAGGGGATTCACTAGAAGACTTATGGATTGATCCTGTAGTGATGGAAACCGTCTATAATCGGATGAGGTCAGACGAAAGAATCGTGCTTGAGTCGATTGTGCGGGGAATCGGCTGCGAGCCTTTTGACGATGCCAAGTTGGAGAAGTCGGCGGGAGGATTAATATCTGGAGCCGAGATCAAAGCCGGATTGGCCGGACTGCTCCGCAAAGGTCTCATCTTCTCATTTCGCAAAACCTGGGGAGAGCCAGTCTACCTGCTGCCGGAGAACGGCTTTGGATTGTGGCAGAAAATCTTGTTTCCTGATGCAAACGTATCGCCTCCGGATTCCGTCGTCCTCACAGGTATCGAACCGTTTGAGGTTGTTAAGGCGGATATCCGCAGGGGTTTATTTCAAACGCTCGTTTTTGCCGCGCAGCAGGGGCTGAAGTTGACCCAAAACGGAATACTGCACAAAAAGCAACTGCAAAAATGGGGCGAGCTGATTCCACTAAACGAAACGCTGCTGCAAGGAACGCCGATAAAATATGCTTATGCCGACACTTATCCTTTGAAAACGGCGGTGATGCTCGATATACTGCTGCGTCTCCAACTGGTCGCACCGGACGGAGAAACGCTGAAGATTCAATCCAGAGCGCTCAAAAGTTGGCTGGATCGGTCCGTAAGCGAACAACACCATCTATTGTACGGCATTTGGAAGCGGTTGACGCTGCCAACGGAAGCCTGGCTGCAGCATGCAGTTTCAGTTCTCGAAAGGACCGATTCCGAGGAATGGGTACCTTTAAACGGGCTGTTGACCTGGCTTGAAAAGGAAAGGCTGCTTCCGAACTCGGATGACGAGGAGAAGAGCGAACAACGGATTAGCCGGCTTCAAAAGGAGTGGCTGGATCCGCTGGCTGCATTAGGCTGGCTGGAGAAAGGTATGCAGCTGAGCGGAAATACATTTTACCGCTGGCGAGTGAATCCTCTACATCCCGACAAGGCGCTGCAGGAAAGCCTGGAGGAAGACGGGAGGATAATGGTGCAGCCTGACTTTGACATTCTCGTGCCCCCGGACGTTCCGGAGGCGGTTTGTTGGGAGCTGTGCTGTATGTCCGATCCTGCCGCATTCGACCAGGTCAGCATCTACAAGTTGTCCAAAACCAGCGTTCGGCGCGCCTTGGAGAACGGAAGGACGGCAGAAGAGATGGTAAATTTCTTGGAAGCGCATGCGCTTTACGGGGTCCCTGACCATATCCGATTGGCGATTTCAGAATGGGCCAAGCCGTTCGGCAAAACATCTTTCGCCAGTACACTACTGCTGCGATGTGACGATGAGGAAACGGCGGCAACCATAGCCAAGCTCCCCCATACGGCCAAATATATCCGGGAAGCCATCGGCGTTAAAGATTTTATTGTTGCAGAGAGCGATCTTCAGCCTTTGGCAGCAGCGTTGGAGAAAGCAGGGTATATGCCAGAATTGCCTCACGTGCTGACTGGGAAAAACGGTGCTGGTCATGGGAAAGCTTACCCGAAGCTGACGGAAGTGAAGCCGCAAGAAGATATGGCGGTATCGTTAATGGAGAAAGGGCTGATCTATTCACGAAACTCCGCCCATCTTTATCAGCTGGAATCGCGGCTGCCTGAGGTGGCCGATTTGTATCCTGACCTGAAGGACATTCCTCCCATGTGGCTCAGGGACTACCGGACCTATCATGCTTCTACCCGCAAGGAAATGGTGGAAAAAGCGATCGAGATGAAAACGCTGCTGCAAATTCGCCTGAACGGTACGGATTACCGCATCGCTCCGCGAAAGGTACAGGATACCCGCGGCACCTGGTGCATGATGGGGATCGGAAACCCTGGAGAAAGGCAGCCGCCAGCTTTGGAAGTCCAATGGCTTGCCAACGAATGGGACGAAATGAAGCTGATTCTGCCTGGGATCAATGATAAATTTTAAAATCGGCATACTACCGCTGGATGTGTTATGATATATGGTATAGCCTTTGTGGCTTAACATATAGAAAGGCGGTGCTCCATATGGCAGTCATGGAATCGCAAACGATCGATATGTCTGCGATCTTGCTCGGAGCCTATGAATTGGCTGACATGATCAAGCTTTCCGCGGAAACTGCGGATTATTTATATTGGAAGCAGCTTGTAGAGGAGAATGAGGAGGTAGGCAGGCTAACCAAGGAATTTGCCAAGCAAAAAGAGCGGTTCGAGGAATGCGAACGGTTCGGGCACTACCATCCGAATTATCACGAAGCGCTGGAGCAAGTGAAGAAGGCGCAGGAACAGCTGGATGCTTTGGAGCTTGTCCGACGCTTTAAGGAAGCGGAGAGTCAGCTGGACGAACTGCTGTACGAAGTATCGCAAATGGTAGCTCATTCGGTATCCGATACGATCAAGGTGCCGTCCAATGACCCGCTGGCCTCAGGCGGCGGTTGTTCTTCAGGCGGGAGCTGCAGCGGCAAGTGCGGTTAATTGTATAGTCCGTGTTATAAAATGGCGGGATATATATCCCGCCATTTTATGGTTGCAGCAGCTGAAACACTGGTCGAATAACCCCGACGTTCTCGCCTCGCCGGTTGGTGACACGAGGATGATGGAACTCGGCAAGCTGATCGGCTTCCTTCCGGGTGACCGCACCGAGCTGGATTAATGCTTCGGCTGCCGCAGGATAGAGGGCACGCTCGGCGCCGTCCTCAATCTTGACGGACAGACCGATTCCGCGATTCGGCACGGTAAGGGCATAAACCCCTTCGGCACCCATTTTGCCGATGATGCGGCCTTGCGTCACCTCAGCGAGCCGGGTGTCGAATCGGTTGGTGCCTGCTACATAATAAGGATATTTGCAGATGACCTCGATGATTTTACGGCAGGCCGCAGCTCTTTCCGGTGAAAGTTCCTCAGGCGAACCCAGACGTGCGTACGCGTAAGCGAGCGAAGCCAGCGGCACGGCGAATACCGGCACGCCACAGCCGTCGATACCGAGCTTTATACTTTCTGCAGGCACACCACACATGTTTGCTACGGTGTGCAACATTTTTTGTTGGACAGGATGCGCTAAACAGGTATACTGTTTTATAGATACATTCATTGCTTTTGCCAAGGCAAGCATGCCAGCATGCTTGCCGGAGCAATTGTTGTGCAGCTGCGATGGCGTCAGCCCCTCTTGTTTCAAGGCATCGGCAGCAGGCTTATACAGCGGCTCCTGCCGCCCGCACTCTAGAGCGCTTTCACCGAGCTCGAGCTTGTTCAGGATCGACAGCGCCGTGCTCGCATGTTCAGGTTCCCCGCCATGCGAAGCGCAGCATAAAGCTGTTTCGGCATCGGTAAGTCCGAACTGTTCATCGCCCCGCGTTTCCAGCAGCGGAATAACTTGAAGCAGCTTGGCGGTTGAACGCATATAACCATAATGTTTGGGGTTGCCCACATAAGCGATAAGCTTGCCCTTGAAGTCTACCGCGGCGATATGACCGCGATGCACGCTTTCGGTTACATCACCTCGGGTGACCTCCACAAGGGTGCCTTTGTCAAAGGAATGCATGCTTGCATCCATCCTTTCATAAGAAGACTAAAAGATCCATATCAACGGTATGGCTAAAGAAAGAAGGTATGAACCATGTTTACCGAGCGCAGCGGAATCATCGTATGGGTTAGCGATTTGAAAGCGGCAGGCAAACATTTGGAGAAGTATGGCAGTGTGCATTACATCTCCAAAAAGCTGCATTACGCCGCTATGTACGTGTATTCAAACCGATTGGACGAGACGGTAAAGCAGCTGCAGAAGCTGCCCTTCGTCAAAAAGGTGGAGCGGTCGTACCGCAATGAAATCAAAACGGAGTATAATAATAATATTCCTGATAAAACAAGATTCTACACGTTATAGCTTTGATATCGTCGCAAGCACATGTTATCATGTTATACCATACGCCTGGAGCGAGAGCTCTGTTCGGCGTATTTTTTTTTGTTTTTTTCTAAAGATTTCTTAATTTGATTATACTTAAATAATCAGGCAGAATAAAAGAGTAAGAGGCTGTATATAGGCAGAATGAATCGTTTTTTTTACAGAAAAGAGGGTTAGGTCAGTGAGTAGAATCGACAGTCAAGATTATTGTAACGATTCGAAAGAATGGCAGCTCGGAGGCAAAGCGATCGTTGATATCGTCGTCACTCATCATGCCCGCAGCCGTTGGGCCGACCGCATCGAAAGCGAGAAGACCGATTTTCGTGATGATATCACTGCTTTTTTATGGAATAAGCTCAAAACGAAGCGTATTCGAACATATTATAAGAACGAACAGGATGTTTTTCTCATCGACGAGGATTTGGTCATGGTGGCTGAATTTACTCCTATCGAACAGGGGCGAACAAGCTCCTCCCCCGTTTATAAGATGATTGTCGTCACGTTTCTTGGCCGAATGTCCGAGAATGTGGAGCTTCGAGACTTGCGATCTTATTATTCTTGGCTGCGCCATTCTCGCAGGATGACGCTGATTAAGAACAGCCGCAAGCGAAGGTGATCGATAGGCATAGTTAACGGATGTTTCATCGAGGTGTGCCGAAATGTCGGCATGCTTTTTTGTTTTTTGTTATAATATTAGAAGGCTACGATTGAACCGGAGGTTCGCCTTTCTTATATCTCAAGATCATCTTTGAGCGGACGGGTTAAAGGTTTTCTTTTAATGAAGGGTACCAAGTATGCGGAGGATGCGACTATGGCACTTAATTTTCACCAGCTTCACATTTTTTACACTGTAGCGGAGAAGGGCAGCTTCTCTCATGCCGCGCAGGCACTGCATATGACTCAGCCGGCTGTGACGATGCAGGTGCAGTCGCTCGAGGATTACTTTGGTACAAAACTGTTCATACGCTCGACCAAACGGGTCGAGCTGACAGAGGCTGGACGCACGCTGCTGCCTTTTGCTTCGCGCAGCATCGAGCTAATGAAGGAAACAGATGTCAGCATGTCCAAATTCACGCATATGCTGGAAGGAAGGCTTCATTTGGGAGCCAGCCTGACGGTGGGAGAATATATTTTGCCTAGGCTGCTCGGACCGTTCAGCGCGGAGTATCCTAATATATCGGTAAGTATGAAAGTCAACAACACGAAGCAAATTCTTGAGGAAGTATTGAATCATCAGTTGACCTTCGGTTTAGTGGAGGCGGAAGTTAAGCACCCCGATGTTCATACGGAAGCCGTGCTGAGCGACGAACTGAAGCTAATCGTGCCAAGAAATCACCCTTTGGCGAGCCGGGAGCGTATCCCGTTGGAAGAGATGCTGAAGTATCCCTTTGTGCTCCGGGAGCAAGGGTCCGGCACACGAAAGGTGATGGAGGAGGAGCTGGCGCGTGCAGGCTGCGATGTATCCATGCTCAAAATCGTGATGGAACTCGGGAGTACAGGGGCGGTAAAATCGGCGGTGGAAGCCGAACTTGGGATTTCCATATTGTCCCAATCTTCGCTAAAGCACGAGGCAGCCCTTGGCGTGTTAAATGTGAAAGAGGTCGATGGGATCTGTTTTTCACGGAGTTTTTATGCGATTTATTTGAGCTCGACACTGCTTCCGATTTCTGCGGTCACATTCATGACGTTCTTGAGAGAACGGGACTTAAGCCAGTGGTTATGAACGGCTGGGCGGAAACAGATGCAGCCCCAAAGGCCTCTTAATGGAACATGGTGTAAAGGACAGATAGGTATTTATGCGGTTTGAAAGGAGTTTTTACGCATGTCTTATGCGGATTTACATACACATACATTGGCATCTGACGGGACCAGATCCCCGGCAGACAACGTCAGGTTAGCCGCGGAAGCGGGATTAGGTGCGGTAGCCGTAACCGATCACGATACGGTGGGAGGGCTTGCGGAAGCGGCGGAGGCCGGGTTGAAATATGGTATAGCAGTCGTACCCGGAGTGGAAATCAGCACGGTGCATGACGGGCAGGACATTCATGTGCTTGGCTATTGGATCGATGATGAGGACCCGCTTTTCTTGTCCAGGCTAGCCGACTTGAGGCAGGTACGAGACCGACGCAACGAAATGATCATTGCCCGGTTACAGGAGCTCGGCATCTCCATTACGATGGAGGATGTTCTAAGGTCGGTACAGGCTTCGAAAAAAGAGGGGGATACCGTCGGAAGACCTCATATCGCTGATGCTCTCGAGCGTCTCGGCGCGGCCGATTCGATGGCTGACGCATTCAACCGATACTTGGGCAAAGGAGCCGCGGCCTACGTGAATCCGCCGCGGATTACGCCGTTTGAGGCTGTTCGTTGGGTTCTCGAAGCGGGAGGGGCACCCGTACTGGCGCATCCGGGACTGTACGGGCAGGATGAATTGATTCCGCAGCTTACCGAGATCGGATTAGTCGGTTTGGAAGCCTATCATTCCGATCACTCACCTGAGCAGGAAAAGCATTATGCCTCATTGGCCGCAACGCATGGCCTGCTTATCACAGCGGGATCGGATTACCATGGTGAACGGGGCGGCGTTGTGTTTCACGCTCCGATCGGTGCGCGCAGAGTCAATACGGATGTGGTGGATCGATTGTTCGAGCGCAGAGGAGTGCGCCCATGAAGATTCGTAAAGCGATTATCCCGGCGGCAGGGCTGGGCACCCGATTTTTGCCAGCGACCAAAGCACAGCCCAAAGAAATGCTGCCGATCGTAGATAAGCCTGCTATTCAATATATTGTGGAAGAGGCGATGGCTTCCGGCATCGAAGATATTATGATCGTAACCGGTCGGAACAAACGAGCCATTGAGGATCATTTTGACAGATCGATAGAACTGGAATCGGTGCTAGAAGAAAAGGGGAGCTTCGAACTCCTAGAAATCGTCCGATCGGTTTCCAATTTAGCGGACGTTCATTACATCCGTCAGAAGCAGCCGCTAGGTCTGGGACATGCCGTTATGTGTGCGCGTAAATTTATTGGTGATGAGCCGTTTGCGGTTATGCTTGGAGACGATATTATTCAGTCCGATCCGCCGTTCTTGAAGCAGATGATCGATTTGTACGAGCAGAAGGAAAGCGCAGTCATTGCATGCCAGGATGTGCCCTGGGATGATGTGAGTAAATACGGTATCCTATCTTTAGACGAGGAAGAGAGCGGATATCCCTTTATAAACGATCTGATCGAAAAACCTGAGCGAGGGTTTGCGCCGTCCAATAAGGCCATTATTGGCCGTTATATTTTGACGCCGGATATTTTTGATATTTTGGAGCAAAGTCTACCTGGAAGAGGCGGTGAAATCCAACTGACTGACGCCCTCCGGGTATTGAATCGGCAGCGCCGAATGATCGCGTATCCGATTCAGGGAAAGCGCTATGACGTTGGTGATAAGCTCGGGTATATCAAGGCGACGATTGAGATGGCGTTGGACCGTGAAGAATTGAGAGAGCCTTTGGAACAGTATTTAAGGCATCGGCTCGGGTTGTAAAAACATGGCCTGATGGTGAGCTGCAAAATCATTAAGAACCATCATGGACATATGACCATCTCCAGCAAGGAAGGGATTGGAACGACATTGTCATTGATCTGCCAGACCATCTTTCAACTCAGCTCTGAGAGGCCGCTGTATAGTGTTTGTAGATGGTTTAAACTATAGAGCAGAAGCCTTTACTGTAGACTAGGGCAGGAATGGTTCGGGGGTTCGCTGCAATGAATCAAAGACTGTACACGATAAAAGAAGTTTCGATGAGAACGGGCTTGTCCACTCAACTGATCCGGAAATGGGAGGAGCGATACGAAGCCGTAACGCCCTCCCGTTTTCCTAATGGGTACAGGGGGTATACGAATCGGGATGTGGAATCTCTGTTGTGGTTGAAGAAGAGAGTCGGGGAAGGCGTACCGATTGGACTTGCCGTGGAAGAAATGAAGCTGCTCGTACCCGGCCAAACGGATATGGCTTTGACGAAGCCGTATCTCGCGATTATTCATATGCCTAACGAGGCGACAGAATACAGGGAGAAGCTGCTGCAGCTTTTTTTGCGGCTTGACCAAATTGGCGCACAGCGGTTTTTCGACCAATTGCTCGCGCTGCATCATATGGATTTCGTGCTGCTGCAGATACTCGCGCCGGTCCTCGTAGAAATCGGAGAGCGTTGGGAACGCGGAGAAATATCGGAATTTCAGGAGCATTTCGGCAGTCATTTTATTCGTGAGAGGCTGCTTGCCCTTAAAAATTTATACCACCAAAGTGCGGATGACCCGCTCGTAGTCACGGTTTGCTCGCCCGGAGAGCGCCATGAGCTTGGTGTGCTGTTCTTTGGATATTTTATGCTGCAAGAAGGCTTTCAGATTGTTTATCTTGGAGCTTCTCCCTCGGAGAAAGGCATTATGGATTGTCTGGAGCAGATGAAGCCGGCAGCGCTGGCCTTCGGTACTTCATCCGAACGGCTGTTGAGCGAGGCGCTTCCGTTCTATCGGGAGCTGGACCGCCGAATTGCCGAGCTCAAGCTGATGACAAAGGTATTCATTGGCGGCTACATTGTCAAAGAAGACCGTTTGCTGCCGGGAATGAACTCGATTTATATGCTCAGCGGAGATGCTCAAGAAACAGTGAAAAAAATGAAACGTTTGATCGAATAATTGGGTGAAACCAAAAAGAAGTAGACCGGTTCCTATAAGAGGACCGGTCTACTTCTTTTTGCTTATTTTACCGTAACCGGCATCAACTTGATCACTTCCGCATTGGGTGTGACGAAGAGTGTTTTCTGATGATCGTAGATGACGAAGCCGGGCTTGGCGCCGCTTGGCTTGCGAACATGCTTAATCAGCGTGTAATCGACGGGCACCTGACTCGATTCCTTGGCTTGGCTGTAATAAGCAGCGAGCCGGGCGGCTTCATGCAATGTGGCTTCCCCGTAGTTGGTGTTTCGGATGACGACGTGAGAGCCAGGAATATCCTTGGTATGCAGCCACGTATCCCCCGAATGGGCGAGCCGGTTGGTTAAGTATTCGTTCTGGGTGTTGTTCTTTCCGACATAAATAGGTATGCCTTCGCTGGAGGTATAACAGGAAAGCTGTGGCTTTTGATTCGGCTTTTTTTTGCGTCCTTTCTTACCGCGCCCGCGAAGGTATCCTTGTTCCGTCAGTTCCTCGCGAATCTCCTGGATATCGGTTAGCCCTGCGCTTGCCAGCTGCTGCAGCAGGCTGTCCAAATAACCGATTTCCTCGTGCGCCTGGGTCATTTGCTCCTTTACGGCGATGAGGCTGTTTTTGCTTTTCGTATACTTTTTGAAATAGCGTTGTGCGTTCTCCGAAGGAGTCATCAAAGGATCGAGCTCGATCGTAACCGGACGCTGCTCCTCATCATAATAATTGATGACTTCGATTTGCCGCTCCCCTTTGCGGATCAGATGCATGGACGCGGTAAGCAGCTCTCCGAGAATGCGGAACTTGTCGGCATCCCGCGCTTCCTTCAGCGTTTCCTCGAGCTTGTCCAGCTTCTTGACGTTCTTGTTCCGTTCGTTGGAAATCAGCCGGATCAGGTCGGATACCCTTTGTTTGACGGTATCCCGCTCCGCCTTGTCTCCATAATAGGCTTCCAGACAAGAGCTGACCGTATCGTAACGACGGACCTCTCCGGGAATGTGGGTGAGCTCGGTTATGGAGAAAAAGGTTTTCCCGGTCTTCTCCTGTTCCACAATGACGGGATCGGGGCTTCCGCTGCGAACCTGCTCAGTAAGCGTGCGAAGGGGCTCCCACAATCTCTCTGCCGTAACAGTATGCGTCGAAGCATTGAAGCTAGGCCCCATGGCTCGGTAGACGAGCTCGCGGGCGATCAGCGGGCTAAAGCCGCTAAGGTGCTGCACCAGCGTCTGCTCCCAAAAGCGGGGGGAAGCCGTATCCTCCTGCTGGGCCTGGGCCGCATCGGCGCTTTCCGTCATCAGCTGAGTAAATTGGTCTTTGTTCAGCTCAAATGGAATGATTTTGTGCTGCTCAGGCGGCGCGATATAGGTGCTGCCGGGCATCACCACGCGGTAGCTGCTGATCGCCGGCGTGACATGATGAATCCCGTCCAAAATAATGCCGGTGGCCGGGTCGGTCAAGATGATGTTGCTGTGTCGGCCCATGATTTCCACGATGACCGTTTTGACGCTTAGGTCTCCGAGTTCGTCGCGTTGGCGGATGCGGAAGTGAAGAACCCGCTCAAGCCCGGGCTGTTCGATCGCTTCGATGATGCCGCCATCACAGTGTTTGCGCAGAAGCATGCAAAACATGGGCGCTTCCAGAGGGTTTATAAAGCTTTGTTCCGTTAGGTGCACCCTTGGGTAAGTCGGATTAGCTGATAGAAGCAGCTTGACGGTGCGTCCTGCAGTGCGGATCTGCAGAATGATATCGTTATTGGAAGGCATTTGTACTTTATTGATACGACCCATGACGCAGCTTTGAAGCTCGCGAGAGAGGCCATTTACTACGAGACCGTCTAATGACATTGTAGGAACAACTCCAATCCTGCAAAAAAATGATGTCTGTCTTTGTAAGTGCTACCCCTTATCATGCCATATTTTCTCTTCGAAGGAAAACGTGATATTTTGTGGCTTGTCTGAATACATTTAGCCTAGACGACCTTTTTGGGAGGGAAAAGAGCAGATGAGTCAGAAACAGTGGTATCAAATGACGGCCGAGGAAACGCTGCAATCGTCAGGGACAGAGCCCTCAAAAGGGCTGACTGCGGAAGAAGCGGACAAGCGGCTTTCCGACCACGGTAAGAACGAGCTGACGGACGGACAAGGCGTATCGCCGATCACGCTTTTTTTGAACCAGTTTAAAGATTTCATGGTTCTGGTGCTTGTGGGAGCGACTTTGATATCCGGCTTGCTCGGAGAATATTTGGATGCCATCACAATTATCGCCATCATCATCATGAACGGGATTCTTGGTTTCGTGCAAGAGTTTCGCGCAGAGCGTTCCTTACATGCGTTGAAGGAGCTCTCGGCGCCTAATGCAAAGGTATTGAGATCCGGGAAGCTGGAACAAATTCCGGCTCGTGAGCTGGTTCCCGGCGATATTGTCGTACTGGAAAGCGGTGACCGCGTGCCTGCCGATATCCGCTTTATCGAGGTGTACGGCACGTATGCGGAGGAATCGGCGCTGACGGGCGAGTCTGTGCCGGTGGCCAAGCATACCGAGGCGCTTTATGGAGAAGATGTAACGCTTGGAGACCAGCGTAATCTCGGCTTCATGGGGACCATGCTGACGCGAGGCACGGCCAAAGGTATCGTCATTCGAACCGGCATGAACACGGAAATGGGCAAAATCGCCGATCTCATTCAAAACACGGATTCGATGGAGACACCGCTACAGCATCGTCTTGAACAGCTCGGTAAAATTCTCATCGTCGTTGCTTTGGTATTGACCGTGATGGTTGTCATTGCAGGCATCGTGCACGGTCAGGAGCCATATGCTATGTTTCTGGCAGGAGTCAGCTTGGCGGTTGCGGCGATTCCGGAAGGGCTGCCGGCTATCGTCACGATCGCTCTGGCGCTCGGGGTGCAGCGGATGATTCAACGTAAAGCGATCGTCCGTAAGCTGCCCTCGGTCGAAACGCTGGGCTGCGCATCGGTCATTTGCTCGGACAAAACGGGTACCTTAACTCAGAATAAAATGGCTGTCACCCACTTGTGGGTCGGCGGACAATGGTTGGAGGTTACCGGGAACGGCTACGACCCTCAAGGCGAAATATTGAAAAATGGAGAGCAGGCGGATATCCGAAAGAATCAAATGCTTCGCCGGCTGCTTCAAGTCTCCGTGCTCTGCAACAACGCATCGCTGGACGAAAAGCAATTCGACGGCAAGAGGAGAAAAGGCGAGGATGAACCGTCCAGCTTCTGGGATATCAAGGGAGATCCGACGGAGGGAGCGCTTGTTGTGCTAGGGGCAAAAGCAGGAGTCACACAGCATTCGCTGGAAGGGCTGTACCGGCGGGTGAACGAGCTGCCTTTCGATTCGGAGCGGAAGAGGATGTCGGTTGTGGTGGAGCACCAAGGAGGACGGATGGTATGCACGAAGGGCGCGCCGGACGTGCTGGTGCAGCAGTGCTCCTATGTGCTGTGGGATGAAAAAATCATTCCATTTACTCCAACCTTAAAGCAGAAAGTACTTTCGGCCAATGAGGACATGGCCAAAAACGCGCTCCGTGTACTCGGACTCGCCTATCGAGATTTGAAGCCTGCTGACCGTGAGCTTCAGGAAGCGGAATTGGAGTGCCAGCTTGTGTTTGTAGGCTTAACGGGTATGATCGACCCTCCTAGGCGCGAGGTGCGGGAAGCGATCGTTAAATGCCGCCGTGCGGGGATTAAGACCGTGATGATCACGGGCGACCACCAGACGACGGCGGAGGCTATCGCAAAGCAGCTGGGCATTCTGCCTCAGGACGGGCTGGCGATGAACGGCCGACAGCTATCCGCGATAACCGATGAAGAGCTAGACAAACGGGTAGATGATGTTTATGTGTACGCCCGCGTGTCTCCGGAGCATAAGCTGCGAATTGTAAAATCACTTCAACGCAGGGGGCATACGGTAGCGATGACCGGAGACGGTGTAAACGATGCGCCGGCTATCAAGGCAGCGGATATTGGCATTGCGATGGGCATCAGCGGTACAGATGTTTCCAAAGAAGCGTCCGCGCTTGTGCTCAGCGATGATAACTTCTCCACCATCGTATCCGCCATTGAAGAGGGGCGGGGCATTTATGAAAACATCCGCAAATTCATCCGTTATTTGCTCGCTTCCAATGTCGGCGAAATTATGACGATGTTCTTGGCCATGATGTGCGGGCTTCCGCTACCGCTTGTGCCGATTCAGATTCTGTGGGTCAACTTGGTGACGGACGGCCTGCCGGCGATGGCGCTTGGAGTCGATCAGGCGGAGAAGGATCTCATGCAGCAGAAACCGCGTCCGGCGAAAGAGAATATTTTTGCGCGCCGTCTGGGCTGGAAGATCATCAGCCGCGGTATTTTGATCGGATTGTGTACGCTTGCGGCTTTCTATATTACGCTGAAGCAGGGTGGCGACAGCCCGGACGCGCTCGTCAAAGCGCAGACGGTTGCGTTCGTAACACTCGTCATGGCACAGCTTATTCATGTTTTCGACTGCAGAAGCTCGCGCTCGATCTTTCACCGAAATCCGCTGCAGAACGTCTGGCTTGTGCTTGCTGTTGTGTCGTCGCTTCTATTGATGCTGCCTGTACTTTACGTGGAGCAGCTTCAGCCGATATTCAAGACCGTCCCGCTCGGCGGGTTCGATTGGCTGCTCGTTCTCGTATTTGCCGGAATTCCGACCTTCCTCATGGGTATCGGCAGCGTGTTGAGCGGTTCCTCCAAACGCAAACGCATTTCCTACGGGGGCGGACCGATCCGGCCTGCAGCAAGATAATATATAGCAAAGGGCTCCGCTTCAAAAAGCGGAGTCCTTTTGTTTGCTTTTTTCCGCGGATTGGTTTAAAATTTTGCGTCAGCGGCTATGCATTCTTACGAAATTGCGATATAGTATGGGGAAAATGCTCAAACAGGAGTGCAAACGATGAATTTCACGAAAATGCAAGGTTTAGGAAATGATTTTATCGTTCTGGCCGGACATACCGAGCTGCCTCAGGATGCGGCCGAGCTGGCGGTCCGTTTATGTGATCGTCACTTCGGAATCGGTGCGGACGGGCTGGTGTATTTGCTTCCCTCGCAGAAGGCTGACTATATGATGCGCATTATCAATTCGGACGGCTCGGAGGCGGAGCAGTGCGGCAACGCCATCCGCTGTGCCGCTAAATATATTTATGATCACGGAATGGTGGATCAAGAAACGACCGGGCTCACGATTGAGACCATTGGCGCGGGACCGCAGCCTGTGCAGCTATCAGTGACGGGGGGCCGTGTTACAGCGGTTCGCGTCGATATGGGTGCACCGATCTTGGCTGGGCTTGCGGTGCCTACCGTCATTGAAGCGGATCGGGTTATCTCGCACCCGGTTTCAGTGGACGGACGGGAATTCTTCTTTACCGCCGTGTCGATGGGGAATCCGCACTGCGTTATATTTACGGAGGATGCGCTGCAGGTCGATCTGTATAAGTGGGGGCCCGAACTCGAGAACCATCCGTTTTTCCCACGCCGCATCAATGTCGAGTTCGCCACGGTGCGCAGCCGGGATTATGCTGATATGCGCGTATGGGAACGCGGCGCGGGACCTACGCTTGCTTGCGGAACGGGGGCATGCGCCACGCTGGTGGCCGGGGTTCTGAACGGGCTGATGGACCGCAAGGCTACCGTATCGCTGAAAGGCGGCGATCTGCTGATCGAGTGGAACGAAGCAGACGATCATGTGTACATGACCGGACCTGCGGAAACGGTGTTTAAAGGAACGCTTTAACGTACATGATGGGAAGAGGGGACGCCGCGATGAAAGCGGATTTGAGAGAAGCGCTCCGGGGGCAGCTGCTCGTCGGGGACGGGGCCATGGGGACGTATTTGTACCAAATGGGCTTTCCCGTCGGCATATCATATGAGGAATTAAATTTGCTTAAGCCGGACGTCATTATGGACGTCCACCGAAGATATTATGAGGCGGGCGCCCGATTGATCGAGACGAATACCTTTTCGGCTAACCGGGAAAAGCTGTCTAAATATGGATTAGAGCAGGAAGTGGAGGCCATCAACCGGGCCGGTGTCGATTTGGCTCGCCGGGCGGTTGGCAGCGATGCTTATGTGGTGGGGGCGATCGGTTCGATCCGCGCAGGCAAGCGCAAAAATGTGCGTACCGCCAAGGTCAAGGAAGATTTGAAGCAGCAGATCGAAGTGCTTGCGGATACGCCGGTGGATGGGCTGCTGCTGGAGTCGTTCTACGATCTGGAGGAGCTCCTGATTGCATTGAAGTTGATCCGCAAAGTCAGCAACTTACCTGTTATCTGCCAATTTGCGACAGAAGGGACCGGTTCGACCCACGACGGAATTCCGCTGGAGGAAGCTTTTCGGCGGCTTACGGCGGCAGGTGCGGATGTGGTCGGCTTCAACTGCCGGAGCGGTCCGAACGGGCTGCTGCGCTCGCTTGAGCGCGTCGCAGGCATAAAGGATGCTCCTCCGTTCTCCGTATTTCCGAACGCGGGGATTGCCGACTATGTGGACGGGCGCTATACGTTTGCCGCGACTCCGTCGTATTTCGGCGAAACGGCGCGGAAGTTTGCTGATCTCGGTGCACGGATTATCGGCGGCTGCTGCGGAACGACGCCCGAGCACATCGCTGCGATAGCCGCTTCGCTTAACGGCTATGTCCCCGATCCGGCAGCGGTTCGGAGGCTCTCTGCAGACGTTAGGGAACCGCGGTCTGAACGGATCGACGAACCAGCCCCGCCGGCCGAACCAGTACTGGCCGTACCGGGACAGTCGGAGCCGACGATCGTTGAGCTGGTGAAGGAGCGGCCGACGGTCATCGTTGAGCTGGACCCGCCGCGCGATCTGGATATCGAGAAGTTTATGCAGGGGGCATTAGAGCTGAAGAAAGTCGGAGTCGATGCACTGACGATGGCGGACAACTCGCTTGCTGTCACGAGAATGAGCAACCTGGCGCTCGGGAGCCTCGTACAAGAGCGGGTCGGCATACGGCCGCTCATTCATATCGCCTGCCGCGACCGCAACATGATCGGAACGCAGTCGCACATGATGGGACTGCACGCGCTGGGGATCGACCACGTGCTTGCAGTAACGGGCGATCCGGCGAAATTCGGGGATTTACCCGGTTCGAGCTCCGTGTATGATTTGACTTCGTTCGAAATCATTCGCATGATTAAGCAGCTGAATGAAGGAGTGGCCTTCTCGGGCAAGCCGCTGAAGAAAAAAGCGAACTTTATTGTCGGAGCTGCATTCAATCCGAACGTGAAGTATTTGGACAAAGCGGTGCAGCGGTTGGAGCGCAAGATCGAGTCCGGTGCGGATTACATCATGACCCAGCCGGTCTATAATACCGAGCTGATCGAGAAAATCAGTGAGGCGACCAGGCATCTCAGCGTACCGATCTTCCTGGGCGTTATGCCGCTGGCCAGCGGAGGCAATGCGGAATATCTGCATAACGAGGTGCCCGGGATTCAATTGTCTGACGAAGTGCGTCAGCGCATGAGCGGACTTAAAGGCGAAGAAGGTCGGGCTATGGGCGTTCAAATCGCTAAAGAGCTGCTGGATGTGGCTCTCAACCATTTTAACGGCATATACTTAATGACACCGTTCCTTGCCTATGAAATGACCGTCCAATTGACCGAATACGTATGGAAGAAAGCGGGACGGCGCGATTTCCACTTGTCCCCACTGGAAAAATGAATTAAAATAAGGTAATGGATGTGAATACCATGATTACCAGTATGACCGGCTTCGGCCAAGCCGCCCGTACCTTGGCCGGCTTCCGCGTGCAGATCGATTTGAAATCGGTCAACCATCGATACTGTGAGGTTGTCGTAAGGATGCCCCGGGAGTGGGTTCGTTACGAAGACGTGGTGAAACGTGCCGTAGTCACCAGGATCAAGCGCGGGCGTGTTGATGCTTTCGTAACGGTCGATCGCGATCGTGAGGCACCTCAAACGGTCGAAGTGGACTGGGCTTTGGCGATGGGTTACCGGCAAGCGGCTCAGCAGCTGCGGGAGAAACTTTCGCTTGCTGAAGAACTCTCCCTTCGCGATTTGCTGACCATTCCCGGTATGGTTTCGATGCGAGACGAGCTTGAGCTAGAGGAAGGGATACTGGAATCCGAAATTTTCTCTTGCACGGATGAGGCGGCCAAGGAGCTCGTTACGATGCGGGAGCGTGAGGGCACATTTCTCCTTACGGATTTGGAGCAGCGTATCGCTGCCATGGAAAGCTATAGGCAGGCTGCCATTCAGTTGGCTCCTGTAGTCGTTAAGGAATACGCGGAGAAGCTGAAAGGCCGTATTCAGGAGCTGCTGCAGCACATGCCTGTAGATGAGAGCCGGATTGCGATGGAAGTGGCATTGTTCGCGGATCGCGCCGCAATCGATGAAGAATTGACCCGGCTGCACAGCCATTTTGGACAGTTCAAGGAGCTGCTGCGCACTGCCGAACCGGTAGGCCGCAAGCTGGATTTCCTCGTCCAAGAAATGAACCGTGAAGTGAATACCATCGGCTCCAAAGGCAATCATGCGCCGCTCGCCTCCATTGTGGTTGAGATGAAAGCGGAGCTTGAGAAGATACGGGAGCAGATTCAAAATATCGAATAACCTACCTTACCAGTAATATCATTCTTTCTTCTGAAATTGGACATCGGGTGCAAAAGGCTAGTGAAAACAGAGCATCTGCCGGTGGCGGTGCTGCTGTTTCGCACGAAGTTTCCTTTTAAGAACAACTTCCAATTCAAAAGAAAGAACCAGGGGGACCCTATACATGGCGATCAAACTTATCAACATCGGTTTCGGGAACATTGTTTCTGCGAATCGAATCATTTCTATTGTAAGTCCTGAATCGGCTCCGATAAAACGGATCATTCAGGAAGCGCGTGACCGCCATATGCTGATTGATGCGACGTATGGTCGCCGTACTCGTGCTGTTATTATTACGGACAGCGATCATGTCATTTTATCGGCGGTTCAACCTGAAACGGTAGCGCATCGACTTTCCAATAAGGACGATGATCATGACGAGTAATTTGGGTTACGGCCCTGTGGAAAAAGGAATTTTAATCGTGCTTTCGGGACCTTCAGGGGTTGGAAAAGGGACCGTTTGCAAGGAACTGCGAAGCTGTGCCCCAGACATCGTGTATTCCGTGTCGGCAACGACTCGGGCGCCTCGGTTTGGTGAGGTGGACGGTGTGAATTATTTTTTTAAGACAAGGGAACAATTCCAGCAGCTGATCGATCAGGACCAAATGCTGGAGTGGGCGGAATACGTAGGAAATTTTTACGGAACACCGCGTAAATTTGTGGAAGATACTTTAAACAGCGGCAAAGACATCATCCTGGAAATTGAAGTGCAGGGCGCGCTTAAAGTGAAGCAGAAATTTCGAGAGGGCGTCTTTATCTTCCTGCTGCCTCCGTCGCTGAATGAACTGGAGAGCCGCATTGTAGGACGAGGAACGGAATCGGAGGATTCGATCCGCAGCCGGATGTCCGTAGCCGTAGATGAGATTGCTTTGATGGAGCATTACGATTATGCGATCGTTAATGATCAAGTGGATCTGGCCTGCTCCCGAATACGCAGTATTCTTACGGCAGAGCATTGCCGCAAGGATCGAATGGTTTCCAAAATAGAACACTGGATGGCTGAGGTGAAAAAATAATATGTTGTATCCTTCTATAGACAGGCTTTTGGATAAAGTAGATAGCAAATATTCGTTGGTGGTAGCCGCCTCCAAACGAGCGCGGATGCTGCGTGACGGAGCGAAATCCGAAGTGCGGCAAAAGAAATCGCACAAACACGTAGGCTTGGCCCTTGAAGAAATTTACGAGGAACATATCTCGTATGAGAAGCTGCAAAACAAAGAGTCTTCAAAATAAACGACAACCCTCGCGGTTGTTATTTTTTTCGCTTTGAAAGGAAGAAAGGGAGGAAACCGGATGCTGAACGGAAAAACGATCGTGCTTGGCGTTAGCGGAGGGATTGCTGTGTTCAAAGCGGCGGCGCTCTGCAGTAAACTGGCTCAAGCCGGAGCCGAGGTGAGGGTCATCATGACGGAAGCAGCGGCCCAATTCGTCGCTCCTCTAACTTTTCAAACGCTGTCTCGTCATGCTGTTGCTAACGATACTTTTGATGAGAAGGATCCTTCGGTCGTATCTCACATCGATCTGGCCGATCGGGCGGACCTCGTAGTCATCGCGCCGGCAACGGCCAATATCATAGGGAAGATGGCGCTGGGGCTTGCGGACGATATGCTTTCAACGATGCTGCTTGCGACGACAGCGCCGATATTTGTATGCCCGGCGATGAACGTACATATGCTCGCTCATCCTGCGGTACAGGCGAATTTGCAAACGTTAGCCGATCGTGGCGTTCGGTTTATCGAACCGGGAACCGGGCAATTGGCCTGCGGCTATGTCGGAAAAGGACGACTCGCAGAGCCGGAAGACATTGTCACGGCGATCGAAAGCTTTTTCAATGAGAAAAAGCCTCTGCGTGGAAAGCGTGTGCTGGTTACCGCAGGAGCGACTGTGGAACGGATCGATCCTGTACGTTATTTGACGAATGATTCGTCAGGTAAAATGGGGTATGCCATTGCCGAGCAGGCTGCGCGAATGGGCGCCGAGGTTACTTTAGTGACGGGCAAAGCTACGGCTGCCGTCCCTGCTGGTGTTAAGCTGGTCCGCGCGGAATCCACACTTGAGATGATGAATGCGGTACTGGGCGCTATGGATCAGCAGGACGTCATTGTCAAGGCCGCGGCTGTAGCCGATTACCGGCCGGCAGAACAGGCGGAGCAAAAGATCAAGAAAACGGAGTCGGAAATGACGCTGAAGCTGGTCAAAAATCCGGACATTCTGCAAGCGGTCGGCGAGCGGAAGAAAGCGTCTCAGATGGTGATAGGCTTTGCGGCGGAAACGCACAACGTAGAGGCCTTCGCAATCGACAAGCTAAAGCGCAAGCGTTGTGATTTGATCGTGGCCAACGACGTGACAGTTCCCGGCGCAGGCTTTGGGACGGATACGAACGTGGTGCGCGTTTATGATGCGGACGGCCTCGTGCTGACGCTGCCGCTGATGGAGAAGCGCGAAGTGGCCGTTCGGCTGTTGGCTTTCGTTGCGAACCGTCTGACGAAGGGGGAAACAACAGAAGAATGTACGCCAAAGTAATTGTCGACGTACCGGCCAAACCGACGAACCGTGCCTTCGATTATGTGGTGCCGGAGGCGATGAAGGACCTCATTAGCGTGGGCAGCCGGGTCGGCGTGCCGTTCGGTCCGCGTACGGTGCAGGGCTTCGTTGTGGAGCTGCACGAAGGCACCGAGCTGGATCCAGTCAAGCTGAAGCCGATCGCACAGACCCTCGATTTGACCCCGCCCCTGACACCGGAACTGGTGAAGCTCGCCCGTTGGATCAGCCGGACCTATATGTGCCACGAAATCATTGCCCTTCAGGCGATGATACCGGGCGCGTTAAAAGCAAAATACGAACGTCATGTGAAGATAGCTGAGCCTGACGGGGAGCGAAGGATGCGCGGGAACGTTCTGAATCTGCTGCTGCCCAAACAAGAGGAGATCGTAAACTACATTCGCAAGCAGGAGACGATCCGCTTGGAAACGCTGCTGGAGAAATTTGCCGAGGATACTTTGCTGGTTAAGCAGCTTTTGGAGGACGGATATCTCGCAGAGATCCATAAGGTGAAGGACCGGATGACGGCGAAAAAGGCGTTGACTGTCATTCCCCCGGAGGATCCTGATCAGCTTGCGGCCTGGGAGACAGAGCTTCCCGCCAGAGCTGCCAAGCAGAAGCAGGTGCTTGCGTATCTACAGGAGCATCCTGAGCCGATCAAGCTGACGGATTTGTTGACGCGGCTGCATATTACGGCTGCAGCGGTTAAAGGCTTGGTCGAGAAGGGCTGGATAAGGCTGGAGGAGGTTGAGGTTCAGCGAGATCCTTACGCTTCGCGAACGTTTCGCCCGACCTCGCCGCTTCCGCTTACCGCTGAGCAGCAGGACGTGTTCGAACGTATAAAGGACGCTGTCTTATCCCGAATGCAGCGGGTGTTCCTGCTCAACGGAGTGACGGGCAGCGGCAAGACGGAAGTGTATTTACAATCGATCCAGACTTGCTTGGATCAGGGTTGTGAAGCTATTGTGCTTGTCCCTGAGATTTCGCTCACGCCGCAAATGGTCGAGCGTTTCAAGGGGCGCTTCGGCAACCGGGTAGCGGTGCTTCACAGCAGGCTTTCCCACGGAGAACGGTACGATGAGTGGCGCAAAATCGTACGCAGGGAAGTTAGTGTGGTGATCGGGGCTCGGTCGGCGGTTTTTGCTCCTTTTACGAATATCGGACTTATCATTATTGATGAAGAGCATGAATCGAGCTATAAGCAGGAAGAAAGTCCGAAGTACCATACCCGCGATGTCGCCATCGTCAGGGCGCTTGAGCATGGTGCCTCCGTTGTTTTGGGCTCGGCGACACCTTCGCTAGAGAGTATGTACCGGACAAGCCGTGAAGCTGCGCTCTCAGCAAAGCCGGAACGCCCCGTGTTCGAGCTGCTGTCCATGCCATCACGCGTGGAGGGACGGCCGCTGCCGCGTGTGCATATCGTGGATATGCGGGATGAGCTGAAGAACGGCAACCGTTCGATGTTCAGCCGTGCCCTGTATAAAGCCATAGAAGATCGGTTACACAAGAAAGAACAGACTGTTTTACTGCTGAACCGACGCGGTTATGCAACCTTTGTTATGTGCCGTACCTGCGGTTATGTGGCGGATTGTCCGCACTGCGATATCTCTCTGACGTATCACCAGAGCTCTCGGGCGATTCGCTGCCACTATTGCGGCTATGCCGAGCGGGAGCTGACGGCATGTCCGGACTGCGGGAGCGAGCATATCCGTCATTTTGGCACGGGAACGCAGCGTGTGGAAGAGGAGCTTTCCAAGCTGTTCCCGGGCATTCGCGTCATCCGTATGGACGTGGATACGACGACGGAGAAGGGATCTCACGAGAAGTGGCTCACGATGTTTAAAAACCGGCAGGCGGATCTCCTCCTGGGTACGCAGATGGTCGCCAAGGGACTCGATTTTCCGCATGTGACGCTCGTTGGGGCACTGGCTGCGGATTCGGTGCTCAATCTGCCTGACTTTCGGGCGGCCGAAAGAACGTTCCAGCTGCTTACGCAGGTAGCTGGCAGAGCCGGACGCCATGAGCTCCCCGGCGAAGTGTACGTGCAAACGTACACCCCTGAACATTACAGCATTCTTAGTGCAAGCAAGCATGACTATCAGGGCTTTATGCGCAAGGAGATGCTGATGCGTAAGCTGCATAATTACCCGCCTTTTCACCGGCTGGTGCTGATCACGCTGTCGCATGACCAGGTGCAACTGCTGATCCGTTCGGGAGAAGTGCTTGCCGCGAGGCTGAAGGAACTTGCCAGTCAAGTGCAAACGGACGGGACGGAGCTGGAGGTGCTTGGCCCCGTTGCTTCGCCAATCTCGCGGATCAAAGATAGATATCGGTTTCAATGCATGATAAAATATCGGGGAGAGATGGATATTGCCGGGCTGGTTCAGCAGGCAGCCGCAGTGCTGGATGATGCGGTCAAGCAGAAGAAGCTGATGGTGTCTATTGACGTGGATCCTCAAATATTGATGTAAACCGGTTCAAGGGGACCAGAATATATGTAGATCAAGTAAGGCTTTATTAATGAGGGATGGTGTTTGTTGGAATGGCTATTAAAATTATCGTAAAAGATCCGGATCCGGTGCTGCGGGAGAAAAGCAAGCCCGTTCCGAAAATTACGCCGAATATCCACAAGCTGTTGAAGGATATGGCTGATACGATGTACGACGCGGAAGGCGTTGGGTTGGCGGCTCCGCAAATCGGTATTCTTAAGAGAGTCATTGTGATGGATGTTGGGGATGAGCATGGACTGATCGAGCTGATTAACCCCGAGATTATCGAACGGGAGGGCGAGCAATTCGGACCGGAAGGCTGCCTCAGCATTCCCGGCCTAACGGGTGACGTCAAACGCGCGCAGCGGGTGAAGGTGAAGGGATGGAACAGGGACGGCGAGGAAATCGTCATTGAAGGGACGGAGCTTTTGGCTCGATGCATTGAGCATGAGGTTGATCATTTGAACGGTGTGCTGTATACCGATTTGGCCGAAAGCATGTATAAAACTGAGCCGCAGGATCGTGGTGAAGCATGAGAGTAATTTTTATGGGTACACCGGAGTTTGCCGTACCTTCTTTACAAATTTTGCTTAAGCATGAGGAAGTAGAGGTCGTGGCAGTGGTAACGCAGCCGGACCGTCCGGTCGGACGCAAGCGTGTACTGACCCCGACCCCGGTCAAGGCAGAGGCGGAGAAGCACGGTTTACCCGTGCTTCAGCCTGAACGGCTACGAAGCCCGGAATCCGTTCAGGCCATTTCTGCGCTTCAGCCGGATTTGATCGTAACGGCCGCCTACGGGCAAATTTTACCGAAATCGGTGCTGGACCTGCCTCGGTTTGGCTGCATCAACATTCATGCTTCGCTACTGCCTCAATATCGCGGGGGAGCGCCGATCCACTACGCGGTCATGAACGGGGAATCCGTTACGGGTGTCACGATCATGTACATGGCTGAAGGGCTTGACACCGGCGACATGATCAGCAAGATCGAAGTGCCGATTGAGGACCGGGACACGACCGGAACAATGTTCGGCAAGCTCAGCGCCGCCGGAGCCAAATTGTTGGAAGAGACTCTGCCTGATCTGATCTCCGGAACAGCTAAGGCGGTGCCCCAGAACGATGAGGAGGCGGTATACTCTCCGAATATCAGCCGGGAGCAGGAACGTATCGATTGGACGAAGCCGGCTATACATATCTGGAATTTGGTGCGGGCGCTCCATCCGCGGCCGGGTGCGTTCACGCTTTGGAAAGGCGACGTGCTAAAGATATGGGCATGCGCTAAGCCGGACACCGCTGAACCCGTTCCGAGCGGTACGATTCCGGGCACGGTGCTGGAAGCTGGAGACCGGGGGATTGCCGTGGCTACCGGACAAGGCGTACTGCGCATTACCGAGCTGCAGCCCGCGGGTAAAAAAACGATGGATGCAGCCGATTTTGTGCGCGGCGGGCAGCTAACCTCAGGGACGGTGCTGGGTATATAGGAAACCGAGTGCTTGACATCGGGGACAAAGGAACGGGGGGTTAGAATCGAAGTGAGTGAACGAAAGAACACCAATTCCGGTTCCGGGAAGCCGGGCTTGTCGAAAGCGAAAGCGTCGGCGTCCGCGCACCGGCCGCAAGATGGTCATCGAGGCAAAGGCGCGTCGCGCGAAGGGGTAAAGGGTTCGGCCCGCGAAGCGGCGCTTGATGTGCTCCTTCGCATCGAACAGGACCGCTCTTACAGCAACCTGCTGCTCAACCGGACGCTGCAGCAGTATAAGCTGGACAGGCTGGATGCGGGATTGGCCACGGAAATCGTCTATGGCACGATTCAGCGGCAGGGGACGATCGATTATTTTTTGGAGCCGTTCGTCAAAGGGGGGCTCTTCAAGCTTCAGCCTTGGGTGAGAAGCCTGCTGCGGCTGAGCTTTTACCAGCTTTATTATTTAGATCGTATTCCGGAACACGCCGTCGTGAACGAAGCCGTGCAATTGGCGAAGCGAAGAGGGCATCAAGGTATCTCCGGCATGGTGAACGGCGTACTGCGCAATGTGCTGCGCCGTAAAGCAGAGCTTGTTCTGCCGGAAGGTCTCCCGTCGGAGCGGCGGATTGCGCTAACCACGTCGCACCCCGAATGGATGGTGCGCAGGTGGATCCGGCAGTTCGGAGAGCAGGCCGCGGAGCGGATCTGCGAGGCGAACAATGAGCCCCCGCGCGTGAGTATCCGCGCGAACCGGCTGCGGCTCGCCCCGGCCGAGCTGGCCGAGCGGCTTCGTCAAGGAGGGCTCGAAGCGGAGGCCTCCGAAGTAGCGCCTGCCGGCGTCATCGTCCGCGGTGGCGGCAACATGGCCTTAACGCCAGGATACGCGGAAGGCTTGTTTACGATCCAGGACGAGAGTTCGATGCTCGTGGCGGAATGGGTTGACCCGCAGCCCGGGGAGCGGGTGCTGGACTGCTGCGCCGCGCCCGGCGGGAAGACGACGCATCTGGCGGAGAAGATGCAGGATCGCGGGGAGGTTGTCGCCTGTGATGTTCACGAACACAAGGAACAGCTGATCCGGGAACAGGCAGAGCGGCTTGGCCTAAGTTCGATTCGCACGGTAACCGCTGATGCGCGCAAGCTTTCCGCTCAATTCCCGCCCGAAAGCTTTGACCGGATTCTGCTGGACGCTCCCTGCTCGGGCTTGGGTGTCATCCGCCGCAAGCCGGATATGAAATGGAGCAAGAAAGAAAGCGAGCTGGAGACAGTTTGCGATGTGCAGCACGAATTGCTGGAATCGATTCATTCCCTGCTCAAACCAGGCGGAGTGCTGGTATACAGTACTTGTACGGTGGAAAAAGCGGAGAACGAGGAGATGGTCCGATCCTTTCTGCAGCGGCATCCGGAGTTTGTACCGGACGCTCCTCCGAATGAAGAGACTGGCAGGCTTCCAATGCCAGCCGGGCAGGCATCTGTGCAAATCATGCCGTATGATTTCGGCACGGACGGCTTCTTTATCGCCAGGCTACGCAAACGAGCATAAAAACTTAAATTGTGGTAAACTAAATTTGGCCTTTTCGGCAGCTATGCCCTTAAGGCCTTCACTATAGAAAAAAACAGGTTGTGATAATATCATGAATCAAGAAGAAACCAAGGCTCAGGAAATGAAGCCGTATGTATACGATTATACTCTTGAGGATTGGCAGGAGTGGATCAAAAGCATCGGCGAGGCAGGCTTTAGGGCCGGCCAAATATTTGATTGGTTATATGTGAAAAGAGTATCAAGCTTCGAAGAGATGACGAACCTGCCGAAGGCGCTGCGGGAAAAGCTTCAGCAGCAGTTTGATTTTGTCACGTTGACCGAGGTGGCCAATTACAAGTCACAGGACGGGACCGTCAAATTTTTGTTTGAGCTTACTGACAAGAATGCAATCGAAACCGTAATTATGAAGCATAGCTACGGCAACAGCGTATGTGTGACGACACAGGTCGGCTGCCGGATCGGATGTACGTTTTGCGCTTCGACGCTAGGCGGATTAAAGCGGAATTTAACCCCTGGCGAAATCATCGCACAGGTGGTTAAAGCACAGCAACTGCTTGACGCGACAGAAGAGCGTGTCAGCAGCATCGTCATCATGGGGATTGGGGAGCCGTTCGAGAATTACGACGCGATGATGAAATTTCTCAAGGTGATGGTTCATCCGAAAGGCCTTAACATCGGCCAGCGGCACATTACGGTTTCCACCAGCGGGATTGTTCCCAACATTTACCGGTTTGCTGATGAGGAGACACAGATCAATCTCGCGATCTCCATTCATGCCCCTAATGATGCACTGCGGTCCAAGCTAATGCCTGTAAACCGCCGTTACCCGTTCGCGGACTTGATAGAGGCGTGCAAATATTACGTAGCCAAAACCGGCAGGCGCATTACGTTCGAATACGCGCTAATGGGTGAGGTTAATGACCAGCCCGAACATGCGGAGGAGCTCGCTCAGGTACTAAAGACGTTTCCCATGCCGCACGTCAATTTGATTCCGGTCAATTTTGTCACGGAACGGAACTTTGTGCGTACTCCGCGTAATGACATATTCACATTCCAACGCATTCTGGAGAAGAACAAAATCAATGCCACGATTCGCCGCGAGCAGGGAAGCGATATTGCTGCAGCCTGCGGACAACTGCGGGCGAAGCATATGGAGTCGGGTGCGAGGTGAGACAAACAATGCTGAGATTGGCCTATCAATCCGATATTGGCCGTGTACGAACGGTGAACGAGGACCGTGCGATCGTACAAGAGGACTTGAACGGCTGGACTCTTGCCATTGTGGCGGACGGGATGGGCGGCCATCAGGCCGGAGATATCGCAAGCACGATGGCTGTGGAGCTGATCCAAGCTGGGCTTCAGTCTGTGGACCCTAACATTTCGGGGGAAGAACGTCAGCGTCAGCTGCGCACGGCGATTGAAGCTGCCAACGAAA
The DNA here is from genome assembly GCF_017833255.1 of Paenibacillus sp. PvR098. NCBI lineage: Bacteria > Bacillati > Bacillota > Bacilli > Caryophanales > Paenibacillaceae > Paenibacillus > Paenibacillus sp. PvR098. Next base: position 433,213 of record NZ_JAFIBU010000001.1, read on the forward strand.
AAATTTTCGAATTCGCTTCTCAAAGGGAAAACTATCACGGGATGGGAACGACGGTCGTCACGGTCTTGGCCAAAGACGACCGCGCGGTTATCGCGCATATCGGCGACAGTCGGGCCTACCGGATTCGCGGTGAGATGATCGACCAGCTCACCGAAGATCATTCGCTGGTCAACGAGCTGGTTCGGAGCGGACAGATCAGCCGCGAGGATGCGAGCCATCACCCGCGTCGTAATGTGCTGACCAGGGCGCTTGGGACGGAGCCGACCATTGAGGTCGATGTGCAGGAAATCATGTGGCAGCAAGGGGATCATCTTCTTCTTTGCAGCGACGGATTGAGCAGTTTGGTGGAGAAGGATAAGCTTGTGCAAACCGTAGCGGGAATTGGAGAGCTGGAAAGCAAGGTTCAGCAATTGGTGCAGGAAGCGCTGGATGCCGGCGGCGACGACAATATTACGGTGGTGTTGCTCGCGAACATCGCGGATCCGGCAAGCGATAACGATGGGGAAGCGGGGTGAGGACATCATGATCGGTAGTCAGCTGGGAGGACGTTACGAGATTCTGGGGCGAGTCGGTGGCGGCGGAATGGCCATCGTTTACAAAGGACTAGATATTTTATTGCATCGGCATGTCGCTGTAAAAATACTGCGGCAGCAGTATGTGCATGACGAAGAATTCATCCAGAGATTTCGCCGTGAAGCACAGGCCGCAGCCTCATTATCTCACCCCAACGTGGTCAGCATCTACGACGTCGGCCAAGAGGAAGATGTACATTACATTGTCATGGAATACATCGAAGGGACGACACTGAATGAGCTGATCAAGGAAAAATCCCCCTTGCAGGTAGAGGAAGCCGTTCACATCGCGGGGCAGATTTGCGATGCGCTGGATCATGCGCATCATAATCAAATCATTCATCGCGACATTAAACCTCACAACATCCTGATCGGCAAGAACGGCCGTATCAAAGTCACCGACTTCGGGATTGCCCGCGCCGTTACCTCCTCCACCATCACTCAAACCGGCTCCGTGGTCGGTTCGGTGCATTATTTTTCACCAGAGCACGCTAAGGGAACGCCGACAGGAGAACAGTCGGATCTCTATTCTTTGGGAATCGTCATGTATCAAATGCTGACTGGGCGTCTGCCGTTCCTCGGGGAAAGTCCGATCAGTGTAGCGCTGAAGCATTTGCAGGAAGACGTAGAGGAGCCGCGCAAGGTCAATCCGCTCATCCCGCAGAGCGTCGAGAACATTATATTACGCGCTATGCGCAAAAGCACCTCGGAACGGTACCGTTCGGCCAAAGACATGATGGATGACTTGGAATCGTGCCTGCTTCCGCACCGGAAGGGCGAGCCGAAAGCGAGCTTCTTGGACGATGACGAGCTGGATGAAGAGCGTACCCGAGTCATGCCGGCCCTGCGACCAGGGCAATATACGGTTATGGGGGATGAAGAAGAGGGCGTTGAGGATGAGGAGCGCACAGTAAAAGGAAAAAAGAAGAAAAGCTGGGGAAAGCCGTTCGTTTGGTTTATCATCCTGACGGCGATGCTCGGCTTAATGTGGTATTCCGTAGGCTATGTCAAGGAAATGATAGCCGTCGCTCCCGAGGTGGATGTGCCCAACGTCGTCAATATGCCTCTGGATCAGGCTAAGCAAGAACTGGAGAACAAACAGCTTGAAGCGCTGGTGGAGTATATGGAATCGCCGGATGTTCCTAAAGATGTCGTTGTCAGGCAGAATCCTTCGGACATGAAGGTCAAGCCCGGACACAAGGTAACGCTGTATGTCAGTGAAGGACCGGTAAAGCAAAACATGCCGGATGTGGTCAAATCCAAGCTGAGCGATGCCAAAGAACGGCTTACACAGCTTGGGATAAAATCGGAAAACATCACGATCGATCAACAGTTTATGGACGAGGAGCCCGACACAGTGATGACGCAGACTCCAGCGGTGGGCGAGGAGTTTACCGATCCGGCGGCTGTTAAGGTCAAGCTGCTCGTTAGCAAAGGCAGAGAAACGTTCAAGATGCCGAATCTGATCGGGAAGACGGAAAAAGAAGCGCAAAGCATGATCATGGTCAACAATTTGAAGCTGGCCAGCGGCGACATCAGTTATGAGGCGAGCTATAAGCAAACCAAAGGCCGTGTCATCAAGCAGTTTCCGTATGAACCGGGTGATGACGTATCCCCGGGCTCGGAAATCAAGCTGATCGTCAGCTCCGGACTTCCTGAGGAGGCTGGTCCTATGTCGGTTAATGTGTCTGTCAAGCCGGCAAGTGAAGGGAAGCCTTCAACGATCAAAATCCTATTAAGCGACGCCCAGCACGATAACTACGAATACCAAACGCTGAACAACGTGATCATGACGGAAACGCTCGAGGTTAAGCTGGTCGTCTCTCCGGAAAAGAACGCGGTCATCCAGGTCAAAGTGGATAACAATACCGCCGATGTGATTACGGTGACATATCAAGATTATTTGGCGCAAAAGAACGGTGTGATGCCGGGAACCGGTACAACGCCGGAAGCTCAGGGAGATGGGCCTGCGCCTCAAGGCGCAGCTCCGGGAACCGATAATACCGGACGCGGCACAAGCCCCGCGCCGGCGGGTCCGGCCGGAGGAACCTCAGGTACAGGAGGACGAAATTCATAATGCCAGCGGGATTTATCGTAAAAGCGTTAAGCGGTTATTATTATGTGCTGCCGGAAGATTCGCAAAGTGCTGAATCGATTCAATGCCGGGCGCGGGGGATCTTCAAGAAGCGGGGAATTTCTCCTCTGGTAGGAGACCGCGTGATCTTCGAGCTGACGGAGAACGGAGAGGGGACGGTGGATGAAATATTGCCCCGCTCCACCGAGCTCATCCGTCCGCCGGTTGCAAACGTAGATCTTGTCGTATTGGTATTCTCTGTAGATGAGCCTGCGCTCAATCTTCCGTTGCTGGATAAATTTCTCGTGCATACGGAAAGCGCCGGACTGGATACGCTCATCTGCTTGACCAAGCGTGACTTGCTCTCGGGTTCTCAGGTGGGAAGCCATCCTTCGGATCTGGAGCCAGTGGTCAAACTGTACGAATCGATCGGTTATTCGATCCTAATCACAAGCGCTAAGGAAGGCATCGGCGTAGATAAGGTCATGGATCAGCTCTCCGGCAGGATCAGCGTATTTGCCGGACAGTCTGGGGTAGGCAAATCATCGCTGCTGAATGCTATGGTTCCGGGGCTTCAGCTGGAAACGAATCAAATCAGCATGAAGCTCGGCCGCGGGAAGCATACGACGCGTCATGTCGAGTTGATTCGCCTGCAGAACGGCGGCATCGTAGCGGATACGCCCGGCTTCAGCCAGCTGGATTTCCTGCAGGTGGATGCCGAAGGTTTGAGCGGCTGTTTTCGTGAATTCGCGTCCTATGCCGCAGACTGCCGCTTTCGCGGATGCATGCATCTTCATGAGCCGGATTGCAGGGTTCAGGAAGCCACAGAAAACGGGTTCATCGCAGCAACGCGCTACGAGAATTATTTGCATTTCCTAGGGGAAATCCGGGATAAAAAAAGGAGGTACTGACATGCTGCGGATTGCTCCTTCCATTTTATCCGCCGACTTTTCTATGCTTGCACAAGAAATCGCCGATGTGGAGCGCGGAGGGGCGGACTGGATTCATGTGGACGTTATGGACGGGCATTTTGTCCCGAACATTACGATCGGACCGTTAGTCGTCGAAGCCATTCGGCCTAAGACGAAGCTGCCGCTCGACGTGCACCTGATGATCGAACAGCCGGATCGGTATGTTCCCGCATTCGCCAAAGCGGGTGCGGACCTGATTTCGGTACATACGGAAGCCTGCGTTCATCTTCACCGGACGCTTCATTTGATTAAGGAGCAAGGTGTGAAGGCCGGTGTCGTGCTTAACCCGGCCACTCCTCTATCCGTCCTAGAGCATGTGATGGACGATGCGCTCGATCTGGTGCTGCTGATGACCGTCAATCCGGGCTTTGGCGGACAGAATTTCATAACCGGGATGCTGCCCAAGATTGCGAAGCTGCGGGAAATGCTGAATGCTCGGGGGCTTCAAGCTGTGGATATCGAGGTGGACGGCGGAATCAATGAGGAAACGGCTAAGCTTGCTGTCGAAGCCGGAGCTAATGTACTGGTGGCCGGCAGTGCGGTATTCAATCGGCCCAACCGTGCGGATGCGATTCGCGCGATTCGCGGGCTGCTTTAACACGCGAATATTAAATGTCATAGGCTTTACCTGTATGCAGCAATTCAGTTTTTTAAAAGATATGAGATCCTCGGTATGAAAATTGCTTTCGTATTGACTACGGTCTTATTTTTATTTCATCTACTCGGTATTTATTCGGTCTATCTGTTTATCGTACAGCAGGAGGCGTAAGCAAAAACAGCATATTTTGCCCGGGCTGGGCATAACATGGTTACAAAAGTATGGCTTACTTTTGTAGCCTTTTTGTTTTATCGGAATAACGGTTGTCAGGCACGTTTTGACGGAAGCAGTAATATACTGGTTAGGCGAGGCTGATTTGCCGGGAGGAGGGTACTGAATGAAATTTTATACGATTAAGCTTCCGAAGTTCTTGGGTGGGTTGGTGAAGGCTGTACTGAATACTTTTAGTAAAAACTGAAGGTATGAGAGCACGTACTTATGAGTTTGCTGTATGCCGCGCGCAGCAAACCAGGGATAAACGGCTGCGCCGTCCTTCATGGGACGTGAGCGTTTGTCAAGGTGATTCAGAAACAAGTATAGAGCCGCTGGAGATCTATGTTCTGAAACACTAAAAAAAGCACCTGTAACAGGTGCTTTTTGTCTGCAGAGCAGATTAAACGCGAGTAACTTTGCCGGATTTCAAAGCCTTAGTGCTTACCCAAACACGCTTAGGCTTGCCGTCGACCAGAATGCGAACTTTTTGAACGTTGACGCCCCAAGTGCGTCGAGACTTGTTGTTCGCATGGGATACGTGGTTTCCGGTACCCGGGCCTTTACCAGTAATAAAACATTTGCGGGACATTGTTACACCTCCTTAAAGCATACACGCTTCAAAAACACACTTGAATATCATATCACAGTAGAATAAACGCCGTCAACGAAAGAACGTGGTTTTTCTTCCGCTTTGTCTAAAGTTTGTTTATTTCTTGTGGTAATTATAGTACAATGTAACATAGTCCATCCTAATCTTGATTAAAAGGAGCTGTTAGAGAGATGGCTATCGAGCTGAATACACAATATGGCAAAGTATACGTAACGGATGAAGTGATTGCTGTGCTCGCAGGGTCAGCTGCTTTGGATTGCTATGGACTCGTGGGAATGGCTTCGCGCAATCAATTCAAGGACGGGATCGCCGAGCTGCTGCGTCGGGATAATTTGAGCCGGGGTGTGGAGGTTCATCGTGACGAGCAGGGTGTACTGACCATTGATTTATATATCGTCGTCAGCTATGGCACGAAAATTTCGGTCGTGGCCCACAATGTTCAGACCAAAGTGAAGTACATGCTCGGAGAAGTGGCGGGACTTCAGGTGGATTCTGTGAATATTTTCGTTCAAGGCGTGCGGATAGCGCAATAAGACTGACATACAACAGGTGTCGCCGAACAGATATACTGAGACGCCGACAGGGTGTTAACGGGGAAGGAGATTGGTCTTTTTGGGTAAGCGCTTAATTGAAATTAATGGACAAGACTTTATCCGAATGGTGGAGGCCGGGGCGCATGCATTGAAAACGAACGTGGATCGAGTCAATGCGTTGAACGTCTTCCCGGTGCCGGACGGCGATACGGGAACAAATATGAACCTGACGCTGACCTCCGGGGTGGAGGAACTGCGCCGCAGGCCATCGGATCATATCGGTAAAGCGGGGGAAGCACTGGCCAAGGGGCTTTTGATGGGCGCTCGCGGCAACTCCGGCGTCATCCTTTCCCAGCTGTTCCGCGGCTTTGCGAAGGCTGTGTCGGATTTGAATTCCGTGAATGCGCAGCAATTCGCCGCAGCCTTCCAGAATGGCGTCGACATGGCGTATAAAGCGGTAGTTAAGCCGGTGGAGGGTACGATACTGACCGTAGCCAAGGAAGCGGCGAAGCAAGCCGTGAAGACGGCAGGACGACAGCCGGATATCCGAATCGTCATGGAGGAGCTGCTTAAGAAATCGCGGGAAACGCTCGCGAAAACGCAAGATATGCTCCCCGTACTGAAGCAGGTCGGTGTAGTAGACTCTGGGGGTCAAGGTCTTGTACTTATATATGAGGGGTTTATGTCTGCGTTGGGATCCGAGATGATGGAAGAATCTTCGGATATACCGTACACTGCTTTCGGGGCCGTACAGCCGCTGGATGAGGTATTGGAATACCATGGACATTACGCTCCCAATACGCTAGAACATGCTCACAGGGAGCTACATAGCGCTCAGGCGAAGCTGGCTACCGAAGATATTGAATTCGGGTACTGTACGGAGTTCATGGTGACATTAAGCACTGCAAAAGAGGCAAGCCGAACATTCGACGAGCACCGCTTCAGGGAAGAGCTGTCCGCGTTCGGCGACTCTTTGCTCGTCGTTGCAGACGACGATCTCGTGAAGGTGCACATTCATGCGGAGTACCCGGGCAGCGTTATGAATCTGGCACAGAACTACGGCGATTTGAGTCGCATCAAAATCGAGAATATGCGCGACCAGCATACTCATATTTTGATGGAGGAAGCGGAGCATTTGTATGGAACGGAAACGGGGATAGCTGCACGGGTTTCCTCGGGTCAGGAAAGTGCCGGCGGCTCGCTGGCCGAGGCCGATCAAGAGCTTAAACGCTATGGATTCGTTGCGGTTTCTGCGGGAGAAGGCATTTCCGGCATCTTTACGAGTCTCGGAGTCGATCGGGTGCTGCATGGCGGACAAACGATGAATCCGAGTACGGAGGACATTGTGCATGCGATCTCGGGAGTTGGAGCACAGACGGTCTTTGTTCTGCCGAACAACTCCAACATTATTCTCGCCGCGCAGCAAGCGGTGGAGCTCGTGGAAGACAAGCAAGTGATCGTCATTCCGAGCAAGTCGATTCCTCAAGGGATTGCGGCGGTGATCGCCTTCCAAGAGGATACGGCGCCGGAGGAGAATGCCGAGGAGATGCAGCAGGCGCTGAAACAGGTGCAGGCGGGGCAAGTGACCTATGCCGTGCGCGACACGCAGATGGACGGGATGGACATCAAGCAGGGCGATTATATCGGCATACACAATGGTCGTATCGTCACTGCCGAGCCGGACATCCTCGCTTCCTGCCGGAAGCTTATTGACAGTTTGGTCGAAGGCGGCGCCGAAATCGTTACGCTGTATACAGGAGCGGATGCGGAGCAAGTTCAAACGGAGCAGCTTGCAGCCTATATAGAACAAACGTACGCGGATGTGGAAGTAGAAGTGCACGAGGGCGGTCAACCGCTGTATTACTACATCATCTCCGCGGAATAAATAGCCTTTGGAAGTGATTAGTTAAGAGACGGACGGGGGGAGCTTTTTTGAGTCAAGTTCGAATTGTGACGGACAGCACGGCGGACATACCAGCCGAACTGCGAGAGAAGCTTGGTATCGCGATGGTGCCGCTGAAGGTGCTGTTTGGTCAAGAGGTGTTCCGGGATGCGGTAGATATCGGGCCGGAGCAGTTTTATGCCAAGCTGGCGGAGTCAAGCGACATACCGACTACCTCCCAGCCATCTCCTGTGGAGTTTCAGGAGATGTATCAGAAACTGGCGGAAGAAGGGGACGGTCCGATCATTTCGATTCATTTGTCATCTAAGATGAGCGGGACTTACCAATCTGCGGTGTTGGCAAAATCCATGATCGAAGGCGATGCGGATATTGAAGTGGTGGACAGCCGTTCGGCCTCTTACGGCAACGGGTTGCTCGTCGTAGCGGCTGCGGAAGCAGCGAAGCAAGGCAAGAGTAAGAAAGAAATATTGGAGCTGATTACGAAGCTGCGCCAAGAGCAGCGGCTGTATTTTTTGGTTGACACGCTGGAATATCTGCAGAGAGGCGGCCGCATCGGCAAAGCGGCTGCGCTGTTCGGATCTCTGCTGAACATTAAGCCTATTCTGTCCCTTGCGGCGGAAGGGGAAGTATATTCTGTAGATAAAATACGCGGACAAAAGAAGGCGATGAACCGGATTGTCGATCTGCTTCAGCAGGATATGGGGGGCAAGCCGATTCACTTGATTCTAGGGTATACGACCGAACGGGAAACGGTGGAAGAGCTGAAGTCGCTCATTTCACAGCATTTTACCTTAGAGAGCGTGCATTACACGCACATCGGCCCGGTGATCGGCACCCATGTCGGGCCTGGAACCGTAGCGGTATTTGCGGTCCCTGTCTGACATGACAGTTGATTTATATTCGCTTCCGGTCACGAAGGTGTCCGGCGTCAAAGGCAAGAAGCCTGAGGAGCTGCTCGCGCTTGGTATTACGAGCGTCGGGGAGCTCCTTGATTATTATCCTTTCCGCTACGAGGATTACACGCTTCGCGATTTGACGAACGTGAAGGACGGCGACAAAATTACGGTGCAAGGAACGATAGCAGGAGTCCCCCAGGTCCAAATGTATGGACGGATCAAATCGCGTATGAGCTGTAAAATCGTCGTCGACGGTTTGTTTATTACGGCCGTTTGGTTCAATCGGCATTACCTGAAGGACAAGCTGACGGCAGGCAGCGAGATTGTACTGACGGGCAAATGGGATCAAAAAAGGCTGCACCTGACCGTGTCGGAAGTGGAATTTCCGGGCCGCGGCACTTCTCTGATCGACACGTTGCAGCCTGTTTATTCGGTGGCTGGATCGATGACGCAAAAGTGGTTCCGGCAAGTGACGAGGCAAGCGCTGCTGCAGTTCGGTGAAATGATTCCGGAGGTGCTTCCCGCCGAGCTGCTTCGCAAATACGATCTGCTCCCAAGAAAGCAGGCCGTTTCTTTACTGCATTTGCCCGGATCCATGGAACAGGGCCAGCGGGCCAGACGCAGGATGGTGTATGAGGAGCTCTTTTTGTTTCAGCTCAAGATGCAGGCCTACCGCGCACTCCATCATGAACGAGCGGACGGGATAGCGCATCCCGTCGATTTACCAGGCGTACGGGCCTTTGTTCGAGCGCTGCCGTTTACGTTGACGGAATCGCAGAAAAATGTGTTGGCTGAAATTTTGCATGACTTACAGCAAAACTATGCGATGAACCGGCTTCTGCAGGGCGATGTCGGCGCCGGTAAAACGGTGGTGGCGGCAGCCTCTTTGTTCGCCGTAGTAAAAGCAGGCTATCAAGGGGCGCTTATGGTGCCTACGGAAATTTTGGCGGAACAGCACAAACGTTCACTTGATCGCTTGTTCGAGCCCTACGGTATTCAAGCCGCCTTGCTCACCGGAAGCTTGACGGGCAAGCAGCGGCGTGAGACGCTTGCCTCCTTGCAGATGGGTCTCACCCACGTCGTGATCGGTACCCATGCGCTGATTCAGGAGGACGTGTTCTTTCGGACCCTAGGGCTTGTGGTGACGGATGAACAGCACCGTTTCGGCGTTCAGCAGCGGAGTATTTTGCGCCGCAAGGGTTTAAATCCCGATGTGCTAACCATGACGGCAACCCCGATTCCGCGCACGCTGGCGATCACTGCTTTCGGGGATATGGACGTATCCACACTGAGGGAGCTGCCGAAGGGTCGTAAGCCGATCAAGACGTATGCGGTATCGCACAATATGCTGGAGCGAGTGCTAGGTTTTATTCGCCGTGAAGTCACTGCCGGCCGGCAAGCCTATGTTATTTGCCCGTTGATTGAAGAATCGGAGAAGCTGGATGTGCAAAATGCGATTGACGTGCACGCTCAGCTGCAGTATGCATTTCCTGATTATCGGGTCGGTTTGCTCCACGGCCGGATGACGCCTGGCGAGAAGGACGGAGTAATGCGCGAATTCAGCGCTGGACAAGTACAGGTACTCGTATCTACCACAGTCATTGAGGTTGGCGTCGATGTGCCTAACTCCACACTGATGGTTGTATACGATGCCGACCGGTTCGGACTGTCCCAGCTGCACCAGCTTCGGGGGCGTGTCGGGCGTGGCGAGCACCAATCGTATTGCGTGCTCATTGCTGATCCGAAGAACGAGGTCGGGAAGGAACGGATGAAGGCGATGACGGAGACGAACGACGGATTCGAAATCGCGCGGCGGGATTTGGAGCTGCGGGGCCCCGGAGATTTCTTCGGTACGAAGCAAAGCGGTGTCCCGGATTTTCGGGTTGCAGATATGGTGACGGACTTTGAAATCATGGAGCAGGCGCGCGATGACGCTGCCGAGCTGGTGCGCCGTCCTGACTTTTGGACCGGGGCTGGCTATGCGCCGCTTCGCGAATATTTGCAGCGTGAACACATTTTCAATAATGAAATGATGGACTGATCATGTTCTCATAAAAAAGCATCTCAACAGACACTTGTCTGCTGAGATGCTTTTTTTCATGGATGTAAGTTTAGCGCTTGTCTTTCCAAGGAAGAGAACGGTACAACCATGTTTTTCTTCGTCTATGCCGCTTTGATCTAGGAATAAACGTACTGGTGTCTACCGGTTCAAACGATTCCCTATGGTTTTTGGGATCATTGGATAGAAGCAGAGAAAGTTCTTCTTTAGTAACTCCACCGTTGTCCATATCTTTCCGCCTTTTTCGATAGTATTCGGTAAATTCTATCATACTGTATTTGTTTGGATATGAAAACCTGAATTCAAGGTTTTAGAATGCCCTTCTTTGTCAGAAAAAGTTTAGCTGCTGTATTCCTCTATATGAGATGCCCCTATACAAGGGCCCTTTAAGCAGGTTTAAAATCATGTATTAAGATAGATAGTTCCAATGAGACGATTCGATTTTTTCTATGTTCCAATCGGGCGTCAATAGAAAAAACCAATTTCACAGAGTGAGAAATTCAATTTATACTGAAAGCGATTTCAAATATTTGTAAACTAATTTTCCTTCATTTTAAGATGGGGGTGGTGGGATTCATAGGTCCGGCTGAGGCGAGTAAGACGGTTTGGAACGACAATAAAAGGAGTTGGTTGAGTTGGTAAAAAAAATGGTTTACCCTTCATTCATTTTTTTATTGCTTGTTTCTTTGGTAGCTGCGTGCAGTAACAGTACCAGTTCTCGGCCTTTATCCGATTCGAACACACCGAATGCCAAAAAAGAGGAGCAAGCAACAGCAGTAAGAATCGGGACATCCAGTTCCGGCAGTCCGTTTTATGTCCTGTCTGTTGGCATGAGCGAGATCATCAAAAAGCATACGAATATGAATGCTACCGTTGAACCTGTGGGCGGTTCGGATCCGAATGTTTTTGCTATCGAAGCGGGTAAGGTAGACCTCGCTATGCTCACGGCCTACTCTGCTTCTAAGGGTTACTATGGCGAAGATCCGTTTAAAAAGCCTGTCGATTTGAAATTGCTGGCACAGGGACAGAAATCGCTTCGGCAGGTTGTGGTCACCAAAAAATCAGGTATCAAAAAACCGGAGGATTTGGCAGGCAAATCGATTATCGCGAAGCGTCCGGCTTTACCTGAAATCGAATTGGTAGCCAATGCTTTGTTTGATGCCTATAGTATCCCTAAAGATAAAGTGAAAATCATTTCGACGGCGGAAACGAAGGAAGCGGTTGAAGCGTTGAACCTGGGTAGCGTGGATGCCGCAATCCTGCCGGCGGGATTAGGCGCAGCAGACTTGATGCAATTGTTACAGGAAGGTAAGGTGGAGTTTCTAAGCATTGACAAAGATAAGCAGACTGAAATGCTGAAAAGCTTGCCGAAATCCATATTTACCACAGTCATTCCCGCAAACACGTATAAAAACCAAGAACAAGATATTAATGTTTTTGCCTTTAACGCAAATCTTGTAGCTAGCAGCAGCCTGTCCGAACAGACGGTATATGAAATAACGAAGGCGGTACTTGGAAATACGGAGGAATATAAAAAAGTGCATAAGGAAGCGGCTGAATGGACGGTGGAAAACTCACTAAAAGCACCGAGTCTGCCATTTCATCCTGGGGCCATAAAATACTACAAAGAAATTGGAAAGTGGGACGGGAAGCTGGATGAGCTCCAGAAAAGCTTGGAAGCAAAGTAAACCAACATTCACTCCATTTACTTGAGAGGGGCTTATGGATGAAAAGAAGTACAATCATTGGTTGGTTGTCTGTCATCATCGCAGTGTACCACATTGTGGTTGCAGGGAGATTCTTGTCCTGGTTCGATATCTTTATTCCCGCCCAATTACATCGATCCATCAGTCTGGCCAGCGCCCTTGTCGTCATATTTATTTTGTTTCGGGCGAAAGAGGTGCAGGGTGAGGAAATCATAGAAAAAAATGAAGCCAAACCGGATAAAGTGCCATGGTACGATTATATCCTTATGGCGTCTGCCCTATTGGGCGCAGGCTTCATCGTTTTATTTTACGAAGAAGGCCTAAAGTACAGCATGTACGGATTTTTGGATACAAAAGGTATGATTCTCGCTTTATTACTGTCCGTGCCTCTATTGGAAGCTTCCCGCCGTATGAGCGGCTGGTCTTTCCCGATCATTATCCTATTTTTTGTCTTCGCCACTTTGTTTCAAAGCTACTTGCCCGGCATTTTGAACGGACAGGGTTATTCCATGGACCGTTTGTTATTTAGTTCCTATATCGGTACAAGCGGAATTTTCGGTCTTCCGTTAGGCGTTGCGTCGAGTATCATCTTTATCTTTATGATTTTTGGGTCCTTGCTTCAGCTTTCAGGAGCAGGGAAATGGTTTATTGATTTGGCTTTAGCCATAACCGGCAGGTCACGAGGCGGCCCTGCTAAAGCAGCGGTGGTTTCCAGCGCATTGTTTGGTATGATTTCCGGTTCTCCTTCCGGAAACGCAGCGACCATCGGAGTATTTACGATTCCGATGATGAGAAGAGTAGGATACACTCCAAAATTTGCCGCCGCGGTAGAAGCTACCGCCTCCACGGGCGGACAAATTCTTCCGCCGGTCATGGGCGCGATCGCATTCGTTATGGCTGAGTGGATTGGCGTCCCTTATTCGGAAGTTGCGCTTGCGGCGGCGATTCCGGCAGCGCTGTACTTTGTGATCTTATTCATTTCTGTGCATCTTCAAGCGCATAAGGATGGGATCAAACCGATGTTGCGAAGTGAACTTCCTCATTTTTGGGCCGTGTTTAAAGGCGGATGGTTTTATTTAATCCCTATGGTCGCGTTGACTTATTTTCTTTTGTTTAAACATTATGACCCCGAGATGGCCTGTATTTATTCTCTGCCGTTCTTAATTATCAGCAGTTATTTGGCAAAAGACCGGAGCTGTTGGATCAACCTGGCCAAAATAAAAATGTCCTTTCAAAGCGCGATTAAAAGCTGGGTGGGAATTGCAGCCATTACCGGCGCGATTGGAATTATGGTTGGCGCCCTTGAGCTTAGCGGGCTCGGTATTAAATTCTCCGGTTTTACACTCGATATTTCCGGTGGAAATCTGCTGCTTACGCTGTTGCTCGTAGGCATTGCATGCTTGATTATCGGCACCGCTTTGGATTCCATCCCGTCCTACATTATTTTGGCCACATTAATGGCGCCAGCGCTCATTGACATGGGGGTTCCGATTATGGCCGCCCACCTGTTTGTCGTGTATTGGGGCCTCGCTTCTTTCATTACACCGCCTGTGGCGCTGTCGGTTTTTGTGGCATGCGGCATCAGCGGCAGCAAAATATGGGAAACCGGTTGGGTAGCGATGAGAATCGGTATAGCAGCTTATTTGGTTCCTTTTGCCTTCGTGTTAAGTCCGGGATTGATGCTCAACGGCACGCCCATGGAGATCATTTGGGCTACCTTAACGGCAATGATCGGCTGTGCACTGCTGACTTGCGGAACGAGCGGATTTGCGCTTACCCATATGAATGTGACTCAAAGGATTCTCATGGCTGTTTCCGGTTTATTATTCATTTCACCTCATCTGTATCTGGTCGCGCTGGGATTAGTCATTGCGGTTATTGTTTTAGCATGGCAATGGGGTACTCGAGACAAAAATTCCAAGAAATCGCTGGGAAATCCGCCGGCCTTGGTTTAATAAAGGCTTTGAAATGGCTGCCTATGATTAGAAAACATCGATTTCACAATTCGTTTTTATTAAATTAGAATCACATTGTAAGCGCTTATGAGGATGAGGGGAGTGAACCAGATTTGGATTTAAGAAATGTTCAAACGTTTGTGCTCATCGCCAGGGAGCTAAGCTTTGCCAAGGCCGCCCAAATCCTTCATTTAAGTCAGCCTTCCGTTACGGCAAGAATACAGGCGCTGGAATCGGAGCTCGGCAAATCATTGTTTATCAGACAGCATCGCGGGATCCAATTAAGCAAGGAGGGCGAAGCATTTTACTCTTTTGCCCTGCAGATGCTGGAGATCGAAAAAGCGGCGGAAGAGAAGCTGAAAAGTCTTAACAATGAATTGCAAGGAAAAATCATAATCGGCGCGACGGCAACCTGTTCGGTATACCTGCTTCCTGAAATACTGGCTAAGCTATGGCAAAAGCACCCTCAAATCGAATTTCAAGTCGTCACAGGTAACACTTCCCATATTACAGAAATGCTGATGCAAAATCAGGTTGATTTGGGCATGGTCTCATCGGATGTGAAAAAGAAACAAATTAAGCAGATCAACTTATGCCTTCACGATTTTGATTTGGTATGCGGCGCTAATCACCCCCTTGTTAAAAAGGGGAACGTATCTATTGAAGAGCTGGTTGAAATGCCGTTTGTCACCTACGAACAGAATTCAGACGTATGGAAAAAAATAAAAAAGCTCTTCGCCCAGCACGATGCTTCCCCCAATGTGGTGATGCAATTAAATCAGATTGAGGCGGCTAAAGAGATGGTTCATGCCTCCTCATGCTGCATGGGTATGTTTCCGCATCTCAGTGTGAAGCGTGAATTGTCTCTAGGGCGACTAGTGAAGCTCAAGGTCAAGGAGCTGGAAGTCATTAAACAATATTCGTCCATGATTTATATGGAAAAGAAAGAATTTTATCCTTTGATGGAGCTGATGATCAACACCTTTTTAAACCATTTCAATCCGGATTCATCTCATATAAAGACTACAGGTTAATGAATACCAAAATAAGTTGTTACGAGGAGGAGCGCATATGTTATCAAGCGAAGAGAATGAATTATTGACTAGAACCGGTCCGGGCACACCAACAGGAGAGTTATTGCGTCGTTATTGGCTACCGGCCATGATTTCCGATGAGCTTCCCCATCCGGATTGTACACCGGTTAGGGTGAAGCTGCTCGGGGAGCAGCTGCTGGCGTTCCGGGATACGAACGGGAATGTCGGTCTGATTGATGAATTTTGCCCGCACCGCAAAGTTTCTCTGTACTATGGAAGAAATGAAGAATGCGGCCTTCGCTGCGTTTATCATGGCTGGAAATTCGATACCAGCGGACAGTGTGTAGATATGCCTTCGGAGCCCCCGGAAAGCAGTTTTAAGGATAAAGTGAAAATTACATCGTACCCATGCCGGGAGCGGGGCGGTGTCGTATGGACGTATATGGGACCGCCTGAGCTTATGCCGGAACTGCCGGAATTGGAATGGGCTTTGGTTCCTGACAGCCACCGTTATACGACCAGAAGAATACAGGAGTGCAACTACTTCCAAGCGATTGAGGGGGGACTGGATTCGAGTCATATCTCTTTTCTTCATCGCAATTCAGGCGGTCAAGGGTTTATGGGTACGAAAGCATATGATAAAAGTTCGGCTCCATCCTATTTAACCCATGATACCGCCCCGAAATTTGAAATTGAAAAAGCGGATTACGGAATGATGGTTGGGGCCAAACGTAACGCAGACCCCGGACACCTGTATTGGAGAATCACCCAATTTCTGATGCCTTTTTACACGATGATCCCGCCTTTTGAGCATGCTCCTCGCGGTGCTCATGCCTGGGTTCCGATGGATGACGAACATGTCTATACCTGGAACATCAACTGGAACCCCCTTCGTGCGCTGACGGAGGAAGAACGGGATATTTTAAAGCAGGGCCGGGGCATTCATATGGAGCTTATCCCGGGTACGCTGAGACCGGTACAAAATAAGGATAACGAGTACCTGATTGATCGCGAGCAGCAAGCTTCGGGCAAATCGTTCACCGGAATCAAAGGAATCGGCGCGCAGGACAGCGCAGTACAGGAAACGCAAGGAACGATTGCCGACCGCAGCGTGGAAAGATTGGGCACAAGCGATGCAGCGATCATTGCTGCCCGAAGAATTATGCTGCAAGCGGTGAAAAATCTGCAGGAGGGAATGGAGCCGCCCGCTCTTGACCCTAAATCCCATCACGTCCGCTCCGTATCGCTTGTGCTTCCGGAGGGAGTGGCTTTCCAAATCGGCGCAAAAGAAAAACTGGTTACGCAGCCGGGCGATTACATTGATGTAGAATCTGTGCAGCAATCGGATGCTGTTTAATACAGTCTTGAAGGGAGACGATATCATTGATAACAGCGACTGCTGCCGTTCAGATCGGCGCTTTGACGACGGAAATACGGGAATTTCAACTGCCGGACATTGCGCCTGATGCGGGTCTGCTCAAAGTGGAGTTATCCGGCATATGCGGAAGCGATTGGCCGGATTATAAAAAGGATGAAGGCCCCCGGATTCTCGGGCATGAGGTCGTGGGACGAATCGTCAAGATGGGCAAAATGGCAGAAAAGCGGTGGGGTTTAAAGGAGGGTGATCGGGTAGCCCTTGAGGAATATTTACCCTGCGGTTATTGCGATCGATGCAGAACAGGGGAGTTCCGCCTATGCGATTTTACGGATAAATGGATGGGCGGAATACGGTATGGCTCGACGAATACAACCATCGAACCGTCGTTATGGGGAGGATACAGCCGATATCTTTATCTTCATCCGAATTCAGTTTTCCACAGGGTTCCTGAACAGGTTCCGGCAGAAGAGGCAGCGCTTGCTCTCCCGTTAGGAAACGGAATCGAATGGACGGTAAATGAAGGCGGCGTGGGCATAGGCAAAACGGTCTTGATTCAGGGTCCCGGACAGCAGGGCTTGGCTTGTGTCTTGGCTGCGAAGCAGGCCGGTGCGGATTTGGTTATCGTGAGCGGACTTACGGCGGATAAAGAACGGTTTGAAATTGCCAAGCGTTTCGGCGCCGATGTTACGATAGATGTCTCTGCCGAGGATGTAAAGGAACGAATCCGAGAGGTTACGGCAGGAAAAATGGTCGATGTCGTTATCGATGTGGCCTCCGGAGGTCCCTCAACGGTTACAACCGGAATAGATGTTGTGAAAAAACGGGGCACGGTGATCGTAGCCGGCAAGAAAAATACAGAGATACCTCATTTCATGAGCGATGTCCTGGTATCCAAATATGTGGCGCTCAAAGGAGTTCGGGGTCACAGCTACGGTGCGGTGGAGCAGGCTATTCAATTTATGGCCTCCGGTAAATTTCCTCTTCATGAGCTTTGCACGCATACATTCAGTTTAGATCAGGTGGACTTGGCGCTCAAAACGGTTGGGGGACAAGGAGTGCCGGGAGCGATCCATTGCTCTATCGATCCGTGGAACTAGAGGGGGCAGACTCCATTGACAGGTAAACAAGAACAAGATGTCGATCTTTCGTATTTTAAAGGGAAAACGGTAGCCATCCTTGGATATGCCGATCATGGCAAGGAGCATGCTCTTAAACTAAGAAATAACGGAATTAACGTTGTGGTGGCCTTAAGGCATGAAGTCGCCTCGACGGGTTGGGTGGAAGAGGGCTTTAGGGTCGTATCTGTATATGAAGCGGTTGACGAAGCGGATGTCATTCAGGTGTGGTAACTCACGAATCCATGGTCATAATAAATAGGTACACATGGCCAAGCTCTCCGTCATAGACTTACTGTATGTGGGATGGAAGTCCACTCTACTTACGTAAATGCGGAGGTGCAGCGGAATGAGCTATACAAAGTACGGTTTTGATCCCGCGCAGGTGGAGAGGATCAAGCTGAAGATGAAAAACCCGGAAACAAAGGAACGCGTCAAGATGATTTTGAAGGGTGTGAATAAGTACGATCTGCAGGACCGTGTAAAGGTACGCCGTTTTGTCGGGATGCTGACCAAGGCTCTCGGCGAGAAGGTGACGGAACAGCAGACGGAGCATTTGGTCAATTTCATTATTACTCAAAAAATCGATCCGAACAATACGTTCCATCTGATTAAGCTGTGGGGCATGTTCCGCTGAGCGGGACGTGTTCTTTTTTTTGCGCCGCTCGAAAGAAGGATGCATTGTCAAGCGCCGCAGCAAAAGCTATAATTTTGAATAGATTGCTAGTTTTTGTCATAGGAGGAGAAAGGATGTCACATTCGGAAAAGCCAGAGCAAGACAACAAAGGGTTAACGCGCCGTCAACTGTTAGCCACGGTCGGTTCAGCCACCGCGGGTATCATGCTGGCAGCCGGTACGGGCTGGGGCACGGCGTCGGCTGCTGCACCACTGCCGGGCGGCGTCCAGCGCGCGGAGTCGCCGGCTTGGCACAATGTGAAGGATTACGGAGCGGGCAGCGGACGATACGACCTAGACGATGCGCCTTTCATCCAAGCTGCCTTGAATGCGGCCGTGAGGAATGGGGGAACCGTTTATTTTCCTGCAGGCATCTATTATCTCAAGACGAATCTTGTGCTTTATTCCAAGGTCAAGCTGCTTGGCGATTCCGCTCAAGCTTCGGTGTTGAAGGCGGTTCAGCGTCATCTGACTCTGCTGGTTGCCAACGGGGTGGAGCACATCGAAGTGGAAGGTCTCGGGTTTGAGGGAACTGGAAATTTATATCAGGAAGTATATGCGGAACCGGAGCGGGGGATGCAGCTTAAGGATTGTAAGCATGTTCGGATTCGGGATTGCGCGTTCGTCAAAATTACCAACGGTATCCGAATGACAGATTGCCGTCATATCACGGTGAGCGGCTGTCTGTTTGCTTCTCTGCTTGCAGCTGAAAATGACAATGAAGGTTACGGCATCGTGGCCGAGTCCGGGGGAGAGCTTCGGATTACGGGAAACCGTTTTGTACAGCTGCCCAAAACCTGCATCTACTTGTCTGCGGGATGCTCCTACTCGACTGTATCCGGCAACACGGCGGAGAAGTGCAAGGACGCTTTTGTGATCGTTTCCTCGAGGCTCAAGCCCTGCTCACATAACCGGATTGAAGGAAACACGGTCTCCAGCGCCGGGCTGGTAAAGAACGAAAGCAGCTGTACCCATGGCATCTTGCTGCGGCACTACAGCACGGACAACCTGGTCCTGCACAATATCATCTCCCGGGCATCGGTTAGGGGTATTACGCTCGAAGGAGAAGGAACGACAGAGCTCGAGCGTCCGGCGGGTAACCTCATATCCGGCAATAAGCTCGACGGTGCTCCGGGAGGCATCGTGCTGTTGAACAGCGACGGAAACGCCGTAACAGGCAACGACGTCCGTCGTGTGCAAACCGGTATCCTGCTGGACACGAAGGGTGAGGGCGGCGGATCCCGGTGCCGCAGCAATCTGGTGTCGGGCAATACGCTGTTTAACTGCTCCTCGGCGGCGATCCGGCTCAGTACCGCCCGCTGCGAAAACAACACGGTGTACGGTAACGCCGGTGCAGGGAATGGAGAAGCCCTTGTGGATAAAGGGACGGACACGGGCAAAGGCGGATTCTAGCGGTATAGGCTTCAATTGATCGGAAGCTTTTCTATAAGTCGCACATGTGCATCCCCTCATTTTTGAGTACTTGGTTTATTGAAACACAAGGATCAGAAACGAGAGGATTTTTCCTGCTGCGATAACAGGCGGTCTGCCTTACAGAAGCTCGGCGCCGATCAAATCGGGAAGCCTTACCCACGTGCTGCCTTCGCTGCAGCGCACCTTCATCCGCTGCAGGTGCAGGTCTACGTGCAGGATCACGCAGTCGATCGACGTGCGTTCGCCGTTATCATACAGCGTTATTCGCAGCGCTGCGGCTTCATGGAGCGCGATGCCGAGCGTCTGCCCAAGCTCCTCAAGCCCCTGTTCGTCGAGTGTTGGCTTCTCTTGTACGCCGAGCTCGCGGCGGTGCCGGAGCAGCCGCTCCTTATGCTCGGGCAGCATCATGCGGGAGGATTCCCAGAGGATGTTTTTGCCTGGGGTCAACTTGTTATCCTTCATTTATAGTGTCCTCCGATTTTCATGGATCTCTCCGTGGCTTGGCCGGCTGCAGTTAGCGAGGAAGCCCGCACGATTGCTGCGCTGCCATATCGGTCTTTTATAAAGTCAGTCACTTTCTCCAAAGACCTGGTTTTTTCTTGATCCTCGAATAAGGTAAGCTGATAATCCTGATCGTTCGTCAGCTGGCTTAAGGTTACTCCGAGGCGCCGTACCGGTATCTGGTCCCAAAACTGATAAAAAAGCTTCTTTACTGCTTTGAATACCGTGTTCGTATGGTTCGTAGGGTCAGGCATCTTCATTTGGCGCGAGAATCCGATCGGCGCTTCGTAAGGGCTGCACATGCAGTTGACTGTAACTACAGAGCCCATATATCCTTTGCGCCGGCAGTCGCGGCAGACTTCCTCCGTGAGCTCAAGCAGTATGGTGTCTACCTCTGTTTGTTTCGTGTAGTCTTTGGGTAAAGTCATCATGTGACCAACGGATTTGGGCGGTGCATCAAAGGTTCTGGGGGTGACATGGCTCTCATCTAAGCCGTTGGCCGTTCGCCACATCACTTCGGCATGAATATCGGATTGTTTGCCAAAGTAGGCACGGAATTTATCTTTAAGGCGCGGCAGCGGCGTTCTTGCGATATCGCCGATGGTTTTCATGCCAAGTCGAGTAAAATGACCTGTCATACGGGAGCCGACTCCGAACATCTTATTTACGGGTTGCGGCCACAGCAAGGCTTCGACTTCTGAAGCCGGCAGGGTAAAGATGCCGCTCTCATTCTTTTTTGCCCAGATATCGGTTGCAATTTTGGCCAGCATTTTATTTGAGCTTATTCCGATTCTTACCCATACCCCGGTTTGACTTAGGATTTTCTGTTGAATCGATCGTGCAATCGTTACAGGGTCTCCAAAAATGGACAGACTGGAAGAAACATCCAAAAATTGCTCATCGATACTAAAGACCTCAACAAGGTCCGTATATTCTTCATATATTTTTGTGATCATGAGCGAAACATCGATATAATGCTGCATGCGGGGACGTACGACGACCAGATCCGGGCACTTGCTCAGAGCTTCGCCCAGCCGTTCGGCTGTGGTCACTCCATAGCTTTTGGCAATAGGACAAGCGGCCAGAATGATTCCAGACCTGCGTGCGGGATCTCCGGCCACAGCAACAGGTTTATTCTTGTATTCCGGGTGATCTGCCTTTTCTACGCTGGCATAAAACGATTGACAGTCCGCCAGCATGATGGTGCGCTTGCTCTTGTTTGAAGTTGAAACGGAAGTCAGCATATGATGTTCACCCTCGCTTATAGAACGCATGTTCTTATTGTACTTAGAATAGCGAACAAATATTCGTATTTCAAGAGAATTCTTCAGGTAAAATTTTCTGGAATCTGATTTTGGGGTAATAAGGTATCAGACATAAGCGATAAAATAGGTTGGGGAGCGCTCGGATTTCTATTTCTGCGGCTCTAACGAGGAGTTATAATACCGGTGGAAGAGAATGGATTAGGGGAGATAAAGCGATGCTGGATGTGCTGAAAGGGAATATCGCGTATACACACGTCAAATGGTTTACCGGAGAGGACCAAACGATGCCGCTGCCGTTGTCGGAGGTGCTGACGACGTCGTTTATGTTCTGGCTCGGGGTGACGTTGGTCGGGCTGCTGCTGTCGGCCCTGTTCAATGAACCTCTGCAGCGGGTCGGGTTCATTCGGCGAATACATGAGGTGCTGGACACATGGAAGCCATACGTCACGGTCATTTTGCGGATCGGGCTGGGCGCCGGGCTGCTTATGCAGCTCGTCACCTCGACTTACCTGGCTCCGGAGCTTGAAGCGGACGCCTTGTGGATCAAAGCCGTGGTCGCCATTGCCTTAGCAGGGCTCCTGCACCGAAGGTGGCTTATCCTTAGCGGTGCCGCTCTGGCGGTATTGTATGGATATGCACTGTTTGAGTACGGACTGTTCCACGCCCTGGATTATATGTTCTACATCGGCATTGTGTATTACCTGTTCGTAGCAGGGACGAAGTGGAGGCCGACGGCCACTCCGGTGCTGTATTTGTTTACGGGATTGTCCCTTGCTTGGGTGGGCCTGGAAAAAATGACGATGCCCGAAATGGCATATGACATAATTCATAAATTCGGTATTCCTACGTTCGGCTTCAGCATAGAGGATTTTGTGCTGATCAGCGCATTCATCGAACTGGGACTGGCCTGGACCTTCATCGTTGGCATACTGAACCGATTTATTTCGATCATCGTCACATTTGTGTTTATTACGACTACAACCGTATTCGGCTTCAAGGAAATTGTCGGGCATACCATCGTGCATACGCTGCTGCTGATGTTCTTGATTGTAGGTGAAGGCGTCTTCAGAACGCCGTTCGAATTTCACCGTTCGCCGCTTTGGCGTTGTTTGTTTGTGCTCGTGAACTTCTGCGTGCTGTTATTTGGTCTGATGATATTGTATGTATGGATGGGTTATAACCTGTGAGGAGGGTGAAACATAGATTGTGTTCGAAATCCGGTGAATGCCATTCAAAGCATGTAAACGCCGCAGGGCACTTCCTGAAGGAAGGAGCCTGCACATCAATATATGGCGGAAACACCCTTGGATCAACACATGGGACGGGCGTTGGCCCTTGATTCCTCCAGCTATATGGCATTGCCATTTTTGAAAACTTGAAGGCATTGGATCGTATTGCCGGAGAGTCTTTTTTTATCGGTTTTCAACTTAAGATTAAAGGCGGCTTCGGCTCGCCGATTCGAGCGGTCGCTTAGGTTCCGAAGAAATAAGCAGGAGGTTGCCCGTCCATCATGCTGAATATCAACAAATTACATCACGCCTCCATCATTTGTTCCGACTACGCGAAATCCAAAACTTTTTATAAGGAGGTGCTCGGTTTGCCCGTAATCCGCGAAACGTATCGGGCTGAACGAAACTCCTAGTTCAACAGCTGCAATCTCAGGGCGTTTCTGTTGAGCCGATCCGTATCGACGAAACGACGGGAAAGCGGTTCACCTTCTTTTTCGACCCGGCTGCCCTTCCGCTAGAGCTTTATGAAAAATAACGAACTGAGAAACCGAAACCAGCCGAACCGATATGTCGATCAAAGCGACATTGATCAAGAAGACGGTTCGTATCCGGGTTACGGTCAACTAGTCGAGGAATCATAAGGGCTCCTTGCGGCGGGCCCTTTCATTTATGTTGTTTTTTTAAGTGGTCCATGTTTTTGAACAGCACTTCTAATTCTTTCTGCAGCACCTCCATATCCTTGAACATTTGAGTCATGTCTTTATCTTCCGTAAGCACCTTCAGAGCATGTTCAAACATCTTGTTCATCGCGATCCGTCCTTTCGGTATTTGTAATCAGTTTACGCCGAAAGGATGAATCGGTGTCCGCGCTTGTACAAGATCCTTGAATATTACAAATCTTTATTTTTCAACCGAATCTCCTTCGAATGTGTGCTGTATATTGTCCATCGTTTTTTCAACGAAATCATTCAGCATATCGGTTGCGGCGCAATCCTGCCGATCGGGTGGTGTATTAATGCCAGCAATGGTATTGGATGTTTCATTGAGGTAATCTTTTTCCATTGGAATCGTCTTCCTTTCAGGGATGTTTATTTCTTTGTATTGTGTTCAGAGCAAATCCTTTTTATGTGGTTCTGTAGCGGCAAGTACTCCCCGAGACAAATAATAATGGTCATTGCCGGTGTGCGTTCAGTCGCAGCCTTTTTCTATGATGGAGCAGGAAAATCCAACCTGGAAGGGATAGCTGTCTGGAACCTTATATGTACCTTTGGTAAAAAAAGAACACCTCTCTATTTGAGGGCGCTCTATGTGAAGGCTCCTGCTGATTATTTTTCCTTACCATGATCCATAAAAATAGATATGACAACGAGCACAGCGCTGATTCCGTTTGCAATTTCGTTTATCGTTTCATCGGGAATATTCATTCCCATGCTATCCAAAGCGAGCTTGACTGCGCCAAGAACACCCAAAATTAATCCGGGTTGTTTCAGTTTCGTAAGCATATGCTTCATCCCCTTTCCTTAGTAGAGTTAATATATTAAATGATTCCTCCAATTGTATTGCTTGGACAAATAAAAAAAAGGACGTAAACACAAATTGTTTTTGCACAATGGCGGCAAAATAGTATAAGATAGTACCCACAACCAAAGGAGGAATATGGAGATGGCAATAGAAGTTGGGGAAGTGTTTACCCTTGTAGACGAAGAAGAAGTCGAGCAAGAGGTTGAAGTCCTAGGTGCGCTGGATATCGAGGCTCAACATTACATAGCTGTGGCTTACTTGGACGATTTGGAAGAAGAAAACAGGGAAGACGATGTCGATATCTTTTTCTTACGCGTTGACGATAACGATGAGCTTTCTGTCATTGAAAGCGATGAGGAATTCGAGAAGGTGTCCAACGCATTTGAAGCGGCTATGGAGCAATAACCATTCCAAAAAAGAAGGAGTGCCTCTCATGAAATATCGAGAGCACTCCTTCTTTTGTTATGTTAAAACAGACTCCATGAAGCTGGCGGATACCGATGGGACGTGGGGATACTTATGCAATGGATCGATCTAAGATTTATCGTAGAGTATAGCTGCTTCATCGTCCTTCCAAACGGCGGGTTTGGTTTGAGGTTTATTGTTTGATATCCAATGGAGTATTCTTTCTATCCTGGTCCTGCTTTTCTTTTCTTTTAGGATCGCTTTAAGTTCTTGCATCAGAAAGTATAAGCGGTCGTCTTCTACTTTTTGTGTTTTTCGTAATTGTTCATACATGTTGGATTTCAAACTATGACCACCTTGTTTGAATTTGTCGATAAAATAGAACTTTAGAACTAGTTATATTGTACCATTTAAACATTGAATGGACAGACATATGGGTTATTTTATTCATGAAATATTTTTATGATTTTAATAGATTTTATTTATGGTTTTGTTTTTGCATAAAAAATGAACAAAAAGCAAACCATATCTTTTGACGGTGAAAAGAGAGGTGTGGTTCCGTTGGAGCATCTAACGAGAAATACCAAGGGAAGTTGTTATTGAATCTAATTAGATAGTGAGGGGATGTGCCTTCAGCACGTTAATGTAGTATCCGTACTGCAAAAGTGTGGGATAGGTAAGAACCAAACTTTCGTGGGGTTCAAAGCAGTAGTACCATTTAATTCATCGTCAAAAGAACTCCGAAAGGGGTTCTTTTTCTATTTGGCAGGTTTTGGCTACAGTAATAATGAAGGGCCCCATCTCGCGACGAGGTCCCTTCATGGAATATAAGCATTAGTTCTATGCGACTCTATCTTCCCGTGGCCAAAGGTATATAAGTATTTAACAGGAATCTGGGCAATAAGTAGAGCTGGCCGACATGAAGCTGGCAATACAGCGACAGATTCAAGCGCTGGACATGGGTTATAAAGGAAATGATTCAGGAGGTTTGAGGTTCAGGAAGAGGACTTTAAATAATGGTTCAGTTGCCCAACACATCACGATCCAACTTTTAATAAAATATCCTTGAAGTTAACCGACTTTAAGGAGATGAATTTGTCATTGAAAAAACAAGTATCAAGAAGAAAGATAACAAGAAAGCGGCAGACGCATGTACATGAATTTGAAGGCAGTACTAAATTAGCAGAACAAGGTGCAGATAGACATAATCATCGATTTGCAGGTGTTACCGGTCAAGTGATTCCTAAAGGTAACAGTCATGTCCATGAAATAGACCTCACGAATACGGATTTTATTAACCATTTTCATAATCTCAAAAAAATAAGGACAGGACCTGCCATTCCTGTTGGTAATGGCAAGCATGTACATTTCGTAACAGGAATGACTACGTTAAATGATGGACATAGACATCAATTTAATTTTGCAACTTTAATTCAAAAACCGCTTGTATAGATGGACACGAATAAATAAGGTGGGGCATTATGCCCCACCAGTGAAGGGTGTAGAACCCATCCACCCTTCATATTTTAGTGAAAATTAATCAGTAATAGCGGTGACTTCTACTCTTCTTGTTCCTTGAGCACAGTTTGTTATTAATTCCTCTGGATTCTATCCCTTCACCGTAGTTCAGAATACCTATAAATGGAATCGAAATGGACATGAAAATCCTAAATAAGTTAACGTACAACATATATGAATTGTTGTAACGTTCAAATTTCGCTCCGGTGAATAATGTAAGAGGTAATTATACACTTGAAAAAGAGAACTAATGTTCTTATATTGAAATGAGTAAGATTGGAGGGGTTAATCTTGCTTGAAGATATAGAGCGAAAAGTTTTGCGAATCCTTGGTAACTATTCTAGTGTCCGCCGGAGAATGCCAACCCTTAAAGAACTTCGAATTAAGACTGGCCGAAGTCAACGCGGGGTATTATTAGTTCTGTCTACCTTAGAAAAGGAAGGCTATATATTGTGGAAGGAAGATGATCCTGAGAACATCGTTATCATAGAAGCTTGGGAAAGAAGATCCAGTTTGCCCCCCACAAGATTTAATCCTGATCGATTTATGGATTAATAAGAGCTAAATTAAGGAGTTTTGGCAATTGAATCGTTTGAGTTTTTGCGGTCAAGCTAGAGAGATAATGTTTCCTATACATAGAATTCGGTCCCCATTTCGTCCCCAACACTATTTTTTAAATGTGTTACTATAGAGAATAAAAAACTTTTTTGTACAGAAAAACCCTTTAAAATAAAGGGTTTAGAGAAGTCGTTACAATAATTCAGGGCCCCGTCTCGCGACGAGGCCCTTTCATGGGAGAGGAGAAACCGGACGAAGAGCTTATGGGGAACGTAAGTCTTCTCCGCGGTTGTCTACGACATTTTCGGATGTCGATGATATAAGGATGACCTTTTACGAACAAAGATATACATGAGAGGAAAAAAATTTTGGATTTTTTGTGCAAAAGATTTCGTTTATGGTACGATAGCATTACTACACAGGTAAAGGAAGGCTGTAAGAATGAGAGTCATATCGGGCAGTGCCAAAGGCCGGCCGCTCAAAGCGGTGCCGGGTACGGGGACAAGGCCCACAACGGATAAGGTGAAGGAAGCAGTATTCAGCATGATCGGGCCTTATTTTGACGGTGGACAGGTGCTGGATTTATTCGCTGGTACGGGCGGTCTTAGTATTGAAGCGCTTAGCCGGGGGATGGATCAGGCCGTACTCACGGATATGGACAAGAAAGCGATTGACACGATACGTCACAATCTGCAGGCTACCGGCTTGTCAGATCGGGCTGAGGTGTACCGCAATGACGCCCTACGCGCCATCAAAGCGCTTTCCAAGCGGGAAGCGCAGTTTGATTTGGTTTTTATGGATCCGCCATACAAGCTTAAGATCATAGGGGAGCTGTTGGAGCAGCTGCAGCAGGACGGTTTGCTTGCAGAGGGGGCGCGTGTCGTCGTCGAGCATGACGCAGAAGACCGGCATGAAGAAAGCTACGGGTCTTTGGAGCAGGTGCGCCGGGCGGAATACGGCGATACGGCAATAACGATTTACCAAAGCCGTGCAGGGGTATAGAAACATATAGGCAACGTTAGAGGGGGCTGGCTGTACGAATGGACGCAAAAGAGCTGATAATCGATCAAGGACTACGGGTAGCAGTATATCCAGGAAGCTTTGATCCCGTAACGAACGGACATCTGGATATAATTCACCGGGCCGCCAAGGTGTTTGACAAGCTGATCGTAGCGGTGCTGAACAATACGAGCAAAAACCCGCTGTTTACGCTGGAGGAACGTATGGAGCTTCTTCGTAAGGTAACTGCAGACCTGCCGAATGTAGAAATCGACGGCTTTCGTGATTTGCTCATTAATTATATGAAGAAAAAAAACGCGAATCTCATCGTCAGAGGACTGCGCGCGGTTTCGGATTTCGAATATGAGATGCAGCTCGCTTCCACTAACCGGAAGCTGCAAAACGATATGGAGACGTTCTTTATGACGTCTACGCCCAAATACTCGTACTTGAGCTCCAGCATTGTCAAAGAGGTCGCCCGGTTCCACGGGCCGGTAGTCGATCTGGTGCCTGCCGAGGTGCAAAAGGCGCTGCACGGCAAATATGGAACCGGTGATGGCGGCTTCAGGGTGAATGAGTAAAACGTTCCCGTGACTTCTGCCGAACATCATCTATAGAGGACCATGCCTTTGGCGTCCACGGTAAAACAGAAAGGCCGAAAACACCGAAAGCACCAGAAGGATTAGGATGATGGTTCCGAACTGGAGCATCATCGGACTGATGAACGGCCAGAGGCTGCTGTTTCCGTCACTCCAACTAGAGCTGGCGGCACGGTAGTTGGCGAGTACGGGCTGTTCCTGACTCGTCCAACCGATCAGCGGCTTCCACGAGAGCAGCGTCAGCACGAAGGCAATACCTCCATGGTGGATACGCGACAGTACAAAACGCGAGTACCGAAGGTCCGTTGAGGCGGTCAAGCTTTTGACTTGTGCGTGGGTGGATAAACCGCCCCAAGCCAGCATCAAGCTGAGAAGCGCATAGAAGAAGGAGCTGTGCGATGCGCTGGCAGCCTGTGCCATCGCGTAAGCGCCTAAATGCGGTTCGAAGAAACCGGTGATTAGCGCGGAGACTAATGATAAAGCGTCGTTAGAACGGGTTCCGAGCAAGGAAACGGCGGAAGCAAGCGCCTCCTGCAGGCCGGAAAGGGATAGGGCATGGATCATCACGGAGAACATCATCATGCACCCGCCTATGATGAAAAGCTGCTGCACGCCGAAAAAGACGGCATCACCCAGAAGCTTACCGAAAGTCCGTCCGTCGCGAGCCTTCGCTTCATAAAACGCTTGAAAGCTGTGTGAGAGCCAGCCTTTCCTAGCGTATTTTTTTACGGAAGCGTGCCTTCCGGCATCGAAACGGTGAAGGACAGCCATCAGTAAAGCCGCGGTATAATGGATTATGGCGAGCGAAAGTCCAGCCGCAGGACTGCCAAGGAAACCTACGCCGACAACGCTGACCATAAATACCGGGCTAGATATATGGGAGACGGCCAGCAGCCGTTCGCCTTCTTCCCGTGTCAGAAGCCCGTCCGTGCGAAGTGTACCTACTGCTGCGGCTCCGGCAGGCATACCCGCTGTGAAGCCAAGGGAGAGCACCCAGCCTCCGATGCCGGGGAGCCGAAGAAGGATGCGCAGCAATGGTTCCATCAGTGCGCCGAGGCCGTGCAGGACTCCCATGCCGCGCAGGAGCTCTGTGACGATCAGGAACGGCAGCAGCGCCGGAAAGACAAGCTTCCACCAGAGGTTCAAGCCTTGAAGGGAGGCTTGAAACGCTTGTGCGGGAAACAAAATAATGCTGATCACTAAAGCAAGCGCCGCAGCGCCTAAGAATAACGTAGTCAAGCGTGGGGAGAGAAGGGCCTGCAATGCTTTCGCTTTCATCCGAATCACTCCAGCTTCAATCAGATTGGTACATGTTTACGCTTTGTCCGCATGGATTAGACCAGGCCGGCGTACCATACAGAGATATACATATTATACGAACGGGTGGGGGAACGCTCTATGGGAGATGCTCGGCATATGAAACGGGCGTCACGCATCGTTTTTTCGGTTTTCACTGCCATAGCTTTGTTGTATCTGATTTACTTCATGCCACTGCCATTATATATTTTCAAACCGGGTACGGCGGATGTTATTGAGCCTATGGTTCAAGTGGAGCAGTCCGCAGCTGAAGATAAAGGGCAGTTTATGCTGACGACAGTTGCGGTAAGCGATGCAACGGTATACGGGTACCTGATGTCGTTCATACGCCCTTATCAGGAGCTGCGTTTGAAGGAGGACCTGCTGCGCAGGGGAGAGACAGAAACGGAGTACACCCAGCGGCAAGCGGTCGTCATGATGACATCGCAGGCGGATGCGATTCAGGCTGTCTATAACAAGCTGAACATTCCATACCGAATCAACCATGACGGAGTCGTCATTGAACATATCTATCCTGATTTTCCGGCTCAAGAGGTACTGCGGGCCGGGGATAATATCGTCAAAATTGATGATAAGCCGATTGCAACAGCGGATGAGCTGCGGTCGTCGTTAGCGAATAAAAAAGTAGGGGATACGGTTGCCATAAGCTATAAGCGGGGGAATGTGACCCGGACGGACAACGTCGCTTTGGCTGTTTTGCCGAGCGAGGAGACTTCTGCTCCGGCACCAGCTGCCGAGCCGCAAAGAGCCGGGCTTGGTATCGTTCCTGTAGAAGTACACAGCATTCAGGCGGAATCCGAAGACAAACAAGTGGCGATTAAGGCGGGGAACATCGGGGGGCCCTCCGCTGGACTGATGTTTTCACTGGAGATTTTCAACCGTTTCGTACCTGAGGATATATCGAAAGGATATAAAATTGCAGGTACAGGAGAGATTGACCGGGATGGGAATGTTAGAGTCATCGGGGGGATCAAGCACAAGATCGTGGCGGCCGACCGGGTGGGAGCCGATATTTTCTTCAGCCCCAAAGATTACCGCACTCCGGACGGACGAACGATCCCGAACTATTCGGATGCGAAGCAGCGCGCCGAAGAAATCGGGACGGATATGACCATCGTCCCGGTAGGGACGTTGGATGAGGCTTTGCAATACTTGGCCGGGCTGCCGGTCAAGCCGAGCAGTTAGGTTATGTACGAATGGGCGCTTCGTAATAATCGCGGAACCAATCGTCGGGCGTCGGCAGCGCGTATCCCAAGGAGTATACGGATGTCGCGCGGAGGTCCAGCTCCAGGAGCGGGGAGGTTACTGTCGTCACTTTGGTGACGATGGGGACCTTCGCCGTTTTTTTCATCCGCTTGAGCAGCTCCTGCCCTCTTGGACTGAAGCCGAGCACGCGTAAATACGGCACGCCCTGTCGAAGAGTATCGGAGGACAAGTCCTGTTTCGTATGATTCAGCAGGATACGCAGCAGGGTCCGCTGCAGCTTGGTGCGCGTGTAACGTTTCGTTTTGAGCCTGCCGATCAGTGCTTCCACCAGAGCTCCTTGAGAATCTTCTGGACGAATATCAGCCAGCGCTTTCCGGATACGGTGCTCGAGCCCTTCGTTCACCTCGTGAAAGGATGTGAGCTGCTGCGGACTGTGATGCATCAGTTGCAGCAGCAGCGGCCTGGCTAAGCGCTCCCAATCGATCGGACCGCGACCGGCTTTCCATTCGCGGGTCATAATGTCCAGCGTCGCGGCGGGTACGAAGGGACGGATGCCCTCCAGAGAACGGTCCGTCATCAGGATTCGGCGGATAGCTGTAGCGCTTGCAATCTGTTTATCCGTGATATCGGGTTGGTGGTAGTCTGCTTTCGTTCTCGTGATGGTCAGAGGTTCGATGCTGCTTTGCAGACGACGTAATGCGATCAGGTAGTGGAGACCGAGCGTATTGTTCGGCTTCGCCAGTTCTTCCTCATTGGCCTCGGGCAAGAGATGAGCTACCGCTCTGCTGTAAGCCGCCGGATACGGGATGCCTGTTTTCAGCTCGAGCTGCAGCAGCCGGGTAAGCTCTTCAGGCTCCTCGTGCAGCTTGTCAGCAGCTGCTTTAAGCCAATCGATCCTGCCACTCTCGCAGCCAAAGCACAGGCTGTCCACGACGCCCGTAGCGTCTAAGGCGGATACCGCACCGTAAGCGAACCATTCGGCGGGCTGAGCGGAGAAAGCGACTGGCAGTTCCAGCACGAGATCCGCGCCCATTCGCAGCGCCATTTCAGCGCGAGCCCATTTATCAACGATGGCGGGCTCGCCCCGCTGAAGAAAATGACCGCTCATGACACAAATTGCACTGTCCGCTCCCGATACCTTTTTGGATTGTTGGTAATGATAGTAATGACCGTTATGCAGCGGGTTATATTCGACAATCAAACCGACCGTTCGCATAGGCATAGTCCTCCGTTCTTGCCGTACAGTGCATTTTCACAACATAGACACATGATTATTCACTATAGCACGAACTGAAAATGTTGACAAAATGTAACGGTTGTCGATATAATAATCTTTGTTTGTTTGGGGTGATACTCATGTTCATACATTTAAAGGACTTGGCTGCAAAAGGCACGATGCGGCTGGAAGGCACTGAGGATTTGACCGAGGTTCTTCCGAAGTCAGGAAGCTTACTGGGCTGCGGCCCCCTGCACGTTCGACTGGATGCGCAGAATAAAGCCGGCGGTGCAGAAGTCTCGGGAGAGCTGGAAATCGATGTGGAACAAGCTTGTTCCCGATGTCTTGCTCCAGTGGCTGAGCATTTGACAATTCCGTTTCACGAAACGTTTGTCAAAGGCGAAGAGAAGGCGCTGGAAGCATCCGATGACGAAGAAGAGAACGTGGAAGACGTGCTTTATGTCTCAGAGGATCGAATAGAGCTCGAGCCTTATCTGGTCGAGAGCGTGATGCTCGCCATGCCGTTCATTCCGCTGTGCAGTGAAGATTGTCAAGGTCTGTGTCCCGTTTGCGGAACCAACAAGAACGAGCAGGCTTGCGGCTGCAAGCAGGACAAGGTGGACCCGCGTCTGGCCGGACTGGCGGATTTCTTTAAAGATCAATCGTAGGCAAGCAGCATTGAATTCGTTGAAGGAGGTGGGAATATGGCAGTACCTCAAAGGAGAACATCCAAAACGCGCCGTGACAAGCGTCGTACTCACTTTAAATTAGAAGTTCCAGGCATGATTAAATGCGATAATTGCGGAGAGTTGAAAATGGCTCACCGTGTATGCAAAGTTTGCGGTCATTACAAGAAAAGAGAGATCGTAAACCAGTAATCGCATACGGGTTTAAAAGATAGTGCTTCCCTTTTGGGTGAGGCGCTATTTTTTTATTCGGCTAACTTCCATTTTGTGCGGGAATCCTTTATACTTTTCTTTATGACTAGGTCATAAGATGAAGTGGTCAGATGGTTGGCAGCATAAGCCAATGCTTTTGGCAAATGCACTGCTATAAAAGGACTAAAGAATATGAAGCTATTCGTACATATGTTAAAAAGGTGGTGCTCGTCATCGAACGCATTCCGAAACGACAGCGCCA
Organism: Paenibacillus sp. PvR098; assembly: GCF_017833255.1. Classification (NCBI taxonomy): domain Bacteria; kingdom Bacillati; phylum Bacillota; class Bacilli; order Caryophanales; family Paenibacillaceae; genus Paenibacillus; species Paenibacillus sp. PvR098. Next base: position 466,413 of record NZ_JAFIBU010000001.1, read on the forward strand.
GCAGCAGTTGGCCAAAGCGATTGAAGAGAACCCTTTTATTACGGATGAAGAATTGACGAGATTGTTCCAAGTCAGTATCCAAACGATCCGGCTGGATCGGCTCGAGCTCGGCATTCCCGAGCTGCGCGAGCGAATGAAGCTGATGGCGGAGCAGTCGTACGATCAGGTGCGTTCTCTTCCCCTGCATGAAGTCATTGGGGATGTGATCGATCTGCAGCTTGACAAGAGCGGGATTTCGATGTTTGAAATCAAAGAGGAGCATGTGTTTTCCCGAACGAAAATCGCGCGGGGGCATCATATTTTCTCACAAGCGAATTCTCTAGCCGTAGCACTAATTAACGATCAGGTGGCACTCACAGCGGCGGCGGATATCCGTTTCGTACGACAGGTCCGATTAGCGGAGAAATGCATCGCGAAAGCGTATGTCCGCTCCATTTCCAAAGGGAAAGCGAAAGTAGAAGTATTCACCTACGTCGGAGACGAAATGGTTTTCCAAGGGAATTTCATTATTTATCATTCGAATAAAGACCGCTCTGAAGGAGGAGAAGTTCATGCGGATCGCGATTGATGCGATGGGCGGAGACCATGCGCCGCAAGCGGCGATGGAGGGAGCCGCTGCCGCAGCTAAGGAATGGTCGGATATCACCGTCATTGTGGTAGGGGATACCGCCCGGCTGGAGCCTCTGCTTCAAGGAAACAAGCCGGCCAATCTGGAACTTCGGCATGCCTCCGAAACGATCGAAGCCGATGACGAGCCTGTCAAGGCCGTTCGGCGCAAAAAAGACGCCTCCATGGTCGTTGCCGGCCGCATGGTGAAGGAGCAGGAAGCCGATGCGATGATCTCGGCGGGCAATACAGGTGCGCTCATGACGACGGGGCTGCTCGTGGTCGGCCGGATTGAAGGCATTGAGCGCCCGGCGCTGGCCCCGATGCTGCCGACTACGGATGGAGAAGGCATACTGGCCCTTGATCTTGGAGCCAACATGGATGCGACTGCAGAACAATTGGTGCAGTACGCCATCATGGGCAGCTTGTACCGGAGTAAAGTGCATGGGCTTAGCGAGCCGCGCGTTGGCCTGCTGAACGTCGGGACTGAGGCGATGAAGGGCAATGAAGTAGCCAAAGCGGCTTATCCGCTGCTTGAACAGGCGCCGATCCGGTTTGTGGGCAACGTGGAATCCAGGGATATACTGCGGAAGCCTTGCGACGTCGTCGTCTGTGACGGCTTTGCGGGGAACATCATGCTGAAGTCGATGGAAGGCACGGCATCGGTTATTTTCTCAGCGCTGAAGGAAGAGTTCACCCGCACTTGGTATACTAAGATTGCCGCCGCGATTGTGAAGAAAGGGTTGGGCCAATTCCGCAAAAAGCTGGATTACACGGAACACGGGGCAGCCCCGCTGCTTGGCATTAACGGCCTGGTGCTGAAAAGTCACGGTTCCTCCAATGCGGTGGCTTTCAAAAATGCAGTTCGGCAGGCACGGATCGCCTTAAAGAACGATTTGGTCCGAAGCATATCTGCGGAAATCAGTAATGGAAGCGAGTTGTAAACAAATGAGCTTATTGCCTGTAGGCATTATTGGAACAGGAAAGTATGTGCCCGAACGGGTACTGACCAATCAAGAGCTGGAACAAATGGTAGATACGAACGACGAGTGGATCGTTACCCGCACAGGGATACGTGAACGTCGGGTGGCTGCTCCTGAGCAAGCATCGTCCGATTTGGCTTATGAGGCTTCTCTGCAAGCGCTAAAGAGTGCAGGGATTACGGCGGAACAGATCGATCTGATCGTTGTGGCGACGGTCACGCCGGATATGGCCTTCCCATCGACGGCCTGCATCCTGCAGGAAAAGCTGGGTGCGAAGAAGGCTGCCGCATTCGACTTGTCTGCTGCGTGCACAGGATTTATTTATGGTCTGGCCAATGCGGCGAATTTCATAGCGACCGGGACATATAAATATGCGCTTGTGGTCGGCGCGGAATGCCTGTCGAGAATCACCGATTATACCGACCGAAATACATGCATTTTGTTCGGTGACGGAGCGGGGGCCGTTGTCCTTGGAGTCGTACCGGAAGGCCGCGGTTTTAAATCGTTCGAGCTTGGTGCCGATGGCACAGGGGGGCAGCTCCTTAAAGTGCCTGGCGGCGGATCCCGTTATCCCGCAACTCCTCAAAGCCTGGAAGGCAAGCAGCACTTTATTTTTATGGCCGGGGCGGAAGTATTTAAATTTGCCGTGCGGGTCATGGGCAGTGCGGCGGAGGAAGCGCTCCGCAAAGCGGGAATGGATAAGTCCGAGGTGGATCTGCTTGTACCGCATCAAGCGAATATCCGTATTATTCAATCAGCGCTGAACCGGCTGAACCTCAGTGAAGACAAATGCATGATCAACCTGGACAAATACGGGAACGTTTCTGCGGCTTCGATCCCGATCGCCCTCGCGGAAGCGGTGGAATCGGGCAGGGTCAAGGAAGGCAACAAGTTGGTGCTGGTCGGCTTCGGCGGCGGGCTGACTTGGGGAGCTTCCGCATTGGTGTGGTGATGAACTGCCCGCGGACGGAGCGGGAATGAAAGGAGTTGTTCTGACATGGGGAAAATTGCATTCGTGTTCCCAGGTCAAGGTGCCCAGGCCGTAGGCATGGGCAAGGATATCTATGAAGCCGAAGCGGCGTCGCGATCGATCTTTGAAGCGGCCGACAAGGCATTGGGCCTCCGTTTGACGAACATCATTTTCGAAGGACCCGAGAACGAACTGAAATTGACGTATAATACGCAGCCTGCGCTGCTGGCGACAAGCATTGCTTACCTGGAGCTGTTCCGTTCCCGTCACGGCCTGCAGCCGGACTATGCAGCGGGGCACAGCTTGGGAGAGTACAGCGCGCTTGTAGCGGCCGGTGTGCTCCATTTCGAGGACGCGGTTCGCACCGTGCGGTCGCGCGGCGAGTTTATGGACGCTGCCGTGCCTGCCGGGCAAGGAGCCATGGCTGCGGTGCTCGGAGCGGAGCGCGAGGCTTTGCAAGCGCTGTGCGCCGAGGTAAGCCGCGGGGGTGCGGTGGCAGAGCTGGCAAATCTGAACTGCCCTGGACAGATCGTCGTCTCCGGCAGTAAAGAAGGCGTGCAGGCCATTGTTGAACGCGGTAAGGAAGCTGGAGCGAAGCGCGTCATTCCGCTTGAAGTGAGCGGGCCGTTCCACTCCTCTTTGATGAAGCCTGCTTCCGAGCGCCTGTCCAGCGTTCTCACCGGTGTGGAGATGAATCGGGCGAGCATTCCTGTCGTAGCAAACGTGACGGCAAAGCCTGTGCAGGAACCGGGTGAGATCCGGCAGCTTCTGGTCGATCAGGTTCATTCGTCAGTGCTTTGGGAAGATAGTGTGACTTGGCTGATCGAGCAGGGTGTGGATACGTTCGTGGAAATCGGAAGCGGCACGGTGTTGGCCGGGCTGATCAAGAAAATCGACCGCAACGTAAAAGTGTATTCGGTGAACAGCCTGGAATCGATTGAAAAGTTTCAACTGGAAACAAACGTATAACCTGTATGGGAGGGGTTGAGCTTATGCTTACAGGTAAAGTGGCATTGGTTACAGGAGCTTCACGCGGCATCGGCCGGGCAATCGCTCTGTCGCTGGCGGATGCCGGCGCGGACGTGGCTGTCAACTATGCAGGAAGCGAAGCGGCTGCAGCAGAAACGGTGCAGCAAATCGAATCGATGGGACGTAAAGCAATCAAGGTAAAAGCGAACGTCGGCTCGGTTCAAGAGGTCGAGGATATGTTTAAGCATGTTTTGGAGACGTTTGGCCGGATCGACATTTTGATCAACAACGCGGGCATTACGCGCGATAACCTGATCATGCGCATGAAAGAGGAAGAATTCGATCAAGTCATCGAAACGAATCTGAAGGGCGTATTTAACTGCCTCAAGGCGGCAAGCCGCCCCATGATGAAGCAGCGTTTCGGGCGCATCATCAATATTTCGTCCGTTGTCGGCGCGCTTGGCAATGCCGGACAAACCAACTATGTGGCAGCTAAGGCCGGGGTTATCGGTATGACGAAATCGGCGGCTAAGGAGCTTGCTTCCCGTGGAATTACGGTGAACTGTGTGGCTCCCGGATTTATTGAAACGGATATGACCGACAAACTGTCAGGCGAGATGAGAGAGCAGCTGCTGAAGCAAATCCCGCTTGCCCGTCTGGGACAGCCGGAGGATATCGCCAAGGCGGTACGTTTCTTGGCTTCCGAAGACTCCTCGTACATGACCGGTCAAACGATCCATGTCGATGGAGGCATGTATATGTAATCCTTCCCGGGGCAACAACTAGACAGTGCGCCTTTTGGGATCGATATGCATAGGCTACTGAGGGCCAAGGATATGGTGTTCAATTGTTTTTTTCTGCGTCACAAAGGTGACTATGGCAATTTGTCCATAAGTTAAGTATAATACCAAAGAGGAGGTGAACCGGATGTCCGATGTAATGGATCGTGTAAAACGCATCGTAGTGGACCGTCTCGGTGTTGATGAGGCGGAAGTGTCGCTTGAAGCATCTTTTAAAGATGATTTAGGTGCCGATTCTCTCGATGTTGTAGAATTGGTTATGGAATTGGAAGATGAGTTTGATATGGAAATCTCTGATGAAGATGCAGAGAAAATTACTACTGTAGGTCAAGTAGTTGAGTACATAAAATCTCATACCTAAGCGTTGTAAGTCCCGTTTCTTTTAGTGACGGGACTTATCTCCATTCCAAACGGTTTTATCTTTCAAGTTATTCAAGAAGAAATAAATAACGAAAGTTATTTTTAATAGAGGTGGGTTAAAGTGAAACAAAGAGTCGTTATTACGGGTCTCGGCGTGATGTCCTCGCTCGGGCGCGATCTTGAAACCTTTTGGGCAAGCCTGCTCGCCGGCAAGTCCGGAGTGAGCCCGATTGAATCCTTCGACGTAAGAGAATATCCTACGCGCATTGCTGCCGAAATTAAAGACTTTAATCCTGAGGAATACTTCGATAAGAAGGAAGCCCGCCGGATGGACCGCTTCGTACAGTTTGCCGTGGCGGCCTCTTTGATGGCATTGAAAGACTCGGGACTGAATATTAAGGAACAAACTGACCCGGAGCGCGTAGGTGTTTATGTGGGTTCCGGTATTGGCGGTCTGTCCACTTGGGAAGAGCAGCATAAAATACTGCTTGAAAAAGGGCCGAAACGGGTGAGTCCTTTCTTTATTCCAATGATGATCGCGAATATGGCTTCGGGCCAAATTTCCATGATGACAGGAGCCAAGGGTCCGAACAGCACGGCGGTGACCGCCTGTGCTACGGGTACGCATTCCATTGGCGACGCCTTCAAGAAGATCCAGTATGGCGACGCGGATGTGATGATTTGCGGCGGTGCGGAAGCAACGATCAGCCCGACCGGCGTAGCCGGCTTTTGTGCATTGCGCGCGATGTCAACACGTAATGACGAGCCGGAGAAGGCGAGCCGCCCGTTTGATACCGGACGCGACGGCTTCGTGATGGGGGAAGGCGCAGGTATCCTCATCCTCGAATCGCTAGAGCATGCAACACAGCGCGGCGCTCGGATTTACGGCGAGGTGATTGGCTACGGAATGAGTGGGGATGCCCACCACATGACGGATCCCGATCCAGACGGCGCAGCCCGCTGTATGGTCAAAGCGATCCAAGACGCAGGCATCCCGTTTGAGGCCATCGATTACATTAACGCGCATGGCACCTCGACACCGGTAGGTGACAAATCCGAGACTACGGCCGTAAAGAAAGCGTTCGGCGATCACGCCTATAAGCTGGCGGTGAGCTCGACCAAGTCGATGACAGGTCATCTTCTCGGCGCTGCGGGCGGGGTGGAAGCACTCATCTGTGCGCTTGCATTGAAGCATGGAACCATCCCGCCAACGATCAATCTGGAGGATCAAGATCCGGAATGTGATTTGGATTATGTGCCGAATGTTCCGCGTCAAGCAGATCTTCATGTGGTCATGTCCAACTCGTTCGGCTTTGGTGGACATAACGCCACTCTTATATTAAAGAAATTCGAAGCATAATGGACTCACGCGGTTGTCCATACTAAACTATTGTTTCGTGGAACTTGTTGTTCGTTCCACGAAATCATCCGCTCACACGAAGGTGATAAGACATGCATCGCAACCTGAAGCAGCTTCAATCGGAACTGCACTTGCCTTTTAAGAATCCCGATCTTCTTCGGCAGGCATTTACGCATTCCTCTTACGTGAACGAACACCGCGTAGGTCAATACAAGGATAATGAACGTTTGGAGTTTTTGGGGGATGCTGTTCTGGAACTGACGGTGTCGGAGTACTTGTTTGAGAAGTATCCCGATCGTCCGGAAGGGGAACTCACCAAATTGAGAGCTTCAATCGTTTGCGAGCCATCGCTTGTCGGCTTTGCCGAACAGCTCGATTTCGGATCTTATGTGCTGCTCGGCAAAGGAGAAGAGCTGACCGGCGGAAGAACCCGTCCGGCATTGCTTGCAGATGTGTTCGAGTCATTTATCGGCTCATTGTATCTGGATCAGGGCTTGGAAACGGTAAGGGCGTTTTTGCAAAAGCATATGTTTCCTCATCTGCCTCAGCAAGGAAAATTGCTGACGGCCGATTTCAAAACGTATTTGCAGGAGCATACGCAGCAGCATAACATGGGTCCGCTGGAATATAAAATCGTAGACGAGCGGGGACCAGCTCACGAGCGGGAATTTGTCGCGGAGGTTTACCTTCACGATCAGCTGCTCGGTCAAGGAACGGGGCGTTCCAAAAAGGAAGCGGAACAGCAAGCGGCGGCGGAGGCACTAACCACGCTAAAGGTAAAGGTTCAGAAGCCATAAAGGAAATGCGAGCGTAAGTGGCGGCCGATCAACGGGTCGTCGCTCTTTTTTTGTTCGTTTAGACCGCGGTATCTACTAAGGCAGGGGAATATGATACAATAGCCGTAAGAGGTGAGCCAATTTGTTTTTGAGACGTATCGAGCTTTCGGGCTTTAAATCGTTTGCGGACCGGACCGAGTTGGAGTTCGTACAGGGCATAACCGCAGTGGTAGGCCCTAACGGCAGCGGGAAGAGTAATATCTCCGACGGCATTCGTTGGGTGCTGGGGGAGCAGAGTGCAAGGTCGCTCCGCGGAGGCAAAATGGAAGACATCATTTTTGCCGGCAGCGACGCCCGCAAAGCGGTCAATTACGGGGAAGTATCGCTAACGCTGGACAATGCCAGCCAATCGCTGCCTCTAGAATATAATGAAGTGACGGTGACCCGGAGAGTCCATCGAAGCGGTGAGAGCGAGTACCTCATAAATAAGCAGCCTTGCCGGCTGAAGGATATTACAGAGCTGTTCATGGATACAGGGATCGGGAAGGAAGCTTATTCGATCATCGGACAAGGACGGATCGAGGAAATATTGAGTACGAAGTCGGAGGATCGCCGGGGTATATTTGAGGAAGCTTCGGGGATTGTGAAATATAAATCGCGTAAGAAAGAAACAGAAAAAAAACTGCAGGAAACCGAGCAAAATTTGTTGCGGATCCATGACCTCGTAACAGAGCTGGAGGACCAATTGGACCCTCTGCGCATCCAATCGGAGAAGGCTGTTCGATTCAAGGAGCTAAAGGAGCAGTTGAAATCCAGTGAAATCGCGATGTATGTGTACCAAATCGAGCAGATTTATGCAACATGGACCGAAACGAATGCCCAGCTCGAAGAGCTGCGTCAAGCTCAGCTGGAGCTCTCGGGTTATGTAAGTGTGCACGATGCCCAGCTCGAGACCGATCGCTTGGAAACGAGACAGCTGGAGGAAAGCATCGAGCAGCTTCAGGAGCATCTGCTGCAGCTCAGCGAAGATTTCGAGAAGTGCGAAGGTCATGGAGAAGTATTGAAGGAGCGTAAAAAGAATTACGCGGCCAACAGGAATCAGCTCGAGCTCACTGTTCGGCAGCAAGAACAGCGGCTTCTGGATAAAGAAGCGGAAATCGCCGGGCTGCGGGACAAGCTCGAGGTGATTGCAGGGCGCCTTTCCGAAACAGAGGCAAAACTGAAGGCGGAGGAAGACCGTTTGCTTGGGGTTACCGGGGGGCTCAGCAGTGCTGAAGAAGACCGGCTCAAGAGCGAGCTGCTAGAGGTGCTGAACGATGCCGCAAATGCACGCAACGAAGCGCGCTATGCTGAACAGCAGCTTGAGACGCTAACCCGCCGGATGGACCGGCTGGGTGACGAGCACCGGAAGTGGGCTGAGCAGCAAAAGAGCATTACGGAGCGCAAGGCGAAGCTGGAACAACGGCTGCAGGAGGCTGTCGATGGGATAGCCGAGGTGCGTAACCGGTATTTGGAACTGAGTCAAGGACTTAAGGCAAAGCAGGCCTTGTCGGAAGAGGCCCAGGCGACCGTGCGTAAATGGGAGCAAAAGCTGGATGCTATGGTGTCCCGGCGCGATACGATGCGTGAGATGGCTAACGATTACGACGGGTTTATGCACGGCGTTAAAGAGGTGCTGAAGGCGAAGAACCGCAGCGATTTGCGCGGCATTCATGGTGCTGTCGCCGAGCTAGTGATGGTACCTGCGCATATAGAGCTAGCGGTGGAGACGGCGCTAGGGGGCGCACTTCAGCATATCGTTGTGGATAACGAGGTGAACGGGCGGGAAGCGATAGCTTTCCTCAAGCGCCGTCAGCTTGGCCGTGCTACGTTCCTACCTCTTGATGTGATCCGGGGACGATCAATTTCGGAAAGCGAACAACGTCAGGTGCAAGGAATGGAAGGGTTTGTCGGAATTGCGGTCGATTTGGTGCAGTTCGACGAGCCTTATCGTCAGATTGCCGGCAGCTTGTTGGGCAATGTCATTATCGCGCAGTCGCTGGAGGTGGCCAACCGGATCGCGGCAAGAGTGCAGTACCGCTATCGCGTTGTGACGCTGGAAGGCGACGTCGTTAATCCCGGGGGGTCGATGTCCGGAGGAAGCCAGCAAAAGAAAACGACAAGTTTGCTTAGCCGACAGCGTCAGATCGAGGACATGGACAAGGAGATTGCTCAGTCCGAGTCGCAGCTTCGGAACCTGCGCGAGAAAGCGGAACAGATGCGTCGCGAGATTGGAGAAGCGTCCAAAGAGCTGGATGAGCTTCGCGCGCTTGGCGAGAGCCGCCGGATTGAAGAACAGCAGGTTCGGGCTATGCTGGAACCGCTGAAGAATGAGGCGAAGCAGGTGACTGAGCAGCTTGCGCTGTATGGCGAAGACGGACAGTCGCTAACAGAAGAGCGAACTGAGCTAGAGAAGCGCCGGGTTGTCGCGCTGGAGACGCTGGAGCGACTGCAGGGCGAGGAGGCGGCGATGCAGAAAGCCATTCGCGAGGCGGAAATCCATCGGAAGGCGAGTGAATCTGCGAAGGAAGAGCTGCAGACGCAGTTGACCGATCTCAAGGTAACCGTGGCTTCCCAATCGCAGGAAAAGCAGTCGCTGCAGGAGCAGGATCGCCGTTTGCGGATGGAGCGCGAAGCGCTGAAAGCGGAGCTTGAGGCCAATCGGAAGCTGCGGCATCAGCTGGAGTCGGACATGGCGAACCACGACCAGGAAAGCGTGCTTCAAATCGAGCAGTTGAACGATTTGAAGCTGAGGAAGCAGTTGTGCGCCGAGCAGCTGGATATGAAGCGTGCAGAGCGCGCGGGGTGGATCGCCAAGCTGGAAGCGGAAGAAAGCAAAACCAAGGAGCAGCGGACGAAGCTTCGTCAAGTGGAGGAGCAGCTGCACCAGACGGAAGTACGCGTGAACCGTTTGGACGTGGAGCTGGAGAATCTGCTCAAAAAGCTGTCGGAGGACTACGAGTTAAGCTACGAGTTGGCCAAGGTACGTTATCCGGTTCCGGAGGATGTACTCGGCACGCAGAACAAAGTTCGCGAGCTGAAACGCGAAATCGCCATTCTAGGCGAGGTGAATCTCGGCGCGATCGAAGAGCATCAGCGCGTCAATGAGCGCTATCAATTTCTGTCTGAGCAGAAGAACGATCTTGTGGAAGCAAAAACTGCACTGTATATGGTAATTCGCGAGATGGATGAAGAGATGGGAAAACGGTTCCGATTGACCTTCGATGCGATTCGTTCGCACTTCGTCGTTGTCTTTGCGAAGCTGTTCGGTGGCGGCCGGGCGGATCTTATCTTGTCCGAGCCTGATAACCTGCTTGACACAGGCATCGAGATCGTAGCGCAGCCTCCAGGCAAAAAGCTGCAAAATCTGCAGCTGCTTTCCGGCGGTGAGCGTGCGCTGACCGCCATCGCACTGCTGTTCTCCATCATTCGCGTCAAGCCGGTGCCGTTCTGCGTGCTGGATGAAGTGGAAGCGGCGCTGGATGAAGCCAACGTCGCGCGCTTTGCCGAGTATTTGCGGGAGTTTTCGCAGCAAACGCAATTTATCGTCGTTACACATCGCAAAGGGACGATGGAGGAAGCGGACGTGCTGTACGGCGTCACGATGGAGGAAGGCGGCGTCTCCAAGCTCGTTTCCGTTCGTTTAGAGGAAGATGAGGCAATCATGGAGGCTGGCTGACGCTTGAGCTGGCAGATTCGGACTGACCTATAGTCCATATTGAACATAAAGGCAGGTGCTCAGAAGTGAGCTTTTTCAAACGGTTAAAAGAAACGATTTCGACCAAAACAGAAGTAGTAACCAATAAATTTAAAGAAGGTTTGGCGAAAACGAGGGATGTGTTCGTTGAGCGGGTGGAGGATTTGTTCTCGCGCCGCAAAAAAATCGACGAGGACTTCTATGAGGAGCTTGAGGAAATTTTGATCGGCGCCGATGTGGGCGTGAACACAGTGCTGAAGCTGATCGATGATCTGCGCAGCGAGGTTCGCAAACGTAAAATCGAGAGCCCCAGCGAGCTTCAGCCGATTCTGTCTGAAATGCTCATTGCGCTCCTGAAGGGCAACGAGCAGGCGGAGCTCAAGATGGCAGACAGCGGGCTAACGGTCATCTTGTTTGTCGGCGTGAACGGCGTGGGTAAAACGACCACGATCGGCAAAATGGCACATATGCTGAAGTTGCAAGGCAAAAAGGTGCTTCTTGCGGCTGGCGACACCTTCCGGGCAGGCGCAATCGAGCAGCTGGAGGAATGGGGGCGCCGAGTCGGCGTGGACGTCATTAAACAGCAGGCGGGCTCCGATCCGGCTGCAGTCATGTTCGATGCGCTGCAGGCCGCCAAATCACGTGGCGTGGACGTGCTGCTTTGCGATACGGCCGGACGGCTTCAAAACAAAGTCAACCTGATGGAGGAGTTGAACAAGATTTATCGCGTTATTCGCCGCGAAGTGCCGGAAGCGCCGCATGAAGTGCTGCTGGTGTTGGATGCCACGACGGGCCAGAATGCCATGACCCAGGCGAAGTTATTCGACGAGAAATCAGGGCTCAGCGGTCTTGTGCTCACGAAGCTGGACGGAACGGCCAAAGGCGGGATCGTCGTGGCGATCCGTCAAGAGCTGAAGCTGCCAGTCAAATTCGTCGGTCTAGGTGAGAAGATGGACGACCTGCAGCCGTTCGATTCCGATCAATTCGTACATGCTTTGTTCAGCAAATGGATCGCTGAATCGGACAAGGACCAGGAACAGGCGGAGAGTTGAGTCTTTGCATTACAGGTAGTGCAGGCGGCTCTCCATATCCCGTCCTGTAAGGCGTTTGTGCTGACAAGGACAAATGCTTGACAACGATCTGCGAATTCAGTATGATAAGTGAAGTTGCTTTGCTGTAAAGTGTTTTACCTTAACGGAGGTGAGGCACGAATGACGGAGGAAACCGTCCTTTCGAAGACGACCCGGATCAATTTGCTGTTCGATTTCTACGAACGGCTGCTGACGGAAAAGCAGCAAATATTTTTGAAGCATTACTTTCATGATGATTATTCGCTTGGGGAGATTGCGGCGGAATTCAGCATTAGCCGCCAAGCGGTATACGAACATATTAAACGGGCCGAATCCGTGCTGGAGGATTGTGAATCGAAGCTGCAGTTGCTCGCCAAACACGAGGAGCGACGGAAGCTTCTCCAGCAGCTTGAGCTTGTAGTCCAAGAGTTGTCCGCGCCGAAACAAGCGGAAGCGAAGGCTATAACGGAACGCCTGTATGAACTAGACTAAAATTCCCTTCGGAAGGTGGTAACGCCCTATGGCATTCGAAGGATTATCCAGCCGTCTGCAAAGCGTGTTCAGTAAGCTTAAAGGAAAGGGCAAGCTTACGGAGGACGATGTTAACGAAGCGCTGCGCGAAGTACGCCTTGCGCTTTTGGAAGCGGATGTGAACTTCAAGGTCGTCAAAGATTTCGTCGCGAAGGTGAAGGAACGGGCGATCGGACAAGAAGTTCTTCAGAGCTTCACACCAGGGATGGTCGTTGTAGACATCGTAAACAAGGAACTTGCCGCCTTAATGGGCGGAACGCAGAGCAAGCTTGCGCGCGCAACCAAGCCGCCGACCGTTATCATGATGGCGGGTCTGCAGGGCGCCGGGAAAACGACGACATCCGGTAAGCTCGCCAAGATGCTGCTTCAGCAAAATCATAGGCCGCTGCTCGCGGCGGCGGACATTTATCGTCCCGCAGCCATTAAGCAGCTGCAGGTGCTTGGGGAACAGCTCAAAATCCCGGTATTCGCCCTCGGGGACAAAGTAAGTCCGGTGGATATCGCCAAGCAGGCGTTGCAGCATGCGAAAGACCACAATAACGATTATTTGATCATCGATACCGCCGGCCGACTGCATATTGACGAAAACTTGATGGACGAGTTGAAGCAAATTATCGAAGCCGTGAGCCCGAACGAAATTTTGCTGGTCGTCGATGCAATGACTGGACAAGATGCCGTCAATGTGGCGGAAAGTTTCCACAAGCAGTTGGAGCTTACCGGTGTCGTACTGACAAAGCTTGACGGCGACACGCGAGGCGGTGCCGCGCTGTCCGTCAAAGCGGTCACGGGTTGCCCGATCAAGTTCGCCGCGATGGGCGAGAAGATGGATGCGCTCGAGCCGTTCCATCCGGAACGGATGGCTTCCCGGATTCTCGGCATGGGCGATATGCTTACGCTGATTGAGAAGGCGCAAGCGAGCATTGATGCCGACAAAGCCAAGGAGATGGAACGCAAGCTTCGTACAGCGGAGTTTACGTTCGACGATTTCCTTGATCAAATGGAGCAAGTGAAAAAGCTGGGTCCACTCGATCAGCTTCTCGACATGCTGCCTGGCGCAGGCAAGATGAAGGGTATGAAGGACATTAAGGTGGACGACCGCCAAATGTCCCGCGTTGCAGCCATCGTCAAATCGATGACGAAGGAAGAACGGCAAAACCCGGATCTGCTGAACCCGAGCCGACGTAAGCGTTTGGCTGCGGGCAGCGGTAACTCGATTCAAGACGTCAACCGGTTCATCAAGCAGTTTGACGACATGCGCAAGATGATGAAGCAGTTCTCCGGTATGATGGGACCCAAAGGGTCCAAGCAGATGAAACAGCTCAAAAAGCTTGGTCGCGGGATGAAATTCCCGTTCTAGAATGAATAGCTTTTACTCTATTGGGGAGGTGATATGCATGGCAACTCGTATTCGTCTGAAGCGTATGGGCGCTCACAAAGCTCCTTTTTACCGCGTAGTGGTTTCGGATTCCCGTTCTCCACGTGACGGTCGCTTTATCGAAGAAATTGGCACATACAATCCGGTGGCTCAACCAGCTATCGTGAATATTGACGAGGAAAAAGCACTAAAATGGCTTCAAACTGGTGCTCAAGCTTCCGATACTGTTCGCAGCTTGTTCAGCAAAGCTGGAATTATGACTAAGTTTCACGAATCCAAACTGCAGAAGTAATCTGTAAGATTCGGAGGGTACGATGAAGGGTCTTATTACCGTTATCGCTAAGGCGTTGGTGGATCATCCCGAAGAAGTACGCGTGAATACGGTGGAAGATGAACGGGCTATTACGTTCGAGCTGTCCGTTCACCCGGACGATGTCGGGAAAGTGATCGGCAAGCAGGGACGTATTGCCAAAGCGCTTCGCACCGTGGTCACATCCGCTGCAGTGAAGGAACCCAAACGGGTTTCGGTTGAAATTGTGTCGTAATGGGAATGATGAGAGTTAGGAGCTGGCTCCTAACTCTTTTCTTCTATTTATAAAGTAAAGCTCTGGAGGTAACGATGAGCGAAAAGTTATATACGGTTGGCAAAATTGTAAATACACACGGTATTCGCGGTGAGCTCAAGATTGTGCTGCAAACCGATTTTCCGGAAGAACGGTTTACCAAAGGCGGCAAACTCGTGTTTTTTAACCCTGAGCAAGGCAGCACCTTTCCGGTGACCGTAGAATCGTCGCGGTTTCATAAAAATATGATCGTCGCCCGATTCCAAGGCTTCAACGACATCAATGAAGTCGAGAAGTATAAAGGCTGGCTGTTGAAGGTCGAGGAGCAGTATTTATCCGAGCTGGAGGACGAGGAGTTTTACTACCATGAGATCATCGGATGCCGCGTCTATACGGAGGAAGGGGAGGAGCTGGGAACCATCAGTGATATTTTATCTCCCGGCGCTAACGATGTATGGGTGGTTGAGCGTTCTAAAGGCAAACCGCTGCTGCTTCCTTACATAGATGATGTAGTCTTGAGCGTAGACGTGGAGCAAAAACGAGTGATGGTACGTCTGATGGAAGGTCTGCTGGATCTATGAAAATCGACGTGCTGACACTGTTTCCGGAAATGTTTGAGGGGGTATTTTCCTCCAGTATTTTAGGCAAGGCTCGGGAAAAAGGCCTGGTTGAGCTCGGTACGGTCAATTTCCGGGATTATGCGAACAACAAGCATAATACCGTGGACGATTACCCGTATGGCGGGGGTGGTGGTATGGTGCTGAAGCCGGAGCCGATCTTTGCTGCGGTGGAGGAGCTTACTGCAGGCCTTGTGAAGCGTCCCCGCGTGATTCTAATGTGTCCCCAAGGCGAGCCCTTCACGCAGAAGAAAGCGGAGGAGCTTTCGGGCGAAAAGCATCTCATTTTTATTTGCGGCCATTATGAAGGCTATGACGAACGGATTCGGGAGCACCTGGTGACCGACGAGCTCTCGATAGGCGATTATGTGCTGACGGGAGGCGAGCTGCCGGCCATGGTGGTCATTGACAGCGTGGCGCGCCTTCTTCCGGGTGTTCTGGGCAACGAGACGTCGGCTGTCACTGACTCGTTCAGCACTGGACTGCTGGAATATCCCCATTATACCCGACCGGCCAAATTTCGTGAGTGGGAGGTGCCGGACGTTCTGATCTCCGGACATCACCGCAACATTGAGGATTGGCGCCGGAAGCAGTCCCTGCTGCGTACGTTGGGGAAGCGTCCCGACTTGTTGGGGCAAGTTACGCTGACCGAGAAAGAGCGCCGTTGGCTGCAGGACAAGAAGTCGGAAGCCGGGAAGCGCCCTGAAGGCATGGAGTGACGGGTTTGGTCAGAAGATGTTTATATCAAAACACAAATATCCTATTATTTGTATTTTTGATAAAAATATGTTATACTACATATATCTAAAGAAACGTGCGGAAGAACCGCCTTATGTCATGCTTGGTTTGCATGCGTAAGGCGGTTTTTTGTGTTTGTTAGGCAGCTCCGAGCAACAGCAATCGCACGTTAACATGATACAGATAAGGGGAAGAATCATGTTTCGGAAAAAATGGAGAAAGAAAATGCAGTACTGGTTGAAGGAATTGAAAATTCCGATGAGGAGGCACATATGTCCAAGCTTGTGGTAGCGGTGCTTATGGCGGTATTACTCACAGGAGCGACACTTTATGTCATTGGAGCACAGATCGTACCAGCTACGGGCTCGGCGGGAAACCAGACAAGAGTGCAAATCAATAACGCTTTTCAATGAATAAGAAGGGGGTTGGAAATAGAATGGGGAGATTAGTGGAAGTCAGCCCCGTCAACGTATGGTCGGGGGAGACTGAAATATTTGCAGCAGGAATCAGGGTTGGGCCGGTGGTAAGAGCGAGGGCGGCGAGCTTGACCGGCACCACAGTAGCTGATGTCAAGCTGACGAATGGCAGTGTAACGGCTGAGGCTCTGTAAGTATGAGTAAGCTGATTATTACGTGTTTGAGCGTTGTTTTAATCCTCGGCATATGTATCACTATTTTTCGACCGCCAGGAGGTCAAGGCATTAGAGAGCAAATCAGAGACGGCCATGTGAGGATTTCGGAGAATATCCGCAGCTTTGATTATGTAACGAATTGATGGTGAATGAATGATGACAAGAGGGGCTTCGATCATACGGGACGAGGAGGGAATGGCTAATGTTCTTGTGACTTTATTCATTATACCGATTATTTTGTTCTTATCCTTTGCCATCGTCCCTATTTTCGTTTATGTCATGAAAGGAAATCATTTGAATACGATCGCCAATCACGGCTTGAAGGAAGCGGAAGCCATAGGGTATCTGAGCCCTCTTATTGAGGAGAATATGAATACCAGATTAGCCGCATTGGGAATGGGGCCGGTTAAAGTGGATGGCACCTTATACCCCTCTTACGCAGGTAGCAGCAGTTCGAAGGTCTTTCGGGATATGTCTGACCCAACGGTTACATTGGTTCTGAAATATCCCGCTCCCGGCTTATCCAGGATGCTGAATGCCGTGGGAGGCGAAGGCGATAGGGCAGAACACGATGGCTTTTACTATTTGGTGCTGTACGGTAAGAGCGAAGCTTATGAATAATTCATTATAAAATGATTAGAAAAGCTTATTTTTGCAGATCCTTTTGTTGAGTTTCTCTTTTATTTATGTTATGATACATAACGTTGTGGCATTTTGCTTGAATACGGTGGTCCTCTGCTCGTGACAATGAAGAATTCCTACATCTGATGAGGCGGCAAGAACACCTGTGTGGAAGGAGGGAGTCATCCATGAATTTGATCCAAGAGATTACGAAGGAACAGCTTCGCAGCGACATTCCGAGCTTTCGTCCAGGCGACACGTTAAAAGTGCACGTTAAGGTTATCGAGGGTACGCGTGAGCGGATTCAGTTGTTCGAAGGTGTTGTAATTAAGCGCCGCGGCGGCGGAATCAGCGAAACGTTCACAGTAAGAAAAATTTCTTACGGTGTCGGCGTTGAAAGAACGTTCCCGATTAACACTCCAAAGATCGACAAGATTGAAGTGGCTCGCCGTGGTAAAGTCCGTCGCGCGAAGCTCTACTATCTTCGCGGTCTGCGCGGTAAAGCAGCTAGAATTCAAGAAATCCGATAAGAACAAGAGGGGCTTGCGAACCAAGCTCCTTTTCGTTTTTTCACTTAATTGGCGAAAGGGCAGGAAAGCATATGGAGCAGGATCAGACAGTTGAAAAAGCGAATCCGATCAAAAACGAAGCTTGGGAATGGATCAAAGCGCTGCTGATTGCAGCCGCTCTCGTGTTTTTTATACGCTGGCTCGTTTTCGCCCCGTTCATTGTGGAAGGACCTTCGATGGAGCCGAATTTTCACACCGGGGAGAGGCTCATCGTCAACAAGTTCATTTACAAATTCGATAAGCCGGAACGCGGGGAAGTTCTTGTGTTCCATGCTACTGAAGACAAGGATTACATAAAGCGAGTGGTTGCTCTGCCGGGTGAGAAAGTGCGGGTAGAAGGCGATCAGGTATTTGTTAACGGAGAACCGCTAGACGAGCCGTACCTGAAGCAGGCTTTGGATGAAGCGGCCGAAGAGGGGAAACCCTATAACACAAGAAATTATCCGGAGCATACAGTAGCGGAAGGCAGTGTATTCGTGATGGGGGACAATCGGTCCAATAGCTCGGATAGCCGGGACAGTACTGTAGGCTTTGTTAAATACGAACAAATCGTCGGACGCGCCGATTTGATTTTCTGGCCGTTTGATAAAATAAGTCTGGTCCATTTCTAGACCGGAAGATAGATTAAAGAGATGTAAAGTTGAGGTGACCTACCAATGACAATCCAATGGTTTCCGGGTCACATGACACGGGCGCGGCGGCAAATTCAGGATAAGCTGAAGCTGATCGATCTGGCAATCGAGCTGCTGGATGCGCGTATTCCTTTGTCCAGCCGTAACCCGATGATTGATGAGATTTTGCTAAATAAGCCCCGGTTGGTGCTGCTGAATAAAAGCGATCTGGCAGATCCGGCAGTGACGAAGCAGTGGATCGATTATTTTGCGGGGCAGGGACTTCGGGCGCTTCCGATCGATTCTGTCCAGGGCAACCCGGTGAAAGAGATCATGCAGCGGAGCAAAGAGCTTATGGCACACAAAATCGAAGCGCAGCAGCGCAAGGGAATCAACCCACGTGCGATTCGCGCTTTGATCGTAGGCATTCCGAACGTCGGTAAATCGACATTGATCAATCGCATGGCGGGCCGTAAAATAGCGGCCACCGGAGATAAGCCGGGGGTAACGAAAGGCCAGCAGTGGATCAAAGTTGGAACGGAGATGGAACTGCTGGATACGCCGGGCATTTTGTGGCCCAAGTTTGAAGACCAAACGGTCGGTTTACGGTTAGCAGCCACGGGAGCGATCAAAGAGGAAATTTTGCATCCGGAAGAGATTGCGTTTTTTGCCGTACGTTATTTGGCCGGGCATTACGGGGAAGCCGTAAAGGAACGGTTTGGCGTAGATGAACTGCCGGAAGACGTCGATGACACGGATACGATCGTTAAGCTTATGGAGGCGATTGGCCGAAAGCGCGGCGCATTAATGAGCGGCGGAAGAGTAGACTTGGAGAAAGCGTCTCTCACCATTTTACGTGAGCTCCGAGCAGGGAAGCTTGGAAGGATTAGCATGGAAACTCCGGATGAAATCACTGTGAGTACGTAATAAGCATGAAGTGGGACTGCCGTGTGCAGTAGCCGCTTCTTTTTTTCATCCATTGACTCCTAATGCAAAATGGTCGGTCTTTCACGGGCGGACGATTCTTATGATAATTGATCATCCCTATCCAACGATAAAAAGCGTTCAAGTAGATTATTTTGATGCCCCTATGTGGATGCTCCGAATGCCTGGAACTTCGATCGCACCGCTTCATATTTACGAGGGGAGCTTTAAATACGCAAACAAATGGTACTTTCTTTCTTATAAAAAAAGGGAACCTCTTGTCATACTCGAATTGGAGGGACACGAAAAATATACATATGTTATCTTTCAAATTGATCACCCCACAGAGGTTGCCTCGGCATTGCGCAAACGGATAAGAGAGTTAGATTAGGCGTCCCCCATGCAGATTTTTTTGTCAGGGGAGTATTTGCGTAAAATGACTGGATGAGTTTGGTAACTCACCTTAGGGGATAGGCAACCTGTGCCGGGTAAGGTATAATGTTACATCATGGCAGAATGTACAACAATTGCAGGTGAAATGTATGCTGGAATACGAACGTGAATTATGGCAGCAGGGGAAACTTTGTATCGCCGGGGTGGATGAGGTCGGGCGCGGGTGCTTGTTCGGGGATGTGGTTGCTGCAGCGGTCATTCTACCTCAAGGGCTTGTGCTTGAGGAAGTGAACGATTCCAAGAAACTAAGCGAAAAAAAACGGGAGACTCTGTATGAGATCATCGTGGAGGAGGCTCTCGCCATTGGAGTCGGTATTGTCGATGTAGCTACGATCGAACGGATAAATATTAAGCAGGCAGCCCGGCTAGCGATGAAAGTAGCTGTGGAAAAACTTGCTTTGGCTCCTGATGTGCTGTTGGTGGATGCGGAAAAAGTCGATGTATCCATAGAGCAGCTTGCGATTATCCATGGGGACGCGCTGAGTCAATCGATCGCAGCGGCCTCGATTATTGCGAAAGTGACACGAGACCGGATGTGCTTCCAGTGGGATGTGGAGTATCCGGAATACGGGATCGCTATACATAAAGGATATGCAACGAAAAAGCATCGTGAGGCCATTCTGGAGTATGGACCTTCGCCGCTGCACCGAAAAACATTCCTTAAAAAGATCGTGCATGAGCAGCAGCAGCTGTTGTTTTAGTGAAATGACGGTTGCATGTTGCCGATATAAAGAGTAACCGGAAAGATGAAGCCGGCAGGGAACGTGAGATACGTGCCCGAGCCGGCTTTGTTTTCGTAATGCGTTCATTATATGTATGTACGAAAGGAGGGCGGCAGCCATGAATATCAGCGGGATGATCCGAGGCCTGATCGGAGAGACGCAGATGTCGGAGCCGAGGGCGCTTGAGCTAAAACCAGGACAGGTTGTTAAAGGAAAGGTAGTGCAGCTCCTGTCCGATCAGGAGGCGATGGTTCAAATCAACGGCGTGAAGGTACGGGCGCAGTTGGAAACTCCTCTAAGGCAAGGGGAAGTGACCATGCTTCAAGTTCAGCCCGAATCCTCTGGAGGTCAAGTGACACTGAAGCCGATGCAGTCGTCATCGGTGCAGATTGCAGACGTGTCGCTCGGAGATGTGTTGAAAGGGGTAGGGCTCCAAGATACACCGGCGAATCGGCAGTTGGTTCAACTGCTGCATCAAGCGGGTGTAGCACTAACCAAGGAAAATGTAAGTTCGTTCGTGCAGCTGCAATCGGGCATGCCGTCGCAGATGCCGCCGGAAGACTGGGTACCAACGGCCGTCATTGCTTTTCAAAAAGGTCTTCCGTTAACGCCGGAGTCGGTTGCTTCCTTACGGCAGGCTATGCAGGGTCCCCCTTTCCATAAAGCATTGGAAAATATAAGCTTGTTGGTACGGCAGGAACTGGATGGTGAGACGGAGTATTCTCCGCAAACCCGTGCGCTGCTGGAAGGCGTGCGTCAGCTGGTGCAGCAAGTGCGTGATACGGCCGGACAGCTGCTCGGCAAGGCGGCTGACGGCAGCACAGCAGGCCCAGTTGCGCAGCAGGCGTCGTCGGCGCAGGGCGCGGGCGGCAGCGGTGCGGTAGCAGGAGCGCAGCAGGCGTCGGTGACGCAGGGCGCAAGCAGCAGCGGAGCGGGAGCAGTAGCGCAGCAGGCGTCGTCGGCGCAGGGCGCGGGCAGCGGCGGTGCAGGCGCAGTAGCGCAGCAGGCGTCGTCGGCGCAGGGCGCGGGCAGCGGCGGTGCAGGCGCAGTAGCGCAGCAGGCGTCGTCGGCGCAGGGCGCGGGCAGCGGCGGTGCAGGCGCAGTAGCGCAGCAGGCGTCGTCGGCGCAGGGCGCGGACAGCGGCGGTGCAGGCGCAGTAGCGCAGCAGGCGTCGTCGGCGCAGGGCGCGGGCAGCGGCGGTGCCGGCGCAGTAGCGCAGCAGGCGTCGGTGACGCAGGGCGCGGGCGGCAGCGGTGCAGGCGCAGTAGCGCAGCAGGCGTCGGTGACGCAGGGCGCGGGCGGCAGCGGTGCCGGCGCAGTAGCGCAGCAGGCGTCGGTGACGCAGGGCGCGGGCGGCAACGGTGCAGGCGCAGGAACGCAGCAGGCGTCGTCGGCGCAGGGCGCGGGCAGCAGCGGTGCGTTAGCAGGAGCGCAGCCCCCTGCCGATTCGGTGCCGGTACAGTCTTCGTCGGATCAGCAAGAAGGAGGCCAGCTGCTGGGGCGGTTGATGAAGGCGTTGGGGATGGATCATGAACATCAAGCTATTAAGCAGCTTGAACGGACTGTGCAGGAGCAGCAGCTGAATGTCGGTTCATTATCCACGGGTTCGCAAGGGGAGGCGGCAAAGGCGGCTGATTCGCTGAAAAGCGTGCTGATGCAGCTTTCCCAAGCGAATGATGCGCCTCAAAGCTTGAAGGACGTAGCACAGCAGGCGGTTCAACAAATTACTGGTCAGCAGCTGCTGCTTAGTCAAGATCGAAGCGCCATGTTCTCACATGTGACTTTGTTTGTGCCTTTGATCCATGCGAACGGAGAGCAGACCGCGGCCATTCACATTCAGTCCCGCAGGGGGAAGAATGGCAGCTTGGACGAGAGTAACTGTCGGCTTGTTTTTGATTTGCGGATGAAGGCACTGGGAGATACCATGGTGGATGTTCAAGTCGTTAACCGCATCGTCAGCTTACATGTTCACAATGATCTGACTTTCACTCGGGAGCTATTGGAGGCGAACAAAGACGATATAACCCAAGGACTGAATTCCATCGGTTACCAATTTATTTCAATGAAATGCAGCCCCTATCCTTCTAAGACAACGGAAGCTTTGGAATCCTCCGAAGCGCCGGGTTCGCCAACAAGGGAAGGCAATCTTCAATCCGTTTACACGCAGCAACGTTATAAGGGTGTGGATATTCGCGTATGACCCAGAAGCCACAAGGAATCAAGAAGGCGGTTGCTTTAAAATATGCTCCTGAAACCTCGGCGGCACCTAAGCTGATTGCCAAGGGGAAGGGGAAAATTGCCGAGTCCATCATGGCGAAAGCCAAGGAAAACGATGTGCCGATTCAAGAGGACCCTTCTCTCGTGGAGGTGCTGTCGAAGCTGGATTTGGATCAAGAAATACCACCGGAGCTTTACAAACTCGTTGCGGAGGTTTTGAGCTTCATCTACCGTTCCGACCAGAAGGCCAAACAATGGAGGAGGGAAGGCAATTGACTGATTCCCGGCTAAAACGTAAAGAGCTAGGTGCCCTTGGCGAAGCAGCGGCTGAACAGCGGCTGAACCAGCAGGGATTTCGGCTGCTTGCACGAAATTGGCGATGCAGGACCGGAGAGATCGATATTATAGCGATGGACGGTGAAATATTGGTATTTGTTGAAGTGCGTACCCGCAGCGGAAGAGGAGTATTTGGGACGCCTCAAGAATCGGTGAATGTCCGAAAGCAGCGGCAAATTGTTGAGACGTCGCAGGTATACTTACATCAGGAGCGGCAGTACGACCGTCAGATCCGTTATGATGTTATTGCCGTGCAAACGGACCCGACAGGAGCTGTATTGCATATTGAAGAGATCCGCAACGCTTTTTAACCAAAGAGCGTGAGCGGATTTATTTTTTTGTCCAAAGCACGGTATTGCAGTGCCTCTGCGACATGCTCGAACTGGACCTCATGTTGCCCTTCCAAATCAGCGATGGTGCGGGCGATTTTTAAAATGCGGTCATGAGCTCGTACGCTTAAGCCCAATACCTCGAAGGAACGCTCCAGCAGCTTAGCCGTCGGATTGTCGATACGAACGTGTTCCCGGAGCATTCTACCGCTTAGCTCACTATTAAACAGAAAACCGGAATCAGTGTACCTTTGTAGCTGCATTTGATGCGCGTTCTCTACTATGGTGCGCATCTCGGCTGAAGTCATTTGCTTTTGATCAGGGACGATATGCTTATACTCAATACGGGGAACCTCTATATGAAGGTCTATACGGTCGAGCAGCGGACCAGATATTTTAGAACGATAATGAGTCACCTTCACAGGAGTGCATATGCAGCCTTGATGCTCGGTTTCGGCCCCCCAATAACCACATGGACAAGGATTCATGGAGCATGCCAGCAAAAAATGTGCAGGGAACTTGTACACGGCCCGTGCCCGGCCAATCGTGACCTCACGGTCTTCCATTGGCTGACGAAGCACTTCCAGAGCCACTCTTGAGAACTCGGGCAGCTCGTCTAGAAAAAGGACGCCTCGATGAGCCAGACTTACTTCCCCCGGCTTGGGAATTCCCCCTCCTCCTATTAATCCGGCCGCAGAAATGGTATGGTGCGGCATACGAAACGGGCGATCGCGGACTAATTGCCTCCGATCCGCAAATTTTCCGGATGCGCTGTAGATTCTGGTCACATCTAGTGATTCCTGCTCGTTCATGGCTGGCATGATGGTTGGAAGACGCTTGGCTAACATCGTTTTGCCTGTTCCAGGAGGTCCAATGAGCATGATATTGTGCATCCCTGCGGCACAGATCATCACCGCACGTTTGACATGCTGCTGCCCGAATACATCGGCGTAGTCCTCTTGGGTGGAAGCGGATTTTGGATGTAATAAATGGACGGAATGATTTATGTGATTTGCTGGAGGTTCCGGATACGAGGACTCCATGTCCCCCCCTCTTTTTGAATCGAAGACCAGCTCACCCAAATGCCTGATGCCGACAACCTCACAGCCTTGAAACCAATGGGCCTCTTCCGAGTTGACTGCGGGCAAAACAACTCGAGTGATCCCATGTTCTTTAGCAGTGGCTATCATAGATAAAACCCCGGGGATCGCCCTGACCGAACCGTCTAAGGCAAGTTCGCCAATCAGCAGCGTGTTTATAATTCGATCCTGTCGAATCTGTCCGCTTGTTGCGAGAATTCCGGCGGCAATCGCCAAATCAAAGGCAGACCCTTCTTTACGTACATCCGCTGGCGCCAAATTAACGGTGATGCGCTGAAGTGGAAAGGTAAAACCGCAGTTTTTAATGGCGGCGCGTACCCGTTCCATGGATTCTTTAATCGCGCTGTCGGGCAAGCCGACAATATTCATTTGAGGCAATCCATTGCTTAAATCGACTTCGACTTCCACCAATTTACCGTCTATGCCGTGCAAGCACGCGCTGACTACTTTTCCATACATAAAAACACCTTCCCCATGAGTTTCATGGCCAAAGGTGCTTCCTTATCCGCACATGTATTTAATTCTATTGTAGTTCATTTACAGATATTAGGCAATAAATCTAAACTTTTTACCCTTATCTGGGTTACTTTACTGATCTCTTGGCCACAATGATAAACAGAGGTGAAGAATAATGGAACAAAAACCTTATTTTTGTCCAAATTGCCGTTCCAACCGTATAAAATTCAGCGTAATTTCAAGCTACTCTCAGTGGCTCCTAAAGGATGCCATAACGGGTTCTGTTCAAGAAGTAAGTGAACCGCAGCAGCTGGAGGAAAGTGAACCGACGATTCAATGTCAGGTTTGTAATTTTACCGGCAACGAGCAGCGTTTCATCAAACAAGCGGAGCGTGAGCCAAGAACGGCAACCCAGATCAATCCGATCTATTAACAAATAATAAATGTACACGGCGCATGTTTTCCTTCATGGGGGGCGATGCGCTTTTGTTTTGGAATGGGGTACATTGGAACGAGGTTTAGCATGATTTTTTTGTAAAAATTGTAGAAACCCAGATTTTGGGAATAACCTTTACTTTAGCCTCTTATAAAAAAGATAAATCGCGCCATAAACAAAAATAATAAGGAAACTGGTCGAAAAAAGTGGTACAATGATATAGGTTTGTCAATCCGGACATGCTAATGGTTGGTTGGCGGATGGTTGTATCGGTTGGCTCTTACTGGAAGTAATAAGGGTCTATACCATATAGGAAGTCACTTACGATAGGAGGATTTTGCTAAATGAATATCCATGAGTATCAAGGCAAAGCAGTACTGAAGCAGTACGGGGTTATCGTACCGGAAGGCAAAGTGGCTTTCACGGTAGATGAAGCAGTAGAAGCTGCGAAATCTTTAGGTACACCGGTTGTTGTGGTGAAGGCGCAA
This sequence comes from Paenibacillus sp. PvR098, assembly GCF_017833255.1. Lineage (NCBI taxonomy): Bacteria > Bacillati > Bacillota > Bacilli > Caryophanales > Paenibacillaceae > Paenibacillus > Paenibacillus sp. PvR098. The sequence goes on from NZ_JAFIBU010000001.1 coordinate 491,760, forward strand.
ATTCATGCCGGCGGCCGCGGTAAAGCGGGCGGGGTTAAGGTAGCCAAGAACCTCGATGAAGTTCGTACATATGCTAATGAAATTTTAGGTAAAGTCCTGGTAACACATCAAACAGGACCAGAAGGTAAAGAAGTTAAACGTTTGTTGATTGAGCAGGGCTGTGACATTAAGAAAGAATATTATGTCGGCGTTGTCGTTGACCGTGGTACAGGCCGTGTAGTTATGATGGCTTCTGAAGAAGGCGGCACCGAGATTGAAGAGGTTGCTGAACATTCGCCTGAGAAAATTTTCAAAGAAGTGATCGATCCAGCGATCGGTTTGCAAGCGTTTCAAGCTCGCAAGTTGGCTTATGCCATCAACATTCCTGCCGAGCTCGTAAACAAAGCGGTGAAGTTTATGATGGCCCTCTATAACGCATTTGTAGAAAAAGATTGCTCGATTGCTGAAATCAACCCGCTTGTTGTTACGGGTGACGGTAATGTTATGGCACTCGACGCTAAGCTGAACTTCGATTCTAACGCACTGTACCGCCACAAGGATATTGTGGAACTCCGTGATTTGGAAGAAGAAGATGCGAAGGAAATCGAAGCTTCCAAATACGATTTGAGCTACATCGCGCTTGATGGCAACATCGGCTGCATGGTCAACGGCGCAGGTCTGGCAATGGCTACGATGGACATCATCAAATATTATGGCGGCGACCCGGCCAACTTCCTCGATGTAGGGGGCGGTGCTACGACGGAGAAAGTTACTGAAGCGTTCAAAATCATTCTTTCCGACAAAAGTGTTAAAGGGATCTTCGTTAACATCTTCGGCGGAATTATGAAATGCGATGTCATCGCGAACGGTGTCGTAGAAGCAGCGAAGCAAGTTAGCCTTGACAAACCTCTTGTTGTGCGTTTGGAAGGTACGAACGTAGACCTCGGCAAAAAGATTTTGAATGAATCCGGACTGAACATCGTAGCTGCTGACTCGATGGCGGACGGCGCTCAGAAGATCGTGGCTCTCGTTAAGTAATTAACGAGTTTCCATTTAATTCTTTTTCTTTAATAATATCAAGGGATGTGAACATAGATCATGAGTATTTTGGTTGATAAAAATACAAAAGTCATTACACAAGGGATTACCGGTTCCGTAGGGATGTTCCATACAAAGGGCGGACTTGACTACGGCACACAAATGGTAGGCGGCGTCACTCCAGGCAAAGGCGGCACTAATGTCGACATCACGCTTGAAAACGGAAACACCGTTTCGGTTCCTGTATTTAACACGGTAGTAGAAGCTAAGGCTGCAACTGGCGCAACGGCTTCTGTTATCTACGTTCCACCGGCTTTCGCTGCAGATGCTATCATGGAGGCCGTTGACGCAGAGCTGGACCTCGTCATCTGCATTACGGAAGGCATTCCAGTTCTTGACATGGTTAAAGTAAGCCGTTATATGGAAGGCAAGAAATCCCGTTTGATCGGACCGAACTGCCCTGGCGTCATTACTCCGGGCGAGTGCAAAATCGGTATCATGCCTGGATATATCCACACACCTGGTCATGTCGGCGTGGTTTCCCGAAGCGGAACGCTTACTTACGAAGCGGTTCATCAGCTGACTACACGCGGAATCGGACAATCTTCTGCTGTAGGTATCGGCGGAGACCCGGTGAAGGGCTCTGAATTTATTGATATCCTCAAGTTGTTCAATGAAGATCCGGACACCTATGCTGTGATCATGATTGGTGAAATCGGCGGTACTGCAGAAGAAGAAGCGGCAGAGTGGATTGCAGCTAACATGAAGAAACCGGTTGTTGGCTTCATTGGCGGACAAACGGCGCCTCCGGGTAAACGTATGGGCCATGCCGGTGCCATTATTTCCGGCGGTAAAGGTACTGCAGCAGAGAAAGTCTCAACAATGGAACGCTGCGGTATTAAAGTAGCTCCGACACCTTCCGAAATGGGTTCCACTTTGGTGAGCGTATTGGAAGAAAAAGGTCTGCTCGAGAAATGCACCACTAAAAAATAAGCTTTTTATTAATTCATATTGAGATAGGCAAGAAGCCTCTCATTTCCGTGGTTTTTACCGGAATTGAGGGGCTTTTTTGCATCTGACCGAAGGAGTGTATATACTATATGGACAACCGCCTCATGCTATTTGCCCTGCATCAAATGGAGGGAATAGGTTGGAAGACTGTTTCTAGACTAGTGCGGCAGTTTCCGGTACTCAGCGATATCTTGACATTGAATTATGCGGAGTGGCTGGAGCTAGGTCTTACGCCGTTACGTGCTGAACAGGTTACAATGGGACTGCAGCAACTGCAATCCGGACGTCCGGACAAGCAGCTCAAGCTATATGAAGAACGGCAGATCGGTTGGATCAGTGTGTGGGATGAAGACTATCCTGAACTGCTGAAGGAGACGGCTGAACCTCCTTGGATCCTGTATTTTCATGGACGTCTTGAATTCATTCATAAACCTTGCATAGCTATGGTTGGTACACGTAAACCTACAGCATATGGTAAAGTTACTGCAGAGCGGTTATCGGAATCTCTTTCATCCGCCGGAATCTGTGTGGTCAGCGGCTTAGCCCGTGGAATCGATAGTGCAGCGCATGAAGGAGCATTGCGGGAAGCCGGGGGGACGATCGGAGTGCTTGGGTGCAGCCTAGATGAGGTGTATCCACCCGAGAATAAACTGCTTTATCGCAGAACGTCAGAAAGCGGGCTGCTTCTATCGGAATATCCGCTTGGCACGAAGCCGCGTCCTGGACTGTTTCCGCAGCGCAACCGGATCATTGCCGGATTGAGTCTTGGAGTCGTGGTCGTCGAGGCGGCGCTAAAGAGCGGTTCATTGATTACAGCGGATTTGGCATTGGAGGCGTCACGTGACGTATTCGCCATTCCCGGGCCGATTTCTTCACCGAAAAGTGAAGGGACACTTCATTGGTTGAAGTTGGGAGCTAAGCTGGTTACGGGTCCTGGTGATATTCTGGAGGAGTACGCCGCCAGAATATCGTTGAAGCAAAAGACAAACATGAATCCTAAAGCCGTTTCGAAAGCGACACTATCAGCGGATGAGCAGCAAATATATGATTTGCTTACTTCAAAACCGATGAATATTGAGGAGTTATTGTCGCAAAGTCAATATAAATTTGGACATTTGCATTCAGTTCTGATAAATTTACTAATGATGCAGCGAATCGTCGAGCTTCCAGGTTCAGTCTACACAGTACCTTGATGATCATACATACTTCAATTGTCGAAGGGGGAAAGACGCCTATGGCCGATTCGTTAGTCATTGTGGAGTCACCCGCAAAAGCCAAAACGATCAGCAAATATCTAGGCAGTAAATATATCGTTAAAGCGTCTATGGGTCATATACGCGATCTGCCCAAAAGTCAGATCGGGGTTGAAGTCAATAAAAACTTTGAACCCAAATACATCACCATCCGTGGTAAAGGATCTATTCTCAAAGAGTTGAAGGACGCCAGGAAAAAAGTCAAAAAAGTATATCTCGCAGCTGACCCTGATCGCGAAGGGGAAGCGATCGCATGGCACTTGGCACATTATTTGGAGCTGTCCGATCAGGATGCTTGCCGCGTCGTTTTTAACGAAATAACGAAGCAAGCAGTGAAGGATGCTTTTAAAACACCGCGCAAGATCAATCAGGATTTGGTCAATGCCCAGCAGGCACGGCGTATTCTGGATCGGCTTGTCGGCTACAAAATCAGCCCGCTTTTATGGAAAAAGGTAAAGAAAGGGCTGTCTGCCGGTCGGGTACAGTCTGTTGCCGTGAAGCTTATTTATGATCGTGAAAATGAGATTAAAGCGTTCGTTCCGGAGGAGTATTGGTCGATAACCGCCAAGCTTACTTCAGGAGAAGCCGAATTCGAGGCGAAGTTCTACAGCATCGGCGAGAAGAAGGACCTGAAGAACGAAGCAGAAGTGAACGAAGTCCTTGCCGAACTGAAGAAATCCGACTTTGTTGTAAGCGAAGTCAAAGAGAAAGAGCGCCAGCGCAATCCTTCTCCTCCGTTCATTACCAGCTCGCTGCAGCAGGAAGCGGCCCGAAAGCTGAATTTCCGTGCCGCCAAGACGATGTCCGTTGCACAACAATTATATGAAGGAATTGATTTGGGCAGCGAGGGCACCGTCGGTTTGATCACTTACATGCGTACGGATTCTACCCGGATATCGCCGGTGGCGCAGGAAGAAGCCAAGGAATACATCGTCCATAAATACGGGGAAGCCTATTACCCTGAAATTCCGCGCAATTATATAAAAAAGAATGTCAATGCTCAGGATGCGCATGAAGCGATCCGCCCAAGCTCCGTGCTGCGTGAGCCAGATCAGATGAAGGAGTATCTGAGCCGCGATCAATTCCGGTTGTATAAACTTGTTTGGGAGCGGTTTGTGGCAAGCCAGATGGCTTCCGCCGTGATGGATACAATGACGGTGGATCTGACGGCCGACTCTATCGTGTTCCGCGCGGTGGGCTCTAAAGTGAAATTTCCTGGCTTTATGAAGGTGTATGTGGAAGGGAATGACGATGCTGCCGCTGATACCGGTGACGAAGATCGGCTGCTCCCTCCACTCAAACAAGGCGATCAGGCTAAAAAGAAGCAGATCGATCCGAAGCAGCACTTCACACAGCCTCCACCTCGATATACAGAGGCCCGACTAGTTAAGGCGCTGGAGGAAATGGGGATCGGCAGGCCAAGTACGTACGCTCCGACGCTCGAAACAATCCAGAAGCGTGGCTATGTCGCCATCGAGGAGAAGAAATTCGTACCAACGGAGCTTGGTGAGCTGGTGATCCAGCAAATGATTGAATTTTTTCCGGAAATTTTGGACGTGGAGTTCACGGCCCATATGGAGGAAGGACTCGATCATATCGAGGAAGGCAAGGAAGATTGGGTACATGTGCTCAGCGAATTTTACGAGTCGTTTGAGAAGCGGTTAGAAGTGGCTGAGGAAGAGATGGAGAAGGTGGAAATCCAAGATGAGGTTTCCGATGAAATATGCGAGAAATGCGGACGAAATTTTGTGTACAAAATGGGACGCTTCGGTAAATTTCTGGCTTGCTCCGGCTTTCCTGATTGTCGCAATACTAAACCGATCGTTAAGGATACCGGTGTGACTTGCCCGACCTGTCACGAGGGGAAGATTATCGAGCGGAGAAGCAAAAAAGGACGTGTTTTCTACGGGTGCGACCGGTATCCTGATTGCGAATTCGTTTCATGGGATAAGCCTGTTGAGCAGCCCTGCCCTAAGTGCGGCGCTATGCTGGTAGAAAAGCGAAACAAATTAGGCACGTTCGTGCAATGTGTGGCCTGTGATTTTAAGGAAGAAAAAAAGGAAGAGCAAGATGGCGATTAATCGTGCTCTTATAACAGCTTGATGTAGAAGTCTCAAGGAGGAACAATGCAGTGACTGATGTACCGAAAGTGACCGTGATCGGCGCCGGGCTCGCAGGCAGCGAGGCCGCATGGCAAATTGCAAGCCTTGGCGTTCCGGTCGTGCTGTACGAAATGCGTCCAGTAAAAAGAACACCGGCTCATATTTCCGATCAATTCGCCGAGCTCGTCTGCAGCAATTCGCTGCGAGCGAACGGCTTAACCAACGCAGTGGGCGTATTAAAGGAAGAAATGCGTCTGCTGAATTCCTTGATCCTACGTGCTGCGGATAAGCATGCTGTACCTGCGGGTGGAGCTCTTGCGGTGGATCGGGATGGTTTTTCCGGAGAAGTAACTGCGCTGCTGCGTAATCATCCGCTGATCGAGGTGCGTAACGAAGAACTGGAGTCGCTGCCTGAAGGCATCGTGGTAGTAGCAACCGGTCCGCTTACGTCCCCTGCTTTGTCCAAGCATTTGCAGGATTTGACGGGAGAGGACTACCTGTATTTCTACGATGCGGCCGCACCGATTGTAGAGAAAGATTCCATCGACATGAGTAAGGTATATCTCGCTTCACGCTATGACAAGGGCGAGGCGGCCTACTTAAACTGTCCGATGACCGAAGAAGAGTTTAATCGCTTCTACGAAGCTCTGATTACTGCAGAGACCGCACCGATAAAGGAATTTGAGAAGGAAATTTATTTCGAAGGCTGTATGCCGATCGAAGTGATGGTAAAGCGGGGGCGGCAAACCGTTCTGTTCGGACCGATGAAACCCGTTGGCTTGGTTAACCCGCACACCGGCGAGCTGCCTTTCGCCGTTGTTCAGTTGAGACAGGATAATGCGGCGGGCACGCTCTACAACTTGGTAGGCTTCCAAACCCATTTGAAGTGGGGGGAGCAGAAGCGAGTGTTCTCACTCATTCCTGGCTTAGAAAATGCGGAATTCGTTCGTTACGGCGTTATGCATAGAAATACGTTTATTAATTCTCCTAGGCTGCTCCGTCCGACATACCAATTCAAAGATCGGGATGATTTGTTTTTTGCCGGACAGATGACGGGAGTAGAAGGGTATGTGGAGTCGGCTGCCTCTGGCATGATTGCAGGTATGAATGCGGCCCGATATGCGAAAGGATTGGAATGCCTTGTGCTTCCGCCAGATACGGCGCTAGGAAGCATGGCACAGTACATTACTACAGCTGATTTTAAGCACTTTCAGCCGATGAACGCTAATTTCGGATTATTTCCGCCGTTGGATGAGAAAATCAGGAACAAGCAGCTCAAAAACGAAAAAATCGCATCGAGAGCTATTGAGAAAATTCAGAATTTTTCACAAAACGTATACAATTCGACTTGTAATTAAAACATGTACTATGGTACGATAAATCCGTCTATAGTCTACCCACATCTAAACAATGGAACTTTACGCCAAACTAAGCTTAGACAGCTTAGTTTTCGTCATGATTGGAGGGAGAATTCGCGCTTATGGAGCAAACGTTTCACGCCACGACGATCTTTGCCATCAGGCATGAAGGTAAGGGGGCCATCGCTGGTGACGGTCAAGTAACGTTCGGAAACAGTATGGTGATGAAGAGTCAAGCCAAAAAGGTTCGAAGATTATATCGTGGAGGCGTCATCGCCGGTTTTGCCGGATCCGTAGCTGATGCCATCACTTTGTTCGAAAAGTTTGAAGCCAAGTTGGAAGAGCATCACGGGAACCTTCAGCGTTCGGCTGTCGAACTCGCTAAAGATTGGCGTTCGGATCGCGTGCTCCGCCGTCTGGAAGCCATGATGGTTGTGATGGACCGCAGCGGCTTGCTGCTCATTTCCGGCAACGGGGAAATTATTGAGCCAGACGATGGTATCTTGGCTATCGGTTCCGGTGGAAGCTTTGCACTTTCAGCGGGCAGAGCGCTCCATCGTTACGCGCCGCAGATGAGCGCTAAGGAAATTGCCCATGCGGCATTAACCATGGCCGCTGAGATCTGTGTGTTTACGAACCATAACATTATTGTTGAAGAGATGGAATGATTCCAAGGAGGTTATGAAACTTTGAAATCGAACGCTTTGACCCCCAAAGAAATCGTAGCCGAACTGGATAAGTATATTGTTGGGCAAAAGCAGGCCAAGAAATCGGTTGCCGTCGCCCTCCGCAACCGGTATCGCCGCAGTTTGCTGGACGAGTCGATCCGTGATGAGATCGTGCCCAAAAACATTTTGATGATCGGACCTACCGGAGTAGGCAAGACGGAAATTGCCCGCAGGCTCGCTAAGCTCGTAGGAGCCCCTTTTATCAAAATTGAGGCTACAAAATTTACCGAGGTTGGGTATGTCGGCCGGGATGTGGAATCGATGGTGCGGGATTTGGTGGAAACATCCATTCGGATGGTAAAGGCGGAGAAAACCGACAAGCTCAAGGATAGGGCTGAGCAAATGGTCGTTGATCGGCTTGTTTCCATTCTCGTTCCTAATCCTTCAAAGCAGCGCGGCCAACGGAATCCGCTGGAGATGTTATTCAATCAGCAGAACGCTTCACAACCGGAGCAGGAGCAAGAAACCGATCCTTCCGTGCTTTCCCGCAGACAGGAAGTCAAGGAGCAGCTGCTTCGCGGCGAGCTTGAGAATCAGGTGATCGAGATCGAGGTCGAGGACAATTCTCCTTCTATGCTTGATATGTTGGCAGGGCAAGGCAATGAACAGGCCGGCATGAATATGCAGGAGCTGTTCGGCAGTTTGATGCCCAAACGAACGAAGAAGCGGAAGCTGCCGATAAAGGAAGCTCGTAAGGTTCTTCTTCAGGAGGAAGCGCAGAAGCTGCTGGATATGGATGAAGTCATGCAGGAAGCGGTCAGACGCGCGGAGCAGAGCGGCATCATATTTATCGACGAGATTGATAAAATTTGCAGCTCCAGCCGAGGAAGCGGACCCGACGTCTCCCGTGAAGGCGTACAGAGAGATATCCTTCCTATCGTGGAGGGCTCCACGGTAATGACCAAATACGGACCCGTCAAAACGGATTATATTTTGTTCGTAGCGGCAGGAGCGTTTCACATTGCTAAGCCCTCGGATCTCATACCGGAGCTTCAAGGTCGGTTTCCGATTCGGGTCGAGCTCAGCAGTTTGACGCAGCAGGACTTTGTGCTGATCCTGAAGGAGCCTCAGCATGCGCTGACAAAGCAATATACCGCGCTGCTGGAGACTGAAGGTATTCAAGTTCAATTTTCTGATGAGGCTATACATGAAATCGCGCGAATTGCTGCGGAGGTTAATCAAAATACGGATAATATCGGGGCTCGACGATTGCATACGATTTTGGAGAAGCTGCTGGAGGATTTGTCTTATGAAGCCCCTGAAATTACTCTGGAGCGGATTGTCATCTCTCCGGAGTATGTGAGGGAAAAGCTATCTGATATCGTACAAAATAGAGACTTAAGCCAATACATTTTGTAATCGTTCAAGTTGGAGGCAAGATCATGACATTGTTGATGAAGACCAGAAGGCTGAATAAGCTGCTGCAGAAGGAGGCGGGGAACCCGGTCAGTTTTATGGATATGGCCGTGGTGCTTAGTGGCCTGCTGAATGCTGATATTTATGTTGTCAGCCGGAAAGGCAAGGTGCTTGGTAGCGCGTATTTATCCTCAGCGCAAGATATGCTAGTAAGCGGTTCTGTCCTACAAGAAAATCGTTTTCCACCGGAGTACAACCAGCTGTTGCTGAAAGTGGACGAAACCTCTTCCAATCTAGCTGCAGGAAGTCCATTTGATGTATTCGGCGACCATTCCGCGGACACGTCATTCTATATTACGATTGTTCCCATCATTGGCGGAGGAGAAAGACTGGGAACGCTTGTGTTAACCAAACGAAACGGTCAGTTTATCGATGACGATTTGATTTTGGCGGAATACGGGTCAACCGTTGTAGCAATGGAAATTTTAAGGGAAAAAGCGGAGCAAATTGAGATTGAGGCTCGTTCCAAAGCGGTTGTGCAAGTGGCGGTCGGCTCTTTGTCATTTAGTGAGATGGAGGCGGTCGAGCATATTTTCGAACAACTGGATGGGATGGAAGGTCTTCTAGTTGCCAGTAAAATTGCAGATCGAGTTGGAATCACTCGCTCAGTGATTGTGAATGCGCTCCGCAAGCTGGAAAGCGCGGGCGTCATCGAAACCCGCTCGCTTGGTATGAAGGGAACATACATCCGTGTGTTAAACGATCAGCTGCTGAGCGGTATTCAAAACGCAAAATCTTGAAGATTTTTTGTCTTTTTTGTAAAAATATATAGAATGAAGGCCCTGTATGAAAATATAGGGCTTTTTTCTCATTGTAATCATTTCCAAAATTCTTCAATATAAATATAGTCCTACCCAAGTCTAAATTATCCCAGCACTGCTATATTTTTTTTCGAAGAAAATGTCGAACAAAGGAGGATTTGTTCGCGCTTTGTTGAATATTTAATAGATCAGATCATTCCGGGAAAGTGGGAGTTCATCCATGAATATCTTGAGTAAGCCCGCATTTCAATTGCTGGAACAGTCTCTCAATGCAGCTACAGTTCGACAAAAGGTGATAGCAGATAATGTCGCCAACGTCGATACGCCTTATTTCAAACGTTCGGAAGTCCGATTTGAGGAGTTTCTGCAGCAGGAGTTAAATAAAGGCGAACTGCAAGGCTATCGAACGGATCCAAGGCATTTTCACATCGGACGTCCCGCCAATCCGCAGCCGCAGATTATTCGCGACAGCCAATCGATGATCAACAACAACTTGAACAACGTAGATATCGATTACGAGATGTCGCTTATGGCTAAAAACCAGCTTCGCTACAATACGATTGTGCAGCAAGTAAACAGTGAGATTAATAAGGTAAGAACGGCTATAGGCGGAAGGGGGTAACATATGAAGCTGACCAACGGGTTTGATATCAGCTCCTCTGCTCTAACAGCGCAGCGGCTACGGATGGATGTCATTTCGTCCAATATTGCCAATAGCGATTCGACACGAGCAAGGATGGTGAACGGCAAATGGGTTCCTTACCAACGAAAACTTGTCACCATAGAACCGAAACAGGGGACCTTTGCCGAATCGCTTCAGAACGCTATGGCCGGTAAGACCGGCGGAGCAGGAGAAGGGGTACGCGTAACGAAAGTTATCGAAGATACTTCTCCCTTTAAGCAGGTCTACAATCCAACGCATCCGGATGCCGACGAGAACGGATTTGTAATGCTTCCGAATGTCGACGTGCTTAAAGAAATGGTGGACATGATATCAGCCACCCGCTCATACGAAGCGAACGTAACTGCGCTTAACGCTACCAAAGCAATGGTTGGGAAAGCGCTGGAAATCGGAAGATAATTAAACTAAAGGGGCTATTTATATGATTGACAAAATAACTTTACAGCCGCAGAAAATCACAGATAACATTCAGCCGAAAAATATGAGCCCAGCCGAAGTGACTGATCAATTCGGAAAATTTTTGAACGATTCCATGGCTGACTTAAACGCACAACAGATAACGGTTGACAAACTAAACAACGGATTCGTTAAGGGAGAAATATCCGACGTTCACCAACTGATGATCGCTTCCCAAAAAGCTTCACTAGGATTGGAACTGACGGTACAAGTGAGGAACAAGGTTATCGAAGCTTATCAAGAAATCATGAGAATGCAAGTCTGATCTTGATGAATTTCGGTGACGGTCAATCAGATGGGGTGAAACAGTGAACGAGAACCTACTCCAATATTGGAATAAAGCAAAGCAATATTGGAATCAGTTTAGTAAAACACAGAAAATTACACTAATCTCGACATTGGTTATAGTCATACTTACGATAGGGATCATTAGTTATAACCTTTCCAAAACGGAATACGCCCTTGCCTATACGAATTTGCCGCCTAGCGATGCAGCGGCGATCAAGACTTATTTGGACGAGGCACGAATTCCGTACCAACTTAGTGAAGACGGGAAAAGCATCGGCGTTCCTCGAAGTGAAGTGGCCAGTGTCAAATTGGGGGTAGAATCTCAAGGACTAAATAAGAATGGCAACATCGGCTACGGCGCCTTCAGTGAAAGCAGTACGTTCGGGACAACAGACCGTGAGTTCGATGTCAAATATCTTAATGCTGTGCAGGGTGAACTTCAGCAGCTCATTAATACCAATACTGCAGTGAGTAGTTCAAAAGTACTAATTAGTTTACCGAAAGACAGTGTTTTTTTACCATCGGGCGCAGAGCCGGACAAAGCATCTGCATCGGTCGTATTGGAAATCAAGCCTGGCTATTCACTAGATCAGGCCAAGATAGATACGATGTATAATCTGGTATCTCATAGTGTCAAAGAATTGCCGATAGAGAACATTACCATCTCTGACCAAAATGGTGATTTGCTTGAATATTCCAAAGGGGATAACCAAATAGGCAATGCTTCAACTATCGCGATGCAGCAGTTTGAAATTAATAATAAGTTCAAAAACGATGTGCAGCGTAATGTCCAGCAAATGCTGGGAGCGATACTCGGCAGAGATAAGGTAATCGTCAGCGTCTTTTCCACGATGAACTTTGATCAGACAAGACGAAAGGAACAACTCGTCACTGCTCCGAATGAAGTCGATCAAGTCGGTTTGGATATTTCGATTCAGGAGATTCAGAAAAACTATACAAGCGACGGTGCTGAGCAGCAGGGCGGGGTACCCGGAACGGGAGCAACAGACGTACCAGGATATCCTGGTGCCGCAAATACAGGAAGAACAAATTCCGAAGAGCTTCAAAGAACGGTTAACCGAGAAGTTAACCGAATTACGAACGAAATTGTGCTCACGCCTCACGTTGTAAAAGATTTAACCATTAATGTGGGGATTGAACCACCTGACCCACTGGATATGAATTCTTTGACACCGCAGACGGTTGAAGCTGTTCGTCAAATTCTGGTTAACGTTGTTCGAGCCGCGCTAGCGGACAGTGGACAGGTAATGACGGAAGAAGAATTAGCCAGAAAAGTAACCGTGTTTCCACAAACGTTCGCTAGAACGAATGAGATTCAGGGGGCAAATGCGAATACGATGCTGCTTTACGGTGCTCTTGGGGGCTTGGCTCTTGCATTGATTGGGGGCGGCGCTTACTGGCTGCTGCGCAGACGGAGAGCCCGGGCGCAGGTCGAGGAGGAGATCGTGGATGAAACGCCAAGAGTGGAGTTTCCGACCATTGATATCGACAATGTAAAAAATGAAAATCAAGTGCGTAAACAGCTAGAGCAGTTAGCCAAGAGGAAGCCGGATGAGTTTGTGAATCTGCTGCGTACTTGGTTAGTAGACGAATAGAGGTGTACATGGCTTGGCTAAAGTACAGCAAGCGACTTTGACGGGACGACAAAAAGCCGCTATTTTATTAATCAGTTTGGGACCGGAAGTGTCCGCTCAAATTTTTAAGCATCTTCGCGACGAAGAGATCGAACAGCTCACCTTGGAAATAGCCAATGTCAGGAAAGTCGACAATGTCGAGAAGGATTCCATACTGGCCGAGTTTCACCAAATTTGTTTGGCGCAGGAATTTATTTCTCAGGGCGGCATCGCGTATGCCAAGGATATCTTGGAGAAGGCTCTTGGTTCCCAGAAAGCTCTCGATATCATCAATCGGTTGACGGCGACGCTTCAGGTCAGACCTTTTGACTTTGCGCGTAAAGCCGATCCGGCACAGATTCTGAATTTTATTCAAAATGAAAACTCTCAAACCATTGCGCTTGTGCTCTCTTATTTACAGCCGGAGCAGGCCTCCATTATTTTGTCTTCACTGCCTCAGGAAAAGCAGGCCGATGTGGCGAAACGGATTGCGCTGATGGACAGCACTTCGCCTGAGGTCATCAGTCAAGTCGAACGGGTGCTGGAGCAGAAGCTTTCCGCCACCGTTACACAAGATTATACGAACGCTGGTGGTATTTCGGCGGTGGTTCAAATTTTGAACGGTGTTGACCGGGGGACAGAGCGTACCATTCTGGATTCCCTTGAAATTCAAGATCCGGAATTGGCAGAGGAAATCAAAAAGCGGATGTTCGTCTTTGAGGATATTGTTAATATCGACAACCGTTCGATTCAGCGCATTATACGCGATATTGAGAATGCAGATTTACAATTGGCGCTTAAAGTTGCCAGTGAAGAGGTTCGTGAAGCGATCTTCAAGAACATGTCCAAGCGTATGGCCGAAACGTTCCGGGAAGAAATGGAATATATGGGACCTGTTCGTTTGCGTGATGTAGAAGAAGCCCAGACACGTATTGTAGCAACGATAAGACGTTTGGAAGAAGCCGGTGAAATCATCATCGCTCGCGGCGGAGGAGATGATATTATTGTCTAATGTCATCAAATTATTTCAATACGTAGCTATCGAAGACAGCAAGATTGTGGAGCCCCCCGCTTCCCCTGTTCTTAAACAAGAACAGCCGGAGGAAACGGAGGAACTTCCGCTAGAAAATCATCAAGAGTTAAGCGATCTGATGCAGATGAAAGATCAGATTCTGAAGGATGCCGAGTCCTTTGCTGAAGAGCAGGTACGGGCAACCATGGAAGAGGCTGCAGCGATCAGGCAGCAAGCGCAGGTCGAAATCGAGGCTTGGTGGCATGAACGCAGGCTTCAGGATCAGGAAGCTGTGAATGAAGCGAGAGATCGCGGTCACGCTCAAGGATACCAAGAAGGATTGGCTCAGGTTGAGATGGAGCTTCGGGAGCAATACGAATCGACGCTGCAAGAGGCATCTCAGATCTTAGAGCAAGCTTACTTATTGAAGCAGCAAATCATTCAGGAAGCTGAACCGTTTTTGATCGAACTTAGCACTTCTATAGCTGAGAAGGTAATCGGGCGACAGTTGACGCTTGAACCCGAATGGACGATCGATTCTATCCGCAAGGTGCTGTCCAGGCGGAGGGAAAAAGGAATTATTACGCTCTGCGTATCGCCTGCCCAGTTCACCTATATACAAGACGCGCGCGAAGAGCTTTTGCTCGCCATCGATTCGCAAGCGGAGCTGCAAATTATTCCGGATGGTTCGGTATTGGATCAAGGTTGTGTTGTCCGATCTTCATTCGGAAGCATCGACGCGAGAATCGATACGCAATTAAAAGAAATAAAAAATGCGCTTCAGCAGTTGGCTATGCGAAACGAGGGATAAGCTCATGCTGGCACCAAACGCTCAAAAATATATCGAGCACCTTAACCAAATGGATACCATCCGGGTGAATGGAAAGGTGACGCAGGTCATCGGGCTGACGGTAGAATCGGAAGGTCCCGATGCGAGCATAGGCGACGTTTGCTATATATATCCATTTAAATCGAACACACCGCTAAAGGCGGAGGTTGTCGGATTTAAAAATAATAAGGTCATTCTCATGCCGTTGGGTGAGCTTCATTCTATAGGTCCCGGTTGTGATGTAGTAGGAACCGGAAAGCCGCTCACGGTTCAGGTAGGACATGAACTGCTTGGTAAAGTGCTCGATGGCTTAGGTCAGCCGCTTGATGGAACATACTTGCCATCCAGAATGACCCATTATTCTACGAATAACGTTCCAAGTAACCCGTTAACACGTCCGCGCGTACTGGAGCCGATTAGTGTCGGAGTACGGTGCATAGACGGTTTGCTGACAATCGGCAAGGGACAGCGCGTAGGTATTTTTGCCGGATCAGGTGTTGGGAAGAGCACGCTAATGGGCATGATCGCCCGTAATACAGCGGCAGACGTCAACGTGATTGCACTTGTCGGCGAACGGGGCAGAGAAGTGCTTGATTTTATTGAACGAGACCTCGGTCCGGAAGGGCTTGCTCGTTCCGTAGTCATCGTCGCAACGTCAGATCAACCTGCGCTTATCCGAATTAAAGGTGCGTTGATTGCCACGAGCATTGCAGAATATTTCAGAGATCGCGGTTTAAATGTCATGTTGATGATGGACTCTGTAACCCGTTTCGCTATGGCCCAGCGTGAGGTGGGTTTAGCTGTAGGAGAGCCTCCCGCAACTAGGGGCTACACCCCATCTGTCTTTGCAACATTGCCGAAACTGTTGGAGCGATCGGGAACAGGACCTAAAGGCTCCATCACTGCATTTTATACCGTGCTTGTAGATGGTGATGACATGAATGAACCTATTGCCGATGCGGTCCGGGGGATTTTGGACGGGCACATCGTCCTGAACCGGAGCATTGCCAATCGTGGACATTATCCGGCTATTGATGTATTGTCCAGTGTCAGCAGGGTTATGAAAGAAATTGTTCCGACGGATCAACAGCTCGCGGCTGAACAATTAAAGTTATTATTATCTACGTACAAAGATTCGGAGGATCTGATTAATATCGGGGCGTATCAAAAAGGCTCTAATCCAGAAATTGATCTGGCGATCGACTCCATCCAATCGATATGGGATTATACCAAGCAGCGGGTAAATGAGAAGCTGTCTTACGCTGACGCACAAGAACGGTTAATTCGAGAATTTTACAGGGGATGAGAAGAAGCATGCGTTTTCGATACACTTTTCAAAAAATCGTTGACCTTAAAACGAATGAAAAGACCCAAGCGGAATGGGTGTTATCTCAGGCGATCGTAAAACTGCGGGAAGAAGAGTCGTCGCTGGATCGGCTGGAGAATGCGAAGCAGGAGATGCAGGAGGAACTGTATAAAGTATCGGGAACGCGTACGACGGTTTCAAACCTGATGCTGCTGCAAAGCTTCGTTGATCATATCGATGTGTGCATAAAAGACAAGCATCAAGACTTAAGTACAGCTAAGACGAACGTGCAAATCAAACAAGATGATCTGACCGGTAAAATGCTGGAAGAAAAAGTATGGACGAAAGCAAAGGAAAAAGCTTATCAAAAGTTTTCCTCCGGGGTGCTTAAAATAGAACAAGATCAGTTGGACGAAATGGCGACAAGCAGGTATCAACGACTTTCGTAATTATTTTTATGAGGAGGTGAGGTCATGGCAAACGCAAATACGGAAAAATCGTCTTCTTACGGAGCCATGGAACGGTTTTTGATTTGGTTCCTCATCCCTTTTGTTTTTACGGCTGTATTGCTAGGGGTATTGATGAGCATCCTCGGCTATGATGTGATGAACAATGCTCTGCGCGTGGCCAATAAAATTCCGATTGTAAACTCGATTGTTCCAGATATGAAAACAAGTGCAGAGGACGGCAGTCAAAACCAGCAGCAGATGCAAGAGCAGGGGGGCGCTGCGGTTCCTGCCGAGGGGGAAATTGCTGCCAACCAGGCCGCACAGCTTGAGCAAAGGGAGCAGGAGCTGCAGCGAGCTGAAGCAGCACTTCAGGAACGGGATCAAACGATCAAAGATCTACAATTGAAGAACAGCAGCTTGGAAGAACAGATAAAGAGCAAAACAGTCTCTGAAGAAGAGTACTCAGGTCAAATTCAGCAGCTTGCCGGTATGTATGCCAAAATGTCACCAACGAAAGCTGCGCCGATCATGGAGAATTTAACCAAAAACGAATTGGTGCTTGTTCTAGGTATGATGAAAACGGATGAGCGTGTCAAAATTTTGGAGCGCATGGATCCTGTGAAAGCTGCAGAGGCTTCCATAATGATAAAAGATCAGACGAGTGTTAGGGACACGCAAATTGCGGCTCTTCAGGAAAGATTGAATCAATCGACCGCTTCACAGACTGAGGTAAACGATAACTTAAGCAGAGATGATCTTGGCTCTACATTTGCGAACATGACCCCAAAAAGCGCAGCCACGGTGTTACTGGAGATGCAAAAGTCGGATCCGGACAAGGTGCTCTCGATTTTGAAATCGATGGATAGCGTAGGTCGTTCGAGAGTGTTGTCTGCTTTGTCCGAGCAATCCAAGGAAACCGCTGCGTTACTCTCCGCACGACTCGTTCAGTAAACTTGGAAGGAGGTGAATTAAGATATGGAAATTACAGCTCAAACGCCAATTACGACATCTGTTGGTTCAACGTCCGGAGGAACAGCATTCAATTCGGGATCTAGCAGTTCGGGTTTTTCTACGACGCTAAACGGAATGCTCGTTTCGGGCAATCCACAAGCTGGTACGGATTTGACTGCTGCTGGGACAAGCCTTTCGGCTTTGATGGGTTTGCTTGCCCCTTTCTTGACAACTTCCGTTCCGACAGACGAATCTGCTGCAGCCATGAATGGCGAACAGATCGATGGCTTGATCCAGCTGTTGGAGCAGACTCAGGACGGAGCTGGGGGAAATCCTCTTTTATCGAATCCTGACTTGCAAGCGTGGCTTGCCCAGCTGCAGGAGATTTTGACGGCACTTGCTGCGAACATGGAGGCTGGTACTGCTAACGGACGCCATTCGGAAGAAGAAGGTAGTGCGCCATCGTACGTTTCTAATGATCTTTTGGATGGAGCATTAAATCCAATGCTGTTTATTCCACTGACTGCGGCTTCTCCGCGCGCAGAGGATGGCGGTAATCAATACATGGGCGGGACTTTACAGGCGGGGATCAGCCAAGCCGAAGCTGTCCAACTGTTGAAGCAGCTGAGAGAGATGGTGGAACAAGGGAAGAAAGACCCTCAGCTTCAGCAGTCCTTGAAGGAGCTTCCAGCAGTCTTGATGTCTGCGGCTGTGACCGAGAGCGATCAGAATAAGGGAGCCGAGCGATCTCAGCGTTTGTCTCAAACATCGCTTATCATGCAGCCGGCAACCGATGCGGAGTCTTCCGAGACACAGGAAATGGTCAGCATTGTCACTAACCCGCTGAACAAGTTAGAAATGTTAGCGGCTAAGCATACGGTTGCTATGCATTCCGCAGAGCAGCCGACGATCCAGGCCGACAACTTGTTTGAGCCATTGATACCAGCCGATTCCGGTACCATAACTGGACAGCAGCCAGCGATGTCGCTTCAAGATTGGATGAAGGGAGTACAAGCGGGACTGTCTATGCCGAAGCATCCAGTGCTTCAAATGTCCGCAGGAACATTTGCCAATGACTTGACGCAATTTGTTGTTAGTTCTTTCTCGCTCCAAACTTCGTCTGATGGGTTAACCGAAGCCAGGATCTCGTTATTTCCGCAGCATCTGGGACATGTAGAAGTCAAACTGACGATGCAGAACGGACTGCTTGTAGCTCAAATTATGGCAGACAGCTTGTCTGGTAAAGAAATGCTCGAAAGCCAGTTGGCACAGCTGCGATCGACGCTGCAAAGCCAAGGCATTCAAATCGAGAAGCTGGAGGTTAGCCAGAGCCAGAATTTCCAATCCGGTATGTTCCAAGAAGGGCGGCAGCAGCAGTCGGGTCAATCTTCCAAGCAAAACAAATCGGGCAGCAGCAGCGTAGCTAGCATTGAGGAAGAGCAAGGGTTAGAAACGAAGTCTAACATGAATACGACGGTTGACGGCCGTGGTTCCATTGACGTGACGGCATAAAAATCGACATTTCAAATGATACCGGCTTGAACAGGAGGTGAAACCGTGACAGACTCCAATATCAGTACCCGAAACGTATGGCCTTATTATGCTAAAGAAAATATTCAGCGTGCAGGATCTGAGGATAAGAATCAATTAGGTAAAGACGAATTCCTTAAAATATTGATTGCCCAATTGAAAAATCAAGATCCGACCCAACCCTTGCAGGACAAAGAGTTTATTGCGCAAATGGCTCAGTTCACTTCGGTGGAACAGCTGACGAATATGGCCAGTGAGATGAAGATGCTTCGCCAATCGCTCGGTTTTGCGTCAGGATTGATTGGGAAGAATATCACTTGGACTTATGAGGATAGCCAAGGAACAACGCATTTCAAAACCGGCATGGTTGAGTCCATCACGGTGAAAAAGGGCGAACAATTTGCGAAGGTGAACGGAGAGGAAGTCACGCTCGATAAAATCAGTCAAATTTCGAATCCGGAGGAAACGTAAATGACGGAGCGAATAACGATTGGCAGGCTTTATCCGAATGTGGTGACTCCGAGCCGCTCATCTAGAGCTGCAGCACAATCCGCCAATAGGAACGTATCGTTTGATTCGATTTTACAAAACCAAGCTTTGCGTTTCAGCCATCATGCTGAAGAACGATTACGGCAGCGAGGCATTCAGTTTCAGCCCGAACAGCTGGCCAAAATCAATTTGGCAATTGATAAAGCTGCAACCAAAGGTGCAAAAGATTCGCTAATGCTGATCAATGACACGGCCTTGATCGTGAACATTAAGAACCGTACTGTGGTTACTGCCATGGACGAAGCATCCATGAAAAACAACTTGTTTACGCAAATCGACAGCGCCATGATCATTTCTTAAAGAAAAGGCCGGCCCGATCTGCGGAGGCCATGGTTGTGGACCGACTGAAACAACCGATCATCTAGTACTTATTCGCATTTAGGGAGGAAATCTATCGATGTTAAGATCTCTGTATTCCGGCGTATCCGGTATGAGAGGATTTCAAACGAAGCTGGACGTCATCGGTAACAACATTGCCAACGTCAATACTGTTGGTTTTAAAGCCAGTCGTGTCATGTTTAAGGACATTCTCAGCCAAACCGTATCAGGCGTAACAGCGCCGACAGACGAGCGTGGGGGCGTCAATTCAAAGCAAATCGGACTTGGTGTTGCCGTGGGCGCCATTGATACGCTGCATACTCCTGGCAGTGCCATGACGACAAATGTCGTAACGGACTTGAGGATCGACGGCGATGGCTTCTTCGCAATGAGGGCGACGGAAGATCAAGAGCAGCCCTTTTTGTCCCGTGCAGGAAATTTCACGCTGGATTCTAATCGGCGGCTCGTTAATGCTGACGGATTGTTCGTGTCTGACAGCGAGGGAGGAATTATTCAGCTTGAGGATACGGTAACAGCATTTTCGATATCACAGTCTGGTGAGCTTATCACTGTAGGTGAAGACGGTGCAGCCACTCCAAGCGGTATCTTTATTGCGGTCGTTAAGGTTGCGAATCCTGCCGGACTCGAGAAGATTGGCGGAAACCTGTATCGCGTCACACCAAACGCAATGCCACCGGATGCATTGGAGCTGCCTACTGGAGAAGATGCTCAGGCCAATAATGCCGCAACCGGTACCGGGGCCATTATCTCCGGACAGCTAGAAATGTCCAATGTGGATTTGACTTCGGAATTTACCGAGATGATTATCGCGCAGCGCGGGTTCCAGTCTAACTCCAGAATTATTACGACTTCAGACGAAATTCTTCAAGAGGTTGTTAATCTGAAACGATAGATTGATTGATGGGGGAGGACTCCCTCCCCTGATTTTTTAGTGAACCGGAGGTAGCTGATGATTCGTCTGACCCGGCTTAACGGAAAGCAAATTACGATTAATGCTCTCTTGATCGAAATGATCGAAGAGACACCGGATACTATGATTACACTGGTAACCGGCAAAAAAATAATGGTGTTAGAAAAAGTAGAAGAAACCGTTGCGCTGGTTCAAAGCTTCATGCAAATGGTAGGGCTTGTAGGCGGTTCGATAAAAAGCCTGAATTCGGAGGGGTCGTAGTTGTTTAAGAGCAAAATATTCATTATGGTGGTTGCTATTCTTATCGCCATCACATTAATTTTGACGGCGGCTTTCGTTCTTTGGAACTATATGGATAAAGCAAATAGCACCCCGCTGGATCAAGCGCAGCAATCGGCCAGCGAAGTCAAGTCGGGTAAGAAGCTCACTCCGGATCAGGTACAGGAGAACACGTCCAGTATGCAAGATGTACTGACTAACCTCGCCGGAGGAAACAACAAGTTTATTAAAGTGAGCTTTGCCTTTGAATTGGAAAATAAGAAGGCGAAGGAGGAGTTTGAAAAGCTGGAAACCCAAATGAAAGCGATCGTGATCCAAACGCTCGCAGATATGACTCCAGATCAGGTGTCGGGGAGCAAAGGCTTTGACAATCTCACCTCAGCCCTTATGAATAAAATGAATCCGCTTTTGCAGCAAGGAAAACTGAATCAAATATTGATCACGGATATCGTTCTGCAATAGCATGAAGCATAATGAAGCATGTAGAGCAACAGCACGAAGGAGGTGACGCTAATGGTTGATGTTCTTTCTCAGAATGAGATCGACGCTTTGCTCGCGGCGCTATCTTCAGGAGAAATGGATGCGGAAGAGCTAAAAAAGGAAGAGACGCAGAAAAAAGTCAGAGCCTATGATTTTAAGAGAGCGGTTCGCTTCTCCAAAGATCATATTCGAAGTCTTACCCGTATTCATGAGAATTTCGCGCGGTATCTGACCACTTATTTTTCCGCCCAGCTCCGAACCTTTGTGCAAATAAATGTCGTACAGGTCGAGCAGCTGCCTTATGACGAATTTATACGTTCCATACCTAAGATGACTATTCTTAACATTTTTGAAGCTGAGCCTTTGGAAGGTCGTATGGTGCTTGAAGTTCATCCGAATGTGGCGTTTGCCATGCTGGATAGGCTGCTGGGGGGGGCGGGTACGTCTCCAACCAAAATCAATGCACTCACGGAAATTGAGACGATTGTGATGGAACGCATCTTCAGTAGGGCGTTTGAGAGTCTGCAAGAGGCTTGGAAGACGGTGGTAGATTTGTCACCAAGGCTGGAGGCGTTGGAGACAAATCCGCAGTTTATGCAAATCGTTTCACCTAACGAAACAATAGCACTGATTTCATTGAGTACTAAAATCGGGGATACCACTGGGATGATCAACTTGTGTATCCCTCATGTAGTCATCGAGCCTATTATGCCGAGATTGTCCGTGCATCATTGGTTTGTATCCCAGAAAAAGACCAGTGCGCCGGAAGAAATGACGGCCCTTCAATCCAGACTTCATAAAGCAAAACTACCGCTGATTGCTGAGCTTGGAGCTTCACAAATATCCGTCAGAGAATTTTTGAGTCTCAACGCGGGCGATGTCATTACATTGAACAGATCTGTTGAGGAACCGCTGCATATCCGGATCGGCGAAAAACTAAAGTTTTTCGGAAGTCCTGGAACTACGCGAGGAAAGTTAGCTGTGCAGATTAATGAGATTGTTCAAGAAGGAGTAGAAGAGTATGACGAATAATAAGGATTATTTGTCTCAAGAAGAAATCGATGCCTTGTTGAGGCAATCTGCTGACGGTGATGCGGACGACGGTTCCGGGTATGTTCCTCATGTCGAAGATTATTTATCTTCATTGGAACAGGACGCGCTTGGCGAAATCGGCAACATTACTTTCGGCAGTGCAGCTACCGCTTTATCCACGCTGCTTGGGAAGAAGGTTGATATCACTACTCCCAAAGTTTCCGTCATTGGGCGTGAGGAATTAATCGAAGAATTTCCAAAGCCGCATGTGGCAGTTCATGTCAATTATGTCGATGGGTTTCATGGGATTAATCTTCTCGTCATAAAAACACGGGATGCTCAAGTGATCGCCGATTTAATGATGGGGGGTGACGGAACCGGACAAATGGACGAGTTAAGCGAAATCCATATTAGCGCAGTCCAAGAAGCGATGAACCAAATGATGGGCTCTTCCGCCACATCAATGTCAACGATCTTCAACCGGTTTGTCAACATTTCACCGCCAGGGATCGATATCCTGCACTTGTCGGAGGGGGACGGAGCCGCTTCGCTGCCTCAGGAAGAAGTTTTTATCAAAATCTCCTTCCGACTAACGATTGGGGATTTGATCGATTCTACGATAATGCAGCTGCTTCCGGTCGCCTTCGCTAAAGATATGGTTTCCATTCTTATGGGGGGAGGAGACACTCAGGAGGAGACCGTTTCCGCGCCGCCAGCACCTGCTGTACCAGCGCCAGAAACTTTTGCGCAGGACTTGGGAACTTCGCCAGTAAATGATCATTATTCCCAACCGCCGCAGCAGCCGCCGATGTATGGTGAGTCACCGCAGCAGCCGATGTATGGCCAGCCGCCGCAGCAGCAGCCGATGTATGGCCAGCCACCGCAGCAGCAGCCGATGTATGGCCAGCCACCGCAGCAGCATCCAATGTATGGCCAACCGCCGATGGCACCACCAAATCAACCGATGTATCCACCGCAGCCTGCTGCATACGGCATGCCGACAGCCCGTAATGTAAACGTTCAGTCGGCTCAGTTTGCCAGCTTCACACCGGCGAATCTGACGCCAGCGGAAGATACGAACTTAAATCTACTGCTTGACATACCTTTAAAGGTAACTGTAGAGCTGGGACGAACTCACAAAGTCATTAAAGACATATTGGAGCTGTCTCAAGGTTCGATTATCGAACTCGATAAGCTTGCAGGGGAGCCCGTCGATATTTTGGTGAACAACAAGCTGATTGCAAAAGGCGAAGTGGTCGTTATTGATGAAAATTTCGGTGTCCGTGTCACGGATATCGTGAATCAATGGGACCGAATTCAAAAATTACAATATTAGAACAAGCAACCTTGGGAGGACTGTGTGATTATGGCAAACCGAATTTTAATTGTAGACGATGCAGCATTTATGAGAATGATGATTCGCGATATCTTAACCAAAAACGGATATGAGGTAGTCGGCGAAGCCAATGACGGAGCTCAAGCAATTGAGAAATTTAAGGAGCTTAGCCCCGATTTGATTACGATGGACATTACGATGCCGGAGATGGATGGGATTCAAGCACTAAAGGAAATTAAGAAAATCGACGGAAACGCGAAAGTTATAATGTGCTCCGCAATGGGACAGCAAGCGATGGTTATTGACGCTATTCAAGCGGGCGCGAAAGATTTTATCGTTAAACCGTTCCAGGCTGATCGTGTTATCGAGGCTATTAAGAAAACCTTAGGGTAGATGAAACTGAAACATTGGGGAGAGTCTACGAAGACTGAAGGGAATGTGGAGAGTTGACCAGACTCACAACCAAATTACTATTCTTCGCTGCAACCTTTTGGATACAAACAGCAGTGTTTGCTGCTGTTTGTTTCGGCGAAACGGATACGAAGTCCCCTGAGACGGGGCTGCTGGATGCTCCGGAGCCAATACCGGGTGTTTCACCTGGAGATACGCTTTGGATGATTGTAAAAGTCATAGTGTTTCTTATACTTATTATCGGAATATTCTTCATCATAATGAAGGTCATATCGCAACAAAAAAACAAATTTTTATCGGGACGCACACTTCGCTCGCTCGGCGGGCTGCCGCTTGGTCCGAATAAATCCATTCAAATCGTAGAAATTGGCCATTCTTTGTATATTGTAGGTGTCGCTGAAAATATACAACTGCTCGAGAAAATAAATGATGATGCTGAAGTTGCTTATATTACGGAGATGATGGCTAATGGAACGGCTTTTACGGGTCCCTCTTTTGAATCATTAGGGGGCTTCATGAAAAAGTTGCGAAACAAGCCGCCGGCAGAGGAAGAGATGGAAGTAGCCGCATCGTTTCAGCAGGTCTTTCAAAATAAAATGCAGCATATGACGGACCGCAAGAAGATAATGGAAGAGATGCTGAAGCAAGAGAATAATTCAGATCGGTTGAATGATAAATCATGAAACACAGACATAAGTTTTACCTGCTGCTAGTCCTGTTTTGCTTGTTGGGTTCATTATCCGGTCAAGCCTATGCGGCTGATCCGATTCCCGGAATCAATATAGATATCGGAACATCAGGCAACCCGCAAGGAGCTTCCAGTACAGTCACAATACTACTGTTGGTTACGATCTTAAGTATAGCTCCGGCTATATTGGTTCTTATGACTAGTTTCACCCGAATTATCATCGTGCTTGGGTTTGTAAGAACCTCACTTGGCACGATGTCCATGCCGCCGAATCAGGTACTCGTCGGGTTAGCGCTGTTTATTACATTTTTCATTATGGCTCCGACATTCGGTGAAATCAACCAAACCGCTGTGCAGCCTTACATGAGGGGAGAAGTTACCCAGACGGAAGCGCTGAATAATGCTTCCATCTCTATGAAGAAGTTTATGTTCCAGCATACGAGGCAGAAGGACCTAAAGCTCTTCCTGGATTATTCTCAAGCAGCTCCTCCGACCGGTGTAGAAGATACGCCTCTGACGGCACTCGTTCCGGCATACGCGATCAGTGAACTAAAAACGGCTTTTCAGATGGGCTTTATGATTTTTATTCCGTTTCTGGTTATTGATATGGTGGTCGCCAGCACCTTAATGGCGATGGGCATGATGATGCTTCCGCCCGTGATGATTTCACTTCCTTTTAAAATTTTGTTGTTTATTCTGGTGGATGGTTGGTATCTGGTCGTACGGTCGCTTCTGCTTAGTTACAACACATAGAAGGCCGTCAGGAGGAGAACGATTTGAGTTCGGAATTTGTAATCAGAATTGCAGGCGAGGCCGTTTATACGACTTTAAAAGCTAGCGCACCCATGCTGGTGTTGGCGCTGGTGGTCGGACTTATCATCAGTGTATTTCAGGCGACAACGCAAATTCAAGAGCAGACGCTGGCATTCGTGCCAAAAATCGTCGTTGTTTTGATCGCTTTGCTCGTATTCGGACCTTGGATTCTCAATACCCTGGTTGATTTTACTTATCACATGTTAAATAACTTGTATAGATACGTGGGTTAGGTTGTGAGTCCATGGAATTGCTTCTCACGTATTTTCCGGGTTTTTTATTGTTTCTTTGTCGGATTACTGCATTTTTCGTCGTATCTCCAGTGTTTTCAGCGCAGCATGTACCGACTCAATTAAAGATCGGGCTTGCCTTTTTTACAGCATTCATCGCATACTTCAGCGCAGGTATGGCGACCCCAGTAGCCATGGACTCGTTATTTATTTTGACCATCATACGGGAAGTGCTTGTAGGTTTGTGCATGGGCTTCATTGCGTATATGTTTATCACAGTCGTGCAAATTGCCGGATCGTTCATTGATTTGCAGATGGGGTTCGGTATAGCGAACGTCATTGACCCGATGACAGGAGCACAAAGTCCGATACTTGGTAATCTGAAATACATTATCGCACTGCTGTTGTTTCTTTCAGTTAACGGTCACCATTTTTTGCTGGAAGGAATTATCAGAAGCTACGAATGGATTCCGATCGATAACGAATTGTTCTACTTGAACAATAACGGACAATTATACGATTTTATGGTTCGTACGTTTTCCAATGTGTTTGCTTTAAGCTTACAAATCGCGGCACCCTTAGTAGTCGCTTTGTTTCTGGCTGACGTAGGGCTTGGACTGCTGACCAGGGTGGCGCCGCAGTTCAACGTCTTTGTTATCGGACTTCCGCTCAAAATTTTGCTTGGATTCATCATGCTGCTTATGCTGTTTCCCAGCTATGAAACGGTGTTTAAAGATATGTTTGCTTCGATGCTCGATTCAATAAGGGATTTCTTCGGATTGTTTAATGTATAGGATGGAACGGAGGCAAGGACGTGGCGGATTTTCGTTTGAAAATCAATTTGCAGTTGTTCTCTCAAGAAAAAACGGAAGAAGCTACGCCCAAGAAAAAACAAGATTCCAGAAAAAAGGGCCAGGTTGCCAAAAGTATGGATGTACCGGCTGCATTTATTTTGTTTTTTTCCTTCTTATCGTTTTCCTTATTCGGAGCCTTTATGAAGGATCGCTTGATCGGATTATTCCATTCAACGCTTCATGATTTTCTTCTTCTCAATTTGACTGTGGATAACATTATCGTGCTGTTCGAAAAAATTTCCTTTCAGCTTTTGCTGATTGTTGGACCCATTTTTTTGATTGCTATGGTGATCGCTGTAATCAGTAACTATTTGCAATTCGGTTTTCTTCTCACCGGAGAACCGCTTATGATGAAATTTAATAAAATCAATCCCATCCAAGGGGCTAAGAATTTATTTTCTTTAAGGGCTCTGGTTGATTTTGCGAAATCGGTGTTAAAGATGTCGATCATTGGCGCGGTCGTTTATACGACACTGATGGGAGAAAAAGAATACATCATGAGGCTGGCACAGATGCCGTTGGAAGAAATAGCGCTCTTTACGTGGTCGCTTATAGTATCGCTTGGCCTTAAGATTGGTCTCATCTTGATTGTTCTGGCTATTTTCGATTATATGTATCAGCGTTATGAGCATGGCAAAAGCATCCGGATGTCCAAACAGGATATCAAGGATGAGTACAAAAAATCGGAGGGCGATCCTCTGATCAAAGGAAAGATTCGCGAAAAGCAGCGGAGAATGGCGCTTCAACGGATGATGCAGGAGGTGCCGAAGGCCGACGTTGTCATTACGAATCCGACGCACTTTGCGGTAGCCATTAAATATGATGGGGGTCAAATGCAAGCGCCGACCGTCATCGCTAAGGGAACCGATTATATTGCATTAAAGATTAAGCAGATCGCTAACGATAACGGAGTCATAACAATGGAAAACAAACCGCTGGCCCGGGCTTTATATGCACAAGTAGAAATCGGGGAATCGATCCCGGCGGATATGTTTCAAGCCGTGGCCGAAGTACTAGCATATGTATATAAATTAAAAGGCAAGGCGAATTAAAGGAAGGAAAGGAGGGTAACGGAGTGAAAGCCAGAGATTTAGTCGTTCTAATCGGCGTAATCGGTATTGTTCTTATGATGGTTATTCCGCTGCCGCTATGGCTGCTGGATGTCCTACTCATTATTAATATTGCCGCAGCTTTACTTATTATTTTGATTGGCATGAATACGCAGGACGCGCTGCAATTCTCCATCTTCCCGTCTCTGCTGCTGATCACGACGTTGTTTCGTTTGGCCCTCAACGTATCCACCACGAGAAACATTCTTGCAGAAGCGGATGCCGGTAGTGTGGTCAGAACCTTTGGTGAGTTCGTAGCAGGGGGCAACATTGTCGTCGGTTTTGTTGTTTTCCTTATATTGGTCCTAGTTCAATTTATCGTAATTACCAAAGGTTCTGAGCGCGTTGCCGAGGTCGCTGCTCGGTTTACGCTGGATGCAATGCCGGGTAAGCAAATGGCCATCGATGCGGACTTGAACGCGGGGATAATCAATGAGCAGCAAGCTAAGGAGAGACGAGAAAAGATTTCTCGAGAAGCAGACTTTTATGGCGCGATGGACGGTGCCAGTAAGTTCGTTAAGGGAGACGCGATTGCGGGCATCATCATGTTGATCATCAACATTGTGGGCGGATTGATTATCGGAATGGCTATGCATGATATGTCACTGGCGGAAGCAGGCGAGCTATATTCGATTCTGACTATCGGTGACGGGCTGGTAAGCCAAATCCCGGCACTGCTGATTTCCACCGCTGCAGGTATTATCGTAACCCGTGCGGCGTCTGAGGGCAATTTGGCTCAGGATCTTACAGCCCAATTGTTTTCTTATCCGAAGCTGCTTTATATCGTGGCAGGAACGATTGCAGGACTTGGTATTTTTACCCCGATCCATATCATCACCACGTTTCCGATTGCTATATTACTTGCTTTTGCTGCTTATAGCATGCAGCAGAATTTGACCCGCAAGCAAGCGGAAGAGGTTCAGTTTGAAGAAGAGCAGCAAATCGAAGAGGTCCGCAGTCCGGAAAGCGTCATTGGTCTGCTGCAGGTCGACCCGATCGAGTTCGAATTCGGCTACGGCTTGATTCCTCTGGCGGATACACAGCAGGGGGGGGATCTACTGGATCGGATTATTCTAATCCGTAGACAGTGCGCGTTGGAGCTCGGTGTTGTCGTTCCTGTCATTCGGATTCGCGACAATATTCAGCTTAGGCCGAATGAATATGTCATCAAGATCAAAGGGAATACCGTTGCACGAGGGGATCTTCTCTTGAATCATTACTTGGCGATGAGCCCAGGTATCGAAGATGAGTCGATTACAGGTATTGATACATTGGAGCCTGCATTCGGGCTTCCTGCGCTCTGGATTGACGAGGACACAAAAGAACGCGCTGAGCTGTCCGGATACACTGTGGTGGATCCGCCTTCGGTTGTCGCTACGCATTTGACCGAGGTGATTAAGAAGCATGCACACGAGCTCCTTGGTCGGCAGGAAACCAGAGCTCTCATCGAGAATGTCAAGGAAAATTATCCTGCGCTTGTGGACGATCTCATCCCGAATGTCTTATCTATAGGAGACGTGCAGAAGGTATTGGTCAAGCTGCTTCGAGAAAAAATATCGGTTCGCGATTTGGTGACCATTCTGGAGACACTGGCGGATTATGGAACTTATACGAAGGATACAGAGATTTTAACGGAATATGTTAGACAAGCATTATCGAGGCAAATTACACAGCAGTATACCACTAATGGTGATTCTCTAAAGGTGATTACCGTTGGACCGACGCTGGAGAAAAAAATTGCGGAGTCTGTTCAACAATCGGATCAGGGCAGCTATCTGGCGCTGGATCCTACATCTACTCAAGTGATTTATCAACGGATTAACGATCAGGTTACTAAACTGATCCAGGCGGGTCAGCAGCCAGTTGTTCTGACCTCTCCGACCATTCGTATGTATCTCCGTCAGCTGCTGGAGCGCACCATGCAGGACATTCCTGTCTTGTCTTACAGTGAGCTCGAACCGAGCGTTGAAATTCAAAGCATGGGGGTTGTGAATCTATGAGAGTAAAGCGGTACGTCGTTGATTCGATGCCGGATGCCCTCCAAAAAATTCGTACCGATCTTGGAAAAGACGCAGTCATTATCAATACGAAAGAAATTCGTTCCGGGGGTTTTCTTGGGATGTTCTCCAAGAAAAAGATCGAGGTTATCGCAGCGACGGATACTGCTACCCCTGGCGGCGGAGCCAGTGCTCCCCAATCATCGGTATCGGTGTCTGCAACCGTACCGAAACAGGACCTCACTACCGTTCCCACACTGCCAATGAAATTCGGCGCCGCGGCTTATGGAGCTCAACGAGAGCGACAGGAACAACCGCCGCTTTCATTTCCTGAAGTGCCCGATGTGCTGCCGCCCACGGTTGACCCGGTTTCTGCAGCAACTACATCGCCTGCAGGGTTTGCAAAGGTTAAGGCCAGAGAAGACATACTGATGGATGAAATCAAGCAAATGAAAGAACTAATGCTTAAGCTTTCCCAACACGGCTCAGTTGAGGTTGCTGTTGATCCGGTGCTGCAAGAGCTGGAAGCTCGCCTGCTCTGTCAAGAGGTGGATCCCATTCTAGTACAAGAACTCTTAGCGAACGTATCGGACGAGGCTGCCGCGGAAGAGTTGGCGCTTACCGAGGAATGGGCGTTTCTCTCTTTGAAGAGGCAACTGGAAGAGATTCTGCGCACTCCTAATCATAAAGGCATTGCCGCAGATACCCGTATCGCTCATTTCGTTGGACCGACAGGCGTAGGCAAAACGACGACGATCGCGAAGCTGGCTGCAGAGCAAGTACTTAAGCATCACCGCAAGGTTGGTTTTATTACATCGGACACGTATCGAATAGCTGCAGTAGAACAATTAAAAACGTACGCAACCATTTTGAACGTTCCGCTAGAGGTCGTATTCTCCCCGCTCGATTTGAATAAAGCCTTCGAGCAGTTAAAGGAATGTGATTTGATTTTCATGGATACGGCTGGGCGGAATTTCCGGAACGAGATGTATGTTTCGGAGCTGAATGCGCTGCTGAAATCCAGCGGGAAGAGCGAGACGTACCTGGTTCTCAGCATGACCACCAAATACAGAGATATGCAGGCCATTACGAACAATTTCTGCAAATTCAAGTTAGATAAGGTCCTCTTTACCAAAATGGACGAGACCGACTCCTACGGATCCGTCGTGAACTTGATTCGCGAATTTGGATTACAGACCTCTTACGTAGCCAATGGGCAGAGTGTGCCTGACGATATACAAGAGTTGAATGAACAGCAATTGATCGATCAGATTCTGGGGGCGGGCAAGTCATGAGTGATCAGGCGCAAGGGCTGCGGAATCTGATACAGCATCAAAGCGAGATGAAGGAAAGAGCAACACGTATTATTACGGTAACAAGCGGCAAAGGCGGGGTAGGTAAATCGAACTTCACGCTCAACTTCGCTTTAACCCTGCAAAAAAAAGGATATAAGGTACTGGTATTCGACGCAGATATCGGACTCGCCAATATCGATGTATTGATGGGAATATCGTCAAAATATAATTTGTACCATCTGTTGAAAAAAGAGAAAACGATATGGGAAATCATTCAAACCGGTCATAATGATTTGCAGTTTATCGCAGGCGGATCAGGATTCAACGACTTGATACGATTGTCCGAGGAACAGCTTGATTATTTTGCTGATCAGATAAACCAATTGACTGGACACGTCGATTTCATCATATTTGACACGGGTGCGGGCTTATCCAAAGAGACGTTAAAATTCATCGTAGCCGCGGAGGAAGCCATCGTCGTCACCACTCCGGAGCCTACCTCAATCACCGATGCCTATGCGATCATTAAGATGGTCCATTCCATGAACTATCATGTACCGTTCCGCTTGGTGGTGAACCGGGCAACAGATTGGAAGGAGGGGCGGCAGACGGCGGATAAGATCAGGATGGTTGCCAAACAGTTCTTGAATTTGGACATTCCGACGCTAGGGTTTGTAATCGACGATAGCAACGTTTCCAAAGCCGTCAAGAAACAAGTGCCATTTACTGTTGCCTTTCCGTTCAGTGCCGCTTCCAAATCGATTAGCGAATTAACAGATGGTTATATCTCCAATCAATCCCCGTCTGAGATGCATGAAGGTGCGGTTAAGGGATTTTTAAACAAAATGATCAGGCTATTGAAGTAATCATAGTGCTGGTTAAGGACTTAATGACCTCTGACCAATACAACGTAGAGGAGTGAAATGATGGCGCCGTTTGATGTATTGGTAGTGGACGATTCGATATTTATGAGAAAAATTATTTCAGATTTTATTTCGGAGGATCCGGGGCTTCGTGTGGTAGGAACCGCTAAAAACGGGCGAGAGGCAATAGAAATGGTCAAAAAATTGAATCCACATGCCGTGACCATGGACATTGAAATGCCGGAAATGAACGGCCTTGATGCTCTCCGAACGATCATGAGAGAGCATCCCGTGCCGGTGATCATGCTAAGCAGCCTGACTCAGGATGGCGCAACGGAAACCATACGCGCTTTGGAGCTTGGGGCATTTGATTTCGTGGGCAAGCCTTCCGGTTCCATCTCGTTGGACTTGTACAAGGTAAAGCAGAACCTGTTAGAAAAGCTGCGGGTAGCTGTCAGAACGAGGATGAAGGGGATTCAAGTCCCGACCCGGTCCGCAGCAGCTTCATTACAGGCCGCTAAGCCGGCGGTAAAGCTGGAGCGAAAATCTACGATTCCACGGGGGGGGTCATTTGAACATCTCGTGGCGATTGGCACATCTACAGGGGGACCCAGGGCGCTTCACCAAGTGTTATCGCAAATCCCAGACGGCTTTGGTGCTCCGGTTCTGATCGTGCAGCATATGCCACCCAATTTCACCAAATCGCTTGCCCAGAGGCTAGATTCCAGTTCTTATCTGCGGGTAGTGGAGGCAGAGGCCGGCATGGTGCTGGAGAGCGGAACGGCATATGTAGCGCCGGGCGGGTTTCATATGACCGCAACCAGAAATGGGGCGCATTCTTACAAAATTCATCTATCGAAAGAGGAGCACCGTAACGGGCATCGTCCTTCAGTCGATGTAATGTTCGAATCGCTGCTGCCGCTTAAGGAGCTGAAGCGGCATATTGTGATCATGACGGGGATGGGCTCTGATGGTTCCAAAGGCATGATGGCACTCAAGCAATCAGGGGCCATTACCACCATCGCCGAAGCGGAACAAACTTGTGTCGTATACGGCATGCCTCGTGCTGCAGTGGAGCTGGGATGCGTTACCCATGTATTGCCGCAGCAGCAAATTGCCGGAAAATTGATTCAAGCCGTCGGCGGGCAGCACTGACTGCAAGGAAATATACATAACAACGATCAATGATGGAGGTGTGGTTATGGAAATGAATCAGTATCTCTCGATGTTTATAGACGAATCCAGAGATCATCTGCAGGCAATGAACGAGCATTTACTTAGCCTTGAGAACAGCCCGGAAGACGTGAGCATCGTGCAGCATATTTTTCGCTCTGCTCACACGCTGAAAGGCATGTCGGCGACCATGGGCTTTGAGGATCTGGCCTCGCTTACCCACGAGATGGAAAACGTGCTCGATTTGGTTCGGAATCACAAGCTAAACATGGATTCGTTTATTTTTGATTGTATTTTCAAAAGCTTGGATGCTCTGGAAACCATGGTAGAGGATATTATCCAGGGCGGTACAGGTAAGGCGGACGTTACGGAAATCGTAGCCGCGCTGAAGTCTATCGTTTCCGGCGACTATGCTAAAAATGGATCTGCCGCGGGCACTTCGGGGTCCTCAGCTGCTAACGAAGTTGAGACTGGGAAAAGCAAAGAGCTGGACGAGTTTCAATTTTCAATTTTGCAGCAAACGATCGAAGCGGGTATTCCCGTTTTTCGGATCGAAGTGACCGTTCGTCAGGATTGTGTTTTGAAAGCAGCCAGGGCGTATATGGTGTTTAATGTTCTGGAGCAGAACGGTGAGGTCATTCAATCCAATCCTTCCGTTGAGGATATCGAGCAGGAACGATTCGAGCAATCATTCGTTGTATATTATATTTCTCAGATGGATCAGGAACAGCTCTCGAGTCAAATCGCAAGTGTATCTGAAATCGACAAAGTAGACATGGCATTGCTGGATCAGGCCAAGCTGGATGATTTGATTAAGGCTCCTGCGCCAGTGCAGGCTCATGTCAATCCTGTTGCTAGCGTTCCTTCGGCAGCACAGTCGGAAGCACCGAAGGCTGAGGCCAAGAAATCGGTTAACTCGGGAGGGACGCCTGTAGGAGGCCGTACGATTCGGGTTGATATTGAGCGTCTCGATACACTGATGAATTTGTTCAGTGAGTTGCTGATCGACCGAGTCCGATTGGAGCAGCTCGCCAGCGAGGTCCGCAGGAGCGACCTGACAGAAACGGTAGAGCATATGGCTAGAGTGAGCAGCGACTTGCAAAGTATCGTTCTGAAGCTGCGGATGGTGCCCGTTGATTCGGTGTTTAACCGATTCCCAAGGATGATTCGCGATGTGGCCAAGACACTGGACAAGAAGGTGGATCTGATTATCACTGGTGCCGATACTGAATTGGATCGCACAGTGGTGGACGAGATCGGCGATCCTCTTGTGCACTTGCTGAGGAATGCCGTTGACCACGGAATTGAACCAACGGCCGAACGTTTGCAACTCGGTAAGATCGAGACAGGAACGATCCATTTACGCGCCTATCACAGCGGCAACCATGTCTTTATCGAAATTGAGGAAGACGGACGCGGGATCAACCGGGAAAAGGTATTGAACAAAGCGATTCAGAACGGGGTCGTAACTGCGGAACAAGCCGAGAGATTGGCGGACGAGGATGTGTATCAGCTTCTATTTGCCTCAGGGTTCAGTACGGCGGACAAGATATCGGACATTTCCGGCCGCGGTGTAGGTTTGGACGTCGTCAAAACGAAAATCGAGAGTTTAGGCGGTCATGTTAACGTTAGTGCCACATGGGGCAAAGGGACAAAATTTTCCGTCCAGCTTCCACTGACGCTCTCGATTATATCTGCTATGCTTATTCGACTGGGTGAAGAGAAATATGCCATTCCTCTTTCATCCATTGTCGAAACGATGGCCGTCAAAAGTGAAGAAATCCGAGTTGTGCACGGTATTGCCATGATCAATTACCGAAGCACTGTCATTCCGCTCATTCGCTTGGCTCACCTGTTTGATGTACCAGGCATTACCGAAGAGACGGATGCTGAAATGCAAATCGTGGTCATCCGAAAGGGAGACAAAATGGCGGCGCTAGTCGTGAATGAGTTTATCGGACAGCAGGAAATTGTCTTGAAATCGCTAGGCAAATACTTAACGAACCTCTTTGCGGTTTCGGGAGGCACGATCTTGGGTGACGGGCAAGTCGCTTTGATCATCGATACGAACGCTTTAATTAAATAAAAGCGATGATTCTCGCTACGCACGATAACATTAGGAGGCTGTTAGCATGGGACAGGAGTTAAAAGTGATTGTTTTTGCACTTGCGCAAGAAGAATATGGGGTTGAGGTGGAAAGTGTACGAACGATCGAGCGGATGCAGCCGATGACCCGAGTTCCCAAAACCCCAGATTTTGTACAAGGAGTCATCAATCTTCGCGGCGTTGTAACGCCAGTTATTGATCTTCATGGCCGCTTCGGATTCCCGATTAGCGAATATACGGACAACACGCGGATCATTATCGTAGCAGTGGATGACTTGGAAGTTGGTTTGATTGTGGATTCGGCGAATGACGTTATCGACATCGACAGCGACTGTATTGAGGATGCACCGGAAATCGTAGGAGGGATCAAAGCGAAATATTTGCAGGGCATCGCAAAAGTGAGTGAGGAGCGTCTGCTGGTGCTTTTGAATCTTCAGGAAGTGCTCAATAAGAAAGAAATCATCCAATTGGAAAATATAGAGGAGTAGGTTTAGTGGAAGCATTCAACTCTTTTGCCGAATTCCAGATGGATGTTCTGAAGGAAGTTGGTAACATTGGCGCAGGTCATGCGGCAACGGCATTGTCCAAGCTGCTTGACAAGCCAGTCGACATGCTGGTCCCCAAGGTCAGGCTGCTGCCCTTTGAGGAGATTGCTGACAGTGTCGGCGGTTCAGAAAAGGTAGTTATTGCGATTTTTCTTCGTGTTGAAGGAGAAACGCCGGGCAATTTGTTCTTTATCCTGACGTTAGAGTCAGCCAAAAAACTGCTGAGAAATTTGGTCGGAATCGAAATTGGCAGCGACGAAGGATACTCCGAGATGGAGCTATCCGCACTAAACGAGATCGGCAATATTTTGGCAGGCTCCTATCTCACTTCGCTGGCGGATTTTACGAAACTGAACATGCAGCCGACCGTGCCGTCACTGGCTATCGATATGGCGGGTGCGATTCTTAGCTACGGCTTGCTCCAATTCGGTCAAATGGGAGATCAAGCGCTGCTCATCGATACGAAGTTTTTGGACGGTAAAGATGAAATTGAAGGTCATTTTTTTCTTATCCCCGACCCGGAGTCGTTCGAACGAATTTTCATCGCTTTGGGAGTGCAGACTCCATGATTCAAGACAATTTGATTAAAGTGGGTATGGCAGACCTGAATGTCGCACACATGACCGGCGTGCTGAAAACAACGGGGTTGGGCTCTTGCGTCGGCGTTACCTTGTATGATGCTAGAGTGAAAGTGGCGGGCATGGCGCATGTCATGCTCCCCAGCTCCGACATTGCAAGAGAAGGAAAGCTCAATATTGCTAAATATGCGGACTCCGCTATACCGGAATTGATCCGATTGATGCAAGCGCTCGGTGCAGAGGTTCGGCGTATGGAAGCCAAAATGGCCGGGGGGGCGCAAATGTTTTCATTTGGCACCCAATCCGACACGATGCGGATCGGTCCGCGAAATGTTGAGTCCTGCAAAGAGGTGCTTAATCGCTACCGCATTCCGATCAAAGCGGAAGATACCGGCGCTAATTATGGCAGAACCATTGAGTTTGATTGCCAGACTGGCATTCTTATTATTCGCAGCGTACAACACGGCGTGAAGGAATTGTAGACCATGATTGGATCGATTCGTTGGAATTTTATCGTTGGAGCATTGGCGTTTATTGTCACGTTTGTACTATCCATAACCAATAATATATGGCTCACGACCATCATTCGAAGCTTTTACAGCTTTGCGATACTGTTTGTTATCATGTTTTTTTGTCGTTATCTGCTGGGCACTTTTGCCGGATTTAACCGTCTATCTGCGCTAGATCAAGAAGAGGGCACGGAGGGAAAAGGTACCGCAGTCGATGCGGTGACCCCAGACCAGGATGAAGAATTACGAGAGCTGCTTAAAACAGGACGCGATTCGAAAGGTGCTCCAGCCGCTGATTTTGCTCCTTTGAACCCCCCGAAGCTTCGTGTTAAGGATCAGAGTCCTGAGGAGATGGCGCAAGCGGTTCGCCAGATGTCTGATGAATAAGGGCGGTGACAACCAGTCATGATCAGTCAAAAATCCCACCTAGCCAATATGGACGTTTGGGTACAATGGAGAGAAGAAAATATCTTAGAAGCGAAAAAGGCGCTAATTGAAACGTACTTGCCGCTTGTGGACTACGTGTCCAGTCGTCTCTCCATCGGTCTGCCTAAAAATGTATCCAAAGAAGATTTATCCAGCTACGGCGTAATGGGACTCATCGATGCCATTGAAAAGTTTGATTACCTGCGTGGCCTGCAGTTTGAAACATACGCTTCATGGCGGATTCGCGGAGCTATAATCGACGGCCTCCGTCAAGGGGATTGGGTTCCCCGTTCTGTTCGCGAGAAAGCAAAAAAGATCGAGGAAGCATATCAAGTGCTGGAACAACGTTATTTACGTTCCGTTTCGGATGCCGAGATCAGCAGCCATCTGGGAGTCAGCGAGAACGACTTTCAACAGATGGTGCAGGACATTGCCGTTTCTACCGTTTGTTCCATAGATGATCCCATTCGGGAAGAGGATTCGGAAACCAGGCTCTCGTTATTGATCGACGAGAAGGCTAAAAACCCCGAATTCAAAGTGAACGAGGTATACCTGAAGGAGACATTGGCCAAAGCGATTGAACGGCTGACGGAAAAGGAAAGAACTGTGGTTTCGCTTTTTTACTATGAAGAGTTGTCTTTAAGCGAGATCGCCGAGGTCATGAATCTTTCCCCTTCGAGAATTTCTCAGCTGCATTCCAAAGCGATACTTCGCTTAAAAGGTGCTTTGAGTCGGCATAAGACGCAGTTGCTATACGATTAACGAAGTGGAAGGTGGGGGTTCGATGAGCGATTTGACGTTACCAATCAGCTATTTTTTGAATATCTCATTGTCAGACGATAAATTGTCCGCATTTTTGCAGTTTACGAATTGTGAACAATCCTTACAGATATCTCGGGAGCAGCTTGAGGAGTTTTTGAAGTCGAACCACATCGTGTTTGGTATCGATGAAGAGAAGCTTACGAGTATAACGAAGGAGCCCAAAGCCTTTTTCTATTCCAATACGCTGATTGCTGAAGGTCATGCTCCGATAGATGGACAAGACGGGTATATCCACATGCTGTACGACTTGGATGACCAGTCGAAAAAACCGGCGGAGCTTGAAGACGGTAAGGTGGATTACAAGGAAGTGACGTCGTTCCACAATGCACGTAAAGGCCAACTGATAGCTCAAAGGATTTCTGCCAGAGAAGGCATGTCGGGCAGAGCGGTTACCGGTGAAACCTTGTTTGCCAAAGACGGTAAAGAGGCCCGATTCAAAATCGGCAAAAACGTCGTAGTGGATGCAGAGCAAACAGCAATGTACGCAGCTATTGACGGTATGGTAACGAAAACTGACAGGGAAAAGATCAACGTGTTTCCGATTTTTGAAGTGAACGGAGACGTGGATTATCATATAGGTAATATCGATTTTGTAGGATCCGTTGTTATTCGCGGCGGTGTGCTGCCGGGCTTTCGAATCAAGGCGTCCGGAGATATCCGAATTACCGGCAGTGTGGACGGAGCCGATCTGGAGGCGGGTGGATCTATTGAGATTAACGCCGGGATTCTTGGACATAACAAGAGCGTCATTCGAGCAGGTCATCGGGTGAAAAGCTCTTTTATCCAAGATGCTACGGTGGAAGCGGGAGAGGAAGTACTCGTCAGTCAAAGCATTATGCACTCGCAAATTCGCGCAGGTAAACAGGTGATCTGCAAAGGGACGAAAGGACTCATTGTTGGCGGAATGATTCAAGCCGGTGAATGGGTTGCTGCTCGAACCATCGGGAACTCCATGTCTACGGCTACGGTGATTGAGGTGGGGGTCCTTCCTGAGCTGCGCAACGAACTTCAGCAGCTTCGCACGCATCTGCGAACGATGAATGAAAATATGGATAAAACCGAGAAAGCACTCACTCTGTTGGATCAGTTGGCCGCCGCTGGACAGTTGGGGCCGGATAAAGTGGCCATGCGAGTTAAGCTGACCCATAACAAAAAGCAGGCAGCTGAAGAGATGGCCGCATCCAAAAATCGAATATTTGAAATTGAGAAGTCGTTGGAGGATTCGGAAAGAGCCAAGGTAGAAGTCACATCGACGATCTATAGTGGAGCGAAAATCGTAATTGGCCGCTATACGAAATTCATCAAGGACATGTCTCCTCGGGTGAAATTTCAATTGCTGGACGGCGACATTGCGATGCTTCCTCTCGTATAACGGCTGAACCATTGAAGCCAGCAGCATAAAGGAGGGCCCTGAAATGAGCTTAAAATCCATTGAGATGCAGTTTGCGCTTCATAAAAACGATGAAGTCGGGTTGAAGCAGCATCAACTGATGAACAAGCCCGTGCTGGATCAGACGGTCCTCTCGAATGAAGCTGGAAAAAATATGTTGAAAGAGCGACATGTCACTGCCAAAACTGAGCAAACAGCCGGCCCTGCAGTGAAGGACGATGGTACCAGGCAGCAGAGCCGGAACAAAAAGCACCGGGGAGGCAGTAAGACAGTCGACCAGGGCGATACGATGCCGGAGCGCCGAAGAGGCCATCCGTTCAAAGGACATCATATCGATTTGTCGCTTTAACCCTTGTGTGGAAAAAAGGTGAATGCAGTGAACCAACCATGGATTTATATTGTGCTGGTCGGTCTCGTGCTGATCGTGTACGCCAAAATCGTACCAAGAAGCGCAGGGAACCAAGGGAGCAATGCTCGCGGCGGCAGCATGCTCAGTGAAATGGAAGAAACGATGGACCTTTTTGCCGCGGAGCTGGATGAACAGAATAAAGCGCTAATTCAGATGTTTGTCGAAACAAAGAAAGAATACGAGCTGCATACGACCAAGCTTGTTTATCGCATAGAGTTACTGGAGAAGCAGGGAGAGCAGCTTCAGCAGGAAGTTAGCCGTATAGGATTTACTTGCGATCAGCTACAATCGAGGCAGCTCGCCGAGAAGCGAGTCGATGCGGCGTACGCTAGGACAGCAGCAGGTTCGATAGAACCAGAACAGCCGGGGGGCGGATCGCTGACTCCGGCAAGTCCACCTGAGCCTATGCTTGAGCAAGTCATCCCGGTACCGCCTGATGTTTCCTTCGTGATGAATATGAAGGAACGGTATAGCGAGTTGTTTGAGCTGTATCAACAAGGCAAATCGACGGATTATATTGCAAAGAAGCTCGGTAAGAACAAAGGCGAAATCAACCTGATTCTTCAATTGGCTAAACAGGAGGAGCTGTCCGATGCTTAACAATAAGTCGCTGCTCACCGGACTCGGCGCCGGTCTGATTCTGGGTGCGGTGCTTTTGCAATTGATGAATACAGTATCTTCAACAGCAGTGCCGGGTCCGAACCTGGAAGAATTGAACCTAACGGAGTTGAAGGAACTGGCGTCAGTACATTTTCAGGTGTATGATGAGGATCAAAAAGTATACGATCAAGCCCAATTGGACGCTTTAGTATTACAGAAGCTTCAGCAAGAGAAAGAAAAGCAGGCGGCTGAGCCGCAGCCAGCGGCCCCCGAGCCGGTTAAAGAAACCTACATTTACGTGGCAAGTGGTCTGAGAGCGGGAAACGTGGCAGATATGCTTATGAGGAGTGGCGTCATCACGGACAGAAAAGCATTCGAGGACGAAATGCGCGCCAAACGATTAAATGATAAAATTGTTCCTGGTGTTCATGTGTTTAAGAGCCCGGTTGAGCTTTCCGAGGTCATCGTCAACCTGACAACACGGTAGGAGCAGATACCGCTGATAGGGGCCAATTTTGTCATTTTGAGGATGAAAAACGCGGGTGTTGCATACGAATGTCAGTTATGGTATAGTAATTGTCGGTGTTAAAATCCACACGCTGATTAATTCCAGCAAGGGTGCTTCCATTGCAGCCGCAGCAGCGCTATGTCGTGATCGCAGTTGGCAATATTACGGAGTTTTGCTGAGAAGATGAGATTGGCGGAGGAAGCCAAAAAAAACCAAAATTAGAGGAGGTGCGTGAGGATGGCAGTAATCTCCATGAAACAGCTGCTTGAAGCTGGGGTACACTTCGGTCATCAAACCCGTCGTTGGAATCCGAAAATGGATCGTTACATCTTCACCGAAAGAAACGGAATTTATATCATTGACCTGCAAAAAACGGTCAAAAAAGTTGAGGAAGCTTATAACTTCGTCAAATCAGTTGCTGGAGAGAACGGTACAATCTTGTTCGTAGGAACGAAGAAGCAAGCGCAAGATTCCGTTAAGGAAGAAGCAGAGCGCTGTGGAATGTACTTTATCAACCAACGTTGGCTCGGCGGTACGCTGACGAACTTCAAAACCATCGAAATCCGGATCAACCGTCTGCACGAACTGGAAAGATGGGAAGAGGACGGTACGTTCGAAGTGCTTCCTAAGAAAGAAGTTATCATCCTTCGTAAGGAAAAAGATCGTCTCGAGAAATTCTTGGGCGGTATTAAAAATATGAAAGGTTTGCCGAGCGCTCTGTTCGTCATCGACCCTCGTAAAGAGCGGATCGCTGTTGCTGAAGCTCGCAAGCTGGGTATTCCAATCGTCGGTATTGTTGATACAAACTGTGATCCGGACGAAATCGACTATGTCATTCCGGGTAACGACGATGCTATCCGTGCAGTGAAATTGCTGACAGCTAAAATGGCTGATGCAGTAATTGAAGCGCACCAAGGCGAACAAACAACAGCCTAATTGATTAAATACATGAAAGGGTGGTTTGAAGGTGAAAAATCCTTTCACCGCCCTTTTTTTAGGGTACATAATGATCTCGAGGAGGCCAAATCATGGCAGTTAATGCAGCAGCAGTAAAAGAATTACGTGAGAAAACCGGAGCAGGCATGCTCGATTGCAAAAAAGCATTAGAGGAAGCAAACGGAGATTTGACGAAAGCGGCTGAAATCCTTCGTGAGAAAGGTTTGTCGGCAGCTGCAAACAAAGCTGGCCGGATTGCAACTGAAGGTGTTGTGGAATCCTATATTCATGCCGGCGGAAGAATCGGCGTCCTGGTTGAAGTGAACTGCGAAACGGACTTTGTTGCCAAAACAGATTCCTTTAAAGAATTCGCTCGCGACGTCGCAATGCAAATCGCAGCAGCGAATCCGCAATATGTTCGCCGTGAGGAAGTTCCGCAAGAGGCATTGGATAAAGAACGGGAAATTTTGAAGAACCAAGCTTTGAACGAAGGCAAACCGGCTAACATCGTAGAAAAAATGGTAGAAGGTCGCATGAGCAAGTTCTACGAAGAGTTCTGCTTGCTGGAGCAATCCTTCATTAAAGATCCGGACAAAACAATCAATGCTCTTCTAAATGAAAAGGTAGCAACGATCGGGGA
This sequence comes from Paenibacillus sp. PvR098, assembly GCF_017833255.1. Lineage (NCBI taxonomy): Bacteria > Bacillati > Bacillota > Bacilli > Caryophanales > Paenibacillaceae > Paenibacillus > Paenibacillus sp. PvR098. The sequence goes on from NZ_JAFIBU010000001.1 coordinate 534,370, forward strand.
GAACATTTCGATCCGCCGCTTCGTTCGTTACGAGCTCGGAGAAGGCCTTGAGAAGAAACAAGAGAACTTCGCTGAAGAAGTCATGTCACAAGTTAAGCATTAAAATAAGTTCATAAGCATGATAACGTGGGAACACTTAGTGTTCCTTCTTTTTTAAACAAGGGAAGGAATACGTTTTGATTGAAACGGAGGGTTGTCGTTTGGAACATCCGATTTATAAAAGAGTCGTTTTGAAACTTAGCGGTGAAGCGTTAGCCGGTCAGCAAGGGTATGGCATTGACGCCGAAGTGATTACATCCATCGCCGAGCAGGTAAGAGAAGTCGTCGACCTGCGAGTTGAAGTGGCCATCGTTGTCGGTGGCGGCAACATTTGGCGCGGAATCGCAGGAAGCGAGAGAGGTATTGATCGCGCCACTGCCGATTACATGGGAATGCTCGCGACGGTTATGAATTCGCTGGCGCTCCAGGATGCGCTGGAGACAATCGGAGTGCCGACTCGCGTCCAATCCTCGATTACGATGCAGCAGGTGGCCGAGCCTTACATTCGCCGGAGAGCGATGCGACATTTGGAAAAAGGAAGAGTGGTCATCTTCGCGGCAGGTACCGGGAACCCATACTTCTCTACCGATACGACAGCGGCGCTCAGAGCGGCTGAGATTGAAGCAGAAGTTATTCTCATGGCGAAAAACAAGGTGGATGGCGTATATTCTGCGGACCCGTTCAAGCATGCGGACGCTCAGAAGTTCGAAACGCTCACCTATATGGAAGTACTCAACAAAAACTTGGGTGTAATGGATTCAACCGCATCCTCCTTATGTATGGATAACAACATCCCGCTGATCGTTTTCTCCATTACGGAAAGCGGCAATATCAAGCGAGTGGTACTCGGTGAAAAAATCGGGACGATAGTAAAAGGGAGTGTGTAATATGCCTCAATCGATCAAGAAAAATGCGGAAGACCGTATGGAAAAAGCGATTGGCGCGCTGAAGAAGGAGCTGGCTTCGCTGCGTGCGGGACGCGCGACACCGGCACTGCTCGATCGCGTACAGGTAGAGTACTACGGTGCAATGACTCCGGTGAGCCAACTGGCCAATATCAACACGCCGGATTCCCGAACGCTGATGATTCAACCTTGGGACAAAAGCTCTGTTTCCGCTATTGAGAAAGCGATCATGAAATCGGATCTAGGACTTACGCCTTCCAATGACGGCAGTTCGATTCGTATCGTTATTCCTGCATTGACAGAAGAGCGTCGTGCTGAGCTGGTTAAAATGACGAAAAAATTCGGCGAGGAAGCGAAAGTAGCCATCCGTAATATTCGCCGCGATGCCAACGACGATATCAAGAAACTGGAAAAAACAGGAATATCGGAAGATGAATCCCGTCGTCATCAAGAGGATATCCAGAAGTTTACAGATAAGAATATTGCTGAAGTGGATAAAGTTCTCGCAGCCAAAGAAAAAGAAATTATGGAAGTGTAATTGGTAAAGACCCCCTTATATGAGGGGGCTTTTAGTCTTTCCTGATGGGGGATTAGCATGATACCTTTCAAGAAATGGTTTGGAAGCAAACCGGAGGGTGAGGATTTCGCCCGGCAGCTTGATGCAGATAATATTCCGAACCATGTTGCTGTCATTATGGATGGTAACGGTCGCTGGGCGCAAAAGAGGGGACTGCCGCGGGTTGCCGGACACCATTCCGGAATGAAAAACGTAAAGAGAATCACGATGGCGGCAAACAGCATTGGTGTACAAGTGCTGACGGTGTATGCCTTTTCCACGGAAAACTGGAAGCGGCCTAAAGAAGAAGTCGACTATTTGATGAAGCTTCCGCTTGAATTTTTCCCCAAGGAAATTGACGAATTGATAGCCAACAACGTCCAAATTCGTATGACCGGCTGGCAGGAAGGTCTTCCGGATTATACGCTTAAAGCGATTCAAGACGCTATCGATCAGACGAAACGGAATACAGGCCTTATCTTAAATTTTGCGCTGAACTACGGCAGCCGGAAAGAGATGTTAAGAGGGATCCGACAGCTTGTACAGGATGCGAATGAGAATAAAGTGAATCCGGACGGAATCGATGAAACCATGTTCGCCAAATATTTGCTGACCGATCCGCTCCCGGACCCCGATCTGTTAATTCGAACAAGCGGGGAGAAGCGCATCAGTAATTTTATGCTGTGGCAGCTTGCCTATTCGGAGCTGTGGTTTACGGATCTTTGCTGGCCTGAGTTTACTGAGCGGCACTTCTATGAAGCGATTCTGGAATACCAGCGTCGGGCCAGAAGATACGGCGGTTTGTAGTGCAATGGAGGAATGGAATTGAAGCAGAGAATCGTCACAGGACTCATCGCAGGGATCGGTTTTTTCATCATGCTGTACTTGGGCGGTTATTGGTTTGCCGGGCTACTTTTGGTATTGTCGATGATCGGTTACGATGAGTTTCTGCGTATGAACGCGCTAAAGGGAAATAAAACCATTGAATTGCTCGGCTTCTTAGGTGTGTTTTGCCTTACTCTTCAGTGGCAGAATACAGGAATCACTCCAAGTCATCTGGTCTGGTTGTTTATGTTCCTGTTTATGGCCGCGACGGTCATTTCCAAAAACAAAATAACGATAGACCATATCGCCATGGCTTTTATCGGCATGGTATATATCGGTATCGGCTTTCATTATATGATAGCGACTAGAAATATGGCGGAGAACGGAATTTTTTGGACGCTGCTAGTTTTTTTCTGTATCTGGTCGACCGATTCCGGTGCCTATTTTGTTGGATCGAAGGTGGGGAAGACACCGCTTTGGCCGACAATCAGCCCAAAAAAAACAGTGGAAGGCGCGATCGGCGGAATAGTGATTTCGATCCTCGTCGCGCTGGCTTTCGCTTGGTATAGGCCTGAGCTTCTCCATTATGTGCAGGCTGCCTGGATCGGTATCGTCATTGCCGTTGCAGGTCAGCTGGGAGACCTGATTCAATCCGCATACAAACGGGTGAAAGGCATCAAGGACACGGGTGCGATCTTGCCGGGTCACGGTGGTGTCTTGGATCGTACAGACAGCTGGATGATCGTCTTTCCGCTTCTCCACATCCTGTCATTGATTCCTCATGCATAAATTAGCCGGAGGTATACAGTTGTGAAAAAAATCAGCATCCTGGGCTCCACGGGCTCTATCGGTACGCAAACGCTGGATGTCGTTTCTCATTATCCAGAGCAGTACACGGTGGAAGGCTTGTCGGGAGGATATAACATAAAGCTATTGGCGGAGCAAATCCGGCGGTTCCGCCCTCGCAAGGCTTCGGTGGCGACAAAGGAGCTGGCGGAGCGGTTGTCGCTGGAAATTCCTTCAGATGTGCAGCTATTTTATGGTGAAGAGGGACTCGTCGAGATCGCCGCAGGCACGGAGGCTGAGTTTGTCGTCACCGCGGTTGTAGGTAGTCAAGGCTTACAACCTACACTTGCCGCGATCGAAGCGGGGAAGCATATTGGGCTTGCCAATAAAGAAACGTTGGTCAGTGCCGGACACCTGGTCACGGAGCTCGCTAATCGCAGCGGCGTGCAGCTGCTGCCGATCGACAGCGAGCATTCCGCTATTTTCCAGTGTCTGCAGGGCGAAAGCCGAGAACAAATACATAAGATTACGCTGACCGCTTCCGGCGGCAGCTTTAGGGACCGTTCCCGCGACGAATTGCAAAACGTAACGGTAGAAGATGCGCTAAAGCATCCGAATTGGGCCATGGGCGCTAAAATTACGATCGATTCGGCGACAATGGTCAATAAAGGCTTGGAAGTAATCGAGGCCCGTTGGCTATTCGGACTGTCGTACGATCAGATTGAAGTGCTGATTCATCCCGAGAGCATCATTCATTCCTATGTAGAGTTCGAGGATTACAGCATCATCGCACAGATGGGACTTCCAGATATGCGTGTGCCGATTCAATATGCGCTTACGTATCCGAACCGGCAGAGAACGCCTGGCGATCGACTGCGGCTTGCTGATATCGGAAAGCTGCATTTTCGGGAAATGGATTTCGGAAGATATCCTTGTCTGCGTATGGCTTATGAAAGCGGAAGAGCCGGCGGTTCCATGCCGACAGTGTATAATGCAGCCAATGAAGTTGCAGTGGAGCGTTTCTTGAAAAGGGAGATTTCTTTCCTTGAGATTGAGCGCGTAATTGAAGAGGTGATGGCGGAGCACGAGCTTGTCGCATTCCCTGACTTACGGGCAATCCTTGATATCGATCAATGGGCAAGGATTACTGCTCGGAATATACCGTCACGGCAATAGCGACAAAGGTGATGCAGCAAGCATCTTTCCGGTATACTGATCATAGGTTCATATCACGGTCGGCTTGTATTCCTTTTATCATTAATGTTAATCTTAAGATGAGGAAAACGCCATACCACTATGTATTTTCTGATGTGAACATTCGTGCTTAAGGAGGCCGTAAAAGCATTGTCGACGCTGCAGAATATATTTCAAATTGTGCTCTTGTTTTTTGTTCTCGTATCGATACATGAGTGGGGACATTTTTATTTCGCGAAACGTGCCGGTATCTTGGTCAGGGAGTTTGCAATAGGTTTCGGCCCTAAGCTGCTGTCCTTCAAACGGGATGAGACAAGATATACGCTGCGTCTGCTACCGATCGGCGGTTTTGTAAGAATGGCCGGGGAAGACCCGGAGATCGTTCAGATTAACCCTGGACAGCGTATAGCCGTTCTGCTGAAGGACGATCGAGTCACCCACATTTATTTGAACGAGTTCGACCGTCGGGCTGGTAGTCTAGAAGGTGTGGTCGAACAAATCGATTTGGAGAAAGAGCTGTTTGTTCGTCTTGACATTGACGGTGAAATACAACGGTTTGCGGTTCATCCACAAGCGATGATGGTGAGCAAGGATAACGAAACGCAAATCGCTCCATGGGATCGCCAATTTGGTAGTAAAACGGTAGGTCAGCGGGCACTATCGATATTTGCGGGGCCGTTGATGAACTTTATCTTGGCGTTCGTCCTGTTTGTTACCGTTGTATTTGTTGCTGGCGTGCCGCATAAGGTTAAGATTGCAGATACGATGCCGGGATCCGCTGCTCAGAATGCCGGCCTTCAATCTGGTGACTTGATCGTGAATGTGAACGGTGTGGAGATTGGGGCAGAACGCAGCAAGCTGACTTCGCTCATTCAAAACTCTGTGAGCAAACCCATGGTATGGACGATTGAACGAAATGGAGAGAAAATCCAGAAGAATGTGACGCCAGCGGTAGACCAAGACGGTGTCATTCGTGTCGGCGTCACGCTCATTGCCGAGACAAGGCCTGCTACCGTAACGGAAGGATTTACTAACGGCTGGAAGAGTCTTTCTTCTGCCACTATGCTTATATTGGATGGATTCGGCAAGCTGGCTACGCTGCAGTTCAAGATGGACGATCTGGGAGGTCCCGTGAGGATCGTTGAATTTACTAGTGAGCAGGCTAGCGCTGGATGGGCGCAGTATATTTCATGGACCGCCATTATGAGTCTCTATTTGGGGCTATTCAACCTGCTGCCGATTCCGGCGTTGGACGGAAGTCGCCTTGTTTTCCTAGGGCTTGAAGCGCTGCGCGGCAAACCGGTCGATCCTAGCCGTGAGAGCATGGTTCATTTCGTCGGATTTGCTATGCTAATGCTGCTTATGATAGCCGTAACGTATAACGATATATTACGATTGATCAACGGGTAACGAACTGCCTTCTGTAGGGGGAGAAACATAATTATGTCAAATTCAAAACAGGAAAAGCAATTTGTAAAGGAAATTACGCCGCAAAGCGAGGATTTCTCGCGCTGGTATATCGATACAATCAAAAAAGCGGATCTGATGAGCTATTCTCCGGTCCGCGGCTGTATCGTATTTAAACCGGACGGCTATGAGATTTGGGAGCACATTCAGAGGGAACTTGACGGAAGGTTCAAAGAAACCGGGCACCGCAACGCATATTTCCCTATGTTTATTCCGGAGAGCTTCTTTCAGAAGGAAAAAGAACATGTCGAAGGCTTTAACCCGGAGCTGCCTTGGGTAACTGAAGCTGGCGGAGAGAAACTGGAGGAGCGGCTTGCCATTCGCCCGACGTCGGAAACGATGATTGGACATATGTATTCCGAGTGGATTAACTCTTATCGGGACCTGCCGCTGCTCATTAACCAGTGGGCTAACGTCGTTCGGTGGGAAAAGCGTACCCTACCGTTTCTGCGTACGACCGAATTTCTTTGGCAGGAAGGTCATACGGCACATGAGGACGAGCTGGACGCACGTAAAGAAACGATGCAGATGCTGGAAATTTACCGTGATTTTGCGGAAAATTTTCTTGCGATTCCCGTTATCATGGGACAAAAAACGCCTTCCGAGAAATTCGCCGGAGCCGTTGATACGTATTCTATCGAAGCTATGATGAAGGACGGAAAAGCAGTACAAGCCGGAACCTCTCATTATTTGGGTACAAACTTTGCAGTAGCATTTGACATCAAATATTTGGATCGGGAAAACCAGCATCAATTTTGCCACACCACTTCATGGGGCGTTAGCACCCGGTTGATCGGCGCGTTGATTATGGTACACGGAGACGACCGTGGGCTGGCTCTGCCGCCAAAAGTCGCTCCGACGCAGGTCGTTATGATTCCAATCGGACCACCCAAAACACGCGATCAGGTGGTCGGTCGGGTAAACGAGCTTTATGATCAGCTGAAGAAGGCTGGTGTGCGTGTGAAAGTGGATGACCGCCCCGATCAAAGCCCGGGTTGGAAATTCAATGAATACGAAATGCGTGGAGTTCCGGTTCGCGTCGAACTCGGACCGCGTGATATGGAGAATGGTCAAGTGGTATTAGTTTCCCGGATTACCGGCGAGAAGCGTATGGTGGCCCAAGACCAATTTTTAGCAGAAGTCCAAAAGCTATTGACGGAGACGCAGCAGGAAATGTATGATCGAGCCAAGCGCTTCCGAGATGAAAGTATGACGGAAGCAGACTCGATGGATGAGCTGAAGTCGTTCCTCGAACTGAAACGGGGCTTCGCGCTGTCCGGCTGGTGCGGTTCGAACGCTTGCGAAGCGCACGTGAAGGAAGAAACAGGCGCCACGAGCCGAAATATTCCATTCGAGCCTAGCACGACCAAAACCAAATGCCTCGTCTGTGGTTCGGAAGCCAAGCATACCGTCTTGTTCGGACGAGCTTACTGAAATACGAAACTAATAAAAATTAGGGGTTTGTCCATACAAGCCCCTAATTTTTTACATAGGAGGTCAAGATGAGCAGCAGCAGTACGGCGCAGAAACGCGACAGGTTTGAGATGCTGATGCATCAGGCGGGCGTTCCGACAGATGTAGTTCAGTCTTTTTTTTCGGACGGGTATATTGATAAGGTAGAGACGAGCCGTAAAAATAAGGAATGGGTCTTCTTTATCGTTAAAAGCCAAATTGTTCCCTCCGATATATACCGTTCCTTCTGTAAGATGATCCGCGATAAGTTTTCACATATTGCCGCGATTCGTTTCGTGTTGCAGTACACCACGGAAGTAAAACCGGAAGCGGTCGCGGATGAGTATTGGGACATGTTCATCGAGTGGGTACAGCGGGAGGCAGCGTCCATCAATGGGTGGATGACTAAAGCGCATATTGAAGTGAAAGATAATGTGCTGACGCTTCATTTGCTAGATTCCATCGGGCTTGAGCTGGCGAAGAAGAAAAATATCGGCGGCTTGATTCAGAGCTATTTCAGTAATTTCTTCGGTGTTGATTTTCTTGTAAAGTATGCCGTGAGTGGGTCACGGGAGCAAGAGATGGAGAAATTCGCAAAGCAGATTGCTCAAGAAGAAAAAGAGGTCACGAGTGTCATTATGACGGCGGTGGAAGCGGAGAACGAGGCGGCATCGCAGTCGAATGAAGAAATCAAGCTAATGGTCGGCTATGACATTAAGGAACAAGCCGTGCCTTTACAGGAAGTGCAAGACGAGGAGAAGAAAATTACGGTGCAAGGAACCGTATTTGGCTTGGATGTAAAGGAGCTCAAAAACGGAAGCACCTTATATATGTTTAACGTCACCGATTTTACCGATTCCATTATGGTCAAGGCGTTCGCCAAAACGAAGGACGACGTTAAAATCTACAATCTCATTACCAATGGTAAATGGTTGAAGCTGCGTGGGCGGGTAGAATACGACCGATTTATGCAAATACCCGAGCTAGTTATGATTCCTTCCGATGTGAACGAGGTCGTGGGCCCGCCGGATCGTAAGGATGATGCGGCGGAGAAGCGCGTTGAGTTTCACCTGCATACGTCGATGAGCACGATGGACGGCATTACTCCTGTGGATCAATATATTAAAACAGCGGCCAAGTGGGGGCACAAAGCGATCGCCGTCACCGATCACAGCGGTGTTCAGAGCTTTCCCGAAGCCTATAAAGCCTCCAAGAAACACGGAATTAAGGTCATTTACGGACTTGAAGCCAATGTCGTTAACGATTCGGTCCAAGTGGTCATGAATGCGACGGATGTCGCGCTTGCTGACGCGGAGTATGTTATTTTCGACATTGAGACGACCGGTCTGTCCGTGACCAGTAACAAGATTATTGAAATCGCTGGCGTCAAAATGAGGGAAGGCAAGGAAATTGACCGTTTTGCTACGTTTATTGATCCGCATGAACGGATTCCATACAACATCCAGCAGTTGACCAACATTACCGATGATATGGTAAAGGGAGCTCCGGAACTTGAAGAGATGCTGCCTAAATTCATCGATTTTGTCGGGGACAGCATTCTGGTGGCACACAACGCCAGGTTCGATATCGGATTTATTCAATCCAATTGTAAGCGGCTTGGCTTACCTGAAGTGAAGAATCCGGTGCTGGACACGCTGGAGCTGTCGCGTCTATTGTTCCCGACACTCAAAAACCACCGGCTCAACACGCTTTCGGACAAATTCAAGGTTAGTCTGGACAACCATCACCGGGCTATTGACGATTCGATTGCGCTTGGTTTTGTTCTATTTCATCTATTGAAGGAAGTGGGCGACAGGGGGTATACACAGCTGGATCGGCTTAACGATCAGGTTGGCAAAAACCTGGCTACTCAGCGGCCGTTCCACTGTTGTATTTATGCCAAGAACATGATAGGCAAAAAGAACCTGTTCTCGCTGGTATCCTTATCCCATACGGAATATTTTCACCGGGTAGCTTGCATTCCGAAAAGCAAGCTGCAGGAAATGCGCGAAGGCCTCATCATCTCTTCCGGGTGCGAAAAGGGCGAGTTTTTTGAGACGGTGCTCAACAAATCCGTGGAAGAAGCGGAGAACGTCGCAGCGTTCTATGATGTGTTGGAGATTCAACCGATCGGCATCAATATGCATTTGGTGGATAAAGGTTTGGTTGGCAGCCCAGCGCAATTAGAAGATGCGAATCGCAAAATTATTGAGATCGGGCGCAAGCTTGGAAAGCCGGTTATTGCCACTGGGAATGTGCACTACCTGCAACCGCGTGAAAAAATTTCACGGGATATAACGATCCACGGGATTACAGGGTTCAGCCCACTGAAAGATATCCGTAAACCGGATGTTCATTTCCGTACGACTAAGGAGATGGTGGCGGAATTCGAATATCTGGGAAAAGATATTGCCCATCAGGTTGTAGTAACAAACACCTCTGAGCTTGCGGATCAATTCGAAGAGCTGGAGCTGTTCCCGACGAAGCTCTTCACGCCGATTATCGAGGGCGCGGATGATGAAATCCGCAACACATGCTATGAAACGGCACGGCAGATTTATGGGGAACCGATTCCGGAAGTGGTGACAGCGCGGCTGGAGAAAGAATTGGTGCCGATCATCAAATACGGCTTCTCTGCGAACTATTTGATATCCGAGCGACTTGTAAAAAAGTCGAACCAAGACGGATATCTCGTCGGCTCCCGGGGGTCTGTCGGCTCCTCCGTCGTTGCTACGTTTCTGGGTATTTCTGAGGTTAACCCCTTGCCTCCTCATTATGTATGCAAATCGTGCAAACACAGTGACTGGATTCTCGACGGTTCGATTCCGAGCGGTTTCGACCTGCCGGATAAAAACTGCCCGAATTGCGGCGAGAAGCTTAAGGGTGAAGGCCAGGACATTCCGTTCGAGACGTTCCTTGGCTTCAAAGGGGATAAAGTACCCGATATCGACCTTAACTTCTCTGGCGAGTATCAGCCGCATGCTCACAACTACACGAAGGTGCTATTTGGCGAGAAGAATGTATTCCGGGCCGGAACCATCGGTACGGTTGCAGAAAAGACGGCGTATGGCTTCGTCAAAAAATATGAAGAAGAGCAAGGTAAAAAGTGGCGCGGAGCCGAGATAAATCGGCTTGCTATGGGCTGTACAGGTGTTAAGCGAAGCACCGGACAGCATCCCGGAGGGATCGTTGTCGTTCCGGATTATATTGATGTTGATGATATTACACCGGTTCAGTTCCCTGCCGACGATAAGAATTCGGAATGGAAGACAACGCATTTCGATTACCACGCGTTTGACGCGAACCTGCTCAAGCTTGATATTCTGGGACACGATGACCCGACCATGATGCGGATGCTGCAGGATTTGACAGGTGTCGATCCAACGGCGATTCCGATGAACGATCCGAAAGTGATGAGCATGTTTCATTCCGTAGAGGCGCTTGGTGTGACGCCGGCGCAGATTCGTACGCCGGTGGCGACGTATGGCGTCCCAGAGATGGGAACGAAATTTGTTCGTCAAATGCTTGAAGAGGCGAGGCCGTCCAGCTTCGCGGACCTACTTCAAATTTCCGGCTTGTCTCATGGAACGGGAGTGTGGCTTGGCAATGCGCAGGAGCTAATCAAAAAAGGCATTTGTACGATCAAATCGGTGATCGGCTGCCGTGACGACATCATGCTGTATTTGATTTATAAAGCGGGGATGGATGCCGGACTTGCATTTAAAATTACTGAAAGCGTGCGTAAGGGTAAAGGGCTGACAGAAGAGTGGAAGGAAGACATGAAAAAGCACAACGTCCCGCAGTGGTATATCGATTCCTGCGAGAAGATCGAATATATGTTTCCGAAGGCGCATGCCTCCGCCTATGTTATTTCCGCCGTACGTACGGCTTACTTTAAGCTGTACCATCCGATTGCTTATTACGCAACCTATTTCTCGGTTCGGGCGACGGACTTTGAGATTGAGCTTTTGTGTCAAGGCTATGATCCGATTCTTCGCAGGCTTTTGGAGATTGAGGAGAAGGGCTTCCAAGCCTTGCCCAAAGAGAAAAATATGATATCCATTCTCGAGATGGCGCTGGAGATGACGGCACGGGGTTTCACGTTCAAGAGCATTGATTTGTACAAATCAGATGCTACGAAGTTTCTGATTGAAGGCGACTCGCTCATTCCACCGTTCTCGGCTATCGGTGGGATTGGTGAAAATGCGGCGAAAAATATTGCCGCTGCCAAAAATGATGGGCCATTCCTATCCATAGAGGATTTTCAGACCCGAAGCAAGGCGTCAAAGACGATTGTTGAAATTCTTGCCGGCATGGGCTGCTTCCGCGGTTTGCCGGAGACAAACCAGCTTTCGTTGTTTTAAACTGAAGGGGTTGTCGTTTTCATATTATTGCAAAACCAGCGGTACTTATGGTATAATCTTCTACGGTAACAATGTTATATCTCGTAACCAGAGAGTGGGGAAACCCACTCTTTACATTTTGTATAAGGCATTAAGCGAGTGAATAGGAGGAAACAGGTTGAGCACACACATCAAATCCACAGTGGAAGAGCTGGTCCAGCCTTTTTTGGACGAGAACGGATTTGAGCTGGTCGACATCGAGTATGTCAAGGAAGGCGGGAACTGGTTTCTGCGGGTTTATGTTGATAAGGAAGCCGGTATTGACATCGACGACTGCGGACGCGTCAGTGAGTATCTGAGCGAAAAGCTGGACGAAAAGGACCCCATTCCAAGTGCATATTTCCTTGAAGTATCATCGCCGGGAGCAGAGCGACCATTAAAGAAAACTCAAGACTATCACAAGGCGGTTGGAGAACATGTTTTCGTTACAACCTATGAGACTGTGGATGGCTTGAAGGAGTTCGAGGGCAAGCTTATTTCGTTCGATGAGCAAACAGTAGAGATTGAGGTTGGCAAGAAAAAGCATGTGATTCCTTTTGCGAAAGTCGCAAGCGCGCGGCTTGCTATTGTATTCTGACGATGCATTGCTGCTAAATAACGGTCCGCATGATATGAGAGGGGGAACTCCATTCAAATGAACATGGATTTTATCGAAGCATTAAATGAAATTGAAAGAGAAAAGGGCATTGCTAAAGAAGTGCTCATAGATGCCATCGAGGCGGCTTTGATTTCTGGTTATAAAAGGAATTTTAATACTGCTCAGAACGTTCGTGTCGATATTAACCGACATACGGGTCTGATCAAAGTATACGCACGCAAGGCAGTTGTGGACGAGGTGCTCGATCCTAGGCTTGAGATTTCATTGCATGCCGCGCGGGAAATGAATCAAAACTATCAATTAAACGACATTGTCGAAATCGAAGTGACACCGCGGGATTTCGGACGAATTGCGGCGCAGACCGCAAAGCAAGTAGTCACACAGCGGATCCGTGAAGCGGAACGCGGTTTGATATATAACGCTTATGTGGACAAGGAAGAAGATATCGTCAACGGAATCGTACAGCGTCAGGATCAACGGAATCTGTATATCGATCTCGGCAAGATTGAGGCGGTTATGCCGCTCGGCGAGCTGATGCCCACGGATAAATTCAAACAAGGCGACCGGGTTAAAGCTTACATCACGAAAGTAGAGAATACGACCAAAGGTCCGCAAATTGTGCTGTCACGTACTCACCCAGGCCTGCTTAAACGACTGTTCGAGCTGGAAGTTCCTGAGATTTTCCAAGGCGTGGTTGAAATTCGATCGGTGGCTCGTGAAGCTGGGTTCCGCTCTAAAATTGCCGTTCACTCCCGTAATGAGGAAGTTGATCCGGTCGGCTCCTGCGTAGGTCCAAAGGGTATGCGCGTACAGACGATCGTGAGCGAGCTGAAAGGCGAGAAAATCGATATTGTCCGCTGGATGGAAAGCATTGAGGAATATGTGGCCAATGCACTTAGCCCGTCTAAGGTTCTGGAAGTGCAGGTGTTCGAAACAGAAAAAATGGCTCGAGTCATCGTTCCCGATTATCAGTTATCTCTTGCGATCGGAATTAAAGGGCAGAACGCCCGACTTGCCGCAAAGCTGACGGGTTGGAAGATCGACATCAAGAGTGAGACTCAAGCGGAGCAAGAGTACGGACGTCCTAAATCTTATTCTGAAGAGATTATGCATCAGGATTCGGTCAGCATCGATTAATATCGGCAGGTCGGTTGGTTAGCCATACGGGAGGGGATAAAACGATGAAGCAACGAAAAATACCTCTGCGCAAATGCGTTGCCTGCCAACAAATGATGCCTAAGAAAGAACTCATCCGTGTGGTAAAGACTCCCGACAATGAGCTTCATATCGATTTGACGGGGAAGAGAGCGGGGCGCGGGGCTTACTTGTGTGGCAAGCAGTCCTGCTTCAAGCTGGCCAAAAAGTCGCGTGCATTGGATCGCGCTCTGAAGTCTTCGGTCAGTCCGAACATTTACGATGCGCTTGAACAGGATTTCATTAAGGTGGAAGACGAGTTTATTGCCGGAAAAGATGCGGTGAACGATGAAGATGAAGAATGATAAATATCTCTCGAATTTAGGCCTTGCAATGCGGGCCGGTAAGCTAGTCAGTGGTGAGGAAATGGTCATCGATGCAGTACGAAGCGGCCAGGCAAAGCTGGTCATTGTAGCTGAAGATGCGTCCGAGGGCACGTTCAAAAAAGTAAATGATAAATGCAGTTATTATGGAGTTCCTATTCAGCAGTACGGCCGTCGGGATCAGCTTGGCGCAAGCATCGGTAAGGAAACGCGAGTCGTGATTGCAGTAACGGACGCGGGTTTTGCACGCATGTTGAAGCAGTAGGAGAACGTACGGAGGTGGACTGTATTGACAAAACAAGACAATAGTAAAGACAAAGTTAGAGTGTATGAGTATGCCAAGTCTTTGAACATGAGTAGTAAAGAGATCATCACAATTTTGAAAAGACTGGGTAAATCGGTTAACAATCATATGAGCGTAATGGAGAATGATGCGGTGGAAAGTGTAGAGAAGTTTTTCAAAGACGTAAAAGCAAATGCAGCAGCTAAGAGAAATGATGGAGCAGCGGTTGCAAAACCGGCTGATAAACCGGCAGGAGGCCAAGAGCCTAAGCAACAGACGGTTGCCGTTCAACCGAAACCGGAGCAAAGACAGCCGGCAGCGCAAGTGCAATCGGCGGCACCGAGACAAAGCAACGCCCCTTCTTCAAGCAGACCGCAAGGCCAAAGCGGCGGACAATCAGGCAGACCGCAAGGTGGCCAAGGTCAAGGAGGTTCATCATCTTCCAGCAGACCGCAAGGCGACAGCAGACAAGGTCAAGGTCAGAATCGTCAAGGCGGTCAAGGAAGCGGGCGTCCCCAAGGTCAAGGTCAGGGAGGCGGGTTTAACCGCGGCGGTGGCCAAGGTCAAGGTCAAGGCAGTGGAAGGCCTCAAGGTCAAGGTCAGGGAGGCGGATTTAACCGCAGTGGTCAAGGCGGTCAAGGTTCGACTGGCGGCAGTCAAGGCGGACGAGGTCCCGGACAACGTCCGCAAGGGCAGCAAGGCGGAGGTCAACAGGCGCAAAGGCCAGATTCCCGCAGAGGCGGTTTCGACCAGCGCAGCGGAGGCAATCGGCCAGTCGGTGCTGGAACATCCAGACCGACTGGAAGCCCGGTCCAAGCGGATGGGGATGATAATGCAAACAAAGGTGCAGCAAACAAAAAAACAAAACCAGGCCAAAGACGTTTTGATGATTTTAGATCAGGCGGGAATAATAGAGGTCCTCAGAACCGCGGCAATCAAAGGAACCAGGGCAGAGGCGGAAGAAATAATTCTGAGCCACCAAAACCGAAGATTGACAACACGCCTAAGAAAATTATCGTTCGCGGTACAATGACCGTGGGTGAGATGGCTAAGGCGCTGCATAAGGATGCTTCCGAGGTCATTAAGAAGTTGTTGTTCCTGGGCGTCATGGCTACGATCAACCAAGAGCTCGATCTGGATGCAATCCAATTGCTGGCTTCCGATTATGGAGTGGAAGTTGAACTGAAGATTCCGGTTGAGGAAGATAAGTTCGAACAGTTCGAGGAGAATGATGACGAAGCCGATCTGCTGGAGCGTCCACCGGTTGTAACGATCATGGGTCACGTTGACCATGGTAAAACGACACTGCTCGATGCCATCCGCAAGACGAACGTCACGGAAGGCGAAGCCGGAGGCATTACACAGCATATCGGTGCGTATCAGGCGGAAACCAATGGCAAAAAAATCACGTTCTTGGATACTCCTGGTCACGCTGCGTTCACATCGATGCGTGCCCGCGGCGCACAAGTGACGGATATTACGATCATTGTTGTAGCAGCGGATGACGGCGTCATGCCGCAAACGGTTGAGGCGATCAGCCACGCTAAAGCGGCCAACGTGCCGATTATTGTTGCTGTTAACAAAATCGATAAACCGGATGCTAACGCAGACCGCATTAAGCAGGAGTTGACGGAATACGAGCTGGTGCCGGAAGAGTGGGGCGGGGATACGATCTTCTGCAACATTTCCGCTAAACAGCGCATCGGTCTTGAGAACCTGCTCGACATGATTTTACTGGTCGCCGAGGTACAGGAATTTAAAGCCAACCCGAATAAACGTGCAAGAGGTACGGTCATCGAGGCAGAGCTGGATAAGGGTAAAGGGCCGGTTGCACGCGTTCTGATCCAGCACGGTACGCTCAAAGTGGGCGACAGCTTCGTTGCTGGCGTTTGCTTCGGCCGCGTGAGAGCAATGGTGAACGATAAAGGTCGGAAGCTCAAAGAAGCAGGACCATCCACGCCGGTCGAGATTACCGGTTTAACCGAGGTACCGCAAGCTGGAGATCCGTTCCTCGCGTTTGAAGACGAGCGTAAAGCAAGAGCCATTGCTGAGAAGCGTGCGATAACGCTGCGTCAATCCGAGATGGGGGCAAATGCCCGCGTAACGCTGGATGATCTTTACAAACAGATCAAGGAAGGCGAAATCAAGGATCTCAACGTCATCATCAAAGCCGACGTGCAAGGTTCTGCCGAAGCGCTCAAAGGCTCGCTCGAGAAAATTGATGTTGAAGGCGCGCGTGTTAAAATATTGCACAGCGGTGTAGGCGCCGTTACGGAATCCGACGTTATTTTGGCATCGGCCTCCAATGCGATCGTAATCGGCTTTAATGTTCGTCCTGAGCCACAAGCGAAGAATACGGCGGATCAGGAGAAAGTCGACATTCGTCTGCATAGCATCATTTATAAAGTGATGGAAGAGATTGAGCAAGCCATGAAAGGGCTGCTTGATCCGGAATATAAAGAAGTGGTTATCGGCCACGCGGAAGTGCGTAATATCTTTAAGGTCTCCAAAGTCGGTGTCATTGCCGGTTGTATGGTGACCGATGGCAAAATCGCACGAAACGCCGAAGTGCGGCTGGTGCGCGGTGGCATTGTGGTTTTCCAAGGGAAGATCGATTCGCTCAAGCGTTTCAAGGACGACGCAAAAGAAGTTGCGCAAGGCTACGAATGTGGTATATCTCTGGACAAATACAATGATATTAAAGAAGGGGACACGATTGAAGCCTTCGTAATGGAAACTGTAGAGAGGTGATCCGCAAATGGCTAAAATTCGCGTGGGCAGAGTCGGAGAACAAATCAAAAAAGAGCTGAGTCAAATCATTCAGTCGGAGCTGAAGGACCCCCGCATCGGTTTTATTACGGTGACGGGTGTCGATGTAACGAATGAGTTTTCTCATGCGAAAGTGTATTTGAGTGTTCTCGGTAGTGATGAACAGAAGCAAGAAACATTGAAGGCACTGACCCGCAGCACCGGGTTTATCCGTTCGGAGCTTGGCAAGCGAATTCGGATGCGTAAGATTCCGGAATTGCTGTTCAAATTCGACGAGTCGATTGACTACGGTTCGAAGATTCAAGGGCTCCTTCAGAAGATTAATCAGGAGAATCCGAATGTATGATCGATTCTGGTTATGAAGCACAACTCCGATCAGCGGCCGAGTTTATCCGAAGTAACGATGATTTCCTGGTGGTATCCCATGTCCAGCCTGACGGGGATGCCTCCGGTTCTACGTTTGCGATGGCATGGATGCTTCGGTCACTAAATAAAAGCTTCACCTTGATCAATGAGGGCCGAATTCCGGAGAAGTTCATGTATATGGCCGGCTCGTTCTCTGTAATTCCTTACGAAATGGAACCTCCCGAACAGAAGTTCGGGAGGATCATTTCGGTGGACTGCGCTGATTTTGGGCGTATAGGCCAAGTACAGGGCTGCTTTTCTTCGGAATGGCAGCTTTTAAATATTGATCACCATGCGACTAACGACAACTTCGGATATGTTAATCTAGTTCGGGCAGATGCTGCGGCCACGGTCGAAGTTCTGTACGATCTGGTATTGGAGCTTGGTGTCGAGCTGACCCGCGAACTGAATATTTGCATTTATTCCGGTCTTCTTACCGATACGGGCGGTTTCCGTTACTCCAACACCTCTCCCAAAGTGCTGCAGATAGCCGCAGACATGCTGGCGCGCGGCGTCCAGGGACACGAGCTAGCCGAAAGGCTGCTGGAGACGATGACTTACGGGCAGGTTTCGCTGCTGAAGCGGACCTTAAGTACGTTATCTTTCGCCCACGATAATCGGGTCGCGTGGCTGCATGTGACATTAGACGATTTATCTAACACCGATGCATCCTCTGAAGATATGGACGGGCTGGTGAACTATGCTCGTAACGTAGAGGGCGTTGAGGTGGGAATGCTATTTAAGGAGAAGCGGCCAGGTACCGTGAAGGTAAGCCTTCGATCTTCGGGTCAAGCGGATGTGGCGGCTATTGCCAAGGGTTTCGGCGGCGGAGGACACATTAAGGCTGCCGGTTGTACAATCAATGGCAGTATTGAAGAAGCGATTGAACAAGTAGTCAAGGCAGTAGGGAAGGAGCTTTCATGACGCTCGAAGGCATTTTACCGATTTGGAAGCCTAAAGGCTTCACTTCCCATGATGTAGTGGCAAAGGTTCGCCGAATCGTAAGAATCAAACGAATCGGGCACACCGGCACGCTAGATCCTCAAGTGACTGGCGTGCTGCCGCTTTGTATCGGGCGAGCAACCCGATTGGTCGAATACGTACAAGAGATGCCCAAGTCTTACGAAGCTGTGCTGTTGCTCGGCCTCTCGACTGACACGCAGGATTTAAGTGGACAAGTGCTTCAGCGGCTGGAGCGTCCTGGTGACCTGCTTACGCCGCAGCAGGTGACGGAGGCGATCGCGAAATTCGTTGGGACGATCGAACAAGTACCGCCGATGTACTCCGCGGTGAAGGTAGAGGGCAGGCGTTTGTACGAATTAGCGCGGCAAGGCGTTGAGGTCGAGCGGAAGGCCCGCACCGTGACGATTTACTCAATTGAAGTATTGAATACCGATTGGTCGGGTGAGCTACCTGAAGTTCGGTTTCGCGTAAGCTGCTCTAAGGGAACATATATCCGAACGCTGTGCGCTGACATCGGGGAGGCACTAGGTATCCCTGCGGTGATGGGGGAACTGGTTCGAACTTCAACAGGGAATATAGGTCCGGAGCAATGCTTGACGCTGGAACAAGTGGAAGAACTTCACGAACATGGCTCTCTCTCGGACAAGCTGATTCCGATGGAACATGTGCTTGGATTCCTGCCTTCGGTTCGTTTGGATGAGCATTTGACCCGAAGAGCGCTGCAGGGACAAAAAATACGATTGGAGCCGCAGCAATGGCCGCATGCGAATAGCTCACAAGCGGATCTTGGTAAGCATATTGCCGGATTCTCGGATGACGGTCGTTTGATCGGTATATTCGAATGGGACCCGCAGCACGGTCTTTTATTACCCAATAAAATTTTCTCTTAAGGGTGGGTGGCGAAGCCCGTCCTATAGAAATGTAGGTGAGTTGAAGTACGATGCATACGGTACAGCTAACGTATCCGCTGCCTGAGGCGACTAATGCAGATTCCCTGGTGCTGGCCATCGGTGAATTTGACGGCGTGCATCTCGGTCATCGAGAAGTGATTGGGCGTGCAGTGGAGCGGGGGAGCGAACTTCACCTTCCGGCGGCGATCATGACGTTCCACCCGCATCCTCGTGAAGTGCTGGGGATGGATAAATATACCCAACTGCTGACGCCGCTTGCTGCGAAGCAAAAGCAGCTGCGGGAGCTTGGAGTTCATACGACTTACATTGTCGATTTTAACGAATCGTTTATGCGAGTAACCCCAGAGCAGTTTGTCGAGCGAATGCTCATCCCTATGGGAGTGAACACCGTGTTTGTCGGGTTTGACTTCACTTTCGGTTTTAAGGGCGCGGGAACGCCGGACACACTTTGCGATCTAGCTCGAGGGCGTTTTGCCGTAGAAGTGATTCGTCCTTACCTGTTTCACGGTGAGAAGGTCAGCAGCACACAGATTCGCAGCTTTCTTCTAAATGGTGACGTCCAGGAAGCCAGCGTGCTTCTCGGCCGCCCTTATAAGCTCGAGGGAACGGTAGTGCACGGAGACGGACGCGGACGAACGATCGGTTTTCCTACGGCGAACATCGAGGTGACGGATTCTTACGTGATCCCGGCTCGTGGCGTGTATGCTGTCCTTGCGACTGTTCACGGTCGTAAAGTGGGCGCCGTTATGAATGTCGGAGTTAAGCCCACATTTGATACCGGGCTTCTGCAGCCCGTTCTGGAAGCGCATTTGTTTGACTTTTCCGAAACGATTTACGGTGAGACCATCGAGGTGGAACTGCTGGCATTTATTCGCCATGAACGAAAGTTTGACTCTGTACACGAGTTGATTTCCCAAATCGGCAAGGATGCAGATCAAGCCCGTTCCTTTATCGTTGAACAGAGATCCATGCAAAAGTTATAATTTGATTTTACTTTTATAGACGGAATATGATATACTTTGTAACGTTGCTCGATTGCAGATCTGCGGGTCTGACGAGCTATACAATAAAGTAACCTTGGCGTGGAGAATCGAACACTCCGACGATCTCTGGGCCACAGGGGATTAGACAAAATTTGGAGGTGAAATGAAATGGCATTGACTCAAGAACGCAAACAGGAATTAATCCAAACTCATAAAACACATGAGAACGATACAGGATCTCCTGAAGTGCAAGTCGCAATTCTTACAGAAAACATCGTCAATCTGACCAGCCATCTGAAGACGCACAAGAAGGATCATCACTCTCGTCGCGGTCTGCTCAAGATGGTAGGCCAACGCCGTAAGCTGCTGACGTACATCAAGAATAAAGACGTTAAGCGTTACAGCGCACTGATCGAAAAGCTCGGCTTGCGTCGTTAATTTACGGTCACAACAAAAGCAACCACGTTTGTCCTTTGTGCACGCCAGGCCTATGGCAGATGGTTGCATGGGGATCGCGGGGTTGCTTTTTTTCGGCTACTATTTTTACAAAAAGAAGGAAATACTAGCCATTATGCAGAATGCAATATAGATAAAACTAGCGGCGGCCGTGGTGCAGGATTGCTCCGAAGTCGGCTGCTAACACTACATAAGCGATACTCGTGCAAATGGTTTCCATGGAGCGAACGCAAATATTAGGAGGTTGGTTATGGAGAAAAAGGTGCAGATGGATCTCGGGGGTCGTCCGCTGATTCTCGAAACAGGACGTTTGGCCAAGCAGGCCAATGGTGCTGTTGTTGCCCGTTACGGTGATACGGTTGTGCTTTGTACGGTGACGGCATCGGCCGAACCGAAGGACTTGGATTTTTTTCCGCTGACCGTGAATTATGAGGAGCGGCTGTACTCCGTAGGTAAAATTCCCGGAGGTTTCATTAAGCGGGAAGGCCGTCCCAGCGAAAAAGCGATTCTTGCGAGCCGTTTGACAGACCGCCCGATTCGTCCGTTGTTCCCAGAAGGCTTCCGTAACGACGTGCAGGTTGTGGCCATCGTTATGAGCGTGGACCAGGAATGCGCGCCGGAGATGGCGGCTATGATCGGTGTGTCCGCGGCGCTTAGCATATCGGACGTGCCTTTTAACGGACCGATCGGCGGCGTTATTGTCGGACGGGTGGACGGACAGTTCATTATCAATCCGACATTGGAGCAGGCCGAGAAAAGCGACATTCATCTAGTGGTCGCAGGTACAAAGGATGCCATCATGATGGTGGAGGCCGGAGCCGACGAAGTGCCTGAGGAAATTATGCTTGAAGCCATCATGTTCGGTCATGATGAAATTCGTAAAATCGTTGCGATTCAAGAGCAGTTCACAGCGGAAGTCGGCAAGCCGAAGATGGAAGTTAAGCTTCACAGTGTAGAAGCCGATGTGAATCAAGCGGTTCGGGAATTTGCAAGTTCGCGCTTAGTCGAAGCGATCAAGATTCCGGAGAAGCACGCCAGACAAGAAGCGATCGATGCGGTAAACAGCGATACGAAGGAGCACTTTGCTGCGGTTTACGCTGAAACTCCAGAGAAGATGGCTGATGTGAAAGAAACGCTTCACGATATCGTGAAAGAAGAAGTTCGTCGTTTGATTACGCACGACAAAGTTCGTCCAGACGGACGCGGACTAGAGGAAATCCGCCCGATCGAGTGCGACATTAATCTGCTGCCTCGTACGCACGGATCTGGTCTCTTCACGCGCGGTCAAACGCAGGCACTCAGCATTTGTACGCTTGGGGCTTTGGGAGATGTACAAATTCTTGACGGTTTGGATTTGGAAGAGTCCAAGAGGTTCATGCACCATTACAACTTCCCACCGTTCAGCGTAGGTGAAGCGAGACCGCTGCGTCCGCCGGGCCGACGCGAGATTGGTCACGGAGCGCTTGGAGAGCGTGCACTTGAGCCTGTTATTCCTTCGGAAACGGATTTTCCTTATACAATCCGACTGGTTTCCGAGGTTTTGGAATCGAACGGTTCATCATCTCAGGCTAGTATTTGCGCAAGTACGCTGGCTATGATGGATGCAGGGGTTCCGATCAAAGCTCCGGTAACAGGTATCGCGATGGGATTGATTAAGGACGGGGAGCACTTCTCGATTCTCACCGATATTCAAGGGATGGAAGACCATCTCGGAGATATGGACTTTAAAGTGGCAGGTACGGCGAAAGGCGTTACGGCACTGCAAATGGACATCAAAATTGATGGCATTGACCGGGCTATCCTAACGCAGTCGTTGGATCAGGCGAAGAAAGGCCGTATGTTCATCTTGAACAAAATGCTGGAACGCATTGATCAGCCGAAGCCTCAGTTGTCGCAATATGCGCCAAAAATTCTCACGATGCACATCAATCCGGACAAAATTCGTGATGTCATCGGGGCAGGCGGTAAGATCATCAACAAAATTATTGAGGAAACCGGCGTAAAAATCGATATCGAGCAGGACGGACGCGTGTTCATTGCCTCGTCAAACGCAGAGATGAACGATAAGGCTCGCCAAATCATCGAAGGAATCGTCCGCGAGGTCATCGTAGGCGAAACCTACCTGGGCACGGTGAAGCGCATTGAGAAATTCGGATGCTTTGTTGAAATTTTACCGGGTAAAGAAGGATTGGTGCACATCTCGCAGCTTTCCACTGAACGCGTGGGCAAGGTAGAGGATGTAGTGAAGATTGGTGACGCGATTACGGTTAAAGTAACAGAAATTGATGCCCAGGGCCGCGTAAATTTATCGCGCAAAGCGGCATTGACGGCAGAAGTTCCGGCACAAACTTAATACCTCATTTTCTAGCTTAATCAAGCGGGAACGAAGAAAGAGTCAGAGCAGTCTGTCTCTTTTTTGTTTTGCCTGATGGTCCTGCTGGTTCTAACCTTGTCCAGAAAAACATATGAATGGGACAAACGAGGAACGACAGGAGAATGTAAATGAGACGCTATCAATTGTTGTTCGCTGCAGTTTGCTTCGGCATAATGCTCGTCCTGGTTCAGCAATCCCCTCAGGTGGAACGGTTTGTGCAGCATGCGATACAGAATGGCGCCGCGGTGGGCCTGATCGACTCTCCCCTCAGTCAGCTGTCCCGGCAGGTGTGGCGTGAGGATCCGGATGTCCGCAAGGCAGAGATGCTCGAGCAGATTCAAGCGGAAGCAAAGCGGTTTAACGTCGCTCCAGTTAATGCGATCGTCGATCGGGTTTGGAAGGCGATTCCGGGCTATAACGGACTTGAGGTCGATGTGGAAAGAACGCTGCAGCTTGCTGAGCGTCAATCGTTTCCGAATCCGCCCAAGCTCGTTATCAGGGAGGTTCCTCCGCAAATTAGCCTGGATCAGCTTGGACCCCATCCCATCTACAAGGGTAACCCGAATAAGCCAATGGCTGCCTTTATGATCAATGTTGCTTGGGGAGAGGAGTATTTGCCAGCTATATTGGATACGTTGAAGAAAGAAAATGTGCGAGCAACGTTCTTTTTTGACGGATCGTGGCTTCGTAAGAACATCCCCATGGCGCGTACGATTATGGAGCAGGGACATGAGATGTCTAATCACGCGTATTCCCACAAGGATATGAGTAAATTAAGCCGGGCACAAGCGGCCTCTGAGATCAGTAAAACTGAAACATTGCTGAGGGATGAGCTCGGTGTGGACAATAAGCTCTTCGCACCGCCTTCAGGGGATTTCAATCAAATGACTGTGGATGTGGCACACGGGATGAAGCTAAGAACGATTCTTTGGACGCTTGATACGGTAGACTGGAAAAACCCTGATCCATCCAGTATCGTCCGTAAAATCGAGACCAGAATTGAACCGGGTTCTCTCATTCTCATGCATCCGACTTCCTCCAGCAGCAAAGCGCTCCCGGGAATGATTCGCGCCATCAAGTCTAAAGGGCTTCAGATCGGCACTGTGAGCGATATCATTTCCCCTGACCGGGTCCCCAAAGTTGAGTCGGCTGAGCATTAATGTTAATATTTAAATATTATCTTTTTGGCGTATCAATACATAGCAGGACTTAAGGAGGCTCAATAGCTTGAACAAATACACGCTTAACAATGGGCTGAGAGTTGTGGTGGAGAAGATTCCGACGGGCCGCTCGGTGGCTTTCGGTATTTGGGTCAAAACCGGATCTCGGGATGAAAATGAAACCAACAACGGTATTTCTCATTTTATCGAACACATGCTATTCAAGGGCACGGATAAATACTCGGCAAAGGAGATCGCTGAGGTTTTTGACGGCATCGGCGGCAACGTGAATGCATTCACATCCAAAGAATATACCTGCTATTATTGCAAAGTGCTGGATGAGCATCTTCCGTTAGCGGTGGAAGTGTTGTCGGATATGTTTTTCCGTTCTACCTTCGACCACGAAGAGCTCGAAAAAGAGAAGAACGTTATTTATGAGGAAATCTCCATGTATGAGGATACGCCGGACGATATGGTACATGATTTGATTGCCAAAGCGGTTTTCGGCAACCATTCGCTCGGATATACGATTATCGGTACGCAGGATAACTTGGCGGCCATGAATTCGGATACACTTAGGGATTATATGAGATCGCGCTACACCATTGAGAACACGGTGATTAGCATTGCCGGTAATGTAGGTGACGACGTCGTAGAACTGATCGAACGCCATTTTGGGGGGTTCGCCGTTCAAGGCGGGGATCGTACCGTGTCGCCTCTCGGATTTAACAGCGATCTTCAGTATCATCAGAAAAAGACGGAACAGAACCATATTTGCCTTTCATTCCCCGGGTTTTCTGCTAAGGCTGAGCAGCTCTATGCCATGATTTTGCTGAACAATGCGATTGGCGGGGGGATGAGCTCCCGTTTGTTCCAGGAAATTCGTGAGAAGCGCGGACTTGCATACTCTGTATATTCTTACCATACCTCTTATCAGGATGGGGGCATGTTCACAATCTACACTGGAACGGCTCCCAAGCAGACGGATGAGGTGCTTAAAGTTACGATGGAACTGCTCTCCGATTTGAAGTCGAACGGATTGACTCCAGCGGAGCTAAAAAAAGGCAAGGAACAGATGAAAGGCAGTCTCATTCTGAGTCTGGAAAGCACCAGCAGCCGAATGAACCGGCTTGGCAAGAACGAGCTGATGCTGGGCAGGCATTACAGCCTGGATGAGATGATTGATCGAATTGAGAAGGTGGAGTTAGAGCACATTCAGGAGCTGACGGCAAGCCTGTTTGCCAAGCCTTTCGCATTGGCTATGGTTGGCCAAACGGATGAAGCCATCTCAGGTTTCGGGAGGGATCAGCTTGTCTAATGCATTTGATGTTCAAATCAAGCGGCTCCCGGGGAATGAGGATATCCCCCTCCCGCAGAAAATGTCGCAGCTAGCCAGCGGTTTCGATTTGTACGCAGCGGTAAGCGAGCCTGTGACGCTGGAGCCGGGGGCTAGGACGCTCATTCCCACCGGTTTCGCACTGGCAATGCCGGGAGAGCTGGAGGCGCAGATTCGGCCTCGAAGCGGGCTGGCATTCAAACACGGCATCACCTCCCTTAACAGCCCTGGCACGATCGATGCGGACTACCGCGGCGAAGTAAAGGTGCTGCTGATTAACCACGGTTTGGAGCCGTTCATCATTGAGCGGAAGGAAAGAGTCGCGCAAATGGTGTTCCAACGGGTACCGCAAATCCGCCTTACGGAAGTGGAAGAACTGGACGATACGGTACGCGGCGCAGGCGGGTTCGGGCACACGGGAACCAAATAATAGCATATTTTGAGAATAAGCGTTTTTCCGTTTCCGGCTTAGGCTGGGTACGGGAGGACGCTTTTTTGCTGTTCAGTGGCGTGCATGTTGATGTCCCCGGCAATCGGCATCAACAAGCTATTTGCAATGCGTTCCCTGTATTCCTTAGCAGGGCTATGGAACCCATCTTTGGGCTCACGCATAAGATGATTTATCGAAAGCGACTTAGAAAGAGGTGAGAATGATGCTTACCGGGATTCAAGTGGCGCTGATCGGCGGTGATGCCCGCCAGCTCGAAGTCATTCATAAATGCTCCGAGCTGGACGCTACCGTAGTACTTATCGGATTCGACAATTTGCAAAACGGGTCCAGCGGAATCACCAAGGCAGAGTTGACACCTGAGGCTCTTGAGGGAATGGATGCCGTTATCTTGCCTGCTGTAGGTACGGATGACTACGGTCATGTGGAAAGTCTCTTTGCATCGAAGGAATTGCGTCTAGAGGGTGAACATATAGCTGCACTCCCGAAGAAGGCCAAGGTATTTGCCGGTATGGCGAAGCCTTATCTACGCGAGCTTTGCTCCAGGGAGGGAATAGAGCTGGTGGAGCTATTCGACCGAGATGATGTGGCCATTTACAACTCCATACCGACCACCGAAGGCGCCATCATGATGGCTATTCAAAATACGGATATTACGATTCATGGTTCTGAGTCGATGGTGCTAGGCTTTGGCAGGACAGGAGTAACGCTTGCCAGGACGCTTCAGGGTATGGGTGCGAATGTAAGGGTAGGTGTGAATAAACCGGAATATTATGCCCGGGCTTCGGAGATGGGAATGAACCCTTTCTACACGAAAGATCTGATCGCGAACGTTTTTCATGTCGACCTGCTTTTTAATACTATTCCGTCCATGATCGTCACGGCCCAGATCATAGCGAATATTCCTCATCGTGCACTCATTATAGACCTTGCCTCAAAGCCTGGAGGGACGGACTTCCGTTTTGCCGAGAAACGGGGCATAAAGGCGATACTTGCTCCGGGGCTTCCCGGCATTGTTGCGCCGAAGACTGCAGGACGGATCATAGCCGACACAATTACACGGATCATCATGGAGGATGCAAATTAAGGGAGGAATGAGTAAAAATGAATTGGCAGGATATCACGGTAGGGTATGCTCTGACAGGCTCTCACTGCACCTTTGAGGAAGTGATGCCGCAAATTCAGCGATTTGTGAATGCTGGAGCAAAGGTGGTACCTATTGTATCAAATACGATCATGACTACGGATACGCGCTTCGGCACATCGGAAAGTTGGCAAAAACAGTTGAAACAGATCACAGGAAATGATATTATTTCTTCAATTGTAGATGCAGAACCGCTCGGACCTTCGAAGCTGCTGGATGTACTGTTGATCGCTCCTTGTACGGGGAACACGACAAGCAAATTGGCGAATGCCATGACCGAGAGCCCTGTACTAATGGCCGCGAAGGCACAAATGCGCAACGGGCGGCCCCTGGTGCTGGCCATTTCGACAAATGACGGCTTGGGCCTGAATGCCATGAACGTAGGGAAGCTGCTCATTACAAAGAATATTTATTTCGTGCCTTTCGGACAGGATAATCCGGCGGCCAAGCCGAATTCGCTTGTAGCCCGCATGGACTTGATCATGGAAACGTGCGAAGCGGCGCTACAAGGAAAGCAGCTGCAGCCGATGCTGATTGAACGGTTTAATTACTGATCATACATCTTATTTATTTCATCATAGGGGAGAGACGAACACATGTCGAATCAAAAATTGTTTAATGTCGCAGTAGTGGGCGCAACAGGTGCCGTAGGAGAACAAATTATCCGTTTGTTGTCCGAGCGGAATTTCCCCATAGGTGAGCTCAAGCTTCTATCTTCTGCACGGTCAGCAGGTAAGAAGATTAATTTTAAAGGTCAAGAAATTACGCTTGAAGAAGCTAAGCCGGAAAGCTTCCGTAATGTAGATATCGCTTTGTTCAGCGCAGGGGGCGACGTCAGCCGCGCGCTCGTACCGGAAGCGATCAAGCACGGTACGATATGCGTAGATAACACCAGCGCTTACCGGATGGATCCGGAAACTCCGCTTGTGGTGCCGGAAGTGAACATCGATAAGATTAATGAGAACAAGGGCGTTATTGCCAACCCGAACTGTTCGACGATCCAAATGGTTCAGGCATTAAAGCCGTTGTACGACCGTTACGGTATCTCCCGCATTATCGTTTCCACATATCAAGCTGTATCGGGTGCAGGGGCCAGTGCGATTAACGAAATGCTGCGCCAATCCCGTGCTGTACTCGACGGCCAGCCTGTAGAGCCTCAAATTTTGCCTGTAGGCTCGCTGCCGGTTAAGCATCAAATCGCGTTTAACGCCATCCCACAAATCGACAAATTCGTGGATAACGGCTTTACTTATGAAGAAATGAAAATGATCAATGAAACGAAAAAAATTATGGGCGACGAATCGCTGGAAGTGACCGCTACATGCGTGCGTATTCCAGTCGTTTACGGGCACTCGGAGTCGGTATATGTCGAGCTGAAGAGCGACTTTGATGTTGAGGAAGTAAAGAACCTGCTCGCAGAAGCACCAGGAATCATCCTGCAGGACAATGCGGAGCAGCAGTTATATCCGCTGGCAACGGAGGCGACCGGTAAGCTGGAGACGTTCGTTGGACGCGTACGCCGTGACCTGAGCAATCCGCGGGCGCTGAACATGTGGATCGTATCCGATAATCTGTTGAAAGGCGCCGCTTGGAATGCGGTACAAATCGCGGAGTACATTGCAATCGAAAAATAATTATTGAACTACATTGGTGTTCAAATCGGCTTCCTGTTATGATGCGGGAAGCTTGGTTTTTGCTATATCTCAGATGGGCTAATCGAGAAGGGGAGATCTTTATGAAGATCATGGTGCAGAAATTCGGAGGCACGTCCCTCTCCACAGTCGAAGCCAGAGCACACGTTATCGAGCATATTCAGGATGCTTTGAAGCAAGAATACAAGCTAGTTGTTGTCGTATCGGCTATGGGGCGTAAGGGTGAACCTTATGCAACGGATACTTTACTGGAATGGATTCATCAGAACGGCGACAGTCTGCCGGACAGAGAGAAGGATATACTGCTTTGCTGCGGAGAGCTCATTTCGGCGGCCACCCTATGCAGCTTGTTGAACGCGACAGGCGTACCGGCGTCAGCTTTAACCGGAGCGCAAGCCGGGATTCAAACCAACGATGTTTTCGGGAACGCCCAAATCGCATCCGTCAAGCCAGAGCGTATCCTTGGACTGCTGGAGCAGGGAAACGTTGTCATTGTTGCCGGATTTCAAGGTGAGACGGCAGATGGCGATTTCACGACGTTGGGACGCGGAGGCAGTGACACGTCCGCAACCGCTCTGGGCGCTGCGCTTAAGGCAGAAATTGTCGATATCTTTACCGACGTAGGCGGAATTTTGACGGCTGATCCGCGTATTGTAGCCGACGCGCAGCCGCTGCCTGTCGTATCGTATATGGAAATATGTAATATGGCGCATCTCGGCGCCAAAGTCATTCATCCGAGAGCGGTGGAAATAGCGATGCATGCCGGCATCCCTGTGCGTGTACGGTCCACGTTCTCGAAAGACCCGGGCACGCTTGTAACTCATTCCGATGCGATCAAGGGAGAAGCGGGATCGGTACATGACCGGTTCGTTACGGGCATCGCCCACGTACCAGGCATCTCACAGATTCGCGTATCGGCGAAGGAAGGTAGCTATGATCTTCAGCTTAACGTTTTTAAAGCGATGGCTCGTCAACGGATCAGTGTCGATTTTATTAACGTGAATCCTTCGGGAGTTGTTTATACGGTATTTGACTATGAGGCCAATCGGGCAGCTAATACACTGATGGAATTGGGGTTAACGCCGCAAATTACGTCGAATTGCGCCAAGGTGTCGATCATCGGCGGCGGGATGAACGGCGTTCCGGGCATCATGGCACATATTGTCGAAGCACTGACGGAAGAAGACGTACAAATTTTGCAGTCCGCGGACTCTAATGCCACCATCTGGGTATTAGTTCAGGAGGAGGACATGGCCAAAGCCGTAAGAGCGCTGCACAAGCAGTTTAAATTACACAGAACAACTAAGTAGGAGGAGTTTTGTCGTGGATTTTGGAAGACTTATAACGGCAATGGTAACGCCCTTTGATACCGACCTTAGGGTAGACATGGCGGGGTTCGAGAAATTGATCGACTATCTTATCGATGAGCAGCAAAGCGACAGCCTTGTTGTTTGCGGTACAACCGGAGAATCGCCGACGCTTACAGAGGAAGAGAAGCTCGAGCTCTTCCGGACCGCTGTGAATCATGTCAAGGGCCGCTGTAAAATTATAGCGGGAACGGGAAGCTATGATACAGCGCACTCCATCCATTTATCCCAGGAGGCGGAGAAGCTTGGCGTAGATGCGCTGCTGTTGGTTGCTCCGTATTATAATCGTCCTTCTCAAGAAGGCTTGTATCAGCATTTTAAAGCGATCGCCGAATCGGTAAACATTCCGGTTATTTTGTATAACGTTCCTGGACGTACAGGAGTAAATATCGATGCCGATACGACGATTCGTTTGTCACATATTCCGAATATCGTCGCCACCAAGGATTGTGCGGATACGGATCAGCTGACCCAGATCGTCAGTGGGGGTGCTCCGGGATTCCTTGTCTACAGCGGTGACGACAGTGCTGCACTTCCGGCGATGTCGGTGGGAGCACATGGTATCATTAGCGTCGCCAGTCATGTGATTGGAAAAGAAATGAAAGATATGATAAAATGTTATTTACAGGGAGATGTCCAAGGGGCAGCACGGCTTCACGGCCAATTACTTCCGGTATTCAGAGGATTATTCTTCTGTCCACATCGCGTGCCGAATCCGGCGCCGGTGAAGCATGCGCTTCATCTCAAAGGAATGCCGGCGGGGGGCGTACGTTTGCCGCTCGTGAATGTTACCGAACAAGAAGGACAATTCATTGATTCCTTGTTTGAATGATGTCTTCGAATGAATCGGTGCCATTCTGGCATCGATTTTTTTTTTTGGGAAACAACTATGAATACTATTGTTTAATGGCGTGATATTTATCAGCTTGTAAATGGTTAATTTGTTCATGTATAATGGTGGCAAGTGACTGGTGCGGTATATTTTTGGTTTAAAGGCTCATATCTGAATCGTCGTCAATTAATAAGAGGAGGTTTATGTAATTGTCCAAGAAAAATATAGACAAATTATCGATTTTCGCCTTGGGCGGCGTAGGGGAAATCGGAAAGAACATGTATGTTGTGCAATACGCGAACGATATTGTTGTGGTTGACTGCGGATTGAAATTTCCAGAGGAGGACATGCTCGGAATCGATATCGTCATTCCGGATATTTCCTACCTGACGGAAAATCGCGATAAAGTTCGGGGTATTCTGATCACCCATGGACATGAGGATCACATTGGCGGATTGCCTTACGTGTTGAAGCATTTGAATGTGCCAATCTACGGTACGAGATTGACCATGGGACTCATTGAAACGAAATTAAAGGAAGCAAGTCTGCTTGGCGAAACGAAACGAATCGTTATTACGTCCGATTCAGAATTGAAGCTGGGCTGCATGACTGCTACTTTCTTTAAAACGAATCACAGTATTCCGGATTCCGTCGGAGTGTGTCTGGAAACACCGGAAGGAAATGTCGTTCATACCGGAGACTTCAAGTTCGATCAAACGCCGGTAAATGAGCAGTATGCTGATCTTCACCGGATGGCGGCCATCGGTCAAAAAGGTGTATTGGCGCTGCTATCGGACAGTACCAATGCGGAGCGTCCGGGCTATACCGGTTCCGAGCGGAGTGTCGGTGCGGAGATTGAAGAGGTGTTTCGCAAAGCGAAGCAGCGTGTTATCATTGCGACCTTCGCCTCGAATATTCACCGGATTCAACAGGTCGTCGAAGCTTGCGAGAGCACTCGCCGGAAGCTTGTTGTGATCGGCCGCAGCATGGTGAATGTAGTCGGTATCGCTAGCGAGCTCGGATATTTACGCATTCCGGACGGAATGCTGATCGAACCGGAAGAAGTGAATAAACTTGCTGCGGATCGCGTCGCGATACTTTCAACCGGTTCGCAAGGCGAACCGATGTCAGCCCTTACACGGATGGCGCGTTCTACGCACCGTAAGGTGGACATTTTACCGGGAGACACGGTTATTATCGCTGCGACTCCGATTCCGGGCAATGAACGTTACGTGGGACGTACAGTGGATGAACTAATGCGTATAGGCGCTCATGTGATTTACGGACCGGGCTCGATCACAGGCGTACACGTTTCAGGTCACGGAAGCCAAGAAGAGCTGAAGCTGATGCTGAACATGATGCGTCCTAAATATTTCATACCGATTCACGGGGAGTACCGGATGCTTAGACAGCACGGTATGCTGGCCGAGTCCGTTGGCATACCGCGGGAGGATATTTTCATCGTGGACAACGGTGATACGGTAGAAATTTTAGATGGAGTGGCGCGCAAGGGATCCAAAGTCACTGCTGGCAACATTCTGATTGACGGTCTTGGTGTGGGCGATGTTGGTAACATTGTACTGCGTGACCGCAAACTGCTGTCGCAGGACGGCATTCTAGTTGTTGTGGTGACCCTCAGCAAGCAGGATGGTGCTATTTTGTCCGGTCCGGACATCATTTCACGTGGTTTTGTATATGTGCGTGAGTCGGAAGGACTGCTTGAGGAAGCGAATCGCATCGTGACCAGCACGCTGCATCGCTTAATGAATGAAAATGTAAACGAGTGGGCGTCTCTAAAAACTCATGTGAAGGACGCACTTGGACGATTTTTATATGAACAAACCAGAAGAAGACCGATGATTCTCCCTATTATTATGGAAGTCTGAAGCGGTCCACCAGTCATAGCACCGTTAACTAAATAGATGTCACTTACATGAAAAAGGCCGCCTGTGTCGATAATCGACGCAAGGCGGTCTTTATATGTATCCGCGCATAGTTTTACGATCTTGTACCATACTAAGGTGAGATTTTAGCACCTTAGGGGGAATGTGACATGGAAGCTGACAATAATCAAAAGCAGCAGACACAGCCAGTAGCGGATGACGCAAGAAAGAACGGTACGGTGGAAACTATCCAGCAATTGGGGCAAACGAATGTTCCGAGCAACGAGTCCAATATCTTTTGCATGACGATTATTGGACAGGTCGAAGGGCATCTTGTCCTTCCGCCGCAAAACAAAACGACGAAATATGAGCATTTGATCCCGCAGCTTGTCGCGGCTGAGCAAAATCCGAAAATCGAAGGAGTATTGATTATTTTGAACACCGTTGGCGGTGATGTGGAAGCGGGACTTGCGATCGCAGAGATGATTGCTACGTTATCCAAACCGACCGTCACCTTGGTACTAGGCGGAGGTCACAGCATCGGGGTTCCGATTGCGGTCTCAGCCAATTACTCCATCATTGCAGAAACGGCGACGATGACCATCCATCCGATTCGGCTGAATGGATTGGTGATCGGAGTGCCTCAGACGTTCGAGTATCTGGATAAGATGCAGGAGCGCGTCATTCGTTTTGTCACACGCCACTCCAGAGTGGAGGAAGAAAAATTCAAAGAGCTGATGTTCAAAACGGGAGAGCTCACCCGAGATATCGGAACGACCGTAATCGGATCGGATGCTGTTAGGTACGGATTGATCGACGCGATAGGCGGTTTGGGAGAAGCCATCAAAAAGCTGAATGGGATCATTGAAGAGCGGCGCAAAACCCAAGCAGGGGGGATGATTCAATGATTCATTATACGGTGCTTCCGCTTGAAGCCGTGATGGAAGGTATAGATAATGAAAATTTTGCAAGGACAGTTGAAATCGTCATAAATGGGATTACAATGCAGGTTCAACCGATCAACCCCCAGCAGGCGACCATTGTTCGCTTAATCAGCTGCAACCCGCAGGATTACTTGAATCCGCAGTACGCGCCCGGCAGTTTGATTGAGTTTCAACCGGTGCTGCAGGGCTAAGGACCGAATTTACATTCCCCTCGTTCAGCTTCGCCCCAGTTTATGGTATAATGAGTCTTCGGGGGTGAGCGGCCTTGTCCAAGAAGAGGAAGAGGGGCAAAGGACTTAAAACGAATTTGAAATTTGAGCTGTACGGAATTCTCATTTTGACATTGTCGATTATCGCTTTATCCCGTGAAGGCTCGGTAGCCCGTGCATTAACTTATCTGTTTCGGTTTCTGATCGGAACGTGGGATTTCGTCATTCCGCTTGTGTTTATATACGCAGCCCTGTATGCGATGATGAAGCGGGGGTGGCCGATATGGAGAACCTCCCGTAAAGGGGGTCTTCTGCTAATCGTTCTTTCGCTGTTGCTGATGAGTCATATCAGTTTGTTCGCTCAGCTGTATGAGAAGGCCGAGTTTACTGCGGGCCAAATATGGTCGCAAACGTGGATCAGCATGGTTGACGGGCTGGAGCCGACAATGCAGGGCCAAGAAATATTGACAGCCGGGGTAGGTGGCGGGATGATCGGAGCCTTCCTATACTCCGTTCTGTACTATTTGTTTGATAATCTGGGAGCCCGGCTGATTCAGTACACGATGTTCATCGCCGGATTCCTGCTGATGACAGGCCTTTCGCTGGGAGATGTACTCAATCGGATGGGTGGCCGAAAGCCTTTTGTCGATACGCTACTTGGCCAGTACATAAAACGTAAGCTGCAAGAACGCCATCACCGGAAGCAAGCGGCCGCTGGCGGGGAGAAGAAAAAAAAACCGGCTGCTGTTTACGTTCCGGAACCGGATGAAGAATATGACGAGGAAACACTGAAGCCAGAGAAGAAACAGCGTGAGCCTGGAAGAAAGGGCGCTCTTTTCTTTGAATTGTTGAATCCCGTCAAAGGCCGTAATAAATCCTCCGGCAAGAATTCGTCTTCGATCGCAATGGATAGTTCTTCCGATGCGGAGGAAGAAATGAAGACCGTGTATTCCAGGGAAGAAGCTGAGCTGTCATCTAAGCAGGATGCTGAGGCACCGGTAGTTGTAACACATGATCCTGCCATCCCTGTCATCCGGGATTTCCAGGAGCAGGTGAAGCATGAAACGGTGCATGCCACAAAACACGGGGGAGAGTCCGCTGACTCTAAGGTTTCTCAACAGGCCACGAAAGAATCGGGGGAAAGTGAAGGAAATCCGGAAGATTTCGATATTAAGAATAAGCCTTTGGATATTCCTTATGAGCTTCCTTCTCTTCAGCTTTTGACCAAACCGTCTTCTGGCAAAAGCGGAGATTCGCTTGATTACAAAGCGGTCGCTCGTAAGCTGGAAGCGACGCTGGAAAGCTTTGGTGTAAGAGCCAAGGTGCTCGAGGTCGTTCGTGGTCCTGCAGTAACTCGGTATGAAATACAACCGGATGTTGGTGTGAAGGTAAGCCGCATCGTCAGCTTGACGGACGATATTGCGCTTGCGTTAGCTGCCAAGGACATTCGGATGGAAGCGCCGATTCCCGGTAAGTCGGCCATCGGCATTGAAGTGCCGAATACAGAGGTATCTGTCGTGACGATGCGAGAGGTCATGGAAAGCCCTACGTTCCAAGAAGCCGCCTCAAAATTGTCTATTACACTGGGACGAGATATCTCTGGTCAGCCGATTGTCGGCAATCTGTCGCGCATGCCGCATTTACTCGTTGCTGGTGCTACCGGTTCGGGCAAATCGGTCTGTATCAACGGGATCATTACAAGCGTGCTGTACAAAGCGAAGCCGGATGAAGTGAAATTTCTGATGATTGATCCTAAGATGGTCGAGCTCAATGTGTATAACGGGATTCCTCATCTGCTGGCTCCGGTTGTTACGGATCCGAAGCGTGCTTCCTTGGCGTTAAAGAAGGTTGTTGTGGAGATGGAGAAACGGTATGAACTGTTCTCCAAAAGCGGCACACGTAACATCGAGGGCTATAATGCCATGCTGCTGGAGACGCAGACGGGGGCGCCGCTTCCGTATATTGTCGTCATCGTGGACGAGCTCGCGGATTTGATGATGGTCGCAGCGAACGATGTAGAAGATGCCATTTGTCGCCTTGCACAGATGGCGCGTGCTGCGGGGATTCATCTGATCATCGCTACACAACGCCCTTCCGTCGATGTTATCACAGGCGTCATCAAAGCGAATATTCCTTCTCGGATTGCCTTTGGGGTATCGTCTCAGGTGGATTCGCGGACCATCCTCGATTCCGTT
This sequence comes from Paenibacillus sp. PvR098, assembly GCF_017833255.1. Taxonomy (NCBI): domain Bacteria; kingdom Bacillati; phylum Bacillota; class Bacilli; order Caryophanales; family Paenibacillaceae; genus Paenibacillus; species Paenibacillus sp. PvR098. The sequence goes on from NZ_JAFIBU010000001.1 coordinate 570,426, forward strand.
GGGGCTGAGAAGCTTCTCGGTCGTGGAGATATGCTTTATTTACCGATGGGCGCTTCTAAGCCTGTTCGTGTACAGGGGGCTTTCCTGTCCGATCCTGAGGTGGAAGCTGTCGTAAACTTTGTGCGGACCCAAGGACAGGCGGAATATGTAGAGGACATGGTGCCTCATGTGGAAGAAAAACAGGAGGATCAGAATGAGTTTGAGGACGCGCTGTACGATCAGGCTGTTCAAATCATACTCGAAGCAAAGCAAGCGTCCGTATCCCTGCTGCAGCGCCGGATGCGTGTCGGCTACACGCGTGCAGCCAGGTTGATCGATACGATGGAAGCCCGCGGTATTGTCGGCCCTTACGAGGGAAGCAAACCTCGAGAGGTGCTTGTATCCCTTGAGCAGTACCAGTTGAACCGCATGAGCTCTTAATGAATGAACGTAAACGCTAATCTATTCCCGTCTCCTTGAATAGAAGCTGACTCCCTTTCTCATAATAACCCTAAAAAGGTTATCAAAAACGACGTGAGAAAGGTGAGAATTCGTACAATGAATAAACGTTTGATTGTTATTACGTTCTGTTTGATCTTTGTCTTGTTTGCCGGTTTTGAGCTCAGGCATCGCCTGAGCTCGGAGCAAACGTTTAGCAAGAACGAAATCCGTTATGGCGCTTCCACCACTGCGGATGTGTATGAGCTTCAAGGGCGACTTAAGTTTTTAGGTTTTTATAAAGGGCGGGTGGACGGTGATTTCGGCTATCAGACCTTGAGATCGCTGAAATGGTTTCAATCCGAGTTTGGGTTAAAGGTTGACGGGATTGCGGGAGACAAAACAAAGCTGAAGCTTTGGGAAGCGACGAAGGCATGGAAGCCTAAAGCTGAGGATTTGCCCCCATGGGTTGCTGGCGGTGGCCGGCAAGGTCAAGACTCTAGCGGCGGTGGCGCGCCTGCAGGCGGTGGACAGGCGGCAGCACCAACAGGGATGACGCCGTCGACTCGCCATGGATTATCTCAGCAGGATCTCAACATTATGGCGAACGCCGTTTATGGAGAGGCCCGGGGGGAGCCTTATGTAGGCCAAATCGCGGTAGCTGCCGTTATCCTCAACCGCGTGAATTCGCCACTTTTCCCGGATACCGTTTCGGGCGTGATTTTCCAGCCGAGAGCTTTCACCGCGGTGGCCGATGGACAAATATGGCTGACCCCGAATGATACAGCGCGCAAAGCCGTTCAAGATGCACTGAACGGTTCGGATCCTTCTGGAGGATGCCTTTATTATTTCAATCCGGTAACCGCAACGTCACCTTGGATCTGGACTCGACCTCAAGTCAAACAAATCGGAAAACATATTTTCTGCAAATAAAGCATCAAGTAGAAGTAACCCTGCTGCGGTTGCTTCTTCTGTTTATACAGGAATATAATGGGTTATGTCAGGAAGGCGGATGAATGCGATCATGAGAGGAGTTGTTTCGTCTTTGAAGGATACTCAGTTTCAGCGCGGTACGGTTCGAAACGTACGTGTGCATGTGCTCCCGACGGAGCAGTTCAAGACATTCGCTTTATCGGTTTACATCGGAAGTCCTCTAGGGGAGGATACCGTTACACCTAACGCATTGATTCCGTTCGTGCTTCGACGCGGCAGTAAAGCTTATCCGGAGACGAAGCAGTTCCGTGAAAGGCTGGACGACATGTACGGCGCCGGGTTCGGTTTTGACATTTATAAACGCGGCGATAACCAGATGATCCAGTTTCGAATGGACGTAATCCAAGACGATTTCGTCTCCAGCAGCAAGTCTTTATTGCAGCAAGCGATGGAATTTATGAGTGGTGCTATAACCGAGCCTGCGCTCGAAGGAAATACGTTGGTTCGAAAGTATATCGAATCGGAAAAAACGACGCTGGAGAAGAGGCTTCAGGCGATTGTAAACGACAAAATCAAATATGCGGCTGAGCGCTGCATCGAGGAAATGTGCAGCGGCGAGCCTTACCGGCTGCATCCGCTGGGCAAGCTTGACGCGCTCGGATCGATTGAGGCCGATAGCTTAACGACCCGGTTCCGTGAAATGCTGCATAGCGCTCCTATCGACGTCTATGTCGTAGGAAATACAAATTTGGAGCAGGTGCTCCCGCTGATCGAACGATACTTTTCGGTGCAGCGTTCCGAAGCTTCCACCTACAGCCTCAGGACCGACCATCGGAACGTAGGTCAGGTGAAAGAAGTGGTTGAGCGGCTTGACGTGAATCAAGGAAAGCTGAATATGGGACTGCGCGTACCGACTTCTTACGCTGACGAATCGTATCCTGCGGCGCTGCTGTACAACGGAATACTGGGAGGCTACCCGCATTCTAAGCTCTTTACGAATGTCCGAGAGAAAGCAAGCTTGGCCTATTACGCTTCTTCGCGGCTGGACGGACATAAAGGAATCATGACGATCCAGTCGGGTATTGAAATCGGGAATTACGAGAAGGCCGTTACCATCATTAAAGAGCAGCTAAAAGCGATGGAAGAAGGAAACATATCAGAGACCGAGCTTCAGCAGACAAAAGCGATGATTTCGGGACATTTGCGTGAATTGCAGGATTCTGCGTTCGAGCTGATTGCTTTCGATTTCAACAACCGGCTTTCGGGGGCGGAGCGTACGGTTCCTCGACTGATCGAACAGGTAGAACAGACGACACCGGACCAAATCCGGCAGATGGCGCAGCAAGTACAGCTCGATACGATCTATTTCTTGCGCGACCGCAAGGGAGGAGAATAAATGCAGGTCATCCCTTATCCACATGTAAAAGAAACATTGTACACGGAGCAGCTTCCGAACGGACTGACCGTATTCATTTTACCGAAAAAAGGCTTCCAGAAAACATATGCCACTTTTTCTACCAAATATGGCTCCATCGATAATCACTTTCAGGTAGTAGGCGAAGAGCGACGCAAAGTACCGGATGGGATTGCGCATTTTCTTGAGCACAAAATGTTCGAGGAGCCGACGGGCGACATCTTTTCGGTGTTTGCGGCGCAAGGAGCGTCTGCCAATGCGTTTACAAGCTTCGACCGGACGGCGTATTTGTTTTCCGCGACCGCGCTTATCCGGGACAATTTAACGACGCTGCTGAACTTTGTTCAGAATCCCTATTTCACAGATGAGAACGTGGAGAAAGAAAAGGGCATCATAGGCCAGGAAATCAATATGTATAAGGATAATCCGGACTGGCGCGTATATTTTGGCTTGATCGAGACGATGTATCATGTTCATCCGGTACACATCGATATCGCGGGCACGGTGGAGTCGATTGGCGAAATTACGAAAGAAATGCTTTACGACTGTTATCATACGTTCTACCACCCAAGCAACATGAGCTTGTTTGTGGTTGGCGGGGTCGATCCCGAGGAAATCATGGAGCTGGTAAGAGAAAACCAGTCGGCCAAAACATTCAAGCCCCAAGGCGAGATCCACAGATATTTCGATGAGGAACCGGCCTCGGTAAAATCGCCACGCAAGGTGTCCGTCCTGCCGGTATCCTTGCCCAAATGCCTCTTCGGCTGCAAGGAGCCGGATCAACCTCTTAGAGGACGCGAGATGCTGAAGCGGGAGTTGGCGATGAAGGTTTTGCTGGATATTCTCGTCAGCCCTAGCTCCGCGATTTATCAAAAGCTGTACGACGAGCAGCTTATTTCTGACAGCTTCGGCTCAGAATACAATATTGCGGAGAACTATGCGTTTACCGTTATAGGCGGGGACACGAAGGATCCGGATCAACTAATATCCAGAGTGCGGGCTGAAATCGACCGCGTCAAATCGGAAGGGATCGCGGTATCGGACTTTGATCGAAGCAAAAAGAAGAAGATCGGTGCTTTTCTGCGACAGCTTAATTCGCCGGAAGCCATCGCGAACGAATTTACCAAGTATCGGTTTAAAGGCATCGAGCTGTTCGATATTTTGCCGGTTTATGAGGAACTGAAGCTGGCTGATGTGAACGAGATGCTGCAGCGGCATTTTGACTGGAGCCGGCTTGCAGCGTCCATAGTGACTAGTGATTCCGATGGAGCATAACCGGAGCAAGCCTTTTACTGAACAAACGGTACTGATCACGGGGGCGAGCCGGGGGATCGGCGCGGCAATCGCCCGCCGTTTTGCTTCTGCTCGCTTGAATGTCGTCATCCACTATTTACAGTCTCATGAATCAGCTAATGAAACGGCGAGGAACTGTATGAGTCAGGGCGCCCGAGTGCTTACAGTTACGGCCGATTTGCGTTCGCAAGAGCAGGTGGAGAGAATGCAGGAGAAGCTGCTGCAGCATGACATGATTCCCGATATTCTGGTCAACAATGCAGGAGTATCGCATTACGGATTACTTACAGACGTGACGGAGGAACAGTGGGATGAGATGATGGGGATCAACCTGAAAGGAACCTTTCTAATGACCCGTCAGTGTATGCAGAGCATGATTTCTCAGAAATACGGCCGAATCATTAATGTTTCATCGATTTGGGGTATTTCTGGAGCTTCCTGCGAGGTCGCTTATTCGACCGCCAAAGGGGGCATTAATGCATTCACAAAAGCGCTGGCCAAAGAACTGGCTCCCTCGGGCGTTACCGTCAATGCTGTGGCTCCTGGCGCTGTAGATACGCTTATGATGGCCGGATTCGATGCCGCGGAGAAAGCGGCCATAGAAAGCGAAATTCCTTTGGGACGTTTCGGGCAACCGGAAGAAATCGCTTCGCTTGTTTATTTTCTCGCATTGCCCGAATCGGGTTATATTACCGGACAAATCATCAGCCCGAACGGCGGGTGGTTGACGTAAGCCTGCCTTGTATAATCCGTTCCTTTATTGCAAACATTATAGTTGCAACGACCATTCATTCTTACTAAGGAGGAATTGCGGCATGGCTACGGTGCTGAAGGTGTTCGAACGTTGGAAAGAATTTTTGGGTGAACGTGTAGATCAGGCGGAGAAAGCCGGAATGACCGAGGAGACCATCTCCAAGCTGGCATTCCAAATCGGGGAATTTCTGTCTGACAAAGTCGACCCGGAGAACAAGGAAGAGCGAGTGTTAAAAGAGCTCTGGGAGGTCAGTGACGAGCAAGAAAGAAAAGTCATGGCACGCATCATGGTGAAATTGGCCAAAGCGAACAATTAATCATATCGGTATTGTATAGGGCCTCCTGTCCAAGGGGGCTTTTCTTTGCTTTTTCTGTTATACTGGATAAGGGATCATGGGAACAGTCAGAAAAGAGGTAGACGAACGTTTTGATGAACACTCTTAAACGATGGATGGTAGGAATAAGCGTGCTCAGTATGGCATTAATGCTGGCCGGTTGCGGAAAGCAGATCCCGGAGATTGATCCGGCTTTGCTGAATTCCAAAGCATCCATCCTTGTGATGACGGGTCCGGAACTTCCGGATAATGTGAAGAATACGCTGCAAAGCACGCTGCTCGAATGGCGGGACCACAAGCAAACTTCCTTCGAATGGATGCAAAGCACTTCGGCTCTGACTGAAGAGCAGTTAAATCAAATCAAGGCTCGGCCTTATGATGTCATTTTAGTAGTAGGACATACGTTGGTCCATCATGTCCTGCCGGCAGCTAAACAAGTGCCTGAACGTAAATGGGTGATGCTTGATGATGTCATTGCTCGGCAATCGTTTGCCCTGGATGATCAGCATATCTCACTTAAGCTGGTGACGGAGGAGCGGTTTCATGCCGAATGGGACGAGTGGGTGCGACAGCAGCTTGTCAGCGGGCGCACCATTGAATGGGTGACGACGTCGGCTTATCCAATCCCTTCTGAGTGGGCTCCCTCCGAGGAATCGGAAATGATCAGCTTGGCGGATGCTAAAGGGTGGTTTACGCAGTTTCAAAATCAGGTCCGCAGCAACAGGCCGTCCTGGATTGCCGTATTTGCTCCGCTGGAAGCCTCGCAATTGCAGCGTTTGAACTCCATGCAGGTGCCAGTGATGAATATGGCTTCTACCCAAATCGAGCTTTTGTGGCCAGGAATCTTGACCTCGGTTCGAGAAATGATGGATCAAGGGCAGTGGAGCGCGGGAATCCAGCCTTATTCAAATACGGAAATAAAAATTGTTACCAATCGTGAATAAGTTAGATCGCTTCGGGAGGATTTTATCGAAATTTGTAGAATAATTCCCAGAGTGAGTTATAAAAATACGGATCGGAGAACAATTCATGATGATAGAATCAAATAATGAAATCAAGCAGTGGTATATGGAGTACAAGATACATAAGAATCGTCCCGGCCTTTTGGGAGATATTGCTTCGTTGATGGGGATGCTTGACATCAATATTGTCACGATTAATGGGGTAGAGGACCGGACGCGCGGGATGTTATTGCAAACAAAAGATGAAGAGAAAGTAGATTTAATGGGTAAAATGCTCAAAAAGGTGGATAATATAACTATAACCGCTTTACGTACACCCAAATTGGTTGATATATTGGCAGTGCGACATGGCCGTTATATCGAAAGGGATTCGGACGATCGCAAAACGTTTCGTTTTACACGCGACGAGCTGGGGCTTTTAGTTGACTTTCTCGGTGAAGTATTTAAGCGGGATGGTAATCACGTCGTAGGACTTCGCGGTATGCCGCGAGTAGGCAAAACGGAATCGATTATCGCGGGGAGCGTATGCTCGAATAAAAGGTGGACCTTCGTATCCTCCACTTTGCTTCGTCAAACGGTGCGCAGCCAGCTGTCCGAGGAAGAGATGAATCCGAACAACGTGTTTATTATTGACGGCATCGTGTCCACCCTGCGTTCTAACGAGAAGCATTATGCGCTGCTGCAGGAAATTATGGCCATGTCTTCGACCAAGGTCATTGAGCATCCGGATATTTTTATCCGCGAGTCCGAATATACCTACGAAGACTTCGATTGTATCGTCGAGCTTCGGAATACGCCGGAAGAAGAAATAAACTATGAAACCTTCACTTCAGGGTTCGACGAGTATTAAGTTTGGTTGACGCGGGATAGCTAGCGTCCTTCCATAAGGCTTCTACTGTTCTTGAAAGGAGTGACAACGTGTCCGATCTTGGTCAGATGCTCAAAAAAGCCAGACTGGAAAATAAAATATCACTCGAGGATTTACAAGAGTCGACTAAAATCCGCAAGCGCTACCTGGAAGCGATCGAGGATGGCAACTACAAGGTGCTGCCCGGGAACTTTTATGTACGTGCGTTTATTAAAAGCTATGCAGAAGCCGTCGGATTGGATCCGAACGAGGTACTGCAGATGTACCACAATGTAATCCCGTCTCCAGAGCCGGAGCATATTGAACCGATCCGCACGAAACGGACAATCCGAAATACGGAGCGGATTGGCAAATGGGCGTCCAATGTTATGGTCATCTCCTTTGTTGTGCTGATTCTGGGGATTATTTATTATTTTGTAAATATGAATTATACCGGCGGGACCGAAGATACTGCGGACGGATTGCCGAATTCCATCACGGACAAAATCGCACCTGCGCCTCAACAAGCGCCAGCTGCCAATGGCGATGCAGGCACAGGGACTGTGACTGAACAACAAGCACCGGAACAGATACCTGTCCCGGTTACACCTGAAGCTCCCCAAACCGAAGTGAAGCTGGTTAAAAGCGAGAGAAACACCGACTTTTACTCGGTAGCGGGAGTGAAGGAGCTGAGCATTGAAATGACAGTGACCGGTGACAGATGTTGGGTTGAGGTGGAATCCGCAGGAACCGAGAAAAAAGTGCTCGCCTCGCAAAATTTCCTGAACGGGAATACGCAAACGTGGGTCATTCCGAATACCGCCCGTGTGGTTCTAGGGAAGGCAAGCGCTGTGGAACTTACGATTAACGGCACCCCGATCAACGTAGGTGATGAAGCGAATGTCAAACGCATTCAGATTGACCTGCTGCCATCTTAAGCCTAAGCTGTCTCCCCTCCGGTGATGATGGAGAGGCGCGTGTGTTCACTTAAGACGATTAACGTAAACTAGCTGGAGACACACGGAGGCTTTGTGCTGAAGGTGTCTTTTTTGTTAATATAAATAACAGTTGTGTTTATCAAGAAAGGAAGAGATGAATGAGCAGCGAAAATTCATTTGACATTGTATCCAAGCTGGATATCCAGGAGTTAAACAACGCGATTAATCAGGCAGAGAAGGAAATAGCCACGCGCTTTGATTTCAAGGGCAGCAAGAGTAGTATAACCCTTGAGAAGGAGGAGTTGGTCGTTATATCCGACGACGAGTTTAAGCTTCAGAATGTACTTGATATTCTTCAGTCCAAGATGGCTAAGCGGGGCATCTCTTTAAAAAATTTGGATTATGGCAAAGTGGAACCGGCCGCATCAAGCACCGTTCGCCAAAAGATTAAGGTAAAGCAAGGCATCGATCAAGACAATTCCAAAAAAATCAATGTGCTCATCCGCGATTCCAAGTTGAAAGTAAAAAGCCAAATTCAGGGGGATCAAATTCGGGTAACCGGGAAAAGTAAGGATGATTTGCAGCAGATTATGCAGCTCCTCCGGAAGGCCGATTTGCCGCTGGAGTTACAATTCATCAATTTTAGATAAGTGTCGTGCGTCTTGCAAATTTTTTTAGCATGGAGCAATCGTAAGGTTCTACTTCTTTTGACACTCTTCGAGCGATTATATTATACTTGTAACTAGTCGTTTAGAAGGAACAGGTGGAGGATTTATATGACAGAGAAAGTTAAAGTGGTGACCCTTGGTTGCGAGAAAAATTTGGTTGACTCCGAAATCATGTCCGGTCTCATTCACGAGCGCGGTTACAGCTTGGTATCGGAGAAGGAAGAAGCTACGGTCATCATTGTCAATACATGCGGGTTCATCGATGCAGCAAAAGAGGAGTCGGTGAATACGATATTGGATATGGCGGAACTAAAGCAAACCGGGCAGTTGAAGGCATTGATCGTATCGGGCTGTTTGACACAGCGGTACAAAGAAGAGCTGATGAATGAGATGCCGGAGATCGACGGCATTGTCGGAACCGGAGATTTTGACAAAATCAACGACATTGTCGATAAGGCGCTGTCGGGTAAAAAACCGGTTATGGTTGGTAATCCGGTGTTCAACTATGAGCAAAAGTTGCCGAGACGGTTGACTACGCCGCGATATACGGCTTATGTGAAAATCGCAGAAGGCTGTGATAACGCCTGTACGTTCTGCAGTATTCCGATCATGCGCGGAAAGTTTCGCAGCCGGAGTATGGAGTCGATCCTTGAAGAAGTGGAGCAGCTTGCTTCACAAGGTGTGAAGGAAGTCAGTCTGATTGCACAGGATTCTACCAATTACGGTACTGATCTGTATGACGGGTTTATGCTTCCGACCCTAATGAATAAAGTGACCGAAGTTCCTGGCATTGAGTGGGTAAGGCTTCATTACGCCTATCCGGGCTTCTTCACGGACGAATTGATTGAAGTGATGGCGAATAATCCTAAGGTATGCAAATACGTGGATATGCCTCTGCAGCACAGTGAGGACAGCATTCTGAAGCGGATGCGCCGTCCGGGTCGTCAGCGTGATTCTCGCGAGCTAATCCGCAAAATCCGTGACCGTATTCCGGGCGTTTCGCTGCGCACGTCTATCATTGTCGGCTTCCCTGGAGAAACCGAGGAAGACTTCGAAAATTTGAAAAATTTTATCACTGAAATTCAATTTGACCGCCTGGGGGTTTTCACGTACTCCTTGGAAGAGGATACCCCTGCTTCACGTTTGCCGGATCAGGTGCCGGATGAGGTGAAGGAATATCGTTCCAACTTGCTTATGGAGATTCAACGGAAAATTTCGAACGAACGGAACAGCATCCGGATCGGGCAAGTCATTGACGTCTTGATCGAAAAGTATGATGGTCGAGGCGATGTATATGTAGGCCGGTCTATGTACGATGCTCCAGAAATCGACGGTGAGGTGTTCGCACGGGGTGTTCAGCTGACTATCGGGGAGATTGCCAAGGTTCGAATTACCCATTCGTTTGAGTTTGATTTATCCGGGGAGGTTGTAGCATGAATTTAGCCAACCGGATCACTTTGGCGAGAATATTTTTAGTCCCTATCATTATGTTTTTCTTGCTCGTCAACGTGAAATTTCCTCATATCCGGATCGAACAGTTCAGTATTACGTACAACCAGATTATTGCAGCTTTGATCTTCATCATAGCTGCGAGTACGGATAGTCTCGACGGCTACATCGCCAGAAAAAGGAAGCTTGTCACGAATCTCGGCAAGCTTCTGGATCCGCTGGCCGACAAGCTCTTGGTATCCGCGGTTCTTGTTTCTTTGGTGGAGATGGATAAGCTTGGCGCATGGATCGTGATCGTGATCATCAGCCGTGAGTTTGCCGTAACAGGGCTTCGCCAAATCGCGCTGCTGGAAGGCGTCGTCATGGCGGCAAGCAAGTGGGGGAAATGGAAGACCGCTGCGCAAATTACCGCGATTATCGCGCTGCTGCTTAACAATTTTCCATTCGCCTTCATCAACTTTCCGTTTGACGTTATCACCAGTTGGATCGCCGCTATTATTACGGTCTATTCGGGCATTGATTATTTTATTAAAAACAAGCATGTCATTAACTTTAATGAACAAAAACAGTAGGGCTTCCTATTGTTTTTGTTTTATTCGGAGGCGAAACGCATGAAAGCGGAAATCATCGCTGTCGGCACAGAGCTGCTGATGGGACAGATCGTGAATACGAATGCGCAATATTTGGCCCGAGGGTTGGCTGATATCGGGGTCGGCGTTTATTATCAGACGGTGGTGGGTGATAACGCTTCACGGATGAAGGAGGCGCTGCGGCTGGCCAAAAGCCGTGTAGATTTAGTCATATGCACAGGCGGGCTTGGCCCAACGCAGGATGATCTAACCAAAGACGTGCTTGCCGAAGTACTCGGTCAAAGTTTGGTGATGCATCAGCCTTCGCTTGATAAAATGATAGCTCTCTTCGAAGGGCGTGGTATACCCATGGTGGAGAGCAATAAGCGTCAGGCGTTAATGCTTGAGCACAGCGAGCCGCTTGCAAACGATACGGGGCTTGCGGTAGGTGTCGCCGTTACGCATGAGGGCACTCATTACATATTGCTGCCGGGACCGCCTAAAGAAATGAAGCCTATGTTCGATAATTATGCGCGGCGCTGGATCGATTCTAACATGGACAACGCACAGCCTCTGTATTCTTTAATGGTGAAATTTGCCGGGATTGGCGAGTCATCTCTTGAGCACGAACTGATTGATTTGATCGAATCCCAGAGCGATCCGACGATTGCTCCCTATGCCAAAGAAGGCGAAGTAGCAATTCGACTCACGACACGGGCGACATCGGCTGATGAAGCGGCCGAAAGATTACAGCCGCTGGAGAAGGAGATCCGGAGCAGGCTCGGGGAGCATATTTATGCGTCAGAGGATATTTCGCTTGAGCAGCATATTCTACGAACGCTAGCCACGCAAGGAAAGAAACTGGCTGTGGCGGAAAGCTGCTCAGGCGGACATTTAAGCGATATGCTGACGGCTGTACCGGGTAGCTCGGATGCGTTTGTGGGCGGGGTTATCTGCTACTCGAACGCGATGAAACATAAGCTGTTAGGGATTCCGATGGAACAGTTAGAGAGTGACGGCTCACCTGGTGCCGTTAGCGAGGAAACGGCGGCGGCTATGGCCGAGAATGTCACGGAGCTGACCGGAGCTGATTTCGGAATTTCTATTACCGGCGTGGCGGGTCCAGGTGAATCCGAAGGCAAGCCGGTTGGACTTGTCTATGTTGGAATCGCCAAGAGGGGCGAGAAAGCCGCTGTAGTGAAATTGCTGCAGCCTGGCAACCGAGAGTCGATTAAGCTGAGAGCTTCCAAAAATTCGCTTTACCATCTCTGGAATCTTTTAAAATCGTAGTTGCCACCTTTCGGGAAATCAAGTATAATATATTTTATCGGAAGCACCGTAACAAACTCAAACCTTTGTTACGGTTTTTCTTTTGCTTTACATGCGAATGTATGTTCTAAAAATAGCTTGGCAACGGGTGAAAAACCCGCTATGATGTAATTATACGAATACGAAGAAGGAAGTGAGTCTCTTGACAGATCGGCGCGCAGCCTTAGAGAATGCACTACGTCAAATTGAGAAGCAGTTTGGTAAAGGATCGATCATGAAATTGGGAGAATCTACCCATATGCAGGTGGAGACGATTCCTAGCGGTTCGCTTGCATTGGATATCGCACTGGGTATAGGCGGGTTTCCGCGAGGTAGAATCATAGAAGTATATGGACCGGAATCCTCCGGTAAAACGACGGTAGCGCTGCATGCGATTGCCGAAGTGCAGAGGGCGGGAGGAACGGCTGCCTTCATCGATGCGGAGCATGCTTTGGACCCGCTGTATGCGAGCAAGCTCGGCATCAACATTGATGAGCTGCTGCTGTCCCAGCCGGATACCGGTGAACAAGCGCTCGAGATCGCAGAAGCACTCGTGCGCAGCGGAGCGGTTGACATTATTGTCATTGACTCTGTTGCCGCACTCGTACCCAAGGCCGAGATCGAAGGAGAGATGGGGGATTCCCATGTTGGTCTACAGGCTCGCTTAATGTCTCAGGCACTGCGTAAGCTTTCCGGTGCCATTAACAAATCGAAGACGATTACCATCTTCATCAACCAGCTTCGGGAGAAGGTCGGCGTGATGTTCGGTAATCCGGAGACGACCCCTGGCGGACGGGCATTGAAGTTTTATTCTTCGGTCCGGCTTGATGTGCGCCGTGTGGAGACGATTAAGCAGGGGAATGATATGGTCGGGAACCGTACGCGGATCAAAGTCGTCAAGAACAAAGTAGCACCTCCTTTCAAGCAAGCAGAGATTGATATCATGTATGGTGAAGGCATCTCCAGAGAAGGCAGTATCGTAGATATTGCAACCGAGATGGATATCATTCAGAAGAGCGGCGCTTGGTACTCTTATAACAATGATCGGCTTGGTCAAGGCCGTGAGAACGCGAAGCAGTTCTTAAAGGAGAACAAGAGCATTGCGGATGTTATCGAGAAGCAGATCCGGGATAACAGCAACCTGGTTACTGCAGTCGGACCGAACACCGATGAGGAAGAGGATTTGGCTGTACCTTTTGAATAAACGTCAACGTCACATCGGTTAGTCCGAAGCGTCGGTTGATGCACATAGCGATTCACCAATCAGGGCAAGGGCACCTTTACGATGAGTGAAAGGTGCCCTTGCTGTTTGTAAGGAGTGTGTTACAGGTTGACGAATCATACAGACGAATGTCTGGCCCCGGGAGTCATCACCAAAATTGAGCAGCAGCAGAGATCGAGGCAGCGTTATAATTTGTATATTGACGAAAAGTTTGCTTTTTCCGTACATGAAGATGTGTTGGTCAAGCATCGGTTGCTGAAAGGGGAGGTCGTCGATGCTTCTCAGCTGCAGAAAATATTGTACGAGGAAGAGGTTAACAAAGCGTACCTAGACGCGATCCGGCTGTTGTCCAGCCGGTTGCGTTCAGAGCATGAAATGCTGACGCGGCTCAAGCAAAAAGGGTATTCACCCGAAGTCAGTCAAGTGACGATTGAACGTCTTCGAAAGGAAGGCTACCTGAACGATACGCTGTTTGCCGAGCAGTTGACCAAGCAGCGCTTGAAATCGCAAAAGAAAGGGAGCCGCTGGATAAAACAAGAGCTTCAGCACAAAGGGATTAACAAAGAACAAATTTCTGAGGCTATGGAGCAGGTGGATGAGGAAACTGAATACCAGATGGCCTACAGCCTGACGATAAAACGGTACGGTGCTGAGCTGGAGAAGGATGCCAGCAAAGCCCGGCGCAAAATCGTAGGGTTTCTTCAGCGCAGAGGCTATCCCGGTTCGGTAGTAAGCAAAGTACTGAGCCGTTTGCCCGTCCAAGGGCAAGAAGATGAGTGGAATGAGACGGATTTCAACGAAGATTAGTCAAGATCATACGAAAGAAATTAATGAAATAAATAATTAGTATAGTGTATTAAAGTTCAAGAAAAAGACAACCATCTTGACAAGCTTCTTCGTCAAAAGCTAAAATAATCATGTATAAACATTATACAAGAGAGTTTTCCCTTCCAGCCTAAGGGAAGATTCGCAAAGTAAAATCGCCAATTTTTACTTTTTCTAGCGCTTGTAAAATGGATAAAAAACCTTATTATCCCAAGCTTACCCCTTGGAGAAACAACGAGGAGGTGAACTGCATGCTAAACACAGTCATCTGGATCCTGATTGTTCTCGTTGTTGGTGCTCTATGCTTATGGATTGGTTATTTTATCCGCAAGTCCCTTGCAGAGGCGAAGATTTCCAGTGCTGAACATGCTGCCACGCAAATTATCGACAATGCTCGCAAAGAGGCAGACGCACTGAAGAAAGAAACGGTTCTTGAAGCAAAAGACGAGATTCACAAGCTCAGAACCGAAGCTGAAAAAGACATTCGTGACCGTCGGAACGAAACTCAACGACAAGAGAGACGATTGTTGCAAAAAGAGGAGTCGCTGGATAAAAAATTAGATTCTCTTGAGAAGAAAGAAGAGCAGGTCGCCAACAAGGAGAAACGAATCGAAGAAACCCAAGTGCAAATTGATCAGATTTATAAAGATCAAGTTGCCGAACTGGAGCGGATTTCCGCGTTGACGATGGAAGAAGCCAAGAACATCATCTTGACTAACGTTGAGCAGGAAGTTCGCCACGAAACCGCACAGTTAATTAAAGAAATTGAACAGCAAGCCAAAGAAGAAGGCGACAAGAAAGCCAGAGAGATCATCACGCTGGCCATCCAGAGATGCGCCGCCGATCACGTGGCTGAAACTACCGTATCGGTCGTAGCGCTTCCGAATGAAGAGATGAAAGGCCGGATCATCGGTCGTGAAGGTCGTAACATCCGGGCTCTGGAAACACTGACGGGCATCGATTTAATTATCGATGATACGCCGGAAGCGGTTATCTTGTCCGGCTTTGACCCGATCCGAAGAGAAATTGCCAGAACATCGCTTGAAAAGCTGGTAGCTGATGGACGAATCCATCCGGCTCGTATCGAAGAAATGGTGGAGAAGTCCCGTAAGGAAGTTGACGAGCGCATTCGCGAATATGGTGAGCAAGCTACGTTCGAAACAGGCGTTCACGGGCTCCATCCGGATTTGATCAAAATTTTGGGCCGTCTGAAGTTCCGCACAAGCTACGGTCAGAATGTACTGAAGCACTCAATGGAAGTTGCATATTTGACCGGGCTGATGGCTGGAGAACTGGGAGAAGACGTGACATTGGCGAAGCGTGCCGGACTTCTTCATGACATCGGCAAAGCGCTCGATCATGAGGTAGAAGGCTCCCACGTAGAAATCGGTGTCGAAATTGCGAAGAAATACAAGGAACATCCTGTGGTCATCAACAGTATCGCATCGCATCATGGCGACACTGAAGCCACATCAGTTATCGCGATGCTTGTCGGCGCAGCAGATGCTCTTTCCGCCGCAAGACCGGGTGCTCGCAGAGAAACGCTCGAAACGTATATCAAACGTTTGGAGAAGCTTGAAGAGATTTCCGAGTCGTTCGAAGGCGTAGAGAAATCGTATGCGATTCAAGCAGGTCGTGAGGTTCGCGTTATGGTTCAACCGGAAAAGGTGGATGATACAGAAGCCTTCCGTTTGGCCAGAGACATCACAAAGAAGATCGAGGGCGAACTGGATTATCCGGGCCACATTAAGGTAACGGTGATTCGCGAAACACGGGCTGTAGAATACGCTAAATAATTGCGTACACTAAAGAGAAGTGGCTGAAAAGCCACTTCTCTTTAATTACATAACGAATTGGAATCAGGCAGGAGGAGAAAGTCATTCGTATTTTATTTATAGGTGATATCGTTGGATCGGTTGGCAGGAAGGCTCTCAAAACGTGTTTGACCAAGTTGAAAACAAAATACAATCCCCATTGGATCATTGCCAATGGTGAGAATGCCGCGGCCGGTCGGGGGATTACCTCAGCCATCACCAAAGAATTGATCGAGCTTGGCGTGCATGGGATAACGATGGGTAATCACACGTGGGATCAAAAGGAAATATTTGATTTTATTGACAAGGAAGATCGGATGGTTAGACCTGCCAATTTTCCCAAAGGGACGCCAGGCCGGGGAATGACGTTTATTAAGATAAAGGAACAGGAGCTCGCGATTATTAATCTGCAAGGACGCACCTTCCTGCCTCCGCTGGATTGCCCATTCGAGAAAGCCTCGGAACTGGTGGAGCAGGCAAGGAAACGAACCAAATACATCTTTGTTGATTTTCATGCGGAAGCGACCTCGGAGAAATTGGCGATGGGATGGCATCTCGATGGAAAGGTATCTGCGGTCGTCGGTACTCACACGCACGTGCAGACCCATGACGAACGCATTCTGCCGCAGGGAACGGCCTATGTGACGGACGTTGGAATGGTTGGTCCTCGTGATGGAATCCTTGGTATGGAGCGTACAGCCGTGCTTCAGAAATTCAAAACACAGCTCCCTGTCCGGTTTGTTGTGGACGAAGGGAAATGGCATTTTCACGCGGTATGCATCGATCTTGACCCGGCAAACGGGCTGGGTAAAAAAATTCAACTGATCCGTATGGATGAAGACAGTGTTCTGTTTGAATAGGCTATAGTGCAGAAATAATTAACAAATTGACGAACAATTCAAATATTTTAGAAAATAACCTCTTCGGGAAGAAGGAATTAACGGTAAATTCCTAGAATATGAATAGTACTGGAAGCTATCATCATTCCCGAGGAGGTACTTTTCATGGAAGTATTAAAAGTTTCAGCAAAATCCAACCCAAATTCTGTTGCAGGCGCGCTTGCTGGGGTGTTGCGTGAACGTGGGGCTGCAGAGCTCCAGGCCATCGGGGCGGGAGCTCTGAACCAAGCGATCAAAGCGGTAGCCATTGCTCGAGGATTTGTGGCTCCCAGCGGGGTTGATTTGATCTGCATACCAGCGTTTACCGATATTGTGATTGACGGGGAAGATCGGACAGCCATTAAATTGATTGTAGAACCAAGGTAAGCTCCCAAATGCATATATGTTGGCGCAAAACACCTGTTTACTTTGTAGACAGGTTTTTTTGTTTTTTTGGAGCTAAGAAGCTAAGGAGGATGATTCGGTGAAAGTGATCGACGGGCACTGCGATGCGTTGTATAAAATGTACGAAAACCCTGATATCGATTTTTTCGATGCTCAAACTTCTCCGATGGACGTGACCTATTCAAGAATGCTTAATTCCAATGTAAAAGTGCAATGTTTTGCCATATATTTGCCTGAACGTATAACTCTGCCTCATTTTGACCATTATTTGGAATATATAACTATTTTCTATCGGAAGATCGTTCGGGTCGGCTACATTCATGCGATTAAAACCCGTGGTGACCTTGAAGGGGTCATGAACGGTCGTGTTCTCGGAGCGCTGCTGACGTTAGAAGGAGCAGATGCTCTCTATGGCAATCCACTTTATACGCATACCCTGTATCAATTAGGCGTGCGTATGATGGGTGTTACATGGAATTATGCTAATTGGGCAGCAGACGGTGTGCTGGAGCCCCGGCAAGGGGGATTTACACGCAAAGGAAAAAGCTTTATTAAACAATGCAATGATCTGGGTATCCTATTGGATGTGTCTCATTTGTCCACTGCGGCATTCTGGGATTTGGCCGCAGCTTCCACCAAACCGTTCGTTGCCACCCATTCCAATGTCAAGAGACTATGCGGTCACCCAAGGAATTTGGACGATGAGCAAATCAAGACTTTGATCCGTGTGGACGGACGGATTGGGGTGACATTCGTGCCCTGGTTTGTGGAAAGCAGCGGAAAAGCAAGCGTCGAGGATATAGTGAAGCATATGGAATACATTTGTGCGTTAGGCGGTGAACGCCAGCTCGTGCTTGGTTCAGATTTTGACGGAATTGACCGTCATATTCCGGGGCTGGAGCATGCCGGCCAATACGATCGATTGGCTGAGGCGCTTCACAAACGATTTACAGACGAGCAGGTAAACAGGTTTATGCATGGGAATTGGCATTCATTTTTGACCCGTCACCTCCCCGTTCACTAAAAATTAACATCTTTTTTATAGATATAAGACAACTAATATATTCTCAAATTGATATGGATTCAATCTAAAATAACTATCTTTAAAAATGATCTAAACCCTTGCTTTTTAATGCTTTACGTCATAAAATTTATTTGACAGGTGAAAAGTTATTTTTATCTTTCCTACAGAACAGTTTTTAAGTGGTAAGCTGCAGCGTCAGCGAATTTAAAAGGAGTGGACAACGGTGATTAGCCAATTATCTTGGAAGGTCGGAGGACAACAGGGGGAAGGCGTGGAAAGTACTGATAAAATTTTTTCCACGGCATTGACCAGACTGGGGTACTACTTGTACGGCTACCGTCATTTTTCATCGCGGATTAAAGGCGGGCACACGAACAACAAAATCAGAATCAGCACGAAACCGATTCGAGCCATTTCCGACGATTTGGACATTCTCGTAGCTTTTGACCAAGAAACAATTGATTTGAATGCATACGAACTGCGTGAGAACGGCGTGATTATCGCCGATGCAAAAGTCAATCCGGTTGTACCTGAAGGCGTAAAAGCCAGACTGTTCCCGGTTCCAATTACGGCAATTGCTGAAGAATTGGGCACATCCTTATTTAAGAATATGGCTGCTTCCGGCGCATCTTGGGCATTGCTCGGATTGCCGCTTGAAGTGTTTAATAAAGCAGTGGAAGAAGAGTTCGGTCGTAAAGGTGCGGCTGTTGTTGAAAAGAACATCGAAGCGGTTCGTAAAGCAGCAGATTTCGTACTTGAACTTACAGGCGGTCCGCTTCCTGAGTTTCAACTGGAACCCGCGGATGGAAGAACGAAGCTGTTCATGATTGGTAACGATGCAATTGGTCTTGGTTCAGTAGCCGCAGGCTGCCGTTTCATGCCAGCTTACCCGATTACTCCGGCTTCCGAAATTATGGAGTACTTGATCAAGACGCTTCCGAAATTCGGCGGCACAGTTATTCAAACAGAAGATGAGATTGCTGCATGTACAATGGCAATCGGTGCTAACTACGGCGGAGTTCGCGCGTTAACGGCATCGGCCGGCCCAGGGTTGTCCCTGATGATGGAAGCAATCGGTCTTGCCGGTATGACGGAAACGCCTGTCGTTATCGTTGATACACAGCGTGGTGGTCCAAGTACTGGACTTCCTACGAAGCAAGAGCAATCTGACGTACTGGCCATGATCCACGGTACGCACGGTGAGATTCCAAAGATTGTATTGTCGCCATCGACTATCGAAGAATGCTTCTATGATACGATTGAGGCGTTCAACTTGGCTGAAATGTACCAATGCCCTGTTATTCTGCTGACAGATCTGCAGTTGTCCTTGGGTAAACAAACGAGCGAGCATCTCGACTACAATAGAATTCAAATCAACCGCGGCACACTAAACTCGGGCGATCTGCCGCAGCTTGAAGAGAACCAAATGTTCAAACGCTATGCTTTTGCAGAGAACGAGAACGGGATTTCACCTCGTGCGGTGCCGGGACAAAAGTACGGTATCCACCATGTGACCGGCGTAGAGCATGCTGAAGATGGCCGTCCGTCCGAGAGCCCAGTAAACCGTAAGAAGATGATGGACAAACGGATGGGTAAAATGAAGCACGTGAAAGTGACCGATCCGATCAAAGCCGACGCTCCTCACGAAAATCCGGACCTGCTCATCATTGGAATGGGATCCATCGGTGGAACGATTGACGAAGCTAGAGGTCGTTTGAACGATAAAGGTATCACTTCGAATCACGTCACGGTTCGCCTGCTGCATCCGTTCCCTGCTGAAGAGCTGCAGCCTTACCTTGAAAAAGCGAAAACCGTCGTTGTAGTTGAAAACAACGCAACGGGTCAACTCGCTTCCTTGATCAAACTTAACGTAGGCTATGCCGATAAAATCAAAAGTATGCTGAAATATGACGGCAATCCTTTCTTGCCGGCTGAAATCACAAAATACTGTCAGGAGTTGAACCTTGTATGGCAACGTTAAAAGATTTCCGCAATAATATCAAACCGAACTGGTGCCCGGGCTGCGGTGACTTCTCCGTACAAGCGGCGATTCAAAGAGCGTCCGCCAATGTCGGTCTGGAACCGGAACAGCTTGCCGTTGTCTCAGGGATAGGCTGCTCCGGTCGGATCTCCGGTTACATTAACGCTTATGGATTCCATGGTGTTCATGGACGTTCGCTTCCTATCGCACAAGGCTTGAAGATGGCTAACCGTGAATTGACGGTTATCGCAGCAGGCGGCGACGGGGACGGCTTCGCGATTGGTATGGGTCATACGGTTCATGCAATTCGCCGGAACATCAACATTACGTACATTGTCATGGATAACCAAATTTACGGCTTGACTAAAGGCCAAACATCTCCGCGTAGTGCAGAGGGCTTCAAGACAAAATCAACGCCTTCCGGTTCGATCGAGTCCGCGCTGTCTCCGCTGGAAGTGGCTCTGGCTGCTGGCGCTACATTCGTAGCTCAATCGTTCTCGAGTAACCTGAAGCAGTTGACTTCTTTGATCGAAGAAGGCATGAAACACGAAGGTTTCTCCTTCATCAACGTGTTCAGCCCTTGCGTAACGTTCAATAAAGTAAACACATATGAGTGGTTTAAAGAGCATATCGTTGATCTGGAAGAAACTCCAGAATACGATTCGTCTAACCGCCTTGCTGCAATGACCAAGATTATGGAAACAAACAGCTTGGTTACTGGTTTGATCTATCAAGACAAGTCCAAGAAGAGCTATGAAGATATGGTTGCTGGCTTCAAGCCAGAAGGGCTTTCCAAGCAAGATTTGAAGCTCAGCGAGCAAGATTTTGAAAAATTGGTGGCTGAATTCAAATAATTATACGAACTTTATTAAAGCATACGGCGACAGCCGTATGCTTTTTTCATAT
This sequence comes from Paenibacillus sp. PvR098, assembly GCF_017833255.1. NCBI lineage: Bacteria > Bacillati > Bacillota > Bacilli > Caryophanales > Paenibacillaceae > Paenibacillus > Paenibacillus sp. PvR098. Next base: position 591,367 of record NZ_JAFIBU010000001.1, read on the forward strand.
GGGTTGGGTATAATGTGAAGAGAAGTGTATGTGGAAGAAAAAGGAGCGTGTGGCTATGAAGCAGGTACCGATCGGTGTATCCGCAAGACATATTCATTTATCGAAGGAGCACATCCGGATCTTATTCGGACCGGATTATCAATTACAAGTGTTGAAAGAGCTATCGCAGCCAGGGCAGTTCGCAGCAAAAGAAACGGTGACCGTCATTGCCTCCAAAGGTCAGTTCGAAAAGGTCCGTATTCTTGGCCCGGCCCGCAGTCAATCGCAGTTGGAAATATCGAGAACTGATGCGTTCACATTGGGAATTGACCCGCCTGTAAGGGAATCGGGTCATATTCAGGGGACGCCGGGAATCAGAGTCGTGGGACCCGCCGGTGAGGTCGAGCTGGAGGAAGGCGTTATTGTTGCGGCTAGGCACATTCATTTTCATATAGACGATGCTGCCAGGTGGGGTATATCAGACAAACAAAAGCTAACCGTCCGGGTTGAAGGGGAAAGAGCGGTTACCTTCGAACAGGTTGTGGCCCGTGTGTCCGATCAATATGCTCTGGACATGCATATCGATACGGACGAAGCCAATGCAGCGGGTGTGAAAAACGGAGTTGTAGGTTTCATAGTATCGTAGGAGATAGAGAATTCTTTTGAAATGCATGCCGTACTAGTGATATAATAAAGGGTATGATCTTCGCGGCAAAATGCAATTCAGGAGGAAATGAAGTACATGACGACAAAACCAAAATCCGAGAAAGATTATTCGATATATTTTCAGCCTCCTTCTCTTACGGACGCCAAAAAAAGAGGGAAGGAAGATATTGAGGTTCATTACGATTTTAACATTCCAGAGGAACTGCGTGAGCTCGGGAAGGACAAGTATTATTTGATCCAAACCTACGGCTGCCAAATGAACGAGCATGATACGGAGACGATCAAGGGCTTGCTTGAGCAGATGGGCTATCAGACGACAGAAGATCGTAGGCAAGCGGACATCATTCTTCTTAATACGTGCGCCGTACGGGAGAATGCGGAGGATAAAGTTTTCGGTGAGCTCGGACACTTGAAGCATCTGAAGACGGAGAAGCCGTCGCTTATTCTCGGCGTGTGCGGCTGTATGTCTCAAGAGGAATCTGTGGTAAACCGCATTCTGAAGAAGCATCCGTTCGTCGATCTGATTTTCGGTACACACAACATTCACCGGCTGCCAGTTCTTGTGAAAGAAGCTATGTTCAGTAAAGAAATGGTTATTGAGGTATGGTCCAAGGAAGGCGATATCATCGAGAACCTGCCCAAAAAGCGTGAAGGAATCAAAGCTTGGGTGAACATCATGTACGGCTGTGACAAGTTCTGTACGTACTGTATCGTGCCTTATACGCGCGGAAAGGAACGAAGCCGCCGTCCGGAGGACGTTATTGCTGAAGTGAGGGATTTGGCGCGGCAGGGCTTTAAGGAGATTATGCTGATCGGCCAGAACGTGAACGCGTACGGCAAAGATTTTGAAGATTCCGATTACCGTTTCGGAGATCTGATGGATGATATCCGTAAAATCGATATCCCGAGGGTCAGGTTCACCACATCGCATCCCCGTGATTTTGACGACCACCTGATCGAGGTACTGGCGAAGAAGGGCAACCTGATGGAGCACATTCATCTTCCGGTCCAATCGGGGAGCAACGAAATTTTAAAGCGGATGAGCCGCAAATATACGCGTGAGCATTATTTGGAGCTGGTCAGCAAAATCAAGGAAGCAATTCCTGATGTTATCTTGTCGACGGACATTATCGTAGGTTTCCCCGGTGAAACCGAGGAACAGTTCGAAGAAACGATTGCGCTAGTGCGTGAGGTTGGATTCGACAGCGCATATACGTTCATTTATTCTCCTAGGGATGGTACTCCGGCTGCGGATATGGAAGATAACGTTCCTCTTCAAACGAAAAAAGAACGTTTATACCGCCTAAACGATGTCCTTAAAGAATATAGTAAGGCCAGCAACGAGAGCCTAAAAGGTCAAACGGTCGAAGTATTGGTCGAAGGTGAAAGTAAAAACAATGCCGACGTATTGGCTGGACGCTCGCGTACAAACAAGCTTGTGCATTTTGAAGGGCCGAAGGAGTTAATCGGAAAGTTTGTGAATGTGAAGATTACAGATACCCCGACGTTCTATATTAAAGGCGATTGGGTACAAGAAGCGGTAGTACAATAAGTTAAAGGTTAGGGGCGTGTGACGCGTATGGCGGAGCAAAAATATACGGATTGCGGTATGGAATTGTACTACAACAAGGATTTAATTGTCCGTGAGGATATTATGGCGAAAGCGAAGGAGCTTGCAGGTCTCTTGTCTACCTCGAACGAGGTTCAGTTTTTTCAAAAAGCTGAGAAGCAGATTGCGAATAACAACCATATCCAGACGCTGATTAGCGCGATTAAGAAGAAGCAAAAAGAAATCGTAGCGTTTGAGTCCTTCCAGAATCAGAAAATGGTGGACAAGATTGAGAAAGAAATCGAAGCTCTTCAGGAGGAGCTTGATGCGATTCCAATCGTAAGTGAGTTCAAGCAGTCTCAGGAGGACATCAACTATCTGCTGCAGCTAGTGATGACAGTGATTCGCGATACGATCTCGGAGACGATCACGGTTGAGCGAGGAACGGTTACCAGTTCCACCTGCAGTGATTAATTTTAATAGTGAGTTCAACATAAGACCGATGTGCAAACCGATGAGGGATGCAGGTCGGTCTTTTTATTTTCAGAAATTGGTATATGATGGGGATTGAAATTGGATACTATCGAGATAACCAATAGGAGGAATGCGAGATGTCCAGTACAGTGAATATACCAGGACCCAAGGGGCTGCCGATCTCGGGTAATTTGCTCGCGTTTCGCAAGGATCCGCTAGGTTTTCTCGTTAAAGCGCAGCGGGAATACGGAGATGTGGTGCATATTCGTTTTGGACCGTCCCGTCATGTATATTTGATCAGCGATCCTGAGTATATAAAAGAGGTATTAGTAACAAAGCAGAACGCCTTTCGCAAGGCGAAAGGCTTGCAAACGGCCAAAGCGGTTGTGGGCGAAGGGATTCTCACGAGCGAAGGCGAAGCGCATATGCTGCAGCGCAGGTTGCTACAGCCTTCCTTTCGCAAGGATCGAATTGGACGTTATGCGGAGGTTATGGTGGACTATACGGATCGAATGCTGCAGAGCTGGAGCCTTGGTGAGACGCGTATCGTTACAGACGATATGATGCAGTTGACGCTAGATATTATCACGCACACCATGTTTGGGACAAGTATCACCAGCGGAGTGGAAGAGATCGGTCATGCCATAGAAGTGGGTATGAAATATGTAACCCATAAAGCGTCTTCCATATTCGATATTCCCGACATGATACCAACCCGAAGCAACGTGGAATTCAAGCAAGCGGCCAAAACGCTGGATGAGGTGATCTTCGGCATCATAGACCAGCGAAGGAAGCATCCCGAACCGGGCAGAGGAGATCTGCTATCCATGCTGCTTGATGCTCGTGATGAAGAGACAGGAACGGGGATGAGCAATAAGCAGGTACGGGATGAGGTGATGACCATTTTCCTTGCAGGTCATGAAACGACGGCGAACACGCTGTCCTGGACATGGTATTTGCTGTCTCAGCATCCGGAAACGGAGAAGAAATTTCATGAGGAGCTGGACCGTGTATTAGGCGGGCGCAAGCCCACGCATGATGATTTGAATCGACTGGAGTATACCCAGCAGATTGTCTGGGAGTCTATGCGTATATATCCAGCCGTATGGGCCGTGAACCGTGAAGTGTACGAGGAGGTTGAGATTGGCGGTCGCACGTACACGCCGGGGGACACGCTGATGATGAGTCAATTTGTGATGCATCGAAATCCGAAATATTATGAGCAGGCGGAACGTTTTTTGCCTGAACGCTTTGCGGGAGATATGCTCAAGCAAATCCCTGCGTTCGCCTATTTTCCGTTTGGTGGAGGCCCCCGGGTGTGTATCGGGAATCATTTTGCTCTGATGGAAGCAACGCTGCTTCTAGCAACGATCGGAACCCGTTATCAACTGCGTATGGCGCCTGATCACCGCCTTGTGGAGCTGGAGCCTCTCGTGACGCTCAGGCCGAAGTACGGACTTAAGATGGTCGTGTCGGAAAGGAAAGCATAATTTGCGGGAAAAGCGGACATCCTTCTTTTACATCAAAAAAAGGTACAGAAGGAGGCTTGCGAAGTGGACCTCGTCAAATTTACGATACATCCTCAAAATGAAGCTGAGCTGAAGGCACTGATTGATGAAATCAATGCCCATTCCGTACTCACAGATACGGAGAAGCAGCAGTTGTTGGAAGAGCTGAATGACCTGCATTATGAAGTGGAGAAATAAAATAAACGAGACCCTTAGACCATTCTGCTCGAAGGCTGACGGGTCTTTTGGCGAAAGTAGGAAGTACACCTTCGGAATTCATCTTGTCGGGGAGTTGTGATACAATATATCGACAAGCGTGATTGAATGAGGTGAATGGCGGTGGAGAAAGACATCTTAACCAGGTTCGGCGTGTCCATGCCGGAAGAACTGGTCAAGCAGTTTGACCAGTATATTACTGAACAAGGCTACACTAACCGATCCGAGGCGATTCGGGATTTAGTGAGAAGAGTGCTGCTTGAGCCAGGAGGCTTGCCGGGAGACCAGCTTGTGGCGGGAACGATCGTGATGGTATATGATCATCATATGACAGATCTCCCGCTGTATCTGATGGAACTGCAGCATGATTATCATCATCATATTATTTCTACGATGCATGTCCATCTGAACCACGATCAATGTCTTGAAATTATTGCTGTCCGCGGTAATCTTTCTGAGCTAAGAGAGCTTAAGCAAAAAATACAAGTACAAAAAGGTGTATTGTACGCTGAGCTGTCCGTTACTTACGTAGATGAGCATGGAACAAACGATTCGAAGAATCATCATCATACATAGAATAAGGGCCCGGGTTTTATTAGCCGGGTCCTTATTCTATGATGGCGCGAAAGACAACATTGAAATTCAATGTATAAGACGACCCATAAACCGAAGAAACTAAACCCAGCGTATGTTTGGCTTGTCCTGACGGACATCTGTGCGTATGCTCCGATAGATAGGCAAAGGAGGTATTCATATGGAACGAAAATGGGGGATCATTGCCATCGGTTTGGCGATCGCTGTGGGTCTCACGGCTTGTGGTGGAGGCAGCAGCGATGAGGCCGCCAAACCGCCTCAAGCGGCTGATGGAGGAGGTACGGTGAATGCGGAAGCGATATACAGGAGCAACTGTGTCACCTGTCATGGCGCCGACCTGACGGGGGGATCGGGTCCGAATCTGCAGAAAGTCGGAGCCAGGCTGAGTAAGGATCAAATCGTGGCTAAAATCGAGAACGGCGGCGCTGGGATGCCGGCATATAAAAATACGCTGGAAGATAACGAGATCGCTGCACTGGCTGAGTGGCTGTCGACTAAGAAGTAGGGCGTGAGAAGGAGAGGACGTTTGCAGAACGTCCTCTCCTTCTTCATAAATTTGTCATCGAATATCATGGGACGGAGTGTTTTTTCTTGTCGTTTTGTGGTATTTTGATAGACAAAAGCATCAATTAGCTATACGTAACCGAAAGGGGTCTATCAGCAACATGGCTACTATTATTCTACTACTGTGCTTGATTGTTATGGGTTCGTTTTTTAGCGCAGCCTTTGTTTTGTTTTTTCAGAAAAGAACAACCAATGGATACATTTTCACCGTTCTTGGATTGATCAGCGCGGCCATCTTTTATTATGCCATTTTTAAAGGCTGGCTTGTTCTGCCAGAGGCTCAATAAACATGGACGGACGGAATCGTAAAGACATTGCGCCCGGTGTGGAAGTGGATATTGTTCTGAAGCAGGATCAGCGAACCGGCAGGCTCACTCGCGGTATCGTGAAGGATCTGCTCACAAACTCAGCGACACATCCTCATGGCATCAAGGTGAGGCTTAGAAACGGACTAATCGGGCGAGTCAAGCAAATCATTAAGCCTAAATAGATATAGTTTGCATTCTTCCCGCGTACAATGACGTCATAAGGAACGTAAGTAACGGGAGGCAGGTGGGATTCGCTGATGGAAACGTTCGGTAGATGGTTGTCGTTTTTGTTTTTGCATGGATCACACAAAGCACGATTAACATTCCATGGTTTATTTTAATTCCTCTGGTGATTCTAGCTTTCTGGATTGCAGGCAAGAAGAGCAAATGAGCAAAGAACCAGACGCTTTTGCGTCGTATCCTTGCGCTTCGGTGCCTTTCTTCCCGGCAAGGCCGCCTTCTCATGCGCATATGTTCCGTAACTGGTCTGTACCTGAAATGGGTCATACGCATCTTATTGAATTATTCACGTATCCGGTTAACGGCAGCGCAACGGATCGGCATGTACACACATATCAAGGTCATACCGCTATGGCTGCCGGACACTTTCACCGTTTTCTAAGTACGACGGGTCCCGCGATCCCATTGCCGGATGGTTCGCATTATCACGTCATTGACGGAGTGGTCGATGATGAGCCGTTCGAGTTTAAGGGGGGCTTTTATGTCACGGTGACACGGCTGAAGCGGCATACCCATAGGTTTTGGGGATCTACCGGGAGTGGTCTCGGCTATGAGCCGCCGGATTGGTAGAATAACACATGGAATCAAAGACTCGCCCATTGGAGCCGGGTCTTTTTCTGTTTCTTATGAATTCAGTGTATTCTGATCTGTTTTACCAACATTAATCCATTGTGAATAAAACTTGTATATTTAACAGATTGAAAATTATTTTTATTGAAAGATAATAGAGAAAAAGAGTGTATTATTGGGATTCATACAAAAATGGTCAAAATCATTATTTCAAAATGGAATAAAGTCAGGTATAATAGAAGTAATATTATAGGAAACGGGGGGAGTCACGTGAAAAGCCGGAAAAATTCATTTAAGCAATGGGCGAGCATTTTTTGGACATTTTTTAAAATCGGCCCTGTCACCTTCGGCGGCGGATACGCGATGATTCCTGCCATTGAGAGGGAAGTAGTGGATAAGCAGCAGTGGATTACACACGATGAGATGAGCGGGGTTTTGTCTGTAGCCGGATCGGCACCGGGAGGAATCGGGGTCAATGCTGCCTCATTCATCGGGTATCGATTGGCGGGAATTCCAGGTGCGGCGGCGGCGGTAGCCGGGATTACACTGCCGACATTCGTCATTGTGTTCTTACTGAGCCTCGGCTTCAGTCAAGTTGTTGGCCATCCGAAAGTCACTGCGGCGTTTCAAGGCATTCAAGGCGCGATTGCAGCGCTCATTCTTATATCGGCCTACAACATGGGCAAAACATCCGTGGTGGATCGAACGACATTGGCCACGGCAGCGAGTACGGTTGTGCTGCTTCTGGTGTTTCATTTTTCCCCTATTGCACTCATTGTTGTCGGATTGGTTATCGGGCATTTGCTTATTCTTATAAAAAATAAACTTGGGGTTGTTGTGAGCTTCAATAACGAGCTTGCAGCAGCTACGACATCTACGAGCTATAAATATTCAGACTATTATATAGCTGACGGGATTTGATGATTCGGGGTGTTCCATATGCTGATGAGCTTGTTTTTTGTTTTCTTGCAAATTGGGTTCGTGTCGTTCGGCGGGGGCTACGCCATGATTCCGGTTATTCGTCATGAGGTGCTGCAGCATGGCTGGATCTCCCAACAGGAGTTTAATGACCTGGTTGCCCTTGCGGGGATGTCACCAGGGCCTATTGTTACGAATATTGCGACTTTAATAGGCTATAAAACGGCAGGTATCGGCGGAGCGGTGCTTTCTACTTTAGGAATGGTGCTGCCTTCGCTAATCCTGATCATCGTGATTTCGGCCTTTTATTATAAAGTACAAAAGGCGAATTGGGTACAAGCGACGTTCTATGGGTTAAAGCCTGTAGTGACGGGGATGATCGTATATGCAGCGATTCATTTCGGAATACCGAACGGGGGTTTTGGTCTGCTTTCCTGGCATACGGCCGGCACTTTGATCATCATTGCGCTATGTATCGTCGCGCTGCTGAAATACCGGGTGCACCCGCTCGCTGTAATCGCTATGTCCGGCCTTCTCGGTATTGCTTTCTTTCATTAAACCTGACACAAGCCCCGGCAGTTCGGGGCTTTATTTCTTTTGCTAAGGCTGGGAACAGATTCTCAGAGGACATCAATAAGAAGGTTTTCTTGTTCCCGCATATGGTACAATGAAGGATGAATTGTTGGAAATCGGAGTGATGTTCATTGTTGAAGCTTCCTGTTGAATCTGTCCTGCCGGAATTAAAGGACAAGCTCAGAACGCATAACAACGCGGTACTGATTGCAGCGCCGGGAGCAGGGAAAACGACCCGTGTTCCGCTTGAGCTGTTTTCCGAGCCGTGGCTGGAGGATCGGAAGATCGTTATGCTGGAGCCCCGACGTTTGGCTGCAAGGGCTGCCGCACGCTTTATGGCTGCGTTGCTCGGCGAACAGGTCGGGGAGACTGTAGGTTACCGGGTGCGCTCGGATACGAAAGTCAGCGCAAAAACCCGGATCGAAGTGATGACCGAAGGGGTACTGACCCGGTTGCTGCAATGCGATCCGGCACTCGAGGATGTGGGGCTCGTTATTTTTGATGAGTATCATGAACGCAGTCTCCAGGCGGATCTGGGACTTGCGCTATGTCTGGAGGCCCAAGCTGTTCTTCGGGAGGATTTACGATTGTTGGTCATGTCCGCCACATTGGATGCCTCACCAGTTGCTGGGCTGCTGAACGATGCTCCAGTGGTAGTAAGTGAAGGCCGCAGCTTTCCCGTGGAGACACGATATTTGAGCCGACCGCCGGAAGGACGTATTGAACCATTGGTGGTAAGGCAAATCATCGATGCGCTGTCGGCAGGGGAAGGAGATATTCTGGTCTTTCTGCCGGGTGCCGGGGAGATTCGGCGTGTGGAAGGGTTGCTTGCCGGCTCGAGCTTGGGGGCTAACGTCCGGGTGGCGCCGCTGTATGGTCAAATGCCGCAGGAAGCGCAGGATCGGGCGGTCGGGCCAAGCGCCACAGGCGAACGCAAGATTGTACTGGCGACATCCATCGCCGAATCCAGTCTTACAGTCGAAGGGGTACGGATTGTTGTAGATAGCGGGCTAATGAGGGTGCCGCGATTCTCGCCGAGAACAGGGATGACCCGGCTGGAGACCGTCCCCGTATCTCGCGCTTCGGCGGATCAACGGCGAGGCCGGGCCGGACGTTTGGCGCCCGGTCTGTGCTTCCGGCTTTGGACAGAGCAGGAAGAGAGGAATCTTGCACCCTATTCGACGCCGGAGATCTTAGAAGCGGATCTGGCACCGCTGGCACTTGAGCTTGCCGCTTGGGGCGTGACCGATCCGGTCAAGCTGGCCTGGCTGAATCCGCCTCCGGCTGCAGCATATTCGCAGGGCCGGGAGCTGCTCATGCAGCTTGGGGCACTTGATACAGCAGGAGCCATTACCGCTCATGGGCGCCGCATGGCTGAGCTCGGGATGACGCCCCGGTTAGCGCATATGGTGCTTCAAGCGCTGCCTCTGGGCTGCGGGGGGCTGGCATGCGATCTGGCAGCGCTGTTGAGCGAGCGGGATATGCTTCGCTTTGCTGGCGGAGCCCCCGAATCAGACCTTAGGCTGCGTGTGGAAGCTTTGCTTCACCCAGATGAGCTTCCGGTCGGTTATTCGGCGGATTCCTCTATCAGGCAACGCGTGAGGACGGAAGCGAAGCAATGGAAGCAGTCACTGAGAATACCGCAGATTCAAGAGAAGGTGGAGGACATTGATTCCTGCGGATGGCTGCTCGCTTATGCTTACCCCGATCGAATCGCACAAAGCAGAGGCGGCGGACGGTATGTACTGAGCAGCGGACGGGGGGCGGCCTTCGGACAACTGCAGTCTTTAGCTTATGCCCCATATTTGGTTGCGGCCGAGCTCGATGACCAAGGAGCAGAGAGCCGAATTCAATTGGCAGCTCCGTTGGATGCGGAACAATTATACAGGCATAATGCAGAGCGCATCGTAACAGAAGACGTCGTCAGCTGGGACCGCGGGTCTCAAGCCGTTAGGGCTAGGCGGCGTGAGCGGCTCGGCTCGCTTGTTCTGCGGGATACGCCTATGTCGAACCCGGATCTGGATGAGGTACTGCAGACACTGCTTGCTGGAATAACAGAAGAAGGCTTAACTATTCTTCCATGGAGTAAAGCCTCCAAGCAGCTCCGGCAGCGTATGCGTTACATGCATCGGTATGCTCCCGAGTGGCCAGATGTATCGGACGCCGGGCTAATTTCTACGCTGCACTTATGGCTTGCTCCGCATGTGTATGGGATGAGGAGCCGCGACGATCTCCAGCGGTTGAAACTAACAGAAGCGCTTGAATCCATGCTGTCGTGGTCGCGGCGACAAGCATTGGAGGAGGGTGTGCCAACGCATATTGTGGTGCCTAGCGGATCACGCATACCCGTCGATTATAGCGACCCCGATGCCCCGGTGCTTGCTGTACGCCTGCAGGAACTTTTTGGGCTTCGGGAGACGCCGCGTATCGCAGGAGGCAAGGTGCCGCTCGTACTTCACCTGCTGTCTCCAGCGCAGCGTCCGGTGCAAGTGACGAGAGACTTGGCCAGCTTTTGGCGTGAGGCTTATTTTGAGATAAAGAAAGATTTGAAAGGCAGGTATCCTAAGCACTATTGGCCGGATGATCCACTCGTCGCCGAACCGACTCATCGTGCTAAGCCGCGCAGCCAAGCCTGATATACATTTGTATGTACGAAAGCCTATGCTCATCAAAGACCCTTTAAGTTTTACATTATTCGGTACGAAATGCACAAAGAGCCGCTCCGATTTTCACGGAGCGGCTCTTTCCTGCTTTAATAGCGATATATGTTGGAATGCGATTGACCACTTCGGAGAAGCCTCCAGCCGAAATAGATTAATGCGGCGGCGATCACCATATTGAGCAGCATCGGGAGCCAATACAGCATCAGCCCGACTCCGGCGGCGATCACCAGCCCGCTGCATATTTTCTTCAATGTCGAGTCCGCCTCAACCCACAGCTTATAGCCAAACCGGAGCATCACCAGAGCAATCAAGTAAGAGAATAATCCGGCCAGTCCGCCCCAGGAAATTAAACCCCAAACCCCGATTACGATCATAACGGCACCGCTCACACTTTTTACGTTCCATTTCATAGTCGTTCACCAGTCCTTTTAGGTTGTCTATGCTTTTATTGTAAAGGATTCAGGGCTTGGTGAAAACCGTCTGAGGGTGGTTGGTTCGACTAGACCTTGGTCGGGCAAAATCTTTGCATTAATGTTTCCTCGGGATTAGGCTTTTCCTTCAGAGAGCGATATAATTAGGATAATTATGGATAAGAGGAGACGTCATGGGATCTAAATCCAAGTTGTTGACTATATTTTTTGGGTTGTTCGCACTGTATGCCGTTGCGATAGGTTTGTATTTATGGCTTGCCTCCATTGATCCGATCCCGGATTTCTTCAAAGGAACTGCGGCTGATCCTGCCACGTTCTTGACGGATACGCAGCTGCAGCAGAGTGTGATTTATTCCGCGCTGCGCAACTGGATCTTTTTCGTTCGTTATCCCTGGGAATGGGCGATTTATCTCGTGCTGTTGTTCACTGGAACCGCGGGACGGTGGCAGGATAAACTGGCGCAAGCCTCATGGTCGGGCTTCGTCCGTTTTCCCGTTTTCGTGCTGCTGCTGAGCCTTGTATCTTATGCCGCTTTGCTGCCGCTTCGATTGATCAGTTACGCTCTGGCCCGTCACTATGGCATATCGACTCAACCGGTCTGGAGTTGGATCAGGGACCATGCGGTAACATTTGCGATCGATTTGGTGATACTGACGATTGTCTCATCTGTAGCCTTCTGGTTCATTCGCCGCGGGGGCCGCTGGTGGCTGAGGCTGTGGGTAGTATCCGTTCCTTTCATCCTGATTATGATGTATATTCAGCCTGTCGTCATCGATCCGTTGTATAACGAGTTTTCCCGTCTTTCGAACCCGCAGCTTGAGCAGCGAATATTGGCTCTGGCGGACAAAGCCGATATTCCAGCAGACCGGGTGTATGAGGTGAATGTGTCGGAAAAGACGAATGCGCTGAACGCTTATGTCAATGGCATCGGCACCAGTTTGCGGATCGTTCTGTGGGATACGACGCTTCAGAAGCTTGATGAGAATGAGACTTTGCTGATCATGGCTCATGAGATGGGGCATTATGTCATGCGTCATTTGGAATGGAGCGCCTTTGGCGCAGTCGCCTCCTCATTCTTCCTGCTTTGGTTCGGCAGTAAGCTCTATAAAGCGGTCCTTCGACGGTGGGGTCCGGCATGGGGCATTCGTAAAGCAGGTGATGTGGCCTCGCTTCCGGTTCTTTTGCTTATCATCTCTCTACTTAACTTTGCGTTCACTCCCGCGGCCAATTTTGTATCCAGACAAGCGGAGCGGTCAGCCGATGATTATGCGATTCGTCTCATTGGCAACACAGAAGGAGCGGTGACGATGTACCAGAAGCTCGCCATATCTTCTCTTAGCGAAATGAATCCGCCGCTGCTGGTAAAGCTGTTCCGGTCAACCCATCCGAGCTTGATGGAACGTATTGCGGGTGTTCAGAATGATAAGCAATCCTAGTAGCAAGCTGGAGCTCTATTGCATGAGCGGGATGGCTACCTCACCGAATTTCTTGGAAGACTTCTGTTGTGAGCTTAGCCGGCGGATGATGCAGGAGGGTTGGGACGTGAACTCGCAGCTCCTGTTTCCTTACGGGGATTGGAATCGTAAGACGGCCGCCCAAATCGTTGAGATTATCCATGATACTGGGCTTGGTCCCAACCGTTACTCTCGTTCCATAGGAGGCCGTAGAGCAGCGGCAGGGCTCAGTAACGGTTTTGCGGCATCCGGCGTCATTCGCGTCTTTATCGGTCACAGTGGGGGAGGCGTGGCGGCCGCGCATGCGTCGCGCATTCTGCTGCAGGATAACGTTCATGACCCAAGGCACTATATCGTTCAAATCGGCTCTCCCAAGTGTGCACTCATTCCTGAAGATCGGACGCAAGCGCTATACATCAGGTTCGGAGAGCATGGCCGACGGACGGACCCGGTTACGCGTATGGGCAGTTGGGGAGGCTGGGAAAAAGCAGGCCGGGGCTGGCGCTGGAATTCCGAAAAGTATGCGCCTGCTTACCGTGTTTCCCTCTCTTTGATCGGAGGACATGCGGATTATTTCAGACGAAACGATCCTTTTGTTTCGGAGGATGGAAAATCCAATCTGGACAAGACGACGGACTGTATCGGATTATGGCTGCTGGAAAAAATAAATGCAGTTTAGATCAATTAACGGGTCTTCTGGACCTGTAAAAAGATTCTTGCAAACGCTTACGGGATAAATTATGATAAAGTAAATTTATAAACGAGAGGACTGGTGCAGCAGATGAAAGTATGTGAAATAACTGTTCGTAGAGATCTGGAGGCGCAGGAGCTGCAGATGATATCCCATCAAGCCAGCCTGTTCAGTTCGGATGTCATGTTCAAATATGAAAACCTGAACCTTCAATTGGATGCCAAAAGCGTGTTGGGCATGCTGCTGCTTCCCATTCGCAGAGGTACGAAACTGACGGTTCAAACGAAAGGAAAAGACGAGCTTGAAGCGTTGGAGCATCTTATCCTCTTATTGGAGAAACAAGATGCGCCGCGCGAACAAGGATAACAAAAGATGGACCCGCGGGAATGGGGGGGTGGAGTTACCGAAGCTGATCCCGCTTTAATTGCACATCGAGCACAAATGTGCCAAACGGTACGAGCGATGCGATCAAAGCGCCGATCCCTCGTAATACCGACCATCGGTGAACGAACATCACATGGGCAACCGCGATGAGAAAAAGAACAAAAAGCAGGCCGTGCAATGCCCCTACGATGCTCACAGCCATCGGAAGATCGGCGAAATATTTGAGCGGCATCGCGATTAAGAGAAGCACTAGATAAGATATTCCTTCATACAAAGCGATGAGACGAAGGCGCCCTAAAGGCGTTTTCAATGTCATATATGATACACCTCCTATTCAAATCTCATTATATACCATTATCAGGCCTGATCTATGAATTAACTCATTTGTTCGGAATATGTTCAATTAGTTTGTTTATTTCGCGTGAAAGCAGGGTAAGAATTACTAGTTAAGCAGGGTTGAAATTTCAACCATATTAATTCACAATGGGAGAGTCTGTACTGGACGAGAACTCCATCAGTTTTCCGTACATCAGGCGACAGGAAAGGAGGCTTGCCGCATGAACGGACTCGAAGTCGTGATCACCATTGTGCTGATGAATGTTGTGTATGTATCTCTTTTTACGATCCGTATTATTCTTGTTATGAAAGCAAGAAGAGTCTTGGCTACTTTGATCAGCATGGCGGAAGTGTTTATCTATTTAATGGCGTTAAATATTGTGCTGAACAATATCGATGAACCGATCAATTTGGTCGCATATTGTCTTGGTTGGGGTGCTGGAGTGTGGCTTGGCATTAAGATTGAAGAATGGTTGGCGCTTGGGTACACTACGCTGCAGATTGTCGTTGATCACGAAGCCAACTCCCTTCCGATCACGCTGAGGGAGAAGGGTTACGGGGTGACGAGCTGGCTGGCGGAAGGACGTGACGGCCCGCGGTTGGTCATGCAGGTGCTCACCAAACGGAATCAGGAGAAAAATCTGATGAAGCTCATTCAACAAATCGCCCCCAAAGCGTTCGTTATTTCTTATGAACCAAGGACATTCCACGGAGGCTTTTGGACAAAAGTTCTGAAACGGTAACCGTTTCGAACTTCATGGATAAATATCGGCAGACCCTTTGAAGGGTCTGTTTTTTTATGCGTTATTTCGAAGTAGTATGTTTGGGCAATCATGAAGACATCGAAGTGAATGAAGTAAATAAACGGCTAACAAAGCATTCCATAAAAGAGTAATTGTGGTAGAATGGAAGACATTCCGTTTATTTAGGTAAGGAGGGAGGACAATTGGATTTTGTCATCTCTATCATTCTGTCGACACTGGAAACGTGCACTGTATTTTTTCTCACGATGACCATGCACCGATATAAGCATAAGCCTGATTATATCATGATCGGTCTATTCAGTCTCATGCTTTCCACTCTTTCTTACATTATGAGGGTTAAGTTTCAGCTTCCCAGGCTCGATATCCCTGTTCAGTGGAGTTTAATGTTTCTGTATGTTCACTACATGTTCGGGGTACGATGGTTTTATTCGGCCCTCATGGTGATGTCTGGATCGATTTTGTATGCCTTGCTTCAAAGTGTCATTATACTGGCGGCTAACCAGCTCGGGATGTTCTCGTTTTCCGATTCGCAGTCAGGAACAAGCGATGGGGCTCACCGAGTTCAAATCGTCTCGGTAATCATCTGCGCCGCCCTCATACGGCTGATGAAGAGTTTCAGATTTGGTTTTTCCTTCGTCCCGAATCATCCCCGGGCCGATGTGAAGCTCAAAGGTGTGAATAAACGTATTTTATGGTCCATGGTCGTTATTGGGCTGGTGATTTCCGTCTCCATTATATCGATGTCCACACAGAGTGCTTATTTGTTCTACAGCTCCGCCGTCCTCTTATTGTTTTCCTTTATTGATCTGATGAGGCTGTCTTATGTTAAAGAGTTTGAGGAAGACTAATGGGTCTGTTTACAAAGTAATGTACGCATTCCAGCATTCGCCGGATGTTCTTGTCTTTGAGCCATCCGGCAATGGAATCGTTACGATGTAAGCCGCTTCAAGGGCCGGTCCGCTAGCACCGGTTAATCTATCTGCTCGATGCTTGTCCGGATCATCTCGTATTGCATGCGGATTCGCGCATATGGTAATCGAATTGACGCAATCCATCACCGGTACATATAAATAGGCCTCCAAATCTTGGCCGAATTGATTCAGTGACGGGGTTCTACGGTTAAGTACTAGATGTTTAAATGGAAAGGGGGAAGGGGAATGTCGACCAAAATGGAGCGTGGCGAAAAGGGACAAGTCTCTTATGGCAGCACGGGAAAGACTCCCGATGTGGGAAAAAGCACGAAACCGAGGCTCCGGTTGTCAGGCTTTCTGCTTAGCCTGTACTGCCGTTTCCAGGATGACGATGTGCCTGCGATGGGCGCGCAGTTGACGTACTATTTGATCCTGTCCTTTTTTCCGTTCCTTATCTTTGTTATTGCCGTGCTTAGTTTCACCGATTTAAATACGAAGGACGGGATTGAGGGCCTGACCCAAATCATGCCGGACCTATCCATTCAGCTTATTATGAGTGTGTTTAATGAAATTGACGGGTCAAAAAGCGGTTCCCTGCTTTCCATCGGCTTGTTGGCTACCCTTTGGTCCGCTTCAAACGGGGTCAATGCGGTCATCAAGGCCTTGAATAAAGCTTATGATGAAGAGGAAAACCGTCCGTTCTGGAAGGTACGCGGCACCTCTATTTTGTTCACCGTCATTTTGGCGATTGTGATTTTGTTCGCGTTCATCATGCTGGTTTTCGGCCGAGTGATTGGTGAAATGATCTACACGTTTGCGCTTTCTTCAGATGGCTTCGATACATTTTGGCGAGTGGGCCAGTTTGCTATACCTCTGGTGATTATGGTGATTGTGTTTGTCCTTCTGTATCGTTTTACGCCGAATTTAAGGTTGACGGTCAAAGAAGTTTTGCCTGGTGCCATTTTCGCCACCTTTGGGTGGGTCGTTACATCGTTGTTATTCTCCTTCTATGTTAATAATTTCGGCAATTATACAAAAACGTACGGCAGTATTGGAGGCATTATCGTGCTGCTGATGTGGCTGTATCTGTCGAGCATTATTATTGTGCTTGGTGGCGAGATCAATGCGACGCTTTACTACCATAAGGAAGGGAAGCAAAAGCCGGTCTGCAAAACATTTGCTCTCACCCTGCCCTTCAGCATGAAAAAATGGTTCAAATGAATACCCATAGTTTTGAAGTGGATGGGAATAATAAGCAAAAAGAAAGGAGGGATCTGCGTCATGAGGGACGATTTGCGCGGGAGCACCGATGAGTGGGTTGAGAAGCTGCACGATACCCAGAAGAAGGACGAAATAAACCGGAAGCATCAAGGAGACGGGCACCCGGATAAGAAGCTCCCGGCCAAACAGCACCGCAACGGTAATTAAGAAAACATGCACTACAATTGAAACCGCCGAAGGGCGGTTTTTGCGTCGTTCAGCAAGCAGGCATACTCCCATGAGGGCTTGACAGGATGACACGGAGCAGATATCGTCTTTCTAAGAGTAATGATATTTACATGTTTCTGGGAGCGGACATTAATAGACAATCCACAGAGGGGGAGACGCAGTGGAACTATGGGTCATCTATTTGCTCGTCTTGAATCTGATCTCATTTGTCATCATGGGATACGATAAAGCGCAGGCTAAAAAAGGCGGCCGCAGAATAGCTGAGAGAACGCTATTTATCATCGCCGCGGCGGGTGGAGCACTGGGTATGTGGATGGGCATGCGAAAATGGAGACATAAGACAAAGCATGGATCTTTTGTCTATGGAATTCCGCTGCTTCTAGCCTTGAACGCTGCTCTCGTTTATTATATCGCGTTAGCTTGATACGATTCTGAGTTCATTTTTGGAGGATTTATATGGAAGCTATGCTGTGGGGAGGCTTCGTATCGTCGCTGGCAACGGCGCTCGGTGCGATTCCGGTCCTTTTTATGAAAGAATTATCACATCGAGCCAAGGATACCTTACTTGCTTTCACCGCAGGCATCATGGTATCCGCCTCCATGTACAGCCTGATCCCTACCGCCTTGGCCATGTCCGGCTTACTTGTTCTCTGCGTAGGTGTAATGCTTGGTACCGTGACGCTGACCCTGCTCGAAAAGCTGGTGCCGCACATTGATCTTGTGCATGCCGGAGAAAGCCGGGTCATTGGAAAATTACCGCTTGAACGCAAGTCGATTCTGTTTCTGACGGCGATGACGCTGCACAATTTGCCCGAAGGGCTCTCCGTTGGGGTAAGCTACGCGAGTGAGCAGGAGGAGCTTGGACCGTTGGTCGCTATATCGATGGGTCTACAGAATGCGCCGGAAGGCTTCTTGGTCGCGTTGTTTCTCATCATGCAGAAGGCTCGTAAAAGCACGGCTATTTTTTTCGCACTTTTTACGGGGATGCTGGAGTTTGCAAGCTGCATCATCGGGTTCTATTTGACTGCATATGTAACCGGACTTATTCCGTACGGCCTTGCATTTGCAGGTGGCGCTATGCTATTTATCGTATATAAGGAGCTCATACCGGAGAGCCACGGTCACGGCTATGAGAGAATGGCGACCTTCTCTTTCATCATCGGGCTGCTGGTGATGATCGTGTTGACGGAAATCTTGGGGTAACGGAGGAATACTCTATGGAACATGACAAAAGGGTGAAATCCGGCAAAGGATTGGACGTTCTTGAGCGTGTCAGGGAAACGTGTGCTTGTATGCTAGAGGTAGAAGAGAAGGTAGATTCGTTCGGCCATAGTTCGTTTCGGGTGAACAACAAGCCTTTTGTCATGATAGGGGAGAATGACCATGAAGGGTCCATTGCGATCAAGACGGATCACGCTTCACAGGAAATTCTTCTGCAGCAAGGCCGCTATTACAAAACGCCCTATATCGGGCAGCACGGCTGGGTTTCGCTGCGCCTTACGGAAGTGCTCGACTGGGCGGAGCTGAATGATCTCATCGTTGAAGCTTATTTGCGTATTGCTCCGAAGCGGCTTGCGCGGAGGCTCAAGGAATGAACGGCTTTCTGTTGTTGGCCAACCATAGTTTTGTTGTTCGCAATACACTGCCCGAACTCAATTCAGGCAGTGTATTTTTTTATGCATTGGATAGGTGACGAGAAGAAATCACTGTGCTACAATATCTATTATTCGTGCTACGAAAATAGGATAATTAGATTTGGAGTGGAGAGAGTGAAGCGGCAATCCTTTCGCGTTATTTTGGTTTTAGTCGCAGCAATTGTCTTGATTGGCCTTGTTGCAGGCTGTTCATCAGATGCGAACCCGAGTTCAGAAGCTTCAGAAGCAATTAAAGAAGAGCTCATGATGGCCATCGGATCTGAACCGGAGACAGGCTTTGATCCGACCACCGGATGGGGGCGTTACGGCGCGCCGATTTTCCAGAGCACACTATTAAAGCGGGATCATGAGCTGAGCATCGTGAATGACCTTGCAACCGGTTACGAAATCACCAGCAGCGGAACGGTATGGACCGTTAAGCTCCGTAATGATGCAAAGTTCTCTGATGGCAAGCCGTTAACTGCCGCAGATGTGAAGTATACCTTCGAAACCGCGGCGCAGAGCGGCTCCGTGGTCGACCTGACCAACATGGAAAGCGTGGAAGCCACCGAAGAATTCACCGTAAAATTCACTTTGAAGGAAGCGCAATCGACTTTCGTATATAGCTTAGTCACAACAGGAATTGTTCCGAAGCACGCGCACGGTCCGAATTATGCGGCCAATCCGATCGGATCGGGACCTTATCGGCTCGTGCAATGGGACAAAGGGCAGCAGCTGATTGTTGAGGCAAATCCTGAATATTACGGAGCTAAGCCTTTCTTTAAGAAGCTGATATTTTTATTTTTGAACGAGGATGCGGCCTTTGCTGCAGCTAAGGCCGGTAAGGTAGATATATCTTACATACCTTCTGCTTTCAGCAAACAGACGGTAGAAGGTATGCGCCTTGAAGCTGTGCGCACTGTCGATAACCGGGGAATCGCATTCCCCACAGTTCCTTCCGGAAATAAAACAAAAGACGGATATCCAATAGGTAACGATGTGACTGCAGATATTGCCATTCGCCAAGCGATCAATAGAGCTATCGATCGCGAAGCCCTTGTCAAAGGCGTATTGGAGGGACATGGTACACCGGCTTTTACCGTCAATGACGGCCTTCCATGGTGGAATTCAAAAAGCATCATTAAGGACGCTGATTTAGACGGAGCCCGAAGCATCTTGGCAGACGCCGGTTGGAAGGACTCTAATGGTGACGGTATTGTGGAAAAGGGGGCCTTGAAGGCAGAGTTCACTCTTGTTTATCCGGCCAGTGATGTGACGCGACAATCTCTTGCGATCGCCGTGGCGGATCATATGAAAGCAATTGGAATCTCAATTAAGGTCGAAGGCAAGAGCTGGGACGATATCAGAACCATGATGCATTCCAATGCCGTGCTTTTCGGCTGGGGGAGTCACGATCCGGTCGAGATGTATAATCTGTACAACAGCAAGTATATGGGGAAGGATCTTTTCAACCCCGGATATTACAGCAACCCTACGGTCGACAAATATATGACTCAAGCTATGAAGGCAACCAGCAAGGAAGAAGCGATGGAGTACTGGAAGAAAGCTCAGTGGGACGGAACAACAGGTGTAAGCGCCTTGGGGGATGCTCCATGGGCATGGCTTGTGAATATCGATCATCTGTATTTAGTCAAAGACGGTCTTGATATCGGAAAACAGAGAATTCATCCTCATGGTCATGGCTGGCCGGTGACAGACAACATCGAAGAGTGGAAATGGTTGAAATAGAGTGAGAACGGAGCCTTATACCCCATGATACGGAGCATGATCAGATTTATATGGATGAAAAGCCTACGGCTTGTATTTCTGCTAGTGGCTATCAGTTTCATTTCATTCTTGCTTCTAAGCCACTCTCCTATTGATCCGGTTCAAGCTTATATTGGTGCTGATATGATGCGCGTGAGCCCGGAGCAGCGGGAACAAATCGCCGAGTATTGGGGACTGAATCAGCCATTGCTCGAGCGTTATCTTCATTGGGGAGCTGCAGTACTGCAAGGGGATTTGGGTACCTCCATGATGTATCGCCTTCCTGTGGTGGAAGTGATTGGAGAACGGTTTGCGAACTCCATTGCATTGATGGGAGTCTCATGGGTATTATCGGGACTTATCGGATTTACCGCGGGTGTCATAGCTGCGATGAACAAAGATACCTGGGTGGATAAGCTGATCAAATGGTATTGCTACACGCTGGCATCCACACCAGCCTTTTGGTTGGGTTTGGTGCTGCTCATTGTTTTTGCGGTATGGCTCGGCTGGTTTCCGGTAGGCTTGGGCGTTCCGGCGGGTACACTGACCGAGAACGTAACCTGGGGAGACCGGATATATCATATGGTGCTGCCTGCATTGACGTTGAGCATCATCGGAATCGCCTCTATAGCCCTGCATACGAGGCAGAAGCTGCTCGATGTGCTATCGAGCGACTATATTTTGTTTGCGAGAGCCCGCGGTGAGCGTGGATTGAAGCTGTTTTGGAGACACGGACTCCGCGGGGTGGCTCTGCCGGCGGTGACGCTGCAGTTTACAGCCTTCAGCGAGCTGTTTGGAGGGGCCGTTCTGGCGGAGCAAGTATTTTCATATCCAGGATTGGGTCAGGCTACAGTGGAGGCGGGTTTGCGGGGCGATGTCCCGCTTTTGCTTGGAATCGTTCTGTTCAGCGCGGTATTCGTCTTTTCCGGTAACACCGCGGCGGATTTGATATACCGTGCGGTAGATCCAAGGATCAGGGAGGGACGTTCCGTATGAGTAGTTTGTTCGTCCCTGAACGCAATAACAAGCGTTTTACATCCAAATTCAATCACAGACAGCGGGCGTTGCTCATGGCTGCTGCATCTGCTGCTTTAATCGTGGGGACATGGCTCACTGGGCTGTTGTTGGATGATGTGAGTTTATCCACTAATCTCGAAATGCGTAATTTAATCCCGTCTCTTTCGCATCCTTTCGGTACAGATTGGCTGGGTAGAGATATGTTCACACGCACACTAAAGGGTTTAAACTTAAGTATTCAGGTGGGTATGATGGCTGCTGCCGTGAGTGTAAGCATCGCGGTCATTCTAGGAATGCTCGCCGCAACTATGGGTAAAACAGTCGATCGAATCATCGGTTGGTTGATCGACTTGTTTTTGAGCGTGCCGCATCTAGTTACACTTATATTAATCAGCTTTGTACTAGGCGGAGGTGTCAGAGGGGTTGTCATCGGGATTGCTTTGACTCATTGGCCGAGTCTGGCGCGTGTGATCCGTGCAGAGGTGCTGCAGCTGCGTTCGTCTGAGTTCATCCAAATCTCGCGTAGAATGGGCAAGTCGCGCTGGTGGGTCGCCGTTAGGCATATGATGCCCCATCTGATTCCCCAGATGATGGTAGGCTTGCTGCTCGTGTTCCCACATGCGATTCTTCATGAAGCCGCTATTTCTTTTTTAGGTATGGGATTGTCTCCTCATCAACCCGCTATCGGTATTATCCTATCCGAGTCGATGCGATATTTATCTACCGGCCTTTGGTGGTTGGCGTTTTTTCCAGGCCTCTGCTTGCTGCTTGTAGTACGTTCCTTCGACACGGCAGGAGAAAATATACGTTTGCTGTTGGACTCGCATCGGTCTAATGAGTAACTGTATGAGGCCATTAGGCGAACAAAAAGGGAGGTTCATGCGGGAATGACTGTTCTTTTGGAAGTGAATGATTTGAGCATCTCGTTCCTGCAGTATATCCAAGGTTTCCGGCAAAGCAAGCTAAGCGTGGTGCATGGGTTGAATGTTACTGTGAATGCAGGAGAGATCGTTGCATTGGTGGGCTCAAGCGGCGCGGGTAAAAGCTTGCTGGCCCATGCTATATTGGGAATTCTTCCCGACAATGCGGAGATATCGGGTAAGATTCGTTATGAAGGAGAGGAGCTCACGTCTGCCAGGCAAGCAGCGCTAAGGGGTCGTGAGATCGCTCTTGTACCGCAATCGGTCAATTATCTCGATCCGCTGATGCGTGTTGGAGCTCAGGTCCGAACCAAGCGTGGAGATACGAAGGATGCGGTCAAGCAACAGCGGAACGTTTTTGAGCGATATGGGCTTTCCCCCAAAGTGGAGCAGATGTACCCTTTTGAATTGTCCGGAGGGATGGCTCGACGTGTGCTGGTCTCCACAGCGGCCGTCAGCGGGGCAAGATTAGTCATTGCGGATGAACCAACCCCCGGCCTCGACGCAGCCATCGTTCGAGAAGCGCTCGGCTTCTTCAAAGAGCTGGCCGACCAAGGGTGCGGAGTGCTGTTCATTACTCACGATGTAGAAGCCGCGCTTCAAATCGCTCATAAAGTGGCGATCATCTATGCCGGAACGACCGTTGAGACGGCTCGTCCTGAGGACTTCTGCGGCAGCGGGGAATGGCTGCGCCACCCATACAGCAAGGCACTGTGGAGAGCGCTACCGCAAAACGGGTTTGTGTCGTTTCCCGGCTCCCAGCCTCATCCGAACGAGCTGCCGCCGGGCTGCAGGTTTGCCCCGCGCTGTCAGATGGCCACTGCTGAATGCATGCATTCTTTACCTGACATGCGTGAGCTGAACGGAGGATTGGTGAGGTGCATTCATGCTACTTGAAGGACGAAATCTTGGTTTTCATTACGAAGGGGCTCCTTGGATTTTTAGAAATCTGGATCTCGTGATCCGGCCGCGTGAAGTGGTAGGACTTGTCGGGCCGAGCGGCTGTGGGAAATCCACGTTGTCTCGCATTCTGGCAGGCTATGAAAAGCTGACCGAGGGAACGGTACTGCTCGATGGCGCTCCTGCGCCCACGAAGGGTTATCATCCGGTTCAGCTGATATTTCAGCATCCGGAGAAGGCAGTCAATCCGCGTTGGCGCATGCGGGCGATCCTTAAGGAGAGTTGGGAGCCCGATGAAGACCTTCTTGCCTCCTTAGGGATTATGGAGGAATGGCTTAACCGTCGACCCAGCGAGCTTTCCGGTGGCGAGCTCCAACGATTCTGCATCGCCCGTGCGCTTGGTCCGATGACCCGTTTCCTGATTGCCGATGAGATCACCACGATGCTTGATGCTATTACTCAAGCCCAAATATGGCATGCTGTGCTGGAAATAGCCGAGAAGCGGGGCATGGGTGTACTTGTGATCAGTCATGATAAGCATCTGATTCACCGGCTCTGCAGCAGAGTAATGGAGTGGGACTTCTTCAAGGAATCATCAAGGGTTCCGCAATGAAGCTGATGGTAGTGAATTTTAGTTCCAAGGTTTAATAAAATGCATCAACGGCGAATTTATATCGCGGCTGGTGCATTTTATTATGCATGAATGCCTAGTGCGACATCATAAAATCTAGTTCTGAAGCAAGGAAAATTATAGTAAAAATGTGGGAAATGTGTTAGAATGTAAGCACAGATTGTCGAAACTGCTTTTTTATACACTATCCATGTCGAAAGTCTTACATTATTCATCTGATTCACACACAAAAAACCAACATTTTACATAAAATGATGGTCCGATAAAGGCACAGCCATTGAAAAGTGGTGTCGCAAAGCTATAGGGGCTACCGTGTGGAAACACACCATGCCAGCCAGCCGCCGGAATGAGGTCGGAAAAGCCCTTCATTCGGAGGGCTTTTTTTTTACAACTTGTGCGGGAGGTGAGAGGACATGTACGGGGTCTTCAATGAAAAGCGTCTCCAACACTTATCGGAAGAAATTGAGACGATCCGGACTCGAATGCATGGGATTTTCAACATCAAACATAGTCTATCTGACCCGGAAGTTAATGCAATAAGCAAAGAATTGGATTGCGCTATTATTAGGTACCAGGAATACACTAAGCGGCTTATGTAAAATGAGTAGAGAGGCAAGAGAGAGCTTGTAACCGGAAAGGATGATGTCGATGATCGGTAATCAGGCGGTGAATGGACTTACACAATTATTAGTAAAAGATATAGCGACCTATGAGCACAGCATCAGGATAGGGAAAATGGCTAAATTGATGGCTGCTTATCTGAATTACGATGAACAGCAGACCCAAAAATTAATTGCAGGCTGCTGTTTACACGATATGGGCAAGGTACACATCCATGAATCCATTCTTAAAAAGAAATCCTCACTGACACAGGAAGAGTGGAAATTTATGAAGCGCCATGCTTTTTTTGGTGTTCAGATGGCCATTATGGAAGGAATTACAGATCAAGACATCATAGATACCATACATTATCATCATGAGCGTTGGGACGGTACGGGTTACCCGACAGGGTTGCAAGGAACCGATATTCCGTTGTATGCTCGCATTTGCTCCATATTGGATGCTTTCGATAGTATGATTTCGGATCTTCCATATAAAAAGGGCATGTCCATTCAACATGCTCGTGAAGAGCTTATTCGGCAGAGTTATTCACAATTTGACGGTCGTTATGTCCAGGTGTTTCTCACGATACAAGATATCATATTGGCTTATATTCAAAGGGATTCTGTCCATTCTGCTTCTTATTTTGCTAGATCAGTATATCATCCGGAAATCATGCAGCAGTGAAATATGTCATCGATATTGATAGGTGGCTTTTTTTGATTTTGCAGAAGGAAAACCGGGGGAGGGTAATGAAATAATAATAGAGCGGACTGAGAGAAACCGAGCAACTATGATTGGAGGGGAATTATAATTGAATAGGGTAATCGTGTCCAAAACGTGGAAGATCTTACTTGCCTTCTGGATTACGATGGCTATGCTGGCCATTCCGGCGCCACGGGCGGAGGCTTCATCCTTTTCTTATATGTCGTATCCTAAAGGAACGGTTGGTATTTCCAAACCGGACATCGGATTTGAACTTAGTAACCGGAACGAACTGCAGGTGAATACGTTTCGTATGAAGCTGGATCAAGATCTTGTTTCGGGAACATGGGATAACGAATCGATGAGCTTTATTTATACACCGACTACTGCTTTACAGCCTGGAGAGCATTCGGTTGAAGTGGAGCTGCAATTCTCAGGCTACGAAGCAGTCAAGTTGAATTGGAAGTTTAAGGTAGCGGACAACCCTGTAAGCGAGATTCCTTCTGAGTTCACGGAGAACCATCGGCTAGGTCTGAAAGCGATCAATGATTATCGAATACTGTACGGGTTAAAGCCTTTAAAGCTTAACGGCAGTTTGACGTTGGCAGCTAAAAATCATGCGCAGTATTTGTTTGCGAACCGAGTGGCACAGACGATCTCACCAGTCTCGTTACACGATGAGAAGAAAGGCTTGCCAGGGTTTACAGGGGCTACACCTTCCGATCGCGCAAGATATGCCGGATATTCCTTTGGCGTCGGGGAGGATGTTTCCTTCTATACCGGAACGCTCGTGGAGTCTGTCGATGCGTTGTTTGACGCGCCGTATCACCGCAAGCCCTTCTTAATGCCTCATGTTACGGAGGCAGGAATTGAAATGGTCGGGGATTATGTCGTCATCATGTTTGGCTACGGGGAAGAAACCGAGCTGCAGATGACTGTATCTCCGGCTCCAGGAGATCCTTATGTTCCACTGGATTTTGACGGTTATGAAACTCCGGATCCGATTCGCATGCACCCAGCAAGAGAATATCCAGTCGGTTATCCGCTCATGGCTCTTGTTTCGGGAAGCGATATCGAAAAGGTGCAGCTGCTCGAATCCACTCTGAAGGATGAATCGGGACAACCGGTAAAGCTGCTGCTTAACAGTCCGAGTAACGACAATCAATTGAAAAACAGCGTGATCCTGATTCCGGCCGAGCCACTGAAGCCGGACATGCTGTATTCCGCTTATGTGAGGCTGAATGTAACCGAGAACGGCCTTTCTAGAACAATTCAGAAAGCTTGGGATTTTCACACGGAGCCGGTTTCTGGCATTGGAAAGCAAAAACTACACAAGGACGTTGCGGCCTATGTCAGGTTGACGAAGCAACAAGGCGGCATCAATCATGTGGTTACTTTCAAGCTGGATGATGATGATTATACGCTGGATGATGTATCGTATCTACTGAAGAGGCAGCCGTTTATTCTGGAAGGGACGTCCTATTTATGGGTGAGAGACTTGGCCGATGCTCTAGGAGCTTCCGTCACTTGGGATGACAGCCGCAAAGCCGCGATCTACACCAAGAACGGCCGAGAAATCACTTTCTTTACGGGACGTAACGTATATTCTATTAATGGGAAGGAATATACGACCGACTCACCGGCCCGATTGGAGGAGGAGCTCACAATGATCCCGGTTCGTTTACTTTCAGAAGTATTGGGAGCTCATGTAGAATACATGCAGGAAACGCGGAGCGTTAAGATCATGTATTGACACTCCTAGCTTAAGCTGTGTTTTGTCCCACGGGTAAGGCACAGCAAAATAAAGCACAGCTGATCAAGATCGTAGATGCAGTTAGGTTAAATTAAGACTAACGAGGGTCACATCTGGAGGTTACACCATGAGGGTTATTGATTTATCGGAGCCAATATTTCATAGAATGCCTGTTTATCCAGGCGATCCGGAAGTGAAAGTTGAAGTGATCCATTCCTACGAGAAGCAATCATGGGAGCTGCGTCAATTGACTTTGGGAACGCATACCGGTACTCATGTAGATGCTTTTTCGCATATGCATAGGCAGGGTAAAGCCATCGATGAGATTCCTATTGAACGTTTTTTCGGGACGTCACAAGTTGTAAGTTTATTCTCGGAATGGCCGGTGAATAAAGGATTATTTTTTAAAGAAGAAATCGGGATGGAGTGGTTTGAACGCATCCATCAATCAAGCCCGACTTTTGTAGGAGGGAAGATCACGGAGGATTTGGAAAGGGCACTTCTTGGCATTGGAATCATAACTTATACCAACTTGGTTCATTTGGAATTGCTGCCATTAGGCAAAGACTTCATGTTTTATGGCTTTCCTCTTCACATTAAGCAGGGCGATGGGTCTCCTGTGAGAGCCGTTGCTGTACTTGATACATAACAGAGCACAATGTCGACCATAGAATAAACGCCCAAAAAGGAATCCCATGGTTAGCGCAGGGATTCCTTTTTGGCCGGAAAGCCGTCGGTTATATGAGAAAGTTATCCTCGCTTACAGCTTAGTCATTGTTCACACGATACAAATCATGTTCCGTCCGTTATTTTTTGCTGAATACAGCGCTTTATCGGTTTCTTCCATCATATCTTGCATGTTGAAATCGGATGATTTGGTAATGATACCCATGGATACGGTTACAGTTAGAGTTAAATCCCCCACAGGAATTTGTAAATCTTGTATCGCGGAATGAACTCTTCTCGCGACGCTCAATGCTTCTGCTTCATCTGTTTCCGGTAAGAGTATGGCGAACTCTTCTCCGCCGATCCTAGCGCAAATATCCGTTTCTCTTGTGTTTTCAAGCACGGTATCTGCTATTTTGATCAATACTTCATCTCCAACAAAATGGCCGTGACGATCGTTTATATTTTTGAAGCGGTCGATGTCCAAAATGATAAAAGAAATGGGATGATGATATCGACTGGCTCTAGCCATTTCTTCTATAAATTTCTTTTCCAAATATCTGCGGTTGTGAAGAGAGGTTAGAGTATCTGATATCGCTAACTCGATTAATTTTTCTTCCATGATTTTACGTTCTGTAATATTGATGTGAGAAATCGTAGCACCCTTAATTTCCGATTTGACAAGAAGAGGAGTCACATTCATCAAGAACCATCTTTTCTCATACGCGGAATCACAGGGGTACTCATAAGTAAAGTTCGGCTTGTTCCCAAAGAGAACGGAGAGGATTCCTTCGAGCACTTCTCTGTTTTCTCCACAATAATCAAAATAATTGGCACCGATACCGCAAGCGGCCAAATCACCGCCATTATTGGAGGCAAACGAAATCCACGACTCATTGACAAAAATAATCGTTCCTTTTGTATCGATCAAAGCAATCTGGTCTATCAGTGAGTTCACAATAGCAAGACTCAAGTGTTCAACATTAGATGAAACCATGACCAATCGCCCCTAACCAGCAGAATCTCGAAATAGGTATACATGAACACCTCTCAATCCGCAAAAATAACCCCCCAGAATAAGGGGGGCCTCATACTGGCAGCTGGCTGGCATATTGTACAAGAAGATGTACAGTTTAGCCCCTGTAGTTTTGCGGCCTTATTTTTCAATAAGTGTGCCCGTCATATTGTATTTGTTTCTTGATCATTAATACAAAGTCATCTTTATCCTTTATTATAATCTTGTTATGTTAAGTTGTCACTGCGGTTTCGACAAATAACAACATTAAATGCGAACTATTTCTTGATATAATGTAGATATGGCTATTTAAATATCCAGACACTATCCGCAGGAGGAAAGACAATGAATGGAGTTCACTTCGTTTTGGGATCCCCAAACGCCTACATCCACGAACCTGGTATTTTGCGTAAGGCTGGAGAATGGATAGGAAAATACGGCAGATCCGTATTTATCGTAAGCGGCGAGAAATCTTGGAACAGCTGCGGAAGCCGGTTGGCCTTCAGCTTGGATGAGTCGGGAATTCGTTATGAGATGCATCGATACCGTGGAGAATGTTCCTATGAAGAAATGGAACGATTGAAAGCGCTTGTGGATTCGGGTGTAGATCTGATCTGCGGCGTGGGGGGCGGGAAAGTAATGGATACCTCTAAAGCTCTGGCTGATGCCCTAGGCAAACCGTTTGTGGCCATCCCCACCTTGGCTGCAACATGTGCAGCTGTCGCCAATCTATCGATCATGTACACTGAAGACGGTGTTTACTTGAATTTTCCCGTTTATGTCCGGGGGACGCTGCTTTGTTTAGTGGATACGGAGATCATTGCACAAGCTCCTGCTCGTTATTTGGCCGCGGGCATTGCGGATACATTGGCGAAGTGGATCGAAGCGCCGATGTCTGCCACCGGGAGAAAGCATAATCTCCCAACGATTGGCGGACTTCAGGCGGCCAAGCTTTGTTATGACACGCTGATTCAGCACAGCGCACAGGCGCTGGAGGATGCCCGACAAGGAATACCAAGCGAAGCGCTTCAGCAAGTTATCGATGCGAATATTTTATTCAGCGGATTGGTAGGCGGGCTTGGAGAAGACAATTGCCGAACAGCAGCGGCTCATGCGATACATAATGGTCTGACCGCCATCCAAGACACCCATGAGGCTTATCATGGGGAAAAGGTGGCATACGGCATTTTAGTACAACTTGTCTTGGAACACCGGTCAAAGCATGAGATGGACGAGATGCTGGCGTTTTATAAAGAAGTCGGGCTCCCGCATCGGCTTGACCAGATAGGAATTCATAGGGAGTTAACGAATGAGGAATGGAATGAGATTGCGCGGGTGTCGCTTCTTCCGGAAGGCACGATGGCTAATATGCCGTTTGCCATTTCAAGCGAGATGGTCATCCGTGCGATTAGAGAAGTAGAGAGCTGGTAACGAGTTATCATCGCAGGGAATACCCATGACAAATGTCATGGGTATTTTTGTTGCCTATTAAAATATGACTAGCTCTCTCCGCGTTAACCGTTTCTTTTAGCCATTGATTTACATACACCTATCATAGAAAAAGAAAAGGTATCCGTCTGTTTAAAATAATCTTACTAACATCACAGAAAGGAGAGATGACCAATAATGAAGAAACACGTCCTTATTATTGCTGCTCATCCTGACGATGAACTGCTGGGCTCGGGAGGGACGATAAAAAAATTGATTCAAAATGGATTTGAGGTGATTACTGTCATCACCGCCAGGGGCCGACCGGAGGAAGATCATCATATACGGCAGTTTGCCATGAGAGCGAACCAGCATTTGGGGATCAAAGATGTTATTTTTTTGAATTTCCCCAATTTGGAATTGGAATGCTCTCCGCTGCATGTAATTAACAAAAACATCGAAAAAATAATTCTTCAGTATGACCCTGCTATGATTTTTACTCACCATTACGGTGATTTAAACCGAGATCATCAAATTACGTATCAAGCCGTAATGACGGCTGTGCGGCCCCTCCCCGGCAGCTCTCCCATAGAAATATTATGTTTTGAAACGGTGTCCTCCACTGAATGGACAGGGCATACCAATGATAAAACATTTAAACCCAATTATTACGTTGACATCAGCGATACGATATATGACAAACTGGCTGCACTAAAGCATTACGAAGTCGAGATGCGTTCGTTTCCTCATCCGCGGTCCTATGATGGAGTGACGTATTTAGCCCGTGTCCGTGGAATGACGGTTGGGGTCCCTTATGCGGAAGCATTCGAAATCATACGAAAGATATGGAAATGACGAAATGAGCATACATCCATAGCATGTTGATTCCGTATGGATTATTCATTTGAGGAGGAAGCACGTATGAGTACAACGAGTTCAGGCTCTACATTACCCGAGAACGAAATGTTTATAGAGATGCTTGGCCAACATATTCTAATCGTTACCAAATCGGCGCAGTTAAATATTTTGGGTCAAACATTCAGGGGCATATTTACCGGCAAGCTATGCCATGTTGCAGACGGCTACATCACGCTCGATCCGGTTATTATCAAAATGTTTAATGCGCCTTTTTATCGTTTTCCTACACCGCTCCAATACCCGATTGAGCAAATCGCCAATTTTATGCCGTTTGATCCCGAGACCCGTTTGCCGCTAACTTAAATCAGATATGGAGGTCATCATTTATGCATGATAGGCAGGCACATGATATCCACATCCTTCGTCGAAAGTCCATAAGTGAAGCTTTTGAACAGGGTATTGGAAGAAGGGTGTTCCTCTTGATTCCTCAGTATCCCTTCATGATGATTGGACGAATCGATAGAATGGTTAGCGATTTTGTGGTTCTCGAAGCGGAAACAACAAATATTAACGAATTGGACGGACGTATGATCAGCGTTCATATTGATCAAATTGAAGTGTTTTATATTGAAGGAAAACACGGTGTAAAGATTCCCCGATTAGACTGCTAGTCCAGAAAGGAGGAAATCTCTTGCTTAGATGCTTTCACATTGTAGCCATCCCGGTACGTATGGTCATCAACAGCTTCGGAGATCACGACCCCAACGGGATGATGTATGTTCTTAAAGAGAATGAAAGCCGGGTAAAAGAAGAGACTGCCCACAATCCGTTTACCCCCGTCGACTTGGTTCAACCGTTAGTTATTCGGGCAAATATAGGGGATGAAATAGAAGTTTTGTTTGAGAATCAGCTTCCTTTCAGTACGTCAATCCACATTCAACGGGCTGATTATCATGTGCAGACATCCGATGGCGCATTTGTGGGCTGTAACGATAACTCAACCGCTCCGCCATGCTCTCCCGGCCATGTCCAGCAGTACCGTTGGTCCGTCCATCTGGAGGGCATCCATTTATTCTTCGACCTCGGAAATACGCTGTCTAGTGAATGGGGGAGCAATGTTCACGGGCTGTTCGGAGCGCTCATCGTTCAACCGAAAGGTTCTTGGTGGACCGATCCCGTAACTGGTAAGCCCCTTAACAGTGGAATTTACGCTGACGTGCATCATCCGCTGCTTCCATCGTTCCGTGAGTATGCCTGGATGTTCCACGACGAGATGGAGGTCAACGATTTAACGGGACAAAATCCTATCGATCCGCATACACTGCAGCACGAAGCGTCGCACAGTGTAAATTACAGGGCTGAACCGATGCGAAACCGGATGCGTTTGCTGCAGGAGGGCGTTGTTTGTCCCGATTGCGAGGGGGAAGAGGTACATCACGATTCCTGGGTTTTTGGAGATCCGGCCACACCCATTTTACGCGCTTACGTAGGAGACCCGGTGAAAATTCGCCTTATGCACGGCGGAGTGAAAGAAACGCACGTATTCCACTATCATGTTCATCAATGGCTGTTTGAAGCGGAAGACCAGGATTCGGAGCTTATCGATTCGCAGGCAATTTCTCCTCAAACCTCTTACACAGTATCACCACTATATGGCGCCGGGAGCTTACAAGGCGCATTTGGTGATATTATCATCCATTGCCACTTGTATCCGCATTTCACCGAGGGAATGTGGGGGATGCAGCGGATATTCAATACGCTGCAGGATGGCGGTCAATGTTATCCGAACGGGGTCCCGATCCAGGCGTTACAACCCTTACCGGGTCGCCCCCATCCGCCCAGGCCAACTCCGGAGAAACCGGGTTTCCCAGGATTTATCCCCGGTGTGGTGGGATATAAGGCACCACGCCCTCCGATGGGGATTGTAGGAGGACGTAAAGCTACGTCGCTGGAAAAGAACCAATTTGCCCCCAATGCCAGCCCGGGCGCCGTTTTTGTTAACCCCACTACGGAAGGAATTCCAGAGCGGAATTACCATATTATAGCGATGGAGTTGCCTATTGTCTATAACAAGCAGGGCTGGTACGATCCACACGGAAGAATCTTTGTTCTGGCAGAGGATGAAGAGGATATCCGCTCCGGCCGGAAGAAACCGGTGCCGTTGGTTATATTCGCCAACTCGGGTGACTGCGTGAATTTAAAATTGACAAATAAGCTACCGGAGACGTTAGGGGGCAATGCGTTTCAGCTGGTGAACCGAACATATGAGGCGGGACTGCACGTTCATTTCGTTAAATTCGATCCGCTCTCGTCGGATGGGGCGAATGTGGGCTGGAACTATGATAGCAGCCTGATGCCTGGAGAAACGGGGCATTATCAATGGTACTGTGAGGTCGAACTAAGGGGCACGTTCTTCCATGACCATCTGTTTGCGAACTCGCATCAGCAGCATGGGTTATTCGCTGGCATCAACATTCAGGCAAGAGGCTCCAAGCATCTGGATCCACATACCCTCAAAGTCATTCGAAGCGGTACGCAAGCGGTGATTACCAATCCTCTAATTCCAGATTTTCGTGAGCTGACCTTATTCGTGCATGATTTCACGATGCTCTTCGATGCCGACAGCTGTCCATTGAACCAGCCTCCGTTTCCTGGTTCCCCAGACGATCCGGGCGTCATGGGGATTAATTACCGCAACGAGCCATTGCAGTTTCGTCTGAAGCCGGACTGTGATCCCGCGTACGTGTTCAGCTCCTATGTCCATGGAGACCCGTGTACGCCTCTGCTCCAAACGTACAATGGCGATCCAGTACGCATCCGTTTATTCCAAGGGGCGCATGAGGAATCTCACAGCTTTAATCTGCACCGGCAGCGATGGCATCAGGAGCGCCGAGATCTGG
This sequence comes from Paenibacillus sp. PvR098, assembly GCF_017833255.1. NCBI lineage: Bacteria > Bacillati > Bacillota > Bacilli > Caryophanales > Paenibacillaceae > Paenibacillus > Paenibacillus sp. PvR098. The sequence continues at coordinate 625,403 of NZ_JAFIBU010000001.1, forward strand.
ACTCAGAAATCGTGCAGCAGCAGCATATCGGCATATCGGAGCATTATACTGCGGAGTTTTATGTCGATGGAGAAGGCGATTTTGATATGCTTTACCATTTCGGGTCCATCGATGATCTATGGGTTGGCAATTGGGGCATCATTCGCAGCTATGAATCAGAAGTGCAGCATTTACCGCCGCTGCCGGACAGGAAGCCGCCAAGGCAAAGAAAGACACCGCTGCCAGTCCCTACAGGGGAGCTGCCGCCGCCTGCTCCCGACCCTGGAAACCCTTGTCCGCCCAATGCTGTAACGAGATGCTATGAGGTCGTTGCCATGCAGACGCCTATCGTGTACAACGAGGCTGGGGATCACGATCCTTTTGGCATTGTGTTCGCTCTTGCAGAAGATGTTTCTGCCATTATAAACAAACAGAAGAATCCGGAACCGCTTATTTTGAGGGCTAATGTAGGCGATTGCGTAGAAGTTACACTGCACAACCGCTTATCCTGCGATGTTCATAATGATATGATTCATGGCTATCCCGGTGTGCCAGTGGAAGCTCCGTTCCCGCCTTCGTTCCGAATTTCGCTGCATCCCCAGTTCCTTGTTTACGATGCTCGGGGCTCCGATGGCGCCACCGTAGGCTTCAATCCGGATCAAACGGTAGGACCGGGCTGCAGTATCACGTACCGATGGTATGTTGATTTGGAGCTAGGCTCCTGCAATCTTTGGGATATGGCGGATTTGCGTAACCACCGGCACCATGGTGCGTTCGGCATTCTGATCATAGAACCTAGAGGCTCTAAATACCTGGACCCTGTTACCCGTAAAGAAGCGGTCACAGGAAGCCAGATGATTATCTCCAATCCGCTCCTTGGAGAGTTTCGTGAATTCGTCCTCCTCATGCACGACGGCGTAAGGCTGGTTGACAGAGAAGGGAATCTCATCCTCGATCCGGAACCGCCGATTCTCATGGACAATGCGGAAGCGGATATCGAAGACTTCGAGGACCAAGGCTCTCGCGGGTTCAACTATCGGGCCGAGCGATTTAGACACCGGTTATTGCGAAACCCAGACATTGCGAAAGTATTCAGCTCTAAAGTTCATGGCGATCCATCCACCCCTGTTTTTCTGGCTTATGCAGGGGATCCGGTGACGGTTCGTTTCGTGTTTCCTTCCGACAGGGCGCGTGCCCACGCCTTTGTAATGCATGGGCACGAATGGTATCGCAGCTCTGACGATTTGAATTCAACGGTGGTAAGCGTACGCGGCCAAAACACGGTAGGTTCCTCAGACGATATTTATCTTGGTTACGGAGCAGGCAGCATGTTCAATATTCCGGGTGACTATATGTACCGGTCAGGCAATATTCGGTGGGATGTGGAGTTAGGGCTTTGGGGATTCATTCGCGTGCTGGGTGAACACTGTCATTTCTTGGCGCCATTGAAAGATTCCCGTATAGTCCAGCTTGCAGCTCCTCCGGCGAATTCGGATGGGACTCTGTCTAGTAACGTGAAGAAGGAGACTAGGGAGACATTTCAGGAGGTGATTAACAATGACGAAACAACGGTTCAAAGACGTCAGCCCTGGCGTGCCTTGTCCCGAATCATCAACCATATCCGTACCTGACACTTTGGATTGTTCCTGTCCGAGGCCCATCACGACACGGCGCTTCCCATCGCCGAACAGTCCGCTTCGACCCAAAGATCTCGAACGATTGAAGGAAAGCATCGAAGCAGCTAATGAGCTGCTTCGCACCCTTGGCAATCCTCGAGAGCCGGATAATCTCAGAGAGCTGCAGCTGCATTTTCGTACTCTTCGCGGTGTAATGGTGAGAATATCCGTCGACTGTACGGACGCAGTCATTCATTTGGTTGGCCGGGTGGAAGACGCGGGGAGGGACTTCCTTCAAATCAATGCAGTTGGGCAGCAGGTGTTTGTTTTATATGATCGGATATGCCTTATCCACCAAGAAGAGTGCAAGGATTCTATCGTGGACACCCAGGAATTACGGGATGCGGATGCATGCCTTCGTCGCGACCTTGTTTTGCATTTCGGAAGTTTTGTATCCGGTAATCCATACCTGATGAATTTGTTCTTCGGGCTTCCGCTCCATTGGTATTTGCTGCAGTTTGTATGCTGTGAGGTTGTAGTGCATAAAGTAGGGGAAGAGGGTCCGATACGCGGAATATTGGTCGGATCGGACAAAGAACAGGTTATCCAAATTCAAAAAGGTAATAAACTGGAGCAAATCAAATGCAGTGAAATCTGCTATCTGACGATATGAAAAAAGCCCGTTATCCACGGGCTTTTTTCATGAATAACATAAGGTTTAACGCTTTAAGATACGGTCATAGAGTCTGAGGGAAAGATTCAGCATATAGGGAACCGTCATCTTTATTCTTCTAAGCTTAATGTAATCCACGTCACGCAGATTCACGTCGAATCTGTTTTTTGCGTTTTGCAGGGAAAGCGTTCCAGATGCTGCATAAACGATTTTGCCGGAATGCATAGTCTCATTAGCCGTAACCGTTACACTTGCTCCTTTCCAGCTTTGGAGACTGGTTTGGAGCGAATCCTCGTAAAATTGCTGTTTTAAGATATCGTGCCCGCCTACCGTTTTGCCAAATTGAGTAAGCAGCCTTCTTCTTAGTTGTTCATCAAATACAACATGTTGATGTGTATTGGAAACATCAGGAAGACCGGCAGGGATATTGGAGGATTGAATACTGCGATAGGGAATCCAAATTCGGTTCCATAGCGTAGTCAGGACAACAAAGTCCCTGCCTATATTCGCCACCTTCCCTAAAGTATGCTGTTTATGAGCTCCGATGCTTGACACAATCTCAACCCGCTGATTTCGTTTGTGCTTAAAAAATTTGATTAGCATCAGGTTTTTTTTCTGACGGGGTAAAGATTCGCTTAATTTCTGCAGGTTCACGTCATGGATATATTTTTGAAGCATTTTTAATTCGTAATCCGGCAGTGGACTGGCCGGGGAGGTATACTTTTCTTCTTCACGATTTGGACGGTCGGGTGATTTTTCCATGATAAAGAGACCACCTTCCTTTCTTCATAGATTATTTGCTTGCTGCAACATTAGTACCTGTCAAACACCCGTTTTCTAGGTTATAAGCACACATTGGGTACTATACCTCATAAAGTGATAGGAGGGCGATGGGATGATCTCTTTGTATTGGGTTATTTTACTCAGCTATTTTATCGTAGGTGCGGGAGCGTATATTTATTTAATGAAATCCCGGTATTTGATAGGCTATCATCTTGGAATGAATATCGCGATGACGGCTAGCGGGGTGATCGGATTAGCGGTAGGGACTGTGCTCGGCTCCCAATTTCCTTCCCACGAAAGCATGGTTACCGTGGTGACTACAGGTATAGCGGTCCTGACGGGTATCTTGTTCGGAGCGCTAGTGGATTACCAAACTCTCTTAACCGGCGTGTCAAGCGGTATCATGTCAGGTTTAATGGGGCCGATGCTTGGGCTGCATTCCTCGCAGCCATTTTTCTTAATTCTGCTTTGTACGTTGTTGGTTTTTATTTCTTTTGCTTTGCTATGTTTTTCTTTGAGGGTATAAAGGTATGCCGAAGCGAAGGGAGGGGGTGAGGCGGCTGATAAGGAGTCCATGTAGAAGTAAATTACACTTGCTGTACCGAGCAGCTCTGTGCTTTATGATGATGTTTTCGATCTTCCCCAAGGATACGTACTCACATGCATCTCTCGTTGCAGCCGATCCCTCTCCAGACAGTGAATGGATTTCTTCACCGCCGGAGATCCATTTGACTTTTAGTGAAAGAATCGACCAAGGGCTCTATTACCTCAAAGTATTTGACGATAAGGGCAACGAAGTGGCGGGTAATGAAGCGAGTGTAAGTGAAGATCGAATGGTCCTGCGATTAAGTTTGCCTACTCTGGCTAACGGAGTGTATACCGTATCTTACCGTATCATATCCGAGGACAGTCACCCCGTTCGCGGTACTTACATTATCTTTGTGGGCATCCCTCGTTCGAATGCGGATCATAGCGTCAGTAATCCGTCCTCTACACGGGGGTTTTCCGAGAGCATCATTTATGCGGCCAACGGCATTTATCTATTAAGCTATCTTCTCTTGATAGGCTGGATAGGCTGGGGAACTGTTTTTCGTCCTTTTACCGCGGTGGATGAATTAAGGAAGGGATACCTCCTTGGGACTCAGGTTATGCAGCAAATCCATTTGATGTCGTTAATCCTCCTCATGTTACTGTTGTCGAGAGATATCATATCTAGTTTGAAAGGTACGGAGGAGCTTAAGCTTCCGTTAGGATCGCTTTATGGTGTGACATGGATGGCGCTTCTGTTGCTTTCCATTACGGGGTTCTTCACGCTGCTGCGCTCCAAGGTATGGGACAGAATATGGGTCGTATTGATGGTAGGAGTCAAGAGCTTGAGTGGGCATGCGATTACCTTAGGCCCTCCGTTGGTTACTGTTCCGTTAAATGCCATTCATTTACTGGCGGCGGGGGTTTGGGTGGGCGGCCTCCTATTGATCGTGATGAATTGGCGCCGACACCAATTGTATATGCGTGTCTTTATAGCCTTATTTTCTCGAACGGCGATGATTTGTATCGCTTTATTATCTGTTTCGGGTATCGTCTCTGCCGAAATGTTCTTGCCTAAACTTAGGTATGTGCTGGAGACTCCATGGGGGCTGTTGATAGGTATTAAGTTGGCGCTTATATTAGGCGTTGCAGTGATAGGCGCTGTCTTAAACGTTTCTGTTAGACACAGCAGATTTATGAACATTAGCACGTGGTTGAAATGCGAAATCGGCCTAATGGTAGTCATCGTCATGGTGGTCGGTGTGTTGGTTCATCAGAAGCCGACTCCCGAGAATAAGCCTCTATTGTGGGAAGACGAGTGGAATCAAGCGCACATGTCCGCACAAATCGTTCCTAATATACCGGGGATCAAGAACCGATTTATTGTGGACATTGCCGTTTCCGATCCTGATGCTGAGCCCAAAAATATAGAAATGCGGTTGTATCCTCGAAGTCACCCGGAGATCGCTCCTATTCGAGTTCCGTTAAGTTATGAAGCTCATGATGATGGTGTCAATATTTATTCAACAGAAGGGGCATATGTGCCTTTTCCAGGCCGTTGGACCGTTGAGATCCGTATTCAAGATAAGGAAGATAACGAACAGGTTTATCGTCGTCAGATTGAGGTTTTTGCTCCTTAGACGCGAAAAATAAATAACCCTTTACCTAACCAAAAAACGCTAGGTGAAGGGTTGCTGTATAACGGATCAGTTAGTGCTCAGGTTCATCGTGCGAACATGGCTCGCACGGCTGATGAGGCGGACTTGGATGGCAAGGATGGCAATTCGAATCGAGCCAGGTGACCTTACAGATTTTTTCCGTCAATAATGTAACCACCGTATGATTGTCTTTGATCACACTCACATAGTTGGTTCCTACACTGCAAATTTTGCCTCTGATCGAGTGGCCGTTCCCATTACCGCTATGACCTGTTCCTGGAGCGACATCACCATCGCCGTTATCTCCGCCGCTGCCTTCGTTACATTGGCATTCATAATCGACTTCGATTTCGCAGCCTTTACCGCGAAGCAATTGAAAATTAAGATTGCCGGTAAGACCCCCAAGATGTAAACGATCATGACAGAACGGGATATGGTGGTATCTCGGGGAAAAGGCAGGGTAGTGTTTGCCGCAGCCGCAGTGACCGTGGTGGTGATGCTGCTTGTGGCAGCCGCAGTGACCGTGGTGGTGATGCTGCTTGTGGCAGCCGCAGTGATGGTTGTGGTCCATTTGTTTAAGTAATTCCTTGCATTGCTGGTATTTTTCCTTGTATTTTCTGTACTGATTCTTGTAGTGCTTGTACCTCTCGTTATAATCGACCATTGCTTATCACCTCCTCGTTACTATTAAGATATGTAAAATGGCTGCTTGATGTAAGGGACGACTACCTTGTTTTATAAACTTACTGAAAGGAGTAAATGGGTGATGGTAGCAGTAAGGATTACCACTATATCGGAGAGGGTGAGCAGGGGAGGGGATTCCAAACTTCTCTTGCAACCGTTTTAAATAGTAAAAAATGGATAGATACGAACAAAATATGATGATTGGGTACTGCTTTATCTTCATGCGAAAAAACACAAATTAAAGGCAATGAGCAACAATGCTCGTAAGATGACGGAGGAAATATACGCTTCTTTTTGAACGCCTCCGGAATCGGTCAAAATAAGCTGTGCTTGGCTTTCTAAAGCCAGCATATCGAAATAATCGACAGGATTACTCGTTTGAATATTGTCGCTGCCTATCAGAACTTGCAAATTCCACTTTTCAATGAGTCATGGCGACTTGTTTGTAATAGAGCACAGAGTCATACATTATGTCCCCAACCAGATAGACATTCTGACGGATCCCCTCGTAAACCAGATTATCCACCGCTGTCTGAGTGGGGCAAAACAACAAGGAGGACATATGGTCTGTAAGTATCCGGTTTAACTCTTCCGGCATACGCCGATTAAAGCTTCATAACCCTGCCTTTACATGTGCGATGGAAATACATAACTTAGACGGGTGTGAACACTGACCTCTTGTACCGAGGGTGGGAATAGCTTGCTTAAAACTGATACTTTAATGAATTGAAGCCGTGCGCTAATGAAAGTAACAAGTTTCAAGCCTGTACCTCCCTCTAACTCTTCATCTTAAGTTTTATTGTATTCTAATCCGTTAAGGGTGGAATGGATTAGAAACTATTTAATTTATAATACATGAAAGACTAGAACGTTACCTCGGACAACTTAATATTATAACTTGAGGAGAAGAAACACCAATCACCTTTTGATAGATAGGGGAATACAGGTCTGCGACTTTTTGAAGCACGGCTGAGATGGCAAAAGTGATGGAGAACACCCAAAAATTTGTAAACATTTCTTTTATGAATGTTTTTGATACTAAAAATGTAACCCGCACATTCGGACCGTTGGATCACGTTATATATCTGTAAGCAACTCGGTTAAATACTTTTCTAGGAAATATGGAACGATTTGATCTGTAACCGAGTATGATAGAACAACATTATTTTCACTGATTTGAAAGGAGTGAATGCGATGATGAAAGAAACAAACAGCAGTAAGGAGTACCATTTTATTGGAGAGGGCAAGCAGGGGAGGGTTTTCCGAATATCTCCTAATTGCTGCATTAAAGTGTATAGTGAAAAAAGACATGCAGAGAGGGAAAGGAAAGCATATCAGGCGGCGCAGGGATCCCCGATCATTCCCAAGCTTCATGAATACGGGTCAAACTATATTATTATAGACTATGTGCAAGGACCTACGCTCAAACAATATTTAAAAGAGAAGGGCTATATTTCCAAATCCATTACGGAACAAATTTTGTCATTATTAAAAGAACAGGAACGGTTGGGTTTCACACGGATCGATGCCGCTGTACGCCACATCTTTATAACGGAAGATATGAATCTTAAGCTAATAGACTTAACGAACTGCTACCAGCATACAAGCTCCGCTCCCCGCATGCTGCTTAAAAGTTTGAATAATATGGGCTTCCTGCATTCTTTTTTGGAGCATGTAAAGGGGTTGGATCCAACATTGTATTCCAAATGGAAAAAGATGATATAAAGTAAATGTTAGGTATGCGCAGAAGCGGTAAAAATAGAGCCCTTATCTTCCAGGGCTCTATTTTTTCTTATTTATTTTTGGCTGGAGTGCCATATCGGAAAATGCTTCTGGAGTTTCCCTATGGCCCTATCCACACGTGACTTTCGATAATACAAATATTCGGTCAATGCATGGATTTCATCCCGCTTCAATCCCCATTCCTTGGGGATGCCCTCAATGGCTTCACTAATATCAGATTTGCTTAATGATTCAATCGCCTTCAGATCATCGTGAAAAGGATCTTTACCATCAATGTATCGGACAAACCTCTTGTACATATCTCCCCAATACACCTTTGATTTGTTTTGGTTTTTATTCAATGAATCTACTGACCATCTTGGACCGTCGAAGCAATTGGCATGGTCAATCATGATGATGTTGTTCTGCACAATTAACAGATTGGATGTACTTCTGTTATGTCTATCCCAATTATGAATCCAATGGTCAAAAGCGATCATTCCGGAAGCCTTGTTCAAGTTCTTACATTTGGAAATCAGTTTTTCGTTATCGGTTTCAACTGCTCCTTCATAGTAACAAATCCCCAAATGCGGCCCACTTTCAAGTTTCATATCTTTTAATGAAGGATACAAACTAATCAGTCCCTCGGAGATATAGATCACCTGACACTCGCCCACCGGAAGATTTAACATGCTCCCAAGCTTATAGGCAATAAATTCATTACTAAGCGTCTTTTTCCCCAAGGGGTTATTTTTGAATTTAACGACATATTTTTTGCCGTCTATACATCGAAATAATTGCGGCTTGGTCCAACCTCTGCCGATCGGACCTAAATATTGAACCGCATCAAGCATAGCATGTCACCTCTTTTCTACTAGAATCAACAGGACATCAACAGGACACCAACAGGACATCAACAGAACATTAAGAAAAAGGACCTTCCCAGCTCCAGGATTTATGATCATCTCTCCGGTAATATTTCAGCATCCCATTGGACTCTGTTATGGCTATGAGATTGCCCGATTTACTTTGAATTAACGAAACCCAATTGACTTGCTCTTGGCCAAAGACTACAGGTCCGCTCCATGGTTGTCCCGGCGCGTCATTGTTTCTCCACCAGTGGCCTAAGCCTCCGCCGGACAGGGGAGCAACCACTTCGAAATTACCGCGACTGCTTTCAATAAAGGAAACCAATCCTTTTGTGCCGTTGGCAAAAGAGGCCTGTTCAATCCATTCCTCAGAACCGAATTGCTCATCCCGCCAGTAATGAACAAGCTGCTCTCCCTTTCGTGCAACCAGCTCAAGTACATTGAACCTACTGTGGATCATGGCCACCGCACCAAATTTTTCGCGATCAAAGACCTTAGGACCGAACCAATGTAATCCCCGTTCATCGTTGTTCTGCCGCCAATGCCCTAGCCCGCCTTCCTTTAAAGGAGCCACAAATTCAAACCATTCACTCTTCCCAAGCTTACGCCGGTTAAAATATGGAGGTCTACGGATCTTTTCAGTATCGAGCATCAGTCCGTCAATATACTTTTCCCAGTTTCGTTGATCACTTGCCCGTTTTTTATTCATCAGGTTCCTGATGGTCCATCTTACTTCATCCTTTGATCTGCGATTTACGGGATGAAAGAGAAAACAGTGGGGATTCTCATTCATAAAATGAATGAAACTTCTGTAGGAATAATGGGGACGATAACGGATCGAAATACTGGTTTCTTTGGGATAGGATTTCGGTTCAAATCCGAGGAGCTTTGCCATGTTGACGAATACAATCTCTTCGATAGCAAAGCATTTGGTTTTCTTTAGATTATTTTTCACTAATTCTAATTGCTCGCATCTAAGCAAAGTTTGAATAAATCGCCGACCAAACACTTGTCCTACATTAAATGCCTTTAAGAAAGGGTCTTCTTTAAATAGAGATCGCCACAGCTCCCTCTCTTTTCTGAAAAGAACCCCGGGATACCAGCTTTCTTTGGGGACTCTCATATCCACTCCCATGTATTCCGAATTTTTCATAGCATGGAATATAAAATCTTCAAACCCCTCTCTTGCAAAAAGAACATCGGAATCTAGACTGATCAGATAGTCGTAATCGTAATTGATTTCTTCTAACCACTCCATAACATCAAGCATGAAAGAAGTGAGAAACCCGTAGCTTAGTTTTTTGCTCATCGGACAAACGGGGTATTCCAGATCTTTACATAAATTTGGATCGTCACCGCCGTTATACAATACAATATCGCTGTTGGGGCAGAAGTAACGAATATTATCGATCAGATCTCGTATGCTTTCTCTTTTGTTATGGACAAGGATGGCAAAACAAATCTTTTTTTCATTACTATTTTTTCTTAGGCTTAGCATGGATTATCCAGCACTCCTTCTTTCATAATGTGACTGATGTACCTATATTGTATGGTCTAAGCGGAGTTTGGATTGGACGAAAGCAGGAGTCTAGTAAATATAGACAGGGGCCTGATTTTGAACTATGCAGGTTACTGGTCCATGTCCATATTTTAGTCAAAAGCATACAATTTAAAGAGACGTTCGATCCATGCCTATAGTGGTTCGTTTATTTCATGATGCAGAACCGTTGATCGTAGTACTGGAAACGTTGGAAAGGAGAACGGAGATGGACCCATTTAAAATAAAGGGCAACAAGCGATTTTTGGTTATTGCCAGAGTAGGCGACTCCTCTCTCCACCAGGAGTGGTTGCAGCCGGCAGAGTACAAAAATTTCGACCTATGCCTCAGCTATTTTGACAGTCAGCCGGGGCGGTTCTCAGAGGATTGCGATTTTTATCATCAAGCTCCAGGAGTAAAATGGCCTAAGCTAAAAGAAATTATTGCCTTATTCGGAGAGCAGATGGACCATTATGACGCGGTTTGGATGCCTGACGATGACATTAGTACCAATGCATACGATATCAATCGGATGTTTGAGCTATTTATGCAGTATGAGTTGGAATTGGCTCAGCCGGCTTTGACCAGCGATTCGTATTATTCACATAAGGTCACGTGTGTAAATAAAGAGTATCGTTTAAGATACACCCAATTTGTCGAACCCATGGTTCCGATTTATTCCAGGGAAGCATTCCGTGTCCTCTTGCCTACATTTGAGAAAAGTGAAGCCGCCTATGGGCTCGATTTCGTATGGCCGAAGGTGCTCGGTTACCCTCACAAAAAAATCGGTATCATCGATGACGTCCCTATGAAGCATACAAGACCTGTTGGCGGAGGAACGTTATATCAGAACATAACCAATAACCGATGGGATGATTTTCATCGTGTGACCAAGGAATATGATGTCGAAGTCAATTGGCATCCTACGCATTATGATGGCGTACCTAAAGGGACAAAAGTGATGTTTGCCGTGCTTGCTCAGCATGAGGAGAAGGTGCTTGCCGCCCAATTGGATAACATACGTCATTATAATCCGGATGCAGGCATCGTAGTTTATAATGCAGGCAAGGATAGGGAAATGGCAGCCCATGTGAATGCTCTCATATGCCCAAACAGTCGTCCGGATCGTTCGGATAACTTTGCCCTCTTTATGTGGGATGTAATGAACTGGCTTCACAATAATAAGGTAGAGTATGAATACTTCATTACCCTCAATAATGATATGCTGTTTGTCAAACACGGCTTTGATTCCTTCCTTGATAAGACGATGAAATATTCGGATTGCATGGGATGGAATTTGCAGAGGTTCTCGAGTAAGGAAGAGGCTGATGATGACTCCAAAAAATCGATGTGGAAGGAAAGTCGGAAATGGAGCTCCCTTTTAGGGGATGAAGGGTTTATTCGTTATTATTCTCCAGCTCAGGTATACCGTCGCGAGATTGTCAAACGAATGATTTCAGCCGTTACTCGTGCAGGAGTGGCTAACAAAATTGCTGAATCGGAAGTCCAGTCGCTCGCAGAATTCTTCTTCGTTACACTTGCTGCGTCTTTAAAAGGCCGATGTCGGGAATACCCTCGGGACCGGATGCTCAATGTGATAAGCCATGAAAACGATGTAGATATGTCAAGGATGCAGCAGGCAGTCCATCATGCTTACTATTACTTCATTCACCCGGTTCGAGGCCAACAGCTCATTGAGATGAAACACTGGCTGATGGGTGGTGATGCGGTGCAGGAAAATGATTCAGTTCAAAACGAACAGATGGCAGAAAACGAGACACAGCAGGAGCAGCAGGAGCAGCAGGAGCAGCAGGAGCAGCAGGAGCAGCAGGAGCAGCAGGAGCAGCAGGAGCAGCACAGTATTGGAAGGCGGAAGAGGAGACGGAAGGTCGTACGGGGTAAAAAGAAAATCTGGAACAAAAGAAAAATAGTAAGGGGTAAGAAAAGGGCTATACCCAGGAAGGCATTCAAAAAAACGTTGAGCAAAAAGGCAATACCGAGAAGAAGACGCATGATCAAAAGACCACTTAAAGGGAGAACTGTTCAACGCAAGGGGATTCCTAAAAACAAAGTGAATAATTCCTCACAGACGGTTTGGAAAAATATACAAAAATCCGCACCGTCAGGCAAACAAATCAAGGCTGCTTAAGCGTAAGCTGCTATTGTGGTGCGCCATGTCAGGGTGGGAGAATAGCCTTCCACCCAAGCAGCTTCTATCTTACTGCATGTAGTCGGATGAAATACATACGTTGGATAACCTTGATAAAAAAGCGGTACACCTGTTCGATTTCCAGACGTGGAGGAGTTAACATGAAGAGATAGATGGCAGGTCTATTGCTCACCTGCGGTGTTATCTATAACCACCACAGGCTGTGGGCTTGTTGGGTGAAAGCAAAGCAATAAATCCCCAATGTTCAAGCCCCCTGGCAAGGATGAGAAGGCCAAAATTAAAGTGCTGTTCTATAACGTTCAGGCTTTCGGAATGCCATACCAAATCGTCCGTTCCGGCTGCTGCTTGGGAGTTTGTCAAATTCGTCAACGGCGACGAGTTCGCCAAAATTCGTTCGAAGTCTTCCTTCGAACCGCTGACCTGTACGGCTATATGAAGGATAGGGAAAGCTTCAGTACAAAATCAAGCTAGCATGCTAGGACGGATACCGCTTCAAAATGAACTTTATTTCATAGAATATCATTATGAGAAAAGGAGGTGATAGGAGAATGGCATTGGAAAAGGAGCTTTTGAAGAAGGTGGAGCAAATACGCGTGTGGAAGCCGACCTACTCCGTCGATATTGACAATCCTACAAGCTATAAACTTCTGGGTGCGGGCAAGCAAGGAGTGGCCTTCCAGATTGACGAGAAGCGCTGTGTAAAAATGTATTTCAGGCATGAAAGTCTTACAAGAGAATTACATGCTCTGCAGTTGGGAGGCAAGGCGGGTATTTGTCCGGAGGTATATTTATGGGGCGATCATTTTATCGTGATGGAATATTTGAATGCCCCTACGCTGTACGAGTATCTGGATACCCACCCACTGACCGAAGCATTGAGCGGCAAAATCATACATTTGTTAGATACATTCGAAAATATCGGATTTAATCGATTTGATCATGCGGCGCGTCATATCTATATGCTGCCCGGCGAACAGATGAAGGTGATCGACGTTGTTCATGTCATCAAAAGCCAACCCGTATGGCTGGCACAAAAGCTCATCAGTGATATGGAAGAAAACGCGATTCTATTCGTTGAGCATGTGCAAAAATTGAGCCCTAAATGGTATGAGCGTTGGAGCAATCAACCGGAGTTCGGTGTACTGATGGAAAAGTTGAAACAAAAATGGTAAACACAAAAAGGTTCTTCAACGATGAAGAGCCTTTTTGTGTTTCATTATTCATCTTTGATTGGCTTTGGCAACATATCCGTTGAAATCCGGATGACTGCTCCATGAAATATATAATGCTTCGTCGATTTCCTTCACATATTCCAAGAAGAGGCTGACTTGCTTGCCCATTCCTTTGATCATTTTTTTCGGGAACGGCGCAGCTAGGGGAGCATCGGATTTGATACCTATTGCCATGAGGCTACCGCTTGGCATGATCAGAATGTTCTCCGGCGCTTGATTGATGCTGAATCCCGCTTCCTTCAGGTTTTTGAAAAGCCGGATCAGCTTTTCCGTTAGTTCCTTTGTTAAAGGATAGGAGTCTAAATATTGTGCCACTGTCGGCGAGTTAATGGATTCCATAACAATATAATTCGGTCCCCAATCGTACACCTGGGGACTAATTCCTTGTTTTGCTCCTAAACGCTGGTTGTGATATTCTTGTTCCGCTTTACCGACTTTGGGGAAAATTTTAATGCAGCGCTTCTCATCAAGTCCAAAAATGGCATATTTCTTATGCCTGGTCAGTAACGGCAGGTCTGTGGGATTATCCACCTCTACCAATTCTTCTTCGCCCGTTTCAGGTCTGTTGACTTTAATTTTATTAATTTCCTCTATCAGCTGTGCTTCTTTTATTTTTCTCCATTCATTCTTGAAATAATTTATCATCTGGCTTGCTCCTTTCATTTGCTTGTTCAATATAGAATATGAAAATCAAAAGAAATAGAAACGGCTCATATCTTTAGAGATGAAAATGTGATTTCGTGGAGATAATGGCCGTTCACTGAGCCATTTTGGCCTCATACGATAGTAAGTTCAGAGATTATAAGAAAATGAAAGACGGTGATATTCATATGAAAGATTTCTTAATCCCCTTGGAGTATATTAAACCCATGGAGACTGGCTATTCCAAACCTCAATTGATCCGCTTTGACGACGGTCAAGAATATGTCGTGAAATTCAGGAACAATCCTTCCGGTACAAGAATTCTAGTAAATGAATACATCGCAAGCAGGCTGGCCGAGCTTCTGTGCCTGCCCGTACCTGCATTCAAAATCATGCCTATTCCCCGATCTTTTATTGATCAAAACCCCGCTATTCCTTCACGTTTTGAGGGAGGAAACCAGTTTGCTACCCTGTTTATACCCCATTGCACATCTTTAAATCGAGACCTGCATACTCCGAAACAGCTTCAAATCGTAAACAGATCTGCTCTTGCCGGAATGATTGTATTTGATAAATGGATTGGTAATACTGACCGAAAAGACAACAACCTTCTGTTGCAACCGGTCGGAGAAGGGGCCTATCAGGTCATCATGATCGACCACGGCCGCTGCTTCTCCGATGCCAAATGGAAGGTAAAAACCCTTCGGAAAATGCCGGATATGGAGAAGATTCTGAAGGTCCATCAATGGTGTGCAAGCTATCTGGAGTCGCCCCAAGAGCTAGTCCTTGCTGCCGACCAAATCGTATCATTGCCGGAAGACTCAATCTATCAGGTAGTGGATTCGATTCCCGAGGATTGGGAGGTTTCGGGGGAAGAAAGAGAGGCCGTCGCTAGGCATCTTATCCAAGCCAAAACTCTTCTGCACGGCATCCGAATATCTACTATGAGAAAAAGCAAGCTATAACCTTTCCTAAGTTCCAGTAGTCTATTGAATATGGATCTCTTTAGTAGACAAGCGCCGTTTCTGTTTTCATTCAGTTTCATATGATATAGCAATGAGATATTAAGATCATGTAAAACCGGTTCTGAGAAAGATAAATCTGAGGTGGTAAATGATGAAGGTGGCGATGATTGGTTGGGAATATCCTCCGTCTTTTTCCGGAGGGCTTGGGGTTCACTGCCAAGCGCTTGTCCGCGAGCTGACAAGCATGGCAGTTGACATTGAGTTTTATCTTCCCACGGATGGAAAAACACAATTCGATATACCTGATCGGATGACGATGCACCCGATGGTACTGCCTAATTCAGAATCTTCATACAACGCTCGTGTCACATGGGAAGCGGTACAACAATTCCGGGACTGGCTTGAAGCATACTTCACACCAAAGGGGATTGATATCATTCACGCGCATGATTGGATGGGGATCTTTGCTGCGATGCGTATATCTCGACTTCACAACATTCCTCTGATCTGGACGGTACATTCGACTGAATATGACAGATCTGCTGGTATGTCTCTTCATCCCGGAATCTTATCGATCGAATTGGAAGCATTAAGCCAAGCAAACTATACCATTGCGGTCTCCAAGCGGACTAAGCACACTTTGGTTAAACGATATCAAAACGATTCGGCCCCCATAGCGGTGATTTATAACGGTCTTGATGCCGGCCCGTTTACACCAATGTCACATAGGAATTATCTGCATGATGAAGGACATATCCTGTTTCTTGGCAGGGTCACTGAGCAAAAGGGTCCAGGGATTTTCTTGGAGGCAGCCCGAATTGTTCTCGCTGAAACGGACGCACGATTTGTGATTGCTGGCGATGGGGAATTATTAGGTATTTTGCGCCGGAGGGCGCGAAGATGGGAGATTGACAATCGTGTCGAGTTTACGGGGGCGGTATTCGGGGCCCCGCTGTATGATTGTTATAGAAATGCGATACTATTTGTTCTGCCGGCCGTATCCGAACCGTTCGGAATTACGGTTTTGGAGGCAATGGCTTCCGGTATTCCGTCCATCATTTCTACGACTACCGGTGCAGGAGAAATTATCAAGCATGCATTGAAGGTCAATCCGAACAATCCTCAGGAGCTGGCGCAAACCATTCTGGTCCTGCTGAAGCATCCTAGGCTTAGACAATCGATCGGACAGAACAGTGCTCGGGAAGCTCGCCATTGGACCTGGAAGCGCGTCGCCCGTGAGACCTATTCCTTGTACCAGCAGGTTTTGATAAGGACATGACTTTGATCATACGGAAAGGAGGGGTTTACAATTGGTTACTGATGGACATTTGCTTCCCCCAATCGAACAGGTTACTTCAGCCTATGAAGCAAGCTTTGATAACGATGGACAGCAAGTACTGTCCACCACACTTACTTCCTTTACTCCCAAATTACGCAAATGTATTTTGGAGTACAATGTGGCGTCTATGAACCCATTTGGCGAACGAGTTGAGGAAGCTGTGATCGGCAAAGTTTACTCTAGAACAGAAACTGGAAATGATTGCTATCATTTGATGCAGTATGTATGGAACCACGGGATGGATACGGATCCGTATTACACGATCGTTCGTCCCCTCGCATTTGTAAGCCACTTGCGGCTGTTTCTGATGTCTAAGGCACCGGGTAAAACCCTGGATGATTATATACACACGGCTCAAGACGGTAAACAAGGGGCTTATCTTGCAGCGAATTGGCTGGCCCGGCTTCACTCGATTCCTCCGTCTCAAATACAGAATAACAAACGAACAAGATCGGGAGCGGATATTGGGCGTTTTGTTCATGAGCTTGAAACCGCGGTGCCCAATAAGTCATCCAGCTTTAGATCGATATATAACCGTTTGCTTGTCCAGTCCGGAAAGCCGTGGACGGGTCAGCCTGTATTTCTTCACGGCGATTTTCACCCCAAGAACGTATTCCTGGACGAGGAGAGAGTCGTAGCGATTGATTTTGATCACCATTTCGCGGGAGATCCTGCTTGGGACGTGGCTTATCTCGCTTGTCAAATACAGATCAGCGGATTTTTTAAGCGGGGAGATTTTCATTATTTTGATCCGATCGTAAGATACCTTGTAGATGTTTATCTTGAACTTCACCCTGCTTATAATCGGACATCGTTTGTTGAACGGCTATGTCTTTATCGGGCCCGATCATTATTTGAGAGCCTTCATTATGAATTATGCGTGTTGAAAAAAGGGGACCTCCACATTGTTGATCTTTTTCTTAATGAATGTGAGCAATCCTTAGATGGGAAAGGATTCCATTGAACGGGTCTCGTGTCCCCATAGCTATCGTCCATCATGCCAATCAATATTTAATTGCGAACGATTACCGTAACCGCGCAGGATTGGCTGAAATCATCGGGCCCCCGAATGCTTCCTCCGGCTTACGAGCCGTATTTGAGCTTCATTCGATGTATAGAATCCCCTTTAATCTTCATATCAGCGGTACATTTATTGAAGCCTGTGCTTGGTTGGAACCCCATTTCCTGGAGGAAATCTCAGAAATGGTAGATTATGGACTTATAGAGGTCCTCGGATCCACTTATGCGCAAAACATTATGCCGCTGTTTGAAAGAGAGCATAACCTATACCAAATCCGGGAGGAGCTTGACGCAATAGAAGCCTGGTTAGGTGTCCATCCAACCCAAATTACCGGCTTCTGGATTCCTGAGCGTGTATGGAATACGGAACGGCTAAGTCCCGTTCTTACGGACAGCACTCTCGGAAATGGAGGGTTTCGTTACATTCTGGCGGATGACCGGCTGTTGGTACCCAAATCGGAACGATACAGCTTCGACCAAAACCGTCCTTTTAGACCCGAGCTTTTTGAGGCCTATGATATCCGCGGGGGGAATGGTCTTATTGTCCTGCCGTTATCTGGAGAGATGCGTCTCAATATCCCTTTGGAGACGGTTCAGCAGGAACGTAAGCTTGATACCCTCATGGCCCGATTAACCGAAGAATTACGAAACGGCAGGAATATCATTGCGATATACGGTGACGACATGGAAAAAGCCGCGGGCATTCCTCCGTGGAATCCCCTGGCAGTCAAGCATTATCGCCGATTTCTTCAATGGGTCGTTAGGAGACAGGATGCGTATCCTGTTCAGCTGAATGCCTGGTTAACGCAAAAGGCCCTCCGACCGACGGGGTGTGTTGAGCCGGGCACATACCGGGAGCTGGCTGTTCAATTCGGAGCGGGCGAGGATTATATGGGATGGGCGGGTTCTGCGGAATGGATGCCTTATCAGAACATGATGAAAAAAGCGTGGGACAGATATATGCTGCTATCGAAGCAGAGCGATGCAGCCCCTGGATTGCTCGATTTGGCCCGAAAGCACTTGTTGGCCAGCGCTTATGAAACAGGCTGGCACGACGCTCCGGACAGTGTTCATACGAATCCT
Source organism: Paenibacillus sp. PvR098 (assembly GCF_017833255.1). Taxonomy (NCBI): domain Bacteria; kingdom Bacillati; phylum Bacillota; class Bacilli; order Caryophanales; family Paenibacillaceae; genus Paenibacillus; species Paenibacillus sp. PvR098. The sequence continues at coordinate 643,903 of NZ_JAFIBU010000001.1, forward strand.
AATCAGAAAGAGGGGGCCGGTTCGACTCCCGCATTATGGGCGTGTGCCCTGGCAAGCCAATCTCGAGCGTCCCACGTGCTTATGGAAGCGGCCCAATGGGGGGCAGACACGAAACGGAAAAGTAAAGCGCTCGTATCTATAGAGGATTTGGACAAGGACGGCCATAAGGAAGTCCTTATGCGAAACGAAGTATTCGCCGTTGTCATTACTCCACAGTTTGGCGGACGAATTGTGTATGGATTCCAATACGATGAACATGACGGCGTTCTTGTTATAGGCAATCCATCAGACGATTGGAACTGGTTGGAGCAGCCTAACGATTATATGGATGTTCCAGCGAACCATCCCGGAGCTTTAGCCGATGTTGGCTTCGAGCACGACCGATACGAAATCGAATCCATGCAAACGAATCCCGAGGGGGATGTGGAATTGGTTATCGTTAACCGAGAGCCCAACAGTCCTGCCTATGGATTAATCAAACGCTTTATTCTCTCAAAAAACAGCACCATCCATGTTCGCTATGAACAGATCCCAAGTGACTTGTTTCCCCTGAATCTAAATGTAGGATTTTCCCCTGATTACCTGCGCCTGCTGCGAGAGGGACGACGTGCTGTCGCGCCCTTCACGAAAGGAGATAAACGCGGGTTCCGCACAGGAAGCTTATTTGCCTGGGTACGATTGAAATCAGATAACGTAAGCTGGGGCATTTCACGCAATCCGGTGTTCGGCCATGGGCTATGCCTTGGCCTCGGCATCAGCTCATCCACTGCAACGTTAGAGATCGGAGTTGAAATTCTTCAGCCTGACAGCGGCTAAGTCCTTCGCCATACGAACAGAAACATTTCTACTGGGAAGCATGGCATCCGGAGCTTGAGCACCAAGTTCTGGATGCTATTGTATTTTGAATTATGGCCTCTTTTATCTTACTGTTAACATTTGTTAAACAAATGTACTGAAATTTTGATTTTTTCACTCCGTTTTATCATGTATAATTGAATAAAGTGGATTATTTTTCATCCCCTTTCATTCTCTCAAAAAGAAATGAAGACCAATAATGATACCTGAAAACATCGGCTACATCCTTCTTCTGTTGATTGCAAGCATTCTTACCTGCATGCTAAGTGCCTATACCTATATTAAAGCTCGAGGAAAACCAGGAGTAAAGGCTTATGTCTGGTTAGCCTTGGCATCGAGTATATATGCATTCGGTTATGCATTCGAATTAGCGGGCGGCTCACTGCAAAATATTCTGTTTTGGTTAAAAGTACAGTATCTTGCTATTCCAATTATCCCCGTATTGTGCCTGATCATGAGTTTAAGCTACACGGGGCTTGAACGATACCTTAAACGGAATATCGTATTTGGATTATTTCTTATTCCCGTATTAACCTATGTAATTTATTATACAAATTCTCTCCATCATTTACATTATACTTCAGTTGCATTACGAACGGATGAAGCTTTTCCTATGGTGTCGCTTGGGAAGGGATTCTGGTACTGGGTTCATATCAGCTATTCGTACCTGTGCATCCTTGGGGCAATCCTTTTGTTAATCAGACGATGGCATCGATCCGCTTATCCATACCGTATGCAAACCCTTAGCATGTCGTTGGGTATGTTCTTACCTCTGCTAGGAAACTTCATTTATCTTATCGGCGAAAGTCCATCGGGGATTGATTTGGCGCCTATGATGATGACTTTTGCGAGTCCCTTTCATGCTGCGGCTTTAATGTCATTTCGAATGTTTAATTTAGTGCCGGTTGCCCGTGGGAAGGTTTTTGAGAGCATGCGGGACGGAGTTATAGTACTTGACGATTTAGACCGAATTGTCGACTTTAATCCGGCGTCAGTGGAAGTGTTCCCGGCCTTGACCCCGAAGGTTATCGGAAAACATGTCCAACTCGGACTGAAGGAATTCCCTGATTTATGGGGGCAAGTCTCTTCTGGTGCTGATGAATTTGATATCCGGCTGGAAATCGAACTAACCAGGATGTATTTTCAAGTTCGCATTTCACCTATCTTAAAAGGGACAGGAGAACATATTGGAAGAATTATGGTTTTAAACAACATAACGGAGAGAGTTCAGCTACTTGAACATCTGCGTACCCTTGCGACGTTCGATGGATTAACACAGATTTACAACAGGGCTCATTTAATGGAGGAATGCAGGAAAGAGCTTGATAATGTAAAACGTCAAACTGGGCCGATCTCGGTAATCATGATGGATATTGATCATTTTAAAAGTATTAATGATCATTACGGACATGAAGTCGGTGATATCGTAATCCAACAAATTGTACATACTTGTAATGAACAGCTACAACAAGGCGATATCTTTGGTCGTTATGGCGGGGAAGAGTTCGTGATTTGTCTCCCTTTCACTGACCCTCAAAGGGCGTTGGAATGGGCAGAACAAGTAAGGATCGCTGTAGCCGCGCAGCGTATTCAGTTAGTTGAAGGAGAGGTTGCTACCACAGCAAGCTTTGGTGTAGCGGGAAGAAACGTATCAACCGCAGATCTGGATATGGCTTTATTACTGCGTGAAGCGGATAAAGCCCTATATATTGCCAAGGAAAGGGGTCGTAATCGTGTAGAGAGTATAGTTCATGAAGAACCATACTCAAAGTAAATGAATATTGGTTTGTGGATTACACTATCGGAGCATGTCAGAGCTCCACCTCTTGAAACCTGTGGGGAGGTGGAGCATTTAGTATGAATTGTATTGGTGATGGTTGATCCAGACATTAAATTGAAGATATGATTCTGATTGAAATTTTGGTGAAATACAAATAAGTATCAGCGTCTCTACGGGAGGAGAGGGACTAAGAATAAGGGGAATTGGCCGCAGGATTGTAAACGTTATCACTGGACGTTTGAAAACATATTCATAAAACGAGGTGATTACAGTGGGAACCCGCTTATTATCGGAGCATTTAATAAAAAAACGTTATCCGCATTTAAAATATGTAAGAATCCATACGATTGCTAACAATACAGCAGCAATCTATGCTTGGAATGATAATTTGCAGCTACCGGATAAGGAAATAGCTATTTTGAAGAACTATGCTTCCGGCTATTTGCTTCAGCATGTTTGCTACAAAGTGAAATCCTATGATATGGTTCAAACCGATCGGGTACCCCAAGTAGAAGAATTGCCAGAACTCATTATTCAAACAGCTATGAGCAGGAATTTAAATCAAGATCGAATTGTCGGGATCATTAACGGATTGTTCTCAAACGGCAGTATGACTTTTAACAGCTACGACATGATCACGGGGACCATTCATTATGATTTTCACTCATCCAAACCAGTTATGGATATAGAAAAGGAATTAATTCGCCAATATCTTTATGAAATTACTCCCTTAGGGGCTTACAGCGAAGTGACATATTGTCAAGAGCGGGCCGGGAATGAGAAACCGACAGATTTATCCTGATAGACCGAGTTATTAAGGGCAACAAAAAGCCGAACGTAAACGTAAAGTTTATGGTCGGCTTTTTGTTTGCCTTGCCGAGCCGTAATCATTGATATGTAAAGAAGTCATTTGATAAATAAATCTACGCAATGTATTGAATATGGATTGAAAATTATGGTATTATGATTTTAGATTTTATATACAAAACCTAGTTTATTATAATAAACCATAAAAATAAGTCTCTATCAAAATCAATAGGAATTATTGGGTCTCCGTTAGGTTGGTTGTGTTCCCACTCAGCTTTCCATTCGGGATGGAAGAGATCTTATTTATTTGGGCAAATAAGAAAGCGGTTGCAATTTTTCTCTGACATGCTGCGACCTAGCAATTTCGCCGGTCCCTTGTGAAGTCCGAGGGCAGTTATGATCCCTTTTTGACCACGCCTATCGCAGCAGGACTCTTGGTTTTAGCGCTTAGTCCTCTTCTAACACCATTTATTCTAAAATTACGGAAGAGATGAGCATTGAAATAATACATGGTGAGGAGTAAGATGAGAGATGAAAACTTTAGTCTGGACCGGCCCAAATAAAATGGAAGTACAGGAGGCCGCTATCCCTTCCTTAGCTGAAGAAGAATTGCTCTTGAAGGTAGATGCCGTAGGTATCTGCGGATCTGAAATTGAGGGATATCTGGGACATAACAGTCTTCGGGTGCCTCCGCTCGTGATGGGGCATGAATTCAGCGCAACCGTGGAGGAAACGGGAGCAAAGACCAACGGCTTTATGAAGGGGAACAAAGTTGTGGTAAACCCGTTGATTTCCTGCGGAACATGTCATTCCTGCAGAAAAGGGCTTGTGCAGCTTTGTGCGAAGCGTTCCATTGTTGGGATCCACCGTCCAGGTTCCTTTGCGGAGTATGTCAATGTCCCGGCTTCCGCCGCTTATCTTCTGCCCGATGGTATTAACCCTTTTAGGGCTGCCCTGGCTGAGCCGCTCGCATGCTCGCTGCGAGCGGCCAGAAGAGCAATGGAGAAACATCCGTTTGCTAATGTCGTCGTGTTTGGCGCAGGCACGATAGGATTATTAAGCTTTCTGGTCGCACAAATTTTAGGAGCCTCCAAAATCATCGTTGTGGATACGAATGAAGCCCGGCTGAGAACGCCTGAAAAATTAGGTGCTCATGGAGTGTTCAATCCACTAGCGCCAGATTATATAAGTAAAATCAAAGACGCCATGGGACCTTCCGGGATAGATGTTATCATCGATGCTGCCGGATTCCAGTCCAGCCGTTCAGCAGCAATGGAACTGGTTAATCCTGGGGGAACAGTCATGAACATCGGCCTTGGCATCGATGTAACTCAAGTTCCAATTAACGTTTGTATTCGGAGTGAAATCTCAATACTAGGTTCCTTTTCTTATGACAAACAGGATTTTTACGACTCGATTGAGCTGTTAAAGAGCGGGAAAATTCAAGAATCGGAATGGTCGGAAGTCCGCTCCTTATGGGATGGAGACCAGGCATTCCAGGATTTGATTAATGGAAGGGTTCACAATGCAAAAATCTTTTTGACACCGTAAGGGGAGTGATTTTCCTCCCTTTATTTTCTTTTTTATGGAGATGAATTGTGTGAACGGGTTAATTATTCTTTTGTGTGTTATATGGGGATTCAACTGGGTTGTGATGGATGTTGGAGGGCAATATTTTCCGCCGATGATGTTTTCCGCTTTACGTTTTCTTGTAGGCTCCTTGGTCATTTTTTTAGTCATATGGTTCAAGCGGATTCCGCTGCCTAAAAAAGAAGACTGGAAATGGTACGGAATATGCGGGATTCTACAGATCGCTTACGTCTATACGGTATCTCAATATGCCCTTCATTATATAGATACTGGCCTTGCTTGTGTGTTGAATTTTACCATGCCCTTATGGGTAACCCTCATCTCCCCGTTTTTTATTCCTGGTGAACGTTTAACAAAATTAAGGTTGACGGGAGTCTTTATTGGCATCATCGGATTGGTTATGGTGATGGAGATTCATTCTGCCCAGCTTGAAGGAAATGGAATGAAGCTGTGGATGGAACTGCTGCTGCTATTAGGAGCAGTGGCTTGGGCCATATGCAATATTATCATTAAAAAGGTGCTCCATTCTCATGATAAGATCCAATTTACCGGATATCAGATGTTCATCGGAGCCATACTGCTGCTATTGGGGTCTTTGGCTTTTGAAAGAGGAGAGCCGATCACCTGGAGTACTGAAGGTGTGATCGCCGTTCTCTTTGCAGGGATAGTCGCATCCTCCCTGGCTTATGTATTATGGTTTTATATTTTAGTACGAATCGATGCAACCAAGGCTTCCATCAGTTTGTTGTTAGTGCCTGTTGTCGGTGTTTTTTCAAGTAGTCTCGTATTTCAAACTCAACTGAGCTGGAGCGTCTTCATAGGGATTGTTCTTATTCTTTCGGGTATCGGGATCGTTAACATGAAGCCTCGTCATCGTAGACAGAGTATTGCTGTGAAGTGAGTCGCATCAAGAATGCAAATCATCCAATCACAAGCCTGTGCCTTATGTTACAATATAAGTATTGGGATTTATATACTGCTTTTGAATTATAAGGAGGTATTGGGGATGAGCCAGACATCGACTTCGATCATTCGGGAACCATTTACATTAGAAGCGGGCCAACTGGAAACAGGTGAGCGGCTTTATATTCGCGGTGAAGTAAGAGCAGCGCGTGGGAAGGAGGACATGGCCAGACCGGTTGTTTTTATCAGCCACGGATTCAAAGGCTTTAAGGACTGGTCCTTCTATCCTTACATTGCGGAGCGTATCGCTGAACAGGGCTTCTATGCAGTAACCTACAATTTCTCCTGCAACGGGGTGAATGAGCGTGACTTTGATGAGCTCGACAAATTCGCGCTGAATACTTATTCACGTGAACAGGAGGATCTTGGAATCCTGCTTCACGCTCTTGAGGCAGGTACATTGCCGCTCGCTTCACTCGCAGATCCGCGGCGTCTTTATTTGCTGGGTCATAGCAGGGGGGGCGGAGGCAGCATCATCTTCGCCTCTGAGCACCCACAGGTGAAGGCTGTCGTCACTTGGAACGGTATTGCTTTTGTCAATCTGTTTGAAGACGCGTTTAAAGCGCAAATTATCGAGCATGGCGTAGCCTACGTGACGAACATGCGAACGAAGCAGGAAATGCCGATCAAGGCGAGCTTTTATGAGGACTTATCCAAGAACGAAGAACGATTTAATATCGTCAGCCGTTTGGCAGAATTACAAATACCTGTTCTACAAGTCCAAGGCGGTCAGGATTCACCTCGGCTGCAGGCCGGTTTTGAACGGCTTCGCGAGGCTGCGCCTCAGCATCAAGTCTTGGCGATTCCAAGCGCAAATCATACGTTCGGAGCCGTTCATCCTTTTCTGGGTACAACGGAAGAACTGGAAACGGCCTTAGAGCAAACGATTCAATTTTGGAAGAGTATTTCATAATATGAAATATCCTGTAGAAAACAACTTATAATATCATGTATGGTTTGGGGGCTCGGGGCTACCATCTTTTTGATGGTAAGCCTTAGGGCCTCTTTTGCTTAAGGTGACTTGAAGAGGAGTTATAAAATTTTTCCCTTCAGCGAAAGCAAGATTTCTATTTTATTTATTGAGAATACTTATTTATATTGTTAATCAAACAGACGGGGGTGATCATGCCAAAAAGTGAACCAACGTTTGTAGGCTAAACCTTTGAAGTCCTCTATGATATAAAATTATTGTGGGGCTGTATAGTAAAACTTCTATTTTAAGGTTTGGTTAATTTACTTTATATTGGAAGAATAGGTACAAAATATTAAAAAATAGGTGATGAGAGAAATGGGAAATTATAAGTTAGCCATTCTTGAAGGAGACGGTATAGGCCCGGAGATTGTGAGGGAAACAGAGAAGATCCTAACTACCGTTCAAAGAGAAGTCGACGGGATCAGCTTCGAATATCAATACTTCCCCGTCGGGCTTAAGTCTTACGAAGAACATGGGGCAACACTTCCCCAAATAACGTTAGATGGATTAAGTCAATGTGATGCGGCGCTGCTTGGGCCTTTAACTACACATACGTATGATGTAAGCACCCCAAACATGGTCAATCCAAGCGGTGCGCTTAGAAAACACTTCAACCTGTACGCGAATATACGTCCCGCCAAAAATTATCCTGGAGTCAACAGCAGATATGAGAATGTCGATCTTGTCATCGTAAGGGAAAATACAGAAGGAATGTATTCCGATCGAAATCTGTTTTGGGGATCGGGGGAATTCATGCCGGATCCGGATACAGTCTTATCTATTCGGAAAGTCACAAGAAATACTAGTGAAAAATTAGCGAAGGTAGCTTTTGAGCTTGCAGAGGTTCGAAGAAAATCGCTATCGATCGTTCATAAAATGAATGTGCTAAGGAAAGGCTGCGGTTTATTTTACGATAGCTGCAAGAACATTGGATCTCAATATAGCGAAGTATCTGTAAATGATTTTCATGTGGATGCCTTCTCTATGTTTTTGGTACAAAGACCTGAAGATTTTGATGTTATTGTCACAACGAACATGTTTGGTGATATTCTATCTGATGAGGCTGCCGGTTTAGTTGGGGGACTCGGCTTGGCTCCTGGATTAAACCTGGGGGATCATTTTATGATTGCACAGGCTACGCATGGTTCGGCCCCGGATATTGCGGGGAAAAACATTGCGAATCCGATTGCCGAGATCCTTTCGGCAGGGATGATGCTCACTTGGTTAGGCATACGCAATCAGGATCAAGCCATCACAGATGCATCGCTGCTCATTGAACAATCGGTAACCAATGTCATGACGAAACAAATCTTCACACCGGATTTGGGAGGATCCGCAACGACACAGGAGATGGGTGATGCTATCGTAAACGAAATTCAAAGGCTGGTCGCTTTAAAGGCTTAGGAGTGGAAACACAGCAATTGACGAGGAGGATATTGGGTATGCTGGAAATGAAAATGTTAATTAACGGGGAATGGGTCGATAGTTCAACCAAAGAAAGATTCGACTCGGTTAATCCTTTCAATCAAGAAGCTTGGGCTAGTATTCCGAAAGCGAGTGAGCAAGACATCAACGATGCGATCCATGCTGCAAAACATGCTTTTCATAAGACATGGAAGCATACCAATGGAATTACAAGAGCCCAAATGATGACGAAATTAGCGGATTTGTTAGATCAGCGTGCAGAAGAAATGGGAAGATTGGAAACTACAGATAACGGTAAAGTCATTAGAGAAACCAAAACACAGATGCACTTTGCGGCGAGAAACTACCGTTTTTTTGGAGCCTATGCGGACAAGCTGTACGGAGAAGTCATTCCGCTGGATAATACAAACTGCTTTGACTATACCTTGCGTGAACCCATTGGAGTCGTTGTTTTAATTACAGCGTGGAATTCACCGATGGCTATCCTGGCCAATAAACTGGCGCCCGCTCTGGCAGCAGGCAACACGGTAGTAATTAAGCCGTCTGAACATACTTCAGTTACGACACTGGAATTTGGAAAGCTAATCATGGAAGCGGGATTTCCGGCCGGAGTCGTTAATATCGTTACGGGAGACGGGAAAGTCGGGGATCTTCTGACGAAATCCTCCGACATTGATAAGATCAGCTTTACGGGGGGAACGGAAACCGGGAGAGCCATTGCTCAGAATGCCAGTCTCAATCTCATCCCGACCACGATGGAGCTAGGCGGCAAGTCACCAAATATGATATTTGACGACGCGAATTTGGAGAGGGCAGTAAATGGAGCGATCGCCGGAATCTTTGCTGCAGCGGGCCAGACTTGCATCGCAGGTTCGCGACTATTGGTTCAGGATTCGATATACGATGAGATTGTCTTCAAATTGGCGGAAAAGACAAAAAGCATACGATTAGGGGATCCTTTGAAAGCGGAAACACAAATGGGGCCGGTGGCAAATAAGCATCAAATGGATCGAATACTCAAATTTATACAATATGGAAAAGACGAAGGAGCAGAACTCATCGTTGGCGGAGCTCCTGGTCAAACAGAAGAATGTAAAAGAGGATATTTTATCGAGCCCACCATATTTGCCGGTGTTTCCAACAAAATGACGATAGCACAGGAGGAAATTTTCGGCCCTGTATTAAGTGTTATCCCATTTACGAATGAGAGCGAAGCAGTCGAAATCGCTAACGATATTCCCGGTGGTCTGGCTTCCGGTATTTGGACGAAAGATCTGGCAAGAGCGCATCGTGTGGGCAGACAGATTGAGGCTGGAACGGTATGGATTAACACCTATAGAACCAATGCGGCGCAAGCCCCTTTTGGCGGGGTGAAGCAAAGCGGGTACGGAAGAGAAAGAGGGCATCATGCATTGCTGGATTATACCAGAGTAAAGAATGTCATGATCGACCTCTCGGAAGATGAAAGAGATCCATTCTCGGTAAAAGTATAAACAAGAAGGGGAGTAAGTACGACATGAGAGAGAATCAATGGAGAGTTGGAGTCATTGGATTAGGCAATATGGGGGGAAATATGGCGCAGGCCATATTTGATGGGGGATACGCTGTCACAGTATATGATGTCAATTCGGAACTCGTATCTAAGTATGGTTCCTTAGGATTTGGAACATCAGATTCGATTCAGGATCTGACCCAAAAGTCGAACCTGATCCTGACCAGCTTGCCCAATTCCGAGATCGTCCGTCAGGTATATATGGGAGCGCAGGGGATTGTCCAACATATTCAGCCTGGATCCGTGGCTGTTGATTTAAGTACCATAGAACCGGATGTCATTCGTGAGATTGATACGGCCATCGTAAGTAAATCGGCATCGTTGTTGGATGCCCCGGTGAGCGGTGGACCTAATGAAGCGAGAAATGGAGAATTGGTGTTAATCGTCGGGGGCCATAAGGAGCTGCTGGAAGAAGTAGAACCTGTATTAAGACGTATTGGAAATACGATCTTCCATGTGGGAACGCCAGGAGACGCCAAAGTGGTCAAGCTTGTGAATAATATGATGACGATGGGTAATGTTCTCGTTGCGGCTGAGGCGTTCTCTGTAGGAGTAAAGGCAGGAGTAGATCCAGAGCTGCTATTTCAAGTTTTGAGCCAAAGCGGAGGCCGTTCGCATCACTTTAATAAGCGTTTTCCGAAAGCGCTTGAAAGGAACTTTAATCCTGGTTTCACCGTCGAACTTGGCGAAAAAGATGTGGGACTTGGGGTAGACTTGTCGAAATCGCTGCAGTTACCGCTGCCCCTCATGAATTTGGTTAGGCAAATGTATGGAGTCGCTATGTCCGAAGGCTTAGGAAAAGAAGATATTGTAAGCGTTCTTAAGCTTTATGAGAACTGGGGCAGCAAACAGAAAGCATAAGAGAGCATTCATGCCGTGGCTGTACATGGGGTTTGTCCTAATGTTCGATAGGGCGAACGAATTTATACCCATGAGTTTAATATCATTTAAAAAATGGAGGTCATACCCATGAAAAAAATGCTTAGTGTATCCTTGGCAGCGATTTTATCGTTAGCGCTTACAGCTTGCGGCACCGGTGGAGCTCAAGAAACCTCCTCTCAAGGAGGCGCTTCCGCTCCTGCTCAAGAATCAAAAAAGGGTGAAAAGTGGCCGACTAAGCCCATCAATATGATCATTTCTTATGCGCCCGGCGGCAGTACGGACGTGACGGCCCGAATCCTGATGCCTTACGTCGAAAAGGAGCTTGGTGTCCCGATTAATGTGATTAATAAACCGGGAGGCAGCGGTTGGATCGGCTGGACGGAGCTCGCCAAAGCCAATCCCGATGGCTACACTCTTGGGTATGTTAACACCCCCAATATCATGACAGGCTACATGGATCCGAAGCAAAACCGAAAGGAAAATCTGGACAGCTTCTCATTCATTGCAAACCATATTGTGAATCCAGGTATTATAGGTATTCGTAAAGACGAGACTCGCTTTACTGACATCAAATCGTTGATTGAATACGCCAAAAACAATGAACTTACGGCAACGGCCAGCGGTGTGGGAAGCGATGAGCATTATGCAGCTTTGAATATGAATAAGACGTTCGGAACCAAGTTTAGAGTCGTTCAGAACAAAGGATCTGCAGAAGCGCCGGTTCAGGTTATGGGAGGTCATGTGGATGTCTTGTTAGCCAACGTCGGTGATGTCTATACCCTTCACCAAAGCGGGGAAATCAAAATTGTTGCCGTAACGACAGAAGAGCGTTCCCCATTCCTGCCTGACGTGCTAACACTGAAGGAAAACGGACATGAAGGGGTTATCTTTATGTCGGCTGCAGGAATAGCTGCTCCCAAGGGCGTAGATTCTGAAAAGCTGGAGATCCTGCGTGCGGCTATTGAAAAAGGAATGAAGAATGAAGAACAAATCAAGAAGCAGGCCGATGCCGGTCTTCAGATGGATTATAAAGACGGACAAGATTATATGAATATGTTAAAAGCGGATGAGGATCTTGTAAATAGTTTAAGAGATATGATGGGTTGGTGACGAATTCGAAGCTGGCCGGGAGTAAAGTACCGGCCAGCTATACTTCTAATCGGCAGGTTTGAAAGGGGGGTGAAAGATGAAAAACGCAGGAGTCTGGCTTGGTCTGATTCTATTGATTTTTGGCGGAATATTTTTATGGAATTCATTATCCTACGATTATTATGGTGATTATGGTCCGGGTCCGGGATTATTTCCTGTTTGGTTGAGCGGATTATTAATATTTCTGGCCATTCTTTATATCATTGATTCGATCCGCAAGGAACCCATCAACCTAACTGAACTTCTTCCGAAAGGAAAAGGGCTGAGAAAAGTTTTAGCGATTTTTACTTCGCTGATTATTTTTCTGATTCTCTTGCCTTTTGTGGGGTTTACGATGGCATGCGTGATCATGCTGTTTATTTTATTTTACCGTGAATACAAGTGGTACTGGGGCTTAGGCATTTCCATTATTATCTCGTTCGCCTTATTCTACGCATTCTATGTTTTATTAAGCGTACCACTGCCTGTGAATTCGTTCGGAGTGTAAAGGGGGCTGCTTCATGGAGTACTTGCTATCTGGCTTTGCAGTCGCATTCAGCGGCTGGAATTTATTGTATTGTTTAATTGGCGTAACCATCGGGATGCTTGTAGGGGTATTACCGGGTCTTGGTCCGACAACAGGGACGGCCGTTCTGCTCCCACTTACCTTTGGAATGGAACCGATATCTGCGATCATTATGCTCTCCGGGATTTATTATGGAGCGATGTACGGTGGTACGATTACATCCGTTTTGATTAATACACCCGGGGAGGCTGCTTCCGTTATTACTTGTCTTGATGGGCATCCTTTGGCTAAGCAGGGTAGAGCAGGGACCGCATTAGGGGTAGCCGGGATCGGATCCTTTATTGGCGGCACCTTATCTATCATTGGACTGGCGCTTATAGGTCCGCCTATCGCCAGGTTAGCCCTGAATTTCGGGCCTCCGGAATTTTTTGCATTGATGCTGCTAGGGATGACCATGGTTGTCGGTCTCATGGGTAAGTCGCTTACTCGTGGGCTGATCGCAGCGGCGATCGGATTAATTTTGGCACTGATTGGGCTCGACCCGCAGACAGGCGCGGCCCGGTTTACTTTTGATTCCGATGCGTTGATGAGCGGCTTGGATTTTGTACCGCTAGCCATGGGGTTGTTCGGAATATCCGAGATATTGAGCAGCGTGGAAAATAATATTAAAGCAGAAAAACCTCCGAAGGTTAAGGGAGTGCTCCCCAGGCGGGAGGAATGGAAGCCTACCCTTGCCGCCATTTTTAGAGGAACCGGTATTGGATTCGTTATCGGATTACTGCCGGGAACGAATTCTGTCATTCCAGCGATCATGTCCTACTCCATGGAAAAAAAGCTTGCCAAGGACCCGTCCCGTTTTGGCAAAGGGGCTATTGAAGGAGTTGCCGGTCCGGAGACCGCGAATAATTCTTATTGCGGTGGGGCTCTAATCCCATTATTTACTCTAGGGATTCCGAGTTCTCCCGTCATCGCCGTCTTATTAGGAGCTTTCATCATGCACGGTCTTACACCGGGGCCGCAGCTGTTCCAGAATAATCCTGACATTGTTTGGGCTATTATTGCCAGTATGTTTATCGGGAATTTTATACTCTTAATGATGAATTTGCCCTTGGCCGGTATGTGGGCCAAAATTACGTTAGTCCCATTAAAGCTGCTTTTCCCCATCATTATTGCGGTTGCCATCGTAGGGGCGTACAGCGTAAATAATAGTGTATTTGATGTTATCGTCATGATTATTTTTGGGGTTGTAGGTTATGTATTCAAAAAGATGGACATTCCGTTAGCGCCGATTGTATTGACTTTCGTGCTTGGTCAATTAATGGAAAACGCCCTGCTGCAGTCTTTGACCATATATAAAGGGAATTTCTTTGCCTTATTTACCCGACCTATTTCAGGAACCATCTTAGTGATCACGATAGGTATCATTGCATTCAGTATCTACGCAGGACTCAAGAACAGAAGAAAAATCATTGCATCAGATGTTGAAATGTAATATATACCTTTTAAGTTTAGGAGGATAAACGATGGGAAATGTGATCGACCAATGTAAACAGCTTCCTACAACCTGCATTTCGGATGCCATGCAAGGTCTTAATCATCTGGACCCTGCCATTAAACCTTTAAAAGATGAATATAAAATGGTTGGCAGGGCATTTACCGTCAAAATGCCAATGGGAGAGAATACATCCGTATTAAGAGCAATAAGGGACGCAAGCCCTGGTGATATTCTTGTCATTGATGCCAAAGGAGATTGTTACCGGGGGATCGCCGGTGATTTTATGCTTGGCATGGCTCAAACTTTGGGGATCGCCGGGATCGTAGTGGATGGAGCAATACGGGACGTTCTTGGGATCAAGGCTTTGAATTTTCCCGTTTTTTGTAAAGCAACGACAGTCAGTGCGAGTGCTAAAACCGATGCGGGTGAAACCAATGTTCCTATTTCTTGTGGAGGAGTTTCGGTTCATCCGGGAGATTTGGTCGTTGGGGACGTGGATGGGGTAGTCGTCATTCCGCAAAGAATTGAACAAGAAATCCTGAACTTAACATTGGAGAAAATGGCGAAGGATGAGGCACGAGCCGAGCGAATTTCAGGTAATCCGGATGCGATAAAGAAATATCTGGATGAGGTGCTTTCAAAAAAGTAGAATGATCAATTAAAACCATAAAATCATATCCCCGTAACCGTCTAACTGAAAGGTAAAACGGACTACGGGGATGAGTTCATGATGTGCTGCTGGTTTTAAAATAGGCTTTAACAAATTCTACAAAGGTGCGCACGGTTAATAGACTTAATGAAGTGGAGTGATAGATCATCCACGTTTTCCGCGTCTCGATTTCCCCGTTAGCATCCGTGAGATTTATCCTGAATAATTCATCCGTTTCAGTCAAACAAATGCTAGGGAATACACTATAACCCAAACCATTCAGCACCATTTCTTTGCAGGTTTCGACCCGGTCGACCTCCATCATGATATATGGAGGCTTGGAGAAGGTTTGATTCCACCATGTATCGATTTGACTTTTTAGGTATTTATCTGTATTATATGAAATTTGAGGCAGATCAATTAAATCGCTTACATGAATTTTGTGTTTAGAAACAATACAGATGCTTTCTTCAGCCAACAGTTCTTTTTGATCATTCCAATCATGATTGCCTCGAACAAAACCGACATGAATTTCTTCTTCCGAAGCCATTTTGACTAAATCTGTACTCCAGCCCGTAAGCACCTGAAACTCAACATGAGGATAGAGGTCATGGAACGATTTTAAGAACCCTGGTAATTTATATCTGGCAAAATTATTGGATACGCCTAGAATGATCTTTCCCCTGATCTCATTCTCGGCATCTTCGAGCTGCTCTAACAGTTTTCGATGTTGGATAAGGATACGATTGGCGTATTCAACTAAATGCTCCCCTTGGGTCGTAAATTCAATCCCATTTTTACGTCGTATGATGAGTTGAGTATTATATGTTTTTTCAATTTGTTGAATACGATAAGTTAAAGCAGGTTGAGTTAAAAAGACGCGTTCAGACGCTTTGGTTAAATTTTTCTCTTCGTGCAGTATTTTTAATATGTAACAGTCTTTTTCATCCATGAACATTCCACCTTAGATATAAAAAAAATAGGGCTATGCTGAATAAAGATTCTATTTTATTTATTATATATTTTTGATTATAGTATTCTCATCATACAAATACAATGAAGTGAGTACTTCATTGTATTTGTATGATGAATCATATCGGAGGAAGAATTCGTGGTCTTATTTTCTTTCTTAGTCATTCATTTGCTGAATTGCATTGCGCTTGTAGGAACAAGGCCGATTGTTTCTTTGTATGCGCATGATCAAGGTGCCTCAGCGGTGATCATCGGTCTTCTTGTTTCCACGTATGCTTTCATTCCTATGTTGGTGTCCATCACCGTTGGCAAATGGGTGGACGATTTTGGTGCGCGAAAAATTACGATACTGGGTGGAGCCGTAATGGCAATAGGTATTGCTCTTCCGGCCAGTTATCCCGGATTGATCACATTATTTATTTCTCAGCTCGTATTAGGGTTTTCCATGCTTTGTGCTCTCTTATCTCTTCAAAAGACCATAGGAAACCTCTCGGGGAGCCGGGATAAGCTCATGGCCCATTTTAGTGTGATGGCATCTATAGGAGAGCTTTTAGGCCCTTTGATCAGCGGGAAGACTTACGAGAATTTTGGATTTCAAGCCACGTACACGATTAGCTTTGTTGTTGTTTTCCTTGGACTATTGGTAGCCATTATGATCAATAAGAATCATTGGAGCCCTGAAACGAAGACTACATCCGGTGGAAACCAGAGGAATTTGCTTTCTACCGTGCGTTTGCTTGAGAACGGGAATCTTCGAAAGGCTGTTGTGATCAGCGGGCTGGTTATGTATTCAAAAGATTTATTCGTAGCTTATTTTCCAGTGTATGCGAGCGGGATAGGCATGAAAGCAGGTAGCATTGGCATCATACTATCCATTATGGCTGGAGCATCGATGAGTGTAAGGTTGGTCCAATTTTATTTGGTAGAGAGATTTGGACGTGGACGTGTGCTTACTGCGACATTGTCCATGAGCGCGATTGCTTTTTTGCTAATCCCTCAATTTACCCAACCGGCGCTTCTTACCATGCTGGCATTTCTATTAGGAATGGGGCTTGGATTAGGGCAGCCGCTCAGTATGGTTTATGCGCTGAATCATAGTCCGATTCATAGGCAAGGAGAAGTGCTGGGTCTGCGTATGACGGTTAATCGCGGTTCCCAATTTTTCGCTCCCTTCTTATTCGGAACGATCGGGGGGATAGCAGGTTTGGCCTCCATTTTTTGGCTAAGCGGGGCTCTTGTATTGATAGGAGCCTATTATACCCGTATGAAAGAATCAGAGAATGCTGAACAGAAGGCGGTTATGAAATGATTGAAATAGAAGTGGCGCTGAGTACGAGAGGATGATTCTATAAACAGATGGAGGAGATCACGATGGGTCAAGTTGTTGGTGTAATTGGCTTAGGAAACATGGGAGCGGAAATTGCGAAACGCATGGGTAAGAACCTTCAGGTGATAGGCTATGATCTCGACCCTAACAAAATGGAGTCCGTGAGCAGACATGGAGTCATGTGCAACAAATCCATGGAAGAGCTCGCAGAAAGCGTTGATGTGATTATTCTCTCGTTACCCAAGCCGGAAATCAGTTTACGGGTGGTGCAAACCATTTCACCAATGCTTCGAGCGGGGGCCATCATCGTGGAAACAAGCACGGTTGCTCCAAGCGATGTAAAGAGACTCTCCGAAGTGTGTTTACCGCATCAAGTCAAAGTGGTTGACGCCGCCCTGCTTGGCGGAGTGTCCCACGCTGTCAATGGAACCATTGGTGTTTTGTTAGGCGGCGATCCAGACGATATGGATAATGTAAAGAGCATCTTGGCTGAACTGTCCAATGACGTCGAAGCACTTGGAGCATTGGGAGCGGGAATGGCTGCTAAAATTATTAATAATGCGGTTGCGCATTCGGTCATGGTATTAATTGTGGAAGCAGCGGCATTAGCGGTACGCACGGGGATTTCAAGGGAGGCTGCGTACAAGCTGCTCAGCGGGGAGACCGCACTGCAGCGCCCTCTTACTCATCGACTAGGTGAACGGATATTAAGCGCACAATATGAAGGCGGAATGTCGACAAGCAACGCCAGAAAAGACTCGACACTTGCGCTCAGCCTTGCACAGGAAATGGGTGTACCGTTGTTTGCGATTCAATCCACACATACAGTCTACGACATTGCCGTGCAAGAGGGGTTGGGTCATCTGGATTACGCGTCGATCGCCAAGCTTTGGGAAAAGTGGGCACATATCGATTTTGCTCATTAATCAACCTAGAAAAGAGGAGATATTGTTGGCAAACGCAGTACAAGACATCCTATTGTATCCGTTACGTATTCATGCTGATGCTCCGGTCATTGAAGAGCTTTATTCATCCATCCAACAGGCGATTGAAAGTGTAATGACGGGTGAGAGATTCAAGAAGCTTAAACGCGGTTCCCGGATTGGGATAACGGCAGGGAGTCGTGGAATTGCTAACTATGTACCGATCATGCAGTCCATAGTACAAGTCTTTAAGGATAAAGGCTATGAGCCTTTCCTTTTATCTTCCATGGGCACTCATGGGAGAGGAGAGCCTGAGGGACAGCGGGAAATCCTAGACAGCTTAGGGATTACACCTGAGCAAATGAATTGTTCTGTGTCTTATTCAAGTGACGTGGTTGTTCTGGGGGAAATGGAAGCCTATGGTCGTACTCTTCCTATTTATTGCGCCAAAGATGCTTGTGAAGCGGATGCCGTTCTTGTTGTGAACCGAATCAAACCGCATACCTCTTTTCACGGTGATTATGAAAGCGGTTTGCTTAAGATGATCACCGTTGGGATGGGGAGAGTGCCTGGAGCAACGATGTTTCATAGTCTGGGAGCCGGTTTATTGAGGGAAGCGATCCCGCTCTTTGGGGAGCGTCTTCTGGAACTGGCGCCGATCGTGGGCGGAATCGGTATTGTCGAGAATGCGAATGAGCAGACCGCGATCATTGAAGGAATCCCTAAAGAAAACATCTTTGAACGAGAAAAGAAGCTGTTGGAAGAGGCAAAAAGGCTGATGCCCAGGCTTCCGATGAATCAGGCCGACATATGTATCGTAGGAGAGATGGGGAAAAACTACAGCGGAACGGGAATGGATACGAATATTATCGGACGGCTTCGAATCCAGGGAGTGGCCGAACCTTCAGCCCCGCAGTTTACCTATATCGGTGTATTAAGGCTTTCTGAACCCTCGCATGGGAATGCTACCGGAATCGGGTTGGCTGATTTCACAACTGAAGATCTTGTGAATGGTATTGACAAGAAAGCTACTTACTTAAATTGTATGACCAGCGGTTTTGTCATCCGAGCGGCAATTCCTATGACTTTCCCTACAGATTTGGAGTTAGTGGCTGGAGCTGTTCAAGCTCTACACATGGAAGATGTGAATTCATTGCGTATGGTGGCAATCAAAAATACTCTACACATTGATCATATTTGGGTTACGAAGGCTATATATGAGGAAGTGAAAAACCTTGAGCATATTACATTAGACGGTAATCCGTCTGCGATCACGTTTGATTCCGGCGGAAATTGGTTGTGGAACGCAGTGAAATGATTTCATCCCTCTTGTGCATAGATTGGGTTAGCCCTTATCTTTTCAATGAACACAGGAGGGATGTTTTTGTTATGCCCTCCTGGATGCTAGGATGATGTCCACTCACCGCCGTTAACGTGAAGCGTTTGGCCTGTGACGAAACGTGAATCGTCAGAAGCAAGGTAGACGAAGGTTGGCGCCAGCTCAAATGGCTGGGCCATCCGTTCCATTGGATTAAAGGCTCCGAATACGCCAACTTGGTCTGCTGAGAAACTGGACGGAATGAGTGGAGTCCAGATGCGTCCCGGAGCCACCGCGTTGACACGGATGCCATTATCTGCAAGATTGTTCGCGAGAGCGCGTGTGAAGCCGATATTAGCGCCTTTGGTGGCGGTGTAATCAATCATTTGCTTCTCACCTATAAACGTTACCACTGAGGAAGTGTTGATGATGGAGCTGCCTGGTTTTAAATAAGGAAGCGCTGCTCTCGTCGTGTAAAAGTGAGAATATATATTTACTTTAAAGGTATCGTCGAATTGCTCGTCGGTGATATCAAGTAAGCTTAGTTGCTGAAATTGGATACCCACGTGGTTGCAGAGAATATCAAGTCGTCCGAAAGTGTGTATGGTATGCTCCACAATGGCTGCGCACTGCCTTTTATCACGCAGATCGCCTGGCATTAATATACAGCGTTGTCCGAGCTGTTCGATCCTCGCTTTGGTCCGGTGTGCATCCTCATGTTCATCTAAATAAGCTATGGCAACGTCTGCGCCTTCTTTAGCAAAAGCTATGGCAGCCGCTGCGCCAATACCACTGTCGCCGCCTGTTATGAGAGCGATCTTACCTATTAATTTTTCGCTTCCTTTATAGTTCGGGTTTTCAATAATCGGCCGGGGCACCATAAGTCGTTCCAAGCCGGGTTGACGGGTCTGGCGCTGCTCCGGGACACTGATCGGGATATCTTTGTAACGTGTTATTTTACCATAATTGGGGTACATGGGATACGCTTTCTGTTCTTGATGTGTTGGGTGCATATGACAATAATGGTCCATGGTAAACCTCCTACAATATAATCAATAGTCAGTGTACCTTATGTCAGATGGGCTAATGCGGTTCCTGTTCCACAATAGCCTTTGAAGCTGGTTCCAACCGTACTAGCTCAATGTCACGGGAGTCTGAATAGGGTAAAGAGCAAGTCATTATGCGAAGGAGGCTGCCGTGTTGCAAAACCAAATCATATACCCTCAAGTTTATTTATTGCTGCAAAACAATACGGAAGAAAAAGAGGAAATCCTATACAATAATAATCCTTGTCCCTGGCTAAAGCCAAAAATCGGACCGAGACCCCCAATCTACTGCAACCCGCGTTATGTTCAATACTATCCGATAGCTTAAATCGGCAAATAGGGCTGTCCATGTTTCTTAGAACAGCCCCTTTGGATTTACTTTGGAAAGATCGTCTTGATCTCTAAAGTGCAATCGGACAAGCCTTTATTACAAAGCATTGAATCTCTTATTCTGTAGTATAATGAAGTCTCAGGAATTCTACGAATGCTTTAACTACGGATAGCTTCGTATCGTCCTCATGATAGAAGGCCCAAAGTTTCCGTAGTATCGGTTTCCCGTCTAATATTAGAGGATGGATAAACAAATCATCTCTCTTATCTTGGTCCGAAAGAAGGTAGTGGGGGATGATGCCGTATCCTAATCCATTGAGCACCATTTCCTTGCAGGTTTCCAATTTATCGACCTCCATACTGATATAAGGAGGTTGAGAAAAATGTCCCTGCCACCATTGTTCGATCGCCCTTTTTGCGTCCGGATCCGTTTGATGGCGTATTCTCGGTAAGTTAGGCAGATTTTCCAGAGAAATATGCTTTTTTGATATTAAGCAAAGCTCATCTGCTCCCATCAATATTTTGGATTCATCCCATTCATAATCCCCCCGGATAATGCCAACATGTATTTCCTCTTTGGCCAAATGCTCCAATATTTGTACGCTCCAGCCCGTGTGAACATTGAATTGAACATTAGGATAATGATCGTGGAAGCTTTTCAGTATGGAGGGGAGTTTATATTGCGCAAAATTGCTGGAAACGGCGAGCCTTAATTCTCCGCTAACCTGCTGCTTCAAATCCTGCAGCTGATCCTTTAATTTACGTAGTTCTATTACCATTTTATTGGCATAATCAACGAGGTGCTCTCCTTCTTTCGTAAATTTGAGTTCTCTTTTTCCCCGGACAAAAATTTGAATGTCAAAATGTTCCCCTAACTGATTAAGCCGATAGGTCAAGGCCGGCTGAGATATGTGCAGCTTCTGCGCAGCTCTGGTAATATTTTTTTCTTGATATACCGCCTGCAAAACGCTCCAGTCTTTGTCGTCCATGATCAACAGCTCCTTTTAAGAAGAGGGTTCGTTTTAATTATAAATAAAATATTCAGACAAGAGAGAATTTTTATATTTTATTGATTATTCTTTATATACTATAATCAAATCAAAGAAGAACAACAACCATTTATCTAGTAAAAATACCACATTATGGATATGAAAGAGGGTATATCCTTTGAGCGCGATGACCAAAGTGGTTTCACTTGATAAGCTGTCGGATAAGATGAAACTCTTAATCCAAAGTAAGCTGAATCCCAATGTGGAAATTGTATTTTGCGAACAGGAAAGCGATAGGGAAGTCCATATTTCTTCAGCAGATGTGTTGATTACGTTTACAAAAGGAATCTCTAAAGTATGGCTTGAGAAAGCGAGCGCCTGCCGATTCATTCAAAAATTGGGGGCAGGGGTGAACAATATTGATATGGAAACGGCATCGAGGAAGGGGATTCCCGTAAGCAATACGAAAGGGCTGAATGCTCGATCGGTTGCGGAGCATGCCGTACTCTTGATGATGTCGGTCTACAAGCAGCTCATTACAGCTCATAATGAAATTGTATACAAGGGGAACTGGTTAAAGACAGAGCTGCGGGACCGCTCCCACGAACTGACTCGCAAAAAAATCGGATTGGTCGGATTTGGCGCCATCGGAAAAGAAGTAGCGAACATATTGCAGGGATTTCAATGCGATGTCCGATACTATGATGTTTACCGACTAACGGCCGAGCAAGAAAGGAATGTGAACGTTAGTTTTATGGAACTAGACCCGCTGCTTGCCGAATCGGATGTCATTTCCTTGCATGTACCGTTAAATGAGCACACCTACCATTTGATTAACGAAGAGAAGCTTAAGCTAATGAAACCGACAACTATCCTCATTAACACCTGCAGAGGCGGTATCGTGGATGAGAAAGCGCTGTTCCAATATTTGAGCAGCAGAAGAATCCTGGGGGCCGGCCTCGATGTGTTTGAGAAAGAACCGGTAGATCGGAATGATCCCCTGACCACTTTAAATAACATTGTGTTAACGCCCCATATCGGGGGAGGAACGGTGGAGGCGATGGAGAACGTCGTCGACAAGGCCTGCCGTAATATCAATCATTTTATGGTTAATGGCGCTCCTTATGACGAATCAGATGTGGTTAATTTAGCAGCCCTGACGATGTCGGTAAATAAACAAGAATAATTTTTAGGGGGGAATGGCGATACAATGAGTATCAGAACTTCGGACTTATGTGATCAATTTTCAGACCAAGTCGTGATTTGCACGACAGCGTTTCAATCTTACGGAATTAAGAAAGCGTTTACAGGTAAAATATCTACGGTGAAGATTTACTCCAATGACAATCAGATTTTCATGGAGGCGATTGAGCAAGTGACTCCGGGCACCGTCCTCGTACTAGATGGAGCCCATAATTTAGCGCCTTGCGCCTGGATGGGAGACAGAAAAGCCGGAATCGCGGCATCCAGGGGAGTCACCGGAATCATTATTAACGGCTTGGTACGCGATATCGAAGGGTTGGCGTATCTGGATATCGGTGTTTTGGCATTAGGAAGCCATCCTTTAAGCAGCAGATTTGTGAAAAAAGAACAAAGGGGGGTTCGCGATGTGATCCTTGATTTTGGCAATGTCGATTGGGTTCCCGGCCATTATGTTTACGCTGATCAAGATGGGGTTGTTATTTCAGAGAAAGAATTAAGCGTGTAAGGGGTGATAAATTGAATATGAATGCGGAAGTCAATCCAGATGTCCTCAAGCTGCTGCAAAACCACAGATCGGTACGGAAATTTAACAACAGAAAAATATCCGATCGTGATCTAGTGCAAATTATTAAATCTGCTCAAGCGGCGCCTTCCTCGAGCCATGGGCAAGCTTATTCCATTATTGGAGTAACCGATCCGGAAAGAAAAGCGAAATTGGCGGAATATGCTGGCGGCCAGCCCCAAGTGGAATCCTGCTCACATTTTCTTGTATTTTGTGCGGATTTATACCGATTGGAGAAACTTGCATTACAACAAGGTGTAAATATGACGGAATCGATGGATTCAACAGAGATGTTTATGGTCGCTACCATAGATGCGGCATTGGTTGCACAAAATACAGCTATTGCCGCAGAGGCGATTGGCTTAGGGATTGTCTATACGGGAGGGCTGCGCAACCATCCGTATGAAGTAGCTCAGCTGCTGGAATTGCCGAAAAGGGTATATGCGGTATTCGGAATGTGTATTGGCTATCCCGAGGTAATTCCGGACCCCAAACCGCGGCTTCCATTGGAAGCGGTGTATTTTGAAAATAAGTATAGGGACTTTGAAGAGGTAAACAAGCATATTCATCAATATGATGAAACCATGAAAGCGTATTATTTGAATAGAACCCATGGAACCCGATCCGAGACATGGTCGGAAACCATGACCCACAAAAGAAAACGTCCAAGAAGAATGAACATGAAATCGTTCTTATTGGAACAAGGCTTTCCGCTTAAATAAAAAAAGGGAGGTAATTGCTTTGAAAGGAAAAATGAAACCCATCATGGCTTCCATCATCGTTTTCTCTCTCGCCTTCACATTAGCCGCCTGTGGGTCACAAAGCCGTACAGCAGATTCGCCTTCAACTCCACCAGCAGATGACTATCCGAACAAACCGATCAACTTGGTTATCCCGTTCTCGCCTGGTGTAGCGGGAGATACCTTCTCCAGGACATTTGCCAAGATTGCCGAAAAATACGTTGGTCAGCCTTTTGTTCCCGTTAATAAAGAAGGCGGAAGCGGTGCTGTAGGTGTTTCTTACATGATGTCCCAGCCCGCAGACGGGTACACGATCACTTATCACTCTTCAACCTTTGCTTACACGATGGCTTCAGGCCAAGTTCCATTCAAAACAAAGGATATAGCCCCCATCGCAAGCATCAATGCCGATTATCAAGTGTTAGCCGTATTGAAGGATAGCCCTCTTAAAACCTTTGACGACTTTGTCCAACACGCCAAAGCCAATCCCGGGAAGCTGAAGGTTTCCGGCTCCCAGACCAAGGGTACCAATCATGTTTTCTTATATAAAATCTTAAAAGAAGCCGGTATTGAGGCGAACTACATTCCTTACGATGGTGGCAGCAAGACTTTGCTCGCCTTATTGGGCGGCAATGTGGACGCATTGGTATCGTCCAGCTCGGTAGTCAATCAGCATGTAGACAGCGGTGAGGTTCGGATACTCGCGGTTACCGGTTCTGAACGCGCTCCGAACCGTCCGGATGTTCCGACATTTAAAGAATTAGGCTTAACGAATATCGTCGATGAAAATTTGTGGAGAGCTTTTTTTGGAAAGCCTGGAATTCCGCAAAATCGGCTGGATAAATTAAGTAAGGCCTTTGAACAAGTGATTCAAGATCCGGAGTGGCGGAAGTTTATGGAGACGGATCAGCAGATTGATTTTTACAAGAATACCGCTGATTTTACCGAGTATTTCAACAAGTATGTCACTGATGCGGAAGAAGTGTTTAAAAACTTAGAGTAATCTGATATCGATATCTCTCAACTTTCGCAGTTCAATTGGCGAATCCTGGTTATTGTGTTGCGAAAGTTGAGATTAAAAAGCCTGAAGCGGAGGCGAAGGAATGAGCTATAAAATAGCCAGTTACGTGTCCCTAATCTTTTTTGCCATGATAGGAGTATTGTTTTTCAGTTCATCGTTTTATTTGCCAGCATCGGGCCAAACGATCGGACCTGAATATTTTCCGAGACTGCTCAGTATTATTCTGATTATCTTTTGTATCATCAGTTTTATTACTACAACGAAAAAAAAGGATGTGAAAGTTGAATTTGCTAATCCCCGCTACATTATTTTCACAGTCCTATTGAGTATTGTGTTTATCGGTCTATGGCACATGTTCGGGTTATTTTATGTATTTGCCTTTGTTTACATGGCCATTTTGTTTTATTTCTATAACCAAGACAAACATAGTTTAAAAAAAGCGTTCAAATATATCGTTATTGCGTTAGGGATGGCCATCTTTTTGTATGTGTTGTTTGAACGCCTACTGAATTTTACAATCCGTTAACGGAGGATTAGACTATGTTTGATTTCCTTTTCTTTGATTTTTCTCAATTATTCACATGGAGTAATTTATTTGCCATTATTTTTGGGACCTTGTTTGGGCTTCTTATTGGGGCATTGCCCGGACTTGGACCTACGGTAGGCGTAGCTTTGCTCCTGCCTTTAACCTATACGATGGATACGGTTCCGGCCATTCTGATGCTCGTAGCTTTATATCAGGCTGCTGAGTATGGAGGTTCCATTACATCGATTGTACTGGGAATTCCTGGGACTGCAGCGGCCGTGGCGACTGTCCTTGACGGCAATGCCATGGCCAAGGACGGGTATCCTGGAAAGGCCTTGGCTTATTCACTAATCCCATCTACCATTGGGGGCCTTATCGGAATTCTTGCATTAATGATGCTTACGGTTCCATTGACCAAGCTAACCATCAAATTCGCCGATCCGGAATTGTTCTTAATCGCACTGTTAGGTTTGATTAGCGTGGTCAGTTTAAGCTCCAAGGACATTCCCAAGAGCGTGATATCGGTCATGTTAGGCCTGCTTCTCGGCACAATCGGATTGGACGTATTTACCGGTTCGGCGAGATTCACTATGGGCAGCATTCACTTTATGGAAGGTCTTTCCTTGATTGCCGTCTTGACGGGTTTGTTTGCGATCTCGGAAGTTCTGACCATGGTGACCGACGATTTGCGTAAGCGATATGTTACAAATACCCAAAATTTAAAGGTGTCGCTAACCTGGAGCGAGCTGAAATCGGTGTGGAAAAGCACAACCAAAGGATCCATTATTGGGGTCATGGCAGGGATCATACCGGGACTCGGGGCCAGCGCCGCTTCGTGGATCGCTTATACGGAAGCGAAAAGAACATCGAAAAATCCTGAAAAATTCGGGAAGGGTGAACCGAACGGCATTGCTGCCCCCGAAGCGGCGAATAACGCCGTCGTTGGCGGGAATTTAGTTCCCTTATTAACATTAGGGATACCCGGATCCGCTACAGTGGCCGTGATTATGGGCGCCTTCATGATACAAGGGATTCAACCGGGTCCTCAAGTATTCAAAAATGAACCTGATCTGATTTATAGTATTTTCTGGGGATTTTTTGCAGCTACCATATTGATGTATGTATTTGGAAAATATACCACTTCCATTTGGGCCAGGCTGCTGACGATTCCCAATTATATCCTTATTCCCATCGTTTTTATTGCATGCGTAATTGGCGCTTATGCGCATAAAGAATCGCATTTTGACGTATGGTTAGCCCTTTTTGTCGGACTCATAGGCTTCATGATCAAAAAATTGGATTACTCGTTTCCTGCCTTTATTTTGGCTTTTGTATTAGGCCCCCTGATGGAAAGCAGCTTGCGGCGCTCGTTAATGTTATCCGAAGGCAGCTACAGCATATTTATTTCGAGAGGCTATTCAGTTGGGATTATCATACTTATATTGGCCATCGTTAGCGCTACAGTATATGGGAATTGGAAGAGGAAGAAATCTGCTCAATCCGAGGGAGTAAACATGTGATTTAATATAAAACGTTTCCAAAGGAGGGAATTCTACATGGCGTCAAAGTACAGAATTATAGATGTGGATGCGCATTACCACGATGATCCGAGGGCAGTGCACAAATACTTGGAAGAACCGTGGAAGAGCAGAATTCGAGATTGGAGCGGGAAGTATTTTTTACCGGTCAGCGGTGGCTCGGTTGGCGATCCTTTGATGGGGGGCCGTATTCGAATAGGCGCACACAATAATGATATGTCAAAAAGAACCTTGGGTATATCCAATACAAGAGAGAGTATTAGAGAAACCATGGAATTTTTGGATTTTGAAACCATTGTCATGGTGCCTACCTATATGCTGCATGTGGGGAGAATCAACGATAAAGATCGTGCCGTCGCTCTAGCCAACGGCCATGCGGATTATATGTTAGAGGAGATGGCCGATCCGGCACGTGGCATATATTGCGCTCTTCCCGTGCCCGCACAAGATCCTGAAGAGGCAAGGAAATTAATCGAAAGGGTTGGCGCCGAGCCCGGATTTTGCGGAATTATTATTGTGACGAACGGACCGAACCCGCCGCTGGGAGACCGTTACTATGATCCGATATACGACGCTGCGGAGCGATTTAACCTTCCTTGTATCCTTCACAGCGGATTTGCGGGGCCGGATGACAATACGTATGCAAAGGGCTTAGAAAAATGGGTCGAGAGCCACAGCCTGGATTTTGTGTTCAGCAATATGATTCAATTGACCAGCGTTGTTATGCAGGGCGTAAAAGAACGCTTCCCTAAATTGGATTTTATTTTCCAAGAATCCGGCATTTTTTATATTCCGCAAATGATGTACAGATTGGATAACGAATACATGCGGCGCAGGGCAGAAGTGCCGTTACTGAAAAAGCTGCCGAGCGAATACATTAAGGATTTTTATTATGGAACCCAACCTTTGGAGCTGCCCAGCAACATGAACCATCTCAAAATGGTATTCGAAATGATCGATGCACCCAATACGTTAATGTATGCATCCGATTATCCTCACTATGATTGGGATCATCCATCATGTATCGAGCGCTTGACGTTCCTTTCCGAGGAGGATAAATGTAAAATTCTTGGAGATAACGCAAGACGGGTTTTGCGTTTTAGGGGGGAATAACATGGGCACACACTATGTATGTCCTGCAGCGGATATTACGGTTGGGAGCCACAGGGTTTTTCAGATCGGACGCCACTCCTTCGGAGTGTTTAAAGTAGAGGGAAGCTATTATGCGGTGCGAAATTACTGTCCGCATCAAGGAGGACCGCTATGCGAAGAATCCGGCGTGTTCGATCAGATTGACGCGGAGGTCACGGATAATCACAAAGTAAGGGAATTTATATCCGTAGAAAAAAACTTGGTTGCCTGCCCTTGGCACGGTATCGAATTCGATGTCAGGACAGGAGAATGCTTGGTCAGGAAAGATTGGAAAGTAAGAACCTATAAAGTGCATCTTGATTCTGAAAACAACCTGCTGGTTGAACTGCCGGACTGATTCGCTTTGCCAGCTTCGTTGTCTGTTAAGAAAGATTTGTTTAAGGAGGCTCTCGTATGGATAAGGTCTATACCTTAGGCTGCTCCGATTATATCAATATGGGAAAAGACATATTGAGCCATACCGGAGTTTCTGAGGAACATGCTGAGATTTTAATGTCACATTTGCTGGATTCGGATGAAAAAGGAATCTATACACACGGTTTTTATCGATTGCCTACGTATTTAAAACAAATCAAACGCGGAAATATTAACCCGCGGCCGAATATCCAAAAGCTAAAGAGCGGTCCGATTGTCCAATTGCTGGATGGCGATGACGGGCTAGGAGCGATCGTCAGCTATTATGCGATGCAGGAAGCGATCCAAACAAGCAGCGAGCGAGGGATTGGCGTTGTCGGCGTGAGGAGAAGCAGCCACTTTGGCGCGGCCGCCTATTATGCTGAAATGCCTGCGAGATCGAACCAAATCGGTATTGTATTCTCGAATGCATCTCCGGGGATCGCACCGACGGGCAGCTTGACGCCTGTACTCGGCAACAATCCATGGTCGATCTCCGTACCGACAAATTTGAACTATCCCATTACTTTGGATATCGCTAACAGCGTTGCAGCAAGGGGTAAAATCCGGCTTGCGGCCTTGAAGGGGGAGTCGATCCCGTTCGGTTGGGCTATCAATAAATACGGTGAACCGACGGCCGATCCGCAGGAAGCGTTGGAGGGCGCGATTTTGCCGATCGGGGATTACAAGGGCTATGGAATTACGCTGATGATTGATATTTTGTCGGGAGTCCTCACTGGGGCCAATTTTGGGGATCAAGTGCCGGGCGTTGAAGAGGATGGAGTGCGAAATAACGGTCACCTGTTTATTTCGTTAAACATCGAAGCGTTTATGAACATTACGGAATTTAAGCAAAGAGTGGACGAATTAGTGCGTATGGTGAAAGCTGCTCCCAAGATCAGTGAGGAGACGGAGATTTTGCTTCCCGGGGAAAGAGAATGGGCGCGCAAGCTGGGCCAAAATCAAGCTACTGTCACCATTCCGGAACAAATGTTCGATGTGGTCGCTGCTCTATGTCGTGAATATGCCATCGACTTACCGGAAGTTCAAATGATAAACGGATGATCCTTCCCGAAATTCGGATCAGTGCTGAGGCTGGGCTGAATACGAAGCTTAATTCAAATGGAGGTTAACATCAACATGCCATACCAATCAAAGCAAAATTCAGTCAAAACGGCCATACGCGAAGGGCGAACCGCTCTTGGGATGTATGTGGCGATTCCTTCGCCTGTCATTGTGGAGCTCGCGGGTCTTGCAGGGTTAGACTTTGTTCGAATCGACTGCGCTCACTCCCCTTTGGATGGATATGGAACAGAGCAAATGATCCGGGCTGCGGAAACCCAGGGGATTACCCCTTTCGTTAGAATCAACTATGATGAACAAAAAATATCCAAAGTTTTGGAAATGGGTGCGATGGGGATTATCGTGCCCGGTGTGTCCACTGCAGAGGCTGCAAGAGAAGTGGTAAATGCGGCAAAGTTTTCTCCTATTGGAGAGCGTGGTATGTTTGTCGGTCCCAGAAGTTCAGGCTATGGCAGCATGGATGCGGCAGCTTATACAAATTGGTCCAACCAAGAAGTGATGGTGGCTGTTCAGATCGAAAGTGCACAGGCGATCGAAAATTTGGAAGAGATCATGAACGTCCCTGGTATCGATATGGTATTAAGCGGACGTGGGGATCTGGCGAATTCTCTGAAAGTCACCGGTCAACGAAACCATCCATTAGTACTCGAAGCCGAGCAGAAAATATTTAGTATTGCCCAATCCAAAGGGATCGCCGTATCCGTAAACCTGGACCCGACGGATGTGAATTTTGCCGCAAGTGTAGAGGAGTGGAGGGAAAAGGGGGCGCAGGCCATCACCTTTGGGCATGATCTCACGTTGATTAGAAAAACCTTTGAACAAATGGTAAACACATCACGTGTCAGATCGTAAATCTAGCTGCGGGAGGTGAGTAATGTGACAATCGATTACAAAATGCTAATCAATGGACAATGGGTGGAAAGCTCAACGAAAGAACGTTTCCCATCCAGCAACCCGTATAACCAGGAAATTTGGGCGACCATTCCTCAAGCTTCTGAAGACGATGTGAGTCAAGCGATTGATGGCGCGCGCAAAGCCTTTGATACGTCTTGGAGAAAGGTGAGCGGGCTGCAGCGGGCGCAGCTATTAATGAAATTGGCCGACCTGCTGGATGATAATGCAGCCCGAATAGCCGCTCTAGAAACGACAGATAACGGAAAAGTCATCCGTGAAACGAAAAATCAGATGCATTTTGCTGCACGTAATTACCGTTTTTTTGCGGGCTACGCAGACAAATTAAATGGCGAGGTTATCCCATTAGATAATCCTTCTTTATTTGATTACACATTAAGAGAACCGCTGGGAGTAGCGGTGCTGATCACCTCGTGGAATTCACCGATTGCTCTCTTAACGAACAAATTAGCTCCTGCTTTGGCTGCAGGGAATACGGTGGTCATCAAGCCATCCGAGCATACGAGCGCTACAACGCTGGAAATCGGCAAGCTCATTCAACAAGCCGGTTTTCCCGATGGTGTGGTCAATGTCGTAACGGGAGATCATCGAGTAGGCCATTTCTTAACTCTGAACCCGAATGTAAACAAGATTAGCTTTACTGGCGGGGCGGAAACAGGGAAGACGATTGCTCGAAATGCGAGCCAAAATCTGATTCCCGTAACCCTGGAGCTGGGAGGCAAATCCCCAAATATCATCTTCGAGGATGCGGACATCCATGCGGCCGTGATCGGCGCCGTCGCCGGCATCTACGGAGCAAGCGGACAAACCTGCATTGCCGGATCGCGTTTGTTGGTTCAACGCTCTGTATATGATGAAGTCATCCAAAAAGTCGTTGATAAAGCTAAAACGATCCGATTAGGAAATCCGATCACCCCCTCAACCGAGATGGGGCCGGCTGCGAACAAGCCGCAGTACGACCGTATCCTCTCCATGATCGCGAAGGGTAATGAGGATGGGGCCAAGCTGGTGTATGGCGGCCATCCGGTTTCCGAAGGCGAACTGAATAACGGGTATTTTATTGCTCCAACGATATTTGTTGATGTAAAAAATCACAGCACCATTGCTCAGGAAGAGATTTTTGGGCCGGTCTTAAGTGTGATTCCGTTTGAGGATCAAGAAGAAGCGGTGCAGATTGCCAACGATTCCAAGTATGGATTGGCATCCGGGATTTGGACTTCCGATGTCAAACGGGTCCATCGAATGGCCAGACAAATCCAAGCCGGAACGGTTTGGGTGAATACGTACAGAACTTCGGCAGCTCAAGCGCCATTTGGCGGAGTCAAAATGAGCGGATATGGGAGAGAGAGGGGCTTGCATGCGTTAATGGACTACACACAGATGAAAAATGTAATGATTAATTTGTCCGACGATGCACGAGACCCTTTTTCCATGCAAACCTAACGAGGAGTGAGCTAATGAAATTAGGAGAAGCAATTACCAAAAAACTAGGAAATTCGGAAATCGATACGGTATTTGGCATACCCGGTGGTGGCAGCAGTTCGGATTTGCTCTGTTATATGGGCGATCATGATATGAAATTTATTTTGACGCAAAATGAGACAACGGCTGCAATTATGGGCAGTGTGTATGGTGAGGTTACCGGAAAACCTGGCGTTTGTCTGACGGATCTGGGACCGGGAGCACTCTCTATGTCTACCGGTTTGGCTTATGCCTTGCTTGATCGTGCGCCATTGATTACGTTAAGCGATAGATACGGCAGTGAGAATGTAGATTATGCGCTGCGACAAAAAATATCTCACACGGATGCCTTTAAACCCATCACGAAGCTAACAAGCAGTTTATCCGCTTCCAATTGGAGCAGTATGCTGCACAGAGGATATACGGTGGCTATGACGCCGAAAAGAGGACCGGTGCATTTTGATATCCCCAATGATCTTATCAATCGGGAAGTGGATGAGGATATTGGGAGCTTGTCCCGGGAGGCTTACCTTTTAACTGCTGATGAGAAGAGTTTGAAAAATGCTGCGTCTCTTATTCAAAAGGCAAAATTTCCCGTCGTGATTGTGGGTTTAACCATCAACAACGGAAATGGGAGCCAGTATGAACAGTTAAGGAAGTTTGTCGAAGCCTTTCAAATTCCCGTTTTCAAAACCGCTAAAGCCAAAGGGTCTTTGTCCGATCAGCATGAGCTCTCTTTGGGAGTATTTATGGGTGGAAGATTAGAGACGGGCATTATGGAACAATGTGACTTGATTGTAGCGATCGGTTTGGATCCTGTTGAGCTGCTGCCCAAGAAATGGCGGTATAACCAACCAGTGGTGTATATCTGCGATGATCCGAACGATCAAGAGATGTATCGTGCGGAAGCGGAAGTGATCGGCGATATCGGTATTTCCTTGGACCTCATCGGAGATTATATGACGGATTCCAATAACCAGTGGCAGTCTCATGATATCACTCAATATCGCAATCAGGTGAAATCAGCCCTGGAAACCAGCGGAACTATTCTCACAGCTGATAAAGTCATTCGCGTTTCACAGGAGGAATTACCGGCCGATGTCTTGATGACTACTGATGTTGGAGCCAGCAAACTGCTGGTAATCGAATTGTGGGAGTCCATAAATCCTCAATCCTTCTTTATCTCTAATGGCCTGGCAACCATGGGTTTTGCTCTGCCGGCAGCCATGGCGCTGCAGCATGTGTTTCCTAATAAGGTGGTTGTTTCACTGACCGGCGACGGCGGATTCATGATGAGATTACCGGATATTTCCACTGCCGTTCAAAATCGATGGCCGGTCATCTCCATCGTTTTCTCAGACCGCCGACTTAGTCTGATGGATGTCAAGCAGGTGAAGAAGGGCTATAATCAGCCATTCGGAACAGAATTTGTAGCGCCTGACTATGTTAAATTTGCTGAAAGCTTCGGAGCCAACGGCTGGAGTGTAGATACGGAAGACGAGCTACGGCAAGCCATACGTAGTGCGCTGGGATCAACCAACGGAATGCCCTCAATCATTGAAGCTCGCATCGATCCTTCATCCTACCATAAACAATTTGAAGCGATCAGAGAATTATAGCATTTATGTTTTCATTCATCCTGAAAAAAGAGCAGCAGCACCCTATGTAGATGGATGCTGTGCTCTTTTTTTATAGGTCAGGGTCGAAATATGACGACGAATTTCGGTTCTTTCTCGCCTATAAGGAATTTAGCATATTAGGGACAATTGAAGGGGACCATTATAGGGCACAACTTGCCTAAGCAAAGTGAGACTGCTGCCTTACTGACCGTAAATTCCTGTATTAACTGACCGACAGAAGGTGTCGTAATATACCTGGTTGAACCTGAGGCGGCTTTTATTAATAATGGCGGATAAAAGTGATTCATTGTATAAAGTTATGGGTAATAAAATCTGTTATATGCCGAAAAATGCATCAAAAATAATTCTGATCGAGTCCAGTTAGTTGAAACTTTAATCAGCAGAAGGATGATATGGTCGAACGGATAAGATATCATCATCACCATGAAGAGGATCTTCCAGATACGTTTCCATGGCGATTGCTGCCCATGTTCCGGCAGTTCCAACTGAGGTGACACGATCTGATAGGCGATTTTCCACTAATTCAAATCGATTGTTTGCAACGAAATGTCATTCCTTCAGGTTGATTATCAATTATTCAAAATGGTTAATCATTGGGGAAACGGTTTTTCTGTATTAACTATATGAAATATGGGAGCAATAAATGAGGCCAAAGTAGGAAGTGGCAGGACGTTGAATTTCTAGCAGGGGAATACGATAGAAACCGTTGGGAAAAATAGTGAAGCAAAGATTTCCGTTTCTCGAAGGGATTTGATTCTTTTGGATCGCATAATTCGTTATTTTCCAAACATTTTTACTCTATCTAATCTGGGCTGCGGCATCGTAGCTTTAGTTTTCATTGTTAATCATCTGCCGCTTATTGCTACTCTATTCTTAGTATTATCAGCCATATTTGATTTGTTTGATGGAAAAATTGCACGCAGTCTTAAAGTGTCCAGTGAATTTGGGGTTGAGCTTGATTCCTTAGCGGATATCGTTAGCTTTGGTGTTGTTCCGGCACTGGCGCTTTATGAAACCGTACCCCATCAAGTTGCATCCACCATCGCTTTAATGGTATTCCCCATGGCAGGTGCCCTTAGACTGGCACGTTTTAATACACGTCCCACCAAAGGATACTTTGAGGGGGTGCCGATCCCTGCAGCGGGATTACTGGTCTGTTTAGTATTATGGTTTCCCGCCGTTTATGGCTTCGCTGCCTACATTGCGCTGATTTTATCAATTTTAATGGTCAGTAGGATACGTGTCAAAAAGTTATAGAGAATAAAAAAACGGCAATCCAAAACCCTTCAGCGTAAGACTGGAGGGTTTTGTCGTTCTCAAGTTAACTCCTCACACTTTTAAGGACGGAATTTTTATAATTGTCTTGCTGCGATACAGGTGATAATATATGTTTATAAACATATCATATGAGTTGGTGATGATGATTAAAGAGCTAGCAAGTACAAAAATTCTAAATGAATTGACCAGAAGGATTGAACAGGAAGAGTGGAAGGCCGGGCAGAAGCTGCCTTCTTTGGCTGCAGTTGCCAAAGAATTTCAAGTAGGCGTCTCCACCGTACGAGAAGCTCTGCGCATTTTGGAAAACAAAGGATTTATTCTTATTGAGCATGGCAGAGGGATGTTCGTACGTAATCCGAACTATTGGAAACAGGAAAATGCATTGGACCTCACTCGGCTTCCTGTAGGAGATATGTTTTCCTTGCAGGAATACCGGGCTATTCTTGAACCTGAAATGGCAGCGCTTGCAGCGGAAAGGGCGACCCCTGGACAAACTGCACAAATGAAGGCGGCGGCATTAAAAATGATCGAAGATGTATCCAAAAGAGAAGATTATTTCGAAGCCGATATGGCCTTTCACGAACATATTGCCGAGGCTTGCTCGAATGAAGTCATGGCTCAGGTCATGAAAGGGATCTCAGACTTGCTCCTGGAGAGCCGCAGAAAAACAACGCGTATTCCCGGCAGTGCCGAGAGAGCTGCACACTTTCATATGCTGATCGCGTTGGCAATAGAGCAGAGAAACGGTGCCCTTGCCAAAGATATGATGAAGGCGCATCTGCAGGATGTTCGTCAGGATTCAATGAAGCTCAAGGAAGGTATGCAACCGCCACAACAAATTGAAACCATCGAATGGGAGAGAAGTTAATGAAAACAATCCATCATGGTGTTAATCCGTACCAAGGTAATGTACAGGGCAAAGCTAACGAGCCTATTACCGTAGCCGGGCTATTAGACCGCGCACGTCGCAGTCTTGGCGGGAAATACGAAGGCGGGGAGCCGGATTGGACGCTCGACAACATTTATGACCGACTAGAGAATAATTCACCCCGGATCGCCATTATCGGAGGCTCCTCCGATCATCCGGCCCATATTTTGGATCATGAAACGGTCTATAAAGCTGCTCTAAAAATATGGCAGGAAGGTGGAGTGCCGTTCTATTTCAGTACCCCGGTGCTTTGTGACGGAACAGCGCAAAACAACATGGGGATGTCCTATTCACTGCAGAGCCGCAATGCGATTGCGGAAATCGTAGTGAATCAAATGGAAGCGCAGTCATATCACGGAGCATTTGTGATTCAGGGCTGCGATAAGCAACCGCTGGGAGTATTAAGCGCCCTTGCCCATCTGGATCGTGTCCGGCGTTATCGCGGCGAGCATCATGTGTTTGCTACGTTCGCCCCTTCCCACGTACTGAAGGGAGGTACGATTCCGGATGATTTAAAGCTGGAATTAGCAGGTTTAGTATCCCAAGCCGTTGCAGCGGGATATGACGATATTGCCGCCGACATTGAAGATGCGGTGAGCTATATCCTTCAGTGCTCTTCCAACACCTCATTCCAAGGGGTTTTTGAACGAGCCGTGGAATGTGGTCTATTGACGGAGGAACGGCATAAGTATTTTGAAAAGAGGCTGGCTGTGAGCACCTGTGATTCCAAGGGCGGCATCTGTGCATTTCATGGAACGGGCAATAGTTCCCGGGACGTTACTACAGGGTTCGGTATCGTAAGCCCTGAGCTAGAGCTGCTGACAGACCCGCCGACACAGGCTCAAGTTAATCAAGCGATCGAGTCTTTGTTCTCCATCATCGATCGTCCGGAATGCAGCGTGAGTGAATTGGTCCGAGCCAATATCACCAATGTGATCCGGATCCATAGCTCCGCCGGAGGCTCTACCAACCTGATGATGCATATTGTCGGCGCAATGGTCTATGCGGGTTATGACTTTTCGCTCGAAGATATGGAACGCATCGCTGCTGAACATCCGATTCCCGATTTGTTCGATTACAGCTTGACCGAAGGAAGAGATATCTATGTATTGGCCCAGCAGTGCTGCTCAGGTCAAATTCGCGGCATGGAAACGCTGATGTATGAGCTTACAAGAAATGGTGTTCCTATGGCTTTGGATGCACCGACGGTGACTGGTCAAACCTGGGGAGAAAGGCTGTCCAATACCGTAGGCTTAAGTGCGGATGGCGTGAAGAACAATCCGATCATCTTAAGCAAGCCTAAAAGAAGCTTTAGCGGTGTCGATGTCCTTCGGGGGAACTTTTTTAACCAAGCTGTGGTTAAAATCAGCGGCATGCCTACAAAGCAGCTCAATCAATTCGACGATAAAGTCGCCTTCGTACTTTATTATGAAAATGAAGAAGAGGCGAACCATCATCTGTTGGACGTGAATATGTTGGACCGCCTAAAGGCCGAACGGCACTTTGAGCTTGAACATATGAAGCGGATGGCTTCCTATAACGCTTCCGTTTCTTTGGAAGAGCTGCAAACGTTGAGTTATGATGAGCTGTTTGACCGGATGATTCGGGAGGAATGGCTCAGGCTGGCGGTCATTATATCCGGTCAAGGCCCTGAAGCTTTCGGAATGCCGGAAATGATGACGCCTATGCAGCATATTAACGCACACCGTCAGTTAAAGTGTCTGACCACCTTAATCAGCGACGGCCGCTATTCGGGTGTGACATTTGGAGCTGCTGTAGGTCATATGACACCGGAAGCTTTTCATGGCGGCGGGCTTCTGTATCTGCAAGAGGGAGATCTGCTGCATCTGCAATTTCGCAAGAAACGTATCGATCTGCTGAATCCACAGTCATTTGCTTTGGGCCTAATTGAACACGACGTTGGGGAGCTTCGGAACAAGCGGACTGAACTCGGAATTTTCAGAATGGAAAAGATGCGTAAAAGACAAAAGCGTGTGGCGGCATCGAACCGGCTGCGCGATTGTACGGATGCATCCCGCGGCGTAGTGCCGATGGGAGTTGCATTGGATGCGGAGCTGAAATGGATTTAAGGGATAGGAGGTAGAATGAAACGGCAATAGAGAAAGGGATTTTTAGAGCCCGCTGGTGAAGCGGGTTTCTTTATTTTCTTGAATCGATCTTTTGGGCGGAAATATGTTGCGTTCATGGAATGCAAATGAGAATATATTATTGGATGCGCTATTAATTAAGGATTTTGTTGCAAATGTTAACACTTGTTCAACTGATGAAAAAATCTTTATTTAAAAGGTGATCGAATTGAATATACTTGCCATAGCTCCATATCCAGGGTTGAGGGATTTAATTCTGGAAGTGAATAAGGATTTGAAAAAAAACATCGATGTTGAAATCGGAGATTGGTATGAAGGTGTGGACATTGCCAAAGCGTTGGAAAACAAAGACTATGATATCATCATTAGCCGCGGAGCGACTGTAAATCTGCTGAGGGAACATTGTTCCATTCCGGTGACGGAAATTAAAATATCGGGTTATGACATTTTACGCACGCTTACGCTCTTGAACGGATTTGAAGGAAAAATTGGCGTGATGAGCCATTTGAAGGTGATTCAAGGAGCGGACTTTATAGGCAAGCTTCTGAATATG
The DNA here is from genome assembly GCF_017833255.1 of Paenibacillus sp. PvR098. Lineage (NCBI taxonomy): Bacteria > Bacillati > Bacillota > Bacilli > Caryophanales > Paenibacillaceae > Paenibacillus > Paenibacillus sp. PvR098. The sequence continues at coordinate 682,531 of NZ_JAFIBU010000001.1, forward strand.
GACTTAACCTTTTACGGCGATGGAGATTGTGAAAGGTGTCTGGAAAAGGCCATTGAAGACGAGGTTCAGGTGATTGTCGGGGATGTTAAATCAACCAATGCGGCTAGAAACCACGGACTTCACGGTATCCTTATCACTTCCGGAAAGGAAGCTGTGATGGAGGCGATTCAGGATGCAGAAAGATTAATCTTTTACATAAATAAAGAAAAAGAAAAATATGCAGGTTTAGTATCTATACTGGATCAAAAATGGAAGCCTGATCAACCCGTTCGGGATAAGATTGATAAGTATCGGTTTGTAAAACAAGCAAAGGCGACTGTCCACTTCAACCAGCTGGTTGGAAAATCGCAGATTATGGCTCATTTGATTGATTCCGCCAAACGGATAAGCCATTCCGAACTGCCGATTATGATCTACGGAGAGCCGGGAACGGGAAAACACGTTTTAGCCCAAAGTATTCATAATGAAGGCGGTCTAAAAACGAAAGCGTTTATTACCATAGATTGTAGTTCCCATTCACCCGAGATATTAGAAAAAGAAATGCTGGGCATAGGTTCTGAGCCGGGTGCTTTCGAGCTTGCAAATGGCGGAACTTTATATATGTCCAATATTGGTAAGCTGCCTTTGAGCCTCCAAGTCACATTGTTACATATTCTAACCCGTCATAAGGTCAGGAGAATGGATAGCAATGAAGACCGAGAGATCAAGGTTCGAGTGATTGCTGAAAATGAAGAAAAATTAAACCCTATGGTCTCAAGAGGTGAATTTAGATCCGATCTGTACCGTGCTATAAATACATTCGCTTTAAGTCTTTCTCCGCTGTGTGAAAGAGTAGAGGATATGGCTGATTTGATAAGGATGTTCATCGCTTCGGCGAACGTCGTGACGGGAAAGGAAATCGTCGGGGTCAAACCGGAAGTGATGGAACTTTTAAGATCGTATGACTGGCCGGGGAACATCGATCAGCTGAAAAATACAATCAAAAAAATGTGCTTGCTTAGCAGTGGCCCTTACATTGATCAAGTAGAGATCGAACCGGTCATTAAAGAATTAAGTGAGAGTTCAGAAACCCATGATGCTCAAGGCATTTCTTTCTTCAACAAAACGTTAGATGAAATTGAAAGCGATATCATTTGTAAAATACTCGCGGAGGAAGAATATAACCAATCGAAAGCGGCAAAAAGGCTTGGGATTAATCGAACGACCCTATGGCGCAAATTGAAAATAAAGAATAGAAGGTCAATGATCACAAGCAATGATTAAATCTGCAACAAAACAAAATCGTATGGCTGTAGTAAATGGTAACAACACCATAATATAATTAAAAAAACGCTTACACCAATTCATTAAACCGTGAAGGAGATAGGGTATGGAAACTCAAAGAAAGCCGATCATGGCTTTGACTTACGGGGACGCTGCAGGAATCGGACCGGAGTTGGTCGCTCAAGTGCTGCAATTGGATGAAATTCGCAGCTTGGCTCACTGGGTGCTGATTGGTGATGAACGGGTGTTTCAGCAGGGGGCGGAACTCGCAGGGGTAACCTTGAACTATCGAAGAATCGATTCCATCGAGCAGGCTTCACATCAAGAGCATGAACTTCCGTTAATTGATCTGCAAAATGTAAATTTGGACGATTTCCAAAAGGGTACCCTATCTCCGGAAGCGGGGTTAGCCAGCGGAAAAACGCTGGAATACACTTTGCAGCTCGTGAAAGGGAATCATTTAGAGGGCGTGGTATACGCGCCTTTGAATAAAGAAGCGATGTTTCGGGGTGGTCTTCATTTTGAAGATGATATTCATTTCCTTGGTGACCTACTGGGCGTCAAAGACGGATTCGGTGAAATTAATGTCATGGAGAAGCTATGGGTATTCCGTGTAACCTCTCATATTCCTCTTAGAAAGGTAAGTGACTTGATTACGAAAGAAAGTGTCGGGCAGCGTATTCGTTTTGCTCATGAAACGCTCACCGCAGCGGGTTTTCATCAGCCGCGAATTGTAGTGGCCGCACTCAATCCTCATGCGGGTGAAGGAGGGCTCTTCGGGATGGAAGAGATCGATGAGATTATTCCGGCGGTACAAGACGCACAGGCACAAGGAATTAATGCTGTAGGGCCTTATCCGGCAGATACGATTTTCTTGCGTCTTCCTAAGGACCCGTTCGACTGCTTACTCTCTATGTATCACGACCAAGCGCAGACGGGCATGAAGCTTATGGGTTTCAACAAAGGGGTGACGGTCAGCGGCGGACTTCCTGTTGTTCTGGCGACTCCTGCACATGGAACTGCATTTGATATCGCCGGCAAGGGCGTTGCTGATCCCGGAGCCATGGCTCATGCAATGAAGCTGGCCGTTCGATTGGTCCTGGGGAAGCAGATTTCAGTAGCAAATGAATAAAAGTGAGGAGAAGGAGCAGCATGGATGCCAAATACAGTACCGTCATGATGAAACCGATAGATAATGTGACCGTAGCCTTAACAGAATCGGGCCTACATTTTAACATTTAAATCAAACAGGGTTCATACAAAAGCGACCTCCGAGATGAGAATGGACAAGGGCTTGAATCCCTGTTCAGGCTCCTCATAGCGGAGGGCGCTTTTTTAAAGTAAAGATGAGATTACTTTCACCGGTGAAACATCCAAATTAATAAGGCCGCCAGCTCATCTTGCGACTTGAACTGCTCCATGATATCAGTCTCCTGTTTATATTCATCAATATATTATAGTATGGAGGCCGAGAGACCATTCCTTTTCCAATATAGTATAATGAGTTCACTGCAGTAACAATAGATTTATCAAAGACCGGAACGGGGAAGGAATGAAGAGCTTGGCTATAAAACATGTAATATTCGATTTTGACGGCACCTTGGCGAATACACTTTCCGTCGTTGAATATAGTCTAATTCAGGTGTTTCAAAAATTTGATGGCAGGATCTTGACCCATGAAGAATTCCTTTCGATGTGCGGGCCTTCAGAGACAGGAATCATATCAAAGTATTTTTCAAAAAAAGATAACATCGAAGAAGCGATTGCAGAATTTTTTCAATTGTACGAGGACAAGCATGACGACTTGGTGGACAGGTTCTCTTTTATCGATGAGCTTCTACGCGATTTGAGAAGAACGGACGTGCGCTTGGGACTATTTACAGGTAAAACTCGTCGTAGCCTGGAAATCTCCCTACAGAAATTAAATTTTGATCATTCATTTGATGTGATGATCACAGGTGATGACGTGAAAGAAAGCAAGCCCTCACCGGAAGGCTTGCTTATGGCTATGCAAGTATTAGATGCGACAAGGGAAGAAACGGTATTTATTGGTGACAGCGATGACGATATGCAGGCGGGGTGGCGAGCGAATGTCAGAACGATAGGTGCACAGTGGATGCCTGCTAAGCAATCGACAGAATACCAACATGTGCCAGAGCACATCTTTAATGATGTGTCCGATTTGCGTGAGTTGTTGTCGCAGCATATAGCCGGGTTTCCTCAATAGGCCCTCCATTACGGTGGATTTAGTGGGATGAACTCCAATATTTGTTTTGATGAATCTTAAGTATGAGCTAGGGGGAAAAGTCTTGAGAGGAAAAGTAGCACTGATTACCGGTTCGGCTACAGGTATAGGGAAAGCCGTTGCTATTCGTTTAGCCCAAGAAGGAGTCCGCATCACAGCCAATTATTCAAAGTCAGAGAAGGAAGCATTGGAGACGCAGAAGGAAATCGAGGCATTGGGCGTCCAATGCTTATTGGTTCAAACTACGGTATCGAATGATCAGAAGGTAAGGGAAATGGTTCAACAAACGATCGATACCTTTGGGCGTCTGGACATTCTGGTCAATAATGCGGGAGTTACTGATTTTGTGAAGCACGAAGATCTGGAAGGGTTAAAGGAGGAATATTGGGATCGGGTCATGGATGTCAATGTGAAAGGCCTTTTCTTCTGCTGTCGTGCGGCGGCGCCTGAGTTAAAGAAACAGAGGGGCTGTATTGTGAATATTACTTCGGTGGCGGGCTTAACAGGGTTGGGCAGCTCCATTGCCTATGCTGCCTCTAAAGCGGCTGCGATCAGTGTAACCAAATCGCTGGCCCGTGTGATGGCGCCTGAGGTGAGAGTGAACAGCGTTGCTCCGGGGATTGTGCAAACCCGGTGGGTTGAAGGGCAGGAGGATCATGTGAAGCGTTTGGCGGAAGGAACACCGCTCGGCAAAGTGGCTAGCCCCGAGGATATAGCCAATGTGGTCTTTTCCGTAATTGCTCACTCTCATTTTGTGACTGGAGAGACGATTAAAGTGGATGGCGGTATGTTTATCTAACTGCGGATGAGTGCTCAGCCTTAAATAACATGATTGGATTCGAGGGACGATGATTCATCGTCTCTTTTTTTATTACATATTTTCAATATTACGTATGCGTTAAAATAATATAAATACTTGGTTTCATATCTATTGTTCTAATTAATCCTCATATATATGATATTTTAATGTGATAATGTAAAATTTTATAAAATGTATTGACATTAACGTATACATTAATTGATAATAATAATATGAAATCATTTAACAAATCCAGATACAAAATGATGGCAGGAGGCCGAATTATGAGTGACCAACGACATTTTCGAATTGCAGTAATCCCGGGTGATGGAATAGGACAAGAAGTGATCCAGGAAGGGCAGCGAGTACTCGAGCATATTGCTCAAGCATCCAACGGCAAGTTTTCTTTTGAATTTGATTCGTTTCCTTGGGGATGCGAATATTATTCCAAATACGGCCGCATGATGGCAGAAGACGGTTTGGAACAGCTGAAAGACTATGATGCCATATATTTCGGAGCTGTAGGTTGGAAAAGTGTCCCTGACCATGTAAGCTTGTGGGGATTGAGACTTGCGATCTGCCAAGGATTCGATCAATGGGCCAATATCCGTCCTGTTCGCTTCCTGCCAGGGGTGGAAAGCAAGCTTCGGCATCCTAATGTAGAAGAGCTGGATTGGATCTTGATTCGCGAAAACTCTGAAGGGGAGTATTCAGGGTTCGGAGGACGGAATTTCACAGGCCGGGGAAAAGGGAAAGAAGTGGCGGTTCAGTCATCGGTGTTTACGGAGGAAGGGTGCGAGCGAATTATCCGTTACGCATTTGAGACCGCCCGTACTCGTAAGAGGAAGAAAGTGACCAGTGTAACGAAAAGCAACGCTCAGCAATACGGCATGGTGCTATGGGATGAAGTGTTTGCCCGTGTTAGCCAAGAGTATCCGGACGTAGAAACCGAACAATGGCTTGTTGACGCTATGGCGGCCCGCTTTGTATTGAAACCGGAAACGTTGGAAGTTGTTGTAGGATCCAACCTGATCGCAGACATCCTGTCTGATTTGGGCAGTGCGCTTGCGGGAAGCTTAGGGCTTGCAGCCAGCGCCAATCTCAACCTGGACAGACGTTACCCAAGCATGTTCGAGCCCGTCCATGGATCTGCTCCGGATATTGCTGGGGAAGGCATTGCGAATCCGATCGGAACCATTGCCAGCGGGGCGCTCATGCTGGAACATCTTGGCCTTCGAGAGGAAGCTGCTCTTCTCAATCGTGCGATCGAGGAGACGACGAGACAAGGAAAGCTAACACCTGATGTGGGCGGAACTTGCAAAACGAGCGAAGTAACCGGAGCTATCATAGCGAATTTATCCAATCAGGTTGCACAGGTTTAAATAAAGAAAGAGCTGGAGTAGATGTATTGCACATCCACTCCAGCTCTTTTTATGTTGGTTTAGGTTTGGGGCATATTTCGAAGTACTTCTAAAATTTCATTGCGCGCCCTAAAGCGATGAGATTGAAGCATCGTCCGCGCAGCTTCGGATTCGCCGGCCTTCATAACCGCCAGGATGGCTTTATGCTCCATGATAGAACGCGTAGGCTGGGGCCTATGTTGTATCGTAAATAATCGGGCGCGATAAAGTTGATCGGATTGATTATCCATAATGCCTCGAAGACGCGGATTTTTGGCCAAGTCTACAATTCCGTTATGAAATTGATCATCCAGATCCGTCCATTCAAGCAGGTCATCGTTTGCCAGTGCGTTTTCCTGTTTCTCAATGAGAAGTTCAAGCTGTTGAAGCTCCTCAGGAGTGACGCGGCCAGTAGCGAGTCGGCCTGCAATACCGTCCAGCGCTTCCACGACTTCGTAGATTTGCTGCAGGTCATCAACCACAATGGGCGCAACGACAAAGCCCCGGCGCGGAATGAGACGTACCCAGCCCTCCAGCTCCAGACGGACAAGTGCTTCGCGGACGGGGGTCCTGCTCATACCAAGAATATCCGCTAATGTTCTCTCTAATACCGTCTGACCGGGAGACAGTTGAAGATGCCGTATCGCATGGCGAACGGCTAAGTATGCACGCTGCGGCAATCGCGTTTCTTCGCTTATGTACAGGTGGGATAAATTAATTTGCATATGGTGAGAGAGAGCGCGGTTCATGTTCTCTTGATGATTACCATTCGGCTGAGGAATGAACGGTCGTTTTTCCATGTAATATTTACACATCCTCGATAGGCTGACGATTCTTACTTTCATTAAATTATAACAAAAAGTAAACGAATTACTCAATTAGGCAAATTGGACACGGATCTGACATTGACTCTCTTGGGACGTTTAAACTACAATATGTAGTGTTAACTAAAGAAAAATACATAATGTAGTTATATGAGGAGGTGAACTGTTGAATACAGTAGATTTAACTTTATGGCTGGTGTTTGGAGCAGGTTTTTTATCATTCATCTCTCCCTGCTGCCTACCCTTATACCCATCATACCTTTCTTATGTAACCGGGGTTTCAGTCAAAGAGTTGAAAGAAGGAAAAGGGATGTTTCAGAGGCAAGCTCTGCTGCATACGTTTTTCTTTATTTTGGGATTTTCAATCATATTTTTTGCGCTGGGGCTATCGGCCAGTTTGCTCGGAGATTTGTTCTCCGGTAATCAACAATTGATCAGGCAGCTCGGGGCCATTCTGGTCATAGTGATGGGGCTTGTCATGCTGGGCTTTATGCAGCCCAAGTTTTTGATGAAAGAAGTGCGATTTCAGTACAACGCTAAACCAGTGGGATATATGGGTTCGATTCTTGTTGGTATCACCTATGCGGCAGGATGGACGCCCTGTGTAGGGCCTATTTTGGCATCCGTGCTGGCCTTAGGCGTGAGCAATCCGGGTCAATCGGTATTGTATACAGGGGCTTATACGGTGGGGTTTGCACTCCCATTTTTTATCATGGCTTTTTTTATAGGAAAAATGAAGTGGATTTTGAAATATTCCATTCTTATGACGAAAATAGGCGGGGCATTTATGATACTTACGGGAATATTGCTTTATACCGATAAAATGACGACGATCACTATATTTCTTATTGATCAATACGGCGGATTTACCGGCTTTTAGGAGTGGACGATATGTATTCATTGTTTAGTCAGGTCAGTGCTTTTTTAAGTGAACCGTTCGTTCATGCGGCGAATACGGATATGGCTCTGATTGCTGCGCTGTTTCTAGGCTTTGTCGGATCAGTCGCCCCATGCCAAATCTCAGCCAATGTGGCTGCCATCACATATTTTGGAAATCGGCAGCTCCAAGGAAAGCTGTCCTGGGTTGAAACATCCATGTATATTTTTGGGAAAGTCGTAGTGTTTATTTTGTTGGGCACGGTTTTTTGGTTTTTTGGTCAGCAGATTTCCAAAGAATTTATTCCTTACTTTGCTTTTGCAAGAAAAGTGCTGGGACCGCTGCTTATCCTTATCGGACTCTTTATGATAGGCTGGATATCCATTCCATTTCAATGGGGAAATCGCATATCCGAATCGATCAAAAAACTCTTCGACCGGACCAGCGGCAAAAGTGGAGCATTTCTCTTGGGAGTCGCTTTTTCCCTTGGTTTTTGTCCTACGATGTTTGTCTTATTTTTCGGAACGTTAATGCCGCTCACCTTACAATCTTCCTATGGCATCGTTCTTCCGTCTATTTTTGCTGTAGGTACGGCTATGCCATTTTTACTGTTTGCCGGGCTAACCGTTGGGTTCGGTTTGGATCGCGTTATGATCAAACGTGCAAGACGATGGGGAAGCTGGATTCAGAAATTGGCGGGTATATTATTTATCATGTTTGGAATAGGTGACACCATGACGTACTGGGCTTTATAGCTTTAAGCTATTCCGTATAGCTTAAAGCTTGTTTACCCAATGCTTCCCAAGTAGCAATAAATCGTTCTTTTTCAATTCTTAACTGTTTTCTGCCGCTCAATGGATCGTTGACGTAAACGTTCTTCTCATCGTAGCCGACTAGCAGCACGGTATGTTCCTGAAAGGTTGTTCGAATAGGTCCGATGGAGGTGTCCCATACCACCCACTGTTTATCCGCAGGTACTGTAAAAGAAACCGTAGTCCATACAAGAACGGGTATGCCGTTGGATACTTGTCGCTCCAAATCATCGAATGAGCTGCCTGTTAAATCGACTCCTGTCGGGATGTATTTAAGAAGCAATTCAGATAATGCGGCATGGTATATTCCAAGCCCTTTTTGTTTGCCGGTCACATCTCCAACAAATCCGAGATTCGGATTTCCCCAATATTTAATTGTTCCGTTTGGATTGTACTGAATTGTGGTTGAATCCTTTTTCATCTCAGGAACAAGCTCCATTTTGTTTTTCTTAATTCCTTTATACTGAAACAGCATGGTTAACGCTGTAATTTCGCACCCATTAAAGAGCTCTGGTTTTTGCATAATTATAGGAGCATCGATCATGGCGGACAGCTTTTTTCTGTTATCTTCATCCTCCAATGAATTCATATCGGAGAGCGCTGCTGCCGGACTAAATGAATCGTAGATTGGAGGAGGTTCATTATTGTCGATTATTTTCATATACAACAGGAAAAGCATAATCGCACTTGAAAAGGCGAGTCCGATCAGGAGCAGCGCACCTAAAAAAGTTTTTATACGTCTTAATATCATGATATCATCCGCTTTAGTTTGATTTTAAACGCACATAAATTATACTACAATTTGTAGTGAGAATAAAATCCTTGAGTCATTGACATAGACGATTTCTTTATACTACAATCTGTAAGTACGGGATATGAAAATCATGCAGATTAAAAAGTTCAATATGAACGAAGTAGGATTGAATCATTTTTTCGGCCCGCTCGAATCGCGCATCATGACGATTCTATGGTCTTCAGAGGGAATCACTGTTCGAGATATGCAGACGATTTTAAATCAGGAAGCGGTTCACTTCCTTCGAACCTTTGCAGTCCAAAGATCAATTTCTATCGGAACAGACCAAAGCCGTTACCTATGGACTTATACAGGAATATGGAGGGCTTGTCGTCAATCATCTCATCGATGCTTTGGATCATGCTGACGAGGGACTGATTACCAGGCTCGAGCATAAAATCAATGAGATGAAAAGCAGAAAGAAGACATAACAGATCATGGTCACAGGAGGGTGCCCTTGTGGAAGGTAATGTTTTGAATGTAACACTGATCATATTGAATATCGTCGTCTTTATTTTTATTATGAGATATAGAAGACGAAGATTAGCTAAACAAGCTGAGAAAGGTAGAAAGCTGCAGGAATTGATCTCTCAATTCTCATTCGAAGCCAATAATGAGAATGTACAGCAATTTATCGATGAGATGAAAAACTCTTATGCCTTGTTCAGCAATCCCAAGAATGGCGACATTGCACGATCAGCATTTGAAAACGTAGAAGCAAGCGATAAAGTAGATTTGGAATTAAAGCAAGAATTACGTAGAGTACTTACGAAATCGGGAGTCAAGAATCTCAAAGAAATCCATACATAACCGACTTACAGCAAGCTGGCGTCTGCATTCCCGCAGATGTCAGCTTGTTTTTATGCTTAAGAACTGACGCGAAACACCGTTTAAGAACCGTATTCTGAAAAAGATTTTCTCTTGGTTTTGTTCATTATAAAAGAACCGACCCTATTTTTATCATTCATTGAAAGGTATTTTATGGAAGAGGACGGATAATGAAAATGTGTTGGAGCTGGTCCTTCCGCAATATTTATACAGCGCTTTCATGATGTTGTGATTGGGCAATTGCGGTGAAGCTGCCGACACCTGAAGGGGGATCGAATGGGATGAAAAGTTTGATTCAAAATTCGTTGAGAGGGACCTCAAAGCTCATGCTGACGCTGCTGGCATGCACCTCGCTGATATTGACGGCTGCAGGATGCGGGAGCCAGACGGCTGATTTGCCTGCATCAGAGGGTAAGAGTGGAAGCCCAGAAGCTGCAGAGGCTGTGAAGATTAAGCCGGATCAACTGACCACGATTAAGATGGGGCTTCCTTCGAAAAACATGAGCTACCTACCGATTTACGTGGCACAAAAGAAAGGATTTTATAAGAACGTCAATCTGGAAGTCAATCTCGAGTATGTTAAAGGCGGCGTCCTGGCTCTAAGGGGGCTTCAAACCGGAGAATATCCGATTATCTCCACGCTTCCGGAGTCGGTCATTACCGGGGTAGCGGAAGGCGCGAACGTCAAGATGATCGGCACGCTCGACGATAAGTCGATGTATTCGATCTTTGTGTCAAAGGATATCAAAAGCCCCAGTGATCTGAAGGGTAAGTCAGCGGCGAGCAACGTACCGGGTAACGGAACAGACATTCAGCTGCAATATTGGTTGAAGAAAAACGGGTTAGTGCCTAACGAGGACGTACGACTCATCAACGCAGGTGAGAACGCGGGCCGTTTGCAGGCGCTTCAGACAGGTCAGGCGTCCGTAACCATTTTAAGCCAGCCCACAGATTTGAAGGCCGAAGAGCTCGGTTTCACCAGGTTGTCTTTAATGCGCGACGAGCTCAAGACGTATAATCACAACATGATCGCTGTCAATGGAGACGTTGTAAAAAATACGCCGGAGGTTGTCTATGCCTTTATGTCGGCACATGCCGAGGCCGTGAAGTTTATCAAGGATAGCGCCAATCGCGAAGAAGCCTTGCAAATCGCCATGTCGGAGCTGGGAATGAAGAAAGCCGATGCGGAAAAATCGTTCGATTTCGTGCTGCCGGCACTTGCGGACAAGGGTAAAATGAACATCGAAGGCATGAAATGGGCCATCGATACGGTAAAGGAAACAGGGGCTCTTTCGAAAGAGATCAGTGTCGATAAAGTGGTGGATGAACGTTTTTATGCTAAGTAACTGCGTTAAGAGCTGCCCGAGCTGTTTGGGCGCTCTTTTTATTCTGCTGCTTCTCATTTAAGAATAGACAGTTATAGGGGATGCAGCATAAACCGGCTGCTCCGGTGCTAGGAACGAAACCTTTTTTTCATTATGTTCACCATATAAGAACTCCGGGATTTTAGGGAGATGGTTAGCCCTTATACTTAAGGCAATGATTTAGCCTCATCTAAGAAATCAAGGGAGAGATGGATATGTTAAAAAGAGAAGACAATGAGAGGCTATGCAGGGTAGGCCCGGGAACACCGATGGGTGAGCTGTTCCGACGTTATTGGATTCCCGCTGTCTTAAGCGAAGAGCTGCCGGCAGCGGATTGCCCGCCTGTTCGTGTCCGAATCCTAGGGGAGGATTTGGTTGCGTTTCGCGATACGAATGGGAAAGTCGGACTGCTCGATGCGTACTGCCCTCATCGCCGGGCCCATTTGTTCTGGGGACGCAATGAAGAATGCGGCCTCCGCTGCGTGTATCACGGCTGGAAATTCGATACTAGCGGTCAATGCTTGGATACACCGAACGAGCCGCCGACCAGTGATTTCAAGCATAGCGTCCAATTGACGTCTTATCCTACCTATGAAAAAGCGGGGATCATCTGGACCTATATGGGGCCGGAGGAGCAGCAGCCAGGTTTCCCGGATTACGAATGGATGAGAGCGCCGGAAAATTACCGCAATGTATCGAAAACCTTCGAGGCATGCAACTGGCTTCAGGCGTTGGAAGGGGGCATTGATACTTCCCATTCCTCATTTGCTCATAACAATAACATTGCGGATAAAAATGCGCTGCGGACAAGGGCCACCGCGCCAAAGCTAGAGGTGGTCAAAACCAATTACGGCTTCAAATACGCTGGCATTCGTGACTTAAAGGAACACAATAATTATGTCAGGGCTTATCAATTTATTATGCCGGCACAGCAAATGAGGGGCGCCATGATCCGCTGGACCGATGGTAAAAGGGAAGAATTTCCGTCCATCGCAGGCCATTTGTGGGTGCCCGTCGATGACGCTAATGTATGGGTGTACAACATTCTGTACTCATCGGATGTCAATATTCCGTTCACCCCTGAATTTGTGACGAAGCACGAAACGGATTTCGGCCGTGGGCAAGAAGATATGCTGCCGGGATACAAACTGGTGCGCAATCCTTCCAATGACTACTTCATTGACCGTGAAGTGCAGCGAACCCAAACCTTCACGGGTATCGCCGGTATCAACACCCAGGACTACGCACTGCAGGAAACGATGGAGCTGCCATTCTGTGACCGTACCAAGGAGAAGCTGGGTACCGCCGACACCGCCATTATTGCGGCGCGCCAGCTGCTTTTGGAGGCGACCAGAGACGTTGAGGCAGGGAGAACGCCGCGCGGAGCAGAGCCGGACACACACAGCAAGGTTAGAGGCTGCGATAAGTTTCTGCCTAAAGGTGTGGATTGGAAAGAGGGGCTGCTCGAAGAAATGACGGCCAAGTTCTAGGCGCCCCACCAGCAGAGGGGAGGAAGGATATGGTATTCACTACCGATTCCGGACAATTAAAAAAGAGACTTGTTCAAAGCATTCTGATGCTGGAGCGGGCGGAAATCATCGACTTTAACGGCCATTGCAGCGTACGTATTCCCGGTACAGAGCAAATCCTGATCAATTCAGGGCCGAGTACCCGAAACGATTTGAGCGCTGAAGATATCGTCACCATGGATGTTAACGGGACAAAGCTGGAAGGGCGTGAAGCTCCTCCGATGGAATATCACATTCATACGGAAATCTATAAAAGACGGCCCGACGTGCAGGCTGTGATCCATGCCCATCCTCGTTGGTCGACCTTTTTCAGTATGACGGGGACACCGCTTAGACCTGTGTTTCCTCAAGCGGCTCTGTTGGGTGAGATTCCGACCTTTGACCGCATTGATTCCATAAACACGCCGGAGCTGGGCGGCCGGTTGGCCGAGGTGCTTGGGGGCAGCCGCATTGCGCTGTTAAAGTCTCACGGCAGCGTCATAACCGGGTCCACGCTCGAAGAGGCGTTCGCCCTGTGCATATATTTGGAGGAGAACGCTAAGCGTCAGTACAGGGCTCAAGCCATGGGCAAGCCCTATGAACTAAACGATCAGGAAATCGAAGCCTGTGCCCGTCATTTAGGGAAGCCTGCCCTTTACCGCAAGGTATGGGAATATTACGAGGTAAAAATACGGCACTAATCTTCCGATTTGTTCCGTAGAGAGGGGAAGACATCATGGCGATTCATAATGAATTTGCAGGAAAAACAATTGCCGTGCTCGGCTACAGTGAGGACGGGGCCGAATATGCAAAGCGGCTGCGGGAGCAAGGCTTTGAGGTCGTCATTGGCTTGCGAGAAAGGGACATCATGTGGCCTCGGGCTGAGCAGGATGGCTTTAGGGTGATGAACCTGTGGAATGCGGTCGGAGCTTCCGACATCATACAAGTGTGGTAAACCAAAGGAGGGATATCATCGCTTGAGTGAATCGATTGAACCCGTTGAAGCATCGCCGTCACATTCTTTGAAGGACATGTGGCTGATCACGATCGGTCACGGATTAACCCATTGGTATCCAGCCACTTTTTATATGCTGCTTCCGATCATTGGCAAAGAGCTGGGACTCAGCTATACCGAAACCGGGATGATCATTACGTTTCAATATATTGCGAGCACGATTTCCAATGTGCCGGGAGGTATGCTGGTAGATACGGTTGGCAAAAAAAGTCTTCTTATGGCACTGTCGCTCTTCTGGGTCGGATTCCCCTACTTGTTCATGAATTTTACGAGCACCTATTGGATGCTGCTCCTTTGCATCTCGCTGGTCGGCATAGGCAACAACCTGTGGCATCCTACGGCGATCCCTACATTATCTCAGCGCTATCCGAAGCGGAGAGGCTTTGTCCTATCGGTTCACGGCATGGGAGCCAATGTGGGCGATGCGCTCGCTCCGCTGGCGATAGGTGCGATGTTGGCTATATTTACTTGGAGGCAAATCGTTGTGATCAATATCATTCCTGGCGTTTTGATCGCTCTGCTCATTGTGATCTTGCTGCGGAATTCACAATTAGACTCCAAAAAACAAAAGGCGACGGATAGTGAAGAGAAGCAAGGACAAACCATAAAGGAATATTTCAGCGGACTGAAGGGACTGGTACAAAACCGCAGTCTGGTGCTCATTTCAACGAGCTCCGCTTTCCGTTCCATGACGCAAAACGCGCTGCTTACCTTTCTCCCGTTGTATTTGGCGCATGAACTGGATTTCTCTCCTTTATGGGTCGGAGTAGGCTTATTCCTGCTCCAGATGGGAGGTTTTATCGCCGCTCCGATATCCGGTCATTTGTCCGATAAGTGGGGACGCAAAAAGGTATTGGTGACAAGCATGGCGATGAGTGCCGTGATTCTGATCGTCATGGCGGTTTTGGGTAAATCACCGTTATTCATTGTATTTATCGCGGTTCTCGGATTTTTTCTCTATGCGGTTCGTCCCGTGATGCAGGCTTGGCTGATGGAAGCATCTCCCCAAAAAATGGCCGGGACCAGCATAGGTATCCTGTTCGGTATGCAATCCCTGGGCCAATCGATCTCTCCATTGCTGGGCGGTATCATTTCCGACAAGTTCGGTTTGTTTGCTGCATTTTATTTTGTTGCCGGCACGATTATCATTGCGAATCTGCTCATCTTGTTTGCTCCAAAAGAGGAAGTGTCATCTGGCAATAATCAATCCATATCCACGTGAGGGGGATCACCATGAACAAGTTAAATTTAAGCTTCGCCTGTTGGGACTACGACCGTGTTCAAGCGTTAGTGGACGGCTCCGTCCATCCCAAGGGAATTGAACTGAACTTTCTCAACATGCCGGTGGAAGAAACGTTTTTCCGCATGATGCGCCATCAGGAATTCGATGTTGCTGAGCTGTCGGCTTCTTCCTACCTTCTTGCGAGGGACCGCGGATTTCCGAATTTTACGGCCATTCCGGTATTTCCGTCCCGGTTTTTCCGTCATTCCGGCATTTACGTGAATGTTGAATCGGGTATCCGAAAACCGGAGGATTTAAAAGGCAAGCGCATCGGTATTCCCGAGTATCAGCTGACCGCCTGCGTCTGGATTCGCGGATTTTTGCAGCATGAATATGGTGTTCATCCGTCCGAGGTGGATTGGTTCTTTGGGGGGCAGGAGACCCCAGGCCGCGTCGAAAAGTTCAAGCTGGAGCTTCCGGCTGACATTCGCCTGCAGCCGATTGGTCCGGAACAGACGCTAAACCAAATGCTTGAGTGCGGCGAACTGGACGCGTTTATTGCTCCGCGCGCTCCGTCCTGCTTCTTGAAGGGATCACCGCGCGTCAAGCGTCTGTTCGAAGATTATGTATCCGTTGAAAAGGAGTATTTCCGCAAAACCGGTATTTTCCCGATTATGCATGTGGTAGCCGTTCGAAACGAAATTCTGCAACAGAATCCGTGGGCTGCACAAAACCTGTATCAGGCTTTCGTCGAGGCGAAGAACAAGGTGTACGAGGGCTTCAATCAAACCGCGGCCTTAAAAGTGACGCTGCCTTGGCTCGTAGCGGAGATTGAGCAAACAAAGCAACTGATGGGCGATGATTTCTGGCCTTATGGATTAGAGAAAAACCGCGCTACCCTGGAAGCGCTGGTCAGCTATTCCTATGAACAGGGTCTCATCAAAAACAAGCTTTCGGTGGAAGATTTATTTGTGAAGTCGACCTTGGAGCAGTACACCATTTAAAAAAAGAAAGGCGTGATGTTCATGTCTCTTGAATTAAATATGCTGGTTGCCCATATGCCGCGCATTTGTCACGAAGACCGCGTCGCCGAGTTCCAAAAACCACTGATCCGCGCGATGCATATCGCTTCCCAGGAGCTTTTTAAAGTAAGCCCTGACGTTGTCGTCAGCATTTCATGTCATTTTCCGGCGACATTTCATCATTATGTGAACTGTGCCGCAGTACATCAAGGATCTTTGACCGCGGTGGAGTGTCCCGATTTGATCGCGGATGTGCGCTACCAATATGCCGGAGATCCGGTACTGGCGGAAGAGCTGGTCCATGCGGGAAAAGAAGCGGGATTGCCGATCCTTGCGTTTCGCGACGATGCCTATGTCTGGGATTACGGAACATTGGTACCGATGCGTTATTTGGTACCGAAAGAAAATCTTCCGGTCATCGACTTGTCGGTTTGCTGGGCGGCAAGCCTGGATGAGACGTTTGAGTGGGGGAGAATTGTAGGTGAGACTCTCAAAAACAGTGAGAAAAAAGCCGTATTCGTCAGCAGCGGAGCACTGTCCCATAATCTGGTGCGAGGTCCAGAGAAAATGCCGACGATTTCCGAGCAGGCGCTCGACCAGCAGTTTACGGAGTACCTGCTTTCGGGGAGCCTCGATAAGGCTCGCGAAATGCTGCCGCAATATGCACGGATAGCTGGAGTAGAGTCAGGCGGTCGTCACCTGGCCATCCTTCTTGGCGTAATGGAAGGCAGCGGCAATTACAAGGCTACCTTCCACGGCTATGCCCAGTCGTCAGGAAGCGGTAACGCGGTGATTACTTTTGAGCCTATGGCGGGGTGAGCCATGAAGATGAATGAAAAGAGGTTGATTTCATGAAGCGAACATCATTGGCCGCTGTCACGACCGGAGTTCGAACGACAGAGCTGCAGGAATTCGACCTGCCCGAGGTAGCGGATGATTCCGGACTGCTTCGAATCGAAACCGTAGGCGTGTGCGGAACGGATGTATCCTACTACAAGAAATCACAACCCCCTCGCATACTGGGTCACCATATTGTCGGCTTTATTGAGCGGGTAGGGGAAAAGGCGGCTGCGCGTTGGGGGGTGAAGGAGGGGGATCGGGTAGTACTTGAGGAATATATTCCTTGCGGCCAATGCTCTTTTTGCCGGATGGGCATGTATCGCTCCTGCCAAACGACGGATCCAAGAGCTGGCGGTATTCGATACGGTGCTACACCTGTGGACCTGCGGCCCTCCTTGTGGGGCGGTTTCAGCGAGTTTATGTATCTTCATCCGAACTCGGTGCTGCATCCGATGCCTGAACATGTTCTTCCGGAAGAAGCTGCCCTTACCTTACCCTTGGCTAACGGGTTTGAATGGATGTCACTGCAGGGCGGCGTAGGTCCCGGAAAAACGGTTGTCATACAGGGACCCGGTCAGCAAGGGTTGGCTTGTACCCTCGCAGCAAAGGCGGCCGGGGCTGACTGTGTTATTGTCACCGGAAGAACTACCAGTATGAACCGGCTTGACTTGTCCAGACGCCTCGGTGCCGATCATATTGTGAATATCCAAACTGAAAGTTTGGAAGAACGGGTCCGTGAAATCACTGGCGGCCGGATGGCAGATGTGGTTATCGATTTAACCTCTGGCGGCACAGAGCCGGTGTTATCCTCCGTTGCTATTGCCGGTCGTGGCGGAATGGTTCTATTTGGAGCCTACAAATACACGATGATCCCCGAATTCGACATCGACAGGGTCATTACGAAAACACTTCAGCTCAAAGGCGTCAGGGGACACAGCTATACATCGGTACAAATGGCCGTCGATTTTATCGCTTCGGGCAAATTTCCGCTGCGTATCATGAATTCTCACGATTACGCGTTGGAGGAAACGGACATGGCATTAAAAACGGCAGGGGGAGAAGGCGATCCAGGTCCGCTTCTTGTCACCGTATCGCCCGGGAAGAAAAGATAAAATCCCGCGTTTGATGAGTTGATGCAGCATCTTTTGCTTCGAGAGGGTAAGCAGCCTGAGTCGAAGACGGACCTAGTCCATTTACTGCCAAATACAAAAAACGGGATGGAATGAATCCATCCCGTCCCATTGACGAGCATTTCTTGTATTAGCCGAAATGACCTGCAACTAACTGAGCCGCTCAGTGATCAGCCTGCTGTAGGTCTTTAATTCCTTGACATAGTTTTGTACCTGTTCGGGATACAAATACGATTTGGTTACAGCTAGACTGACGGCTGCGATGACCAGGCCAGTGTTGCTAAGCACCGGAACAGCTACGGAGCAAATTCCGTTTTTATACTCCGACATTCCTACGGAATAGCCATTTTTGCGCACGTCTCGCAGTTGTTCGATGAGCGATTCACCGTTAGTGATGGTTTTGGGCGTATGCAGGTTAAGTCCTTTTTGGACGACTCGCTGGATTTCTTGCTCGGATTGTACAGCAAGGAGAACTTTGCCTGAAGCGCTGCAGTAGCTTGGTATTCGTTTTCCTATTTTCGATACGGTTCCGTTATGATCATCAGGAACCTTTTTGCACAAAAACACGACTTCTCCGCGATCGTAAACGCCTAAATGAACCGCCTCACGGTATGTTGTCATCAGCTTGTTCAAGAGTGGAGTCGCTATCGACCGAAGCTCATTGCCGTGGTATACGGCAAAACCAAGCTCGAACGAGCCGATTCCTAAATGATATTTATGGGTGTACTTGTTTTTCTCCACAAGATTGTTCCCCTTAAGCGTGCTAACTAACCGGAAAATAGTGCTTTTGGCCAATCCTAAACGCTCACTCAGCTCCGTGATGCCAAGCTCTTTATCTTCTAGGGTAAACTCCCGCAAGATACGGATCGCATTGTTAACTGATGAAAGAGGTTCTTGGTATGCCAATGAAAACACCACCTTGAAAATGATTTTTCAGCCATTATGTATTCGCTTACATAATGATTATGACATACCCTTTTGGGAGTTGAAATGTATTGTGCCGTATAGGGGAACACGTTGTAACAACAGCCATACGATCTTAGGAAGGCTCATTTTGACACGATTTCTTTCTAAGCTTAGCCACAATCCATGTCACAAGTGGAAGCACAAGCATAAAAGTTGAGGCATACGCCGGCCACACCCGTTGGATAAAATCGTTCACGTAAACGATGTTAGTATAAATCAGTAAGTTGGTGACAATCGTAAACATGCCAAGCGGTATGGTCAGAAAGGAATAGGATTTCAATCGAAATACTTGACTTGCTCCGAGAGCTGCCGCGAAGAAGGATAAAATTAATTTGAATGTTATGGTAATAAACCATATGCCCCCAATAATGATCTCAACACGTTCAAAAAATTTTCCGACGCTGATCTTTTTTGCAAGGATAAAGCTGGGATAGTTGTGCACCGTAGTTAAGTCCGGTCCCAACACTAGGATGCACAACAATACGATGATAATAATTACAGCACCAGCTATAAGGGACCCGGAATAAAAGGCATGGCCTGCTTTTTTCGAAACCTTTACGAAGGGGTATATCATCATCAAGATGACGTATTCCTGCAAGCTAAAAAAAGGAAAGACCGCTTTGATTACCGGCATCCATCCATTCTCCAATACGGGTTGAATTTTTACTGCATCCATTTTGGGAAGCAACATCAGAATGAGCAGAACCAGCAGCAGCACTACCCAAGGGAAAAAAATTTCCGCTCCCCTGGCCATGACCTCCGGTCCTAAACGAGTCCCCATAATCACGACAACCATCAGACAAGCCATAATAAAAACAATGGGGGTTTCAGGCATCACATCTGTAGTCAGAAAATATCCGATATCTCCAAGCAGCAAAGAGCTTAATATTAAAAAAAACAGAATATAAAGAAAAGACACGGCCTTGCCTAACCATTTACCGAAAACCAATTCGTTCATCTCCATAAGGGTTTTATGGGGAAACCGGCTAGATAGGGCTACATAGACTGCAATCGGCAGTAGCCCGAGGAGAATTCCAAGAATAGAGGAGATCCAGGCATCCTGCTTGGCAACAGCTGCAAGGGGAGATGGAGCTATCAGGATGGATGTGCCCATGCCGAAGAAAATGACAAGGACCGTAAATTGGTGAACCCCTATAGCCCGATTTTCTTTCATGATGGACTCCTTTCTGCTAACGAACCGCACTCTTAACTTATCCAGCCATGAACCAGAATCTTTTATACATCATCGAAATGAGTTCAAGTGGATTGGGTAGACGGTAATTCAGCGTTTGCATGGTATAGATCGTCAATGATGAGATCGTTAATGAGCTATATATCACCATTTCTTTGTACTGCTTTTTTTTATACAGCGTCGGTAGTTCCAGTAGGATTACAAAGATGCTAACGGCGACGGCTAAGATAATGGGCCACATGGGATCTACTTCCTTACACGGGATTTGACGGATTGATTAATCGTTCCGGTTCGGCGGATATCTACGTCAACGGTTACTTGAACTTTTAGGTTAACAAATGTGTCATCCCAATTCTGTTTCCATTGCTTCCAGTGCTTGGGGTATGCTCGGCGAAGTGCTTCTCCGAATCCGAATATATCGGTCTTATAACGCCTTTGTGTGTTTCGTACCGCATCCTGTATGGATGCCTTTATGGTCTGTGCACTGATCTGTTCGATTTGCTGAATCGAAGAGGGATCCAGCATATTGATGTCGCATGTGACATCCCCGACATTACCTTCGGCATAAACTTCTATACTTACTTCCGGTTCTCCATCGCTCGTTAAATGTCCCTTAATTTTTGTTTTTGTTCGAATGAGCTCAACGGCAACTTCTCCCCCAAGGCATTTTTGAACGCCAACCGTGCTTTTAACCTTTCCTTGAATAAAGTTATAGCCCTTGCTATCGTTTTCATTTAGCCATCCAATCAACTTATCGCTTTTAAATACCGCAATGCCGTCATATTGCAAGAGGGTAGCAACGGTTGAAGATTGTAAATTATCCATTTTCTGCCCCTTACTATGAGGGCCCACCATAAACATACCTGTTAAAACAGGGCTCTTGCCCTCACTTTGCAAGTCGCTAATTAACATGTCCAGCGTCATTTTTCCTGTGGCTGCCCATGCTTTTTCTGACATTTCCAAAGAACCATACATTTTATTCGCTGGTATTCTTTCTTGAGGTGTCAAAATATCCAGGATGTCCCCGGCCTTTGCTTGCTTGGCTATGACGACATAAAAATCCGTTCTTAGTTCATGATCTCTGGAAAGAAAATCAATGGGATCCGCAATTCCTTTCCTTGCCAAGTCTTCACCAATCACCAGCATACGAAGGTGGGCTAGATAAATTTTTCGATTCAACTTGGTTGTCATCCTTCTAATAGCCTCAAAAACGGAACGGCCTTGAGAACGAAACGTGGATACCGGTGAGCCGCCAGCTCCCCCGGATTTGGAGGCAATATCTTTGGGATTGACCAGCTGCACGGTAACCAGATATTGACCAGCTTCCGATATATCTAATCCCATGGCCACCGCTATGGACAGCTCATTGAGTTCCGTACGATTCCAGCAGCCGGTCAACAGCAGGATCAATCCGGTAATCAACAGCCATTTCCACCAATTTAAAATCATAGGAAACCTCCTTTATGAATTGGAGCTATCCTTTCCATGTAGGTCTTGGTTTGGAGAAATCGTTTCCGACCCGATCCGAATGTAGTTTCGATTTTTCGTGTAAAAAGGTCTTGAAAACATAGCCCAACGAGGTACACGAAGAATGGCATCCTTTTGATCATCCAGATGGAACGGAGCGAATGTGCTCAAGTACGGCACCCCAAAAGAGCGAAGGCTGCATAAGTGAAAAACGATGATAAACAACCCTAACAAGATACCGAATATGCCTAAGGAACCAGCCAGCATCATCATAAAAAAGCGTAGAAGTCGTAAGGAAATAGCAATACTGTACGAAGGAATGACGAAATTGGCTATTGCCGTTAATGAAACGATAATCACCATAGCCGGGGAAACAAGCCCGGCTTCCACTGCCGCTTGACCTATGACGAGTGTACCCACGATGGATACCGCTTGTCCGACCGTTTTGGGCATTCTTACTCCAGCTTCTCTTAAGATTTCAAAGGTGATCTCCATGATCATGGCTTCCACGAACGCGGGAAATGGGACATCCTCCCGTGCTGCGATTAGATTCATTAGAAGTTGGGGTGGGAGAATTTCCTGATGAAAAGTGATAATAGCGACATAAAGCGCAGGAGCAACAAGCGCAATGCCAAGGCTTGCATAACGGATCAACCGAATGAACGTGGCAAAATCCCACCGTTGGTAATGATCCTCTGAAGCCTGTAAAAATTGAACGAACAGCGCAGGTACAATTAATACAAAAGGCGTCCCATCCACCAGAATGGCTACTCTTCCTTCTAATAATTCAGCCGAGATGACATCAGGTCTCTCCGAGTTATAAACCAGCGGAAATACGGTTAGGGTTTTGTCCTGGATAAATTCTTCGATATACCCGCTCTCCAAAATGCTGTCGATATCAATTGAATTCAAACGCGTGCGTACTTCATCCACTACTTTCGGGCTTGCGATTCCATTGATGTACATCATGGCGACATCCGTTTGGGTGACTCGTCCGATTTGAAGGGTTTCCATCCAAAGATCCGGATTTTTAATTCTTTTGCGCAAAAGTGAAGTGTTAGTCCGTAAAGACTCCGTGAAGCCGTCCCGGGGACCTCTAACCACTGATTCGGTATTCGGTTCTTCTATACTGCGCTCCTTCCATTGTCTCGAACCAGCAATGACACCATAATCCAGGCCATCAAATAAGATAGCGGTATCCCCGGAGAGAATTGCCTTCAGAAGTGAGGTCATGTCACGGACCATCTTTACTGAACCTACAGGAACGAAAAGACGTTGAATGAAATCTTCAGCATCGATTATAGGCCACTGCACTTGCTGGTTCGATTGTTCATGCAGGATCATGACTAGAGGCTCCAGCACAGACTTCGTATCAGTAATCCCGTCGAAATACAAAATCGCTGCATTTTGCTGATTTTTATCGCCCATTATGAAATGTCTGATCATTAGATCCGTGCTGTTTCCTAGTCGTTGTGTGATTACGTCGATATTAGTGTTTAAACGGGTGTCCAACGATATTTCGGACGTTGAACCCTCAATCTGCGGAGACTTTTGGTTGGGAGAATGGGAAAGCTTTTTTTTAATCCATTTTCGAAACAACTTCATTGGAACCATGCCCCCTAATCATTACAGAGTGATTTGGTATAAAGTTATGTTTACCAATTTAACGAAAAAAATCCATAGCAGGATAGATATAATAATTGCACAGTGAATGATTGCGGTTCACATTCTGTTCTGAGAAGTAATGTATTTACAAATGCAAGCTGAAACTTTATGATAAGACTATGATTGAGAAAACGTTTACTCACGAGGGGCGAACATGTCCAATATTACGATTAAAGAAATCGCTGATTTAGCAGGGGTGTCCGTTGCGACGGTATCCAGAGTATTGAATGGAAATGGACGATATTCAGATGAGACCAAACAACGAGTGCTGGGGATCGCGGAGAAATTCAATTACAGAACCAATGTGGTGGCCAAAAGCTTGAGGACCAATCAATCCAAGACGATAGGCGTCATTGTTCCGGATATTACCAACGAGTTTTTCGCGAAGATTGCGCTGGCTATTGAACATGTTTTGGTTCCATACGGGTATTCCATTTTTATATGCAATACGAGTGAAGATCATGAGAAAGAAAAAAGGTTTGTCCGGGATTTGGAATCCAAGGGTGTGGATGGTTTGATCTATGTTTCGGGTAACATGAATATCCCGGATGAGGCTACCATCAAAAGACTTCCCATTGTCTGTATCAATCGTCGCGATCCGCAAAATCAGGAGTTTGTTGTCGTTGAATCCGATAATTATAACGGGGGCTTTGTGGCCACAGAAGAATTAATTGCTCAAGGCTGCAAGCATATCGTCATTGTAAAGGATGAACGTGACATCGTCCCGATGAATGAAAGGTACCGCGGATATCGCGAAGCGTTAAAAAAACATGGAATATTATTAGATTTAGATCTGGTGATCGAGATCCCCGTTGATGTACATCATGCTGAGAAAGCGATGCAGCACCTTTTAGGTCGGGGAGTGAAATTTGATGGCATTTTTGCTTGCACCGATTGGTTAGCGATTGGGGCGCTGAAGGCGTTACAGCAAAATCACATTCACGTTCCTCAAGAGGTACAGGTCATCGGCTTCGATAATATTTTGGTTGGAGAGCACAGCCACCCGACGTTAACAACGATTCATCAAGATAAAATCAAATTAGGAGAGGTCGCCTCCGAGATTCTCCTGAATAGGATTGAACATCGAAATACGTTAACAGAAAGAAAAATCGTTGTACCTGTTTCTTTAATCAAAAGAAATACAACTTTACAGCGCTGAGTAAACGATTACGCAAACTCTATAACCAGAAGCCCAAGGAGGATTTTTAAACATGAGCAGACCAAAAGTATTTGTCCCCAACCGAATCCCTGTACAAGCGCTCCGCTACCTTCAAGAACATTGTGAGGTAGACTACCGGGATGTAGAAGAGAAGCTTTCTGACGCGGAGCTCATCGATGGGCTTGAGGATGCTGAAGGGTTAATGATCTATTCCCGCCAGAAAATTCATGCTTCTATTCTTGAACACGCCCCTCGCTTAAAGGTGGTTAGTAATATCGCTGTCGGATACGATAATTTGGATCTAAAAGAATTAACCATGCGTGGCATTATGGGAACCAATACCCCTGGGGTGTTGACGGAAACAACGGCTGACCTCACCTTCAGTATTCTTACAGCCGCGGCCAGACGGATAGCGGAAGCGGATCATTTTGTGAAAAGCGGTCAGTGGGAAGGCTGGATGCCCAGTTTATTGCTAGGGAAAAATATCTATGGTTCCACGCTTGGGATTATCGGAATGGGAAGGATCGGAGAAGCGGTAGCCCGCCGGGCAAAAGGCTTCGATATGAATATCCTCTATTACAATCGTTCCAGAAAATCGGAGGCCGAGGAGATGTTGGGAGTAGCCTACTCTTCATTAGACGATCTTCTGCAGCAATCCGATTATGTTGTCGTATTGGTTCCGCTGAGTCCGAGTTCAACCCGTTTAATAAGCGAGCGTGAATTTCGGATGATGAAGCGTGATGCCATCTTTGTTAATGTTTCAAGGGGGCCAACCGTAGACGAGCAGGCCTTAATTCACGCTTTACAGGAAGGCTGGATCGCAGGAGCCGCTCTGGATGTGTTTGAGAAAGAACCGGTAGATAAGAATAATCCGTTACTCCAAATGCCGAATGTGGTAACTGTGCCTCACATTGGAAGCGCTACATTGGAAACACGTTCAGAAATGGCCGTGAAGGCCGCTAAGAACTTGATAGCCGGTGTGACAGGGCAAATACCTATGGATCTAGTAAATCCGGACGTCATTCATACAACATCAAGTCAGGAGAGGTAATATGACAAGTTCTTCGTCTATCGTGATACACCCGGATGATTCGGTATGTATTACCCTTCGACCTTTTGCCAAAGGAGAGGAGCTTACTATAAGCGATCGCAGCGTGATTTTGCAAGAGGACATCCCTCAGGGTCATAAAATTGCAAGAAAACGCATACTTTCTGGTGAACATGTGTTAAAATTTGGGTATTCCATCGGGAAAGCCAGCAGTGATATTCAGGAAGGACAATGGGTGCATACCCACAACCTCAGAACGAATTTGGAGGGGATGTCAGACTACCGCTATGAGCCGGCCCAGGAAACCAAAGTAAAGGTACAGTCGAATGAGGTAACTTTTCAGGGTTATGTAAGGAAGAATGGAGATATCGGTATTCGTAATGAAATCTGGATTATTAATACCGTAGGATGCATTAACAAAACCGCGGAATTGCTGGCCAAAATGGGTAATGAACAATATAACCATGCAAAATTCGATGGAGTGTTTCATTTTGCCCATCCTTTTGGCTGCTCGCAGCTGGGCGATGACCTAAGGATGACCCAAAGCATCTTAAGTGATCTGGTTCATCACCCGAACGCTGCTGGTGTGCTCGTGCTTGGACTCGGATGCGAGAATAATTATGTTGAGCTGTTTAAGAAGTCCATCGGAGAGTTCGACCCGAATAGGGTAAAATTTCTAGTCTCCCAAGAAATCGAGGATGAATTAGAAATCGGTATGGAATTGATAGGGGAATTGGTAGGCTACGCGGAACAGTTTGAGCGAGAGCCTGTGCCTGTCTCTTCCTTGAAAGTGGGTCTGAAATGCGGAGGATCGGACGGTTTCTCCGGCATTACAGCCAATCCTCTTGTGGGAAGCTTCTCCGATGTTTTGGTTTCTCAAGGCGGAACTTCGATCATGACCGAAGTTCCGGAGATGTTCGGAGCAGAGACTATTCTTATGAATCGGGCAAACAATGAGGAAGTATTTCATCAAACGGTTTCACTTATCAACGACTTTAAGCAATATTATATCAAGCATGATCAGGTTATCTATGAGAATCCTTCCCCTGGGAACAAGCAGGGAGGGATTACGACTTTAGAGGAAAAATCGTTAGGTTGTGTCCAAAAAGGGGGACACGCCCAAGTGATGGACGTGCTTCCTTATGGCGTCAGAGTAACGAAGAACGGTTTGAATCTGGTTGAAGGTCCAGGTAATGATCTCGTATCCGTTACGGCTCTAGCTGCGTCCGGAGCGCATATCGTTCTGTTTACCACTGGGCGCGGGACGCCGTTTGGAGGGCCTGTACCTACGGTGAAGATTTCAACGAACAGTCAGTTGTTCCAGAGAAAACGGAATTGGATCGATTTTAATGCCGGACAACTGCTTGAGGACGTGGAGTCCGAGCACTTGACAGGCGAGTTGTTTAATTATGTCCTGCAAGTAGCTTCTGGGGAAGTGAAAACTTGTAATGAGCGAAACGGCTTTAAAGAGATCGCGATCTTTAAGGATGGAGTGACTTTATAAAGGAGGTAAGATACGGTGGAATCACTTAATTTAAGTTTATACCCTGAAATTGAATTGCCCCGCTTTGTTAAAGTAAAGCAAAACTTTGATCCTCAGAAGCTGGAAGATATCCCGGACGAGATTCAGAAAAATATAGCGCCATATCTCGAGAATCTTAAGGACAAACGCATTGCTGTAGGTGTCGGGAGTCGTGGGATCCATAACATCGACCTCATCACAAAATGCGTGGTTGATCAACTGAAGCAGGCGGGCGCTCGGCCGTTTATTATCCCGGCGATGGGCAGTCATGGCGGAGCGACACCTGAAGGACAAGCCGAAATTTTGGAAGCCTACGGAATTTCTGAGGAAACGATGGGTGTTGAGATCGATGCGACCATGGATGTGGAATCGGTCGGGGAGATTGAACCGGGACTCGAGGTGTATGTGGCCAAAAGCGTAATGGAAGCAGATGGGATCGTTATTATTCCGAGAATTAAAGCGCATACGGCGTTCCGGGGTGAAGTCGAGAGCGGGATTTGCAAAATGCTGGTCATCGGGCTAGGTAAACAAGCGGGCACAGATCTTGTGCATCGTCAGGGATTTGGACGTTTCGCAGAACTGATTCCCTCTATTGGCCGCATGATTGCTGAAAAAACCAAATTTCTTTTTTCCGTATCCATCATCGAGAATGGGTATGAAGAAACGTATAAAATTGAAGTCATACCCAAGCAGGACGTGATCACGTTAGAAAGAGAAAAAGCCCTTCTTGAAGAAAGTAAGAATAAGATGGGCAAGATCCTGTTTCCCAAATTTGATGTGTTAATCATTGAACAGATCGGTAAAAACATCAGCGGCGATGGACAAGATCCCAACGTGACCGGGCTTTATGTGACAAAGTATGCCAGTGGAGGTCCTGAGTTTCAGAATTGTGCCATTTTCGATTTAACGGAAGAGACACATGGGAACGCGAATGGTATGGGAACGGCAGACGTCATTACCCGCAAACTGTTTGATAAGATTGACTTCATTTCCATGTATACGAATTCTTTCACCAGCACGGAATCCATTCCTGTCAAAATCCCGATGGTCGCCTCCACACCAGAGGACGCCCTGCGCATCGCCGTGAAGATGTGTAATGGAATTGATCCTTACCAACATAAGATTGTATGGATCAAAAACACCCTGGAGTTAGGTGAGATTATCATTAGTGAGCCCTTATTAGAGGAAGCCGAAACTAACCCGAATATTGAGATTAGTTCGGATTTGGTAGAGCTTACTTTCGCCAATGGGGAACCGCTGTTTCATTGCTAAAATCGGAAGGGTCCAGTGCATATGGAGGTGGATAGATTGATGAAGCTTCGTTGTGCGATTCTTGATGACTACCAGCAAGCTGCGCTAACCATGGCTGACTGGTCGCCTATATCTGAATTGGTGGAGGTCCAGTCATTTGACCAGCATGTGGATCAGGAGGATGAGCTCGTTAAGATCCTTAGAGATTATGAGATCATTGTAATCATGCGCGAACGTACTCCTTTTCCTGCTTCGCTTTTTGCGCGTTTGCCTAAGCTGAAGATGCTCATCACCTCGGGCATGCGTAATGCATCTATAGACCTTGCTGCCGCGGCTTCTCATGGTGTTGTAGTTTGTGGGACGGGAAGTAAGTCTGACCCACCTACAGAGCTTACATGGGCGTTGATTCTTGGGCTTGCCCGTCATATCGTTCAAGAAAACAATGCTATCCGAGCGAATGGTCGCTGGCAAAGTACGATCGGGACAGATCTTTATGGCAAGCAGCTCGGCGTGCTGGGTCTCGGTAAGATCGGCAGCAAGGTGGCTCGTATTGGCATGGCCTTCGGGATGAATGTGACGGCCTGGAGTCAAAACTTATCCCAAGAACAGGCCGATGCTGTAGGCGTACGTTTAGCTGCCTCGAAAGAGGAGCTGCTTGAGAGCAGCGACTTTGTCTCCATTCATCTCGTGCTCAGCGATAGGACGAGAGGATTGCTTGGCAGAGAGGAGCTTCAACGGATGCGTCCTACGGCGTATTTAATCAATACCTCACGTGCTGCGATTGTGGATCAACCAGCTCTCATTGAAGCTCTGCAGAATCGGTGGATCGCAGGCGCGGGTATCGATGTGTTCGACATGGAGCCTCTGTCAAAGGAGGACCCGTTCCGAAAGCTGTCTAATGCTCTCACGACACCTCATCTCGGGTATGTGTCCCAAGGAAATTATCATACATATTATCGGGAAGCGGTAGAAAACATCCAGGCTTTTTTGTCCGGGGCACCGATTCGCAAGCTCTCCTAAGCCGACAAATCCGCGTACAACATCGCGGATTTTTTTGTTCATCCTTTCCGCTTACTAAAGGGGGCATGAACAATACGTTTATTTGACGAGCGAAAAAAATAAGTAGAAGTGTTTGAGCTTTTGCATTACAATAGTGGTGCGCGAGAATTGGTAAATTAGGCAGCTTACAGAAGGACGTGGGAAAATGAGACGAAATCAGTTTCGATTGCGTGTAAACTGGGGAGATACGGACAAGGCAGGAATCGTTTATTATCCGAATTATTTTAAGTGGTTTGACATTGCAGGTCACCAGTTCTTCCGAAGCATTGATCTTTCTCCTACAACATTGTCGGAGCGGGAGGGTGTGATTTTACCTCTGCTGGATGTTCGCTGCTCATTCGAGAAACCGCTTTACTACGACGATGTCATCACCGTGATGACGGAAGTGGCTGAGGTCAATGCCAAAACATTGAAGCTCACGCACCAGGTATTTGCTCGTGATATTCGCACAGGCCATGGTTATGAGTTGCGCGGATGGGTGAAAGAGGTGAATGGAAACATGAAGGCGGTAGATATTCCTTCAGCCTATCGGGCGATTCTGGAAGAGGATTGTCCGTTTCCACCGTTAAATTCAGACCCGTGGTTGTGTTCGTGAGGTGATAGAGATGATGGATGAATTACGAAACCGGCAGCAGAGATTACAGCAAATGATGAAGCAGAGTGGAATTGATGCTTTCGTCATTACCCACAATGTTGGGCTTTATTATTTTACAGGCTCGATGCAAACGGGATATTTGCTGATCCCATCCGAGGGAGAAGCAACATTCTTTGTTCGGAAAAGCGTGTCTCGCGCCCGCCGCGAATACGAAGGCAGGGTGGAGCCGCTTGAATCGTTGACCGAACTGCGGACTCGATTGGAGCAGGAGCGTCCGGACTTGTATCGTGGTAAGGCTTTAGTTTATGCCACAGAGTATGACGTGCTGCCCTTATCGTATTATCAACGATTAGTTAAGGCGCTGCCTAGCGTCACTTGGGTGGACGGAGCGTTGTTGATCCGCGAAACCCGAATGATCAAGACGCCCTACGAAATCCAGAAAATTAAGGATTCAGCTATGGTGCTTCATTCCGCGCTCGAGCGTTCCTTATCATACATTCACGTGGGCATGTCGGAGCTTGAGATGATCAGCCGCATCGAGCATGACATGCGGCAATCAGGGCATATCGGTCTCATGCGTATGAGGGCATACAATCAGCAGGCCTCCTCCGGAATCATCGTATCAGGTGCTTCCGCTGCACTTCCTACTTACTTTGACGGGCCAGCTGGAGGAGAAGGGCTTACTGCAGCTTTTCCTATCGGATCAAGCCGCAGGGCATTCGAGAAGAATGTTCCGATACTTATTGATGTGGGTTGCTGTATCGACGGCTATCATATTGATCAATCGAGAACATTGGTGTTTGGGGAATTGCCTGAGGATTTGCAGCATGCGTACGATACTGCGGAACGGATCGCGAGACAAACGGAAATAAATATGCAGCCGGGCATTATTTGTGAACGTTTGTTTCAAGATGCGCTAATCACTGCGGAAGAAGAGCGGCTGATCGACCATTTCATGGGTTATAAAGAGGACCGGGCTAAATTTTTGGGGCATGGCATCGGGCTCGAGATTGATGAATTTCCTGTGTTGGCCGAGAAGTTTATGTACCCCCTTCAGACCGGAATGGTCATTGCTGTTGAACCGAAGTTCACATTCCCTGACCTCGGCGTCGTCGGCACGGAAGACACCTATTACATCACTGAGACGGGATGCGAAAGACTCTCGGTAACTGCGCCTGGCTTGATTCGAATGTAGATATACGAAAATCGGAACAAGAAATGGGGCTTGTTTCTTTCATGGACCCAAGGTGACGGCGTGTTTGGAGAACACACCGTCACCTTGGGTCCATTATTGTTTAACAACACAAAAAGGGTACTATGAATCTGATGATTCGTGTTATTAAAGAATGTTTGGTATTGTCAAAAGAGATTGAAGGTATATAATTAAAGCTGCAACTAAAATATCAGCCTTCTATTATATAGACGGGTTTAATCAACAAGGAGATAACCATCATGGGAAAACTTTCCCGGACGCAAACCATTTATTTCATCATCTTTCTAGTCACCGTCTGGGGAGTGAATTGGCCGTTATCCAAAATTGCTCTTTCCTATACACCACCGGTGCTATTCTCGGGACTTCGAACCTTATTAGCTGGATTGATCTTGCTGATCATCGCCCTTCCAAGATATAAGCAGCTCCTTTTTAAGGAAACATGGGCGATTTATTTGCTATCCGCTTTGTTTAATGTGGTCTTATATTACGGCTTGCAAACGATCGGACTGAATTACTTGCCGGCGGGTTTGTTTTCTGCCATCGTATTTCTTCAGCCTGTGCTCGTCGGTATTTTGTCATGGATGTGGCTCGGAGAGTCGATGTATGGCTTGAAGATTCTGGGTCTCATTCTCGGTTTTTCCGGCGTCGGAATCATAAGTACGGGGGGGGTATCCGGTGAGATCTCCAGCATAGGCGTCATGTTGGCCATAGGTTCCGCTATGAGTTGGGCGATAGGAACGGTTTATGTTAAAAAGAAGGCTTCGGGAGTGGATCCCATCTGGCTTGTAACTCTTCAGCTGATCGCCGGCGGACTGTTCATGACGGCTGGTGGCTTAGGGGTTGAGAGTTGGTCCGACATTGTCTGGACACCTACTTTTATCCTGTGTCTATTGTTCATTTCGCTTTTTGTCATCGCGATCGGCTGGCTTGTCTTCTTTAGGCTCATCGACTCCGGTGAGGCCAGCAAAGTGGCATCGTACACCTTTTTCATTCCCATCGTGGCGATTCTGATCGGCAGCCTTGTTCTTCAAGAACCGCTTACATTATCTCTTTTGCTCGGTGTAGTGTTGATCCTCGTCAGCATCTATTTTGTGAACCGGACACCGAAAAGAATGGTATTAAAAAGGGTTGCTTTAAAAAACAAGAGCTAGCCTAAGTATGTATCATTATAACAAGAAGAGAACCCCCTATCACGGGGGTTCTCTTTTTCATTATCTCTGCTTTGATTGTCGAAACGATTGGAATTGGGTCATCAGCTTTTGACGGGCCTCTTTATTTCTAAGTAAATATGCGGCTCCCATACTAATAGCGGTCCAAATCATTTTTCTCATCGTCTTTACCTCCTTCAAAGGGTTGTATGGTTGTAGAATATAACATTTTACGATTGGTTATGGATTAGCTAGAGGACTGAGCCAACTTCACAAGCATATGAGCCAGCTTATGCTGCTCTTCTTGCGAACCTACCTTCCATAGCTCCTGGAGCAGCTTTTCCTCGCTGTTGCGAGGTTCTTCATGATCGGCCAAGTAGTTCGCTACCTTCTCAGCCGTTTTGGCTAATTGTTCCTCATTCAGGCCAAACTTCTCGGCCATCTCAATTCGTTTGCCCAGATAGCGTTTGAAGGAATCGAAATTTCGAAGAATTTCGTCCCTTTGTCCAGAGCCCAGATTTCTCAGGGTATTGTCCACTTTCTCATCTACGGTTTGGTTATTTGGATCCATGTACTGTGTCATAATAACGCCTCCTCAATGGTTTGGTGTGACATGACCTAATTAACCTTTGAGGTTGGTCATGAATCACGCATATCGTTTCAGTCATCGCACGGCTGGTGTATTAATAGTCAACCATAAACCGGCAAAGGGGCGAAATGATCACATGGAAAATAAGTTTAAAAAATGGCATGGCAGCAGCTTATATTGGCCTCATACCTCGATTGAATTACCAACTTGTCCTTCATTGAATCAACGTATGGTTGCCTAGGTTGCCTAGGTTGCCTGTGGGAGACAGCCCGTCCTTATTTTTATTTTAGGACAACCCCTGACGGCAGGATGATAGCAGGAGGTTTAGACGAAGAGCGTTAAGTTCCCATAACCAACTCTACTTATCTAAAAGTACCTTTGGCGGATGGGAAGAGAGTCTTCCTTTAAGATCTGGAACAGCCCGGAATTTTTCATGCTCTGGGATGCTGGGGGAACGGGACCGTGTATGGCATGATTGCCGCTGAAATGTTGAGCGATCACTTATGCGGGAGAAAGCATCCTTTAAACTCATTGTTGGCTCCCCGACGTACGAATAGGTAAAAAATACTATCCTTTAAAAAATTATCAGAAACAAATCATGTTTAGCCGCAGAGCGTTGAGGGTAATAATTGCATAAGAAACACCACTTACAATACACAAGGAGGAATGAACATGCTAACAAATTGGAGAAAGAAAGTGATCGTGGGAGCTATGGCTGTAGTCCTTGCACTGGGTGGATTGGCAGGATGTGGTGACGGTGTGGATCAGGATAATGGAATCAGTGATGGACAGTTGAAGGATGAAAAGGATGTCAAAAACCCCTAGTAATAATCCAATGGTATAATAAAAAAGCTGAATACGATAAAATAAAATGGTATTATCCCCTTTAAGTAGACACTCAGAAAAAAACCTTATGTTATTATGAGGAGCGAGTGAACTTAGAGGGGATATTTTGTATGGCCAAAAAGGGACAAATGTTTCAACAGTATACGGAAGAATTCAAGTTAGCAGCAGTCAAAGCATACATAGAGGGATCAGCGAGCTATAAAGCGGTAGCAGAAAAGTTGGAAATCAGAAACTGCACACAATTAAAAGTATGGGTAAGGAAATGGCAGGATGGAGAGGCATTTGACGTACGCAAAGGGATATCTAACCCACTTAAAGGACGTCCGCGAACCGTCTTTGACACCGTAGAGGAAGAGCGAGATTATTTGAAGGCACCGGTGGACTACTTAAAAAAAGCGGTATCCAAATCTGGTAAGGGAGGCACCTTGAGTCCGCAGGATAACTATGATAATCGAAGGGTTACGCCACCTGCATGGTGTTACACGCCTGTTAGCCATTGCAGGGGTACCCAGAGCTAGCTACTACAAGTGGCGGGCTACACAGCCACTGCGTATCGAAAAACAAACGCGGGATCACGAGATCAAGGAACACATGATGGCCATTCATTTCGCACATCCTTATTTTGGATACCCCCGAATGATGACAGCTTTGTGGGAAGCAGGCTATCGCGTCAATCACAAAAAGTATGGAGGCTCATGAAACAATTAGCGATCCAGTCTGTTATTCGAAAGAAACGAAAACATTCCAGTTATACCCCATCTGTTATGTATCCTAACCGATTGAAGCGTCAATTTCATGCCATAGGGCCTCAACAGAAAATGGTCGCCGATATCACCTATCTTTCCGATGGCACACGCTTTTATTACCTGTCGGTCATTCAGGACCTATTCAACAACGAGATCGTGGCTTGGCAATTGTCTGAACGCAACGATGTTCAGCTTGTGCTCGATACCCTAGAGCAGTGGACAAGAAAAAGAGACGTCTCGGAAGCTATGCTCCATTCGGATCAAGGCTTCCAATATACGTCTCATGCGTACAACACACGATTAGAATCCTTTAGCGTTAAAGGCAGCCACTCTCGCAAAGCAACCTGCCTGGATAACGCGTGCATCGAATCCTTCTTTTCGCATCTCAAAACAGAGAAGCTGTACCTCCACCAGTGTAAGTCAGAAGCCGAAATTCATCAAGCCATAGAAGAATACATCTACTTTTATAACTATCAACGGTTTCAAGCCAAACTCAAACAGCGCGCACCGATTGAGTATCGGCACGCGCTGGCAGCATAGCTTTTTTCATCTGTCTACTGACAGCGGTATAACCAAAGCCGCCAATTTGCGGCTTTTTATTTTATCTCGAACTAGTTATATAGAGCCGTTTAAATGCATGATTCTCTCGGTATGAAGGCAAGGCGCATGCTCTTATCTTTTTCAGCTGAAGATTGATGTTTCAAACCTTGTAAAGAAGGGTAAAACAGTAAATTATAGAGGGGGGAAATACATGATTCGATTCGATAACGTGAGAAAAGCCTATGAAGACGGATTTGTGGCTCTGAAAAACATTGATCTCGAATTCAATGAAGGCGAATTAACCGTTCTAATCGGGCCTAGTGGTTGCGGAAAAACCACTTTGATGAAGCTGATTAACCGGTTGAATAATCCGAGTCAGGGAAAAGTCCTCATCCGAGGAAAGGATATTTCTAGCATTGACCCGATCAAGCTGAGGCGGAGTATTGGATATGTCATTCAAAGCATTGGATTATTTCCTCATATGACGATTGCCTCAAACGTGGGAGTTGTTCCGCGCTTGCTTCATTGGGACCAAGCTCGTATTGACCAGAGAGTAGATGAGCTGCTTCGCCTAGTCAATCTCGATCCCGATACCTATCGTAACCGGTATCCGGCAGAGCTGAGCGGTGGGCAGCAGCAGCGCATCGGGATTATCCGGGCGCTCGCAGCAAACCCCGATATTATCTTGATGGATGAACCTTTCAGTGCGTTGGATCCGATCAGCCGTGAAACTCTGCAAGACGAGCTTGTTCGACTGCAGCAAGAATTAAAGCAAACGATCGTGTTCGTTACACATGATATGGATGAAGCGCTCAAAATCGCCGATACGATTGTACTCATGAAAGATGGAGAGGTCGTGCAGACGGGGCGTCCTGAACAAATTTTGAGGCATCCGGCCAATGATTTCGTGAAGAGCTTTATCGGAGAAAAGAGGCTGCAAACCGAAACGGCAGATGATCTGCTTCAGGTGGATGATGTCATGACGGTGAATGCCGTAACCGCATACCCGACGCGGGGATTGGCCGAAGCGATCAAACTGATGGAAAAGCGTAAGGTAGACTCTTTGATTGTTGTTAACCGGAATAATGACCTGCTCGGGTATGCTTCGATTTTTAGTGTGCTGGATCGGTATCGGGAAGAACATGCAACTCTAGTCGATGTCATGAAGCCCTTTGAGCATGTCGTCGAGTCGGGAATGCCTGTAGCGGCTGCCATATTCTTGATGAATGAGCATGGGCTTCCTTATGTGCCAGTTATTCGCGAAGGCCGCTTTGTCGGTCTCATTACAAAGGGAAGCATTGTACGACATCTGGCCGAAGTATATACTCCGGTAGAATCGACCGAACCGCAGCTGTTTGAGGGGGCTTTATCCAATCTGGAAATCGAGCAAACCTCTCAAGAGATGAAGGGCGGCGGAACCATATGATCGGCCAATATTTTGAATTTGTCCTTAGCCGGCAGGAAGATATTTTGCGCGCAATGCAGGATCACTTGGTTATTTCGGCAGTATCGGTGCTGCTCGGTGCTATTGTGGCGATTCCCATCGGTATTTGGCTGGCCGGAAACCGGAGCTCCTGGTTAAACGGGATTATATTTTCCATAGCAAATATTTTGCAAACTATT
Organism: Paenibacillus sp. PvR098; assembly: GCF_017833255.1. Lineage (NCBI taxonomy): Bacteria > Bacillati > Bacillota > Bacilli > Caryophanales > Paenibacillaceae > Paenibacillus > Paenibacillus sp. PvR098. Next base: position 719,102 of record NZ_JAFIBU010000001.1, read on the forward strand.
CCCAGCCTAGCACTGCTCGCCATACTGATTCCGCTGCTGGGAGTTGGCAGGACCCCTGCCATTTTTGCGTTGTTCCTGTATTCTTTAATGCCGATACTGCGCAATACATATTCCGGATTTCAATCTGTCGATCCGAACTTACTGGAGGCTGCAAGGGGCATGGGCTATAGCAGGAAGCAGCAATTGCTCCAAATCCAACTGCCCCTTGCTCTTCCATATATAATGTCAGGCATTCGTGTCACGACGGTGTACATCATCAGTTGGGCAACGTTGGCGACGTTGATCGGCGCCGGTGGGCTTGGACAATTGATTTTTGCCGGCATGGGAACGAATAGGAAAGAGCTTATATTTACAGGAGCCATTTTGGCGGTTATTTTGGCGCTTGCAGCGGATTTATTCCTAAGCCTTGCAGAAAAGCGAGTCACGGCCAATACCCATTCTGCCAACGCCATCGGACGGGGGGGCAATCAATGATTTGGTTGAAGTCGGCAACATCAAGGTTAGTCCTACTTGCTGTTTTTACCATTATTTTGCTCGTCGGCTGCAGTAATGAAGATAGAATCATTATTGGTACGCAGACGTATTCAGAGCCCAAAATTTTGGCGCAAATGCATAAGCTACTGATCGAAGATCGGACCGGACTCAAGGTCGACGTACTGCCTGATTTAGCATCCAGCGCGGTTGTCGCTCAGGCTATGAAAAACAACGATATCCAAATGGCCGTATTGTATACGGGCATGATCTTTGACAATTATTTTCCGGTTGAGCCCAATAAAGACCGCGATATCGTGTTTCAACAGGCCAAAGAAGGTTTTGATAAGCATTACGGCTTCCATTGGTTTGATCCGTACGGTTTTGAGAATACGTATGCCTTTACTGTAAGGGAGGACGTTGCGTCTCAAGGCAATCTCGCCAATATTTCTGACGTGGGACCTATGGCCGGAAATATGTCGCTTGGCGTGGACACGACCTGGCTTGAGCGGGAGAACGACGGTTATCCTGCTTTTCGCAAACATTACGGTTTCGCCTTCGGAAAAACGCTTCCTATGGAAGTGGCGCTCGTGTACAAGGCTGTAGCGAGCAAGAACGTGGATATCGTTCTTGCTTATTCCACGGATCCACGCATCAAGGAATACAATCTGCAATCTCTTAAGGACGATAAGCAGTTTTTCCCTCCTTACGACGCCGCGCCGGTGATACGAAACGATGTTCTGGCTCAGCACCCGGAGCTAAATGAGATTACTAGTCTTTTGGCAGGCAAGATCGATGTACAGACAATGATCGAATTGAATTATGAAGTCGACGTCAGCAAAAGAAATGAAAGAAAAGTAGCCGAGGAGTATCTGAAAAAAGTCGGACTTCTGAACTAAAGAAAGGAGGTGGCTAAATGGATTTGTTTTTCCGTTATGTGGGGGAGAACTGGCTTTACCTCGTTGAACTCACTTATCAACATATCTTGATGGTAATATCGGCTTTGCTGTTAGCATTGATCGTAGGAGTCCCTTTCGGCATACTTGCTGCAAGAGTACCCAAGCTTGCCGGTGTCATTTTAGCCTCAGCTAATGTTGTGCAGGTTTTTCCGAGCTTGGCTATGCTCGTGCTGCTCATGATCGTTTTCGGTTTGGGATTCACTACCGTAGTTATCGGATTGTTCTTGTACTCACTGCTGCCGGTAATTCGCAACACTTATGTCGGATTGACTCAGGTAGACCCGGCAATTACCGAAGCTGGGCGCGGTGTAGGAATGAGTCCTTTGCAGCTGCTGTTTCGTGTGCAGTTTCCCCTCGCTCTGCCTTTTGTGTTCACAGGGATAAGAGTGGCCGCAGTCATTGCCATTGGCGTTGCGACCATCGCTCCGCTGATCGGCGGGGAAGGGCTCGGCCGCGAAATTTATGCCGGTATCAATATGGATAATTCGGCACGGCTCTACGCAGGAGCTATTCCTGCTGCCATACTTGCACTGCTAGCAGATCTGCTTCTGGGTTTGCTGCAGCGGCGTGTGGGTCAAGGAAAGACTGTTTAGGATAAAAGTAAAGAAAAACCGTAGCATGATCATACCCCTGTCAAGTAGACATTCGAAAAAAGCTATGCTGCCAGCGCGTGCCGATACTCAATCGGTGCGCGCTGTTTGAGTTTAGCTTGAAATCGCTGATAGTTATAAAAGTAAATATAATCTTCAATGGCTTGATGTATTTCGGATTCTGACTTAAACTGTTGGAGATACAACTTCTCTGTTTTGAGATGCGAGAAGAAGGATTCGATGCATGCGTTATCCAGGCAGGTTGCTTTGCGAGAGTGGCTGCCTTTAACGCTGAATGCTTCTAATCGTTTGTTGTACGCCTGAGACGTGTATTGGAAGCCCTGATCCGAATGGAGCACGGCCCCATAAACGTCTCTTTTTCTTGTCCACTTCTCCAACGTATCCAGCACGAGCTGCACATCGTTTCGTTCAGATAATTGCCAAGCTACAATCTCATTGTTAAACAAGTCCTGAATGGCGGACAGGTAATAGAAACGTGTGCCATCTGAGATATACGTGATGTCGGCGACCAACTTCTGCTGAGGACCTATGGCATGGAACTGACGCTGTAATCGGTTCGGATAAATGACGGAAGGCTTGTAACTGAAACGTTGTCGTTTCTTCCGAATGACGGATTGTATGGATAGTTCCCTCATCAATCGCCATACTTTCTTGTGGTTAACACGGTATCCTGCTTCCCACAAGGCGTTCATCATGCGAGGGTATCCGAAATATGGATGCGTAGCATGAACGGCCATCATACGCTCCTTCAACTCGTGGTCTCGTGCTTGTTTTTCTACGCGCAACGAGCGTGTTTTTCGCCATTTGTAATAGCTGGCTCAAGCTATACCCGCGATATGTATGAGGGGGGTAACACCGTGTATGCTACGTAAATCTTCGATTAGTTGGTAGTGATCTTGCTGCTCGACATGGCCTCCTTTACCAGATTTGGATACCGCTTTTTTAGGTAGTCTACCTGCGCTCTCAGATCGTCCCGCTCTTCCTCTATGCTAGCGAAGGATGTACGAAGACGCCCTTTTAACGGATTACTGACGCCTTTACGCTCATCAAAGCTGGTATATGCTTTAACCGCAGCTATCTTAAATTCTTCTGTATACGTCTGAAAGATCTGCCCTTTTTTAGCCACAAAGAAATCCCCTCCAAGTATTTCACTCGTTCCTCATGATAACATGACGGTTTTTATTGAGTGTCTACTTAAAGGGGATAATACTAAGCAATACGGTTTTTTTTGTTGTAATTTTGCAAGAAAGAACCCCAAAAAAATAATTTTATGACATTAAAGATTAATAGTATAAATATAAATTCATGTTCTTATTCACAAAATATAAAAGAGTGAAGGAAGTCATGCACAATATTCCTTGATTAACAACGACTTCCTAACGACATTTTATTTATAAGAATGATATATTTTTAGGGCGAAATGTTATATATCACAGGATTTGATGTTTTCAGATGAAAAAGAGGTTAGTAGGTAGAAAAACATATATTTCTGTTTATGAAAAGTTCATAGTTAGTCATATGTTTTCATGGGTTTGGTTGTTATTTTCCGTTTGGATTTCTCAAAAATCGATTTTGGAATTAGGACAGATCACGGGTATCCCGTTCGCTATCCTTATCATTGCCGGTATTGCTTATATTCCTGGTTATATGAATAGTTTTTTGGTTTCAAGCCTTCTTTTGGATAGACAACCACCGTTTAAACATCAAGCTAGTGTGTTTGCTAAATATTTAACGGGTATCAATTTCAGAAAAGTATATATGACAAGTCCTATTGCAGTCTGGTGTTACGTACAAGGGGCCTTTCAATTAAAACGTGTATGGAAATAAAGAAAGGATAGATCGATGTTGAAGAAGCTCTTGCGGGATGCAAGAGCTTTTTGTTTTGAGCGTGCAGGATTTATGTAGGGGTGCCGCGGGTATATTTAATGAGTAAACACGTGCTGATCGATACGGACTTTCATCGGACGGCTCTTGCTCCAGGACGATGTTGCAATCTTAGGATTATAGTAATAGAGAGCTCCGTCCGTCGGATCCGATCCGTTCAAAGCGGCCTTGGCCGCCCGATAGGCTGAAGATCCTGGAGTCAAGTTGTATTGTCCGTCCTGAATGGCGGAGAATTGACGCGGTTGAAAAATGACCTTGGTAATGGAATCGGGAAATTCATTGGACTGAACTCTATTGAGGACGACCGCACCGACGGCGACTTGTCCTTGAAACGATTCCCCTCTAGCCTCGGCGTGGATCACTCGTGCCAATTGCTCCAATACGTTTTGCTTGGGATCGGCCGATTTTTTCAATAGCGACAAGGTCTTGGGATCGGCCTTACCGTTTGCAAGCAAGCCTTTTTGTTTTTGAAATTTCTTTACCGCATTGTGCGTAATCGATCCGTAGTAGCCGGTTGCACCGGCTTGAAAATGACCAAGCGTGCTAAGACGCAGCTGTAGGTCGAGGACATGCTCGCTTTTGGTACCTTTCTCCAGCGCGGCTGCGCCGACTGGCATCGCCATGGCCGTAAGGCCAAGGGTACAGGCGATTAATGTGACTAGTACGGAACCTTTCTTCATCGTATTCAGACAACCTCCTATTCCTTTTTGGGGCCGTATCAGTGACGGCATTACAAGTTCTGGGATGTTCATCCGACCGGGGAAGTCGCCATACACGCTCAATATGGTAAGGCGGGAACAGCTCTGGGCTGTTCTCAAAGGGTTCGGAGCCGTTATCTTGTTTAGGCCCGGTTGTTAATTTTTTTAATAATTGTTACCAGATTTAATTCTATTTATTACCCTTTTTCCTTGCAAAATAAACCTCAATTTATTACACTAAATCTATATTTAGCGTAATTTAATTTTAAACGGATTTTTTTCTCCGCAGCCGGGCATTAGCAGCAAAGAAACGGAGCGAAATGAGATGGCAGATGAGTACTTTGATGATGAATTGTTAGAATTATTCGATATCTGGATGAAGGATCAAGGCTTTACTCCACGAACACAAAAGGCGTATCTTGGAGATGTCCGTTTGTTTTTAGCCGCGGTAGCACCTAAGACATTAAATGAAATTGAGGCCATCGACGTACTGCGTTTTCTAACCAAAATGCGACAAGGGGGGGCGGGCGATTCTGCGAGGAATCGTTACCTCTCCTCCGTTCGAACCTTTTTCTCCGCTTTGATTGAATACAAATATGCCCAAAACAATCCGGCCCTTCACGTAAAGAAATCAAAATTTGATAAGAATCAGATCCCATCTTATCTGGATAAGCATCTTTTATCTGTGTTCATAGAATCAATAGAAGGAAAATATCAGATCAGAAATGTGTCCATGTTTCTTCTTATGAGCTACGCGGGGCTGCGGGTCAGTGAATTACATCGTCTTAATATTTCTGATTTCAACAGAACGGCGAATCTATTAACCGTTTATGGGAAGGGACGTAAGTGGCGAGCCATACCGCTGCCCGTACAGCTAGTCAAGGTTTTGGATATGGCACTTAGTGAACGTATTTCTCCAGGGAAAAAAGGGGAACAGGCTTTTTTCGTTTCACAGTTCGGGCGTCGTATTTCCATCCGCATGATCCAAAAGATTGCTGAAGCCCAATTTGATGAACTAAAGGAACAGTTTAGTGAGCTAAGAGGAAAATCCCTTTCCAGTCATAAGTTACGGCATACCTTTGCGACGATGCAAGTGATGGCCGGTACGGATATAAGAACGTTACAAGAATTGTTAGGACATGCGAGTATACAAACCACACAGATTTATACGCACGTTGGAGATAAGCAAAAGCAGGAAGCCATGAACCGAGTAGTACCTCGTGTACCCGTGTCAATATTGAAAGGAATAGATGTCGCCGGCGGCTCTGATATTGCAAGTCAACCATGAATCACAGGGAAGAAAATGAGGAGCTGTATAAAAGGTTATTAAAAAGAAATGCATCCATGTTTGCGTCGTCGAAGTACCCGATGCAAACATGGATGCATTTTTCATTTAGATCTTCATTTTAGCCAATTCCCTGATCTTTTTCCATTCCGCGAGATGCTTCTCAAGGTTGTCGATCAGATGATCCACGTCATTCAAGAAGCCTTCTTCATCGATTGTTTTGATTTCTATGATGTCCGTCGGCAGAGGAGTGTGGTCCGGAAGGGAAGCGAGTAATCGCTGCAGCTTGTCCTCCATAGTAGCTGCTGTTTTCACTTCAAGCTCATTCTTCGCCGGCTTCGTATTCTTCTCCGGAGTCGCGTTCTTTGCTGCCTTCGGCGCGGCGGGCTTTGCTCTTTCCGCTTTATTTTGTTCATGTACGGACCACGTTTCGAGGAGCCCAGATCCTGTTTTGTACAACAACTTATCTTTTGTACCGGATGAGATATTTTTATCTTTAAATAGGCGAGCGATCTTTTTGACATCACTCACGGGCAGCTCGTCCCTAGCGATAATCAAGGCCAGTGGATCGCGATGCTCGATCGGTAAATCTTTAATGGGCAGCAGCTGATCTTCTGTCAGCTTGTCTTTTCTGATTTCCGTACCGCTAACGATCAGCTTTTTTACAGCCATACCAAATTTCAGTAGATCACATTTGTTTTTAATGTAGGCTTCCGGCTTTCCCAGTTTACTGGAGAGGTATTTAACCGAACTGCTGAACTTAGGGTCGTTCAGAAGTTTATTGAAGGCCTCGGCTTCTTCAATGGGGGAGAAGCCTTCTCTCGTTAAATTCTCCGCAATCTGCTCCAAATAAATCTCGAGCTCATCCGTTACGGTGGAGACAAGGCAAGGGATCGTGGGGCGCCCTAGCATTTTGCAGGCTTTGTATCTTCGATTTCCATATATGATTTTATAACGGCCGTTACTCGCGGTTCTCACTTTGATCGGCGACAATAGGCCAAGCTCTTCAATGCTTTTCATTAATTCCTGAAGCGCTTCTTCATCAAATTGATATCTGGGCTGATCCGTATCCTCATCAATCAAGTCGGTTAAAATTTCGGTAATTTCCATATCCGTTCAATCTCCTATCCTTCTATTAAATCCCCGAGAGAAGTCGCCGGTGGGACATACGTATATAAGTATTATATAACACGGCCCGCGTGGAGGAAATGTGTGCTATGTCTACTTAACTTCAGAGAGTCAGGGGCGGTCCTGTAGATGTGTCTTTGTAATGATTTTTAATAAATTCAACATATGCTTTGACGACCGATAGCTCTAAAGCCGCATTGCGATGCATCATTGAGGTTTTACGTGATATCGGCTGGTTTTCTTCAGAATATAGGTCAATGGTATGCAAAGAATCGATCTCGCTGAGACTGATGCTCGGAATGATTGCATAACCTAATCCGTTCTTGACGAGCTCAACACAGGTGTCAATACGGTCAACATCCATGGTGATCAGAGGGGGGTGATTAAAAGTTTTGTGCCACCAATGATCGATGGTTTGCTTGAGATGACTATCCGTTTTATAGTTAATTCTTGCTAGATTCGGCAAGTTTTCCAGATGGATATGCTCTCTTGAAGCAATGGTGACCGGTTCTTCATATAAGAGATAGCTGTGTTCATGCCAATGATGATCCCCACGTACAATGCCAATATGAACTTCATCCTTATATAAATAATTGAGGACTTCCGTGCTCCACCCCGTTTTTACTATGATTTCAACATCCGGGTAAATCTTTAAGAATTGTTTGAGTAAAGCGGGCAGCCGATATCGTGCGAAGTTACTGGAAACACCAAGACGCAGCGTACCTTGAACTTTGCGGCCCATGTTTTGTATCTTATCTTTTGTTTTTCGGATATCCTGCAGGATTTGATCGGCAAGCTTGACAAGACATTCGCCCTCCGCAGTAAATTCAACCCCTTTCTTTCCTCTGGAGATGATCGGGGTATTAAAATATTTTTCGAGATTTTGAACCCGATAAGTAATGGCCGGCTGAGAAATGTATAAAATTTCAGCAGTTTTGCTAATATTTTTTTCCGTATACAGGGTTTTCAGCAGCAAAAAGTCTTTTTCATCCATGAGCAGACTCCTTTTTCAATAAAACTTATGGATAAGTATAAAAATTAAATATTTTTATTATCGATGGGATTATATTACAATACCCTTATACGGAAATGCAAGCCTCAGCTGCATAGAGCTAAGCCTAAAGTGAGTTGGATAATTAACCCTAAAATTCTACCCATAAAAAAAGTCCTGGGAGGTAAAAACATGACGAATGAATATGCTATACAATACGATGTAGTTGTCGTAGGTGCAGGTAATGCGGCTCTCTGTGCCGGGATATCCGCTAAAGAGGAAGGCGCCAATGTCTTAATCCTGGAAAGAGGGCCGCTCGAAAAGCGCGGAGGAAATTCCTTTTTTACGGATGGAGCCATAAGGACAGCCTTTCAAAATCTTGATGATATCCGAGAAGTCATCCCTGAAATCACAGATGAAGAAGCTTCGAGAATTGAAATCCCGATTTATAACGATGAAGATTTTTACAATGATCTGATGAGGGTTACCGGGGGGAAAAGCGATCCTCAATTAGCGAGATACCTGACTGGCCAATCTACACAAATCGTGAAATGGCTGCATCGCAATGGAGTGATCTTTGAGCTGAATGAGAACCAATCTTTTGAGAATGAAGGGAAACTGACCTTTTGGGGAAATCTACCTCTGAAAACGCAAAATAAAGGAGTTGGACTGATTCAGCAATTGAACCAACGAGCAAAAGAACTGGATATTGATATTTGGTATCAGTCTCGTGCCGTTAAGCTGGTGACTGAAAATGAACAGATCACTGCGATTCAAATCGAACAACCGGACGGAGTGGTTACTGTTCGTGCCGGGAGTGTTATTCTTGCCTGTGGTGGATTTGAGGCGAATAAAACAATGCGTGCCGAGCATCTGGGCTCCGAGTGGAATGCTGCCATTGTGAGAGGGACTGAGTATAATACCGGGGATGGTCTTACGATGGCGTTAGAGGTAGGAGCGCAAGCCTATGGTGATTGGGCTGGATGCCATTCGATTGGAACTGACTACAAAGCGCCGGAGGTAGGAGATTTTACGAAGCCGGGAGATATTTACAAAAAGTCATCTTTTCCGCTTGGACTTCTTATAAATAAAGAGGGGAATCGATTTGTTGACGAGGGCGCAGATTTTCGCAATTATACGTACGCCAAATACGGCCGGGAGGTATTGAAGCAGCCGGGGAACATGGCTTATCAGATATTCGATGCCGAGGTACATCCAATGCTGCGCAAGGAGTATCTCTTGGAGGAAGCCACCTTTATCAAGGCGGACAGCATGGAAGAATTAGCGGATTTACTTGCAGTGGATAAGGAGCAATTCGTAAAAACCATCCAGGAATACAATCAGGCAGTTCAGGAAGGTACCTATAATCCTACGGTGAAAGATGGGAAAGGTACGAAAGGAATTACACCGCCTAAATCAAATTGGGCGCTGCGTATGGAGGAAGAACCCTTCTATGCTTATCCGGTAACCTGCGGGATTACGTTTACCTTTGGCGGTATAAAAGTGAATACTCAAGGAGAAGTTCTCGGCAATAACGGTTCACCAATTTCCGGTCTATACGCTGCTGGTGAGATGGTTGGCGGGTTATTCTATGAAAATTATCCAGGCGGATCAGGATTAATGTCGGGTGCTGTTTTCGGCAAGATAGCGGGAACCTCCGCAACGCATTATGTAAGAGAAAGAACGAATACAATAGCAAATCAATAATAGAGGAATAGGTTAGATAAAAAGGATCATTCCATGCGTAGATGGAGTGGTCCTTTATATTTTTAAGAGGATGGTTTATATTCCCGGAATCATGTAGACGTACAAATAAAAGAATGCTAAAATGATGTCACCTATTGGAGAGGGCGGCTTATACATCAGGTACAGAAAGCTAAATTGACGGATAAAAATCTCTAATATAGAAGGTATGGAATGGGAGAGAAGCAGACATGAGTTATTTAGAAATAGCGTGCAAGGCGGCAAAAGAAGCCGGAAAAATGATTCTGTCCAGATCAGGCGGGGAGCTAGGTACAGAAGAAAAAAGCTCAAGCTTTGATGTTGTGACAGAGGTCGATAAACTAGCGGAGCAAATGATCCGCGATGTTATTATGGATTCTTATCCTGAACATGCATTTCTTGGTGAAGAAGAAACCTACCTTTCTTCTCGTCCTATACAGGAAGTTCTTGAAGGGGCGGCCGACATTCCGTTCTTATGGATTGTCGATCCGATTGACGGCACAACCAATTATGTTCATGGTATCCCCGGGTTTACGGTTTCTATTGCGCTGGCCTGCCATGGGGAGCTTGTGATCGGTGTCGTATACGATCCTAGCCGGGATGAATTGTTTTCGGCAGAGAAAGGTAAAGGTACTTATCTTAATGGTAAATCAGTAAAGGTATCTAATGCGGAGCATGCTGCCCAGTGCGTAATTGCCACTGGTCTTATGTCATCGCCCGAGTACAGGGAGATGAATCTCGGCAGTATGGTTCCAATGGGCAAGCAGTTCAGGGCGATTCGGGTGTTTGGTTCTGCTGCCTTACATATGGCCTATGTTGCCTGCGGAAGATTCGGTGCATTCTGGCAGTACGGCTTAAATGCGTGGGATATGGCTGGAGGCATCGTGCTTGTTAAGGAGGCCGGGGGAATGGTGACTGACATCAAGGGAGGTACATATCGTCTGTCGGATCAACATATCATCTGCAGCAATGTGAAAGTACATTCTACGGTGATTAGTTGTCTACAGCCGATCGCAGAATAGCCTCGTTGGAATATCGTTTGGTTTCGCTCTGCAAAAAGGGGCTGTCCCATAAGTCATGAATGAAATGACTCAGGGGCAACCCTGTTTTTAAAATTGTAAAACAAAAAGAAACCGGTTCTTAGTAAAATGGAGGTACCACCCAACCATTCGAAAGGAGACGGTTTCTTTGTACATTCAATATAACATGGATCAACTTTATCTGCCAATGGATTTGGAGGAAGACATTCCAGCGAATCATCTGGTGCGTGTGGTGAACGCTGCTGTGAATCGCATAGATGACCACATCTTCACGGCAGCTTATCCAGGTGGAGGTCGAGACAGCTACCACCCCAAGATGCTCACAAAAATCATCATCTACGCTTACACCCAGCGGATCTACTTCTCTCGTCAAATCGCAAAAGCCGTGCGTGAACATATTCCGTTCATGTGGCTCGCTGCCCGGCAACGACCAGACTTTCGTACTATAAACCGCTTCCGTTCCGAGCGGATGAAAGCCGTGCTGGAAACCATCTTTACCACGGTGCTTGGCTTTCTGGTGGAAGCCGGCTATGTCAAGCTGGAGCATTACTTCATCGATGGAACAAAAATCGAGGCCAATGCCAACAAGTACACCTTTGTCTGGGGCAAAGCCGTGGTGAAACATAAAGCGAAACTTCAAGAGAAAGTCCAAACCCTCTTTGCGAGCATTGAAGAAGCCGAGCGTCAAGAAGAACAAGAGCGACAAAATCAGGATTTGCTTGAACTGGGCGAGTCCAGTTCCATCACCGGTGAAAAGCTGGAGAAAGCGGTGCAACAGCTCGAAGAAAAACTGAAAGCCAAACCCAAGGATAAGCCGCTGAAAAAGGCGGTTCGCTTGGTGCGCAAAGATTTACTGCCCCGTTTGCAGAAGTAAGAACATCACGAAAAGGTGCTGGGCGAGCGGAACAGCTACAGCAAAACGGATCCGGACGCGACCTTCATGCGGATGAAGGAGGATCACATGCGCAATGGGCAGCTCAAACCGGGTTACAACGTGCAAATCGGAACGGAAAACCAGTTTATCATCGGATACAGCTTGCATCAACGCCCGACCGACACCCGTTGCATGAAGCCCCACTTGGAGAAAGTCAAGGCAGCGTTTGGCAAGCTGCCGGGCACCGTCATTGCCGATGCTGGATATGGCGGAGAAGAGAACTACGCCTATCTGGAGGACGAACAGATCAAGGCCGTGGTCAAATACAACACCTACCACAAAGAGAAGTCGAGAAAATGGAAGAGCGACATCAGCAAGGTGGACAACTGGTCATATGATGAAGCAAGCGACATGTGGCATTGCCCTGGCGGTCGAGCCTTAACGTTCCGATATGAAAGCAAAGGACGGACCGAAAGCGGCTACGAAATCCAACTTCGCCATTACCGAAGTGTCGATTGCACGGACTGCCCCATCAAAAGCGACTGTACGAAAGCACAGGGAAATCGAGAAATACGGGTCAGCATGAAGTATCTGCGCCAGAAGCGGCAAGCACGAGAACTGCTTCAAAGCGAGGAAGGTTACAAGCTCTCGGTTCGCCGCATGATTGAACCGGAGAGTGTGTTTGGACAAATGAAGAGCAACCGGAACTTCCGGCGTTTCCTGCTTCGGGGCTTGCCAAAAGTAAGCCTTGAGGTCGGGTGGCTTTCGCTTGCCCACAATCTGCTCAAGTGGGCAACGATGATCCAAAAAGGCCGAGTTCAGGAGCAAGTATAAGCCCTGACTCGACCTTTTTTCGTCATAATGAGAGAAGGGACCATCTCTTTAGTAGCAAAAACCTACTTTTGAGACAGCCCCGTCAGACCTTTATATATGTCCTTACGTCATACAGGAAAAACGTCAGCGATGGGTTACATTTATAGCTCTGGGAAGTATAAAAAAGCAAGGTGTAGTATACCTAAAATCATTCATAACCGGGCGATTACTTTTTCAACGTATGGGAAAAAGAGGTTAAAAAAGTTAGCGCGAGTGAGCACGATATTTAACAGAACCAATCGTTTCGGTAAATATGGTATTCATAAATTGCTGCTTCAGCAATGAACGAATGTTCAGAACTCTATGTTAAGCCAACAAGTGGAAGCATAGGCAACGGCATTATTAAAATAAAGAAAAAATCGAGTGGAAATTGGACTATTTATTGGAAAAAAGAAAAGCATTTGCAAAAATCTCTGCGGAAAACCTTTGCTTTTATTGAACAAAAAGTGGGTCCGCAAAATTATCTCATCCAAGAGGCTATTCCTTTAGCAACTTATCATGGACGACCCTATGATCTTCGAGTTTCGGTTCAGAGAGGAAGAACAGGGGAATGGCAGATTTCCGGTATGGTGGGGAAGGTTGCCGCGGCAGGCCGCCATGTAACCAATGTGGCCAAGGGTGGCAAGGTTAAAAGAGGTGAGAAACTTTTCCGGCACAGCGGGTTGTCAGTGGAATCCATGAAAAAAGAAGTTAACCGCGCGTCATTGGAGATCGCTAATTACTTGGGGGATCAATTGCCCCACCTTGCCGATATTGGCTTGGATATGGGGGTTACTCGCAATGGTTCGGTCAAATTTATTGAGATGAACGGAAGAGACCAGCGAATTACATTTAAAAAAGCAGGAATGCGTTCAACGTTTTTTGATACTTACCTCACACCCATTCAGTATGCCGTGTTTTTAATGAAATCAAACCGAAAACTAAATTCAAGGTGGGGAAGAGGAAAAACTAAAAAGACGAGGGTCTAATGGTTCTGTGGCCGACAGCAGTGTTCGGCCCCTCTCTATACTATTGTGAATCCTCGGATGCGAAAATATCTAGCATAGACAAGAAACATGTACATATATTTAATATCACAATGAACTCATCAGTTGAGCATACCAGTTAGAGAGGGAAGGTGACCACCATAGTTGCTGAAAAGAAAATCCAACCATTTACTCAACGAATGATTAGAGATACGATCTGGAAAATTAGTCGAAATGAATACCATTCAGGTGCTCAGCTGCCTTCGATTGAAAGTATCGCAAAAAGCTATGGCGTAGCGAGAACAACGGTACGTGAAAGCATTAAATACATGGAATCGACAGGTTTGGTCTACTCCATACATGGTAAAGGAACATTCATAGCAGATTTTACTCCTTCACCCAATGGAGTAGCTTTTTTGGAGCATGTTGTCGATTTAAGACGTATGATCGAAATTTTTGGAATCAAAAAGGCAGCTGAAAACCGTACAGCATCAGATATAGAAGAGCTTAGAGATTTAATAGAGGAAATGCGAAAAACAATATTGGTTCCCAAACGTTTTTTGGAGTTTGATCGTGAATTTCATTTTATCATCTCCAAAGCTTCTAAAAATCCATTTATTCACAGTATTTTTCATAATATCTCAGGCATGTTTGATGCCGTGCTGGACGCTTTAACCCATATACCTGATTATCCATTCGAAAGAGTTCTGGAGGATCATACCATTATGGTCGACGCTATTGAAACCGGAGATACTCAACTGGCGGAGGATATTATGAAGAAGCATCTGGATAATATCACTGACGAATTAACAAAACAGACGTAAGTCAATGGATATTTTTATCCATATGCGAATGCTAGCATCAAGATTTTTTTTAATGTTATGCTCATCAGATGAGCATATTAGCTTATTTATTGAATATGATGGCTGTGAGGAAATCATTAAGACTAGTATGCTGCAGCTTTGGTTTTGAAGAATGTGTTTACCATTCGCCAATTAACCTATTTCATTTCATGTATCCTATATCATCGTCCTCCACGGCGTGTGTTTACCAAAGCAGGACCATTGCAGGGGCAAGAACGAAGGAGGGTACCCGTGAATTTGAGAAAAAAAATGATTCAGAACGACGATGACATTGTTGATTTGATCAAGGAAAAAGCGAAGCTATCCCGTTTGGAAACCATTCGATTGATTTCTCTGGCGGGCAGCGGACACTATGGATCTTCGTTTTCTTGCGCGGAGATCTTTGCTGCTCTTTATTATTACACGATGAAGTATGATGCCAATCGACCTTCATGGGAGGAGCGAGATCGTTTTGTTATGGGAAAGGGGCATGCAGCCGTCGGATTATATCCCATACTGGCTGATGTCGGCTTTTTTCCCAAAGACGAACTGAACACGTACACACAAATCGGAAGCGCTTTTGGAGATCACCCGGATATGAATAAAATTCCTGGCATCGATTTCAGTTCCGGTTCGCTAGGGCATGGAATATCCGTAAGTGTGGGGATGGCTTTGGGGGCTAGACTGGATCGGATTGCGAATCGGATCTATTGCTTGCTGGGCGATGGGGAGATCCAAGAGGGGCAAGTGTGGGAAGCCGCTATGAGCGCCTCACATTTTAAGCTCGGAAATGTCGTCGCGATTTTGGATAATAACAAAGTTTCCGTAGATGGAATAACGAAAGAAATCATGAATATTTATCCGATCCGAGAAAAGTTTGAAAGCTTCGGCTGGAATGTGGTTGAGATCGATGGCCATGATATCCCTTCACTCCTTAGAACGTTTGATTCGCTTCCCGCTCCGGATTCGGAGAAACCTACTCTGATCCTCTGCGATACCGTTTCCGGAAAAGGCGTGTCCTGGATGGAGCATACGTTTGAATGGCACGTCGCTAATTTGGCTCAGGAAGATATGGATAAAGCGATCCGGGAAATCAAGGGGGTAGGATAACATGGCCGTACCATTACATGAAGATACGTGGGAGCTGTTCCAAGGCTTGACATTCGCCAAGCAATTAACCGCAGGCGAAACGCTTGCACGATTAGGGGAGCAATATCCCGGAATAGTGGCCTTATGTGCCGATCTCGGATATCCGACCCGTTTGGCGGACTTTGGAAACAAATATCCGGATCGGTTTTTCGATTTCGGCATTGCCGAAAAAAATATGGTATCAGCTGCAGCCGGGTTGGCAACTACGGGGAAAATTCCATTTGTGGCAACCTATGCATCGTTTCTTGGATTGCTATGCTGTGAGCAGATTAGAACCGATATTGCCTATCCTAAACTCAAAGTCAGACTCATTGGCACACACACCGGAATTGCTATGGGTTTTTATGGTTCCTCGCACCATGCTACCGAGGATATTGCGATTATTCGATCGATGGCGAACATGACCGTGATTTCCCCAGCAGACGGGCAGGCTCTGTCGCAATTGATTGAGGAATCGGTCGTGTCATACGACGGGCCGATTTACTTCCGGGTGAGTAGAGGCCGGGAGGATGTAGTGTATACGTCGGATCGTCCTAAGAACGTTATCGGGAAAGCGAATGTACTCAGACAAGGTGAAGATTTAACCATTATTGCGTGTGGAATCACCGTGAAATCAGCATTGGACGCAGCGGAGCAATTAAATCAAGAAGGGCTGGAGGTACGTGTGCTCGATATGCATACCATTAAGCCTCTGGATCAAGAAGCCGTCTTTCAAGCGGCAAGAGAAACTGGAGCTATATTGACCGTTGAAGAACACAATATTTATGGCGGACTTGGGGGAGCTGTAGCGGAAGTGCTGATGGAGTCAGGCATACCGTGCAAATTTAAACGCCATGGCATCATGGATCAATATTCATTGATCGGTAAGCCTTACCACTTATACCATTACTACAAACTGGACGGTGAAGGGATCGCGTCCGTTGCGCGAGAAATAGTCAATCCATAACGATAAAAGGGGTACCCATATGAATTTCGATCAAAGAATTGCGCTCATTACAGGGGCCGGGTCCAAGCGGGGCATTGGTCGTGAAATCGCTAGACAGCTGGCCTCAAGAGGTGCTGCGGTAGTTCTGGCCGACATTGATGTGAGCGGGGTGCAAGAGGCAGCGAAGGAAATTGAAGATAGCGGCGGAATCGCCGTATCCATTCCGCTTGATGTAACCGACCGTAAGCAAATATCCCAAGCCGTAAGCGATATTGTTAACCGATTCGGTAAATTAGACATTCTTGTCAATAACGCGGGCATTACCCGCCCGACACGAGTACTGGATATTTCGGAAGAGGAATGGGACCTCATTTTCAAAATCAATATGAAGGGGGTATTTCATCTTACCCAAGAAGTTCTTCCTTACATGAAACAGAACAGCTACGGTCGAATTATAAATTTGGGATCTGTTTCGGGAAAAAGAGGAGGCGGATTGTTCGGGGGCTCTCATTACTCTGCGGCGAAAGCAGCTGTAAGCGGTTTTTCGAAAGCGGTTGCAAGAGAGATGGCTGCTTTTGGTATTACCTGTAACAGTGTGGCTCCCGGACTGATCGGGACAGAAATCACAGGCGGTCTGCTCACACCTCAATTGAAAGAGGAATTAGTAAGAGGGATTCCGGTTGGAAGGATTGGAACGATTGGAGACGTGGCCTATACGATTGTGTTTCTGGCTTCTGAAGAGGCGGGATATATTACCGGTGAAGAAATTGATATCAATGGCGGTATGCATATCGATTAAATATTGAGGGGATGCCATATGAAAAAAGTGCTTTGTATACTGCTTACTTTAAGCATGGTATTGGCAGCGTGCTCTTCCGGTGGGTCGAATTCAAGCTCAAGTCCAAATACATCAGGTTCTCCAATGCCTGCAAGCAATGATAAGAAAATCATTATTAAATTGGGACATAGCAGTGTCGAAACGAACTTCAGACATCAGGCGGCGCTGAAATTTAAAGAATTGGTTGATCAAAAGTCCAATGGAACTATGGAAGTGCAAGTTTTCCCCTCTGAACAATTGGGCAGTGAGTCGGCCATGCTTCAAAGCCTGGTCACCAACTCGATCCAAGCAACGCCAGTGGCAACTGGTCTATTCGCCAAATATTACAGCAACATCGGCGTTATCGAATTACCTTACCTATTCGAAAATTTTGAACAGGCATGGAAGGTGCTGGATGGACCTGTGGGCAAAGAGCTTGCCGAACCGTTGACCGGCAAAGGCATCAGGATTATCAGCTATTGGGAGAATGGTTTCAGACAGATTACGAATAACAAAAGGCCTATCGAGAAACCTGAGGATTTAAAAGGAGTGAAAATTCGAACGCCCGAGATACCTATTTCACTGAGTGTTCTCAAAGCGATGGGGGCCAATTCGGTAGGGATGGCATTCGGTGAGCTATTCCCGGCTTTAGAGCAGAACGTGGTTGACGGACAGGAAAATCCGCTAACAAACATTAATGCAAGTAAGTTTTATGAAGTCCAAAAATATCTTTCTATGACAGGTCATCAATACAGCCCGGTGCCTTTTGCCGTTAGTGAAACCTTCTGGAAAAGTTTATCGGCGGATCAACAAAAAATCATATCGGATAGCGGTAAAGAAGCGGGACAAATGATGCGGGAGCTGGTTAAGCAAGATGATGTCAAGCTGAAGGCCGAGCTTCAGGCCAAAGGCATGCTGATCAATGAACCCGACAAAAAACCGTTTCAGGAAGCCGTTGCTCCGGTCTACAAGGAATATGAAAGCACGTATGGCAAGGAATTGATTGAAAAAGTACGTAATGCTGCCAAACAGTAAAGACGATTTGCACATCAATGAATGGATGAGGGGATGCAATATGAAAAAAATATTTGCCATTTTACTCACAGTATCCATGGTACTTTTTTTGGCATCGTGCTCTTCCGGTGGCACTCCATCTACTCCGAGCCCCAATGCATCAAACAACAATACGCCAACGCCGGCGAACAATGATAAGAAAATCATCATTAAATTGGGTCATGCACTCACCGAAACGAACTTCAGGCATACGGCGGCGCTGAAATTTAAAGAGCTGGTAGAGCAAAAGTCGAACGGAACAATGGAAGTGCAGGTTTTCTCGGGTGAACAATTAGGCAGTGAATCCGCCATGCTGCAGAGTATTGTGACGAATTCTATTCAGGCGACGCCAGTAGCTACGGGTCTCTTTGCCAAATATAGTCCCAGCATCGGAGTCATCGAATTACCGTATTTGTTCGAGAATTTCGAGCAGGCATGGAAGGTGCTGGATGGTGCTGTCGGTAAAGAGCTGGCCGATCCGTTAATCGGTAAAGGCATACGGATTATCAGCTATTGGGAGAATGGATTTAGACAAATCACGAATAGCAAAAAGCCTATCGAAAAGCCGGAGGATTTAAAAGGGGTTAAAATTCGAACGCCCGAAATACCGGTATCACTGAGCGTTCTTAAAGCAATGGGGGCTAATTCTTTAGGAATGGCGTACAGCGAGCTATACCCTGCTTTGGAACAGCACGTAGTTGATGGACAGGAGAATCCGCTTACGAACATTAATGCGAGCAAGTTTTATGAAGTCCAAAAATATCTTTCTATGACAGGACATCAATACAGCCCGGTGCCTTTTGCCGTTAGTGAAGCCTTCTGGAAAACATTATCTCCGGATCAGCAAAAAATCATATCGGATAGCGGTAAAGAAGCGGGACAAATGATGCGGGAGCTGGTCAAGCAAGATGACATCAAGCTGAAGGCCGAGCTGCAGACCAAGGGAATGCTGATCAATGAACCCGACAAAAAACCGTTTCAGGAAGCCGTTGCTCCGGTCTACAAGGAATATGAAAGCACCTATGGTAAAGAGTTAATTGAAAAAGTTCGAAGCGCTGCCAGACAGTAAGGAATGGGGTTCGCCGCCCCTGGTTTGGGGCGGGTTTCCTTGAAATCTCCAGTCGTTTGGAGGGGGTCTTATATTGTCTCAAGCATCCTTGACCATGGAACCACTTAAAGAGAAGGCTCTGGTTATTCGAAAACAGATCATTACGATGGTGGAGGCTGCTCAGTCCGGACACCCGGGCGCTTCGCTTTCCTCTGTTGAACTCGTAACCGCTCTATATTTTTCGGTAATGAATATCGATCCTTTAAGACCCGATTGGGACAAACGCGACCGGTTTGTATAATCTAAAGGTCATGCTAGCCCAGTTCTATACGCGGCTTTGGCAGAGAGAGGATATTTTCCTAAGGAAGAATTGAGCACATTCCGCCAGATAAACAGCAGACTTCAAGGCCATCCTGACATGAGAAAAACACCTGGTGTTGATATGTCCACCGGATCATTAGGACAGGGATTTGCTAGTTCGGTAGGCATGGCGTTAGGACTTCGAAACAAGGGAATACCGGCATATACTTATGCTCTATTGGGAGATGGAGAATTAAACGAAGGCATCGTTTGGGAGTCTGCCATGATTGCATCCCATTATAAAACAAATCATCTGATAGCGATCGTCGATAAGAATGGAAAGCAAGCAGGCGGTTTCACCAAGGATATCATTCATATGGAAGATGTAATGAAAAAATGGGAGTCTTTCGGTTGAAACGCGATGGAAATCGACGGGCATCATTTTGGGCAAATACTGGCTGGAATAGCTCAGGTTAAAGCGTGCAAAGACAAACCTTCCGTACTGATTGCTAAAACCGTCAAAGGAAAAGGGATTTCCTTCATGGAACGTGGAAACGAATTTTACGGAGAAAAATTAAGCAAAGCCGAAATTCAGTTGGCCAAACAGGAATTGTTGGGCTAAGGAGGGATACCCGCTGGAGAATCCAAGTGCAGCCTATTGTGAGGAGCTTATCCGTTTAGCTGATACACGCTCCGATATTGTACTTATTACCGCAGATTCCTCCGATCCTATAGGACTGGGGCCATTTATCGAAAAGCACCCGGACAAATTTTACGATGTCGGCATTGCGGAACAGGCCATGACCAGTATCGCCGCAGGGTTTGCCAGTCTCGGGTTTACTCCCTTTGTCTCTGCCTTTGCCATGTTTCAAGCCTTACGGGCTGGCGACAATATAAGAAATGGAATTGCTTATCCTTTACTTAATGTGAAAATCGTATCTGCGAATATCAGTGTTCATGTCGGTAAAAACGGGGCGACTCACCACGCGCTTGAAGATATAGCCATCATGAGGTCGATCCCCAATATGACCGTGGTGTCTCCAGCTGATGCGAATTCGACGAGAAGACTGATACGGCAAGTTGCCGAGATGGTGGGTCCAGTCTACGTCAGATTGGATAAAGTCCCTATTCCGGTTGTTTATGGGGAGGATGAACCAGTTAACCTGGGTAAAGGCAAGATTTTGAGGACAGGCAAGGATGTGGCCATATTAGCCACCGGGTCTATGGTCAGTACCGCGGTCGAGGCTTCA
Organism: Paenibacillus sp. PvR098; assembly: GCF_017833255.1. Classification (NCBI taxonomy): domain Bacteria; kingdom Bacillati; phylum Bacillota; class Bacilli; order Caryophanales; family Paenibacillaceae; genus Paenibacillus; species Paenibacillus sp. PvR098. Next base: position 739,987 of record NZ_JAFIBU010000001.1, read on the forward strand.
AAACAGTTAACTCTGCAAGGAATAACATCTATGGTGATTGATATTCACACGATCAAACCGTTGGATGAGGAAGTAATCATTTCGTGTGCACGGACTAATAAAGCCATAGTCACCGTTGAACCGCATAGTATCATCGGAGGGCTTGGCGGAGCGGTATCGGAGCTGCTAGGCAATACACTGCCGGTACCGATTGAACGAGTCGGCATCAGGGACCGATTTACCGAGTCGGGCTTAGTAAACGATCTGAATCATAAATATGGCCTTACAGTCCAATCCGTTGTCCAAGCGGTAGAAAAGGTGCTTGAACGTAAGAAACAGCATATCAAATAACGGATTTAATCCAAAGGTGGTGTTATCCATGCAAAAAATGTTCAAGCCGATCAGAAATCTTCTTAATCTCGCTATCGTTATCTCACTGACGGCCATGAGTATCCTTGTTTTTGGCAACGCCGTATTGCGCTATGTTTTTGATTCCGGCATTTCCTGGACGGAAGAAATGGCACGATTTTTATTAATTTGGATGACATTTCTCGGAGCCATCGCCGCATTAAAAGATAACCAGCATTTGGGGGTCGATATGTTTGTCAAAAAGCTACCTATGTCGCTTAGAAAAATCGCATTTGTTCTGAGCAACTTGATGGTTCTTTATTGTCTTTGGTTGGTTTTCTTAGGGAGCTGGAATATTACGATACTGAATATCGACAACAGAGCCCCGGCAACCGGAATGCGTCTCTTTCTGGTTTATGGCATTGGTGTGGTTACCAGTATAAGTATGGGAGCTATACTGTTATACAATATATTCCAGGCGTTATTCAAGAAAAATAATGACAGCGATCTCACTTTCACGAGCGATTCGGAAGAATGAACGAGTTCTGTAATCCATAAGTAAAGGGGAGGGCAAGAACGTGACAATAGCCGTATTTGTAGGTTCGCTTCTCGGCGCGATGGCTTTAGGCATACCGATTGCTTTTTCCCTCTTGCTTTGCGGAGTTGCGTTAATGTTTTATCTGGGTACCTTTGATACGTCCATTATTGCGCAAAACCTAATCAATGGCGTAGATAACTTTTCTCTTATGGCGATTCCATTTTTTATTCTTGCAGGGGAACTGATGAATGCGGGCGGGATCTCCAAACGGATTGTAAACCTGGCTTTGTCCTTGGTTGGGCATATTCGCGGCAGCCTCGGGTATGTTGTTATTATCGGGAGTGTTCTGTTTGCCGGACTTTCCGGCTCGGCTGTTGCGGACACGGCTGCACTAGGCGCTATCTTGATCCCGATGATGGTTAAAGCAGGCTACGATCGCAACCGGGCAAGCGGACTGGTTGCAGGGAGCGGTATCATAGCCCCCATTATCCCGCCGAGTATCCCCATGATTTTATATGGGGTAACCGCGAATGTATCGATCACCAAATTATTTCTAGGGGGCATTGCGCCTGGTTTACTGATGGCGGTAGGTTTGGCGGTTTGCTGGTGGTGGCTTTCACGCTCAGGAACCTATCAGGTATATCCACGCAAATCGTTCAAAGAGATTTTCGGGACCTTCCTAGATTCGATCTGGGCTCTCCTATTGCCTATATTTATTATTGTGGGGATGCGCGGAGGGGTTTTCACCATTACGGAATCGGCGGTGATGGCCGCATTCTATGCTTTAGTTGTCGGTTTATTCATTTATCGGGAATTGAAGTTGGAACAGATGTTCGATGTTTTGTTATCGGCAGCCAAAACCACGAGCATAGTTTTGTTCCTTACTGCTGCGGCTATGGTTTCCGCATGGCAAATCACGATCGCGAACATTCCAGCCGAAGTAGCGAGTATGCTGGGACCGTTCATTGAGCATAAAACTCTTCTTTTGCTGATCATTATGGTGATCGTATTTTTGGTTGGTACAGCTATGGATTTGACCCCAACGATTTTAATACTTACACCCGTATTGATGCCTATTATCCATGCGGCGGGAATTGATCCTGTTTATTTTGGCATTCTCTATGTTCTTAACAATTGTATAGGGCTTCTAACACCGCCGGTAGGAACAGTTCTTAATGTGGCTGCTAGTGTAGGGAAGACCAATATGGAAGGGATTATGAAGGGCGTTTGGCCTTTCTTGTGGGTACACGTTGTGATCCTGCTTCTGCTGGTGTTGTTTCCCCAAATTGTTACGGTTCCTTTGGAACTTTTGTATAATAAGTGATTCTAATCAGCGCGCTATTTCATAAGAATAAATTCATCAGATGAGCATATCTATGGGTACAAGAACCATCTAATAGGAGGAATGAACGATGAGTAACAGAGAAACATTAGCGGATATTACGGTTGTAGACGTTGACGTACATGTGAATGATACTCCAAGGGAGCTTGCTCCTTATATCGATATGCCTTGGCGTAAGTCGCTGGAATATTTAGAGGAAGTCCCTTGGAGATATTTATCCATTCCCGGCTATGCGCCTCAGTTTAGAGATAATCTCCCTCTTTGGCCTGGAGGGAATACGATGTTCCGGCAAGTTACGAGTCCAGCTCAAATGAAAGAAGAATTATCCGCCTTTCATATCGACATCGGAGTGTTGTTTCCAGACCACCTCTTGCTGATCAATAATCTGCCTCAAGTGGAATATGCTGCGGCCCTAGCCAGAGCCTATAACGCATATATCGTAGACAAATGGTGCGATAAAGAGCAGGGCTTGAAGGGCTGCATCATTGCATGCTCCCAAGATCCTGAGGACGCAGCAAGGGAGATTGAGAAATATAAGGATGTGGAAGGAATTGTCGGCATATATCTTCCGTGTGCTGGACTCGATGTATTATGGGGTCATAAAAAATATGATCCGATATTCCAAGCTGCCGAATCGGCCGGACTTCCGTTAATTCTTCATGCTGCGACCACCTTGGTACCGCATTTCCCGAATAATGTTCATCAATACGAAACGCTCATAGGACAGTTTGTTTTCCCTCACTGCTTCTCTATGATGGCGAATATGTTGAAAATGATGGAGAAGGGAATACCTGTTCGTTTTCCTAAATTGAAAATTTGTTTTGAAGAAGCGGGAATTTCATGGGTGCCGTTTATGATGATGAGATTAGATAAAGTGTACCTGGAGCAGCGCAGAGAGTGGGGAATCCTGGAGCATCCTCCAAGTCACTATGTCAAAAACTTTTACTATGCTACACAACCGATCGAGGAGCCGGATAAACCTGAGCATTTAAAGCAGATCATCGACATGTTTGAAGGGGAAAATCGTGTGATGTTTGCTTCCGATTGGCCGCACCATGATTTTGACCACCCAAGAGAAGTATTTAACAACCCGGCCTTTACTCCGGAGCTGCGACGTAAGATCATGGGCGAGAATGCGTTGGAATTTTTTAATATCGACAAAACAGGTCGCCGGTTAAACCTTGAAAAGAAAGCCATAGACCAAATCAAGTAAGTGAATGAGGAATGAGGAGGGTGATCGATGGTGGCGGGTGGAGATATTGTAGGGAAAGTAGAGGATTTTCCTAAGGGTTCACATAAAGTGGTCAAGGTGAAAAACAGAGAAATCGGAGTGTTTAATATTGACGGCGAACTGTATGCCCTCCCTAACCTATGTCCGCATCAGGTGGGACCCGTATGTGAAGGGAGAGTATCGGGCACGCTGGCCGCTAATAAAGATACGAATTGGCAAAAGCAATGGATCAAAGACGGCGAAATCATAGCTTGTCCATGGCATGGTCTGGAGTACGAAATTAAAACGGGACAATGTCTGGCTTATCAAGAAATTAAACTTAGAACGTATAAGGTGGAAGTACAGGATGGTTTAGTCCGTTTGGCATAAACAACGGCTGCCAGATCATAAGGGGAAGATTGAAATGGAAGAGATGAAGCTAGAGCGTCTTAAAGTCGTTGAAAGGCCGTTGGAGTATATTGTGGTGTATTCGGAAAATGAACTGGATTGGGTGGCTAAATTCGATAAATCGTGGGTGGAAGCGAAGAGCTGGGCTTATCATATGGTTGAAGTATACAATTCCCGGTTAAGCCAATCGGAATAAGCTTAGCAGCATTTAAGGAATATACCTATAAGGAGAGGTTGAACCATGGCTTCAAAAGTGAGAGTTGCAATTATCGGATTGGGTCGAATTTCAAGAACGCATATTGATGCGATTCAATATTGGCCCGATCTATGCGAGCTTGCCGCAGTGATAGATACGCAGGAACGGCTTGCGGTATCGTTTTCCGAAGAATACGGCGTTCCGTACTACACCTCTGTAGATGAAGCGTTCAAGGATCCTGATATTGATGCCGTAGTGATTTGCTTGCCCCATTTCTTGCACCAGGAGATCGCTGTAAAAGCCGCCGAAGCGGGAAAACATGTTCTAGTGGAAAAAGTGATGGCCAATTCCGTACCCGAAGGCCAAGCCATGGTCGATGCGGCGGAGAGAAACGGCGTGAACCTCATGGTAGCGCAAAGCCGCCGCTTCTTTATCGCCCTGCAGGAGGCCAGGAAGCAGCGCGAAAAAATCGGGAAGATTACCAACCTCTTGTATACTTTCGTTTGTCATTTTGACGTGAATACCGCTCCTGTGTGGTGGCGATCGAAGAAAGCTACGGGCGGACTCGTATATCCGATGCAGGGCTCTCACAGTATTGATTTTACATTATGGATGCTGAACGATCGACGGCCCGTGTCCGTGTTCGCCCAAGGCGCCTCGAACAACCCCGATTTCGAGGGGGATGACGATGTTACAATTATCATCGGCTTTGACGACGGGACTCATGCCACCAGCTTCCTATCCATTAATAACCGGCCTTCTAGACATGAAGGACTGATGATCGGCAAAGAAGGATCCATTTATTTCTCACAAACGGGGGACCATGTCGGCTTGGTAGGTACCGCAGAAACCGACTTGTATGTAAATGGTGAGCTGATCATGACGGGCGAGCCGCTTCCGCACAATTTTGCGGTGCAGATGAAGGAATTCGTGGATTCGATAAGGGAAGAGCGGGAACCAGTGGCATCCGGTAAAGAGATCATGCTACAGCTCAAAGTTATTGAAGCGGCCATGCGATCGGCTGAAGAAAAAAGAGTCATTATGTTGGATGAAATTGAAGTAGCTGCTCATTCATTGGCCAAATAGTAGGCGCATATCAAAGATGACGCACAGGAGGGAAAAGGAATGCTGAAAAAGCTGGTGATTCAACAAATCGCTGCTTATTTTCGCTCGGAGCAGTGGAACAAGACCATAGAAACATTGGAAAAAGGAAGAAAAATACGTCATATGCATGTCTATGCCAATAGTATCCTGTACCCGCATGATATGGCCAAAGTGGTTGAAGGCTATTTCTCAAAGAAAGGCTATACCCTGCAGCGAAAAATCGGATTTTTGGGACATGGAAAAGGGATAACCAATATATATTACATCCATCCGCGACAGGACATGGCTCACTTTGAATTATTCTTAACCTATGATTCCAATGCTGTAATTGAGCCCGCAAATCCTAACAACACAAGAGCCGGGACCAATTTGGAATATTGGGAAGATGATTTTATGGAAAACTATTATTCGAAATATGAATTCAGACAACCTGAAACTCATGAAAAACCGATCATTAGCAGCTACTTTAAATCACAGCATTGGCAGCAAAGCTATGAATTTATGACTTCTGAGGGCACGCACTGTCATGTTCCGGTGAAAACAAGCATTCATCCGGAGACATTGGCACAGTTCGGAAGAGATGCCATAGAGGCCAAAGGCTGGAGCATATCGAAAGTGGATTCCGTTGTATACAGCATGAAAGGCTATGATCAAGGGAAAATCACCTACTTGCTCAGCAGCCCTGAAATGGTATTGGAATTGGACTGGGAGTTTGACGCAGATACGGTGATTGAGCCAAGACATCCCGAATTGATCATCAAGATGACGGAAGAAAATTTCAAGAGCTCCGTTGAAGGCTTAAGCTATTATAGACTGGATCACAACGATATCCGTGAAGTGATTGATCTGATTTAAGTTCGGTTAGGCGGGGCGAGTTTCCGGACTTTTTTATATCCATTTACTCGTAAGCTGAGCAGTTCAATGGACGGAATCAAGGGAGGAAAAAGAGATGACATTGGCTAATGGAGAAGGGTTTACGTCAGCAGAGGGTAAAACGGGTCGATTGATTGCCATTCGATTAGACCGAGGCACGGATTTAGTGCAAGGGGTCATTGACGCTTGTAAGAAATACGGAGTGAGATCCGGGGGAATCACGGCGATGGTCGGCAGCTTGGCAGCCGGCGCTCAGTATAGATTTGTTGCGCTGGATTCAAACGCGATCACCGGGGCGGGCTTTACCGAAATGCAGACGATTGATAGTCCTGTAGAGGTGTTATCCGGTCAAGGCATCATTTGCGAAAAAGGCGACGATTTGTTCATTCATTTACATGCGGTTATGGTGGATATCCATGGGAAAGTCATTGGCGGGCATATTGAAAGAGCCTACAATTGTTATGCATTAAATACGCTGGAGGTCATTGTTCAGGAATTGGACAACGCCGTATTCCGACGGGAGCTTGCTGAGGATACGGGCTATACGGTATCTATGCCGAGACAGCTGTAAGATATATGATTAGAAGCTCAACATGAATGGAAAGGAAGGATCTATGGTGTCTGACGAGACGATTGTGGGAAAAGTGGAGGATTTTCCAAAGGGTTCGCATAAAGTGGTCAAGGTGAGGAATAGAGAAATCGGAGTGTTTAATATCGATGGGGAGCTTTATGCTCTCCCTAATCTTTGTCCCCATCAGGTCGGACCCGTATGTGAAGGCAGAGTATCGGGGACGCTGGCTGCAAATAAAGAAACGAACTGGCAAAAACAATGGATCAAAGATGGCGAAATCATAGCATGTCCTTGGCACGGCCTGGAGTATGAAATTAAAACGGGACAGTGCCTGGCTTATCAAGAAATTAAACTCAAAACCTATAAGGTGGAGGTTCAAGAAGGGCTAGTGAAAATCTTGTAAACAACCATCCGACGAGATATCACGTGACGTGTATGGAATCCTGGATCCGATTGGAGGATGGAGCCTTACACGTCTTTGTGCATATCCTGATCAAACGTGTTGCCTGTACTTATTGAGCTGGTGAAACCATAAGACGCGGGTCTTTTTTCTTCTTATGAACCATAGAATATATTAAAAATTAATTGTGATATTCAGGTCAATAGAAGAGGACGGCCTTGGATCATCCGGCTGCTCTATTGTTTATTGATCTAAACTCATTAGTTTATGTAGAAGTGAGGGATTAGACAATGAATAAGCCAGAGGCCGTTGGCCCTGATTTACATCTGTTGGCACAATCTTGCGTTGTTACCGAGTGTTCGGATGAGATGAAAAAGAGTTTGGGGCTATCGTATGATGCTGAACTCCCGATTGCTGAACCCGGCAGTGAAGCTGAAGTATCCGAGATATTGCGAAACGCACAAGAAAGAGGTCTAGCCGTCATACCTACTGGTCTAGGGAGCCAGCTGTTCATTGGAGAGAATCCGCAGAGGACGGATATTCTGCTGTCTTCAAGACAGCTAACGGGCATTGTAGAACATTCGGTGGGCGACCTTACCATGACGGTGCGGGCCGGGACTCCTTATTCCGAAATTCAGTCGTATCTGAGAGAGCATGGACAATTCATTCCCATCATGCCGCCTACTGCGGATGAATCGACCATTGGCGGACTTATTGGGACAGCCGCAAGCGGTCCCGAAAGAGTACTGTACGGATCCTGGCGGGACAACGTAATCGGTCTAAGAGTGGTATATCCGAATGGGAATATCATTCGCACGGGCGGTAAAGTGGTTAAGAATGTTGCTGGATATGATATGAACAAGCTGTTTGTCGGCTCCCATGGGTCACTCGGCTTCATCAGCGAAGTGACGCTCCGGGTACGCCCTTATCCCAAACATAGAGAAATGATCCTTGCTCACAGTAAACGACTTGAGGATTTAACGGCGCTCGCTGCTTGGGTGCTTGCCTCGGAATGTATTCCCAGCTGGTTGGAGCTGACAAACCGTCCTTCGGAAGGGTTGTATGAACTAGCCATTGGATGCGATGAAGTGGAAAGCGCAGCACGCTATCAGGCTGAGCGGATTCGCCAGCTCGCAAGTGCAATGGATTCACAGGTTGATTATGTCCATCTAATCCATGAGGAAATGGAGCAGTATGGTCTAGAGCACCGAACTGAGTGGAAGCAGACTGCTCCCGACTCATTGCTGCTCAAGGCAGCTTGTCCGATCCCAAGCATGACGGACCTGCTCTCTTTGTTTGAGAGGGAGGCCTCCTCACGCAATGTATCCCTTGACTATACGGCAAGTCTAGGCGTTGGAACTCTTCGCATACGACTGCGCTCGAATGATCCTTCCGCGTTGGTTGAGACGGCCCAGCTCCTCAGACAAAGTTCTGAGCAGCGGGGAGGCTATCTTGTGCTGGAATATGGGGAAGAGTCCCTTAAAAAAGACATTGGCGTTTGGGGCACTATGCAAAGTGGGCTTTCGATCATGAAAGGTATCAAACAAACCATAGATCCGGCTTGCATCTTGAGCCCGGGGCGTTTTGTAGGAGGGTGCTAGGATGAACAATTTCAAGTGGCCGGATCCACCGAGTGTCGATAAATATTCCGTTTGTGTGCACTGTGGACTGTGTCTTCAGGCATGCCCCACCTATCTGGAAACGGGGAATGAGGCACAATCTCCCCGGGGGCGCGTAGATTTAATCAAAGCGGTGTCGGAAGGGAGAATGGCGATCAATGAGTCATTTATCGATCCTGTCTTCCGCTGTCTGGACTGCCGTGCTTGTGAAACGGCTTGTCCTTCCGGTGTGCAGGTGGGGACTCTGATCGAGGAGGCACGCGGTCAAATTCGCCAGGCAGAGCCACTGACAGGCTTCAAAGGAATGGTTAGCAGCGTTTTTCTAAAAGGCATTTTCCCGAATCCGGGTCGGTTGAAAGCTCTGGGCACGCTCACGAGATTGTATCAGAAGTCAGGAATGCGAAAGCTGGTCCGCGGAACCGGAGCCATGAGGCTGCTTCCTAGACATCTGCAGGACATGGAAAGGGTAATGCCGGAGGTGTCTGCCCGTACCTCTCGGGAAGTTCTTCCCCCGCTGGTGCCGGCCATCGGAGAGAAACGTGGTTCCGTAGGGCTGATTTTGGGCTGTGTGATGGATGTTCTCTATGCAGACATCAATCTTGCCACGGCTCGGGTGCTGGCCCGAAACGGTTTTGATGTGATGGTTCCTCAAGCCCAAACCTGCTGCGGGGCGCTTCAGGTGCATGCAGGGGAAAGACCCACGGCAAAGCTAATGGCTAGGCAGAACATTGATGCATTCCTGGAAGCTGGAGTGGATTATATTATTATCAATGCGGCCGGGTGCGGCGCGACGTTGAAAGAGTATGAGGATCTGATGCAGAGCGATCAGGAATATGCCCATAAAGCAGGCCAGTTTGTAGCGAAGGTTCGCGACATCGCGGAATTCCTGGTAGAGGTTGGCTATGAAGCACCAAAGGGAAGAGTAGATGTGAAGGTCACCTATCATGACGCCTGCCATCTAGCTCATGCACAAAAAGTGAGAACGCAGCCGCGTCAGCTCCTCCATTCGATTCCGGGCGTGGAGCTGATTGAAATGAGGGATTCCGATGTATGCTGTGGGTCTGCCGGTATTTATAACCTGACCCATCCGGATATGGCAGAACCCATTTTGGATAAAAAAATGGCTAATGTACCTCCTGAGGCAGAGATCCTTGTCATGGGGAACCCGGGCTGTATGATGCAGATGTCCGTAGGAGTTCACCGGAAGGCGATGGATCAGGAAGTAGTGCATACTATTTCCCTTATGGATCGGGCCTATGAGGCAGAAAAGAGGTCGGGGGCATGAATCAGGAACAATTGGTTGCCGAGCTGAAGAACATCGTTGGTCTCAAAGAAGTCATCCATAAGCCGGATGATCTGATCGCCTATGAATGTGACGGGTTTACAATTGTTAGGGCCCGTCCGAGGGCTGTCGTATTTCCAAACAACACCGATCATGTGGCTGCCGTGGTCAAATTACTGCACAATAACCGGATTCCGTTTATTCCACGCGGTGCCGGAACAGGGCTCTCTGGAGGAGCCACTCCGATTAACGGGGAGGTGTTGATCAGCCTCGTTAAGATGAACCGATTGTTAAGTGTGGACTTCAAAAATCGTACGGCCGTTGTCGAGCCAGGACATGTGAATCTAAAGCTGACGAACGCTATCGCTCATGAAGGGTATTATTATGCGCCGGATCCTTCTAGCGGTATGTCCTGTACCATTGGAGGGAACGTGGGGGAGAACGCAGGCGGACCGCATTGTTTGAAATACGGGGTGACCAGCAATCACGTCCTAGGCGTGGAAATGGTTCTGCCGGACGGGGAAATCGTAACGTTAGGCGGTACCGTTCCGGATATGCCTGGTTATGATGTCACTGGCCTTATTGTTGGTTCTGAAGGAACGATGGGCATTGTCACCAAAATTTTCGTAAGAATTCTCAAGAAGCCGCAGGGTGTCAAAACCATTGTTGCCTTGTACGATTCAGTGGATGACGCGAGCCAAACGGTCTCTGCTATTATTGCGGAAGGGATCATTCCGGGTGCTCTTGAAATGATGGATCGGGTGGCTATAGAAGGGGTCGAAGCGGGAAATTATCCGGTTGGCTACCCTAAGGACCTGGCCGCAGTGCTGATTATTGAATTGGATGGCCTTACCGTCGGAATGGAAGCTATGGCGGAACAGATCGTCGACATCTGTACCCAGTTTCATGTACGGGAAGTTCGAGTGGCTCAGACGGATCAAGAAAGAACGCTTTGGTGGGCAAATCGAAAAACTGCTTTTGGAGCCATGGGCAGAATTTCCCCGGACTACATGGTGCAAGATGGAGTGATCCCCCGCAGCCGTCTTCCGGAAGTGCTGCAGCGCATTTCTGACATTAGTGTGGAATCGGGACTGCGTATTGCGAATGTGTTCCATGCAGGAGACGGAAACCTGCACCCGCTTATTTTGTTCAACGCAGCCAACCCGGGTGAAACGGAGTTGGCCGTAAGGGTGGGCTCAGAAGTGCTGCAGGTTTGTGCCGACGTGGGGGGAAGCATCACGGGCGAGCATGGTGTGGGCATCGAGAAGCAGAGGGATATGATTAAGATTTTCACTCCCGAAGAGATTGCCGCGCAAGTGGAGGTTATGCGGGTGTTCAATCCTCATAATCTGTGCAATCCGGATAAGCTGTTCCCTAAGCCCTCTCGCTGCGTAGAGGTAAAGAGAGCAGCGCATACGCATTAACGGAGTGCGGAGTGCGGCGGTTCGGAGCATATCCGTTGTTTTCAATATGCATACGTGGAGCGGGTGCTGAGGCACCCGCTTTTGTGATTTCATCAGTAATAATTTCAAGATTCATCAATATAGATAAGATGAGCAGGTGATCAAATCATAATATCATGGATTGATCTTGAACTGAATGCGATTACAAAATAATGATTTTTAAGGAGGAATTGTTGTGGAAACCTTATGTGTTCACATGCCTGAACCGCGGAATTTGCAATTAGTCAAAAGAGAGCTTGAGCTTAAGGATGATGAGGTGCTGGTCAAAACATATCAAAGCTCCATATGTGATGCGGATTTACGGGCTTGGCAGGGGTTATTGATTCCCGATGACCTTCCTCCGGATTGTTTCCCTTGGATGGGACATGAAGGCGGAGGCGTCGTTGTCGCTTTGGGCAAAAAGGTAAGGGAATTCGAAGTAGGGGATAAGGTCATGCTGTTTGGTCCGCATAACGGGATGTCGACCCATTTCAAATCCAAGGTTCATAATCTGTTTAAAGCACCGGAAGGATTGGATATGGAAATTGCTTGCTTGGCCGAACCTATTTGCGTTGGAATGTTTGGGGTTTTTGAGAGCGGTGTCAAATTGGGGGATACCGTGGTTGTCGCAGGGCTAAATTTTCAAGGACTGATTGCCGTCGAGGGTCTGAAGAAAAGCGGAGCGGAAAAACTGATCGCAGTGGATTATTCGGATGCTCACCTGGAATTGGCCAAAAACCGGGGTGCGGATGTACTGATTAACACAACAAAAGAAAATGCCATGGAAGCCATCCTTGATTTGACGAATGGACAGGGTGTAGACGTAGCTTATCACTCGTGCGGATACTGGAACCCTCTAACGGAAGATTATTATAACTTGTGTATCGATGTAACAAGAGACGAAGGCATTGTAGCCTCGGTACCCGATATGATGGCGCCGATAAAAGTGAATCTTCACCGGTTCCATCATCATGCCATGGATGTGCGTTTTCCGGCGTTTATGCATCACGGTCCTGAGTTTAGGAAGCAGCGATTTGCCCGGTTAATGAATCCGGTCGTTCAAGGCATGATTGATATCAAATCTTTAATTACAGGAAGCTATCCTTTATCCAAGATTGATGAAGCGATGAAGAAATATAACGAGGATTTGGATCAAGTAAAAATTCTCATTACGCCGGATTCTTAATTGGCAATACAGAAGGAGCGGATAAATATGATTACAAAGGTAAGAATCGCTGTGATAGGATTAGGCAGAATATCCCGCACTCACATCGACGGAATCCAAAGTTGGCCGGAGCACTGTGAGCTTGCTGCCGTTGTAGATATGCAGGAGCATCTTGCAAAGTCTTATTCAGAGGAATACGGTGTTCGATATTATACTTCTACAGAGGAAGCGTTCAAAGACCCTGACATTGATGCCGTTGTTATCTGTCTGCCACATCATTTGCACGAAAAGATCACGACGCAAGCATGCGAAGCGGGTAAGCATGTACTGGTGGAAAAAGTGATGGCTAATTCTATAGCCGAAGGCAAGGCGATGGTAGAGGCAGCCGACAGCAATGGAGTAAAGCTCATGGTCGCCCAGAGCCGACGTTTCTTTATCGCCCTGCAGGAAGCCAGGAAGCAGCGGGCACACATTGGCAGGATCACCAATATGCTTTATACCTTCGCTTGCTATTTCGACGTAAACACGGCTCCGGTGTGGTGGCGCTCCAAAAAAGCCACTGGCGGTCTTGTATACCCGATGCTGGGCTCTCACAGTATTGATTTTACATTATGGATGCTGGATGACAGAAGACCTGTATCTGTATATGCACAGGGAGCCTCAAGCAACCCCGATTTCGAAGGGGATGACGACGTCACCATTATTATCGGATTCGACGATGGGACGCATGCTACGAATTTCCTATCCATTAATAATAAGCAATCGAGACATGAAGGGCTAATGATTGGCTCCGAAGGTTCCATCTATTTTACGCAAGCGGGGGATCATATCGGATTTATAGGCACGGCAGAAACCGACCTCTATGTCAATGGGGAGCTGATCATGACCGGCGAGCCGCTTCCTCACAATTTTGCAGTGCAAATGAAAGAATTCGTGGATTCCATTCGTGAAGACAGAGAACCGATCGCGTCCGGGAAAGAGATCCTGCTGCAGCTCAAGCTGATTGAAGCCGCCCAACGCTCAGCGGAAGAAAAGAGAGTCATCATGCTGGATTAACCGTAGTACATATTGTCTGCGGTATAACCTGTAAAACAAAGAAGTGTAGGTCAGGTGATGCCGGGCCTACACTTCGTTAAGAGGAGCTGAGAAGTGGAGCCATTGGATTGAATAGAAAAAGGGTACGGGCAAGGTGATCGTTATTTAAAATTGTAACCGCTTACAGTTTTTAGATAAGGCCGATGGTAGTGAGTCTAAATATAAGTAAAGTGGGAGGGTCAAGAATAATGAAACTATTGAAACGAAATGTCTTTATCTCATTAGTTCTGGTCTTGCTTGCTGGCTGTGGTTCAAACCCGTCGCAAGGTGACGTCAAAACCGATAATGGCACAAGCAATAATGTCCAAACCAAGAAGCTCACATTTGCCCTAGATCAGTCGCCTTCCGATAGCTGGAGTCAAGCAACAAGGAAATTTGCTGATTTGGTAAAAGAAAAGACGCAGGGCAGCATTACGATTCAAGTTCATGATTCAGGTACCCTCGGAGCACAACGTCAGGCATTAGAAGGAATTCTAGCCGGTACCATTCATGGTACCGTGACTCTGGAACCTGTCTCGTATTGGGTAGAGGACATTGGTATATATGGAATTCCATATCTGTTTAGGGATCAAAGCCATCTTGATCAATTTTTGGCGAGCAAGTCTGGTGATGAATTACATCAAAAAATGACGGATGCGGGATTTCGCCCGATGACCTACTTTAAGCGGCCTCCAAGACATATAACGAGCAATAAACCCATTAACACATTAGCAGATTTAAAAGGATTGAAAATAAGAGTTCCGGAAACACCGACAGCTCCGCCTGCGTTTAAAGCGATGGGGGCAGCGCCTGTAGCCATGCCTTTCTCTGAAGTGTACTCCGCGTTGGATACGCATGTTATCGATGGACAAGAAAATCCTTTGCCTACAACATTTTCCAATAAATTTCAGGAGGTTCAAAAGTACGTTGCCCTGACAGGTCACCAATATCAGGTTGCTTATCTTGTGCTGAGTGACAAGATATATGCCTCCTTAACAGATGCGGAGAAGAAGGCTATAGACGAGGCGGCCAAAGAGGCTCAGCAGTTCGAAAGTGAAACGGTAGATAAAAACATGAAAACGATAGAAGCGGATATGATTAAAGCGGGAGTCACCTTCACGAAACCGGATACGAAACCATTTGCTGAAGCGGCACAAACGGCCTATTCAGGCTATAGCAAGCTCATGCAGGACTGGATACAAAAAATTCAAAGTCTAAACTAATTCCATATAGAGAGTCTTCCTGATCAAGTGTCGGGAAGACTCCTATAACAAAGCGGGGAACCGATATGCAGAAAATAGTTAAGATCTTTGACCATATATTCAAAGGCATAATGGTTGCTTCAATTAGTACTATGGTGATTCTGGTATTTGCAAATGTTGTTCTTCGTTACGTATTTAGCTCCGGAATCATTTCTTCCGAGGAGTTATCGCGCTTTTTATTCGTTTGGTTGACTTTTATAGGGGCTGTCGCTGCATTTAAAGATAATGAACACTTGGGTGTAGATACATTGGTTAAGCGACTGCCCATAAAAATCAGAAAAATGGTGTATATCGTCAGCAGCTTGCTAATGATGTTAGCATGCGGTCTCATCTTGGAAGGCAGCTGGAAATTGACGATGATTAATCTTCATAGTAAAGCACCGGCTACGGGATTGCCGCTTTCCTTTATATATGTTACAGGTATTCTGATGAGTGTGGCGATTTTATTGATGCTGATGATCAATCTTTATCGATTAGTGTTTAACAAAATCAAAGCAGAGGATTTCAACTTAGTAAAAGAATCTGAAGAGCTGTTGGAATTTCATCAGGAACAAAAGGGAAAGGAGGGTAAACCATGATGATCGGGGTATTTATTGGTTCTCTACTTGGTACCATGGCGCTTGGCATGCCGATTGCTTTTGCTTTGTTATTAAGCGGCGTTGGTTTAATGCTTTACCTTGATATTTTTGACAGTCAAATTATCGCGCAAAATCTCATTATTGGGGCAGATAATTTTCCTCTCATGGCGATTCCTTTTTTCCTTCTGGCCGGGGAGCTGATGAATGCCGGGGGGCTGTCTCATCGAATCGTATCCATGGCAATGTCATTGGTTGGTCACATTCGAGGGGGACTTGGATACGTAGCTATTATTGCCGGAATACTGTTTGCAAGCTTGTCGGGATCAGCTATCGCAGATACGGCGGCTTTGGGAGCTATTTTGATTCCTATGATGGTGAAGAACGGATATGATATCAAACGCTCTAGCGGATTGATTGCGTCGGCTGGAATCATTGCACCCGTGATCCCGCCAAGTATTGGTTTCATCATGTTCGGTGTCATCGGCGGTGTGTCGATTACCAAGCTTTTTTTGGCGGGGATTGTACCAGGTCTTCTCATGGGATTAGGACTGACGATCACATGGGCCATTATGGCTCGCAAGGATAAATTAAAGGTTCAACCTCGTAAAACGGCCAAAGAAATATTTGTTGAATTCAGACAAGGGATTTGGGCGCTTTTCTTACCGGTGATTATTATCGGCGGTCTTAGAGGAGGTGTGTTCACTCCGACAGAAGCGGCTGTCGTGGCTGCCGTCTATGCTTTATTTGTTGGACTAGTCATTTATCGCGGACTGAAAATAAAAGATTTATACCATGTGCTGATAAGGGCAGCCAAGACGACAAGTGTAGTGATGTTTCTGGTATGTGCGGCTCTGGTATCCTCATGGTTGATGACAATTGCGAATTTGCCTGCCGCAGTGGTTCATCTGTTAGACCCTTTTATGGATAACCCCCTGCTGCTTCTGGTCATGATTAACATTTTAGTTATATTGATCGGAACCGCAATGGATATGACGCCTACCATTCTGATTTTAACGCCTGTATTATTGCCGGTGATTGAACAGGCAGGCATTGATCCCGTTTATTTCGGTGTCTTGTTCATTATAAACAATGCCATTGGATTATTAACGCCGCCTGTTGGAACCGTATTGAACGTGATGGCCGGGGTGAGTAAAATCAGCATGGAGGATATTATGAAAGGGGTCTGGCCGTTTCTGCTTGTAGAAATCCTAGTATTGATTTTGCTGATTTTATTCCCGTCACTTGTACTCGTACCCCTTGAATGGTTCTCCTAATGGCGTTAGCGTGCCAAGAATCTGACGTCCACGGCACCTGAGCCCTGCGTGTTTTGGTTAGCCCCAAGACTGAGAGCTCGCCGCTTTAATAACCTTTTGACTTGATTAGGGGTTAATGAACGATGTTTCTGTAACAGCTGCGCAGCAGTTCCTGCGACAATAGGGGTTGACATACTCGTACCCGATAACGTGAAGTACCATCGGCCTTTTCTTGAGCTTTTCTCGGTCTGATCCAGTGCCGAGCCCGGCGCTCGCAAAGAGATGATGGTTGTTCCAGGTGCCACGAGATCGGGTTTCACAACGCCATCTATTGTCGGACCACGACTGGAAAAGCGTGCGATTCGGTCATCCGAAACTTTGGTGCTCCCTCGGTCGTTACTTGCGCCTACCGTAATTCCTAAAGGGCTGATCCCTGGGGAAGAAATCGTTCTCCGGCCTGGACCTGAATTACCTGCGGAAGTAACGACAGCCAATCCTTGTTTCCATGCTTTTTCGACGGCCTGGCACAACGGATCCCTTTTGGAAGGGACGCTCGCTGAGCCGCCTAAGGAAAGGGAAAGGATACGAATGCCAAGGCGCTTTTTGTTCTTCACGCACCAATCGATACCCCGGATAGTAGTTGAATCGGTGCCAATTCCATCTCGATCCAATACTTTGATACCTACTAGCTTGGCTTTCGGTGCGGGTCCTTTGTATTTCCCTTTCGAGCTGAGGCCGTTACCCGCCGCATCGCCAGCGCAATGAGTCCCGTGACCATTATCGTCGTAAGGGCGCTTGCGGTTGTTAATGAAATCTTTGAAAGCGACGATTCGATTAATTGGCTTTGTTAAATCAGGATGGGGGTATATGCCTGTATCCAAGATGGCAATGGTTACCCCCGATCCAGTCCATCCGGATGCTTGTGCTGCTGAGGCTCCGATAGCAGGAGTGGCCACATTAAGGTGAATTCGATTTTTCCGGTCCCTGTAAACATAACTCACTTGTTTGCAACTGCATAACCTGCCAATACAATCGGCTGGCACCTTTACGGCTATCGAACGAATTAAGCCCAAACGGACATGATTTTTCAACTGATAAGGGTGCATATATTTTTTCAAAGCTTGCAGCTGTTTTTTTTGATTTTTCCCCTTAAATTGAACAATCACTTGAACCAAGGGGATACGGCGTTTCCAGTGATGGGCCGGTTTTAACATTCGCCGCAAATCGGGGTCCATTTTCTGATTGTTACTCAATCGCAGCACCTCTTTCAATTTATACAACAGCTTATGGGTGATGTACGGTTTGAGCTTGGAGAGCCGCCTATAACATTAGGAAAAAAATTAAAACCTGAAATTCTCCGCTAAAACAAAAAAGGAGGCATAGCCTCCAAGTCTTCCTCATTTCTAGTATTTTGAATCTATTATTTACGCTTTGTTACCGAAAGTCCCCGTGCTCGTATGAAAGTCCAACGTTGTCCGCCGAATCCCCCTGTTTGAGCAAGCTGTCGAAGGCTCAGTACCCCGTTATTGTTAATAAAAACTTCCACCGTCAGGGTGCCACTGTTTAAAGTAACGCCACGGGGCACGTCAGCCCACTGGCCTGATATAACGTCTCCGGTTCGAGTGGCGCGGTATACATTGGTAAAAACAGCACCGTTTCCTCGGCCGCTAAGCCCCGCCCAGAATATACGTCTGCCAATTTGCCTGATGTAATAACGACCCCCGTCACTGCAATTCCAGACTCCGGTAATGTTGGACAATTGAGCTGCCTGGACAGGCTTTGCTGCACGGACTGACTTCATGTTACGAACAATCTGCTTCGCCATTTTCAACACACAACCTTTCGTTAGTGATGATTCATTCTATGCTGTTTTGGTTACTGATGAATGGGGATGAACCTGTTACTAGTAAAAAAAGGTAGATACCTAATAGATTCTAGACTTAGCCGCGTTTTATATAGAGTAATCATAATGTTTGAAGATCGAAGCTACGGTAATAATAGAAGGATTGGAAGGTATAGACCGTAGATTAAATACCGTGGAAAAGGAAACTTGATCATAATGAAAGCATCTTTACTCCGTGAACCGAAGCATCGTAAATTGCTGTTCAGCGCTGGACTTAGCTGGCTGTTCGATGCGATGGATGTGGGAATGATCTCGTTCATCGTTGCCGCTTTGGCTGTTGAATGGAATCTGGCTGCACAGCAGATTGGGCTGCTGACGGCCATCAATTCGGTCGGAATGGCCGTTGGAGCGGCTATCGCGGGATTGCTTGCGGACCGTTATGGACGCCGGTCTGTGCTGATCTGGACGCTTCTTATTTTCTCTGCCGCTAGCGGGTTGTCCGCTTTGGCCACCAGCTTTGTTGTACTGTGTGTACTGCGTTTTGTAGCCGGGTTGGGCTTGGGCGGGGAGCTGCCGGTTGCCTCGACACTCGTATCTGAATCCGTACCAGTCCAAGAAAGGGGGCGCGCGGTTGTTCTGCTTGAAAGCTTCTGGGCCGGCGGGTGGCTTGTCGCGGCGTTGATCGCCTATTTCGTTATACCGGATTACGGCTGGAGGACAGCTTTTATTATCGGTGCGCTGCCGGCTTTCTATGCTCTCTACCTCCGGCGGGCCATCCAGGATTCTCCTCGTTATATCGGTCAGCAAAGCAGGAAGCTGACGTTTATGGAGCGGGTGGCATCCGTATGGTCGGCGAAGCACCGCAAGTCTACCATTACACTCTGGATTGTATGGTTTACCTTAGTATTTTCTTATTACGGCATTTTCCTGTGGCTTCCGACTGTCATGATATGGAAGGGATTTGACCTTGTGAAAAGCTTTCAATATGTCATGATCATGACTCTTGCACAGCTGCCCGGATATTTTACGGCTGCTTACTTTATCGAAAAATACGGCCGGAAGTTTGTGCTCGTTACCTATCTTCTCTTAACGGCAGCAAGTGCAGTTTGGTTTGGCAATGCCGAAACGGAGGGGATGCTGATTGCGGCAGGAGTGAGCCTCTCCTTTTTTAACCTTGGTGCCTGGGGAGGGATTTATGCATACACTCCAGAGCTGTACCCGACTTCGGTCCGCTCTACCGGGGTTGGACTTGCCACATCCTTCGGAAGGATCGGCGGCATCATCGGACCCTACCTTGTAGGCATTCTGGCGGCACAGGGAACCCCAATCACAACGATATTTTTGGTATTCTTCGTTTCGATAGTCATCGGAGCACTAGCTGTACTGTTCTTTGGTATAGAAACAAAGGGGACGGATCCGGATCAAAACGCAGATGATCGGTTAACCGAATTAAACTAAGGGGTTCAAGATTCGTTTCGAATAAGATAAAATAACGAAGAAGCGCTTTTTGTTGATAACGTTAACTTAGTTAATATTTTATATCATAAGAGAAAGTGGGGATCACTTTAATGGGTCAATCGAGAGTCGTATCGCTTTGGAGATATCCTGTAAAATCCATGATGGGTGAAGAAATGAATTCGTGTGACGTGACTTCTCAGGGCTTATTAGGAGATCGCGCCTATGCCGTGCTGGATACCTCAACCGGTAAATTGGCTAACGCAAAGAACCCTTTGAAGTGGCCGCGTATGTTTGAATATCGCGCGGCTTATATGGAGCCGCCCTCCATTGATGCTGCACAACAGCCGGTGCGAATCACATTTCCTGATGGATCGACCGGCGAAAGTACGGAAAGCGATTTGGGAGAAAGACTTTCCAATAGCTTTGGCAGGCCTGTAAAACTAACGGGAGAGCTGTCACAGGAAGTGCAGTTCGAAGGCTATATCCCTGATATGGAGGAGCTTCAAGATCGTGATTCCGTATTTACACGTACGTCTCCTGAGGGGACCTTTTTTGATATCGGATTCGTTCATATCTTAACAACAGCCACGATCAACCAAATGCGTGCTCTAGCACCTCAAAGTCGTCTCGAGGTTAGACGCTTTCGGCCTAATCTGGTGATCGATGTTCTCAATGGAGAAGGCTTTGTTGAGAATGAATGGGTTGGCAAAACATTACGGTTCGGCAATGAGGTTCGTTTGCAGATTGTACAACCCACCATTCGATGTATCATGACAACACTGGAGCAGGGCGATCTTCCAAAAGATCCTAACGTATTACGTACTGCTGTAAAGCATAACGCAGGAGCCGTTGGAGTTTACGCATCAGTGCTGCAGGGCGGGCGTATCCGTCGGGGGGATTATATGGAGTTTGAGTAAAGGGCTTAACGGTCCGGTACTTTTGGCAATAGAGCAAACCGCGCTTCCCGAAGCGTGGTTTTTTAAATTGGTTCTTTTCGCCAAGATTGCTGCTTTTAAATGCAACAATTCTAATTTATCGGTTACGATGGGTTACAGCGCTGAAGGGCCGGATCATCCGGAAGTTCAAAAAACAATGAACGGAGTGATGGCAGCAGGTCAGAAGCATGGCGTTACGGTAGGAATCCAAGTAGCGAGCGCGCCGGCGGTCACTCAAAAACAACAATGGGGCGCTCCTTATATCGGTATAGCGATTACTCCTGTGGTGTTCTCCGCATTCGGAGAAGCTGTTAAGGCGGGCAACCCATCAAATCAATTGAAATAATATCATAAGGAGATCACAGAAGCGGTTCTACCACAATAAACAGCCTCTCTCACAGGGCCCTATGAACCTGGGGTTCATAGGGCCCTTTACGTGAGTTGTTTTGATTTTATCGGACTCTTATTTCATGGTAAACTTAAGACGCTAACAGCTCTTAAAATGATTCGAAGTAGGGGGATATTATGAATTGGATAGCTAAACAGCCCTATTATAAGGTTCAGCGGGAAGTGAGCAGCACAGAACAAAAAACGGTTGTGCATGACCGTTGGTTGTACTTGTATGAAGATAAAATTGTTACCGGGTATAGGAGGTTTCCCATCGATGAAGTATTTGATATGTCTTATCGAAGGCTGGGCAGCGAAGAAGGGGTTCTCTATTTACACACGAAGCAAGGCGTCTATTCTTACACGGTGAAAGCAGATCCAGGTACATTTATAGAAGCATTCAAGGAGCTTGAGACAACCTCGCGGGAGCATAAGAAACAATAATTGAGCTATGGATAAATTCAAACAAGGCCGATTACAAAAGAACCCCAGGGAGACCGGGGGCATGCGGCTTATTGTTTCTGCTTATCCTTGGGCTATGGCAACCATAAAAATAATCCAACCGGCTAAAAAGGCGATACCGCCGAGTGGTGTAATAGCACCTAGTTTTCTAACGCCAGTTAAACTTAAAGCATATAGGCTGCCAGAGAACAGGATAATCCCAGCGAGTAGGAACCAGCCGGCAGTAATGACGAGTGAGGATCCCACGTCGCTCCCTGCGTTCTGACCGAGCAAGAGCAATCCGAGTGCATGGGCGATATGATATTGAATTCCCGTCTGGTAAACCTTCATCATGTCCTCGGACAGCTTTTTCTTTAATGCATGCGCCCCAAAAGCGCCTAAAGCAACCGCAATGAACATATTTAAACTTCCGAGCAGCAATAACGTATTCATGAACAACGCCTCCTTCCGAAATACTACCGATAATAAATCATTTCGTCAAATATAATAGGATTAATGGGTGAAATAGCTAACGCTATTCTGAATGGCGGAGGTGATGTGATCGGAGTCATGCCTGTAAGAAGGTCGGGTGAGTGCGGGAGGCGAATGGTGTGACTGCGTGACTGTCCTATAGGTACAAATCAGTTGTCATTACGGATTGACGTAATGGTGAGCGGGATGGTATATTATGGATATTAAACGCGAAACAAATTAACGTAATAAACAATAGATAACGCACCTATTTTTCTGGGCAGACATCATCCATGTGAAGGAAACCGATCAAAATGAAAGAATAATCAATGATTAGTTATTGATTAATTCGCGATTTCGGAATGAAGGAGGCCGTATGAATCCTGCCCGTTCATCCTTTCTAATTGAGATTATGGATCGTGCCGTTGCTTTGTTTGATGATCGTGGGTATACGCTTGCCGTATCGGATATCGATCGCGCGGGTGCGATGCATGGTATTCGAAGCGTACTTAAACAAGCTTCAGAGATAGACTTGATCGACACCTCTCTTTTCTTGCACTGTTGTCCTGAAATCCGCCTTCAAACAAACTGTGTTAGTAAAACTGTGTATTCCCTCAGCGGCCAGCCTGTCGGTCTGATCACCTCAAATTCTTTTAAAGAACAGGCTTTAAAACTATTTTCATTACTTCAAATTCCTCAAGAGTTCCTTTATGTAATGCCGACAGAGGGTGTCGTTGACCCGACGGCTTCACTCCGTAACGCTATGAACCGTTTTCTCTATCACGGCGCGGAAACGGTTGCTATTTGTATAGCACCATTACTAGATCAGCAGTTTCAAGAAGAAGAACTAAAGAAAAAGATCACCACCCTGTATCCTCCGCATTTGTTAGGTTCCATCCCTATATTAATTCCTTTACATCTTGTACAGCAGCGTAGCGAATGGGATCGGCTTGAGTCTGTTGTCGTGAGCGGATATGTTCGCGGCTCCCTTTTACAACAATTGAAAGAGGTTCAGCAACTGCTGCGCGAGCACGGATTTACAGGTCGATTATTAACTAATACGGGCGATAATCGTCTGGTTCCAAGCTCCCAATGTTATCCGTGGGACATGCTGGCATATGACAGACATCGTTTTTTCACCGATATCCGTCATTGGTCGAAAGAGGAGGCCGTAAGCGAAGGAGTAGCCATCCATATTGATTTATACAAAATTGAAACCGCTATCATTGAAAGTGGCGGGACGTATAAATCATGTTCGATTACAGACTGCACGCCACTTCGCACCTTGTTTCCTCATAACCAAAAGAAGGAACCGGTACATGACCTTTTGGCTTCCGCCGGATTGCTGCCTGATCAAGAGGAACAAGGCTATAGCGAAGGAAACGGATCTATTCGCTACTTATCCCAATGGATTCAAGAGCTTGCGAGCCTCGTAAGGAGAAAGGCAATGGTTGAAGGAGGGCAGTTATTCTCGGATACACCACTCATGGTATCCGGCACGATCGGCGGTATGGTTGCTTGTCATCTTGCGGATTCATTAGGGATAAGGAATCTGTATCTGACGTTAGGCAGACCGTTTGTCTCTAATGCTGCAAGGAACTCTACTTCAAAAACGATTCGATGGAGCGCAAATAGCGGCTGGCTGTCTTCCCCGAGCATCGGGGGGACTCAGGTCGCCTTGCTGGAAGAAGTGAACGGTCTTCATTACATAGAGGGGTACGAGACGGAATGTTTGGTGCCTCCCGGTTGGATTTTCAAGCCCATATCAAGCGGAAGGGCTGCACTTATTCGGAGGTCGTCATGAGAATACGAATTACAGAAAGCTTAGATATTGACTTGAATTCGGAGATGTGGTGCTGCAATCGCTGCGGAATCGAGCTCGTAGATGCACGAATGAATTATAAAGAGGGCTGTTTGATCCAAGCGCGGGATCCGAAAGAAGTTTTCCGCCCTCTTGTCGAAGGCGAAACGTACACCTTTGCCCCCGATTCTGATTGGGCTCGTCTTGTGGAATTTTATTGCCCTAGATGCGGAGTCATGTTTGAGAACGAAATGCTTCCTCCGGGGCATCCAATTACGCACGACATTGAGATCGATTTAGAGAAATTAAAGCGAAAACATCAGTAAAATCCTTCCACGAAAGAGGGAGTTGGATGACCTACCGAATCTTTATCGATATCGGCGGCACCTTCGCGGATTGTGTCGTCATTCATCAGCAGGGTATTGTATCCTCTAAACGCCCAAGCGCGCACGATCGAATCGGTGAAGTTCTGGTTAAGGCATTGCGCGAATGTGCAGACGAGCTGCGCATTGACATTAGCGAATTATTGTCCAATACGGAAGAGATCGGTTATGCATCGACAGCCGCGTTGAATCAACTTGTAGCACGACAAGGGCCTAAAATTGGACTGATGACCACAGCCGGGGCGGAGGATGCGATCTATATCGGAATGGGAGCGCAATGGATTGACGGAATCCGTGACATCGAACGGGAATCGCTGCTGCCGAATGCGCGGAAACCGTCCCCGCTTATTCCCCGTGAGCTGTCGGTCGGTATCTTGGAGAGGATGGACTCACGAGGTAACGTCATCCGACCGTTAGATGAAGAGATGGTTCGCGAGCAGGTGCGCCGCTTGGTAGAGGGAGGGGTACAGGGCTTTATCGTCTCCTTCTTATGGTCGTTTCTGAATCCGAGCCATGAGCTGAGGGTGCGTGAAATCATCAAGGAAGAGTTCCCGGATCACTTATATGCGCTCCCTATTGTCCTTTCGAGCGAGTCAGCTTCAGTTCGCGGGGAGTACCAAAGAACGATGACCGCAGTGATCAATTTATTTTTGATGGAAAATATGCGCTTCCAAATGTACAGCGCGATCGAAGAGCTGCGTAAGCACGGCTTTCGAGGACAGATTTCCCTTGTTCAAAATAATGCAGGACTAGCTGATGTTTGGTCTACTGCGCCTGTTTCCGTATTTAAAGGCGGGCCAGCGGCTGGCCTGATCGGGGCAACGCACCTGAAGAAAAAATATGGCGATAACATCATTACGACCGACATGGGAGGAACGACGTTTGACGTCGGCGTCATTAGCGCTGGCGAGCCGATGACGAGCGAATTGCGCCCAGTCATTGATCGATGGCTCATTGGAGCCAATATGCTGGAAGTGACGTCAATCGGGGCAGGCAGCGGTACCATATTCCAAGTGAACCAAGAACGTAACGGTCAGCTTGAAGCGATGCCGCAAAGCGCCGGATCGGTGCCGGGACCTGCAGCTTACGATCTTGGAGCGAGCGATCCGACTTTGCTGGATGCGGATCTCATTCTAGGCTACCTTGATTCTGACACGTTCGCCGGAGGAAAACGGAAGCTGAACCGGGATCGCGCTTATCGCTGCATTAACGAACGAATCGCTCGTCCACTAGGAATATCTGTCGTAGATGCAGCTGCCAGAATGCGGCGCATGGCGAACGACCTTATGGGACACACATTGTTGAAGGAAACGTTGATGCGTGGTTTCGATCCCAGAGAATTTACCGTTTTCGCATACGGTGGTGCGGGTCCAACCCATTGCTGCGACTATACGAGAGTGCTGGATCCTAAACGAATTGTAACGTTTCCTTTTTCGCCTGTGTTTTGTGCAATTGCCAGCTCACTCTTGTCTCACAGCCTCACCTTAAGTAAATCAAAGCCGTTTGTTCTCATGTATCCCGGACAGCAATGGCCGGATCATTTTGACGCTTTCAATGCTGCCGTTAAAGAACTTCAAGCACTGGCCTGTCAAAATCTAGGCACAGAATCAGTAAACAGAGGAGCTTTGGAGTACACATTAGAACTCGATATGAAATTCGGGGGACAAGTGCATGTGAAGCGAATCGTATCTCCTCTCCTTCGGATTGAATCTGTGGGGGACGCAGATCTGATCTATGCCACGTTTATCGAGTCTTATAAACGAAGATTCAGTCCGTTCTCACTTAATGTCGAAGGAGGGGTCATTATCGAAGCGTTTACCTTACATGCTTCAATTCCGCGAGAAGCAAAGGAGCTGCCGACATTTCCTGCTGCTTCTTCCGGTCCTTCTCGCGCTTTGAAGGGAAGAAGGGACGTATTTTGGATTTATGAAAAACAGTGGATGTCGACGCCGATCTATTCATTTGATTTGCTAAGCGCGGGCAATTTGTTAGAGGGGCCGGCCATTGCCGAAAGTGCGTATACGACCTATGTCATCCCTCTTGGTTATCGCTTTTCATTGGACCGCCATAAAGCCGGCATAATCGAAAAAGCATGACATAATTTAGCATTATTGCATAGGGGGAAAACGGATGACCTTCGTCGATCAAGGAGAGTTATTGGGATGGTTGAAGCCTGAAATTCCGTCGGATTACGAAATCAATTGCTCTGAACGGATTGACGATGTGGACTACGCCGTCTATAAGCAAAAATTAAATCTGATCCTATCGGAAGCCATGGATATGTTTGTGCGATGCGGGATCTCCGACTTAGCCATGGCCGGGGATGTCGGTGTTGCGTTGTTCACGCCGGAGGGGGATTTGGTCGCATGTAACGTAGGAAGTTATTTGCATGTGGTAAGCTCCGTGTTTCCGATTAAATATATCATGCGCATATTGCGCCACAGCCAAGGAATGGCCGTTCGGGAAGGGGACTTCTATTTCTGCAATGATCCTTTATACGGGGCCGTACACAATGCGGATCAAATCGTTATGATGCCTATATTTCATAATGGTACGTTGGTAGCCTGGACCGGAGCGACCGCGCATACGGGAGAAACAGGGGCGACAGAACCCGGCGGCATGCCCGTTAGAGCTCGCAGCCGATTTGACGAAGGTATGAAGATGGCGCCTTTCCGGATTGGGGAGCGTTATCAATTGCGGACGGATTTGCTTCAGATGATGGAGAATTATGTATCGCGATCGCCTCGCACCTTCATGATCGAGTTAAGGGCACGGGTAAGCGCCTGCGATCGAGTGAGAATTCGGGTTCAGGAGCTGGTTCAGGCCAAAGGAGCCGTTTTTTTAACCGGATTATTCCGGAAAGTATTGGTCGAAGCGGAGACCAGCGCAAGAGCGCGGATTCGAGGATGGAACGACGGAATATATCGAGCGGTGACGTTTACCGACAGTATTGGCTTAGAAGAGGGCTTGCAGCGCGTGTCGCTTACGTTAACAAAGTCCGAAGACCGTCTCGTCTTCGACTTCAGCGGTACTTCTCCTGAGCATGAAGGCTCGTATCATGCTTTTCCGCATGCTACGGCGGCGCATGCCGCCATTTATTTATTCGGTTGGCCGTTTTGCGACCTGCCGAGATCGTCGGGGACGCTGGCCTCCTGCGAATTTGAATTTGCGCCTGGAACGGCGTTGTCTCCGAGTTCAGAGGCAGCTACTTCGAATTCCGTCATGATCGGCAGCGCGGTTATGTCACTTTTGCCGAACTGCTTTAGCAAGATGATGTTCGATAGTCCCCAACGGGATCTAGTAAGCGCAGCCATGGGAAATACAGGTTCCGGTTATGTTATTTCTGGCTTGAGCCAGTGGAACGTACCTTTCTCCGATATGCTGGCGTATCCGCTTAACACGGAAGGCGGCGGCGGGAAGGCGGAATCCGACGGAGTCGATGCGATGGGTTTTCCTTGGTGCCCCTCGGGCAGGGCATCCAATGTAGAGGATGAGGAGCACGATTATCCCATTATATGCATTACGCAGAAGCTGGCGCGCGACAGCTGCGGTTTTGGTCGACATAGAGGCGGATCAGGAACGCAAATGGCGGTTACGCCGCATCATGTAGAGCACTTGGCACAAATGTCAATTTCCAAAAATTCGCGCCTTCACACCACACAAGGACTGTTTGGTGGCTACCCTCCGCGTGTGATCCCGGGGATTGTTATTCGAAATACCGATTTATTCGCTCGATGGCAGAAAGGCGATCGGGAGATCCTGCACGACATCCACGATCTGATTATGAACCGAAGTCTTTCAGGCGAATACATTTTTACTACGCATTATCGTCCCGTTCAACTTCTGAAACGGGGAGATATCTTCGTTGAATTTTCCTCCGGCGGACCTGGTTATGGAGATGTTTTAGAGCGAGATGCTCACAGCGTGTTGGCCGATATCAAGCAAGGCGTCATTTCCGAATGGGTTGCGGATCAAGTGTATCTGGTATCGTACCACTCACATACATTTGAACTGAATGACGAACGGACGACGGAGCGGCGAAGAGAAGCAAGGGCTCGTCGTTGTCATAAGGGATTACCTTACCGCAGTTTTATGCGTGATTGGGAGAAGCTTCGGCCGTCGGAGGAGTTACTGCGTTACTATGGGAATTGGCCGGATGCTTCACCGAACCGAGACGTTATCCGCATGTGATACGCCGATGGGAGGGGAAGAAACCATGCTCGCCTATTCATATGATTCGTTGGGAGAACAATGGAGCCGTCAAACGGTGTTATCGGAGTTATTAAAGGACGCAGTACAGGTCATTTCTGGTATCTGCAGCACCCCCTGCGTTGCGATTATTTTTCGAGAACCCACGGGGAAAACGATATTTCATTGCGAAGGTCCTCTTTCGGAACATGCTGCATCAGATATACGTCGTTGGTTGGAGCGAGGGAAGTGGGAATGTACGGAATACGAAGCGAAAGAGGTTGCTAGGGAATTGGCTTCGGGCTTTCTCCTTGGCATTCGAGCATGCGTGACCATCCCCGTCAATCGGCATGGAGAATTGACCGGAATCATCGGTCTGTTTTATGAAGAGTCTAAGCCGGCATTACAGCGAGAGATGCTTGAAGATCTATCGGCCCAATTGTACCTGGCGGCCAAACGTTGTTGGCTGTACCAACGCGAAAGGCAGTTGGTTAACCTCCTGCAAGAATCCCGCAATGAAACGGCAGAGCTTAAGCGCAAATATGATCGGCTTTTCACGCTTCAAAAACAATTCGCAGATATCAATGCAGTTGTGGATGGCTTTGATCCCATTGTCGGAAAGCTTGGCGAGCTCTTGAAAGAGCCGATCCTTCTACTGGATAAAGATCTGCGATTATTGGCGTCGTACACGCCGCCCGTGCCCTTAGAGACGGCTTGGATCCGGTCGTTGGAGGAGCGTCGATTAGACCCGTCTTTCGCCGATCGTCCCTCTTTTCAGCATGCGATTCGGCGGGTGCAGTCGGGAGATACGGTACCCGTTACGTTAGAAAGCTCATCGAGCGGTACGAGGGAGCTTTATTGGTTGGCGGCTTTGCAGAGCGGAGCGAGTGTATGGTGTTACCTGTTGTGGAGGGGCGTACTTCCGCCATTACCGAAAGAGACTGCCCATACGATTCAAATGGCAGGAGTAGCCCTGACACTCGCCTATTTCTACCAATTCGAACAAACACTGCAACAACGGCCGTCCTTCCTGGAAGCCTTTCTCGCGGGACAGTACTCCAGTACTGAATCGGTCTTGGAGCAGGCTCGGCTGCAGGGCTGCGACATCCAAAAGATGAACAAAATCATCATCATTGAACCGGAGAAGACAGACAGAAGCATGAGTGAACTGAGATCGCTGGTTGAGAGTGCTGTAGGCGGAATGAACTGTGCATTTTATTCGGGAGTATATGCCGAAACGATTGTCGTTCTTCTTGATTTCGATGCGGAGGAGAAGGCGGTGTCCAAGGCGATTTACGATCGTCTCCGTGCGAATGATATTCCGATCTTGCTGGGGGTAAGCCGCTCCTTTCGGGATATGGAGGATCTACGAAGCGCTTTCACCGAAGTTCGCCGAAGCTTGGCGCTCTCACGGAAGTGGGGAAAGCACAATACGGTCGTTCATTACGAGAGCCTTGGCGTTTATCGGTTGTTGTTAACCACGGATCGAGCATCATTAGAGGATACCATTCATAAAGCGATGGGACCGCTCTTGCGCGTCGAAAAGAAACAATCCGACGAATTGATGTCCACATTAATGCACTATCTTCGAACCGGCGGAAGCATTCAACAGGCGGCGGAGCTTTGTTTCGTTCATATCAATACAGTGAAATATAGGCTAAAACGAATTTCGCAATTACTGGATGCCGACTTAAGCCACCCGGACGAACGGTTCAAGCTGGATTTCGCACTGCGCGCGATGGAGATATTGGATTTGTAGGCGATTAAGGGGTCGAGGTTAAACCAAAAACCATTGAAAAGATTAATGGCCGTTCCACGTTGATTGGACGGTCTTTCGTATTATTAGGTCAGTCAGAAAATTCGGCTGGCCTTTTTTTGTCCTTGAAAACAGCTAAACTTCTCAGTAAGATCTCGGGGAGGGTTGTTTTCATTTCAAAGAAGTTTATACCTCAAAGACAACGGTAATTGTACCTCAAGATATCTATGAAGAAGATGTGCCAAAAGATAGGATGTAAGCGTATACAATAAATCGCTTACGGGAGGTGCAGTATGCGTTATACAGTCGATATCGACATCGGCGGAACGTTGACAGATGGTCTATTCAGCGACGGCCAGCAGGTTATCGCAACGAAAGTGGACACGACTCCACATGATTTTACCGTTTGTTTTTTTGAGTGCATTCGAGAGGGTGCCAATCGTCTTGGTTACGAGAGCCTGACTGACTTTTTTGCTGACGTGAAAGTTATTCGTTGGTCAAGTACGATCGCAACGAATGTACTTGCTGAAGGGAAAGGACCGAAGCTTGGTCTCCTGATCAGCGACGGCCATGGAACGGATCTGTACGGTAATGGAGTAAGCCCGGCGATTAACAAAGTATTGTCACCGGAGAACATCACACAAATCAGCGAACCGATTTCGGAAGAAGAAGTACTTCGCAAAGTAAGAGCGCTTCTGGAGCAGGGCGTTCGGCGCATTTGTGTCAGCCTGAAGGGAGCCTTCGACAATCCGTCAATAGAACGGCGTATTAAGAAGCTCGTGGATGAACAGTTCCCCGACCACTATTTGGGTGCTGTGCCTGTCTTGTTAGGAAGCGATATTCTGCACCACCCGGACAGCCAGACGAGAACCCATCTGTCCCTGATCAATTCGTATGTTCATACTCCGCTCGCAGTAGCCTTGTTTAAAGCGGAGGATGAACTTCTTCTTCAGCACAAATATCGCAAGCCGGTTTATATCGGTCACGTGAATGGTGGGGTCGCACGTGTTGCAAAGACGAAGGGCGTGGACACAACCGAATCCGGTCCGGTATTCGGACTTCACGCAGCGTCTTATTTTGCCAAACGATACGGCTTGAATAAGGTATTGTCTGTTGATGTAGGCGGTACGACGGCCAAGATCGGATTGATCCTTAACGGGGAAGTGATCACGGTTCCCAATGGTGATTTGTTCGGTATTCCACTGAAAACGCCGTGGGTTTTGCTTCGTTCCATCGCTCTCGGCGGAGGTTCCATTGCCCGTGTGAAAGACGGTAAGGTAACTCTAGGTCCAGAGTCGATGGGCGCCTACCCCGGACCTGCTTGCTATAACCTTGGGGGCGACTCTGCAACGCTTACAGATGCATTCCTTGTCTCCGGTGCGATGAATCCGGATCGTTTCTTAGGCGGACGTCGGCAGCTTCAGATGGAGCAAGCGCGCCGTGCGATTCAAGAGCAGGTCGCCGGTCCGCTCAACATCAGCGTTGAAGCAGCAGCTCAAGCGATTGTCGAGAAAGCGATGGAGCTGGTGACGGACTGCTGCAATGAAACACTCAAGGAATACGGTTATACATCGGAAGGCTTCAGCTTGTTCTCATTCGGCGGCAACGGCTCCAACTTCGCCTCTGGCGTGGCCGACAAGCTGAATCTGAAGAACGCTTACGTATTCGGTCTCGGTCCTGTGCTTTCTGCTTTCGGTTCATCGGTATCCGACATTTGCCACATTCACGAGGAATGGCCATACCAGCCGCTGAGCAAGACTTCGGTTCAAGACGTGCATAAGCTCGTTGCAGCCGGCCAAGAACGCGTGCTCCGCGATTTGGAAGGTGAGGGCTTGTCGGCGGCGGATGCGGAATTGAGCGTTGAATTCATCATTGCAAAAAACAATGACGAATCCGAGGTCGTTCAGCTTCCCATCGAGAAGGCGCTAAACGGAGGATTCATAGAAATTGTCGCAAGCCATTCGGGCTCGACGCTCGAACGCGTCTCGATCAAAGGAGTGTCCCCGGTATCGAAGTTTGAGCTACAGCGCACGGATACGAGCGCACAGCAGGCAAAAACGGAACAGCGCCGGACGATGCTGTGGCCGAAGCAGGCCGATCATGCGCCGATTTACGATTGGGAACAACTGCAGCGGGGAAGTTCGTTCACAGGTCCCGCTTGTTTGGAGTCCGAAACCGTTTCATGTGTGGTCATCCCGGGCTGGGGTGTCCAGATCGACGAATACGGCAACGCCGTGTTCACCAAAGGAGGCGCGTAATCCATGAAGCGATTGATCATTACCGAATATTTGGAGATTGATCTCGATTCAGAGATGTGGCACTGCAATCGATGTAAGCACGCTCTGATCTCAGCCCGCAAAAATTACAAGGAAGGGCTACTGGTCTATAACCGGGATCCTAGGGAGATTCACAAGGAGGTTATCGAGGGAGAGTATACGTTCTCCCCGGATCCGAACTGGATGCGCATTTTGGAGTTTTATTGCCCGGGCTGCGGTGCACAGGTAGAGACGGAATATTTACCACCGGGACACCCGATCACCCATGATATCGAGATCGATATCGACAGCTTGAAGCAGCGTCTTCAGGAAGGCGAATTGGAAATTCACGAAAAAAGGCTGGTGAGCAAGATATGACGGAACCAAGCTCAGCTCGCAATACGATTGACGTTGATGTAGGCGGTACGTTTACCGATATGGTCCTGACCTATGAAGGTACGCAAATATTTCGCAAAGTGCCGACGACCCCCTACGATCTTTCAGTTTGCTTCATCCAGGCGATCGAAGAAGGGGCGAAACATTTCCATAAGACGGCAGATCAAATTCTCCCGAATTTCGATATCGTTCGGTATTCGACGACCGTAGCCATGAACCGTCTCATCGAGCGGAAGGGTCCGCGTCTTGGTTTAATCACGACCGAGGGTCATGAGGATGCGGTCCACATTGGACGCGGCGCACAGTGGATCGACGGCACGCGCCTCGCGGAACGGCGCAACCTGCCGATTCAACAGAAGCCGAAGCCGATCGTTGATCGTGAAATGATCGTCGGGGTGAAGGAGCGGATCGATGCGAAGGGTAAGGTCATCCGACCGCTGGATGAAGAGGACGTCCGCCGTAAGGTCCGGACGCTCGTCGATCGCGGGGCGCGCGCTTTCGTCGTATCGCTTTTGTGGTCGTTTGTCAATCCGTCACACGAGAAGCGGATCAAGGAAATCATTCGCGAGGAGTACCGCGAGTACCACGTCGGCTATTTGCCGGTCATTTTGTCACACGGAGTCGTGAGCCGATTGGGCGAATATGAGCGAACAAATACCGCGATACTCGATGCGTACCTTCAGCGATCCATGCAGATCGAGCTGTCCGGCACTTGGGATAAGCTGCGGGAGAAAGGGTACCGCGGACCGTTCATGATGGTGCATAACACCGGCGGCTGCGCGGACGTCTTCAAGACGACGGCGAGCAAGACATACAACGGCGGCCCGGTATCCGGTCTCGTTGGGGCGCAGTTCGTTGCGGACAAAATTGGCATCAAGAACGCGGTCACGGCCGACGTTGGCGGCACAAGCTTCGACATCGGACTCGTAATGGAATCCAGCGTTCGAAACTATGAGTTTAATCCGGTCGTCGATCGGTGGATGGTCAGCGCGAACATGCTGCAGTCGATCTCGATCGGCGCAGGCGGCGGTTCGATTGCCTGGATAAATAAGCAGCTGGGCAACCGTCTGGAAGTGGGACCGCAATCTGCAGGTTCATATCCGGGGCCTGTTTGTTACAACCTCGGGGGCACCGAACCAACAGTGACCGATGCGGACCTGGTACTCGGCTACCTGAATCCGGACTATTACTTCGGTGGCCGCATGAAGCTGAACAAGGCGGCTGCGGAGCGGGCGATCCGCAAGAAGATTGCGGAACCGCTAGGTCTCTCCGTCATGGAAGCCGCGTCCTTAATCCGGAGGCTCGTTGACGAGAAGATGGCTTCTGCGATCCGCAAAGAGGTTGTACTGCGGGGCTATCGCCCGGACGACTTCGCGATCTTCGCGATGGGCGGAGGAGGCGCCACGCATGCGGCGGGATATAAGGATGAGATTCCGAAGGTCGTCATTTTCCCGTATTCCCCTGTATTCTGCGCATTCGGATCGTCGATCATGGACATCATGCACGTGTATGAGACGTCGAAAAAGATGCCGTTCATCGCTCCGATGACGGAGCAGCCGACGCTTGACTTTGAAGAATTCAATACGACGGTGAACTCTCTGCTCGAGCAGGGGAAGAAGGAGCTGGAGGCGGAAGGGCTCGACACGAATAAGGCTGTCTTCACGCTTGAGCTGGATATGCTCTACGGCGGACAAATCAACTCTAAGCGTACGTCGACGCCGGGCCTCCATATTACGAATGACGAGGATCTCTGGAGGTTCTATAAGCAGTTTGAAAAAGAATTCAGTGAAGCGTTCAGCCCCCACGTCATCAACCTGTCGGGCGGCGTGTACATCGAATCGTTCGTATTGAAGGCGGCCGTACCTTCCCAGCCGTTCAATCTTCCGGTGCTGCCTCCGGCAACGGCAGGCAAGGAGAACGCGTTGAAAGAGCATCGCTTGATGTACTGGCCGGAGGTGTCAGACCATGCGGATTCGCCGGTATATGATCAGATGAAGCTGCAGCCGGGTCACGTTGTGAACGGACCGGCCATTATTGAGTCCGAATATACTACCGTCGTCGTTCCGCCGGGGCTAAAATACAGCGTTGACCGATACGGACTTGGCATCATGGAACTAGATGAAGAGCGTGTGCCGGCCCTTTCAGGTACGGCAGCCAATCAAGGATAAGGAGGCAAATCGATATGCCAATGCCTACACCGGAACAGAAACTAGCCATGATTAAAATGGAGCCCGCTACGCCCGAAGAAATCGCGGCAATGGAGACGCTCTCTCCAGGGGATTACGAAATCGGCTATCAGCGAACGAATGATATCGTAGATGAAGCATTAGAAGTTTTCCAGCGTTCCTCACGTTCGAGTATGGGGGTGTCCGGCGACGTCATGCTCGCGATCTTTACCGCGAACGGAGACTTGGTCAACTCCGCGGCGGGCACTTATCTTCACGCTATCATTCAGCCGATTATCATCAAATACATCATTAAGCACTACAGTAAAAATCCGGGTATTAAAGACGGCGACGTCTGGTTCGCGAACGACGCACTCTATGGCGGTATCCATAACCCGGACATGGTCTGCATAACGCCTGTGTTCCACAACGGCAAGCTGATCGCTTGGACCGGAGCAGCGAGTCATATGACCGAGACTGGCGCGATTGAGCCGGGGGGTATGCCTGTATCGGCGACCTCGCGCTTTGAAGAAGGGCTTGGTCTTCCGCCTGTGAAGATCGGCGAGAATCACGAGCTTCGCGAGGACTGGATAGAAGTGTTCACCGCATATGGCATTCGCGCGCCGCAGATGATGGTGACGGACTTGAAGGCGCGGGCGACGTCCGCGGATCGGGTACGTACCCGCCTGATCGAGCTTGCGGACCGTGAAGGTACCGAATTCGTGATTGGCCTGCTGCGGAAAATGCTTGAGGTGGCGAAGGAAGGTGCGACGAAACGTTTGGCATCCTGGCCGGACGGCAAATTCCGCTGCGTCACGTTCTCCGACGCGGTAGGGGTGAAGCACGGCTTAATTCGTAAC
Source organism: Paenibacillus sp. PvR098 (assembly GCF_017833255.1). Taxonomy (NCBI): domain Bacteria; kingdom Bacillati; phylum Bacillota; class Bacilli; order Caryophanales; family Paenibacillaceae; genus Paenibacillus; species Paenibacillus sp. PvR098. The sequence goes on from NZ_JAFIBU010000001.1 coordinate 775,970, forward strand.
GCGGCTCTGACGATCGAGAAGAAAGGCGATAAACTGATCTACGATTTCACGGGGACGTCGCCGGAAAACTATTCAAGCTATCATGCTCATGTGCAGGCTGTTGTCGGTCACGTGGCCAACTACATTTATTCCTACGTGTTCTATGACTTGCCGATCTCGAGCGCCACATTTGAGCCAATCGAGTTCCGTATTCCGAAAGGAACTATTCTGAATCCGGATCCGAAGGCGGCGACCTCAAATGCGGTCATGATCTGTACGGGCGTCATGTCCGCCAGCGCGAACGCGTTCGCCAAGATGATGTTCTGCACGCAGGATGCTAATAAGGTTGTGGCTTCGTCCTCCAATGCCGGCAACGCGATGGTTATCGCTGGCTTGTCACAATGGGGCTTGCCGTTCGCGGACATGATCGCCTACTCCATCAACACTGAGGGTCAAGGAGGTCGTCCCGCGCTCAAAGGGATGAATGCGTTCGGGTTCCCATGGTGCCCATTCGGCCGTGCTCCGAACGTAGAGCTCATGGAGAACGAATTCCCTCTGCTTATTCCGCTGTCGCAGCATTGGAAAGATTCTTGCGGCCACGGCAAAAACCGCGGCGGCGTAGGTACCGCTCAGATGTGGGTCGCACACCAGGTACCTCAAGTATTCTTTATGGCGATTGCCGATAACTCGAAGGTACAGACGCCGCAAGGCTTGTTTGGCGGATATGCACCTTGTACGGTACCGGGCATCGGCATTCGTAATGCGGATATCGTGCAGAAGATGAAGGAAGGAACGAGCCGGAATCTGGAAGTGAGAGAAACGCTGACGGAGCGTTGGATCGAAGGCAGCTGGGAGGTTGAGTTCTTCGGCCGATCCGCTCGCCCCTACAACGAAGGTGACGTGATGGCGTACGGCTTCTCCGCAGGGGGCGCCGGCTACGGGGATCCGCTTGAAGCGGAGCCGGAATCGGTCGGGGAGGACGTTATCAACCAAATCATCACGAATGAAACGGCCGCAGAAATGTATAAGGTCATCTTTGACGAAAAGGCGCATAAGGTCGACGTGGAAGCGACCAACCGTCTCCGGAACGAAGAGAAAGCCGCTCGCCGCGGCCGCGGAAAACCGTACTCTGCGTTCATTAAGGAATGGGAAAAGTTAAAGCCTGCGGACGATATCCTGCACTCTTTCGGCTCCTGGCCGGAAGGTCAATCGACCGGCGTGATGATGAGAATGTAAGAAGGAGGCGCTTGACTCATGTCCTCTCCTAAAGAATTGTTGAACACTGTACTGACGGGTGGACGAGCGGGGCGAAAGCTCCTCGCTCCGCTCGTTTGCGCGGCGGCCGGCGAAATGGCAAGTCTCTCGCCTAAGGAATTTTTGAACAATTCGACTAAGATGGCCAACACACTGCGCGATTTGCAGCGAGCGTTGGGGCTAGACGTGGTCGTTCCGGAATCGGGATCGAACATCGAGTGGGAAGCGTTAGGGGCGAAGCTGGACTGGTCGGTATATCCGCCACGTCCGAACTCCTATCCGTTCGAGGGCGATATCGCCCTCGCCTTTAGGGGACGGATGCCTGTGCTGGTTGAGACGGTCAAGCGGTTGAAGCAGATGCTCGGGGACAAAGCGGCGGTGGCCGTGGCGCTTCAAGGGCCACAACGGATTTCGGACGCCGGAGACGTCGGGTTGGACGATGCTGCTGATTTCGTACTTCGGATGGCTCGCGTGGCGTGCGAAAGCGGCGCAGATTTGATCTGGTTGAAGGAGGATGGTGAACACCCTCCGCTAGATACTGACGAATACCTCGCCTTAACGGCGCCGATCTGGGGGACGATTCGATTTTATCAATCCGTTCCCGCGCTACATCTAGCAGGTTCCGCCGATCGATGGCTCGATACGGTGCTTGATGCTGGCGGAAGCGTCATCCCTTGCATCGATCCGCTCCGTTCTCCGGAGCTTTCGGCTGCGCTGAAATCCGCGGGTACGTATGGGGCAATAGTGGGTGACGACATGTTAACTCTCGATAAGGCGGCTTCACTTCGCGCGTTTGCCCAGGAACCTGGTTGTCTGCTTCTTACTAGCGAATCGGATTGGTTTGGGAGGGTGACAGCACGTGATTTTCAAACAAGCATCGACCAATGGAAAATGCTGATCAATCCATAATCAAGGGGGTGTGAACCGATGGATCGGACCTATTGGGCTCCAGACATGGAAACAAGCGTACCAGGTTCGCTTCATTCACTAGAGGAGAGCAGATTGCGTCAGCAGCTTTCTTGGGTGTTGAAGCATTCTCCGTTGTATCAAGAGAAGTTTAAGGGAATCGATCCGGAAAAATTCCAGCTTTCCGATCTTTCCAAGCTTCCCGTTACGACGAAGCAAGAGGTTCGGCTGAGTCAGGAGTTATATCCTCCGCTTGGCGGTCATGCGTGCGTCGATTGGAGACAAATAGGACGCATTCACGCGAGCTCGGGCACAACAGGAAGGCCAACGCTTGTTGGTGCGTCAACGCGAGACCGAGAGATGTGGCGGGATCTGGTCGCTCGCTGCATGTGGGCTATGGGCTGCCGACCCGAACACCGGGCTTGGGTGCCGCTGACGTTCGGTTGGTGGATCGCAGGTTTAAGTTTCTATGAAGGCCTGCAGCATCTCGGAGCGGCGGTGCTTCCGAGCGGAAACAACGAACCGGCGCGAACGCTCGGCGTGCTGCAAACAACAGGCGCCGACTTCGCAATCTCTACGCCTTCGTTTATTACTTATTTGGCACAGCTTGCCCAGGATGAGCTCGGCATGGATCCTCGATCCTTGGGGCTCAAGAACATCGGTCTGGGTGGAGAGCCGGGGGCCGGCTTGCCCGATGTCCGACGCCAAATTCAAGAAACGTGGGGCGCGAAGGTATACGACTGTATGGGAACGGCAGACTTCTGTACTGTCATCTGGAGCGAATGTGAATGCCAAGACGGCATGCATTTCTTCGGTCAAGGTTATATCATTCCGGAGCTGCTCGATCCGGTCACTGGAGATGTGATCGAGGTGAAAAAGGGTGTTGTCGGTGAACTGCTGTATACAGCCATTCACCGCGAGTGTACTCCGTTGATGCGTTTTAAGATAGGGGATCTTGTGGAAGTGGTGGGCGACGGAACGTGTGATTGCGGCAGAACGGGGATGCGGATTCGCTGCGTGGGCCGGGCGGACGACATGCTGATTATACAAGGCGTAAATGTATATCCGTCCGCGGTAGCGGATGTCGTTTCCTCCTTCCGTCCAAGAACCACTGGGGAAATACGGATATTTACGGACGGAGCGGGCCCGAACGTACAACCTCCTGTACGAATTCAGGTGGAGCACGAACCCGATGTGGGAGATTTGGAAGCGTTAAAACACGACATAGAGCTCGCAGTCCGCCAGAAGCTAGTGTTCCGAGCCAATATCGAATGGGTGGATAAAGGTGCGTTGGCTGCGAAGGGCGGAATGAAACGCAATCTTGTCGAGCGTCCGAAAGTTTCTTCGCAGTAATGGCCTAGAACAAACTCATGAAGAGGGGTGTGCGTACATGACAACGCACAAAGGGAAAATCGACGTGGTGACCGGAGCGGCGAGAGGCTTCGGTCACTCAATCTCGGTAGGACATGCTGAGGTGGGAGCCACGGTAGTTGCTGTAGACCTTAATGACTCGAAGGAAACGAAGAAGGCCATTGAAGCGGTCGGCGGTACTTGCCTATCCCTTCATCGACTTCGCGGATCTTACTTTTGAGCAGTGGCGCAAGACGTTGTCCGTGTCATCGGCTTCACACGCGGCCTCGCGAATGATCTTGGTGCGCATAGCATTACGGTAAATTACGCCGTTGACGGCGGATTGGCGAAATACCAAAGGCATCCCCTGCGTACAGCAGGGGAATAATCCATATCGGAGGAGGGAAGGCATGGGGAATCACGAGGTGTATTTGATAGACGGGGCTCGCACCGCCTTCGGGGATTTTGGAGGCTCCCTTAAGAATGTCTCTGCTATAGAACTTGCAGTAGAAAGCGCTAAGAGAGCGATGGAAAGGGCGAGTGTGGCTCCTGAAGAGATCGATCAGGTTATCCTCGGAAATGTCATTCAATCGAGTACGGACGCCATTTATATGGGGCGGCATGTTGGATTAAAATCGGGCGTGCCGGAGCATGTGCCAGGGTTGACGGTCAATCGCCTTTGTGGCTCGGGTTTACAGGCGATCGTGAATGCGGCGCAATCCATCATTCTCGGCGAATCCGACTTGGCTCTAGCTGGCGGAGCGGAAAACATGAGTCAGGTGCCGCATGTCATTCGAGGCGCTCGGTGGGGCATTCCGCTAGGGAAAGCAACGATGGAAGATTATTTGTGGGAGGCGCTCTACGATCCTTATGGCGATTGCACCATGGCGATGACAGCAGAAAACCTTGCCGTCCAATATGGTATCACGAGAGAAGAAGTGGATGCCTTTGCCCTCCGCAGCCAAGAGAGAGCGATAACGGCAATCGAGAAGGGTATTTTTGCGGAGGAAATTGTACCGTTTACCGTCAAAGGACAGAAGGGCGATACGGTGGTGAATCTGGATGAGCATCCGCGGAAGACGACAATGGAGGCGCTGGCAAAGCTGCCGGCTCGTTTTACGAAGAAAGGAGTCGTCACAGCCGGCAATGCAAGCGGCATTAATGATGGCGCAGCCATGACGGTCATCGCATCGGAGGATGCCGTCAAAAGAAGTAACCTGAAACCAATCGCTCGCTTGGTATCTTGGGGAATTGTCGGCGTGGAGCCGAAAATCATGGGCATCGGCCCGGTAGAAGCGATTCGACAAGCGCTTAATCGCGCGGGCATGTCTATACATGACCTGGATCTGATCGAAATCAATGAAGCCTTCGCGGCACAATACTTATCGTGCCAGAAGGAGCTCGGCTTCGATCCGGAACTTGGTAACGTGAACGGAGGGGCCGTCGCGTTAGGGCATCCGCTTGGGGCAAGCGGAGCGAGAATTACGCTGTCCCTTATGTACGAACTGCGGCGCAGAAACAAGAAATTCGGCGTATCGTCTCTTTGTATTGGCGGGGGGCAAGGCATCGCGGCGATTTGGGAACGAGTATGAGGCAGACCGTGTGGAGGAGGGGATGCGATAAATCCGGTAGAGTTGGGTGGTTACGAGGTATCGAGACTCTCTACTATGTTGTTTTACGAAGCCTCCGGCATGAGAGTACATCGGTCAATTAAACACATCATAACGAAGGAAAATGGCGTTGTACAATTGACGCAAAACATGGCTTTAAAAATCGTTTTTCCAAAGAGTCTATTTATACCCGTGGTGGGTAGAAATGGAAATTGGAAGGACGATTTTTTTGTATTATCCTTTAAACGACATAAGAAATTGCCATATAATCCCTTATGTATTATTATAAAGATGACATATTATGTTATATATTTATTGATCTTAAGTATAGATTTATTACGAAATTGATAGTACATTCGTATGTATCGGTCATAAAAATTTATTATTTTGGTTAATAAAGATGTTTTTTGTAAAAATATTCGCTTTTTCGACAATTCTTGTGTGAAAAAGGGTAACATACGGATTGACGTTTATAAAGATTGTTCGTATAATTTCCCTTATGACTTATTGAATGTGAAGGGAACTCACATCATGACATTTTTAATTACATATCCTTAAGATTAGCTGCGGATTGAAACAAGAATGAAAGGCACATTTTGCTTATCTGAAGTCACTTTTTTTGATTTAAAAAAGCTATAAACGTCACCATAAGATGTTAATAACGTTTCTATGTAACAGATGAAGAGACAACTAGAGTAAAGGGCTAATTTTAGAAAGAAAGGTAAGTGAATATGACAATTAACGGAATTCCTAGTAAACAAGGCCTCTATGATCCCCGGTTCGAGCATGACGCGTGCGGAATCGGTTTTGTAGCCAATATCAAAGGCAAGCCTTCACACGAAATCATCAGACAGGCGCTTCAAGTTCTTTTAAATATTGATCACCGGGGCGGACAGGGCAGTGAAGCCAATACGGGCGACGGTGCAGGCATTTTGCTGCAGATTCCGCACAGCTTTTTTATCTCAGAGCTTGCCAAACAGCAGGTCCAGCTCCCTGAGGCAGGCAGTTACGGAGTGGGAATGGTTTTCCTTCCACAAGCTGAGAAGTTGAGAGCTGCCTGTGAGAACATCCTTGAAGGAATTATCCGTGAAGAGGGCCAAGAGCTGCTTGCATGGAGAACTGTTCCTGTAAATAACTCCACATTGGGCGACTCCGCAGTTTCATCTGAGCCATATGTGAAGCAAATTTTTATAGGCCGAAGCTCAGATATCAAGGATGAGATGGCTTTTGAACGTAAGCTTTTCGTGATCCGAAAATTAGCTGAGCATGCCATTGCAAAAATGGAAGGCGCTGAGTCGTTTTATTTCCCTTCCTTTTCATCCAGGACCATCGTTTATAAAGGCATGTTGACGCCAGAACAAGTAGACGCTTACTATTTGGAGCTTCAGGATCCGGCGATGGAAACGGCGATGGCACTCGTGCACTCCCGTTTCTCGACAAATACGTTCCCGAGCTGGGAACGGGCGCATCCCTACCGTTATGTGATTCATAACGGCGAAATCAATACGCTGCGTGGTAATGTCAATTGGATGCATGCCCGCCAGGCGATGTTCAACACCGATCTGTTTGGTGACGACATTTCCCGAATCCTTCCTATCATGCAAACGGACGGTTCGGACTCCCAGATTTTCGACAACAGTCTGGAATTTTTGTCTCTTTCCGGACGCAGCCTGCCACATGCTGCTATGATGATGATTCCCGAACCATGGGCGAAGCATGAGACGATGGACGCTGACAAGAAAGCCTTCTATGAATATCACAGCACGCTGATGGAGCCATGGGACGGCCCGGCGGCGATCTCCTTTACGGATGGTCGTATCATCGGTGCCTTGCTTGACCGTAACGGACTGCGACCTGCTCGCTATTACGTGACCAGCGACGATCTGATCGTTCTGTCTTCCGAAGCGGGAGTTCTGGATATTGAACCGGAGAGGATCGTGTTGAAGGAACGGCTGCACCCGGGCAAGATGCTTTTAGTGGACACGGTACAGGGTCGGATCGTTCCGGATGAGGAAGTAAAACGGAATATCATAAACGAACAACCCTATCGCAAGTGGGTTGAAGATAATTTGATTTCCGTTGAAGAGCTGCCGGCTTATGAAACACCGATAACGGACAAGGCTACTCTCGCCCAACGCCAGCTGGCTTTCGGCTATACATTTGAGCATATACGTAAGATCATCGAGCCGATGAGCAAAAACGGTGTTGATCCGGTAGGATCAATGGGCTACGATTCTCCGCTCGCCGTGTTGTCAGAGCGTTCTCAATTGCTTTACAGCTATTTCAAGCAGCTGTTCGCACAGGTAACCAACCCGCCGATCGACTCCAACTTCGAGGAGATCATCACTTCTCAAGGCACGACGATTGGTGCCGAAGGCAATTTGATCGATCCGAAGCCTGAAAGCTGCCGCCAAATACGTCTGCACGCTCCGATCATTACGAATGAAGAGCTGGCTAAACTGCGCCACATTAATCGCGAAGGCTTCAAAACCATAACCTTGGACACGGTATTTCCTGCTCTGGATGGCGGCGCCGGTCTGGAGAAGGCGATGAAACAGCTATACGCTGATGCGGACGCGGCCATTAGAGACGGAGCAACGCTGCTTATCTTGTCCGACCGGGCAGTGAATGAAAAGCTTGCACCCATTCCGGCGCTGCTGGCCACTTCCGGCTTGCATCACCACTTGATCCGCAGCGGAAGCCGCACACGCGTCTCCTTGCTAGTGGAGTCGGGTGAACCTCGGGAAGTGCATCATTTTGCCTTGCTTATTGGTTACGGAGCTGCTGCGATCAACCCTTACCTGGTCTTTGAAACCGTTGATGAGATGATTGAAGAAGGCATTCTCGAGAACCTGTCTTACGAGAAAGGCGTTTATCATTATGTAAAGGCAGCCACCAAAGGCGTTGTCAAAGTTCTTGCCAAAATGGGGATTTCCACTATTCAAAGCTACCGGGGAGCTCAAATATTCGAAGCGGTTGGTTTGAACCAAGATTTCATTAATAAATACTTCACCTGGACTTATACACCTATCGAAGGCATCGGGCTGGAAGAAGTGGCTTTAGAAGCTACGATCCGCCACAGCCAGGCATACTCCAATCAGGATCCTGTGCTGGATTCGGGCGGTGAGCTGCAGTGGCGTCGTGACGGGGAAGAACATTTGTACAACCCGGAAACGATTCACGCTCTGCAAACCGCTGTTCGCAACAACGATTATGACGCGTACCGCAAGTTTGTAAGATTGGTAAATCGAGAGCATGAAAAGCAAGCAACACTGCGTGGATTGCTCAAGCTTCGTAAAGATCACAAGCCGGTTCCTATAAATGAAGTGGAAAGTGTGGAATCGATTCTCAAACGGTTCAAAACAGGTGCGATGTCCTTTGGGTCGATCTCCAAAGAAGCGCATGAGGCGCTAGCAATCGCGATGAATCGTATCAACGGCAAAAGCAATACCGGTGAAGGCGGCGAGCATCCGGAGCGTTACATTCCGGACGAGAATGGCGATTTCCGCCGTAGTGCAATTAAGCAGGTAGCTTCGGGAAGATTCGGAGTGACGAGCAATTACTTGGTTCATGCCGATGAAATCCAGATCAAGATGGCGCAAGGTGCGAAGCCGGGCGAAGGCGGACAGCTGCCGGGCACAAAAGTGTATCCTTGGGTCGCCGAAGTACGCGGCGTAACGCCGGGTGTAGGCTTGATCTCTCCTCCTCCGCATCACGATATTTACTCGATCGAGGATTTGGCAGAGCTGATTCATGATCTGAAGAACGCCAACCCTAAGGCCCGGATCAGCGTGAAACTGGTTTCCGAAGTCGGGGTCGGCACGATCGCCGCAGGGGTCGCTAAAGGTAAGGCTGACCTGATCCTGATCAGCGGCTACGACGGGGGTACAGGCGCTTCACCACAAACATCAATCCGCCATGCCGGATTGCCTTGGGAGCTGGGTTTGGCCGAAACGCATCAGACACTGATGCTTAACAACCTTAGAAGCCGAGTGATGCTTGAGACGGATGGCAAGATGATGACTGGGCGTGATGTGATCATCGCCGCTCTACTGGGTGCCGAAGAGTACGGTTTTTCTACGACGCCGCTCATTGCTCTTGGCTGTATCATGATGAGAGTGTGTCATTTGGACACTTGCCCGGTTGGCGTTGCGACGCAAAACCCGGAACTGAGAAAAAACTTTACCGGGGAACCGGAGCATGTTATAAACTTTATGCGTTTCGTCGCAATGGATGTCCGCGAATTGATGGCCGAATACGGCTTCCTCACGTTGAATGAGATGATCGGCCGCACAGAGTACCTGGAATCGTCCGACTTGTCCGGACATTGGAAAGCCAAGAATCTCGACCTGTCTCCGCTGCTGCATAAACCGGAAGTAGGCGAGGACATTGGAAGATTTAAACAAATGGAGCAGGATCACGGGCTCGACAAATCACTTGATATGCAGAAGCTCCTTAACATCGCCAAACCGGCGCTGGAAAAAGGGGATCGAGTGCATGCCATCCTGCCAATCCGCAATACGAACCGCGTTACCGGAACGATTCTTGGCAGCGAAGTTACTCGCCAATTCGGGGCGGAAGGGCTGCCGCACGATATGATCCGTCTTCACTTCAGAGGTTCTGCGGGTCAAAGCTTCGGCGCTTTCGTGCCGAAAGGAATTACCCTATCGCTCGAAGGCGATGCCAATGACTATGTCGGTAAAGGACTTTCCGGCGGAAAGCTCATTGTTTTCCCTTCGGAACAGTCGTCTTTCATCGCAGAAGAAAACATCATCATCGGCAACGTGGCTTTGTATGGAGCGACGGGAGGAGAAGCTTACATCCGCGGTAGAGCAGGAGAACGCTTCTGCGTGCGGAATTCGGGCGTACGTACGGTTGTCGAAGGTGTAGGGGATCATGGTTGCGAATATATGACCGGAGGTCGCGTGGTCGTACTCGGGCCAACAGGACGCAATTTCGCGGCAGGGATGTCTGGCGGAACGGCATATGTCCTCGATGAGGATGGTACCTTTGCCTCCCGCTGCAACAAAGATATGGTGCACCTAGAGACTGTTGAAGAAACGTTCGAGATCAATGAACTGAAAGGCATGATCCAGCATCATGCTACGTTTACGGATAGTGCTGTGGCGCACCGTGTGCTGACTGCGTGGGATGAATACATTTGGAAATTCGTAAAAGTCATTCCGAAGGACTACAAGCGAATGTTTAACTCCATCGAAAAGATGAAGAGGTCCGGGCTTAGTCAGTCGGAAGCTGTAATGGTTGCTTTTGAAGAGAACAGAAAAGATTTGGCCCGTGTTGGCGGAAACTAACTACGGCTAAGCATAAGGATGGATGGAGGGCAGCAAAATGGGTAAGCCAACCGGATTTATGGAACATGTGCGGGAAGACTCGAGAGAGCGACAGCCCCTTGAGCGGGTAAAAGACTGGAAGGAATTCTACATCAAGCTTCCGGAAGAGCAATTACGCTTGCAAGGAGCTCGCTGCATGGATTGCGGCATTCCTTACTGTCATACCGGCAAAAATATGAGCGGCAGCGTCTCCGGCTGCCCGGTGAACAACCTCATTCCCGAGTGGAATGATCTCGTATACCGCGGACGCTGGAGAGAAGCGTTGGATCGTTTGCATAAAACAAATAATTTTCCTGAATTCACAGGGCGGGTCTGTCCCGCTCCGTGTGAGGGATCCTGCACGGTCGGCTTAATCGGTGACGCCGTCTCGATCAAGAGCATCGAGCAGGCCATCATCGACAAAGGTTTTGAGGAAGGCTGGGTCGTAGCTGAACCGCCTGCGATTCGTACGGGGAAGAAAGTGGCCGTCGTCGGCTCCGGACCAGCTGGTCTCGCAGCAGCGGCGCAGCTTAACAAAGCAGGCCACACCGTTACCGTCTATGAGCGCTCTGACCGTATCGGCGGACTGCTGATGTACGGTATACCTGCGATGAAGCTGGAGAAGCATATCATCCAGCGCCGGGTGGATTTGCTTGCGGCTGAGGGTGTCCAGTTCGTAACGAATACCGAAGTCGGCAAGGACATTTCTGTCGATACTCTGAAGGCTGAATTCGATGCGATCGTATTGTGCGGCGGAGCTACACGTCCCAGGGAACTTCAAGTAGAGGGTCGCGAGCTGAAAGGGGTCTATCCGGCGATGGAATTCCTGAGCTTGAACACGAAGAGCTTACTGGATTCGAACCATCAGGACGGCCAATTTATTAATGCCGAAGGGAAAGACGTCATCGTCATCGGTGGAGGCGATACGGGTACGGACTGTGTTGCCACATCCGTGCGCCACAAGGCTAACAGCGTAACGCAGTTCCAGCACCGTGCGAAGCCTCCTGAAAAGCGTGCGGTAAATAATCCATGGCCGGAATGGCCAAAGGTGTTCACGGTTGAATACGGCCACAAAGAAGCGGCTGCCGTACATGGCGAAGATCCGCGACGGTTTCTCATCACCACCAAGAAATTGGTGGGTGACGAGAACGGTAACGTTAAGGAGCTTCACACCGCCATTATCGAATGGCAGGAAGACAGCGAAGGCAACTTTGTCGCGGTGGAGGTGCCTGGCAGCCAAAAGGTGTATCCCGCACAACTTGTACTGCTGGCAATGGGCTTCGCAGGGCCGGAAGGCGATCTGCTAGACCAACTGGGTGTAGAACGCGACAACCGTTCAAACGCGAAGGCCGATTATGGTAAGTACCGTACGAATGTTGATAAAGTATTTGCCGCCGGTGACATGCGCCGTGGGCAAAGCTTGATCGTTTGGGCTATCAACGAAGGTCGGGAAGCGGCGAGAGAAATAGATCGTTATTTGATGGGCAGCACTTTGCTGCCATAACGAATAAAGCTTCGGCAACTTAGTTGCCGAAGCTTTATTGTTTTTGCACGTACAAAAGCCCTGTTAAGTCCAACGGGCAGATCCTCCAAGCCTGATTACCCATTTCCTGTTGATGAGATGAATCATTTCCTCGAGAACAGCCAGTGAACACAACGACGCCAGAAAGGGAACGTAGATTATCAGTGAGCCGAAGGTGGAATGCCGAATGACGATCGTGCGGCGGGAAATGTTCGTTTCAACCAAGGTCATCATGCTAATCTCATACCTAATGATTAATGAAGCAGGATTATTAGGTTATTTGTAGAATAATCAACGTTGCTGCACGAATATAGTAGTTCGACAGTAAGTTTAAGGGGATTGAAGATATACGACATCACTTGAAGGTGTGCAAGCATTATAGAGACGAGACTACCTATTGTTTGCTAACCAAGGGAAAGGAAGAGCATCATGACATCAGCAAGGGAAAATAATGAAACCCTACTATTTACTAGAGTGGACAAGAATACGAAATCACTTCCTGTGTCATTTGAAGATTGGGTACAGAAGGCAAAGGACATTTTGGCAGATGGACCGTTTGATTATATCGTTGGCGGGGCTGGAGCGGAGGAGACGTTGGCAGCCAACGTTAAGGCGTTTTCTCGCTGGGCCATTGTACCACGGATGATGCGGGATGTATCCAAACGTTCGGTGCAAATCACGCTTTTTGATGAACAGCTGCGTGCTCCGGTTTTATTGGCGCCAGTCGGCATGCAAGCCATTGCTCATCCGGATGGCGAGCTTGCGACAGCCAAGGCAGCTGCGGCAGCAGGAGTGCCTCTTATAGTCAGCACGGTTTCCTCTTATTCGTTAGAACAGATTGCACAATCGATGGGAGAAGCTCCCCGTTGGTTCCAGCTCTACTGGTCCAATGATCGTGAAGTGTCCGCAAGCATGGTAAATCGGGCGGAAGCAGCAGGTTACTCAGCGATTGTACTAACGGTAGACACGATCATGCAAGGTTGGAAACGCCGAGATTTGCGTAATGGGTATTCTCCGCTTCGGGAAGGTAAGGGGCTGGCTAACTATATTCAGGACCCTGTGTTTTGCTCGCGTTTGTCAGAAGTCACCCCAGAGAAAGCAGTTGAAGAAATTTTTCGGAGTATCTATCATCCGGCATTGAACTGGGCCGACATTGCTTTTTTGCGTAAGCATACGCGCCTTCCGATTTTGTTAAAAGGCATACTTCATCCGGAAGATGCAAAGCTTGCTCTGGAGCATGGCGTAGACGGTATCATTGTATCCAATCACGGCGGCCGCCAGCTTGATGGGGCTATCTCTGCCTTGGATGCATTGCCTCGGATCGCAGAAGTGGTGACTGGACGGATTCCTGTTCTATTGGATAGCGGCGTTCGCACGGGCTCTGACGTTGTAAAAGCGATTGCTTTGGGGGCAAATGCAGTCTTGATCGGCCGTCCGTTCATGCTAGGCTTGGCGGTTGCGGGGGAACAAGGCGTTGCAAGCGTGCTGGACACTGTGTTGGGTGAACTGGATGTATCCATGGCTCTTTCCGGCAGTAATACCATTGCAGACTTGGATCAAAGGATTCTCACTCGCGTGTAAGAAGATTGCCGTGAGGCTTATTGGCGATGGATGATCTTCAAGATAGCGCTCAGAACGGGAACATAACATTATGATTAACAGAAACTTCCACAACATGGAGGTTTCTTTGTTGTGTAAATTTTCCAATCAATTCGGTTTTCTAAAATCCAATCGTTAAGGCAGAAAGCCGCAAAATTACGACAATGCCGTTGGACTCACTGTTATTGCCGCCCATTCTACTTAGAGACTGTAGGCGGATATCAAAAAGCCACTTACAGCTCCCTAATGTGGTGTAAGTGGCTTAAGCCATGCCATTGGTAATGGTACGGAATCGTTCTGTTCAGATTTCCTTCAGCCAGGCGTTCGCCAACGCCATCGCGCCTCTCGCAGCGGCGGTTTCGGCCAGCGCATTCAGCATGACGAAGTCGTGGATGATGCCTTGAAAGCGTGCTGCCGTCACGCGCACGCCGGCTTCGCGGAGCTTGTTGGCATAGGCTTCTCCCTCATCACGCAGGACATCGGCTTCGCCGGTAATGACGAGCGCCTCCGGCAGCCCCTTTAGCTGTTCGGTCGAGGCGCGGAGCGGCGACGCCGTGATCTGGGCCCGTTCCTCGGGGTCGGTCGTGTACTGGTCCCAGAACCATTGCATCCCTTCTCGGCTCAGGAAATAACCTTTTGCGAACTGCTTGTAGGAATCCGTATCGAACGAGGCGTCCGTTACCGGATAGAACAGCAGCTGCTTATGGATGGCGGGGCCTCCGCGATCCTTGGCCATCAGCGTGACGGCAGCGGTCATGTTGCCGCCAACGCTGTCTCCGCCGACCGTCAGCCTGGAAGGATCGGCGCCAATCTCCCTGCCGCTCTCAGCGACCCACTTGACGACGGCATAGATCTCCTCAATCGCAGTTGGATATTTGTTCTCCGGGGAAAGGCTGTAATTCGGAAACACGACCACGGATTGCGATCCCACAGCCAGCTCGCGGATCAGCCGGTCATGGGTGTGCGCATTGCCGAATACCCAGCCGGCACCATGGATATAGACGATAACGGGCAGCAGCGCCGGGGCGTTCTTCGGCTTCAGGATCGTTACCGACACATCTCCGTTTGGTCCGCCCGGTATCGTACGCTCCTCGAGTTCAACGTCCGGCTTTGTGACAGGGCTCGACTGTACCTCATCCACTTTCTCTCGGCCTTTCTCGGGTCCCAGATCGTACAGGTACGGTGGATTTGCCGTGGCTTCCACGAATTTTTGCGCTTCGGGCTCCAGCTTTACTTCATTCGGCATGGTTTATGACTCCTTTCAAATTGGAGTGTTACTTACTTTTTTACACAGAATGTGTGATTCTAAAACCTTTGCAAGTCAGCCACCGTAAGCTTCTGCTTCCTCAGCAGCTCAAGCAGAATGATGTTTAGGCTTGCTCCAACCGCCGACGACCGCATAATTGGCCGTTGCTTGCATGCGGCAATTTATGCAGCTTAGCCCAGTTAGCTCGCACCAACTCTTTTACCCTGCTCTTAGCACTTTTGGCGGCCCAGGAGCAGACGGTGTCAGCACAAGTGTCCGGTACCAAGCTGCACTTGCAATTTCAAGACAAACAAATATCCGCGGCTGTCAATGGCTCGGCTGATCTTTAGAGGCAGCGGCTCAAATCGTGGACGGAAACTTCTACATACCGATTCGTTGGGCTTCAAAGCAGCTTGGACTGGCGACGAAGTGGAACGAGGAACGAAAGACGGCGGGACTTACCACGCCAAGCGCCTATTTGGAGTGGGATTTGGAGCGTCAAACGGTCAGTGTCAACGGAGCATCGATGCCTTTGAAGGAAACATCCTTTATTAGTGAAGGAGCACTGTTGGTAAAGCTGAGTTGGATCGCGCAGTACCTACAGGTGCAATACGCATTTCAACCGAATCCTAGCCGTGTGGACTTAGCCTACGTACAGCAGATGGATACCGCCTATCGTGAGTCAAACTACTCCGAGGACACCTAGCCCAATTCACGTCCCATCGCTATTTTTGTTACCGACAAGTCGTCTTATCGGCTCGGTGAGCCGATCTTTTATATTGATTTGAGCTATGACCCCGATGCCAAGGGTCTTCCAGAATATCGATGGTCCGGTAACAAGCAGGCCTTCTTTGAACCGGGGACCTACTCCGTTTCCTTGCAGAAGCGTGATGGCAGCGGGAATTGGAGCGAGACTGAGGTTCAGAGCGTGAAGGTGACGGATGAACCCTACTTAACCGCATCGGAGTTTCCTTGGCATACCAAGCCTGCCGGCGCAGTAATCAAGGATGAATCGAAACCATGGAATCGCACGCTATCTAGCGCTCCTCAGCTATCTGCTATTGTGACGAGATCCACGGAGAGAGCGTGAATAATCAGCGGGGAAAGCGATGTAATCCGAAATACAGGACTTATTGGGCAGCAATCCGTGAACGGTATATATCACGCGTGAAGGACTGCTTCAGCCGACCGTCTTACATCAGGCTAATGTGAGAGAAGCGGCGGTCAATTTTATGACCCAGCCGGTCTTGGAGGAAAGCTTTGAGGTGAAACCGGGGGGGGGGACGGCGGTATTAAAGCAAGTCTCTCTTGAGCCTGGGCAAGACTTTGCAGTGATTCAAGACATAGAAGCGGTTGGCCAAGCAGAAATCGAATTTGTTGTAATCAAGGCGGGCGAAACAATAAAGCCCTATGGCTCCTATTCCAAAATAAGTGTCGTCAAGGCCGTATATGATACTTCAGAAATTCGCCTGGATGCGGATATCGATGGGAAGAGTATGCCGGTGTTGTCCAAATGGACGCTAGACACTCCTCAGACCTCCGATAGAGGTACTGTGTATTCCTTGCATTTGTATCATCCGCGCCAATCCGTCATTGCATTTCGAGCGAATGAAGGCTATGTCAACGGTGTCGTAAGAGTCAATGGCCATGTGCTGACTTTGCCTCAAGGAGGCTTGACAGATCAGGACGGCGCCTTTGTGGTCTATCGAGCGGAGGGATGGGAATCCGCCGTGCATATCGAATGGTTGGCCGCCCCTGGACGCACGTCTCCGATCGAATGGATATTCTATCCTTTAGAAGAAAAGAAATAAAGATAGAAAGGATTACATAGCTGATGCAACCATTACGTCAACTGCTGCTTACACTAACTACGGTCTTCTCTTTGGGGGCCGTAAGCGGGCAGGCCGCGGCCGGCCCGGAGGTTAGCCACCTGATACTTTATCCCGGCAATACGGTAGTCTATATTAACGGGTCGAAAACACAAACCCAAGTCACAACGCTTGAACAGAACGGAAGATATTACTTGCCTGCTGCGGAGCTGAACGGCTGGTTAGGTATTCCTGTTAAGTGGGATGGAGAGAAGCAGGCGGTGCAAATCACGACGCCGAAGGCGTTTCTGGAGTACTCACTTGCCGACCAAACGGTACTTGAGAACGGTGCAAGCCGCAAATGGGGTACCGATGCGGTCCTTCAGGGTGATCGGCTATACATTGAATTGACCTCGCTGCAGCAATATATTTCTTTTCATGCCAAGGTCGATCAGGAGCTGAAACGAGTCGAGTTGCGGTATGTAAAGCCGGCGGCGAACCGAACGCTGTTTACGAACGATGCCGCGCCGAACGTCAAGCCTGTTGCCAAATTCACCGTGGATAAGGAATCGTACCGGATCGGCGAACCGATACATTACAGCAATCTCAGCTACGATCCGAAGGGAACGAAACTAACGGACATCCAATGGATCGGTAATGCGCATGCGATTTTTACTCCGGGCCTGTACAAGGTTTCTCTCACAGTAACAGACAGCCTAGGGCAATATCAGCACTACATATTCCCGCAATATTCTCGTAAAGGACAAGCCTTACTTAGACAAATTTGAGCACAAGGTATATCACGAGCCTGTAGGAACCTACGTTCGAGAGGAAGAAGCGGTGCTTCGCAAAAATTTGCGCGAAATCCCCCAGATTCCCAAACAAGAGCAGAAGCCTGCGGACCGTCCTCTGATTGTAAGCGATAGTCCGGAGACGTTTACGGAGAAGGGCTTTTTATACCAGGAGAAAGTAAACGGGAAAGCACGGCTGTATGCAACCCATGCCAACGGTATGGATCGAAAAATGAAATTTGCCATCGTTGTACGAAATAGCGATCCGACCCGCAGCGTTACGATCAAGACGACCAATCAAGGGGAGGTATATCCTTCGATCTACGCCAACTTGATGGGGAATGAACCGACGATTGAGTTTCTGCAAGGAAAGAGAGCTGTGGAAACGATGGTGCTTAGGCCGTACGAAACGGCTTATTATTAAGCAATGCCTGATTTCTACCCGGGACAAGGAATGAATGTACTGTATGATGTGGAGACGGATGGTGAGGTATACTTTTCCTTCGTAGCCATGGAGCAGGAAGATGGACTCGAAACGATCGCCTCATTCCCAAGATTGGCTTACAAAGGGAATGTACGAGGAACGTTCAGCGGTTCAGAAGTTCAATGGACCATCGATGCTTCCGCGATCAAGAGGCCTTCCAGCTTCGCTATCGGGGATGGTACATCGGATCAATTTGTTACTGGAACAGATTTTTTCAGCAAAGAGCCTTCGCTCAATCTGGGTAACTACGGTGTGGTATACAAAATCCACATTGATGCTCCGCCGAAAATGTCCGTGCTGATTCTCCCGCGCGGCGGCGTGTTTAGAGGACCGTTCATTGTGAATGGAAAAATCGTTCAAACCCCGCCGTCGGGAGTCATGATGGATTATCAGGGGTATACGATCATTGCTAGGACGAATGGGACCGAGCCGTCACTGGATCTGGAATTTTCTCCGGCCTCGGGATCGGCATTCCCGATCGACGTCATTTTTTATCCGCTAAATCGTAATTAAAACAAGGTAACCGCCTCTAAACGGTGATCGTTCTTTTTGACCGGGCTCATTTAGAGGACATTTGGTAAAGCTTTTGGGTGTATTTTGGAAATAGAATGATTCAAATGATCCTTGCGCAGGCGTCGCCACCGATCACCAATTACAAAATGCAGTCCGCTTCCCATGAGAAGTGAACTGCATTTTTGTGTTTTTAGTCTACTTCAGCCTCATCTTCTTCATTAAACCATAGAGGATCGTCGCAATCCACTTCACCATTATAGTTGATTAGTATCTCATCCCCTGCATTTATATCTGTATAGGCATAGAATTCAAATGTGTGATTGTTAAAGTTAATATCATACGTGGCATTAGGAGTATATGAATGGTTAAACAAACTGCCATATCCTAAGAGGATGGCCGTGTGGTTAGCTCCATACTCATACACATAATCTGCAAGTATTGTTTTCTCTATGAAATCATGGTCCTCATTAGGATAAGGAATGACCGGTGCTTCATGTATAAGAGCACCCTTTGAAATATCTTGTGTCGCAAACACCCCTCTATTGAACTCCCCATTGCTAAGTTTGGAAATTTTTATCTCAATCATACTAATCACCTACGCGCTCTTTAGTCTATGGAGTCACCTTGCTTACTTGATAACGTTTGAAAGAATAATTGTAACTCACCCTCGGTAAAACGGCAAGCAGAACAATTATAACGGGTTACGATACACAAAAAAGGACGGGTGCCAAGTTTAATGCTGCCTCTATTTTATCGCGGTTGGAAAGATAGGCAATGCAACTGAACGAAGCAATTTACGAAGCAGTTTATGTGGATTACGTTATTTATTCCCAATTAATTTCCAATAAATGTGGGTTGTTACACTCTACGGCCCCCCGGTACAATGAAAAAGGAAGAAAGGAGACGATCATATAGTGAAAACATGGACGATAGCCATCCTTTTCTCATTCCTTATACTTTTTTCATTTGCGGTGCATGCGGATCACACGAATGCCGCGCCATCGCTCAAGATGGGCAGTTCCAATGGGGATGTGTGGGATGTGCAGTACCGATTAAAGGTTTTGGGGCACTATAAACAACCCCTTGACGGAAAATACGGGGCACACACAGCCTCCGCAGTTCGCAGTTTCCAAAAAAATTACGGCCTGCCAGCAGACGGCGTTGTTGGGGAACGCACCTGGGCTATGCTTAAAAAATATAGTTTAAATCGGGCAGACATCGATATCATGGCCCGCGTCATACACAGTGAGGCCCGCGGGGAACCTTACATGGGGAAGGTGGCAGTAGGAGCGGTAGTCATGAATCGGATACAGTCGCCTTTATTTCCGAATACCATTAAAGGTGTTGTTTTCCAGCCAAGAGCCTTTACTGCTGTAGATGATGGACAATATTGGTTAACACCGGACCGCAGCGCATATTTAGCAGCCTTCGACGCCGTTCGCGGTTGGGATCCGACGAAGAATTCGCTCTATTACTTTAATCCGATAACGGCAACGAGCGCATGGATTTGGACGCGTCCGCAAGAGTTGAAAATCGGTAACCATATCTTCGCACGTTAATTCGTTATATTAAAAACCAGCACCTCTTATGGTACTGGTTTTTATTTTAGTTTTCTTTCCCCTGAAATCGCCGAGAAAAAGAAGTGAACATTTATTATGCTGCATTAAATATTTGTGATTGGGATATTTTAAGTGAATAATGACTAAAGCCATTGGGAGGATATTTTATGCAGCAGAATTCGCAGCAACAAGGCGTGGGATTTCAGCAAATGCCAGTACGTATCCAAGAGCCGAATATGCATAGAGAAGACTTTTCTTCTCAGAAAGTGATGCCGCAAAACCCTTCGGTCGATGTGAGCATACAGCGAATGCTGACTCAGGCAGGGGTAAGCAACTTCGCCCAGCAGATGCAGCAAATCGGTCAACACCTTCAATATTTAACGGAACGTCTCCATTACGCTCAAAATCAAGTTCAAACTCAAGCCGAGGCACAACTTCGAGAACTTCACCAAATTCAGCAGGCGATCGTCTTGACGATGCAGCAGATGCAACAAGCGCAAATATCGGCAAACATGCAACCGAATCTAATGCAATAACAAACCAACAATGAACAGAACATTGGTACAATCGGTTTGAAAAACTTGATACATAAGGCTATTAGAGTCTTATGCCTGATCAAGCTATCCCAAACTATTATAAAATTTGGGATAGCTTTTTTTATATGGAAACATTTTGTTGCCCACAAACATTTAGTCGCTTTATATTAGCGGTATGTCCTGAAACAATGAATAGAAAGTGGGCTTGACTCGCATCCTTTTGATGAATCAAAATAAAAAATAAGGGTCATAAGAAGACGGGACACATTTTTTTACGGACCCGGTGAATGAGGAATCCCAAGACAAGTGAGTAGATGAGGCTGCGGCGGTAAGGCAGAGATGGCCGTCCAAAGTGGGAATACTAGCATGATCTGGAGGTCAAGCTCTTGGGATAACAAGTTCAGAGAAGTGCAGATCATTCAAAAGTTCGCAGAATATAGTCATTAAGAACTAATCTTTGGTTCTTTTAGGACTAAAATGGTATTCGTACAATTCATGTTGTTCGACACAATCATATCTTATGCGACATTATTCTTAGGTAGTTCATGCGTATTATAATCCGAAATAACTATTTTAACAATAGATTTTTTTGTAATTAAATAGTTCTATTTAACTAATATTTATTTTTGAAACAGTCTGCAACATAATCGGGTGCTGCTTTATTTATCTGCCCCACTGTATGAAGGTATCGTTGTGTGGTATTAATATGTGTATGTCCAAGATTTTCTTGAACTTGCTGCAAAGAAGCTCCATTGAGCAAGGCTAAAGTTGCATTGGTATGTCTAAGCCAGTGGGGAGTCACTTTCTTTTCAAATTCACATTGTTCACGTGCTTTCTGAATAATTTTTTCTATAAGTCTTACAGAAAAGGGGAATATTCGTTTATCTTGAATCGGATTGTAACCCGCCTGTTGTCCTTGACGATATAATTCTTCAATTAGGTTCCACAGCATCCCCGGTACTTTTACTTCACGTTGTTTTCCTCCCTTTCCGTTAATCACAGTTAACCAGTTGGTCGTTTCTTCAGGATCGGTATGGAAATGTCCCCATTCAATGGAGACTAATTCCGACACTCTCAATCCGAGTAATACAAGGGTTAATCCAATGACATAATCACGAAATCCCTGTCTTTTTAGCTGCTCTAATAATGTAATGACCTCTCGTTTGGTCAAGTAGTGATTTTTGCTGGTAACAGATATTTTGGGACTACGAACACATGTAGTAGGATTATGGTCAAAAATCCCGATATTAGGATCACTAGCCCATTTGAATAAGGAACGCAGTGGTGCCAGATGAATGGCGACAGTTGCTGGAGCGTTCGGTTTGTTATTGAAAATACCTTTGATTAACCCCATTTTGTAAACCTCAATTTCCCTCCATGTGACGTCGTTTAGTGATTTATCTCCAATGAATAGTTTGAATTTTCTTATCGCATTTTTATAATTCCTTATTGTGTAATCTGAACGTTGAGCTGTGGCTAAAAACATAGCAACAATCTGGTCATCCGAATAAGATGCGTTATTTTCTTCAAGAACCAGAGCCTTATTAGGCAGATACAATTGTTGCTGCATATATAAATTTTCCTCCTTTTTTTTCGAACAACATGAATTGTACGAATACTATTGTACTATTCCTAAGGCCATGAAGCACCCATGAGTTCGAAAAACAATCGAAAAGGCACACCTATTGAAAAATAGGGTCGCAAAGCTATAGGGGCTACAACACATCGAAATGATGTTACGCCAGCCAGTTACCGAAATGAGATGAAAGTCCTCCTATTTCGGGAGGATTTTTTTGTTGAAAGGGGGTGGAAGAATGAGCTTTATAAATCAACAATTTGCTGTTTTTACCATTAATAAAAGTATGTATGGCCTTCCTATTCAAGAAATTTCGGAAATCATCCGAATGCAAACGGTTAATTGGACGCCCAATTCGCAGCGAGAGGTCTTAGGAATGATTCATCTCAGGGAAAAAGTAATCCCGATTATTAGTCTGCATCGCGTTTTTCTGGAAACGGAAAAAGAGTTAGATTCCAAAACCCGCATTATTGTTATACATGCCAAAGGCAAGGAAATCGGTATTGTGGTAGATGAAGTGGACAAGGTAATGTTATTGCCGGAACAGTATATTAGTCCGCCCCCTTACCGGTCTGAGAATGGCTGGATGAGGGGAGTGTACCATCATGAGGAATTGATTATCGCTCTGGTCCATATGGAAGCGGTATTAGGGAATGTGGATATGGATTTGTTTTAAATTAAACTAAAATGGATATGAGATGAGGAAAACGATGATGAAGTGGTTTTATGATTTAAAAACATCCGTGAAATTGATCACGGCTTTTGTTATGGTTTCGATTATTTTAGCATGTGTTGGTTTTTTTGGATTGTCGAACATGGGAACGGTTAATTCCAGCTTGGAAGATATGTATCACGAAAGGCTTCAACCCGTTAAAAACATGTCGGAAGTACGAATCGCGTTCCAGCAGATGCGGATAGCCATTCGGGATATTGGAAGAGAGGAAACCAGTGCAGGGAAAGATAAGTACGACGATCTAGTCAAAGAAATCAGGAAAGAGATAGAAGCTAAAATCAATGTATACAGCGGGCGCAATTTAACTCCGGAGCAGCAGCGGGCTGTCCAACAATTTAGTTCCGCTTGGCAGGCATATAATCCGTTATTCGATCAAGCGATGCAATTAAGCTATGCGAATCGGGATGATGAGTTCAGAGAGCTGCTATCCGGCGATTTGTCGGCAGTGGGTGACGAATTGGATCATGCGTTGAATGAAATTATCAATATCAATGTGAAAGTTGCAGAGTCAGCATATGCCGATTCAAAGGAAGTGTATACATCATCACAATTTATCACGATCTCTGTCATTATCATTTCATTTGTCATCAGTATAGGTTTAGGGATTTACATTTCCCGAATTATCTCCAGTCCTCTTAACAAGGTCGTCGAATTAGTCACAAAGGTGGCTAAGGGAGATTTGCGGGAAACGACGGACATCGATACCAAGGATGAGATCGGAATTTTAGCAAAATCAATTAACGACATGGTGTTAAGCTTAAGATCAACCGTCGGGGGCATTCTGGCTTCAGCGGAAAGTGTATCGGCAGCGGCACAACAAATTTCTGCCTCCACGGAAGAGATTGCCAGCGGCAGCAACAGTCAGGCCACTGCGGCGCAAACGATGTCCGAACTGTTCAAGGAATTGTCTACAGCCATCAATTCGGTGGCTCAAAGTGCAGAGCAAGCCTCGGAATTGTCCAATAAAACAATGGGGATTGCTCAGGATGGAGGGAAAGTGGTTCGCTCTTCCATTGACGGGATGAATTTGGTCAATCAGCAAGTATCCAGGCTGGAGGAAGACTCCAATAAGATCGGGGAAATTATTGAAGTGATTGACGATATCGCCGATCAGACCAATCTGCTTGCTTTGAACGCAGCGATTGAAGCGGCTCGTGCTGGAGATCAGGGGAGGGGCTTTGCGGTAGTTGCCGATGAAGTCCGCAAATTAGCCGAACGCAGCAGTGAAGCGACCAAGCAGATCACTTCCATTATTAAGGGAATGCAGGAAAACACCCAGCAAAGCGTAAAAGCTGTAGGTGATGGTGTTATATCGTCTCAGAAAACAGGAGAAGCGTTTGACAACATCCTGTCCATGGTTAATGAAACCGCCCATAAAGTTACTGAAATTGCCGCCGCCAGCGAAGAGCAGGCCGCACAGTCCTCCGAAGTGCTGCTATCGATTGAGAGCATCTCCGCAACGACCGAAGAGTCGGCCGCCAGCAGCGAGGAAACAGCGTCCACCGCTCAATCTCTATCGCAACTGGCGGAAGAACTGAACAATACGGTTATGATTTTCAAAATTAACTAATCCGCTCAACTTGAATGGTTTAAATCAACCCCAATCTAACCAGATTGGGGTACCACCACTGAACATAAAGAAGGTGAATTTTCATGGAAAAAAATCGGGATGAACAGTACATAGAGGTGGGCATCGGCAAAGAAAGATATGCGCTTAGAATCTACGAAATTCATGAAATTATCAAGATGCAGGATATTACCGAAATTCCTAATAGCTTATCATATTTGAATGGTGTCATTAATTTGCGGGGTAGTATTGTGCCGATCATTGGTTTGCGCAATCGATTTGGATTACCGGAAAAGGCCCCAACGAAGACAACCCGAATTGTTGTGGTGAATTATGCCGAGGAGATGGTGGGGATCGTCGTGGATCAAGTGAATCAAGTCACGAGCTTTGCGGACATACAGCCTCCACCGGAACGAATCGGCAGCGTGAATGGCTCCTTTTTTGCGGGGATCGGATGTACCGACACCGGGTTGGTCAGCATATTGAAACTGGAAGAGATCCTTCGGGTATAGGAGGAAGTATGATGAATCCGTTATATATGTCCGAGCTCAAAAGCGTATTTTTGGACGAGGTCGAAGAACAGCTTCAAATCATGGATCAGGACGTATTGCATCTGGAGCAAGCCGGGGAATCGGGGGAAACGATTCAAAGCTTATTTCGGGCAGCGCACACGTTGAAGGGTTCTTCTGCTGCGATGGGTTTCGAAGAGATGAAGCAGCTGACGCATGAAATGGAGCATCTCTTGGATCAAGTGCGCAATCGGCAAGTGCGTGTTACAGGCGCAATGATCAATTTGTTATTTAATTGCCTGGATCATCTGCAAATATTGAGAGAAGAGTTTATTGCCGGAGAAGCCATCTCAACAGAGATATCTCCATTATTGGAGGAACTGAGGCGTGCCATAAAGCCGAAAAACCAGTTCAGGCAAGATACGGTAATCACTAATGAACAGGCCTCTTCATTTCAAACCAGGATTGGCCCGGATATCGTCTTGAAGGCTGTACAATTACAAGAAAAGGGGTCTCGCGTGTTTGTCGTACGTGTCAGGCTCACCGTTGAATGCGTAATGAAATCGGTTCGTGCCGCTGTGATCTTACAACAGCTTTGTTCAATTGGTGAGGTTCTGTATAGCGATCCCTCATCGGAGAATCTGCGTGAAGAAGACGACAGTGTGTACGAACAATTCCTTATTCTGCTAGCTTCTCAAGCTGAAGCATCGAAAATTCAAGATGTCCTCCTATCCTTCTTGGATGTGGCTGAAGCGGAGGCTTCTCTCTACCTGGCGGAAATGAATGAAAGTAACCCCCTTGAAGCTACAGTAGGCATTCATATGAATTCTCAAAAAAACGATAACATGCCCGCTGCCGGAGAGGGGAAGCGGAAACCGCAAACGATCCGGGTGGATGTGGAACGGTTGGAGCATCTGATGAACTTGGTGGGAGAGCTTGTCATTGATCAAACTCGGATGAGCCAAGTTGGAAATATATTAAACCATCGTTATACGACTGATGATACGGTGGCTGAACTGGGGCAAGTATCCGATCATGTCTCCCGGGTGATCGGGGAATTGCAGGAAAGCGTCATGAAGGTACGCATGCTTCCGCTTGAGCAATTATTCAATCGGTTTCCGCGAATGGTTCGGGATTTAGCACAGTCATTGAACAAAGAGATCGAATTGATCATTGGGGGAAGTGAAACCGAACTGGATCGAACGGTCATTGAAGAAATTGGAGATCCGCTTATTCATTTAATCCGAAATGCGGTGGACCATGGGATGGAGACGACGGCGGAACGAATAAGAGTCGGGAAACCTTCCAGAGGGATACTGCGAATTACTGCTGCACACGAAGAGAACCAAGTGGTCATAACGGTAGAAGATGACGGGCCGGGTATCGACCCCGGGCGAATAAGGGAATCGGCTGTCCGTAAAGGCGTCGTTACGGAGGACGAAGCCCAGAAGCTTTCCGACCGGGAGGCCGTCTATCTGATATTCCGCCCCGGCTTCTCAACTGCGGCAGCCGTCAGTGATATATCCGGTCGGGGAGTCGGAATGGATATTGTCCGCAATCATATCGAAAAACTGAACGGTCTAATCGATATTGAATCCAAACCGGGAGAAGGGACCCGGTTTAAAATCAAACTACCGTTAACTTTGGCGATTATTACCGGTCTGTTAATCAAGTTAAGCGGAAGGACCTTTATTCTGCCGATGAGCTGCGTCATAGAGATTGTTCGTATGCCGATAGAGGCCTTTCAAACAATCAAAAAAGACCCTGTGGTTGTCATTCGGGAAGAAGTGCTGCCGGTCGTCTGGCTGCACGATCATTTCCGTATTCCAAGGACACAGGATGAACGTAAACAGATGCCTGTTGTCGTGGTAGGCACTGCCGACAAGCGAATCGCATTGGTGGTAGATGAACTGAATGGGAATCAGGAGATCGTGGTGAAATCGTTGGGCGCTTATGTGGGCAAGACAGGCGGCGTTTCGGGTGCTACGATCTTGGGGGATGGGAGAGTTGCTTTGATTCTGGAGGTTTCGGGAATTTGCCAATTCATCGGAAAAGGCGTGTGAGCGGTGCAATCGTGGATTAGGAGTGATAAAACATCGTGAGGGTTTTAATTGTGGATGACGCTGCATTTATGCGGATGACGCTTCGGAAAATCTTGGAATCGGCAGGCCATGAGGTGGCGGGTGAAGCCGTGGACGGAGATGATGCCATTTTAAAATATAACGAGCTCAAGCCCGATTTGGTGACTATGGATATTACGATGCCACGGAAGGATGGAATTGCGGCTACTAAAGCCATACGTTCTGTCGATCCGAATGCGAAAATCTTGATTACTTCGGCGATGGGACAAGCTGCGATGGTTAAGGAAGCCGTGTTGTCCGGCGCATTTGATTTTATAGTTAAGCCTGTGGATGAGGATCGCTTGTTAGCGGCTGTCACTAAGGCCTCGATAACCTATTACGAAAACACTATAAAGACATAATTCTATAATGTGGCGGATATTAGTTTCTGTCGATCGACATTGCCGGCGGAGAGGAATCTTAGATGTCCCGATTATCCTACGCGGTTTGGCATATGATATACCACAGCTGTTTAAACACCTGCATAACCACATGCAGGTGTTTTCTATATGTAGGGAGCGATCATTAAATGTTAAAAAAAGGGGCCAACATCATAACATCGCTTTTAAATCCATAATTCAAGGAGAGAGTTGTCGTCATGCTTGATCGGGGCTGAATACGGGTAAAGTAACTTCATCCAAGTATACTTCGGATGGGGTGTTGAGTGGGATGAAGGACCAAACAACGATAGAGTTCGTTCATAATGAATTTGACTGGAAAAACTTTTTGCATAATAATCATTTCAAAACGGATTTAACTTTATTTCATAAAGAATTAGACGACAGAAAAGAAGATTTGTCTGAGCTTCGCTGGCTGCTTTTGGAAATCCGGAGGGTGCTGGAGCTTTACCGGGGCGCTTTTCCGCATGGACAGTTCGAACGGGAGCTGAGGGCGGCTTTTACACGTCAGGCGGACGTGTTGGAGAAGCAGGTGGCCGGATATGAAACCAAGCTGGAAGAATGCGATTTGAACGCTTACCTTGCTGTGAAGTATGAAATTCGAACGCTTTTCAAGCAGCTTGGTGCGATCGTGGCGGGAAGCGATTGGCAATCTCCATGTAAAAGACTTAAGAATCCTCCTCCGGATGTCCCCGAGGAGGCAGGTTTTGCACAGGAGGAGCAAGGCACATACATGCGCAGCTATGGCAGCGAGACGGTTAAGGAGTACGAGGAGGCTTCGCTGGCGGCATTTTACTCGTTGTCTGCAGACATTCGTAAGCAGAGTGTCGGTTTTCTGACGACATCGGGAATGAAGGCGCTGGAGCTTGCGTTGATCGCTTATAAGACCTTCACACGTGAAACCCTCCCATTTTATTATCAAAAAGGCTTCTATTGCGAAGGGGTTGACTTGGCCAAAACGCTAATGATCACCCCGTTGGAACTGGATCCGGCGGAGATCTATATGGAAGTGGAGGCCAACAAGCCTATCGGCTGTTTGCTTGTGGATCCTGGAATGTGCTGGCCGGTTAGGCCCGCAGTTGATCTTGCGAGGCTATTTGAAGGCTTGTCTTGTCACAAACAGAGCCAGCCGCTTTATGTCATCGTGGACCGGACGCTGACGAGTGTGGCTAACCCGTTGTTCGAGAGGTATGCGGACCGACTGCCGCCTCATGTCGTGCTGATCAGTGTAGAAAGCGGGATCAAGTACATGCAGTACGGCCTTGAGCTGGCTAATGTAGGTTATCTAGTCGCCGTTGGTAGGACGCTGAGAAGCGAATCACATCGTGAGAAGTGGGTTGCTCTGTTGTCGCTCCTGGACGCGGGTGCCGATCCGCTCACCGTCCGTCAGTTGCCGGCACCTGACCTTAAGCGGTTAACGGCCCGCTTATCCAGATTAAACCGCAATGCCTACTGGATGGACGCCTTTTTGAGTCATATGGCGCGGGAGGGGAAAGTTGCGGCTTTTTACCGCTCGGTGGAGCCTTCTTCCCAATATGATTTGAACGGTAGGAATTGGATCGGTTCGGTCTTTTATATTCAACTTCCGGGGCATCGTTCGGAGCAGGAATATCAAGCCTGGATTGATGATTTTGTCGTGTCGTCGCCCGAGGAGGTACATTTCGTGTCCGGCGGAAGCTTCGGGTTCGATACGTTTCGGATGAACGCTGTAGGCGACGTAAGCGGCAAAGAAAACGCGTTGCGAGTGTCCGTCGGTCGAGACCCATTAGGCCAGCTTTTGTTGAAGCTCAAATATATGTACAGCTATGTACAGCCATAGTGAAAAGTAACTGGTTCATTTCCGCAACACCTTCGCATGTCGCACTTTTGCCGGTACGTGTGCACAATAAAAGCCGACTGCGTGTTCTTGGCAGCCGGTATTTTACTATGCCATTTTGTACATTATTCAATATGGTAATGTGATGAAGTTAACTAAGGCGATATGGATCGAGGATGAATCGGGAAAAAAACACCTGTTACGTGACAAACGGACCGAACTGGTCGATCCAGTGTTTTACATCTCAATAAACATAATATGGCTTTTAACTTAAAAAACAATATTATAACAAGGAAGAAGTGGAGGTTCCACGGTCATGGAAAGCAGCAGGACAGTCTAGAACATTCTTTGCATGTTGTGAACTGTTTTTTCTGTTCTTTATGGGATAAAACTATTTTGCAAGTAGAATCGTGGTTTTGCAACCGTAAATATTCATACCTTTGGAGTTGGTTTATCATAAATTTGGGCTAAAGGGCTGAAAATAGCCCTTTTATGCGAATTCTGTGTCGACTACATACGAAGTTACCGTTTCATTAAACAAAATACTGGTGAATAGAACAACGGCGAGATCGTCCTACCACGAGAGGAGTTTTGAAAATGAATTTAAAACAAAAGATGGGTAAAGTATTTATGGCATGTGCCCTTGTTGCAGGAGTAGGTACTGCTGTTTCTCCTTCTGTAAACGCTGCAACAGAAGTTATTCCAGGTGGAGCAATTTATGGTCCTTTTTACACAAAGGTTACTAAGAGCGAATTGAATTCTTGGAAGTGTAGCTGGAATACGATCTGTAAAAAAACAAAGCCGTTAGTAATCAAACGTTATGGTAGTGTAAATAAGAAGAGTTCTTACACAGTATCATATCGTAACAAAGTAATTCAACGTCATGTCTATTCACATACTGGTAGTGTAGTAAACTTGAAACTTGTTAAATAATAGTTTCATTTAAACGGGAAACAATACTTCAACCTACACGAAAGAGCAGGCTCCGCAACTCGGGTCTGCTCATTTTTCTGTGCTAGCGGCGCAGGCAGATGTCTTTGGATTAAGGATTATCCTCGGCAGCTGTGTAGAGTCTATTGCGATGTAAGCAGATCTTTATGAAAGGTTAAGCAGCTGCCAAGTGTTTTGTTCAAATACAGAACAGATGCTTCTTAGTCGCTACTAGTCATCGCATTCGCCTTTTATATTTTTTTGGTAAAAGACTGGCTTCCCCGGTCTTTTGCTGCAACATAACATCGGATGTGTGTTTTGCATTGCTCTTTTCTGGGCAGTATGTTTTTATACTCTGATGAAAGGGTAAGTATTGTTGTATTTGACCAGTAATAATCCAGGGAGGTATTACATGAAAGCCGTAACGTTTCAGGGAGCAAAGGACATCCAGGTTAAGGAAGTCGCAGATCCGAAGTTGCATAAGTCTGACGACATTATTGTGCGGATTACCTCTACAGCCATTTGCGGGTCAGATCTTCATATCTATCAAGGAGCATTACCGGCAGCCAAGGATTATGTGATCGGACATGAGCCTATGGGAATTGTCGAAGAAGTGTCCCCTGGTGTCACAAGGGTAAAGAAAGGCGACCGGGTCGTGTTGCCATTCAATATCTCTTGCGGCCAATGTTTCTATTGCCATCACGAGATGGAAAGTCAATGTGATCATTCGAATAAAGATTCAGCCATCGATTCGGGCGGATATTTCGGTTTCACGGAACGTTACGGCAACTACCCGGGGGGCCAAGCGGAATATCTTCACGTTCCGTACGGCAACTTCATGCCGTTCGTCATACCGGAGTCCTGCGAACTTCCGGATGAAGCGCTGTTGTTTATGTCAGATGTTCTCCCTACCGCCTATTGGAGTGTAGAGAACGCCGGCGTGGAACAAGGAGATACGGTCGTCGTGCTGGGCTGCGGTCCTGTTGGACTGATGACGCAAAAATTCGCATGGATGAGAGGGGCCAAGAGAGTGATCGCAATCGATAATGTCCCATATCGGCTCAACCATGCGAAAAAAATGAACAATGTCGAAATAATCAATTTTGATGACTATAACGATTACGACGATGTGGGCAAGTATATAAGGGAAATGACCAAAGGCGGAGCGGACGTTGTCATCGATTGCGTGGGCATGGACGGCAAGAAGTCCACGATCGAGGCCATTGAACAGAAGCTCAAGCTTCAAGGCGGAACACTTAGTCCAATCAAAATCGCATTAGATGCCGTCCGGAAATTCGGGACGATCCAGCTCACCGGTGTGTACGGCGCCAAGTACAACATGTTCCCGCTCGGCAATATTTTCGAACGGAATATCACTCTGAAGATGGGACAGGCTCCTGTCATCCACTACATGCCTATGCTGTTTGAAAAGATTACGGCTGGTGAATTTGATCCAACGGAAATCATCACGCACCAGGTCCCGCTCGAGAGAGCGGCAGATGTTTATAAGATCTTTAACGATCATGAGGAAGATTGCATCAAGGTCGTGCTGAAACCATAGCAAGCAATCGATTAAATCGACTCTCGCTCTGGATACACAACTAAGGGATAATGATTGTTTAATACCGAAAGGGCTGCCGGCTGGCAGCCCTTTCGCTCCGATAACGGGCAAGTTAACGCACTCTTTCAACCATTTGATAAGAAGTATGTGCCTAAACCATAACAGGAATGAAGTATGTTATAATCGGAATTGGGTTAAGAACCCTGTTTCAAAGGATCCAGCCATCTTACTGATTATGGGAGCCATGTGTTCGATGGTTTATTGGGATGAACAATTCTGTCAACGATTAGCCGATACGGGACGATATTTATTCTATATGATAAGCGAGATGTTGGACGTTCCACTTCCTATGAGCCGGGGAGTTCCTAGTATACCGTGGAAGACATGGCAAGGGTGACAATTCGGTTGTACCGATTGTGTTACCCTTCTTCTTATTGAAGATAAGTGTTGGAAGCGTTGAAGCTAACAGGGGACGCTAATTCATTGTACTGAAGGAGATAGATGACTTGCATCTATTAGCTAAGGAGTTAAGCAAGTGTAATGAGATTACAGTATATGATGCTACCCAGTTATATGGGGAAATAGGGAAATATCGATTCTTGCAGTTTTCAGATGATGCTATACAAGGTGCAATAGACTTGATGGATCCGAAGCGCATCGTGCTAGAATACCCGAGGGCAATTATACAATTAATGGAATGTAACGATCCTCATTTCGAAAACGTGTTTATCATAGGCCATGGGATTGGTACGATCGCAGGCCATTACCAGAACAAGCGATTTAGAACAGCGGAAATCGACGAGAAAGTGGTGGAGTTAAGCAAGGCGTTTTTTAGATACAAAAAGGATAATGTTATTGTCGGAGATGGCCGCCAGATCCTTATGAATGAAGAACCGAATGAATTTGATTATATTATCCTGGATGCCTTCACCAAAGAGGGTACTCCGGTTCATTTAACAACCATGGAATTTTTCGAAATGACCAAGGAAAAGCTCAACTCTCGGGGATCTATTATCATGAATCTAATGGGAAAAGCCAAGAACGATAAACTAATTAATGCCATTCATACGACTCTTAGAGAAACCTATGTTTACACAAAAGCTTTTTCCCTACCGGGAAAGGATGTGTCTGACATAAGGAATATCATATTAATTGGAAGCAACAAGAACATTGATTTCCCACGGGATATGGCAGGCTTTTTTGAGATCGAATTAGGACAAGGACATATCATACTGGACAGAGAACCAAGATTTTCTTGAATGAACTGGCACAATATAAAGGAGTTAACAGATCGTGTGATGGTACGCCGACAGATTTTAGTTCCTACTTGTATAGCCCTAATTTTAAACGACAAGATCCATTTCTTTTGCTGAAAGCTAGTTGTATATACCTGAAGGATTATTTTATCAAGGATGTTTACAAGCAAAAGATTGTTAATAATATGGGTTATTATACTGTCGGGACATGACTCATATCCCATAGACAGCACCTTTTCTACCTGTTTATGGGATTTTATTAAGACAAACGAACAAGCACACTCTCGAAGGATTACATATACAATTATTGGTTATAAAAATTCAAAAGAGGTGAGTTTAGAATGTCTTGTCCTAAATGTCCAGCAGGGGGTAAACGTGGATGAAAGAAATTCCGATTAAGGGATTTGTCGTGTGTTCAGGTAACGAAGAGTCCGACCATTCACACAAATTGTATATCACCTCATGGGACGGCAGACCTATACATGTCCATCCATTTGCCGGCACAACCTCTTATGACGTCGGTCATGCACACCGGTATGCCGGAACTACAGAACCGGCACCCAGCGGCGTGCAGCACACTCATGGCTATTACGCTGAAACAACATTTAACGATGGCCATATTCATATCATTCATGGAGTCACAGGCCCCGCAATCCAGCTTCCTGGTGGTGGACACATTCATTACTTTGAAGGGAATACTACTGTAAATGGACGCATCCCACATGTTCATCACTACAGCGGTAAAACAGGCAAAGAAAATTAAGCAAACATCCAGTGAAAGCTATTTCAAGTTTACAATATGAACGGGGTTTTCCGGATTTTATAGGCATTTACCTAAGCGATTTGCCCACTTGCTGAATATTTGTATTGATGTCTAGCCCTTGTTTAGTAAGTGGCCGGTTATCCGAAAAAATGAACAAAAAGGAGAAATGGCTCTTTCGCTTTGATGCGAACAGAGCCATTTTTGCCATTGTTCCAGTAAAATCGGCTACCATAGCGTATTTAATAAATGCGAGAATGTAGTGAGTGGCGAGCCATTCTTGAGTCCGCTTTAGAACCCGACGAAGACTTTATCTTGGTTCCGCAGATCGACTGTAGCGGTAAGGAGTTATATCGTTCCATTGAAAAGAGGGTGGTGGAATTGTGGCTAAAATGAAGGATAGCCGTTATATTTCAAGGCGAACTAACGAATGGTTGAAGATAATAAATTATCAGTATGCGGAGGTTTATATCACCGGGTATCGTAACGAGGAATTTGGCTGGCTGGTCCATGTCATGGAGAAGGGGCGATTATGGCCTGCAGGTATTTTCCGCTCAGCTGCATCTTCTGAAGCTGCAGGGAAGAATAGAGGTTACTACAACGAATTGGGGCTAAAGTAAGCTCGTTCAGGCAACGTTTTATACAAAAGGATGAGGATATGGGTTAAGCTGCTCAATCGTTAGCGGTATCTTCGCATACCCAAGCTCCATTGGTATTCTAAGCACTCTTTCTAGCTCTGACAAGCGGGTAAGGTGATGTCCGAACGTCATTGGCAGCATTCCTGGAATAAGCACTTTTACGCAATATAACCCGTTTCGAAGTGTTTCCGGTGAAGTCTGATCTACTACAATCACATCGAGGTTCAATTGGCGAAACACGTTAACCAAGTCCTTTAGATCATCCGTCAGATCCGAGTGACTTACCTTTCGCTTAAATTCCTCATCAAACATGCACAATGAACGCTGTCTATCCAACAAGAATTGTAGCCGCTCCTCCGCTTGTGGTAAACTGTACAGCATTACATGGTCCTCCATTTGCTGTACCAAATATGAATCATGGAACATTTTTACGAAATCCTCCCGGCTCGCTTTAAATTTCTCTTGAAGTATTAACAACATGCCAGCCAATTCGTGAATCGCACTTTTTGCTGCCCGTATAGGATCTACATGGGCTCCGGCCGCACAGATGATATTCATTTCTTCCTCCGGATTCTGGGTTTTCGCCAATGCCCAAATGCTTGGAATTCCATTCTCCATCGTTATGTTAAATAAATGAATGTTATATCCGGCGACTGCCTGTAACCTTTCAATCATCAACTGTAGTTCTTGATCATTAGCAGAAAAGGGGTCAAGGCGGGGGACAGGCAATTTTGCATACCAAGTCATCAGGAACGAGTCTCGCTCAACCACTTCCAACATTCCGTAGAAAATGGCTTCTTCTAAACTTCCCCCTAAAGCGCATCCGTTTGAACCTTCTTGCACAAAACCACCACCGTAGATTGAGCTATAGTAGGCAAGACTCTCTGGAACAAGAATCGGGCGCTCGCGCATGAACGAAAAGCCCCATACCCAATTCATTGGGCTATCAGGATCAAAAGGTTCGAACGGGAAATCAGGCTGAGCGTATTGTTCCTTAGTGTATAAGCCGACCTTGACTGGATCGAGTGCTTTATCTGCAAGATTGTTAAAACTGTCGTATATCACGGTTTGTTTACCGTGGGGGGCCAATCCGCATCGACGCTCCAAACCTTCTAGAATGGCGGTCAATTCGCTTTCCGCATAAGAGTGGCTCCGTCCTCCAGTTACCTCATCTCCCGTCGTGAAAGTCGGTAGATTCACAGTCACAGAAGCAAAAGGCGATACGAGATCTTGCATTTTTGCATTAAATAGACCTGTTCTGGAATCCAGATAGTCTTTGACCATAACTTTTTTCAGATCATCTACCGAACGGCAACGATAACTCTCGGCGTTTGTTTTGGGTCTTGGTTCCAATGAAATTCGGGCTCCAGTGGATGAATCGTAAGGCAATTGGCCGCATACTGGGCACAGCGGGTCAGGCAGAACGAAATGCAGTGAGGTCTTTAGCGTTTTAAGGTTAATTATATACATATGGTCTTCCGTGTAGGCTTTGTCGTCCTGAAGTACTCTCTGTGTCTCTGAAACAAGCAGATGAGCTACATGGCGTAATCCTGAAGGCGATATTCTTACATTACGGGGGATGTCCCCGGGCAGGGTCAACACATTTAGTAAATTTACCATTTCATTGGACTCGCTTCTCGCCATAAATCGACGGGTGTCCGCACACAGGGAGCATCCCGGTTTGCCCGGATGAACTAACGGTCCGACTACCCCTTCATTCAATGAAACGAAACCGTGCAGGCAAGGTATGCCGACCTGCTGCAGTATCTCTTCAGTCTTAAGATAATCGAAGGAATGCCAGTCATCATGTATCACTAAAACTAGTTCAGCCGCTCTTGGAGCTCCTATTATAAAATCGGTCTGATGAACGACTTTATAGTGGGCAGACAATTCTCTGCTTACAAAGTCAGCCAGTAAACCTTCTCCAATTATCGCTACAACAGTATTCATTTGGACACAACCTTCCGTAGTATGTGCCTATTACTTTTACAGGCGATCTTTTAAAAACGGTTCCAGCACCAAATCAAAAACGAGGAGACGCCTACGGTTCTGTTTCAAGATTTGAAAGGCTGACAGAAGGATCTCAGAGGTTTCGTTTCTTCAATATGAATTTGTACCTTTTTGACAGAGGGCTTCTTTCTGATACCCTGCTTCCCCGAGTACTCTTTATGGGTAAGATAGGTACAGACAATTTCCGGTAACAAATCAGCCGGCCCTCCACCAAGGGATCTACTACTTGAGCGCGGCACTGAGAGAGCTGTAGTTGCTTAAACCTGAATATGTTTATTCTTGGATTAATGTAACAGGAAGAGAAGTGAACCCACATCAATCAAAGTGATATTGAATTTAATAAAGTGTGCTACATGACCGGCACGCAACAGCCCCCTTTCGGAGAAGTTCCTAAGACATAGGGGCTTCTTTCATTTTATAAGGTGAAGACGAGCAATCTATGTTAGCTGTTGTTTCCAGCAAGTGCACATTTTTGAGTATCCCAATTTTAAGGCCATTAAAAAAACAGAATTTTAAGCGAAAAGGGAGAAACTATGAATTGCTAAAAGAATATGGTCATTATATTTCTTCTCTTTTACAAGCTGGTAATCCTTACAATGTAGGTTATAAATTATATTTCTGGAGATGACTTTTCCAATTCATGTTAGATGAAAGCTTTACACCGTAACCAAAACCACCCATTGTGCAAAACTCCTTTCACTTGTTTTTGTACTACAAGAACACTATATGAACAAACGAATAAATTTGCTAAAGTCACAGGTAAAGGAAATGAGTCTGAAGCTAAGGAAACTTCAGAATCACTTAACTAAATCGTTATAAACCGAAAATCCTTGATTAATTAACTGAGGCAATTCCGATAAGGTCCGATTGAACCTAGTTGTCGCCCTTATAGATAAAACATGTAAGGTAAGGTTAATAAAATATGCTAACAATCTGTTCATTTGTCCAAACAAAATTTGTTATTCGCTCATAAGTTGTTGATGTAGTTAAATCAAGGAGGTGTTGAACAATGAGTACTGTTGCTGGTTTTAGCTGTGGAGGTTTTAGCTGTGGAGGTTTCGGTTTTACTACCACTGGAGTTATACTCGTTCTGTTTATTCTGTTGGTTATTGTTTCCAGAGCTATTGTAATCTAATTCTAAAACAGACTGCCGCTGACACAAAAAACGTATAAAATCAGGAATACTCGGCAGGTATCAAAAGGGGCTGTACCAAAAGCCATCTGTAAGATGACTCCTGACCAGCCCCTTCATTTTCACGAAGTGTCCAATCCAAAAGAAACCGTTTCTTGCTAAGATGTAAGTACGACCAAACATCAGCAAAGGAGCGGTTTCTTTGTACATTCAATATACCATGGACCAACTTTTCTTGCCGATGTGAGCAAGCTTGATAACTGCACGTATGAAACCGAAACGGATTGCCGGATATGCCCGGCAGGACAAGCATTAACGTATATACGAGAGAACAAATCCCAAACCGACAACAAGAATCCGTGATGATCACCATCGTTGTGCAAGTCATTTAATTTTCTACCGTTTTATGTGCCCTTGCCCGGATTTCCTCGGTTTAACTTGAATGGAACTGAAATAATACACCAAACATACAAATCGGAGTACAGATAAAAAAGAATAATTGAATAGAAATCCCATGATGTGGAGAAGTATGCTCTCACGCAACATTCGAGATGACGGAGTTAGCCGATATAATGGAATATATGATGATTGAGGACTTCATTCAGATTGGTCTTTGGAATAAAAAAGAGAGGGTGAAAAATTTATTAAATCATTACAGGAAATTAGATATTTGAAGGCTTGGCCGTCACTTTGACCTTTTGAAATGTCTAACCAAACGCATTTGTTCGAGAGGTTCAGCTAAGTGAATGCCTGTATATGGTCGTTGTGACGATATTCCGGAGCAGCAGGGAAAAGTGTGGATAACCCCCGTTTAATACGACCTCTTTCAGGGTAATGATGCATGAGGTGATAATTATGGAGAATCCAATGGTAAAATGCAGCATTGCCAACTGTGAATACTGGGAGCAGGGCAATAACTGCAGCGCTGAAGTCATTATGATTGAAGTAAACTCCCATGCCGACAGGACCCAGCCCCAGCACAAAGGCGATGAAGGCTACGATTCCCGTCACCGCGATTCGGCCTCGGGCATTGTCGACACCTGTTGTCAGACGTTTGAGGAGAGAAAGATCCATTAACAAAGATGAATTAAGGCATGAACAAACAGACTCTCTGTAAAAGAGAGTCTGTTTGTTCTGGGAAACCCGGTCATGCACCGGATTAAATTTATGTTTAAACAATGATTAGGAAATTTACTCAATAATACATACGGTAGGTATTGTATTGGAGCAAGAGTTCGGAGACCCTACGGTTCTAATGACAAATCCTCTCTAACAGTGTCCCCAATTGTTCTGCTAAAGCTTCATGTGGAATAGGCTTTCCATTCGTGAACCACCATTCCACTGCCCCTACGTAAGCTGATGCAACAAATCTAACAATAAGATCTTCATTTAATCCATGGTTTTTTCCTTTGGTTACATCCACCTCATCCCGAAATTCTTCGATAAGAAAGTCAAGGAACCGATTACGAAAATAAGGTGCTCCTTTACTCGCTAACATCATCGAAAAGAATGAATAATTACTTTCGAAGTATTCAGGAGCAGTTGCTAGTGAATTACCTGAAACAATTTCAGATGTAGGACTAAAATCTTCAGTTGATGAATTCTACAAAGTTGCGATTGGTGCCGAGAGCATTGCTCGTGCAATTGCTTTTGCAATTGAACAACCAGCTGATGTAGCCATTAATGAGATGATTATTCGTCCTACAATCCAAGAGCTCTAATAAGAAAACTAATTAAGACAATGTCATCGAAAATTTTTTCAGTTTCAATTCAATCACGGCATTCTTTATGCTTTTTGATTTTGAGTAATCCAAAATCCATTTTAGGCATTGTGGTCACCTTACTTTTCTGGAATTAATCAACAATGATAGATCATTTGTTCACTAATTAACAAAACGCGCTTCTCTAACAATGGCATAAATTCTGTATCTGTTTATGATTATAGACAGATGTTCATTTCTATATCAGGATTTATTATTAACTATTGCGAAGAAAGGGGAAACAAATGAAGAAAATTGTAGTACAGGCTCTAGTATTGATGATGGTTTTCATCCTCGCTGCCTGCGGGGGAGAAAACGATGCCATGACTGACAACACCCGGATGGAACAGCAGTCCGCCACGTCCATCGAAAGCGCACAGGCAGAAACAGAGGATACCAAGGAAGACGAGCTTGTCCCAGACTAAAAGACACCAATAACGATAACGGTTGGAGAAACGATCATTACAGCTACATTAGATCATAGTAAAACATCTCAGGACTTTATAGAATCATTACCTCAAACGATATCAATGAAGAGGTGGGAAAATAGAGAATATTATGGGGCCATACAAGAATCTCTTTCAGATGAAGGTGAATTGCAGAGCGTATTTGAAAATGGTGATGTAGCATACTGGCCTAGTGGCAAGTCTTTGGCTCTATTTTTTGATAAATCTGTAGATCCTACACTGTCTTCACCTGTAATCATCATAGGAAAGATAACTTCGGATCTGGGGGTTTTTGAGAGTTTAGGTGAAGCTGTAGAGATGAAGGTGGAGGTAAAGAACTAGCCGAACATCATCGGGCATAAATGTATTGTTATAAGTAGGCAAGGGGGAGAAGAATGATGAAGAAAATGTTAGTACTGGCCCTCGGATTGATGATGCTCTTTACCCTCGTCGCATGCGGAGGCAACAACACCCGGCAGGAACAGCAGTCTGGCACGCCTATCGAAGGCGCACAGCGGCTCACGCATCAGCGACGAGGAGTTGTCGGAGGTAACGCAGAAAATGCAAAATCTTCTGGAGGAGTAAGAAAAGGAGTTGACGGATTAAACCCTTGGATGAGGGTACTCTTCATGCTGCTTATACATCTTGCGGTTCGACGCCGTGACCAAAGAATGGCTCCAGTATCGTATGGTCTCTCATGCCTAGGGCAGAATCAGTGGGCAAGAATCCACGAATTCTTATGAAGCTTTCCTAGATAACTACGAAAAAGGACATCGTGTTTTTGATATGTTGATCTGATCCTCACAGCAGACGGAAAATTAGTTCCGCGACACGACTGGTTGGAATATACGCCAGATAGGCTGCTGCAAATATCCCTCCTGATGTCCAATAAAAAAAATAAGTATTTTCTTAGTGCTTAGTTTAATATATGGATCTGTATAAAAAAACTACATGCTACTTGCGTGTGCTTTATTAATAATTGGTAATGGTGAGGACGTAGCACAAGCGAAGGTGTGTGGGCGTTCTTTTTTTGTTAAACTAACTCGCAGGATAGCTGTTCAAAGAATTATTTTAGAATCAATTCTGGTATACTATGTACTATAATTTAGTTAAGTTTACTCCTTCTAATGAAGGTAATACGGCCACCGTTTGTCTTCCGGCTATTAAGCCATACACTTTGTTATTATGATATTTATCCTGATAGGAATAAACCCACATTTTCTTCGATTCGTCAAATCCTAAATAATTCATAAACTCTACTCTATTTTTCAGATCCTGAATGGTCATCTTAATTCCCCTTACTTTATTATTAAAAGGACATGTTAATAGTTTCGTTTGCCGTTTACATTTTAAGGGGATGAAAGTCATAGACTGAAAAATAAAGTATTAGACTGAGAAAAAATAGTTATAGATTAAGAAAATAAAGTTTTAGAATGGGTAGGGTATTAAGCTCCCTCGATATGATTCAGTTTCCTCACTCAGACTCATGAATTCGCGGTTTCACCTTTAGCTTAGCGTGAGATAAGAAGGGAACAGAGAGCCGGCAGCTTGGAACAACTGAAAGGGCATGCAGGAACAGAGGTGAGGGCGAGTCACCCAATTACTTCCATATCCTATTCGATCTGCACTTCTGGCTCACCATAACTGGAGTAGACTCGTTCTGGCGCTTCGGCAAGTCTGCCGCCAATGCATCTTCTGTTATTGATCTCGGAGGCTATAAGGAGAGGTTAAGGCAAGGGAATCCGACTCAGAGGCCCATGTTCACATCGTTCTATGAGAATTGATGTGTCTGGTCTGATGGAGCAAAACATAAAACTGATCAGGTGATTTTTGCAACAGGTTTCCGATCAAATCTTGCTTTTCTTCAAGAGATCGGCAGAATAACCAGTACAGGCGAAGCGATTCAAGAAGGTGGAAT
This sequence comes from Paenibacillus sp. PvR098, assembly GCF_017833255.1. Lineage (NCBI taxonomy): Bacteria > Bacillati > Bacillota > Bacilli > Caryophanales > Paenibacillaceae > Paenibacillus > Paenibacillus sp. PvR098. Next base: position 817,587 of record NZ_JAFIBU010000001.1, read on the forward strand.
AAGCACAGCTGTATCCGGAATGTATCGTGGGGTTATCCGGCCAGAGGACATTTGCCTCGGCTACCTTGCGAGGGGTGGGACATGATGCATCCTATGTCGTAAATCATATTCGCCGGAGGATGAAAAGCATACGGAGCGGTTAAGAACCGCTCCAGGCTCTGATCGATATGCACTAACTAGTTACAACACGAAACTGCGGATCCGGATGGCTGACAACAACATTTATGTTGCTGAAAAATGATTGAACAGAAAGAGAGATTAGACAGAATTCGAGCAAAAGAGATCTTACTGTTAACCAGAGTAGATGATCATTGAACTAACGAGGAACGTTAGTCAGAAGGAACTTTTAACTACTCCTGGACATATGTACAAAATACGGGTTTTGTGAAAATGTGTATTTATCAAATGGTGCGCCGGTGGTCCAATCCTATACGATCGTTTCCCAATAGTCTTGCAAAGCCACCCACGACTATTGATAAATATTTTTATGCCCACTAAATTCTCCGTGAACACATATAACGTTTTCTAAAAGTACCCGAATCAAAGGAGATAAACTGCTCTGATAAATACGAAAAAAAATAGCGATATCTAGAGCATCTTGTATTGTGAAGGCGATCCGGCAAAATCAGCTTACGCCTTCAGCAGCGCTTGTCTCAACTCTTAGCTGCATAATTATCTACACATATTTATCCGTTTGGGTTTGTTGATAATGTCAAGATTCGTAAGGTGTTGAAATCAGTTATTGTTGTCAGTCAAAACGGTGACTCAACTATTCTCTCCCCGTCAAGCCTTCAAAAAATTACAATTAACCGAAGACCACGAAATCCTACTACAAAAAGGTTCAGTATCGCTTTAAATTCAATAGCGAGAGACGGACAACCGCAGAGTCCCTTCCCCTTGCCCATTCCGACTAAGATAATATGCAAAAGTTCCCTAAACTCGACAAAATCGCTCTAATGCTTCCAAGCAGCATGGATTAGACTTGATAAAGCTGTATGAAATTACCACAAGTATCCTCAAATATGGCCTCTGTTCCCATTTCTGTTTTTGTTGGCTTTTTTCTAAAAACTACGCCCAGTTTGTTCATTCTTTCATATTCATGTTGGATATCTTCAACACCTAAAACAACAACAGGCAATCCTGCATTGTAAAGAGCTTCTTGGTATGTCTTGGCGATCGGATTATCGTTTGGCTCAAGGAGTAAACCTGTCCCATTTGGTTCCTCAGGTGAAGCAACAATTGCCAAGTATGCTTCAGGCATGTAGATCCTTTTGATGAAACCCAGAACCTCCGTGTAAAACTTAAAGGCTTCGACTGGGTTATTTACATATACACTAGTTAAGCTAATTTTCATAATAACCTCCGTTTTAATTCATCATTATTTTCGTAGTAAAATGCATATGCTTTCCATTTCACGGGGTTGAGTCAGGAACTAATACTTGTTCGATTTGCGGCTACATTATCATTCCATCTTAAGATATTATATCCTATTATACCCATTTTTACACATTTGTCGAAGAAATCCATTTTACTTGACCACCTCTTCCCCATTGTTATAAAACAAAAATAGTGTGATGTTTCTCAGAGCAGTTTTCACTGTTGTACGTTCCGGGTTCAACCTGGAAAAACGCCTCTCTGTTGTATCGTAGGACACCCTGAATTAACAAAAGAACTATACCAAGGAAAATAACTTCCTGGTATAGCCCCTAGATGAACTATGCGTGATCGATATTTTTCGCAGCCCGCCTAAACTGTTACGGACGGTTTCTCAGAATCGCGATGTCGATTTTGTTTCTTACTAGATTTGTTGGCCACCACTGTAATCAGGAATGCCAATATCAAGGCTGTCGCCATGGAGATGATGAAGCCGGCCATGTTATTGGATAGCAGAGGTCCCATGAAAGACGGTACATAGGCTGTTCCGCGAATGTTAAACAAGCCTACAAGTCCCCCTCCAACGCCAGCTGAAAGGATTGCGCCCATAAAAACAATCTTGTTTGAAAACATGAATGGATAAGCCGCCTCAACAAACGTGCCGAAGCCCATATTGATCAGAAAGCCCGGAGTGGCTACGGTAGCTTCCCCTTTGTCACGGGGAGCGACGATGTTCGCCAGTGTAATTCCTGCCGACACCATAACCAAGCCGACCATATCAATCGCACCCAAAAAACTGTTCCCCGTATTTTCCATTTCAAGCAATACAATAGGCAAAATAGCAGCATGATAGATGCCGCCAAGAATGGCAGGCCAAATCAGGAGTCCAGCAACAATACCTGCGAGAATCGGATTGAACGATACCGCCTGGTCAATGACAAATCGGATCAATTCCCCCGCTTGCAGAGCAATAGGTGCAATCAAATAATATACGATCAAACCGGATATGAGACCGGCGAACCCGCCTGCGACAATATTCACGGTGGTCATCGGGAAACGCCACTGGACGCATTTGATAAACAGGAATTGAACTAGCAAACCGGCTCCGATACCTCCGATAATGCCGCCGATAATCCCACCCTCAATAGACAATGTACCCGCAATTACACCTGCTACAATAGAGACTTCATCCAGATCGGAAATTTGCTTTGCGGCAATGACAGCCAGTATAACAGGCAATGCTTTAATCATGAGATCAAATACTTCCTTCAACCCTTTTAAGGCAGGAATCTGGCTAAGCGCCAACACGATGGCCATTGCGATAAAAGCTGGCAGAGAAGATTGCATGATGCCTTTAAGATTTACTCTTTTCAAGGGATTGCCCGATATTGACGCAAGGCCTGCTTTGGTTTCTCCAAGTACAGGATGGTACTTGATACCCCAAAACCTGCATAATGAAGTCATGAAGGACACAGCTCTTGTCCGGTTAGTAGTGCCTGTTGTGCCTGAAGTAGCGATGACGTTGACGCCTTTTGAGCTGATGAGAGCCATGGATGTTCCGCCTGTTCCGACAACGGGTATCCTCTTCTCTGCCGCTGCTAATATGGCTTGCTTATTTGCATGTTCGGGGTCGGTACTCATCACGATCAGAGCATCGATTTGTCCTGCTTTTATTAAATCCGCGATGCTGCCATCCAGTTCAACGGCTGCCTTATTAGTATCACTTAAAGAGCCATCGAACATTTTATAGAATCGCTGTCCGGAAGAGTTCCAGCTATAAAGCGATGCCGTAGTTTTCTCTTTCGTTGAATCCATGGAATCCGTTGCGGCAATAAATTGCAGCGCTTTAATTTCGACACCAGCACCTTCACACTGTGCAACGATTTCCCCGATTAATTTTTCGGGATCTTCCCCTCCCAAATTAAACAAATTTCCCCCGCTACTCCCCAGTATTGCTATGCGCTTCATCTTCTTGCCCCTCTCGTTGTACTTTCATTCATTATTGTTTGAAAAACCGGGTTGTTAGATTTGTTAACCTTCGTTTTCAAAATAAAAGAACTTCGCAACGAAGGAAGATTACCAAGTTCCCTCATGCCAAAGCTCTTTTCTATAAAAGATAAGCTATTAGCTTACTTGCAAATTGTGACATTTATAATTATACCAAAGCCTAAAAGCATATCAATAGCTTTTTAAGAAACAATTATTTCATTCGTTTTAACAAGCGCTGCAAAAATCCTGGCTTGAATCGCCCCGTTCTCTTAGGTGCCTCGAGGGCCACTGCCACTTCGAACTGTGAACGCAGGTGTTCGGTGAGCTGTCGTTCACGTGCTTTTAAGGAATCCTCGATAAACTGCTGCTGCAGTTCCATCAATTTTGTTTGTTCATTCAGCGTTTCGACAAGTATTTTTAACAGCACGCTTTGATCCGTAACCCTTTCCGAGAGTGCCTCAATTTGTTGCTCGAAGCTTGATTTCGCATCTGTTGATTTATAAATGATTACATTGCCCCCAAGCCATTCACGCACCTGGTTGTAGGTCCAGCCTTCACTCTGGATTTTTTCTTTGATTGCCAGCAAGTCGGCGATGTTTTGTTGAGTAAACCGTCGGTGACCGCGAGTAGTACGCTCCACCTGCAGATTAAATTCCTTCTGGTAAACCCGGATTAAATCATCCGAGAGCTCCGTGATCTCAGCGACTTGTTTTGTGCTGTAATAGACATCTGCCGAAACCTCGATATCTGATTCCAAGTTAGGTTGCACAATATCACCTCCCTATTTGAAGCTCGCAACACGTATTCCAGATTTCAATTCTACTCTTTTCATTGTAGATTCATAGCGCTGAATTTACAGTCGAAATCGGGTGTCGGATATTCAATTATAGTGAGGGAAACTTGATATCTTTCTTCTTTTATCCGTTGAAAATGACGATTGGTGTTGAGTTTTTGCGAGATACACTTTAAACTGCCGTCCATCCTCCATCGACCATGACTGTATGTCCCGTTACTAAATCAGATGCAGGACTCGCAAGGTAAATAACGGTTCCCAGAAGATCCTCGGGCCTTCCAACCCGCTGAATAGGTTGGCGCCGGAAATATTCTTCTTTAAAAGCATCTTTCGAAAACAGATTTTCAGTTAATGGTGTCAATAAGTACGTGGGCCCAATGGCATTGACATTGATGCCATACTCAGCCCATTCCGCTGCCAGCGTGCGGGTCAAATTAATAACGCCTGCTTTGCTGGCTGTGTAAGAGGATCGTTCGGCGGACCCAATCATTCCATTGATAGAAGCGATATTGATCATTTTTCCGCCTCTTTGTTGAATCATCACTTTAGCGACAGCCTGACTGGTAAAGAATACGCCCTTGAGATTGACGTCCATCACCTTATCCCATTCTTCTTCCGTCACGTCCACAGCCTTTTTCCTAATAATAATGCCGGCATTATTCACAAGAATATCAATTCGCCCAAACGCAGCGCATGCTTGTTTGACCATATGTCCAATGCTGCTTACATCCGTTACATCCAAATCGACTACGAAGGTTTTCCTTCCCGCGCTGCGAACTTGCTCCGCAGTTTCATGGGCAGCGTTTGATTTTTCCGACAGTTCAGTAATGACAATATCCGCTCCCGCTTCAGCAAGACCCAATGCTATATTTCTGCCGATGCCGGAACCGCTTCCTGTGACGACCGCCACTTTACCTTCAAGATTAAAGCTAGGATGCTGCATTAGCTTGACCTCCCATATGAACAATTGAGAAATGGCATATCCTACTGAATATATATATTGTCTACGAATTCAACAGCGTTGTATAACAAAATTGATAAATAATCTAAACGATTCTATTTATAATCATAAAGATGTAATATCAAAAAGGTCCTATAGTAATCTCTCGGTTTTTCAACCTAAGTAAAAAGTGTTACTAACGAAAATGGCTGCGTCACATAGACTCAGTCATTAATTGGTCTTGTAAGTTAACATAATATTTGTTACGTAAACTAAAAGTCAAATCTTACTATTACTTTCAAGACTATCGGTTAATCATCACACGTTATCTTTTAACTCGCGAGCTGCTTCAAGCTCCAATTCACTCAGTTTTTGAACTCTCCTTCTGAAATGCTCCTCAACGCTAAATTTTGCTTGAATATAAGCTTTAACCAAATCTTCGGCTAACCATGGGCCAATAATTTGTGCACCGATACACATGATATTTACGTCGTCGTGCTCCACGCATTGATGCGCGGAATGAACATCATGGCACACGGAGGCCCGAATTCCCGGAATTTTGTTTGCGGCAATCGCCGCTCCCACACCTGTTCCGCAAACCATAATTCCTCGAACTACATCTCCACGTCGGACCGAATCGCATACCACTCTTGCAATGTCGGGAAAATCGACGGGCTCTTCCGAATGACAGCCCAAATCTATAACCTCGCAACCAAGGCTCTCAAGGACTTGCTTCACTTTATCTTTCATGGGATAACCGCAATGGTCATTACCAAGTGCAATTTTCATTGATCTTCTCCCTTTCATCATTTATAAAATCAAGTGGAGGAACTCCATAAGAGGGCTGATCATCCGCTTGAAATAATATATTCCTCCGCCTTTGAGCTAATACCGGTTAATGATCCGGAGAATCCTGAGAGGGTTCTCAAATCAAAGATCTACTTCTCTAATGTAAATTTTATTCCAGATGACTAGATATTCCTGCCGATGTATAATTGAATTGTTACAATCATCATGTGTTTCGACAGCCTATTCTTTCAGCAATGTTAAGTACAAGGAGGACGTATTAGATGAAACAAAGTTTAACAATATTGGCTTGCTCGACTATGGCTTTAACGATATTTACTTCCACAGCAACGGCCAATCCGGCAGTACATACTCCGGCTTCCATCGCGGCGGACGCCAAAGTGGCTCATACTTTCAATGACCTGTCCAATATTGACACGGCTCTTAAGGCTAAAATTGATGCATTAGTGTCTAAGCAGATATTTGAAGGTGTTTCAAGCGACATTTTTGGAATTAACCAAACCATGACTCGCGCCCAATTTGCGAAGGTTGCTGCATTAGTCTTTGAATTAAAAGTAGATTACAGCATAAAAACTTCCAGCTTTGTGGATGTTAAAGCAAACGACCTTCAGAATAGCTGGGCCATACCTTATATCGAAGCCGCCAAGAGGGCTGGCCTGATCGATGGGATTACGGATACAGAATTCGCCCCAGGTGAGAATGTAACTATAGGTCAACTGGATAAGGTTTTCGTTACTGGGTTGGGCAAGAAAGTGAAGTTGGCGGGTATTCCTTGGTATGAGGATGCTGTTAAACAAGCCCGGGATCTGGGAATTCATCCGGTTGGCAAAGAAGGCAACACGGCTGCCACTCGTGCTGATCTTGTCGTAGCCGCGTATGGCAGTTCAGAAGCATATGAGAAACAGAACAGTCCCGCTCCCGCGTCTATCGTTTCCGTCCAAGCAGCTGATGACAATAAGATGGTTCAAGTGACATTTAACCAGGCGGTGGAATCTTCCAAGGCAACACTTTCACTAAAGAAGGGTGCTCAATCGATCTCCACGTCAACACATTGGTCCAGCGATCGTAAATCAGCACATGTAACCATTGACGCCGCGCTTTCTTCAGGTGAGTATACGATTGTGTTGAATGGTCTGGACAAACCGGTTACAGCTTCTTTAACGATTACTGGAAAGATAAGCACCAACGACCCCCATGTCACGATCACGAACCCTGGTGATATTGCCAACGTCATGGATAGCGGCTTGACGAATGCAGCTAGCGGGCTCAATGGCCTTGTATCCAAATCGACAGCGGAAGATCCGACCGTCAGTAAATTTGCCAAAGAGATCAAATTTAATGTAACGAATGCGGCTGGAGAAAAAGTGGCCATTCCTGGCATTATCGAGTCGATCACCTCCTCCGATCCCGGCGTTCTAAGAGTCGCGCGATCGAATGATAAACGTGGCTATGTTCTTGGCAATAAAGCTGGCACCGCGATTGTGAATATTGTGTTTAAGACGAATACTGGTGAGTCCAAACGGACGACCGTAACCATGAACGTGAAAAGCGACAGTGTCACCGCAAGCAGGATTGAAGCGGATACAAGAACGAATCAAAGGATGACCGTGACGAATAACGTTTATTCTGCAGCTTTTAATGCGTATTCCGCAATGAATCTAAAAGTTGGCGATAACTACGGCATCGAGTACCAAAAAGACGAAGTGCAGAAATATAACTTTGCGCTGGCTGTCTTGATTATACCGGAGCATATTGTTGGCGACCCTGACCATGGCGCTGTAGGAACAGTAACAATAGATCCAGATGGAACTGTTCATGTGACCGGAAACGTGACGCAATTTGATTTGACCGCATACCTTCCGAACAATAAAAGTGTGAGCACTGAGGTTCAACTTCAACGATAATACCGTTGTACAAGATAACAGGACACTTGTTTCTAATGAAACAGGTGTCTGTATTTGTTTTCAACGTCTCTTTGTATGCGATATGATATAATAATCATTGCCAGCGAATAACGAAGTAGAAGGTGATTCCGAAATGCTGCAGCTTATCGCTATGATTACCATGCTTATTGACCATGTAGGTCTGATCTTTTTCCCTCACTCAGAGATGTACCGCATCATTGGTCGGATTGCCTTCCCTCTTTACAGCTGGTTTCTTGTACAAGGATACCTGCACACAAGCAACCTTAAACGTTATATATGGAGGCTTTTTGGACTGGCGTGCTTGTCCCAGATCCCCTATACCCTTGCATTAGACGGTCAGGTTTTTCAGGAACTAAATGTGATCTTTACACTATTGTTATCGATACTTGGCTTATATGTAATGGATCGCGTAGCGAATGAGAGTTTAAAAGCCATTCTCATGATCGGAGTGCTCAGCGCTGCTCTTCTTATACCGATGGATTATGGACTTTACGGAGTACTGCTTGTCTTCATTTACCGTTATTATGACCAATGGAAAATGATTGGCTATCACATGACTCTGAATCTGATGTATATTGCAATATACGGAACAGGTGCCTGGATACAATTATTCAGTCTATTGGGGACTTTTCTATTCGCATATTCGATTCCGTATTATTCGATATCTATGAAGAAATGGATATACCGCAGCTTCTATCCGGCTCATTTAGCTATCTTATTTATCGTATACCTATGGATGGAACAATCTTAGATCCGCTTCATGTAAAAAATCTGGGTTAAGGAGCAGCGACCCCTCAACCCAGAAATGTAATGGAGCTTCATTTATTGTTTATCTGTATCTTCTAATTCGTTAACCAACCGGTCATACTTCGCATATCGATCATCCACTTCTGAGGCCATTTGCCGAAAACGCTTGGTTTCTAACACTACCGGGTCGATGTGCGCTTGAATACGAATCTCCGTCTTGATCGGCAATCGTTTGCGAGCGGCTTCATCAACATTCTCTTGCCTCATCTCACCTTCTGTGAGCTTTTGCACCAATTCTTCCTCCAGCTCCTTGGAACTCATGCTCATCCGCCTCCATTTCACTTGTAATGATCATACCTATATCCTATCCATACGATTGAACTGCTATAAGCTGGAACGCCATTGATAATGACATGCGTCAAGGCCGCCAATAGCATAGAGGTGCCCAATGGGACATAAAACAATATGATCCGAAGCACGCTCCCCCATACCTATCCATGATATATCCAAGCTGCGGGTTGTTGTGCTATGATTTAGACCGGATCAATTTGAACCGCCGCCTGCTTGCCGCTTAACTGAATGCCTGTTTTTTTGCGCCCTATCTGGCTTAAATCCTTGATTAATGCTTCTAATAGCTCCTTCGCTTTGGCACCTTCTTTGGCCTGGATGCGAACAACGAGCATAACAGAATCGCCGGATTTGAGGAATCGCTGTGCTTGCTGCATTTTGGTGTCGTAGTCATGTTCCTCGATTTGAGGAGTAAGACGGATTTCCTTCAGCTTAGGCTGGCGTTCCTTCTTACGGTCCTGCTGTGCCTCCTGCTTGGCCGCCCCGGCCCCCATCAGCTTACATGGCGGAGGACTGCTCATTAATGACGTGCATACTAGATCAACCTTCAGCTTTTTGGCTAATGCCAGTGCCTCCGATGTCGGAACAATTCCCATATCCTCGCCGTTAAGGCCAGTGAGCGAAACCTCGGATGCTTTAATTTTTTCATTCATGATCATTGTGTATGCACCTAATCTTTCACTATAATGAACCCATATTACCGCGTAAAAGGAGAATTTTCAATGAGCAATAAAGAGCTAGAGGAGCAAATCATCCGCAATTACCAACGCGACGAGCAAATGATGATCCTCGTGTTTGCCCAGTGGTGCGTCAATCATGACCTCGATCCGACAGAGCTGTACCAGCGTGCCTATCCGCAGCAAGCATCGAATCAAGAACTCCAGCAGGCGATCGAATTAACCGTATCGAAAGAAGAAGCCGGTGAAATTCCGGATGACACCTTGCTTGGTGTTCTGTCGCTGTTCGGAAACGAAGAGCTGGCCTTCATCGTGACCGAGGAAATCCAAAATCGTCCGCGCCCCATGTTATAAATACCGAAACTCATCATTTCATCCGAGTCGAGGGTACTCCCCATCAGAAGTACCCTCGGCTGTTCTGGGTTCATGAATCCACAAAATGATGCTGCGGTATATAAATAATTAACAGTTATCCTGATCATGGAATTTCTTCACAATCCTCTATTGAATATTGTTTTGAACCAGTCTACTGCTTGATGTTATGATAAGTGAAGAGGTTAAAGTTTATTTGTTTACATAAATATTATTATGTTAACTATTTAACTCCACTGCATGAGGTGAGACTACATATGAATATCATCAAAATAAAAGATCGCAACGAACTGGATAAAAAGGTGCCATCGATGCCTTGGTATGTGGAAAAATTTATTAATTATAAGCTGCCGGACCTCTCCCCCTCATCGCTGCTTGAATATGTGCGTGATTATGAAACGTTTTTTTCCTGGCTGCTGGCCGAAGGCCTTTCCTCAGCCGCAGCCATTCGCGAGATTCCGATCGAAGATTTAGAGAAGCTGCATATGGACAGCATTGATAATTTTAAAATGTTTCTGTCCTCCCGAAAAGAGAACGCGAACGGAAAAACGACGATTTCCCGCAAGCTCTCTTCTCTCCGATCGCTTTTCCACTACTTAAGCCAAATTGCGGAGGACGAGAACTTCTATCCGTTATTGAAACGCAACGTGATGGCGAAGGTGGAAATAAAAAGGACGCACAAGCCGAAAGATTCCGCGGCCAAGCTGGAGGGCAAGCTCCTCCAGGAGTCTGAAATCACCGAATTTATTGAGTATGTCCAACAGGGATATGGCCTGGATGTGATAAAAAACAAGCAGGCTATCTATTCCTACGAAATAAACAAAACGCGCGATGCATGTATTATTAGCTTAATTCTGAATTCAGGGCTCCGTGTTTCCGAAGTGGTCAATTTGAATATCGAGGACATTGATCTGAAGAAAAAGCTGACCTATGTGTATCGCAAAGGTAAGAATGACGACACATTCAAAACCCCGGTGTATTTCCGGCAAGAAGCGATAGACAACCTGACGAAATATATGGAGCTGCGACAAACGCAGTATAAAGCCCCGAAAAGGGAAAAAGCCCTCTTTCTAGCCGTTGCGAACGGCAAAAAAGAAGGCGAACGTATGACGAAGCGGGCCATTCAAGAGATGGTTGTCAAATATGCCAAGCGCTTCGGCAAACCGTATTTGTCGGTCCACAAGCTGCGGCATTCCTTTGCGACCGATTACTATTTGCGCAACGATCTGTATAAGACGCAAGAGCAGCTCGGCCATGCCTCTCCCGAAACGACGCAAATATATGCGCATTTGACGGATAGAACCATGGCGGAAGCGATCGATAAACGGTCTGAGGGCGGAGCATAGAAGCCTGAAGCCGCGTGATAACCATCCGCATTAATTGCCTTTACTGATCCAAAAAGTGATGCTCTCTCCTTTGGCAACCTTCTGACCGGCTTCAAGGTCCTGCCTAAACACTGTATTGGCGGGACTTTCATGCGGCTCCAAAAAGAATTTATACCTAAGCCCTGAGGCCAGCGCCTGCTTCTCCGCTTCTTCTTTGGAAAGGCCGACAAGACTAGGCGTATCCACAGGTTCGTTGGAAGAAGGCTGCGTGTCTGCGGGTGTCTCCGTAGGTTCATCCTGCTCGATGTTCGGCTCAGGCACAGGTTCTGTTGAAGACGGAGGGGTTTGAAACGATATGTCTCTCTGATGGGTATCTGTAGCAGCAGAAGGCTGACGTTCCTCCGGTCCGCCCAAGCCGAACAAAAAAATGAGGATCAGCCCGGAAAAACTGGCAATGCCAGCTCCGATCAACAGCTTGATGCTTGCGCGCCACAAGAATCCTCTTCTTGGAGGTTCCTCTTCGTTCGATTCCTCTGGCTCATCAAGTTCTTCTTTCTCTTCTAAGTGCAGCTCCTCCATCGGCTGGACTGCTTGAGCCCATGGCTCCTGCACCACCTTTTGCAAGCTAAGAATAAAGGAAGATAGCGTATTTTGATCGTTCCATGCGCGTCTCCAAGACATCATCAGCATGTCAAGATTTCCCTCAGGAATTTCATTGAGCGCAGAGCGCAGCGATTGCTCCGCAGCTTCCAATGAGTCAGGCTGCGCTTCTGAACGGGTGAGGAGCTGATAAAGCAAGCCGGCCAAGCCCTGAACACCGCGCTCCGAAGTCTCTCCCTTTTCCCAATAGTTGATGATTTTCAGCTGTCCGTCTTCACCGACCCATACATTGCTTGAGAGCACGGTAAAGCCTGCGATCTCATGCTCCATAGCATCTTGCAAGCCTTTCCCAAGCTCGGCCACCATAGTAATCATTTCCTTGGGTGAATAGGTATGGTATTTCAAAAATTGAATCAGCGGTTGACCGGTAAAGGTTTTTAGCGCAGCAAAAATACGATGGCTTTCTATTCCAACGTCAAGAATATGGAGGAATCGGTTGTCGTTAAACATCGCAACATCTTGAAGCAACCGCATATAAGCTTTTTTATGAGCTTTCCCCTGGCTTTCCACAACGAATATGAGGAGTTCTCTGTTCAAGGACAAATCGTTCCCGCTATATAAGATTCCGCTTCGCATCGGAACAATCGGATCTAGAAGCTCGTAACGCTGGTTGATGCGTTTTTCCATGAATACCTCCTGAAACAGGTAATAAAATACAGGGACTTATTTCATAATAATATAATTCGAATGGAGTTTGATTTTTCTGAGGTAGCAGCCGCATTGATTGGGAATTATGTTTAATAACATTAATAATTAATTAGATATATTATTATTCGAGTTAATTAATTATCTGAATCTCCTTTTCACCTACTTTAAGTATAGCATACTAATTAAGAGGCTGCATTTGCTTTCATAGAGTATACATAACTTTATTTATGTAAACAATATTTCCTCCTACTTCCATCCATTCGTACAATCTGCTACCATGAAGCTTGTACAAACAATTGACCAAGGTGGGAACGTTAATGAGAACTGAAGATCAAGTGAGAAGAAAGTTGAACGAATTCATTATGCAGCGGCAATCTCTTGTAAGCCGTCTCGACAGTGCTGCAGAAGAAGCCAAGGAAGCGCTCCAGTCTGAGCTGAATCATCTTGACGATCAAATCATTCTGCTGGAATGGGTATTGAATAAGCCTATTGGAAGCTATCACGTGTAAGCGTTGGTTATCCCCTCTTACCCCCTGCGTAACGAATACACAATCATTTCAGTACATATAAACTTCGATTCGTTAGTACATAATGGTATTGTTGTCACATTATAAAGTCCAGGAGCTACGAATCGATAAGATACCGGAAGTTGGGCAGAACCGGAAGAAAGTGAGTGAAATCAGTCTGGGCAGCTGGATGACGTATGGAGGATACGTGGATCATGACAAATCTGTTCGCTCGATCGAGAGGCCAATGATTTGGGCGTGAACTTTTTTGTTACAGCGAATGTGTATGAGCGCAGCCATGCCAGCCTGCAGCGGCTTGCAGTTGGCGTGCATGGATCTTGCGACAGGATAACAGTGCTCTTGTCGGTGCAAGTCGTCCGGAGCAAGTTGTAGAGAACTGCGCTGCTTCCGATGTCGTGATTACATAAGATGTGCTTGATTGGATCGAAACGATTCTGCAGGACTAGTACGGTATAACTTTATGGAATCCAGCTTTACTGTACCGGAATGAAGACCCGGCTGGTAAGGCTGGATTTTTCCATACTTTGAAAGACTATTTTTTGATCATGGCGTATTTAGCTGGAGGCTCCTCAATAAGCAGCTCCTCCTCTTTTCCCACTATCACGCGGCTTCGGGGCAACTCGGAATAAGCCTTCATTCGGTCTGGAGCGTAAGGCTTAAGTAAGCTTTGCAGGAAGTCCGGTTCTCCATTCATCTGCGGATCAAGCCAGGCATCGATATCACGCTCGTTCAGAATAACGGGCATCCGTTCGTCGTATTCATAGATCAGCCGGTTTGATACTGTAGTCATTACCGTACACGTACGATATTCCCTGCCGCGGGCATCCTTCCAAATTTCATATAAGCCGGCCATACCAAAAACTCGCTTATCTTTCATTTCAATGCGTATCGGTTTCTTGTTTTTCCCCTTGGACTCCCAAACATAGAATCCATTGCATGGTATAACGCAGCGCTGCTTGGAAAACATCTTGCGATAAGCCGGCTTTTCATGAATTATAGCACTGTCGGCATTGACGGCATCCTTGGCCCAGAACGGAACCAGACCCCAACGATGCTCCTCCAGCCTACGGTGCTCCTTAGCGGGAATAATGACAGAAACCTGCTGCGTCGGAACGATATGGCTGCGTGCTTTATAAGCAAAGTGCACTTCTCCTATTTGAAAATGATGGGATAGCACATGCAGTTCTGTAGTTAATGAAAAACGATCGCACATGAAGAACACCTCTTATGGTTTTAGTTCCAGTATCTTCATGTTGAAGGAAATTATGCGGCTATAACTGCAGAGGTATCCTATGAGCCCTGCGTGGCGAATAACAATACCGGTTCATATCAATGACTGACCATGGAAAACGATTTTCGAGGTCGGGTTGATCTGAACCATTGATAGCAAAGTACGGAGATCAGAATAAGGTCAATTGCATCGCCGCCATAGTACATTAGCATTCCGCCAGCTTCTGCCTGTGGTAAGGGTACGTTATTAGGCGGATGAACATAGATGTACTTAGATAAGATTCCGTGGCCAGCTAAAGCTATTACCAACACGATTGCCCGATAGAAGAAGCTGGTTCGATGTGGTGTAGGGTCAATATAAATCATGGATACAGTAAAGAGATATCCTGCAAAGAATACATGAATGTGAACCAACATATGTAGGATGATATTCTGTTGCATCGCCCCATATAAAACAGTCGTATAAAGTATCCATAGTCCTCCAACATTAAGGAGGGATGCCACAATGGGATCGCTAAGAATGCGCACTGGCCAACTCTTCAGCATGCGTGAAAGTCGTCGCGCTGAATTCACCTTGAGTGTCCGTAGGGCAAGAGTCATAGGGGCAGATAGCACCAGAAGGAGTGGAGCAAGCATTCCAAGGAGCACATGACCGATCATGTGCGCTATGAAGTCCATATGAGAACGATTAGCTAAGGGTCCCACAACTGCGAATGCGGCGCAGAAAACACCGAAAACCCAGCATGCAGTACGGTATAAAGGCCATGCGTTGTGACGGGAACTGGATTTTCCTGCAGCAAGAATATAAATAACCAATGCCAGCACAAACGGTAACGCCAAGATCAGCTCGAAGGTATATGCACTTCCATGATGATGAATGTGATCAATGTTCATTTCAGGATTCCTTCTGACTAGTTTGGTTCGCTTCGTTCCGAAATACGATTATGGTGCCGATTACGACCATTACAGAGGCAATGATGTTCCATATCAAGTCATAGATAAGCACATTATCTACGTAACGGATCTGGTGTAACCGCATCAGCTTGTGTTGGATTATACCATCGTATAACTGAAATGCACCTCCCCCTAGCAATACACCTCCCCACCACCTTGTGAGCCACAATGCGTTTCGGCGACGAAGGTCCGCAAACATAAACAACGACCCAATGGTCGCAAACCAGCTAAAAGCGTGAAACAGACCATCTGAGACCAACCCCAAATCGGTCGTGGACTTATCATAGAAGTGATGCCAATGCAGTAATTGATGAAAAATGGTCTCATCTATAAAGGCTACTAAACCAAGTCCGAACAGGAAGCCCGACCATAGATTGCGGGATGAGTAGGTAGAGCGAGTCAAATCATTAGAATTAAGGTTTTCAGCATTCATAGGAAGCTCCTCCTTGCAAATTGTTTCATCCTTCACTTGCACTTTTAGAGTGTATCTCTTGCAAGTCTATCCAGAATGAATAAGTTACAAACGGATCAGCAACCGCTAATTGGGTTTTGCTATTCAAATCGCATGAAATTGAATTGATGAATGCCGATTCCCGAAGGAGATTATTTGGGTTTTGTTCCAAATATGATAAAAATCATGCACATAATGAGGGAGGTCTGCCAATGAACATTTATGGAGAGGAATGATGCCAGCCGCTAAGCGGTAGTATACGAAACTGACGCCGACCGGTTTGGATGAATTCATCAGGCGTATGATGGTAATCTGTCCAGCCTGCCCTCAGCTTCTGTTATGAATAGAAGTAGTACATATCCATGGTTGCTTATTAACTCAAAAGGCATGTCGAAAATGTCAGATAATTTGAAAAATTTATCGAGTTATGCGCTTACCCGGGAAATGAAATATCGTTTATTTCCCGCTGCCCGGGGAAATTTCCTGCTGATAATTCTCAATCGTTTGCAGCAGCAGCTTGTAATAAAGCTCGGGATGAGGAACAAAATCTTCCGCGACGACGGTACGCTCCACGGATTGCATTGATCCATCCCGCTTCGGGTCAGCTGAAATGCCCTGGATGTTCAACGAAAAATCCGTCCCCTGCGCCAGCCTGCGAACATCCGCAATAGAAAGGCGATACAAGCCAGTGACCTCCTCCTCCTGCAGGCGGTATTCCGTAAGGGGATGTCTGCAGGGGTACAGGAATACATGACAAAACTCACGGTCGATGAGCTCCGGAGAGATTCGATCTTCTTCCGGGAAAATACCGCACGGAATCAGTTCCTCGAAAGGTACGCGCAGCCCCAGCTCCTCTTCTAGCTCACGTACACCGTCCTCTGCTCGCTCACCTGCGATCAAATGACCGGCACATGAAATGTCCAGCAAGCCCGGGAAGGTATCCTTATCCGGATGCCGCTCCTGAAACAAAAGAGCCCCTTCACCTTCTGCATTGTCCCATATCCAGCATTGAAAGGTTTGGTGCCATAAGCCTTTGGCATGAGCTTCCGAACGTGTTGCCGTACCCATCGGGTTCATCGATTCATCAAATATATCAAGGATTTCGCTGGATTTGTCTGCGCTCATAGCGATTCTCTCCCTTTCCGTTCAATTCGACGCCTGGACAGCAGATTGCCAGGACGCTTCATCCTATAGTAAGATGGAAACTATTATAGCGAAATGATAGAAGGAGCTGCAATTGTCGATGAACGTCCATGAAGCCATAACCAAACACACCCAAAAGCAGCATGCCCATCTCGAGCGATTTATGGAACTGGAGAATGAGCGGGAGCTGGCTATTGAGCAAGCTGTAGCCTTGTGCGCAGCTGGCCTTCCTTTCAACGTCGAGCCAATCAATGCGGCAACGGCCCGTATTAACAGCCATGCTCAAAAAGGGATCTCCCCCACTCGGGTTTTCGTGACGGAAGAGATGTTGCGTGAGTTCGCGAAGAGCAAGAGATGACTCCTTGAGAGCCGTAAACGCCTATTCGTATTATTCGTATTATTAGATACAACGGAAAAATATCGCTAAGTGCGCATACTTGTTGGAAGTAACTTCGCATTTAGCGATATTTTTATGCTATGACTTTATTCTATATCATTAATAAATATCGCATTTTGAAGCAAATGCTCAAGTAAGGCCTCCATATCGTCGATATGGCTTTCATCAATTTTACGTGAAGAGATCATTTTGACGCGGTAGCTGCCATCATAGGTGCTAGGGTCGGATTCTACAGACAGCTCCGTTAACCGCTCATGCGAAATAAGCCAATCCTCGCCCCACAGCCCTGATACATAGTCGTGAACGGCTCGTCTTTTTTCCGACAGCTCTGCGGGCATCTCAAGCTGCATTTCCAGCTTGGCTCCCGGACGTTCCCCGACGGCATGAATTCCGCGCAGCTCTCCGGCAAAATCCGTTAAACCACTGCACAGCATTATGGAAGTCTTGCAGCGCTCCCTGCCATCTCGCAGCACAAATTTCATTCGAAATGTGCGTCCCATCCCAGCTATGTCAATCAGATCTTCTCTTCCCACGATCCTGATCTTTCTTTCGGCATCCATATCGTACAGATGCCCCTCCAACACAACCTTGAGATTATCGTATATCGTTGGATCAAACAAAACAATCATCACCTCGTTCTTTTCCTGCTTGATCTGGAATAAATGGTTACATTATGACGACACTATAATCATTCCATATCCTTCACCTAAGGAGTGTTCTTCATTGAAACGCACAGCCATCCTGATGATAGCCGGGTGTTTACTTTTTATTCTTTCTGCTTTCTCGTTTGATGCGCAGCCGAATCTGAACAAGCTGCGGCTGACGCACACGAAGGTGGCTTCACCCGATAAGCTGATCCGCGCCGCGGATTTGATCGTGTTCGGACGCTTCGACAACCGAACAGTCTCCTACCCTACCGGCGTCCCGTTAGGATCAGGTCAGCTGGTCAATTATGTTCAGCCGCTGCACGTGCACCAAACGATCAAAGGCTCAACCGGGCAGTCGCCCATCCGCGTACTCACGGACGGCGTAGAGCCTTTGCCGAAGCCTTCGGATCCTTTGAACCTTACCTACACTGGACCTGTAGCACAGGGCGAATATGTGTCCTTCCTACGCAAACTGCCCGGAACGGATATGTATATTCTAATGGGTCAATGGCAAGGCATATACCCCGTGGTAGGCGGTAAACTGATTGCCCTGCATGAGGGCGGATTTCAACAATTCATGGGGCTAACCATTCCGGAAGTGATCCAATTAGTGCATGATACCGGAACGTATCGTACTCAAGAGAATCAACGCGATCCCAGCAGATGAGTGCGGACATCGATCACGTCGCCCTGACCCAAATCTCCGCTCTCTAGAACGGCCAAGATCCGCTCAGCCGATTCATCAGCCGAATACAAATGGCCAGACGCCTTCAGATCAATGAATCGTTGTAATTGCGGGAATAATTTCGGATCAGTCTCACGGATCTTCTCCTGCATTCGGGTATCGACAACGCCAGGCGCGATAGAAACCAGTTTCACGGCGCCAGGCCCATCCCCTTGCTCTTGACCGGCGCAGCGCGTCATCATATCGATTCCTGCTTTGGCCGTGCAGTAGGCGCTCCAGCCGGAATACGGCTTTTTTCCCGCGCCCGAGGAGATATTCGCTACCGTTTTGGAGATGGTATCCGGCCAGAAGCTGGTCGCCCGTATGAAGGCGGAGGTTAAAAGCATCGGCGCTAACAGATTGACATGCAGATGCTCCGTCAGCTCCGCTTCCTCAGCTTGATCCAGCGGTTTGATCGGGTCCAAGATGCCCGCGTTGTTTACCAAGGTGACGGCTGTGAACCGCTCTGCATCCATTTCCGTAATGATTCGTTCCAAGAGAGTCATGAGGTGTTTCGTTTCTCTTAGGTCGGATGGGTAAAATCTCAGCTCCGCCCCTTCTTCTGCCAATACGGATAGAGTTTCATTTGGCGACCGGGAGATCGATACCAATGAGTGGCCGGAGGTGAGCACACGTTTGGCCAGTGCTTCCCCAAGTCCGCGGGAGGTACCGGTAATGATATACAGCTGCATGGACGTTATCCTTCCTTTCGTTTCTTACATACAAAAAAATCCCCTTACCGGGGATAACTAGCGATAAGCGATTAAGGGTTATGGCGTCATCAAATCGTCTGCCGTAATCCCGTCTTCCACAGCGAATTCAAAATCATACACATCATATACCTGTACCGGAATTTCGGCTTGAATGATTTTCTCCATGAGCTCGATTTGATCTGTCAGCACAGGTACCTGTTCTCTAAGTGAGGTTAGGATGACTTCTGTCTC
Organism: Paenibacillus sp. PvR098; assembly: GCF_017833255.1. Taxonomy (NCBI): domain Bacteria; kingdom Bacillati; phylum Bacillota; class Bacilli; order Caryophanales; family Paenibacillaceae; genus Paenibacillus; species Paenibacillus sp. PvR098. Next base: position 837,209 of record NZ_JAFIBU010000001.1, read on the forward strand.
GATCGGATCCAGCATCTCGCCATACTGCTCATTCTCGACGGAATAAACCACGGTGAAAGTAACTTTATCATTTACCGGAAGTGGTGGACTGCTCCGCCAAGGCCCCTTCAGCGCGCGTTCGATCTTCTTTTTATTAAACGGATCATCGAAGAATCCAATCAGCTCGCCGATCTTCTCTTTTACAAAGGCGTCATCGTCCGCTTCCGGCATGACCGGCTCCTCGCTGTCTTTCATTTCATAAAGCTCCAGAATACTCGAGTATGGAATTACATATTCCACAGGACGGCTTGGCACCATCAATTCGCCGTAAATGGCCACCAAGACCGCTTCGATCACAAAGCGTCGGGACATGCTGCGTTCCCCCCTCTATCCATATACGTCCGTACGTTCTTGTCCCCTCCTTAATGTGATAACATAAATGAAGCCAAAAGTCCAATAATGACCATGCGAAAAAAGCCCAGTGTTATACATTTGAAGCCGCGGGGCTCTTGAATATATCTAAATATATACAGAAACGGGAAGACGTTGAACCATTGTTTTTAAAATGAACTACATATGCTGCCATCCTAATGCCGCCTCTTGAAGAGATATTATTCATTTGTGACCAGAAAAAAAAATATTTAGCCACCTAGTGAGAATAAGCTTAGTGGTGATATAATAGAAAAACGTGTTTTCAAGATAAGGATAGAAAGCAGAGGAAGGAGCTGAGCTTTGATTGGTTAAATCCATGTGGAAATCACCTTACATACTGCTTCTCATCGCAACTTGCTTTTGGGGCGGCAATTTTGTCGTCGGAAAATCGCTTGTGACCGAGGTTCCGCCTTTTTTGTTGGCGCTTATTAGGTGGAGTCTGGCATTCATTGTAATCCTGCCAATTTGGGGGCCAGAATGCTGGCGTTACCGCAAAACGATTATGCAGAAATGGCGAATGGTACTATTTCTGTCACTCACAGGGGTGGCCGGTTTCAATACGCTGACCTATATTGCAGTTCAATACACAGGCTCCATCAATGCATCGCTGATGAATGCGGCGACTCCCATCATGATCGTCGTCTTTTCTTTGTTTATGCTGAAAGAACGTATCAATTGGAGAGTGCTTCCTGCCATTTTACTGTCCTTGGTCGGCGTGCTCTGGATCATCTCGCGCGGCAGTTGGACAGCAATCGCCGGGCTTTCTTTTAACAGTGGCGACCTCTGGATGCTTACAGCAATAGCATGCTGGGCGCTTTATTCCGTAGGGATGAAGAAATTTGCAGGCGAGCTGCCTGTCCATGCCCTGTTTGTCGCAACGCTGGTGACGGCACTGATTGTGCTCATTCCTTGCACGATATTGGAATGGATGGTTCGCGAACCGGAGATTGAATGGTCGGCTGGCCTGGCCCCCGGCATACTGTTTATAAGTATTTTCCCTTCACTCTTATCCTTTACGGCATGGAACGCAGCCATTGCCATGATTGGTCCGTCTCGCTGCTCCGGCTTTTTGAACTTGATCCCGCTGTTCAGCGCAATCTTTGCTACTTTATTTGCAGGAGAATCGATCTCCGCGTATCATCTGATTGGCGCGTTGCTGATCGTAACAGGCGTATACTTCATGAATCGGCGGTTATCACCGTCACCGAAACGAATGGAGCTTACAACCTAATGATATCCAAACCCAATGTACACATTCCTTTGCCACTGCTGCTGCTCGTTGGTATCGTGGCAATTTCTTTTTCGTCTATATTTGTCCGTTGGTCAAATTCTCCAGTATCCGCCATCGCTATGTATCGGCTCGTTATTACGGCTCTAATCATGCTCCCCTTTTTATGGAGATATCGACAGGATATACGTGAGATCGGTACACGCGATTGGATAGGGCTGGCTTGGTCGGGGCTTGCACTCGGGCTTCATTTTTTATTGTGGATGGGCTCACTGAGGCTCACAACCGTGGCTAGCTCTACAGCCATTCTGGCGCTTGAGCCTGTCATTGTCCTCATAGGGGCTTGCCTCTTTTTCCATCAGCGCACGAACCTGCTCGCCGTACTGAGCATGCTTGTCGCGATCACCGGGGCCATCCTGATCGGTTATGGGGATTGGGGACTGACCGGACAAGCACTGCTCGGAGACCTGCTATCGCTGCTTGGTACAGTGGCAGTCGCCATACACATGCTGCTCGGCAAAAGGCTGCTAAGCCGCATTCCCGCCTTTCTTTACAGCTTCTTTGTGTTCGTTTTCGCTGCTGCTGTTCTTGCCTTGTACAATCTAGGATTCGGTTATGCGTTTACGGGCTATGAAGCTAGTGAGTGGGGTATCTTCCTTCTGATGGCGCTAGTGCCCACCTTATTCGGCCATTATTTGTTCAATTGGCTGCTCAAATTTATGCGGCCCGAATCCGTATCCATGAGCGTATTGGGAGAGCCGCTGGGGGCGACCGTGCTTGCTTATCTGCTCCTGGGCGAATCCATTACCTGGCTTCAGACGGCCGCGGGAGCTCTACTGCTGGTGGGTGTTTGGCTATTCCTCCGTTCGAACGAAAAGGAGCCGACTTCGAAGCTAACGCAATCCGGGCATGCTCGGGCTTCTTAGGTCTAACCATTCCAAGATGAAGAATCCCCTACTATGGTAATAAGTATATGTCACCATAATAGAATTCCTATAATAATAAAAATGAAAAGCCACAGATTCGTGGCTTTTCATTTTTATGCAACGCTGATATATTAATTGCTTTCGATCTTAATTTTCCCCTTGCTGGTTATCGCCATTGGAAGATTTAAACGGAGATGATTCGCTGGGCTTGAATAAGGATGGACTCTTCGAAACAGGATTTACCGGTGTCATATCAGCTTGTGATGTGGGAGCGGCAAATGCTTTTCCGTTGTTGGGAATGACCCGCCGTGCAGTCACGTATGTCTTGTCCCATGTGCTGCCTGAAAAATTGGAAATCGTTACTCCAACTCCGACTCTATAGGTATGAAGCAGTTTTCCTTCACCCATATAAATACTTACGTGATTAATAACTCCGTCACGATTGGTATCAGAAAACACTAAGTCTCCAGGCTGCAACTGATCTTTCGGAACAAAGGTACCTGCATTGGCTTGCTGTCTTGATGAACGGGGAATGTCCATTCCATTTTGTTTAAATACATATTGAGTAAAAGAGGAACAATCAAATCGATCTGTTCTTCCCTTTTTTGCACCGAATTGATATGGTACTCCGAGAAGCTGTTTCCCTGTTGCAATCACGTTATCGGCAGCGGATGTGCTAGTTGTAGCTGCTGCATGCGTAGACTGAGGAGTTATAAACATGCTACCGGAAAAAGAGATGGCTAGACTTAGACTCACACCCGTCAGCAATTTCCTAAATCGTTTGTTGTTTGTCATCTTCATCGTATCCTCCCTTTGGAACTAGTAGATTTTTTCTCGCCTAATAACCATAACACATCATAATAACCCATTAATTACCAGGAGTTTCGAGAAACCTTATGATATCTCATATAAGCTGCTATTATTAGAAGTGGATGAGAATGTTCTCATTGAAAATCTCTTGACAAAGTCAATAACGTCTAGCTCATCTTTTTCCTATAAAACAATAAAAACCTCCCCTTGTCTAAGGACAAAAGGAGGCTTGCGCTTCTAAATTAAGAAACACGGCGGGCGGTTGTATAATTTTTCTTCCACCAACCCTTGTTAATATTATCGATGGTCACTCCGGGCTTACCGTAGGTGTGTATAATATTACCATTTCCAATGTAAATACCTACATGGCTAATCGGCTTGTAAAAGAATACGAGATCACCCGGCTTGAGTTGGCTTTTCGGAACGAATTTACCGGCCTTTGACTGTGCTTTCGAAGTACGCGGCACAGTAATGCCGTTCTTGGCATATACAGTCTTAACAAATGAAGAGCAGTCGAAGGTTCGGGTCTGCCCCATTTTCGCACCAAACTTATATGGTGTATTCATATATTTTTTGCTCGTAGATACGATGCTACTCGCTTTGGATGAAGACACAGCTTCGACGGGAGTTGCGGGACCTGCTAGTGTTCCGGTCATGATCAGTGCAGCGCTCAAGCTGACGGACATCATAAGACGTCCCCAGCGTTTAGAAATTAGGTTGTTCATCTGTAACGTCCTCCATAGTAGGTATTGGCTAGTTTGGCCTAACCCACTATAGCACAGATGAATTGTAAGGATATTTTTCCAATCATCTCTGAAACCTTGCTATTACTGGAATCAAGAGCGTTTATTAGAATTTCATGAGAATTCTCTCATGTTCCCCTCATAAAACGCTTCCGTTTCCTTCTTTGGCAAGCCTACGGTGACTGTCATCCCCTTCCCTTCGTCACTGTCCAACCGAATCGTACCCCGGTGCTGCTCTACAATCCGTTTGGCGATGGCCAGCCCCAGACCCGATCCTCCAGTACCTCGTCTTCTCGCTTTATCCACACGGTAAAAACGCTCAAATAGCTGCGATAGCTCCCGCCGCGGAACTCCAATTCCTTCATCCTTCACTTGTAATATAACGTAATCGGTTTCTTCTTTACACAGAACAGACACGGGCTCTTTACTATATTTAATTGCATTGTCCAAAAGAATAATCAGCAGCTGTTTGATTTTTTCCTCATCCGCCATACAATAAAGCTCTGATGAGGCTGATTCCATTCTAATTTCCCGTTTGAACGCGAGGCTCATTTGCTCTGCAGTCGTATCGATTAAGGTCCTCAGATTGATATTTCGCAGCTGTGTCTCAGGATGACGTTCTATCACTGCCATATGCAGCAGGGAGTCGATCAGACCTTTTAGACGAACTGTTTCTGAATGAATGGCGTCTAACGCTTCTTGTCGAAGGGTCGGATCTTCTCCCCCCCACCGCTGAAGTAGAGAAGTATAGCTTTCAATGACAGTTAATGGTGTTCTCAACTCATGGGATGCATCTGATACAAATTGTTTTTGCTTAAGGTCGTTTTCTTGTAGACTAAGGATCATCTGATTGAACGTTTTACCAAGTCTCCCAAGCTCATCATGGTTTGTTGTAAATTGTGGACTCAGTTGAATGAATTGTCCTTTGCTGCGAACGGTGTTCATCGTCTCGAGCAACTTCCGGATCGGTCGTACGATGACTCGGGTATAAAATACCCCTCCCACAAGTGAAAACAGGAGGACGCTAACGGTTGTAACCATGAGCCCGGTTGCCAACACTTCCATAAAATCTCCTATGACGTCCAGTGCCTTCCCCAATTCTAGCAGCCCGATTTGAACACCATCCTCTACAATGGGTACTTGTATAAACAACAGTCGGACATCAAGGTCGTTTACAACAGTGAAGTGGTAATCTGTTCGATATACCGGCGGGTGGGCAGCAAGTTGATCATTGGTAACGATTTGACCAGCTATGAAACCATTGGGAGAGATAATTCGAATGAGTGAATTGGGGTCTTGAAACTCTTTAAGTATATCCGGGTTTGACCAATTTTCGGGTAATTTCATTTCGGGATTACGGAGAACAATCTGCGCCTTGTTCCAAAGAAGCTCCACCTCGGTATCTGTTGTTTTCTTGAGAATATAGAAATATATAAAGAAATTAAAAAACAACACGATAAGCAATATCCAAGTCCCGGTCAACAAAATCAATCTCGTACGAAGACTCATGTCTCAGGTACCGTTAATTCGTATCCGATGCCTCGCGCTGTTCGAATCAGCTTGGGTTGATAGCCTTTATCAATTTTTTGACGCAAATAGCGGATATATACGTCTACAATGTTTGTGTCTCCGACAAAATCGTAGCCCCAGACATCGGACAAAATTTGATCCCGGCTCAGCACATGTTCTTTGTGCTCAATCAAATATTGAAGAAGGTCAAATTCTTTAGGTGTAAGTTCAATCGTGTTACCGCTGCGCGTCACCTTACGCGCGATCAGGTCTACCTGCAAATCATCCGCTTCCAGTATATTACCCAAAGGTTTTGCCCGTACTGTGATTTGAATGAGATTTCGGATTCGAGCAAGCAGTTCTTCAATAGCGAACGGTTTGGTTACATAATCGTTAGCGCCTTGCTCAAAACCACCGACGATATCCGGTGTGGCATCTCTGGCAGTCAATAAAATAACAGGAACACTGTCATCCACCTGACGGATACGTCGAAGCACCTCAAGCCCGTTCCACTCCGGAAGCATCACATCCAGAAGGATCAAGCTCCAAGGATTTTCTAAAGCCAGTCGTACTCCTTCTTTGCCATCAAATGCAGTGCCGACTTGGTACCCCTCATGCTCTAACTCCAGTCTCAATACCCGTGATATATGCTCTTCATCTTCAATAATAAGAATGGAATCGGCCATACGTTCTCCATTATTCTCGTCGTTTGATTTCATCATAACCAATTGGATAAATCTCTATTCTGTAAAACTAAAAAAAGAGCAAAGCACCGCGCATTAGCGGTCTTTGCTCTTCTCCATGGATTCGGTTCGCTCGCTGCCGAAAGCCATGATGAGATTTTGAATTTTTTGCAAACGGATATATTCATTATTCTTCAAATCTGATCGAAAATAAGCATACATATAAGCGCCTTCCATGAACGACAGGTTCGGATAACAGACCAAATCCGAAGTGGTATACGGATTATCGAGAATAATCTGCCATTCTCCTTCCCGTTGATCAGACGGGATCGTTTCAAGAACCGTTTGTTTATAGGTGACGATGAACTCATATTCTTCCCATATGTGCGCCCAAGCCGGGCTGAACGCTTGAGGCTCCGGAAACAGCTCCTTAGCTGATGCGATCAAACGGCTAATGTTGACATGCTCGTGCTCCTCATAATGCTTCAATCGCTCGCGAAAACCATCTATAAACAACCGAAAGGCAGTAAATCCACCCTTCAGGATCAATTCCTGAAACTGTCTCTGCTCATCCTCGTTGATTGCAGCTTCAAACAAGTCAAAAGGGTTCGTATTCATTTACATTCCATTCCCCGTTCTTTACGTCAACATTAGGCATCCTGCACTGAATGGACGGTCATATTCCCTTCCGGGTCTAAACAAAGCTTGCGGGTAGGGTCATTCTTCAATTTTACGTTGAATATCTTTAACCGGCTCTCGTTTACAGGCAGAACCTGCCACAAGTCTGGATCGTCATGACCGATCGCCGACAAGAAAGCATCCTTTTCCTGTTCCGCCATGCTCTTGTCATCCCATTGTTTGGCCCCATAGTAATCCAAATCATAGTTGTTTTTTTGAATATAGGCCGCGATTTCACCAGTTTGGGTGTGCCGAAGTACATAAAACATCGGACATCCCTCCATATCTCTGTGATAAAAAGCAAAGGCGCAAGCTCGATGAAGAGTTTGCGCCTGAGCATGCCTTACAAGTAAGGATTTTCGTGCTTCGCCTTCAAACGGCTCCAGCGGCGTTCTACCTCGTTCTCGAACGATTGAAGCGCTTCGGAGTATTCGGGCTTGGTCAGGTGCTTCGTTTTGCCCATATTTTTGAGCCACTCGCCAACCGGAATCCGCTTGCTCTTCTCTTCCGGGTTGTACGTAATTGTAGTTACTCCATTCTCTATTTCATAGAGAGGGAAGAAACAGGAGTTAACGGCTTCATCGATCAGCGTTTGACCAATTTGTTCCTCAGACAGCCAGTTCAGCGGACAGGTGATCAGGATTTTACCGTACACCAAACCTTCGTTTTGGGCATAATATTGCGCCTTGGCCGCTTTCTTCAACAGGTCCTGCGGGCTTGCTTCAGAACCGGTGAATACATAAGGGATGTTGGTCGCCGCCATAATTTGCGGTGTATCCTTATGGTGGAACAGCTTCCCGCCTTGATGTTTACCGACATTGGACGTCGATGTCCGGTGGCCGAGCGGCGTCGAGTAGGACAGCTGTGCACCTGTGTTCATGTATCCTTCATTATCGTACTCAAGAATGATCATTTTATGATTACGCAGTGCAGCGCCGATCGCCGGCCCCATACCGATATCCATTCCGCCGTCTCCAGTGATCATCACGAACGTGAAATCATCCGGTAGATTCAGCGAATCCAGCTCGCCCCGACGTTTACGCTCCCAGAACATTTCCACAACGCCTGACAGCGTAGCAGCACCGCTTTGGAACAGGTTATGAATATACGTTGCTTTGTGAGATGAATACGGATATCCCGTTGTAACTACCATTGCGCAGCCTGTGTGGAATAAAGCTACGATGTCGCCTTCAATCCCTTTAAAGAAAAGCTCGAGACCGGAGAAAATACCGCATCCTGGGCAAGCTCCGTGGCCTGGCGCAAGGCGCTTCGGCTTCTTGGTCAACTGACGGATTGGGGGTACTTTGACTTTGAGCTGTCCTGTTTCTTCATCTTTATTCACGGTAATCAAGCCCGTTTTGAGATCCTCATACTTCATCGGCTCAATAACACGTTTAGGCTTGTTGTTTGGATCGCCAGGCGTGTGACCGTAGTAATCGAACGGTGCGTCCACGCGGCCCTTCTTCACCGCATCGATGGCCAGCTCGAAGAAAGCATGGCCGTCTTCAGCGTAGAAGTCTTTCCCGCCGAGACCGTAAATACGACTGATAACCATCGTATCGCGGTTGCCTTCCGTGAAAAGTGCAGCTTTGATCTCCATGGTCATGTTACCGCCATGTGCGCCATAAGAATCGGCGCGGTCACCGATGGTAACGGCTTTGACGTTCTTCAGCGCTTCTGCAATCTGCTTCTGCGGGAACGGGCGAATCATGTTTGGTGCGATCGAACCTGCTTTGATGCCTTGGGCACGCAGCTGGTCGACAACGTCTTTAATAATTTCCGAAGACGAGTTCATCAGGAACACGGCCACTTCCGCATCTTCCATACGATACAGGTCCAGAATCGGGTAATCGCGACCTGTTAGTATTTTGTATTCCTTTTGAATACGATCGAATACCTCGCCTGCTCTGTACATCGCTTCGGATTGCTGGTAGCAGTTATTGATGTAGTCAGGCTCGTTCATGTATGGGCCGACGGTGATTGGATTATTCCGGTCCAGCACGTGCGGGAATTGCTTTGGCTGCTCACCGATAAAAGCATGAACGTCGCTTTTGTGCGAAAACGTTTGCACGCGGCGCTTCTGGTGGGATGTGAAGTAGCCATCTGAAGCTACGATAACCGGCAGACGTACCTCCGGATCTTCCGCCAGCTTGATCGCCATGATATTCATATCGTAAACGGCTTGCGGATCACGGCACATCAGGATCGGCCAACCGGTGTTCAGCGCATAGTACAAATCAGAATGGTCGCCGTGAATGTTCAAAGGGCCTGATACGGAACGGCAAACCAAATTCATGACCATAGGAAAACGGGTTCCGGATTGCACCGGCATTTGCTCTAGCATGTAGAGATAACCATTCGCGCTGGTGGCGTTGAATACGCGTCCTCCTGCCGTGGCAGCACCGTAACAAATCCCTGCAGAGCCATGCTCTCCGTCCGCTGGAATCAATTTAATGTCATGTTGACCATTGGCCTTCATCAAGTCAAGGAACTGCGCTACTTCGGTAGACGGGGAAATCGGAAAATACCCCATCACATGATAGTTGATCTGGTGAGCAGCATAAGCAGCCATCTCGTTACCGGACTCGTAAACCATCCGCTGCTCTACCGTACCTTGGCTGACCTCTTTATTGATATCGATTGCCATTGTGATTTCACCTCTCCCTGATTATCGTAAGCTTGTTAGTTCGCCAAGTCGAAGCGATGCGGTACGCGATGCGCTTCAGCGTAGCCATCTGTCTCGCGATTGGAAGAAAGCGCTTCCGTCGGACAAGCGACAACGCATTTTAGACAGCCCTTGCAATATTGATAATCGATTCCTTGAAGGAACATTTGTGGACGGCCCTTTTTGTCCGGCTGCTCATCCCAGACAAAGCAAAAATCAGGACAGGCGGTATCGCATGCCGCACAATGAATGCATTTATCATCGTCAAAATGAGGCATCATCCCGCTGCGGGAAATACTCAGGTCTTTCAAAATACTGTTGCCCGGGTTGGTTACCATCCCGCCGATCGCCTGAGTGGCATAGCCGAGTACCGGGATATCCCAACGCTTAGGGTTCGGCATCTCGGTGCCTTCCGGCAATTCGAAGGTTTGAAACTGGACTTCATCATAGCCGCGTTGAAACGTTCTAAGTGCAGGTTCAACAGCGCCCGGATATTTTTTCTCGAGAGATTTGCGGATAATTCCCTTCATGTGCTCGAAATCGAGGAACTCGCAAAGTCGGAACAAGCCGCCCAGCATGGCCATGTTAACGCGATTTTTCTCCTCCAGCGCAATGCCTGTCGCGTCAACCACAGCGACCGTACCGCCAACGAGCTTCAATTTTTCCTTCAAAGCTTCAGAACTCTTGGCGGAATTGACCAAGACAACACTGTCTTGATAAATACCGCTGACGACATTAATGGTTTTGGATAGATTTTCGTGAAATACGCCTACGACATGCGGACGTTCAACCGGAGTCGTGTCGCGAATGTTTGTTTCCATATCGCAAAAGCGAATATGTGCTTTTACAGGAGACCCTTTTTTCTCAGAACCATAAGAAGAAAAGCTGACACCGTCAAAACCGCTTCCAACAACGCCTGCTTCAGCTAGCATTTTTCCTGCCAGATTCGCACCCAGACCGCCGATGGATTCGAGCCGAATTTCAAAGAAGCCGAGGTCGTTCGTTTTCGGTAGAACCCTCATGAGTTCAACTCCCCTCATATATTTGGAAAGGTATATAATTCCTACGAAACAGTATACCAGTTTCTATTCGCCCCGCATAGAGTTTTTGACATGAAAGTTTCACATCGGAAGCGTTTTCCGAAGAGAATCTAACATGATTATGATTTTAATTACTATATATTACCATTATGATCCGATGTTTTAGTTGGTTACATGAATTTTTGTCCATTTTTTTATATAATATATGGTAAATACGATAAGAAATATCAAATTATCTGTTATGAAACAGTATATTACTGTTATAAAACATTACAAAGATGGTGATTCTTCTGAAAATCGAAAATGGATAACAAATCATGAAAAAAGTCCAGTCTACTGCTCACATCGACTGGACAACACTATCTTTTTGTCATATACATTCTTGCTATCCGTTCTGGCTACCACCCCAATGCAAGCCCGTCTCCCCTAGGATCTGCGGCTCCGCTGCATACTCCATATTCTGGTTCTCTATTCGAAGCACATTGCTGTCTTGTCCCCACTTGCGCCCGTATATACCCGGCGGGGCAGCTCAATGGCCTCCTGAATAGTGCAGCAGTAATCCAATACACCGGTAATCAGTGAAAGCTGAGTTTGCGGCTGTCCTTCTCCTCCCTGTGAACCCATGAGAAGAAATGGTTTCCCGTCCTAATAAATCATTCCTTGCATCAAAATGTGGAACGCACGTTTGCCTGGCTGGAGCTTATTTGGATGAGGAGGATCCAGGTAAAAGTAAGATCCGCAGTTCTGCAGGATGACGCCGCTGGATTCGGGTACATAAGCTGCTGAATCAAAGTCAAAATAAAGGCTTTGTAATGAACGAGACCGCGTTTCCTGCTTCATCCGTAACTGCGGCATAAGCGGTATCTTGGCCGCTCATCGGCGACAAGTGCACTGCGCTGCCCTGCGGTGTCATCCGGATATCCTCGAACAAGGATCGGGCATAGGGTTTGGAGAGCAGCCGTTCGAGCGGGATCGCAGCGAAGTCGGGGTCGCTCAAGAACTGATCGCGATCACGAAATGCTTTTTTCCACTACTTCGGTCACCAAATGATAAAACCCGGCAGAGCCCCGGGATATTCGCGATGCGAAGCCACTCTTCGTCGCGGTCCAACCAACGGTACAAATCCCGCGAGATGGGAAAGTCTTCCTCCGCTAAACGAATGGCTGGCGCCAGCAGCTTCTCCCATGGAAGCTGTCCCCGATTGTTCCATACTTCCCACCACGCATCCTCATATGTCCATCCCCCGTCTTCCGTCGGTCCGATGTATACGAAGCCTACCCGAGGCGTTTAGTTCCCCTCTGACTTTGGTGCTTCTTCTCCAGCTTGCTGTGGCATGGCGGGTTCCGGATACTGAGGCTTAGCACTTCCTTGCGAGCAGCCCACAAGGAGAGTCAATTAGGCGAATAAAGCGATGAACCCCGTTCTGCCTGATTTCTTAAACATCGTCTTAAGCAAGTTTCCTCCTCCGACCGGATATAATGGTTATAATTATACATGCACATTATCCCTAGCATTTTCACTCACAAGTTACACATACATCACATGTGGTTAACGAAATAATCGAATACGCTCCAGATCTTCTGCTGTATCTGCATCTATAAACCTGTGAGATTCCAGCTCTTCCTGAATCATCCCGAAGTAGTGCGGCTCCATAAACAATGATCTGGCCCCTTCATCCCCCGCAAGCTTCCCGATGACAGGAAAGAGGGTACGGGATAGCAAAACGGGTGGCTTAGGCAAACCCAGGTGTCCTGCTGCGCAATAATCAAGCGCCCGATTACGTTGAAACGAACGAATCATCCTGTCGATCATCTCTGCTTTGATGAGCGGCTGATCCGCAAGCATGACAACGACGGCTTCCGGCTCCGATTCCGCGCAAGCAGCCATAAGTCCGCTGCGCAGAGAATGGGACATGCCGTATTCCGCCTCCCAACACACAACTTGTTGAGCTCGCCCGGATGCTTCGGCTTCATAAAAGGTTGAAGGAAGCCAATCTGTCGACCAGCCTCCTCGCGTCACTACATAGGTCCGATCCAACGACGAACGGAGCGCCTCCTCAAGGGCGAAGCCGCCCAGTCGCTCGCCTGGCGTTAATTCGATGGAAAGCTTGGCTCCGCCCATTCGCTTTCCGGCTCCTGCCGCTAAATAGATGCCTACAATAATCGGTTTCATATAATAGTCGCTCCTTCCGGTCTTAAGCGTAAAAAACTTTGAGCAAGCCGTGCATCTCCATATCCACACCCTCCCTATAGTCCGTCTATCCGTTTCAACAGCGTTTCAATGCATCGATCCGCTTCATTCAGCACCAGCGACTTATCAACGGTAAGCTGCCGGTTGCCTTCCATGTCCAACCTCCCATCCATAATCACGGTATCCACGTCACCCCGGGGCGCCGAATAGACGATACGGGAATAGAGGTAGATTAGGCACCTGTGCAATACCGGAAGCCAGCTTCAGGTTGGAGCCCGGACAATGCGTTACTTTTACGCCGCGTTCGCGGATAATCCGTTTTCTACCGAGTGAAGCGCCTTGGTTATTACGCTGCATCTCAGCATGAAATAAGCCTTTCATTTGATCGGAGAATGTGAATTGGTACGGAAGTTCAATGAGAGGAAAACCCAGACGATCTACCAAAGGGAAAATCAACAGCGCTTGTTCGACGATAAGATAAGATGCATAGGCACTCCCCTCCCAAGAATGACCTTGGATGTTCGTTAAACTGGAGATGCCCTGATGTTTGGAATGTGTGTGTTATTTTATATAACATTATATAAGGGGTTTCATCAAATTTCAATAATTATATGTTAGGAATAATTACATATTTACGAATTTAGTCCATTTTACCCAAAACAAAAAACCCGCCGGCCGCGGGTGCAAGATCATGATATGCCTTTCTAACTCAAGCTTTGGTTTACTCTTTGTACAATTTCATCGGCGGACATGCCTTGAGCGTTGATCACCGACGCTTGGGTTGCCGTTTCGCTCATTCCCATCATGTTCTGATCCTGGCCGGAGATCACGCAGCAATCGCAATTTTGCAAATTACCGCTATCCATGGAAATAACCTCATGTCCGTTCTGCTGCAGGGCATTCTTTACATCCTCCAAGCTGTTCTCTACCGCAATTTTTGCCATGGCTTTTCTTCCCTCCTTTTCCATGCTGTAGTTTGCCCGGGTTCTGTCCCTTTTTATACGCGTTATTTTAACGAAATCGGATAATCTTGATTGATGACCAACGGATCGCTCACGCGCCGCAACGAGATCATATAGTTATCTTGCTTGGAGGCCGGGATGTACAGATCGAGGTAAGAACCGCTGCTGTCGATGCTATCCGCCGTACCGAATCCCGGTATATTCAATTTCTCACGGAGTGTGTTTACTTCCTCGCGTAATTGATCGTTGTGCAAAATTTGGTCGTTGTATTCTTTGATGAAGAAATATACCCCTTCCAATTGAGATTGACCAGGGATCTCTTTTTTTACTTTCAGGTGAAGATACCCGTCATGGTACTCCGCCGCTTCGATGACGATGTGCTTGTTCTTGTAACGAACGGACTTGGGGAACTCATCTTTCATCGAAAGCTCTAAGGTGCCGCTAGGTTCTCTTTCGGAGACCAGTACTGTTCCTATATGCAGGTACAGCTCTTTGGCTTCGGTATCAAAGAATAACGAGGAAGAGAAAGGCAGCTGCATCCTGCCGTCTTCCAACATCAACCCTGGACCGGAAGGATCGTACCGAAAGACGTTTCCTTTCACATCCTTCAGATATGGAGCATTTTCATTCTCCCTAGGGAATTGCAGGCTCCACCCCTTTTTCCCGAAAATGACCACATTCATCGTCGTAGGCTGAATGGTCAGCTTCTCCAGCGAAAGCTCTTTCCAGTCTGGGTCCGGATGCTCCACTGGCAAAGCCAACGCTTGTTTCGGTTCCAGCACCTTGTTGTGCAGCAGCTTGTTCTGATCGACCGGAACGGACATGGTTGCCACTTTCTCGAACCGGACATCCTTTATTTCACGATTAGAAGTACTTTTCGTAATTTCGAACACCAGCTCGCTTAAGCCTTTGGCAAAAAAGTTCCGTACTTCATTTTCCTCTAGTTGATACTTATACGACACTTGAAGAACTGGTGTTTGATTCCCATCCGTCGTCTCAGCAATGGAAGAACCCGTAGTTGATCCGCCTCCACGGAGATTGGTGGGTCTAACCCAGAAGTGTACAGGACTACTTGCATCGGTTACATCATATTCGTTCGTACGTATGAAGGCTTTGAACAACAGTTCATCGTCTGTCAAATAGACATCGCTTATCGTAACTTGAGTACCGCCAAATTGGGTAGTCACCGGCTCAATCGGAGTATAACCGTTGTTCACCGCAACTTGAACGCCGTCATGGCTTCTTATCTTTGTCAACCACTGAGCTGCAATGTCGAAGCCCGGTACGCTTTTCATGTAAGAAGCTAACGCAGGAGACACTTGAACCCCGGCGGTTAATGTGAAGGCAATTACGGCAGCAGCAGCCGTACCTTTGAGCACAGCGGGAACGAACCGTCGTCCGGAACGGACCGGTGCCGGAGAAGCTTGTAATTGACCTTGTTCACACAGACTTGGGATATCCTTCGCAAACCGAAGTAACGAATCCGGTACAGCAATTTGATTCATCGCGGTTTCCAGTTCAAATTGTAATTCCTTCTCTTGACTCATAGCTGCACCACCTTCGCATTCAGTTGAGGAATCGAAACCATTTGGCTTAGCTTAAGCCTGGAATGATAGAGCCGCGATTTGACAGTACCTTCCCTAACGTTCAGTACCGAGGCGATTTCCTCGATTTTTAACTCCTGAAAATAATACAGCACCACAACGACCCTCTGCTGCAGCTCTAAAGACATGACGGCTTCCAGAAGCTGGTTGGACTCTTCCTTTTTTACTATTTCCTCGATTGGGGTTGCGGAGTGGTCCTGAAGCTCCATCCCATCAATGTCCAGGCCGTTCTGATGGCGATTCTCCTGTCTGACGAGGTCCATCGCCCTGTTCGCGATGACCCGGCTGAACCATCCGCGAAAATGACGAATCTCTTTACCCTTTGTTATGGTTGTATAGGATTCGATTAACGCATTCTGCATGGCTTCCTCCGCCAGGTGAGGTGACTTTAAGATTGCCACGGATGTTCGGTAAGCTCTGGCAATCAGCGGCTCGACCAATGTGCCGAAAGCCTCCTTATCGCCGCTTCGTATCGCTTCCAGCAGGTGTTGCTCGTTGTTTCGGTCCAATGTGCTTCGCCTCACTTTAGGTGTGTCTATATAATAGGCGTAATCAAGAGTAATTCGGTTCAATCCTAACCAAAGAAAAAAACAGCTGCAATGAGCAGCTGTGAATAAACAAATCTTATATCTTTCTCTACGCAAGTCTTCTTGTTCACTCTTGCGTTTCTACATCATAGATACATTGAAAGCATTCAACGCCGGTGAATTTCTCCCCAAGGCTTGTGATGGAGAATCCGATGTTCCGGAAGAACTCCACCGACTCTTCGTCGGTTTCCGCATGAATTTCAATCGGCTTCTTGAGTTCAATCAGCTCCAATATTTGTCCTCTGCCATAGCCTTGTCCGCGATATTCAGGATGAACGGCAAGGTGATTCACCTCAAGAAGTCCATTCTGATGTACGATAAAACCGACTACGCCAATGATTTGGCCTTTATCTTCATACCCATACAGCTCGCGACCGTCCTCTGCTGCATAAGCGTTCAATTCTTCTTCCAATATTTCCGGGTCGGGGAAAATCGAATACGAGAGCAGCTCACGGATCGGTTCTTCGCCAAGCCTTTGCTTGATATCAATCAACATAGAAAATCACTCCGATTATCTTTTCATTATGTGGGTGCTATTCTATTAAATCATAGTTTGTTGCGATGTCCAATTTTTATTTTGTTGTAATCATACCTTTGACCCGGTAAGGACTTGAGCTTTCTTCCGCATACAGTTTTCTGGCGAGGAAGAAGGTTAAGATAAAGACCAGCATCCCCCCTACGACAACTCCAGGCCACCGATATAAATGCCAAAACCAGCCCAAATAAAAACTACCTAGGCTACCGCCTAAATAATAGAAAAATAAATAAAGGCTTGCTGCGCTCGCTTTGGCGAAAGCCGCCCGTGAATTGACCCAGCTGGCCGAAGCGGAATGAGAAAAGAAAAAGCCGAAGCACTGCAGAACCAAGCCTATCAGGATGATCGGCAGCCATTCGACAAGCGTGAGCAGAAGGCCCGCAGCTAATATAAGGATTCCCGCCATCATGCAGCGGCTTTTGCCCCATTGGTCGGAGAGTCTTCCGGAAACAGCAGAACCGAAGCTGCCTGCCGCGTAGGCCAGAAACAACAGGCCTAGCTGTGAAGGAGTCAACTGGAAAGGCTTCTCGCTGAGCAGGAAGGTCAAATAATTAAACGAGCCGATAAAAACTAAGAAATGAAGTCCGCCGATCAGCATCCCGATGCTTAACGTCGAATTCCGCAAATGTGCAAGCATCGACGAAGCGGCAATTCGCCACTCCAGCGGAGCCGGCTTGAAGTTCCTGGAACGGGGAAGCAAGTATATGAATGCCACAAACAAAGCCACCGACAAGAGTCCGATTACGGTAAAAGATGTGCGCCATCCCCAATGCTCTGCAACAACGCCGCTTAGAATACGTCCGCTCATCCCGCCAAGGCTGTTCGCCGCGATATAGAGACCCATAGAAACACTTAAAGCTTTCGGTGAAAATTCTTCACTCATATAGGCCATGGCTAATGCAGGAAGTCCCGCAAGAAATAGTCCCTGTACAGCACGCAAGATGAGAAGCACGGTATAGTCACTGACAAAAGCGGTTAGTAGGGTTGAGATCACTCCGCCTGCCATGCACCAGACCATAATGGGCTTTCTTCCTACCGCATCCGATACGGGCCCATAGATCAGCAAGGCTACACTGATACAAAATACGACAACCGAAAGTGATAAGCTGGACATAAATTCGCTCAATCCAAATTCAACTACAAATAAGGGCAGCAGCGGCTGAGTCAAATAAACGATCGCAAAAACCAAAAACGATCCCAAGCTAAGAGCCGCTGTGGCTCTCCAATATTCCGCGGTACCATAGTTCATCCCAAGAACTCCTTTACATGACTGTTCTTCAGATGATACCATGATGTCATACTATTAATAAAATATATTAATTTCATCATTTACATAACTTTTAGGAATAGTACTGAGCAAAAGGAGAACCGTCGATGGATTTTAAAAAACTGCAGTATTTTGTAGAGATCGCCGATTCGGGAAGCTTCACCAAAGCGGCTGAGAAACTGCTTGTCGCCCAACCGGCGATTAGCAAGTCCATTCAAAAACTCGAAGTAGAGCTGCAGCTAACCCTGTTTGACCGTTCCGAAAAAGCAGTGGCTCTTACACCGGAAGGCCGTGCCCTGCTCGTTCATGCAAGAGCTATTTTAAGCCGTATAGAAGAAGCACGTAAAGAGATGGAAGAATTACGCGGGCTTGAAAAGGGAGAAATCCGTATCGGCCTCCCCTCCATGTTTGGCAGCTATTATTTTCCGCAAATCATCAAGGAATTTAAAAAGAAATACCCAGCTCTGACCATCAGCGTCGTTGAAGCAGGCACGCTGGAGGTCCAAAAGCTATTGGATCGCAAAGAGGTTGACATCGGAATCATTGCCCTCGGCGATCACCATCAGGAGCATCATGAAGTCATCCCCTTGTTAAGAGAAGAGATGGTGGTTTGTCTGCCTGTCGGTCACTCTCTTGCACGCCGTTCTTCATTACGTCTTGAGGAGATATTGAATGAGCCCCTTGTTTTATTTAAGGAAGGCTATTTACAAAGAAAAATCATTATGGAATCAAGCCATACGGCCACCGTCCAACCCAATGTCACCTTCTCGACCAATCAATTATCGTTAATCAAATCCTTGGTATCCGAAGGCTTTGGTATTACTCTGTTTTTGCGCATGGTCATTAAGCATGATGATCATCAGCTGGTTCCTGTTTCATTGAACCCCCCTGTATTTCTTCATTTGGGAGCTTCATGGCGCAAAGATACGTATTTATCGAAAGCCTGCCAAACCTTTATGAACTTTCTCAAGCAATGGTTATAAACAGACAAAAGAAAAACAGAAGCAGTTACGCCTCTGTTGAATAACCTTTAAATTGTTTTTAGACGACGGCAAATTTCATGGATCACTTCGGTAGTCGAGGCTTTGCCGCCGATATCCGGAGTTTTGAAGCCATCCTGGATAACACTTTCCATCACTTCAAGCATTTTACGACCTGCTTCGACCTCGCCCAAGTGATCAAGCATCATCTTCGCCGTCCAGATTTGGCCCATAGGGTTAGCAATGCCTTTGCCGTAAATATCGGGTGCAGAGCCGTGAACGGGCTCGAACATGGATGGGTATTTCCCGTTAATGTTGATATTGGCTGCTGGAGCGATCCCAATGCTGCCCATGATTGCCGCTCCCAAGTCGGTCAAGATATCCCCGAACAGGTTGCTTGCGACAATGACATCGAACGTCTGTGGGCGAGTAACAAAGAATGCGGCTAATGCATCAATGTGGCAGGATGACGTTTCGATATTCGGATAATCCTTGCTGACATCTTGAAACACGTCATCCCAGAATGGCATCGAGTGCACGATTCCATTAGATTTGGTTGCGCTTGTGAGACGTCCTTTTCTTTGCTCAGCCAGCTGGAAGGCGTAACGGATGGCTCGTTCCGTCCCTTTTCTAGTAAATACAGCTCCTTGAATGGCTACCTCGTCCTCACCCTTGTGAATACGTCCGCCAACCTCGCTGTATTCTCCTTCGCTATTCTCTCTGACCACGATCAAATCAAAATCGCTCGGGTTATGTAGAGGAGATTGAATTCCTTGAATATATTTGGCAGGACGCATATTGATAACCTGCTCAAAATCACGGCGAATTTTGATCAATAGTCCCCAGAGGGATATATGGTCCGGAACCTTCTTAGGGTCACCGACCGCTCCGAGAAATACGGCATTAAAGTTCTGCAAGATTTGCATTCCGTCATCGGGCATCATTTTTCCGTGCTCCAAATAATAATCGCAGCTCCATGGATAGCTGGTGAATTTAAAATTCAACCCGCCGTGAACTTCCGCTACGGTGTTCAACACTTCCAATGTTGCCGGAACTACTTCTTTACCGATTCCGTCCCCTGGTATAACTGCAATGTCAAATTGTTTCATGTTTATCCTCCCCATTATGCCCTTCAAGGGCTTAAAATTTGAAGCAAACCGGTTAAATCGCGCATTTCGTAATCGGGACTAAAACGGGGATCGAGCGTATAATCGTTCAACCGATTGGACCAGGCGCAGGTAAGCCCTGCCGATTTAGCCCCCATCACATCAAATGAAGAACCTGCAACATGCAATAATTCCATTTTATCCAACCCGAGCTTAGTAAGCGGAAGCTGATAAATCATGGGACTAGGTTTATATGCTCCCGCTTGATCAGAAGCAAAAATATAATTAAATTGAATGTCGATCTCTTCCTGGAGCGCTTTCAACATGGCTTCCGTTCCATTCGACAAGATGGCGATTTCATATCCTCTATGTTGGATTTCGGATATCACTTTCACCGCCTCCGGCCAAGTGCGTAACCTAGTCCAGGCACGTATTAATCGGTCTCTGATCTCGTCGTCCATTTCGATTCCGAAGCGTTTGGCCGTATATTCCAAGGTGCACCGGGTAATGTAATCATATTTGAAGTGTTCGCTGTCCAAGGAATTGTTAAGCAATAAATAATCCCATTGCTTTGTACGCCAAGCCCGGAAAAATGCCGTTGTGTCAATGATTTCCGAATCAATAAGCTCATTTAATTCAGGTACCAGACTTCCTTCTATATCAGTCAAAGCTGAATATACATCGAAAGAAATCAATTGGTATTGCATCGATCTAACCTCCTTTTTAACCATATTAATGAAGACTGTCGACAGTAAACAATTAAAGTATAACAGATCCGATTTCATTTTTAAATCGTTTTTTAATCGGATCGTTACCATTAAATAGAATCGGAATCGCTTAGTACTTGAGTCAAATGATTATAATCGGCTGTCAAATGGCGTACCATTGCCTCAGATGCTGCTTCCTCGTTTCGTTCTTTCATGAAACTAAATATTTCCGCATGTTCGTTATAAATCGTCCAATCCCGTCCTTCTCCATAGAAATTAATAATCCGATATAAGAACATCAAAGATCTTAAATCATTTAATTGTTTTTGCAAACGATTGTTGCGGCTAAATGTCATAATCAAATCATGGAACTCTTCATTTAAACGAATCACTTCGTCCTTATCGTATCCATTCGGCTGCTTAATCTTTGCTTTGGCCAACGACAGACTATCTTCAATACGCTTCATTTCAACGTCGGTCGCTTTTTGAACGGTCACTCTGACAGCCAATGCTTCAAGTGCCATGCGGCATTGATAAATATCCTCAACATCTTTCACTGTCGGCTTATACACAATAATTCGCGATTTTTCGTCTATCACGACCAGACCTTCTTTTTCCAAAGCTCGGATCGCTTCTCTGATGGGACTTCTGCTCACATTCATTTCCTTTGCCAACCTGGATTCAACAATTCTCTCTCCCGGTTTGAACACACCGTCGAAAATCATTTTTTTGATGGAATGGTACAGTTGATCGTAATAAGGCATCGGTTTTTCGACTGAATAAGAATCCATCCACTTCACCCTCTTGTAGTCTGTCGACACGATTTAATACTAAATGTAATCAATGCTTTGAGTGAAGTCAATGTTATGAGGCGAAAATGTAAAAAGGGTATGGAGACCATACCCCCACTTTAACAATAGTTTGCACTTGAAACTTCGATAATGAAGTTTCAATGCAAAGGTATAGAATTCCCTTCAGCTTTTTATTTAATGAAATTAACTATTTCGAGTCTTTATCCCGCAATATCAACTTCAGAACCAACCGCCGCTTTTACGCGTTGTTTAGTGCGTCGGATTAGAATCAGTGATACAAAAAGAAGCACAAAAGCAAGGATCAGAATAGTTAAAGAAATCGGGCGCGTAAAGAATACAGTGAAATCGCCTCCCGACATGGACATGGATTGGACAAAGGATTGCTCGAACATCGGCCCCAATATAAAGCAGAGAATAAGAGGAACCACCGGCCAGCGATATTTGTGTAAAAAGTATCCGATTCCGCCGAAAACTAGCGCCATGAAAACATCAAATAAACTGTTTCTTACGGTATAAGCGCCAATGATGCTTAATATAAGAATGACAGGCGCCATCACTCCGTAAGGTACACTTGTTAACTTTGCCCATAATCCGACCAACGGCAAATTTAATACGAGCAGCATCAAATTACCGATAAACATACTTGCAATGACTGTCCATACAAAGCCGCCACTCTGTTCGAACAAAACCGGTCCCGGCTGCAGCCCGTAGATCATCAAACCTGCAAGCAATACGGCAAGCGGTGGCGAACTCGGAATTCCAAGAGCGAAAAGCGGGATAAAACCCGATGAACTCGTCGCATTGTTGGCCGCTTCCGGCGCTGCAACGCCCTCAATCGCTCCATGACCGAATCTTTCCGGCGTTTTGGACAATTTCTTTTCCATATCATAGGCCAAAAAGGTCGTAACTGCGGTGGAACATCCAGGCAATAATCCAAGGATAAAACCAATAAATCCACCCCGGAACATCGCTTTATAACTCTTCTTCAAATCTGCAAAACTTGGATAAACGCTTCCAATTTTGCCGGGGGCGATAGCGCCTGTCTTCTCTTCCATCCCCTTGATGACCTCGGTGATCGCGAACAGCCCAATGATCACGCTGATCATATCAATGCCGGCCGATAGGGCATCACTCCCAAACGTAAACCGCATCTGCCCTCCGGAAGGACCCATTCCTCCCATGGAAAGCAAATATCCGAAAAGTCCCATGATTAAGCCTTTTATAATCGAATTTCCCGCTAAGTTTACAATAACAGTTAGCGCTAGCAACATGAGGGCGAAATATTCGGGAGGGCCGAACTTTAGCGCTTGATCCGCAAGAATCGGAGCGAAAAAGACAAGTCCAACGACACCCATTGTTCCAGCTGCGAAGGAGCCGATCGCGGCGATACCGAGCGCTGGTCCCCCTTTTCCCTGCTTGGCAAGCGGATAACCGTCCAAACATGTCGGCACCGACGAAACCTCTCCAGGAATGTTCAGCAGAATGGCGGTAGTTGAACCGCCGTACATAGCACCATAATAGATTCCGGCCAACATAATAATTCCTTCAACAGGACCAAGTACTGTCGTTAACGGCAGCAATATAGCAATAGCTGAGGTAGGTCCGAGACCCGGCAGCATGCCGACCAGAGTTCCTACCAGAGCACCCAATATGGCCATTGCAAGATTAAGGGGTGTCAGCGCTTCTGCAAATCCGTGTAAAAGCATACCTATTGCTTCCATTATTAATGGTTCCCCCCTTCGTTATACATTGAAGATTCCCGTTGGGAATGGCATATTGAGCCAAAAAACGAAGATCAAATAAAATATGGTCGTTAGAACCGTTGCGTATAAAGCGGATTTGACAAGACTGAAGAAACCCAGCACTTTAAACAATCCGATAGCAACCAATAAGGTGCTGATAACATACCCCAAATATTGAATCGCAAACCAATATGCGAATAATAATCCTAAGGCGAGGAGCATACTTCTCATAATTACACGGTCAGGGAACTCTACCTTAAAACTCTCACCCTTCACAAAGAATACCATCAGCAAACCTAATAATATTAATGCCCCACCTACAATCCCAGGCATGGTGTGATCTCCGACGAATGTATCCATTCGCGAAGGATAGAGACGTATAGCCTCCGACATTGCGATGCCCCCGAAAATAACGCTAATAATTCCTCCTATACGATCAGCCAGCATATGTTCTCCCTCCTTTATTTAGAATAGACCGATACAGTAGCCGTTCAACAATAATGTAGACGCTAGCCCGGCATATCTCCGAATTCCAATAAACACCACAAAAAGCTTTCTACACACTTCCTCCTTCTGCAGTATTACTCACAGAAGGAGGAATGAATTCCCGCTATCGTTTTTTCGATGCTAAAAAATTAATTACTTAATGAGTCCCTTTGCTTTTACCATTTCAGAGAACAGCGCTAATTCTTCCTTTACATAGTTGGCATATTCCGTAGGATTCTGATAGCTGCCTTGAACACTCATGGATTTCAGTTTCTCTTGGAAAGCAGAGTCTTTGTGCATTTTCTCAAGGGTTGTTTCCCATTTTTTCACTACATGATCTGGAACCCCAGCCGGCATGGAAACTCCAACCCAGAACGATGCGGTAATGTTCTTAACACCCTTTTCTTCTAAAGTAGGAGCATCAGGGAAGAACGGACTTCTTTCCGGGGAAGCTACAGCCAATATTTTCAACTTTCCAGCCTTAACCAGATTGGATACCTCACTTACCCCTTGTACGCCAAGTGTGATGTGTCCGCCTGCAACCTTCGGAAGCGCATCACCGGCTCCATTAGTCACGATAAGTTTGGCTTTAGAAAAATCGCCGCCGATACTATCCAACCACTGGATGACACCGAAGGTAGCGATAGCTGTAGGACCATTACTTGCAAACGTAAGTTTGTCCGGATTTTGCTTCACCCAATCGTTAAGCTCCTCAATACTATTCCATGGCGCATCAGACTTCACAACAAATGCGAGCGGGTCATTCGTATTTCTGGAAATAAACTGATAATCTTCATATTTAAATGGCAAGTTCGGAACTCCCGCCAGTAATCCTGTTACAGCAGACACACTTTGAGTCACAACGGAATAGCCGTCCTTCGAGCCTTGCTTCAGAACCGCCTGTGTTCCTGTCGCACCGCCCGCTCCGGGTTTGTTCACGACGATGACCGGCTGTCCCCACTCCTTGCTTAAATAATCACTCATCGCCCTTGCGAAAATATCCGTTCCCCCACCAGCAGCAAACGGTACGATAATTTCAATTTGTTTGGTCGGATATTTCGGTTCTTCTTTAGCTGGCGCAGGAGTGCTGCCTGCTGAACCGTTAGAAGCAGGAGCCGTACCGCAGCCGGCTACAGCCAGGGCCAACAAGGACGCTGCCAGAATACTGCCAAAAATTTTTTTCTTCATTTCGATTTCCCCCTAAATGTAGTTTTTTATTTTCCAATTTAATGTCATTTAAACGCTTTCCGAAAGCGGTTACATTGACATTTTTATAATAATTCTAATGAATGAACAAAACAATCTTTCGATCATATTGGTTCTTTTGATCATTTTGGTCTTACATACGCAGTAATTCTTTAGCTTTTGGATGAAAAAAAGACTAACCGTTCATAATAAATGCAGAAATTGAAATATACGATAATTTTAATGGTGTGACCAAAATAATAAGTTAAGTTTAGGTGATATCTATGTTCAGGTTTTGGAAAAGAGCAAATATCGGAACCGCACATGAGGAAATTGAACCTCGTAAGAACTCCGTTCTTTCCTTAGATGCATTAAAACTGCTGCTGGCCAACATGCATGATGCAGAAATCATTGAACGCCAAACGAACGTAGATCAAAAGGTAACCCTCCTGTACATAAGAACTCTAATCGACCAAGAGCGTCTGAATGATACCATTGTTAAACCGCTGAATCATTGTACCTATGATACCGTTTATGAGTGTATTCAAAACTCTAAGGTGTTTGCCGTCGCTACGTTGGAAGAGGCGGTAAAGCTTTTACTGCAAGGGTCAGTTCTTATATATGATGCATTCAGGAATCATTGGTGGGCTGTTCTTCTCGCTAATCCGTTGAGCCGAGCCATTGAATCCTCAGAAACGGAAACGATTATTTACGGACCCAAAGACAGCTTCAGCGAACAATTGGACCAAAATATCACCATGATCCGCAGGCGAATTCCTATAACCGAACTAAAGACGGAGCAATATACCGTAGGGTATTTAAGCAAAACATCAATTGTGCTCATGTACATCGACGGATTGACGAATCCCGAATTTGTTTCTATCGCAAGAGATAAATTATCCAATATTGATTTTGATTTAATTCTGGAATCGTCCAATCTCACCGCTTTCATGGATGATCATATGCATAGCGTTTTTCCTCAATATTTGCAAACGGACCGACCGGATGCCTGCGCTTATTCTCTGGGTCTCGGAAAACTGTTGTTTCTGGTCGATAATACGCCGTTTGCCATCGTTGCTCCCATCACTTTTTTTCATTTGTTTCAATCCCCCGAGGATTATATCAACCGCTGGATTGTTGCAAGTTTTTTTCGCTGCATTCGATATGTCAGTTTTTTGATTTCGGTGGTATTGATCCCGGTCTATGTAGCGTTAGCCACTCATCATTATCAGATGATACCGCTGCAAATTCTTTTCGTGTTACTGGAATCCAGAAGCAAACTGCCCTTCACACCATTCTGGGAAGCGTTCTTAATGTTAATTACTTTAGAAATCATCAAAGAAGCCAGTCTGCGCATGCCTTCTAAATCAGGTCAAACCTTGGGTGTCATTGGAGGTATCGTCATTGGACAAGCGGCGGTAGAAGCCGGCTTCGCTAGCAAAGTGTTAATCGTATTGGTAGGAATCTCCTCGATCGCTTCGTTTTTGGTTCCCAATTATTTGGTCACTAAATCAAATACGATCATTCAATTCGTATTTCTTGTACTTTCGTCTTTTCTTGGAATGATTGGTATCGCCATTGGAATGATTGGAGTTCTTGCTCATCTGAATGCACTTAGCTCTCTGAAGCAGCCTTATTTTGCACCGGTAGCTCCATTCTATTGGAAGGACTGGATCGATACGTTCATTCGAGGTCCCCTAGCATGGATGAAAGCTCGTCCGGAATCTCTTTATCCTTTGGATAAGCTCCGTTATAAACGAAGGAGATGATCGAATGCGTTCACTTTCTATCTTTAATAAATCGTCTACCTTTGACGGCATTTATGTCATTCTAATGGTTAACCGGTTACAGCTGCTTTACTATTTTTTTATCCTTCCTATGTATTTGGTTTATCCTTATATGATCTGGGGGATTATCGTCATGGGTGTATTATCGCAATTCAATATCATGCTCTTCTCCAAATGGTTTTCATCAGTGACGTCTCCTAAAGATTATCAAGGATTTGTGAAACTCTTCGGTGAGCCTACGGTTCGTATTTTTGCTTTTCTTGGCTGGATGATTATATTAGTCAAAATCACTATTATCACACTGAGCTATATAGAAATTGTTCATCAATTTATATTCCCTGGGATGAATATGAACTGGCTCATTTTTTTTATCTTTCTCCTCACTTGCTATATAGCAGGACATGGGATGGAAAAAACGATTCGCTTTGTTGTCATCTCATTTTTGTTGTCGGTTTGGATGCTCCTATTGTTTATTCCTTTTTACATTCCGCCCATTGCTTCGCTTCAAGATTTACTTCCCATCATTCCAACTGAATGGCCCAAGGATTTATGGAATAAATTGGTATTTTTATGGTCTTGCTATTCGGGTCCAGAACTTCTGGTATTCATGCTTCCTTGGCTAAGCCCGGAACAAAAGATACTAAAATATTTGACGATTGCGAATGCCTTTTCTGTCATGGAATATGTGATTGTGTTTGTCGCCTCGTTATTTTTTTTCGGTTCCAATTACTTGCTCATAAGCGAGTTTCCGGTGATCAATATGATCCGATACCTGCAGTCGCCCGTTACGGAACGATTGGATATGATTATGATTTCCATACATATGATCCATTTTGCATTTGCTGCATCCATCTTCAAGCTGTTTTTATATGGTGGCGCACGGATCGTCATGGGTACTTGGAACAAGCCTAGCACCCTGATCGGTTTTATGGCAAGCTGCTCTCTGATTTTTGTATGCACCATTATTGTTAAAGAGACCTTATGGATGGAAGGAACAGAGGAGAATATCGGGCTCATGGTGGAGATAGGTTTGGGAGCATTAACGTACCTTCTGGTCCCATCATTCCTGCTAATGGCCAGCAAACGAAGGAGGCGCGTTTAGGTATGAGACAAATCAAAAGGGCTTTGTTAGGAGGACTGTTAAGCGCTATTCTGCTCATAACCGGATGCTCCCCGTTCGTGGAGAATAATACGATTGAGGAAATCGCCCCTGTGATTTTCTGGTTTATCAAGGATGGCGGAGAAGGCAAATTAAACATCAGCACCTTGGTCCCCCCGTTGATTAAAGAAAAGAAGCGGCTTCTCTCCAAGAATGTCGAACTTTTAAAGCAGGGCGGGAAGGAATTTAATCTAGTTTATTATCGGGAATTAAAAAACGGACAGCTTCGAATGATATTAATTAATGAGGAGCTTGCCAAAAAAGGAATTCTTTCGATGATTGATACCCTGCTGAATGACCCTAATATATCCCAGCGTCTTTATGTGGCCATAGTGGACGGGAATTTCAGTGATTACATCAATAGTCAATTATCCCAGCAGGCCAATTTGGATTATTTTCTATATCGCATGTTCAAGCACTACGAAGATAAGCACCAAGGTGAAATGAGCATAGTGAATCTGCATCAATTCAAGAACAAATTATACACACCCTTCTCGGATCCGATCCTCCCTGTCTTCAAGGTGGACAAAAACAACTTCACCTATCAGGGGACCGCATTTTTCCGTCATGACAAGCTAATCGGGAAGATTAACAAAATTGACGATGAAATCCTGCAGCTTATTAACAACGATCATTACCTTAAGCTTCTACCTCTACCTGAATTATCTGTAAGCATAGATCATGTGCGGGGAAATACCTACATGAAATTGAATCAGGATTACTCATCCCTTTCATTCATAGTCCATCTTAGCGGCAGAATCGATGAATACCGAGGGAATAAAAACCTTCATGATTACGAAGATTTTCTGGCTCTTAACCATGAGATTAACGCATTTTTGAAGAAACACACCGTGGATTTACTGAAAAAAATGCAAGAATGGAAGGTGGATCCTCTGGAAGTTGGAAAACATACTCTTCGCCCTTTTAAAAAATCGATGAGTGAAAAAGAATGGTCCAACTATTGGAGTAAGATGAACATCAACGTCGAATATCAAATCGATCTTGATCCTTTGAAGAATATGAACCAATGAATCAAGGCCACCGAATCTCTTCATGTATTGCCAAAGGCATTACTATGGAAATCGCCGTGATTCGCAGACGGATTCGGCATGACGATTTCCACAGGCATACTATTCAGTCGATTTTCGAAATTTTGAGAACAAATAAGGATACAAAAACCACAAAGCCAATAGATAAAAAGCAAGAACAAGATATGCCGGCGCCAAATGCCATTGATTCGTATAGCCGATCTCCACATGTACTCCTAAACCCGCTATAAAACCAGGCAGGCCCGATAGTGCTAGCGTCCACCAGATCCAGCTTTCTCCCCTGCGTATTCCCCATAAGGCCATGAGCAGAACCGCTATGCCCAGGGAAAATAAAGCCCCTCCGAAGCCCGCCCGGTCATGTGCGATCAAAGAAATCAATCGCTCGTTCGCCTCCGCTAATTCCTGCACGCTTGTGCACAAGTATGCCAGATCTTCAGGTACGAAGACGAATGTGATCCCGACAATAGAAATGACGAACCCTCCTACCATAAGCGAAGCCCCAAGCATAACGGCAAACAGTTGTCCCCACTGCCCTCTTCGCCACGCCCGGTCATTCCTTAGAGCAGGAGAAGGCATCCCGAAATGAAAGGACCGGTGAGTCCCCCACATCCCGATCACGAAGAGCGGCAGAATCAGAAGCGAGACGAGCGCATGCAGCGGATCGAAATAATCAAAGCCCAGAAACAGAAAAAAACTCAAGAAGCCAACTGAGGCGGAATACAGCACAGCTTGCCTGGCCCAATGAAGCCGCTTACGGATACCGAAACCAGCGAGCATGAGATATACGATGCCGATCGATATCATAGTTCCGGCGAGCGTCATTCGGTCATGGGCCATAAAATGAAGCAGCCGCTCGTTGATCGCCGTGAATCTCTCCCGCAGTATGCCTACGTAAGCTTCGTCATAGGGCAGCATGACGACCGTCGCTGCAATCCACCAGGCGAGAATGCCGCCAATGCACATGGCCAGGCCAAGCCCTGCGATCCAGCCCCACCCCTTCCAAAACCGTCCACACTCGTACGAAGCTGCTGTCCCGATTGTGAAGGCAGCAGCTTCATTTATTCGTTTGGGTAGTCCGGGACCGGCATAAACCAATCCGCTGTGCAGAACAATCAGGTCAGCTCCGGCGGATATGAGATCCAACGCATCCTGCGGATCGGATATTCCTCCCGATGCCAAGATCGCATATCGCTCTCCCCAGCGTTCCCGTATGGACCGAACCAAACGTTCAGCAATCGACTTGCTTGGCGGACCTATCACCCACGCGTCATCCGATTCTTTTAAAGCATCCGTGATAGCGACACCCTGAATGATATAAGGTGGCAGCTCCTCCAGCATAGCTTCAACTTCCAAGAACGGTGTATCCGGGGAAAAGGCTAGCACCACTGGTTTACCGATCCCTTCAGAGAGCAGCAGATTTTCCAGCATTTCAAGGCGCCAATGCAGTGGTTTATGGATCCAATCCTCGCTATGTACAACATAAAAGTCCGCATGCTCCGAAAGCCGCTCCGCAGCAGCGCGGATTCCATTCGCCGCATGTACCGGGCTTTCCTCTAGCGTACCGAGCCAAATACCAAGGGGCAGCTTTATGGGCCCCTGTTTGCGAACGATTGCAAGTGCTGCTTCAACTGAAATCCGGTTGGTTGCCTCCGAATAGACCAATTGCCTATCCTGTTCTCTTCTTTTCGTCCGCGGATGCGATGCTTCTGTCATGTCGGAATACACCGTCCCGATCTGCAAAAAACCAAGACCGAAGCCGGATAATGCCCTCATACCTCTGCCGTCGGCTGAAAGCTCGGGAGACAAGCCTACCGGGCTGGCGAAGCGAATTCCAAGAACCTCACGAGTCAGCTCTTCAGGCGGATCCATGTGTCCCATGAAACGTATGATGGCCCCGCCCCCGGGAAGGCGCGATAACAGATTGATGGCTCCAAAGGTGATGCTTCGGGCTCTTTCCGCCTCCATACGAAACAGCAGAGGCTTGAATAGGGTATGATAACTCCAATCCGGCATTCTTCCTTCTCACCTCGCTTTCAAGCATGAATGATAAGTCATAACTATTTATCGATAAGGAACGATTCCTATGAACTACAGTTTTTCTTTTTCTATTATAGCGTGTTGGATCAAAAAAAGTATGGCATTTTTGTCGAAATTTGATAAGATAGTTGAGGTGTTTATACTATTAACCAAGACCGCCAAGGGGTGTATCGTATTGAATCAATCAAAATTTATCGGAGTTCACGAGCGTCCGCCGCTGCTTCAAAGTTTGCCGCTCAGTCTCCAGCACTTGTTTGCCATGTTCGGCGCGACCGTGCTCGTACCCTTCCTGTTTGATGTGGACCCAGCCACGATCCTGCTGATGAACGGGATCGGCACATTGCTGTATCTATGGATCTGTAAAGGGAAAATCCCTGCCTATCTAGGCTCCAGCTTTGCCTTTTTGTCCCCTGTATTTGCCGTATTGGGCGCGGGACTGCCATATGAAGCAGCTCTTGGCGGCTTCATTGTATCGGGTATTATATTCTCCTTGGTCGCCCTGTTGATTCGGGCCGTTGGAACGCGCTGGCTCGATATTGTGTTTCCACCTGCGGCAATGGGTGCCATTGTAACGGTCATCGGGTTGGAACTCGTGCCGGTAGCTGCCGAAATGGCTGGCTTCATTAAACCGGCAACCGCTACAGAATGGTCTCCAGATCCTAAGGCAATTATCGTCTCGTCCGTCACTCTGATCATAACAATCGTAGGCTCTGTTGTATTCCGGGGATTTCTGAAGATCATCCCGATACTTGTCGGCATTGTCTGCGGCTACATTCTTGCTTACTTCATGGGCTTCGTAAAATTTGGAGCCGTTATGGAAGCGGATGTTCTGGCCCTGCCGACCTTCTATTATCCACAGTTCTCGATTACGGCCATCATGATCATCGCACCCGCTGCGCTGGTCGTTATTGCCGAGCATATCGGACACTTGATCGTAACAGGCAATATTGTAGGAAAAGATTTATCCAAAGACCCCGGGTTAGATCGTTCCTTGTTCGGCAACGGGATCTCGACGATCCTTTCAGGCTTCGTTGGCTCTACACCGAATACGACGTACGGCGAAAACATCGGCGTCCTGGCCATCTCCCGCGTATACTCCACCTGGGTTATTGGAGGGGCTGCGATCATCGCCATAATCCTGTCGTTCTTCGGTAAGCTGACCGAATTAATTAAAACGATCCCCGTGCCTGTCATGGGCGGAGTTTGTCTCCTATTATTTGGCGTGATCGCGACATCCGGCGTACGGATGCTAGTTGAAACGAAAGTGGATTACTCCAAAGCAAGCAATCTAATTCTGACAAGCATCGTTCTCGTTATCGGGGTTAGCGGAGCCACGCTAACCATCGGCAGCTTTTCGCTTAAAGGCATGGCGCTCGCCACTGTCCTAGCCATTATAATCAGTCTGTTCTTCAAATTGTTAGAACAACTGAATCTTATGAACGAACCAAGGAAATAATCATGGCTTATGGCCTTGATTACGGGCCGTAATGAAATACCCTGCATTGGCAGCTATGCCTTTGCAGGGTATTTTGGTATTTGACAATTATTCACATAATGGCTTCCAATCCGCCATACTTAGATATGGCGATAAGCAAGTCGTGCAGAATGGGTAGAATAAATTGGGCCGAGCCCAACTGCAAGATGCCACTCCGGTTATGCAGCACTGCTTCCCTCACGTAGATACGGTAATGCTGCATTCCTGCCTGCACATTCACAGTCTCGCTGCCGGAAAACTTACTGGTACTCAGTCGAATCGGACGGGAGCCGGTGGGAAACTGAAACGGTGTAATGCTGATGATGTCCTCCAGCTTGATATGGTAATTTGCGTGAGGCTTTTGGAAGATCAATTCTTTGGTTGACACCGTAAGGCCGAAATCGCGCTTCTTATGAGATAGCTTCAAGTCCCCTTCAAGAGCTTTGATCTTGATAAAATTCTCGTTCATCGTGTCTTCCTCCTCTTATACTGCGGCGGAATCGCCTGAACGTTATAGATTAGTCTCATGGAATAGAGCTTTAACAGAGCATACCACAAAACATGAAGCACGTGCCACAGTGCTGTGTGGTTACTGCTGGAGGGTGCTTCAGATAGCTCGTTTTCCAGAAACGATTATGCTACAATACGAAGATTAACAATGGATTACGTTTCTGTAGGAGGATTTGATTAATCATGTTAATTATCGGCATTGCAGGCGGCACGGGATCGGGTAAAACAACGGTGGCGCGTTCTGTCATCGACCGGCTTGGGTCGGACAAGGTCACTTTCGTGTCTCAAGATAACTATTACAAAGATCACTCTCATCTTTCTCTAGCTGAGCGAGAATCCATCAATTACGACCACCCGCTGGCATTCGATAACCCTCTGCTGCTTGAGCACTTGAAGCAGCTTAAACGTCAGATTAAGGTCTTTGCGCCGGTGTATGATTTCTCCCAGCATGCACGGTCTGAAACAGCAAAGGTGGAACTGCTGCCGAACAAAATCATCATAATAGAAGGGCTTCATGTACTTTCCGATGAACACCTGCGCGACATTCTCGATATCAAGGTATTCGTCGATACCGACCCGGACGTACGTATTCTGCGGCGCGTGCTGCGCGACATGAATGAGCGTGGAAGATCGATCCAATCCGTATACGATCAGTATTTAAATACGGTCAAACCGATGCATGAAGCCTTTATCGAGCCTTCAAAAAAATATGCCGACCTCATCATACCCGAAGGCGGGCATAACGAAGTCGGCATTCAGCTACTTTCCATATTAACCGAAAAATATTTAATGTCATAAATATTTAATAGGAATTAATTATCTAACTTTCGTTATACACGCTCCAGCCGACCAACGTCTCTGTAGGAGAGATCTGCCCTCAGCTTGTTTTCCGCAACCAGGTGCTCAAGATAACGGCCGGCGGTAGAACGGCTAACGCCATCCCGCTTTGCGGTTTGTTCCGCGGTTAATGGTGCATCCGCCGCTGTCATGGCCCCAATGATTTTATCCAGCGTCAGCTTATCCAACCTTTGGGAAGGGAAACTCCAATGATCGAGGCTTCCTTCTTTCCCGATCCTTGCATTAGGCTCATGTAGAATCGTTCCACCGAGTTTTTGCACGGCGTGGTTAACCAAGGAATGCCCATGCCGTGGTGCTCGCCTTCTTTACTGGAAACTCCTTTTTTAAAGATAAGGTCGGTCGGAGCAATTCGCTGGGATCCCTGGGCCGTTATCTTCACATTCAATCATTAAATCGGTGCCAAGATCACTTAAAAACATCATCACTTTCTTCTCTTCAGAGGAGTGGTGTTCAATCAGCGTTTCCATGGTATTGTCCGCCAATGACCGGATTTGGAATTTTCACGCATGATGAACTGAATCAAGTTTTGATGTACGTCGGATTCTCTTGAAATCATCTTTACAACCTTTTGATACGATTCGAGATGAATTAAGCCAGAGATGATATAGAGTTTGTTGGAGTATTCATGCGTTTGAGCACGCAGCCCTTCGGCAAATCGTTGACCTGCGACAGTTCCACATCCAGACGATATAACTCGGATTTGTTCCGAAAGCTGGCAACGGCGCCAATGACCTTCTGCTTCCTATTGAACACAGCTAAAATGAAAAAGGCAGCTGCAGCAGCTGCCTTTAGGCCATTGTCAATCTCAATTTCGTAAGATAATGATAAATAATAACGTGCGGTTCGTAAGCTGGCTATGGTTGTTGTTTAGGCTCCTGCGCAGGAGCCGGTACGCTTTGGATGCCGGAAACATTCTGTCCTGTACGTGTTGTTAAGCTTTTGACCAGTTTCTCCACGTCAATACCGCTTACGTTCTTCAGCATCTCCGGAGCGGTAGCCATAAGCTGTGTCACATAGTTGCTTACGCGTGCGGCACCTTCGCCATTGCCCGTATCGACAACGGTGAGCTTATCGATCGAGCTGATCGGTTCGGCAATTTTACCTGCCAGCTCGGGCAGCATCTTCACGATGATATCGAGTACGGCCGCTTCGCCGAATTTCTCAAACGCTTCGGCAAGCTTCTCCTTCGCTTCCGCTTCGGCCAAACCGCGCAGACGAATGACCTCCGCCTCGGCTGTTCCTTTGGCTCGTTCGGCGTCTGCAACGGCCAAGCCTTCGAGCCGCTTCTGCTCCGCCATCGCCTTGGCTTCCGCCTCTATGCGGTATTGCATGGCATCAGCTTCCGTAATTTGCTTCGCCTTCTCCGCTTCCGCTGCCTGAACTACTGCATAACGATCGGCGTCTGCTTTCTTCTTCACTTCAGCATCATACTGCTTCTCGCGGCGCAAAATCTCTTTACCTTCGATATCGATTTCTCTTTCCTTGCGAACGATTTCAACACGCATTTGTTCCTCAACAACGCTTTGCTTGGCGCGAGCTTCTTGAATATGGTATGCCTGATCCGCTTCTGCGCGAGCCGTATCCTGCTCCTTCTTAAATGAAGCAACCTTTAGCTCTTTTTCCTTTGAAGCCTCGGCGATGTTCGTATCACGCAGCAACTCCGCCTTCTGCCCATCTTCCTCGGCGCGTGCCTTTTGAACCCTTGCGTCCCGAACGGCTTCCGCTTCGGCAATCTCCGCATCGCGTTTGACCGCTGCGATTCTAGGTTTCCCGAGGGCATCGAGATAACCGTGCTTGTCACGCAAATCCTTAATCGTGAAGGAGACGATCTGTAGACCCATTTTTTTCAAATCCTTGGCTGCTACTCCTTGAACCTCCTGCGCGAATTTATCACGGTTCCGGTACACTTCCTCGACCGTCATCGAGCCCAGAATGGCACGCAAATGCCCCTCCAGCACTTCCTGCGCCTCACCCTTCAACGCTTCTGTCGGTTTGCCCATGAACTGCTCCGCCGCTGTGGCGATATCCTCAACGGCTCCTCCGATTTTGATAATGGCAACGCCGTCGGCCATCACAGGCACGCCCTGCTCCGTATAAACCTCTGGGGTGGATACATCGAGCTTGTGGGACAAAAGAGATAAAAATTCAGCTTGCTGGAACACGGGAAGAATGAAGGAACCACCGCCGCGGACAATTTTAATTTTACGTCCTGTATCATCCGTCAGTACATTCTTGCTCCCCAAGAACGATCCGGTGACAATCATCGCCTCATCCGGACTTACTGTTTTGTAGCGGGCCCAGAACGCAAGACCTAGTACGACGATCACCCCGACAACGATGATTGGAATCGTCAAAAGTTCATTTAATACCATTCCCATCTCTCCTTTACAACTTGGGTTCGTCCAGGCAGGTTACGAACAGCGTGCCGTCTATTACTTCCACCGTCACCACTCTTGTACCCGCCTCGATCGCGTTACCGTCAAAGCTTTCCGCAATTTGATTCGTTACGCCTCCGCCCATCCGCATCATCACCTCTCCGCAGCCCTGGGCCGGAATCGGCACCGATACCTCCCCGATCCTTCCGACCAAATCCTGCATGGAGAAAGCCAACGAGTTCTCGGTATTTTCCATCGGCTTGATGTAAAAGAAATAGATGAGTACCCCGGACAGGACGGCGGCCAGCAGAGACAAAATCAACACCACAGCAGCCGCAAATGGGGAGTACTTCGTGAGCAGTATGCCCGCGCCTCCAAGTACCGTCAGACCGCTGAACAGCACCATCGGCTGTAAGTAATGCAGCACATCGCCGGACATCCAATCGAACAATCCGTCCACTGCGCTGCTGAGCAAGTCTCCAAACAGCACCGTCACAAGCGCAAACAATACTCCAGTAATAAGCAGACCCCAATACAACTCCATCATGTTGTTCCCTCCTGACCTACGATCAAATGTGCACATGTAGTAATACGCAGCATACATCTAAGAAGTTGCAATTTTACCTCTTAAATCCAATATTGTGTATAAAAAAAGAACACACCTCGACAGAAGATGCGTTCTTTAACTAGGCTAATCCATTGGAATATCATCGATAATAACGCCATTTTTCAATATGATATTCGAGTATTAAGCGCACTCCCTCGTCGCGCTGTGTGAAAGCCTAGCAGTCAATTTCATCCTAGCTCTCGAATATCGCTTATGTAACGCAAACTGGAAAGTGGTTGTTGAATCGGTTACTATGAGTATGGATCAATCATACATACCAGTATTCATGGGAAAACAGGCGAGGTGTTTGTTTTGGAAGATGTTATTGTAATCGGAGCGGGTCCTTGCGGCTTGTCCACCGCTTTAGAGCTGCAAAGAATCGGTTTGAATCCACTCGTAATCGAAAAAGAATGCGTCGTGCATTCTATTTATTTATACCCAACGTACATGCAATTTTTCAGTACACCGGAGCTGCTTGAAATCGGAGGCTTCCCTTTCTCGACTCCGAATGATAAACCGTACAGGCTCGAAGCATTGAACTACTACCGCAGCGTAGCTCAGCGAAACGAGCTTCGTATCCGTTCTTATGAGACGGTTACAGAGATCAGCCGGCAAGCTGACAGCACGTTCGAATTGACAGTACAAAATCGCTTCGGCTCCTCCACATCGATTCAGGCCCGCCGCGTTGTCGTGGCCACCGGATACTTCGACCACCCGAATATACTTGGGATTCCGGGTGAGGATTTGCCGAATGTCACCCATTACTTCAGAGAAGCCCATCCTTATACCGGTACCCGGGTAGCCGTGATCGGAGGAAGTAACTCCGCTATCGACGCAGCCATGGAGCTGCTTCGCGCCGGAGCAAGCGTGACGGTCATTTACCGCGGAGAACAGTATTCCTCGGTTATTAAGCCTTGGGTCCTTCCCATATTCGAAAGCATGGTAAGCAAAGGCCGAATCCGGATGCTGTTCCGATCACGTGTAACGCATATATCGGAATCGGAGATTACCGTGGTAACCGATGGACAAGA
Organism: Paenibacillus sp. PvR098; assembly: GCF_017833255.1. Classification (NCBI taxonomy): domain Bacteria; kingdom Bacillati; phylum Bacillota; class Bacilli; order Caryophanales; family Paenibacillaceae; genus Paenibacillus; species Paenibacillus sp. PvR098. The sequence goes on from NZ_JAFIBU010000001.1 coordinate 874,952, forward strand.
GCAAAGGCTCGACATCGACTTTGTACTTGCCTTAACAGGCTTCCGGCCCGATCGCGGCCTATTGACAAAAGCGGGTGCTGAATTAAACGTTGAAGCTGACGGTGTGCCGAAGCATGATCCGGGCACGATGGAGACAACGGTACCCGGCCTTTATATTGCAGGGGTAGCCGCATCCGGTTCCAATGCGAATGAAGTGTTTATCGAAACCGGCCGGCTGCACGGTGGACGAATTGCCGCACATATTGCCTCAAGATCATAATAAAAAGGTCGCCCTGAGCTTCATGCCAGGACGATCTTTTTGCTGCTTCTATATGTAAGTTCAATTAAAATATAAGATCCTTCTCCCGCTGCGTCAATCGGCGTCCGGCGATATCGACGGTTAGCTTGCCGCCCGACAATCCCCAAATTCTTGTACCGAACTTTTCAGCCAGCTCAACTTGATGAAGGCTGCAGAGGACAAGTAATTTATTTTTACGGCAGATCGATTGCAGATCCTCCAGCACACGGTTGGCCGCCTCCGGGTCCAGACCGGACACCGGCTCATCCGCATAAATCACCTTAGCGCCCTTAATCAATGCTTTACAAATCGCAACCCGCTGCTTTTCCCCGCCGCTTAGCTTCTCAACGGGTTCATGAGCTTTGTCCAGCAGACCCACTTTATCCAAATAATCCATCGCTTCCATATGATCGTCTTCCGATACCGTATTGGTGAGAAAGCGCCACCACGATTTTTTGAACAGCAGTGCACTGAGCACATTTTTCACAGCCGATTTTTTCAGGTTCAAGCTTGGCTTTTCTTCTAAATAAACCCACTGCTTGCGCAGCTGGAATTTCTCCCAAGCGTTTAGCAATGTAATGTCCTTACCTTCATAAATGTATTGGCCTTCATCCCATTTTTCCTTCAGCATCAGACAGCGGAATAAAGTGGTTTTGCCGCTTCCGCTGGCTCCTAGCAAGGCCACCAAATCGCCCTCGTCCGCTTGAAAGCTGATACGCTGCAGTACGCGATGATCGGGGGGAAAGGTTTTGCTCAAACTGCGTACAATCATCATCCGTCCGATTCTCCTTTATTCGCATCCCTCTGTAATACTATACCATGTTCCTCCGTTTAAAAACCACACCGCGAAATTTTTTAAGTGTTCTTCTACCGCAGCACCTTCAACCGTTCAAGTGAAGGCTGATCTGTCATTTCTTGCTCTGAAGTCGGATAACCACATGGCATCCACATCCGTCAAACGAGCAAGCATTTCGCCGATAGTTGGAAGTACCTCCGGAACCCTTAAAGAGTTCATCCTCCTTTTCCATTCATCAAAATTTATTCGAACAGAATAATACATCTTCTGCAGCGCGAAAAGAACTGTCCGCACTTGGACAGTTCTTTTCCGTTCCATTTTCTTAAAAATTCACTACTGAGGGTTCGTTTCTTTGGGAATCTCATTCAGACTCGGAGGGTGAAGGGCCGCTTTATCGGGCTCAACGATCGTACCCTCTTGCGTAAACTTATTATCCCTAAAATTCGGGTTGATTTTATTATCGGCTCTACCGTTAGTCATATTACAGAATCAACTCCCATTGTGGTTAATTTGCCACAATTAACCTTTTATAAACATATTTTGGTATTTGTCATAAAAGTTTAACATACTATTCGACATATATTAACATTTTTTACGCTGAAAACGTATTATAATACCTTATAGAACAAAATTTTCTAAAAAATAGAGGAAGTGATAGGATACAGATGAAAGAAGCTGAATTAAAACGTCGCTTGGAACGAATGCAGCATCAGCTTTACCAACTGGTGGAGAAAACAGGAAGCTTTGTAGATCCCAAGGTGGTTGAGCTAAGTCAACAGATCGATAGCCTTGTCCTATCCATTCAACGATTACGCATGAAGGACAAGCTTCAGTAGTGAGGCCATTGAATTCCATTTCAATGAGCCTCTTTTTTATGCTTTGACTTGATAAATGTTACATGATATGTTATATTAAAACCAAGGAAAATCAAGGGTTTAAGCAGCATATGAACTCTAGAACCCCTGCTTAATCTATTTTCTTGATGCACCACTCAACTGATAATTAAAGGAGCGATGCACCATGAGTTATGATGCTAATCAACAACCGCAGGAGAAGAAGATTTCCGTTGAGCTGACTCTGAATGAGGCTCTGGCGCTTACCGGTGTACGATTCCGGGATAATCATAAGCTCGAAGTCGATGTCATGCACAAAATCAAAAAGCAGCTTGAAGAGCAAATCATCGACCGCCGCAGAAATTTACAGTAAATTACACTTAAAATGTAAACGTTAACAAGATCCTTATGCAATCCATTGCGTCGGGATCTTTTTGTTTTGTCCCCCTCTTCGTTTATAATAAATACACAATAAAGAACCCCTAAAAGGAGCGCATTGTTCATGAAGCAGCAGATCGCTTCGGTCATCGATCGGTATAGCGAATCGTTTACAAACCTATCGAAATATATCGGAGAGCATCCGGAGCTCGGGCACGAAGAATGGGAAGCCTCGTCCAGACTCATGGATGCGCTCCGTCAGCACGGCTTTGAGGTGCAATCTCCGGTGCTGGAGCTACCTACGGCCTTTATCGGCACCTATGTATCCTCCAAGCCAGGACCCACTATCGCATTTCTGTGCGAATATGATGCGCTGCCGGAGCTCGGACACGCCTGCGGGCATCACTTGATTGGCGTGATGGGACTGGCCGCCGCTGTAGGCCTGAAAGCCGTGATCGACGAAATCGGCGGTACCATCCGAGTATACGGCACGCCAGCGGAAGAAACGAAAGGCGCGAAGGTCCTCATGGCGGAGGCAGGGATGTTCGACGATGTCGACATCGCCCTGATGGCTCACCCCTATCATTCGTACGAACAATCCGGAACTTCTCTTGCCATGGATGCGATTCAATTTGAATATCATGGGAAGTCCGCACACGCAGCGGCAAGCCCTTATGAAGGCGTTAACGCGCTTGATGCCGTGCTGCTGTTGTTTCATTCGATCGCTGCTCTGCGGCAGCAGTTGCGGAGTCATGTTCGTATTCATGGTATTATCACCGAGGGAGGCAAGGCGCCCAATATTATTCCGGACTACGCTGCAGCGCAGTTTTACATCCGGTCCGCAAACCGACCATACACCGACGAAGTCGTGCAAAAGGTACTGCACTGCGCGGAAGGCGCTGCGCTGCAAACTGGTTGTACGATGAACTGGTCCAATTACGAGTTTTCATACGATGAGCTCATCACGAATCGTGTATTGTCCGACATTTTTACGCATAATTTAACGTCCATGGGAATAACCAAAGATTCGATAGAGAGCGGCAAGGATCACGGTTCACTCGACTTGGGCAACGTATCGCGCCATTGTCCGACTATCCATCCTTACGTGAAGGTCGTCGATGAACGCCGCTTGCTGCATACGAAAGAATTTCGCGATCTGGCGATGCTCCCCCGCGCCTTCGAAGGTATGCTGCTGGCAGCTAAGGTGCTGGCGTTTACAGCATATGATGTAATTACCAGCCCCGAGGTGCTCCATGTAATCCGCGAGGAATTCGAGCGCAGCATACACAGCAGTCATTGAGGCACTGACTTTCCCGACATGAAATAAGAGTCAGATCGAGCAAAAGCACTTTGCTCGATCTGACTCTTATTTGTTCTTTCCTGAAATCATAACACTTTACCTAGAAATTCCTTTGTCCTTGGATGTTGAGGGTTCGTGAATACGTCTACTGGCTTGCCTTGCTCGACGATTTTGCCCCCGTCCATGAAGATCAGCCGGGTGCCGACCTCACGTGCAAAACCCATTTCGTGGGTGACGACAACCATCGTCATCCCTTCCGCGGCCAGCTCTTTCATGACATCCAGCACTTCTCCCACCATCTCCGGATCTAGTGCAGACGTAGGCTCGTCAAAAAGCATGACCTTAGGGGACATGGCCAGCGCTCTGGCGATAGCGATGCGCTGCTTTTGCCCGCCGGACAGCTGTCCCGGATAGCTCCCCGCTTTATCGACCAAGCCGATCCGCCTTAGCAGTTCGCGGGCAACGTTGTTCACATCATCGTCACTCAGCTTTCTCAGCTTACGTGGAGCTAATGTAATATTGTCCTGCACCGTCATGTGCGGAAACAGATTAAACTGCTGGAACACCATCCCCATCCGCTGACGCAGCAAATTGATATCATGCTTTCCGCGAATGAGCGAAGTTCCTTCGAACTCGATATCTCCACCAGTTGGCTGTTCGAGCAAGTTCAAGCAGCGTAAGAAAGTGCTTTTGCCCGAACCGCTGGGACCGATGACAACGACGACCTCGCCTTGGGCAATGTCGATATCGATACCGTTCAACACTTGATGATTACCGAACGCTTTCTGTAAACCGGATACCTTAATCAGAAGTCCTCAGCCTCCTCTCGGCCAATCCTAGCAACTTGGACAACGTGAACGTCATGATAAAGTAGATAAGGGAAACCACGATTAACGGCTCGAACGGTTGGAACGTATTGCCTTTCACCGTGTCAGCACTGTACATCAATTCAGCAACCCCAATAACCGAGACGATCGAGGAATCTTTAATGATCGTAATAAATTCATTGCCCAGTGCCGGCAGCACGTTGCGGAACGCTTGCGGCAGTATGATATGCCGCATCGCCATGCCATGCGGCATCCCAAGCGAACGGGCCGCCTCCATTTGACCTCTGTCGATCGCCTGAATGCCGGCACGAAACGTTTCCGCCACATAAGCGGCACTATTAAACGATAGAGCTAGGATACATGCCGCCACATCAGGAAAAGCAGAGCCAAGCCAAGGAATCTCAGGAAAATTGATACCCAGCTGGGGCAACCCATAATAAAATAATAACAGTTGAACCAGCAGCGGTGTTCCCCGAATAAATTCAATATAGGATCCGGCAAACACACGCAGCGGCGCGATGCGCGACATGCGCATAAGCGCAAGGCAAATACCGAAAATAACCCCGAAAATGACGGTAAAGAAGGATAAGATCAACGTCAACTTGGCGCCATCGATGAAAAACATATAGTACTTAGGCAAAAATGAAAAATCCATCCGTTCCCCTCCTTATTTATGAGATGAAAAGCTGATAACCAAACAAAAACCCGCCGGATAGCTCCGTTCAGGTTTTTGGTCGACTATTCTGCATCAGGGCTTTGATTATTGCTCTTCCACTAATTCGTTCGCTTCGGTAACAAATTTATCAATGGATTTATCGTTGATGAGCTTGTCCAGCGTCTTATTCATCGCTTCAACCAGATCAGGATTGCCTTTCTTTAGAGCAATGGCCGAGCCGCTGTCTTCCGTAGCCAATTGAATATCCGCAATCACAAGGTCTTTGTTCTTCGAGAGATAGGCCTCAGCCACCGGAAGCTCGACGACAAGAGCATCGACCTTTTTATTTTTCAATTCCAGCATCAAATCGGAAATTTTGCCCAGCGGCTTCACTTCAGAGCCGGGCATTTGCTCCTTCACGATTTTCTCCTGAGTTGCGCCTTTCTGAGCTCCCACCTTCAACCCTTGCAAGGAATCAACCGTGGTGAATTTGTCTTTATCTTCTGCACGAATGACAACCTTCTGAACAGCCGTATAATAAATATTGGTAAAATCAACAGCTTTCATACGCTCAGGTGTCGGCGTCATCCCGGAAATCACAAAATCAACGTTACCTGCTTCAAGTGCTGCCAGCAAACCTTCGAACCTCATGTCTTTCATCTCAAGCTCTACACCGAGATCCTTCGCAATCGCTTTGGCGATTTCGATGTCGAACCCGACGATTTCATCTTTTTTATTAATTTCTTTATGAAATTCATATGGAGGGTAGTCCGCGCTGGTTCCCATTACGATTTTGCCGGCTTTTTTAATTTTCTCCAGCTTCGTTTCGTTTTGCTGGGCAGTCGCTGATGTGTTGTCTCCTCCACCAGTTTGCTCTGTTGTCGCCGCAGGCTTGGTTCCGCAAGCGGAAATGATCAGAATCAAGCTCATCAGCATGAGTACAATTGCCTTATTTTTAATCATTGGTCAATTCTCCTTTCTAAGTAACTTCAACATTATATAATAGAGATACTAGTTTTACAATACAAGCACATGTTATATTCACAAGCGTTTTATGGAATATCCACAATTATAATGGTATATATTAACATTTAATCTCACCATAGAAAAAGCGGCACCTCCCTGCTTACAAGGAAACACCGCTTCATATCATTCCTTATTCAAATCTTCAAGCTGAAAGAGCTCAGCAACAGATTTCTTTAGCTTTTCATGCACTACTACTTCCGGACGAATCTCTTGAATACGCGCTTCTGCATCGTCCACCGAGTCGCTGATTCCCAGCGCTAAAAGCGTACCGATCGCCACGCTGCCGGCTCTGCTGCGTCCGGCGGCGCAGTGAATCGCTACTTTTTTCCCCGCCTGGGCTTCCTTAACAACGGTGTCGATGGCTTGCTTAAGGAGCGCCTCCTGACCCTCTTGCTTATCCATAAGCGGCACATGTATCCTTGATACGCCTTCCTTGCCAAGCTCAACCTCAGGTGACTCCGCGCGGAGATCCACAATGACCTCGCATTGCTCCTCGTCTATGAAAGCCTGAACATCCTGTGCTCCACCAATAAATATTTGCTTGTCCACCAGAGCTTGATACGATTTTTTTTGTTCCGCCACGATCTTCACTCCTCTCTCCTATGGCAATGCCTATGAAAAGTTTATCAAATCATACACTGATGCACAATTGCTTTATTCGCGGAGAACATACACTATCTTGAGGTGAACTTCATTGTATGCATACAAAAAACGGTATAAAAGCAAAACATTCAGGGGAAAGCTGCGTGTATGTAACGAGTTAGCTGCAAGTAAAAGGCTGAGACATCTCGTTCCCCACACCGTCTCTTTGACGAAAAGAAACCTGAAACGGATGACCGGTAAATACAAGGCTTTATATGTCAAGCCGAACATCGGTTCCATGGGGATCGACGTCTGCAAGCTGGAATGTTCCAAGAAAGGCTACGAGCTGCTCTCGACCGGTAAACGCAGACAAATTCGCAAGCGTTTCAAAATTCTATCCACGGTTTACAAACACATCAAGGCCAAGCATAAGCAAAGCATGATCATTCAAAAAGGCATTACATTGGATAAGGTAAAAGGACGTCCTTATGATATCCGGGCGATGGTTCAACGCAAACCCCGCGGTTCATGGACGTGCACCGGTTTTTTGGTGAAAGTCGGAAGGAGGAACAAAATCGTAACGAATTATTACCAAGGCGGAGAAATATACACCATTGAAAAATTACTCAGAACCAAAGGCTTATCTCCGTCCAAACATCGCCCCCGGATCCAATCGTTATCCCAAACCGCTGTTAGGATCGCCCGCAGATTAAACAACAAATGTTCAGCCATGCATGAAATAGGTGTTGATTTTGCTTATGATACGAAGCAGCGCTTATGGATTCTTGAGGTGAATTCCAATCACCCGCAATTTTATCCGCTGAAAAAACTGGATCGTTTCGCCTATAACCAAATGGCCTCTTATGCTAGAAGCTACGGAAGGCGCGACGATTAAGACCCGCAATATATGTCTAAGCTATAATTATCCTCCGATGACCAGAATGAATCAAATGGTCCAATCGTTCCATTCGTTCTTGCGTTTGTCGATATGGAGCAGCCAGTCCCGCGTCTTGCGAATGACCTGCTCTTTGGCCTGCCCTCCAGTGAACGTGTGATCCGCTTGAAATATTACCTCTTTATCACACTGCCCCTGGCTGCGGAGCCAGAACAGCTTCTGATACAAAAAGCAGTAATCCACCGGGATCACATCGTCTGCTGTACCGTGGACTAAAAATACGTCACCGCTAAATTTACGCAGCTGTTCGAAAGGCTGATGTTTTGCAAGAGATTCAAAGAATACGGGCTTGAGCGAATAGCCAAGGTAATCGGTTGAACCGAGCTGGACTGCTTCCTCATACGCTTTTTTGCCGGTAATGCCTACAATGTCGTTAAATGGGTACGCAACAGCTGACCATAGCACAAGCGTTTTGACCCTTTTGTCCCGGGCTGCGGTCAGTATTGAGACAGCCCCGCCCAAGCTGTGCCCGAGAAGAATGACCCTTTGAGGATCGACGCAATCGATATCAAGAGCGTAATCAAGCACGGACCGAGTTTGATCGATCATCACGTCAAGTCCGCCGCTGCCGTAATCGCCCGTGCTTTCACCGCAGCCTCCATAGTCGTAACGGAGCACCATATATCCATTACGTGCATACTCCCTTGCTGCAAGCACGAATAACCGGTCTACTCCGATCCTGCTCCCGACAAAGCCGTGGGCAATAATAATAATGGGGAAACGCTCGTTTCCCTTTCGTATTTTATTCTCCCCATTCCCCGATTCGGGATAGTGAAGCGTTGCGGCCAGCTCCTGCTCTCCGCTTCGTATAGTAATGTGATGTTCCATAGAAACTCATCCTATTCTCTGTTAAATTTATACTACATTATTCCGATGAAATTACTATGTTTTATACATATTATCACTGAGCTGATGTGCTGTCAAACGAAACGAACCTCCACCCTGAGGGTGGAGGCTCTTTTCGTATATGAGCGATGATTATTGCAGTTCCTTATCATCGGCGGGAGTGCACTCACCGCAGTAGCCTAAAATTTCAAACCGGTGGTTAAGTACTAGAAAATCAGACGGTACTCCGGCCATCTGCTTCATCGGACAAAATTCGAATGGAATCGTTCTCTCACAGCTGACGCAAATCAGGTGATGATGGTGATGCGACTCGCATCTTGCTCGGAACTTCAATCCGTCATTCAAATAGATTTGCTCCAGAACTCCCATTTCGCTTAGCAATCGGAGATTGCGGTACACCGTATCAAAGCTCACTCCAGGATATTGCTGCCTCATATAATCGTAGACATCTTTCGGAGCCAAATAGCCTGTCGAACTAGCGAATAAAGTGGCAAGGCTCTTGCGCTGGTCGGTAATACGCCAGCCTTTGGCGGACATCGCCTTCAGGATATCTTCTATTGTCGTTTGCGTCTCATGCTCATGATTTGCCATAGCTACCTCTCCGTTTGTAACGATAGATACTATTAATAATGCCTGAATCCGTGTCACGAGTCAAGAATCAACGGGTTTCGAGCGCAGCCAATAGATCAGACAGAGCTTCTTTGTCGAAATGCTCACCAATGAACACGGCAACACTTGCTACGTTCTCTTTCGGCGAAATTTTAATAAAGTCCATCTCACGATATGCAAATTGAAAAAGGAAGGGGCTCGTCGTATCGGTGAAGCGAAGAATTCCTTTGGCCCGATAAATGTTATGCGGAAGCCTGCCGATGAGCTCCTCGAAGCGTTCGCTCTCAATCGGTCCGCGAAAATAATGAGTATATACCATGACATGCTCATGGCTGTGGTGATGGGCGCCCTCGTGTTCATGGCCGCATTCGTGATGGGTGTTCTCATGATCTCCCTCGCATCCACAGGCTTGGATTTGTAGATGGCGCTCCTTCCCCCCGCCTTCAAGCTGGTCGAGCATGGCAAGATCGATTTCGCAGCGAACGGTTGGGATTATCGGGGCCACCGGGTTCAGCTCTCGGATGATGGCTTCCGTGCGTACAAGCTCCGAAGGGGGAATCAGATCCGTTTTGTTCAATATGATTCTTGTTGCGCATCGGATTTGATCGGCCATGAGCCGGTATGTTTTTCCTGCGGGATTGATCGAACGCTCGGCGAGCTGGGCGGCGTCCACCACCGTAATGACCGACTTAAGCGCTACCTCCGTCAACAAGGAGGCATCCGTTACGCCGTCCAGCATCTCCATCGGATTGGCCGCCCCTGTGCTCTCCACGAAGACGACATCGGGTTCATGGTCCAGGATCAACTGTCTCAGCTCCATTCCCAAATCGCCGCGAATGGTACAGCAAATACAGCCGCCTAGCATCTCCGTCATCGGCACCTCCTCATCCACCATCATGCCGTCGAGATTAATGTCTCCAAGCTCGTTCATGACGACCGCGGGCTTTTTTCCTTGCAGCTTATAATAATCCAATGCGCGAGTAAGCAGCGTCGTCTTGCCGCTCCCGAGAAATCCGCTCAATATATGTACAGAAACAGGCTGCTTCATCGTTCCTCACTCTGCTTTCGTCCATAGTTTCGTTTCAAGGGTACATTGTACCCCCGCTATCATGTGCTGTCAATTTCACCTATATTATTTAAAAGTAATAATTACGTATTATAGTGTAGCCTTGTTCTGATTTCCCGTCAATCTTTCATCTCCCTGTTTTCAATAACCGCATTTTCATTCTAAATTGGAAGCCGCCGGCATAGAAGCGTACAATATAAAGAAATACGGCAAGCAGAGAAAGAGGTGCAGTGAGGCATGCCCATACGAACCTTCATTCGCGGAATTCCCCCACAGGTCTCTCCTTCAGTAAAGTTTCCGCAGCCTACCATTCAAATCGATCCGACATTTGCTTATTATTCAAACCGGTCGGAGGATAGCATCGCCGCAGAGCTGGAGCTGGCCGGTTATCGCTCAATACGCTATTTCGTGACGAACGAAACCGCAGTCAATGGACGCTTGGTATCCGCATTACGTGAACGGGGGATGGAGGTTTGGGCCATGGTGCTCGGTAACGGCGCCTACGGAACCGGTCATCTTCCGGCGGATTGGAAAGATTGGCAAATGACCCTGCTGAAAAAGACGGATGACGGATTTTACCGTTTCTCTCTGTTCAGCCATCGGTATACAGCGTGGAAAAAAGAAGCATCGGCTAAGCTAATCAAACAGCACCCTTTCACCGGCTTCGAGGTGGCCGAGCCTTATTTCCCAGAATGGAACGGTCTAGACACCGGCGTTTACGGCGATGTTGGTCCTTGGGCAAGGCTTGCGTTCAAGAGGTTCAGCGGCTCTGAAATGCCGGAATTCCGTTACCCGAGCTCCCCCTACTATTATAAAAAGGACCGGGCGCGTTACCTCCTTTGGATCGACTTTAGGGTTCAAGCGGTTAATGGCTTCCTAAACGATCTCATTAACGGTCCCGGCGGTATACGCGAGACCAATCCCGATATACGGATTGCTACTTGGTCGCTCGCTGTGAACGCTGGCAATGATCCCGTTCAAGCCCTCAGAGAATACCAAGGCATCGATGCGGGCGCCATGATTCGTACGGTGCGTCCGGACGTGCATATGCTTCAAACCCATTGGCCCGATTGGATGCGCGCACGACTGAAGCCCGATTATGTTAAGTATTACAAACCGTTTGTAGACAGAATCCGCGCCTCTCACCCCTCGATACCGCTCGGCATACAGACGGATATCGGTTCGCTTCGACGGATGCGGCGCAGCCGCGCCTGGATGGAGCGGTTTGCCGCAGCCGCTGCAAATCAGGGGTACCGGTTCTGGACCGCATACGAATATACCATCGGTCTTCCGATGTATGAGGATAAACCCGAGCCGATTCGCGCATATCGTCCTGAACAAGGCGTCATCGTGCTGGAATTCAATAAACGATTGGATGCGCGATCTGCCGAGTGCAGCCAGCATTACCGTTGTGTTAGCCGCGGAAGCGAATTATTGATCTCTCTCACCATTACCCAGGTGGATGGACACCGGGTCGTCCTGCGTTCAGAGCAATTTCCTTCGGAGTCGTTTGAGCTTCGCATCACGGGAATCCGGGATACGCCCGAGTTATGGCTGCTCAAAAACGAAGCAGGTAACGAAACGACTCGAGGGTGCCGGGTCGAGATTCCCGATTTTCTTTGATCATTGGTCATTGATTGCATTTCAGGTTACAATGGATTATGTGGCCCTTGTCTCGCTTAGCTTTTTCATAAGCTGGTCAACTGGGGCCAACCTGACCCGACGGGAGTGAGTTTATTGTGACCATGGACTATTGGAAAGAAGAACGCGCGAACGCGGTCACCCACGGGATAGGTGCCGTTCTTAGCGTGGCGGCGCTTGTCCTGCTACTGATCCATTCGTTACGCAACGGAAGCGTATGGCATATCGTCAGCTTTTCCGTTTTCGGTGTATCGCTGATACTACTGTATGTCTCCTCCACCCTGCTTCACAGCGCCCGTAAAGAGCGGTGGATCGACATCTTCTCTATCATGGACCACGCCGCCATTTTCGTGCTGATTGCCGGAACCTATACGCCATTCTTGCTTGTTACGCTACGCGGTCCGCTAGGTTGGAGCTTATTCGGAATCGTTTGGGGACTCGCGCTGGCTGGGATCATTTTCAAGCTGTTTTTCGTCAAACGCTTCGTCCTGCTCTCCACGCTCTTTTATATCGCTATGGGTTGGCTTGTGATGTTTGCGTTTCGTCCGCTTCAAGAAGAATTGGCACAGGCGGGGATTGCATGGCTTGTTGCGGGAGGCTTACTCTATACGCTGGGTACGATTTTTTATTTATGGAGAAAAATCCGGTATCATCATGCGATCTGGCATTTATTCGTACTGGCCGGCAGCATCTGCCATTTCTTCACGATATATTTCTACGTGCTGCCCAAATAATTGCTTACAAAAAAGAGATAGACCGGGAGACTCGATCGAGCGCTCCCGGTCTATGTGCATCTTTAAGGATGTTTATCGGCGGCGAAGCTGTTTGAACTGGAAATAGATAAAGCATCCGACACAGAATCCGCAGATCGCAACGAATGCCGCAATGGCTACCACTCCTGCAAAGAGATAGCCTATCCAGCCTCCAGGCATTAACCAGAAAGAAAGTATAGATAAAGTCAATAATGCCACGGCGATGGAATTGTTAAACCGCTGCAGCTCAGCGGCTTCCGTCTGAGCACCGGCTATACGGCTGCGCAGCAGCGGGGCTGCCAGCTGTACGATCAGGTTCGCACGCACACCCTGCCATAAGCCGATCATTTGAATCGCCCATAAGGCGGCAATCAGAAAGGGCTGTTGGAATAGGATGGCGAGAACCACAAATAACACGATACCCGTCTGATTCGCACGGACATAAGGGATAGGAATTTCTTTCATCTTCGACACTCCACCTTTCGACTTTAAGATTCTTGCGTCGCCGGCTCCAGCCTTAGCTGACCGGTGTTTTTGTCTTGGAGCACAATACGTCCTTCGAGCGTGCGCCCGTGTTCATCAGACAGCTTCATCAGCGCCGTCCGACCGTGCTTGAGCAAATACGTCACGGCCGTATCGGTCAGCGTCGCTCCGAAGCTGTCCTTCCATACTACGAAGCCGCAGCCACTCTTATATTCGCTGCAGCCGTAGCCGCGGTTGCCGCGGATAATCCGCCCACCGCAGCCCTGGCGCGGGCACGCGGCTAATGCAACCCGCGGCTGAGGCGCCGCCGCGCTCTCGGCCTGCGGCTGCGGCTCGGCAGTCGCGCGGGTGCCGCGTTTGACCCGCGTCCGCGCAGGCGCCTCCGCTTCGCGGCCTTCGGCTTCGCCACTGGCAGCCGCGGGTTTGGCGCTGCTCTTGCCTTTGCCCCTCTGTCGCGGGGCCGGAGCCGCCGCCTGGTCCGCGAACGCCTGCTTCGCTGCCGGTGACTGCACGCGCACCTTCTCTACGATCAGGGCGGAGAAGCGCTTGACGTTCTGCATGAACGTCTCGTCAGAGGCCGCATCGCGGGCGATCTCGTTGAGCCGGCGCTCCCATTGGCCGGTCATCTCCGGTGAGGTCAGCAGCTCGACACCTGCGCCGCGAATCAGCTCCACGGCGGTGCGCCCTTTGAGCGTGATCGCAATCCGCTTGCCCTGCATCACGACATAGCCGACGTGCTTCAGCCGTTCGATGACCGAAGCCCGGGTTGCCGGTGTCCCAAGACCGGAATCCTTCATCGCGTCCCGCAGCTCATCATCTTCGATCTGCTTCCCGGCGCTTTCCATTGCCTTCAGCAGCGTTCCTTCCGTGTAAGCCTTCGGAGGCTGCGTCTCCTTCTCCTTGGCTGCGCTGTCTTTACAGACAACCTCCTGAGCAGGATCCAGCGTAAAAGGAGTTTGAATTTCCTCTTCAGCGGCCTCGTCTTCCTCCTCCTTCTCGGAGGACTTCCCCCGTCCGCGGCTTGTCGGCTTTTCCTTGGCCTGATCAGCATAAATGACTTTCCAGCCGAGCGCCAGCAGCTGCTTTACGGTGCTCTTGAACCGCTCGCCTTCTGCCAACGTGAGCACCGTATGCACTTTGTAAGTGGCTGGCGGATAGAAGTGCGACAAAAACCGCCGTACAATCAAATCATACAGCTTCTGCTCATCGGGCGTCAGTCCGTTTGGCATCTTATGCGTTGGCAGGATGGCATGGTGATCCTCTACCTTCGTCGGGTTGCACACCGCTTTGTTATTTTTATGCACAAGCTTCTTATCCGCTTGTTCCACCAGAGACGAATAACCGGTTTTGCCGAGCTGGTCCAGCGCTCGATGCATCTCGGGAATATTTTGCTCCGTCACATAGTTGGAGTTAGTACGGGGGTAGCTGATCGCCTTATGCTTCTCATATAGTGCCTGAGCCAGATCCAGCGTCTTCTTCGCCGAAAAGCTGAACTTGGCATTAGCTTCTCTCTGCAGCAGAGTGAGATCATACAGTTTGAACGGATACTCCCTCGTATCCTTTACGTCGTAGCTCTCGATTCGGCCAGCCCGTCCCTTCACTTTAGCCGCGAGCGCAGCCGCTTTCTCACCGTCGGTCAGCCTCTCTCCCTGCCACAACCCGCGGTACAAGCTCTCTCCCTGCGCGAACCAGGCTTCCACCTCGAAGAACTTGTTGGACGTAAACGCTTCGATTTCCTTCTGCCGGTCATAAAGCAGCGCTAGCACCGGCGTCTGTACTCGACCAACTGACAGCAGTTCTTTGTGCTTGGTTGTGAAGGCGCGCGAACCGTTCATGCCGATCAGCCAATCAGCCTCGCTCCTGGCCTTCGCCGCACGTGTCAAAGGCTCGAACTCTACTCCCTCCTTTAGCTCGGCGAACCCTTTGCGGATCGTCTCCGGCGTTAAGTCCGAAATCCAAAGACGCTTTACCGGATGCTTCAGCTTCAGATGGCGTTGGATCAAGGAAAAAATGTGCTGCCCTTCCCTTCCGGCATCGCATGCATTAACGAGGCGATCGCTTCGCTTAGCCAGCTCGGCAATAACCTTCAGCTGGTCCTTCGTCTTCGGATTCGGTATCAGCTTAAACTGATCGGGAATGATGGGCAGATCGTTGAAGTTCCACTTTTTGTATCTTTCATCATATGCGTCGGGCTCCGCTAATCCGATCAAATGTCCGATCGCCCATGTAATAATATACTGTTCTCCTTCAATATATGAACGGTGATTTTTAGCTTTGGGATCTATTGCGGCGGCTATATTTCGTCCCATATTTGGTTTTTCCGCAATGATGAGTGTTTTCAAACGACTATCGCTCCTCAAGAAGAAACATCTATATAAACTAAGTATAGAATAACATATTTAGCTGAACTTGTACGACCCGTTGATCAACCATAGCTCACCTCACTGAAAACGAAAGAAGCCGTCTCCGTTTGTTCAGGAAACAGCTCAGACTATGATAATCAATCCACTTATAAGTGTCAAGGCATCCGGAATGGCCATCCAAAAAAATAAAATCCCCCATCGCATAAGTTCCGGTTTCGGTGCAAGCCAATGTAATGATAACGCGCTTGCTCTCTCTCCTCTCCATTAATTCATCTGGTTTAGCCGCCCGTTTCATCCATTCTGACTGTTTCTATGTAATAATTACTGTTAATAGCATGTTACTTTATGCCAACATTTTTTGTAAATAGTATTTATTACATCTTACAAAAACCAATCTAGCATTTTTTTTCAACTATTTATGCCCTGTCGTAAAGCTAGCCTCACTTAAGCGTTGGATGGTTTGTTCACGCATCAGCCTGATGTACATTGTGCATATTAGAATTAAAAAATAAAATATCTACTACCATTTTCGCATTGGGTTGAAATTCAGGATTAATACTCATCGTCCACGAAGAGGAGTATCCTCCATGTCCATACATATAGATAATCATTTGTTTGATTCAAGCGTTCAACAGCTTACCTTATATTGCCGAACTTGGATACCTATACATGCGAAAGCCCTGCTTATTTTTTTGCATGGAG
Source organism: Paenibacillus sp. PvR098 (assembly GCF_017833255.1). Classification (NCBI taxonomy): domain Bacteria; kingdom Bacillati; phylum Bacillota; class Bacilli; order Caryophanales; family Paenibacillaceae; genus Paenibacillus; species Paenibacillus sp. PvR098. Next base: position 891,043 of record NZ_JAFIBU010000001.1, read on the forward strand.
CAGGACAGCATTCGGGACATTACTCTCATGTAGGGACAGAGTGTTTAAAACGGCGGATTGCTCTCGCCGCTCCTGATCTGCGAGGATTTGGACGTTCGGGAGGAAAACGGGGTCACATTCACCGGTTTCAAGATTACCTGGATGATTTAGATGAGCTGGTGACCCGCTTGCAAAGCCAATATTCGGGATTGCCGATTTACTTATTCGGCCATAGTTTAGGAGGTCTCATTGCTGTACGTTATGTTCAACATTTTGCGGACAAGATAGCCGGAGTTCTATTGTCTTCGCCCGCACTCGGGATTCATTTCCCCCCATTCATCATCAAAAAATGCATTGAATTTTTTTCGTTAGTCACTCCGTCCCTGCCCATCGACCTGATCAAATGGAATGAAAGTCTGCGGAAGCTGCAATGGTTTCACTCGAGTTTCCCGAATTGGACTTCTGAATTCATACATGACCAGATGCCGGCCATCCAATATACTCCACGCTGGTGTACGGAAATGGTGCATAATGGAGCAATGGCTTTATCGGAGGTGCAGAAGTTTCATTTTCCGGTATTATTTCTTTATGATGTATACGATCCGGTCATCAATGCTGACGTCATTACCCAATTTATCGAAACAATTCCATCAAAAGATAAACAAAGTATCGTGTTTCAGGACCGAGAACATCAGCCCCTGCAGGGGTACCGTAAAGAAGAGGCGCTTGAACACATTTTTCAGTGGTTAGTTCTCCGAATGTAGTCCTACCCGCCCAAATAAGACATCTCTGCCTTCTTTATTCCGGTGCTCGAAGTATGACTTAACCTCACTTCAGAATAACGGTCTTCTCTTTTCTGCCATGTATCGCGAATCAGCTGCTCTAGCTCCGTATCACTGGCTCCATCCCGCAGCGGCGTCCGCAAATCTAAGCCTTCGGAAGCAAACAAGCAGGTGTACAAACGTCCTTCTGCAGACAATCTGGCTCTAGTGCACGTAGAGCAAAAAGCTTGCGTCACCGACGAAATCACGCCGATCTCCACATCCGTACCGGCATAACGGTACCGGCTTGCCACTTCCCCGTAATAGTTGGCCTCGACCGGCTCCAAAGGCATCTCGGCGTTAATCATCTCTACAATGGCACGGCTTGGGACTACCTGATCTAGCTTCCATCCATTCGTATTTCCAACATCCATAAATTCGATGAATCGAAGCGTGTGTCCCTTCTCCTTAAAATAACGGGACATGGGAAGGATGTCGCTTTCATTGCTTCCCTTTTTGACAACCATATTGATTTTGACCGGGAAGCCCGCTTGTGCAGCAGCATCAATGCCGTCCAATACCGACGACACCTTATAGCCTACTCCGTTTATTAAGGCAAAGCGTTCATCATCAAGGCTATCCAAGCTTACCGTTACCCTGCGCAGTCCGGCTGTCTTTAGTGCTGACGCATGTTTAGCCAGCAAGGAGCCGTTCGTCGTCAAAGCAATGTCCTCGATCCCTTCTACCCCGTTGATCATGGTGATCAGTCTTTGCAGCTCGCCACGCATCAACGGTTCACCGCCGGTAAGTCGAATTTTTTTCACACCAAGCCTCGTAAAAATATCTGTCAGTCGGGTTAATTCTTCAAACGAAAGCAATTTATTCTTCTCTAAAAAAGCATAACCCGCACCAAAAATTTCGGCAGGCATGCAGTACGTACAGCGAAAATTGCACCGATCGGTCACGGAAATCCGCAAATCTCTCAACGTTCGATGCAGACGATCCTTTACCGTGTCATGATGATCCATCCTCTTGACTCCTTTCATGTGAATCATTTACATTTTATCACAAGTTGAGGAGCGATAAACGAAAACTTTATGGGCAGCAAGTAAAGAAATCCTAAGAACAAAAGGAAAGAACTTTAAATATTTGTTATGCAAATCGATGGGACCCATATAATTTAAAGAGAAGACTCCTATGCATTACGGAAGGAATGTATGCTTATGGCTATTCGTCCCCCTTTATTAAAACAAGGTGATACCATAGGAATCGTTACTTTGGGTAGTCCGTTAGAGGCAGATGTCATTCATGCGCGGGTAGATATTCTGAAAAGCATGGGGTTTAATGTCATACTTGGACAATATGTATATGCCCGGAACGGATTTCTTGCGGGTTCAGACCAAGAACGTGCTATGGATTTGATGAGAATGTTTGAAGACAAGCAGGTAAAAATGATTCTGCCTACCCGCGGCGGCGTAGGCGTCGCCGGCATTCTTCCTTATCTGGATTATGATTCGATCCGGAGAAATCCAAAAATAGTAACGGGATACAGCGATATTACAGTATTGTTAAACACACTGTATCAATTCGCCGATTTCATTACGTTTCAAAGTCTCCTGCTGATTGACTTCAGGCCCGATACTCCTGCATATAATTTCAACCAGTTTTTCTCCGTAACATCTTCCTATGCTCCTTATCGGCCAATCCAAAATCCGCCGGGCATCCCACTAGTCAGCAGAGTTCCCGGGAACGTTACAGGTCCGCTTATCGGAGGCACTCTGACATCCTTTATCGGCACTCTGGGTACACCCTTTGAGATCGATCCAAAAAGTAAAATACTGGTCCTGGAAGACACACACGAACCGATCAATACGATCTACAGGTATTTGAACCATTTGAAGCTGGCCGGAGTATTCGAGGACTGTATTGGAATCATTATGGGGGAATGCAGCGGTTGTACGATCTCTTATGGCAAATCATACGAAGACCTCATTAACGAATTCCTTGTACCTCTCGGAAAGCCCCTCATGACGAATCTCACAACAGCACATGGATTGTATAAAGCCGCGCTCCCTATTGGGGCTAGGGTTAATCTGAACACTATGAATAATACGTTGGCTGTACTTGAACCAACCGTCAGTGTTTGAATCGAATGAAACGCGTTCTTATATAACCATTATAGCAAGTGCTTGTAAAGCAAAAAACGACGTGACACCACTGACCGCTTATCGCGATCAGTGATCACATCGAATCTTCCTCATTGCATGCATTAGATAAAAAAGAACGGAATCGCAAAAAGAAACGCCAAAGCCGCAAGTGAAACAGCGAATGGAGAGAAAAAAGGAGTAAATGCAGAGGTCTTTGCTTTCATTTGATGGCTGATTTGGTCCTTGGCTTTGTTTGCCTTACTTGTCGAGACCGAGGCCAATCCATGTGTATATTCATCCAAGTATAAGTTTCCGCCTTCAACCCGTCCTATTTTGCCGATGCAATAGGAGCCATCGTGAAACACGGCGCATACATGCCGCCCAACATAGGGACTAATTTGTTCCGCAGTAATCGGATAAATACTCTCCAAACAAATCCCTCCTCAACCTTATGGAAGAAAGGACAATAATGACCTCTGCACAACCGGCGCCAGCTGTACGTTATGCCATAGGACTTCCCCTTTCTCTGGTTTATCCTATGGTATATGAAGACCTTGAGTTTGGACTTATCGAAAATTAGGTGCTCATCCTACAAAACAAGCATTCCTTCACAGCAGGTTCAGGAGGATGCTTGTTTACGCTTGCTTTGTATTATTCCTTGGGATGAATCATATCCTCTGGGCGTACGATGGCATCAAACTGCTCAGAGGTTAAAAAGCCGCTTTGCAATGCCGCTTCCTTCAGCGTAAGCCCTTCTTTATGTGCGAGCTTGGCGATGGATGCGGCTTTCTCATAACCGATATGCGGATTCAGGGCGGTTACAAGCATTAGGGATTGCTCCAAATGACGGCCGATAACCTCCCTGTTGGGCTCGATCCCTACGGCACAATGCTCATTAAACGAATCCATAGCATCGGACAGCAGACGGATGGATTGCAGGAAGTTATGGATGATTACCGGCTTGAACACATTCAGCTCAAAATTCCCCTGGCTTGCCGCGAATCCTATGACCGCGTCATTACCCATCACCTGGCAGACCACCATGGTGAGCGCCTCACTCTGCGTCGGGTTCACCTTGCCCGGCATAATCGAGCTTCCCGGTTCATTCTCCGGGATTCTGATTTCACCGATTCCGCTGCGCGGACCGCTAGAGAGCCAGCGAACATCATTGGCTATCTTCATCAAATCCGCCGCTAGCGCCTTCAGTGCCCCATGTGTGTATACGATTTGATCGTGGCTCGTCAAACCGTGGAATTTGTTCGCGGCGGATATGAAGGTCCTGCCGGTTTCCTGGGATATTTCTTCCGCAACGGCTTCGCCGAATTTCGGATGGGCGTTCAGACCCGTACCTACGGCCGTCCCGCCGATAGCCAGCTCATTCATCGATTCCAAGCTCTGGCGGATCATCCGCCCGGTAGTCTCCAGCATGGCCCACCAGCCGCTGATTTCCTGTCCAAGCGTAAGCGGTGTGGCATCCTGCAGATGGGTGCGCCCGATTTTGACGATATCGGCAAAGGCTTCCATCTTACCTCTCAGTGTCTCCTTCAGATTGTCCAGAGCGGGCAGCAAACGGTCCTCTATCGCCATCACTCCGGCGATATGCATCGCTGTCGGGAAGGTATCATTGGAGCTTTGCGACCGGTTCACATCATCATTGGGATGTATGCGGATACTTCTTCCCTTCGCTTCGAGCAGCTGCGTAGCCCGCGCAGCGATCACTTCATTGGCGTTCATATTCGACTGCGTGCCGCTGCCGGTTTGCCATACGACCAGTGGAAATTCATCGTCCCACTTCCCATCCATGACTTCATCGGATGCCGCTGCTATGGCCTCGGCTTTGTCCTTCTCCAGCTTGTTCAGCCTAAGGTTCGCCTGAGCCGCCGCTTTCTTCAGCAGCGCAAAAGCCCGCACCACCTCGATCGGCATCCGTTCCGTGCCAATGCGGAAATTTTCGCTGCTTCGCTGCGTTTGAGCCCCCCACAGCTTATCTGCAGGAACCTTGATTTCACCCATCGTATCCCGTTCAATTCTGTATTCCATATTGAATACCTCCTTCGTTTTAGGTCACTATAACATATATTACCCATTGCTACTGGTAAATAAAGCTACATTTGTGAGCGCTTGCGGCTCTTTACTTTCATGTGCTATAGTATATCTCCTGTCATTTTTAGGAATAACAAAATGAACGGAGGTCATGAATATGGAATCCGGTATACGGAACGCTTATCAAGAGGAACAAGCTCGTTTAGAACAAACGATCGAAGAAATGGACGCCCACCTGAATATGCTGAGGGCGATACCTACCTATACGGGTCATGATGTGACTGAGCAGGTGCTGGAATCGATCCGTGAGAATAACCGGCGCAATCTGGAGCAGGCCGCTCCCGAGCCTTATTTCGGCAGACTTGATTTTCAAGAGAGCGGTAAACCTGATCCAACCCCGATTTATATAGGAAAGTTAGGCGTGGAAAAAGCAAACTCGCCCGAGCTCATGGTTATCGATTGGCGCGCCCCGGTGGCGAGCCTTTTTTATTCATTTACCGGAGGCCCCGAGGCCGCTTCATACGACTCGCCAGATGGACTTATAGAAGGCCTGATTAATCTGAAGAGAAATTTAGTGATCCGCAAACAAATTTTGCAGCGTGTAGTCGATACGTTCGATCGCGATCAAGATAACACGGCAGTAACGGATGAGTTTCTGCTATACCGCTTGGGAGAGAACAAAGACAACAAGCTCCGCGATATCGTATCGACCATTCAAGCCGAACAGGATGCGATTATTCGGGGAGGTAAAAACAACGCGCTGGTCATACAAGGTGTAGCGGGCAGTGGTAAAACGACGGTTGCCCTGCACCGCCTTGCTTACCTGCTGTATCATTACCGGGATCAGGTCAAAGCGGAGAAAATGATTATTTTCGCACCAAACCGTATGTTTTTGGACTATATTTCCGGCGTGCTTCCCGAGCTTGGCGTCGGCCATATTCAGCAGACGACCTTCGCCGACTGGGCACTGGAACTGCTCGACCACGAGATCAAGCTCGCAGATTCAGCAGATACTTTGCGCTATTGGTTCGGCATTGGGGAGTCTCGGCCTGTAATGAATGATACATCCCCAGGCCGAATTAAAGGCTCCATCCGCTTCATGGAACAGCTGGAGCGGATGCTGAACGCCTATGAAGAGAACGCCGTACCGGATGCCGACTTCTCCCCCTGGGATAGAGCCAAGCTGTCCCGACGGACAATCCGTCAGTGGTATGCGGTGGAAAACAAGCATGAGCCACTGATGAAAAGACGGGAACGCGTGCTGGCCCGGATGAAACGTTGGATGGAGATGGAGCTCGACAAGGTTTGGGAAGTGCATCTGCGTAAGGAGTATAAGAAGAAAGCCGGAGCGAGGCTGCGAGAGTACGGGAAGCTCTGGCCGGATTATACGCCATTTGCCTTTTATAAGGAGATGTTCACCACAAAGACCAACGAAGAATTACAGCAAACGGTTTCTGAAGACCTCAGGCAATCGACACTGGCTTTGGCTAAAAAGAAACGCGTACAGCTGGAGGATTTGGCCCCCCTTCTTTATATAAGAGCACGGTTTTACGGCATTCCAGGCGATCTCCGGTTCGATCACACCGTCATCGACGAGGCGCAGGACTTCTCCCCGTTCCAAATAGCGCTTCTTGCCCTGCACACGAAGAACGGCTCTTTTTCCATACTGGGGGACTTGTCTCAAGGAATTCACGCCTATCAAGGGATTCAAGACTGGGAGGAGTTTCTTTCTCTGTTTCCGGTCGATAGCCGGGCCTATTATACACTGAACCGGAGCTACCGCTCGACGATGGAAATTATATACTTCGCAAACGAAGTGCTGAAGAACGGATTGGAGGAACTGCCGGCGCTTGCTGTCCCGGTGTTCCGCAGCGGCGAACCGGTAGAGCTTGTGCAAGCGGAAAGCACTGCTCTTACGGAGCTTCTGCTCCAAGCAGTGCGGACGCACCAGAACCGTCATACGGCGGGAACGTTGGCCGTGCTTGCCCGAACGGAAGCACGCTGTCGCGAGCTGCACGAGCAGCTGCAGGCCGCCGGCTGCGGCGAAGTGCGTCTGATCGTGCCCGGGCAGCAGCAGTACGAGGGCGGTGTCTCGATTGTGCCGGTCTATATGGCCAAGGGGCTAGAATTCGACACCGTCCTGCTGGTCGATGTCGATTCGGTCCATTACACCGATTCTCCCCAGGACGCCAAGCTCCTGTACGTCGGCTGCACCCGGGCTCTGCATGAGCTGAAGCTTTACTACAGCGGCGAATCCTCTCCTCTCGTTGCAGACATCCGCGGCGACTTTGTTAAAGCGGAATAAGAAACTAGAGCCGGGAATCCTTCGATCCCCGGCTCTACATCATATCTTAACTCCCCATTATTTAGGGTGTTTCTTTGGAGGTCACATATCCACTTGCCGCGCCATAACCAGAAAACATAAGCAGCAAGGCGGCAGCCAATAAGAAAATCAATGAATAGGTCCAGCCATTTGTAACATCATGAATCAGACCAAATAGTGTTGGTCCGGTTGCAGCCATCAAGTATCCTACAGCCTGTGCCATGCCCGATAACTCTGCTGCTTGCTGCGAATCACGGGTTCGGAGTACGAAGAACATCATGGCCAAGCTAAACGCGGTGCCTACTCCAACGCCCATCAGAACCAACCATACCACGATTAGCGATAAATTTCCGCTGAGCAATCCAAGGCATCCAATAATCAAAGAGATACCGGCAGCCACCACCATTCCCCGCTGACTCGAGACTCGGCTTGCCAACACGGGTACGATGAAGGTAATCGGCAGGATAATAAATTGAAGCATGGAAAGCATCCACCCCGCAGTTTCATTGCTCATTCCCCGCTGTTGGAGAATTTCCGGAAGCCATGTGACCAGCATGTAGAATACTAAAGATTGCGATCCCATATAAATGGTTACATTCCAGGCCAAACGTGACCTCCACAGATGACCGCCTGTCTTTTTAACATGAGAGTTAGAACCATGTCGACGATTTCGAAGCTGCGGCAGCCAAATGAGTATCGCGATAAAAGAAAGAAGCGCCCAGCATCCTAGTGCTGCGCCCCAGCCTAACCCTAATCCGCGAGTAATGGGAATGCTGATGCCTGAGGCAACAGCCCCGCATAAGTTCATAGACACCGCATAAATGCCTGTCATCACACCGACTCTTTCAGGAAACTCCCGTTTAATCAGACTGGGTACAAGCACATTGCCCACCGAGATGGCCAATCCTAACAGTAAGGTACCCAGAAAGAGCAGTCCAATCCCAGGAATTGAGCGAATCAATATCCCCACGGTCAGTGCGATCATCCCAGCCAATAAAGTAACTTCAATTCCGATCTTACGGGCGATTCTTGCTGCAAACGGAGAAAGCAGCGCAAAAGCGAGGAGCGGCAAGGTTGTCAAAGTTCCTGCTAATGTATTCGAAATCCCCGTTGCGTTCCGAATTTCTCCAATAATCGGACCGACTGCAGTGAGTGGCGCGCGAAGATTGGCAGCCACCAGAATAATTCCTATAACAAGCATAGAAAAGCCTGCTCGTGAATGTATGCGTGGATTGACTAGTTCCCGATGTAACATGCGTATGTTACTCCTCTCTTTTATCGCCTTGCAGAATATGTCTGGAAGCTTCTATATATGCGCGAACGGCTTCCGCTGCATATTCAGGATCCTGGTCAATGATGGCCTGTACCAAATCGCGGTGTATCTTGATATGAGGCTCCATAAGTACGGAATGATCCAGTACGCTGCCGATCGATACTCTCACGCCTTCCGTGATATGCTCGTATAATTCGGTAAGTACGCTATTGTGAGCAGCAGCAATAATCATTTTGTGCAGGTTCAAGTCAGCCTGCACGTAGCCCTCAATGTCTTTGTTCTCTGATGCGGCATCAAACTCGTCCAAACTTCTGCGCAGCCTTTCAATGTCCTCAGCGGTACGCCGTACAGCCGCCAACCGGGCGGCTTCTTGTTCAAGAGCAAACCGAACCTCTAATGTTTCATCAATGCTAGAGCGCCGTAAGCGGCGCAGTAATACAGCACCGAGAACGCTTGAGGAGCAGACATAGGTACCGTCGCCGGGACGGGCGATGAGCAGTCCTGCATGAACCAGTGACTTCACAGCCTCCCGCACCGTATTTCGGCTTACACCAAGCTGCCGGACAAGGTCCGGCTCTGCCGGAATTCTTAATCCAACCGGCCATGTACCCGATTCTATAAGAAGCTCCATTTGAGCAACGACTTGTTCAACCAGCGTCGTTCGTGACGCTCGTTTAAGCCCCAATATACAAACCCCCAAACATAGGATGTTTAACGCTGATATTATAACTCTATCATCTATCAATATCAATAAAATAGTGTTGATCTGAGATGAAGCTAAGGTGCGAACCGCCAAAAAAGCCACTGAATTGCTCATTCAGTGGCTGGTGCTATTATTTTAACCCCCACGACCGATTCCTTTATCGAAAGTGTGATCTTCCAAACTATGAATTAACTCTCCATGGCTACGTGAGGTTTCAATTGAAATGACATCAGCCTCCAGCGTACATATAGCATCGCTAATATCATAAATCACGATACTTCACGACGGAACCCGCCTTAAAATAACGTGTTTTGTCGAATGATATGGACAGATACAAAAATTTGGGAACCAAGAGGTACACAATCATGAGGCTCGTGACGAAAACCAGATTGGACTATCTTCAAACTCTGATTCAGTCCATGGGATATGACAAAGCACACAAAGAGGCCCTGCATATCCTTGAATCCATTACAAGAGATATTGAGGAAAATTATGCGGAAATACGCAGACCGATCCGGCTGCCTGAGAAGCTTAAGAATCGGTCTGAAGAGGAATCGTGATTTACTAAATCATTGAGTCCGTTTATTCATTTAAGTCCAGCGACAGCAAATACTTTATCAAAGCCGGTTTTGGAGCGCAAAATCAGGATTTCCGGTGAATCCTTCGGCATCGAGGGCGTCAATATTTCCTGAGCAACGACGCCTTTGTAACCGATGTAATGTAAACCGCTCAGAAAATCGGCTAGAGGAATTACTCCTTCCCCGAGGTACAGACGGTCGTTATCCAGCACTTCTTCCACCGGTACGTTCGGCGCGTTAATATGTACATACACGATTTGACTTGCTTCAGCTGCTTCATTTCCACCACGGATAAGCCGTTCGTATACCAAGGATACTTCCAGCGTGCACCCATTTGTTCGTAGATTGATTTATCTTAAGTCCCATCGGATGTCCTCTCCAATTCACAATGATAAGGCAACAAACTTTTTTTGTTACATTTATGTAAACTATGTTTACACTCAGGAACGGTTGAGTGTAAAATAAGCAAAAAAGCGAAATCGGGTGAGCATCATGAGAATTGGCTTCCGTACCATCAAGACCGCGATAGGCGTAAGTCTCTCTATCTTGTTGGCCCAAGCCATGCAGCTGGAATATTACACGGCTGCGGGGATTTTAACCCTGCTGTGCATTCAAAAATCCCGCAAGCAGTCCGCTCAGGCCGTGATCAGCCGCCTATTCGCCTGTTTGGCGGGACTCCTGTTTTCAAGCCTTTTATTCGAATTAATCGGATACCAGCCCTATTCATTTCTAGTGCTTCTACTGTTATTTATCCCCTTCTGCGTCCGCTTTCGGATACAAGAAGGCATCGCCAGCAGCTCCGTCATTGTCATGCATGTCTATATGCAGGGAACAATTGAGCCTGCCTTTTTTTTAAATGAAATTCTTGTGATGATCATCGGGCTCGGTATAGGATTACTGATCAATTGGTATATGCCTAGTATCGATAAAGAGCTAAACCGGTACAAAGAAGAAGTGGATCAACTGATCTCTGGAATTTTGACTGAAATAGCCTGCTACTTGAAAGAGGGCTATACACTTTGGGACGGGAAGGAACTGCTTCAGCTGTCAGATGCTCTGCAGAAGGCCAAGCGATTGGCTGCTCTGGATGCGGAGAACAACCTGCATCGAAAGGAAAATTCCTATGAGCATTACTTTCAATTCAAGCAGCAGCAGTATGATATTCTCGAACGGATGCTTCCTTCCATTTCTAGAATCACCGTACAGATGGAACAGGGAATTCGAATTGGGGATTTCGTTCAAAATTTGAGTCTCCACTTGAATAACAGGAACCAAATGGCCCATTTTCGCGAAACGCTTCGTGATATTAGGGAGTACCATAAGCAGCTGCCTTTGCCGGAGTCGAGACATGAATTCGAGAATCGAGCCAGTCTCTACGCTGTAGCCAATGAACTAGAACGTTTCATTAACACGATCTAAGCAAGGCTTCAGGTCATCGACTGCACCGCGGTTGTGCCGTTATTTTATATGGGCAACTTCCACAGCAGTCATCTTCAGGAACAAATGGAAATACATTAATAATAATCTATGCATGGGAAAGGGTTGTTAATCTATGTATTCTAATCAACCTTGGTATCCGTCTCCGTTGATGGCTGCATCCTCTGTTCACGATACCTGCCACATCATTGAAGTCTCGGGAGAAGGAACGGTAACCGCCCCTCCCGACAGAGCCATTATTGAATTAGGCGTCATCACTGAGAACCCAAGCCTCACGATTGCCCAAAAGGACAATGCAGCCGCCATAGCAAATATAGTTCATTCCCTGATACAGCTAAACATTCCAGAAGAACATATCCAAACGGTAAGTTACCGAATCGAAATCCAATATCATTATGCAGACGGGAAACAAATCTTTAGAGGCTATCAAGTGAATCACATGCTTCAAATCACTTTGAGTCAGGTTGATCAGACAGGGCTTGTTGTCGACACCGCTGTTAATCATGGCGCTAACACCGTATCCAGTATACGATTCAGCATAGCCCGCCCCGAGATCTACTATAACCATTCCCTTACGTTAGCCCTGAAAAATGCCGAAAGTAAAGCCATGACTATTGCACGAACACTAGGTGCAAGCCTTGTTAGACATCCGATAAAAGTCCTAGAAGAAACTCCCACGCGCGAACCCAGACCTTATCAGGCCTCGCTTTATGCTGAAAGCGCAACCGCCACGCCGATCCAACCGGGAGAATTGAAAATTACTGCCGCAATAAAGGTTCACTATGCATATCAGTAACGTTAATGCTGCTTCGCACTTCTTTCCACCCTATGCTCCATAAGGTAAGCGATATACACTTCATCTCGAACTAACCAGGCGGAATAATTTCTTTTCACGAAACGCTCCGCCTCTTCAAACGTCGAATAGTGTTCATTCAACTCGTTACCGTCGACATCGATTTCCCATCCAGCTCCAGAAGGGAAAATGAACACCTTTTGGTCTTTGCGGTTCTCATAAAGCGATCCATAGACCGATTTTTTCAAATTGAAAGTATTGCGGAAGGCATCCATACGCATCGGTTCCAGCGGAAAGGTCTTGGCAACATAGAGTCTATAGGCCTCCTCCGTCATTGAGCAGCCAGACGCTTTGGCATGTCCTCCCCCGCCATAAAGAGCGGCGATTTCTGAAACGTCTACATGATCGTGAATGGTTCGAAAGCTGATCCTTTTCCCGCCCAAGTTCATGATCGCGACGTAATCCAAGTGGGGGTTTTCTTTGCCTAGCTCGTTTCCCAGTTCAGAATGGTACGATTCTGCATGAACGATACCTACATAATAATCATGAATACGGGTTTGAATGATTTCCCGTTTTTTTCTCCGAACATAGCGATCAATTTTTTCTTCTTCAATATCCAGTATTTTTTCTTCAAATTCATCAAACATAAAGCGCTCGCCTTGTTTGAGGCGCTCCACCATTTTGTCCTCAAATTCATCAATGGATAGGATATTAAAAAGATCGTGAAGCCTCTTGGCCCGCAGTTCCCCATGTCTTTCCCATTCCCACGTGTCATACTGTCGGACCAGCTCGACGAATTCATCTAACCCCTTGGTAGGCTTTAGCAAACCGTTCTGAACAAGGTACTCATAAAACAGCGAAGTGGCGCTGGCCAACTTCCCATTCTCATACTCCACCTGAACCATTCCCCAAGGATACTTATTATAATGAAGCGCCGTCTTGTGATGATCAATCAGCTTAACTTTGCCGCCCGCTTTTGAAAATTCATCTAGCCCTTTTTCATTCTCTTCATTCACGGACAGATCGGTAATATACAAAACCTTGTTTTTTCTTGATCTCTCTAAAAATCGCTCCACTTGTACATTTAAGCCTCCAACGGAGTTGTACCGGATTTCCACTTGATGTCCAAAAGCACAACGGGCGACAATGCCGCAGCCCAACCCGTCCAGATCATTATGAGTATACAAAAGATACAACCTTCGACAGCTCCCTATGATAGATTTTTTTCCTATGAATACAAAGATAAAATTCCCCTGAACGAATTACTCTATTCCGTCTACAGCAAAAAAAGGCATGCAGCAGCATGCCTTGACGATCCGAAGCGTAAATACTAGGATGGAACGTTTAGAGCGGTTTGAATATTGTTAATATCAAGCTGTATTTGTTCATTCACATTGTATGGATGGTAATACCCTCTTTGCACCATATAATTGGTGATTTGTTCGTGAGTAGCTATAGCTTCCTCAAGATGCTTACGCAACACCGTTTTGATCTCCGGCGTGGTCGTTTCCGTTAGAGCAAGGGAGTACATTTTTATGCCTGTTTTGGCCGCGAGAAGAAAATCGGTTGCTACCACTTGATCTGTTAACGTATTTAATCCGGTCATATGCTCAAGAATCGTATTCATGTAATCTCTCCCCCTATTGGATCGCCGTGGACAATAACCCATTTAATTCTTGCATTTGTCTGGTGGATACCTGAACGTCTTGTTGTAATATTTGTAATAACTCTTGATCGGAAACGAGGGCTTGCATGGTTTTGGATTTGGTCATGCAAACCGTTTTAAATGCGGCGATTTCATGAAGCTCAAGAGTTTCGTGCAATCCGAATGTTCTGTTCATTATGAGATTACCTCCAAGTATCAATCAACATTTATGGTTTAAGGACGACCTTAATGCATCCGTCCGTTCTGGTGTCGAAAATTTCATAGCCGCGCTTCGCTTCGCTAAGAGGTATTACATGCGTGACTATATCCCCTGGATCAACCTTGCCTTCCGCAATCAAATTGTACATATGGGGCATATAGTGGATAACCGGAGCCTGTCCGGATCGGATGTTAATGTTCCGTTGAAAGATATCTCCCAGCGGAAACGCGTTGTATCTTGCTCCGTACGCACCTGTGATTTGAATTGTACCGCCTTTTCGTACAGCTTGCGAGGCGATAACGACGGCTCCCATTGCACCGCCTTGCAGCTTCAATCCCGTGGCTAGAAACTCCATTGGAGTCATCTTTCCGCTCATGCCGACACAGTCAATGACAACGTCCGCCCCGCCCTTGGTGATTTCTTTCAAATGATTCCCGATATTAGGCTCTTGTTCAAAATTGACGGTTTCCACCTTATTGGTCCGCTTTGCATGGGCTAAACGGTAATCGACATAATCGACCGCGATGACGCGTTTGGCGCCTTTAAGCCAAGCGAATTTTTGCGCCAATAATCCGACTGGACCACAACCAAGGACAATAACGGTATCCCCATCCTTTACACCGGCGTTATCGACACTCCAATAAGCGGTGGACATGGCATCTGCGATTAGACATAGCTTCTCGTCTTCGACTTCGCTATCATCGGGAATCTTGAAAGAGGTAAAATTCGCATAGGGAACCCTCAAGAATTCCGCTTGCCCTCCAGCATACCCTCCCATCGTCTCGGAATAACCGAAATAAGCTCCCATATCCCCGTGCGCGTTTGAGTTGTCGCATTGACTTTCTAATTCATGCGTGCAAAAAAAACATTCGCCGCAAGCGATATTAAAAGGGATGATCACGCGGTCCCCTTTTTTGAGTTTGGTTACATTGGGCCCGACCTCTTCCACAATCCCCATAGGTTCATGACCGATAATATAATCTTGAGGCATATTGGGAACCATGCCGTGAATGAGATGTAAATCCGAACCGCAAATGGCAGTTGATGTCAGCCTAACAATCATATCGTCTGCTTTTTCAATTTTCGGATCCTGAACTTCTTTAACCTCTACCTCTTTGATTCCTTGGAACGTAACGGCTTTCATTTAGGGTTTCCTCCAATGTTATTTATCCGGCGTAGCGAACAAGCCTAGTCTTGCGGTATCTTTTGGAAAAAGCTCCATTTGTGCGATTTGTACTGTTGTTTTAGCCGATTTCATATCCAGCTGGTATTGCTCGTTCAGATGATAAGGATGCAGCCATCCTTTATTTAACATGAGCTGAGATACTTCCTCATGCAGGGCAAGCGCTTCATTCAGTTGATTGTGTACCATCGTTCTTGCTTCTGGGGTTATCGTCTCCGTTAACGCAACAGCACAATTACGAACCGCATTTTTAGCGGATAAAAGAAAATCCAGCGCAAAGGATGAATCGGCAAGATCTGGCATGCCCACGGAGTTAATCGGATCTAAATAATCCTGGTTCATCGTTAGTTTCACCTCTGTTTAATGAATAGGAGCTTTGCTATATAGACTTTGAAGATCTTGAATGTCTTTGATCGACTGCTGTACGTCTTTTTGCATCAATGCCTTCAGGTCTCTGTCAAAAACCAAACCTTGCATCATTTTGGATTTGGCCAAGCAAATGGTTTTGAAATTGAGCAGCTCATGGATCTCCATCGATTCATGTGGGGCTAAATGCTGTTGAGTCATCATCATCACCTCCGGTTACCTCAACATGGTTATGATCTCCTTAAAAATTTCAGTAATTCCATTCCTTATTGTGATTAAAAGAGCCCCATTTTACTCATAAAAAAAACCACTTACCTTTTATATTGGGGTAAGTGGTGTCGAACCTAACCATTTGTTTTAGGAAACGGCTGCTTGAGGCTTTTCAAACTTTCGGATCACGTCATCCGTTGAAGCGATTTCAGCTATGCAGAAGGACAGGCTGGTCAGAACGGCTTTTTGGATATCTTCGGCACTCATGGCACCGGCGCCCAAATCAGGATGATCCATTGTCCCATTGGCATCTGATACAAAAATGACTTTGTAATCTCGGAACTGAGCATCTCTTGCCGTTGACTCGCAACACATATTGGTTACGGTTCCGGTTATTATGAGTGTGTCAATTCCTCGATTTCGAAGTTGAGTCTCAAGGTCGGTATTGTAAAATGCGCTGTACCGATGTTTTTTGATTAACAAATCCCCTTTTTGCGGTGCAATATCATCAATAATATCTACCCCAGACGTTCCATCCACCAAAGCGGTTTGATTCCCAATCGGTGGCCAGAACTGCTCCATTAATCCCATATCTCCCCGATCTTCCCCATGAACATGAGCCGTA
Source organism: Paenibacillus sp. PvR098 (assembly GCF_017833255.1). Lineage (NCBI taxonomy): Bacteria > Bacillati > Bacillota > Bacilli > Caryophanales > Paenibacillaceae > Paenibacillus > Paenibacillus sp. PvR098. Next base: position 907,329 of record NZ_JAFIBU010000001.1, read on the forward strand.
TAGATAACGGTTACGCCATTTTCCCTGGAATAGTCTATTAGTTTTTTCATATTTGGCAGCATATCAAAGGCCATGGGAACATACATAGGAGCTCCCGGTTTCACAAAATCATTTTCCATATCGATGACGAGAAGCGCCACTTTTCTCGGATTATCAATCGAAAACTTCATTTAGAATCCCTCCCAAGATATAATTTTCCGGAATAAAATGCGTAGATGAAGATGAACTTTTTCTTGTATCGCTAAAAGCTTTCTCGTTCCCCTGAAAGAAATTCTTCCGTGCGGACATCAATATCTTTTTGGTCTATCATACCGGTTTCAACTACGAGCCGCTCCAATGCCGCCATCCAATGGTCATAATAATTCCAGGCCTCAGCATCCTTAGATTCAGCGCTTTCCCACTCACCGATTTCTTCGACTAGACGGGTCCGGAAGTCATCCCATGAGGTATAATGCTTTTGGTCGTACAACGCAATGGCCATCCCAAACGAGCGGCTTTCCCAAGGCTCCTGAAAATTCAGTTCTCCGTTTTTCCGGGGAGGTGTGACTCCCTCAGGCATATACGCGAGCCACGTCTCAGCCGATTGAACTTCACAGCTTTTTTCCATTGTGGTCCTCCTTTTACGCAGTAACCGCGGGGGGCTGTACTTGTACGACCCCAATCATAGAATCTCGGGTAACGATCGCGGCAAGCTCGTCCTCAGACATACTTTCCGTTCCCGGGGGTCTTTGGGGCAATACCAAATACCTCATTTCCGCGCTGCTGTCCCATACCCGGAGTTCTGTTGTATCCGGCAGCTCCAAACCAAATTCCCGAAGCACCTCTCTCGGCTCTTTAACAATTCGGGAACGATAGGCCGGTTCTTTGTACCATGCGGGAGGCAGACCAAGCAAGGTCCAAGGATAGCACGAACACAGGGTGCAGCATACCACATTGTGTACCGCATCCGTATTTTCCAATACCCTGACATGTTCTCCCTGCAGTCCATAAAATCCGAGCTCTTTTAATTCCGTTAGCGGGTCTTGAAGCAATCGTTGCTTGAACGCAGCATCCGTCCATGCCTTGGCGACAACCTTAGCGCCGTTCATAGGCCCAATCTCATTCTCGTAGCGCTGTACCACACTGTCGATCGCATCGGAGGACAGAATCCCTTTTTCAATCAGCAAGGATTCCAAAGCTTTTGCCCGAGCTGACCAGAATGTTTCTGGATGCGGATGGTGGTGGGAATGGTCGTGATCATGATGGTCGTGTTTATGCTCAACTGTCAAAATAAACTCCTCCTTTAGAGATGTTTAATAGAGAGCTCTAATTGGAAGCAGGCTCCAAGTGACTTTCCCATAGATCGATGTTGACCGTTTCTTTCTGCTGTACTCCCCATAATTCGTCGGCCTCAAGGCGCACGGAATATAGATGTTCCGGGTTCTCTCCTTCTCCGTGCGCATGAGCATCAGGCAACACGTGGACACCGTACGCCGCCTCGATGACACCATACTTATCGCGTGCGTAGCGGGGCAATCTGGTGTGTCCGGATGGGTTAATATTTCTGGTCTTTATTTTATCTCCCACTTTAAACCTGGGTGCGGTCGTTGCTTCGCGGTGAGTTGGCGCGCCATATTGGACGACCAGTTTCATATGGCTCACTAAATCCGGGTTTACCCGGTTTGGCACTTGTGCATCTGGATCCGTAAGGAACGCTTTTGTTCTGGCTTCGAGTTCTGCTGCGTCCAAAATATTCTTCTCTACCAAGTTTCGTTCGACAGTCGATAGCCAGTGACCATAATATCCGGAGGTCAGAAAATCTACCGGAGTCATTCGTTCCCAACCGTGCCTCATTTCATCAAGGTTATACAACCCTTGGCCCAGCGTACCAAGCAAGATTCCAAAAGCACGCTTTTCCCAATCCTGATGGAAGACAGGCTCGTTTTCTTCTACAACGATTTTGCCAAAGCCGTCCATTCCTCCAACATCATGAATACCATTCATTTCAACACCCCCTAGCAGGAATTGGTGAAAAAGATATCGTGATACAGGTATAAGCCACTGATCATTAATAGAAAAGACCGTGTAACCGCTTACCATTATAATAATTTCAAGTCGTTTTGAAGTATGTAATGATTGTAGTGCGTGGAGATGACGATCAAAAACTTCATGCGGGGCAGCTCAAGCGGTGGGATTGACTCACTCCCTCCTTCTCAGATGCATGAAGTGAAACAATAACATAGGTATCACCTCCCAATACATTTTGGCTGCGAATGATATTCTCTATGTTGTAATTATAGGATATCAAAGAATATATGTAAACGTTTTTTTTACGGCCGTATTATTTAAATGAGGTAATCTTATTCAAATTTCAAATCAATAAATGCTGTGGATGGCTATAATATCAGGATATTTCTTTCTAAATAGCCATAAACCATCGTATGGATAATCCAATCATTAACACATGTAATTTTTACTACCGTAAATTTTAAATTATATTACAATCCCTATGCCCTTTCTGGAAAGGAGACACTGTACGAATGAAGAAGCAATTCTTAAGCTTGTTTTGTCGTATTGTTTCACTTAACCATGACCCCATCGATGGCTTTGGTGCGCCGTAGCGGCACTGATCCATGTTGCAGGCGGCAAGAAAAACAACCGACTTGATACCAAGTCGGTTGCTCCGTTAAATCGCTCAAGAAACAAAGGATATGATCGCGTTCGAACTGCCGGACGATTGTCCATATCCCCAGAAGGTTGCTTTGTGATTCTCATCAAGTACGCCAAGCATAGCCGCAAGATGACGGCCTCCAGATTCAACACCGGCAATACGTGAATATTGGGTCAGCATTTCACGCGCAGCTACGTAATCCCCGTTCAGCAAATAGTCCATAAATTGATTGTCCATCGCTTGCTCGGAACGTGTAGGCATATTCTGGCGTCCTCTGACCAGGTTGTGGGATAAAGCGCCGCTGCTGACGAACACCGCTCGCCTATCGCTATCTCGCAGTATTATACCGATTTGTTCTCCCCAGGCATACGTTTCCTCGAGACTTGATGCTAAGCAGATGGACAGACTGACTACGGCGATATCTGCTTGAGGAATCAAATATCTCAGCGGAACTACGGTACCGTAATCCCACATATAAGTAGGATCGTTGATGCCGACAACAGGCAATCCTGCATTCTTTCCAGCTTCCACAAGCCTTCTCCCTAGTTCCTCATCCCCCGGATAGTTATAGGGAACATCGGCTATGAGGTCAGGACATTCGACAGCCGTCAACACTCCCTTATGAACTGGAGCGACGTCGACATAATGGTCAAAGGTTCCCGTAAAGTGGCAAGACATTAGAACGACAACATCGGTCTTCAGTTCCCGGAACTGATCTCTCATGTGATGAAGCCCCTTCACCAGGTCCTGCTGGAAATCCGGTACACGCTCCTCGTGACACATGCTAGGAACATGAGCGGCTAATAAAGCCATTTCGAGTGACATTCTTTTCCCCCCTTGTTCTTAATGTACCTTTCAATTTCCATTTAAATCTAAATGGGCGTCACCAACAGCGTCGGAATCATAGAAGTATCGTAAACCGCAATCTTTTCTTTAAATTTTGCTTCTCCGTCCACAAACACCACCTTATCCACGTATTTGCCTACGTTGTAGACTTCTGTAATCCCATCCTGTCTCGTTTGAAACACGGCGTAATTGGCGCGGACCAGATAGGCATCGCCTTCCTGACCTACGATGCGGACACCGCTAACCAAATGCTTGTAGGTATGCGCCTCATAAATATTTGCGTGTCTATGCGCCGTAATTCGGTCCTTCAGCATTCCTTTGCTGTCGCAGTAGATCACGCAGACCAGAAGATTCCGTGCATAATTTTCCCGAGCAATGATTTTATATATGCATTCCTCCGTAAAAAATTCCGGCCATTGCTCCAACTCATCGTTATCGATACAATCCGCGTAGGAGTGGAATAGTTCCTCTATGGCTGCTTTCAGTTCAATTGACGCCGATTTTACATTCTGTACGCTCATTCCTTTACACTCCCCTCCCTTGGTCTAGTAGCCCATTAACTCTCGGTAGCGTTTCCAAAATCCGCGAATAGATGTTTCGGTTGCGCGGAATTCCTGGCTTTGAACGGTTATGCCGCCCATTTCGACAAAAGAGCTTTTTTCCTTATCCCGGACGATGCCTCTTTGTACGAGTTCTCCGACTCCTCCATCCTCCAAGGAGACGAAACCGGCCGGACCTACCAAATTGGATTGTTTCATTCGAATCGTAGTCATGTTGTTATCATCGTCTGCATAACCGAAATAGGTCCAATGCAGCTCGCAATGTCCCGGACCTTTGGGCAGCAATTGTCGAACCGCAAGCGTATTGTGAATTTGCTGCAGCACCATGCCTGGAAAAATGGACTGGATCGCCAGCGTGATGCCGTCTGCAAACTCCTTACGGCCCTGCAGCATTGATTGATCTTCCAGCTTATATTTGGAGTTAAACGAACGTAAATTCGCTTGTTTATAGGCATCCTCGTTCTCATCCGAGGAACCGTACGTATAGCTCACATGATGCATTCCTGTATCGTCCATTTCAATGCCCCCGCGTTGGGAAAGGCGGTTCAGACCAAAGGTGGTAAAGAACGTGTGAAGGATACTGGCATGATACGAATCTTTGACGTTCTCAAAATAAATTTTCCAATTATTGTTCATCGATTGACGGTTGTATCCCAGAACACGCACTGGGCGATTAAATACGCGCTGGATGTAACCGCACATTTTTTCACCAAGATACTCTTGCAAGGGTCCGACATGAGGATCGAATGAACCGAAAATAACGCCGCAGAATGTTTCAATCCTCAGCTTCTGCAATGAATGTTTGGCAGGATCAAAGTCATCCGGCATCCCTCCTTTTCCTTCCACCCCGTTACGGAAAGGAACTCCTTTCAGATCCCCTTTGCCATCGTATGCCCACGCGTGGTATACGCAGGTGAATGTTTTTGTATTGCCGCAAGAATCCATGCAAACGGTTGCACCGCGATGCGCACACTGGTTCACAAATGCTCTTATCTCACCGTCACTGTCTCTTGTTACGACAACTGGCGTATCACCGACGAAAGTGGTCTTGTAATCACCGTTTTGCGGCAGCTCCGCATCTAAAGCCAGATAGTTCCATGTAGGTCCGCGATAAATCTTCAACTGCTCCTGCTCATATACGGATGGGTCCATGTATACTTCATAAGGTACTCTTGTGAAGCCTTCCGCAGGCCAAGTAATTTGCATTGTATCTACACCAAGCTTTGTCATTGTCATGTTCCTTTCTTTATGGAATATGGGATACTTTAATATTAGATAAGCAGCGTGCTAATAGATAGCAGATGATTCAGCCATGCGGAACAAAAAAATATTTGCTTTATTTCATATTAATGCGAATATCGTATTTTCTTCGTCCGTTCCATACCCAATTGCTCCGTAATTAGTCGGCTGTACATCTTCATTTCTCTTAATATAGGCGGTATATTGGCATTCGTAATTTGTCCGGTAGGCCTCAGAATACATATGGCCGCGATAATCGCATCGTAATCATTAAATACAGGAATGGCTAAGGAGCTCATGCCAGGATTGAATTCTTCATGGGAAACGGCATATCCCTTTTGGCGGATCGTCTGCAGCTCCCCACGTAATTTATCCGGACAGGTGATCGTTTTTCTAGTAAATGATTTCAATTCCTTACTTAACACGTGCTTTATTTCCAGCTCGTTCTGAAAAGCCAGCATGACTTTACCCGATGCGGTACAGTGTGACGGAACCCGTTTCCCCATTACATTCAATATTTTGCCGTCCCTATGATCGGGAAGCTTCAACAGGTACACGATTCCGCCTTTATCATAAGTAACCATTTGAATAGCCGACTGAACGTTCGGCAGCATTTTTTTTAACAGCGGCAAAGCGATTTGGCATAATTCCATCTCATGATAAACAACGGAACCAATCTCAAAAGCAGTTAATGACAAATGATATTTACGGGTCTCTTCATTCTGGACGACCATATTTTCATCGCACAAAATTTGAACCAAACGGGAGACCGTGCTTTTGGCCATTCCTAATCTTCTGCTTAATTGGCTGATCCCGAGTTCCGGTTCGTTCTGGGAAAACTCTCTTAGTATTCGAATAGCTTTGTGAACCGAGGTGATCGAATCTTCCATATTTTTCATTAAACTTCCCCCCAAAATTTTTCTTTTCCACATAACTGAACAAGTATCTTTCCGTGGATTAGGTAAATAGTTATCCTTTATATAACGCAGCACCAAACTGATTTGTAGGAGGAATCCCTCTTGAAGAACCATAAACCTATCATTGTCGTCACCATTGGCGACCCCGCAGGGATCGGTCCGGAAATTGCTCTCAAGGCACTCTGGAACCAAAACACTTACGAACGATGCCATCCGATTCTGGTCGGAGATAAGAACTTATTGGAATGGTACGTCAACCTGCTGCGGGCTCCGCTAACAATACATCCGATCACTAAGCCGGACGAGGCCCTTTTCAAATACGGTATTGTCGATGTCATTCACATTCCTAACGTTCAGATGGACCAGCTTCAGATAGGTGAATTTGCTTCAGAGTATGGAAAGGCCATGTTGGATTATACAAACAAGGCATTGCAGTTGGCCATGGACGGTCAAGTTCATGCAGTGATCGGTGGACCTCATACCAAAAAATCGGTAGAGCTGGCCGGTGTTGAATTTGACGGTTATCCAGGTTACGTGGCCAAGGTAACAGGCACTCAACCTGAGGAGGCATTCTTGATGTTAGTCTCCGACCAGCTGCGCATTGTCAATGTGACCCTGCATGTGTCATTATGCAAGGCCCTGCAAATGATCAACAAGGCTTTAGTGCTGAAAGCGATTAGAGCTACCGACAAAGCAGTACGCAATATGGGCGTTCACAATCCCCGTATCGCTGTCGCCGGTGTAAATCCGCATGCCGGTGAACAGGGAATGTTCGGAACCGAAGAGATCGAAGAGATTGAACCAGCTATCATTCAAGCGCGGCAAGAAGGCATTCATGTCTTCGGGCCGTATGGTAGCGACACCTTATTTCTAGAACACCGCGATCTTAAATACGACGCTTACGTAGCCATGTACCACGATCAAGCCCATATGCCGATCAAACTTTTGGCTTTTGACAAGATTACCGCCTTTACTACCGGGACCCCTGTTTTCTTTTGCACAGTCGGTCATGGAAGCGCGCCCAATATTGCCGGCAAAGGCGCAGCTTCCCCGAACAGTTTATTGGAATCCATCCGTCTTTTGAGTCATATTCCGGTTTCCCTTTAGCCCTGCGGAATTCCGGCTAATGTGCCAATATAGCGATTACCAGTACGAGAAAGAAACCAAGAGCTTGCAGGAGACTCCATCCAATGACATGAAACGGACTTTTCCGAGCCAGGGTGGATATGATGCCAAGCGTTCCGCTGAACGGCCCGATCAAGAAAGTTAGCACAGCCCCTCCCGTCAGCGCAATGGTCAGTTGTTCCGGAGAAATCCCAAGCTGGTTCGGATTTAGGGATTCGCCCAAAAGAGTGATAACCGCAATGGGATGCAAGCCAATAAAAGCAAATGCTACAGTAAGCACAGGCAGCAGAATCAAAAACGTTTGGCCACCCATCCAGTGATTTAATTCCACAAAACACGCATTCGCGTAATGGTGATACCCCGATTCATTCATTGCCCTCACAAAAAAGCCTGCACTCAAAAAAATCGCAAACTGTTCCGACAAGGCCGGAAGCTGATCCCTCGCATACGAGGAGGTTCCCTTAAGGAAGAGGGAACCTTTTTTTAACAATAGCGACCATACATAAGCAAAAGGCAGCGCAATCACTGTTGCGATCAGGACTATACCTACTTGAAACACACTATTCAGAGCCAAAACCAATACAACCAAGATCACGATAATCCATGTGATCTGCATGATTTTCAACGTTGGATTAGAGCTTTGCATTCCATTGGAGTCTAAAGCTGCAGCAATTACCGATTCCTCTCCTCTCATTGAAACCGAATATTTCATCCCCCGCTCCACTAATTTAAACCGAGGACCCAGACGTCTGACTTGAAGGTAAATCATCCAATTGACGAATAATCCACAGACGCTGATCCCCCATAGCGTCAGCATGATGTTCTGCCAATCCACCTTGGTTACCGTGAGCACTACACCCAATACACCCGATACGGGTGCCCAAGCAACCGAAACGGCAAAACCGTGGATAATGGACGATAAAACAAATTTATTGGTTTGCTCTCCCGCCCACTTCGCCACGGCGTTCTTAATACTATGATACATAATGGGAACAGTGGCCAAATTTAGGAAACTGCCCAAAAGAAACGAAATGGCGGTAATGAACCCATAATATTCGATGTCTGTTCTATTTTTCCGTTCCAATAGCTGCTGAATGGCTTCGTCATATTTACCGATTTTGATCGGAATGGCCAACACGGGCACGATGGCAAACAGTGAAAGAAGATATAGCATATCGCCGAAAGACAGGATATACTCCATCAGATTCGTCCCCGTTTGCAATAGAAACCATGTGCCGCCCCCTAAGAAAAGCAAGGTGAACGCTTTGGCGCCCCTCCCGCTTTTCGGGATGGAGACCAGGATAGCCGCCACTGCCAGAACGGACAGCAGCGGTTTTAATATTTGGAAACTGAAAAGCGTAAACAGTAGGAAAACAACGATCGACATGATGAAAACAATGGATCTTACCGCATTCCATGGAATTTTGCTTAAAATTAGCGTTGTTCTCACAGGGACCTGTTAAGAGATACCGCTTCATTCCGTCTATGAGAGATCACGAGCAGAAATACGATGAGGCAAATCCCCGCTATGTTGCTTAGGGGATTAGGAACGATGATCAGTACCCCCGCAATAAGAGCCCAGCTCCGCCGGAACCATCCGATCTGGTGATGAATATACCCTTGAAACACGATTCCAAAAGCGATTACGCCCAAAAAACCGCTCACTATAGCCAATGAGATTTCACCGACACTTCCGATTAGCAAATACGCAGGATTTAAGACGAACATGAATGGAACAACATAAGCCACAAATGCAAGTCGGGTGGCGCTTAAAGCCGTTATCATCGGCGGGGTCTCAGCAACAGCTGCAGCTGCATACGCAGCTAAGGCATCAGGAGGTGTAATCACTCCAACGGAAGCCCAGTACATAACAAACATGTGGGTGAGAATGACCGCATTGGAAGCAATTGAATCCACCCCCGTGGTTTCCAACACCCCAATGAGAGCCGGGATGGTAACAGCGATTTGGACAATATAGGAAGCTGACGGAGGCAGCCCCAACCCTAATATAAAGGATGTTACCGCGGTTAAAGCGAGCGCTAACAGGAGGTTCCCGCCAGCCAATTCGCCAAGCGATATGGAAAACCGCAATCCGAGCCCGGTTAGACCAAACATACCGCTAATCATTCCCGCAGTCGCTGTAGCTGCCGCAATCATAAGCATGCCTTTGGCCCCATCTTGAAGCGCATCCAAAATGGTTTGAAAATTCATACGCGTTTCTTTGCGAAATGCGGCAATAATGACAATACTTAATATGGCATAAGTTACTGAATAAGATGGACTAAAGCCTAATACCAATAAACCAAGCATAATCACAATCGGAAGCAGCAGATGACCACGACGTTTGAAGCTATTCTTCCAATCCGGCAGCTCCTTTTTGGGTAAACCCTCCAATCCAAGTTTTACAGCTTCCAGATGGACCATGACCCCAACTCCCCAGAAATACAGTAATGCAGGCAATAACGCATAGAAAGCGATTTGTATGTACGGTATACCTGTGTACTGCACCATGATAAAGGCGATCACACCCATGACAGGCGGCATGATTTGGCTTCCTGCGGAAGCAGCTGCTTCGACGGCACCTGCAAAATGCGGTTTGTAGCCCGTCTTTTTCATTAGCGGGATCGTAGAGGTTCCTACAGTCATGACATTTGCTACTGCACTTCCGGACAACATGCCGTGCAGAACGCTGCCGATGACCGCCACTTTGGCAGGGCCGCCTTTGGTATGACCGGCTAAGCCCAAGGCAAGCTCCATTAATAACGAACCAAGACCTGATTTAGCTAGAAATGAACCAAATAAGATGAAAAGGGCAATATAGGAAGCACTAGCGCCAAGCGGAATTCCGAACGTCCCGTCCGTCCCCATATAGTTTAAGTCGATGATGCTGTCTAAGCTGTATCCTGCATGCGAAAAGATCCCCGGCAAATAAGGGCCTATTAATCCATATACAAGAAATAATAAAGCGATTATCGGCAATGATGGCCCCGCAAGCTTTCTCGTGGCTTCCAAGACCAAGGCGATCATCACGATGCCTAGGACGGCCTCTGTAGCAGTCAACGGCGTGATCATCGGATACCGTTCACCTAAGATATAATCATAGTTCAAATATAAATAACCCATTGAAACGAAGGTTAACAAGATCATCGTGCTGTTAAGTATAATACCGGCCGTCCGGTTTACGGTTTTGTAGGGGTGGAGCATGAAAATAAGAAGCATAGCCAAAAAGAGGTGTACAAATCGTTGCAGAAACGTTTCAAACGAACCAAAAAACCCTGTATACAAATGATAGAAACTGAACGCATAAGTTATGAATAGCAATAATTTTTTCAAGTATTGCATCAATTATTAGCCTCCTCCTATATTAATCCAGGTAAAAAAGGAACCGAAACGTTTTATTACAAACGATTATTTCAGCATACCTTTCTCCTGGAAAAACTTTTTGGCTCCGGGGTGTATCGGAACACCAATATCAACCAGAAGGCTTTCTTTTGTAACCGGCTTTAAAGCGGGATCTATATTTTTCAAATTCTCGAGATTGTCGTATATGGTTTTCGTCATTTGATAAACCAACTGTTCCGGTGCATTCTTGTTTGCAATAACAACCAATGGGGATTGAACCGTTACCACGTCATAGTCTACTCCTTTGTACGTTCCCTTTGGCAAAGTAACTTTCACCAGACCCGAATTTGAGGAAGTCATTTGTTTAATAATTTCTTCCGGGATCGGCAGCAAATCGATCTCTTTGCTTTGACTCAGATCAGTCAACACTGCAAAAGGAGAAGGCACCGTCCAAAACAAAACATCCAACCGCCCGTCTTTCATCTGCTCAACAGAATCTGCAAAAGACAAATTCTGAACGCTGGCCATATCCTTATAGCTCATTCCGTAGGCTTGCAGGATTCTGGAAGCAATGTCCTCGGTTAGAAGACCTCTAGGACCAACGTTAATTTTTTTCCCTTTCATGTCTTCAATTTTCGTGATCCCGGAATTTTTCAACACTGCTATATGTGTGGTATGCGGGAATAACGACAGCACATACTGCACATTTTCATTCTTTTCTTTGAATGGAGCGTTACCGGCATAACCATCAACCGTTGGCATGGCCTGAGAGAAGCCCATCTGCCCCATTCCTCCATTAACCGCAAGGACATTGGCAACACCGCCGCCGGGTTCTATACTGATTTGCTTTATATTGCTCATGTTTTTCTTTAAAGCCTCCGTAATACCCACCGCTAATGGATACCATGAACCGGATTGTGCTGCCGCCATAAATCGAAGGTCCATGGGCTGGTTGGAATCCGAAGCGGGAACGTCCCCACCGTTGGTTTTTTTCTCATTCATTGTCATCCCCGGTTTAGTGCTGCATCCAATTAATAATGCCAAAACAAGCAGCAATGATGAAACCGTTTTCAAATGTTTGTTTTTAACCATTACCTAAATCCCCCCTATGCATAAGTGATAAACTGTACGAGATGAACTCTCTTTTATCATCTAACGAAAAAGGTGTTTAAACAAGATATACGTTCCACATATTGGGACATGTGGACGAATATTCTAAAAATGCCGGGAACCTAACAAGATGTGCCTTGTGGGATTTTCCAAAGCTGTATGTCGCTAAAACACTAAACCGTTCGTATGGCGCATTTATGTTTTGTCCCCGAGAGCGGCTTCCATTTTTTGAATCCTAGAACAGCACATAATTTCCTGGCTCGATTAATGCAACACCGATTGCAATGGCAATCAGAATAAGATTGTACTCATAACCACCTGCTGTGGCCCAGTATCCGTTTTTACCATGGACTGTAATAATAGAAACTAGCCATCCCGGAGTACCCTTTAGACCAGGTCCGTTAAACCAACCAAACATCTTCTGTGCTCCATGCCCCATAAATGTTAACCCTACAACTAATCGAATTATTAATAATCCAATATCAATCATTGATAAATTCCCTCTCTTTTTGAAGCCTTCCAGAGTAGCAAACAAAACCTGTTTCAGACGCAGAAGGCAATTTTGTATTTGATTGCTTTATATCCTTATTCCTTGATACTCTTATCTTTTATTCAAAGATATGGTTATATTAACAGCGTTTTTCGAAATCTATATAATAACGATCTTGAAATGAATTCATGTATACATATTAAAACAGGTATCACACTGACCACATGAGAGAAAACTATCAAATACGAAAATAAATTGACACCAAAAATATTGTAAAATATAATGTAGCTATAACAACTGTTGTTATAGCTACAAAGGAGGTGGTTGTTTGAATTTGTCGTTACATGAATATATTAGCATTATTATTCACCAGACAGACCTAACCTTGACTAGTTATGTTAAAAATCAATTAGCACCATACAATCTAGCGCCTGAACAAAATTTAGTTATGATGCTTCTTTGGGAAAAAGATGGCCTTAACCAAAATGAAATTGCGGAACAACTAGTTAAGGATAAAACAAATGTTGCACGTATGTTGTCTAATCTTGAACAAAAAGGATTTATCCAAAGAGTATGTCCAAAAAACGATCGTCGATCATTGAGGGTTTATTTGACAGAAGAAGGAAAACAACTGGGTAATCACATTATTCCTCTCACTGAGGAATTTAATGATTTAGTAAACAAAGGAATTACAAATGAAGAATTAAATGAACTAAAAAGAATTCTTACAAAGATAAGCAATAATGTTAAATAAGATCCTTGCTTATCGTTGCAATCATGTTTTTCTTGTATTGTCTCAATAATGAGACTTTACGAGTGACTAAAGTTGCTATAACAACTAATTATATCGTATAAAGAGGTGTCAAGATGGCCACAGTTCTTTTTATTAAAGCAAATTCCCGTCCAATTGAGCAAGCAGTTAGCGTAAAGCTCTACCAGTCATTTTTGGAAAGTTATAAAGAATCCCATTCAAATGATCAGATCATTGAACTTGATCTATTTAAGGAAAATTTACCGTATTACGATACCGACAAAATCAACGGGATGTTTAAACTGGGACGGGGTTTAGAGCTCTCCCCCGATGAAAAAACAGCGACAGACTTAGTGAACAAATACTTGGATCAATTTCTTGCCGCAGATAAGGTTGTGTTTGCCTTCCCGCTTTGGAACTTAACTGTGCCTGCAGTACTTCATACCTATTTCGATTATCTCGCTCAAGCAGGCAAGACATTCCGTTATACTCCCGAAGGTGCAATTGGACTGCTCACGGATAAAAAGGTTGCTCTTTTAAGTGCTAGAGGGGGAATTTACTCTGAAGGATCCGCACAATCCCTAGAAATGGCTGTTAATTATGTAACAAACATGTTGAACTTCTGGGGTGTGCAAGACATAACCAGCGTGATAGTAGAGGGACATAATCAATTCCCCGACAAAGCTGAAGAAATCATTCAACAAGGTGTAATAAAAGCTGCAGCTACCGCAAATAATTTCTAATTGAAACTCATTAGAAGGGGTGTCGAAATATGTACGATATTGCTGTTATTGGTGCTGGTCCTGCTGGAGCAACTGCTTCACTCTTTGCTGCTAAAGCCGGTAAAAAAACGTTATTAATTGATAATGATAAAACAATGACAAAAAGAGCTTGGGTTGAAAACCATTACGGTGTAATGGAAATCACAGGACCTGAGCTTGTAGAAATAGGAAAAAAGCAGGCAAGCAAATTTGGGGCAGAAATTGTTATCAATACAGTTGATAACATTACTGAATCAGAGACGGGTTACAAAATTCATGTAGAGAACCAAACATTTGAATCGAAACAAGTGATTTTGGCTACTGGAGCCTTAATTGATCTGGCCGAAAAGATTGGAGTGACCACTAAAGATGGAACAGAACCGCGCATAAAGAAAGTGATCTCCGTCGACAGCAATGGAAAAACAAGCAAAAATGGCATTTGGGCAGCAGGAACTGTAGCAGGGGTAAGCGTTCATACCATTATCACAGCTGGCGATGGTGCGAAAGTGGCGATTAATGCGATAAGTGAATTAAATGGGGAACGTTATGTTGACCATGATGTACTTAAGTCTTAATTCAATTTAGAAACAAGGTAACGGTTTACTTTTTTAAAAATGTCGGGGCATCTTGCCTTCGACATTTTTTCCCTATCTATGTTTCTCAATCAAAAGTTGGTTCTGTTTTAGGAAATCTTACAACCACAGGTTCTACCGAAAATAGACCATGTATCCTTGAAGACCCATGCCAAAGGAGCTACCAAAAGTGTACTGCGCAAAATCACAAACTAAATTTGAGAAAGCTATGGCTATCATCAGCACACGGTGGTGTGTTTTAATTGTGTACCAGCTTCTTTTAGGCCCAAGACGATTCTCAGAGATTGAATCCGCTATTCACATAAGTTCAAGACTACTAACCGAAAGATTGAAGTACTTGGAGCATGAAGGAATCGTGAAACATGATTGGATGAGGTATTCTTTAACGAAAAAAGGTTTAGCGATGGAAGACACGATACGGAACATTGAGAATTGGGCAATAAACTAAGGCATATTCTTCACTCTATGGATCGATTTATAAACAGACAGTCACTTTGTTTGCGCGAACATTGCACCTGAAATATGTACTACAAGTTCAGATCATGACATTTGCATTTATACCAAGCTTAGTAGCCAGATCTTGAAGATAACTGCTAGTTAGTTGAATGGCCGATCGCCATTCTAATCCTTTATTTTCTCAGTAAGAATGTACATCCCCACAAGAATGGCGACTTCCCCCCAATTCTGGATAAAATAATAAAGGCATCACTAGGTTCGGATTCACCTCTAAGATGCCTAAATCTCATTGCCCTCCATTTCATAATATATTTGAGGAGAGCATTTGAGGTAACACCTTTCCAGTGAAGCTTTCTTGTGTTAAAATGGGTTTAGAAACGTATGATTTGAATACACTTGTAAAAGACCGCAGATGTCGCGAGCATCCACGGTCCGTACAATAGATTGCCTTTCAAGGGCGATCAGCATCACCAAGTAACAGAAGGTAGACCTCCGTGGCTGGTAGGCTCAAGGGAGGTCTACTTTTTTTTGAGGTAGGAAAGTAAGGTCAGGATGAACATACCGAACATGAACATCAAGCTTAATGCATCCTTAACTTCCATAGCATCACCTCCTTTCCAGGAGATGAGCTAACCGCCCTTGAGAAAGCCGATTCTATTGTATCCATATTGTACCATACAATCGGTTATGCGAACATATGATTCTATTCCTATTTATATGTTACTGTCGAACAACCTGTGGCTTACTCCGAGTCCCGTTCCTCTTTCTTGTTGTTCGTCACGCCGAATGGCACATGCACGGACGGTACAATTCTCGCTACACCCTCAATGTGACCAACCTGATCATCAAAGAAAATATGGGGCTTAAATATTCTTAATACTCTTCCTTTGTCGACTCCTCCCAGGAAGAACGCCTCATCGACTCTTATATCCAATTTCCTCAACGTCGTAATAACTCTCTCATGCGCAGGAGCATTCCTGGCCGTTGCGATGGCCACTCTGATTTTGGGCTTATATTCCGAGTTATTCTTATTCTTCTCGATCTCTCTTCTCTGCAGTTTGGATATTTCGGTAAAGAAGCGTAACAGCGGTCCTCCAGGAAGCGGCTCCCCCGCGTTCAACCTCTCATGATCATGAAATAATTGCAAAGCGCCTCCTTCCTGGAATACAGATTCTGCCGAATCATCTGCAATCACTCCATCAAAATCGAACGCAATTCTTAGTTCCTGATCTTCATCATCATCAATATAGTCCGTTGGATGAATACACCCTGCCGGAAAACCGCGTTCAACCGCTTCTTTCACATCTTTAGGATTTCCGGACAAAAAAAGCGAAGCGTTGAATGCTTCCATATATTGAAACGGATTGCTTCCTGTCACAAATACGGCCCTGCTAATGGGAAGCTTGTAGTGCTCTATGGACTTAAACACGCGTAGTCCGGTATCCGGATCATTGCGTGATAACAAGACCACTTCAACAGGCTGATCTTCAGCATCATTGATACTTAAGAGCCTTTTGATCAGCGGAAATGCTACCCCCGTGTTTAGAACATCATTCTCATGCTCTCTTTGATACTGTCTGTATTTGTCTTCGCCCTTATTTCTAAACACCCTGTCCGATTCGGTTAAATCAAATAGCGCACTGGATGCAACGGCGATCACAAACTTGTCTTCAATTTGGTAAGGCATGGTGTTCTCCTTTGCTGGAATTTACTACTTCATTGATATTTCTTATCCCATTGTATAAATAGTATTCCTCCCATGAGTATTCCGCCAAGTTTAATTTATTGATTCTGCTCGGGTGTCTTCCCCATAGAAAAGATGGCTTTTGATTGTATGGTTGCGTTTTTTGTTTCTATCAAATTGTCACACCCTCAACATTTTTTCATTAATGGCGACCGCAGCGTGAATGCTATGTTATCAGAAAATAACAAGACTCTCAGAATCCACTACTTTCAAGCGTTTCTTCCTTCCACTGTAATAAATATCTTATTCATATATGTCTTTTTATTAACGATCTCTATTCCCTCTTGTCTCAGTAATTGTTCAGTATTTCTATTTAGATGACACCCGTCACATATTCTTTTCCATATCGGTGTCAATAGGTCTTGCATTGCCGCTAACATTTTATGTTCGTGTCGGGTGTGTTCAAATATTAAAATTTTTCCTTTTGGTTTACATACCCTCATCATTTCTCTAATTGCCTTTTTCGGATCAGGAATTGTGCAAAACACCAACGTTCCAACTACAGTATCAAATGAATGGTCCTTAAATGGTAATTTCTCAGCGTTTCCTTCTACCACATGAATGGGTGCATCCGTCTGATCAGCCCTTTTATGGGCTAAATCCCTTAAGACGTCATTTGGTTCAATCGCGGTTACCGATACGTGTTTATAAAAGGGAAAGTTAATTCCAGTGCCACAACCGATCTCTAGCACTTCCCCTTCTGCTTTACTTATTATTTCTGTTCTTATCTGTGTAAAAGTTTTCTTTTCTAATGGTTTCATTAATCGATCATAATGGTTTACAAACCAATTATTAATAATAATCTCTCCCCTGTTCTTATATCCACTTCAAGTTAATCAATTGTTGCTTATTCTTGCCGAAATTACATTGAGCAATAATACTAAAATTCTTCATATAATTGTTCAAATTTATTTTTATCAATAATTGATCCTGGCCTTAAATCTAAACAATTACTTGCATTAATAGCAACACCAACTATATAGTATTCTACTTTTTATTATTTGAATTGCAGCAATGCGTGAATGCGGTGTTATCTGATGGTGCAGCCTTCTCGAGTTACTTAACTGCTGGTTTTCTATTTCTGACTTTCTTCGTATTTTTTTAACCATTCCTTTCCGCTTGACCATTCTTTTACCGGATTTTTATCCTTTAGAATATCCGCACATGCCTTCGCCATGATCCATTCTTTCAAACCATTCTCTTCACTATGTTTTAAACTATTAATAAGGTACTCCGTCCCATCTGTACCTTCTCTTAAGATTTCTAGGTAAGCCTGATGATTGGGTTCTATATAGATGTTCGGGTTACTTGAGAAACTAGCATTAGGATTATTTAAAATAATGCTGAGATTCTTCTCAATCTCTTCCCCTACACTTACATTAGACTGACAAGATGTGGTTATTAACAACATCATAATTATCAAAGCTGTTTTCATATAGTTATGCATCTCAAATCTTTTAGATTTTATATTACTTTGCTGCACTTTCAGATAACTTTCAGATAACGTCTCTTGCATTCACGAACTAGCTTGGTTCGTGTTTGTTAACAATCTATTGTTTAATACGTAACAAGTATACTTAATCTTTTATTTCCAATTTTAACATATACATTATAATTGGAGAACATATCCAATTAGAACGCCTGTTTGGAATAACAAATCTTTGACTTTTTTTCCACGAAACACAAAAAAGCCTGATTTCTTTCTCAGGCTTTCCTGCAATATAAATTCAAATATATAAGGCCCAAAATTGCTCGACCTACTTCCTCGCAAACTACGCCTTCACTAACTCCTGCAACTCCTTCACCACATTCTGAGGAGAGTCGCTGGTCAATGCCGACACAAGATTCTTCGCAGCCAACATGGCCATGTCGCGGCGCGTGGCAGTTGTAGCCGAGCCGATATGCGGCAGCGTCACAACATTAGGCATCCGCAGCAGAGGGTTGTCCGGTGTAGGCGGCTCCGGATCGAACACGTCAAGTCCCGCCCCGCGAATCCGGCCGGATTCTAGCGCTTCGATCATGGCCTGTTCATCGACAGTCTGGCCGCGGGAAGCGTTGATGAAGAAGGCCGTTGGCTTCATCATCTCAAAATGCTCCTTGCGAATAAAATGAACCGTCTCTGGCGTCAATGGTGTCATCAGTACGACAAAATCCGACTGCTGCAGCAGCTCTTCCAGAGTGCTATATTTTGCGCCGTAGAGCTCCTCGGCCTCGGGACGACGGCTGCGGTTATAATACAACAGCTCCATATCGAAGCCGTTCACTGCCCGCTTGGCGATGGCCTCGCCGATGCGGCCCATCCCCATAATTCCGAGCGTACGGTGATGCACGTCCATACCAAAGAGCATGTCATCGGTAATCCCTTTCCCCCGCTGCCATTTCCCCTGCTTCACGAACGCATCCAGTTCAGGGATCCGGCGCGCGGCGGACAGCATGAGCGCCAGTACGAGATCAGCTACGGTATCGTCAAGTACAGTTGGCGTATGCGTCCCGAGAATGCCCCGAGCCTTCATGGCCTCTATGTCATAGTGGTTATATCCCACGGATACACTGCTCACGGCTCTTAGCTGGGGAGCATGATCCAGCAGCTCCTGATTAATCGGAACGCCGGTAGCCAGCAGTCCTTCCACGTCCGATAGCTCAGCCAGCAAGGCTTGACGCGAAGCTGTGCCTTGTCCATCCCATATCTTGCAATCGCAGTGCTGTTCCAGATAAGCCAAAACTTCCGACTCAACCGGCTTGGCGATATATATCTTTGGTTTTCCCATGATCACTTAGCCTCCTATTGCGCTGCCGCTTGAATGGCCTGCTGCTCCTGCGGCAGCACTTCGTTCAAGCTTCCCGAGCGGTAGCCCTTCAAATCCAGAGTTACGTAAGCGTAGCCGATTTCCTTGAGCTTGGCTTGAACGGTCTCCGCTACAGCGAGTACTTCAGCCAGCTCAGAAGCTGGTACTTCAATCCGGGCCAAGGTGTCATGCTGGCGTACGCGCACTTGACGGAAACCCAGCTGAATCAGAAAATCCTCCGCCTGATCAATCATGGAGAGCTTCTGGGCCGTAATCAGCTCACCGTATGGAATTCTTGAGGACAAGCAGGCAAAGGATGGCTTATCCCATGTTTTCAATCCGAATTTGCGGGACAAATGACGAATTTCCGATTTCTTAATGCCTGCCTCGAGCAGCGGTGCACGAACGCCTCGTTCATGCGCAGCCTGCAGGCCCGGACGATGCTCGCCCAAGTCGTCTGCGATGGCGCCAAATACGAGATGCTTGTAGCCATGCGCTTCAGCAATCGGAATCAAATGATCGAACAGAGAGTTTTTGCAAAAGTAACAGCGGTTCGTCGGATTCTCCGCATATCCCGGTATATTCAGCTCACTCGTATGAATAACCTCATGCGGCGCTCCCATCTCGCTGGCCAGCGCGATGGCTTCATGTTTTTCCCTTTCGGGATAGGTTTCAGAATCGGCCGTAATCGCAAGCACACGGTCCTTACCCAGAAATTCCAAAGCTGCTTTCAACAAAAAAGCGCTATCAACACCGCCGGAAAAGGCGACTACGACTTTGTCCATAGACCGGAGAATGTCCCCAAGCTTTTCGTATTTTTGCTCTATTTGCTGCTCCATGTCCACCAAGGATCCAGCCTCCTTTTTCTTATGTAAGGTTATCCTACGGATAATCCCCTATCGCACACGTTTGCAGATCGCAAGAGCGTTACTCCACTCTGACCTATTATAGACCCTTTTGGAGCCGAGAAAAAGGTATTTTTTATAAATCACTCTCTTCATTTTGCGCAAAAAAGCAGCCTGCTCCGCAAAAAGCAAGAACAGACTGCTCTTTCTTATACGTAATTACTTACTCAACAGCCCTTTAATATCTTCTTCAAGCGCCTCAGGCTCCGTACGGGCGGAGAACTGCTTGACCGGCTCTCCATCACGGTTCACTAAGAACTTGACGAAGTTCCACTCAATATCTCCTGTGCGGGTATCTGCAGGGATGTTATTTACCAAATAGGTGTACAACGGATGCGCGTTCTCGCCTTTAACATCGATTTTGGCAAACATCGGGAATGTCACCTGATACTTCAGCTCGCAAAACTCTTTAATTTCTTCTTCCGTGCCTGGCTCCTGCCCGGCAAATTGGTTGCATGGGAAACCGAGGACAACCAGCTCTTGATCCTTGTATTTGTCGTAAAGAGCCTGAAGGCCTTTGTAATGCGGAGTCAATCCGCAAGCGCTGGCCGTATTGACGATCAGCAGCACCTTACCTTTGTAATCCGCGAGAGACTTTTCTGTTCCGTCAATAGTTTTGGCTGAAAAATCGTAGACTGACATGTTTTCCTCTCCTTATCGGTATGGATTGTAACCTCCCCTATTGTAGCATGAACTTCATTGGAATAAAAATCCATAACAGATTAGAGAAAAATAGCTCGCTCTGGTACAATAATGGAGAAATATAGAGTAAGAAGGCCGAAGGAGGTACTGCGCTACTATGAACGAAATTGAGACGATTCAAAATAAATTGGAAGAAGCCATCGGCCATTTAGAGTCACGCTTTCTTGAACGGGAGGAGCTGATCCGGCTGCTGCTATTGGGATTGATGGCTGGTGAGAACGCTCTGTTGGTCGGTCCGCCGGGCACGGCCAAGTCTCAGCTTGCGCGGGCTGTTTCCCAGCTGTTCGGCAGCGGCCGGTGGTTCGATTATTTGCTCACCCGCTTTACGACTCCGGACGAGATGTTCGGGCCGGTCTCCTTGAGACAGCTGAAGCAGGACCAGTACGTAAGGCAAACCGACGGGTATTTGCCTGCAGCGGATTTTGCTTTTTTGGACGAAATATTTAAAGCGAACAGCGCGATTTTGAATGCGCTTCTGTCGATATTGAACGAACGCATCTTTTTCAACGGACAGACCAAAGAACAGGTGCCCCTGCTTTTCCTGATGGCTGCCTCCAATGAGCTTCCAGAGGAGAATGATCAGCTAGCGGCGCTCTACGATCGGTTCTTGATCCGTTATGAAGTCGGTTATTTAAAGCAAATGTCCAGTTACGAACGCATGTTCCAGCTTCTGGTCGATCCCCTGCCCCCTCTGCTTTCTCTGCGGGATATCGAAACCATCCGGTCAGCCGCAGACGGAATAACCATTCCGGAATCACTTATTTACATGCTGTATGAGTTGAAGAGTGATATGGAGGAAAAAGAATTCGTCCTGTCCGACCGGCGCTGGAGAAAAATAGGCCACGTCTGGAAAACGTCCGCAGCACTGAATGGACGCACGGAAGTCGGCGTTTGGGATACCGTCTATACGCCGCATATGCTTTGGGATCTCCCAGAGGATTATGGAACGATGCAGGAGCTTTTTCAGAAGGTGTTCCAAGAGGCCCTGAAGCAGGAGACGGAGCGAGAGCTCCCTCTGCGGCGTTACGATCAGATCGCGAAGCATTGGCTCGCTAAGGAGGAAGAGCTCCACGCGTTCCAATTCAAGAAAGAGGTCGGCGCCCGCTTGAGCAAAGAGGATCTGGAAAAAGCGAAGTCCAATCTGGAGGTGTGCCGGACGGAGCTGGAGGAAACGGCCCGCGAGCTGCGAGGAAAGCTGGTACAGTGGCTTCAACGCGAGAAGGATCTGCCGGGGTATATCCGTAACCGCAATTTCCTGCTGATTCAAACCGCCCAATTTGCCGTGAAGTACACGCATCTCCGGATTCAGGGAGAGCGTACGCTGCAGACGCTGCAGGGACTTTACCGCACGCTGTTTGATCGGGAAATACCGGGCGTCGAATATGATTACACACTGTAGCACGGGTGGGGTGGTGACATCATGATCATACGCTGCGCGCGGGTCGACCGCTTTGTGTTTGACGGATACGTTCACTCCTCCCGGACGGCTCAGGAGTGGATTCGCGAAGCCGAAACACGGACACCGTGGTTTACGATTGAGCTGTTCGCCGATTTCTTTTTGTGCTTTTATCTGACGAATCCGCAAACCGACCAAGGTGGCGAGGCAACCCCTTTTCACCGATGGCTGGTCGGCGAGCTGCAGAAGCAGTTTTTTTACCGGACCATCCATCCTCGCACCATAGGAGAAGTGAACGCCTCTTTCAAAACAGCGCTTAAATCGCTCATGTGGCTGACAGAAAGCTTTGAAGCGGAAGTAAAGCAGCGCAAGCACGAGGAGCAGCAGCTCAGAACTATCGGAATGAATGAACAAAAGCGGCAGCAGGACCAGGAGCAATCGCAGGTTCAAGAGCATCTGACCGAGAAGCAGCTGGAGCAGCTTCGGCTTGTCGGGTATACGCTGCAGCGAGGCAAACGGAACGTCGAGGAGAAACAAGCCGCGCTGGACAGCCGACCTCTGGTTCATGCAGAGATAGACGCGCTAAAGGAGCGCATCCGCTCGCTGCAGGAGGAGATGCGGACAGATTTCATACGCCGAGACAAGCTCCGGCAGAAGCTGGCTAAAGCAGAAGCCGAGCTCGGAGAGCGCGAAAAGCAGTTGGAACGTATTAGCCGCCGCGAGCGGGACACGATTCGGCAGCTGGAAGAGCAGCTCGGCGGTTGGCTGAACCGGGCCCTGCAGGAATCGCTGGGCCGTGAGGAGGCCGAAAGCTTGAGCGCGTTCGAGCTGCTTCAGGCCAGCCAGCGGATTGCGAACCGCCGCTGGGGCAGCGATCTGGGACGTCTGCATCGCCAGCAGTTCACTCATTACATGCTGTGGGTCGAGAAGCTGAAAAAGCATCCTGAGCTGCTCTCTTTCCTTCAGGAGGTCGGACGGCAGCTGCAGCACCTGAAGGCCCAGCGCCGAAAGCTGCGCTCCCCCCGCATCCCTGAAAGCTACGACGACTTGCGGCAATCCGGCGACATCTCGCATATGCTCGCCAGCGAAGCCAGCCTGCTTGCCGATGAGGATTATGAAACGTATTTTATGGTCAAATGGTTGGAAAGCAAGCTGCTGACCTATAACATCTCCGGCTGGACCGAGGAGCCCTTGAGAGGTCCAGTCATCTGTATGCTGGACACCTCCCACTCCATGCGGGGCAGCAAGCTCCGGCTGGCGCAGATTTTCATCGCCACTTTTGCAGCCTTCAGCATGCTGGAGAAGCGTGATTTCCAGCTGCTCCTGTTTGGCGCACGCGGCGAGCTGGTCGAGCATCCGCTCTACTGGCGGAAGCCCGACTGGCCGGCGTTTTACGCTTTGGCGCAGCTGGCCTTCGGCGGCGGCACACACTTCGACGCCCCGCTTCGCAGGGGCATCGAGTTGGTGAACGCGGATGCTCGCTATCATGACGCCGATTTCGTCATGGTCACCGACGGCGTCGGCGCCATCTCGCCGCCCGTGCGGGACGCGCTAGCCGAGCTGGGCAAGACCAAGCACGTTCGCCTACACTCGCTCATCATCGGCACGGCGCGGCAGCATCTCGCCCAGCGGTACGACATTCTGGGCGTCTCGCATCAGGTACGCTTTGCCGCCTCATGGGAGACCCAGCGAAAGGATGCTCTGCTGCTCGACGTGTTCAAGACACGCTAGCTGACAAACCCGGCGCACGATTCGGGAGGAGCGTTTCGTTGTCAATCCGTGTCGTTCGTGTTATGATATAGACAACAAAGACCAAGTGCTGGTAACACTTGGTCCATACAATTGGCTTGGATGGGTTATCCCTTCCCGGTCATAGCGGAAAGAACCCACCTGGGCGCTAACCTTAGGGTGGGTTCTCACTTTTTCTTGTAGTTATTACTGATGTATGTTAATAGTGCAATGAGAAATGAGCCGAATAACAACATCATCGTTATGGCATCATTGATTTCCATGGCCTCACCCCCTCCCTGCATCGGCTGTTACGCCTTACAGTCGAGAAAGAAAACCACGCCCACCCAAGATTCAATTGTAATTTCCATTTTATCACACCAGTTCATTCCGAACAAGCGTTCCAGAATCCCTTAGTATGGCAATGCCGCTGCCAGTTCTTCGTCCAGCGCCTTAGCCTTGAGCCGACCCACAAGCGATTCCAGCGTCTCCGGCATCAGCAGCTCTACCGGTGAGATTCCGCGGTCAAACTCCAATCCGTCGCCTTCCAGCACCACGACATATCGGTCCCCCAGCTTTGCGATGTGCAATCGGTCGCCGAAATCGGCGAGCAGTGCCTTGACGGACATGTGGCCCAGCTTCACCTTCATCTCGAGGTCCGGCTTTTGCTCGACCATCATGGACGCAGCCTCGATCACATGGCTTTGATCCCATTTTTCTTGAAGCTCCCGCTTCTCGCTATGAGCCCACAGCTCCATCTCTTCGAGCTCGCGTTCCTTTTCTTCCGGATTATCCTCGTAGACTTGCTCTACGTACTGCTGTACAAAGCCGAGCACCTGATCGTTCATCAGCTCGGGCACCGATTTTTCATACTCAACGAACTTTAAGAAGTCTTCAAAATATCTAGCATGCGAGGATTGATGAATTTTAAGCTCCCATACTTCCATCATTCCCGGTTCCGGCATATGAGGGTACATAATCGATTTCATATTTTTGGCGTTAATTGCCATCTCCACTTTGTTCAGCAAACTGCGTTCGTCTGTAATGCGGGCTATTTTCTGCTCGAAGTCGCATTTGAATACAAACAAGAACGGCTCGTCGAAATATTGATTCAGCTTGGCCCGAACGATAAACATCGCACCGCCGCGGATCGCGCTGGCATCCATATATGTCGTCACTAGCTCGTCGGCATGGCCCATAAAAGAGTCAATGGTTTCCGCCGTGCGAAGTCTTGCAAACAAATTATAGTTTGGATTGCTGTCTAGATCATATCCAGGCTCTGCCGCGAATCGGCCGATTTTAGTCGGAACCTGCTCCGCCTTCGGATTACGCTCCGCTTTACGTTTGGCGGTTTTGGCAAACTCTCCGTCAAGAAATGAACTCAGCTCGCTTACGGAATAGTCATCCCCGTCCATCGTCTGGTAATGCTTGCTCCGCTTACCTTGCCCATCCTCTCCGTCCACCTGGATCACGAAAAAAGAAATATATTCCACATCAAACTTCATCTTAGCGTCCCCTTCGTAAGTACATAGTTAAGCCGCCGGTCTGAAGGCCGACTCCTAGTATACTACAAGGCGACGATAGGTTCATAGAGGAAAAAGTTCGAACATTAGCTCGTGAAACGCTTCTTCGGGGGATGTGTCGCGTGAGTTAACTTAAGCGGCAGCAGAACGAATCGATGAGACGGGACGATCAACGTTAGAGAGATCATCGTCGCTTATCTTGAATGATAGTAAACAGGTTGCCGCTATTCTGTTTCCCTTCTTGTTGGGGCAAGCTTGGCAAAGACCTGCCCTCCATCACTTGATTGAGCAAGGATACCATTTCTTCATAGGTAACGGGCTCAGCATTAGGCTGCAGCTCATATCCCAATTGTCCGTTCGCCTCAATCGTCGCAGTCTTCACTTTAGAAATGCTGTTAATGCCATGCTGCCTAAACCTCATTTCCAACTGCTGCTTCGTCATTCTCATTTTTTTTAAAGGTCTCTCTAATATTTGACCTTCGCTAACGACGATGCTCGGTTTACCGACAAGGATCCTTTCAAACCAACCCATCTTTAATTGAATATATTGCGCTAGGATCAATAAGGAGACTACGACGCTCATAGCAATCAGGGTGTTCATCACCCCATCCTCATTGATTGCATGGCTAATTAAAGTTCCGATAGCCAGTGTCGTGATGATTTCTAGTGTTGTCATTTCGGCCACCGTTTTTTTTCCAGCTAATCTTAGCAATACATATCCGGCCGGAACGATGATAAGTGCTTCTCCCACAAAATGCATTGGTTCACCCTCGATTTACCTGTTTAAGATTATATTCACACACTAGATGTAGATTTATTCCCCAAGTTAGAGTTTGAAATTTGAAAAACTCTAAATTTGACGAGAATGGAAGCCTTTAAAAAACCAAACACAAAACAGTCTCGTCATAAAAAAGGTAATAAACAGTGAACTCCAAGTCCAGAACCAATTCCAATGAATGTATTCAATTAAATCGGTATATATCTCTATAAGTACCTCCGTTAAGGTTAGAACTGTACAGTACGCCGCATAATATCCCAGTTGAAACCAACGGCTGCGATGGGATGGATAACGCGCATTGAAGACGGCACAAACCATAGGATAAGCAAGGTACTCATAGATAAAGCTTGTGCGATTCACCTCGGGTAGACACCTGACAGGATAAACCAATAAACCTAGCTCAACAACAACTAAGCCTAGGAACCACGTAATCATCTGTTTAAACAAAAATGCAACCATTGCAACTCGGAGCTTGTCCCGTGGAATGGCAAAGATGAGTAGGAAAGAAAGAACCCAGACAACTATCAAAATGATGTACTCAAGGCTCATTGGGCAGTTTCCACTTCTTGAACCGACTTCGCATCTTTAAAAAACCACCTGACTATAGCATTTACCAAAACAAAAATGATGAAGAAAGCAATCCAGACAATATACCAATGGTAATGGATATATTGTATAAGTCGAGTATATCTGGCTAATCCATAATGAAACACAGCTAGCCCGGAGCACCAAGCAATGAGATACAAACCTCTCGCTGTCCATGACCGCTGGGGCTCGCAGATCAAATATATCCCGCAAAGCAATGGATACACCATATATTGCATTGTAAATCCCAATTCCGTTGCTTTAGGGAATTCCCGAACCGGGTATGATACCCAGTGCAGCTTTACATGAAGAGCTTCGTTGACCCATGTGATTGCCTGACATACAAGAAACCCCATTACAAATTGACGAAAGTCAGGTCGGTGAACCAACAAAGCTATCACGATTGTCCCTACGATCCAAACTATAATAAGTATAGCCCGTTCCAAACTCATATCCGTTTTTATCTTCCTTTTGCAATAATTAGTGGATAAGGGTTATTATGATCCATGGCCGACATCAGCATACATAAGTCTATTGGGATATAAGTTTTTCAATAATCGCTCTTTCCTCTGATGTCATTTTTCCAGGTTTATTCAAAATCGAATCGGGGATATGAATTTTTCCGACATCGTGAACGATAGTCCCATTACGGATGCCACCCAAATCTTGAGCTTTCATTAAAAGAAAAAATAAATATGATATACTACTAGAAAGAAACGAACGAAAGCTGCAAGGGGTTGAAGTTATTGAAGTTGGTATCATGGAACGTCAACGGGTTAAGAGCATGTGTGAATAAAGGATTCAA
Source organism: Paenibacillus sp. PvR098 (assembly GCF_017833255.1). Classification (NCBI taxonomy): domain Bacteria; kingdom Bacillati; phylum Bacillota; class Bacilli; order Caryophanales; family Paenibacillaceae; genus Paenibacillus; species Paenibacillus sp. PvR098. The sequence goes on from NZ_JAFIBU010000001.1 coordinate 935,121, forward strand.
CGACTATTTCACAAAAACGGACGCGGATATTTTCTGTGTGCAAGAAACGAAATTACAAGAAGGTCAAATTCATCTGGAATATGATGCGGAGTATCATCAGTATTGGAATTATGCCGTGAAGAAGGGGTATTCCGGAACGGCAGTATTTACAAAGATTAAGCCGATTTCCGTACGATACGGTTTAGAGGAGAATCACGAACCAGAGGGACGGGTCATCACGCTGGAGTTCGACTCGTTTTATCTTGTCAATGTTTACACCCCGAATGCAAAACGTGATCTTTCGAGGTTAGAGTATAGACTGGAATGGGAAGATCGCTTCCGAAGCTACCTTCAGCAGTTGGACGCCCATAAGCCTGTTATCGTTTGCGGGGATCTCAATGTGGCCCACCAAGAGATTGATCTCAAAAATGCGAAAGGCAACCGTAACAACTCCGGCTTTACCCCGGAAGAACGATCCAAATTGACTCAACTGCTGGACGCCGGCTTTATCGACACCTTCAGACATTTCTACCCCGACCAGGCAGATGCCTATAGCTGGTGGTCTAATATGCCTAAGGTGAGAGAGCGGAATGTCGGGTGGCGTATCGATTACTTCCTCGCCTCATCCAAACTTGCTCCTTCATTGCTTGACGCACAAATTGACGCCCATGTAACAGGCAGCGATCATTGCCCTGTTATCCTGAACATCTCAGATTCTAGCTTGACCGTTGGAGCTTGATCCTGTCCGGCTCGTGCGACGGCGGCGGAAACCGCCCAACCGTGCAAGTCCATAGACTTTGCACGGGTAAGGGTTGGCTATTTAAGAAAATAGGTCTCCAACGTCTCTTTGATCGTGTCCAAGCTCCTTCGGATATGCATACGCATGGCCTGCTCTGCACCTTCGGCGTCCTTCTTGCGGACATAATCAAAAATTTGACGGTGCTCCTCTACGGGAAGCTTGGCAATATAATGCGGATGTTTGTATCCGCCAATCCGTCTATATCTCTCAATCCGGCTGCGCAGCTGCTCCAAAAAGCTGATCGCTGTCGCGTTCTGAGACGGCTCATACAGAAGTTGATGAAAATCGCTGCCATATCGAATGGTATCTGCATTCCGATTGGAGTCGGCGGCCGACTGCATAAAACCCATCGTTTCCTCCAGCTTAACCAACTGCTCTTGATTCATCTTTAACGTCGCTTCCCGGGCAATCAGACCTTCTAAGACCTCCCGTACCCGGAATATTTCCTCGGCCTCTGCAAATGTAAGTCGGGCCACCACAATACGGCCGGTCGATTGCTTCGTCACCAGACGTTCCATCTCCAGCCGATATAACGCTTCCCTTAAAGGAGTCCTGCTGATTTCCAGCGTCTTGGATAAAGATTCTTCGCTTAAATGCTCGTTGGGCTCGTATTCAAATTCAATGATTTTTTTCTTGATTTCCGTATATATCAAATCGCTCGCTTTAATCCTTTTGGATGGCTGCAACACTACTCGCCTCCCCTCTTATGAAGATAAAATACTGAGAACATAAGGCAGGATGCCGTTATTACGATAATAAACAATCTCGACTTGACTATCAAGCCGTACGATCACGGGAATATGGACACGCCCCCCATCGGGTTGTACAACCTCCAATTGGACTTTTTGCTTAGGCTGGCTGAATTCCGGTGCGTGTAAGACATACTCTTCTTCGCCACTGAGTCCCCATGCTTCCGCATTCTTGCCATCCGCGAACTGTATAGGAAGAACACCCATTCCCACCAAATTACTGCGGTGAATGCGTTCAAAGCTTTCGGCCAGAACGGCTTTCACGCCAAGCAATAATGTCCCTTTGGCCGCCCAGTCCCGGGAGCTTCCCGTCCCATATTCCTTTCCCGCAATCACAAGCAGAGGCGTTCCGCTTTCTTTGTATTTCATTGCCGCATCGTATATCGTCATCAATTCGTCATCCGGAAGATAACGGGTGTACCCCCCTTCCTTTCCTTCAACCATCCGGTTCCTTAGACGAATATTAGCGAACGTCCCGCGTAACATGACTTGATGATTACCCCGCCTGGAGCCGTACGAATTATAATCCTTTCTCTCGACTCCCCGGCTGCGCAAATATTTCCCCGCAGGACTGTCCACCGCAATATTGCCTACCGGAGAAATGTGATCCGTAGTAATGGAATCTCCTAATACAGCTAACGCCCTCATCCTAAGCGCATCGGAAGCTGCCCTGTAACCATCCCCCTGACTCATGGGGATCTTATTTACATGTTCTCGGTCCACTGCATGGTGGAAATAAGGAGGGGGCTGGATATACGTGGAGGCCGCGTCCCAAGTGTACTGCCGGTCATTATCTGAAGATAAGCTGTTCCAGAGCCGATCTCCTTGAAACATATCCTTATAGGTTTCCGAAAAGATTTCTGGAGTTAGGGTTGACTGCAGGATGTGTTCTACTTCTTTGGAGCTCGGCCAAATGTCTTTAAGAAACACGGCAGTCCCCTCTTGGGTATACCCTACGGGTTCAGAGGTCAAATCTATATTCATGGTACCCGTTAACGCATAAGCAATAACCAGTGGCGGGGACGCCAGAAAATTCATTTTAACCAGCGGGTGGATACGCCCTTCGAAATTTCGATTTCCGCTTAAAACGGAAGCTACCGTCAATTGATGGCTCGTGATTGCGCGATCCACCTTTGGGGGCAAAGGTCCGCTGTTCCCGCAGCAGGTCGCACATCCATAACCGTCAATGTAAAATCCTAACGCCTGCAAGGACGTCAATAGACCCGACCGGCTTAAATATTCGGTCACCGCTCTGGAGCCAGGGGTTAAGCTTGTTTTGACGAATCGCGGTATGGTTAACCCTTTCTCCACAGCCTTCTGAGCCAGCAGCCCGGCTCCAATCATCACAGACGGATTGGAGGTGTTGGTGCAGCTGGTAATCGATGCAATGACAATAGAGCCTTCCTTCATTTCTTCCTTGTCTCCATCGTCGTATTCAACCCATACTTTCTTCTCCATATGCTCCTTCGTTAAACCATATCCCCCTTGTGCCGATGGACGCATGAACGCTTCCCTCAATCGTTCGGGCAGATTAGGTAGCTCAATTCGGTCCTGGGGTCTCTTCGGCCCAGCGACAGAAGGCATGATCGTGGACAGGTCCATTTCGCAGGTATCCGTAAATAGGGGGTCCGGAGCTGTTTCCGTACGGAATAATCCCTGCTTTCGGTAATAACTCTCCATTAATTCGATATGTTCCTCCGATCGGCCGGTTAACCGGAAATAGTTCAATGTTTCTTGATCCGGCGGGAAGTAACTGAGTGTAGCTCCGTATTCCGGCGCCATATTGGCTATGGTCGCCCGATCAGGGGAGGAAATTTCCGATAGTCCTGGACCATAAAATTCAATAAATTGTCCCACTACTCCTTTGTGACGCAGGAATTGGGTAATAGCCAAGGCTACATCGGTAGCCGTGACGCCTTCACGAAGCGTGCCCGTTAGCTTGATTCCAACCACCTGCGGCACGACAAAATATAGAGGCTGGCCGAGCATGGCGGCTTCCGCTTCAATCCCTCCGACCCCCCAGCCCAGTATGCCTAAGCCGTTGATCATCGTCGTGTGAGAATCGGTGCCAATGACGGAATCCGGAAACAGCATCGTGCCATAAGGACTTGGCTGCCGTATCACGCCGGATGCCAAATATTCCAGATTCACTTGGTGAACGATACCGTACCCGGGGGGGACAACCCGAAAATTCTCAAAGGACATTTGCGCCCAACGCAAAAACCGATAACGTTCTTCATTCTGCTGGTATTCCTGCGACATATTGTCCCGGATGGAATCCGGCCTGCCGTACGACTCTACGCTCAAGGAATGATCGATTACAAGGTCTACAGGAATTTGCGGGTTGATTTTATCAGGGTCCCCTCCGTTACGTTGAACAGCATCCCGCATGGAGGCCAAATCTACTACCGCCGGTACGCCCGTGAAATCTTGAAGAACTACCCGTCCGGGCTTGAAGGGAATCTCTTGCTGCCCGCCTCGGTGCTCCGTCCAATCCGCCAACAAACGAATATGATGCATCGTTATGGAGTGCTCATCATAATTACGTATCAGCGATTCCAGCAAAATTTTGATTGAATATGGCAGCTGCGCTATGTTTCCAAATCCCTGAAGCTCTGCTTCTGCCAAACTATACAGTGCATAAGAGCGTTGCTGTACTTCCATCGTTCGTATCAATGAGTTGAATCTGTCCGGCTGCATCTTAACCTCCTGCTATTTCTTGTGGGATACTTTAGCCCAATTTCACCCTTACTTTTTCATCAGCCTTCTTACCAGCGGAAAGATAAGAACAATTGCCGTTACGAGCAATAATGCGAGCGAAATCGGGCGGTCGATAAAGATCATCAAGCTTCCGTTGGAAGCCGTCAGCGACTGCCGAAAAGACTGCTCCATCATCTCCCCCAAAATAAAAGACAAAATGAACGGGGCAGTAGGGAACGAAAATAAATACATTAAATAACCGATTACACCGAATAAGACCAGCATATACAGATCGAATACATTGTTACCGATCACGTATACCCCGATAAAACAGAAGGTGATGATTAACGGGACCAGCATAGCCCGGGGAATATACATCAAGCGTGAAATGTAAGGAATCAAAGGAAGATTCAATATCAACAAGAACACATTCCCTACGTACATACTTGCAATCACACCCCAAAAAATATCGGGATGGTCCTGGAAAAGCAGAGGACCGGGTTGGATGCCCATGACCAAAAAAGCGCCCAGCAAAACAGCCGTTGTCCCCGATCCGGGAATACCAAGACTCAGTAAAGGTACAAAAGCACCGCCGGACGCTGCATTGTTGGACGTTTCCGGTGCAGCTACTCCAACCAAGGAACCTTTTCCGAATTCAGCCGGATTCTTGGATATGCGTTTTTCAGTAATGTAGGAGAGAAAAGAGGAAATGGACGCCCCTGCACCAGGCAAAACACCGATCATAAAGCCCATAAGTGATTGTCGCAGCGTTGGCCCGGAAATCTCCTTCAGCTCTTTCTTGTTCAGCAGCAGACTTCCGATGACTTTAGTGTCATCTACAGTTTCATTTCGGTTGATAATTAGGGAGCTCACTTCAGCTAACGCAAAGAGTCCAAGAGCAATAATCAAGAAGTCAATTCCTTCCAACAAGAAAACGGAATCAAAAGTAAACCGGGGTGTTCCGGTCTGTGCATCAATTCCGATGGTAGCTACCATAAATCCGCCTACTACGGAGATCATTGCCTTAATCTTGGAGCCGTCAAAAAGACTGGATACCGCAATAAGCCCCAAGAATACCAGCGAAAAATATTCAGGAGGACCGAAGGACAATGCGATCTCAGCCAGATAAGGCGCGAATAACATGAGCAGAACCACACTGATCGTTCCGCCTACGAACGAACCGATGGCCGCAACGGCAAGCGCCTTGCCGGCCTTCCCCTGTTTGGCAAGCTGATAGCCGTCAAGAGTGGTCACAACGGAAGAAGATTCGCCCGGGGTATTTATCAAGATGGATGTGGTGGAGCCGCCATACATCGCTCCATAATAAACGCCTGCCATCATGATCAGCGCAAGCGTAGGATTCATCCCATAGCTGATGGGAATCATTACGGATATAGCGGTGATCGGCCCAAGTCCCGGCAGCATACCGATTAACGTACCGACGGTGACGCCAATCAATACGTACAATAACGATTCCCAGCTCGTGGCAATCTGAAAGCCATGCAGCAGTTGTTGAAAAGTTTCCACGGCTAACCTCCTATAAGGGCAATATACCGGCAGGCAGTTCGATCTCCAGCAAATAATTAAAGCTAAAGTAAATGACTAACGAATAAATAAGAGCAACACTGATATTAATTTTCCAGTTCTTGTACCCCAAATATTTCGTACACACCATCAAAAATAGCGCATTTACAATGATAAATCCCACAACTTCAAGCAGCAGGATGTACAAAAGAGCCATCAGCAGCACAGTCAACAATACGCGTAGGTCAGCGCGACTATGTTTTTCCCTGGATGCTTCGGTCGATTTATCGAAAAAAAGAGCGATTGACAGAACAAACAGCAAAAACCCGAGCACCTTGGGTACGACATCCGAATCGACGTTAACGTACGGAAATTTAGGTAAACCAAAGCTGGAATACAGAAATAGAGCGGAGACGATCAGCAAAACGGAAGCGATTTTTTGATTGGTTGTCTTAAACAACAATCATTCACCATCCCTTTTTGAAACGAAGTCAATGTCCGGTTTGATCTGAACATTGACTTCTATCGAATTATTTTTTCGCCAGGCCCAGCTCATCCAACAGCTGTTTAAGCGCTACTTCTTCCTTCTCCAGATACTTTTTATAATCCTCACCAGTTAAGAACAATTCGTTCCAGCCATATTTTTTACGCATATCTACCCAAGCGGAGTTGGTGTTAAGTTCCTTGAATTTCGCTTCATAGTAAGCGAGCGCCTGAGGATCCATATCTGGAGGACCGAAAAATCCGCGCCAGTTTTCGAATGTCGCATCGATTCCCTGTTCCTTCGCTGTTTTAAACTCGGAGAGCCCTTCACCCTCCAACCGTTTCTCCGAGGTAATTCCGAGTACTTTTACTTTTCCTGCCCTTACCTGCTCAACGGATTCGGCAACGCCGGTTGAATAAATGTCAGCGCTTCCATTCAAGAGTGCAGGCAGTGCTCCTCCGTCTTGTATCGATACATATTTAATTTGTTTAATGTCTACGCCAGCTGCTTTCGCTACCTTGATAAACTGCATATGATCCATACTGCCGGGAGCCGATGCGCCTACGACGGTGATTTTAGTAGGATCCTTTTTCATGTCGTCAAACAACTCATTGAGGTTGTTCCACTTGGCATCCGCTTTGGCGACAAAAGAACCGTAATCCGTAATCAGATTAGCAATTGGAGTGAAATCTCGAAATCCAAATTTGGACTGACCGTTCAGATGCACGAAAATAATCGGCGGGGATGTAACAAATAGCGTGTGATTATCCCCTTTTTTCTCATGCACCCCGGCCCAGGCTACCGCGCCGCCGCCGCCGGCCTTGTTCACAGCGCCCATACCTTGATTGATGATTTTTTGCTCTTCCAGCACCTTCGCCGCCATACGCGCTGTGGTATCCCAGCCTCCTCCAGCGCCTGCCGGAACGAGAACCTCGATGGATTTGGTCGGCGACCAGGCGCCTGCCGGAGCAGATGGATTGGTATTCGCATTCCCCGCAGCTTGTTTGTTATCCGCCGGATTCGTTTGGGTCCCCCCGCTCGTGCCCGTCGTTTGCGTGGAGGAGCCGCATGAGGCTGCCGTTAAAGCCAGAACCACTGCCAGACTAAGTGTGAGCATTTTTTTCATCCTGCTTTACCCCTTCTCTTCTAAAATGTATAAAAGTGCGCAAGGCACAATTACCTGGAGTTGGCGTTCGGATTACAATACGGTCTTTGCAATACGGTTATCCAATTCCTCATACGAAAAATATCCGATAGTCTCATACAACTGTTTGCGTGTCTGCATCGCTTGAACATACTCTGCCTGTGTGCCCGTTTGCTGAATGGCACGGAATACCTCCTGGATGGCATGCGCAGCGATCCGCAAGGCGGTCACGGGATAGATGACCATTTTGTATCCCCACTGCTCGAATTGCCGTGCCGTATAATATGGTGTTCTTCCAAACTCGGTCATATTCGCAAGGAGAGGCACATTCGTTTCTTGTGCAAAGCGTCTAAATTCCTCCTCGGTTTCCAATGCTTCTGGGAAGACCATATCGGCTCCGGCCGCTTGATAAGCATGCGCGCGCTCGATAGCCGCTTCTATCCCTTCCACACCTTTGGCATCTGTTCTTGCAATAATGACCAGGGAGGATGCTTCGCGTGCGGCTTGTATTTTTTGCACCATTTCCTCTGTTGAAATCAGCTTCTTTCCATTTAAATGACCACATTTTTTCGGTAAATCCTGATCCTCGATTTGAACGGCTGCAGCGCCCGCTTCTTCCAGCTCCATGACCGCCCGGGTGACGTTCAACACACTTCCGAATCCTGTATCGGCATCCACGACAAGCGGCAGGCCGGTTGCGCGGACAATTTCTCTGGTGCGCTGGGTCAATTCCGTCAGCGTAATGAGCCCCAAATCCGGATAGCCCATGCTTGCCGTTAATGCAGCGCCTGACAAATACATCGCCTGAAACCCTTCCTGTTTAGCGAGTAAACCCGTAAGCGGATCGTACGTACCCGGGGTTTTGATGATCGACTGATTCTGCTCCAGTAACTGTCTGAGCTTCTGTATCGGTTGCTCCTCTTTATCTCTGACTAACCAGGTCACGCTATCCCTCTTTTCACTTATTTGTTTTACCTGCCAATACCAGCGAAGTCATGAGCTCCGGATAAGTCCTTACTTTATCTAACTCCCATAGAAGTTTTAAAACCGATTGCTGCTGATTTTCCTCTAAAATATTTGTTGTAATTGTAATGAATTTTTCATTCAATTGCTGGTCGGACATCGGCTTGCCTACATGGCCAATCGGATATTTGATTTTTGTCCGGAGAACATTACCGTTTTTAAATTCTATGGTAAGCACCGTAGGATTACCATCCGGATATTCGGCAGTCAATTCCTCGCTGGCGGTCACCGTAACCAGGGTTTGAATCCTGCTGAGGGTCTCCGGGCTGCTAATGCGCTCAGGAGCAAACGTATCCAGATCGATCCTGCCGTCTTCAAGGGCAGCCATGACAATGTAAGGCAGAGAGTGGTCTGCCGTTTCTCTCGTCTTGGGCGACCATTTTTCCTCATCCTTGGCTAAAACATCATAGGCCAGCTGGAAGGTTTCAACCTTAATGCGGGCAATATCGTCCAGATCACGGAACTGGCTGCGCAATTCCAGAGCGGCTTCGATAGCCACCTGTGTCATATATTCCACAGCCCAATTTTTAATGTACGTGTTCAAAATTCTTTGTGGTTGATCCACCGCCCTGATCTGCTCAGCTACCCGCTCCATATCCATTTTGTCTTTCAACAGCAGTGCATTGAAGCCCATCGAACCGGAAAAAGGCTGATAAGGTCCCTTCATTCCGCTCTCGGCCAGCTTGATGGCCACAATAGCATTTCGTGCAGCGTTCGCAGCGGCAGCCCCTTTCCACATCGATATTTCTCCGTTACGTGTTTGTCTTGCAGCGGCATGGGGAACAACGGCTAATGCGAGCGCCTGCTCCGTTTGCTCTTCAGATAATCCAAGCAAATGAGCTCCCCCTACAACAGTTGTTACAGTGATGTAATTGACATGATCCCAGCCGTTCGCCTTTAAGCTGGCTGCGTCACACAGAATGACACCGACTTCATATGCCAAAGCAATGGCTGAAACCAGTCGGGTCGGGGCAATGGACCGCTCCTCCGCTAGTGCGAGCAGAGGCGCGATCACATCACTTGGATGCTGAGGCTCCAACGATAAGTAAGTGTCGTTAAAGTCTAAGCTTCTAATGGCCGTGCCGTTAGCAAATCCTGCAATTTCGCTGGGTACTTTAACCAGAGAGCCAATGAGAGTTGAACCGTTATCTGAATGATACACTTCGGCAAATTTACGGCTAATTTCGGAAACATCCTCCCCGTATCCCGCAAACAAACAAGCAATCGAATCTATGAAGCGGCGTTTCACTTCATGAATGACCTCGTGTGACAATCGGCTGTGATCGATTCTGCGGGCGAGCTTGGATAATTCCTTGGATAAAAGATCAGACATCTGCATCCTCCTATGATTTATTCTTAACATCAGCTACGTATGAGTAAGAGAAGGTACATATAATTGGCCGGTCATGATTCTTCTTGCCGTACGCTCTAACCCCACAGATTCCACATCCATTAAATCCGGTGTTAAGACGACTCTGATTTCAGCGATTCCGTCCGCATGGCCGATTCGGATCTTTATTACCTTGCCTGGATTGATATGATCCTGCAGCTCCTTACCTGCCACAAGATTTGGGATCGTCCCCTGCAGCAAAACCGCTGCCGCTAAATTCAACAGACCGCTTACTGCGAAGGTTTTATGAAACTTCCCCATGGAAAGCATACGGGCAACCACATCGACTTCCGACTTGGAAATGATCCGACCGGATGTGGTGACATAGTCCTGCGGTTTACCCACGATCGCAATTTTCGGTATAGCCGGACATTCCTTCCTTGCTTGCTCCAAGGTTAGTGCCAATCGCGCGTCTATACACGCTTGATCGCGAATATGATTTAATTGGTCAATAAGCACCGTATTCGCGGACAGCTCTTGAATTCCTTCAGTTCCGGATAATCCCAGTTTATCCGCTGAAATATAAACAAAGGGGTTCACTATATCTACAAGTGACGCGGTATCAGAATAACCCCCCGCCTGTATCGTATGGCAGCTGCCTAAAGGCAGGGTCGTCCCGGTCTTACCTCCTCCGGGCTGCATAATATCAACCGTAATCTTCGCTCCTGGATTCGTCACGCCCGGCATGGCAAAATCTCCTTTGACTTTAGCCGCTCCGTCCTGCACCGGAACTTTAATTTGTAAATGTTTATTAATATTCGTATTGTAGACATGGACCGTTACCCGATCCAAATCTTCCGCAGGATTGACAAGATGCTCATCTATGGCAAAAGCTCCTACTGCCGCCATCAAGTTTCCGCAGGTTCCCTTATCGTCGAGCACATAGCCCTTCGTTCCTGCCTGGACGAACGTATAGTTCACATGAGCGCCTGGTTGATCCGATGGAGAAATAATGACAATCTTACTTGTATGAGAGCTGCCTCCACCAAGACCATTTACTTGTGTTTCATCGGGGGCTCCGATTCCAGTCAAAAAAATATGCGCTTTTAATTCCTCGTCATCCGGAAGATCCTTTTGATGAAAAAACAATCCCCGGCTCGTTCCGCCACGGTATACTGCACAAGGAACATGTAGCTGTTCTATACGAATTCCTCCCTATATATAATATTGTATACAATTTTGTATACGGTTATTGTAAGCGCTTCTAAATTATTCGTCAACAACTATTTCCAATTGATTTCCGTTTGCCTTTTAGATGACACATAGGACAAAGTGACTCGAGCATATGCTCTGAAATAACCTATGATGGGGTGATCTTATGAGCAAAGAATCAATGACACTGGAACAGTTCATGGATAGACCGCGAAAACAAAACCGACCTCGCCGATCTGTATTGCTGATCAGGATTCCAGGCGGCAAAAAAACGGCTCGCATCATCCGATATATTTTCAACAACAAAAAAGCTTAGTCGGACCGGTTCGCGGCATCTGACTAAGCTTTTTCCACAAACTTGAATCGTAATATGCTACAATAGCACATAAAACAAATTACGGATGGTGTATCTATGCGCTATGTGCTATTATTCGCAGCAATCCTTCTATATGCCATTGGAAATCTGCTCTTTGCCGTTCCTAACCACATTATGAACGGTGGGATTACAGGTTTAAGCCAAATATCCTACTATATCTTTAAGACGAATATCGGATTAAGTCTCTTGCTATTCAATTTACCACTTTTCATTTTCGCCTTTTTTAAATATCGCCATTTATTTTTCAAATCGGTGGTAAGCATGATCGTATTTTCCTTAGCCGTTGGATTACTGCAGGATTATATCATCCCTTTTGGCGTCCAGAATATCTGGATCGGCAGTATCATTGGCGGGTTTTGGATGGGAGTTTCCTTAGGTATCCTCGCCAAATTGAACGCCAGTTTAGGCGGTGGTTCTTTGCTCGGCAAGATGATCCATTTGCGTTACGGAATCTCTCTTAGCAAATCCATATTTGTCATCGATTCCTCGGTATATCCGCTGAGTCTTTTCATCATCGGAGGAACAGAGACCTTGTTTTCATTGATTCTTACTGCATTTAGCGCTTTTGGCGTCTACGTGGTCGGCTTGTTATCTGATAAGATACCCGCTAAGGACAACAAGCCCTCTTTTCAATAAGATGGTTTTATGGAGAGTGGTTTAAGGAGCTTGCATCGGTCTTATTCAAGAACATAGGAAAAGCTGCCCAAGTCAGGCAGCTTTGTTCTTATTTCCATGTGGTCTGGCGAACGGCGTAATGTCCATGTCCGGTCAACCGGGCTTGAGGGAATACCTGACGCAAAGAAACGGTGATGATAGCGGCCGCTATGGCTTTGATGATGTCCCCCGGAATATACGGATAAAAACCGGCTGCCAGAGCTTTGGACATCGAGAAGCCTGCCACATGGGCAAGCCATGGAACCCCGGACACATATAAGAGCAAAGAACCGAAGCATGCCATGATCAGAAAAATGAGCACGTAACCGACCCACCCGTTGCTGCGCACTTTGTTCACCAAGAGCCCGATGAGGAGCGCTGCAATCGGCCACATGACCACGTAGCCGCCGGTAGGGCCAAGAATTGCCGGTATGCCGCCCTTACCTTGAAGCAATGGAAAGCCGAGTGCAGTCAACACAACAATCATCATCATGCTGAAGAACCCGTAACGCGCCCCAAGCAGCCCTCCAGCCAGCATGACAGCCAGCGTTTGCAGCGTGATCGGAACCGGGGTAAAGCCGAGCGGAATGCTCACATAACCGAAAACAACGACCAGTGCAGCGAATAAGGAGCTAAATGCAACGCCTCTTAAGGTTAACGTTTTTGCCAATTGTATTACTTCCCTTCCTTATGATACAGTAATATTTAATTTGATTGTCAACTAAATATTCATATGTTAGGTTAACATTCCGCATTATAGCATGCCAAAAAAGGAAATGATAGAGCAATGATATATATTACTCCATCTGTTCTCAAGCTTGAGCAAGTAACCGTCCATTATATGGGAGACCTATCTAGACTGCCAGCCCTGCAGCAGGTCTCCTTGGAGCTGCCTAAAGGCTCGTGGACTGCCGTGGTCGGTGATAACGGGAGCGGTAAAAGCACACTTTCCAAAGTTCTTGCGGGGCTTAGTCCGGTGTCAGAAGGCCAACGGATCGTCACCGAGGGTCATACGGTGCATATGGTGCTGCAAAATCCGGAAACACAAATCCTTGGTGAAACCATATATGAGGAAATCGATTTAAGCATGCCGGAATCCTATGATCGATCTCAAGAGGATAAGGAAGCCCACATGCTGGACCTACTGAACGAGGTCCGTTTATCAGCACCGCTTGATGCTCCGGTCCAACCACTCTCTGGCGGACAAAAGCAGCTTTTGAACATGGCGTGCTGCTTGGCCGCTGGGGCTGACTCCATCCTTTTCGACGAAGCCACCTCAATGCTCGATCCAAGCTCCCGCAAGGCCGTACTGGAGACAACCGCCAAGCTCCATAGATCGGGTCATACGATCGTCTGGGTAACTCACCGGATGGAGGAGCTGTGCTATGCCGAGAGGGTTTTACTGCTTGATCAAGGACGTGTCGCTTTCGACGGAACGAGCGAGCTGTTTTTTTACGGCGAGGGCCATCCCGACCTACCGAGCCCTTGCGAGCAATTTGGGTTCGACCCGCCGGATGTCGTTCGAGTCGTCCGCGCCCTGCTTAAACTCGGGCATGAGCTGCCTATCCGGCCCTTATTCCCCCAACAATTAAGTCAGGCCGTGAGGTCATTATGCCAATAAACGTAAGCGGGCTGACGGTATATGCGGACCACCGACGCTCCCGCACGATTTTGAACAACATCCATTGCTCGATACAAGACAGGACGCTTACGCTAGTGATAGGCAAGGCCGGCTCAGGTAAAACAACTCTTCTCCGCACGCTGGCCGGCTTGTCGGAGATTGGCGAAGGCAATGTATATTACGATGACCTCCCTTTATGGAAGAAGGGAAAGGTTGACCCATCGCTTTTGCTTCGTAATGCCCTCGCTTTCCAGTTCCCCGAGCATCAGTTGTTTGCTCGTACGGTCCAGGGAGAGTTTGACTACTCGCTCAGAGCGTACCGCCTACCCAAACCGGAAAAGCTTCGACGCATCGCCGCCGCAATGGATGGTCAACGTCTCCCGACATCCTATCTTGCCCTCTCCCCTTTTACACTTAGCGGAGGACAAAAGCGGCGGGTTGCTCTGGCTTCGATTATGGCGGCAGAGGCACCCTGGCTGCTGCTCGACGAGCCTTCAGCCGGCTTAGACAGCAAATCGGTGGCCCGGCTGAAGGAAGAGCTTGCCGAGTGGAAGCAGCAACGCGGTGTCGTACTCGTGACTCACGATTTGGACACGTTTCTACCGATCGCGGATAAGGTGCTCATCATGGAGCATGGGCAAGTAGTAGCCGGTCTGACTCCCGAGGAACTCGCCATGAACCCGCATTTGTTGGTACAAGCCGGGATTGGCCTCACCGGAGTCATGGAGCTCTCGGAATCGCTACGCGAAGCAGGTCTTCTCGTTCCGGCAGGCGCATTCACACCCGAGCAAATAGCGGGAATACTGGCGAGCCACATGAGTACGTCACAGCAGCTTGGAGAAACTCAACGGCAAAACACCCAGCCAATAAGGTATGAACCGCCTGCTCAGCCGCAGCGCCAAGCTTCCGACTCACTGAGGAGAAGCTTTGTGTACGGTATGGATGCCAAGCTCAAATGGCTCATTTATATGCTGATTTCCGTAGGGATCGTTATTCAGACACGGTGGGAAGGCTTATGGGTTGCCCTGCTGTTTGCAGCGGGATGCACAGCCTTCTTGCTTCCAGAGGATCGGCGGAAGCTGAAGCGTTTAGCCTATCCACTTCTATTTTTCATGGCGGTTGCAGCCTTCATATCTGGCGTTCAAATCAGCTTCGCGCAAGGTATCGAATGGACTAATCGATTTGATTTTTCCTACACGTTCGCCTTGGAGACATTGCGGAGATTAACAACATTCTTTGAAATTACTTTAATTGGCCTTGTGTTCACCCTGTCTACCAGCACTTCCAGCATGAAGCAAGGGCTTGAGATCGCACTCCGTCCGCTGAAGCGCTTGAAGGTCCCGACTGAGATGTTGGCATTAGCCGCTTCTCTGATGCTGCGCTTCATCCCTCTAATTCTTGAAGAAACAGAGCGTTTTGCCATGATCGCAAAAGCGCGGGGCAAGCGGATGGCCAGACGTGGACAAATCTCTATGGCAGATATCCCCGTTTTTGTCATTCCGCTGCTTATCGCGTTATTTCAAGCGGTAGAGGAACTTATTTTGGCAATGGAGCTGAAGGGATACATGACCAAATCTCCGCAACCGCTGCCCAGACTTAATTCCGAAGAACGGACCAGTAAGCTGGCTCTGCTCATTTGCATCATCTTTGTCATCATACTTATAGGTATTCGCGTATACGTCTGAAAAGGAGGGCCCATGAGCATTCAACTGCGTGGACATCATTTACTTTGCTTATTAGGATTTCGGGGAATGGGCTATTCTCCTGAATTCGCCATCAATATGACGGCCGTATACGAGCAGCTTCGAAATAACCCGGCAACCATGGTGACGCTCGTTCGCGGAGCCGATGATCTTTGCAGCTGTTATCCGCTGGACAAGCCCAATCACTGTGATACGAAAAGTGTGCACGATCGGGATGACACGGTGTTGGCGCGGCTCGGATTAATGTCAGGTACCTCCATCTCGTGGCAGGAAATACTGCAGCTTCTGGAAAAGCATATGGTGCCTGGAGATATTCCACTAATATGCGGTTCCTGCCCGTGGCAGCCGTACGGGGTTTGTGAGGAAGGCGTCGCACGTGTATCTGCGGGCAAAGGGTTGTCGCCACTCCCCATCGGCCACAACAATCCATAAAACTCAAATATCAATAAATAAAGGGAGGGATCACATTGAAGTGACCTCTCCCTTTGTTCACCTAGCTATCTTTGCGAGCTCCTGCTGTCCGACGGCTAATCTCACGCCGAACCGCCGGAGCGACTTCCGTGGCCAAAAGCTCGATTGCTGTAGCGACTCTGGAGAAGGGCTGCCCGCCGATATCCATCTGGGCAACGAAACGGTGGTGTCCGAACATCTCATACTGATATAGGATCTTCTCAACGATTTGCTCTGGACTGCCGACGGCCAGACCTTCTTCAGGACGAACGAATGGCTCGAATTCGGTTCGGGATAATCTAAAATTACGTCCTCTCTCGCGCATGAGGGGTCCCCAATAATTTAGATAGTAGGGGTAAAACTCATCCAATGCCTGCCGGGATGTCTTCGCTATATATCCGTGACTGTTGACGGACACCTTGAGGCCAGCTGGGTGATGTCCTGCTTCCATGTATGCTTGCTTATAAATCTCGACCCGTGGTTTGTAAAAGGACGGATCTCCGCTGAGCAGCGCCATCGCCATACCTTTCCCCAGCCTGCCGGCCCGTACCGCACTCTCCATGGTGCCCCCTACCCCGATCCAGATCGGCAACGGATCCTGGATGGGGCGCGGTGCAATTTCCGCATCATGTAAGGCCGGACGGAATCGGCCATTCCAAGTTATACGTTCCTTCTCACTCAGTTCAAGCAAGAGCCCAATTTTCTCCTTGAACAGCTCTTCATAATCGTCCAGTTTGTATCCAAATAGCGGGAAAGACTCAACGAATGCACCGCGTCCGGCGATGATTTCGGACCGGCCGTTGGAGATCAAATCCAAGGTCGCGAAATCTTCGAACACCTGCACGGGATCAGAGGTGCTAAGTACCGTCGTAGCGCTTGTCAACCGAATGCGCTTAGTAACCTGGGCGATGGCCGCTAAAACAACCGGTGTGGAAGAGGCCGCAAAATCCAACCGGTGATGCTCACCGAAGCCGAAGACATCCAAACCCGCCTCATCGGCAAGCTTAGCCGCCGCCACGATTTCTTCCAGACGCTGCCGGGCGCTGATGGTCTGACCTGTTTGAGGATCAGCAAACAAATCCCCGAAAGTGTAAATGCCGAACTCAAAGTCCGGCCCATGCTCTTTTTTTATTTCCTCACTCATATGGACCCACCTCTCGTATGAATCAAACTCGTATCCAATGCTATTTGTCTATTATGACTCTTTTCGGTAAATTTAGGAAGTATGTATTAAAAAGTAAGTAATATATTCTATGTTTTTATTGTGTCGTTATATGTGTAAGTGGTCATGAAAAAGACGAGGGCCAATGATCCACCCTCATCCTTTCAGTTAGCCTATAAGCTGCAGCAATTTTTTATTTCTCTCTTCTCGCTCTTCATAAGACGCTAGATCATATTTTTTCAGAAGGTGAAACAGCTCGTTTAATGTTTGTTGTGAGTGCTGGCTTTCTAGAAAACGATGCAGCTCTTTACCCATCGGCTCCGGCAAAAAATCTTGTTGACTATCCAGTTTTTGAATCACATCTTCTTGAGAATGATCGATATTGCAGTTCCCCATTAAAATCACCTCTTGTAATGTAAATTATCAAGCGAAGTTTAAGTACATCCTGATCTCTTAACAACCAGACTGTTATGGTTATCCCATTCTATTTTACTGTGAAAGCTTCGGCTTGAACATAAAAATTATTGTTAAACAAGTCTGGTATACTATATCATGGTGAAAATAAGGATGACACATACCCATTATAGGAGGTTACCAGATGAATGCGAAGGTTGAACAGGCACTAAACATAACAATAAGAAACTGGAACTCCATGTCGGGCTCCAATAACGATGAAGCAGAATCGACTGCGAATGAATTTGAATCTTCTTTTTATTTGTTTATTGATACGGTACGTGAGTGGGCCGATGGGTTAAATCCACGACCGCAAACCCTCGAGGAATTCTTAGAGCAGCCTATGATTCAGGATATTCTCGATTTGCTACCAACGCCGCTTCATTTGAATTTTGAAACCGAAGCGGAACTCATTGTTGATAATAAAAGCAGAATTGATGATGCCAAGTATGATTAGAAGAGCAGGCTAAGGGCGGCCGGACAACAGTATCCGACCACCCTATTCACTTGATGCGATTCTTGTCCCCTGTTATTTATGAGCCGTCACTTCGTGCTCTGCTTCACTCCATGTCCAGAGGTACCCGAGTGCCTCCGCCACCGCTCTCCATTCCACCAACACAAAATTATTCAACACATACACAGGAGGTGATTCCACGGATCTCGCTTCCCCTTGAACCCTGTACGTTAATCTTTTGTTCTCCCCGTCGTATCGCACATCCTGCGCACCCAGCAGAGACATTGTTTGCCCAAGCGGAACCCACGGCATCCCTTGGATCATGACTGGCTTAATGCCTTGAAAATGCATTTGCTGACCATCCACCCGTAAACGGATAAAAGGCAAATGCCTCGCTACGGTTTTCCCCGGTAAAAGCGTAACGAGGCCTCGATCCAGATCAGCCTTTTCCTGCTCGGACAGGTACTCGACTTTGTTAGTAGACTCCTGAGGGTGCAGCTTTATGTGATAGGTATTATCCATGTAGTAATGCAACCACTGCATCTCTTCCCTGCTCACCGTTTTGAGGCTCCGCCCCTGCAATTGCGCCATCAGCACGCCGATCGCCTCGGCCGCCAACGCACCGTTCGGTTGTATACGAGCACTTCCGTAAGCGACCGCCGACGCTCCTACCAATTTTCCTGCCGTTATAACGTTGTCATAGTCTTTTAATAAATAACTACGAAGTGGAATGCCGTACTTATCCGGCTTCCCCACAGCGAGGCCCTCCCTGTTCGAGCGCGAACCCTGAATGTCAAGGAAATATCCGCCGATACTGACGTTATCCCAGAACATCCTGCCGCTCATCATATCGGTCGCCTGCATGACATATTCAGTCGGGTAATGGTTGTACTCCCTCACATATAAATAGTTCGGCTCCCCATTGAGCTCAAGACCTTCAAAACCGATGATTTGCTTACGCAAGTGGTCTCGGATGGACGATATCTCCTCTTTGGCGATGCGCTTCCCTCTCTCTATCGTATCCGTCCGGCTGGGATCTACCCCGTACACCTGCAAAGCATTGATAACGATTTCTCCCTCACCTTGATGGATGATATTGAGTCCACGCAAGTTAAGCCATTCCTTGTTTTTTAACTCGTAAGCCGAAACGATCGGAGGAAAACCGTAGGCGAGATTGGAATCGACATACGTTTCGGGTCCGTAACGGTTCACCCGATCCAGCTTATCCATTTCCCAAAAGTGGCTGTAAAATCGATGCCAATTCACGCCCTTGAAACGCATCATAAAGGTGGCGCTCATGTATTCCCGCTCCTGCCCTCCATATAGAGCCTCCAGCCCCGGAAGCGGTTCTATGTTCAGCTTACGAATCAGAGCCGCGTCATCCGAGTTGTCAATGACATAGCGAGGGTACACTGCTCTTTTCATCCCGTGCCGGTTTACATATTGAATAGAAACGATCTTGCCCTTGTCTGCTTGCACATCCTCGATCACAGCATTCTTTTCGATCGGAATCCGGTCAATCAAACGATGAAAATAGTGAGCGAACTGCGTCTTTTTCCGAATAGCTCCAAGTTCATATTGGCGAAACAGTTCCTTCATACCGCCTTGGACCAAGGAGCTGCCCTGATCGTCAAAGGTCCCGTCCAGATAGAACATCTCTCCCTGCAAAAGCTGGCCGCCTAAATGGTTCTTGGTTTCCAATATGAGTACATTAAGCCCTTCCTGCTTCGCTCTTTGAGCCAAATACATCCCCTCCAGCTCCGTGCCGACCACAACGACATCGGTACGGTAGGAGAAATTGGGAGTCAGCATAAAGCTTCCATCGCTATCGCGATGCAATCCGAAATAAGCCAACACATAGGTGATAAATCCCGCAATCCCGAGAAGAATGCTAATTCGCAATACCTTTTTAATCATTCCTGATGCTTTAAAGTTCACGTATACTCACCATTCATTCCGCTATATGAAGATAGGCTGGAGGTTGTTGGTAGTATCTCTTTAAAACATACATGTTATTACAAGTGCGGTCTCATAAGCACGAACCGTCAAGGAAGCTCTTTTCCCGTTCTATCCAAAGGAAGTCCCAAAAGCTTAATAAAGCCTTGGGACTCCCTTTGGGTACCATCTCATTTTATATTAACGCTTAGTTTCCAGCGGCTTCAGGTTCTCTTCAATCGACTTGCGCTGATTCTCCAAGAACGGCGGCAGGGCAAGGGATTCGCCTAAAGACTCGTAAGGTTCATCTGTAGCAAATCCCGGACCATCGGTCGCAAGTTCAAACAAAATACCGTTCGGCTCGCGGAAGTACAAGGAACGGAAATAATATCTTTCCACAAATCCAGAGTTTGGCAATCCTGCTTTGTTCAAGATTTCGATCCAGGACAGAAGCTCCTGCTTGTCTTCCACACGGAAAGCCACATGATGAACGCCCCCTTTGCCTTGACGTCCTACAGGGAGATCGCTGCGCGGCTCAACCTGTACTTCCGCTCCAGACCCTCCTTCTCCCGTTTGCATGATGATGATATCGTCCTGTCCTTCCACAAGTGCGGGAATCCGTTTTTTCTCCGTAAATCCAATAAGACGAAGCGCTGCCAGGGTTGAATCCGGCTTCCTTACGGTAAGCTTCACGGGGCCTAATCCAATGATGCCGAATTCAGCCGGTACCGGGCTTTTATCCCATGGAATACCACCTATCACGCCCACATTTGTCTCATCGGATACAAGCGCTAGCTTTTGGCCTTCAGGATCCTCGAAGAAAATGACATTACGGTCTGCAAATTCGGTAATGGCTGAATGCTTTACGCCATGTTCAGTAAAGCGCTCAATCCAATAACGAAGTGCGGCGTCACTCGGTACACGCAGTGATGTGCCCGAGATGCTGCTTATACCTGGGCTCGTAGGGCCGACCCCTGGAAAATCAAAGAACGTAAGCTCCGTCCCCGGATTCCCTCTCTCGTCTCCATAAAACAAATGATAAGCGGTTGTATCGTCTTGGTTTACCGTTTTCTTGACGAGCCGCATACCGAGTACCTCTGTGTAGAATTTAAAATTTCCCGGAGCGTTTCCTGTCATTGCGGATAAATGATGAATGCCTTTAACGTTCATGCTTAACCATCCTTTCACGATTGCAGTTTTTTTAACAATGCAACCAATTGTTTTTGTTCCGATGAATTCAGTTTGCCGAATTGAGCAGCCTGGAACCGTTCTTGCAGCGGAACCACATCATCAAACAAAGCTTTGCCGGCTTCTGTAAGCGATACGTACTTCGTCTTCCAATCTTGCTCGCGTTCGATCCAGCCAAGCTCCTCCACTTTGTGAATCAATTGGGTAATATTTCCCTTGGTGACAACAAGCTTCTCGGCCAGCTCCTGCTGCGTAATGCGTCCCGCCGCACCAACTTGGGCAAGCACGTCAAACTGTGCTGCTGTCATATTCCATTTTTTCAAGTGATGATTGGTTTCACGGATACTCTGATTATAAAAACGGGACAGCCGGAACCACAACAAAATCCCTCGTCGTTCGTCCTGTTTGGTTAGTGCATTGAGTTCGCTGTTCTCCGACACTCGTATCACCTCTCTTTCTTATCCTTACCCAAACAGTTTAGCTCTAAACTTAACGTTAGTATATAACTAAACTGATGAAATGGCAACATACAAAAAAGAGACACCTGTAAAGATGTCTCCTCTATAAGCAGTGATATACTTTTAATTTAATCCGCCCATGACCGGGTGTGGAACATAAGGCTCTTCCAAGCTCTCAATCTCATCCTGCGTCAGCTTGATCGAAAGAGCGGCGATCGCATCGTCCAAATGATGCTCCTTGGTTGCTCCGATGATAGGTGCCGTGACCGGCTCCTTTTGCAGCACCCATGCGAGCGCAATCCGCGCACGCGGAACGTTCCGCTTCGCCGCAATCTCCGCCACCCGTTCAACGACTTTGCGATCCGCGTCAGCTGTTGTTGCATAGAGCGATTTACCGAACTCGTCCGTTTCCGAACGTGCGCTGGTTTCAACCCAATCCCGTGTCAGTCTTCCCCGCGCAAGCGGACTCCAAGGGATCACACCGATCTTCTCCGACCGGCAAAGAGGCAGCATCTCACGCTCCTCCTCACGGTACAGTAGATTAAGATAGTTTTGCATCGTAACGAAACGTGTCCAACCCTTGCTCTCGGCAATATGAAGGGCTTTGAGGAATTGCCAAGCATACATTGAGGAAGCTCCTATGTAACGTGCTTTGCCGGCCTTCACGACGTCATGAAGCGCCTCAAGCGTCTCTTCGATCGGAGTATGATTATCCCAGCGGTGAATCTGATAGAGATCGACATAATCGGTACCCAGACGTTTAAGGCTCTTATCAATCTCACTCATGATGGACTTACGTGAAAGCCCCGCACCGTTGGGACCGGGCCGCATGCGGCCATGTACCTTGGTCGCTATGACCACTTCGTCTCGCTTGGCGAAGTCCTTCAAGGCTCGTCCGACAATTTCCTCGCTTGTGCCGTCGGAATATACATTCGCCGTATCAAAGAAATTGATCCCAAGCTCCAACGCCTTCTTAATGAACGGCCGACTCTGTTCTTCGTTCAGTGTCCAAGCGTGAGAACCTCTTTCGGGAGTCCCATAACTCATGCAGCCAAGGCAAAGCCTCGAAACGTCCATGCCGGTAGATCCAAGTTTCACATAGTCCATCTTGTTACTCCTTCTCCCTGTCATTTATAGTGTTATAATGGTAAATAATCCCTACCATTTTATCATATCTCAAGGTCATCCTAAACAAAAGAGTCATATCCATTTCTTTATTTTACTTTCGGTAACATAATAGAAAATTCCGTTCCTATGTCTTTTTCGCTGCTCACTCTTACCTTTCCTTCAAAAGACCGGATAATTTGAAAACTAACCATCATCCCTAATCCTGTTCCGCTTTCTTTTAGGGAATAAAACGGAGATCCAAGTCGAGCAATCTGCTCTTTTGTCATCCCGATTCCTTGATCTTTAATACTAATCTCAATATACTCATCACCTATTGGGCTGCAATTGACCCAAACCACTCCACCCATCGGCATAGATTCAATCGCATTTTTCAAAATATTAATAAGAGATTGGTTCAATTTTTGAGAATTAGCATAAATCCAACAGTCATCACTAATATTCGTTTTCATTATGACATCATGGGATATGGAATACGTTTCAATCATTTTGATAACGCGTCGTAATTGATGCCCTACGTCTATTCTTTGAGAAATGTTCGTTGTCGGTTTTCCAAATAACAACAAATCGTTAATAATTTCGTTGGCACGATCTAATTCTTCGATGGATAATTGGATATACTCTTTTTTCTTTTCAGATAAATCAGGTGCATGGAGAAGCTGTAGAAAGCCTCGAGCAACCTGCATAGGGTTTCTGATTTCATGGGCGAAAACACTGCTTAGATCGCTAATAACCCGTAGCTTCTCCGAGTTTTGTATCTCTGATCGCAGCCGGTGAATCTCCCTGATATTTTCGTTTAAAATGGTGAAAAAACCAGTAAACACCGCTATAAAAATGACATGAATGCCCTGTACTACTAGACTTTCTATCGTAAAACCTCTTACAATGCAAAACCAAACAATTCCTGCAATCGTGGAGTATAAAGAGAGTACTACTGCCATGTAAACCCTTTTATTTTTTTTTGATCTGTCAAACGATTTTTGAAAAAGTATGATCACAGGCACCGCGGATAATAAGGCAAGAACCGTAATATAAAATCCCAAGTCGTCTCCCATATAAAACCGATAAACGATGACAAGAGACGTTAAAAATATACCTGTTTTATATCCACAGTATAACGTTCCAAGCAAGACAGGAATAATCCTTATATCCAATCGGTAGCCTTGACCAAAGATCGTTGGAAAGGACATGCAAAAAATGACAGCTATACCCCATAAGGCTGACATAACTAGCTTTTCATTTTTATGATCCTTAAACCTTTCCGCAAAGAAGGTATGGTAAGTAAACGTGGGTAGTGCGATAAGCATCAGCTGCAGCAAAAAATCCTTTATTACACTCATCTTCATGACCTTCCGCGTTTCGATTGTTTGTGACTTCGTTCCAATAAGTTGTTTACATTTTCAGTTTAATTATACCAATTCATAACTAAATAGTCTTGGGGTTCAACGATATCTGGACAATTTTTTGTAGAAAAATAAGGAAAGCTAACGAAATATCGCGAAAGACGCAGAAAAAATAGATTTTTTCTCTTTTTTCGGACTTTTCTGAATATTTACAAATCTTATACCTTTGATTTACTATATGACCAAGGAGGTCAGACTAGCCGATGGTTGCGTTTACATTTTACTTTGATAGTCAGAGGTGATCCATATGGGACCATAACATTTGGTTTACAAGCTTCAATTTGAGCTTGCAATCTTGAGCAAACTTGAATTGAATTTCAAATACCACATCATTCTGTAAAGGAGATGAGTCCGTTGGATTAGGTTAGCGAAGCATGTCCACCAAAAGTTAAAGGACATGCGGGAACTCAGAGGTATATAAAGGAATGGAGTGCGGTTAGTACATTGAATATGTCACTATCAACATAGGGGCGTTCCGTTATCTTAGATAATGGGGGTCCCTTTATGTGTTCCCCCTTTGGATACGCATTGTACTATTCCAAACAAAAAAAGAACCATCAAAATCCGGTTCTTTGTTCGTTAGCGATGTCGATGCCGCCTGTACTGTACCTCATGACTTCGAATCGGCCTGCTTCTCTCGCAGGGTTGGCCTTTTCCAATACGTTCCCGCGCGCCATACCCACTCCAACGGCCCCATGCCATGGCGACGAAGCCATACCTGACTCCAGCCGACTTGAAGTATCAAAAGGAGTACGGAATATATAAAGCAAGCCCAAAGAGGCCACAAACTGGCATCCCGCAATACAACGTATAGGATAAGCATCGTGATTATGGACTGCGTCAAGTAATTCGTGAACGCCATCCGCCCGACAGCAGCAAGGCCGTTCAATCTTTGCTCACCCAGCGATTGAATCAGACGCAGCAGAGTACAAAAGTAGAATACCGCCATCGTTTTGCCGGACAAATACGTGTAATGGTAAACATAATTAGGATTATAAGAAGCACTATACATATAATGATTTACCATTGGAATAAAGAAGAGCAGGGTTAGCAATAGCGAGATCCATTGCCAGCGCCTTAGGATGTTCTTAGAAAGACCCTTTCCCTCAAACCACCCCTTCTTGCCCGCATAAAGGCCTAACAGAAATAATCCCATAATCTCCGGGCCCCTTAATAACAAGTTCATGGTGCTGTAGGTTAGCAAAAAGTCGATGCGCTCACCTAGGTTTGGGATGGTTTGGAAAATAGGCTTGCTTAGCTCTTCCGGCACGAACACGATGGCAAGCAAGGTGGACGCAATGATGATCAACCCGGAGAGTATGAGCAAACTCCAGCTCCAGATCAACATTGTTTTCTCTTTCCTCTTGTAGAAAAGCATTAAGATGAATCCTAGAATGGCATATGTATGCAGTACATCCCCAAACCATAGGACCACACCATGGATCATACCGATAAGAAACAGCAGCAGCAGACGCCTTGTCATCAATGTCTTGGCAGCTAAGCCGCGCCGCTCTGCGCTTCGCATGAACAAATAAAAGCTCAGCCCGAATAAGAAGGCGAAAAGTGTATAGAACTTGGTCTGTACCAACATATCGTACAGAAGACGGACGAACGCATCGGTACCGGTATGGTCCGAAACGAAGGCAATGCCACTACCGAGCATCTCCGGTATATTAACTAAGCAAATGCCCAGTACGGCAAAGCCGCGAAGAATATCCACCTCCCTGAGTCTCTCTTTATTATCACCTTGCAAAGCTTGCATGTGCGAATTCTCCTCATACACTTCATGGATTAATATTGCTCAGCATGATTATATAAGATTAGCTATATATGGTAAAATGTAGTACTCATCTTTTTTCTTGATATGTTACCGCCATAAATCAATGAGGATAGCCCCCACTGACGTTCGACAGCTTAGACTATCCTCTCCAACCTTTGTTCATATGCATAAAGTGATATGATGACTAAACAAACTTTTCCGGTAATGTCTTAATGATATCTTCATACTGCAGAGCCACTGCCACTTCTAGGATATGGACGGGGTTTTGATGAGCGTAGGCGAGAAGCAGCTCTTTATTAAACTCATCGTCATTCATCTTCAGACTTCTTTTTATCAATTCCATCATTGCTCTTTGATTACGAATATTAAGCTGCTCAATTTTTTCCACAGCTAACTCCACTTCACTCTCCATAGTTACACTCCTAAGTTCGTTTTCGTCAGGTCCGAAGTCTGGTAACAGCAACCCTCTTGCTCACATCATACTATTTCGGGTTATTTTCAGTTTTTCTGAGGGGATGCCGATACCGTAGGGCTACGTCACTTCTTGATTTTGTACCGCCTGTCCCCGGCTTTTTTTCCATATATTATAAATCAATAAAGTAATTCCGAGAAAAGCGCCATACACGCCAATGGTTACTACGATATTTCTTGGCTCAGTCATCAAGCTGTCTCCAATCAAAGCAAAAAGCAGCATCGCCGGTATTTTGCCTATGGAGGAGGCTATGGCATAAGCAGTGAACGATACCCGGCTTAAAGCCGAATATATATTGACAACAATAGAGGGTACAAATGGAATCAACCGGGTAAAGAGAATCGTCAAAAACGCATTTTTCTCAAACAGCACGGTGATTTTACCCAAACTGTTGCGGCTATGCAGTACTCTTTCTCCCCATTCTTGATAACCATAACGAACAAACAAAAACATGAGGATAGAGGCCAAAGTAGAGCCTACCCAAGTAATGACCCCTCCCAGAACAGGCCCAAATGCCGCACCGATGACTCCTCCGACGATAGGATACGGAATGACCGGGAACAATGCCATTAAAGTAGCGATTAACATAACCAGGGTCACATTAGTAGTCTGCTGAAACCATGCCAAAATAACTTCCCCATAGATGTAAATCATAAAGGCAATCCCTATATACAGGATCGCTAAGCCTAGTTTTTTAACCATTAATATTCTCCCAGAGCGTAGTACCTTTATCATACCATATCAGGTCTTCATTCGAAAATTCTCCTTTGCTCTCGGAACAACACAACCCCGGTGCTATCAATCAACTTGTGCATAGTACCGGGGCTGTAGGAACAACCATATTAAAATCATCATTCGGCACCCGCTAATCTGAGCGGCGGCAAAAAAGCAGGCTGGGAGATATCCGGCCATGCATCTTCTCTTCCGCTGCTGCTTTACCGCCCATACAGCCCCTCCACCCAGAAGCACAATTGCCGCAAGCATCGAGATACAGCCTGTTACATCCCAAGTAATAACCTCTTCCACCATCAAAAACAAAGACGTCCGTTTCACCGGAACGTCCTGGATTCAACGATTTTCGTTGTCAATGCAAATACATAGCAGAGGATCATACCCTACAGATGAACCTGATGCTGTGCATAATTTACAATTATAGGTAAGGGTTTTGGTTAAGTACATAGGGTGACGGACTTATGATACGGCTTCAGCCATATGTCTGAAGCCTTAAAATACGACATATATCAACAAAAAAACACCCCGTACCGAGGCGTTTTGATCATATCTATCATATCGCTTCCTTAAATTCAGCTATTAAGCCTTCGTTCTCCTCTCCAAAATAACCGTACTGTCTTAAGGACTCTAGCTCCTGACAAATTACTTCTTTATCATTCATCGACATGTCCAACAGTTCTTGCAGGGTCGCACGAGGGTGATCTTGGATATAAAGAAGCAAACCTTTAGCAGCCCAAGACAAACGATAGTCGCCGAAATCGCCCACAATATCCCGGAACACTTTATGCGGCAGCACCTTCTGCTCCGCCAGACGCTGCAGGGCGGTAGTCGTCTCCTTGAAGCTCATTCTTCCCTGAACGGCAATCTCGGCTACCGAGGGAATGCCTGAAGTTGCGGTATTGATATATGTACTTAACACCATACATACCATCTGCTGATAAATATCCAGATCAGGTACCTTCAAAATTTCTTGTATGGAAAAATGACGTGTCGGGTTTGCTTGCGGCAAGCTTGTCATGAATCGGTTCCTCCTTTGAGTGTCATCTGCTCATTGTACAGAAAAAGTATGACAGGAATATGAACCAACTATTATATCTTTATGGATTTTGCATCTATTTTCACATCATGTTCCCGTTTTTTTACGCATCCGTGCCACGATGAATAAAACCACAGGAAAAATGACCATATAGGTTAACGCATAAGGCGTCCATATGGTTCTAATAAATATTTGCGCATAAGTTTGGTTTGGATATACGAGAAGAGAAAGAACCGTCATAATCATGCCAAGCGGCAAAAGAAATGGTCGATAATCTTTTAATTTGAATGTCTGAGCAAGCCCTAATGCCGAAGCGTAGAAACAAATCGTTATTTTAAAAAAAATGGAGATAAACCACAGTCCAGCCAATACGGCTTCTGACCGTCCTATTTTTTTAGCTAGAGAAAAGCTAGGATACGTGCTTCTCGCCGTTAAGTCTGCCCCTAGCACCCCAATACATAAAATCGTAATTAATATTAACATTAATCCTCCCAGGAGCGTCCCCGTAAATAACCCCCTTCCAGCCCGTTTCGTCTGTTTTACATAAGGGAAAATCATGAGCAGTATAACAGGCTGCTGCAGCCCGAAAAAAGTAAAAGCTGTACGTAGTATAGGTTTAAACCCCTCTTCGAACATAGGCTGCAGCTTTAGCAATTTAACTTCAGGTAATAGGGTAATCAGAAGTATTAATAACAGCAGAATGATCCAAGGGAAAAATATTTCCGCTGCACGTGCCCATACTTCAAGTCCAAGACGAACGGCCATAATAACAACCGACAAACAAAGGATAATAATGAACTGAATAGGGGTTTCCGGGAGGATTTGCGATGCAATAAAATACCCCAAGGTCGAAATCATAAGTGCCGTAAGAATGAAAAAGAATGTGATGTACAATAGAATAACGGTTTTACCTACCCACCTTCCTAAGATCTCCTCCGTATATTGTGCGATGGTCATCCTAGGAAACCGAATCCCTAGTGCGTTATATAGCGGTATGATGAGCAGCCCCATTCCTATCCCGATCACAGAGGCAATCCATGCATCCTGCTTCGCTTCGGCAGCAAGTCCTGACGGGGCAATCAGAATAGAGGTGCCAATCGTAAATAAAGTAGTCAATACGGTATATTGGCGAACACCAATTTTTCCATCTTCAAACATGTCTTAACCTCCCCTCACTGCAGCATCCCGTATATGACATCACTAAGCGGTTTATAAACTACCTTTATCCAATCCAATGGGTTTGGAATGTTCACATGCATAACTTGGGCAATACTTAACCCCATCCCAAAAACTAAAAGAAAGAGAAATACGAATAGCTCTTTTTTTAATTTTCTTTTCAATAGAGGGGGCACTTCAAATACAGCGATGACGATACCTGCGGCAAGAATTCCTGTAATGACCCACATGGAATTACTCCTTCAGCTTATCTTGGAACGAATTTGAAATGGTACCCAAACGACGAATTCTCGCGTCGACCTTAACATGTACTTGGAGATTGACGAACTCTTTGTCCCAATCCTTTTTCATCTCTCTCCAGGCTTTAGGGCTTGAACGATGGATCGCTTCTCCGAAGCCAAAAATATCCGATTTGTATATTTTCTGCGCTTTATGAATAACAGCTTCGATATTTCTTTTCACCGCTTTTTCCGATATTTTTTCTAACTCGTTGAGTGTTTCAAGTTTGGATAAATCGATAGCGCATTCAACATCCCCCATATTTTGTTCAAGACGCACAGCGATATCGATTTGTGGTTTTCCGTTGATCATTTGACCTTTCATTTTTGTGTCCGAGCGAATCACCTCCATAGATAATTTCCCGCCACCCGGACAAGACACATGACCAACTGTACTTTTCACCTCATTCTGTATATAGTTATAGCCTTTACTTTCATCTTCGTTTAACCAGCCAATCAATTTATCCGTTTTAAACACAGCCAGATTGGTAATCCGTATACTGGCCATCGGTTTTATCTTTTCGACATTTTCTTTCGTTTCGATTTGATCAGATTCTTTAGCCCCAGTGATGACAACACCTGTGATCACTGGCTGTTTTCCTTCATTCGTGATATTAGATATTAATTCATCTAAGGTCACTTTCGCAGTAGCTGCCCAAACTTCTTCCGATGTTTCCAGGGATTTGAATATTTTATTGGCAGGGATAATTTCCTGCGGCATCGTGTACACTCGCAGTATTTGTTCAGCCGTTGAGCCTTTAGCCTGTAAAATTGAAAAATCGGTTCTGGTTTCATGGTCTCTTGATAAAAAATCAAGGGTTTTACCTATCCCTTCTTTTGACAATTCCTCGCCAAAGACAACAGCTCTTAGATGGGAGAGATTAAGCTTTCTAGGTGTTTGGGTCGTTATTCTTCGAAGCGCTTCAAACACAGTGTCGCCTCTCTCCGTAAGCGTGACGACAGCCGCCCCCTTCCCCCCTCCGACTTTGGCCGCGACTTCGCTCGGATTCACCATCTGAACAGACATGATATATTCCTCCCCGCTTTTATCTAACCCCATGGCAACGGCTACAGAAATATCATTCAATTCACGACGGTTCCAACAGCCGCTGAGCAAGGCGATGCAGCCGAATAATAGTAAGACTGAGACCATTCTTTTACTCATCTCTCAAACTCCTTTATTCAAATCGGATCAGCCTATTCTGTTTCCGGTTTCGGAGTAGGTCTATTTTGTGCACGGATCACATTATTTTGACTGATTAAACGAGGACGTGAGTATAACGCCCACTGGGGGAAACGAAAAATCGTATCCTTCTGCCCAGCTGCATTAAAGGGTGCAAAAGGCGACATGTAAGGAACTCCGAAGGACCGCAAGCTGCACAAGTGCAGCACAAGCACAATCAGACCGATCGTTATGCCATACAGACCAAAGGTAGCCGCAAGCCCCATGAGAAAAAATCGCAGCATTCTTATTGAAATCGCCATATTGAAGGAAGGAATGACAAAGTTAGATATCGCAGTGATAGAAACAACCATAACCATTGCAGCGGAGACAAGCCCTGCTTCTACCGCGGCTTGACCAATGACTAATGTGCCTACGATCGAAACCGATTGTCCGATCGTTTTAGGCATTCTTACCCCTGCTTCCCGCAGAATCTCAAAGGTGATTTCCATCATTAAAGCTTCAATAAAAGCAGGAAAGGGAACCCCTTCACGTTGAGAGGCTAATCCAATGAGTAATGCTGTGGGCAGCAATTCGTGATGGTATGTCGTCACTGCAATATAAAAAGACGGTACAAGCAACGCGATAAAGAAAGATATATAACGTAGAACCCTAAGAAGCGTGGCAAAATCTGCACGCTGGTAATAATCCTCACTAGCCTGATAAAATTGCGTAAACAACGCCGGCACCAATAGTACAAATGGAGTGCCATCCACTAGAATGGCAACTCTCCCTTCCAATAAAGAGGCTGCAACCGCATCGGGCCGTTCGGTATTATACATTGTAGGAAAGGGGGTCCATGTTTCATCTTGGATCAATTCCTCGATATATCCGCTCTCCAAGATGGCATCTATATCTATTCGATCAAGCCTTGCGCGTACTTCCTCCAAAACTTTATCGTTTACGATTCCTTTTATATACATAATCCCAATGTCTGTTCTGGTCACTCGCCCTATTTGTTTATTCTCTAACCATAAATTCGGATCCTTGATTTTGCGGCGAATCAATGCCGTATTGGTGCGTAATGTTTCCGTAAAGCCTTCTCTTGGTCCTCGGACCATGCTTTGAGACTCGGGTTCTGTAACGCTGCGGTCATTCCAGCCTTTTTGACTGGCAATAAGACCTTCCGTCTGTCCATCAAGCAATATCACGGTATCTCCGGACAAAACAGCGATCAATAAAGCTTCAAAATCATAGACAGATTTCACTTGTCCAATGGCGAGGGAAAAGTCCTTCAATAGACTTATTGGATTAGAATTGGAGAGCATCTGCTTATCGATTCGAGTATCGCTAATTTCGGCCATCAAGGCTTCTAAAGTCTCTTTCGAGTCAGCCAATCCGTCAGTATAGATGATCGCTGCTCTGATATTTCCTTCCGAACCGATGAGAAATTCCCTAATCACTAAATCGCAGCTGTTTCCGAAAGCTTCTTTGACCTCTTGAAGATTTTCTCGCAAGCTGATTTTTAAGAGCTTTTTATTATCCTCATTTACTTGGATATTTTGCAAGTTGGATGGGGAATGTTTGGAAGCTTTTTTGAATTGTTTCCAAAGCGTACCCATTCGATCCCTTCCTTTCAAACGTTTGCACTTTCTGATGGACTATTATATTAGTACCCCCATAAATGGTTTTCAATACCAAAAAAGCACCTACCCATAGGATAAGTGCTTTGAAGTGTTTATTTTCGTTTTTGATAAACCGGCTAGTTTTTCATAGGATCGAAAGTAACATCGATTTGGACAATTTCAGAGCGTGAACCGATACGAATAGGGGGCCCCCAAAAACCGTATCCGGAAGAGACAACCGTGTGCAGCTGTCCTTTCTTTAGATATCCCCAATCATTTTCATACATTTTTTGTGTAATCCAATGCGCAGGGGCGATTTGTCCTCGATGTGTATGTCCAGACACCATCAAATCAACGCCATTCTTCTGTGCAATATCCAAATCGTAAGGCTGATGATCAAGAAGAATAACCGGCTTGGATAGATCCACTTTCTTCATTAATTCGGCAAGCTCTGCACGAGGCTGGTCTCTTCGGTCTTTCCTTCCGATAAGGGTGAACTGCTCATCAAGGAGTATCGTTTCATCGTATAAAACATTCATACCGCTATCTTGAAGAATCGTAATCAAGTCCACGTTTCCTTCTAACCGGTCATGATTTCCTAAAGACGCATATACCGGGGCTTTGATTTGCTCTAGGATGTGCGGTATGTCTTTTTTAAGAAACTGGTGCACGTCATCATCGATAATATCCCCCGGGAATAATACCAGATCGGGCTCTAAAGAATTGATCTGCTCCACAAGATTTTTCGCATGGGCTGCTCCGGAGAGAGCTCCAAAATGCGTATCCGAAGCCATGATGATTTTAAGACGCTGTTTTCCTTCAACCTTCTTAGGAATGTTGATTTCATAGCTTCGGACAACCGGGCTATAGGCGTTAAAGACTCCATAAGCAAGTAAACTCATTATTACAAATAATGTTGCAAACCCGGTCCATTTGACGGCTTTTTCTTTGGAAATACAAATAAAACGAGCTATAGCTACCGTGAGATTAGCCAGTGGAAGCAGCAGGATTAAGAAAAAAAACAGAGCAAGCCAGAGAGCCGTAATCATCGTTAGGATCAGACTTTCATCTAACCAGCGACCCAAGAAAAAGGAATAGGCCAACAGCAGAAGAGCAACCACATACATGTATTTGATGCGATTTGTTTCGCCCCATGTTGTTTTTAACCAAATCCATCCGTTCCATCCGATGTACAACAAAAGAAGATGATATATTATAATAAATAGAAACCCAACCATGAATTAAACTCCTTTATAAATAACTTTTTCGACAAAGTTCGTCATTTTTACTGTTTTTTCGATATTCTATTGCCGATTTAATACGGTCAACCCATTCATCAGGTTTCAAAAAAAAAAGCTAAGTCTGAACAGCCGTCGCTGCTTTGACTTAGCTCTCTCCTATTTATTGAACCATGCAGCGGCTTCGCTGAATCACAGGGAAGCTGAACGTTCATAATTGGAGAGGCTCGTCCGAATGGTATAGAATGCCGGAAATGCCGGAAGTCTTTCCCGCAGCATAACGACAAATGAAGGAGATTAAAAGGATGTTCCACATTCAAAGGTTAAAAATCGGCATGACTCTGATGCTGACCGCTGCCCTCTTTGGAGGAAGTTCACTGGGGTTGGCTCAATCGTCCTCCTCCGTAACATCCAATATCGTACAGGTAACAGCTCTGGGCAAAGCATTCAAGGTCAACGTTGTCACCATTAATTTGACCGATCCGATGCTGGAGCTTTCCCCTGCCTTGGCAAAAGGAGGAATCGGGCATGATGAGCCGTTCGCTACCATCATAGACAGAGAACAGGCGGTAGCAGCTGTTAACGGCACTTTTTTCAATGCATATGAGTCCAATCCCTACATCAGGTACCCCAACGGCGCACTGCTGGAATCGGGAGAGCTGGTTCATTCCGGGGAAAATCAAACGTTGTACCTGAACAAGGATAAGGCAGCGAATATTGAGTTCATCGATTTCGATATCGCTGTACACGTCAGTGAAGGCTCCCGCAAGTATACGGTGAGCCCATGGGGAGTAAATAAATACTACGGATCCGCAAATACCGACCAAGTCATATGGTATACGCCAGACTACGGCAGTTGGATCGGCTTTCCGAACGGAACTAAAGTTGTTGTGAGAGAGGGCCGAATCACGCGAATCACAGAGAATGCCGTACCGGTGCCTGAAGATGGCTACGTCTTGTTCGTCGGCAGCAGCACCAATAACCGCCAAAACTTGCTTCCCCAGCTGAAGGTGGGCAATACGGTCACGTTAGAGCTTTTGGCCAAAAGTCAGGATGGCCGCAGCATGGATGCTAAAGACTGGCTTACCGCCATCGGTGTGGGACCCAAGCTAGTCACTGGCGGCATCGTCGATCTCAATTTCAGTCGGGATGGCTTCACAGACCCGAAACTCACTCGATCGGCTGCAGCAAGGAGCTTTGTCGGTATCGACGCTAACGGTCGCTTGGTGATGGGAACGGTTCCTGCAGCAACCATGTCTCAGCTCGCCGCTATCGTAGTTCAGCTTCAGCTGAAAGAGGCGATGAACATGGACGGTGGGGCTAGCTCCGCGTTATATGCCAACGGCCAGACGTTGACTGCTCCCGGCAGGAAGCTGAGCAATGTGCTCGTTGTACGCAAGCTGGATAAGCCTAAGGTACAAATTGAAATTGACGATCGGTATATACCTGATTTTCAAGGCTTTATCGTGAAAGATACAACTATGGTTCCGATCCGGCCGTTCATCACTGCGCTGAATGCCGAATTCCAATGGGATACCGCAACCAGGACTGCTGTCATTTCGAGCGGCGCTGTTACGATGAAGCTGCAGGATGGCAGCTCAGCCGCTACGGTCAACAGTAAAGATGTCTCCGTTCCCGTGCCGCTGCAGATCCTGGAGGACAGCCGAATGTACGTACCGCTGCGATTTGTATCTGAAACGCTTGGCGCCACGGTAGAATGGGACAATCGCTTATACCGTGCTTCCTTGAAACTGCCTTGACCGGAGGAACAGATGCGAAGAATACGCAAGTGAATACAGTCGACTTGATGCCGTATGATGCTGAGCGGCATCGCAAAAAGGAGCGGCCTTAAAGGGAGGCCACTGAAGAACTTGCGTTTTTTTCGGAGCAACTAATTTTCTCAACAAAAAGACGACTCTTATTCAATTTTTTTGAATGAGAAGTCGTCTTTTTTGCCAACTTTGGTTCTGTATGACCTCGGCTTTAATCAATCTGTTAGTTTTAATATTCTTTTTAAGTTAACTGTAAAAATCGCCATTGCTCCTTGTATTTCCATGCCTGTTAGACCCGAGGATGAAGCTACATCATACCCGTGTCTGTGTTTTAATTCACTGTTTTTTGCTTCAATTTTATACCGTTCTTTGGATTTTACTTTGAAATACTCACTTTCTTGGAAGGTGGCTTGTTCGGTATGTTCATTGGATTTACTGCTCACCGAATAACTTTTGCTTTTAGCTCCTTCTTTATAGCACCCATCCTTAAATGGACATCTTTTGCATTTTTCAATATCAAAGTAATAGGTATCTGTTTGGTTCACGCCCACGCCTTTCTTGCCTTGTCGAGCTTTCCGTCGGTTTCCTTGCGTAATCAAAGGGTTTAATTTAGCCACTAATTTAATTTCGTTTTCTTTGCTGTATGTGATGTTATCTTTTTCCGAATAAGCGGTGTCTCCAATGACGTTTCCACCACTATGCCGGCTGCCTTACTCTTTTCAATTAACGTTTGTAGTTGCTTTCCATCATTCTTTTCACCAGTGGTAATCGTAGCGGCTGTAATAATTCTTTCCTCAGTCATGGCAATGTGTGTCTTGTATCCAAAAAACGAGGTGTCCGCGCTCTTGTGGCCAACTGCGGCATCTTGGTCTGCTGAGATTTTCAAATGCTCACTATCATCAGCGACGGTTTCTTTCAGAAGGTTTAGTTGTTCTTTCACTTTTGGAAACGCGGAAATACTGCCTTCGTTTTCAATGGCGTGAATAAGTTTTTGACAGTAGTCAATCTCATCTTCTGATACGTCTGTTGTGGTTTTTGACGGGAACTTGTTTTTCATGGATTCATCTATTCTGTAAACGGCTTTTCTCAGCTTTTTTTAAGCGGTCCAACAGAATTTCTTTAGGGGACTTTTGGTTGTAACGAGCTTTCGTATGGGTCGCATCGACGATAATAGCCTTGCTTTTAATGATTTCCTTTTCAATGGCGATTTCTACTGTTTTATTGACCAATAGATCTACAGGCTAAGGTCTTTTAACGCAACTTCCGAAATTTTGTTAAAGAACTGGATTCAATCACAGCTTCTTCAGGCGCCATATGGAGAAAATACTTTAATGACATGTCATATTTTGATCGCTCTACCACATCAACATCAGACAGGTCATAGATTGATTTCAATAGTAAATACTTAAACATGCGAATAGGATTAATGGCATTTCGTCCGTTATCCAGGCAATAGTTATCCTTAAGCTCATCATAAACGAAGGAGAAATCAATGAGTTCGTTAATTTGACGCAACAAGTTATCCTTCGGGACGACTAGGTTATATATATCCATAAATGGACTTATGATCATTGCTTGTGGTTTTTGAATCATTAAACTCACCCACTATTTTTTATACCTCAATTATATAGGAAAACAGGTACGGTCTCCTCACTTAGTGAGGAACCATACCTGTTTTCTTAAAGAGGACTTTTTCAGTGGCCTCCTTAAAGGCAAGCTCCTTTTACTTTTGCTTTTCTAATGTTTTCAAAGCAGGATTTAGTACGAGTCTAACAAATTCCGTTGTTCCTCGTCAGCGATACTTTGGACGTCCTCCGCGATAATGCTCAGATAGCGATACCCGTCTTCCTCTTGCCTTCTAAGTGCTCTTTGTTTGAAATATTTAGGGCTTGCCTCTCCCGCATCTTCATCATAGAAGAGGAGTATACCCTCCGATTTTCTGAGCAGCAGGTCATCTCTAGCCTTGAGCTGCCACACTCCGTCGTATGGCTGCTTACTTACCGTGCCGTAATAATTGACGCCTTTAAGAATGTCTCGGAAATAGTTCTGTTTATCCTCTTTCCACTTCTCCTCCGGTTTGAGATACGCCGAAATAATGGAAAGCTTCAAGTGTGGATACCGCTTTTTTAATCCGATGACCACCTCGCATGCCCATAAATCCACTCCGTACTGACCGGGAGTAAGCACCCACTCCAATCCCTCTTCGACAAGAGGAGTGAGCTTGGCTTCAATTGCTTTCTTGATGTATACGATGCCTTTATGCTTCTGATCGAAAATGCTGAGCTCATGAGCACGGTAACCCGTGACGAGAAGGCTTTTCATGATGGGCTATTCCTCAACATAAGGAATCGTTAATGGACCTAGCGGCAGAACAGCCACCGTCATGTTTTGCCCATACTTTTGTTTAAGCTCTTCGAGGGTTTGTTCAATACTTCCAGTTGGCTTGAACATCGCTTTTTGGATTTCTTCATCGGGCAGCGTGGAATACACATATACATCCGCCCACACTTGGATCACGGCTTGCTTCTGAACTTGCCACTGATCAAACATTTGGAAGCCGGTGTCATTAATCATGTCTAAAATTTCTTGCGGCGTTTTACGCATTTGCAGGATGGCTGCATAATTTCCGTGGTTCGGCAATCCATCCCGGCATTCAGCGGCAGAGATAATCGTACCGCCCTCTTTCACGATTTTATGAGCTGCACTCATGCCCTTTACGGCTTGATACAGGTTTTGATCGAGTGGATACCCAGAATTCGATGTAATGACCACATCAAATCGCTCATTACAGCGGATCATCGCATGGTCTTTGGCAGAAGCGCATCCCTGGTCATGAGCCTCAAAAAGTTCTCCTGCAAATACATTCGTAATTTCTTTATCTCCGTTCAGCGTGACATTAAGCATGAAGTGAGGCTTGCATAAGCGGTTCACTTCTCTCGTCATGTCTTGCAGCGGATTATTATCCATGTTACCCCATGTCGCTAATGGATCTCCGATCATTCGGGCGTTGTGAAAGGTTTGGATTGTTTCGATCCCCGCAATGCCCGGCATGATCCCTTTCGGTCCACCCGAAAAACCGGCAAAGAAATGGGGCTCAATAAAACCTGTCACAATGCGAAAATCGGCTTGCACATAATCTTTATTCAAGTAAACATCACAGCCAAATTCACTTTTCCCCACATTCACTAACGTTTCTTTATCATGACAGTGATTATTTACAATTCGGATATGGTCTACTACCCACTCCCCTAGCATCTGCACAAACTCGTCTCTCGTTTGATCCCGATGAGTTCCTGTACCGTTAATAATCACAAAATTCTGGTGAGGGACATGTGATAATTCTTGAATTAACCACGGTACAAGTTTGTCATTAGGGGTAGGCCGGGTGATGTCGCTGATCACAATCGCTACCGTATCCGTTTCTTTAACCATCTCTCGAAGCGGTGGCGTTCCGATTGGAGATTTCAATGCATCCTTAACGGCATTCTCTTCATCCTTCAACCCTTCTAGGTGCTGAGGCTCCACAATGACCGAGTGATCCGGCACCTCAATCGTTAAGCCTTCCGTTCCATACAAAAGAGTCGTCTTCATGTATTAACCTCGCTTTCAATCATGTTTCTTATTTCCATTGTAACAGGGAAAAATGGAATAAAGAACCCCCTTGGAGTGAACTGAGGTCAGCCTTAGGGGCCTTCGAAGATTTACTGTTTATACTTCATCAAGACGTCCATCGATTCCCTTGCTCTTCTGGTATTTATCCCAAAGAATGACGGCCAATGGACACATTAAAGCCGTTGAAAGTGTTGCAATTGAAATTTGAGCCGTAGCAATCGGCACAAGGTCGGCATAGGCTTTGGCCATTTCAGCGCTCATTGCTCCCGTTGATGCGGATACAGCCGCGGCTGCGGCGATGGCCGCTGGAGTTCCAGCTGCATTGCCGGCGGTACTTGCTTCTGCCCAACCGGAGATGGTGCTTTTCTCACGAGATAATTTCAACGCAAGAACCATGGCCGCCCCCGTTAACAGTGTCGTCATGATTCCTAGAAGCAATCCTGCTCCAACGACTTCCGGATTGAAGAAGCTAGATAAATTCATTCCTGCACCTAAGGCAAAAGCGAAAAACGGAACAGGCAAAGTTTCTCCCGGCTTCAAGAATTCACGAATATCCGGATCGAGGTTACCGAGAATCATCCCGATGGCAATAGGTAACAATACTGCGACGAAAGCAATGACCGGGAAGTTCGCCCCCATCAACCCCAGCGCCATCAAGGTGAAGAATGGACCGTCGTTTAGGGATAGAACCGAAACCGCCCCGACATCCGAACGATTCCCGTATTGCCCGGTCAAAGCGACATACATTCCGCCGTTTCCGTTAGTCATGGCCCCAATAATAGCAACTGTAGAAAGCCCTAACAATCCGGACATGGGATCAAACATAGAACCTAATGCAAAACCGACAGCTACCCCCACCGCATACTTGACAAGAGTTAAAATAATTCCTTTCTTCAGGGACCTTCCACCCACACGGAGATTCATTTGACTTCCTGCGCAGAACAGGAATAAAGCAATTAGCGTTAACGCTCCTGTTTTAAATAAGGCTTCGGAGAAGCCTCCAATTCTCATAAACTCATAAAACCCTTCAGCGTTTGGCGCCACCCCCAACGCCTTGAGTCCATTCATAATAAATGGGATGTGCATTTGATCAATGGTGTTCAGCAGGGCTCCGAACAATAACGGTACTACCATTAGACCGCCAGGAACCTTTTCGATCGTTTTTTTGATTTGCATTTGAATACCTCCATTAGCTAGAATTGTTCAAAGCAAGAAAAAATCAATAAATGATCAACTTGAATACGCTTACATAATCACACGTCTATTCTATCATGGATATTAATTTAATTTCAAATAGTATCATAATCAAAAAGGACCGCTCAAAATGAGCCGTCCTCAGTATTCAATATCTCCTTTTACAATCTTCCTCGGTTAATTCCTGGACCTTTTCCTATTTTCCACAGTGTTTGGCATTAAATTTGATTTACACGGGTTTCCTTTCGGAGGCGTTCGCGTAGAACCAACGGTAATCATTAATGAACACGGCGCAGAACCCGTCAACGATTTGTTAGGTCTTCGCAAGCATTATGATGATAGACATAAATAATAAGATAAAAGCAAAATCATCAGACCTAATCTGATCTGATGATTTTGCTTTTCTTAATATGGTAACTGCCGCAGCCTTAAAATACAACCCGAGACGGACGTTCTTTGGAGACTGCCATTATCGAATTACGCCACAAGCGATGCGAGCACCTGCATTACCGGCGGGTTCAGTCACATTGTCGTCCGCCTTCTCATGAATGACGAGAGAGGTACCCCCGTCCTTCAGCAGCGAGTTAGGCTGATTCGACTCCAGTGTCAACTGCTTGGCAACATAGTCGAGTTTGACCTTGCCTTCTTGATCAACCTCTAGATTCGGAAGATCACCGGCATGTGAACCTTGCGGGTGTCCTACTCCATGCTTTTGGCCTAGCGGGTTGAAATGCCCTCCAGCCGATTGATAATCCGGCTGTTCACATTTGCCGTTCTCATGCACGTGAAAACCGTGCGGACCCGGCGTCAAATTCGACGATTCCACCTCAATGCGTACACCTTCGTCCACCTGTGTCAGCTTGGCTTGTCCGATGCGTTGGCCTTGGGTGCCCAGCAGCTCGACGAGGACCGATTCCTTATCTTGATGAGCCATGACTGGGGCGCTGCTGCCATTGACCTCTTGCTTTGGGTCCTTTTCTTGCTCAGCGCCGCTCCAGCCGAATTGACAACCAGACAGCAACAGCATTTGTGAGATTGCCGCAGCAGCAATGAACGATTTGAATCTCATAGCGACTCCCCCTAACGGTTTAAAGTATCTTTGACCATTATTAACCAATTTGGGGATCCGTAAACATCAAATATACGTCCTGCTATAAAAACGGATTGCGCCACTCCATCAGCATTGCGAAATGATGGGACTCTTCATCCTCAAGATAGTTTTCTACCAGCTTAACCGGTGTACGGCCGCAGCGGAGCAGGAATGTCATCACTGGATCCTTCAGCTTACCCTCAAGCACATGGCGTACATATACTTCCGCCGGCATCGTATCCGCATGCTTGTGGTAGCCTGGAAGACGGCCGCCTCCAAGCAGCCGTTCCAGCTTAAGCTGCACAACAACCTCGTACATCGACATCATCAGCCATTTGCCGAGCCCCAGCTTCCGGTAAGCAGGCCTGGCGGAAATATCGACGATGTACAGCGTGTTTCCGTTCGGGTCATGATTACGGATATAGCCGCCGTCCGTGATCTCTTCCCATGTATGATCCGCATGCGACGGATCGAAATTCACCCGCAGACCGGTGATCGAAGCGGCCAGCTCCCCGTCGATTTCTACGCATAGCGCACCTTCCGGGAACAATCGAACGTGATTGTTCAACTGCTCTTCGTTCCACCACAGCTCTGATGGAAAAGGCGGCGGGAAGCTTTCCCGTTGAATGCGGATCATCCCGTCATAATCATTCTCCGTATAGGATCGGATTGTTGCCTTAACAGAACGGTCCTGGTCGAACACGTACAGCTCCTTACGGTAAAAAGCCATATGCACCGCTCCTCTCTTGCCTTAACTCCAGTCCGTATACAAATCCGTACGGCGGTCTCTCCACGTGGTTACGGAACCTTTTTCACGAACCTGGTGCAGCAATGTTAAATCCAGATCGCCGGTAATGACCATGTCGCCGTTAATTTCGCCCGCCGTCATGATGCCTCCCGGCGGAAAAGGAACGTCGTTAGGCGTAATAATCGCCGCCTGTCCGTAATTGCCTCGCATAAAGTCAACCGTCGGAAGCGATCCGACAGTTCCCGTTGTAACTACATATACTTGATTCTCGATTGTCCGCGCATGGCAAGTGTATCGTACCCGGTGAAACCCGTGCCGGTCATCCGTGCACGAAGGACAGAACAGCACGTCCGCCCCGCGGGCCCTGGCCATCCGGACAATCTCCGGAAACTCCATATCGTAACAGATCAGCATCGCGATCCGCCCTTTATCCGTATCGAAAACATGAAGCCCGTCTCCGGCCTCCATATTCCATTCTTTCACTTCGGTTGGGGTAATATGCAGCTTCCGCTGCTCCCCCACCCGTCCATCCGGGTAGAAAAGAAACGCCGTATTGTATAGGCGGCCTTGTTCCTCTATGATGTGCGTACCGCCGATGAGATGCATCCCCGTTTCGGAGGCTAAAGATTTGAACAAATCCATGTATTGTTCCGTGTATGCAGGAAGCTCTTCAATCGATAACGCCTTATTGCTTCCGTCTTTGCCGATGGACATCAGCTGTGTTGTAAACAACTCAGGAAACAGTACAAAATCCGATTCAAATTCCTCAGCCGTTTTGACATAATGCGTCACTTGAGCAGCAAATTCCTCAAAGCTTGTTATGGTATGTAAATGATATTGAACCGCAGATACTCTCAGTTTCATGTTGTACTCCTTTCCATTATGTCGAGAATGGATCCGTCAGAACGTTCCTGTTTCTCTACCTTCTCTTCAAACATATCCTGAATCGGGTCGAAAAACAAAATATGCGGCTTTTTCATACACCAAGTCGTCATAGATCGCTGTCCCTCTACCTGTACGGTTTTGATAGGATCTACAAATACACCGTGCAGCTTCTCGGTCATGTAGTGCAGCGCTTCGGAGTCTACTAAATAGCGCTCGCTGCCGTCCGGAAGCTCAAAACGATTCCCCCCGAGAGGACGCACCTGGTTCTCTATCCCGATATTGGAAGCAAGACGAGCGAAAAATAATCCGCCCGGTTTCAGCACGCGCCACATCTCTGAAGCCATACGCTGAAAGTGCCTCTCGTCTTCTGCAAAATGCAGAACAGCACAGGAGATGACGACATCGAAGGTATCGTTGGCGAAGCTGAGCTTCTCCACCGGCTCCACGCGAAACTGCTCCTCCTGAAGCCTGTTATTCAGCTCCGCGGCCAGCTTGCGAACCTTTTGGATCGCTTGCTCCGACCGGTCAACGGCGAACACGTCATAGTCCTCGCGCAGAAAATAGACCAGATTGCGTCCTTCCCCGCATCCCGCATCAAGAATACGCATGCCGGGGATGATCCGCCCTTTAAGCAGCTGGTCGAATAAGTTGATATCAATATTTCCGAAATGCTCCTTCATGTTCATACGCCCGGCTTCACTCGCTTCCAGATGATAGCGTTTGTTAGATTATTATACCATTATCGGCCTTAGAAAACTATGACGTGTCCTTTTGAAGGCACAATGTCTCATTCTCGAGAGCTTCTGAAGATGTTTTTTAACTATGTCACAATCTGATAACTTCCTATGATACATTCTCCATGTAAGCAGCGAATCGGCGATTGGGGACCGGCGACACTCGGAGTATCCCTAGGAGGAAGCAGCCATGAACCGTTTGATTACGTTACCGGAGCGCTGGTTCGTCAGCAGCCCGAACGTATTCCTGCAGGGATGGAAAGCCTGCGCATAGAGCCTCATACCTATGCCGTATTTACGCACAAGGGGCCCATTTACGTACTTGGTGTTACATACGCTGCCATTCATCATTGGCTGGATACGAACGGGAGCTTCTCAAGAGCTACGGCACCCGAACTTGAATCCTATGATCACCGATACAGCGCTGAGAATCCTGAATCCAGTGAATTTGACATCTATATCCCTGTCCTAGTCCGATCCTAATCCAATGACCACGCCCTGGGACATACCATACGCTTGAACAAACATTTCAACCGCCTGCCGGATTCGTTCATTCAATTCGGCAGGCGGCTCTACCACTGCGTCTGCACCAAGGCTCAAAAAATAACTCGCGTAATAATCCATCTCATCCGGCCGAATCCTCAGCTTTAACATTCCTTTTCCTTCATCGTCCACCTGAAGCTCATTATGAAACCAGGATTCCCACCGACATCTGCGTACACCTACGGCGGTAAAACGAACGATCACCTCTACTTTTTGTGGACTTTGCTCAGCTTCGTGCCCTTCGCCACAAGGCGGCTTAAACCAGTGTGAAATCGGAAATTCGCTTAAATCAATGGTAGGATGCTTTTCATCCGTCCATTCCG
Organism: Paenibacillus sp. PvR098; assembly: GCF_017833255.1. Classification (NCBI taxonomy): domain Bacteria; kingdom Bacillati; phylum Bacillota; class Bacilli; order Caryophanales; family Paenibacillaceae; genus Paenibacillus; species Paenibacillus sp. PvR098. The sequence continues at coordinate 979,447 of NZ_JAFIBU010000001.1, forward strand.
CCTGAAGCACCCGGTCTGCCCGGAACAGTAAATAGGTTTCCTTTAGAAAGCAATACGAAGGGCAATACCAGAAGCCGTTATACGAATAAACGCCGATGGGCTGAATGGAACGCCGATTCGCTCCATCGCGAGAATCGTAAAGAATTTGCAGCGGCCGCTGCTGCAGCGCAGCGTCGAGAAGCAGCTTCAAATACGGCACGGCAGCCGCCCTTATGGGCGTCCAAAACACGACGCGCTGCTTCATTTTATCGATTCGCTGCTTCGTATCGTCGGGCAAATAATAATAAAATTTGTTTAATGCGGTTACCGACTCCTCGTTGAACGGAAGAGCGCCCTGTAAAAAATCCTCTGGCTTGTGAGGACCAGGACAGCAGCGGTACCTGATGCCGTTCATGCCAGGCCAGGTCTGCCGAATCCGCGGAGACGCAGCCCGCCCAGAAAGGCTCGTTGGCCTTCGCCAAGCTCAAATTCGGGCTGCTGAAGGTGAAGCTGACAAGTCCGCTCGCAGCTGCGTAATCGTTAGCTTCCTGTAGGCGGTCGGTTGACCAGTTGGAGCCTCCGATGGCCTTCACTCGTCCAGCGGCGACATGCCCGTTCAACGCATCCATGATTACACTTACCGGTACGGAAGGATCGTCCCGGTGAAGTGCGTACAGGTCAATATAATCGGTACCTAGACGATCCATGCTTTCGTTCAAATCAATCTGTATTGCTTCCGGACTCACTCGCGGACCGTTATTATCATGGTACGCCCCCTTGGTCAGAAGAATGACTTTCTCCCGGTTACCCCGTTCTCTCATCCATCTCCCGATCGTCTGCTCGCTCTCTCCCCCGCAATAAATGTGGGCTGTATCGATCGTGTTGCCGCCGATGGCAAAGTAACCATCCAATACCCGGGAAACCCTCTCGTACACCTCGTGCTTAAAAAAGTCCGATCCCTGAATCAGTCTGGAAACCGGCCTTTCCAGACCTTGAACCGTAATCGTCTTCACCCTCCGACAACCCTTTCTCCGATTTCGACACGCCTGCGCTCGTTGGCAGACATCAAGCAGGCATCAATAACGCGCATGTTGCGGATCGCGTCCGTCGGCTCATATGGCAGCGGCTCGCCGTACAAGATGCTGCGGCCCAGCGCATCGGCTTGCAGCGCGTATTGGTTCACATGCGGAACTTCGACCTCTCGTCGATCCCCCTTGGTCGTCACGAAAAAGTGATCCTGTTCATTCTGGTGCGCCACGAAAGCCGATGGCACCTCGATGCGCCCTTCACTACCCAGAATCTCCAACATGTTTCGTCCATCAGCCCACATCCCGCAATCGAACGTCAGCGCAACTCCGTCAGAGAATTCAAGAAGTCCCGAAGCCATCATGTCCACATGACCATGCTCCGGCGAGAAGAAAGCATGTACTGCTGCCGCTTCCGGCTCCCGTTCGAGAATGAGGCGGGCGGCGCTAATCGGATAAACGCCTACATCATAGATCGAGCCGCCCCCCATAAACTTCTTGTACCGCACGTTGCTTGCATCCTTGGCATTATTAAACGTAAAAGCACCGTGAATTCCGCGAAGCTCACCAATTTCACCGGATCGAATGATCTCTTTGATCATTGTGTACCGCGGATGATAGCGGTACATGAACGCTTCGGCGAATATCACCCCGGCACGCTCGCAAGCCGCTGCCATTTCCTCAGCCTCCCCTGCGTCAAGTGCTGCAGGTTTTTCGCACAGCACATGCTTGCCCGCATCCGCCGCGCGAAGGGTCCACTCCTTGTGAAGATGGTTAGGAAGCGGAATATATACAGCATCAACATCCTTATCGACAAGCAGTTCTTCATAGCTTCCGTAAGCTTTGGGAATGTCCAGCTTATCTGCTGTTTGCTGTGCTTTGTCCAGACCTCTGCTAGCTATAGCCGTCACAACTCCTGTGCTTGATTGCTGGATCCCAGGGATGACCGCGCGTACAGCAATATTGGCACAGCCGACAATTCCCCATCGTACTTTGTCCTTAATCATATCCAGAACCTCTCCCTGTTTCACGATTTTCCATACTATATTGCCATTATATTGAACTGACTTTAATATGAAAATAACAGCTTATTGCAATCATATATAATAATATTGCTATTGCGAGTAGGGGGTGCATGAATGAAGCGTCAATCCTTATGCCCACACTCAGCGACCACGAATATTTGCTTCTGCCCGAGTCCGTCGGTTGGTACCGTGAGTTTCCGGAGAATGAGGTTAGCCGAAAGCAGGGAGCGTTGAACAATTTCAGCATACATTTGGTCGTAGACGGAAAAGGCTTCATCGAAGCGGAACATAGCGGGTTCTTGCACCTGACTCTCATATCCACATTGACTTATGCGGTCGTGGCGGAATTCGTCACGCAAGCGGCGCCTTGGGCCGAAGTAAGCAGCCCCAAGGACGATAACCGCATTCTAGAGCTTCTGCCATTCATAAGACAAGAGGCTTGCCGACCATTCGACTTGGATTATTGGTCCAGGCGAGCCGGGGTGAGTAGCTACTATTTTTGCCGCTTGTTTAAAAAATCCACTCAGATGACTCCAATGACCTTCATCACGCTGTGCAGGCTGCAAAACAGCAAGCAATGGTTGTTGGAAAAACAAAGCTTGACGGTCAAAGAAATCGCAGAGCACGCAGGATACCCAAGCGTCAGCTATTTCAACAAACGGTTTCATGAACAGGAAGGCATGACGCCGACGGTATACCGTAGGCTTTATCGCCGGGAATAACTGTTGTATACTGAGGATTCGAGAAAAGCAGCCTGATGTGAAGAGACGACGGGAAAGGAGCTCTTATGAAATCATTAATTCTTGCAGAAAAGCCGAGCGTGGCTAAAGAAATCGCCCGAGTGCTCGGCTGCACCCAGAAGCATAAACATTATATCGAAGGCCCGGCCTATGTGGTCACCTGGGCACTGGGTCATTTGGTCACGCTCGCCGAGCCCGAGGAATACGACCCAAAGTACAAAACCTGGAGCCTTGAAGACCTGCCGCTGCTCCCGCAGCGCATGAAGCTGAAGGTCATCCGTGAAACGACCCCGCAATTCAAAGCAATTGCGCAGCTTGCGGGCCGCAGCGATTTGAACGAGCTGATCATCGCCACAGACGCGGGACGCGAGGGAGAATTGGTTGCTCGTTGGATCATGGAGATGATCCGCTGGAGAAAACCATTCAAGCGGCTTTGGATTTCCTCTCAAACGGACAAAGCAATCCGTGATGGATTCGCTTCGCTCAAGCCAGGGTCCGCCTACGATCCGCTCTATCGATCCGCCGTTTGTCGTGCAGAAGCCGATTGGCTGATCGGGCTTAATATTACACGCGCGCTGACCTGTAAGCATAACGCACAGCTCGCCGCCGGACGCGTACAGACGCCGACGCTGGCAGCGCTGATGGAACGCGAACGCCAGATTAAAGCGTTTCAGGCGAAGGATTATTGGATGCTGCGTGCACAGCTCGGTCCCTTCCAAGCTGTCTGGCGAAGCAAATCTCAACCGGACGGGCGCCTGTTCGATAAAGACGCCGCAGACGCGCTCTTGGGCCGTCTGACAACGGTTCGCACCGCCAAGATCTCCCAGCTGAAGGTGACGGAGAAAATCGAGCCCCATCCGCTTGCTTACGATTTGACAGAGCTTCAGCGTGACGCCAATAAGAGATACGGATTTACAGCCAAGCAGACGTCGAACGTGCTTCAAAAGCTGTATGAGCAGCATAAGCTGGTCACATACCCGCGAACCGATTCCCGGTATCTTTCTTCGGACATGGTATCTACTCTCCCGGATCGGCTCAAAGCACTGCAGCTGCCCCCATACGCCGCCTGGGTAAAACCGCTGCTGAACAAGCCTTTACCGGTAACTAAGCGGATTGTAGACGACAGCAAGGTATCCGATCACCACGCCATTATCCCTACGGACGAGCGCCCGCAGCTGCAGAATCTAACCGCTGACGAACGTAAGCTGTACGACATCATTGTGCGCCGCTTTATCTCGCTGTTCTACCCGGTCTTCCGTTATGACGAAACGGCAGTCACAATCGACATCAGCGGCGAAAACTTCCATGCCAAGGGCCGCATCACGCGGGACGCGGGTTGGAAAACACTATACGATGCTGGAGCTATTGCATCAGACGACGAGAATGAAGATGCTGCGGAGGATGAGGCTTCCTCCCGTCAAACGCTCCCTCCTCTTCAATCAGGTATGGAGCTTAAAGACGTCCGACTCAACCTGCAGAAGCAGACGACCAAACCGCCAGGCCGATATACGGAAGCAGGATTACTAACGGTAATGGAGAAGCACAACCTCGGGACGCCAGCCACACGAGCAGACATTATTGAAAAGCTGCTGCAGACCGATACGATCGAGCGGCGCATGAATACGCTGCAGCCTACCGGCAAGGGCCTACAACTGATCGAGCTTGTCGTGCCTGAGCTTCGCTCACATGACCTTACGGCCGAATGGGAGCAGGAATTAGAACGGATTTCCAAGGGAAAGGGCGACGCAGACGCCTTCATGGAAAGCATTCGGAAGCAAACGCAGGTAATCGTAAAGCAGGTCAAAGAAAGCGACGCGGAATATAAGCCGCACAATTTGACGAATTCCCGCTGCCCCGATTGCAGCAATCCGCTGCAGGAGATCAAAGGTAAACGCGGAAAGATGCTTGTTTGCAGCAGCCGGGAATGCTCTTACAAGCGTGCGGCTGAAGCGCCCTTATCCAATAAACGCTGTCCCCAATGCCGTAAGAAAATGGAAATTCATATGGGGAAAGCAGGGAAGTATGCGCAGTGCAAACCTTGCAACGTCATCGAGATGCTTAGTGAATCCGGCGGTGGAGGCGGACGTGCAGCGAAACGCCAGCAATCGCAATTGGCCAAGCAATTCAGCGACAATGCAGATCTGACATCCGGCCTCGGAGAAGCGCTGAAGGCCGCTTTGCAGAAAAAACAGGAGTAACCGCAGGTTTTCCGCTGATTGATGGGAAGTGTTAGCGGTGATTAATCGGTGTATATAACTATAAAAAGGGTTGCCTCCCCTGCCGCACATTCGCTGCTCGATGGAGGCAACCCTTTTTATAATTTGGGACAATACCCTTTGTCCCCTAATTTCTCAGTCCAATCCGTGGCATTACCTCTCGCTCAAAGTACGACTGAAGCTGCTGCTTTTCCGATTCCGTGAATCGAAACTCACAGTCGCGCCCCTCATCCTGAGGAACGATGTCGATGATGTCTCCACCGCGTGTACAGATCAGCAGGGCACTAAGCTCCTCAATCCCTTCCGGCATCAATGCGCCATCGGCCAGCTGAAAGCAGATATCAACATCGATCCACTGATCGTCTCGCGGTTCAATCCGGGCTTTCATCTGCTCAAATCGCAGTTCCTTGATATCCGTACCTCCGTAAGCTATCATGGTGCTCAATTCACCGCCTTTTGTCCTTGATTTATCAGATCATTCAATGCCATCTCAAGGAGCGGATATTGAAACTGAAAACCGTTAGTAATCGCAACATGCGGAATAACTCTCTGGCCTTGCAGAAGCAGCATGGACATCTCCCCAAACATCAGCTTCAATAAGAAGGAAGGCACAGGGAATGCATAGGGCTTGTTCATCACCTTGGCCAGCATTCTTCCAAAATCGTCATTGGTAACCGGATGCGGCGATGTGGCATTCACCGGGCCTTCAACATTTTCATTCTCGATACAGAAATCGATCAACCTGACGACGTCATATATATGAATCCACGACATCACTTGTTTACCGCTGCCGATTCGGCCGCCCAGACCCAACCGGAACGGCATGCTCATCTTAGGAAATGCTCCGCCATTCTTGTCGAGAACAATTCCTAGCCGCAGTAGAACAACGCGCGTATCCGGAATCATTTCGGCCGCGGCCTCCCACTTATCCACCACATCAGACAGGAAATCTTCCACGCTAAGGTCACTATCTTCCCCGAAGCTATTCGTCTCTGATTTCCCGTAGATTCCAATGGCTGAAGCGTTAACTAGCACAGGCTTAGTCTCCAAGCGTTGGATCATGCTCTCTACTTTCTCTACAGACTCCAATCGCGATTGCAATATGCGCTCTTTAGCCTTTGGAGTCCACCTCTGATTAATGGTTTCTCCCGCTAAATTGACGATTGCGTCCAGCCCTTCAAGCGGCTTCACACTTTTGTCCAGCTCAGCCCAAGTAATATTACGGATGAGCGGATGCTCAGACTTGCGCTTTTGCCTAGAGATCAATATAACAGTTGCCCTTTTTTCCAAAAAATATTGGGTCAAATGCTTTCCTATAAAGCCTGAGCCCCCTGCAATTGCCACTTTCATTGTTTTCCCCCGCTCAATCGTAAGTTTTGCTATGAACCTCATTATATATCAAAATGAAAGAACGGACAAAAAAAGGGGTCAAGTGCTCGCCTGTTATTGCTGCTTTATACCGTTCGCCATATAATACATATGAGGTGAAAAGATGGAATCCAAAGAAGCTCTCGAACATTTTATTATGTATTTACAAACCATTAATCGACATTTGCGTTCCCAAATGTTCGATCAACAGGCAGCGTCGTTAACCCGGGTACAATGGCTGCTCATGCGTAATCTGTATCGAAACGGAGCCTCCACTATCGGGCAGCTTGCCGAGCACCTGGACGTTCGCTCCAGTACGATGTCCCAAATGGTCGATCGTCTCGAAAAGGCAGGATTCGCTTACCGGGAAAGCAGCGACCCGGATGCTCGCGTGAGGTGGGTGAAACTGACGGAGCAAGGTGAGCGTGTCATTCGTCAAACCGAAGCGTTATGGGCCGAAACGTTGTCCGAACCATTCAAGCAATTCAGCGATGCCGAAAGACAGCAGTTGCTGGAGTATATGCATCGCTTGTCCGATGCCCTTCCTTCCAAAAGAACATGATCACCGGATTTAACCATCTTGAAACACGGAGCTTGTAGCAATTGGGGCTCAATACGCATGATGTCGGAGATGGACCATATGCACCCGTCGCTCTAATACATAAAGCCCGCTTGCCTCAACTCTATTCAGAGTGCCGAGGCAGCGGGCTATCTTTCGGGAATCAAACTTTGTCCGAAGGGAAACTTCGTTCAATGAAGCTCAGTGCTTCAGGCAAATGCCCCCCGAAATATCCCCAGTCGTGGTCACCTTCAAATTCCATGTATTCATGAGGATATCCAAGTTGATCCAGCAGCGCTTTATATGCGGAGTTCAGCGGATATAAATAATCGGAAAAGCCGCAGTTAAAATGCAGCGCCGGCCGGTTTTCCTCTCGGACACGACGCGATGCAAGTACATGCAGGTCGAGCTCTTTGACGTATGGGCCATGCACCGGACCGATCATACGGACAACCTCTGAACGCAGCATTGGCTCAGTCATTAAATTCGCAGACATTAATGCGCCGGAGATACTGGCTGCTGCACCGAATACGTCCGGATTGCGGAGCGCAAGAACGAAAGCGCCATAACCGCCCATCGATAAGCCGCACACGGCTCTTTGAGAACGGTCAGCTATCGTGCGAAATTCCCGGTCGACGGCAGGAATCACGTCGTACAGAATATAATCCTCGAACTGTCCGCTTCCATCATACCAGTTGACATAGAACGTTCCATGCCCGTAACCTCCGTCGCTGATCATTACGACGATGCTCTCTCGAAGCGCTCCGGAGGAGATCATATCGTCAAGCGTAGTTTCCGCATTTCCTTTCACGATCCAGCTTGTTTCGTCGCCATACAATCCATGCAGTAAATAAATGACAGGATAGCGTGTTTCATCCGATTGCTCGTAGCTTGAAGGCAGATACACATGACATACTTTTCTTGCGTACAATGCACCTGAAAATAACGAGAACGGCTTCACACTCATTCGGTCTCTCCCCTTTGCTGGTCTCGGTGCAGCATTAATTCAGAACGGCATTCATATGCTGCTTGGTGATGGACCAATGCGAGGTGTTCCATATCGTTTCTTTGTTTTTGATATACAAGATTTGCGGTGACGCATGCTTCACGCCCGTATCCTCGGCTATCTGATTGGATACCGGTCGAGATTCGATCACTTTGACAAGGATGTAATCGACATCTTGATTAGGTGCTGTCCCCAGATAGCTTTCATATTCGTCCAAAGCGTTGGAGCTGACCGGACAAGCCGTGCTGTGCTTTAGTACAACAACCGGTTTCGAAGTCGATCCCTCAAAAATATGATTCCATTCCTCGTTCGTCGAAATTTCTTTCCACTGTGCCATGTTCCGCTTCCTTTCGTTGCTTTATTTATGATCATAATAATGATGTTCGGCTTCCAATTCAGTACCAAGACGGAGAATACCGAACGAATAACGGGGTTGTCGTCGCTTATCGGTTGGCGAGCCGGGATTGAATAGCAGCATCCCGCCTTGTCGTTCCAAATAGGGTGTATGAGAATGTCCGAATACGACCACGTCAACGGTACCCTCTCCAACCACATTGCAAAAGGCTTGGAAAGCTGTATTCGGGGTAGAACGCCCTCCATCTCCGTGAATCAGGCCGATACGGTACCCCGCAAGTTCCAGCACTTTACGGCGGCCGAACCGGCGAACGATCGCGAGGCCGTCATTATTGCCGGCAACGCCGTCTACCGGAGCCCATTCGGCGAATAGGTCCACGACCTCTTCATCGATCCAGTCGCCTGCATGTAGGATCATATCCACTCCCTGCAAACCTTCCACCAAGGCCTTCGGCAGTGATTTGGACCTCCCGAACATGTGTGTGTCGGAAACGACGCCGATACGCATCGAACCCCGCCCTTCATGATTTGTTTATCCCATTATTTTACCATAGTTATCCTCAAAAGAAAAAGCACCGCTTCGGTCCTTTGAACCAATATATAAATTTTTCCTGAATATGAGGACGGTACACAAAAACCCATGAGCGTTCACGCTCATGGGTTATGTAGTCCGGTTATAAGTTATGCGGATACTGCCGCAAACGGTCTGCGGACGGCAGGAAGAGCTTATGGCGTACCTGTCAAATTCAGAGCTTGCGAGGAAATGTCCTCTTTAAAGCGCGTCATGCAGTTGCACAGAAAATCTTTACGGCAAATTGGGCATGGCTCTTTAAGCAGCCGGTTGATATGAGTAGCCTTCGCGCCCCCGGATGCGTCTTGCTCATAGATAAGACGGCAAACCGTCCGGTCCTTGAGCTGTGCTACGACTTCAAACAACCCGTTCTTCGAATTGTGACTGACGATTTTGGCATCGACGACTTGAGGATTATATGCCATCTTCAGCACCTCTTTCCTTTATGTATTAAAGCGCAATCCGTTTGCAATATGAATAATATCGTTTTTTAACCGTCTGCGTCAAGCAACCGGGACTCTTCGCGCATCGTACAACACAACATTAATATTCAATACGAAGGCTAGTTGCCGATTCCTTTGCCTGCTTCCGCGCTTGTTCTACAGTGTCTGCCGAGCTGAGCGCCACGGCCATGCGGCGGCCTTGCTTCGTCTCAGGCTTCCCGAATACGCGTACTTGCGAGTTCGGGACCGCAAGTGCTTCCTCAAGACCTCCGATCCGGAATGTGTTAGCTTCCCTGTCGGCCTTCAAGGTGTAGGATGCCCCAGGCGTCAGCAGACGAATCGTCGGGATCGGAAACCCGAGAATCGCTCGTACATGCAGCGCAAACTCAGACAGATCCTGTGTTACCATGGTAACCATACCCGTATCATGAGGACGCGGGCTCACCTCACTAAAATAGACACGATCCGTTGCCAGGAACAGCTCTACGCCATAAATACCGGCTCCACCCAAAGCATCGGTAATCGCCTTAGCGATATGCTCCGCTTCTTGAATCTGCGCCATGCTCATTGCATGCGGTTGCCAGGATTCGATATAATCGCCGTCCTTTTGAATATGCCCAATTGGCGCACAGTAGGTCGTACCGGATACGGAGCGGACAGTGAGCAACGTGATCTCCGAATCAAAATGGATGAATTCCTCTACGATAACACGGGTTTTTTTGGCACGGCCCCCTTCCATGGCCGCATTCCAGGATGATTCTACGTCTTCAGGAGTACGGCATACACTCTGGCCTTTCCCAGATGAGCTCATGATCGGTTTAATCACGCAAGGAGTTCCGATTTGAGCCACTGCAGCGCGAAGCTCGTCCAAGCTGTCGGCAAAGGCAAATTTCGCCGTAGGCAGGCCAAGCTGCTCCGCTGCAAGTCTGCGGATACCTTCGCGGTCCATCGTGAGCCTGGCCGCCGTTGCCGTCGGCACGACCCGGTACCCTTCCCGTTCCAAATCCACAAGCGTCGGGGTCGCGATAGCCTCGATTTCCGGAACGATCAAGTCCGGCTTCTCCTGTTCAATCAACCGGCGAAGCTCATCTCCGTCCAGCATATTAATAACATGAGACCGATGCGCAACCTGCATGGCTGGAGCGCCCGCATATCGATCTACGGCAATCGTCTCCACACCGAGCCGCTGCGCTTCAATTACAACCTCTTTACCGAGCTCGCCCGAACCGAGCAGCATTATTTTTTTCGCTTGTTCAGATAGTGGTGCACCATACATGTAAAAGTTCCCCCCAAAATCTAATCATTTTTTCGCCTAACGCTGTTATACTGTACTTGGAAGGATTTTTCAAGAAATTTTTAGAAAAATAAGAGTTGAATTATATTTTAATCGACTTACAATTGTCAAGTTAATTATGTTAAAATAGAATGAAGAAGAGGTGAAGAGCATGACAAATCAATCTCAACCTTTATATTCCAAGCAGCAGCTTTGTCCTAAATTTGAAGCCGCTTTTGAGATTCTCGGCAAGCGCTGGAGCGGACTTATTATCCGCGCACTGCTCGAAGGTCCTTGCCGGTTCAAGGATATATCCGAGATGATCCCAGGTATGAGCGACCGGATGCTTGCAGAACGGTTTAAAGAGCTGGAGGCCGCGGGCCTGATCAGTCGGCATGTGTACCCGGAGACACCAGTGAGGATCGAGTACCAGCTGACGGACAAGGGAAAAGCATTGGAGCAGGTTATGGACGCCGTACAAAAATGGGGGGAAACGTGGGTCACCTAACCCGCGTTTCTGAACCTTAATTTAAGGCTGAGTTAATCGCAGTGGACAGGCTCTGCTATTGAACTTACCGGATAGAAGAACATGCGCTGTCCGCACTGCGGACATTTCATTTTTACATCAAGTTCATTCAAACCATTCATAAACATAGAAAATGAAAAAGACGATTCATGGTTGATCGTCTGAATAATATCTCTATGATAAACATAATCGCAGCCCGAAGTGCTGCAGCAGGACCGAACTTTATAGCTGTTCATTATATGGCACAATCCTTCCAAGAAAGAGTAATCGATCTCTATACAGAGTACGATACTCTACTTGTTATTCCCTATGACAGGAATTTTATGTGCCTGAAGGAAAATTTATCTCAAATTAAGCAAGCCGTTCGTTCTAGGCTGACCGTCCGGAAGATTTCCTCATTGTCAGCAGTATGAGCTCATCGAGCTCCATACTTTTTTGAACAACGCGAGGATCAGTCAATGAACAACCCTGCCCCGTGACCAGTGCGTTCAAATCATCAATGCAGCAACGAATTCGACGTTCAATTATCGCGTTCATCAGTATCCTGCACACCTCCTGTTTGCAGTTGACAAAGGTTATTATATGTATAATTTCCATTAAATGCTACCTATCATTACCCCTGCTTAGTACGGTAGAAACAGGTTGCACGCGGTACTTTGCATTATTATTATAAGGGACAATGGTTAAAAAAGTTTTAATCAATTATGGAATATTTGTTAATTTTTCTAACAATGTCTTAATAAATTAATTGAGGTGGCATTCATGCCTAAAATATTGCTGGTCGAAGATGATCAAACGATTGCTGATATGATATCCATTTATATGGGGGAAGAAGATCACGCCGTTTTCCGTTCAGCGGATGGATTCCAGGCCAAACAAATGTTCTTGGAACATTCACCCGATGTTGTGATTCTTGATTTGATGCTGCCCGATATGAACGGCATCGAGCTCTGCAAGCATTTCCGGTCCTTTTCCAGCGTACCGATTATGATTGTCTCCGCCAAAAGTGAAGTAACCGAACGCGTTAATGCCCTCATGATTGGCGCGGACGATTATTTGTGCAAGCCTTTCAGTATGCGCGAACTGGCTGCACGGACAACAGCTCTGTTAAGACGCTCATCCATCAATAAAACCGTTCAAACCACAGTATCCGATTCTCAGTCTTCCGATACTCAGGATATGCTTCTCGACCTGGAAAAGCGCAGCATTTACCTGATGGGTATTCCTGTAGAAACAACGTATTCCGAGTTCGAGATTATGAAACATTTTTGGCTGCATCCTGGTAAAGTGTTTTCCCGCGAAGAGCTCTTGAATAACATTCGCGGCATCGACTCCTTCGTTACCGAACGTTCCGTAGACGTGCATGTCACCAACTTGAGAAAAAAACTGGAGACCGATCCCAAGAAGCCAAAATATATCAAAACCGTTTGGGGCGTCGGTTATAAATTTGAACCTAAATAAAAAACTCCTGCAACCAAGCTTTACCGCCGTTGCAGGAGTTTTTCTCATTTCCTAGTATTCGTATCATCTGGAAATACGTATTGAATCATGGTGTTAAACTCGTTCATGTAGTCCGTAAAGGTGCCTCGTTCTTGTTCCTCTTTGGCGTAAAGTCTTACTCGCTGCACAAAATTCGGATTGGCCGACACGTACACCTGCTCAATATTTGTCGGCGCATGCTGCAGCACCAGCTTGCGGATTTCATCCGCCAGGCTTGTCGATAAGCCACCGCTCTCCGTCCAAGAGTACTGATTCGGACCTTGTTCGGAAGCAAATATGCCTACACCGCCAGTAGGCGCAACCCGAAATTTCATCATATCGGGTGAAGCTTCAGTATCCGGATTGTGGCCTTCCATCACGACTGCCACATAACCGTTCACTTCGGTAAGCAGCACCTGGGCTTCTTGAATTCCAGGAAGCTGCTTCACCTTTTCAGCTATTTGCGGATCAAAACCCGCTGTATTCGCCAAATGCGGGTTAGTCATGTCCAGCTGCTTACGTCCGCTGTACTCTGTTCCCTTGCGGTTCTGCTGCTCATTTACCCAGCGCTCTTTCACGCCGAGGGACGGGTCCTCGTTGTTGCGCGAATCCCGGTCGAAGAGCGCCTGCTGACGGTAATCCTCCATGCCGCCTCCGGGTCGGCTGGCCTCTGGCTTGTTACCTGCGCATGCACCGAGAAGCAGTAAGCAGACTGCCGCGGAAAAAAGGAATAATATTCGTTTCCAGTTTCTTCTTCTATTCATCCTTCGATCGTCCCTCCTGTTGCTTACCTTGATCGACTCACGTTTAGGATGAATCACTGTCAGGAAAATATGCGCATTATTCCTTATTTTCTCCGTCCTCTTTATTCAGCTTGTCCAAAAGCTCACGCACTCTTTCCTCCGACAGATCCCCGGCTTGTTTGAATTTTGCTAGCTGTTCCGCGATTTCGAGCCCCAAGGCCTCGTGCTCAGCTACTTCCGCCGCATAAGATGGGTCGAACCACACATAATCACCCTCTGGTCCGTTCCGCAAAAAAGCTTTTCCCCAATGCTCGGGATAATCGTACGGTTCCTCTCCAAAGAGCAGACCGAGCACTTCGTCGCTGTTGAGGGGCATCAACTGATGGTACACTTCCTCCTGACCCGACTCCGGGCCTACCGCTTTGAAATTCCGGTGCATATAAGCATAATGAAGATAATGTTCGCCAGTTTCTTTATCTTTAGAGATTTCATACATTTCATGCTCGAGTTCTTTTAAGGCACGGACGGTTTCCAACCGTTCTCCAAGCATTTCGGAAGGAATACGTTTCCACTCCGTCCAAGATCCGGCCAATGTCATATGATCAGGCTCCTTCCATATTTATTTCTTTTCTCCATAACGCTCCGCTTGGAGTGTTAGCGTGCGCCGGGGCAGCCGCCACTTGAATGTCACCGAAAGCATACGTAACGTGACGACGATCACGAATAGAAACAGCAGCGACCAAGAGCCCTGAAACCAGCCAAGCCCGATCAGAAGACCGGCTAGCATGCCCCAAACGGCATAGATTTCATCTCTCAGCACCAGCGGCTTCCTTCCTGCAAGCACATCGCGAATGATACCTCCTCCAATTCCAGTCAACATAGCGGCCACAATAACGGCGCTGAGAGGAACATTCATTTGCGTTGCGTACAAGGCGCCTTGAATGGAAAATGCGGATAATCCGATGGCATCGAACAACGACTCCCATGTTTTCCAACGGCGAATCCAGCTCACGGGTACAATAAAAACAAGAAAGGCGGCAAATAACGCTATTTTCAAAAAGAAACCTTGGTTCCACAATGTGGTGACCGGAATTCCGATCAGCACATTGCGGACGACCCCGCCCCCGAATGCGGTCACGAAGGCGAGAACGAACACGCCGAGAATATCGTATTCTTCTTCCATGGCAACAACCGCGCCTGAAATCGCGAACGCGATCGTACCGATGATGCTAAAAATTTGTAAATTCAGCTCCAGCAGCTCATCCATAGGACTTAATCCAAATTCCAATCCAGTGTAACGACGTTGCCCGTACGGGATGATTCATAGATCGCTTCGAGCACCAAACTATTCGCTAACCCCGATATAGCCGAAGTGATCGGCTCCCGGTTGTTACGAACAGATTCTACAAAATGACGGCTCATCCGCACTCTAGAGCCTTCGTCATCCTGCGGAGTAGTCAGCTCCACGTCGGCGGTACGGTCGAACAACTCCGTATGCAGAGATCCTTTCCCGCCGCGCAAGGAGGCCCCGCCTTCCGAGCCCATCAAGTATATGTATGGTCCGTTTTCTTGGAAGGTAGTGTTCGCGGCCCAGCTTACGTCCAGCGTCAGCGTACTGCCGTTATCCAGTTTAATCAACGCCGTAGCCAAATCCTCCACATCATAGAAGCCGTTCCAATCCGGCTTGCCCCAAGTGCCGATCCCCTTCTTCTTAGGCCCGAATTCCGAATAAGTTGTGCCGAATACGGAGACGGGCTTTGGGCTGCCCATCAAATGCAGCGATAAATCGAGCATATGCACACCGAGATCGATCAACGGACCTCCGCCTGATCTATTCATTTGGGTAAACCAAGTGCCCCAACCCGGAATTCCTTTACGGCGCATCCAACCGGCTTTGGCGTTGTAGATATGTCCGAGCGCGCCTTTATCGATTTGTTCCTTTACTTGCAGGTTCAAGGACTCCCAGCGCATTTGATGCGACATCATCAAGATTTTGCCAGACTTCAGATACGCCTTTATAATTTCTTTTGCGGAAGCCGCATTGATTGCCATCGGCTTCTCAAGCAGCACGTGTTTGCCTGCTTGCAAGGCATCGATAGCAATCGAAGCATGCGAATCGTTCGGCACGGCCACGATCACCGCATCGATGTTCGAGTCTTGAAGCAATTCATGATATGTAGTATAGATTTTTGGAATGTTGTATTGCTTTGCCCGCTCAATCGCCATGGGCTGGTAAACATCAGTTACCGCGACAACCTGCGCCTCAGAAACTTTACCGAACTCCTGAAGATGTACGTTGCCAATCCCCCCGACGCCAATGACGCCGATTTGAATTTTGTCGTTTGCACTCATCCTTACAAGCCCTCCATTAGCCATGTTCTTGCTTCCAAACTGTTCCTACTATATCATAAGCGGGGCGGAAAAGGGTAACCGAAAAAACGGCTTCCTTCGGGATATTTCACCCTCGTCCGCCGTTTACTTGAACAATGCTTACAAAATGCCCATATCCTTTGCCTTTTGCGCCGCTTCTTTGCTGCTCTTGCCCCCGAGCTTCTTCAGAATATTGCCTACATGAACCTTGACCGTACGTATCGAGATGACAAATTTCTCGGCGATTTGCGTCTGGGTATTCCCCTTCTCGATTAAGTCGAGGACCTGGATCTCAGTAGGCGTCAGCAGGTTTCTCAGCTGGTTAACCCTTACCTCACGCTCAAGCTGCTTGAGGCGCCGGAATTCCTCCCGCATTTGCGCGGCTACACTCGGATGAATGGCGCTCCGGTTTACATATGCGCTGCGGATCGCCTGCGGGATTTCAGTGAAATTCGATTTGACCATGTAATCCACGGCGCCTGCCTTGAACGCCTCGAATATCATTTCCTTATCTTCCATAGAAGAAAGCATAATCACCCGCGCACCGCTGCATTTGACAATTTCCGCAGCAGTCCATAGCCCTTCCGGACTGTCGGACATCATAACGTCCATAAGCACGACGTCCGCTTCTGTCTTTTCCAATAACTCGACCGCAGCTTCTCCGGAGGAAGCGTTACCGACCAATTCGATATCCGGTTCCTTCTGCAGGTAGCTTTGCAGCCCACGCAGCCAGTCCGGATCGTCCTCAACGATAACGACACGAATCATACCCTGCTCCATTCAAACCAACTCCCTCTCCGCAGCATGCGTTTTCCTTTTCGGGAACTGCATGAACACACTGGTTCCTTGGCCCGGTTTGCTGTGAATGCTCATCGTTCCTTTATGCTTCTGAACTATATTATAACAGTAAGACAAACCCAGACCGAAGTTCATATTTTTACCTGACTTGGTGGAGTAGAACGGATCAAATACCCGTTTCAACTGATGCTTTTCCATCCCCGGTCCCGAATCCTTAATTTCCACTACGATTTTGCGTTTCGTTTCCGTTAGTCTGACCGTTAATCTGCCCCCGCCGGGCATCGCCTCAATCGCATTCGTCAGCACGTTTGTCCAAACCTCAGTAAGCAGTGCCCGGTCTCCAGACATCGTACCACCGTACGAATATTCTTCGCTGACTTCAATACGCGCCAGCTCCGGAGAGAGCATGTGCAGGCACTGTCGCATGAGCTCCGCAGGACGAACCTCCTCGAATGCGAGCTCCGCCTCTTGGGTCTGTCCTTGGATACGGTAAATCATGTCATAAATATGCTGTGAGGCTTGTAAGATGACTTCGACATCCTGTATAACTTGCGAAGAATCCGCCTTTCCTGACGCGATCTCTAATTTGATTTTATCGCCGAATAAACGGATTTTGCCAACATCGTTTTTAATCGCATGGTTCAGAATGGAGGTACCTGATGTGATGGCACGGAGCGTATAATCAAGCTTTTGGTTTTGGATCGAGATCTGAAGCCCCATGAACCCGTAACGGAAACTGGAGCCGATGATAACCGCCAAGGTAAACGCAATGACCCAAGCGTTATAACGCCACCACTCATAGGTTTCGAAATAATGAGGCAGCAAATAAAGCGTGAAGAGCGCAAAAAATAATGTAGGAGCCGCAGCAGCCGTCGTCAGCAGCCTGCTACGCCGAAGAAAAGAATTCCGTTCCTTGAGCGTTGCCGCCATAAGCAGCCCAATGCCCGTCAAAATATATGGCATTGCCCACAAGGTAACATAACTATAAGGAATAGGTTCGTTCAACTTCGGTTCGAAGGCAAAAGAGAATAGCACCGGAACAAGCAGCACCCAAGGGATGTAGCGTCTTCTGGACCACAAAGCGTATTCCGGATAGTACACTACGGCAAACATCAGGAAAGTATAAGGCAATCCGTAGTAACAAATATGCGAACATATCGTTTCCACGAGCGGGAGCAGTCCAGTCAGCGGTTCCGTCAGCCAGCCGCGGGCATATAAATAAGGTGTGAGCTGGTCTCCGATAACGGCAGCCATCCCGCCCGATCCTCCGATAAATGCGATGCTGCTGATCCACCGGGTCGTCTGCCGCTTCGGGTCGGTTACGATCAGGAGCAGACCGATCGACCATAGTCCGATGAGTACAAACAGCATGGCTGAATCACTTCCGTCCTATTGATATTCTCCCTTCAAAAGCTCCAGTTCACCGAGACAGCGCTCGGCCCAACGGACCATGCGCCGCAATTCTTCCGCTTCACGTTCCAAAGCGCTATGCAGCGATTCCTTGTAATCCGGTATCGGGCCGCTGTAGGGCCGAACCGTATTCAGCGGCATCAGTGCAATTTCCTGGTACGAGAGGGCGCGCCGTTGGTGAAAAAATGCCACGTCCGGGTCCATGTTCGTATGTAAATCGCCCTGCGTGGGATGCTTGACGACGGCCAATATTTTCACCGCCGCTTTGACGTTCGAGGTTAGCTCTACCACTTCGCCGATATATTCGCCTGTTTTGTAGGAGGCTCTAACCCGTGCCCCCGGTTCATAAATGGATTGTTCCATGAGTAAGGACCCACTCCTTTGGTTTATAATAGGTACTAACAATCATTACAACTGCTCCGTAGTTTTACTGCTTTCATCCAGCATCCAGAAGCGAAGCTCCTGTACTGTTCCCAGACGGTACAAAAGCGCTGAAGGGGTTCCGCCTTCGAGCTTGACGAGACAGGGAACGCTCTCGATTCGCCAGCCTTGGGCCAGCGCCTGAGCATAATTAATGTTGCACAGACCGACAGGGATATCCGGGTGCATAGCCACCACCACTTCGAGCATGCGTATGCCTACCTTACAAGTACCACACAGCGGCGTATAAAAGTAAACAAAACGGACATCTTTCTTCGCCGCGACATTTGCTGTACGCTCCAGAAGTTCATCCTCCGTCCATTCTGGCAGCATAGTCTGCCCCCTTCCTTCATCATTATTTTTTACATGTTGCTTCCATGAGTACAAATCAATTAGAATGTATCTATATATGACAAGGGCAGGTGTGAAAGATGACGGACTCAACAAACACAAACGAACCGCGCAAGGTCAGCCTGGCGGATGCCATTAAAAACAAGCTCGCGCAGAAAAAACAAGAGCTGCACGATGGCAAAGGAAACGGTCAGCAGCGTGCAGGTAACGACGCAGTCATGCGCAGCCAGAACAACAAAAAGCCAAACAACCAAAGGCGCCGTACCGGCGGGAGCTAGTCTTGCGCGCCGTATGGGAAAGAAGGATGAGCACCGCTTGATCGGCGGCAGCTCATCCTTTTTCATGTTTCTGTTATGCGTACAGCACTTCGCGCTGCTTCTTGATTTCTTCGTTCTCCAAAAACTCATCATACGTGACGCTCTTGTCGATCAAGCCATTTGGAGTAATTTCGATAATCCGGTTGGCCACGGTTTGCACGAATTGATGGTCATGAGAAACGAATAAAATCGTTCCGTCAAAGTCGATTAATCCGTTGTTGAGCGCCGTAATGGATTCCAGATCCAAGTGGTTCGTCGGCTCATCGAGTATAAGCACGTTTCCGCCGCTCATCATCATTTTTGAAAGCATGCAGCGAACTTTCTCCCCCCCGGACAGCACGCTTGATTTCTTCAGTGCTTCTTCACCTGAGAACAGCATGCGGCCAAGGAATCCGCGGAGGTACGATTCGTCCTGATCTTTGGAGTACGGACGCAGCCAATCCACCAAGTTCACGTCCGTATCAAAATAAGCTGAGTTATCTTTCGGGAAATAGGCCTGGGAAGTCGTTATTCCCCAGCTGAATTCACCCGAATCCGCTTCGATCTCGCTCATCAAAATTTGGAATAGCATGGACTTGGCAATGTCGTTAGGTCCAACGAAGGCAATCTTGTCGCCTTTGTTCACGGTAAAGCTGATATTGTTCAACACCAGCTGTCCATCGATTGCCTTGTTGATCCGATCGACCGTAAGCAGCTGCTTACCCGCTTCACGCTCCGGCGTAAATTTGATGAATGGGTACTTCCTTGTGGACGGTTTAATGTCCTCCAGCTGCAGCTTCTCAAGCGTCTTCTTACGGGAGGTCGCCTGCTTCGATTTGGACGCGTTCGCGCTAAAACGCCGAATGAACTCTTCCAGCTCTTTACGCTTCTCATCCGTCTTTTTGTTCTGCTCCCTTACAAGTTTCAAGGCAAGCTGACTTGATTCGTACCAGAAGTCGTAGTTACCGACATAGAGCTGAATTTTGCTGAAATCGATGTCCGCGATATGCGTACACACTTGATTCAAGAAGTGACGGTCATGGGATACAACAATGACAGTGCCTTCGAATCTGGCCAAGAAGTTCTCCAGCCAATTGATCGATTCAATATTCAAATGGTTCGTAGGCTCGTCAAGCAGCAGAATGTTCGGATTTCCGAAGAGGGCTTGAGCTAGCAATACACGTACCTTTTGATTTCCGTCGAGTTCTTTCATTTTCAGATCATGCAAATCTTTTTGAATGCCGAGTCCGATCAAGAGCTCAGCCGCATCGGATTCCGCCTGCCAGCCGTCCAAATCCTGAAACTCGCCCTCCAGCTCGGCTGCGCGCATGCCGTCTTCCTCGGAAAAATCAGGCTTAGCGTACAGCGCATCCTTTTCCTCCATAATTTGAAACAACCGTGCATGGCCCTTAACGACGGTTTTGAGCACATCCACTTCTTCATATTCAAAATGATTCTGCTTCAGCACGGCCATCCGCTCGCCCGGAGTAATGCTTACATCGCCCGTATTGGGCTCCATCTCGCCGGACAAAATTTTCAAAAAGGTCGATTTGCCGGCGCCGTTAGCACCGATCAGGCCATAGCAGTTTCCAGGGGTAAATTTGATGTTGACATCCTCGAATAAAGCTCTTTTCCCGTATCTCAAGGTGACGTTTGTAACAGTAATCATGTGATAAAAACCCTACTTTCCACAATAGACTGAAGTATCCCCTAATCAGACGATAGCTTCCAAAGTTATATTATAGCACAAATTGTATTGGGTTCCCAATACGTGTAAATTTTTTCCCATTTCAACTTACTTGTTCTGCGCAATGCTTTCTACAAGCTCGGACAGCTCCGCCCATCGGTCCATCGTCCACTCCAGCTTGCCGCTGAGCTCCTGCTCCTCGCGGTACAGATCCTGCACCTTGCCGTAATCGCTGCCGGCCTTTTCGATCTCCCGTTTAATAAGAGACAGGCGTTCCTCCAAGCCAGCGATATCTCCCTCGATTTCATCCCATTCCTTTTGCTCTTTATAAGAGAGCTTACGGGGACGGTTCGTTTCACGCTTATCGTTTGCTGAAGCATCGGATGCTTCAGAAGGTTTGGATTCCCGCTTGCTCTCCGCTTCGGCATCTTTGGTAAGACGGACAGAATCCATGTATTCGGTGTAGTTCCCATAAAACCTGTTGACCCGTCCCTCACCTTCGAACACAAACAAGTGATCTGCCGTCCGGTCCAGAAAATACCGGTCATGAGATACGATAATCACAACGCCCGGAAAATCCTCCAAATATTCTTCTAGAATCGTGAGGGTCTGGATATCCAAGTCATTCGTCGGCTCATCCAGCAGCAGTACGTTCGGCTCGCCCATTAGTGTGCGGAGTAAATAGAGTCTACGCTTTTCCCCGCCCGACAGCTTACCTATTGGCGTCCATTGCTGAGACGGGGTAAACAGGAAACGCTCAAGCATTTGCGCTGCGGTAATGGTATCGCCGCTGGCCGTGCGCACGACTTCTGCTGCCTCTTTAATGTAGTCAATGGCGCGCTGCTTCTCATCCATATCCACGCTTTCCTGCGTGTAATAAGCCAGCTTCACCGTCGTACCTGTGACGATAGTGCCCTGATCCGGCTCTAGATGACCCGCCAGCATATTTAAAAATGTAGATTTGCCGGTACCGTTTGGTCCGATAATGCCGATGCGGTCTTCCGGAAGTACGATATAGCTGAAGTCTTCGACCAATGTCCGGTTGCCGAACGATATGGAGACGTTCTCCAGCTCCATAATTTTTTTGCCGAGACGGCTGGCACCAAGCGACATGTCCATGTTCGCGGCAGGTCCGTCCGTTTTACGGTCACGCAGTTCGATAACGCGATCCACCCGCGCCTTCTGCTTCGTCGTTCTCGCCTTCGCCCCTCGGCGCAGCCAAGCCAGCTCGCGGCGCAGCAGGTTCTGACGCTTATCTTCTTCCGCAGTCTCTCGCTCGAGCCGGTCCGCCTTCTTCTCAAGGAACGAAGCATAATTGCCTTCATAACTGTAAATCCTGCCATGGTCCAGCTCGAAGATGCGATTGGTTACCCGGTCCAGAAAATATCGGTCATGCGTAACCAACAGCAAAGCGCCCCTCCATTTGCTGAGGAAATCCTCCAGCCACTCCACGGTTTCGTGGTCAATATGGTTGGTAGGCTCATCCAAAATAAGCAAATCGGCCGGTTGGATGAGCACCCGTGCCATTGCCACCCTCTTACGCTGTCCGCCGGACAGTGTGCCCACCTTCTGTCCAAAGTCGCGGATGCCGAGTTTGGTCAGCACGATTTTCGCTGTTGTGGACGCCTCCCATGCTCCTGTCGTGTCCATTCGCTGCTGCGCAGTAAACAGCTTAGCCTGCCGCTTCTCGTCCTCTGGCGCCAGCTGCAGCTCGGTAAGTGCCCACTCATATTCCCTTAGCGCCTGCATGAGCGGAGTGTCGCCATAAAATACTTGCTCCAGTACGGTAGAGTCCGGATCAAATTCGGGATTTTGAGGCAAAAACTCTACGTGAAAATGGTTGGCATGAATCAGCTTGCCTTGCTCCAACGGTTCAAGACCGGCCATCACCTGGAGCAGCGTCGATTTCCCTGTGCCGTTCACTCCTACAAGACCGATCCGCTCCTTCTTATTAATCTGAAACGTGATGTCGTCGAAGAGTACTTTTTCACCATAGCTTTTGGATAAATGTTCAACCGTCAATATGTTCACGAGTTTCCTCGCTCCTTCTTGGTAGAATACGGCTCAGCGGGCTCCGTCACGTAAGCGGCGAGCAGAGCTGTGGTCTGTTCGATCGCTTCGATATGTGTCCTCTCCATCGCATGAGAAGCGTGTACTCCCGGCCCTATTAGCGCCGCCCGGATATTGCTGCCGGCTCTAAGCGCTGCAGAAGCGTCAGATCCGTATTGTGGATAAATGTCCACGGCGTGCTTCAGTCCATACCCCTTCGCCAGCTCGATTAGCTTGGTGGTCATCGCATAGTCGTACGGACCAGATGAATCCTTCGCACAAATCGAAACGTCGAATTCCGTGCATATCAGATCATCGCCCATGGCCCCCATATCTACGGCAATCATTTCTTCGATATCCTCTGGAATCCATGCCGCGCCGTGCCCGACTTCCTCGTAAGTGCTGATCAGTACCTTCAGCGTGCGCGCCGGCACGACCGCCTCCCGCTTTAGCAGCTCGAGCAACCCGAACAGAGCCGCTACTCCCGCTTTATCATCCAGATGCCTCGATTTAATGTAACCGTTCGTTTTAAACTGTGTTCTTGGATCAAAAGAAATAAAATCGCCGGGACCTATACCGAGTGCCCTTACCTCATCCGCATTGCTGACGGCTTCATCCAGACGTACTTCCATAACGGCTTCCTCCCGTTTCAGCTCACGGGCATCCGGATAAACATGAACCGACGGCTTATGGGTCAATATGGTACCGTCATACGTTCTGCCGTCCCGGGTGTGCACCCGGCAGTATTCGTTCTCAACGGAGCCCATCATATAGCCTCCGATCAGCGTAAAGCGCAGAGTGCCGTTCCCTTTGATCGAACGCACCATGGCTCCAAGCGTATCAACGTGACCGGACAGACCTATGACATGATGCGGCTGGCCACCCTGCACCTCAATGATGCCGCAGCCTTTGGGTGTAAACCTCATAGCATAACCAAGTTTATCGGCTTCTTCCGCAAGCTTGTTCATGATCTCACTGCAATATCCGCTTGGACTCGGCGTTTCGAGCAGCATGCCCAACAACCGCATTATATAATCTTGATTAACTTTCCCTCTCAAAGCTATCACCTTCGTTCATTTGCTTCTATTCTATTTTTCGTGTAAGCTACGATTGGATCCAAAATAAGGAGGTTGACTTTTATCTATGTCAGAAACATTGCCACCCAAAACATGCAGTATTGACCGACTCGTTACCAAGGAAGACGATGTAGAAAAGGTACTTAGCGGTGAAAAAACGGCGACTCGCCGGAACGGACGCTACGCCGATATCGGTGAGGTCATGGAGCTCAAGGGCCGTAAATTCGAAGTAACGAAAGTGTACCAGCAATCCTTAGGCGAGTTAACAGACGAATCCGTTCAAACCGAAGGGTACCCGAATGTGGAAGCTTACAAAAACTACATTATGTCTATGCATGCCGGAATGCCTTGGCTTCCCCAAATGAAAGTTTGGGTGCACGAATTCCGCGCGGTTTGATATGCAAAAACAGTGTAGCCGCTTTTTTTGACGGGAAAGAGGGACACGGTACCCCCGCGCCCGCCCGTCAACAGGCGCCTGCTACACTGTTTTTTTTGTACTTCCTAATGCTGGAGGCCTTATTTCATGTATCCTTGGCTGGTATTTATCCATTCCATTAGCGCGATGGTGTCGATCGGACCTTACATCGTGCTGATTCCTATGCTCCGGAAGCTGAAAAACTCAGAGGAAGCGGTGACCGATTCTTACTTGGATTCGTTTCAGTTCACTGTTCGCTTATCCAAGCATGCCGGGCATGTCCTTGTCGGATCCGGGCTGCTTCTCATGTGGCTCGGCAACTGGCCTTGGACCACCCCATGGATCGCGGCGACGTTCGCGATTCTGTTCGCCTCGTTGTTCTTCCTGGCCCGCGCCTTCTCCCCAACGATTCGCAAACTGCGCGAGCAGGGGGAAAACCGTGTGTATTTAGTTCGGAAGCTCAGCCGAGCGTTGTACATCTATTTATTCGTTCTTTTCCTGATGCTTTGGCTGATGATGATGAAGCCTCAGCTTTGGTAGAATGCAGCTCAGATCGGAATCAGCTCTCGAAATCGACGCAAATGCTGGTTCCGTCGAGCACTTGCTTCATGTGTGCTTTTACCTCGAGGTGAAGCGGATGATTGTCGTAAGCCTCAAGGTCCTCAAGCGAATCGAACCTCGTGATCAGTGCAATGTCGTAGGAACGATCCAGATTCAGCACGTCAGTGCCGACTTCAATGTAGCGAAGCAACGGAATTTTCCCCTCCATATTTTTGAGCACGTTATAAGTCACCTTCACAGCCTCCGGGCTCCGGTCTTTCAGCTTAAACATAACAACATGCGTAATCATCGCATTCGCTCCCTTTTTAAATAACTTATCAGCTGTAGCTTAATTCTTCAAACGTTAACAAGCTCGTGAAAGATTCAATACCCCTGTCTATGAAAAGAAATCACATGATCAAGAATTCATTATAGCATTGTAAGCTCACCGTAATCTACATAAATCCTGACTTGATTTTACGGAGTAAGACAGGAATTGCCCTCCGTATTCTTTTCAGAATAAGAATACAAAGCTGAACCCGGATGTTTACATGTCTCGTGATCGAAACGGGTATCGTTCTTAATGGCTCCAGCAGCATTAGGCTGATGTTGTCTTCCGCTTTCTTATTTAAAGCCTTTGAGAGAAGATCATCGCACATTTCTTGTGCATCCGCTTTACTCTGAAGCTGCTTGCGGATCATGGCAGCTACAGCTTGATCGGAATAAAGATCGTGAAACCCGTCGCTGCTGATGAGAAACAACGTATGAGCCGAATACAAGCCTGAA
Source organism: Paenibacillus sp. PvR098 (assembly GCF_017833255.1). Lineage (NCBI taxonomy): Bacteria > Bacillati > Bacillota > Bacilli > Caryophanales > Paenibacillaceae > Paenibacillus > Paenibacillus sp. PvR098. The sequence goes on from NZ_JAFIBU010000001.1 coordinate 1,004,952, forward strand.
CGTATGTATATATCGGGATCTTTGCGCATGCCGAGCGACTGCAGCAATACGTGACGCCTCGGATGCGTACGTGCGCGTTTCTCGGACATCCGTCCGCTGCGCACCTGATCGGCAGCCCATGAATGGTCGCGGGTCAACCGGTCGCAATGACCATTCGACTTCAAGCGATACACCCGGCAGTCGCCCACATGGACAATGGTGTATACAGGCTCTGCGAGAATGAGCAGTGTCAACGTCGTGCCAAGCACGCAGTTTCTTTGGTTCGCCGCATCACGGATTTCCCGGTGGATAGAACGAAAAAGCTTCTCCGCTTCCTGCTCTACCACCTCTGTACGGTCTGACGCAGCAAGCAGCGTGGGCAAGCGATCCTCGAGCCATGCTTTTACCCTTTGTACGGCAACCTCACTTGCCCAACCGCCGTCCGCCGTCCCCCCCATCCCATCGGCGATGACTGCTGCGGCGTAAGGCTTTCCGTCCCGCCCCGTACCCATCCGGAGCAGGGAACGGTCTTCATTCAATGTGCGAAACCACCCTGAGTGCGTGGCTGCTCCGTACCGCCAGTGCACGGCAAACGTCTTTTTCACTCGCTAAGACCCCATTATGAACTTAAATTCGGTCCTTACGATCTTTACTATATCACCTTCTTTCAAAGGCTGCACCTGATAAGGCACCAATGTCTCCCCATTCAAGGCCGTACCGTTGCGCGAACCCAGGTCTCGAATTCCATAACCCTCGGGTTGTTTCATGATTTCAGCGTGAAGACGGGACACTCCCGGTTCCTCGTGGAATAAATCCACTTCTTCCGCAGCGCGTCCTATGACGAAGCCGGATTTACAGATGCTCGCCTGCTCTCGACTGCCTTCCTTCAAAAATTCCAAAAAAGGCTCTTCCCGCTTCGTCTTCGGTACCAGCCTTCCAATAAACACGGTTGCGTCGGGAGGACTCAATAACGTAGTTCGCATAGCAAGGTTAGAGGGCTGCGACTGGGAAGAGAACGGTTCCGCCACCGGGATGTCAGCTCTTGCGGGTTCACGGTGTGCCCCGGACTCCGCAAGCCCGATTCGGGCGAAAAAACCGCCATCATTATTGGCATCATAGGAAGGAACCCAATCTTCCACGGGCGGGTCCTCCTCGGTGTCAGCTTCTGCAGCTTTCCGAATGTTTCGTAGGAGGACGAAACCCATTGCCCCGATCAACAAGGTCAGACCTGTGGAGACTAAGAGCATGCTATCTTGGGGATGATCCGCATAAAGCTTCCATATGAAACTCCAAGCAAGCATGATCAGCAGGATGATCCAAAGCTGCTTTTTTCGATGGTCCACGGCTGGACCTTGAACTTCAGATTCCTCTTCTGTTGTCAAGAGCGGGGAAAAGGGTTGAACGCGATGATGCCTAACGCCAGATTCTTGCCAAACTTGCTGTTCTTCCATGAACTTCTGATCTGCTGTAGACGGTTTTTCAGGAGGCTCCAAAGACTTCGGAACCCCATTTGAGACCACGGGGGAATCCTGGAGTAGGTTCAGCTGGTTATGCAGCAGCTGCTTCAACTCAGGTAAGTTGAAAGCTTCCTCCTGCAAATAGCGCATCAGCTCTTGAAAACCTCTGCCATGAAGTTCGGTAACCCGGTGGATCCATTTGGAAGCCAGCCGTTGAAAATCCGAGGACACCGTATGTTTTCCTTCCAAATTGTCTTTGGGAACATAAGTAAAATACATGTCATGCATCCCGCTGCCGCAGTAGATATATTCCTCTTCAAGCACGTATCGCCCCGGCTGAAGCATATAAATTTTGCTGTCATCCATCACCTCGACGATCCGCAGCAGCAGCTTGTAATACTCACGAAGCGTCAACCGCTCCATACGGAGCCAATGGGCCAACATTTTCTTGCCTGTGATCTTGTAGTGAAGCCGCATCTGACCATCCTTCGCCTCTACCTGCATTTCAAGCAGTCTTGGAATCCGATTTGCAGAAAGCATATTAACCTGAAAGGAAGACAAATCATCCTCCTGTCCGTGAGGAAAGGTGAGAACCATATAATGTCCATGTTCACTTACGTAGTTCACTTGCAGTCCATAAAGCTGTTGATCCACTCCAATATCCTCCTTTTCACCATAAAATAAAGGTGTATGCCGCCCCTGGCGCTACAGCCCACATGAATGGAAATCGCAGACGATCACTCGGAACCGAAACCCAAACAAGAGGCGTCAGATCACGAAAAACAACGACGCGCAGCAGAGTCACGGCCGTATTCTTTAGCCTTTGCAGCCCGTCGCTGCGCCATAATAAAATGAAAACGGCGATACATCCCGCTATCAGGAGGGAAGCCGACATGACATAGAGTACATGGATCGCGCCAACCAGCGACCCCAATGCGGCGAACAGCTTTACATCGCCTGCTGCTACGGCACGCAAAGCATATAATGCCACCATCGGAACAAAACCCGATAGAAATCCTAAGCCGGCAAACAACAAGCCGTTCCAACTGTCGGCAGTCAGATGGTAAATGATCCCTCCCCCGGTTCCTGCAAGTGTAAGCCAATTCGGAATTTTATGCTTTGTGATATCCGTTACAAAAGCAACCGACAGTAGTAAGCCAGCTAACCACAGCGACATCATGCTCCCCCTCCCACCCATGCGCGCTCGAGCGCTTGTTTTCGCAGCAGGATCGTTTTTTTGAAAAACGGAACCGCAAATGTATACTCATACTGTGCCTCGATGGTCACATAGGCCTCCTCATGGTTATCCAAATCAGGAAACGTAAGCTGAGTTACCAGCAGCTTCTCCGTCTCAAGCCTATCCGTCTCCGCGAAAGAAGCTATGATAGGCGTAGCCGCTTTCGCCAATTGGCGCTCAAGTGATTCCCTTGCATTAGCCGCGGCTAAACTCCCCATCGCCTCGAGCTGTTCCCTTCGCTGCTGCTCCCACTCAACTAAGTCGACAAGCGGCTCCGGAATCCATCGCTCATAACGTTCTACGAAAACTTCTGCATCCAAAACCTTTTGTCTCGCCGTATCCGCTTGCGCCACAACATTGCCAATCCAGACACTGGCTTGGCTGTTAGACCACTGAGATTGTCCTTCCCTGTACAATTGCTCCACGGGATACATGTTCGCCGCAATGACCTTTGCTGATTCCGAAACGGCTGACTGCAGCGCCATCTCCGTAAGAGACAACCGAATGAACGCTGTGAGAAGAGTCACGAAGGCGATAAAGAAAGGAAGCGTCAACGCCGCTTCCAGCACGATGCTTCCCTGCTGATCTTTCATGAAACGCATCTGTTCCGCCCCCTAATATGTATAATCCGCCGTTTTGGTGATTCGACACCGGTTACCGTCAATGGCACAGCCGGAAAAATCCATCTTCCCGATCGCTTTCATCACCCGCGGAAGAAACCAAAGCTGAAATGAGGTCGAAGCGGTTCCTGATACATAGGTCGTAGCTTCCCGCAAATCGAGTCCGGTATTCACCTGCAGAAGCCCTTGCATACGGGACAACAGTGTCTCTTCACGGTTGTGCAAAAGTAGGAACACGCGCAAGTAATCTTTATATCCCATAGTCAGTGCATTGCCGAGTTTGCTTGAAACGGGAAGCTGCTCACCCTGAATCAGTTTAGTCATATCCTGTTGTGCTTGAAGCGCTCCTTCTGCTATCGCTGCGAGAAGGACCAACAGCGGTGAGCCTGAGGTTAATACCTTGCTTTGAGGTTCGAGAAGCGATTCCAGCACGCCGACGGCTAACCGAAACGCGAACATTTCCGCGTAAGCCATGGTATAATTACCGGCGCATGACTCGGAACCATAAAGCAAGTATTCCACCTCTTGGTTTGTGAGCGGATGCTGTCCCGGTAACGAAAGCTCATTGGACGTTTTAACGCGCCCGAAGGCGTCTTTTTCCAGTCCCAAAGTACGATAGCTGAATTTGCTAACGGCAAATTCATTGATATAAAACTCGTCCCTAACCTCTGTCAGCGCGTGCTCCAGCGCAGCGACCAGCCTTAAGGCCGACAAACCGGCCTCATCGGGCTTTTGCAAATCCACGTCTGGGACCGGAGAAGGCGCGCTGGCCGCTTGATTCAAATCCAAATAAGCCTGAACATATCCTGTACTTCCACGCTCGGCTGGATTTCCATTCAGCTTTTTGTAATACACTTCATAAGGATCCGTCCCGCTTATCAGACTGCAGCTTCCAAGGCCTCGCTGAATTTGATCCAGCACCGCTTGCGTTTTTGACCTCTGCTCCCGCTTGGCCGTCCGGTTCACGCCGGTTTTGCGTTGACGCTCCACTTCGCCCGGGTTATATCGGGAAAATACTTCTTCCGCCTTCTGACGGAAACCGTCCAAAGAGGACATCGTGGTAGAGTACTTCTGCTGTGTGAACAGCAATCCGTCTTGGATTTGCGCATAAACCCCGTAAAACTGTGAGACCGAGGCGCCTATGCCGGCTTCCTGTTCGTCCAGATCTTGCCGGTCTACAAGCTGCACATGCGCAAAAACCTTTTCCGCTTCCAATGCATCACTGCCCCCTGTTTGTGAAGAAGCCTGTCGGGATATTTCGGCGTTAAGCTCATCGTTTGCCTTCTTGGACAGTTTCATGGCATGCCCATAAGTTTCATGTATTGAACTTAAAGCTTTCATATCTGACGTTGATTTGACCTTTAACATGGCGAGCACTTCCGCATATCTGAGAAGATCTTGCAGAAGCTGTTCGTATTCCATTACCTTTTGAACGGATTCATCCATTTGACGCTGAAGATCCATACGAGCTTGATGCAGTTGAGCCATAGCTTCGGCCGTAACAGCTCCTGCGGAGACCATAGCAAATATCGTTCCATTCAAGCTGTTGATCTGTTCTTGAATAGTTTGCACCTGTGTTCTGGCGCTTTGGAGCGTCGCCCGGACGTTCTCGATCGTATGAATGCCGATTCGTCCACTGATTTCGTTCAAATCGCTCAGATGCGTTTGATAGAACGGATGCATATCCGCCACCTTTTGACGGATGTCTAGAAAGGCCTCCCAAGTCTGATCCAAACGAAGGTCACGTTCTTCCAACAGCTTCTCCACCATAGCTGCATTCTCTCCGAATCGGGAGGCTTGACCCAAACCAGCAGCAACCCCGGTTTTCTTGAACTTGTCGGCAATCTCCAGTCCATAAATCAGTGGAGCCCGGTACTTCATCTCTTCTAATATTTGCTGTTTGAATATGCCATGATTAGATAGAGCATACATAGGTGTGATTCGGGCAGAACCCGGATCATAGCGCTGATCGATAAAGCGAAAGCGATCCGGCTCCGCTGCTTCGGACACATTGCCGGCAACCGTCCGTTCAAAAATTCGGTTTGACCCCTCACCTCCGGAATGAAGCGAATAAAGTCCATAAGTATGGAGCGATTTGGAATATGCGGAGAGGGTAGAGCGGACCCCGGCCTTTACCGCATTCTCCGCTTCCTTATCCGCGCTTTTCCACCTCATCACATCGATCAGCAGTCCGCACAATAAAAAAACGGGAACGAGGACCACAATCAAATAGATCGAGACGGCACCGCTCTGTTCCTTCCAAAGCCGGTTCCAGCTTCTCAGCTAACTCACCTCCCGATTCGTTTTATTCATGAATAACTACGACGACCCCGTTTCGCTCCAATTCACGAAGCAAGCCAGACGATAATTTGACCTTGGCTTGATCGGACCGCTTGAAAAAATGCCAGACGACACCATTCACTTTCCCTTTTTTAAGCAGCTCGGCATCTTTCGGCATCTGAACCTCACGTAATTGCTTTTCAGTAAAATGATAGTAAGCTGCATGGGCTACCCCGCCTGCATCTATAGCGTCAATTATTCGCTTGGTTCCGGGATGAACCTCGATTTCGTCCTCCTTGCCACTTACCAAGACTTGCAAATATTTAGCAGCTTGCTCATGACCTGTAATTTGCTGGGGCTCTTTAATGGAGGTTTTGGGTTCGACCATTGCCGCGAGTGCATCTCTGGGCTTGATACGGCCTTGAATCTCTCCGATAAACGTCCGTGTTAGATCCGTTGTGCGGATCGTCTCCACCGGATCAATGACATAGGATTTGGACACTCCGCTAACATTCGCTTTGCCCCAAAGCCTTTCTGCGAAGTCCGGAAGCTGCACCGGCTTATGAAGCGCTGCCCGTACGAGACGCAGTACACCGTAATTTTCGTATCCCAGCTCCCCTTGAGCTTCATCAGCTGACATGGTGCTCGCAGCCCTTACAAGCTTCCCTTGGGGTCCACCATCTGGAGTTGCGCTGTTCTGATTTAGCGGAAGACTAACGGTCGCGGACGGCATTGGCAGCAAAAAGCTGAACATATGAGACACATTGTCGTTCGTAAGCCGCCAATATAATCCGTCGTTCTCTCCCGACTTCACCGCGCCTGTGTACGGATCCTTTCTGCTGTTATCCCAAATATAGGCCGCCCGGTCAGCCGTCATGGCAGCCGTATAATGCAACGAAGCTTGGTGATAACTAAAGAGCGCGAGAAATAAAAGCAGCACCGTCGCCAGAAAAATGACCGGCAGCGTAAGCGACGCCTCCAATGTGATTTGCCCGGCTGGGTCCCTGAGAAAGCGATAGATTCGCTTATACATCTTCAACACCTAATTTTGGGATGCAGGAGGATTTATTTTTGTTTTATCTGATTCATAATTATTTTGGTTGTCAATAATCTCAGAGTTTGCTGTTGAAAACAAACCTTCGATCCATTGTATTATCCACTTGCGAAACGCAATCGCAATAATGATCAGAACGGCGATAATCAACAAAATCTCGAGCGTGCCGAGCCCGTCCTCCTCTTCCCAAAATTGTTTCCAACCTACCGGCCAAATGTTCATTTCTTTATCCTCCCAATCTTGTCTATATACACATTTCGTAATTCATTAGCTCATCATCAGCATGGCTGGAGCCGCCACAATTACCATGACAACAAAGAAAATCAGCACCATCGGAAAAACTAGCTTGGACGAGCCCTCCTCGCCCAAAGTACGGGCTAATGCTTTCCGTTTATCCCATAATGCGATGGAGAGCTCCTGAAGCGACATCATAAGCTCATCGCCGCCCCTCTTGTAATTCAGAAGCAGCGTAGTCGTAAACAGGGAGGTTTCCTGCATGGCGCAACGTTTGCTGAAATCTTCCATAACTTTGGAGAAAGAAACGTTCATTTTTAGAGCATGGACGGCCAATGCGAGTTCCGTCAGCAGCGGATTACCCGTATGTTCCTTGCCTTCCACCGAACGTATTAAGGCTTGAGGAACCGTTTCCCCGGCACTTACCAATAACAATATACGGTTGAGTACCTCGGGCAGCTCGATCAGCATCTGCCGCTTTCTCTTTTGAGATTGATTCGAAATCTGCTTGTACATCACAAAGGGAATAAATGCGGCCAGCAGCACACCATATAGAAGCATCTCGGCTTGGCCGCCTGCGGCCCACCCCAGAAGCGTGGTTAAGCACAGCGCACCATAGGCGTACACGATGGCCTGTGCTGCAAACCATTTGGTTTCAATCAATGCCCTCTTGGCTCCATGTAATTGAATCATGATCAAATGTACTTGCCCGAGCGGCTCGGTTAATCGGTCAGCGAGTCGTATCTGGTCCATAACCCAAAGACCTGCAGGCAAGATTCTGTTCATCGCATCCATCGGCTTTGTCCCCCGATGCTCCCGCACCCACGAACTGTACTGCGGACGGGCCATATACACCACAACCAAAGCCGCGATCAGCTCTAGTACAAACAGGACCGCTATCCACACTTCAGATCACACCTTTATGTCCATTATTTTTTGCGCTAAGGCATAACAGCCCAAAAGCACCGCGAGTGCGCAGCTCATGATGAGCAGTCCGCCGCCCTGGTATAACGGTTCCATGTAGTCCGGAGTGCTCCAGGCAAGCGTTGCTATAATAGCTACTGGAGTGACAGAGAGCACTTTGGATTCGAATTTTTTTTGTGCCAGCAACACCTGAATATCCTGTTCGATATCCAGCTTTTCTTGAATCAATACAGCCGTACGGCGAACCACCTGTACCAAGCTTCCCCCGGTTCTTTTGCACGTAACGAACACTTCCGCAAACCTTTCAATTTCATCAATATGAGCTCGTCGGCTAAAGCCTATTAAGCAGCTCTCAATCGTTTCCCCATTTTCCATTCGCCTTTGCATCATCTCAAGCTCTTTGATGATCATTGCTTTGGAATCGGGATAAAGCAGCCTTAAGTCGCTTAGCGCCTCCACGAAAGCCGATTCAACCGACCGGCCTGCGCTAATAGCCGACGCGAGCGCCGCCAACATTTGTTTGAACTGCAGCTTTAACTGTGCTTTTCTTTTGCGGATCAACTGCTTCCGTCGAATCGACGGGTAGCCTAGACCAATGGCACCAAAAAAGAAAGCAGCACCGGGATGCTTGTAAAAGACGTAAGCAATGGCTGCCATAATCGTCGCTCCCCACAAGGCGGCGAGCGTAATCTGACCCGGGCTCATCAGGTACTCGTCATAATCTTGAAGTGTTGTATTCGTCGGGGGCCGCTGCCCACGAACAAAAGGAATCGGCACATGAAGCTTTAGACGCCCTAGTGTTGTCTTGAACATGGCTATCGATTCTTCCTTTCTGAAGCAAATATTCTTCTTTAACCCAAGCCCGCCATCTCAAGCTTCCATGTTCGCATCAGTCGATTGCCCGTCGGCTTGAGCTCTCCCAACACCATCCCCTCTAACGTTTCACCTGTTTCCTCAAATAGATACAACGGGTTGAGCATCACCTCCCCATCGACTACTCCAACCATCTCACTGATTTCTGTCACTCGCCTTGAACGGTCACGAAGCCGCTGCAGATGTATCATGACATCAATGGCCGATGAGATCTGCTTCCGCACCACCCCCACCGGCAGGCCCGCGCCGCTCAGCACCATAGTCTCTAGACGGCTGAGCATGTCCTTAACTGAGTTGGCGTGGCCCGTGGACAAGCTGCCGTCATGCCCAGTGTTCATCGCCTGCAGCATATCCAGCGCCTCTGCACCTCTAACCTCACCGACGATGATGCGATTAGGCCTCATACGAAGCGACGAACGGATCAAATCGCGAATTGTAATCTCTCCCTTCCCGTCGTTGTTGGGGTTGCGCGTTTCCAGGCTGACCAAATTCGGCACACCGTGAATCTGGAGCTCCGCTGAATCTTCGATCGTAATGACGCGTTCGTCCTCGGGAATGAACTGCGCCAGCGCATTCAAGAACGTTGTCTTTCCCGATCCTGTCCCGCCGCCGATAAACAGGTTATATTTCGCCTTCACAAATCGGATTAAGCTCTCCGCAGCTTCCTCGGATAAAGCTTGCCGCACAGTCAAATCGCGGATCGTCATCGGCTGCTCTGGAAATTTGCGGATCGTCATGGCCGGACCTTGCAGTGCAATCGGAGGGAGCACAATATTGACGCGAGAGCCGTCCTGAAGCCGTGCATCTACCATCGGGCTCGATTCGTTCACCAACCGGTTCACTCGGCCGACAATCGCTTGAATCGTGTCCTCCAGCTTCTCTCGGCTATCGAACCGGATGTCCGTTTCGATTACTTTTCCGTCTTTTTCAATAAAGATCTGATCATGCGAGTTGACCATGATTTCCGATATGGTCTTGTCATCGACCAGTGGCTGCAGCACGTCCAAACCCCGGAAGGAATGAAATAGCTCCTGTACGAGCTGATGCTTCTGCCCAGCGGTCAGGAAAGATTCATTCGAATAGGCGAATACATGCTGTTCGATGGTCTCAATCAACTGCTCATCCGAGAGTGTATTTCCGTAATCTATGCTCTCTTGGATTTTTTTGAGCAATATCTGTTTCCTTACAGCGACGCTAATCCGATTCAGCAACTCCTTTCTTGAGCCAATAACTCCTGTACGACCGAAGCCGCGAATCCGGCTGAAACCAACTGCTCTACGTGAGCCACCGATTTCCATTCCGGAACATAAGGGAGCTCACCCCGAAGCGTAATTCCATACCTCGAAAAATCATTGACCGTATGTCCTGTGCTTTTATTTAGCAAAAACGTCACATTGTCCAAAGGAAATCGTTCCCTTCCGGCTTCTCCTTCCCTCCAACTTTGAACAAGCTGTACCGTCTTTTGAAGATGAATACAATCGTCAAGCACTAACCAAAGAACATGATCCGCAGCGTTCAAAGCCTTAAGCGTGACCGGGCTTGGATAAGAATCCAAATCCATAATCACCCAATCGAATAGTCCCGAAGTCGTCGCCCCTTGTACAATGCTTTGCAGATCCGTGCTTTCCATCTCAGCCATTTCTTGGAGATGTGTAGAGGGGGGCACATAATCGAATTTCAAATCCTCGTGCGTGCGCTTCAGCTGCTCGATTTTGGCTGAGAGGACGTCCGGATTCGTTTTGGCATAATAGAGCATGCGTGAGAAGGCTTCCGACTCTTCCCCGCTCTCTTCCACAAACCAAGCTTTGGAGGGAAGCCGTTCCAGCGACAAACACAATACTTTTTCCCCTTGCATGATGAGCTGACGGGCCAAATGAATGGCAGTTACCGTCTTGCCGCTGCCCCCCACAGAGGAGTAAACCGCTAGTGTTCTCGCTCCCCTCCCACCGCGCAGCGGCTCATTCTCACAGTATTCGTTATAGTGAACAGCAATTTCCGACAACAGCCGATTAAGCGGCTGAAATTTGAACAGCACCGGGTATTCCAGCAGCCCTCCCGCCTTTATTGAATCGCTGATCAAGACGGTACACCCCGTCCTGATACGATAAGCCGTATCCGGTAGTGGCATCCATGACTCATGCACCATCATAATGAAACGCTCCCTAGTCTCTTCCATAAAGCGAAAACCTTCCTCCGTGGTTGTAAACACTCTTAGGCTAAAGCGTTCCGCATACTCCGACGAACGAATATAGGTCGACAGCATATCGGCAAAATACGTATCATCATCAAGCAGCACCAGCAACATTTTTGCCAAGATGAATTCCTCCCCCTTCCATGTTGAGACCCCCAAAAAGGCAACAAAAAAAGCACGCGCTGTCAAGGGTCCTATGAACCTTGAAACAGCGGTGCTTCCGCTTATAATAATGAAATTAATCGTATTATAGACCTAAAATTTGGAAAATGCAAGGGGAATTTATCCGCTTGGCTCGTGCCCTAATCATCCCCGGGTAGCGAAAGCCTGTTTGTTGCGTTCAATCTGCTGAATATGACGGTCCACGTGACCTATGAACATCTGTACCACATCCTGCAGTGTTTGCTTCCCTGCAACGTTGTGAACGCCGGTTCGCTGCCAGTCTTCATTGGACAGCCCCGACAAAATTGCGGACATGGAAAACCGCAGAGCACCGAACATAGCCAAGTAAGCCTGTATGTCCAATGCTTGGTAATTAAGCCGCAATGCCCAAGCGTCGGGATCAAATTTGAACAGAAGAGGATTGTCTTCCGCGATGATCCGTTTCATCCGGTCCGTGGATACCATTTCGGCGTCGCACACATGAATAACAACCTCTTTAATGCTCCACTTGTTCTCTGCCGGTTTAAACAGTAGTTCCTCTTCACTGACCCCGTCCAAAGCGGCCATCAATAGATCCACACCTTTGGCATAGTTTTGCACCAATGCTTCCATGCTCCTCAGCCTCCTATTGAATAATCGCTCAAGCATCAGACGGATAGCTCGTCCACGATTCGAAGCTAGCCTCCGCCTGCTTGATCTAATGGCTCTTCACCAAAAAAAGAGTAAGCTCTTCCCGGTTATGAAACAACTGCTTCGCTTTTTGTAGTTCCAGCTCAGGAGATAGATCTTGAATGACCTCCCGGATCGTTTGAAATGCTTTCTTGTTCATCAGCTTTACGGTAATAATGGCCGTTCCGCCCGGCTTCAAAGCGTAGAGCAGTCCGCGGACCAGCTTGGCCATCTGACGGTGGCTCCAGCTCATATCGCATACCAGTAGATCGAAGGCGCCTGCCGCAAACACCACTTCATCCGCTTTTTTGGGATGATATGTGAGGTTTCGATTGCGCAAAAGCCCGGCATCCAGCTTGGCCGGATCCACCGCCGTCACCTTTAGCCCCCGCTCCAACAACAATGAAGTCCAACCGCCAGGCGCAGCCCCGATATCGAGCGCAGAACGATACTGAGTAAAATCAAGGCCAAATGCCTGCTCCGCTTCGAGCAGCTTGAATTTGGCCCGGGAAACCTGCCCTTCTTCCTTGCGGAAGCGAACGGCTCCGCCTGACCAGTCGGATAAGTTGTCCTGCGGTCGCGACAAGCCGTAATAAACCGTATCTTTCGTGAAAAACAGCGACAAAATGAAGTCAGTGTCTCTCACCTCAGGCTTTGCGGAGAAGTCCGATGACAGCCTCTCATCCACTGCAGCCTTCGCGGCGGATGGGGAAATCTCCGGAGCAGCGTCCTCTGTTTTGCGGACTTGCACCGCAATCTTACTGCCGAAGTACGTTGAAGATGCAGAAAGCTGTTCCAAGACAAAGCTCATGACCGAATCCATGGAGCCATTCCATGCTGCTTGTTCATCAACCGGCTGAATATGCCTTAAAAAAACCGGTTCATCGCCTGTGATCATCCGAATTGCTTCTTCCCTTGTCAACTCGGTCGTGAATAGAAACACTTCTCCGGGAACGATCCATTCGGACTTAACCGATCCCAGCAAGCGGCGCAGTTCTTCCTGTGCCTGCTGAGCAAATCCTCTGTTGGAAGTTCCGATAAATACGCTCATGTTCGTCATAGCACCTTAATCCAAGGCCGGTCGCCGAACCACTCGATTCGAATCGGTACCTGAAACGCCCTAAATAAATTTTCTTCTGTCAGAACCTCTCGCTTCAAACCGGAAGCGATCAGCTCTCCTTGCTCGATCAGCGCCACATGAGTAAACATCGGAACGATTTCCTCGATATGGTGCGTTACATAGATGACCGCCATTTGTTGTTCTCCAAGCTCATTGATGTTCTCAAGCAGCCTTTCACGTTCAAAAAGATCAAGCCCGGAGCATGGCTCGTCCATGATGAGGATCGATGGACGCGTCATCAGCGATCTGGCGAGCATGACCTTCTTACGCTCACCTTGAGAAAGCGTACCTAATGGTTGATCCGCAAGATGACCCAGCTTGACGTCACTAAGTTTTTGGAACGCCTTTTCCTTCGCAATCGCCGGTATTTCCTCATAGAAGCGAAGAAACCCGTATTCGCCGGTAGCAACGACCTCCCAGACGGAATCGCCGGGGTTCAGCTTTTCATAAAGAGATTGGCTGATGTAGCCGATTTGTTTGCGGACCTCGCGCACATCGCATTGTCCATATGTATTTCCGAGTACCTGCACTTTACCTCTGCTTGGGAATTCGTAACCATTCATCATCTCCAAGAGAGTAGTTTTACCAGACCCGTTTCTGCCGAGGATCACCCAATGCTCTCCAGACTTAATATCCAATTGAACACCAGATAAAATATGTCTTTCTTCCCGAATAAAATGAATTTGCTGTAACGATAAGACCTGTGACACCAATGACCACAACCTATTCTTTGACGTTTTCGGCAATGCCCGTGAGCAGCGCCGACGGCATAGGGCCGTTTACCAAAAGCACCTGCTCGGGCTTGCTTGCATATAAAGCTTGAAACATGTGCTGTCTTCCCGAATCGCTGGACGTATGTAAATAAATGCGTTTCGGGTAGCGGTTCGAGGCAATGATGCCTCCGACCACATCCATCCCGTTAGGCTGACCCCAGCCTAGGCCGTAATCGAGCGAAAGCACATCCACGTCGCATTCCTGCAGTAAAAGAAGGCATTCTTCCGCATTCCTGACAAGTACGAAGCCCTCAGGACAAGTCCGGTAATCATCCAAATAAACATGAATCACCCTTCGCTCAGCTCCTTGACATAACGGATTTCCGAGCCATGCGTCGCCCCGCGGATCACTGGAGTTTCAAGAACAACCGGAAGCTTCATGCTCTGCAGCCGAACGGAGCGAAGCAGCGGAAGGAATCGGGCCTCGCCGATTTCTCCTTTGCCGATCATGGCATGCCTGTCTTTGTATGCGCCGCGCGGATATACGGAATCGTTAAGATGGATGGCCCGAAGATAAGGCAAATAGCCTATGGCTTCGGCTTGACGTTCCCAATCCGGCCAGCCTGCCGGCAGCGCCGGGAACAGATTGGAGGCGAAAGCATGGCATGTATCGAAACAAAAACCGATTAACTCCGACCTTTGGCATAAGCTTCGAATCTGAACAAGCTCTTCGAGCGTTGTCCCCATTAATGAGCCTTCCCCCGCTTGATTCTCAATCAGCAGCATTGCGCGACCCGTATATCCCGCAAGCACCTCATTCATACATTGTATAATATTTTTATAGCCTTGTAACGTGTCTTTCCCCTTATATTTACCAAAGTGGACAACGGCACCTACCGAACCGCAAGCATCGGCAATTTCGAGATCGTTCCGAAGCGAAGCGATAGTCGCTTTTCGCATCTCTCCCTCGTCTACTGCAAGATTAGTCGGATAAGGCGTATGTGCGATGGAGTAAATGCCATGCTCGCGGCAATATCGCTCACAGTTCTCCGCGTCCATGCGATTGAACGGCTTCACCGTCAAGCTGCGCGGATTTTTGGGGAAATATTGAAAAGACTGAGCACCCAATAGAACCGCCGTCTTTGCTGCTTCCAGATAACCCTTCCGAATGCTGATATGGCAGCCAAACCGCATCGCCTCTCGCCCTCCCTTACCTTTGACAGACTAGGCAGCAAAAGGATTTCTTGGAGGAAACGTCCTGCCTCACGATGGGGTGGCCGCAGCGTACGCACGGCTCACCATCCCGGTCATAGACACGGCACCGGCTGTCGAAGCCGCCGGTTAACGTGTCTCCCGTGTATAGCGGCATCTCCATATACCCTCCGTAATGTGTCGCCTCGTTTAGCACTTCCCTCATGGAACGGTACAGCTGACCTAATTCGTTAGAAGTTAAATGAGCCGGACGTCTTGAAGGCAGCAGTCCGGCATGAAAGCAAATTTCATCGCTATAGCAGTTCCCGATTCCAGCAATTACGCTCTGGTTTACTAGATTGCTTTTGAGCGTGCCTCTCTTGACACGCAGACGTTCCTCAAATCTCTCCGCAGTGAGTTCGGAATCGAACGGCTCAGGTCCCAGCTTTTTCATAAGCCTAGAGATCTCTTCTGCTTCATAAAGATGCAGGTACCCCAAGCGAAGCCCGATACAAAACAAATGCCAGACTCCAAAATCGATGCGCACCTGTACGGTACGCTCCGGCGTTTCGTCCTTCGTACCGTAAAATATGATGCCTCCAAGCATCAAATGAAGCACCAGCACCTTGCCGGAGGTTAACTGAAACAGCAAATGCTTGCCCCGCCGGTCAACCATACTAACCGCTTGACCTGCAAGTTCCCGTTTGAACCGCTCCAGAGCAACATTAATCGACCTCTCGCGTCCGACCTCCGTGCCGGTAATTGTCCGACCTACGATTCGTCTGTTCAGCAGGATGCGATAATTTTCCATTTCGGGGAGCTCCGGCACCTTTTTCACCTTCCTCATTTGTTCGATCTTTCACTAGATTTCCATGAGGAAGGGAATTTATACCTTACAGCAGCAGAGACAGCTGTTCGGAGCCCAACGTGGACCTTCGCTTTCTTGGCAATTTGGGTGCAGCAGGTGACGAAGCAGAAGAGAAGGCCGCAGCCGATTTTCTCTTCAGCCGTTCAATCCTTTTTTCCAATTCAGCGGCTTCCGTTCCCGTATCCTTCTGTCGATCACTCCGGCTGCCAGCTCCCGGTCGACTCCCGTTACGCTTTAGCGCGCCGCGCCGCCATACGAGATCGAGGGCTAGCTCAGCGTAATCCAAAGCCGGCTTCCATTCTTTCACTTTGTGCTCATAATACATAGACAGCTCAATATATGGCTCAAGAGCTGCGGTGCGGCTGACGCCCTTGCAAGCAATATAATGCTTCCACAGAAGACAAGCTTCAGTCAGGTTCCGCCGCCGTTTGAAAAATTGAGCCAGCGCAAGCAAGCAGTCATCCACATCACCGGTATTCCTCTGTGATTCGTCTGAGAGCAATTCCTCCGCTAAGGCACCCAAGGCCTCGTCGGCCTTCGCCTGCATACCGATCTTCTCCAGCCACAGCCCAAGCCGGAACCATTCTTCCCTGCCGAATTCTCGGGCATGCATCCAGTCGAGCTTTCCGCCCAGTAAAGCGGTGAAATGTACAGCCAACCCGGCCAACGACAGGACGTCCAGCTCGTTATGCACAAACACGCCTTTTAGAACCTCCGGATCCCGCTCTGCCAAATATTGAAAATAAAGCGCAGGCGCCATAGACCCGGGAACATCATTCTCCCGATGCACGCCAAGACGCTCCTCTTCGACATTACCTAGTCGGCAGGACGTCAGCGAATGCTTCCATAAACTTCTGGACGGATACAGAAAATCGATATGTCCAGCAGGCTCGGACTGCAGCGGCATTCGGTTCATAATGTACCGGTTCTTGATGATCGGCCAGTCGAACGACTTGCCGTTATAAGAAATTAGCACAGGACGGTTTTTCAGCTTGTCTTGAAGGTACCCAAGCATGGCCGCTTCTTCTCCCGGGTGCCGAATCAGCATTTGCTCAACTGTAAAATGATCACCCTCATAGAACCCGATTCCGATCATAAAAGAAACATTCCCCGCGCCGTGGCCTAGTCCAGTCGTCTCCGTATCCATGAAAAGCAGCCGTTCGTGTGGCATGCCGAGAGCTTCGGCCAGGCCATTTTCGGCTTCTCCCGAAGCCAGCAAACGCCAAAGCTCATTTGCGCTGCCGACCAAATCACCCAGTTTGCTGCCGCCGTGCCGATATTCGGCCTCGTAGGTGCGCCGACGGAGTACAAAATCCCCCCACTCACTCTGTTTCATGACCGCGCCGACAACGCCCCATTCATCTTCAGACGCAGCTTGTTCGTCGTGAACAACAGCTACTGGCGTCACTTCAGTTCTCTTATGTCGCATCAGCCGTTCCCTGAGCGAGCTCATCCTATTCCCTCCAATCGACGCAGCAAGCTAAGCGATAGCTGCTTTCCGGTCATACCTACTTCCTCGATCGGACCTACACAGGCCGGACAGCCGCTAAGACAACCGCATGATTTGATAAGCCGCTGCGCTTCGATCAGCAACTTCCCATGCACTTCGTATAGCCGTTCACTGAGACCTACACCGCCAGGATACCTGTCATAGAAAAAAATCGTAGGCTGCTTGTTATGCACGGCTTTCACCTGCGGAACTACGCGGATATCGTGCGGATCGCACATCAGATACAGTGGGGCGATATGAACCAGCACGTTAGATAAGCCGAGCAGCGCAAACTGCATATCGTTTACTGTCATTCCAGCGGCCACCTCATCGTCGAAGGTAAACCAATAAGAGCTGGTATGCAGTTCTTCCTCAGGAAGATGAATCGGTCCTGAGCCTATGTTCTCATGCGATCTCAGCTTGATTTTTTTGAATATCGTTGCTTTAGCGTTCACCGTTACTTCCCCGTACTGCCGCAGCAGCCCTCGCTCAGTCGCTTCCCGGTGCACGTGAAGAACCTTTAGTTGAACCGCCAGGTTGGCGTCCGTAAAATAATCGACCTTCACTTCGCGGACATACGCTTTCTTCTCTTCATAATCCAACTTCTCTACTTGAAACTGAACGCCCTCATGAATATAGATCGCTTCTTCATGAATTAGCGTTGGAGCGCTGAAACGGTCAACTTCACCGAGTACACGCGCACCGTTGGTCATATCTATGATAATAAAGTTTTCCTGTGCGGCGGAGCGCAAGCTGATATCATGTGCCGGAAACGACTGCTCCATCCAATGCCAGCGGTTCTGCACCCGGTGTAATATGCGTTCCTCCGTCAAAAATTCCAAAATGTCCTTCAGTGATTCGTCCCCGAACTTCTCATTCTCTTCAAAAGGCAGCTCGTAAGCGGCGCACTTCACATGATCCACAAGAATAATGAGGTTATCCGGGCCGATCAACGCCCGTTCTGGCGGCCGCTCGATGAAATACTGCGGGTTCTGAATCATGTATTGATCCAACGGATTGCTGCTCGCTACCAGAAACGTGATCGAGCTTTCCTGTCTACGGCCTGCACGTCCCGACTGCTGCCATGTGCTGGCGATCGTGCCTGGATATCCATTTAGTACGCACGCCTGAAGCTGCCCGATGTCGATGCCGAGCTCAAGCGCGTTCGTGCTTACGACCCCGCGGATTTCGCCGTTACGTAAGCCCTTCTCAATCTCCCGCCGCAGCTTAGGTAAATAACCGCCGCGATATCCCCTTATCGATTTGGTTCCAAGCTCATGCGCGACAAGCTCATGTAAATAGGTAAGCAGTATCTCCACTCGCACACGGCTGCGCGCAAATACGATCGTCTGAATCCCCTGCTTCAACAGCAACCCGGCGAGCTTCCGCGTTTCCAGCACGCTGCTTTTGCGGATGCCGAGCTGCTGGTTGACGACGGGCGGGTTATAAAACACAAAGTGCTTTTCCCCCGTCGGAGCCCCGTTGTCATCCACCAGCGCCACCGGTTCGCCAATCAGCCGTTCGGCATGCTCCTTGGGATTATCGACTGTCGCGGATGCGCAGATAAACTGCGGACTGGAACCATAAAAGCGGCAAATCCGCTTCAGCCGCCGGATGACATTAGCAACATGGCTGCCGAATACGCCTCTGTAGGAATGAACTTCGTCGATCACGATAAATTTAATATTTTCAAACAGCTTCACCCATTTGGTATGGTGAGGAAGTATCGCAGAATGAAGCATATCCGGGTTCGTCACGACGATATGTCCGGCATTGCGTATCGCTTGACGCACGGTGGGCGGCGTATCCCCGTCGTACGTATGTGTCTTAATGTCCGCTCCCATGATATTCGCAAGCTCCTGCAGCTCGACGACCTGGTCTTGGGCCAGCGCTTTGGTCGGAAACAAATAGAGCGCCCGAGCGCTCTCGTCATTCAATATTTCCTGCAGTACAGGCAGGTTGTAACAAAGCGTCTTTCCTGATGCCGTAGGTGTCACTGTAACGACGTTCCGTCCGGCGCTTACCTCGCGAAAGGAATGTGCTTGGTGCGTGTATAGCCGCTTGATTCCTCTAGTCTCAAGCGCACTCTGAATAAGCGGATTCAGTCCGTCAGGAAAAGCCTCATACCACCCCTCACGAGGCGGAATCGTATGCCAGTAGGTCACTTGAGACATCAGCTCGGGCGTCGCTTTGACCAATTCTATTAATTCATTTATGGAAGTAACCTTTCCGGTTAATGGATTCATCTCTTCGGCTCCTTTTGACGGTAGCGTCACTCCTATTATATAGAATGCATGTTCGCATTTCAAATCCTTTTTTGCATATGATCCGCTAGAAGCTTGGCTTGGTATACACGGTGCTTTTTCTACGAGCGGTGTGATCATATGCTCACCCCCAATCGATCACGCTCGGATTGTTCGGCCCAGGAGAAAGCACATACATCGCCTTTTTTCCTCGGAGGGCCGTTGTCGGATCGCTTCCAGCTGATTCTCTCCTACCGCATAGCCCCCTCTTAGCCTTCTTCATTCCCTGGAAACATCCGTCCGATTTCCCGTATCATTTGTCCAAGTTCTTTATATACATAGAAAGGAGCAACAGTGGACATCAGCTTCGAATAATCACACAGAGAGCACTTTCGCGTACAGCTCCCCCAAAATATGAAGTATGCTCACCAACGTCTGGACCCTGTCAAACGAATATTCCCCATTATTTAGCGGGGAGCCGCGACCGCCGACAATCGCTGTTTCTTCAAGACGTTAACTTAATAGCCTTTTGCGGCAAGCATCATGGCGACGGATAACCGCCCGGAACAGCAGTATTACAACTATTATTTTCCAAAACCCTTTTATCCCTAATACGAGGTGACCATCATGAATTTGAAGCTCATACACGCTTATAAAGTATGCGTGAGGGTTATCAATGAACATTCCTCCAGCTATTACTGGACCTTCTCGTTTCTTCATGATAGAAAACGAAACGCCATATGGGCCGTTTATGCTTATTTCCGTAAGGTGGATGATAGCGTAGACGAAACAAGAGAGCACATCCTGCTCACGTTGCTTGCCAAAGCCAACACATGGCACAAGCGCAGAACGGCAGCCACTGGTAAAGGACATCTCACATGGTAAATTTGTGGCTTCGTCGCATTACGATTTTGTATGGCTTTTGGTTTATAGGCGGTTATATCCTCGTAACAGGGAATATTCTGCCCACGTGGCTCGAGTGGTCCAACAGCTTTTATCTCATTTTAGGCGGAGTCACCGCTTTGGTTTGGTATGTGAACCGATACGGAGGCCGTCAAGCACTCATCCTGTTCGTCGTTTGCGGCAGCATCTCTTATACGGCCGAATGGATTGGCGTTCATACCGGACGATGGTTCGGGGTCTATGATTATGGCCCCTCCTTCGCTCCTTTGGTGCTCGGCGTCCCGCTTGCCATTCCGTTTGTTTGGTGCATGCTGCTCGTCATTTCCAAGGCCTACGCTCCCATTCGAAACTCTCAAAGAGCCTGGCGTGGATTCCGCCTGTCCGAGAAGCTGTCGCTGGATCGATACAGGATCCAACGTGAGCGCAGACGCATCAGGCGGCATAGCTTCTGGCTTCCTGCCATCTGGGCAGCGACTATGATGACCGCCATCGATTTACTGCTGGATCCTGTGGCCGTTCAGAAACGTTATTTGACATGGAATACGGCCGAGAACGCGGCTTGGAACCCCTCCCCCTACAGCGTTCCGATAAGTAATTACATAAGCTGGTGGATTACTGCCTTACTCATAATTAATATCATAAATTATTTACATGATGAATATTTAGAAAAAGATTATGCCCCTCATAGCAGTCTCTCGTTCATACCGATGATACTCCTGCTGACATTAGAGTTTTTATTTCTTACATTGGCGATCAAAAGCGGACTGTGGTGGGCTGTGGCCGCTAATATCCTGACGCTTGCTGTTTTATTTCTATGGAAGCGCAAGGAGGAAGCCAGATGATATCCGCAGATTATGGCGGCAGCTTTGAAGCTCACTATTCCCTTTATAACCGGTACTATTTCAACAGATGGTCGTCTTTCGCTATAAATACGATGATTCTTCTGTCGCATACGAGCTCTCATAAGATAAATTGTCCTGCGTGTCGCGTTTTTTACTGCGGTATACTAACGCCGGATATTTGCATAAAAAATAGCCCCTGCAATCTTGCAATCAAGGGCTATTTTTTATCGGGTCCGGGATACGTTTATTTCTTAACCAAATTAGGCACAGCTTTATCATAATCCTCCATAGTAATTTCACCCATACATACTTGCCGAATCAATTCTTTCTCTTCCGGATTAAATTTCAAACCATCCAATTCCCAGGTCGATTCTATTTCCTGAAGATATTTTTCAAACTGTTCCCTTGTCATGTTCAGATCTCCTTCCGTTTGAAGGTATATAGTCTTCTCATACGGTTTCAAGGATGGTCGTTCTCTATTAAGAATACTATTATAATATAAGTATATTTTCTTATTTTTAAAAAGTATGTCGAAATATAGGAGAACATAAAAAATATACATACAATTTTATTTAATGATTCAATAAATTACCACTCAGTATTCCAAGGGCCATTATAAAACTAACCGTATCCGTTCTTCGTAAGACCCATTGTCCTGCGGGCGCCAACCTTTGGCAGCATGTCATGGTACGTATGGGATGTGTACTGGAATCCCTCATCGCTATGAACGATTAGTCCAGTCACGTCCCTTTGCTTAGTAAAGGCTTGTTCAAATGTCTTCAACACGAGTTCGTTATCGTTTCGCAAACTCATCTGTTAAGCAACGATCTCATTGTTGAACAAATCTTTAATCGGCGAGAGATAGAGTCATTTTCCCCCTACGATATTGGGTGACATCCGTGACCCATTTCTGGTTAGCTCTGCGGTACTGAATTCTTCGGTTCAGCAGGTTCTTCGCCACTCGTTCTCCGGTCGAAGAAGCGTAGTTGCAGCGGTGCTTCCGACGAATCCGGGATCGAATCTCTAAGATTTGCATAAGTCGGAGAACCTTCTTATGATTTATCCAAATGTCATCGTCTTGTAGCAGGCAGAGCTGAATTTGTCGATATCCATAGACTCCGTGATAACGCTCATACACCTGCTGAATGAGCGCTTTCGCGTCCTTATCCCGAACCCACATCTTTACGCTTTAGATAGGCGTAAAATCCGCTTCGGGAGACGTTAAAGAGTTTGAAGATGCTCGCTGATCCTTTGATAGGTCCATCCCTCCATTACATGCAGACGAATGGCCTCTTTCTTCAATTCTTTTGAGAAGAATCTAAACTTTTGTCCCTTAATTGCCATGAAAAATGCACCCCCTAGAAATTCATCGGATAAACCAGGGGTTCCAATGTCCATTCTAAGGGGTGCACTTCAGAGTTGCTTACTGTTAATTTGCTAACCCATGTTTTTACTTTTGCTCAGTATTAGTTAATTCTGCGACAAAACCGCTAAGCTTCGAGGTCAATGCATCAAGTTCTTCTATCATTGCATTAAACCCTTCGGCCTCGTCTGCTTGCGCTTGTACTGCTTTTGCAATTTCATTTAAACGCTGAGATATCCCATTGATACCATCGCTAATATTACTAAGAGAAGCTTCAATTTTAGATGTAGCTTCTTGAGAATTATTCGCTAACTTTCTGATCTCACCCGCAACTACAGAAAAGGTCCTTCCATGCTCCCCAGCTCTCGCTGCTTCAATAGCTGCATTAAGACCGAGTAAATTAGATTGTTGAGCAACCTCTGCAATAAAGTCTACTATTCCATCTATTTCTTTTGAATTGTTACTTACTGAATTGGAACTTTCAGTGATCTCAACTATAGTTGCAGATAACTCTTCTGTCTGAGCCGACAGCGATTGAGAACTTGCTTGAATGTTGTGACTGATTTTTTCTAACATATTAACCACGTTTAACATCTCAAATTCCTTATGAAGACTAATACCCATCGCCAAGATGCCTACTACTTCGTTATCCTCAAATATAGGAACTGCAATTGAACGGAATGGAGGTCCATATTCAGGTGGAGACACCATTGAAAAACGTTTTTTAGTCTTTCTAGCAGTTCCTAATGAATCATGCTCATAAAAAGGATCTCCAATCTTCACCCCAGCATCTAAAGTTGTTCCTGGGGTACAATAGAGGAACTTTTCTGTATCTGCTACTGCTACTATAATATCTTCCTCGGCTAGCAGCGCTGTTATAAAAGGAGCGACATCTAAGAGATTTTTTAATTTTTGTGATCTAACTTCTAGCTTTGACATATTATATTTCTCCTTATAAAACTATTATTTTGTTGTTAAAAAAGTAACCAAACCCCAATTCTTTTAAATCATACCTCTCGAAGGCATAATAAAATTAATACGTGAAAATCGTACCATGGTTTCGACAAAAAATGCATTTTTCATTTTGGGAATTAGAAAACATCCAATTTCATGTACCTTTTCATATAAACTTATCTCTCTAATATAAAAAGAGGACCTTATTTAAAGGTCCTCTTCCTGCATATCAAATTCCTGTATTTATTTCACTTATAACCATGTCCAGCGCTTGAATCTGTCCCTATATTGCCGGCTCATGTTTGCCAACACTATCAACTTCCATCTGTTCAGTAAGCGCATGCTTTCTCCAGATCAAACGTTAGATGTATTCCTCGCTTGTCCGCGGCGAAAAAGTCCCTGGTATCCATTTGATATGCGCTATACCAAAAGGAATGGACCGAGATCAAAGAACGCGTTGGAGAGAAGTGGATCGGCGGTAATCGAGAATTTCTCTTTCAAGGTTCATGTCGTTTCCTGCGCTTTCCCGGGAAAAGTTAGTGTACAGCTTAAAGCAAATCGGAGGAATCGTCGTAATCGTAAAAAATCCCATCCTGAGAAGCCGTCGATTGTAAAGGGGAAAATACCATGGCTGCTGCCGCATTCGTTTTGAGCTTGGCCAGCACTTCATGAAACGGATGTGCCTTCGTCTCCTCGCTCTGCGAACGAATCGCAATTTGCAGTGCCTGCTCGATCACAGCGATATCCTGACTTGTGAAATCCAAACGCAATCCCTCCCTCACATTTTTACTGCAACTATTCTAACCTAAACCCATGTTCTTCATACTAATGCAGAAGCCAACGCTTGGTCAAATTTCAGCAGAACGGCAATGTATCTTGAATCTCAAACACGCTATGGCCGGTTTCGATGCCGACAAAGCTCGTAGCGTACTTCGCATCCCCGAAAAGTATGGTCATTGCCGTCGGCTATCAAGGCGATAAAGAAAGCACTCCCGGAAAGCTCCGGGATCGTGAGAAGCCATCTGATCGCCGTCCACTGAGCCAAAGCGTTTTTGAGGGCGAAATGAGGCCATGAAGGGCCTTTTTTTTATTTCAACCACATATAAGCGGCTGAAGAGTGGTACAGGATAGGAGTACTCTAATACAAACTTTGTGCATGCATAAATTACGTCTGCGGGTGGGATCGTATTATTGGCGCACTTCTGCTGCGCATGACTCTAACCTAAACATAGGAGCTGATCCACCATGGCTAAGCCGGACAATCGTTCGGACAATGTAGAACATCTGCAAAACAATATTAATAACACCATTGAAAACATGGAAGAAGCTGAAGAGTATTTGACAGAGCACGCCGAAGAGATCAGCCCGGAAGAAAAGCAGCAAATCGAATCCAAAAACAATCGCCGCCGTGAAAGCTTAACTTCGTTTCGTTCTGAAATCAAGGACGAAGCGAGCTATCAAAACGAAACATAAAACCTCAAGAATACCTCCATCCCTTCGCTCGGAAGGGATGGAGGTTATTACTTTAAGCACTACCTCCGGTTTATCTTCCGGCTACCGGTATCTCAAAACGGAAATGATCGTGCGCCAAGTGCGTTTCCTCATGAAGAGAACGGGCTTCAGCCACTAATTGCTCGACAAGCTCTCCTTGATAACGAGAACTGATATGCGTCAAGATGAGAGCTTTCGCTCCAGCCTCCTTGGCTGTACGTGCAGCGTCGATCGCCGTAGAGTGATCATATCTTACAGCCATCTCTTTCCTTTGCTCTGCGAATGTAGCTTCATGCACGAGTACATCGGCATTCTCAGCAAGCTTCACCGCATGCTCACACGGCTGGGTATCCCCCAGAATCGTAACTGTACGGCCAGGGATAGACGGGCCAATAAACTCCTGTGCTTGAAGCTCCGTACCGTCCGGCAGCACAATATTTTCCCCGTTCTTGATTCTGCCGAACAGCGGTCCTGATGAAAGTCCGAGCTCTTTTAATCTTGACGCATTCAGCTTTCCTTTTTGCGGTTTTTCGGTG
Organism: Paenibacillus sp. PvR098; assembly: GCF_017833255.1. Classification (NCBI taxonomy): domain Bacteria; kingdom Bacillati; phylum Bacillota; class Bacilli; order Caryophanales; family Paenibacillaceae; genus Paenibacillus; species Paenibacillus sp. PvR098. Next base: position 1,030,345 of record NZ_JAFIBU010000001.1, read on the forward strand.
ATACGGTAGCCGTAACTGTCAATACGGTGCATAAGTGGAGCAACGGTAACCGCGAGCTGCTCGTCTTCAAATATGAGAAACGGTTCCGTTTCCTGAAATTCTATGATTTCGGTCTGATAACCCAGATGAGAATCGCTCACCCTCAGCGACGTTTCAATAAATTCCTTTATTCCTTTAGGGCCGTAAATGGTAAAAGGAGTCTCCCCTCCTTGATAGGAACGACTTGACATCAGACCGGGTAGACCATAAATATGATCGCCATGCAGATGCGTAACAAACAGCTTTTCCAGCTTGCTAATTTTGACCGGGGCCCTCAGCACCTGATGCTGTGTTCCTTCACCGCAATCAAACATCCAATAAACGTTTCTCTCCGCCAGCAGATTTAGCATGACGGAGGTAACATTGCGTTCTTTGGAAGGCATCCCAGCGCCCGTTCCCAAAAAATATAACTCCACACTCCATCGACTCCCGTTATGTTAAGTCCAATTAGTGAAAAGAGTGGAGCAAGAATGCTCCACTCTTCATAGCATGCCCCAAACCGGATTTAGGCGTTAAAATATCTTGCTCCGGGATGCGCAAACACGATGGCGGACACAGAAGCCTCCGGCTCCATCATGCTGCCCTCGGTCAGATGAACACCAATATCCTCAGGCTTCATCAAAGCGAAAAGCTGCTGCTGGTCGTCCAGGTTCGGACACGCAGGGTACCCGAACGAAAACCGCTGACCACGATATTTGGCGCCAAAACGCTCCTGCATCGTCATCTCTGTTGGATCCGGGAAGCCCCAAACGTCACGCATCATTTGATGAATACGTTCCGCGAAGGCTTCCGCTGTTTCCAGAGCGGCTGCTTGAAGCGCATGCGAGCGCAAATAATCACCTTTTTCACGCCATGCTGCCGCCAATTCGCTGATCCCATGGCCGGCTGTAACAACAAGGAAGCCGACGTAGTCCATTTCGCCGCTGTCCACTGGCTTTAAGAAATCAGCAAGACAGAGATACGGTTCTTTATCCTGCCGCGGGAAGCTAAATTTCTGAAGTACCTTTGTATGATCTTCATGATCGTACACCAGCACATCATCGCCGTCGGCCTGCGCAGGGAAGAAGCGGTACATCCCGTGGGCTTTAATAATTCCCTCGCGCTGCGCTTCGGATAAAATCTGATCGACCGTTTCCTTCAATTGAAGAGCCTTTGGATCCTTCTCTGCCAGCAGATGATCAACTTTTCCTTTCAAGCCTAGATGGTGTCCGAGCAGCATTTGCATGTTGATGTAAGGCATCAAATGGCTCATCGGGTAATCGCGGAGCACGCGGCGTTCCAAATCCGGAGGATGCTGTACCGGCACTGTCCTGTCTACCGTGGATACCTTCACACGAGTCAGGTCAGGCATCTGCTCAACCTTACGCCCGGATTCCTTCACATCCGAATCCATGCTTTCTCTCAGTTCACGAACCAATTGCTCCTTCTGTTTCGGATCGCTGAGCTTGTTCGCGATATCTAAGCCATCCATTGCGTCCTTGGCATAGAGCACAAGGCCGTCGTATTCCGGAGCAATCCGTGTCTTTGTAAATTTCCTTGTCAGAGCCGCGCCACCCACAAGAATAGGAACATCAATACCCGCATTCTTCAAGTCTTGAGCGGTAATGATCATTTGCTGTGCTGATTTAACGAGCAACCCCGATAAACCGATTGCATCAGCCTTCTCTTTACGGTACGCTTCAATCAGCTGCTCCGGTGGTACTTTGATGCCTAAGTTAATGATCTTGTAGCCGTTATTGGACAAAATGATTTCGACCAGGTTTTTACCGATATCATGCACATCGCCTTTTACCGTTGCCAAAATGATTTTTCCCTTGACGGCACTGTCCGCCCTTTCCATGAACTGCTCCAAGTGAGAGACAGATGCTTTCATGACTTCAGCACTTTGCAGCACCTCGGCTACGATGAGCTCGTTGTTGTTAAATAAACGGCCTACCTCTTCCATTCCTTTCATCAGAGGACCGTTAATAATTTCAAGCGGCGGATATTTTTTTAGCGCCTCATCCAAATCTGGAATCAGGCCTTCTTTCGTGCCCTCCACGACATACGAAGCCAAGCGCTCCTCCAAGGTCAAATTCGAAATTTTTTCTTTCTTCTCAACCTTCTTGGTGCGGAAATGCGCAACGAACTCGGCCAACGTATCATCATTCGTATCATAGATGAGGTTCTCCGCCAATCTCCGCTCTTCTTCAGGAATGGATGCATACCGTTCCAGCTTCTCCGTATTGACGATCGCGTAATCTAGACCCGCCTTCGTACAATGGTACAAAAAGACGGCGTTGAGCACTTCACGTCCAGCCTCAGGCAGACCAAATGAAACGTTGCTAAGCCCGAGTATCGTCTCCGTATCCGGCATGGCTTCCTTAATCATCCGAATACCGTCAATCGTTTCTTTCGCCGATCCGATATACTGCTGATCTCCCGTACCTACAGGGAAGACGAGCGGGTCAAAAATGATATCGTTCGGGTTCATCCCATATTTGTTTACAAGCAGATCGTATGAGCGCTGGGCAACTTCCAGCTTGTCTTTTGCTGTAATGGCTTGTCCGCGTTCGTCAATAGTTCCCACAACAGCAGCTGCACCATATTTATGAATGAGCGGCACAACTTGCTCAAACTTCTCTTCCCCGTCTTCCAGGTTAATTGAGTTGATGATCGCTTTCCCTTGAGAATACTTCAGACTCAGCTCTATGACACGATAATCCGTTGAATCAAGCATCAATGGAACCTTTACCTTTTTGACGACAAGCTCCAGGAACTTCTCCATATCCGCCATTTCATCGCGATCCGGATCCTGTAAACAAACGTCGATGACATGTGCACCGCCCTTGACTTGAGCGCGGGCAATTTCCGAAGCTTCCTCGTACTTGCCCTCTGCGATCAGGCGTTTAAACTTACGAGAACCCAGTACATTCGTTCTCTCGCCAACCATGTAAGGACGATTCGCATCCTCGATATATACTGTCTCAATCCCAGAAACAGCCGGGGGATGGACTCCTCTATGACCTCGAGGCTTGTAGGAGCTGAGAGTCTCTGCCATTGCGCGAATATGGTCAGGTGTTGTACCACAGCAGCCACCGGCAATGTTAAGCCAACCCTGCTCGGCAAATCCGGCCATTTTCTTCGCTAACGTTTCTGGTGACTCATGGTAATTTCCGTTCTCATCCGGTAGTCCCGCATTCGGGTAACAGCTGACAGCCGTACCGGCAATATCCGCCAATGTCCGGATATGATCACGCATAAATTCCGGTCCCGTCGCACAGTTAAGACCAACAGATACCGGCTCTAAATGCTCGAGAGAAATATAGAATGATTCAATATTTTGACCGGCAAGCGTCGTACCCATCGGCTCGATCGTACCGGAGATCATTAAAGGCAGCTTCTTCCCTAGCATATCGAACGCTTTGCGAATACCGATACTTCCTGCTTTCACGTTGAGCGTATCCTGCGACGTCTCGAGCAGAAGCGCGTCAACACCCGCTTCCATTAACGCCAGGGCTTGTTCGTAATAGCTGTCAATCAAATCGTCGAACGTGACTCCTCCCGTAACGGAAAGCGTTTTGGTTGTCGGACCCATGGCACCCACCACATAACGCGGCCATTCTGGAGTACTGTATTTATTTGCTGCTTCAATCGCGAGCTTGGCAGCGACCAAATTGATTTCCCGAGCCCGATCCTGCAGTTCATACTCCGCAAGGACCACACTGGTGGCTCCGAAGGTATTCGTCTCTACCATATCCGCACCCGCGGCAAAATAAGCTTCATGAATTTTACGGATCACATCCGGTCTTGTAAGAACAAGAATCTCATTACACCCATCCAGGTCTTCTCCGCCGAAATCTTCCTCGGTAAGATTTTCTTGCTGGATCATGGTGCCCATGGCGCCGTCCAATATCATAATTTTCTTTTGTAATTGCTCTTGCAAAGATGACTTATTCATCTAGGATCCCCTTTCAACCTGCCGCCATATTTATTATATCATTTCAATATGCGGATCTTACGCAGCATCTCTTTCGTCGCTGTCGAACAAACGCGAAAGTTCGCAAAATACATTATCCCTAAAGTGTACCAGAAACAAAGCATGATGAAAAGGAACTTCACCTATTATCAAACGAGAATTGTACTAAATCTAAGGAATGAATAATCCATTACACATCGACAGATGAGATACCTTCCACTATAATAAACTACAGATAGGAACCATTCTTTATTGGAAAGAGGGATAGACCATGGCAGAAATAAGAATCCGCAACACCAACGAACGAATCTCAGGCGAACAAAACGTCAAAGCGTTTTTGGATAAACAAGAGGTCCTGTATGAGCACTGGAACGCAGGCAAGCTGCCTGTCGAGCTGCAAGAAAAATTTGCACTGACAGACGAGGAAAAAGCGCAAATTTTATCTACCTTTGATGGAGAAATCCGCGATCTGGCTGGACGCCGCGGTTACCAGACATGGGACCTCATTGCCCTTTCCGACGCCACACCAAACCTCGACGAGCTCCTCAAAAAGTTCGAGCAGGTTCATACGCATACGGAAGATGAAGTACGGGCCATTACGGCCGGCAAAGGTATTTTCATTATCAAAGGCACCGACGATGTGGGCTATTTCGACGTCGAACTCGAAGCAGGCGATGTTATTTCCGTCCCGGAGCATAAGCCTCACTTCTTCACTTTGATGGAAAACCGCCAAATCGTAGCCGTACGCCTCTTTATCGAAACAGAAGGCTGGATCGCTCACCCGTTCGAAGATGCGACGTTCCAAAAGGCATAATCATCTATATAAATAATGCATCAAAAACCCCGTCAAATGGACGGGGTTTTCTAATACCGAATTTGTCGTTAGGTTTGACGGCCGATCATCGTCAGATTACAACGAGTCGATGATCGTTTGAATCTCGCGCAAATTTGTAATTTCATGTGAAGGTACGATCTCATCGGATCGCTGCAGGCCGTGACGGTTGATCCACATATTACGCATACCCACTGTATTGGAACCGAGAATATCGGTTGTCAGTTTGTCACCGATCATAACGCCTTCATCCGCTTGGATGTCTAACAAACGCATAGCGTGTTCAAAAATGGCTCCCGCAGGCTTCCCTTGACCGAACTCTCCCGAGATAACGATATGATCAAAATAAGGAGCAAGCTTAGGCACTCCCGCCAGCTTTTCCTGCTGCAAATCGGGAGATCCATTCGTCAAAAGAAGAAGCTGATAACGCTCCTTCAACTGATCTAATACCTCAAACGTTTCCTCATACACAATGGGACGGTTTCTTCGTTCAGCCGGGAACAGCTCGCCGAGTTTATAGCCAAGCTCTTTATCCTCGATGCCTAACGCTTTCAACCCCAGTGTCCAAGACTCCGTACGATATTCTGGAGCCAGCGCTTGAAGTTTACGGAATTCTTCTTGCTTCCCTTGGGAAAAATGCGCCCACAGTCCTTCAAACGGGTTAATTCCGATCATTTTTGTAAATGGGAACGTCTCATACGATTCATATAAAGCACGGGCTTCACGTCGTACAGCATCCTCCAGATGAGCCGGATCTACTTTATAATATTTAGCCGCTTCAGAGCAAGTCGCTTGAAAAGCTTCTTTTACACTGCGGTCGTCCCACAGCAGCGTGTCATCCAAATCGAATAGAACCGCCTTGATCCCCATAAATTGTGTTCCTCTTTCTCCCCTGATTTATCTCTTCATTGATTAATCTTTGATTAACGTCACGTTGTTTTTTTCCGCGTACTCCTGAAGCTTTTCTCTCGCGGAGTCTACCGGAAACAGATGGTAGAGCTTGGTGAACACCCACCGTTTTCCTTTGGGCTTGAAGTTGATCACAATGGCATCTTTACTCATGGTAATATCCTTAATTTGATCTGCTTCCATAAACCGGTTACCGCCAAATCTGCGCGACGATAACGTTTTTTTATCAATTTTCAGAAAAGGACGGCGAATCCAATACATCAGGAATGCTAGAAAAATATAGCTGGCCCCAGTAATCCAATATAGCTGCTCTTGTCCAGGTTGATTCCGAAAAGTAATAAAACAAAAAACACCGGTAGCCACAAGCAGCATCGGCAAAAACCAGCTCCGTCCTTTGAATGTGACCGAACCGTCGGCACTTACTCCCGCAATCTCGCCTTTTCCGCTCTTCTTCCGCTGCGTGTTAGAAACTTTCGTATTTTTCCGAACCATTCGTTCCCACTTACGTGACATGATGAGTGCCCCTTATATTGTCATTTACACTTTGCGCCAAAACTTGTCAATAAAACGGGTAGGATATTCCGATTCCAGAGCGCTTACATCATCTAAGCGCTGCCATTGCTCAGCATCCAGCTTCCAATCCATAGCTCCCATGTTTTCTTCAAATTGCTCTAATGTCCGTGCACCAAAAATCGGCGATGTGATGCCCGGTTTATGGATCAACCAGTTCAACGCCACCTGAGCAGGAGTTTTGTCGACCTCACGAGCAACCGAAATAACTTCATCTAATATTTGAAAGTTTTTCTCTGTATTGCGGATTTCCCAACGGCTCTCTCCCATTTTAGATGCCAAGCGTCCTTCCGTCGGTTCCTGTCCACGAACATATCTTCCTGTCAAAAAACCACCGCCAAGAGGTGCCCAAGGGATAACACCCACATTCTCTTCTAAACAAAGAGGCAGAACCTCACGATCCATCGTGCGGCAAACTAAACTATACTGCGGCTGTATGGAGATAAAGCGAGCATATCTACTAAAATCACTGATGCTTAGTGATTTCATTAATTGATAAGCCAAGAAATTAGAACAGCCGATGTACCGTACTTTGCCTGATGTAACAAGATCATCCAATGTTCTCAATGTTTCCTCGATTGGCGTAATTTGATCCCAAACGTGCATCTGATAAAGATCAATATAATCTGTACCTAAACGGCGAAGACTCGCTTCCACACCATCGAGAATGTGTTTGCGGGATAAGCCTACGTGGTTGATATTCGATCCAGTAGGAAAGCGTACCTTGGTCGCCAAAATCACATCGGAACGATGTTCACGAATCGCTTTGCCTACAATCTCTTCGGAAGTACCGGAGACATACACATCCGCAGTATCGATAAAGTTACCTCCGCGCTCCAAAAAACGATGAACCATTTCAATCGAGTCCTGCTCATTTGTCGTGTTTCCAAATGTCATCGTACCTAAACAAAGCTCCGAAACGGCGATGCCGCTTTTTCCTAATACACGATACTCCATCTCTCATCCTCCGCTCTTACTTCTTCTCTTCATCAACAAACTTGATGTTATCGAGATGACCACGCAAGGAGGATTTAAAAGAGTCGATATACTTTCTTCTTAGTTCGTTGCGTTCATTCAGTTCCACATCGGTAAGCCCTTCCTCCGTCTTCGCTTTGCGGGCCAACTCGTTGATTCGCCGTACGATTGCATCATGATCCGATTCGCTCATGCTGTTCCTCCTGATAATGTCATTTCAAATTATACTTTGACATTACCGCTACGGATTGTCAAGAGAAGCAGCCTCTAGAAAACCGGATACCTGTGTAACGATCAATTATGGAAGCAAAAGCTTCTGACCTAATTGTATATTTACATTCTTCAAACCGTTAATCGCTTTCAACTGGTGCACATATTCTCTCACATCTTGTCCGTCACCAGCATGCTGAGATGCAATGCCCCAGAGGGTGTCTCCAGACTGAACCTCCACGTAAGTATGCACCAGTACCTGAGAGGTTGCTGCGTGAGCATCTTGATCAAAGATTAATGTGGCCAATACAGCAGCAAAAAACACCGTAAACAACAGCAGAGCACCTAAAACCATGGCACGCACGTACGTTCTCTTATTATTATGACTTGTCTGCATAAGCTGTCGAGAATTGAAATTATGTATGAGTTGAGTATTTTGTATCATCGAAAGTCGACCTCCAAACACTTGTTCTGTTTTTAATTTAACACGAACACTTGTTTGTGTCAATGGTTTTCTCGAACTTATGTTTGTACGAACTCCGGTTCTATGTTATAATTCTAAGTAATGATTACCAAAAATGGAGTGATGATCATGAGCAAAATTTCCAATCGTCAGCTGGCGATTTTAGAGTTCATCAAGAACGAAGTTAGGGAAAAGGGATACCCGCCTTCAGTAAGAGAAATTGGTGAGGCGGTTGGACTGGCTTCCAGTTCTACGGTACACGGCCACTTGGAGCGATTGGAAAAAAAAGGGATGATTCGCAGAGACCCTACGAAGCCAAGAGCGATAGAAATTTTGGACGGAAGCTCTTCAGACGGCCCTTTCTCCGTATCCGTGGCAAGAGTGCCTCTAATTGGACGGGTTACAGCAGGGGTGCCAATTACGGCAACGGAGAACATTGAGGATTATTTTCCGCTTCCAAGCCATTATGTAGGAGATAATAATGTCTTCATGTTAAGCGTTATCGGAGAAAGTATGATTGACGCCGGCATCCATAACGGAGATTATGTTATCGTGCGTCAGCAGCAAACTGCCGATAATGGAGATATCATTGTCGCGATGACCGAGGACGATGAAGCAACGGTGAAAACTTTTTATAAAGAAAAGGACCATATTCGATTACAGCCTGAAAACCCGACGATGGAGCCGCTTCGACTTAAGAATGTCAGTGTTTTAGGTAAGGTCATTGGTGTATTCAGAAATATTCATTAATTTCTTCCCTTTCTCCGCCAGTTTCGGTCGGTTGAAAGGTTTTTTTATGTTCCAGGCGCAGCCACAGGACATAAAAAACGCCCGCTGCCGTAATGCTTGCTGGCAGAGCGCGTATCTCAGTCCAAAGCTGGATAACTACTATTAATATAGTGTAAAATATCGGTCCCGCTCTCAATCATGAACCTGTGTGAGTTGCCGCTGTATACTAATTCCTTTTAAGCAAAAGAAAAAGCATTCTTACGATTGCATCAAGAATGAATTAATTCGTTCTACTTTTTACCAATTCACAAAATTTCTCTTGCGGTGACAAACCTTCTTAGCCAAAACGGGCTTCTCCATCTAGTAATCGTCACACCAGTTATGAAGTATTCGAACTTCATTAGCAGATTATAACAAGTACACATATTATCTAACTTACCAATCATATTAAAACCGAATTATAATTATATTCCCTTTATGATCCGGCGGTATTCTAAAATTATTGAACTTTCTTTAACAAAAAAAGCACCTCCTTAAGGAAGTGCATAACGATATTCAGTCAGTGTTCATGAATTTATGATCCCTAGTGATATACCATACGCCATCGTTAAAGTGAACGTGGATCTCTGTATGCTCATCGATATGAGGTGAACTTTCAATCATCCGCTGAACCAACTCGCCTATTTTGCTTTTATCTTCTGTCCCGTCTTGCAGACTCATATTAAACCCTCCCATGTATTTCAGAAATTCATACGGCTCCGATTCAACTTTGATTACCCACGATTTCGAATTCACTTTGAAGCTCACTGATAACCAAATCCAACGCTGTAAGTTGCCCTTTGATAATCTGCTGTAAATCCTGAAATTCGGGTTGATCAAGCTGAGTAAGGAGGACGGTGCGCCGTACTTCGAGCCGTTCTACAAATTCTTCGATCTTACCGCGGCGGTATGTTCCTGGTGGCGCCATGCCCGATCACCTACAAATGATTTTTTATACTCTCATTATATCAGAAATTGGGATGTATATGCATACATTATTATTCATTCGTTAACAATTGCATTCAATCATTAAACTATCGAACTCTCCCCATTATTCAGAGAGGTTTGTTTCCACTACGTAGGGTGGTATAATTGACAAAACATATAGAGAGGTGCTTAATGAACAAAGAACTAGTATTCCGCATCGTCCCCTCCTTGGCCGTAGTGATCGCTTGTGTCCTATTGCTGAAAGAAACAATAACCCCTACTGTATACTTTGTACTGATCAGTCCATTCGTGCTCCTTTACGCTTGGGGCAGGATAAAACGATAAGCCTCGCAATGTGTGTATGAACTTGTAAGAACTACTTACAAGTTCATCAATATTCAAACGGTTTTCATTCATACCACGACGATGTTTCTTTCTCTCCAGTTGAACTCCTTTACACCTGAGGTTGTCACCAATCTAAAAAAGCGTGCCCTTACGAAACAAAGATTTTGACAAGCAAGCACCTCTATTTTCTGCTGACTTGCACTACCTCAGCCCCGAGACTGTTTACTATACATAAAAATAGAACATCCGTGATCAATGATCCTTCGTTATCACATGTATTATCAAAATCAGTACAAACCCGCCTTCAAATCAATGTACAGGCATGACTAAACCTAGTTCGATGCAGGAATCATGGGAACTTCATTCCGAAGTCTTCCCTGTTTAACGCCTTCTCTATAACACGAAGACGAGTGGTTCACCTGCTATGCCCATCCATGCCCTCCGACACACTCACGTTGGCCTTCTATTGGTAACAGGGGTGGAAATGAAATTCGTCCAAGAGCGTCTCGGGCACGGAAGTATTCGAATCACCTCAGACGCATAGCCCACAAAAAAAACCCTTAACGCTTAGAGCGCCAAGGGTTTCCTCGATTAATATAGAGTCAAATATTGGTCCCGTTCCCAATCATGAACCTGTGTGCGGTAAATATCCCACTCAATTTCTTTGAGCTCGATGAAGTGTGCGAGGGCATGATCGCCTAGGGCGTCGCAAATCACGTCGTTGCGAAGAAGTTCATCAAGCGCCTGCTTCAGGTCAAACGGAAGGCTTGGAATGCCTTGCTCTTCCCGCTCTTCTTCACTCATGACATAGATGTTGCGGTCGGTTGGTGGAGGCAGTTGCATTTTATGCTTAATGCCATCCAGACCAGCCTTCAGCATAACGGCCAGCGCCAGGTACGGGTTAGCCGCTGGATCCGGGTTCCGGACTTCAACGCGTGTACTAATCCCACGAGACGCTGGAATACGGATCATTGGGCTTCGGTTGCTTGCAGACCACGCCACGTAGCAAGGCGCCTCATACCCTGGGACGAGCCGCTTATAAGAGTTGACTGTTGGATTCGTAATCGCAGCAAATGCGCGTGCATGACGCAAAATACCAGCCATGTATTGTCTTGCCGTCGTACTTAAGCCAAGCTTATCGCTCTCATCATAGAAGACATTCTCTTTTCCGTTGAACAACGATTGGTGGCAGTGCATTCCAGATCCGTTCACTCCATACAAAGGCTTTGGCATGAACGTGGCATGCAGTCCGTGCTGTCTCGCAATGGTTTTGACGACCACCTTAAAGGTCTGAATCTGGTCTGCCGCTTTAATGGCATCCGCATATTTAAAATCGATCTCATGCTGGCCTGGTGCCACCTCGTGGTGGGACGCTTCGATCTCAAAGCCCATTTCTTCCAGCGTTAGCACGATTTCACGACGGCAGTTCTCGCCCAGATCCATAGGCGCCAAGTCGAAATAACCGCCTTGGTCGTTTAATTCTGTAGTGGGATTGCCTTTTTCATCGGTTTTGAACAAGAAAAATTCAGGTTCGGGTCCGACGTTCATGGCCGTGAAGCCCATTTCTTCGGCTTCCTTCAATACCGATTTCAGAATACCGCGAGGGTCCCCCGGAAACGGACGGCCATCCGGTAAATAAATGTCACATATTAACCGTGCAACACGGTCTTCTGTAACCCAAGGGAATACGACCCAAGTATTTAGATCGGGATATAAATACATATCCGACTCTTCTATCCGTACATAACCTTCGATGGAAGATCCGTCGAACATCATTTTGTTATCGAGAGCTTTCTCCAGCTGACTCACAGGAATTTCCACGTTTTTGATCGTGCCCAGCAAATCCGTAAATTGAAGTCGAATGAATCTAACGTTTTCTTCCTTGGCAATGCGAAGAATATCTTCTTTAGTGAAATTCTTATCCGTCACTGTGAAATCTCCTCCTTAAACTATGTAGCAATGTTAACGGAGCATGTCCGGCACTCGTAGAAAGCAGCACCAGACCTGCCTCCAGACAATCCTTACCTTCTGAAAAAACGGGATAATTCCCCTTGAATCAGAGACACTTGGTTCGGACGTTTGCCTCCGCCCATGAGTTGCTGCTTCAGCATCCGGTGAAGCTGTGAATCGCTGAGCTCTCTGCGTTTAACTTCCGTATGTTCATTGAGTATGGTTGCGTCCTCGGAATCTTTATCCACCGGCAGCAGCACCTGTTTGATTCCGGCGATATTGACTCCTTTCTCAATCAAATCCTTGATTTCGAGAAGCCGTGCTACATCATTAAAAGAGTACAATCGTTGGTTCCCGCCGGTCCGGGCCGGGATGACGAGCTCATGCTGCTCGTAGTACCGGATTTGTCTGGCAGTCAAATCGGTCAGCTTCATTACGATGCCGATCGGAAACAACGCCATATTTCTGCGGATATCATCAGTCATGACCATCACTCCTAAGTTACTCTGGAACCTTACTTCTAATTGTAACCTTACGGAAAAACATATGTCAAGTTATGTTAGGTTCATGCCATATGTTATTGTAGATTACAGTTAATTTTATCTCTGAATAGCAATGAATGGTTAGACCCCCGCAGCGGTGTCAGCGGCCGTTCATACATCACTGACAACCGTCCGTTTTATTCATCTTTAGCCGGATGAAGATTAAGCAAGCAAGCCCCGATCCATCATGTTTTGAATCGCTGTCAACACGCCCATTTTGCAATGGGAGTACGTTAACCCGCCCTGCATGTAAGCAATGTAAGGTTCCCGAATTGGCGCGTCAGCGGACAGCTCCAGGCTTCCGCCTTGGATGAAGGTACCGGCAGCCATAATGACGGGATGCTCGTAGCCGGGCATGTCCCATGGCTCAGGTACGACATGCGCGTCCACGGCTGCGGCTTGCTGAATTCCTTGCACGAAAGCGATCAAATGCTCGGCCCCCGTGAATTGAATCGCTTGAATGAGATCCGTACGAGGGTCATTCCAATGCGGACTCGTCGTAAATCCAAGCTGCTCAAACACCGCAGCGGCAAATACCGAGCCCTTCACTGCTTGTCCAACCAAGTGAGGGGCCAGAAAGAAGCCTTGATAAATGGCTCTTGTCGTACCGAGCATCGCACCGACCTCCCCACCGATTCCCGGAGCCGTTAATCGGTATGAGGCCAGCTCTACATATTCGGTTTTACCCGCGATATACCCTCCGGTGGCCGCCAAGCCTCCCCCCGGATTTTTGATCAGAGATCCAGCCATCAAGTCGACCCCGACCTGCGTAGGCTCTCTTAGCTCAGTAAACTCTCCGTAGCAGTTATCGACAAAGACGATGACATCAGGACGGATTTCTTTAACAAAACGGACCATCTCGCCAATCTGAGAAACCGTAAAAGATGGACGCCAAGCATATCCGCGTGACCGTTGAATTCCAACCACCTTGGTACGCGGGGTGATCCGGCGGCCAATTTCGGCATAGTTAGGCGATCCGTCCTCGAGCAGTTCCACCTCGCTGTACGAAATTCCCCAATCTTGCAAAGACCCGGTGCCGTCCTTCGGTTTGCCTATAACCTTATGCAGCGTATCATATGGTCTTCCTGTGATCATCAGAAGCTCGTCCCCCGGACGAAGCACGCCGAACAGCGCCGTGCCAATCGTATGGGTCCCCGAGACGAAATGGGGACGTACCAAGGCGGCTGCGGCGCCGAACACATCGGCATACACCAAATCAAGTACTTCCCGGCCACGATCGTTATACCCGTAGCCCGTAGACCCGGCAAAATGATAGTCGCTTACTTTGTGCTTTTGAAAAGCACGGATCACCTTCCATTGATTCCGATCGACCACGCGATCGATTTCTTTGAGCTTCTCTTCGATCCTCTGCTCGGCTTGCTCCATCAAGCCGAGCACTCTCTCCGTAAACATACCTCAGACGTCTCTCCCTTGTTCTCCCTCAGCTGACCGAACTGCATCATATGCAGCCAGCATATAACCGATTTTATCGAATTCCTTGTTGTTTACCCTTACCTTAAAGAGCATATCATTGCCGTCAACCTCATTCTCGAGCACCTCGCCTACACGATAAACCAGCGAGATCACGTCCCCTTTGTCCGCGGGAATCCGGAATGTACGGCTGCCGCCCATCATACGCGTTTCGAGCAGCTCTTTAATCCGGTTAAGGTCTTCTTCACGATAAGCGGAAATTCTAAGAAACTCTCCTTCCGCTGTCAGCATGTCTGCTTGTTCCGAGGGGCACTGATCAATCTTGTTAAATACCGTGACCCGTTCTTTCCCATGAGCGCCCAGCTCCTCAAGCACTTGGTCGACCACCTTCATCTGCATAGCCATCATCTCCGAAGAGCTGTCAACGATATGCAGAATCAAGTCAGCCTCACAGGCTTCCTCCAGCGTGGCGCGAAAAGCGGCAACCAAATCATGAGGCAGGTTCTGAATGAACCCAACCGTATCCGTGATTACAATTTCCATCCCGCCGGGCAGCTTCAGTGATCGCGATGTCGGGTCGAGTGTGGCGAACAGTTGATTCTCTACATACACATCCGCAAGAGTAAGCTGCCGTAATACAGTGGACTTTCCTGCGTTCGTATAGCCCACCAGAGCCACTTGATAAACTCCGGATTTCTTGCGCCGCTCCCGATGCAGACTTCGATGCCGGACAACTTCTTGCAGCTGCCTCTTTAGCTCGTTGATCCGATCGCGAATATGGCGCCGGTCGGTCTCGAGCTTCGATTCACCGGGACCGCGCGTCCCGATGCCTCCCCCAAGCCGGGACAAATTTTTCCCTTGCCCGTACAAGCGCGGCAGCAGGTAAGTAAGCTGTGCCAGCTCTACCTGAATGATGCCTTCCCGGGTCTTCGCCCGCTGCGCGAAAATATCTAAAATAAGCTGCGTCCGATCAATAATTTTGACATCCAAAAATTGCTCCAGGTTGCGCACTTGGGCTCCCGATAGCTCCTGATCGAAGATTGCGGTATTCGCACCGGTCTCCTCGATCATTCCTTTGAGCTCCTCGGCTTTTCCCTTGCCGATAAACCATTTGGAATCCGCATATTCCTTATTTTGCGTAAGCGTGCCGAGAACATCGACCCGCGCCGTCTCCGCCAAGCTGGCGAGCTCTGAAAGCGAAAACTCCGGATCGTAGGCTTCGAGTTTTTTATGCTTCGCCGTAATGAGACTGACCAGAATGGCGTTTTCCTGTGCGTTTGGCATCACTTCGTGCGATGTTTTTCTCATACTTGTATATTTGTCTCCTTTTTGAGATCCTCCAATGCTTCATCCTGTATGAAGAAACAGGAAAAGGAACGTTCACGTTCATTGTAAACGTCCCTACACCGAATTACAATTCAATGATTATTTATAACTATTATTTCCAAACCAGAATCGATCCGATACACACAACAATACCGTATTGTCTTCTACAAACCAAGTTGTTTTTTTCGGAACGGATTAGCCAACTGATCTTCATAGATGTTGAAATCCTGCGGGAGCAGGTTCATTAAATCTTGTTTGTTAGGCTTCTGGGCTTTACTTAATAAACGCACCGCTTGGTAACGTATCGCTTTTTCAATCAGATTCCTGACATACCTCGCATTGCTAAAATGCAGTTCTGTGAGCTTTTGGATATAAAGGTGTTCTTTTAATTTTTTCATCGCCTCAGGCATTAATACATATTCACGCTCAGACGCCATTTTCTCAGCTATCTTAATCAGCTGTTCAACTTGATAATCCGGAAAATCAACTTGAATAGGAAAGCGTGACGGCAGCCCCGGATTCGTTTGCAAAAAATTATCGATCTCATCCGGATAACCGGCAAGGATCAGAATAAAATCATTCTTGTGATCTTCCATCGCTTTGACGAGACAATCTATACTTTCCTTGCCAAAATCCTTCTCACCGCCTCGAGCAAGGCTGTAGGCCTCATCAATAAACAGAATCCCTCCCAGCGCCTTTTTGACCATATCCCGGGTTTTCAGCGCTGTATGACCTATATATTCCCCGACAAGGTCTGCACGTTCGACTTCAATTAAATGCCCTTTGGATAATACGCCCATGGATTTAAAAAGCTTGGCAACGATTCGGGCTACTGTTGTTTTACCCGTTCCGGGATTTCCTTTGAAAATCATGTGATACACATGAGCTCCGGCATGCAGTCCGGCTTCCATGCGGAATTGCTTGATCTGCAGCATGGCATATATTTGAAAAATCAATTCCTTCACATCTTCAAGACCAATCATTTCATCAAGCTCTTTAAAAATGTCCGAGAAGGATTCTAAATGCGCCGGTATGGCTTTTCCGTTGATTTCGATCATCTGCGCTGCAGGCGGCGTTTCATTATTAGTAAAAACAACATTTATTTGACGGTCCCTTTTTGTTATTTTACGCGTATCCTCCTCCATCGCTCTCACCCCTTCACCCATTTTATGCATCAAGCCGTTATGATCATGTTTTAATCTTTTCTGGCTTGTACATCAAGTTGTTGTTTATGAAAAAAACTTTAGTCGATAAGACAAGATTCGACACAACCTCCTGTTTACTCATATGACTTTCGTATTATAAAATTGAATTATAGAAAACATGGGTGCTGTGAATTCGAATCCGCAAATGTGGGCACTTGGATTCGAGGGAGCGAGTAGTGCAACCGACCATCTTTCAATTTCGGGGGATGGAATTATTGTATTTCCGCCTTCCTTCTATAAGGGGGACGAACGTGAATGAACCGGAAAGAGATGAACATTGAAGAAATTGTTGAGCAGCTTGGGATCAATTTGGAGATTTTCAAGGAATGGAAGAAAGAAAGCATCGAAGTTGAACGAGATAGTGATTTTATACAAGTGAGCTGATAATGAATGAGGCGGTCCTGACGGACCGCCGTTTTTTTGTTCAGATCATCATGACCTTACCAGATTTACATATCGCGCAAAATCCACCGTTAGAATGATAAGACTGTACCCAGTTTCCAAAAGCTGCGTACTTTACCCGCCTAAATATCAATCAACCCGCATCTCCAACGGATGCAAATACGATCTATTATATCCCATACGTGAACATTACCGGACAGTATCTGCCGGCTCATCGATCCGCCAGCCTTTACCTTCAACATAACGCAACTTAACTTCTCTTTCTTCGAACTCATCAAAGATCGGCACCTGAAACCGATACGTTTTCGTCCCTTTGCCCTCTTGAATTAGTTTCGCCGAGGCATTACTCCACTCCAGCGCACTTCCGCCGTCCGCCTCCGGTTGCGCCAATTTCCCTTCAATTTCAAGAATAGAACCGTTTTCCGTTTGCTTTTTCCAATAAGCAGCCGCTTGCTCAGGCGTATAAACCCGTTCTACGTATGCGATAAATTTGTCTTTCGTATCCAAATCGCTGCTCATCCAGCGGTAGGGATACTCCTTTCCTTCTACGCCAAAAGATCCATCTATACGCTCCCCTTCTCCTCCTCTGGAGATGAACCAGAAATGCTTTTGCGCGTCCCCCACCAGACCTACCGCATCTCGATCGCTGATTTCCAGGTTCTTTCGCTGAAGCTGGCGGTACTTCTCATTCTCAACAATAACCGTTTGATTCGCTTCATCCCAAATGACCTCAGCACCTAACGCTTCTGATAGCGCCCTTACCGGAATTAAAGTGCTCCCATCGATAATTTGAGCAGGGACTTCGGAATGTATCTCGCTTCCGTTGACCATCAGCTTTACCACTTTAGGAGCAGCCAACGAAATGCCCGAAAAAAGAACAGAACCCAAAACAACCCCGCTTACAAAAGACTTCCCGTTCATCTTCATATGTACAGCACTCCTTCGTTCATCCCATGATTGGATTACACAGATATGACGTCTAGGCATGTTATTTTGTTACAGGTGCGAAGCCGGTTGGCAAAAAATAATACAGCTGCCTTACGCCAGCTTGGCGATCAATTCACGCAGCCCGAGCTGTTCCATGGAGTTCAGCCTTTGATCGTGCTCCCCGAACGTAAGCCCCGCTGTGACACTGTTGGGCACAATCACACAGCGCATGCCAGCACGCTTGGCCGCCAGTGTACCGTTGGGCGAATCCTCGAACGCTACCGCTTCCTCCGGCCGAACACCCAACCCCTTAAGCGCCTTAAGGTACAGCTCAGGATCGGGCTTAACACAGGTGACGTCGTCTGAAGTACGAATGCACTCAAACCACGGCAGCAGACCGAAACGCTCCAAATAACCGGTTACCCATGCACGGGAAGAGCTCGAGGCTAGTCCTATACGCAACCCCATATCTTTCGCTTCCTGTAAGTAAGCACGTACGCCCGGACGAACGTCCGCCAAGCGCATTTTCTCCTCATAGTCGAGCTTACGCCGATGACGGGCTGCTGCCTTATCCAATGTCCGGCCCATTCGCATTTCCAGATCATCATAGGGATTGAATGCTTCCGGCCCAGTGCCTACGCACTGTCCCCAAATGTCCAGAGTCAGCTCGCAGCCTTCCTGCAGGTACATCTCTTGATACGATTCAAACTCCGGGGTCTCCGTATCCAAAATCAGTCCGTCAAAATCAAACACGACCGCTTTGATCATGGCCTTCCTCTCCTTTCATCCCATATAAAGTATCGTACTACGTCTGCTGCGTATTGGATAGTGTATTCGTCATATCCAAAAAAAGCACCGGCCCCTTCAAGGGCTAGTGCTTGACTCCATTCTTTACGCTTCCGATACTACCGTCAGCTTCTTCTTATAGACCCATTTGGATAAAGTAATGCTGAATTCGTACAACAGCAGCAAAGGGACAATCACAAGAACATCGGAAACGAAATCCGGCGGCGTAATCGTAATGGAAACGACAATCAGCACAAAATAAGCAACCTTCCTCGCTTTGGCCAGCCGTACCGGGTTCAGCACGCCGATTTTCGTGAGAAACATAACGACCGCAGGCATCTCAAACAGCAGCCCTAACGGCAGCGTGAGGTTCAGCATAAACCGAAAGTATTTGTCCGCCGTGTACATAATGTTCACTTGTTCTTGGGCCATTGCCTTCATAAAAGACAATACCATCGGAAACAAAACGAAATATCCGAAGGATATTCCTGCCGCGAACAGAACGGCTAAGGCAGGAATGAAGGCCAGTGCCGCCTTTCTCTCATCCGGCTTTAGAGCCGGCTTCAAAAAGCTCCACAGCTGAATTCCCGCAACGGGTATCGTCACCGCTATGGCGAAGACGCCCGAGATCATCAGATAGACCCACAGCATATCCGTAGGTCCGAGAACGGTCAGCCTGCCCTCCATGTCACGGACCAGCCAGGCATAAATCGGCTTGGCATACAAGAATGCGGCGGCTAGCGCAACCAAGAAGGAACAGAGGGTTACTATCAAGCGCTTTCTCATTTCTTCCAAATGGGTCACTACATGCAATTCATGATCTTGTTGTGCCATAAGAAGCCTCCAGAATAAAAGATCGCTTCCGGCATGGTACAAGCGGCGGGGGCTCGCTTGTCGTACCGGAAGCGTGGAAATCAGCTTACATTAAGACTGTGTTTTGTCCACAGCAACCAAGTGAGGCTTGGATTCAACCGAAGCGGAGCCGTTAACAGCAGCGGAAGCAGGTTTCGCCTGGGGCTTGTCTGTCTCCAACGTGTTGTCATCTTCACCGATCAATCCCTTTGTCGCGCTTTTAAACTCGCTCAAGGTGCGGCCGAAAGCTCTTCCAAGCTCTGGAAGCTTGGACGGACCGAAAATAATTAAAGCAATAATCAAAATTAAGATTAAACCGGGTATCCCGATATTACCGAATGGCATGAGAAATCACTCCTTATTAAAATTGAAATCCGGTAATCGCGATAACGGCAGGACGAGGCATCGTATCTCCTTGACGGCGCGGCCATGTGCTGGTGAGCTTTTTCATGTCCGTTGTATTTTCACCCGGGTGCTGGACGGCAAGGAACAATGTCGTTTCATCCGGTGTAAACCAAGGTCCTGTCAGCTCGGCATCGTTCGGTGCGGAAGCGAACTGCATCGCCACACCCATATTAGGTCCTGTAGTTGGAATAACATACATACCATTATTGGCAAACGACGTGAACACGCCTTTGTTCATGCTGCTCGAAGACATATCGGTAACCGTCCACAGATTGCCGCTGCTATCAAAAGTAAGGTTGTCCGGCGCGCTGAAGCCGCTTTGGCGTCCGCCAGCAGCGAAAATTTCAAAATCAAAATCCATGGCGCCGAGATCGCTGTCTTTCTCAAAAAAACGGGTAATGTGACCGTGAATATTCCCGTGATTGTCATTGTTTGTGTGTGCTACAAAGAAGGTGTTGTCAAATGGACAAATTTCAATATCCTCTGGACGATCCGTCGGTGTTGCACCTAGAATCAAGGCTGCTTCGTGCGTATTCACGCAAATATCCGCTTGCGTCTGGAATTGGGCTGCGAGATCTTCTTTTTTCTTCTTTATCAGGCTTGGCACCTTGAATTTCTCATCCTTCAATACTTTCTGCACGGCTTCGATCGTAAGCGCAATCCACTTGCCTTTCTTCATATCGGCGGCGTACAGTGTTCCTTCCGTCAGCAGTGCCGTATTGCCGCGGCCCATTTCAGGTGCATATTTGTTTTTGGATACGAATTTGTACACACAGGCATCCTTCTTGTCATCTCCCATGTATACGACTACTCGGCCGTCTTTGCTAAGACCCATTGCCGTATTTTCATGGTTAAAACGGCCAAGCGCAGTTTGCTTGCGAATTTCAAACGTCAGATCGAACGGATCCACTTCCACAACCCAGCCGTAATGCGTAACATCCAGACCCGCTAGTTCAGATGTCTCTTCAAAGTTCTCTTCACAGGTCAGCAGCGTATTCCACAGCGTCATGCCCCCGGAACAGTTGGCGAACGTTCCCTGCACGTTCGTCGTCCCGTTCACAGCCTTCGTTCCTGAAGCAGGACCTACCAATTTCGTCGGTGTCAAACCGGTAACGCGACGGGCATATTTGGATTGCGTGTCCATCTTCCAGACACCTTTCTCGTCACGGCGCACTTCAATGACCGATCCACCTTGGACATAGAGCATTTTCTTGATTTGATCCGCTGAATATTTCCCATTGGCGTCGGGCTTACCGTGCACGAACAGATCACTGGAATATTCATGGTTTACCCACAACAACCCGTGGGTGTTGGAGCCTTTGATTGGGAAATAAACGGTAAAATCGTTATTAAAACCAAACGTATCACCGGCTTCGTTAATGACATCCCCGTATGCGGCCACCACATCATATTTAAATCCTTTCGGAAGAATCACATTGTCGACGGTACTGTGTGCAATGGGTTTAAAGAAACCCGAAACCTTATTATTTTTGTAACCGAACAAATGATCGGCCGTTCTTGCGGCATAAGCCTTGCCGCCGGTCAGGGATTCGAGTCCGGTAGATGCAGCCGCGAGCGCTGCCGTACCTGTGCCCAAATATGCAAGAAATTTTCTTCTGTTCATTTCCATGCTTTACACACCATCCGTTTCCCTTTGTTGAAATGATTGATTCCTAAATCATCATACCGGGCAAACGTAAACGGAAGATTAAGTCAGTATGGATTTTTTGTAAAGATGGTCAACAATAAGAGCCAGCACACCGGCTGTATCGCGGAGCAGGGTACACATGGCTCTACGGCTTTCATTACCGTACGCTCACGCCATAATCATCCACGGAAAACAGACTCATTCCACATGACAAAAAACTCCCTTTGGAGCATATGCCTACAGCATACGTCGAAGGGAGTTTTAACATAACAAAAATAGCTTATGATTTTTTCTCTTCCTGGGGTTTCGTGTTATCTTCTTTATCCCCGGATACGAGGCCGCGAGTCGATTCTTTAAATTCGCTTAGTGTTCTGCCGAAGGCTCTCCCGAGCTCGGGAAGCTTGGACGGTCCGAACAACAGCAGCACAACGACGATAATCAGTATAAGTCCCCCGACACCGATGTTACCGAATGGCAAGGCATTCCACTCCTTTAAATTCAAACAGTTATAGCTTTATTATAACAGCTTGTCTGTGGAAAAGAAACCGTTCCTTCCCTGTGCTCCGTAAACCTGCTATCCCATGTTTCGACTCAGCTTTCCGTCTGCTGCCCCAAAGCCAACATAACCTTGTCCCACTGCCATTTGGTCAGGGCTAACGTTTCCCGTCCCTTGTGCCAAGACATTATAAGCACATTGGAATCCATCGGTGATGCCTCAGGATCTTCGTATCCTAGGAACCGGGCAATATCGAGCGCCCTTACGGCATGATACCGGTGAGTTACAATGACCGACGAGGTCCATCCGTTCTGCTTCATAATATTTTGGCTGAACAGCATGTTTTCGTAAGTGCTCGTTGCTGCATTTTCCAAATAAATGTCGCTTTCCCGAACCCCTTTGTCCAGCAGGTAATTGCGCATGCCTTCTGCTTCCGTCAGCTTGGAGTTCGCATGATCGTATCCGCCGGATACGATTATGCGTTTGATGGTACCCTCTTCATACAATAGGACCGCACGATTTAATCGCTCTTGCAGCGCAGGACTCGGAGTTGATTGCCACAACGCAGCTCCAAGCACAATCCCTACCTCTTTCGGCGGGAGCTTACCGTCGGGTAAACTCACCATCTTCCATTGAATGAAGATCACCCACAACGTAGCGACGGCAGCGACCATCAGCAAGGCCTTCAGAGGAGTCGTTAAGGCCTTCACCAACCGAGGAGCATGATTCAATCTTTTCACCTTCATTCCAACGAACACTCCCATACCTGCTTCATTTCGAAACATTCAAAAAATGCTCCACAGCGGCAAACAATTCCGGCGCCTCTTGCTCCATACAAATCATGTGACGGGAATTCGGAAAATATATTAATTCTCTTTCGCCCCTTAGCCTGTGGTATATATACTCCGCGCTTCGGGGATGCACGATTTGATCCTTTTTGCCTTGTGCGATCAACGTAGGTACTGAAATTCTCGGCAGTTCCCGAAGCCTAGTATAACGAGCAAGCTTCATGAATTGAAAGGCTGCGGGAAGAGGCGTATTTGTAACGCGGAGCAAATGATCCCAGTCGCGGCAGCGAAGTCGCTCGGCCAAATCGTTGATGAACCGGCTGAGATAAATCACCGCCGCATTGAGCAGCACCAGTCTGTGTACCGGAAAGCGGTTAGCCAAATAAGCGGAAATCAATCCTCCCATTGAAAAACCAACCACATCGATTTCCCCAAACTGCCGTGTCAGCTTGTCCGCTTCGCTCGCAGCCGCATCCAGCCAATCCCTCCATGTGACGACGCCAAGTCCCTTCAAGTCTTTATCGTGTCCGGGTAGTGTGGGCACATGGCAATGGATGCCTTGCTTACGCAAATGCTTGGCTAGCGGCATAATCTCATAAGGTCCGCCGGTAAATCCGTGCAAAAGCAAGCAGCAGCGAGGTTTTACCCGAGAGTTCGGCGATTTTCCTTCCGGATCATAGGATATAGGAACGACTAGGTTAACGTTACCTCCGATATGAAGCGTCATAATAACATCTCTCCTTTATTGACGACGCAAACGGTTATTTTGTTCCGTCTATTCAAAGAGATAATTAACCGTATTGTAGTGAGTACGAAACTTGCGTATCCCTTCTCGGATTGCAAAAAAAACAGCGTGGCGCCCCACGCTGTTTTTTATTTTTCGGTAATGGCTATCGATTGGATCGTTACATTTTCCGTCGGCACGCTTGGAGTAGGCTCGCTTCCTTTTTTCACCGGTGTTGCGGCGATGTTCTGCACGACGTCCATGCCCTCCACCACTTTACCGAAGATCGTGTAATTGGGCTGCATGTTTAAGCTTGTGCTATCCTCACCCGTACAGATGAAAAATTGGCTGCCGTTCGTATTTTTCCCTGAGTTCGCCATGGCGACAATGCCTGGCCCGTATTTATGAGGCGTATTCAGCTCATCCTCAAATTTATAACCTGGCCCTCCAGTACCGTTGCCAAGCGGATCTCCGGTTTGCACCATAAATGACTGGATGATCCGGTGGAACGTAATATCATTGTAGAAGCCTTCCTTCGATAAAAAGACAAAGTTGTTAACCGTCTTCGGAGCGTCCTTGGCGAACAGCTCGATCGTGAAGGTTCCTTTGGAGGTCGTTACTGTCGCTTGATACGATTTATTCGGATCAATCTTCATCTCCGGAGGAGAAGACCACGATTTCTTCGAAGACTGCTCTTGGTTTACCGCATTCTGTCCAGCAGGCTGGCCTCCATTCTGGGGAGCATTCTCCGTCGCAGAAGGTGCCGGCTTCGTGCCGCAGCCCGTCGTAATTAGAGCCAGGAGCGCTATTGCGCAAATCCAAGTTGATGGTTTCCGTAAGCGTAAAGCGTTCATCAGTGCTTATTCAACTCCAATGCAGTTTTGATTGATCATAGGTTGGTACCCGGTATTCATTATACACGCGTCAGTGATAAATGAAAAATCCATCGATCGGCGGCCGAAGAGCGGCAGATTACTGCAAGGCTCCGGCCGGCACTCTCAGCGTACCCGTATTTCCCGTTTCACTTCCAGACGTGCCAGTAGGGTCGGTTCCTGTTTCAGGCGTTGGCGGGGTACCGGTTCCGGTGGAACCGGAACCGTTCGCCGGTGTTCCTGGCTCCGTGCTGCCCCCCGTACCTCCTGTTTCACCAGTTCCATCGCCTGAACCCGTACCGGTCTCGCCGCTGCCAGTTCCGTTCTGGCCGCCGCCTTGATTGCCTCGCCCCGGCTGCACTCCCGTTCCAGACCCGTTACCCGGTCGAATGGTCCCTGACTCGCCTCTGTCTCCCGGCAAGTTAGTCCCGGGTTCTCTGGTATCAGGCTGATTCGTCCCCGGATGATTCGGACTAATGTTCCCTTCGTTCGAATCCTGACCCGGAAGCTCCGGCTCTAACGGATCCATACCGTTACCATCTTCCGATATCGTCACGGTCACTACATTGGAGCGTTGGCCCGCCGAATTGTTTTGCGTATTCATAGGAACAACAACATATTGATAAATATCCGGCTTAATCGCGGAAATATCGTTCACTTCCGTCGTCGCAGTCGTAATAAGCGGTTCCGCAGGGAAATCCTGCATGGAACTGTCTTTGCGGAACAATTGGTACGTAACCCCTTCACCTACACCGCTCCAACGGAGATGAACGGCACGATTCTCCTGATTGTATTCCGCCGTTAAGTCTCCAATGCTTTTTGGTGGCGCCGCAGGATCTGCTACGCCTCCCGGCTTCTTGAAAGAAGTCACCGGTCGTTTCTCCAGCGATTTCTGCATCACTTCTTTAAAAATTGCCGCCGCGCTGCCGCTGCTCATCGACACATAATGCTTCGAATCCGTCCTATCAAAACCCATCCAGACCGCAGCCGTCCACTCCGGAGTATATCCGGTGAACCACAGATCCCGGTTATAGCGTTCCAGCCCCTTGATGTCCAGCTGCGTCGACCCGGTTTTGCCCGCAACCGGACGTTCGAATCTCGCCGCCGTACCGGTACCCCCGGGCTCCACTACAGTCCGCATCATTTGAGTCATATACCAGGCTGTTTTGGCGCTCATCACCTGCTTGCTCTCTTCTTTAAACGCAGCCACCTCACCATTGCTGCTGGTAATTTTGATAATGGCATGAGGTTTGTTCAGGTACCCGTCGTTCGCAAAGGCGCTGTACGCTCCAGCCATTTGGAGAGTGGTAACGCCCCTGTGCAATCCCCCGAGCGCGATGGCCAAATTGTTATCCTCAGGTGTCAGCTCGATGCCCAATTTGCGGACAAAATCCCTTCCGGTCCTTACCCCGATCTGATTCAGCAGATCGACGGCCGGTAAATTGATCGAGCGTTTGATCGCTTCCTGCATGGTGACCTCGCCTCGATAGACGCCGTCATAGTTTCTAGGCGAATACCCGTTGTAGGACCTCTGCTCGTCTCTGATCCGGGTGTATGGGGTGAAACCCTTTTGTTCAACCGCAGGAGCGAACGCCACAAGCGGTTTGAACGCAGAACCCGGCTGTCTCGGCTGAGCTACGGCACGGTTTAATCCACGCGTTACGTAGTCCCGTCCTCCGATCATGGCAACGATGCCGCCATCCTTATTATTCAGGATCACCATGCTGCTTTGCATTTTATGCTGCGGACCGTCTTTCTGGAAAAATCGATTGTTCGCATACGTTTGTTCCATTGTCCGCTGCGCCACAGGGTCTAAGGTCGTATAAATCTCATAACCTCCCCGAAGCAGATCATCCTCTTCAAAGCCGTACATATCCTGGGCTTCCTTCAGCACGTAATCGATATAGGTTTGATACTGGCTTTCAGCAGCGGTCTTGGGAGCCGTGTACTCTACCGCAGCCGCTTCTGCGCGCTGCGATTCCGTAATGTATCCTTGATCCTGCATCAACCGGAGCACAACCGCACGGCGCTCCGTCGATTTCTCAGGATTACTCATCGGATTATACGTATTCGGCGCTTTAGGCATGGCCGCGAGTGTAGCCACCTGCCATATTTTCAATTGATTCAAATCCGACACGCCGAAATACACTTTGGATGCTGCCTTCACACCGTATGCTCTTTTTCCAAAATAAATACGATTTAAATAATACCCCAAAATTTCATCCTTCGAATATCTTTGCTCCAGCGCCACTGCAATGGACATCTCCGTCGCTTTACGGAAAAATGTCTTGTCAGCGCTCAAAAACACGTTTTTGGCCAGCTGCTGGGTGATGGTGCTGCCCCCCTCGACCATACTGCGGGCGATAACATCTTTGACCAAAGCGCGACCTATTCCAAAAAAGTCGACACCAGCGTGTTCCTCGAACCGTTTGTCTTCCGTAGCCACAAATGCCTGCTTAAGCAGCTCAGGAATTTCGCTGGATTCCACATTTTCCCGGTTCTCTACTTTTAATGATCCAGCTTCATTGCCGTTTACATCATAGATGTGTGAGGCTTCACTGAACTCTAATTTATCCAGATTTTCCGTTAAGATCTTGTTTCCGTTGACGATAATAAAGATATATACTCCCATTGCGCAGATCGCCGCCAGCGCTCCGGCAACGAAGGTCCACCACAACACTTTTCCTACAGTGATGTTCTTTTTCTTCTTGGCCTTGCCTGACGCCGGTTTCTTCTCCATGGGTGCTTTTCCCGATGTTCTGCTGTTTCGTTCCGCCATGCCCCGACTCCCTTTCTTTTTCTATATCTTACGATTCACAGGATACTTAACCTGCGGCAACGCCTCTTAAACAAAGAACAACCCAGGGAATCAGGGTTGCTCTCAGGACTGTATTTTATTAGACGTATCGGATGACCATAATGTTGCTGCTATTCGGTCATAAGTCCTGACGTAATCAAACGAGACTACTCGGCGATTTCCTGCTGCTGCATTAAAGAAACCGCTCGCTGCGGGGTGAAGGTCGAGATGGCATGCTTATATACCATTTGCTGACGGCCTTCGCTATCGATGATAATTGTAAAGTTATCGAATGCGCGAATCACGCCTCGAATTTGAAACCCATTGGTCAGATAAACGGTGACTGGAATGTTCTCCTTGCGCAGTTGGTTCAAAAATGTGTCCTGAATGTTGATCGTCTTGTTCATCAATGGGCCCCCTCCAAAATAATTAACGGTCAATCGTTAGCTTTTGTGCTATTATAGCATGAATATGTTTCAGGTGTGTAGAAAATTCTGCCAATTCGCTCACATCCACCCATTCGATGTCTTTCATGTGGCGAAACCAAGACAACTGTCTCTTGGCAAAATGGCGTGTATCCCGCTTAAGGAGCAGTACCGCTTCTTCTAGAGAATAGTGCCCTTCCAGATAACCTACGATCTGCTTATATCCCAGCCCTTTCATCGCAACGGATGACGGGCTGCAGCCCGCCGACAGTAAGCTCTGCACTTCTTCGACCAGCCCGAGCTCTATCATGGAATCGATTCGCTCTTCAATACGTTTATATAGTAAAGCTCTATCCATTGTCAACCCAATGATACACAATTCGTACGGTGACTGCTTTTTTTGACGCTTCAACTGGTCTGATAACCGTTCCCCGGACACATGATAAATTTCGAGCGCTCGAATGATCCTCCGTTGATCGTTCGGATGCAGACGCTCTGCGCTTTCCGAGTCCACCTGCCGAAGCCGTTCATGAAGAGCCTCCGCACCGCGGGATTCGGCAAAAGCCTGCTGCTCTTCGCGAAACGCCTCGTCCGATCCGACCTCACTGAACTGGAAGTTGTAGCATACCGATTCAATGTACAATCCGGTGCCCCCCACGATAAAAGGCAGCTTCCCCCGCGCATTAATCTCCGGAATCAGCTCTGCGCACCTTTCCTGAAATTCAGCTACGGAGAACGGCTCATTCGGATGGTGAATATCAATCATATGATGCTTGATCAAGGCCAGTTCTTCGAGAGTCGCTTTGGCGGTACCGATGTCCATCCCACGGTAAACCTGCATCGAATCCCCGGATATGATCTCCGCGTTATAATGTTCGGCTATCGTCAGGCTCAGTTTCGTCTTGCCGACGGCAGTAGGGCCGACAAGTACAAGCAGCCTTGGCCGCTTCCGGTCCGTCTCTGTCAGCATTGTATCACTCCATAAGCAATTTTGTTCCCGGACCGGTGCACCTCGGCAAAACCAAGGCTAGCGAATTGATCGCTATCGCGGTGCTCCTTCATCACAACGACCCTGCGGGAAACTCGTATCGCTTCCGCAACGCTCTCTTCCGAGAGCGGCCGATCGTCCGCTAATCCGCGAATCGCCCGGATGGAGGCCGATTCGGTGATAGGTTTCCGAAACATCGGGTCAAAATAAACGACATCGACGCTATTCTCTGGCAATCCGCGCAAATAGTCCAAATGATCCAGCTGAATCACCTCAATGCGCCGCATCGCTTCATTCAAACCAGACACATCTGAATGATAGGTCTTTAGACCTTGCTTAAGTAAAAAACAGGGGATTTTGGTATTCTCTATGGCCGTGATCCCACCGTTTGGCCCTACGGCAAACGAGAATACGATCGCATCGGAGCCCAGCCCGGCCGTGCAATCGACAATCCGGTCTCCTGTCTTGATGCCTGCGATCTGCAAGAGCGGATCGCGCTCCCCTTTGAGCAGCCGTTTAATACGTACGGCTGCCGTACTGGGGTGAAAAAATAAGGGCTCACGCCGCTCATGATGATACTCGATTCTCTCCTTGGACACCAGGAGGATCTCCTCGTCCCCGTATCGCCGCCTGAGCTGCGACAACGACATTTGGCGGCGCTCGATGCATCGGCCGCCAAGCATATGTGCGAGCTTCTGAGCTTCTTCCAGCTGCGCGGGACTGGGTTCATAGGAGGTAGTAACGAACAATACGGATCATCCTTTACGATTATGCTTCAATATCCATTACTATTATAAAACAAAAGCACGTGAACGCAAATTTCATCATAACGTTTTATTGTACCCGTTTGAACATTTTTTCCAGTTCATAGGTCGAAAAACTGACGACGATAGGCCTGCCGTGCGGACATGTATACGGATTGCGGCAGGCCGCTAGCCGATCAAGGAGCGTTTCGATCTCCAGCGTGCCGATGCTTTGATTCGCCTTGATCGATGCTTTACATGAGCACATGATCGCCGCCTTTTCCCGCAGCTTGCCGATATCCACCTGCTTTTTCTCGTTCATCAGCCACTCGATCATCTCTTCCACAATGGCCTGTTCATCGCCTTTGGGCAGCCAGTGAGGATAAGCTCTGACAAGGAAGGAGGTGCCTCCGAAAGGCTCCAAAAATACCCCTGCCTGCTCCAGCTGCGGAAGCTTGTCCGACAGCTTCGCCGCCTCTATCGCCGTGAATTCCAGCGTAATGGGGACAAGCAGCTCTTGGCTTGCCTCTTCCGGCTTACCGAACATGTCGAAGTACCGCTCGTAATTGATTCTCTCATGCGCCGCATGCTGGTCGATCAGGAACAATCCCTCTTCGTTCTGGGCGACGATGTAAGTGCCATGAAGCTGCCCGATAGGGCTCAGCTTCGGGAAATCCGGCAGCGCCGGCGGTCCCTCCAGCTCTGGCGCTAGTGTACGCAGCAGCGCTCCGGAAGCGACGGCCGCTTCCCGCGGCTGCAGCCGCTCACGCGGAGCTTCCGGTCGCGCGGGGGCGGGCGCATCGCGGCGCGCCGGCGGATCCGCGAAGGCGGTCCGCTCCGAGAGCGGCGGCTGCGTCCACGGCGCGCGGGGCGCTTCGCCAACAGCGCCCGTCAGGCGCTCCGCGGCTGCGGTGGCCTGCGGCCGGTACAGCTCGAGCTGCTCCTGCACAAGCGGCTCCCGCGGCCGCTTCCCTGCCCCCCCCGGCTGCCCCGCCGACGGGATCAGGCGCTGACGGCCTAGCGTCTCGCGCGTCTCGCGCTCAACGAGCTGCATCAGCTCAGGCTCCTTGCTGAAGCGCACCTCCAACTTGGCCGGGTGCACGTTCACGTCGATCAGCGTTGGGTCCATCTGCACATGCAGCACCGCCACAGGAAACCGGCCTATCGGAAGCAGCGTGTGATAGCCCTGCAGAAGAGCCTGTACCATCGGGAAATTGCGGATATAGCGTCCGTTGATCACGGTCGTCATACCGCCCCGGTTCGCACGGGTAATCTCCGGCTTCGCGATATAGCCTTCTAGCCGATAATCAAGCGTTTCGCCGCTAATCGGGAGCATGCTTTTGGCTACGGCCGTACCGTAGATGGCTGCGATCGTCTGGAGCAGATCCCCGCCCCCAGGCGTCTGTGCCAGCACATTCCCGTTGTGCTTCAGCGTAATGGCAATTCCCGGATGCGCAAGCGCCAATCGGTAAATATAATCCGTCACGTGTCCAAGCTCCGTCTGAATCGTCTTCATATACTTAAGCCGGGCCGGCGTATTGTAAAACAGCTCCCTCACCGTAATGTCCGTCCCCTGAGGAGCCGTGGCATCGGACCTCTCCAGTACGCTTCCGCCTTGCATGACCAGACGTGTCCCAAGACCGCTGGAATCCGGGGAAGTGAGCAGCTCTACCTTGGCCACCGCCCCGATACTAGGAAGCGCCTCACCGCGGAAGCCGAGCGTGCGGATCTGGAACAAATCGTGAGTGCTTGCGATTTTGCTGGTCGCATGGCGGTAAAACGCCGTTTCACAATCCTCGCGATCCATCCCGGAGCCATTGTCGGTCACCCGGATGAGCTGCAGACCGCCTTCTTCGATCGACACATCGATCCTGGAGCTTCCAGCATCGATTGCATTTTCTACAAGCTCCTTCACCACCGAGGAAGGCCGTTCGACGACCTCGCCCGCAGCGATTTGGTTGGCGATATGTTCATCTAAAATGGTGATTTTACCCATATGCAGGACTCCTTCCACGGAGGATTTCTCTTACTCGAATCCAATCGCCAAGTTCCCGCCGTCGTCGCTCCATTGCAAACCGGCCCATATGGAAGCTGCCTGCCGGAGACTTACATACCCTGCTCCGTCTCTCAGAAGCAGATCTCCCCCGGTAGAGCTGAATATGACGTCGCCGCCTGAGGAAACGATCCGAACCGACCGGGTTGCTTCGTTCCACTCCACGCTCCCGCCGACCAAAGCTGAAAGCACGCGAGAAGGGACATAGGTTTGACCTTGTTCACGCAGAACGGGGAACGCGTTCTCTACAGCCACACCGTTCACAGTCAAATTCAGACGCTTTAGCGTCAGCTCGAAACGGCTCGCACCGGCCATCCGAAGCGCCGTTAACAGCTGAGGAACGTCCCCGCCCTCTACCTTGTGATCGGGCTCAATACCGACTCCATTCACTTTTCTAAGCTTCGGAGTCAAATATTCTTGAACGGTGAGCTTCAAAGCGCCTCCCGATTGCAGAGGAACAACCTGCTGTACGCTGCCTTTACCGAACGTTTTCGTCCCGATAACAGTAATCACACCATAGTCCTGTAAAGCCCCCGTCAGCACCTCTGAAGCGCTCGCGCTGTTCTCATTCACCAGGAAAAACACCGGATAAGGCTGCGTCATCCCATTAGCGATCTTCACCGGGTCATCCACGTTATCGCGATCCTTCGTATGCATCAGCGTCCCTTCCTTCACGAACAGCCTGGCCATCTGCTGAGCTGTCTCCAGGATGCCGCCCGGGTTATTGCGCAGGTCCACGATCAGACTTTGGATTCCCTGTTCATTCAGCGCGGTCAGCTCCTTGCTCATCATCTCATCCGCATCGCTGGTGAACCCCGTTACCTTAACATACCCGATGCCAGGCTCGAAGCGCCCAGCCATTACAGTCGGAACCCGTACTTTTTGACGCTCCATCACGAGGTCATTCGTTTCTTCATTCCGCAACACTTGGAGGTTCACTTTCGTTCCCGGCAAACCAATAATCTTGGAGGTGACATCCTCCAGCTGCTTGCCAATGGTGGTTTCCCCCTCCACCTTAACGATCAAGTCGCCTGCCTTCAGCCCCGCATGGCTGGCCGGAGAATCGACAAACACATCCGTGATGTACAGCCCGTCTTCCTCCATGGCTACCCTGACGCCAATCCCGACATATTGATTCTCCACCGCATCTTCAAAAGACTGCAGTTCTTCCGGCGTAAAGTATACCGTATAAGGATCTCGCAGCGCGTCTACCATAGCTTGGATCGCTGCATCGGTCAAATGGCTTCCGTTCGGAGCGCTCACATGGTTATGTTCAAGCAGCTCTAGTACTTCAGTCACGCTGTCCGAGCCCGCAGCCCAAGCAGGTGCGGCGGTCGGAAACAGCAGCGAGAGTGAGAGCAAGGCAGGTATGGTTTTGCGCCAAAGCGCTTTTCTGACGTTTCTTTTCATGCTCTAACCCTTCTCCCCATAGCATTATTGCCTTGCGATTCCTCTTTTAAGAGGGCAGTTGTTTCTTTAGTTCGTACAAAAAATTCATGGCCGCCATCGGCGTCATATTCATCAAATCGGCCGTACGCAGCTGCTCAAGCACTTTGTCCGCTTTAGCGTCCTTTCGGGAAGGCTTGTCCACCTTCTCCTCAGGAGCCGAGAAGAGGCTTAATTGCACGACATCTTGCTGCTCGTCAAGAACTGTCGCCGGCGGACCAGACTCTTCCACCCGCAATGGCATCTCAGGCGCTTTCCGCTCCCCGCTTTCGCCTGCAGACGCTTGAAGCTGTCCCTGCAGCAGCTCCCCCCGCGCCTCAAACGCGTGAAGCAGCTCGTAGGATCGATCAATAATCCCCGCCGGCAATCCGGCGATTTGAGCGCAATAAATGCCGTAGCTGGTGCTGGCCGCTCCGCGGATCAACTTGCGCAGGAATGTGACCTGCTGGCCGCTCTCCTTTACTGCCATGCAGTAATTGCGCAGCTCACTCAAGCTTTCCTCCAAGTGCGCCAGCTCGTGAAAGTGCGTGGACACCAGCGTCTTGCAGCCGATTTGATCGTGCAGAAACTCGATCACCGCTTGAGCGATTGCCATGCCCTCTCCTGTGGACGTCCCTCTTCCCAGCTCATCTATGATGACAAGGCTCTTTGCCGTTGCTTTCTCGGTCATCACTTGAATATCCATCATCTCGACCATGAAGGTGCTTTGGCCGCCGATCAGATCGTCCGCCGCACCGATTCGCGTAAAGATGCGGTCAACAATCGGCACCTTCGCCCGTTTCGCTGGAACAAAACAACCGATTTGCGCCATTAGGACGATCATCGCCACCTGACGCATATAGGTGCTTTTCCCCGCCATGTTCGGGCCGGTGATGAGCAGGATGCTTCCATCCTCTTTAGACATCCTGGTTTCGTTGGAGATAAATACGCCGTTCTCAAGTACCGCCTCTACAACTGGATGACGCCCTTCTTCAATAATAAGCTCAACCTCATCGCCGACCTCGGGCCGCGTAAAACGGTTCGCGCTGCTGACGTGTGCCAGAGACTGGTACACATCCACTGTGGCAATCAGTTCAGCAAGCTGCTGCAGCCTTGGTATATGCGAAGCCAGCTTGTCCCGGAGCTGGACAAACAAATCGTGCTCCAGATCAACCATGCCTTCCTGAGCCTCAAGGATGAGCGCTTCCTTTTCCTTAAGTTCCGGGGTTACGAACCGCTCGGCACTGGCCAGCGTCTGCTTCCGTTCATAACGGCCCTCTTCCAAGGAGGACAGGTTCGACTTCGTCACCTCGATATAATAACCGAACACTTTGTTAAAACCGATCTTGAGCGATTTAATCCCCGTTCTCTCACGCTCGTGCTTTTCCAACTCGGCGATCCACTGCTTGCCGTTCGTATTCGCCTCGCGAAGCTGATCCAAGCGTTCGCTGAGCCCTGCACGGATCATGCCCCCGTCACGGATGGATACGGGAGGCTCGTCCACGATGGCCTCCTCAATCGATGCCATCAAATCCTGGCATGGATCGATCCGGGCTGCCAGCGCTGCCAGCGTAGCAGATCCACTGGTTTCGCACAGGCGCTGCAGCTGCGGCACCTGTGCGACCGATGCTTTGAGCGCGACCAGATCACGCGCATTAGCGCTGCCGTAAGCGATGCGGGCCGTCAGCCGCTCCAGATCGTAGACCTCCTTCAGAGACTGCTTCAGCTCGTCGCGTACGATCAGTTGGCGGTACAGACGTTCCACAGCCTCCAGCCGGTCTTCAATATGCGCCGCATTCATCAGCGGTTTCTCGATCCAGCGTCGAAGGAGGCGGCCGCCCATCGCGGTCACCGTCTTATCGAGCAACCACAGAAGCGTGCCCTTCTTGGACCGGTCGCGCACGGTCTCGACCAGCTCCAGATTGCGGCGGGTGAACGGATCCATAATCATATATTGGTTGGGTTCATACACACGGATATGCTTAATGTGCGTCAGCGCCCTCTTTTGCGTTTCCTGAAGATATTCCATCAGCAGCGCCAGCGTGTCGCGAACGCCCTCGGGCAGCGCACGAAGCTGCGCATCCGAGAAATGGCCTTCCGGCGACAAACCCCCGCCTGTCGATGCGGCTTGTCGCTCACGGGGCGTCATCACCGCCGACTTCATCCATGCGGCCGCCCCGCTGCGGATTCTCTCCAGCAGCGCCGGGCTGCCCAGCACCTCCGAAGGGCTGTACACGTTCAGCTCGTCAAGCAGGAGCTCGAAGGAACCGTCAAGCCGGGTCACGTAAAGCTCTCCGGTAGAGATGTCGCAAGCGGCAAAGCCGTAGCCTTCTCCCGACCGGACAATGGCAGCGATATAATTGTTGCTTGTCTCGCTGAGCAGACGCGCGTCCATGACCGTACCCGGCGTCACAATGCGGACGATCTCCCTGCGCACAGGCCCCTTCGCTTCAGCCGGATTCTCCACCTGCTCGCAGATCGCTACCTTATATCCTTTTTCTACCAAACGAACAATATAGCTTTCCGCCGAATGGTAGGGTACGCCGCACATCGGTATTCGCTCCTCCGTACCGCCTCCCCTGCCGGTTAACGTAATTTCAAGCTCGCGGGAAGCCAGTATGGCGTCGTCGAAAAACAATTCATAGAAATCTCCTAAACGAAAAAACAAAAAAGCGTCCTGCACCTCCGCCTTGATGGCGAGGTACTGCTCGATCATAGGTGTATATTGGGCCATGCTTCATCCTCCAGAATGACTCTTCAAATCCGCCCGAAACCAAGGTTTGACCATCCCTTATTCTTATGTACATAGGGTCAGACGGGCGACTACAGTATATGAAAGTCCGCTGCACTTCGGCGAACCTTCATCCTTCTATTTTTCTCTCTATCATGCCAACCATTATATCACGAAAAGATAGAGAACTCTCGCGTTCTATGTAAAGGGAGAGATTTTCCATTTGGGCCGAATGTCTTCCTGCTCGTTCCATGCTCTCTTCTGCAGCATCATGCGGCGAAGAGGCAGGAGGTAAGATTCATGGCGCGCATAACCAGGCAGCTTTTCCAAATCGCGCCAAAGCGCCGCAAGCAGCGGCCGGATACGAGCTTTATCCCCGTGGTAATACGCTTTCGTAACTTCAGGCTCGGAGAGCGGCCTCTGCTTCAGCTCTAGGTAATGCTCAGCCACAAGCTTCGCCAGTGCCAGCACGCCCTTGGCTACCACAGGAGATACCATCCAGCTCGGCAGTACGCGATATTCGAACCCGCCGTGCTTCGCCTTGCGAAAATCACCCAAAAATCCATATTTCGGTTTCCGTAATCCGGTCGTCGTATCCTCAAGCAGTGTAAGCGGAAGCGCGATATAGTTGTCCAGCGCCCGCAGCAGCCTGCAATCCAGCGGAGTCCCGCTGAAATGAATATGTCCTCCAAGCGGAAGCCCTCGAACCGGCATACCGCCAGCCACCCACTGCAGCTCCGGATCCGTGATTCGCTTGGCGGCAAGCTGCATCGTCCGGTGAAGATGGATAACAAGCTCCCGCACCTCTGTACTTGGTTTTGGCCGCAGCTCGGCCAAGGGGTATATTTTCCTCCGGCTGCGGAGCACGATGGCATCGCAGCCGAACGGGCCCTCCTTATCCACATAGTGGGAAGCGAACTTCACTTTCCCCTGCCGGGTAACGATCAGAAATTCCGGGTCCGCCCCCAGCATCACCTCGCTGTGATTGCGGAATACGCCGGCAGCTAACTGCTCGTCAAGCCGATTCATCGCTTCCGCGTACAGCTCAGCAAGCCGAAGCGTCAACTTAGGAATCGCTTCCAAGCGAAGTACGGCCATTTTACCGTTTGGTCTTACACCGATGCGGACAACGCCGTAGTCGAGTCCAAGCGCATAAATCGATTTGATAGCTTCGCGCATCGCATGGGCGGCATAATAGTTCGGTTGACTGGTTCCGATCTCCGTCCATTCGGTTGTAGCACCATCCCGGACCCGCACTCCTGATGGAGCCCCCTTGCCATAGTACACGCCATAAGACTTATAAAACAGCGACAGCGCCTGCAGGTGGAACACGGGCACTACATAAACATGAGACCAG
This sequence comes from Paenibacillus sp. PvR098, assembly GCF_017833255.1. Lineage (NCBI taxonomy): Bacteria > Bacillati > Bacillota > Bacilli > Caryophanales > Paenibacillaceae > Paenibacillus > Paenibacillus sp. PvR098. Next base: position 1,067,214 of record NZ_JAFIBU010000001.1, read on the forward strand.
CGCCGGCTATCGTCTGGAACGTTGGATGCAGCTATCCGGTGCGCATAAACCGGCTGAGACGCCATATCCATTAAGGATTCCTCCGCTTCCAAAGCACAATCTATCCCATTCATGCTCAGAATCTCGGCCGCCCGCGGCAGCTGTAAGGAAAGCAGTACGCTTTTGACCGGCTGCAGCACCTCCGCATACCCTCTTTCCGGATGATAGGCTCCCCAATGGATGACGTAGCTTTCTTCTTGGTTTGACGGCAATTGGGTACCGTGAGGAATATGCAGCTTGTCTAGCAGCAGCTCCAGCGTCGGTTCGTGGGAATGCAGCAAAAAAGCGCGCATAAGGAGGTCCTCCTTCTTCAAGTTGCGGCTGTGCCCAGCCGAGGCTAATGTTCAATTCTTTGAGACGGATCCGCTGAATGTTTGGATGTTAAGGCAAATGCCCATTTTGCTTCGGACAACCGCGGGGAACAAAAAAGAGGGCTGACGCCCTCTGCCGAAATGCCTTGTTCCGGCATATGATGTTAGTACAAAGCGGATCAATCCATTTCCTCGTCTAACAGATCAGGATCGAGGTCCTCATAATCGCCGTCGTCGGAACTGTCAAATTCCACCTGCTTATCGTCGAAATCATCGCAGCCGTTAGGGCATACCACCACGCATACCTTCGTCTCTGCGATCATTTCTACCTTAAACTCCCGTTCTACGCGGATAAGCACCGTGTCTCCATAAGTAGAGATACTTGCTTCCACGCAGTTCGGTTCTTGTGTAGCGACAGCCGATACCTCCGCCGTCGTCGGCTTATGCTTTTTGTCGAGATAGTGAAGCGAGACCACCTCTGCATAAGATACGGTTTCTTTCGCAACATCCGTTTTGGTATTTCGATCGTACGAATACCATATGTTGATGTCGTAAGTACCTACCACTTCCACATTTTCACCCGACTTCACCGCATCGTATTGGTTGTTGATTATCCAAGCACCCAAAATACTGGTCGGAGAATGAGGCGGAGTGACCGAGTTGGTTACTTGTGAGAATTTGCGTCCTTTGCCACAGACAGCCTTCGTATAGATCTCTCTGCACTGCAAATCTTTATCTAATGACATCCTTCTAACCTCCTCCATACAATCATTCATTACATTTGTATGCAGGACATTCGTCTAGTGTGCTCATTTTCTTTATCATTTTTAATTTATTTCAAAAGGTTCTCAGAAACGTGCCGTTCCTTATGCGTCCTCCCCCAGAGGGCGTTTTTCTCGTTTGGCCACACTCAAATAAACCTTCATCTCTTCCGTGAGCTGCAGCAATGCGGCACGAATCTCGAACTCCTCGCGCGTGGACGGAAGCGGCATTGCTTTGAACTGTTTCTCCAGCTCCTTCAGCTTATTCTCGGCTCTTCCCGTATAGTGCGGAAGCTTCACGTCCTCCGACAGTCCCTTGAAAACGCCGGCCAGCAGCTCCCCGTGCGGCAGTGTCTGATATACCCGGGCAACCAGCTGCACCATCCGCTGAATAGCTTCCATCTGCCGTTCGCGCATGTAGAAATAGACGGGCCACGCCGCACGGCCGCTCATCAGGCTGTTCTCGTCCGCACGCTCGGCAGCCTTGATCGCTTGATCCAGCAAATCCTCGGCCTCCAGCAATTCACCGCCGCTCCAAATATACTCTGTATCTCTCAGATGGCGCGATAGCTCAGTAAATATCTGCGAGAACAGCTGCTCTACCCTCGTTTTGTAATCCTGCAGATGCTTGTCCTCTTTGGGCATATACATCACATTAATTAAAGTAGCCGTACCTAGGCCAACGAGCAGCAGCGCGATTTCGTTCACCAGCAGCTCTGCGGTAAGGCTCCCGGCAGCGAACATATGCAGTATCATGACGGAGCTGGTGACGATACCCTCTTTCAAATGGAGCCGGCTCAAAATCGGATAAATCAACATGACAAACAGCCCGACAACCCAAATGTGAAAGCCGAATATCCACAATAACGCAGCACCTGCAAATAGGCCCAATACCGAAGCGGCTATGCGCTGAAACGATGTGTTCAGACCTCTTTTTTTGGTCACGTCCACCCCGAGCACCGCAAGCAAACCCGCCGAGAACGGCGACTGCAGCCCGAGCGCCTGTGAGATGTAAATCGCTGCCACAACGGCTACTGCCGTTTTTAATACCCGAATCCCCATGTGCGCTTTCCTCGCTTTAAACAATCTATCCACATCTTACCTCTTTCGGGTGATTTCCTCAACGGACCTTATGTACAAAAAAAAGGAACCGCCCTCTGAGCCGATTCCCGCGCACCCTTTACTGCTTCCTGCCCACCAGCTTTCCTTCCAGATACGCCACTCCTTGGTACATCATCGTTGCGGCGATAGCGATAATAAACAGGCTGCCGATCACCAGCGTGAAGTTGAAGACCTGAAAGCCATAAATAATTAAATAACCAAGCCCCTGTTTGGATACGAGATATTCGCCTACAATGACCCCGACCCAAGACAGGCCCACGTTCACCTTGAGTGTGGATACGATGGTCGGATAAGAGGCCGGCAAAACCACTTTACGGAATACGGTCCGCCGGTTTCCCCCGAAGATCTGAACGACCTTGATAAAATTCGGATCCACCTCGCGGAAGCTGTTATAAATGACCAATATCGTAATGATCACGGTGATGGAAAGCGTGGTGGCGATGATCGACATCATCCCAGGACCGAGCGCTACAATAAAAAGCGGTCCGAGCGCCACTTTGGGCAAGCTGTTCAACACGACAATGTAAGGATCCAACACCCTGGAGAGGAACGGAGAGAACCAGATCAGCGCGGCAATGGATGTGCCCAGCACCGTTCCCAGCAGGAAGCCGATGACGGTCTCCCATACCGTCACCCAGGTGTGGATTAGCATGGTACCGTCGGCTATCTTCTCAATCAGCAGTCCGACGACCCTACTGGGGGAGCTGAACAATAGTCCATCGATCCATTGGAGCCGACTGGCCGTTTCCCATAACCCGAAAAACAATATCAATAAGCTGATCTGTGTCAAACGAACATAGAAGGTAAGCTTCCGCTCCCTGCTGCAAAACTGATCGAAGACCCGCTTGGCCAGTGGATCCACAGAGGTCTCGACCTCATGCTGAAGTCCCGTTCGTTCAATTGGGTTCACTTCCGCCCCCTCCCTTCTTGTCCATCTGCTCGAAAAGGCCCCAAAGATGATGAAACAGCTCGTGGAAGCCTTCTTCCTCACGCGCCTTGAGCGGCAGCGCTCGGCGAATCGCGGACGGCACCTCCACCTCCGCAAGCACGCGCCCCGGATTCGGACACAGCACGATAATGCGGTCGCTCATAGCAATCGCTTCGGAGATATCGTGCGTGACGAGCACCGCGGTTTTTCCTCGTGCTTTCAGCGTCTGTGCCACAAGGTCCTCGAGCTGCAGCTTGGTTTGGTAATCAAGCGCGGAGAACGGTTCATCTAATAACAGGATTTCCGGCTCTGGAGCGAGTGTCCGCACAAGCGCAACCCTCTGCCGCATCCCTCCGGATAGCTGATGAGGATAACGCTCCGCCTGCTCGCTAAGACCCATTTCATCCAAGAGTGCCAATACGGAAGACCGAGTCTTTGCATTCAGCCGACCGAGCAGCTCCAAACCGATCGATGCATTCTCATCAATCGTGCGCCACGGAAATAAATAGTCCTGCTGCAGCATATAGCCGACCTTAGGTGTCGGCTTTTGAATCTCCTCCCCCAAAATGCGAATCGTCCCGGAAGTCGTCGGCAGCAATCCGCTGATTAGAGACAGCAAAGTCGTCTTGCCGCAGCCGCTCGGACCGATCAGGCTTACGAATTCACCCGGACGAACGCTGAGATCAATATCTTTCAGCGCCACGAAAGTGCCTTTTCGATTCACAAACACTTGCGACACGCCGTTCAATTCCACGGCGGATATCATGCTCATCCCTCCTTTGTTTGCTTCATGAAGATAGCGAAGGGGCGTTCTGGCCTTAACTCCCATGATAGCCCCACTCACTTAACAACGCTCTATCCGCACTTATTACTTGATGATTTGCTTGGCTTTCTCGGCAAACTGGGTGTCTACCAGAGCTTTATGATCCACACGCTGCTTCAGCTCTCCAGCCGCTTCCATGATATCCTGAAGATTGTTCCACTCCTGCTCGTCTACGATCCCGTCGGTCGCGAAGGAGCCTTGATCCTTATAACGCTTTACGACGTTCTTGATAATTTCTTTATCCGTATCCTGGAAGAACGATGCGATCGCCTCCGTAATTTCGTCGGGGCTGCTTTGCTGCACCCAATTCTGCGCCTGCTGCACCGCATTCGCAAACTTCTGGATGGTTTCATTATTGTTGTCAATGAAGCTTTTCTTGGCCATAAACACGGTATATGGCAGCTTGCCGCTTTCTACTCCGAAGGAGGCGATCACGTGACCTTTGCCCTCGTTCTCAAACATCGTCGCTTGCGGCTCAAACAACTGTACATAGTCGCCCGTTCCAGAGGCGAACGCCGTAGGAATATTGGCAAAATCTACGTTCTGAAGCAGGTTCAGGTCCTTATGCGGATCGATACCGTGCTTTTTCAGCGTAAATTCACCCGCCATCTGTGGCATTCCGCCTTTTCTTTGTCCAAGGAAGGTGCTCCCCTTCAGCGTATTCCAATCGAACGTGCCTTCCAGCTTTTTACGGGAGACTAGAAACGTTCCGTCCGTTTGTGTCATCTGAGCAAAATTGATTACCGGATCGGCGCTGCCCTGCTGGTGTACATAAATGGATGTTTCCGAACCCACGAGTGCCACGTCGATCCCGCCCGACAGCAGCGTCGTCATCGTCTTATCACCTCCGAACGTCGTCGTCAGCTCGACATCCAGACCCTGCTCCTGAAAAAATCCTTTGCTAATAGCCACATATTCCGGCGCATAGAAGATCGAACGCGTAACCTCGCCAATACGCACCTTCTGGATCTCCCCCGCCTTTTCCGTTCCGCAACCCGCAAGCACCGCACCCATTGCCAGAATGAACGCGAGAGCCACACCTAGTCGCTTACCCCACTGCTTTGTAATCATAGGCCAGTCCCTCCCTGTCTGTTTCTTTAAATCATGATGCCATCATATGCACCCGCCTATTGAAAGGTTCGGGATGGACAGCAGACGGCTGCCCTCTAAAACATAAAAGGCATTCCCCGGGATGTCCCAAGGAATGCCTTATTAAGGAAATAATAGATTTTACAGTCTGTAAATATCCGAATACTTCTCGCGTAAATAATCGACCAAATAGTCGGGATTCAGCTCCTCACCGGTGACCTGCGTGATGATTTCCGTCGGAGTCAGGCTTTTGCCGTGACGGTAGATTTTGTCCGTAAGCCAGTCTTTAATCGGAAGCAGATTTCCTTCCTGAACCAACGCGTCCATGTCGCCCAGCTCCTGCCGAAGCGTGCGCATGATCTGTGCTGCGTACATATTCCCGAGCGCATAAGAAGGAAAATATCCGAAGGCCCCTCCGGACCAATGCACGTCCTGCAGCACCCCTTCCCCGTTGTGGGACGGTGCGATTCCAAGATACTCGCGGTACTTCTCGTTCCACACCTCCGGCAGGTCAGCCACCTTCACGCTGCCGCTGAACAACTCCTTCTCGATCTCGTAGCGGACCATAATATGCAGATTATAGGTCAGCTCGTCGGCCTCAATACGGATCAGAGAAGGCTTCACTTCATTGGTAGCCCGGTAAAAATCTTCCATAGACACGTTATCGAACTGGCCAGGGTAATTGTTCTGCAGCTTACCGTAGTACTTGCTCCAGAAAGGGCGACTGCGGCCGATCATATTCTCCCAGAAGCGCGACTGCGACTCATGAATGCCCATCGATGTGCCTGTACACAACGGGGTGCCGATCAAATCCGGCGAGATGTTCTGTTCATAGAGTGCGTGGCCGCCCTCATGAATCGTACCGAACAAAGCGCTGTTCACATCATCCAAGAGGTATCGAGTTGTAATCCGCACATCACCCGGATTAAGCCCCGTGGCGAACGGATGCACCGTTTCGTCCAGTCTTCCAGCCTCAAAATCATACCCCATTTGCTCAAGTATGTATAAGCTGAACTGCTTTTGCTTTTCCTTATCGAACATCTGCTTCAAAAAGGACGTATTCGGCTTGTGCGAAGACGATTCAATAGAAGCTAGAAGCGGCACAACCTTCTCACGGAGCGCGCCGAACACCTGATCGAGCTTCTCCACCGTCATGCCCGGCTCATACATATCGAGCAGCGTGTTGTATTTATGTCCCTTGTAGCCCCATAGATCGATGAACTCCAGATTCATATCGACAATCTTCTCCAGATAAGGCTGAAAGCTAGCGAAGTCCGCCTGCTCCTTGGCTTCTTCCCATGCCGCTTCGGACTGGGAAGTCAGCACAACGTATTCCTGATAGCGCTTAGGGGGAATTTTTTTGCTGCGGTCGTACTCCTTCTTGCATTCGCTAACAATCTTCCGATATAAGGGGTCCAGCTGTCCATTCACATCAGAGGAAGCAAAATAATCCAAGAACGCTCCCATTTCATCCGACACCGACAGTTTGAACAGCTCACCGGACAACTCGCCTACCACCTCGGAGCGTGTGGCAATTCCTTTCTTGGGCGCACCCGTGCGCATATCCCAATAAATGAGTCCCACAGCTTCCTCGTAGCTCTTCATCTTTTTTAAATAGTGCTTGAACTCGTTTAATTTGGCATCAAAGCTTGAAGTCGTCATCTGGCTTACCCCTTCCATAACGGTATAACTTGATCATACTTGCTCCTGAAAACAGAAGCAAATTTCTCCAAAATGGGGTATGATAGATGTAGGAGGAGAGTGACTACCATGCACATTACTTTTACCGAAGAAGCAGCTAAGGAAATCAATTCTAAGCTGAACACGCCAGAGGGCGGTAACCTGAAGCTGGTCTATGACGCGGAAGGCTGCGGCTGCTCGGTCAGCGGTGTTCCGACGCTATGGATTACGGACAAGCCCGACAGCAACGATTTCATGGTTCAGGATGAGCCTTACCCTCTGCTGATGGATCGCAAGCATGAAGTGTTTTTCGAGGAACGCATGTCCATAGATTACAAAAAGAATGGTCATTGTTTCATATTGAAAAGCAGCGGCCAAATTTACAATGCCCATATGATGCTTTTGGACAAAAGATAAAATAAAGAGACATTAGGATAATTTATTTTGACCCGTAGGGGAGGAAAATAGATGTCGATGCTAACTGAAATCATCCACCACAATCAAGAATTCGTCGAAGCTAAAGAGTACGAGCAGTTTAAAACCACCAAATTCCCCGATAAGAAAATGGTGATTCTGACCTGCATGGATACGCGTCTTACCGAGCTGCTGCCCAGAGCGTTGAACCTGCGTAACGGAGATGCGAAGATCATCAAGAATGCAGGGGCAATCGTCTCCCATCCGTTCGGGAGTATTATGCGAAGCATCATCGTGGCGGTTTATGAGCTGGATGCCAAAGAAGTGTTCGTTGTCGGCCATTACGAGTGCGGCATGACCGGTCTGAATGCGAAAGATGTGCTGAACAAGGCCCGCAGCCGCGGCGTGACAACCGAGCTGATCGATACGCTTCAACATGCAGGCATCAAACTGGAAGGTTTCTTGACCGGCTTCGATTACGTTCACGACGGTGTCGTCAACAGCGTCAATCTGATCAGAAACCATCCGCTGCTGCCCAAGGATTTGCCCGTGCACGGCTTAATTATTCATCCGGAAACGGGACGCCTTGACATCATCTCTAACGGATATGAGTCCATTTCCTAAACGTCCCATGGTGGATGAGACGAAAATCATCGCAGAAGTGCTGATATGCTCTTATCGGCCTTCATTGCGATGATTTTTTTACTTAGCTTCTCCTTCATCATTCACCTTCTTCATCCGCTGCTTCAGCTTGAGCTGTTTCTGAAGCTCCCGCTCCGCTACAACGGCAGTGCGGTCACGCAAGGTATGCTTGTGAATCAGGAACGTATCGTTCATGTCGCTCGGCTGTCCCCATATTTTATTGGTGTAGGCGCAAGCCTGACCGCACAAAACGTTCAGTGTCTCGTCCTTCAGGGGAATGTCCAGATCCGAGTAGGTAAAGTTCACCGGATCCATGCATTCCTCCAAACGGGCCTGAAGAACATCTCGAAATTTATCCGCATCGATTCCAAGTCGCTCCAGACGTTCTTTGTCCAGCCGCTGTATAGCGCTTGTCAGCATTTTGACCGCTCCAGCTAGGTTGCCCCGTCTTTGATGGTAAAGCGAGACGGCCACCTGAATGAGGCCCACATACGCCTCGCTGTTCGGATCTTCCGGGTGCTCCTTCCAGAATTCTTCAAGCACTTCGTGACATTCGAAAAAATCCCGTTCGGCGTGAAAATGAATCAAGTAGTCCACATAAGCTTTAGGATAAGAATTCATCTGCATACATCCTTTGGTGGTCTTTTTATATATATTTAAACTATTTTACCATAGAACGCTTGCAGTTGAATGACATTATCCCCCTTCTCCCTCTCTGCCACCCACCCAAAACCTAACGGCACGGTCAATTGTGCGATCGACCAAAATAATCCAACAAACGCAAGTGATACATTCCGCTGTTCCTTGTTGCTATATTGAGTCGTAAGTAATTGATACAGAACATTGGAGTAACCGCCCGTAACGCCTAATCCCATGATAAGGATCATAAAAATCCACATATTTGAAATGAAAGGTGAAAGGATAATCCAAATTCCGGTGCCTGCCATGCCCATACATAATAAAAACTTTCTTCCCAATAAAGATTCGAGCTTTCCATAGGTAAATCCGATGATGATATACCCAACCGAAAGCAGGGCTGTTATCCCCCCAATGGTCGCCTCACTAAATCCTAATTCTTTAAAAAATACGGGATAAAAAGAGTAAATTAAAACAAACGGTACAGCAGCTGTGAAAGCGGATATTCCGGCAATATAAAAAGGCTTACACCTCATTACATGGAATAACGGAGAAAGATCCAATATGTTCATGTCCATATTTATGGTATACGGGCATAATAAAACTTAAACCAAAAATGCTTCCTCCAATAAATGAACATACGGCAAAAGAAGCCTGGTAACCAAAATACCCATCATGGTCTGTATAAATCCATAGAGCAATGTCGTGCCATAAATTAGAGCAAAGGCCCGTTGTTCATGCAACAAAACCACCCTCATTAATAGCTTGCTGAACCCGAGCGCCAGCATACTGACAGTACCCTGGCGCTCAAGGACTTCCTTGTCACATATGTAGGTTATCCCTCCTGACAGGAGCAATAAGCGGGTCGACGGTAAGGCTTTCCTTAGCTTTCACTACTTCATACCTTTCGGCTTCATCACCTGTCTTACATTCTTCATCAACCATTTGTTTCAGTTGTCTAGGAATGCTTACTATTAACAGTAATAACATGAGAGCAATGGGTGGAGCTGTGATAATCGCCCCTGTTTGAAGTGTGGACAACCCGCCAATATGCAAAAGAATCGCCGCAATCCCCCCAATGACCAAACCCCAAAACAGCCGTATCCACCGACTAGGTTCATCTGAACCTGTTACTACGATCGATGCAGATAACGCTACCGAATCAGCTGTTGTCACCAAGAACAAAACAATCGCGATGAGAAACGCAATAATAAATACATTACTTAACGGCAAATAATTCAATAACGAAAGGAGTGCTGACTCCATGCCGTTGGTTGCAAGAACTTTTGTAATCTCACCGCCTGATTTAATATCAAACCATATGCCGGTTCCCCCCAATATAGCAAACCAAAATATTAATGAGACCCCTGAAATGCTTAGTCCCGCAATCAAAATTTCTCTAATGGTTCTCCCCCTGGAAACTCGTGCAAAAAACAAACCTATTGCCGGTCCCCAGCCGATCCACCAAGCCCAATAAAAGGAGCTCCACCATGAAAGCCAACCGCTTTTTTCCACCGGATCTGTATACAAACTCATTTTCACAAAATCCTGCAAATACCCTCCAAAGCTGGATATCATAATATCGAGGATAAATTGAGAGGGGCCTAAAAGGAAAATTGCAGCGGCCAAAACGATTGCCAAATAAACGTTCCATCTGCTGAGCTTTGTAATTCCTTTGAAAACACCAGTTATACACGAAATGGTAAACGTAGCTACGATGACGAATAGGATAATAAATTTAGTTGCTGAGTTATCGGGAATACCATAAACTTCTTCAAGCATGTAACCAAGCTGTATGACAAGCAGTCCCACAGAGGCCATCACTCCGCCTACTACGGCAATCGTGCTAAAGATATCGATCGCTTTTCCCCAAAATCCCTTTACCCGTTTCTCTCCAATCAGGAAATAGAACGCTGAGCTCGGTTTAAACGGCAGCCCTTTGTGATATACGGCCACCATGGTTGCGATAACAAAAATGCCATAAATACACCATGCACTGAATCCCCAGTGTAAATAAGAATATTGCAACGCCACAACCGCTGCCTCTTGAGTGTTATTTTGTACGGTATCGGAATAAAGAGGAGGAACCGAACTGAAAAAAGTTAAGGGTTCGCCTGGACCGTAGAATACAGCCCCGGCAGCAATAGCTGAGCAAAATAAAATGGATATCCAGCTGAATGTAGACATCTCCGGTTTTTCTAATTTCCCGAGCCGGATAGAACCGAGTTTTGAGAAAATCAGATAAATACAGACCAATACATTCAAAAATACAATGACAGCAAACACAGAGCCCAACGTTGAAGTTACCCAGTTTAAAGAGCTGCTCAATATGGAGCTTACCAGATCAATGTTGATTAATGAGGCCATGATAAACAGAATAAAAAACACACCGCTAACGCCTAATACCCATCTGTCCAACTTTGGTTGACCCAATGAACTTTTTTGATCCGGCATCTTCCCATCTCCTTCTGAAGTACCTCTCACAGCTTCATTCCGTCAAAAAAGAATGTTTAACTTTTCTTTATCAAAGGTAAAACATCGACTCCAAAGCGTTCCAAATCCTCTTTAAAATTAATAAATTGCAATAATATGATGTCTATCCCCTGCTTTTGCAAATTCTGGAATTGATCCGCTATTTCTTCCGGTGTTCCTACAACCGCTTTCGAGCCGCCAAGAACCCATCCTTCAACATCCAAATCCGTTCTAAAAGAGCTTCCCATCCTTGCTCTTGCAACAGCTTCAACGGATTCACGATCATGTTGTTCAATCAATTGATTGTATCTCTCTTGTGCCTTGTTTCTGTCCTGATCCCAGACACATAGACAAGCAATCATTTTTTTAACTTTTCTACGATAACGTTCAGCTCTTTGTCCAATGTCCATTATGATTTCTTCAATTTGTTTGCTGGCGCCGTTAACAAAGAAAATGTCAGCATATTTAGCCGTTAATTCCCGAGCAGCCGGCGAATAGCCAGCTTGAACGATTTTAGGATATGCATCAGAAAGAGGCTTAGGTTCTAACCAGGCATTTTCGATTGAAAAATATTTCCCTCTATAAGAGAATTCCTTCTCCGTCCATAACCCGTTTAAAATTTCTATAAATTCCATAGAAACCTCGTAGCGCTCGTCGTGTTCGAGCCATGGCAATCCCACCATTTGATACTGCTCCTTCACATTACCGCTTACAATATTCACTCCCCATCGGCCCTGACCGATTTGGTTTAATGTTGCACCCATTTTAGCCATTATGTAAGGATTAATCCCAGAAGAATATACCGTGGAAAAAACTTGAATTTTTTTTGTGATGGCTAATAGTGAAGCGGCAAAAGGGATGGGATCCAGCACATACCCGGAAAATTCCGGTTTATTTTTAGCAAATGGCGCCCAGTTATTGATTGGCACCAAGTAATCCAAGCCTAACTCTTCTGCCTTTAAAGCAATTTCCTTATTATAATTCCATTCCCACGTGGTGCTCATCTCCATATTTGAGATAAAAGGCTTGCCGATGTTAGGCATAAATATACCTAGTTCTAATCTGTCCATCGTAGTGCTCCTTTCGATAATCAAAATTTGATTTGTATCATGATCCCAAGATTAAGCTAATGAACATGGAGTAAGAAGTAGGAAGTAAGAGATGTGTGTGATTTACATGGAGAGGTACTTCAAGAAAAATACTTTACAGAAGTACTGGCGAAGGAGTTACCAAAACCTCGTTACTTTGAATTCTATGTTACAATTCAATATACACAACTCACACTACTCAGTTCATTTTTGATAAACACCCCTTTTTATGTTAGTTATTATGACTTAAAATAATCATAATAGTCATTATTATATTATATTCACAATTTTGTCAATATTCATTATATTCAATCTTTATTTCCGCGCGAAACTTTTGAATTTGTAGGTTCTTTGAATCCATTCCTTCCGTTTTCCGCAAGATTCATAAATAAATTTTTGCAAACCAAAAATAAATATATTTTTAACAATTTCGTTTAAAATGTGAAACCAACGTCTACATTGATTCGTAGTAAGTATTGCAACTACTATATATTGATGGAGGATGTTCAGCATGTGGAAAAAATTATCTATGATTGTGTTGGCTAGTACGATCGCTTTCTCATTTACAGCGGTCACTCTGCCTGATCAGGCAGACGCTAAGAGGTCGTACAACTCTTCGAAGAAGAGCTTCAGCCCTAGCTCCGGATCGACTAATCAAACGCCCAACAATAACGTCAATAGAAATCAATCGACAACATCGAACAACCCTGCTAGCACTGCGGCTGCACAAAAGCCCGGATTTTTCAGCGGCGGTTTGATGAAAGGATTGATGATTGGCGGACTCGCAGGCATGCTGTTCGGCGGCTTGTTCGGCGGAATGGGCTTCCTCGGCGAAATGCTTGGAATGATGATCAACCTGCTTGCAGTCGCCGCGCTGGTTCTTGTCGTGTTCCGTCTCATCGCTTTCTTTCGGGACCGCAAAAAAGAAAAACTCAACGAAGAACCAAAGCGTTATTAATTCATAAAAACTCTGTTCAAAAGAGGGTAGCGCGAATATGAGACTTTCGGAGCAAGATATCATCAATGCGATTTGCTTGAATATCGCTGAACGCAAGCAGCTTCAACCCAACCAGGTTGAAGTGGAACTCATGTGGGATGAGGATTTGGGATTCTCTGCTGAAGTGCATGCGGAAGGACGCAGCCAAATTCTGATTGCCGCCAATATGCTGGAAGCGATCGAGCGTTATCTGCTGAAGGAGCATAACATGCGAGTGTTCCGCGAACAAATCCAGCTGAACCTGGAAGATGAAATCGTCGCAGACATCGTACAATAAAATGCCTCAGCCCTAACCCCCTGTCAACTTGACAGGGGGTTTTTCTATTTTTTTCACAGTCTATTAATCTATGATAAAATGACCTATTCATTTCCAGCGCAACTTCTCAACCTCTTATAACGTTTAATAGAGTAGACTCACTAGAAGAAAGAGGTTGATATATGTTGAAGCGCAAGACCCTGCTGTCATTGTCGGTCTTGACCCTATTCCTTTCATCCACGAGCTCTGTGATGGCCGCAGACAAGACTACGAAATATCGTGTCTATCAGGATGCTCGCATCATGCTGGAGACATCCGATTACAAGTCTGCAGAAAACTACGCCAAAAGCTACTCTCGATCCCATGTGGAGGAAATCGGCACGCGCCAATGGCTGTGGGACAATTATCCGCGTTATAAGGTATATCAACACGGTTACAGCTCTTCCGCTTGGGAATTTGCCTCACGAGACGCGGCCGTAAGGGAAGCGGCCAAATGGGGATCTTCCAATGTCCGCGATTTGCAATCGGGTGGTTGGATTTGGGATAACTATCCGAAGTATCGTGTTTTCCAAGGCGAAATCACGCTGGACTCTTGGAAATTTCAAACGCAAGCCGATGCCGTGGCTGAAGCAAGAAAATGGGCCAATTCCTACATTGTCGATTTGGACACGAACCGCTGGGTATGGGATAACGTAACGGAAAACAGAAAATCGGAGCTCCGCAATTCCGGAAAGAAGACATATCAAGTGTATCAAGGTACATTCACCGCAGATAACTGGAAATTTGCTTACCTTGGTGATGCGGTAAATGAATCGCTGAAATGGTCTAATTCTACTATTCGCAATACGGAAAACGGTAAAGTCGTCTATTCCAACGTGAAGCCTTACAAAGTATATCAATACGATCATTTTCTAAATTCGTTCCTTAGCTTGAATGATGCGATCAATTATGCCAAGCTTTACGATCATACGAAAATCACGAACGATAATGCCCCCGCCGTCGGCGGCAAACCCGGTACAATTTGGAATAACTATCCTTATTACCAAGTGCTGCAGAATGATAAACTTATTGCCGATTTCTCTACCATACCTGCCGCATTAAAGTATGCCACGGGCTTCGCAAACGCTTCGATCCGTACGTACGATGACGGAATTCGTATCTGGGATAATTTGCGCAAGCTGCAATTTTGGGGCTGGAACGGCAGCTCCAGCGATACGACGATTCGCTCTCATGTGAACAACACGTCGGGGCTGGATGTCGTTTCGCCAACCTATTTCCAACTCGCAGACAATACAGGCAATATCTCAGATACTTCTAACAAAGCCACTGTAGATTGGCTTAAAAAGCAAGGGTATTCGGTTCATCCTCTCGTCGCGAACCAGTTCGATACGGCTCTGACGACACAATTTTTGGCCAAACCCGAGGCTCGTACCAAGTTTATCAATGACTTGGTTAACAAAGCGGTAGCGCTTGGAGTAGATGGGCTTAATATCGACTTTGAGAGCCTGGCAGGGTCAGATAGAGACCGTTTCACCGCATTTATGCGGGAGCTGACGCAAACCGCACATGCTAAAAAGCTCATCATCTCGGTCGACCTGCCGCGCGGCAGTCTCAGCTGGAATGATAAAACGGCATTCGATCATGAGAAGCTCGCAGGCATAGTCGACTACATCATCACGATGACCTACGATCATCACTGGAAGGGCAGTACCGAGCCAGGCTCGGTCGCCGGGCTTTCGTGGGTGGAGCAAGGCGTGAAGGAATTTTTGTCCTACGGTATTCCAAGGGACAAGCTGATTATGGGTATTCCCTTCTACGTTCGGGAATGGAAAGTGGATTCCACCGGCAAGCTGGACAGCAATCGGGCGCTGCTCATGAGGGACCTGCCCAAGCTGATTGCCGAGAAGAAGGCGTCGATGACCTGGGACAGCCGCTTTAATCAATACAAGGTGGAGTACAAGCAGGACGGATTCACTAATGTATTTTGGTTGGAGAATGAAGAATCGATCAAGGCACGTATCGCGATCGCCAAGAAATACGACTTGGGCGGCGTGGCCGCATGGCGGCTGGGATACGAGTCGCAAGACCTCTGGAATGTCATGATTCGAGAGAAGTAAACTTATACAAAACGGACAATCGTTCCCCGCGGGAATGATTGTCCGTTTTTTTGATCGTTATGAATAGGATGGATTGGATATTTAATAATACCGGTACGGACTCATGGTATAGCCGGAACCCGATGGTTTTCGCTCGCCGACCAACAGACAGGCAACCGCGATGCAAAACAGACCAGCCAAATATCCGGCCGCAATATCAGTGACGTAATGAACCCCGAAATACAGCCGGCTGTATCCGATGCCCAGAATCACTAGCACCCCGATGAGCATGACACACCATTGGCCCATTCGAGATCTGATGCTGGAAGCTAATATATACGCAAGCATGCCGTACAATACCATCCCGATCATCGCGTTACCGCTTGGAAAGCTGAGACCTGATGCGTCAAGCCAGCCTTCGTGCTGTGGTCGCTCTCTACCGACCCATGATTTGACCACAATATTAAGCAAGTATGCTGCAGCCACAGTCCCCAACAGAGCCACCGCTTCTTTTCTGCGCCGCAAAGACCATACCAGCACGGAACCCCCAATGGTAATAGCGCCGAAGGCTGCAGTTGAGCCTAGAAGATTGACCGCACTAAGCCATATCGACGGTCCGGATAAAGCATCCGCTGTAATATGCGCTTGGCCCCATTCATCCCAAACGGTTACACCTTTTTGCATAACCGACACCATAATAAAGGCAAATCCAATAGCGCAAACCAATGCAAGCGCCATTGCCCATCTTTTTTTCCTAATCAAGCCTATGACCTCTCCTTTGGTTTAGAATCCGTTATCTCTATGAAATCGTACCGGAATATACCAAGTTCGGTCAACCCCTTGTTTGAGAATTTCTTACATATCTAGGCTAAAAATGATTTAGGCCGAGGAATTAAGCTTCCTCGGCCTTGCTCAGAAACCTTATGAATTTAACAGCTCCCGCAGCTCTTCCAGATCGCTGACCGGAGATTGACATGCGTAGTTTTCGCATACATAGACCGTTGCCCGTCCGCCTAGAGGCAGCTTATCCTGCACAAGCGGAATCAACCGGCCGACTGCTTTAGCATCGGCTGGATCGGATGCGCGCAGGATTGTCAGCGCGTTCGGGTGGAACGACTGCCGCACCTCTCGGATCATCTCCTTCGTGTCGTCCTTTTCAGGATCTCCGGCAATGACGATTTCCGCGGGTGCTCCATACGCAAAGTCGACCGCCAAGAGGAATAACGCATGGCCGGAAGGATATCGCTCCACCGATCCGGCAAACGCCTTCAGCTGCTCCTCTGCTTTTTGCGACAAGGCAGCGTTGTAGGTGTATCGCGACAGCTTCTGCAGATTGAGCGCCGCGGCCGAATTTCCCGATGGCATAGCGCCGTCATAGATTTCCTTCGGACGTGTAAAGAGCTGTTCTCCGTCTTCTCCGTAGAAGAACAAGCCGCCCTTGGCTTCATCCCAGAACAACCGCAGCATCTCTTCGTTCAGCTCTATCGCCTGACGGAGAAAATCAAGCTCAAACGTCGCTTCATAGAGCTCAATTAGCCCCCAAACCAGGAAGGCGTAATCGTCGGCATAGCCGAGATAAGCCGACTCTCCGTCACGGTAGCGAGCTAAGAGTCTTCCATCCTCTCGGCGAAGCTTCGTGAGTATGAAAGCAGCGGCCTTTCTTGCTGCATCGGCATACTCCGGCTTGTTCAGCGCCTTCGCCGCTTTGGCCAAAGCCATGATCATCAAACCGTTCCATGAGGTCAGAATCTTGTCGTCTTTATGCGGATGTATGCGTTGCTCACGGTGGGCAAACAGCTTTTGACGGGATGTCTCCAGCCGCTCTTTCAGCTCTGATTCGTCTAACTGCTTCAGCCGAGCCATCGTTTCTATCGTACCGTCAATCAGATTCGGGATGCTGTGTCCCTCGAAATTACCCTCTTCGGTAATATCATAGACTTCACAATACAGCTCCCCCTCTTCCTCTCCGAGCACCTGCTTCACTTCTTGGGGGGACCAGACATAGAATTTGCCTTCCTCCCCTTCCGAATCCGCATCCTCCGCCGAGTAGAACCCGCCCTGCGGATCGGTCATATCCCTGAGCACATAGGCAATGATCTGCTCCGCCACTTCCGCATAGCGCCGTTTACCCATTGCCTGGTATGCTTCCACATACGTCATCGTCAGCAAAGCGTTATCATACAGCATCTTCTCAAAATGGGGCACCAGCCACTTCTCGTCCGTGGAATACCGCGCAAACCCGAATCCAACATGATCGTACATGCCGCCGCGGTACATCGCATCAAGCGTTTTCTCCGCCATATGCAATGCCTTCTCTCTGCCCGTCCGTTTCCAATACCTCAGCAAAAATGATAGATTATGGCTCGTAGGGAACTTCGGAGCATCACCAAACCCGCCGTAGCTTGAATCAAACATGCGTTCATACATCTCGAACGCGCGATCCAGAAGCTCCGCCGATAAATCCCCCTCCAGATTGGCGATCAACCGTTTCTGCGTCTCCTCCACAACCTGCTCGCCGATCTCGAGAACCTTGTCCTGGTCTTCCTTCCACTTGCCCCCAATTTGCGGCAAAATGTCCATCAACCCGTGACGCCCGTATCTGCGAGCCTTAGGGAAATACGTACCTGCAAAAAACGGCTTCTTCTCCGGAGTCATGATGATCGTAAGCGGCCATCCCCCCTGTCCGGTCATCGCTTGACATACGGACATGTACAGATGATCGACATCCGGGCGCTCTTCCCGGTCTACCTTGATCGAAATATAGTCGCGGTTCAACAGCTCCGCCACTTCTTTATCTTCGAACGATTCTCTTTCCATAACGTGACACCAATGACATGTACGTGTAGGTAACCAACGTTAGCTATACCCAATAGATAAGAAAATAGGCTTATTATCGCGCTTTGCAATTTCAAAAGCCTCTTCAGACCAAGGAAACCAGTCAACAGGGTTGTATTGATGTTGCAATAAGTACGGTGACTTTTCCTTGGCTAATCTATTGGGTTTATTGTTCGTTGTCATGGGGCACCACCTCTTTCCGTTGTTGGATTTGGTTAATTTAAACTTATGGTTATTATACCTAGATGGGTGGAAATATCCAATGAGGAGCGAAAAAGGTAACTCTTCATTGCTACCTAGTAATTAAATCTCTATAGTTGTTTGTTAGAAAATAGCAATGAAGTATTCTGAAGTTTTCATTCTGAAACTTACATAATGCTATTTACATTTGGTGCATTGTAATATGAACTGCGTCATCGAGAAAGGCTGACTTGGTCAAGCTTATCGAGCAATGTGATCCGGGTAGTTACGCTCAGTCAATGATATCCAGTCAGCTACGTCGTTTAACATCTGCTGAACTTCTTCATGAGTCAATCCTTCATCCTCAGCCCTATTCCATATATCTTCCATCAATGAACTCAAATTTCGAGGGTAAGATACGCTGTCGTGCCGTAGAACTACTCCAAGTATCGGTTCTGCATCACGTCCACCCTGTTCACTGTAAGACAAATGCGAAACATGCCAGCCTTGTTCGTTTCTAACCAGTTCCGAAAAATCACGTTCGTAGCGGGAAATAGAAAAGTAGCTGCGAAGCTCTGCTGCTTTTTCTTCGATTTTCTTACGCAAAACTTCTTGCTCACTAGTCAACGGTACTTTCATATTCTTTCCTCCCTTACTTTATTATCACCAAACATCCTTACTGTACCTTATGTCTACAGTTTCTTTTTCCCGGAAATATGGCTCATATTCTGATTCTCCAGTTTCTAAGGAATACATAATTACCTTATTCTCGTGACTATAAAGACGGAGGGCACCTTGTAACGAACAGGTAAACTCTTTTCCATTTCCATCGACATAAGTGAACTTTAACACATCAATTTGAACGTTAAAGTCTTCTGAGTTACTTATTCTAACTCGCACTTGAAGTTTAGAGCGATCAATTGGATCAATTCGAACTCCTTCGACAGAGCCTTTCACTGTACTTTTATTTCTTTT
This sequence comes from Paenibacillus sp. PvR098, assembly GCF_017833255.1. Lineage (NCBI taxonomy): Bacteria > Bacillati > Bacillota > Bacilli > Caryophanales > Paenibacillaceae > Paenibacillus > Paenibacillus sp. PvR098. The sequence goes on from NZ_JAFIBU010000001.1 coordinate 1,086,558, forward strand.
TTCGTCTTCAGCAGTCTGATTGATTAACCTTATAAAAACAAGCCGAAGCGCATGACCAATTCGCGCTTGGGCTTGTTTTATTTCAAGTTGGTTTGGTTTGGATTAATTCACGTTCCGACTTTTTCAGGGTACTTCAGTGAATTTTCAAAGGAATAGAAGTATATGGACCGAAGCAAGTTCAGCTTATCAACTTAACTGTACCTTCGGAAATTGCCGGAGTCATTTGGCTGTTCGTCACCCCGAATTTCCCCGGCTTAACGATATCATCAATCATAAGCCGCATCTCGTTCGTTTTAGTTTCCTGCTCTTGCAGCTCTGCTTGATCGGTGACCGTAGCTTCTTTCGTAACGTCTTGTTGCTGATGGGCGCTTTCATCTCTTTCAAGGATAGTTTCGTGCTGCTCTGCAGGTATCGGCGTCCCTTGTTGTTCCTCAGCCTCCGTTATCGTTTCTGTTGAATCCGTTTGAAGCTCTTCTTCCAATATTTCCATTGCTCTCCTTGGTGAACTTCAAGATGTCCCGCCTCATCAGTGTTTTGAACCTCCCCTTTCTACTGCCGAACGTTTGTTTGCTCCTCTTCATTTTGAACCTGATCTGTCACCGGCTGTTCCCCTTCCATTTTACCCTAATTACCTCTATAGCCATTTCTGTTTGAAGCTCCGGCGGATATTTTCCTGTTAATTCCAGTTGTTTCGCCAGGAACGAACGATGAGTGGGTACCTGCTGCCCCAGACTTCCTCGAAGCGTTCGAGTTCTACCAAAGCAGCTTCCTCTGTGACCGCTTTGTAAATCGGTTTCAAATTCAGCTTCTCTTTATCGTTGGCATAGGTATCTCTCAAAGGTTTGAAATACTTCGTGGTTGCGACAGCCGTACATTTTGGACTTTACCCGATAAAATGTTCTTCATATATTCGAAAAGCTCTTTGTCGCCGCTCGCTTCGGACTCATATTCTTTATCTTAAATTGTATATGTCTAATGTGCTCTCTCCTGCACGAATTCTATTTAATAACTCTGCTTCATCATCTTCTCTTTTTTTAGCTTCTATCAGCACCTCTTTAATTCGCTCTTTGGGCAGAACAACTACTCCGTCTTGGTCGCCATATACAAGATCTCCCGGAGATATGTTTACTTCACCAATCCGAATGGGTTGGTTAATATGGCCATAAGCCTTTTTATCCTTGCCTGTACCTTGTATGCATAAACCTCTTGAAAAAGTAGGGAAACCCATTTCGACCAACCTTTTGCAATCTCGAACACCACCGTTAATAACGATACCTGCAATTTGTTTTACCACGGCTGCAGTTGCCATGATCTCTCCCCAATAACCCGCTTCATAATACTCGCCAACATCAACAACAAGAACGTCACCAGGTTTAGCTTCATAGATGGCACGATGCAACCAAAGATTATCTTTAGGGGGCGAAAGTACAGGGAAGGCTGGACCGTATATTGTAAAAGTTGGTGAAATAGGTTTTATCGCTGATGGCAGCGCACCCCGTTTGCCTGATGCTTCGTGTAAGGTTGCTGAAGAGTACTTTTGGGCTTCTTCGAAATCATTTTGTTCTGTCATGTTAGCTTCACTCTTCCTTCCTTTCGAGCAACTTCTCATAACTTAATCCCATCACATCTACAATCGAAATTCCATCCATTATGGCCTTTGCCATTTCTCTCTCACGATCGGCTATAGCTTCGGCCTTGGTAATGACTTCTTCAGCTCGGCTGGAAGGGATAAAAGCAATACCACTGCCATCAGCAAGTACGTAATCACCAGGTGTCACCGCGACATTCTCGACCGTAATTTGTTCGTTGAATGATTGTTCTACAATTCTGCCTCTCGCCGTAGTTGGAACAGCCGTGCGGGCAAAAACCGGGAAATCGCCTTCTCTGCTTTCATCTATGTCTCGACAAGCTCCATCTACGATAACACCTGCAATCCCTTTCAATTTTGCGGCAGTGGATAATAACCCGCCCCAACCTGCTACGTCCAATCTTCCACCATTTTCCACAACGATTACATCTCCTGCGGAAGCTGACATGATGGCTGCAGTTCCCAAGTGCCGGGTGGATTGCACTTCTCCTTTTGGACCTAGTTTGACGGTAACGACTCTTCCGGCTATTTTGCCGCATTGCCACATTGGATGCAGCCTTGTTACTACACCGATTAATTGCAAAGAATCAAGCGCATCTGATACGGCACAAGTATCTAGCTGATATAACCTTTCCAACAGTTTATTCTTGCCGAAATCCGTGACCTTGTCCATGATGATCCTCCTTCAAGTCGGATACAACCCTATTAGCGTTTTTGCAAGTCATGGTATTTATGCTTGGCTCGAGCATCCGCTAACGACATGCCTTCTTCAGCATCTTTACGTATTTTTGTCTCTGCTTCATCGATTTGCTGAGCGATGGTTAATACTTTTTCTTCTAATTCTTGAGGAACCACGACAACTCCATCTGCATCGCACACGAGTATATCTCCAGGATTCACACGTATATCACCAAGCGAGATAGGTACATTAACAGCCTGCAGCTGCACCCGATCTTTACCTGTGCGCATATACTTGCCCTTGCTGAATATGGGCAGCTCGAGTTTCAAGCTATGCGCTACGTCTCGGCACACACCATTGATTACCACACCGGGAATTCCCCGACGGTGGGCAACCGAGGTGAGAATATCACCCCATACTGTACAGTTCAATCGTCCAGCATTATCTATAACGATAACCTGCTCCTCTGTAACCTCATCGATAAAATCGCCGACTGTTCCTTTATTCACTTCGACCGGTTCATATTTTAACGTATAAGCTCGCGCAACAATACGATAATTGCGGCTTAATGGATTTATTCCAAAACAGGCTCCTTCCATACCGATTTTGTCGATTGCATCTGATACGGCAGCCGTAGGAAGCTTCTTAAATCCTTCTATAATGTGATCCATAAGTATTCATTCCTTTCGAGAAGCGGATAAATTTACTATGCTAGAACTGCTACGATCTCGACTTGTACATTCATATGATTAGGCAAATCTACTAATGTAATATGTCTGGCTGGTCGATCATTTTCATGCGGGAACATCTTTAACCACTCTTCGTTAAACGGTGCTCTTAAATCGTTGTTTTTTAAATAAACACTCATTTTAACAATGTCATCCGTTGTTCCTCCCGCTGCTTTCATTAAAGCTCCCACATTCTGGAATAGGCACTCCATTTCTTTTGGGATATGAACCGGCAAAGCATTTGTTGCAGAATCTTTTCCCATAATGGCTGAGGAATATACGATTTTATCAATTTGAGATGCCATGGGAATAGGTGCATTGCCATGAGTTACACCTTGAATTTCAATAGATTTTCTTCTCGCCATCACGAATCAAGTCCTCCCCTAGAAAAATATTCTGCTTAATTACTTAATGCAGCAACAACAGATGCGACTTCATTTCCGACTTGTTCTGTTTTCGAGGATTCCCTCCGGAATCAGGTGATTTTTCTGTACCATAACCTGTTCGATTCTCTTTAGAACCTTTGATCCCCAATCTTTTTGTCCCAAGAAGTCGAGCATTTGACTCGCCGAATCAGCAACTTTTTCTAATACTTATATTCCCTCAGTTAAAACCTCGGGACCGATTCCAACTCTAAGAATAACCGCATTCTTGTAAGTTTCCATATACTATCTCTTCTTTCTAATGGGGACGAACTGAATTTTCTGAATTAAATGTCTTATTATCTTTCGTTTATAATAAAATATTATATTCCTGTAATGACTATGGAGGGCTAAGAGTGGAACTTTTACAATTGAAATATTTTCAAACAGTCGCGCGTCTTGAACATATGACTCGGGCAGCAGAGGAACTCTTTTTGTCACAACCTTCTCTTAGTAAAATAATCTCTAATTTAGAGAAGGAACTTTCTGTAAAATTATTTGATAGAACTGGCAAACATATTAAATTAAATGAATATGGCAAATCTTTTTTAAGTAAAGTAGATCTTGCGTTAGCAACCTTAGAAGACGCGAAGCGTGAGATGGTCACTCTTTCTACTGATATCTCCGGCAATATAGACATTGCAGCACTTTGCGGAATGCCTCTGCTAGCTGAACTTCTTGTCTCATTTCGCAAGGAGTACCCGCGTGTCAAATTTAACCTTTCACAATTTACTCTGAATTCACAACTACCTGCGACTTTTAATTTGTACATATCTGCAACACCGATAATACTTCAAGGCAGTACAACTATTCCTCTAATGACTGAAAAAATTTGCTTAGGTGTACCTGAAAACCATCGTTTAGCCAAGAGATCAAGCATCAAATTAAGAGAAATTGCAAATGACGAAGTTATAAGTCTGCGTCTAGGAACAAGCATTCGATATGTATCCGACATCATTTGTAAAGAAGCGGGATTTACGCCAAATATATCGATTGAAAGTAATGATCCTTCCACAGTACGCAAGCTTATCCGGGAAGGACAAGGCGTTGCTTTTATTCCCAAAATTACTTGGAAAGATGTAATAGGAGATGTTGTTTTACTCGATATTGATGAGCCATCATGTCAGCGTACTCTCGAAATGACATGGATTACAAATCGTTACAGTTCAAGTGCAGAAATGAAATTTCGCGATTATATTATTGAGTATTTTACTTGACTGTTGTAAAAAACTACGCTGTCGATTTATCCGAATTTATGCAAGCTTGTTAGAACCTTCGTCGAACGTCTGAAAATAACAAGGACATCGTTCCTCTATGGAGAAATTGACTATTACCACATCAACAATTTCCATATAAAGGAGATGTCCCATCCTTATGGTATCCCTCTACATGACCACAATAGTGAATTCGCAACACTCAAGTATTTTACTAAAAAAATGAGTTTAGTACCCCCCGATTAATATTCTTTTTGCAAATCAATCACATTAATCATATTTTTTTGGTCGGGATATGCTTTTAAATTTTCGATTAAAATATCCATTGCTCTTTTTAAAGTATTAGGAGAATGGCCTGCCATATGCGGTGTAATAATCACATTATCAAGCTGCCAAAGGGGATGATCGCTCGGCAACGGTTCTTGATCGAATACATCAAGGACAGCGCCTTTTATTTTTTTCCCCCTCAAGCTGTTAATCAGTGCCTTTTCTTCAATAATGGGTCCTCGTGCAATATTAATTATGTAAGCTGTGTCTTTCATCATACTCAATTCTTCTTGACCAATAAAATTTATAGTTTCTTCTGTTAGCGGCAATATCACAACGATAAAATCACAATTGCGGAATATTCTCTCTTTTTGTGCATAAGGGATGATTTCTTGTACATAGTCCGGAGTTTGGCTTGGAGTACGACGCAGCGCTAGAACATTCATCCCGAAAGCATTTGCCCGTTTTGCAATTTCACTGCCAATTCCGCCCAACCCCAAAATCCCCAAAGTTTTCCCATGAATCTCATCGATCGCAGTACTTATGCTCCAACTTCCTTTTTTTTGCAAGTCATAAAGGGAATAACTATTCTTCACTAAAGACAACATCATCCCAATTGTATATTCAGCTATCGGAATCTTATGAACCCCTTTAACGCTAGTAAGCACAATATTATGATCTCTTAGATAATCAAAAGGAACATCGTTTAACCCGGCATTTACAACATGAGTCCATTTTAAATTGGGCATCCGTTTCATGATATGTGCCGTTCTTCTCATTGTTATTAATATATCCGATTGTTTCAAAATATCTTCAGGAATCTCTACCTCGTTATAAAATGAAAATTGATGCATTGGAAATGTTTCTCTTAGCTTGTTTTCATCTTCCTTAGTGAATTTCTCAGCTAATTGAGTAATCGAAACAACATTCATTATTTTGTACTCTCCATTGTAGGTTCATTATTTTTTTTGGTCCGAAGATTTCTCTCCATCTGCGAAAGGTGAATGCTCAAATGCTCAAGCACGAATTTATCCAATACAAATGTCATCGGCTTCATTCCAAATTTTGGGTTAACGTGCTGTGATTCAACTTGCAAAGCGGCAGTATTGTATTTTGAAAGTAATTTTAATGCATTGAGATTAGCGTCTTCTAATCCTTTAAGTATTTCATCAACTGTACGGTTGTCGGCTTTCGCTACTGTCGCACTTCTCTCTTGCTCATTTAATTTTCTCCCAAAATGGACACTGGAATTTTGAAGGACATTACCGATTTCACCAAACCAAAAGTTGATGAATTCCTCAACATGGCACATCACTTCCATAATAGACCAGGCGTTTTCAGAAGGCTTCCACCGAATCGTATCTTCATCCAATAGTTTCGCTTTGGCGATGATCTCGTTCACTCTTTCATCAACTAAAGATTTATAGGTTTGAACGGTTGTCATTGTTTCCTCCCGCTAAATATATTTTCGAACGATTACAAATCCAATGTACTCTTGGTAAAAATTTCTTCCAGTGACAATCGTCTTTTCGTTAATCCCTGCTCATGCGAATATTGCGTAATCTTTTCTAAGAGCGAGCGGTTAGAAGCGACTCCATATGGAAAAGGATCCATCCGCATCTTTTGTTTACCATCTTGCGAAAGCCACCCAATCGAGGAATAAACTTCTGTCAGTTCACGGGTACGCTCTATCACCGTTTCTTTGGCTATACGAAAGGAATTATACAGGTTTAAGGCCAACCAAGGATTCTGTTCAAGAACCGTTCTTTTGATGACCACACAGTGATTAATCGGAAAAATACCCGTCTTTTCAAAATATCTGATGCCTTCTGCCTCTGGATCGGGAAATAGCGTGGTGACCATCGGATGTTTTCGCACATCCGTTCCCCTACTGCGATCCACTAAGTTATTGTCATTCAAATAATTCAGTGCAGCATCCAATTCGCCGCTGATCAGCATCGATGCAATAGTTTTTTCCACAGGAATCCTGTGAAAACTCACGCCTGCCGGTGGTTCGAATTTTGTCGCCCCGCCATGGCTAACCTCTTCTGTCCGCTCCATGTACCAGTCCATGTCCTCGGGCATTACGCCAAATTCATGCCGAAGGACTCCTCTCGACCAAAGCGCAGCGGTCTGCTGATATTCCGCAACACCGACTCTCTTGCCCCGAAGATCCGCAGGTTCTAGAATACCGGCATCTTTTCGTACGAGTATCCCCGTATGAAAAAATTTCCGTGTTGTAAATATGGGCAATCCTGCCCAGGTGTTGTCCCCTTGTTCGCGCATGATCAGAAAGGTTGAAAGTGACATCTCGGAAATGTCAAATTCCTGAAACTTCAGCTGCCTCCAAAACATTTCCGACGGATGAACCGTCGTAACGACCAATTCAACCCCTTGCACCGTTACACTTCCGTCAGCGATCGGACGCGTTCTCTCATTATTGGATAAAACCATGCTCAACTTCAATTTGCTCATCATCATCACTCCAAAGATTCTATTGGCTTATTCCCACTTAGCAAATGTCATGCCGATACCCGTACCGCTTGGAGTTCGAAACATGGGAAGATATTGATCCCAATCCATCTGCAAGTGCTCAACAGCAGCCGCTAAAATGACCCAGTTACGAATCTCCGAATTACCTGCTTTCAGGAGGTGTCTCGGTATATTACGTAATTCATGCTCAGAACGAGTTCGTAATGCCTTCAATACAAGTTGATCAAGACTCACATTCGTAACAAAATGGCTTAAACCTCCGGAAGCAACTACAGCTACCCGCAAATCATCAGGCATTGCTTCAATTGCAGTTCTCAATGCTCTTCCAAGGTCATAACAACGGGAAGGGGGGATCTCATTTGGCGGCAAAGTGTTCAAATAAACGGGAACCATGGGAATCAGTTGTTCCGGATTCATTAATTCCGTGACAACCATGCCAAAGCCGTGCCCATGTCCGTTCTTAGCAGGTTTTTTTGATTCTTTCAAAGCCCCTACATCAAAACCTTGTTCAATTAAAGAGTCTATTAAATGGAGACCAACCTTACGGGAACCTGGCCAGACATTATTCTTATCCATCCCCATCCCTTTGGTCATTTGTTGCAAGGCATCAGGAACTTCAGCCATTCTTTGATAGATTCCCAGCTTTTTTGTTCGATCTTCTTCAGCAACACTTATCACTTTATCCCCATAGAAAATAGCGAGGGCGGGAACATTCGATTCATCGATAAATTCACCGGGGTGATCATTACTAATAACAACAAGAATATCGGGATTAGCTTGAGCCAAATCGTCCTTTAATCGTCCGAATGCTTTCTTCATCGCTTCGTAGAGTTCCCGCAGATTCTCAGGTTGTGCTTGGACGCTATAAGGTCCTCCCCTTTGTGCATTAAGCTCTTCAAAAGTTACATGTTTTCCGGTTTCATCGAACAATAGTGGATGTCTTGAATCACTCTTTGCAAAATCCGCCCAATACTTTCCATCCATGGCCATCACAGGACTGTGAGACATCCCCAACCCCAGTACAATCTTAGCCATATCGCATTCCTCCACTGTGAATGATTAAATTTTTATCCCAAATTTCTTGCCGATTGTGCGTGCAAGGATCGCCACCCCAATCGTTAATAACACGACGAAAACTCCCGAAATTGCGGCGGCCTCGTATTTCCCGTCCACCATATAGTCTAGTTGCAATATGGAAAGGGGACGGTTCTTGCTTGTCACCAGCATAGTGATTTGCGCCACACTTCTTGAAGCTGTTATAAAGGTGATAATTCCAACCGAAAGAAGTGCCGGCGCCAATATCGGCAACAGGACTCTGCGATAAGTGTACAACCAAGATCCGCCTGAGACTGCAGAGGCTTCTTCAAGTTCGCTGTGCAATTGCACCATATTGCTCTTGATTAACTGAACCCCTGTCGTCATGCTGCTAATCAAAACAACGATTATGAGTACAAAAATCGTTCCATACAACGTCCGTAAAAGAGGAGTTTCCAAAAACATCCACAACATACCTAACCCGAGTAAAATTCCGGGAATACAAGCAGGCAACCAGGTTAAAAAATCAACGGTACCCCGGAATTTAAACTTGCTGCGCACGGATATATACGCCAGCAGTGAGAACCAAAGCATTCCCCCCACAGCAACACCTAAAGCAAGCTTCACTGTGTTCCATATCGAATGAATTAAAATGGGATCATTTAAAACTTGATGCCAATGTTGTAAAGTCCAAGGTTGCTCGATAGTAAAAAACCCAAACAGTTTCATAAAAGTTCCCATCAAAAGGAAGACTGCGGGGACAACTGTAATCAGTAATCCGAACATAAAAACGAAAGAAAATGCAGGCCATTTCATGGAACCAAGCCGAATTTTAGCAGGCTTGAAATGGCTTGTTACCGTAATGAATTTCCGTTTCGTACTAATCCAATATTGATATAAAATCAAGGGAGTTATGCTTAATAAAATAACAATGCCCAAAACGGTTGCGGCTCCATAGAGGGGTTGATCTCTCATGATCAGTTGATAGATCTTTGTACTGAATACATAAAATCCGCCAGGCGGTCCTAAAATGATCTCCGTTTCAAAGGACTCAAGATTATGAATCAGCGAAATAATGAGAGAAATGAGGATGGTCGGCATCATCATCGGAATGACGGTATGAATGATCGTCCCGACCTTACCATAACCCGACATGTGAGAGGCTTCCTCTAAAGAGGCATCCATATTCCGGAAGGCCGGCAGCATCAATATATATTTCGCAGCAACCGACTTTGTTACCAAATGCATCCAAACGATCCCCCAGAAGGTGTAGATATTAAAAGGTCCCTGTTTCATTCCAAACCAGTTTATGAACATTTGATTGACCAATCCGAACTTGGGATCAAGCAGCAAAATCCATCCCATCAAAACCGGCAAAGCGGGCAGGAAAAAGGCAACCCACATAAAAAAGTCCAAACAACCCTTCCACGGAATATCAGTCCGGGCTATTAACCAAACAACGAAGATAGCGATTGGAAAAGCGATTAATTCCGTAATGAATACACGATTAAACGTATTGATGATAGACTCGACCATCCCTGGCTGCTGCCAAGCAATGATCCAGTTTCCGATACCGAAAACTTGATTCCCATCCGGCATTGTAATGACAAAACTATTGATTAATAGCAATATCAAAGGATAAAGTACAGAGATTGCCAGCATCATTAACATTAAAGTGTAAAAAAGAGAACGACCCTGGAACGGTATCCCCTTGGACTTTGATGCAGTTTCACCCATTACTTTGGCCATACAGTCACCGCCTCAGGAGGAAAATAAAGGCGTACTGACTGCCCCTCTGCCAATCTTTGATTACGAGGAGCATAAACAAGCACGGAAGTATCACCCAACTGAATGTGACATTCATAGCGATCTCCCACAAACAGCAGGGCGTTTATTGTTCCTTCCAATTCATTTCCTTTGGATTGTTCTAAATCGGAAAGAATACTGATATCTTCCGGACGGATAGCAATCACAATCTCTTGGGCCATGATTGCTTTTGACATTGAATGATTGCGGCTCACTAGCGTCTTGTTTGATTTTCCACTTAAAAGAATCTTCGTTTCCTCATTGTTTGATGTTTCGACGATCTTCCCAGGCATGATTACACTAGCACCCACAAAGTCGCGAACAAATGAGGAACGCGGGTGCTCATAAAGAGTTTTGGGAATACCTACTTGTTCAACTCTGCCCTTATTCATAATGGCGATTCGATCCGACAAACTTAAGGCTTCAAGTTGATCATGGGTAACCAAGAGAACGGTAACGCCTACTCTCCGCTGAAGAAGCTTTAATTCAACTCTCATTTGTTCACGAAGCTTAACGTCCAAATTGCTGAAAGGTTCATCCAGTAAAAGAATTTCCGGTTCATACACAAGGGCTCTTGCTAAAGCAACACGCTGCTGCTGCCCCCCGCTTAAAGCAGGGCCGGGGCGGTTTTCCAGACCGCCAAGACCGACCAATTCCAATATATCCATGACGCGTTTACGTCTTTCAGTTCCAGGTATCCTGCGAGCCCGTAACGGGTAGGCTACCGTCTCAAATATCGTAAGATGGGGCCAAATGGCATAAGATTGAAAGACCATACCCATGTTTCGTTTATAAGGAGGAACAAATATTTTATCGGAGGGTGAGGCCAGAATCGTATTTCGAAAGGAGATTTTCCCTTCATCAGGTTGTTCCAATCCGGCCACCTGACGCAACGTTGTCGTCTTCCCGCAGCCGCTGGGGCCTAGAAGGGTGAAAATTTCTCCTTGCTTTATTTCGAGCGAAAGTTCGTCAACAGCCTTATTCGATTCAAAATACTTACTAATTCGCTCTAAAGTCAAAATATTTTCTTCTGACATCTTTCCCCCTCCTTTTAAGGATTTAAACGCTTTCACTATCTAAATTCATTTCTAACTTTAATTAAGCTTAAAGACGCAGGGAACATTACTGAAATGTCAAACTCCACAAAATGTAACTGCCGCCAAAATAGTTTAGTTATTTTAATTTTGTAGTCATATCTGCTATACGTTGGAGATAAGATTCCCCGGACTCATCTTGCGGATAGATCGTTTTGCTTAACTCCTCAGGTTTGATGACGGCATCGGGATCGCCATATTTCACATCCAAACGGCGACTATTCCATTTCGTGCCGACTGCAAGTCTCTCCTGTACTTTTGCACTTAAAAGCCAGTTGATAAAGACCTTGGATGCATTGGGATGCGGAGCATTATTCAAATATTGGATGCCTCCCGAACCGGGGGAAATGGCCACAGCACCCTCTTCAACCGCCAAAGGTTTAATATTCTTGCCCAAGCCTTGGTCAATGAATGGAATCAAATCAAAATTCCGCAATCCGAAACCGACGGGATAGGTTTGTCTGATTACCCATTCCGATAACTGTCTCAAATCCTTCGTAATGACAATATTCTGATTAAACATTAATTGTTTTACAAAATCCTCCCCATAGACCTTAAGCAAAAAGGCTAAATTAACCTGCCCTGCCCCGCCCCTTGGGTCGGACATCACAATTTTCCCTTTCCATTTCGGATCGGTTAAACCTTTGACAGTTATCAGCTCCGACTCAGGGATCACATCCCGGTTTACAAAGGCCGGGTAAGATTTATTGCCGAGGAATGCAACTACATACTTTCTCTCATTGTCGGAAAAAATACCATCCATGCCACCCAGCCATTTACTCCCATCCAACACTTCAGGTAAGATCAGCATAGGCCGTATGGGCTCTAACATCCCTTCTTTTTTGGCCTGCCACACCGAACTGTCCGCACCGCCTATGCGAAAATCCCAAAGGTATTGGCCAACCTTTCGCTCTTGTGTAATCCGAGGCCAAAAATCCCTCGAATTCCCCGTGGTGATATCCAATTTTATGTCTGGGTAATCTTCTTGAAAGGTCATCAATATTTTTCGCCATTCTTCACTGCTTGGTATGGAAATGACAAGTTTCTTTTCCACCTTGGCAGCCTCAACCGTCTGTTTCCATTCGGCTAGCTCTTCCCAGTTAGCTTTGTCGGTATTCTTTGTGTTATTCGGGGTACTTTGTACAGTGGGGCTAACTGCAGAAGTTCCACATGCGGCCAACACCACACTGATCGTAAGAGTCAAAACAACAGCGTGCCATCGAGAACCTTTTCCTCTTCCCAACATTTTCAATGTATCCCCTCCGACGAAACTTTTATTCTATTTCTTTGTTCAGACATCTAAATACTTGCTTCGGAAGTGCGCTTTAAAGTCCGTCCCTTTCGGTAAAACCTCGGATACAACCCTTAGATCAGCGTATAGATTGTGGTCTTCTTTCGTCGAACGCTCGTTCTTGTTTTCTTTCAACTCTATAATTGCTTTTTCCAATACTTGACGTGCTTGGATGATCACCTTATCGGCGGAAGTCAGATGCTCTTGAGTACGGTCTTGTACAGGCCCCATTCCTTCTATAGCGACAACATCATGGACGGCAAAGGAGGTTCCTACTCCACTATATGTTTTGGTTTTCATTTCTTCACGGTCCTGCAGATACCGATTCTCCCGGTTGCGAACAGGCATAAAGTTTGGATGCATGGTTTCTTGATTTTCTTTTAGAAACCATTCTTTTTCAATAGGTTGGGAGCGACGGAATATAAAGCTGTACCTCCAGTGGTGAGTATCATCGATGGGCACATGCCAATTCACAATATATCCATCACCCACTGTTGGACCGGGAACAGCCGAAAAATTTGGAAAAACATAATTTGATACCTTTAGGTACATCTTATCGTGATCCATATCCCTCACCGTATAGACTCTCAACCCGAATTCCGTTTTCTCCGTCTCAATCGTAGGTGCAACATCTTTTCCCTGCAAATCGTTGGCCGTCAAGCTGCCGCCTTTAACCACCTTATATTTCGCAGCGTCGCCCTCATCAAATATACGGTGCAAATAGGAACTGTGGCTTGGATCGATATTGCCTTCATTACCTTGCAAATAATTGCATTCACAATAGTATTTGCTTACATAACGATGGCTTTCCGGCACGTTGAGGACTTCAATGTCCGGAAACGCGGGAGGTTCCCCTGCTCCTAAATAACCGAAAATGATTTCGCCTCTCTCGACAACAGGATACGACGGCTGGCGAATGCTCTTGCGGAAGTTGCTTCCTGCAGGCTCCGCAGGAATTTCAAGGCACGACCCGCAGGAATCAAACAACCAACCATGGTAAATACATCTCAATCCCCCATTTTCTACCCTACCATAGCTTAAATCTGCTCCCCTATGGGCACAGTGAATACCTAACAAACCTGGCACGCCTTCCTCATTGCGAAACAGAACCAGATCTTCACCCATGATCCTGACAGGCAGAGGCGCACCATCTATCGGCAACTCTTTAGAGAGCGCTACCGGCTGCCAACAGCTTCGCAGTACCTCTCCCGCAGGCGTTCCCGGACCCGTTCTTGTTAAAAGTTCATTCTTTTCCTTTGACAGCATGCAAAACACTCCTCACGTTAATATAGTTTATTCTTTTTGAACTCCCCATCAAACACGGTTATTTCAGATTGAAAATCTTTCTTGCGTTACCTTCAAAAACCTTATGCTTGTCTTCCGCACTTAAGAATTCGATGCCTTCGATAACCGGCTTCAGATCGTCAAGATATAGACCTGTCTTTGGATCGAAGCCTGATCCTGTACCCGGTTTTTCAGTACCGAATAATACGTTATCTGTTCCTACAATTTTGAAAAGTAATTCCAGCGCGTGTTTATTATAAGTACATGTTTCAAAGTAAAGCTTGCGCAAGCTATCCTCGAAGTGCTCTTCTATATTCTTGCGAAATCTCCATGCTTGAAAACGGCCCGTATGATAAGGAATGGCTCCCCCGCCATGAGAAATAATAATTTTTAAGTCCGGAAAATCTTTGAATACGCGCGATTCCAGTAAAGAGATAATCGCTATATTTTCTTCATTAATAAAATGTATAGTATAAGATTGTCTCGGGTTGCAGCACGCTGCGGAGTGTACCAATCCAGGAACGCCCAATTCAACCATCTTCTCATACAACGGATACCAGTATTCGTCCCCCATTGCTGGTGCAGTAGGATGTCCACCTTCTGCGGGATCGGGATTGATCAAACACCCTACAAAACCAAGCTCTTTAACACATCGCTCTAACTCATAGATAGAACGATCAATGCCTTCATCCATCGATTGAGGCAATCCGGCAACACCCTGAAAAAGATTTGGATACAGCTTACATTGACGTGCAATGATATCGTTCACAAAACCTGTCCATTGATGAATAATTGATGATGGTTTCATTGAATGCATTACATGATATGGACGAGGCGAAATTAGCTGCAAATCCGTACCTACTTCATTCATTAATTTCACGTGCCCCTGTAAATTGGTTTCTAATAAATCATCGCTTATTTTGGGAGGGCCACTATCCGGATTACCCCGACTGGCCAGTAATCTTGCCTGGTATGCATAAACTTCTGCCGGCGCAGTGGTGTGACCATGAATATCAATAATCAATCGTATTTCCCCCTACAATTTATTAGTAAGGGCTCATAAGACCGGATGAAAGCCCTTACACTTTTATTATATGGACTAACATTTTCGATAATTATATATATTTCATCATATAGATCATATACCAAAACGTATTAAACCTTATAAATCACAGCAAAGGTTACTTTTGCAATCATGTTATTAATCGGCTTAGAAAAGGAAAGAGGGGGGTGAGAAGCGTGGAAAGGCAATTGGCCACGAAAAAGCAGGTGAAGGGAAGGAAAATACAGCAACAAATCTAGTCAAAAAAAAGCTCAAGCCTTGTTTCAGCTTGAGCTTTTTATACTCCTTTTAACTCGAGTCTTTTTGTTCTTTAGTCTACGATCAATTTAGCCTTCATAGTACTTCTTTAAATTGCTCGTTATTTCACCCGTTTTTTAAACCTTAACCTGAATGGGTTGAACGATACCGGCATTCAAAGCAGCCATGTCCGGAGATGGCTAAGAAGTTTGATAAAGAATTTAAACTGCAGACGATTCGGTTAATTCAAGAAGAAGGCAAATCAGTAGCGCAGGTATCCAGAGAAATGGGACTACACGAGAACACTTTACGTCGCTGGAATGTGATACAAACGCAAGACGGTTCTCACATTCCCTGGTAGCGGGAAGCTAAAGCCAGATGATCAGGCTGTACGTGATCTGCAGAAGCAACTGCAAGACTTAAAGGAAGAGAATGAAATCTTAAAAAAGGCGATGCACTACTTCGCAAAAGACCGGCGCTGATCTATCAGTTCATCCACGATCACCGCTTCAAGTTCCGCGTCGCGAAAATGTGCACTGTATTTGATATATCAAGAAGCGCATACTATGCCTGGACCGAACGTAAACCGAGTAAGCGAGACAAACGACGAGAGCGTCTGGAGCATCAGATACGGCGTGTCTTTATCGTTTCAAGAAGACTCTATGGAAGCAATAAAGTCTGGGAAGCCTTGAAGAAGCAAGGTATTCAAGTGTCTGAAAAGACTGTTGCCCGCATGATGAAAGAATTAGGTTTGAAATCCAGGACGATCAAGAAGTATAAGGCCACTACGAACTCAAAGCACAATCTCCCAGTCGCAGATAATGTACTGAATCAAACATACGTTGCTGCTGCCCCGAATAAGGTGGTGGATGACAGACATTACATACATTCATACCGATGAGGGATGGTTATACTTGGCAAGAGTAATGGACTTGTACAGTCGAAAGATCGTCGGTTTTCATATGGATGATCGGATGACCAAGCAAGAATTAAGAAATATGAAATGAGAGGTAGCATGAGTCGTAAAGGAAATTGTTACGATAATGCTTGTATTGAATCCTTCCACAGTGTTCTCAAGAAAGAACTGGTCTACTTAGAGAAATTCAGCACGCGCAAAGAGGCAACAGAGAAAATTTTTGAGTATATTGTATGTTCTTATAATGGGAAGAGAATTCATTCTTCTATTGAATATTTCACATCTAATCAGTACGAACTTATGTACTGATAAGCAGCGTAATTCTCTCAGTTTAATGTGTCCATTCTATTGACAGCGCTCCAAAGTAATAAAATAATGACACATACCAAGTAATTGCTCCTCCTTTACAATATTAGAATTACCGGATTAACCCCCTGAGTTTGGACACTAGCTCACCCTTACTCAGCCATTCTTAGTTTTTTAATTTACACACGAACCTCTTTAATAGGGATCGGTTGAATCTTGTTCTTTTCATAGAAATCAGCCGGTGACAGATCTCGGATGCTCGAATGGATTCTGCGCTCATTGTAGAACCTAATGAATTCGGTGACAGCCTCATAAGCTTCACTGTAACTCGCAAAGTCTTGCCTAGCTAAGCATTCATCCTGTAGCAGTCGATGGAAAGACTCAATGTGAGCGTTCATATTCGGTGTGCGTGGTGGAATCCGTTCATGCTCCATTTCAAAGCTTTCACAGGCTTCTCCAAACGCTTGGGAAATAAATTGGGGACCATTGTCTGTTCGAATGACCGGCTTTATCTTGACCTCAAATAACTGGCGCTTGAACAGTGCAGTTTGCAGTGTACGCACCACATCTTTCGCCTCACAACGAAGGCCAATATGGTACGTGATGACTTACGTATACATCAAGGCAGGATTGGATATAAAAAAAGCGATCCTCTCCCACAATATACCCATATTTAATATCTGTCTCAAATAGTTGATTTGAGGCCGTTATAATTCGGTTTCGAGCTAGTTTCCTCGGATATGTTGAACGAATTTTCCGCTGTGGACGCAGAATCCTAAGCGCTTTACAGAGTCGATAAACTTTCTTTTTATTGATAATCAATCCGTAATCCCGACGTAGTGCCACAGTTAATTTGCGGTAGCCATACGCATAACCGTCATCGGCCACCAGTTCCATTAACCATTCCTCGATCTGAGCATCCGCCACTTTGGAGCCGTCTTGTTGGAGTGAATAACCGGGTGCTGGGCGCCCCTCACTTACTGTTTTCTCCGCTACTCTGCTGAATTTGTGGTAATAGTAGCTGGATCTTGGGATCTTCACCAAACGCAGCACAAGCGTTATGTCATATCCCTGGTTGATGTAGTAGTCTGCTACTTCAACTTTGTCAGCAAATGAGGGTTTTTCTTTTTTATTAAGTCACGAAGGATCGCAATCTCGAGATCTTTCTCACCCAGAAGTTTTTTGAGTTGATCATTTTCTTGTGCAAGAACCTTGGATTCTAATGGAGTTATCCCATCCAGTGTAGTCACATCATATTTACCTTCTTCAAATTCTTTCACCCAACGATGGAGCATGTTGGCAGCTATCTCATAACGGCGAGCTACGGCCGCCTTATTCCCAGTTTCTATAGCTTCTTTCACCACTTGTAGTTTAAATTCTTTTGAATGTTTATTTTTCTTCATGTCATCATCCCCTGTCACTAATAGTGTAAACCAAACCCACTCTTAGTGTCCAAGTTCGCCAGGGGGCTAAAGAGCTTTTATTCTATTCTTTCAACCAATCGGAAGTCATAATGGTTTGACCTATTTTAATAAAACGCTCCTAAAGAACGACACTAACCCTTACCTTTACAGTGTTTGATAATACAATAAAAGGAGAGTTCATCTTATCTATCTTCCATGGAAAGCCAGGTGATTAAGATTAATAAAAATGCAGTACAGAAAGCTCTTCTTTCCTTTAACATCAGGCCAGATTCCGTCACCCTAAATGACAGTCCCAAAAAAAAGGTATGGGAAGTCGTTAGGGGTTCCGAAAAGTATGCCTTAAAGTGTGTTTCAACAGATAAAGTGGCGTACAATGTTACTGAGGTGAGCCGTCATCTTCAGCAAAATGGCCTTTCAGTCCTTGAGGTACTGCCTACAGTCGATGGGAAATGGTTTAGCACGCAAAACGACTTCCATTTCATTCTAACAAGATGGGTTTCAGGAACCATCCCCCGGTACGATAACCCTTCCATGCTGGAGAACATCACCACTAAGCTTTCCCGTTTTCACCAGTCATCCAGAGGTTTTAACGGTAAGTCAGCCAAGATCGAAGACCTCTTCCAACTCTATCCATCTCATTATGAAAAGAAAAAGAACCAACTCGAAAAATCAAGAAGTCGGATCCATTCGTCTAAAGACCCCTTTACCCGTCTTTTCATTCTTCATTACCCTTGGCTCCAATCCAGGATCAAATGGGTACTTGATCACTTCCCGCATGCCGCCTTTAAGTCGTTGATCGCTCAGTCCCGGAAGGATCCGTTTCTACAGCATGGGGACTATTCGCGAATCAATGTCCTGGCAGATTCATCGGGTCAACTCATAGTCATCGATCTCGATACAGTGGCTTACGCATTACCCGTATGGGATATTTCCCGACTTATCACCTGGGTAAATCATGATCTGCAACAGTGGTCTGGAGATCGGCTTCAGGAAATGCTAAAAAGGTATCAGCAAATTCGACCTATGAGTCAAATTGAACAAGATCTGCTCCAAGTGGATCAGATCTTTCCGCATCTAGCAACTAACTTAGCTGTCTCCTACTACAAGGGCAGTAAAAGTCCAACGCTCCTGGATGAATTTGAACGAACCTTGGTCATAGATCGAGAAAAAATCAAGGACTTGGGGCTTGGCCCGTTAACTTAGCGAGGATAGACACAAAAATCCCCATTTGGCTACTTGAGAATTTTCCAGGGGATCATTCATGAAGGTATGGTCAAATGGGGATTCTATTTGTTATTTCAATGTTTGAGTGATTTTTTTAATGACATGATCCCAAGTAATTCCACTGACTCTTTCATACCCCATCGTACCGAGAAGGGGACATAGGTTTTTACGTTGTTCGTATAAATTAGTAATGGCCTCACCAATATGAAGAGGTATTGGGTTTCGAATATAACCATTTTCACCATCCCTTACAAATTCCAAGATACCACCCGAATCAGTGCAAGTGATTACTGGCTTTTTACTTAAAAATGCTTCCAACGTAACATATCCATAATCTTCATCATAGGGAGCATAATACACCGCAAAGCAGCTTGCATAGAGTTTTAGTAGTGTTTTGTCATCTACAAAACCAAGAAATTTGACTCTATCATTCAAATTATGTTTCTTAACTAGTTTCTTTAGCTCCTTTTCTTTCGAACCCGTTCCGGCAATGATGCATGTGACCTTTTTGGGAATAAATTTCATCGCTTCAATGAGCAGGTCAATTCTTTTTAATTTTTCAAGTCTACCTACGGATAAGATGAATTTTCCGTATTCCTTGTGATAATACTTCCCGATGAGTTTTGGTGGATGATATAGTGCTTCACCGTCGATCCGATTGAATTTTTTTAGCCTGTTGGCGGTATTTTGAGAATTGGTGAAAATTTTTTTGGATTCTAGTAGGGAGGTTTCATCAAACAACTTGATGGAGGAACGTAATTTGGTATCTGAAGCTGTATCTTTGAAATCGGAGTATTTGGTACCGAAGAGTTCATATGCAGCCCGACACTGATGTATTAGCCATGTGATTTTATTGCGGTGCTGGATTCCATAGCTTGGGAATCTAGTGGTTATGACAAGATCGATATCTTCGGGACACGGATATTCCCTCCATAAGTTCATCTGATCTTCCAGATTCGATTTGCGGGAACTATAAGGGATTTTGATCCAATTGACTTCATATCCATGTGTTTTTAATTGATGATATAGCTGTTCTACATGAATTTCCGCTCCCCCATATTTGGTGGATACATCTGTATGGCATATGACTATTTTTTTCTTATCCAAAATATCACCTCTTTCGTCTAAGTGAGTTTTGGTCCGATATTCAGATCATTAAGGGTCATTTGATCGATCTTAATACTGCGATCTAATTTTTCTAATGAAATGTTTCTTTTTCCTTCGCAGTATCTCTGAATCAATGTTAATGGCCTCCGCGGTAAAACCAGATCCATCAAGAGAAGAGTATGCTCATCCTTTGTCAAAGGGAGGGTACGTTCGTAGATGTTTAACATGGAATGGAATCTGTTCTCTGACCAGCCGAATTGATGATTGAAGGAAGAAATGATTTTCGCAAGATCCCACAGAGGCAGACCATTGCATAGATAATCTAAATCAAGCATCGTCAGATTTCCATGCTCATCCACCAATAGATTTTTACTTTTAAAATCTCGATGAATCAACATCGGCTCCTTTTTGGCCTTCTTTATTAGTGTTGAATACGCCGTTTGAGGGAGATAGTCTTGTACCCATTGAATTCGTTTTTTTAGCCATGGATAATAATTCATGAAGAGCTGGGGGATGGGATGAGGATCATGAACCGCCATTTTGTAAATGATTTCCAGTTCTCTTGATTTGTCTTTATACTCGCTTTCCCAATCGTGTTCGATTTGAACCTTTTTTTGATTTTTCCCTGTTGGGCAAATATATCCCTTTGAAAGAAGATGGAACTTTGCAAGGAAGGTAATTATGTTCTCGACCATACCCTGTGTCTTGTACCGAGGGTTAATCCCCTGAATCCAAGGCGATAACAAATAATATTGGCTACGATCTTTAACCACCATGTGGCCATTTTTACTTGGCAGGATTCTCATGACAGATAAACCCTTTGATGATAAGTATTGACTCACGGATGCAATTTTGAAGGCTCTGTCTAAATTCTCAACCCGTTTTAAAGCGAATTCTCCACTATTATTTATTACTTTCCAAACATTTCTGTCTTTCTTGTTAACGATGACATGTATTTCTTGTGGAGTAATTCCAAAATGGGAGAGAGCACGGATTGCATCATTTTCAATCAAGTACTTCACCTCTTTTTCGGTTAATTTTCGATTCTTCCCATGCCGGTTCCAATAATGTATTCAGATATGGCAGAGATGCCTTTGTTAGATTTTTCCTTTATTCTATTCCCCTCTCGCCAAAACCGTTTTGGCTGACACCTATCCCTAGGAAATTGTGGAAAGTCCCGTTGATGGTGTTTAATGCCTTTTTGCATATAGAACGGGCGTTTGGTGTGTAACGAGATAAGAACAAACGTTCTACACGTCCCTAATCATGTGGGAAATAATCGATCCCTTATATTATGCATGTAGCCGATTAAGATACATTGGTAGCGGTGATCAGAGAAGCGGTATATTTCGAGTGAGACTTATATTATACAAAGGCACTCCGATATCCTTATCCGACGGAACGTTGATCCAAAAGGGGAATATATTGCTGAAAAATTCATTTACATAACGTTGTTATATTAAAAAAGATGCTTCCCTTGGAAAATCAACTCAAAAAAAACAAGGTTTCTCTACCGGATGATTGAAAGATCATTACCTGAACTTGCCCTTTACGTTAGAAGCCATTCTAAATGTCATGAAATTAAGGGGATAATCGGGATTACGATGTTAAATCGAGGGTATGATAAATTAGGTTTTGAAGCGGTTCAGATATCCTTTACATGGTATAGATTGTTAAAATGGATGAGTTTGAAGCCCATCTACTTTGGAGGAGATTTTTTACCCTCCTGGCACGTCCTCTCTGCTGAACCCGCGAACTATCAGTGGAATTTAAAAGGACAAATTTCTAGAATATTTACTCTACATGTTGTAAAAACATGTCCTTAGACATAAACAAATAGGTTAACTATCGGTGACGCAACCGTTTAAAAACATGAAAAAGCATTGCAATTTCAGCTGCAAGCTCTTAAACTGTTTTGAACATGAGTAATCACCTCCCGAATTCATCATATGAAATCAGAAAGGACTTTCCTCTCTTTGTGTTGAAATTTTTCTCAGGAGTTGAACGAGAGTGTAACTCTAGTGCAAAGTAAACACACATTGAAGCTGTAACAATAATGGGATTTAAATGGAAACGTTGGCTCAATATAGAACCCTTTTGGCTTCCTTTTCTCATGCGATAGCCATGAAACCCCACAGGAAGCAGCCCTTCGCCACCCTCTGCCACTTGTCTAGCTTGACCCGTCGGGCTACCTGCCTTAGACGGACAACAATAAAGCCTCGGCGCATATCGCCGGGGCCATTCGTTTGTGACGCTTTTGCAAACCACAAAAAACATTTGAATTTATCATACAGGGCTTGTAATATTTATAACTTTAGAAAAAAGGTAATTATCATCAGCAGTGAAGGAGCGGAAATATGACTCTCTCTAAATTTGTAGATGAACTCCCCATTCCCCCTATTTTAAAACCTCGATCGAAAGATCAGTTTCATACTTATTATGAAGTAACTATGACGGAATTTAAGCAATCACTTCATAGTGAGTTAAAGGATACAACGGTATGGGGCTATGAAGGCAGCTATCCCGGACCAACAATTGAAGTAGAAAGTATAGAAAAAGTATTTATTAAATGGATCAACAATCTTCCAGATCAGCATCTTTGCAACCAGAAAAACCTGTTCTGGAGTTAGAAACTTCGATTGTTCCTGAATTTATTGGAAATACCATCTTGGTGAATGGAAAAGTATATCCTTATTTAAAAGTAGAACCACGTAAATATCGATTTAGGTTGCTTAACGCATCCAAAGCCGTTTCTATAGAATTAAGCTTGATTCGGGACAACTTCTTTACCAAATTAGGACGGATGTAGGATTTATGCAACACGCGATAGGAGTCAAAGAAATCACGTTTGCACCTGCAGAACGAGGAGGGAAGGATACAGTAAGAGCTAATCCTAACCAGGTAACTCGAATTATTATGAAATTCGGTCCTTATATAGGATTATATGTATGGCACTGTCATATCTTGGAGCATGAGGATTATGAGATGATGAGACCGTATATTGTTATCCGATAAGCTGTTCTCCGTCAAAATTTATTACTTGAGTAAAACTTCCGAACGCTTTCCAGATGGGAACAGAGCTCCTTGCACAGCCAAGGAGAAAAACGAATTGGATTGTTTGTGAAAACGCTGATGAACCGTTTAACACACAAGCTGAACACGGCGAAATTCAAGGAGTGCGTTCTATTCGTACAATGGTTACAGTAAAAGCTGAAACGGAGAGCATTTATTTTCGGGATTGCTGTATTGACCAAATGCGGCAAGTCAACATAACTACAAATTCAATTTGAATGTGACCTGTCCCCTACGATCACCGAAAACCGTGCCATTACGCTGTTTTTCTGTTGTACGATTTACTCCGCGCCACCAATGGCAAGTCGAATAGCCAATGCTGAGAAAATGGGTTTGATAACAAGCTTAGCTTTCTCGAATGCCTCCTCGCTCTACGGATACCAATCCGCAGGGTTATAAGCGTGTTGGAGCAGATATGGTGATTTTTCTTTTATTAAACGGTTTGGCCTACGATCATTTTTTGGCACACCATACACCTCCATAATTTACAATTTTATGGTTTACGATTATCATACCCGATATGCTAGAAAAAGAAACTACCTCTTTGGGTTTGTTAATAAAACTCCATACTCAGATATAGTCAGAATCAAATTCGCCTGTCCTTTACTTAATCAAATAAAATAGTGTGAAGGCGAAAACCTGACTTACTTAAAACTCAAGGCTAATTTGATATTACAGATCATACATTTAATTTATAAAAAATTCGTAAAGGTGGGTATGTATGGTAAAATTATTAACCCGTACTGAAATTTGTAACATCGATGGAATGAAATATCAAAAAAAATATTACAAGTCAATCCAATCTACATTAGGCGAAAGATTCTTTTATGTAATTACTGAACATGGCATCGATAGAGGCGTTACTCATCGCAGCATAGCCTTATTTGAAAAAGTAGTACAACATAAATTGCTTGATGATTTCCAAAACGCATATATCTCTTCTGACCCAGAATCACATGGTCTAGTTTTGACTGATGTTAATGAAAATGAACTGCATCTAAGCGGGTGTACATCAGGTTTTAACGGAACCGGTTCTCATGGAACATTTGAGATATTAAAATCATTGGGATTTGAAATTGATTTGATCAATCTTATATTCCAAAATAAAGCTTTCAATTTAGGACATCCAAAACACGGCAATTATCTTGAAGAAAAGCCAATTTGTATCGAAAAATAATTACTTCTTTTCGTAAGGAGCTCGTGTATTCGTTGAATTTGAATAATTATAAGCTTAATTGATTTAAATGGTATAATAGGGGTATTCAAATTGCACTATTCCAGGAATAATCAGGAGCCGGTTAAATATGTCAAAACTTCAGTTTGGATCTGCAAAAAAGAAAATTGTATAGGTTGGATAAGAGAAGGATTTTCATTTGAAATAACTCCATTTTGTCCTTTATGTAAATCAGAGATGATTCAAGCAACAAAAATGCTTCCTATCCTCAATATTAACTTTAAAGGTAATTATTAATTATTTCTCCACAAAAAATGTATTCTGAATGTGGCACTTGGTACATTGGAAGATTACTTTATCTTTTGTTATCCCTACAATCTAGCTCGTGTTCAAACCACGAGGGCACGGATTCCTATGGAACTAAATTTTAGTCCCCCTACACGGGCTATATGTAATAAAGAGCAAACTCCAATCGCTATACAGCTTTCGGAGTTTGTTCTTTTTCCATCGTCTGCAGAGATAGGTGATGAATTGTAATTTCCGGCCTACTACCGACCCGGATATTTATCCCTGTCTGTCCCAATCCTTCACTGATATAAAACGGTTTTCCTCGATAACGATGCAAGCCTTTGACCATATTCATGCGAACCAGACGTCCCATCTTTAACAAATGGTAGGGCTTCGGCCAACAAATCTGACCTCCATGAAAATGGCCAGCCAACATATAATGAAACGCATAATCCTCCATTTTTAACACAATATTGGGATCGTGCGTCAAAACCAACCGAAACCCTTTGTCAGTCCCCCGAAAGGCTTGATTCAAATCACTTCTCTTCGTACTAAAGTCATCGATTCCGATAATATGAATTTGTCTGCCGTCTACGTACAAAAGATCATTTTCATTCTGTAAAACTTTACACCCGAAATCTTCCAAATTTTTCCGAAGCTTGGTGAAATCTTGATGTTTCAACACATAATCGTGATTGCCGAAAACAGCATAAATTCCATACTTCGGATTCATCTTGCGCAAGACCTTTAAATATGCGTTCAGCTTCGGAATACTTTTCACTTTATCCAAATAATCTCCAGTCAGGGCAATCAGATCCGGCCGCTCTTCGGAAAGGATATCTAACAATCGGTCAGGCGACACCGAGATGTTCTCCATGTGCATGTCCGAAATATGCAGCACCTTCAGACTATCAATACGAGAAGCGTTCATGTCTTCCGGCAACCGGATATGAGTTAATTCCACCCGTTTCGTATTTATATGTGCTTTATAAAAAAAACAAATGATCACTACTATGGATAATAAGCCGATCAAAACATACCATTCCATACGATAACCCCCTTCTCTATATATTAGTATAGAAAATGAATGAGGCACTGTCAGCGGTAATATATGGCCATAATTTTATGTTTCGACATGAAACGATATGTGGGGTGATGTTAGTTAAAGGTCTCTAGGGGCTTTTCCGTGGATAAAAGGTATACTGGTATCAAAGTGATCCCTATTTTAAATTTAAATTATAAACTTGAGATAGAACAGGTGTAAAAGGATAGCCTTATGTCGGGTCTTTTAAATCGCATTAATCTCATCCGAAACACATTGTGGTCGATACCTTGTCGCTCTATATATTAAAGTCTAGACAATGACCTATTTCTTATTTCATGCCCATTTATTAAAGGACATGCATCTCAAATTAATAGTGGAACATACGTTGTATCAAATTTAAATTGGAGGTAACTTAATGACTTTTAGCCCTTATGCTTTTCCTTATAATCAATTTCCTCATCAGTATGCTGGTCAAGTTCCTATGACGTCCTATTCTGGATCATCCCCCTATGTTGAAACTCAAGGCGGACCCATTCAATACATTGGACATCAACCTGGTACAATTTTTGTTCCGCTCTCTGGTCCATGTTGGCACAGGCACTACGCAACGACTTCTTGGTTTCAGCAAGATGGATAAACTCATTTTTACTGTTTTATACGGGAGACCGGTCATGTAGATCCTTTTGTTCTCTTTAAGATGATCTTTCTCGGCTACTTTTACGGATTCGTTCGGGGCGGTGCTAAGAACAGGAGATTCAAACCAATGTCGCGTACCGCTGGTTTCTTGGATGACAGACCATGTTCCAGACCACACATCCATTAGCTTGAAACGCAAACGGTTCTCGGATACGATGATCTTCCTGCCGTGAAGTGTGCCTGTTGATAAAGTGGGCGGGGAGCGTTTCCAGCTCTTTTTTTCTCGACAGCCTATTATTCCACATGTTTTTGTAAAAGCATGTCCTTAGACATAAACAAATAGGTTGGAACATGCTTTTTCATGTTTTTAAACGGTTGCGTCACTGATAGCATGCGGATGGGCATCAAACTCATCCTCTTGAACCATCTATACCAAGTACATGATATTGGAACCGCTTCAAAACCTAATTTATCACACCCTCGATTTAACATCGTAATCCCGATCATTCCCTTGATTTCATGGCATTTAGGATGCCTTCTAACATAAAGGGCTAGTTCAGGTAACGATTCTTCAATGATTCGGTAAAGAAATCTTGCCTTTTTGACTTCATTTCTCAGGGGAAGCATGTTCTTTAATATAACAATGTTATGCAAATGGATTTTCAGTAAAATATCGCCCTTTTGAATCACCGTTCCGTCAGATAAAGCTATCGGTCGGCCTTTGTATAAAGTAAGTCTCACTCGAAATGCATTGCTTCTCTGATCAACCCCACCAATGTATCTTAATTGGGTACATGCGTAATAAATGGGATCGAGTATATCCCAAATCGTTAGGGCTACTGATTTTAACCACATGTACTTTTTCCCCTTTGGAATGTTTATTTTATGCGGTTAGTTTGTCTTGGGAAACAGAAATTCATTGGTGGAAATTTCAGTTTATACATGCCGCTCCCGAATCAAACAATTCAAGGATAAAATACTTCAAATCGACAAGACGTGGAGGCTCTTTTTTACGGGGTGTTCCGATCCAGCCACGATAAGCGGAATCACGCCCCATATAATCTGGACAATACATCCGGATATTCCCCGTATTCTACAACGCCCTACCTATCAATTAAATCCAACACAATCCATTCTCCGGATATATTCCATGAACAACCATAAATATCTGTTATAGAACCTCTTTTTAATTATAAACTTCGCGGCCTGACCCTCCTTCCCTTTCGCAGACCCCAGTCCCCTCTTTCCAAGCAATGATATCAAATTCTTGCTTCCATGGATAGCGATTGTATGATTTCCTGCTCTCTATCACGCTTTAAAGGAAAACCATATGCCATCCGTTCATTATTTGCTACAATAACGTCATGATCTTTCAGTTTCTCCCCGAGCTTTAGTACCCTAAAGAATTGCAGCAATTCATCCAAGTCAATATTAAATTCTTGTTCTTTACCGATTCGGATTTGTCCATGATCACTTGATGATGATAAATATATTTTGTTTTAAGGCCTCCTCCCAGGGACTATAAACAAGGAGCAGTTCCAGAATTTTCACATGGGCCTCTTCCGCATGTGCGGGATTCTTCAATTGAACTTCATGATCGTTATCCGGCAAGTAAACCAGCATAAAATCCGATTGCTTTTGTGATTTTATCAACGATTTTGCCGCGGCAATGGCATAAGAATCATGAATTCCATATTTGTTTTTTGCTCCGTATAAATGTGAGGAAACTTCTTGATTCACATCGTTTTTGACGAAAGCTTTAAGACGTCAGGGCCGGATTCACCATGCACTTTACTACTACGGAAGCATGGTTTTCTTATGACCAGTAATCAGTATGTCTCATGAAATATGAAGTTATAAAAATGTAATGTTAAAGATCTAAAAATAAACCCGCTTCCAGAGGCAGATGATCCGAAGCAATAGTTTTTTTCTTGAAGACTTTTGCCGTTGTAATTTGAAAATGCTTGCTTGCAAAAATATAATCCAGTTGGATTGTAGGCCGAATGGATGGAAAAGTATAACACGGGTAAGAGTATTGAAGCCGACATGTATCATGGAGAACCTTCGTTATTTTTTGCCATCCTTTCGATCCGGACCGCATATTCATATCCCCCATCAGAATAACTGGCTGTTTATCATGCATGATGGTTTTGACGATAAAGTCAACTTGCTGCCGATGAGCGATGGGATTTAAACTTAAATGAGTCACATATAGTTTGATGTGATGTCCATGTATTTGCACAATGGTTTCCAATAAAACACGAGCTTCCCTTAATCCGGACCGAACGTTTCCAAGCACATGTTGTTCTAGAGATATAACGGGAAATCGGGATAATAAGGCATTGCCATACTGTCCGGCACGAATATTCCCTTTGGCTGATAAGGTTAGAGACGCAGCGAAGCATGCATTCATATGCAACCGATCGGCTAGCCAGGACAGCTGATCCATAAATCCGCTTCTTTTGGAATAACACCGATCCACCTCATTCAAACCGACGAGATCGGCCTCACTTTCCTCAATCACTTCAGCAATTCGATTCAGGTTTACCTTCCCATCCATTCCTTGTCCGTGGTGCATATTGAAAGTCATCACCTTTATCACAATCTGTTGATCTCCTTTCGAGCATTTTTACAACCATGTATGTCAAAAGCCAGAATGTAGTATCCTATTAACTGTATTATCCCCTGTTTATATTTCGCTTATTGACGTTACTCGATGGAGGAAATGGATGATGAAAAAAATAATGCTTATGCCCTTTCTTTCTATATCATCTGGCCATCACCAGGTTGCCGAAGCTTTAATAGAACATATACAAGGAGTAATGGCTTCTGTCCTTTGTAATAAAGTGGATATTCTTCGTTACAGCTATGGGAGTATGGAATCTGCCGTATCTAGAATTTATATAAAATGGATTCATTCATTCCCAAATTTGTACGATTGGCTATACAGAATGTCGGTATACCAACCGATACAACAACCACAACGTTACCGCTTATATGAATGGCTTTTTCAGTATTTTGTTGAAAAACTGGTTCGCGAAGAAGAACCTCAAATTATAATTTGCACCCATGCACTACCTTCTTATATTCTCAGTCGTCTAAAAGCTCTTGGTGTGATCTCTATCCCGGTTATTAATGTATATACCGATTTTTTTATCAATAATCTGTGGGGATGCGGTGATATTGATTACCATTTCGTCCCGGACGCTTACCTAAAACAATCACTCTTACAAAAAGGTGTTCCTAGTGAACGGATTTATGTAACAGGTATACCGATTCATCCGAAAATCACTGAAAATAAAGAAAAACCGATGTCCTCTTCCCAAATGACAGTATTAATCTCTGGTGGAAGTCTTGGTGCAGGTGTCATTCGTTCCCTTCTTCGCCAAATTGGAAAAACGGGAAATATTCAGTACAAAGTATTATGCGGAAAAAATAAGCATTTACAGGAAGAACTTATGAATTTAAAGCATCCTCGAATTACTCCCTTACCCTATATAACATCAAGAGAAGAAATGGATGAATTGTATAATCAAATCGATGCCATTGTTACTAAGCCAGGTGGAGTAACGGTCAGTGAATGCCTTTATAAAAGAATACCTATTTTTGTTTACCATGCGTTACCTGGACAAGAACGAATCAATCTGCAGCACTTAAAGCAGCAAGGGCTTATTGTTCAAGCTGACCATTGGGAGCGTGATGCTAATATGGAAGAACAATTATTGAGTATATTAGGCTCTCAGGAAAAAAGTGATGGATTGCACCGAAATGTAGATCATTATTACGATGCAATTACGAATAAAAATATTTCGTTGCTGTTGCAAAACATTTGCCAATTTCATTAGGAAATTCAGTTTATCGCCCTCTAGAAAAAAGACTCAAACCGCTTTTTTGTGAAATTGGTCAAGACCCCATTTTATAGACACTGAAAAAAAACTAGGCTGTAAGCTGTTTCCGGCACCTCGCCGGAGGCAGCTTATTTAGCTTTCGCTGCGGCCGATGTTGGTTATAAAATCGAATATACGCTTCAATTCTCCTTTGTGCTTCATCCATATTTCGAATAAATAAGGGTAGAGCCCTTCCGTTTTGAGATGCGAGAAGGAGCTCTCCATAGAGGCATTGTCATAACAATTGCCTCGGCGAGACATGCTGATTTGGGCGACAACCTTTGGCAGCATGTCATGGTACGCATGGGACGTGTACGGTTGGCCTTAGTATTGCAGGTCAATGGTTGCGTCGAGCAACAAAAATGTGGAATACCCCCGGCGCTTGACAACCCGTAAGGTTTCCATGGTGGCACCGATCGCCCCCGCTTCTCCCGGATGGGGATGTACGTAAATCTCTGCATCCGGTACCCGTTGTTTAATGTAATCAACCTGCGCCTTTACGGCAGCTTTCATATCATGGAAAAAAAATATGCAATATATACTTACGTACTTAAATTCTTTTATGAGTAAGCTGTATTCACTCCAATTGTTGAGCATTGCGTTCTATGGGGAATGAAGCTAATCTGCTTAGCATCCACAGGGGAGTAATTTATGAATAATCAGGCAAATATCGGGGAATTTTAATTTGTTGCAAGGGATGAATACAACTGGCAAAAGGCCAAAGTTATGACTATCGTGATACTATGAGGATCGGTGGTCACATAGTTCGACGATTGGTTCAAACAGGTGGCGAAGATTAAAAGGAAGGAGGGGATTCTCTATGTCTCAGGAAAGAAATGACTCTGTTAATGAAAATAATACGAATGTTGTAAAAAATGCGGCACAATCGACATCAAACTTTGTGCAGAATGCAGTAGAAAATGCAGCTGAAGTTACAAGCAACCTGGTCGAGCAGACCCAAAACGCTACGCAGAATTTAGTCAATCAAGTTATGAATAACAAAGACGAAGCAAAAAAGAAGCAGTAAATAGAAATTCCCACACGCAAGGAAATATAAATATGTAAAAGGGCTAGAGTCTCCCCTAGCCCTTTTCTTTCACTTTCAACTTGATCACACAGCACAAATAAACATTTATGAGGATGTGGTTATCGCCATCTATTACCGCTTGATGCATTGTATCTTACTACAGTATTGTTTCATCCCATCCCAATGACCCCATATACAATTGACACATTTTTTGGGCTGTTTCGGCTTAATAATCATGCTGTGCTCCTCTTTACTTCTCATTTTAATTACCGGGTAATTATTCCATCCATTTTCGAAATTCATACCAGAATCGGTCGAAAGTTATATTGTAAAGCCTACAAAGAGTCGCACAACATAATATCAACCGGATTTTTTCCAATTCAGGACTTCGGTCTATGATAATCTTTCCGTTCAAGCCACACTATTATCGTTGAAGTTTTCTTCTCTTTTTCCTTTTTCCTCCATCAACCTTTGATACTGCTTTGCCCGTTCAAGGTGATAGGCCCTTAATTGTTCTTTGTAATGGTGCATCTTCATATGCCAATCATACATCTGCTTACAATAGGTATAATGATCTTGAGTATACACTGGCATTGCATAATGAGTGAATTGATCCAAGAGATTATCTTCCTCCCGGAAATTTGTTGGTCTTCAGGTTTTTGGCTGACGACTTCATGATACTAGCCAATAGACGATACAATTTTCGACAACCAGTTTATATAGGGCATAACTCATCTCCCAAGTAATGGAAGAAAAAAGTATTACTCCTCTCCGAGGCATTTGATAGCGGACATACAAAAGCAGCTGAAGCATTGTCTCAAGGTATTTCACTTCAGGAGGCTTCAGTAGAAACGCAAATTATCAAAATTGGAAGAATGCATCATCCGATTATAAGTGGCCTAATTCTTGGGCTCTTATAAGCAAACTTCCTGGTTACAGTTTATCATTTACCAGTTGTTTCATCGTAATATAGAACAGATTCTCAGACAATTAAAACCCGATTTAGTTATTGCATGCATTCGTTCAGCAGCTCTTCGTTATCTCGATTAAAAAAAATGGGGTATCCTGCTAGTTTATGTACCGTCATTACTAATTTTCATGCACACCAAGTTTGATCGCAACCCGAATTGGATCATCGCATGATGAGGTACTCAGGCAATTAGTCCATTATAAAATACCAAAACATCGGATCGTTGTTACGGAAATTCCGATCAAATCGAATTTTCGGATTAAAAACAACAAGGGGAGGCAAGAACAAAATTAAATTTGAAAGATATGCCTACTGTTATGGTCATGGCTTGGATTAGGGGGGATCGGGGAATTAGCTATTCGTTAGTGCCGGAGCGAAAGCGGTTTTAGACCTTCTCGACCGATAATCTGGTCACATCCATCAAAATCGGACAAGAACGAAATATACAGGGGAACCATACCAGAGTTATAACGCTCATACGTTTAGAGATACGATTCAATGATTTGAGTAGCAAAACGGCCTCTGCGACATACGATATTGCAGGCGATTCGCCCAATATGATTCGGGAAGGTGTTCTTGTTGAGACAAAATGAAATATGGCAACCTGTTGTAACTGAGTTAAACCGTAGTTTATACGGTGAACAGATGGTTTGTTCCACTAGCACGCAGTTGTTCCATATACCCGAAACAAAAGATTTAGAAGGAAATGCGGAAATGCATACACATCTTGTCCCGGGTTCTTATCATCACGTAACCGCAACAGGATCCGCACAAAGATTACTGAACGGAGAAACTGCTCCCTCCATAGTCGAAACTCTGATGGCCTGCATCGAAAACTCAGAACAGAAAGACCGCAGCGTGCACGCCGGTTTACTTGTCATGAGAAATGCCGCCCCTGCTTCGTACAAACCGTTTATAGAAAACATCATACTCTGGCAGAATTATGCTGAATTGCATTTACAAAACGCAAAACAATACACATTACGTATTACTGGACCTTCCCCGTGGCTTGGACAATCCCAATATGGATCGTAACTAGGCTCCGTTCAGAATAAATACACATACCGATTTAGAAAACGAAAAGACTTTGTATTCGTTGTAAAGCGAATGTAAGTCTTTTTTATCATGTAAACAAATAATATGTGGCACGAATCTACACTTGGGATTTCGGATGATACGTTGGCAGGGAAAAAAAGTGACTTGAAGCATTATCTCATCAAGTTCTTGTTTAACTGCGACTCTTCAAGAAAGAGACTACATTTAAAACGAAATTCCCGAACCGCTAAACTACGTGGAACGGGAATTTTGTTTTCCTACCAAGTTTAACAACTAAACTTAGAATCCTTTATATTGCGGTTCTTCTTTCTCTATTTGCTGAACACGAGGATTAACTTGATCAATAATATTCTGAGTTTGCTGCGCAGCGTTTGTAAACAATGTTTTTGCTTGTTGATTTTGGGTTCCCAGAGCAAATGTTTCAAAACTTGCTTGAGCACTCTTTAATGAAGCTAAGGATGTCTTTAATTGTGATGAAACTGTCATTTCTTTTCCTCCTCATTTGTAAAGTAAAATACCTTTCTAATATGGCTTATCAGTTAAAAATTAATGAATGGAAGTTACAGGGGTTAGATTAACCTTAAAACTCCATTATAAATCATGGTATCTCGGTTTGACCTATCGTAAATGTAGCATTATCGGGATTTTAATGTTTTATCACATGATAGGTGAGAAAAGTCTTATAATAGATTCCATAAACTTAAAAGAAGAGGAACGCTTTTCATAATCCAAAATTGTTTCTTCCCGGCAATGTACCAAATCCTCTACGAAAAACTGTTCTAATTTTTGGGACGTAGGCGTGTCGTAAATAAAGGCGTTTATTTCAAAATTCAGCTTAAAGCTCCGTATATCAAAGTTGGATGTACCTACTGATGCAATCTTGCTGTCTACAACGATCGTTTTGGCATGAAGAAATCCCTTCTCATAAAAATAACACTTCACTCCGGAAGCCATTAACTCTCCTAAATAAGAGTAAGAGGCCCAATGTAGAAACTTGCTGATCGATTTTATTGGAGTCATGACCTTAACATCAACACCGGATAAAGCTACGATTTTGAGGGCCATTAAGAGACATTCATCCGGAATAAAATAAGGCGTTTGGATATAGACATTTTTTTTTGCGGAGTAAATCATCTTAATGAAAGCAGTTTGGATATGATTATACTTGAGATTAGGTCCGCTCGATACGATTTGTACCGCTACATCTCCGTGTTTGTACATTGTGGGATAGTATTTTGGTTCAAATGAAACCGGATGCTTCCTCGATATGTTCCAATCCAAAAAGAAATGGGCCTGTAATATATGTACCGCGCCGCCTGTCAGCTTTAGATGGGTATCTCTCCAATAACCAATACCAGGATCTAACCCAAGGTACTCCTTGCCAATATTGAATCCGCCGATAAAACCTATTTCACCATCGATAACGACAATTTTTCGGTGGTTCCTGTAATTAATTCTCGGGTTGACAAAAGGAATTTTTGATGAAAAAAAAGCAGTTGTTTCTCCACCGGCTTTTTTCAAATCAACAAAAAAATCGGAGGTCAATCCGGGTGATCCGATATCATCATACAAAAGTTTGACATGGACACCTTCTTTTGCTTTTTGCACAAGTGCATTCATCATTCTGGTACCCAGTGCGTCATTTTTTACTTTATAGTAAAGTAAATGAATATGATCTTTCGCTTCTTGGATGCATTGAAAGAGCGCATTAAACTTGTCTTGACCATCTATAAAAATTTCCACTTGGTTATCCTGCTGTAAAGGGGAGTCATTCATAAGCAGATTCAAATAAATCATGTCTTTATAATACAGTGCAGTAGGGTTTTTATATACCAGTTGTTTTTGTTTGATCTGCTGTGCCTGTTTTTGAGCAAGCGTTAGAATTGATTGAAAGATTTGTTCGTGATTCAATTTATAGAATTTACCTTTACCTCCAACCATTAAACACCTCTGTTCTGTAAATTTTGCAATTCAACTAAGACAAGTATGGCTCAAAAATAATAATTATATTTCTTACATCTTTAGGGATTGTACTATAAATTAAAAAAAAACAGCCAACGAGATGGCTGTTTTAGTTTTAAAATCTTTATAATGCGGTTTTTCATTCTCCAATGCACACCCTATTCCCCTTAAGTACTTTTCAGCGAGGCAAAGCATGGTATGGACTGAGATACTATTCTTGTTAAGAATTTATCTCCTCCTTTACAGCCGACGATTTTGGCATGGCCGAGAAAAATAATTCATGATAAAAGAAACATTTACGAAAACGTTTTAACACATTACAATCGTAACTGTCTTGAAAAAAACGTAAATAACCTTCTTCATCACGAATATACTCCCCCTTATCATACCGGTTCATAAACCAATTACATAAAGGTTTCTTCTTGCATATAAAGGGTTCCATTACTATTATCGTACCAGTCGGTTTTAAAACCCGTTGAAACTCTTTCATATAAACTGAAATTTCATTTGTTGAAATATGATGCAGTACAGCTACAATGAGAATGTAATCAATCGTTTTATCCCCAATAGGTAATTTGTTATTTTTTAAAACTTGAAACGAATGCTGGGGATATAAGCGTTTTGAGTAATTTATTCGTTTGATGTCAGGATCAACACCAAGATAATAGGACGGTTTAAACATTGAGCAATTAGCCCCTGTACCGGAACCGAAATCGAGGACTACATGACCGTCGAGTAGAAACTTGGATTGGATGTGATTATGGATATGTTTCTTTGTAAACCACGTGGGACGAACAAACCAATGATAAAGTCGAGGGGCGAAGTGCAGAGTAATGAGGTTTCACCTTCTTTCTAAATAAGGTACTCCAATTAATTTATCCTTCAACATTGTATCAATTCAAAATTTTATTTGGAAATTTTGATATTTGCTCGGTTCCTACCTTGCCGTGGGCATAAACTCATACGATTGGAATCATTCAATGCTAATTTTAATATCGAGTAAGTGGGGGCGACTAATCCCAGACCTCTCACACCACCGTATATGCGGGTCAGCAAGCAAGGTACACTTGTAGAGTAACAGCTTCAGCTTCAGCTTCAGATTCCGCTTCACGACAGACACCCTTGCCCTTCGCTGCAGTAAGCTCTCACCAGCCCCCGTTCGGGACTTAAAACCCTTGAGATGACTACCAAGCTGACCGCATAACAAGAAAACCACTGGAATGATTAAATCAGTGGTTTCGTATGTTTAAGTTTTCAATTTCAAATATTTTGCTCCAAAGCTTATCAAGACTTTTGTAAAGAAAGAGCTTGAAGCCAGCAATTAGCAGCTGATCCCGATGATATTGGGGTTATTGAAAAGCGATTTGGTTGAATAGGTATTAAAATCAGTAGGGCATCTGCCGTGTGCACAATAGGTTTCTTCACATACATTATTTTTGTAATTTGTTGTCAATAAAACATTAATATCTAGGAGGAAGATATGGATCATTTCACTCATTATGCAATGCCGGTATATACTCAAGATCATTATACCCATTGTAAGCAGATGTATGAATGGCACATGAAAATGCATCACTACAAAGAACAATTAAGGGCTTATCATCTTGAACGGGCTAGATATTTTCAAAAATTGATGGGGGAAAGAGAAAAAAACGCAGAAATAGCACAAAACCCCGGCGATAATAGTGTCACTTGAGCCGAAAAATGATCATGGACCGAAGTCCTGAATTGGAAAAAATCAGGTTGAGATTATGGGACCGTTATATAACTCTTCATACGCTCTACAAAGTAAAAATGAATTTTGATCGGGTGCGGTATGAATTTCTGACAAGACAATTCCTTTCGGATTCCCCGACAGAATTCGTTTTTGAGGAGTTTGCAATAAATTAGAAAAAGTTGTATGTTGTATAAATAGTTAAAGGGCTAGGGACATCCCCTAGCCCTATTCTTTGACTTTTAACCTGGTCACTCACGTAAATATTTTTATTACGATGTGGTTATCTCCATCTATCATCCTTGACACATCAGTCGTTGATTTGGGCATAGCTGAGAAAAATAGAACAGGATAAAACAAGCAACCGCTATCCCCTATCCTTGTGTTAATAGTTTTAGCAAAAATGCTTTTACATCGACAATGCGTAAATATTGCAGTTGTTGATCCGTTCCGCAAATGATAAGGGGAATAATCGATTCCGTTTGATGAAGAGACCCATGGCCTCCACCACCCTTATGCGTCGGTGAGCTGCTGTCTGCCAGTTCAAACCCGGGTTTTGCAGTAACAACCATAAATTCCCCGGGATGAGAGTTGAGAGCTCCAGATAATCGCTGCAATGCATCAGGATATCGGCCATACTCCAATGTATCATTCGAAGTATTTACCTTTAAATCTAAAACCTCTGCATCCTGTTCAACCGTCCATTTTTGTTTATAAGGGTCGGTCAGTTGCCCATTTGCTTTAAACTTCAGTTCTTTGGATGTATTGCCTTGAACCGCGCAAATCCATCCTTTTTCTTTCCACGCAATAAAATCCATTCGCGGATCGGCTTTTAATCCATTGGCCATGTCTCTTAATGACCGATCTGCTTTCAGTTTATAAACATAAGCCATGGTTTCATTGACAGCGAGGACGATATCTGTTTCTTGCGATATGTTTTCTCCTGGACGTAAAACATGATCTCCCCTGAAAAAGGCAGGCAAATGAATAACCGGGTTGTTTTGAGCAGGCAAGATTTGAGTGACTCCACTATCACCTGCAATGACAAAAATCGCTTTTCTTAAGGCCTCTTCCGGTGAACCAAAAGTTTGCAGCAGGGATTGAAGTTGCCCGTCCACTTCCTTCAATCCATTAAGAGATGAAGGACCTTTCTTATGTACCTCTTGATCTAAATCCGGCAAATAAACGTACAAAAAATCGGGCAATTGGTTTGCTTTTATCAAATATTTAACGGTCTCAATAGAATATGGATTATTGAATCCCATACGACGGGTTAACCCGTCAGGGAGATTTGTAATGCCTTCCAGTGGCTTGGACAAAGAACCTAAGGCTAAAAAATCGGGTCCTTTTACTGGAATTTCCTTTGGTAAAGAGGTAGGTCCTTGAATCCAGGGGGGAATAGACAACGTATGGTCGGTTGTTCCCCGATAAATCAAACCGTTAATGGAACCGGATTTGAGCCCATGCCGTGCTAAGTCTTCATATATGGTAGGCTGTTGTCGGTTTAAGTGCCTGCCGTTCAAGTTCATTAGCGCATCAGATAATACCGGATCGATTCCATGTTTAAAGATCTCCATAGACCCGGTACCGTAATTGATCACTTTCTTTTGTTCAGACGAATACCAGGTAAGTCCCGGCACATGATGAACATCCGGATAAGTTCCAGTAAGAAGGGAACTATCGATCGTTACCGACATCGTAGGAAAAGAGCTCACCAAGTTCTTATAATATTGCCCATGTTCAATCAGGAATTGAAGCGTAGGAAGTTCCTTCTGATCTATTCCCTTATCCATCGTTTGAGACATTAAAGAATCAATCATCAGAAATATGATTTTCTTTGTATTTTCTCCTTGTGAGGATTTGACTTGAATGAGATCCTTTTCTTTAGGAATAGATTCCTGCCGCTGGCATCCAAACGTTAGGATCATGATCAACATCATTAGTAAACACCGACTCATATTTTTATACATGATGAATCACCAGCCTTAATATTGAAATGTTTTACCCCTGCTGTCCAAACGTTTATCCAATATTTCAATAAAGTAACTTTATCCATTTCATAGGTTTTTTATCCAATAAAATTCGTTTATGTAGAAAGATCAGTGTCACGATAAAAATTCATATCCTTCCGTTTTCTGAAATAGGCATTAAAAAACGAGGGGGAAATCTTTCCTCTCCCTCGTTTATTGAATTTAAAATTCTCTATTGCAAAAACTAATTTTTGGTCATTTGTCCGCGAATTTCCCCATTCGGGTTTTGTATCGTATGGACATTCACGTAAGCATTACCTTGTCTAATTTCATTGACTAAATCTCTGATCGTCTTACCTTGCAGAGGTCCAACTAAGTCCGCCATCGTCAAGGTTCCCTTTACAACTCCTCTTCGTACAGAGATGCCAAATTTGCTTCGGCCGAATAAGAAAGCGACTATAGGTCCGTTCTGTCCTCTGCGGCCCAGATGGATATGGGCTTGAGTGACCCGGGAAATATTATTTACGATAAGCACGAACTTTAACCTTCTTCCATCACGGCTCAGCCGGAATATAGCGTTTCCAAAGGCAGCTGTCCGGACTGGCGGTACCTCTTCCCTGCCCGTTAAAAAAGCTCTGAATTTACTCATGCCCGCATACTCCTCTCGGAAAGATAAAATATTGTATTCCGGTTGAGTACGTGTGGCATGTTCTGTAGCCCAAAAGCCTTCAGAGATCCACAAGAAGTTTTCTAATTGAATGCGACAACAGAGAAGTGAATATAGGTTATAAAGAGAGTAACAAACCAAATTAGCGGAGTTGATATTTTGTTCAATCATCTAACACCTTACCCGAATCTCACCACGAAGAGTCTGATTCCGGAAAATCAGGAGACCCCGATACAGCATATCAGAACTTGGGACCTCAATGAGGAATTATTCTACAAACGTAATCATTTCCCGTATCCCATCCTGCCCAATGAAGCTTTCTTTCTTCCTATTCAAGGAGAGGTCATCAGGACATTGAATTTTAGCTATCAGGACCTGCTGCACATGCCCTCAAAAACTTTGACAGTAGTTTTGGAGTGTTCAGGCAACAAAAGAGCAAAATTTAACCCCAAGGTTTATGGTGAGCAATGGGAGGACGGAGCGATTAGCCAAGGGGTATGGAAAGGAGTCCCTCTAAGGGAGTTGTTAACCTATAGCGGAGTAAAAGAAATCGCAAGAGAAGTTGTGTTCGAAGGGTATGATTTTGGTCAAAGGAAAGATATGCCGGGACAGTTTGCCTTTACCAGAAGTCTTCCGCTTGATAAAGCGCTTCACCCCAATACCCTTATTGCCTATGAATATAACGGGAAACCTATTCCTTATAAGCATGGTTATCCCTTAAGGATTATTGTCCCACAGTGGTATGCGATGGCCTCCGTAAAATGGCTGCGCAGCATCACGGTGATCGGACAACAATTTCAGGGCCCTTTCCAGTCCAAGGACTATGTTTATTATCCAAATCAAGAGGATGATATAGGCCAAAAGCCGGTAACCACGATGAATGTAAATTCCACCATACAGTTTCCATTGGATAGGGGGATTTTACCTGAAGGCAATCATTCTGTATTAGGGGTGGCTTGGACGGGTAAGGGAGAAATCACAGATGTTGAAATCAGTACGGATCATGGAAACCATTGGGTAAAAGCAGAATTACATAAAAAAATCGGTCAATCGTATGCATGGACGTTCTGGTCTTATGCATGGTCGCCTAAACATAAAGGAGAATTCATCATTTTATCTAGAGCGAAAGATTCATACGGCCGTTCTCAACCCCATGAAGCTCAGTGGAATCGAAAAGGCTATGGGTACAACGCGGTACCCAGAGTGCACGTGAAAATTGAATAGAGTGTAGAGTGACGACAACTATCTCAGAACAAGAATAACGCCAGTTAATGTGAATCCCAAAAACAGCTGATTTTTCATCTTACTTACTCCCCAACCAGAGCTCATGAAATATCATATGTTAGGTTCGTTTTTTGAAAATGGATAGTAAAATGAGTGTCCATGGAACCAAGGTTATCAATGTCGTCTCCCTCTATCTCGCGCCATCTCTATATCCGACTATAATATCTTCATATAACGTACTCAATAAATTCATGTCTGATGAGCCTCTGCCATGTAAAGCGCAATAGCACATACTATGGGGTGTACCGGTTGTAGGGGCGTTTCCCATATCAACGATACGAATAGAAACCGGGAGCTAATCCCGGTTTCTATTTGCTGCGCAGTAAGTCAAATGAAAAGAAAGTTATCGCTTCTTTATGATAAAGCGTCGGTCGACTTCATGAAGCGCAGTCCGTACTTCACTCCCAGTCGATCAAAAGTGTCACTCGTTTCCGTTTCACAGCCGGCAATCGAGCTCATGCAGTCTGTCAGGATGGTAAACCGGGGCTTTACGGTCTCTTGATCGAACAAAACCAAGACTTGCTTCACCGAAGTCAGCACACAGTGAGATGCAGCTTCCCCAGCGAATAGGACCTCATCGTACTTCTGAAATTCACTAATCATTCTTTGGTCGAAGAGGTTCATCGGATTATACTCTGGATGAACAATTCCATACATCTCGCTAATCGGGTCAAGCCCTTTTTCAATCACAAAAGGATTGAACCCGTTCTTACGGGAATGTTGGATGATAGAGTTGTAAAGATTCTTCTCCACAGCTGCACCCGAAGTGCCTTGAAGACAGTGGTCCGTCCAAATCATGATAGACTTAAGCGTACTTAAACATGCCAGAGTTTCATCTGGACGGAACTGCGGACTCCACCGGCCAGCCATGACATCATCATACGTTATCGTTGTATAGGGATCAGGGCTTTGTCCGTCTTGGTCAGTCCACCATACGGAAAAGAAAATCGATATCGGCTGGTGAGTATCCAGCGAGTAGCCTATGCGTCTAATTTTTCGATCATTCTCAGAAATGAACGTCCCTAATCGTTCCATATCTTTTTTAGCCCCCTCAACGGGCAGCGCTCCGTCATCCATAAAATCATTCTGAGGATCAATAACAAACAACATGATGTTATCCGTTTTCATTATGAACCACCCCTATTATGATGATTATGTATTGTGCCAATAGTACTTTGCATCTAGTATAACTCAAAAAGAGCCATCCGCGACAGGAATCGTGGACGGCTTGGGCATCTTTATTATGCTTATGCCATAGGTCATGTAATTATTTACCACTCTTAGGAAAAGAGATACCGAGTGATCGACAAAAGCAACAAACCAGCGATGCCAAAACAGAGTCTCATCAGCCATTGATCATGACGGTCAAATCGATTGAGACACTTTCTCTTCCCGTCCCCCACTACGTTTCCCCCTTCACATACTTCAAATTAAATAAAAATAATCTTAGCAGCAGAATGAGCGCCGGGATCAGCAGAAATAACCCCGCAACAAAAGCAATCACAAGGGCTCTTCCCATGGCCGGGTTAGTCACTCCGCTGATTATCGTTACGTAAGGATATAGCAAGTATGGCAAGTGAGAAATCCCATAGCCAAAGAAAGCAAACGCAAATTGAAACATGACCAGTATGAAAGCCATGCCGTAATTTCTCTGTTTCCAAATGAGCCATACGGCCAACATGAAGGTTATCAAGGATAAAGCGAACATCCACCAGATATCAAGCATGTTCTCAAAATGCCGCAGGTTATGGTTGCGAAGCGCGATAAAGATGAACAAACTGGAAATGATCGTGGGGATACCTCCCCACAATGAAAACTGCCGGAGCCAACCCACCGCAGGCCAGTCTTCCGCCTGTGCAGCATAATAGGTCAAAAATGTCGAGCTGATAAACAGAACGCTGGATATGGCAAGGAGAACCACTGCCCAGGAATAGCTGCTAAAAAACAACTCTTCCGCGAGAAATATGACGTTATTTTCCCGGACGGTCAAAAACCCGCCTTCTGAAATGGTAAGAACCGTAGAAAGGGAGGCCGGTATCAATAAGCCTGTTGCTCCGTAGGTCAGCAGATATAAATGGTTATCTCGTGCGCCGTAATTGGCAAAGGCATAAAAGGAACCGCGAATGGCCAAAAGAATCAATGCTATACTTCCTGGAATCAGCAGCGCCGTTCCGTAATAATAGGCGGTATCCGGAAAAAAACCAACGATGCCGACAAAAAAGAAGACAAAAAACACGTTGGTGACTTCCCAAACCGGGGACAAATACCTGGAAATGACGGGTCGGATGACCGATTCTATTCCGACGACCCGACCATAGTAAGCATAAAATCCCGCGCCGAAATCAATCGATGCTACAATCAGGTATCCGTAAAGAAAGATCCATAATACGGTGATCCCTATCAGTTCGAGTGACATAGTAATGCCGTCCTCCTACAGAATGATACGGCGTTCTTCCAATTCCATCTCCGCCGTTTGATTGCGAAATAATCGGCTTAATACCATAGTGCACACCGTTCCCAGAACCAAATACAGTAGAACAAATAGCCAAAAGGTCAGCTGCACATGCGAATTGGTTGTTGCCGCTTCGGATACTCGCATGTACCCTCGTAAAATCCATGGCTGCCTCCCCACCTCCGCATAAAACCAACCAAGTTCAATGGCCAAAAGTGATAAGGGACCACCCGCCAAGATTCCCCATAATATCCATCGGTTATATTCATTGCATCGTTTGAAAAAGGAGAACACCAAGAATATTAGCGGGATGAACACGAGATACCCCCCAATGGTAACCATTCCGTCAAAAAGGTAATGCACATAGAGCGGAGGCCACAAATCGCGAGGAAATTCGTTCAAGCCAATGACGGGTGCGTTAGGATCACTATGGGCCAAAATGCTAAGGGCTAACGGGATATGTAATGCATCCGTTACTTCCAGCGTTTCTTCATTCAGAAACCCTCCGTATACAAGCGGTGCCCTTGGCATTGTCTCAAAATGCCATTCCGCTGCCGCCAATTTTTCCGGTTGCATCACGGCGAGGAACTTTGCGGACATATCACCGACCGCAAAAGTAGCTAAAGCTAATATAAGTCCCGCAAACATGTTAAGCCGGATTGATTTTTTGTAATACTCATGCTGCCGCCCCCTCAATATGGAGAAAGCGGCAATCATCGCAAGAACGAAAGCACTTGTCACGTAAGCTGAAG
Organism: Paenibacillus sp. PvR098; assembly: GCF_017833255.1. Classification (NCBI taxonomy): domain Bacteria; kingdom Bacillati; phylum Bacillota; class Bacilli; order Caryophanales; family Paenibacillaceae; genus Paenibacillus; species Paenibacillus sp. PvR098. The sequence goes on from NZ_JAFIBU010000001.1 coordinate 1,130,692, forward strand.
ACAATACATGCGCCACTTTGGACGGTGTTGCCGGGTTGAACATCGCCGCAAGCGGATCGAGCTTCGTGAAGACTCCGTTCTCCAACGTAAATCCTTGAGGCGTGTTCATAAACGCGTTTACCATTGTGATGAAAACCGCGGAAGCGGAGGAGCCAATAATGATAGGGATCGTTAATAGCCAGTGAACATACGGGTTCTTGAAGCGGTCCCAGGTATATAAATAAATTCCCAAAAAGATCGCCTCAAAGAAAAAGGCGAAGGTTTCCAGAAACAAAGGCAAGCTGATCACATGACCGGCGGCACGCATGAAATTGGGCCACAGCAGACTAAGCTGCAAGCCAATACACGTTCCTGTAACAACGCCAACGGCTACGGTAATGACAAATCCGCGAGCCCATCTCCGTGCCATCAGCGAATAGTGAGGATCATTGAAGCGAATGCCCATCCATTCGGCAATGGAAATAAAGATCGGAATGCCGACACCGATCGTAGCGAAAATAATGTGGAAGGCCAGTGTTGTTTCTGTCAACGCCCGACTCCATTCCAAAGCACTCACTATAAATCCCTCCATGTTTAACCGATAACAGTAAGTATTTCCATAAGGCGTCTAGATCATGTAATCCAACAGATACAAAAAAACAAGCTGTCGCCTGATAAGAGACGATAGCTTGTTCAGTTGAGATGCTTAGGTGCAATGGTTAACCCCAACCATTTTCTTTTTGTATAGGGTACGTTTAGTGGAGAAAACCGTTATTCGGTTTCAGCGCGGCTCCTCCTTTAACGATTAATCAGCTCTTTCCATTTGTTCCATGATCCGGCTCTGCAAGCATGGTCTCTCCCATCCGTGCGCCTAAAAAGTAAACAGGGTAAACACCGTAAAAGTCGAGAGCGTGAGCGAAATGGCCAGGGCCAAGTATTCCCGTTGAGAGATGGTCCTTTTATATGCTTCGAATCCATCTTTCTCATCCATCTCCCCGTCAATAACGAAATCGATTGTCGCGGACTAAACTAAACAACCTCAGTCCATTTGAACCATGAACTGAGGTTGCTTAGGTTGTGATGAGCAGTAACGGTTATTAAATGAAACCTTTTTCCATGGCCATCGCCTTTTCTCGCAGCACGTAATATTTCAGCTTTGCAGCCTCCAGTGATGTTTCGCTTTGACGGATCTTAAGCTCGAATTTCCTGAGATCATGATGGGATATGACGCCGACCTCATATCGTAATTTCATTTTGTCCAGGTCCGCTTTCACCTCCTCCATATTGCGCTGCTCCGCAAGGCAGGATTGGTACGCGTTCTTTACATCTGTATAGGTTGCTTGTATTTTTTGGGTGAGCTCCAATTGCATTTGACTGTTTTTCGTTCCTGCTATCGCATGATTCAAGCCCAAATATTGTTCGCCATATACGTTTTTACTCACCGAATAACCGCTTTGCCAAGAAGCCTCTTCCATGTTATTAGCGCTTATTTTCATCTGATACGAGTTTTCCAACAGGATATTCGTATTGGTTTCAACGATAGGATTAAGGGACAGAATTTCGATTTCTCTAAGCTCAAGATTCGGATCATAGGAGATCCCGATATCGAAGGAAAGCTGCAGTAGAGCGAGCCGATAATTTTGATGCAACACCGTCATGTCGTCTTTGTGCTTAGCCAGCGCTTTCGTCGCTGTCAGCACATCCTCGGAAGAAGCCAGGCCCTGCTGCTCAAACAGCGCTGCTTTGGTGATCTCCTTTTCCAGCATCGTCTGATAATCCTGCATGAACGCGATCTGCTTCTTCATGCCGAGCAGCTTCACATACTCTGCGATCATCTGCAGTCGAATGCCCTCACGGGCTTCATCCTGCTGCAGCAGCGTATTGCGCTGATCCGTACTCAGTTGGTGCGCCGCCGTCTTCATCTGCTCTCTTTGCTGGGAAATCATGCTGTTCATACCCGCGTTCATGGCACCCATGCCTTGGATCAACTGATTGATGGCATGATTCGTTACCGTCGTCATCGGGCCGATCCACAAATTCTCCGCCGGGATCAGCTGCACACCTTGAGCATTCGTTGCTGCAGTCATCTCAGCCGGCGTATTGGGCAGATACGCGGCCGGAAACGATGCTCCCTGGAGTGAATCCATTTGCAGCTTCAAATCGTTCTCTTTGGCGTTCAATGCCCCATACTTAAGGTGAAGCAGCGTCAAGTTATTGGAGTCATCCAATGCCCGTTTCAGCACGGTAGGCAAATCAATGGACGACACGGTATCCAATGCAGTCGCTGTTACATAGGCTTGTTGATCTTGATCATCGCTCTGTTCGCCCGCCATAGCGGCATTTTGTACGCTGGAAAACATGAGCGCCGCTGCACACAAGCAGGCTATTGTTTTTTTCATGCTGAATCTCCTTTATCATTTATAGGGTCAAACTGGTCGAATCTGATGAACACTGAGCGTTCAGGCTTACTTCTGCACTTTGCTCCTCATTCTTCCGAAACATGGCAAACCGAGTCATCAGCAGGGCGATAAAGTACGTGACCATTCCCATCATTCCCATGGCCAAGCAATCACGCCATACGATAGAGTAGTCGTTAGCCTTCACGAATACGTTTCGGACTGCATCCAGAAAATACGTGAGCGGGAGCAGATGGCCGACCACCTGCAGCGCTTGGGGCATCGCATCAAAGGGCCATGTGAAGCCGGAAAGCAGGAAGGACGGCACGGCGATCAGCATCGCAGTCTGCGTCGCGCCAAGCTGATTACCGGATATGAGACTGATCAAATACCCGATGCCGCTTACGGCGAACGTGAAGCTGAGCACAACAAGGAATCCGACCGCCAGGCTGCCCGCGAATGGGGCTTGGTACACATATAATGCGATACACAGCGCAACCGTCGTATTGAACAGATTGATCAGAAAGTACGGAGCTGTCTTGGCATACGCCAACCGCCATGGTTCCCGCTTCCAACTAGCAAACCGCTGCCAGGTTCCTTGATCCTTTTCCCTGGTAATCGCCAGCGCAATTCCCAGAAACAGCACCTGCTGCAGGATTGCACCGATCAAACCGTAAATCATAAAATCACTATAGTTTACCGCAGGATTATATAGAATGCGGTACCTGTAAGGAATCGGCGTTAGTGTATTCAGCACCTGTTCGTCCTGCAGCCCTTGCTGCAGCTGCAGCTTTTTGGCAGAGAGACCCATGCCGAACGTCGTGATGACTTCATTGGCTCCTTTCGTTGCCGTGTTCGAATAAATCATATTGCTCCCGTCCACCCAAGTCAGAAGCGGCAGCGTTTGGCCCTGCTTTAAGCTCGCCTCAAACCTGTCCGGAATGAACAGCCCGACCTTGGCTTCTCCTGAAGCCAGCGCCTCTTTCACCTCCTTCTCCGAATGTACCCTTTTCGTAATGCCGAACGACTCGCTCTCGTCAAAGGCTTGAATGATCTGCCGGCTGAGTGGGCTTTGATCGTCGTCCATCACGACGGTGCTCAGTTCGGTCACTTTGTGATGCATATAGATCGCTCCGAACAGCAAAGTGTACATCACCGGAACGATAAACAAAATAGCGAACAAGCGCCGATCCTTCACAATGCTTTTCCATTCATCGGAGATGACGCTGCCTACCTTCAATCTCGTCATTTGGATCACCCTTCCGTTGTCCCGATCCACTGCAGCGTCATCCCGACAGCCGCGCCTTGCGGTATTTGCGGCAGTACGACTTTGACCGCGAACGAGCGAACGTCAGCTTCTCCGGCGTTTTGCGTCGCTTTCTTGATTGCAAAGTCCGGTGCGGCGGACACCGACAGGACAGTGCCCTCTACCTCTTGTCCCGTAGCGATCAGCTTCATTCGAACCTTATCACCGGTCTTAACTTCGGCAACGCTGATTTCCGTCATATAGAACTTAGCCCACGGCGTATCCGTCGCTTGAATCGTAAAGACAGGGAAACCGGATCCGACCAACTCACCGGGCTGTGCGGTTTGCGATAAGATGACACCGTCACTCGGCGCGATCAGTTCTGTGTAACCGACGTACACCTGCGCCTCGGCTTGTGCCGCTTGCGCCTGCTTCTCACCCGAGGCGGCGGATTGCAGAGCACCCTGTGCTTGCTTAATCGCTGCGTCAGCCGCGGCAGCATCCCCTTGGCGAACGGCCACCTGCTCACGGCCCGCCTCAGCTAGCTGAAGCGTCGCTTTCGCCTGCTCGAGCAGCGCTTCGGCCGCCCGCACCTCTTCTTCCCGCGGCCCTTGGTTTGCCATGCTTAATTGCTGCTCGGCTAGCTCAAATTTCGTTTGCGCTTCCCGATAATTTACCTTTGTTTTATCGACATCGGCTTTGGAGACAAGTCCCTCCTCCAGAAGCGCATTCATCCGATTCAAGTTTTGCTCCGCGATGTCGTACACTTCTTTTGCGGCTTGATATTGGATTTCCGCCTGCTTCTTCTCTTCCGGGCGGGAACCGTTGTGCAAGCCGTCCACCTTGGCCTGAGCCGCATCTACCGCGGCTTTCGCCTGCGCGATTTGCTGCTCCACCGTACCCGCCGTTAATGTCACCCCGGCTGCCGCCTGCTCCTTCTTCGCTTGAGCCGCTGCCTTTGCACCTTGCGCTTCTGCAATTTTGCCTTGAGCAAGTGCAACAGCCGCATTAGCCTGAGCAACCTTGGCTTCCAGTTCGGAGCTCTGCAGTCTTGCAAGAACTTGGCCCTTCTTCACCGTATCACCTTCGTGAACGAGGATTTCAGTGATCCTTCCTCCCAGCTTGAAGCTCGCACTTACCGAATTGGTTTCAATATACGCCGTTGAAAGCCCAGGAGACCCGCCCTGCGTGCTTCCGGCCGTCGTCTGCTTCGTGCTTAGCAAGTAACCTCCCATGCCTATGGCTGCTGCCATCAAAATATAAATCATTGGTCGAATAAAACGCATGAATACCCCTCCACTTGAATTTGATTTAATTTGATCTAAACAACAATTAGACCAATTGACCAATTTGGACAATTGGTCAATTCAATTCAAAAAAAATAATCCCCCGCTAAGAGGATCTTAAAGCGGCTTCCCTAACAATCCTTCGGATAAAAACAACTGCATATATTCTTTAATCTGCTCCTTATTCAGCGGTTCATGGGAATGGCTCCATTCCGTTGTCAGGGCAATATAAAATTTAAGTATCATGAAGGAGATGACCCGAGAATCACAAGGCTTGATTTCTCCTTTTTCAATCGCCAACTCAATTTCCTGCCGCATATATTCGAGAACCAGATTTTCCAGCCTCTTGATTCCTTCCAGCGCCTGAACGGTTCCGATATCGCGAACTTCCTGGGCCAGCTTGACGAACAGCTCGTGATCGGCCCGGAATTCTAGCAGCGAATCCAATACCCGGATCAGGTTATGGTAGAACGTGTCTTCACGTCGTATGACATTTTCGCACACTTCTTTCATTTCCTGAAGGGCTTTGCGCAGGATTTCGTCAAATAGTTCTTCTTTTGTCCTGAAAAAGGTGTAGGTCGTCCCTTTCCCCACATTCGCAATTTTCGCCACCAATTCCATCGTCGTCGCTTTGTATCCAAATTGTGCGAACGATTGCGTGGCCGCGGACAGTATCATTGAACGACGATCGATCGTTGACATCGAAGTAACTTCCTTCCCGTTTATCATCTATTTTGACCCAAATATATTTTTGGTCAATTGGTCATTCATTACTTTACTAGGTTCTTTCCTTTATTGCAACATGTCTCTGAGAATCGGTTACGAAATAGGTCCAATGATTAAAAATGGATAATTTTTCATAATTAATGAAACATTTTTCTCTTTATGTTAGTCTAAAGAGTAGAAATGATATCCGAAGGGAGTCAATTATCCTGTGAAAAAAAGTGCAGTAATCGTTCTCTTATCCATGCTGAGTGTAAGTATTTGCAGCAGTGCTTTTGCTGAACCGAGCAAACTCAACAATACCAATGAATGGAATATGGATTTTCCGGCAGCCGGAGTTTTTGAAGCGTTCAAATCGAAGGAGGATACGTTGGTTACGGAGTTCAAGTTTGAGTGGTCCGAAGCGCAAATCAACCTTTTACATCGAACGCTCCCTAATGCCTACATCCCGTCGTTTGTGCTTCAAGACAGCGAATTTGACGGACTGCAGCCTGTAGGGGTAATTTCCAGCTTACCGGGTGTGAAGGTAGAGAAGCTTGACAGTAATGAGGATGGCGTCGACGATCAAATTCGTTTATATGTTACAGATCCTTCAAGCCTCGATCCGGATAGAAAGTATGAGATTTCTACAGTTTGGCGTTATCAGGGAGCGGGCAATCCGAGTGTCCGTATGAGTTCTTTCTTAAGTCATCCACAACCTTTGAACGGAATGATACTTGACTTATCCGGGACGAAGGATACTCTACTCAGCATCAGCTGGAATCAAGTAAAAGAACGCAAAGAGATGGATCAAAATCAAACACAACTTCAGACCGCTGATCGTAATGCCATGTACTATGCCAAAATGAACTGGACCAATAACGTAGCCAAAGATAGTGGAAGGCTTAGTGCCAACTTTCTGAAGGTTCAATCCCCTGAACAACTGAAGCAATATAGGGCAGAGCAGAAAAACCGACTGGATGTGGTCCCCGACGAAAGTTTTCAGCGTTTTGCAGTGACCTATAGCAAGCCGCGATTCCTCACTTTCGAACAGCTATACGAAAACGAAGATTATCTAGTTACTCAAGTATATCAAGTGGGGAAAGATGTGAACGATAAGGAGATCACGATCGTTTCGTTTGATCAGGAACATCATATTCCAGTGGAGCTTCTGCGAGAGAAGAGGATTTCAAATTACGCTGTAACCGAGTGGGAAGGAATCACATTTAGGTCGGCGATAAAAGAGCTGGAAAGAACCGCCTATTCGGTAAATATGGCAAATCAGAACAATCGGCCGACGGGCATATACTGGTTAAAAGACAAGTACGATAAAATGTCCAAATAAAGGGTTTAAACCTGCGGAACGAATGAAGGCCTTATCTGGCTCCCTGCAATGGAGGGGGCTATTTTTCATGATTGCTGATCGTTATTACTCTTCGTTACTTCAAGAAAATGATTCAATATTCGTGCGGTTAATCCCCAAATGACGCGGCCTTCGTAATAATAGAAAAATTCAGGGACGGTCCCTCTTCCCCATTTATAATTTCGGCCATTAGGAATTCGATCATATGGAAAATCATCACGTGGGGAAACACTGAGATCTACATAATGAAGCTCAGGGGTAGAGCTTCGCAAGTACTCAAGCGGCACACCAAACACACTGGCCACTTCATCCGGGTTAGGTCGGATTTGATCATAGTCGGAAATTCGCGCAGCAAACGGGTATACGATATGAAACGAGGTAATCATATAATCTAACGGCCCAAGCAATTCTATAGCCTGCTGATCCAATCCCAATTCCTCACAGGTTTCGCGTACCGCAGCTGCCATTTCATCCGCGTCATCTTCATCAATTTTCCCGCCGGGAAAACATATTTCTCCAGGCTGCCGATTGAGATGATGAGCCCTTTCCTCAAACAAGACATTTAATTCACCGTTTATCTCAACCAAAGGTACCATTACCGCATATTTAAAGAAATGTTGATGCCCCATCAGCTCTGATTTTCTACTCTGTAAAGCTTCATAGATTTGCCGCAAGATTCCACACCCCCCCGTAAAGAACTTTTTCTATTGTGTTTCTATTCTATATATTATACCTTGCTTTCGATTTAAATATCGGTTTCTTTATGAACAAATATAATAAAAAGCAAAAATAAGACTGCAATTCGGCAGCCTTACCATTCATAAAATAATGATAAACAAACGTTCAGGATCAGAGCTTGTTTACCAAACAAAATTGATTTATTTTTAAAGACAGCCCGCCAGGACCAAACATATTGCGCCGGCCTTCCGGTTCGTTTGATAAAACAACAACATATTCAAGAAAGGAAAGAATGGTTTTACGGCGAATCAAAATATTCTTGATGCCTCTCTCATAAAGCATGGAGTCGATCGTGTTAAAAACCCCTCTATTAATTCCATAGCTGGTTTCACACAGCTTCATGAACGAATAATCCGTCATCTGAATTTCATCATCCGTTATCAAAACCATACTAACCTACCTTGTTTTTATTATTGTTATTAACCAGGCCATATCGATGTTCTACAACCTCAATGTCCTTCTTTATTTGGTTAATCAATTGATCGACCGTTGAGAACGAAATCTCATTACGGACAAAGAAGTTCACATCCACTTGGAGGACTTTACCGTAAATCATGTTGTTAAAATGCAACAGGTGGATCTCATGATGAACTTCATTTTGATCATGATTAAACGTTGGCCTTACCCCCACGTTCATCACACCAACATATTTGACATCATGATACGAGACCGTTACACCATAGACCCCATGCTCTAGCGGCACTTCTGCGTCGATATACATATTCGCGGTCGGAAATCCGATTTTTCTTCCCACTTCTCTTCCTTGAATGACAAGGCCAGTAAACGACGCCAGAATATCATTTCTTGTAAGCTCAATGATTTCACTCAAATGGATCACGCATAAATCATGGGCTTCAGCTAATTGATTCATTTCCTTCTGATTTGCGATTTCGCCGCTATGGTTTAAGATTTCGCACATATAAGCCATGGGTACGGCCGACACCATTTTGGCTAAATCTACTGCGGCTTCCGCAATACCGATTCGCTGCAACAATCCTTTATCCTTACTCAAAAGGGGAAACACGTGACCCGGTCTTCGAAAATCATCTGGCTGTACATACTCGCTAGTAAAAGCTCTAATCGTATCTGAACGCTCAAATGCGGATATTCCTGTAGTCGTAGTTATATGATCGACAGAGACCGTTAATGGTTTAGAAGAGTGGTCCCTGTTCTCGCAAACCATAAGAGGAAGCTGTAATTGCTTTGCTTTTTCTTCACTGATGCATACATAAATTAATCCTTTACCGATTTTGGTCATTAGATTTACAGCTTGGGGGCTAACCAAATCTGCTATTCCAACCAAGGAACCTACTTTTGTGGCGATATCATCATAAACAATGACCAATTCACCTTTTGTTAATTTACTACAAATAGCTCCATTGGATAGGGTCGACATCAATATTCCTCCTTTGAGCTAACAAATTGGAAAACTTTATAAAATAATAATGGTTATTATGTTTTTAATTATACTGTATCCATAGGAATAATTCAAGTGTTACTTTACTTATTCTGATGAAATTCAGAGGGCATGATACACCGAAATCCGATGATAGGTAGTATTCTTCCTATCCCTAAGAGAGATCGACCATCATGCCCCACAATTGCTTAGATGAACTGCTCATTTTTTTCATATCGTCGCAGCTTTTCAATCATACTTTCATCCAGGGATTGGGTTGACTGGGTGCTCTTATTAAAGCGAACGATCACCTCTTCGGCCGTGGCCAATGTCTCCCCCTCCTCCGATAAAAGTTTATGCCCCAAGGTAATGCTTTTATTGCCAATCCTCAGAACCCTAGTCGCGCTTTTGATCCTCTGCCGCGGGTACATTTGCTTCACAAAATCACACTTGATCGAAGCAACTACAAAATCCCAGGATTCGTCCACTTGACTGATGTTCAGATCACACAAAAAATCCACTCTTACGGTCTCCAAATAAATAAAGTAACTAATGTTACTAATATGTCCCATGTAATCCGATTCACAGAATCTGGTCACTAAAGAGGATTCATAAATCAATGCGATATCTCCTTTGCATGATCATATCATAGGACTTACGATATTTACGGTAGATTTTTCCAATGAAAAAATAACAAATCCATCTTGGTCCACTTCGCTGGTGACCAAGCCTTTTTCTTTCAAGTAAATCAAATGAGCCAACGTTTCCTGAAGAGCAAACAACAATTGCAGTGGATCCGCATCTTTGGAAAGATGGGCAAACAGCTTATGGCTAACCTCTTGAGCTGTGCACGGTTGCTCCAGCAGCGGCATCATTTCACGCAATCGTTGTTCGTGATGATGGATCAGCTCTTTCGCTCTTTGATTTCCATCCTTATAGACATACCGATGTCCCGGAAGTACGGTATCCAGCTTGTATTGTTGAATTTTGTTCAGGGTGTCGATAAACGCTTTCAAAGGATTGACGTTGAAGCCTGGAAAATAACCCACGTTCGGCGTGATTTTAGGCAAAAGCAAATCCCCCGCCAATACCGTGCCGCTCTGGGATGAATGAAAAATCATATGGCCATCCGCATGTCCTGGCGTATGTATGGCCGTATATTCCTCATTCCACTGAAAGCTTGCTCCTTCACCAAAGGTCGTGAACTCAGGAAATGGACTGACATACTTCGTAAAATCCGACAAATATTCCTGCACTTTATTTCGTTCTTTGATTTGCATCCCGTGCTCATAGGCATATCCATCGAAGAGCTCCGATTCCCTCTTGTCGATCCATAAATGCTGAGCCATCCTCTGGCCCTCGGCCGAGATTTTGACAGGGGCTCCTGTGTATTCCTGCAGCCAACCCGCCAATCCCATATGGTCTGGGTGAAAGTGCGTCAGTACGATTTCTACAATATCTTGAGGAGAGATATGGAGCTCTCGAAACGCTTGCAGCCAAGCCGATTTAGCTTCTTCCGTATGAAAACCCGTATCGATCACATGCCAACCTAATGGGGATTGGGTGAGATAACAATTGACCGTTTTGAGAGGTACCGGAATAGGTATTTCGACTAGATAAAAACCATTGTACTTGTCCATTGAATCACCTAACTCTTTATTTTAGTAAACCGCTTGTCACCAAGCGATAAAAGGTCTCGCCAACCTCATCAATACTCTTGCCTCCGCCTTCTTTAAACCACTGGTAAATCCAATTACACATGCCGATAATCGCCAAGCTCACCATTTTGGGATTGACATCTTCCTTAAATAAGCCTTCTTCCACACCTTGCTCAATAATTTTTACAATATGTTTCAAATAGTCGGAATTTTTCTCCTGAATAATCTTAATCGCCTCTTCTGAAAGATTCCGGTATTCCCTAAAGAAAACCGATACATGCGCATGGTTATCCCGGATCCCTTTACAGTGTCTTTTGATCAGCAGATTTAGCTTTTCCTCTGCCGATAAATTGCCCATCTCATAAATCTCTCGCACCGCTTCAGCCGCACCTGAGATATAATTTTCATAAATCATTTGAAGAATTTGCTCTTTGCTGCGGAAATGATAATAAAAGAAACCGGTTGTCATTCCAATATCTTTCGTAATATCGGAGATCCGGACATTATTATAACCATATTTTTCAAACAGCTTAGCCGCAGTATCTAGAATTAATTGTTCAACGTGTTCTTGTTTGGAAACCAATTCAAAGCACCCCTTTACACTGAGCGATCATTACCCATATATCATCATTATGCCATCCCCCTTCTATTATAATAAAAAATGATACAAAATAATAGCCAATATGATATTATAAAGCTAAACGAGCATCATGGACCTATTCATCCATAAATAGTGGACTTCTTTTCTCTTTGAACGCACGGATCCCTTCCGCAAAATCCCGGGTACCCAGCAGCTCCCTCATGATGTTGGATTCATTTTCATACGCATCTTCAATACTTACTAATGACCTGTCATATAGTAGACGTTTGATATGCGCCATAGCGACAGAGGGCCCTTGTGCGATTTGGCTCGCCAATTCCTCCAATTTTTCAGCATAGCCTTCCTTCGGGAGTACATAATCAACCAATCCCCAAGCCAATGCCTCAGAAGCAGTTAATGTTTCGCCAAGTGCGGCCAGTCGAAACGCTTTTTGCAGCCCTATGATGCTGCATGCCAGTTGAATGCCTCCCCCGCCGGGGAACAGCCCAAGCTTGATTTCAGGGAGTCCCAGCTTATAATTCGAATCTTTGGCTACTCTCAGATCGCAACCCATAGCTAATTCCAAGCCGCCGCCCAGACAATGACCCTCAATCGAAGCAATACAAATCTTACTGCTTTTACGGAACGATAATATTAATTGCTTAATTTTCCTGCAGAAGATATCCATTTCATCCGGATTCAATCGTTCTAATAACTGTATGTCTGCCCCCGCTGAAAACATCTTTTCATTGGCGCTTTGCAATACAATGACCTTCGTGTTCCGATCGTCCTCCAAGATCTTCAAAGCTTCTTTCAGCTCATTTTCCAATGAAATATTCATCGTATTCGCTGGTGGGTGATTGATGGTTAAATAAGCCACACCGTCTTTGGGTTTAAGGTCGATATAATCAAAATGCGTCATTTGATAACCAAACCTCCTGATCTAAGACCTTGCATTAGCACCATCTCTTCGGCCAAGAGCTCAATTCTTCTCAGGACTTCCAGATCTGAAATTTCATTATGTTCGTTAAAATGATCCGAATGCGCATAAACATAACCCGGTGCGACATAGGCACGAAAGTATCCGATAATCGGCTTCAATTGATTCTCAATGATCAGATAATGCTGATACGTCCCCCCTGTCGCTATCAAACCAACGACTTTATGCCTTAAAACATCCACAGGCAGCAAATCAAATAAATTCTTTAATACACCTGTAATCGAACCTTGAAACACCGGCGTTCCAATAATCAGTAAGTCGGCCGAGGCGACGGTATCGATCACTCGTTTCGTATCATCCGTATAGGTAGAAGGATCACGACCATCGCAAAACTGGAGTTGAACCTGTTTTAAGTCCAGGAGCTCAGTCTCAATAGAAGAATCTAGTTTGTTGATTTCCTCAAGAACTTTGTTTACGACAACCACCGTTTTCGAACCCACAATCGTACCGGAAATCCCTACTAATTTCACGCTATCAGTCTCCTTCTAAGTAAAATCCCCCTTCAAAGGGCGGCTAACCGAATGGGAAGGGGGAAGCATCATATGATATTATTTCCCTTTAAATTCTACCTGGGACAGATTTTTGGCAAGAAAACCTGCTGCTGCTGCGTAGTGATCCTCTGTCATCATGAGAATGCTTTGGCCTAACCGCTCAAACTCACGGCTGGAGTTGTAATTCGAATCTGCACACAGATTGATGACGTGCTTAGCCATGCCGAGCGTAAGCGGTGCCTTTTTAGCCAATCGTAAAGCTAAAGCCTGTACTTCCTCTTCGAAATTGTCAGCCGATACGACACGGTTAATGATATTGCGCTGCTTCGCTTCTTGGGCATCGATAATGTCACCGCTAAGAATAAAGTCCTTCGTCACTCCAACCCCAGCAACCTTCACCAGACGCGAGCATCCTCCCGACCCCGGAATAAAGCCTACGTTCCCTTCGATCAATCCGAACTTCGAACGATCTGAAGCGATTCGAATATCGCAGGAAAGAGCCAGCTCGAGACCACCGCATACACAAATGCCGTCAATTGCGGCAATCACCGGAATCTCGCAGCTTTCGATTTCATCAAAGAGGTTGTGAATATTGATGGCCATCCGACGAAAATCACGTGTCGACCACTGATCGTCGCGTCGTTCAATCATTTCACCCACATCTTCTCCGGGAGCGAACGCATCCCCCGCTCCACGAACAATAATGACTCTAGTATTGTTGTCATACATGACTGATCGGAAGGAGTCTCTCATTTCTTCCCGCATCGCTTCATTCCAGGCATTCTTTTTCTCCGGACGGTTCAATTCAATCGTTACGATTCCATGATCCTGTTTGGTAAGGTTAATAAATTTGTATGTCATAGTGCGAACTCCCTTCGAGATATAATTAGAATAGATTGTATTAGTTCGTGCTTACTAGGCTTCTGCCTTTTGCGCGTTGTTCAGGGCTTCCTGCTTCTTTTTCTTTTCCTTAAAGTATGGAATCACATATTTGCCTAACAACTCAATGGACTTCATGACCTCGGCATGTTCTATTCCTTCCGATCGGATAAAGACTTCGTCTACCCCGACCGCTTCATACTTTTCCAGCTTCTCAATGATTTCATCCGGTGTACCTACAATCACTTGATCCGAATCGTTCAGATCATTCCAGTTTAATTTTTCACGGGCCTTTGAAAAATCGATGTTCACACCGGTTTTTTTCAATTTTTGTTCATATAAATCGATCACAGTGCCGGTATAGTCCATAAAAGGCTTTTCGGAATATTCTCTGGCCCTTTCAGTCGTTTCGGCGCAATGGAGCTGAGTAAAGCTTGTTACTTTATTCGTGATGAAATTTCCAACCGGCTTAGCTTCTTTGATCCCCTCTCTATAGGTTTCAACGCGCTTAGCCAACTGCTCCAGTTCGACCCCCACCGTGAGTGTCATTAATCCGACGCCCATCTCACCTGCTAATTTATGTGATTTCGGACTGATGGCCGCATACCACAAGGTCGGATGATCTTTTTGCACTAATTTGGGAGACAAGGACCTCTCGGGGATGGTCCAGAATTTCCCGTTATGGCTGAAGGTTTCATTCGTTAAGGCTTTGAGAACAATCTGGAACGCTTCATCGAATCGCTCATCTATTTCAGCCGGGTCAACATTATAACCGCCAAGTGTGTACCAAGAATTTCCCTTTGCCGTGCCAAACTCCACTCTTCCGTTCGACAATACGTCTACCGAGGCGATTTTCTCGGCGGAGTCAATCGGATGATGAAACGGCAGCAAAATGGATGCGAACCGAAGCTTGATATCTTTTGTCAAAACCGCTGCAGCCGCCAACACCGTTTCCAACGATGAAATCACGCAGTGCGGTGCAAAGAAATGCTGCTCGGAAGATCCGAATACATCAAATCCCATCTTGTCCGCTAAGACAACCTCTTCGAGCACATGCTGATAACGCTCTTGAAAACTAAGAAATTTATTACCGCTTTGCAAATTCGCCTCTGTCAATAATCCGAATTCCATAAGGCATTACCTCCTTCTATAATGAACAAGCTGATTCTACCTGTAGTTAACCAGAGTAAATTTAGTCTCCAGGAATTCATATAACCCCTGACGTCCGCCTTCACGGCCGATACCGCTTTCCTTCATACCTCCGGTCGGTGCTTGAGCCATATCCGATGCCGAGATATCATTAACAGCTATGGTGCCATATTCTAACGCATCAACAATCCCTTTTGCCCGCTTCATATTCTGAGAGAACACGTAGGCGGCCAATCCAAAAATACTGTTGTTAGCCGATTCAATCATCTCTTGATCCGAATCAAATGGGATCAAAGGGATAATCGGACCGAAGGTTTCCTCGTGAAAAATATTCATATCCGGAGTCACATCTGCCAATACGGTAGGAAGATAGAAATTCCCTTGGGACAGCGCCGGATCTTCACTTGGCTTCCCTCCGCACAAAAGCGAGGCGCCTTTACTCAAGGCATCATCTACCTGGCTCTGCATATGCTGTACGGCGTTTCGGTCAATCAACGGTCCTACATTCACCTTGTCGGCGTTATAGGGGCCTACCTTTAGCTGAACTACCTTCTCCAAGAGCTGCTGCTTGAACGATTCGTACATGTCCCGCTGAACAAAAATACGGTTAGGCGATATGCAAGTTTGTCCTGCATTCCTCATCTTGATGAGCAGTAAATTGCGTATGGTGGCATCCATGTCAGCGTCATCCAATACGATAAACGGAGCATGACCTCCAAGCTCTAAAGACACCTTGGTAATATGCTTTGCTGCCTGCTGCATAATGCTTGCTCCTACTGGCGTGGAACCGGTGAACGTCACTTTACGTACCCTTGTGTCTTTCAGGAGCTGCTCCCCGATCTGACTCCCGGAGCCCATGATCAAATTCACCACTCCAGCAGGAAGTCCAATGTCATGGATGATCTCCAGTAACTTGATGGCTGTTAGCGGTGTTTGGCTGGCAGGCTTCAGCACTACCGTACACCCTGCAGCCAAAGCGGGAGCCAGCTTCCTCGCAAGCATGCCAATCGGAAAATTCCAAGGTGTAATCGCTGCTACTACGCCAACGGGCACATGCTCCACTCTCAATTCATGACCAGACCTGGACGGCGGAATGATTTCACCGTATACTCTTTTGCTTTCTTCCGCATACCAGTTAAAGAAATCTGCGCTGTAGATAACTTCGCCCACGGCTTCAGCCAAAGGCTTACCTTGCTCTAACGAGAGTACCTCAGCGATTTCATTCTTTCTTTTAAGCAGAAGATCACTGATTTGATTCAAGTACTGCGCTCGTTTCCTTGCAGGCGTTTGCGACCAAGCTCCGAATGCCCCTGATGCCGCCGTCACCGCTTGCTCGATCAGTGAAGCATCTGCCTTCGACACGTGAGCGACGTTCTGTCCAGTAGCAGGGTCAATGATATCGATTTTTTGATCGGTCTCGACCCATTCGCCATGGATATATAACCGGGTTTCTACCATAAAAAGAGCCTCCTTACCAAATCAAGAGATAACTGCAGTTGCTTCGATTTCCACCTTAATTTCTTCCTTGAATAAATCCGTTACTCCCACCAGCGTAATCGTTGGAAAATGCTTCCCTATGTGGTTCCGGTAAGCCTGCCCCATTTCTTTGATCCGCTCGTTGTACTCTTTGACATTCGTCGTATAAATCCTGAGTTCAACAATGTCCAGCGCATCTCCGCCTGCGGCGTTAACGAGGGAACAAATATTTTTGATCGCTTGCTCATATTGTGCGGCAAGATCCTCGGATACCAGTTCTTGAGTCGTCATATCCCAGCCTACCTGACCGGCGATTTTCACCATCGTGATCTCACCGGTTTTCACAGCTATAGCGTGGGACCATCCTGGAGCCCTTAGCCAACCCTCCGGATTAATGGGTGCAAAAGCTTTCATCAAAAGTCAACCCTTTCTTATGTGTTTTGGTTTGCTTCCACAAACATCATGAATCCTAAAGCAACCGCTGTAAATTCCTCCCACATTTCCCATAACGCAAAATGACTCGCATGCGCTCCCTTAAACTCGTGGTATTGAGCGCCCTTCATTTTGCTATACACTTCTTCGCTGTATCTTTTGGGGACCAGCATGTCAATTTCACCGGCCGTAATCAATGTGGGGGCTTGAATGAGCTCCAGCTGGTGCAAAGCGTCATATTTCTCATCCGCGTGTAAATGTCCAAGAAGTCCATGGTACGCATTCAGGTGGGGATTTTTAATCAGACATTTGGTTACCATCCCGCTGGCTGCCTCTGGCTGCCTTGTCTCTAGATAGGCGGGGCTTGCTGCCCACATCATGTTCGTTCGGAACGTAACGTGTGGATCGTTATTCAGAGTTGGGTATTTCATCGTTCCTACAAAAGCCCGTTTAAACCACTCATCTGTTTTCCCCCAAGTGGCATGAAGCTGAATGGACTTCACCTTGGAGGGGTGTCTGATCGCTACCTGCTGCACAATGGAGGCTCCTACGGAATGCCCGCTCAGATGACATGGTTCAAGACCCAATGCATCCATCAGCGCCGCAACGTCGTCGGCCATGATTTCCACGCTGTACTTCTCTTGATTCTCAAATATGGTGGATTGCCCGGAACCGCGGTTATCGATGGCGATGACTCTGAAATATTTCGACCAGATCCCGACCTGCAGATCCCATACCTGATGATCACAACCGGTGCCTGGAACTAAAATTAGGGGCGCTCCGGTTCCCTGCTCTTCATAATACATTTCCATTCCTGTCGATAACTCAACCTTCAACGTTTCACACCTTCATTTCTCCTAGGAATTAAAGTGCAGATTCCATACGCCATTCCAGAATCATAATAACTATTATTATTTTTTTGACTAAAAATAATAATGGATATTATGTTCTCTCTCTAAAATCATCTTAATTTTTCCAGTTGCGATTGTCAAGTGGTAATCGCATTCCCCATTTTTTCGTTCGAGCTCTTACGCCCGAGATAAATTTCTTGTATTTTATTGTTATTTTTTAACTCTTGGCAGCTGCCCGACAATACGACCTGTCCTAACTCCATGACATAAGCCCTATCAGATACATCCAGCGCCAGGTTCGCATTCTGTTCAATCAGCAATACGGTTAATCCATTTTTGCGCAGGGTAACAATCGCATCAAAGATGGACTCAATAATCTGAGGTGCCAGTCCGAGAGAAGGTTCATCCAGCATTAAGAGCATCGGGTCGTTCACAATGGCTCTTCCGATCGCAAGCATCTGCTGTTCGCCGCCACTCATACTGCCGCCCAGCTGCTTTCTTCTTTCCTTCAGCCTTGGAAACAGCTCATAGACCGCTTCATATTTTTCTTTCGGCAGTTTGGGCTTCAAAAAAGCACCCGCTTTTAAATTCTCCTCTACGGTCAGCGTGGGGAAAATACGCCTGCCTTCCGGAACCTGTGAAATTCCTTTGGCCACTATTTTATGAGGCGGCAGACCGAGAATATTTTCTCCATTGAACATAATTTGACCGCTTCTTTTTTTGACGATACCACTAATCGACATAAGTGTCGTGGATTTCCCGGCTCCATTGTTTCCTATTAGGCATACGATTTCACCTTTTTTTACATCCATATTTACGGAACGCAGCGCTTCAACCTGACCATATCCGGCATGCAAATCTTGAACACTAAGCATAACCATGAATTTTCTTCTCCTTCTTCCCGAGATAGGCACTGACAACTTCCGGATCCTGCAAAACCTGATCCAGCGTACCATCTGCAATTTTTTTGCCGAAATTCAATACGGCGATATGATCGGTAATTTGGGATAATAAATCCAGGTCATGCTCCACGATAAATATCGTGATCCGAAACTGATCTCTTAACGTTAATATGAGATGGATCAACTCATTGCGTTCGTTCAGATTAAGTCCTGCCGCAGGTTCATCCAAGAGAAGAAGCTTAGGATTGGCCGCCAAGGCTCTCGCAATCTCCACCCTTCTTCTATGCCCATAGGACAGCCGTTCGCAATACTCGTCCTTTAAATGCTCCAGCCCGACCAGTCTCAATAGTTCTAAAGCATATTGATAAGCTTCGTGTTCCTCCTTCTCAAATCGTTCGCCTTTGTAAAAAGCGATATTAACATCGTTCTTGAGATGAAGTGCCATGCCCGTTACCACATTCTCAATCACCGTCATGCTGTTAAACAGCTTACTGGTCTGAAATGTTCGCACCATGCCAGCAGAACTGGTATTAGATAAACCGGACTTATTCATCAGCTTTCCTTGGAAATACACCTTCCCGCTGGTAGGGATCTCCAAGCCGGTAATAATATTAATTAAAGAAGTTTTGCCCGCGCCGTTGGGACCAATGAGTGAAAAGATATCCCCTTGCTTTACATTTAAGCTGACATCATTCACAGCTACAACGCCGCCGAATCTTTTGGTCACATTTTTAATTTCCAGAATGACCTGGTTTGAATGATTGGGGATTTGCAGCTTTTCTTTCACAAGAAGCGGAATGACATTGGACTTTTTCACTGCAGGCTCGGCAGCATGGGTGCTCGTTTTTTTCGCAGGCGTTAGCCATCGGTACGCTTTACGTATCAGACTGCTAAGACCTTCAGGCAGGAAAATCATGATCAGAATAATCGTAAGTCCGTAAAAGATAGGTCGAACCATAGGTGCCGATTTCAAGAACTCGTCCAGAAAGGTAATTCCGACCCCACCCAATACGGCACCGGGAAAACTGCCTAAGCCTCCGATAACGACCATAACGAAAATCGTAATCGAATGCGTAATGCTGAATGGCTCCGGGCTTACAAAGGCGTTCAAATGAGCAACAATGCTTCCCGCCAGCCCAGCTCCAAAACAACCGATAATAAATCCTTTCGTTTTGGTCATGGCAATATCGATACCAAGAGACGCCGCAGCTAATTGGTTATCCCGGATGGCCCTAAAGCTTCTACCCAACTTCCCGCTGGTCAGCCTCACCATAAACAAATAGGTAAGCAGCAAAACCACGCATGAGAGGATAAAAAATTCCCGCTTGGAGTCAATTACCCAACCGAACAGATTTGGCCACGGAACCCCCGTTAATCCGTTCCAGCCGCCGGTCAAATCTCCTCCATTGGCGAATACGATAATCATCATAAGATTAAAGGCTAATGTCGCCATGGACAAATAGATTTCACTCAATTTAGCCATGGGTGTTAAGACTAGTGAAACGATCCCTGCGACAAGCCCTGATAGAAGAAAAGTAATGAGGTACGGAAGACCAAAATGTATCGTAAGAATCGCAGAGGTATACGCCCCTAATCCAAAAAATGCAGCATGAGCCAGACTGATTTGACCGGTATAACCAAATATTAATTGCAGGGAGAGAGCCAGTATGCTGAAGATCACCGCTTGGTTAAAAAGGGATAGCCAATAGTTTGATTCCACAAACAGTACAATCCACAGAAAGGCGATCGCAATCAAACCATAGATGATATTTCTTCCTTTTTTCTCCATCGTCACGACGCATCTCTCCTTTGCTTCACACCGAAAATCCCCCTAGGTCTGATTAATAAAACTAAAATCAGAATGCCATACAGAATCAAATCCCGGTAAGTCGAGCTGATCATCGTACCGCTGAAGCCCTCGATCAAACCAATCAATATTCCTCCGATCATGCCTCCCGTAACACTGCCGAAACCTCCGATCACAGCTGCGGCAAAGCCTTTGATTCCGATCGTCCCAATATCGTAGGAAGCAAAATACACAGGTCCGAACAGCGCGCCGGCGGCGCCAGTAAGGGCACCGGATACCATGAATATCAAAGTAATATACTTTTTGATGTTTACACCGACAAGCTGAGACATAACACGGTCATCCGCAATCGCACGCATCGCTTGGCCTACGCGGGTGAAACGGAAGAAGCTTTGAAGCGCCAGCATAATGATAAATGCGATCACAATAATCAAAAAGTTCAGCCCGGAAATCTGCACATCGCCTAATGCAAGTTGATTCGAAGAAATGTTATTAGGATAACTCAAGGTTTTGGTACCCCAAATTAATCCCGCTACTTGCGGCAGCATAATCAATAGCCCAATGCTGGCTATGAGGATATGAAGCTCCTGACCGCCCCGATTCTGGATCGGCACAAACACCAGACGATTGGATAAGTAACCAAGCACAGCTACGATTCCCATAGTAATCAGCAAACTGAAATAATAATTAAATCCAAGCGTGACCAGCATCGTGTAGCCTACGAGACTACCCAGCATCACCATCTCGCCTTGTGCAATATTGAGATAGCCGGTGGATCGAAAGATCAAGCTGAACGCCATAGCAATTAAACTGTATATGCTTCCGATGGCAACTCCACTTACTAAAATGTCAAATAACATGGAATCCTCCTTATAATTGAGCTGGATCGATTTCCCGGTCAAATTCAACTGTGCCATTATTTATCTTCATAATATACAGCATTTTTTGGATGGATCCGTTCGGATTGTAAGTGAGTTTGCCTGAGGCCCCGTCAAAATCTTTGGTTTCCAGCAGAGCTTTTCTTACCGCTTCCGTCTCCAGCTTACCCGCCTTTTCAATCGCCGTTTTTAACAGATATACAACGTCATATCCTCTAACTTCATAATCATCCGGACTATGTCCTGTTTTTTGTTTCCAGGCATCAGCGAAGGCTTTAACCGTTCCCGTTTCGTTTTCCTTCTGATAGCTCGTTGCTGCAACCACGGTATTATTAGCTGCTTCGCCCGCAATTTGAGCATATTCAGCGTTCGTTAACGACACATTGCCTAAAATCGGTTTGTCATACCCCAGCGCTCTTGCCTGCTTCGCAATAAGTCCTCCATCCGGCGCATAGCCCGTAATCATGATATGAGCATTGGGATGCTCTTTCAATCCCTGACTGAGATAGGAGTTAAAATCCTTCGCATTGACGGGGTAGGTGTACTCTTTTACAATTTGCAGGCCATACGACGTACCTTTTTCCTTGAATGGATTGAAGATCGATTTCCCATAAGCGTCATCGCGAATAAAAATGATGACTTCCTTCACTCCCATATTTTTAGCTGCATGATAAGCGATGGACCCGCCTAAATAATCACTGTTAGGTATGGCTACAAAATAATACGGATCATTCGTGTTGGTCACCTTGGGATCTGCTGCCGTTGCTGCAATTCCCAGCATTTTATTCATTTCCACCTTTTGCTTTTCTGAGAGCGCAACAGCACTGCTTGACCCGGATAACACGAACTGGGTATCATTGGAAGAAAATTTGTCTATAATCTGCTGTCCCTTAAATGGATCGCCTTCGTTGTCTTCCTTCAACAATTCAATTTTCTTCCCCATAATTCCGCCTTTATTGTTTATCTCCTCTACAGCATAAACAACGGCATTAAAGATGGGAGTTCCGAATGTTGCCGTAGCCCCGCTGAAGCCCCCCGTATATCCGATTTTGACCGTTTCAGCATCGCCTCCTGCAGCGTTTGATGATGAATCCGTACCCGGTGTAGAAGCGCCTCCGCAGCCCGATACTACCAATATGATGGCAAGTGCCATAAGGATGATTGCTTTTTTCATTAGTTTAGCTCCTTATCCTTTATATAGTAGATTATTGAACCACTTTACTTTTACCCCTTCGATCAAAAATCCGCTTCACCTTGGTTTCCTTCCCTGCTCCTGTCAGGTCGGCTGTGCTTCCTATAGGAACGACATTGACGATCGGTGTGACATTAAAAGTGTAGCTGAAACGGTTACGAATCTCAGTGGACAGCTCTGCTTGGTCGCCATGATGCTCAATGCTAAGAATGATCTCATCCATCCCACCCTGGGTATCAATCTCCACTACATACTCACTGATCCCACTCTCCAAGGACTTCAGCAAGTTTTCAATTCCCATTGGAAAAATATTTTGTCCTTTAATGCGAATCATATCGTCCACCCTGCCCTCAATAGGCAGCATTCGGGTTAACGTCCTACCGCATGAGCAAGGCGTATCGTCAACCGCAACCCGGTCACCAGTTGAGAATCGAATCCTTGGGGAGTTTTTCCAAGCCCAGCTTGTCACCGTCATATTACCGTATTCCTTATTGGGTACCCTCTTTCCATCCTCACCCAGCACTTCGATCAATCCGAAATCTTCCCATACATGCATTCCTGGTTTCCCATACTCGCTGCGGCTGTGATCACAATTTATGGAGCTCCAGGTCATGGTATCTACTGTGCCATACAGATCAAAAAGCTTGGCCCCCCATAATTTTTCGTTTTCTTTTCGAATGCCCTCAGATACCATTTCTCCTGCGGTTACAAGAATTCTAACAGTGGAAGAGGCCAGATCAACACCTTCAGCTTCGGCCACTTTAGCAAGGTGATTCAAATAGCTCGCCGTTCCGTACATGACGGTCACGCCAGCCTGATTAATCCATTGAACCTGCTTCACGCTTGGCGTCGTTTTACCGCTGCTGGTAGGCAATAAGGTAGCGCCTACCCCCAGAGCACCTCCTGCTCCGCACCATGAACCCCCCATGGTGTTAAATGTAAATACGTTCTGAACGATGTCTGTCGAGTTCACGCCGATAAAGCCCATCGTACGAGCCCAAGTATCCTGCAATCCTGGAAAATCATCCTCCTTTATTGGCATCATGACTGGAAGTCCCGTCGTACCACTAGTAGAAACAATGAAGCTAGCATCGGATAAATTGGAGAACGTATAGTAGTTTCCAAAAGGAGGATTCTTTTCAATCATAATTCTCTGTGTATTTTTATTCCATGTAGGTAGTTTTTGAATATCGTCAATAGTTTGGATCTGTTCGGGAGAGACGCCTGCTTCATCCCAAAGCCAGCGATAAAAAGGAATATGATCCCACGCATATTGAATGACCTGCTTAAACCGCATGGATTGAATTTCCTTAATTTTCTCCCTTGGTTGTTTACAAAGCTGCTGTTCCAATTCTTCGGAATAACGAGGAGATCTGTACCAAGGAATATCTTGATAAAGTGCGGACATGTTGTTGTACCCCCTATGGAAATGTTATGAACGGACAAGATCGTATTCGATCAACCATTCACATAATAAACATTAAGTAAGGAATGTATATCGTCTGCAGTAAGAAGATGATTCTCTAGGTGAAGGGTTACGTGAAGGAGATGTGTTTCGTGAAGGAGAAGTTGATCTGCATATGAATGATGATACAGATGCGATAGTCATGCAACGGAGATACATTCACCTCCTTTAATGTAAGGTATAGTGACGTTAAATCAAAATAATTAAGATAATAATGATTATTATATACTTTATCGGGTTAATGTCAACAACTTTATGTCAGTTTTTATTACATAATACAAAACCAAGTGTACTTAGTAAGCGCTTACACTCCTTGCTATATTGATTTCCGCTTTTCCCCGTTATCCCACGGTACCACTTTTAGGGATGATAACCCCCTGGAAGAATTCTATATAGAATTCTTCCAGGGGAGACTTAAATGCCTTCTTTAACATGATTAACATTATCATAATCATTATTATTTTTTTGTTAAACTAACATTATCATAGGTTTAAACGGTGTGTCAATACTGAATTTTCTGAATTTATGTATAGACGGCTTATAGAGCTATGCTTCAGATTCATGACTGCCTCATTTCCAACTGGGATGCATAATATTAAAAGCTGATGCCTTCATCTTGCCTTTTGGATGTTATGGTAACGTACTCATTCCGTCCCGCACCAAGCCCCACAATAAGAAGAACGATAATGACCGCGATGAGGGTTAGCAGCGGCACTTTCCAAGAGCTGGTTAAATCATGCAGCAAACCAAAGAGGATCGGTCCAACAGCAGCAAGAAGATAGCCAACGGACTGTGCCATTCCTGATAGCTCGGCGGCTTGCTCGGCATTTGCGGTTCGCAGCGTAAGGAGTGTGAGCGCCAGACTGATGCTCGCTCCCAAGCCTAGGCCGATCAGCATGGTCCATAGCGTCACAAGCATGGTCCCGCCGCTAAGTAGACCTATGTATCCGATAAGGGGAAGCAAAACGATAACCGTGGCGAGACTTCGCTGGCTTGGACGTCGGCCAGCCAATACCGGTGCGATGAACGTAGCCGGGACACCGACAAACTGCATCATGGAAAGCATCCAGCCTGCTGATGCCGCGCTCAGTCCCCTATCCGTCAGAATGGTTGGGAGCCAGGCCACAGTCACATAGAATACCATAGACTGCAGACCCATGAAGAAGGTCACCTGCCAGGCGAGCGGGGAATTCCACAACCCGCTGATAGCTGCTCCGTTCATCCGGGAGGCGGCAGCCTGACGTCGGGATTTCAACTGCGGCAGCCAAGCCAGGGCTCCTATGACAGACAGAATAGCCCAGCATACTAGCGATCCTCGCCAGCCGAGACCTAGGTCCTGCGCGATCGGAACGCTCAATCCAGACGCGAATGCAGCCCATATGCTCATGGAAACCGTGTATACTCCTGTCATAAGACCAACGTTACCGGGAAAGTCACGCTTAATTAAACTAGGCAATAAGACGTTACAGACAGCGAGCGCCAAACCCAGCAAAGCCGTCCCGGCGAATAACGCCACTGCTGAAGATACCGACCTCAACAGGATCCCTGCCGTCAGGACAACCATGCATCCTAATAAGGTTTGCTCCATCCCGAATCGACGAGCTAGTTTCGGAGATAACGGGGAAAGGACCGCAAAGCCGATCAGAGGAAGAGCTATGAGCAATCCAGCAAGTATACTGGATAAACCTGCCTCTTCACGAATGGTTCCTACCAAAGGACCCACGACGGTGAGTGAAGCACGCAGGTTTGAAGCCACTAATATGATTCCAAGGACTAGCAGTATGTTCCTGATACTGAAGTGACCTGCGGTCAGCTTTGATCTATCTTTCATAAGCATCTTGTTACAACCTCCTCCTTATTTATCAACGTATAACCCCTCCTCCCCAACCCAATGACTTTACTGAGTTCAGTTCGGGCACTGCAAATAAATCCTATTAACATATGTATCACGGATATGGTCTGTCGGCAACTATATATTACAATTAATGTACGCTCTTTTCTCCTCCTTAAGAAACATAAGTTACTATATAACACAAAAAAGAAGGATTCCCTTGAACCCCTCTCTGTCAGTTATATTCGTTTATTTCATCAGCTTATTCATCGTTGTCAGCAGCTCAGTAATGACTTCTTCATCACCATCTTGAATACGTTCAATGACACAGCTTTTCATGTGATGCTCCAGCAGCAGTTTTCCTACCCCGTTTAAAGCAGATTGAATGGAAGAAATTTGATTTAACACATCATCGCAATACGTATCCTTCTCGATCAACCCTTTCACACCACGGATCTGCCCCTCAATCCGGTTCAAGCGGCTGATCAGATTACTTTTAGCTTTATCGGAATGATGACTCCTTCGCTCGTTAGGGTTCCCGCAAGCTTCATGCAGATTGCTCTCCTCTTGTGTCATTCGATCCACTCCTTGTTGCCTTATATTATACTATCGTCCGCCTAGCCTATGCAAAAACCCGATCACAAAAGTGTCATAAGCGCAATTACACCCGCATATATATGTTTTCATGCCCGATTTGTGCGGGACTCATGAAAGTAAATGAAAGGGTTTGGTGATAGGTCATGTGGCAAAGCGTACTAAAGAAGGATCAACTGGAAATTCAAATGAATTCAACAGACAAGTCCATTCAGGTTCGAATATCAGAAAAGACGGAGACGGCCGAACAAGTAGAATTGGAGCTTAGCCAGTCTGAAGTGTTTGAACTACTGCATGCTCTCTTAACAATTAATCGTTCATTCAACAAGGAGACGATGTATTATGATGAGACGGTCCACGCCTGATTTCATATGTGACGACAAACAATGGCAATCTAGAACATGAAAATCAAGTTCTAGACTGCCATTGTTTTGGTAGAATATTGACCTTCGTTCAACAAAGGAACCTCCTTTGATGATGAAAAGGTGTTATGCTTCAGGATGCGTTTTCCGGCCCATGAATCCCTCGTGCCAGCCATGAAAATGTGTGATGCGCTCTTCCCCTTGTTTCCAGCAAATCAGTACTTCCTTCCCTTCCAACACCGCTGGAAAATCCAATAAGCCGGGATTAATCATCTTCAGCAGGACACCCTTTCGAGTGAAGTTTTCAATTAAAAGATTCACTTCGATTCGCATAAATTCAAGCTGGCTTTCAGCCTCAAAAAATGGATCCTGATCATCCTCCTTGCGAAAGGAGACCCGCTCTCGCTCGGCTTTTTTCTTTTTAAGCTCCAGATACTGCTCCTCAAACTCCTTTGTCAATGTCTGCAGCTTTAGCAAGTCCTCCTTCAACTGCGGAAGCAGCTCGTTCGCTTCGCTTAACGTAAATATTTTATTTGTCATGGCGCATTCGTTCCTTTCCCAAAATGTACTACATTACTCGCTATAACTATACAAATCTGCTTACCTATGAATAGATAAAACTAGTGTAGTCAATTACATCCCCCACTTAACCTAATAATGTAATCGTATAGTGCTGGTCGTTCATTCCTTCCTTCGAATAGACTCTTTCCTTATAGTACATTTCTTCTCCCGTCATCAAAAGAACCGTCGAGCTCCTTGTGCCATAACCATCACTTTCAATAAAAATAGGAGAGAGAATCCTTTCCCATATTAGTGAAATTCCTGTGTCAGGAAGCAGTTCATCTGAGACTGAATCAGCCGTCTGGAGCAATGACAAGACCCGCTCTGCCAAATCCCCATGGCTTTCACTAATGATATTCGCCAACCCATCTTTACCCCGTGAGACCTTTGGCCAATCGGAATTTAATAAATGATTACTGAGTCCATAAACACCCGGCTCCAGCTTGTGAACTGTATTCTCCATATTTGAATAGTAGTAGAGCTCATCCGCATCCCCTGCCAACAAATTGTAGCCAGGATACATATTACGTTTTTTGGCTAATTCATGCATGAAATCTTCAGGGGGGTTATTATCCTTTAAAAAATCGGCAACCAACTCCCCTCGAGAACGTTTGCCATCTGTTATTTCCTCCGGATTTCGATAATTCGTTAAAGCGGCGAAGCGTCCTGTTTTCGTCACACCCATCCATGTACCCATTTTGTGTAAATCCCGACCGGCAAGTACAGATGGATAATCCTCCCAATAATGAACCGGAAGTGTTGGTCTCTTGTAAAATTCATCACGATTAGCAGCAACGATCAGCTTGTATCTCTCGTGTACATGATAAGCAAACAAAATTAAGCACAATGTGATATCCCAGCTTTCCTCATCATTTATTTTGTAGTTTCAGTTTAATCAAGGTATCTGTATTTTACAATTCAACTTTCGAGCATAATTTCCTTTCAAATCCGATATTATTTATTGTTGAAATCGAAATGGGGGGGTAGCATGTCCAACGGATTCGTTATGCGCTCTTTAGACGAAGTACGGTTCTGGTCACGGATCATGAAGGAGCATTCGCTTTTTCTGAAATTAGGCTTTCGCTGCGATGATACTCATTTAATACAAGAGGCCAATCAATTTTATGCCGTATTTGAGGAAATTGAAAGAAGGTCCAATACCTATACTGCTGATACTGATCCCGAAGTAATAAAAAGATTCAATGTAGAAGTACACAATGCAGCTTCCCATATCTGGGCTTTTAAAAGAAAAGTGTTGGGACTCATTCTAAGCTGTCAACTGCCTGGAGCGAATAACTTTCCTTTGTTAGTTGACCACATCAGTAGAGAAGCATTTTATTTTAGAAACAGATTGGAAGAACTTAACACTGGAAGATTAGACCCTCTACCTGATGCAATTATGAATGAGAATGTTTTTTTCTTAAGAATCATGGCAGATCATGCCAAATTTATTGGACACTTATTGGACCCCTCCGAACGTCAGTTAGTAGAACAGGCACGTCATTTTAGCCAAGATTTCGACCAATTGCTATTTCAAGCAAGGGATTTAGAATCTATGCGCCCTCAATCCCATACCGTTCCTTTATTAGACCAATTCCTTGATCAAAATCGAATTTCCGTCAAATCCCTCCGTGACTTTAAAAAGACAGCTAAAGAATTAATTGAGGATTGTCGTATAAAGAGCATCATTCACCCCTTATTGGCTGACCATGTATTTCGGGAAGCTGAAAGGTTCCTTTTCATTATAGATATGCTAGAAAGCAGTTTGACAAAAACCGCCGCGAAATAAAAACATAGAAATCTAGTGTTATTCACTTTGGGAATCATGTTCAACCCTATCTAGCAGGTGGCCGCGGCCACCTGCTCTTTCTCATATAATATACGGTTCAGCGGATCGTTTGAACCGTATATTTTTTTTCTTTCGTTTTTCTATGATAGAATACCTTATGAACAACATTCCAAAGTTTATTATCAATCGCTAAACGGTTGTTTCTAGTCATTGAGTATGTTCGCATGAAGTCAAGACAAATGACAATACATTAAAGCCACAGGGAGTGATGGTTATGAAAATGATGAAAGCTGTAGGACTCACTCGATATCTTCCGATTGAAAACCCTGAAAGCCTGATGGATTTTACAGTACAAAAGCCCAACGCGAAGGGACATGATCTGTTAGTCAAGGTTATGGCCGTCTCAGTCAATCCGGTTGATACCAAGGTTCGTGCACCCAAAGAACAGATCGAAGAAACGCCCCGAATCTTGGGGTGGGACGTGGCAGGCGTTGTGGAAGAAGTGGGAGAGGACTGCAAGCTGTTTCGTCCTGGGGACAAAGTGTATTATGCCGGCAGTATCTCACGGCAAGGCGGTAACAGCGAATATCATCTTGTGGATGAACGAATTGTCGGGCGCAAACCCGAGACTTTAAATTTCGCAGAAGCGGCAGCTCTGCCCTTGACGTCCATCACAGCTTGGGAAGCGCTGTTTGATCGAATGAAAATCTCCCAAGATCCAATTCACAACAAAGGAAAGTCCCTGCTTATCATAGGTGCTGCAGGCGGCGTAGGGTCAATTGCCATCCAACTGGCGAAACAAGTTGGTCTTACCGTCATTGGGACAGCTTCCCGTCCAGAAACGATGGATTGGGTAACCATGATGGGCGCGGACCATACCGTCAATCATCATAACCCACTGCTCCCGCAGCTCCAGGCTCTGGGATTATCACACGTCCCCTATATCTTTTGCTTGAATGCTCTTGAGAAACATTGGAAAGGGATTAGTGAGGTCATTTCTCCTCAAGGAGTAGTTTGTGCCATTGACGATCCCAAGTCCCCCCTCGACCTTACGCTGCTCAAGAGAAAAAGCGTTACCTTTGTCTGGGAGTTCATGTTCACGCGCTCCCTTTTTGAAACGGAAGATATGATCGAGCAGCACTTCTTGCTTAATCGCATCGCCGAGGCCGTAGATAACGGAACGTTGAGAACTACTCTGACCCAACGCCTCGAACCCATTTCTGCAGAAAACCTTCGGAATGCTCACGCACTCCTGGAGAGCAACAAGATGATTGGCAAATTGGTGCTGGAGCATTTCTGATTCGCACGGAAACCGAATTGATTTTGAAAAGTCGTTGGGTCATCCCAGAGAAATTAGAGAAGTATGGGTATAAGTTTAAATATGATCAAATGGATAGGGCACTTCGAGATATTGTAAAGTAACCCTGTTATCTCAAGATTTCTTCATATTAGCTTCCTAGTTTTTTTTACTAAAAACTACTAGTATCAAAAAAGGGCTTCGCAAATGGTTTACGCCATCTTGCGAAGCCCTTACAGCTTTCTCGTACTAATATCTTCCTACTTGTATGATAGCCGCATTGGCCTCTTCATTGATTTGAAGCGGGTATTGAAGCGCGCGCTCTATGAAATCATAGGGGACATAAAGTACGTCATTTCTCACATATGGTTCGGCTACTACAGTGCCTTGTTGTGCAGCCGATTTTTGGCTGGAAATATCGACTTTTTCACCATTGACAAACGCAAACGAATAGCCGGACGACACGTGAACGATCGTTCCGTCTGCCTTGCGCACTATCGCGGAATAAGGCTCGTCTCTCCAGGTAAATGTGTCCCCCATTGCCTCAACAATGGCTTGTATAGGGACATACACTATTCCGCCGCGTAAGACCGGCAGGCCTTCTTCTTCAGCTATTTGCTTACCTTTCACCATCAACATTCCAAAAGCATCATCCTGACCCGATTCTACCAAATTTGTTGCTGGTGGCCTTTCTGAAGGTACCACCTCCGATGGAGCTTCAGGTCGGGCTATCAAGTTTTCAAGCCCCTGCTCTTTTATATTCCTTAAAAACTGCAGCGCCTCCGCCCTCGTCAAATAATCGTCGCCTTTATATCCTTCTAAAGTTGGAGCGGTTTTGCCGCTTGAGTAGTTATTATCCAGCAAGTATATGACAGCTTCTTCTTTAGAAAGATGTTTCCCATCCACCCCGGCAATAATTTGTGCCGCCATGTAACGGTTTATTGGGGTTAACCTTGCATCCTCTCGCTCCATACCTTGCAGAAAATCAAGATGGAATCCCCAGGCGTATAAATAATATTTCGTGTCCCAACGATCGGACACGACAGGCAGGTTGCCTGCTTTTGCTTTGGAGGACCGTTTATACAGGATCGATTCTTTCAGCTTGTTGTCTTGTTCCGCCCCGTAAAGTCTAAATAACCACGCCAAAAGCTCCGCTTCTTTCACGTTATCCCCGGGATGGAACGTTCCATCAGAATATCCTTGGGCTACTTGTTTTTGCTGAGCCCATTGGATAGTTGCTTCCGCCCAATGTCCATTAATGTCGGTGAAAGGATTACTTGTTTCCTTGGCGCTATCGACAGGTTGCGAAAGGATGGCGTCCCATAGCCCCGCTTCCTCATGGAGTGCCGGGCTATCCAACTCCTCCTGAATCAACGGTTCGGACGGTTCCCAAATATGAATGCTCACGTGTTCGGTTGTTTTTTCATATTCCGCAGAAAAGAATACATATTCATCGAGCTTGGCATTAGTTACAGTTGCGTAGCCGTCTTTAATTTCCATTACCTTCGGGTCATATTTAAATTTCACAAGCTGCGTTACGTCCTCCTCTCGTCCTGACTCGTACTTGGCGGTAAAACGGCCGAGCTTTATCGGTTTGCCCAAGTCGGCGGACAATTGGTCTTCAGGTGTCGTTAATTCCACCACTTTGTCTTTATATCCCTCGGTTGTAAACGACCATGTGTTAGACTCATTGGAAACTTGTCCCGTCTCCACATTTTCGGCTTTATAATCAACGCGGACGGTATAGGTCATGCCACTGCCGAGAGGCGCTTTCGGAATTAAATAAATCTTTCCTCCCGCCATGCTATGAACGTGATCATCCAACATATAAAAATCAACGGGGTTGCCGCCCGAATCCGTAAGGCTTCCCTCAATCAGAGACATCCTAACGCCGCCGCCGGAATTAATAGAAATCGGATATCCGACAAGGTCGCCGTAAGGTCTTCCGAAAGGCTCCAGCGGGTTAGGGTCTTCTGCAGCAATCCAGGACGCCGGTACACCGGTTTGTCCGTTATACGGATAGTACACTCGCTTGTTATCCGATCTCTCCAATTTGCTGTTTACAGCGGGAGTAATGACCGTAGTGTCGCTTATGCCAATCCCTACTTCCCTGAATTGCGGAGCGAGGAGGAGGGTGCGATGCAAAGGTGCATCGATGAGCCCGTTAGCAGCATCTACCGGATCCCCCGTCGGACTAATCACTTCGCCAACATCGGAAAAGCTCGGGTAACCCGCGATAATGGCCCGTGCCCCTGCATCACCGCCTGTAAAACCTATATCTCCCTGAATTTCCAAGTGAAAATTCGTAGGAGCGCCGTGCCATTCCAAATAATTGGAATGCGCCTGTGCCGCCTGATTGAGGTTATCATTGAATTGAAGCGGCGTTATGCCTAACGTGGATCTCAAATGATTTATAATATGTAACGTTGTCTGTCGCTTTGCTAACAATTGCGCCGTATCGATGTTTTTATAGACGTCATTCTGGTTGTCCAACGTGTTATTCCCAAACACGGTGACCGGGATATCCGTCGCCGCGCCTCCAAATTCCGCGCGGACGTTCGTTGCGCCCACGCGCAGCGCGGTTAATGTAATTACGATACCTGCATTATTTACGGACACAATATTTTCATCCTCCGCGTAGATTCGGACAAGCGGGGACACATCGAAGCCGCCGTCGTCCGTATGGGCGAGAATCGTTAAAGAAGCTGTTCCTCCAACTTCCATATTGTACGTCCTTGCCGTCGATGGCGCGATATACTGTATATCGCCCAGCCCCCACCCACCGCTCGGCGGTATGTATTCGAGGTTATTTTGAGCATTAGCGCCTTGCACACCTGCGGCAACCATAAACGCTGTAAGTATGATTGCGATGAGTTTTTTCATGTTCTGTGCCCTCCATGTTGTGTTCAAATGTGTCAAACAGAGCATAGCTCATAAACACCTTCCCAAGATTGTCGGATAATGACGAATTTTGTAAAATATTGACGTACTATTAACTCTTCACTTATTATATGAAAACTACTAGCATTATCAAGGAAAATTATTCAAGCACAGTTTTTGCCACATAAAAAACTCTTAGTATTTATAGAGTATACGGAACACTCAATAAACACTAAGAGCTTTTCGTCGATAGCATTGGAGCCACCCAAAAGGAACTTCCATCTCTTCTCCCACACGCTTTGAGACTGCCCCTTTTAACAGTTATTTATTTAATATTGTTTTGCACTTGCATGGAATGTCCATAGAGTGACCATCACCGGTACTTACATAGACTTTCCAATATTCCGCTGCCATCAGACATTGTAAATGTTCTTGTTGTGCCCTTGCCAGCGTCAACATCAACATATCCAAAGTCATGTGTATCATGATATACTTTGAATTTTACCGTTCCCTATTTCATTTTCTATTTCTTGCACACTAACAAATTTCAACCCATCGTTGTTGGCAAAAGATCTGAGGACAAAAATAACATCAATACCACAGCCAAGAAAGCCCCCCTACATTTTTCCATAATAAACAGCCTCCGGAATTTGTTATTGACCATAGTATACCAGAATACTAGCTTCACGGCATACTTACTGCGGTAAACTGCCAATTAATTCGACAGACTCCGATCAGAAGCCTGCTCAACTATCGAACTTCGTAAGGCCAATTGGCCTGCGTGTCGCGGTAGTATACCGCTGTATACTTTTACAAAGAAAAAAGCACTCTTTTGGTCTTTCGAGTGCTTAAACATTTATATATAAAATTCCTGTATCATTTCCCTTATGACCATGTCCATTGCTTGAATCTGACCTTGCGTGATCTGCTTCATGTCGGCAAGCTTCGGCAGCTCCATTTGTTCAACAAGAGCATGTTTTCTCCAAATCAAACGCTGGATGTATTCCGCATCCTGCCGCGGCGAAAAGTCTCTGGCATCTCGATGACCCCAGTACACCATTTTAAACTATCGGTATACGAGCGTATACACTCTTTCGTTATCGATCCTAGTTAACAGAACAAGCTATTTTGTTTGGAATACTATATCGATTTGGCAAAATCGACCAAAGATTGTGACATACTATTTATTTCATCCATCGATGCATTTACTTGCTCTGTCAAGGCGGCTTGACTCTGTGTGAGAGTACTCATATTCCCGATATGATTTAGAATTATTTCAATGAGTTCCTTCATATCATTCAGACTGTTCTCTATGTTCCCGGTAGCATTTGCACTATGTACTGCCAGTTTTCTTACCTCGTTGGCAACAATGCTAAAACCACGACCTTGCTCACCAGCACGGGCAGCCTCGATTGAGGCATTTAAGCCTAATAGATTAGTTTGATTCGCAATTTCTTTAATCAAATTTGAAATGTTTTTAGTTTCGTCCGCACTGTTTTTGGCTTTATTGGCAGCTTCAGCTGATTGCTCTTGGGCGATAGCAAGTTCTTGTGCCTGATCGGTTACAGAATTGACACCTCTAACCATCTCGCTTATAGAGTCAGAAAGTTGCTGCATTTGCGTAGTCATTTGGTGAACGATTTGTTCTTTGTTTTTTTCATGGGTAATATCCCGTATGGTTCCCGCCACTCGCAGCGGAACGCCATCGCTGTCTCGAATGGTTTCTCCACCGGCATGATACCAGCGGTATTCACCGTTTTTCGAACGCAGACGATAATCAATGTCAAATAGAGTTTTACCGGTATGGTCATTTAGATGGTCGGCAAAAGCTTGTAACGTCCGCTCTTTGTCCTCTGGATGAAGTCTCCCGCTCCAGCTGCTAAGCACATTCGGAAAGTCCGACTCATCTTTGAAGCCAAGCGTTTTTCGAAATTGCGGCGACCACCAAAATTCATTATTCGGATTTACAGGGTCGCCAGCGATCACTGTCATATCCCAAGGGGCTTCTACCAGCGCTCTATTTATAAGATCGTAACGTGTGACCAAATCTTCCATTTCTTTTGCTTTTAGCTTCTTCTCGTGTATATCAAATATAGCGCCGGCTACCCTTAACGGGACACCATGGCTATCTCGGATGGTTGATCCGGTGGCGCGGAACCAACGATATAGACCGTTGTTCTTTAGCAACCGATATTCCACATCAAAGGGAGTTTGCCCGGTTCCATCTTGCATGTGAGTCACAAAGGCTTCAAGAACCCAGTCACGCTCTTCCGGGTGAAGCTTTGATGCCCAGCTATCAAGGATATTGGGGAAATCATTTTCATCTTGATAGCCAAGCATGCTGCGGAATTCGTCAGACCATATAAATGTATTGTTAGGATTAACGGGGTCACCGGCCACAACATGCATATCCCATAGACCGACTTCAATCGCTTCAGTTACCAGATCAAGGCGAGTTTCCAAGTCGTTTGCGTAATGCATCATCTTTTCTATAATAAAATTCATATTCTCGGCGATTTCTTTGGATTCCGAAGTAGCTGCCAAGGGATCTAAGGATCCGGAAAAGTCATTCATTTGAACCCTTTTTCGTAATTTTCTAGTTTCCTCTAATAATGCAGTGAGCTGGTTATTTGGTGCCGACTTAAAAAACATAAATCATCTCTCCTTATTATTAAAAATTAAACCAAGTAACGTGGCAAACCACCTCCAGTTTGTACAGTATAAGTATTTTCGATTTTATTCGACATCATTCGCTATTTTAACCTATTTAATATTTCATGACAAATCATTTCATTTTATAATAAGAGTTCGGTTACCGGAGGCCTCTGACATCTTTTAATATTACATATAATTATATTTTTTCAGTTAGTTAAGCCGCTTACGGTAGTAGAGACAGGTTGAATGAAGGATGGGGTGCGTAGACTCTGTTAGACATGGGACGTAGAGCAGCTCGGCACGCGATTGGCTTCCCATACTCGACTCCGCGAGAATCTTGTGCTCGAACCAAATACTTGAACTTTGCATTATCTACACCATCAATTGGTTTAGAAGAAGTGATTTGAGAAATTTTCTGATTTTGAGTAGAATACATAGTGTATCTCCCTGCATTGTTTTTTTGGATCCGATCGATAGCCAGCAATTGGGATCCTTACACATCTTACCAAGGAGCCTTTTTATTCTTCAAACCCCATATTTCTTCATAAAAGGAATGCTGACCGATACTTCAATAAATACAAAAAAGGAGCTGCTTCGTAGCATACTCCTCCATAGTCGAACTTCATTAGTAAAATAAAAAACACCAAAAACTGGTACTTAATTAAAGTTGATTCATTTCCGGTTAGCGTAAGTGGAGCTATGTTGGAACTGCTGACGCTAATCGAGCTGTTTAGACGGAGATGACTTCGCCAAATATGCAAAGCTAATATAGATCAATATGGTGTATGAATTTTGTAAATAGCATTATTTAACATAATCTTCTGTTTTTAGTGGAAATCCAATTTCAAATGCAAATGTCGAGCCACGGTTTGTTGAATTTTCAAGCCAGATACGCCCATTCATCAATTTAACTAACTGTTTGCATATTGAAAGTCCAAGCCCCGTTCCGCCAAAATATTCATCAGCGATCTTCGTGTGTACTTGTGTGTATGGTTGGAACAATTGGTCAATATAATCATTCGGTATACCAATACCTGTGTCTTTTACCCTGAAAGATAATCGTTGATACTCTAAATCTTCAGATGTCAAATTGACCGAAATTTGAATTTCCCCTTGCTTTGTAAATTTGACTGCATTTCCAACCAAGTTAATTAAAACTTGCCGGATTTTATGCTTATCGCCTACCAATTTATGTGATATCTCTGAAGCGAGTTCACTCTTTATAATAATCCCCTTTTTTAAAACTTGAGCAGAAAACAGATCTAGCACCTGATTCAAGCAAGAATGTATGTCAAATGGTTCAACATTCAATTCCATTTTACCAGCTTCGAATTTTGAAAAATCCAATATATGATCAAGCAAAGAAAGTAATGTTTCGCCGCACGAATCAATCGTATCCAAAAATTCCTTTTGTTCCTCCGTCATTTCGGTAGATTGAAG
The DNA here is from genome assembly GCF_017833255.1 of Paenibacillus sp. PvR098. Classification (NCBI taxonomy): domain Bacteria; kingdom Bacillati; phylum Bacillota; class Bacilli; order Caryophanales; family Paenibacillaceae; genus Paenibacillus; species Paenibacillus sp. PvR098. The sequence goes on from NZ_JAFIBU010000001.1 coordinate 1,167,967, forward strand.
CAAGCTTGTCATTCCAATAATACCGTTCAATGGTGTTCGGATTTCATGGCTAAGCACTGCTAATAATGCAGACTTTTGCCGAGTTAGCTTGTCAATATTGCGTGAGGCCAACCGCAATTCCATTTCATCCATAACTATTTGAGCGAGAACGTTCAAGATATTGAGTTCTTCATTCGTGATTGAACGGGGCTGATAGTCCATCACACATAGTGTGCCCAGGTTATGATTGTCGTGAGTAGTCAGTGGAACACCGGCATAGAAACGAAAACCGTTTTCTTTTGCGACCAAAGGATGTGCGAGCGACCGCGGATCAATACTTGCATCATTAAGAATATAAGGCTTATTGTGAAGGATGGCTGAAGCACAAAGTCCAGGTTCACGTTTTACCTCCTCCAGGTCTATCCCATGTCGGGACTTGAACCAAACCCGATCCGTATCAACTAAGGTTGTGATAGCAACGGGCACATTAAGTAATTGGGAAGCAAGCGAAGTTATTCTATCAAAAGAGCCTTCTGACGGCGTATCAAGTATCTGGTACCTTTGCAAAGCCTGTAATCGGTCTTGCTCTTTTTCAGTTTCTATCATAGCTTTTTCCTTTCTTATCTAATCATGAGTGTTACCATTATTTAAATTGATTCGCTAATTGTTCTTGAAATCCTTTATTATATGTCAAGCAAATACCACAAGTTGGGAACAGAACAATTCTGCCTGTTGGTATAATTATAAATCTCAGAATAATACTAAGTTTTTATCTTGTAATAAAAAAACCACGGATCTAATCCCGTGGATAATCTACTCTCATTATATCCATAAAGGGTACTTTTACAGTCTCTACAGACCCCCGGACATGGACTTTTCCAGTTCTTGAATCCATCTCCACAATCAGTCCGCGAACCGGTTCTCCCCATCCCCATACCGTCAGCAGGATTTCAGAACTTTCCAGCTTAGCTTCCGTTAGTTGATTTCCTATCTCCTCTAAAACAAATTCATCCCTCGTTGGTCGCTTTGCTACCTTTGCCTTTGCCACTTTTATTCCCCCGTAATAATTCCATTTATAGTCCTAAAATATCTTAATATAAAAATATACTAATAATACTCAAAATGTAGCTTATGGATGTGCGTAACTGAAGGGATCGCAACTGACCCCGCTATTTTTTAAATCCATGATTTGTTTTTTAATTTTACCACAGTGGGTCACATGGAGCTAAGAAAATTTTGGCCTCGTCTTAATTCGTTATCCTGCCAATAAGTTGAGTATCGAAGACGTTGAATCCTAAGTTTACCACAAGTCTTTTTTCTACGTATAAAGTTACCACGATTACAAAATAACCTACCTAACCTGTAATCTGTACAGGGTCGTAAATAAAAATGGCGCTTTGTAACACTGTTTTCATAACCGGATCGGCCATTTAAGATCGAGAGAAAAGGCAGGAAATCCGGATATTACAAATCTATTTATGTTACTGGGCATATTAAAAATTCAAATACTTGCAGGGAGTTCAAGTTACAAGCCCTTTGAATGACTATCGTTCTAAGATCACATAGGAAGCTATAATACCGAATAGCGCTGAAATAAACACTTTCATAGGAACAGAAAGGAATTCTTATTTACTACGTCGAATAATGTGGCTGAGGTGATTATTAATGTCTGAGTCAAGAGCTCTTTATTCCGATACAGAGTTATTCGCAGCATCATTGTTCCAGTTGAAAGTAACCGTCTGGGAACACACCGCTGATGATATTCCTGTAAGAATTGAGGATGGCGGAACAATTGAACGAATTACCCCTATAAGCGTTAAAATAAACGGGACTAATTATGTGCGAAGCGATTGTGAATTTCGAGTATATATGAGCGATGTTAAATCCTAAGATTCATTACTGAAAAACAAAGCCCAATTTCCATCGGTTATGAACGATTGGCAGCCCCTCGCTATTACAGCATGCAACATAGAGCAATTTCTTATCGATGGCTATTTTGCATTACCCGATTGAGGAAATTATTCATTAACAAGGGAATAGAAATCAAGATTGGTGGATCGTCAGGACGGGGAACGTGGAGCGTAACTTGCTGATGCGGGACGGAGGAAAAGGGACCAACGATGATCGGCTCCTTTAATCGGGCGCGTAACGTTGTGTGCGGAAGCAAATAATCCAAGGCTTGCATCCCCCAAGAAACCGATGTAGCCATCAGATAGTAGGTGCCCGGTTTGACGCCTGTAAAACAAAAATCCCCTAAAGAAGGAACCAACGTTCCGTATAGGGGAAGTCCTTCAGGAATCGGTTTGGCAAACAGGCCGATCAGAATGACACCTTCAAAAGGAATCGTCGATTGGACGGTCCCTTCTATTCTTACGTGTTGATTTAAACTAGGATATGACGTACGCCAATCGTTAAGCTTCTGTAATGATTGCAAGTGATTGTCCGCTTGCAGAGCCGAGTTCCGAAAGTCGGACGGCGTCACTCCTACCCGTTCGGTAAATCGGGTGGTGAAGGTTCCTAGACTCTGCTGCCCTATCTCCAATCCGATATCGCGAATACTCAGATTGGTCCGCAATAACAAATCTTTTGCCTTTTGCAATCGGAGGGAAGAAACATAATATAAGGGTGAGATACCTATTCGTTCTTTAAAAATGCGCGAGAAATGGTACTGACTGTAGGCTACATGACCGGCCAACCGGCAAAGCGGAAGCGGTTCATAAATATGCTGATGAATATATGCGAGCACCTCGTCAATTTCTGAATATCGGTTAGTCACAATACCTGCACCTTCCTTCCGCTCATGTTCCTTTTGGGATAAGGGATGGCTGCCAGTTCCGTTCCGGCTGCTCATAAACTAGGTTGTTTACGAGTTTAGATTCCTGTCCTTATTGAAGTACTACCAAAGTCAATCATATCAAACGTATGTTCCTGTGTAAATAATTTCCTTATCATTAGGAAAATCTGTAATGCAGGTAAACATACTGCGATCCCATCCTTATTACGTTAACCGAAAAATAAGATCAGGCTGCGGTTCAATGTTAAGTCTATTCAGCTCAATAATCAGCTCGCTAGTGGTACGAGATTTTGCATCTTCTCCCATGTTGAGTTATTCGCCCCTTAAAGCTTATAATATAACGAGAATATAGATTAAAAGAAAAGGTGTCATTCATGAGCATATTAAACGTAGAACGACTAAGCCACGGCTTTGGAGATCGCGCTATCTTCAATGACGTATCCTTCCGCCTGCTCAAAGGCGAGCACATCGGACTCATCGGCGCCAACGGCGAAGGCAAGTCCACCTTCATGAACATCATTACAGGCAAGCTCCAGCCGGATGACGGCAAGATCGAATGGTCCAAGCGCATGCGCGTTGGATACCTCGATCAGCATGCGGTGCTAAACAAGGGCATGACGATCCGCGATGTCCTGAAGGGAGCCTTCCAATACCTGTTCGATATGGAACAAGAGATGAACGACATGTACGCTAAGATGGGCGAGGTATCTCCGGAGGAGCTCGAGCAGCTGCTTGAGGATGTCGGAACGATTCAGGATACGTTAACCAATCAAGATTTTTACATGATCGATGCCAAGATCGACGAAACCGCCCGTGGACTGGGACTTACGGATATTGGATTAGATAAGGACGTCAACGACCTTAGCGGCGGACAGCGGACGAAGGTATTGCTCGCGAAGCTGCTGCTCGAAAAACCGGACATCCTGCTCCTTGACGAGCCGACGAACTATCTCGATGAGCAGCATATAGACTGGTTAACGCGCTATCTTCAGGAGTATGAGAATGCATTCATTTTAATCTCACACGACATTCCGTTCCTGAACAGCGTAATTAACCTGATCTATCATATGGAAAATCAAGAGTTAAACCGCTATGTTGGCGATTACGACCATTTCCAGCAGGTCTACGAAATGAAAAAACAGCAGCTTGAATCAGCCTACAAGCGCCAACAGCAAGAAATTGCGGATTTGAAAGACTTCGTAGCCCGGAACAAAGCGAGTGTCGCGACGCGGAACATGGCGATGTCCAGACAAAAGAAGCTCGACAAAATGGATGTCATCGAGCTGGCTAAGGAAAAACCGAAGCCACAGTTCAACTTCAAAGAGGCAAGAACGTCCGGCAAGCTGATTTTCGAAGCTGCGGAGCTTGTCATCGGTTATGAGAATCCCTTATCAAGACCACTCAACCTCCGAATGGAACGTGGTCAGAAGATCGCGCTTGTGGGTGCGAACGGGATCGGTAAAACTACGCTGCTAAGGAGTATCTTAGGCGAGATCAAGGCACTGTCCGGCTCCGTTAAGCTTGGAGATAACCTGAATATCGGCTACTTCGAGCAAGAAATGAAAGATGCCAATTACAATACATGCATTGATGAAATATGGAATGAGTTCCCTTCTTACTCGCAGTTCGAAGTGCGTGCGGCGCTGGCCAAGTGCGGGCTCACGACCAAGCATATCGAGAGTAAAATTACCGTGCTTAGCGGCGGCGAGAAGGCGAAGGTACGGCTCTGTAAGCTGATCAACCGCGAAACGAACCTGCTCGTGCTCGATGAGCCAACCAACCACTTGGATGTGGATGCTAAGGATGAGCTGAAGCGCGCCCTCAAGGCGTACAAAGGCAGCATCCTGCTAATTTCCCACGAACCCGAATTTTATCGCGAAGTTGTAACAGATACATGGAACTGTGAATCCTGGACGACAAAGGTGTTTTAAACTGTATCCAAAAGCTTATCTAACCGAGAGTGGTTAGATAAGTTTTTTTGTTGTTCCATGCATTTTACATTATTTAATAGAAACGCAAACGAAAAGGAAGACCATGGGGGCCTCCTTCTCTTTACAACGGTTAAGCTTCAATTCGCCAGGCTTTGGTATAAACCTGCGTACTGCTGGGCCGATTTGCGCCAGCTGAAATCTTTTTTCTTGATGTTGCTCATCAAATTCGACCAAACCGCAGGATCTCGATACAACCGCACGGCCCGTTCCACGGTATACAGCATATCATGGGCATTATAGCTGGCGAAGCTGAAGCCGGTCCCTTCTCCTGTTTCTTCATTATAAGGGATGACCGTATCCCGGAGCCCGCCGGTTTCACGGACGATCGGAACGCTTCTGTAACGCATGGCGATCAGTTGGCCGATGCCGCAAGGCTCGAACAGCGAGGGCATCAAGAAGAGATCCGAACCCGCATAAATTTGTCTTGCGAGTCCTTCGTCAAATAAAATTTGCGCCGACAGCTTGTCCGGAAACGCATCAGCAGCCCAGCGGAACAGCTGCTCGAAACGAGGCTCTCCCGTGCCCAGAATGACCCACTGAGCATCCAGCGACATCAGTTCGCCGATCACCCGGTCGATCAGAGAAAGCCCCTTCTGATCCACCAGCCTCGTCACCAGCGCTATCATAGGTACTTCTTTATTCACGGGAAGTCCGAGCCGTTCCTGCAGCTTCACTTTGTTTTGCTGTTTTTTAGCCAGCGAATCGCGGTAATTAACCTCAATATGAGGGTCTGTCATCGGATCGAATTCTTCATAATCCAGGCCATTTAGAATCCCTTGCATCCGGTGACTGTTATTTCGAAGCAAGCTGTCCAAGTGTTCGCCGTAATACGGCGTTTGGATTTCTTCAGCATAAGTCGGGCTCACGGTGGTAACGAAGTCAGAGTAAAGAAGTCCGCCTTTAAGAAAGCTGGCTCCGCCGTGCTGCTCCAGAGCATATCCATGGAGATGCTCGTCCCCCAAAGCGAAGTAATCATTGAACTGCTCTTTGCCGAAAACCCCTTGATATTTCAAGTTGTGCACGGTAGTAACGGTTTTGATATGAGCGTATTCGGGCTGGTAGCTAAAGTGGACCCGGTACAGCACAGGGATCATACCGGCTTGCCAGTCGTGACAATGGATGATGTCCGGCATGAAATCAATGTGCTGCAAGGAATCCATCACCGCTCGGCAATAGAACGCAAAACGTTCAGCATCGTCACCGTATCCGTAACAGCCTTTACGCTTGAAATAAAATTCGTTATCGATAAAATAAAAAATGATGCCTTCATGCTCCAGCTTCGAAATCCCGCAAAACAATGTTCTCCAACCCATTTGCAAATCAAATACGGCAACGGGTTCCATCTTCTGTATAAAGCTTTCAGGGATATCGTCGTACTTAGGCAGTATGACACGAACATCGAGTCCTTGCTTAGACAGTTCCTTGGGCAGCGAACCGATCACATCGGCAAGTCCGCCCGTTTTGACAAAAGGTACGGCTTCAGACGCGGCAAATAACACTTTCATGGCTTCCTACCACTCCTTTATTTTTTACGCGCGTCCGGGAAACAGACGATGTTGCTTGGACGCCGCTGCCTGATGGAGCAGCGTCTGCAGCTCCGGGTTGTGAAAAGCGGAACTGCCCCCCCTCCCGGACACGGTGGTTTATATTAAATAACCTTAGTTTTGGAAGCGATAAACGGTGCTTGTTTGTCACCGGTAAGCACACGGCCCCTGCTAATGAAAACATCTTTGTCCAGAATGGCATTCTCGATGATGACATTCTCTTCGATTTCGCAGTTTTGCAGGATAATGCTGTTCTTGACGTAAGCGCCTTTTCGGATTTTGACTCCACGGAACAATATGCTGTTCTCCACCTTGCCTTCGATCACGCAGCCGTTAGCAATGAGGGAGTTGCGGGCATGAGCATTCTCTGCGTATCGGGCAGGAGGCTCATCCTTGACCTTCGTGTAGATTAAGTTTCTCTGGAAAAACAGCTCGCGCCATACCTTCGGATTCAACAGCTGCATGCTGTTCTTATAATAGCTTTGAATGGTGTTTACGATGCCAGTATGCCCTTCGTGCAAATAGCCGAAAACGCTGAGCTTATCGATATTTTTCATAATACCGTCCCGCACCAGATGGTCATAGCCTTGAGCAAGGCAGGATTCGACCATGTCCAGCAGCAGCTCTTTACTCATCACATACATCTCCATGGAGATGTTATCGGTTCGAAGACGTCCCGAATGATCCTCGATCACCGTCACCTTCCCGTCATCCTTAACGGCCATACGGCGGTGTTTGGCATATTCATCGATATCCGCTTTTGTATAGACAACCGTGACATCGGCGCTCTTCTCCAGATGATAATCCAACACGGCATTATAGTCGATATTACATACCAGATGGCTGCGGGAAATGACCACATATTCCTCACGGCCGCGGTAAAAATAGTCGCGATGACTGTAAAACTGGAACAAATCGCCTCGGGACATTCCAGTGGTTTCATGAAGTATGGCCGGTAAAATAAACAGTCCACCGCGCTTCCGGTCCAAATCCCATTCCTTGCCTGAACCAAGATGGTCCATCAAAGAACGGTATTTGTGCTGCGTGAATACAGCTACATTCTCAATACCCGAGTTCACCATATTCGATAAGGTAAAATCAACCAACCGATATCTCGAACCGAACGGCACCGATGCAACGCAGCGGGAATAGGTCAGCTCCTCCAAATCATCCGGCTCGTTCACCAGATTAACAACGCCCATCATTCGCTTCATGCGAAATCACCCCTTCACCGAAGTACTAGTCATGCTGATGCGCTCGTTACTGCCGATCAAAATAATGTCCTGATCGCCTTCCTCTTCCGGTTTTCCGATGACGCAGCCGCTCTCCACCACCGTTCCTTCACCAATAATCGATTTATAGATCTTGACGTTATTGCCGATTTTGACGTTCGGCATGATGACCGAATCCTTGATCAGACTTCCTTCACCGATTTCCACACCGTAGAACAGCACCGAATGGTCCACTTCTCCGAAGACGCAGCAACCTTCATTGACCAGCGACCTTCGCACCTGTGCCGTCGGCGCCACATACTGCCCGGGTTGAAGCGGGTTAACCGAATAGATTCGCCATTCCCTGTCGTTTAGATTGAATTCGGGTTCGTTCTCCAGCAGATCCATATTGGCTTCCCACAGGCTTTGAATGGTACCGACATCCTTCCAGTACCCTGTAAAAGGATACGCCATCATCCTCATGTTGTCGCGCAGCATGCCGGGAATCACATCTTTGCCGAAATCTTTACTGGACTCCGCATCAGCCTCATCCTTGATCAAGTACTCCTTCAAAACCTGCCAATTGAAGATGTAAATGCCCATCGATGCGAGATTGCTCTTCGGCTCCTTCGGCTTCTCGGCGAATTCGGTAATCCTTTGATCCTCATCTGCGCTCATGATGCCGAAGCGGCTAGCTTCCTCCCATTTAACCTCAATCACGGCAATGGTGGCGTCCGCTCCCTGACGCTTGTGGAAATCCAGCATCAAATCGTAATCCATCTTGTAAATGTGATCTCCCGAAATCACCAGTACATACTCGGGATCGTATTGTTCAACAAACGAAACATTGCGGAAGATCGCGTTCGCGGTACCCTTATACCAATCTCCACCGCTTTGCTCCATATAAGGCGGAAGCACCGTAACTCCGCCATTCTTACGGTCAAGATCCCACGGCGTGCCGATGCCGATATATGTATTCAGCACAAGAGGCTGATACTGCGTCAGCACGCCGACGGTATCGATGCCCGAGTTCGTGCAGTTGCTCAGCGTAAAGTCGATTATCCGATATTTTCCCCCAAAATGTACCGCCGGCTTGGCCAGCTTGTTCGTCAACAACCCGAGACGCCTTCCTTCGCCACCTGCCAGCAGCATGGCAACACATTCTTTTTTACGCATCGGCTCTGCCCCTTCCTCGTTTTGCACTCGAACGCTTCCGCTTGATGTCGAGCGGTTTGAAAATCACGGTCGCCAGCGGCGGCAAACACACATGCAGGCTGTCCGAACGGTCATGCCAAGCGATATTCTCGGTCTTCAGCTTGCCCGAATTCAGCTTGCCGGAGCCTCCATATTCACCCGCATCACTGTTGAACAATTCCACATATTCGCCGGCATAAGGAACGCCGATCCGATAGTTCTCATGGTAGATCGGGGTAAAATTACTCACGATGACAAGCACATCCTCAGGATTGCGGGACATCCGCATAAACGTGGTAACGCTCTGCTTCTGGTCGTGCGGATCGATCCATGCGAACCCTTCGGGCACATGATCGAGCTCCCACAAAGCAGATTCCCTTACATACAGGTGATTGAGATCCCGGACGTAGCGGCGCATGCTAAGGTGGCTGTCATAGCCGAGCAACTCCCAATCGAGGTCTTCTAAATCTTTCCACTCGTCGAATTGACCAAATTCACCTCCCATGAAAAGCAATTTTTTGCCCGGGTGAGACATCATGTAGCCGTACAGCAACCGCAGATTGGCGAACTTCTGCCAGTAATCACCGGGCATTTTGTTCAGCAGCGATTTCTTGCCGTGCACTACTTCGTCATGAGATAGCGGCAGCACATAATTCTCAGAGAAAGTGTACATAAAGCTGAACGTCAGCAATTGATGGTTGCCACCCCGGAAGTACGGATCCATCTCCATGTACTTCAACATATCGTTCATCCAACCCATGTTCCACTTATAGTTAAAACCAAGCCCACCCTCATGCACAGGAGCCGTTACAAGCGGCCAGGAGGTGGAATCCTCGGCCATCATTAACGCATGCGGATTATAGGCGAAGACGGTATGGTTTAATTTTTTAATGAATTCGATCGCTTCAGGGTTCTCGTCCCCTCCATGGGCATTCTTCACCCACATTTCGCACGGTTTGCCGAAGTTGAGGTACAGGATACTGGCCACAGCATCCACTCTCAGGCCATCTATGTGATACACATCCATCCAGAACAAGGCGTTCGAGATGAGATAGCTGACGACCTCCGGCTTCGAGAAATCAAAGGAGAGGGTCCCCCACTCCGGCTTTTCGGCGCGTGCAGGGTCACTGTATTCATAAAGCGGCTCTCCATCGAATTGGCGAAGGCCATGGTCATCCTTCACGAAGTGACCCGGAACCCAGTCCATGATCACCCCGAGTCCTGCTTGATGGCAGCGATCAACGAAGTACATGAAATCCTTCGGTTTTCCGAAGCGACTCGTCACCGAATAGTATCCCGTTGCTTGATAACCCCAAGACCGATCATATGGATGCTCAGCCAGCGGCAGCAGCTCGATGTGGGTATAGCCCATTTCTTTGACGTAATCGACAAGCTCTTCGGCCAGTTCGCGATATGTATAGTAGCCACCGTCCTGCTTCTTCTTCCATGTACCCAAGTGTACCTCATAGATGTTCATCGGAGAATGAAGGGCCGAGACCGTTTTTTTTCTTTCACGCCATGCCTGATCCGCCCACTCGTACCCTTCGAGGGAAGCGATACGGGATGCGGTTCCCGGCTTCACTTCTGACCAGAATGCGTATGGGTCGGCTTTTTGCAGCATCGTCCCTTCCGCGGTGACAATTTCGTACTTGTAATAATCCCCTTCATTGGCAGCAGGAACGAATAAAGACCATACGCCCCATGTGCTGATTTTTTGCATGATGTGCTTGGAGCTGTCCCAAAAATTAAAATCGCCAATCACTCTTACCTCTCGAGCATGCGGCGCCCACACAGCGAAGCGTACCCCAGTAATTCCATCCTGCATCGTCAAATGGGCTCCGAGCATGCGATAGCTCCGAAATAAATTACCCTCATGGAATAAATACAAATCCTCCGGACCGGGGATTAAGCTCATCACTATTCATACATCCCCTTTCGAGTGGTTTGTGTCCTATTACACAAATACTACACTTTTGAATAAAATCCTTTCAGGCTTTTGCAAATTATTCATTAATTATATGAAATTGGAAGGCTCTGTTTGCAGAAAAAGGAATTCTCCAGCCCCTGTGGAATTCATTAGCATACTTAGTCCTTGAGAGGATGGAATAGATCATGAACGACAAGCTAAAGGCTTGATGCTCGGCATGTGACTGGGCGTCATGCTTACCGGTTCGGTCGCTTACGCAAGCGGAACCCAAATTGAAGTATATTTCAACAAGCTCAAATATATGTTTGACGGTATAGAAAAAAAACCGACTGCCGAACAGGGGGAAGGATTCATCTATAATGGCACCACGTATGTGCCCGTAGAATCGTCTGTAAACGAACAGTACGTATGGCTGAAGCAGCAGTTCGGTGCCGAAGAACTGGAAGAGCTGCTGAGCAAGGAAGGTTTGAGCGTTCAAGACCTTCGGCATTATCTTATACAAGTCATCGGCGCAGAGAAGTATCTGATGGCGGAAGCCTCTGACGAAAAGTTAAAACCCGTTTACGATGCCAAGCTGGCAGCATATCCGGCTGAATTTGTAAGAGCAACCGTAAGGCATATCCTGATCGGCTTCGAGGATGCCGCAGGCCAAGCACGAACCAAGGAAGAAGCGAAGAAGAAAGCACTGGAAATTCAATCCAAGCTTAAGAATGGTGAAGATTTTGCCACCCTCGCAAGGCAATTTTCGGAAGATGCAGGATCCAAAGAGGAAGGCGGACTTTATGATAACGAATTCGTCTCGATTTGGGTCGAGCCGTTCAAAAACGCGGTCTTGGAGCTCCAATTGAACCACTTGAGTGACCCCGTGGAAACCGATTACGGATATCATGTCATCCGTGTGGAAGGCCGGTCCACCCTCACGTTCGAGCAAGTAAAAAAAGAGCTGAAATATGAGTTTGTAAATCAAGCCTACGAGACGTTCATGAACAGTGAACTCCCTAAGCTCATTGAGAGATTCGACCTCCGTAAAGAGTAATTCGTAGAAGGATCGGGCCCGAGAAAGGTGCCGGTCCTTTCCTTTTTCGCCACCCGATGGATTCGGCCGCCCGAATCGTGTAGAATGTGGTAAGGATAACGGCTTCGGCCGCTTCAGCAATAGAACAAGGACAAAGGATGGTCGCTATTTATGTATGCAGCACAAGATTGGAAAGATTACGAGCTTATCGATACCGGCGGCGGTGAAAAGCTGGAACGGTGGGGCAGCATTGTTCTAAGACGTCCCGACCCGCAAATTATATGGCCATTTTCCAAGGAAGCCGGTATTTGGCGGAGTGCGGACGCTCACTATCACCGCAGTTCCAGCGGCGGCGGCGGCTGGGATTACAATAAGGACATTCCCGAGCGCTGGACGATTTCTTATCAAGGACTTTCCTTTCACATCAAACCTACGAGCTTCAAGCACACCGGGTTATTTCCCGAGCAAGCGGTAAACTGGAGCTGGATGATGGATAAGATCCGCAGCGCCGACAGACCGATTCGCGTCTTGAATTTATTTGCCTATACCGGTGGCGCGTCGGTCGCGTGCGCTTCAGCAGGGGCTGAAGTATGTCATGTCGACGCATCCAAAGGCGTCGTGCAGTGGGCTAAAGAAAATTTAGAGCTCTCCGGCCTCGGCCAGCGTCCGGTTCGCTTCATCACCGATGACGTATTCAAGTTCGTGCAGCGGGAACAGCGGCGAGGAAGCAAATACGACGCCATCATCATGGATCCTCCTTCATATGGTCGGGGTCCAAACGGCGAGACATGGAAGCTCGAAACGAACCTTTACCCTTTTGTAGAAACATGCATGAGCATATTGACGGACAAGCCATTGTTTTTCCTGATCAATTCTTACACGACAGGCATCTCGGCTACCGTGCTCAATAACATTTTGACGCTATCTCTCGGACGTACATACGGAGGAACAATATCCTGTGGAGAGATTGGCCTGCCGATTACAGCCTCCAAGCTTACGCTTCCTTGCGGTATTCTGGGGCGTTGGGAGGCGTAACGAATGTCCGGCGCTTCTCATCCCATTCACGTGCTGTACGAAGATAATCATGTTATCGTTGTGATCAAGCCGCCGAACGTACCTACTCAGGAGGATGATTCCAGGGATCCCGATATGCTCACGCTGATTAAGGCCGATCTGAAGGAGCGTCATCAAAAGCCCGGCAACGTGTTCCTCGGGCTGGTCCACCGGCTGGACCGTCCGGTCGGCGGCGTCATGGTATTCGCCAAAACCTCCAAAGCGGCGTCGCGGCTCTCCGATGCGGTTCGCACACGCTCTATCCGCAAGGAGTATACGGCCGTTCTTCACAATCGTCCTGCTCAACCACAGGGAACGCTAAAGCACCATTTGTTGAAGGATACGAAGACGAATAGGGTAGCTGTCGTTCCTCAGTCGAATCCCGGTGCAAAAGAAGCGATTCTGGACTACCGGGTGCTCGGCCATCAGGACGGGCTGTCACTTGTACAGGTCAAGCTGCACACCGGACGCCCCCACCAAATCCGGGTGCAATTTGCGGAGATTGGCTGTCCTCTGGTTGGCGATCAACGGTACGGAGGCCGCTCGGCCCAGCAGGGACAGCAAATCGCGCTGTGGTCTACTCTGCTCGGCTTCGAGCACCCAGTGACCAAGGAATCCCTGAGCTTTTCTTCCCATCCTCCTAAAGCATATCCCTGGAACTTGTGGCACCTCTGAAAAAAAGGCTGCGAATAAGGTACAAGGAACAACCAAGAGCATCAGACCTCCCGGCCCTCAAGCCATAAGGGAGGTCTTCTCCTTTAATAAGCATAAACGTTAAGCGTTGGCCACTTTACCGAGCAGATAAATGAGAAGCTGCTGGTTATGTGACGAGATACGGCTGAGATAATTCTGTAAGAATCGTTCACGAATCTGCAAGCCGCGCTCGCACTCCTTTCGCCCCTTATCTGTTACCAATACCCAAACAATACGGCGGTCCTTCTCGTCCCGCTCCCTGAAGATCAATCCGCTTTTCTCCATTCGATCAAGAAGCGTCGTTACCGCTGCCGGCGTCGTCGCCAAAACATCCGTGAAATCCGAGGGCTTCATTTGCTGCTGTCCGGAGAACATCAACAGCTCTAGCACCGTTAGCTGCCCTTCCGTCAAAGTGGGCGCCAACTCTGATTCCATATGCGTTCTGAGATCCTTTGACAATTTCCACCAGAGCTTGGCAAACTCTTGGGTTACCACATTCATCACTCCTGTAGAACCATTTCTTACCTAAATTATAGCATTTGATCCTATATTTTAAAAGGTTAATACCATAAATATTTTAGGACATAAAACGATAAAATCAGGTACCATTTGACGATGTTCAACATATAATGCACAAGGGACGTTCGCCTATCGGCGGAGCTTGTCAATCCGTGTAAACGAGGAGTGAACATTAGTGGAAGCCTGGAAGAAGCAAATCGGAGAAAACGCTTTAAAGAAAGGCATAATTAACGACCCACACTGGCTCGAAAAGCTGGACGATTCGATACCGGTATGGGCCGCATTGCAAATGATGCTGGAGCTGCTCGACAAAGTGGAGCCGAACTACTCCAGTTATGATTAAGGATTAGGTAAACTTGAGAAGCACACTGATACTATCGCTCTTGCTCAGCGGAATAACCTGCTTACCGACAGACTTGCGTTCCTCAATCGGCGCTTGCTCTGTCGAGAAGTCGGCTCTCTCGCCAGTGCTCAATACCGCGGTCACGTCGAACGGTTCTTTCACGACGAATGCACCGCGAATTCCTGTGCCATTCGGCTTCACCCGTTTACCTTCTTTAAATTCAAACGTGAAAATTCCCTTGCCGCCGCGGCCCTGTACGGGATAATCGACCACCAGCGAACGTTTGGCGTAGCCCATGTCGGATACGACCAATACTTCTCCTTCATCCCCGTCCAGCCACTCAGCGGAGACCACTTCGTCGGCTTCCTTCAGTTGAATCCCGCGAACGCCGCCTGCGGCGCGCCCCATCGGGTTGACTTCGTCTTCCTTGAAGCGGATTGCCATCCCGAGCCGCGTCACAAGCAGAAGCTCCTTGGAGCCGCTGCTCAGCTTGACATCCAGCACCGCATCCTGTTCCCCGACCTTGCAAGCTACGATGCCGATGGAGCGGTTCGTTGCGTACTCTTTCAGCTCCGTCCGCTTCACTTGCCCTCTTCGCGTAATGAATACGAGAGATTTGCCCGCCGCTTCGAAGTCCTTCACGGGAAGAACGTGAACGATCCGGTCATCCTTCGGAATCGGGATCACATTCACGATGGCCGTACCGTTTTCCTTCCACTTGTACTCCGGTATTTGATGCACCGGAAGCAGATAGTATTGGCCCTTTTGTGTGAAAATCAGCAGATTCTCCAGTGTATTGACATCAAGCAAGCTGCGAAGGTAATCGCCTTCCTTCAGCCCGGTTTTGTCAATCTCTCCACCGGAACGGATGAAGGAGAGCTTCCCGGTGCGCTTGATGTATCCTTCGTTCGAAAGCGTAACGAATACATCCTCGGCGGTCACCATGACCTCTAGATTTACCTTCAGCTCTTCCACTTCGTCCTGAATATTGGAACGGCGGTTGATGCCGTATTTATCGTGGATTTGTGTAATCTCCTGCTTTATAACGCCCAGAAGCTTTTTCTCGCTCCCTAGAATTCCTTGCAGATACGCTATCGTTTTCTGCACTTCATGGAGCTCTTTCTCCAGCGAATGAATCTCCAAATTCGTCAGACGGTACAACTGCAGTGTCAGAATAGCATCCGCCTGGCGTTCTGTGAAGCCGAATTTTTCTACCAGATTGTTTTGCGCGTCTTGACGGTTCTTCGAGGCTTTGATCGCAGCGATGACCTCGTCCAGGATATTCAGCGCCTTAACCAATCCTTCGAGCACGTGGGCGCGGTCTGCCGCTTTCTCCAGATCGTACTGGGAACGGTGTGTAACCACTTCTTTCTGGTGCTTAATGTAAGCCACCAGCATTTCCCTTAAGCCGAGCTGCTTTGGTGTCTTGTTTACAATCGCAACCATATTAAAGTTGTAAGTGACTTGTAAATCCGTCTTTTTCAGCAAATAGGCTAAAACTCCCTGCGCATCCGCATCCTTCTTCAGATCAACAACGATCCTCAGACCCTGCCGGCCGCTTTCGTCACGGACTTCCGAGATGCCTTCGATTTTTTTCTCCAGGCGGATGTTTTCCATAGCGGTGACAAGTCGGGATTTGACTACTTGATAAGGAATTTCCGTAATAACGATCTGCTGGCGTCCGCCGCGCACCTCTTCGATCGATGTACGCGCCCTTACATAAATGCGGCCCTTACCGGTCCGATACGCATCGCGGATACCCTCCAAGCCCATAATAATACCGCCGGTTGGAAAATCGGGCCCTTTGACGACGCCCATCAAGTCCTCCAGCGTAATGTCCGGTTGGTCGATCAGCGCAATGCAAGCATCGATCACCTCGCGCAGATTGTGCGGAGGAATCTCAGTTGCAAAACCGGATGAGATCCCGCTTACACCATTCACAAGCAGGTTAGGATAACGCGAAGGCAGCACAACCGGCTCCTTCGTCGTATTATCGAAGTTATCTTTGAACTGTACCGTACGCTTTTCAATATCTCGCAGCAGCTCCATCGCGATTTCGGACAGACGCGCTTCCGTATAACGCATCGCAGCAGCCGGATCGTCATCCTGCGAGCCCCAGTTACCATGGCCGTCGACCAGCACATGCCCCATTTTCCAAGGCTGCGCCATGCGCACCATGCCCTCGTAAATCGATGAATCCCCGTGCGGATGGTAGTTACCCATAACGTCACCAACAGTTTTGGCCGATTTGCGGTATGGTTTGTCCGGAGTGTTACCCGCATCGTACATGGAGTAAAGAATCCGCCGCTGAACCGGCTTCAGCCCGTCGCGCACATCCGGAATCGCCCGGTCTTGAATAATGTATTTGGAATACCTGCCGAACCGGTCGCCTACAACTTCTTCCAGAAAGGCCGGTAAAAAGTTTTCGAGTATGCTCACAGAAGGCCCCCCGTCTACCCAGATAATATATTTTCATCATGTCCATATCGTTCCGACTTCACTAAAGCTTTAGTGTTGCGGAGCAATACAGCCGCTTTATTCTTCAAATTCCGTGAAATCCACGTTCTCGATAATCCAGCGCTTGCGCGGGTCCACTTTATCCCCCATCAGCGTAGATACACGACGTTCGGCTTTGGCTGCATCATCAATCTGCACTTGCAGGAGCGTGCGTGTAGCCGGATCCATCGTCGTCTCCCACAGCTGATCGGGATTCATCTCGCCAAGACCTTTGTAACGCTGCAGCTCTAGGTTCTTGCCGAGCTCCTTGATTAATGTCTGAAGTTGCTCATCGGTCCACGCATAGCGCACCGTGCTTGCTTTGCCTGCCTTTTTGGTCACCTTATACAGCGGCGGCTGGGCTAAGTAGACTTTTCCAGCGTCGATTAGCGGCTTCATATAACGATAAAAGAACGTCAACAGCAGCACTTGGATATGTGCGCCGTCCGTGTCAGCATCGGTCATAATGATGATTTTGGCATAATTGCTTTCTGTTACATCGAACTCCGGACCGACTCCTGCTCCGATCGCTGCAATAATGGCCTTATATTCATCGTTTTTCATAATATCGAGAAGCTTGGCTTTTTCCGGATTCATCGGTTTACCTTTCAACGGCAGGATAGCCTGATGCCGGGAATCTCGGCCCTGCTTGGCCGAACCGCCGGCCGAATCGCCCTCGACGATGAACAGCTCGTTGCGAGTGTAATCCTTCGACTGCGCAGGCGTAAGCTTGCCTCCAAGATTGGAGCTTTCACTCTTACCCTTCTTGCCGCTGCGGATTTCCTCACGGGCTTTGCGCGCCGCATCGCGGGCTCTTGCCGATTGAATCGCCTTCTTCATGATCAACTGCGCAACCTGTGGATTCTCCTCCAGGAATACAGCCATTTTGTCGGAAACGACCGAATCGACTGCACTGCGAGCCGAAGAACTCCCGAGCTGGTCTTTCGTCTGACCTACGAATTCGACCTCGCCCATCTTGATGTTAATGACCACCATCATGCCTTCGCGCAGGTCTTGTCCATCCAGATTTTTTTCTTTTTCCTTCAGCATGCCGTTCTTGCGGGCATAGTCGTTCATCACACGAGTGTACGCAGTTTTAAAGCCGGTCTCATGCGTTCCGCCGCCGCGGGTAGGTATGGAGTTCACGAACGAAACAAGCGTTTCGGTGTAGCCGTCGTTGTACTGAAGGGCTACCTCGACCTCGATTTCGTCTTTTTCCTGAGCAAAATGAATCACGTCGTGCAGCACCACTTTGTCTTCATTCAAAAATTGGACGAATTGACTGGCGCCGCCTTCGTATTGGAATGTCTCCTGCTTTCCCGCGCGTTCATCTATCACCGTGACCTTGAGTCCCGAATTCAGGAACGCGATTTCCTGTAAGCGCTCATAAAGCGTATCATAATTGACTGTGATACCGCCTTGAAAAACGCGTTTGTCCGGCTTGAATGTTACCTTCGTGCCGTTTTTACGGGTTGTGCCGGTTACTTCAAGTCCGGTGACCGGTTCCCCGACATGCTCTTTGCCCTGCTTGTCCACCCAGTATTCGAACCGCTGACGGTGAGTTTTGCCTTCGCGGTAAATTTCCACTTCCAGCCACTCGGACAGCGCATTCGTGACGGATGCACCGACGCCGTGTAAACCGCCGGATTTTTTGTACCCTCCGCCTCCGAACTTGCCACCCGCATGTAGAATCGTAAACACCACTTGCGGTGTGGGGATGCCTGTTTTGTGCATGCCGGTCGGTATGCCGCGGCCGTTATCCTGTACCGTCACCGATTGATCCTTATGAATGATGACATCGATCTGCGAACAATATTTGGCCAGATGCTCGTCTACCGCATTGTCCACGATCTCCCAGATCAAGTGATGCAAACCCGATGAGCTAGTGCTGCCGATATACATTCCCGGCCGTTTACGCACCGCCACAAGTCCCTCGAGCACCTGAATATCGTCCGCACCGTAATCCGCCGGCGCTGCTCCATTTCCAAAGATATCTAGTTGTTCCGCCATTGAAGCCTCCTACACACCTTTTGTCTCCATTCAGCTAACATGCATTATAACATTTGAACGGATTAGTTCAATACATCTTTTTTCGTGAACACCACAAAAGATACAAGAACGGATACCAGACCCCATACCGTCAAGACGGCTAAGGAAAACGGCAAATCCATGCCTTTGATGGGCGGAAGTGCACCAGCTAAATAATCGGTAAGCTCCAAATTCACCATGAAAAAATATTTTGCCGTTTCCCACGAGGACACCATGTTGCTCAGAATCGTTCCTGAGATCAGCACCGCCAGCATGATACCCATCCCTGCTGCCGTGCTGCGGAATATTACGGATACCATCAGCGTCATCAAGGCCACAATTAGCGCGGAATACCAGACCAGCCCGAACTGCATGATCAGATATAGCCACTGCTCGACCGGGCGGACTAAAGAGAAATCAACCTCGGTTCCCGACAGCTGAAATCCGAAAAAGACGGGCATATCCCATCCTCCGTAACCGAAGACCGCACCGGATATGAGATACGCAAGCAGTCCGGTCGCAATGACGATAATTGAAGTGAACAATATCAAGGTAATCAGCTTGCTAAGCAGTATTTTCCACCGCCCGACGGGCCTTGTCAGCAGCAGCTTGATCGTTCCGGAGGTGTGTTCGCCTGACACCAAATCGGCTGCAATCACCATCACCATGAGCGGGATGAACAGACCAACCGCATTTTTCACGAACTCTCTTGTAAAGGTTACCCCGTTCGGCGAAGCCGGATTCACATCTTTATCCAAGTAATATTGCGCCAGCATGACTTCGACCCGGCGCCACTGCTTCCACTCCTCAGGCATACGGTTGCTCCCAAGGCTACGTGTATAATCAACAATTTTTTGACGCTGCTCCGCACGCCAGTCGTTTGTTCCAAACTGCTTTAGGTTGTTTTGAGTTACTTTCATCTGTGCGTAGGTAAACATCGGAATGATCGCAGCAAGAATGAGCAGCACGACCAGCAGTCTCTTCTTCATAACGATTTTGATACACTCGTTCTTTACAAGCGGATACAAGCTAACCAATGCGCTCCCCCTCCGTCAGCTTCAAAAATAAATCCTCCAGCGTAGGATTTTTGATCTCAATACCGTACAGCTGCACCCCCGCTTCCACTATGCGCCGCGACAGCTCCGGTATCGCATCGGGATTCAATTGCGTTATGATCCGAGGCACGGGTACTCCTGTACCGGATTGGGCTGCTCCCGGATCTTTGTCCTCATTGGTATTGACCACCACCTCGGGCTCAGCCTTCAAGATATCCAGCGCCCTCTCCACAGGAGTAACGCTCCAAACGACCGTGCTGGTCGACTGGTCCACTAACGCCGACACCTCACCGACCTTAATCACCTCTCCTTGACTGATAATGGCTACGCGGTCGCACATCTGTTGAATTTCGCTAAGCAAATGGCTCGATATAAAAAGACTAAGACCTGAATTCGCCAGCTTCCGGATAAACTCACGCAGCTCCTTGATGCCTTGGGGATCAAGACCGTTGGTGGGCTCGTCCAGGATCAACAGCTTTGGATTGTTCAAGAGCGCTTGAGCAATGCCCAGACGCTGTCTCATCCCAAGAGAATAGGTCTTCACCTTGTCATGAATACGTCGGTCCATCCCGACGATTTCGACGACCTCATAAATCCGTTTCTCAGTAATTCCAGGGAGCATGCGGGCAAAATGTTCCAGGTTCTCCCATCCGCTCAAATACCCGTACAGCTCAGGGTTTTCCACGATACAACCGATGTACTGAAGCGCCTCGTTATGTTCCTTCTGCACATCATAACCGCATATTTGGATTGAGCCTTCCGTAGGACGGATCAAATCGACCAGCATACGGATCGTTGTCGTCTTTCCTGAGCCGTTCGGACCAAGAAATCCGAAAATTTCACCGGCGTACACTTCAAACGAAATACCTTTAATTATCAGGCGTTTGCCGATTTTCTTCTTCACGTCATTTACAGACAAAACAACCTGAGCGTCTCTTCCTTTGGTTTGTGCTGTTTCTTGTGAGTTGACCAGCGACATAGCCTCAACCTCCCCCTTGCTTTTTATTTCAATATATCAACAATCCGCTCCGCAATCCGTTCATAACCTTCCTGATTCGGATGAAAATGATCGCTATATAAGTATTTATTCAAATTCAGCTCGAACAAATCATAGGTCGGCACGACCGTAATATTCGGATGACGGCTGGCCAGTTCGAAAGCGGCCGTGTTCCAGCCTTGAATCACCGGAGACCCTGCCCGATTGGGGTCCAGACCCAGGAACGGATGATACAAGCCCACGTACATGATTCTCGCACCGGGGCTTGCCTTGCTAACCCGGTCAAACACCTGTTCTAGTCGATTCAGCGCTTCCGGAATCCGCTGCGCTGCTGCTGCCGGGTTGAAGCCTTCTCCTGTATCCGGTGTCCCTTGGGAGCTTTGCGGGCTTGTCCCATCGGAGCCTTGAGACGAATCCGCAATGGCTTGCGATGCAGACGCGCCTTGTGCTCCCTCTTCGCCTTGTGTATCGAAAATATCCGCTCCGCCCTCAAATAAATCGTTGCCGCCAATCGTCAGCAGCACCAGGTCGGCTTCGCCAAGAGCTTTCTCCAAGTCCTCTTTTTTACCATCCCAATCTTTCAACAAATCGTACGTGCGGAAGCCGGGGATGGCAAAGTTATTATAAACGAATACCGGTTTGATCATCTGCTGCTCCAGCTTGTCCCTCACTTGTCCGACGTATCCCTTGCCCGTCAAATCTCCGGTCCCCGCCGTTAATGAATCCCCCAGAGCGACGATGCGAATCTGCTCTTTCGCTGCCCAAGTATCCTGCTTCGGCTGCTGCTCTGCGGGCTGAGAAACCTCCCCTGTATTCCCCAATACGACAGGCTTAGGAAACATGATCTGGTTCACGGCATATGCGAATCCCACTACACACAGCATCGTGGACACCAGCGCCGACAACCCAATCGTACGCCATATCCATCGTGATGATTTCACCTGCTCTCCCCCATTTCTTTCTTTAAAATCAAGTTACATCCCTTTTTAGAGTAGCGGTTTGTGCCCTGATTTGCAAACATATGTCCAGTTTCAATTCGGTTCAAGCCCAAAACAAATAAGCTTGTACGCAAACGATTGCACAAGCATTGCTTCAACTATTGCAGCATAAGCTCAAAGTAATTCGTATAACATTTGTATAAGGTTTGGTTCAAAGGATCATGGTGGTTGAGTGAGGAAATAACGAGGGATTAAATTAAACCAATACCGCCGAAGCAGTCCGTCAAAAACCAATCAAATATGACGGACCGGACGAAGAGCGGACCGTTATAAGCTAAAATATTTCATTGGATTTTGCTGCCGGCCGTTTTTGATAATTTCAAAATGCAAATGGACACCCGTAGAATTGCCTGTGCTGCCCATGCTGCCGATTTTTTCACCTTTTTTAACGACTTCGCCCTCACGGACCCCCAGCTTGCTTAGATGTCCATACAACGTTTCGAACCCGTTGCCGTGATCAATGATAATACAGTTCCCATAGCCTGATTTCCAGCCGGCGAATACGACCTTACCGTTGTCGGAAGCCAAAATCCCCCGCTGATCGGACACGAAATCGGTACCGTTATGATTTCTGCCCCATCGAAGACCAAATTCGCTGCTCACTTTGGCGCTAAGCACCGGCATGGCGAATTTCCCTGTCCCTGATCCGGGGATCACTTTCGTTCCCTGCCGAACGATGCTTTGCACTGGCGCCTCGATCAGCGCCTCACCGATCATTTTTTCTTCCGTTTGCTCACCGTTCACGCGGATCGTTTGGTAAGACACCTGCTTTAACCCAGGCTTGCCGCTCGATACAATCTGAATGACGCCGGCTTTGAGCTCATTGTCCTTCTCATATTTTATTCCGCTAGGTACCTTCACTTGTTCCGTCCGCGTCTCGGTCGTTACTACGGTAAGCAAAGGCTGCTTTACCGTCAGGGCCAGCTTTTGGCCGATGCGAATGAGATCATTTTTAACACCCGGATTGTTCGCTCGAATCCTATTTGAAGAAATCCCATACCTTTGCGCGATAATCGAGATGCAATCCCCGCTTTGCACCGTATATTCCATAGGCTGAACATCACCGTTTACAATCCGGTCCAACACGGCCTCGAAAGCTTCCACTTCACCCGGTATCACGGCTGTTTCCACCAGCTCCACCTTTTGCAAAAATTCGGCGGTTGTCCGCACTTCGGACGCTGTCCTCTTTTCTCGACCCTCGGACAGAGCAGTGACCTCCTTCCGCTTGATTGATGCTGTATAAGGCGCCTTCACCTGGTCCAATAGTGCGGTTGCCGTCATGGGATCCTTTACAATACCGACTGTTCTTCCGTCAATCCGAATTTCTACTGCAAAATAAGAAAATATGATTTGTTCGTTCAACGCGGCCAGGACGGCATTATCGTCATACACTCCACGTAACTTCTTGTTATCCTCAAAGCGAAGCCGCTCCAGATTCGAAGTAACCCGGTAATAAGAGTGCCGCTGCATTGCTTCCTCATAGCGATCCGCCTTCCAGCGCTTGACCACTTCGGCATCGGACACCGTACCCACCAATTGGTCGTCCAAGAAAACATCGTATAGGACCACGGTTTGGGCTTTTACAAACCATCGGCCCGAAATCACGACAACCACAATCACAGCAAAGGCTGTAAACCATTGAATGAAAGCCAGCGTCCTTCTCCTTGCGCTCGTGCGGTTCTTCAATGTCTTTTACCCCCTTGATACGGTTTTACGGGTTATGTAAATAGCTTCCAGAAAGTTAGATGCCCTCACCATATATATGTCGTTCATGCCGAGATAAGACAAGAAAACAAAAAACCTCCCTAAATCCCGCTTACATTCAGGAATTAGGGAGGCTTGCCAAGGCATACTAAACCATATAAAATAGGCTGTCCACGAATGGACAGCCCTGGTAACATTAATGAACATCTCCAATGCAGTTCAGCAGCCGATCGTGCTTGGCTTGCAGCGCGTTCAGGTCCAGCTTCATTTCGAGCGCTTCGATCAAACCGGAAGCGTGCTCCTCCAGCGCTTGACCCAGGCGGTCCGCAAGCTCCGTCGTCGCGCTGCGCAGCTGAGCCTCATAAGCTGCTGCCAGCAGTGCGGTTTGAGCTTCGACAAAGCGGTCCATCGGACCGTTCAACCTCGATTCCAATTCCCGGCGGAGCTGGGCTTTCCCATCCCCCTCGAAAAAATGCTTGGGATTTTTATAGTAGCTGGCAAGCCATTTGACTTGAATATCCTCCGCGTGCAGCAAAGGCGTCAGCTCCGGTGTGCGCAGCTTCTTCGGCTCAAAGCCCGGAGAGTCAAAGGACGCAATCCCTCTCTCCTGGATCGCGGCTGCCCATGTCTCTGCCGATTGCTTAAGCAGTTTGTTGATTTTATTCTCTATACGCAGCGTGGTCGCAAGCACCTCCTGCGTTAAATCAAACGAAATCATACGCCGTAGGTCCTCCCAGGCCGATTGAAGCACCGCTTTCACGTCTCTGCCATCCTCACGGAACACGGACGGATTGAAGGCAAGATTGAACAACTCGCCAAAACGGTACTGCGTCCGCTGCTTGACATAATAGAGCAGCTCTTGAATTTCCCTTGCCAGCTCCCGCGCATCGGCATCTCCGTCCTGCCGCTCCAGCAGCGAGACACCCGCGCTCAATGATGTCCGCAGCGCTTCGGCTTGCCGGCTCCGTTCCGTCGCATCCTCCCTTGCGCTGCTCATCCATCGCTGCAGCGTATCCGCTGCACGACGGATATCCGCGTCCCCTGCAAGAATAGCCATTTCCGTAAGCTCTTCAAAGGTGAAACGGACGAACTCCTGCTCGAATCGGAGAATTCCGGATTGGCTAATCGTTTCTTCCTCCTTCTGCAGCTTACCCTCTAGTGCATAATAACTTGAAAGCGGGTAAATGCGCGGCTGACGGATACCGTGCTGCAGCAGGTTGCTTTCCACGTGGTCCACGACTCCCTCCAGCTCTTCTGCGGAAGAAGCCAGATCGGCAGCATTGACGACAAAGAACATTTTATCCATTTCGAAGCTATCTTTCACACGACCCAGCTGGAGCAAAAATTCTTTATCCGCATGCGAGAACGCATGATTGTAGTAGGTGACGAACAGAATCGCATCGGCATTTTTGATATATTCAAAGGCCACTCCGGTATGGCGGGCGTTGATAGAATCCGCTCCGGGGGTATCCACCAGCACGACACCCTGCTCCGTGAGCGGATTCGCGTAATAAAGCTCGATCAGATCGACGAAGCATGAACGGGCTTCGTCGGCGGCATAGTCGCCGAACTGGTCCGCCGTAACGCGAAGCTCCTGCCCGAGGCTCGGGCTCATCTCCGCCCAGCCCTTCTCCACCGCCTTCAAGAAGGCGTAGTGCGGCTTGCCTTTGCCCGGCACCTGATCCGCCTTTAAGCGTCGTACGATCTCCAGCGCCCCATCCAGCGTATTGGCAGGCACGCCTAGCACTTCAAGCGAGTAAAGAAGGTCGGCCGTCAGCCTGTCCCGGCTTTTCAGCCTTACCTTGGCGGTTCCATGCGGCCAACCGGCCTCCGGATCGGGAGGCATGATCTTGTTAATCGCCGCCGTGGTCGGATTTGGCGATACGGGCAGCACCCGCTCGCCGATCAATGCGTTGGCGAAGCTCGATTTGCCTGCACTGAAGGCACCGAACAGCGCTACAGTGAAGCGGTTGTTCTCCAGCCGCTCCGCCTTCTCCTGCAAGGAGCGGCGGATAGTTTGCAGCGCTGCTGCGCCGTCCAGCTCCTGCGCGGCGGCGTTCAGCCGTGCTGCGGCATCGCGCAGCCGGCTGCGATGGCCGCCCGCGGCGAGCACAGCTCCGCCGGCCCCCGGGCCGCGGCCCGCCTGCTGCGCGAGCCAAGCGAGTCCCTCGCTTGGCTCGCGCCCGGCGGGCGAAGCGGACGGCTGCGCTTGAGGCGCAGCCGTCGCCGCAGGCGCAGGCAGCGCGGGCGCCGCCGCGGCGGGGAGCTGCGCAAGCAGCGACTCGCCGTAGGCGGCCTCCGCCCGCGCGAGCCGCTCGAGTTCGCGCGAGGCGTCCAGCCGCGCGTCAAGATCGGCGACCTGCTGGCGCAGCGCCTCAATGCGAGACTTCAGCGCCGCTGCGAGAGCCTCAGCCAGCTCGTCAGCCGCAGCGAACGACTGCTTGCGATACATGGCTTTCGCTTCAGCCGCAATCTGCTTCGAATACGTCATTGTGTATTCCCCGCCAAAGCTGGCCGCTTCGTTTACTTGAGCCGCCATCCACTCAGGCGTGATCTCTGGCTGGATTCGATCCGTCAATTCGGTTACCATGTCGGACGGCAGGCCTTGGCCTTGAAAGATCGCCTTCACCGATTGCTGTACGTGACGCTGCACCTGCGTCTCTACCTGCGACACGAAGTCGCGATGAATCGCGGTAAGGCGCTGCTCCCGCTCCGCCGCAGTCTTCGCCGCAGAGCCAAGCCAACCGACCTTGAAGCCCGGCCTACGACTCTCCAAATAGACCTGCGCCAAATCCCGAGTCACGGCCGGTATCACGTTCGCGGCTTCGAGCACTGCCGTCACGTCCTTGCGCGCCGCTAACACAAGCTTCTGCGGCAGCGCGATAAGCCGAGCAAGCTCAGAGCTCGCTTCGCGAAGCTGCTCCTGCGCAGACTCGTACCCCTCGTCCGCGGCGATTCGGGCATGCAGCGCTTCCTTAGCCGGATCGTTCTCCTCGGCCATCTTCGCGGCATGCGCCGCCGCTAATGCGCGCGCCGACTTCTCAAGGCTAAGCCCTACCAAGGGCTCCCCCAGCTCGATCAGCCCGCTGAGCAACCGTGTAAGCTCGCTCCACTGGCTGGCCGGGTGATCCGGCATTTTCACCGAGGTGTAGACGATACCGGCCGGTTGAACGCCCCAGTTCGTGAAAGCCTCGCGAACCCCCTCTTGATAAGAGGTGAACGGCAGTTCCTGTTCGCGGTGCTTATCCACCATATTGACGATCAGATAAAGCGGCTTACCCCACTCCGTCATTTTTTTTGCAAAGGCCAGATTGATTTCCGACTGCACATGGTTATAATCCATCACATAGAACACCACATCGGCCAAATGAAGCGCCGATTCCGTCGCCAAATGATGCGCGTCGTCCGTTGAGTCGATCCCCGGTGTATCCAAAAGCGCCGCATGCGACTCCAGAAATGGAATCGGATAGCGGATCTCGACCGTTTCAATCGATTCACCGTTCCGGCAGTGCTCCGCAAGATCATCCAGCGCCACTTGCTCAATTTTCGCTGCTCCGCCTTCGCCAAAGGTATCATCCCTATGAATTACTCGGGCTCCGGCTTCCCCATTGACGATACTTACAATGTTTGCGCTTGTGGGGATCGGACTTGAAGGAAGCAGCATATGTCCGCAAAGCTTGTTAATCAAGCTAGACTTCCCTGCCGAGAAATGTCCGCAAAATGCTAAATGAAGCCGTCCGCTCTCTGCTTTAGCCAGCAGCTGCGTCAGCTTGCGGACATTCTCCTTGTCCCCTGTCTGCTCGACTTGATGCAGTAGATGGCGGACCGCCTCCTGCATCGTTACATCTGAGTTCATGAACTTCTTTTTCTCTTCAACCGATATGCCCTCACCAGAAGTCATTACGCTTTTCATCCGTTTCTCTACCCCTAATCCTCTGCTGTTTAAAAACCAAACGATATCGGTTTTTATGTATTTTACCCTTCAGTAAGGAGCGAAAGCAGTAAAACTGACTCGCAGCACCCTCCCCTGAAGATTCCTAAGAAAAATAAAAAAAAACCGAATTGCTTCGGTTTTAGTGTACCATATTTTCCGTCTCAGGGATAAAAATTTCGAACACATCGCGGTGCTGCAAAATCGTAATGTCTTTATCCTTGACTTTCATCACAACCACTTCAGGTCGCTGCTTCATCCGGTTTAAATAATTTTCCGGGACGCTGCCGGACTCCGAAACAGTCACACCGTCCACTTGCAATTCTTCATTTTCCTGAAGCGGCGTTTGGAGCACCTTCTCATAAATATCTGAGAACACTTCAAAGTTACTGGTATATACCGATATGCATTTCATTATTATCCGATCCTTTCTCCATTTACGCTTTTGACAGTTCTGCCCTTTGGTATAGGTTTCCTACTCGGGTTCGTTTTCATACGTTTTTTTCCTTCTCGGCAATGCTCCAACAACGGGCATAACTCGCATTTCGGATTTTGCGCCTTACAGTGGTAACGCCCGAAAAAAATGAGCCGGTGATGCGTCAGTGTCCATTCCTCACGCGGCACCCGTTTCATTAACTTCTTCTCCACTTCCAGCACGGTATCCTTCGCACCCGCCAGGCCTAATCTTTTGGATACCCGCTCTACGTGGGTATCAACGGCAATCGCAGGTACGCCGAACGCATTGGAAACAACCACATTTGCTGTTTTCCGTCCGACGCCAGGCAGTTCTACCAGCTTTTCATGCTCTCGGGGAACTTCTCCATCATACTTGTCCAATAGGAGCGCGCAAAGCGCTTGAATATTCTTCGCTTTGTTTCGGAACAATCCGATCCTGCGGATATCCTGCTCCAATTCCTCTAACGGTACCGCCAAATAATCCTCAGGACGCTTGTATTTCTGAAATAATGTGGCAGTCACTTTGTTCACCGTTTCGTCCGTGCATTGGGCGGACAAAAGGACGGCAATGGTCAGTTCGAACGGATTTGAATGATGAAGCTCGCAATGGGCATCGGGATACATCTCGGCGATGTGATCAAGTATGATTCGTGTCTTCGTTTGATTCATCGTATGTCCCTCGCTTTCCACCCATTTCTTACAGTTTACCGAATTGAGCAAGCCGAAGCAATGACCCGGGACGACAAAAAACGAACTTTTTACGAAAAAACCGCCTGCAGGGTAAGTATACCTTACCGAACAGACGGCAGATGGACGCAAAAAGTTTCATATAAATAATAAATTAGGGCCTTTCTATCTCGATAATTTTATCATCAAGCACATAAATTGTCACTTCTTCATTCTCCATGAAGGCATTGGCGGCAACAGTCTGATTGCCTTTATGCAAATAAGCTTTGGCGAAGAAGCTATAGGACGTCTTGTCGTTACCGCCCGTCGGCTTCAGAATCAACTGATTCACCTCATACAAGTAGGAGGATATAACACGGTTGGAAGCTGTAGCGACATGAATCGTTATTTTTTCATTCGCATCACGGATCCATTCCACCCGGTCATTCGGCTTCAAAGAAGTAATGGCAGCCGATACCGTTCCGTTCAACTTAATCGTAAATTGAGATCCAAGCGGCAGCACCTGAACATTACCTTGGAAGTCCTGCACAGTCACGGTTCCCAGCGTTGCGTCCACACCCGTCACTTTGCCGCGCAGCGTATTCAGAAGCGTAACATTCTCCAGCTTGATACCATTGAAGCTCGCTTTGATATATTCGTCGACTTGGATGTCCTCAAACGCATGTGATGTCTTGCCCGGATTGATGATTTTGTCATTGCTGTCCACCGTAAACGTAAGCATCGAGCCATTCTCGTCCTTCACGTTCACCTGACGGGAACTAGGGGTCGTGTACAGCACCTTATACATCCCGGCCTGCTTCATAACGATATCGGTGATCATCGTCTGGTCCCCGACATTCACATTCGCGCGTATCGAATCTCCGACCTTCAAATCAGCCATGGCGCCATTCGGTTTGTTCAGCAGCTCCACTTTGATGCTGGAGTACGCTTTGAACGTCAGATTTTGGCCTCCTACCGTCCGTATGGTCATCTCGTTCGTCGTGCTGTTAATCTGGGATACGGTGCCCTCGACATATTGCGTTAATTGAACTTGCACGACTTTATCTTTGGAAACCTTCAAATCCACTTTTCTCTTGTTGCCCGTATTCGTGAGAAACATGGATTGGAAGTTGGAAACCGGAAGTGTGGCATCCCCGAATTTAATCGCGGTCGAGTCCGTTAAGCGGAATACTCCGAATTCCCCGTTGTCGGCTTCAATCGTAAGCAGCTTCCTGTCAGCATCGTATCCAATAATGGTAGCAAAAACATATTGCTTCACCGAACGGCTCGTCACATTCACTTTGACCACTTTATCGTTCACGAGATCCAGCTTTAGCGTGTCTCCCGTTTCAATATCAAATAAGCTGGCGTTCGGCAAGCCTTCGATGGACACCACCGCATTATCGGCAATAAAATAAGCTCCGAGTGTAGTGCCTCCGCTTTTTTTGACCGTCATAATCTTCTTGTCATCGCTCAGACTTTCCAAAGAGCCTTCCATTGCTTGCGTGACGTCTGCCTGCTTGCGGATCGTGACTGAAACCGCTTCGTTGGACTTAATGTTATACGTGACGGAATCGCCAACGCGCAGCCTTGACAGATCGGTTATCGTACCATCAGGCATGGTAACGGTAGCGAGCGCGGGGAATGGATAAGTTTCGTTTAGTCCCGTGGTTTGCTCCAGGAACGTGATTTGCTTTTGGTCCGTATTGATGTTGAGTACGGTACCTTCCGCCGTTTTGCTTAATGGAGCTTGCTTAACTATGATATGAGAAATCTCATTCTCCTGCAGCAGCTTATTACGCTTCAACTCCAGAATACTTCCCGGTTCGATCGAGCCTAAGCTGAAACCGCGACCCGAAGCATCCGTTATCGTTACATTGGAAGCGAGCTTGTACAAGGTGCTTTGAGTGCCCTGCTGAACGGACAGCATCATTTGATCCAAGAACGTCTGCCCAAGTGTACCTTCGTACGTTTCCATCTGTTCCTGATCGCTCGTCAGCTCGACATACAAAGCGCCGCCTTGATTATGTACGACATATACTTCATTCGTAAGCTTGATGGTTGAAAGAGGAATCCGGGTATCGTCCTTCGCGTTATAAATGACCGTACCCGCTGAAATCGTGTAGCTGTTCGTTGTGCCTTGATGATTCAGGACGCTGATTTTTCGGTCCGTTAACTCCATTACGTAGCCGATAGATACACGTTCGGAACGAGTCGTTAACTCTTTGTCTGCGCGGCTGAGGAAGGTGGCCATTTGAGCCCGCGTCACTTTACCCTGCGGCTGAAAGCCGTTATCTTCAAAGCCTTGAACGATCTGAAGCTCCGCTGCGGCATTAATATAGCCGTTAGCCCAATCAGACATGTTTTTGGCATCCGTGAATGTAGACGGGGAAGCCGCCTGTTGACGAGCAAGATCCTCTCTTCCAATGGCACGAATAACCAGCTTAGCCACCCATTCACGAGTAGCTTCACGGGAGCCCCAGGCTGTTTTGGAGGTCGTATCTGCGGCCTCTTCTTGCGTCAAGATCAATCCTTTGTCAAACGCATAAGCCACATATGGCTTAGCATAATCGCTAACTAATATAGGCAGTACCGTCGCTGTCTGATTATCAAGCGCCTGATCCTCCAACCCCATCATTCGGATGGCCATGACAATGACATCCTGTTGGGAAACAGAGTTTTCGGGACGGTATTCCGCTCTCTCATAGCCTTGAATAATGCCAATGGAAGCGAGCTTGGTAATATGCTTAATTGCCCAATGCTGTGGGCTCACATCAGAAAAGCTTTGGACTACCCCTGCCGATACTGTCGTTCCTGCCCTCGCGCTGACTCCTGTCCCTGTTTGCTCGGCGAAAGCCGAGCCGCTGACCGTAAGAGAGAGCGCTAGTACGGCAGCAGCCAGCCTTTTCGCTTGCCTTTGTTTCTTGGTCTTCATGTATTTCATAGCTCCCCTCGGTTATCTTGTGACGTACATGCATCGTTAGTTTCGTTTGATCGGATGTGGCAGGTCCATATGTCCCATTAAGCTCTCTACTTGCTCCCCGTCTACCAGCACTTCAATGGCCTGGATCTCGCTAAACTGAAACAGCGTCTTTTGAAGTGCATTCAGAAGCATATCCTCTCCTCCGGAACCCAGGTGGGATTCGGGGGCCATGGATAAATCAATCGTAATCTGTCCGTCTTTCAAGTCAACCTTGTTAAAAGTAAAGCCTTTAAACAGCGTAAGTGATTGGTTATCAGGACTTGTCTTCAAACTTTCCAGCGCCGCTCGATACTTATCTGCATCCTGCTTATAGCTAATTGTCGTTTCTTTCTCGATCAGCTTCTCGAAGTTGGAATCACTGTAATAGGTCTTTACCTTCATTTGTTTGTTCTGCTCTTGGTTCGGTGCAGGCGTCGCAGTCTGAGGCGGCGTATCCGTCCCCTGCTGTGAACCTTGCCCCATATTGGCAGGTGGAGTTTCTCCTGCGCCCTGCGCGGGCGGCTTACTCTGTCCGCAGCCCGAAAGCAGCAGGGTGAATACGGCGGTGGCCGCCAATACTTTATGCCAGTTCTTGTTCAACGTTACCACTCCTTAGTTGATAATCAACTGCTTCTTTATGGCAGCAACGATGGATGCGGCAACCCGGTTCTGAAATGCATCCTTATGCATCTCGGCTTCATCCGTTGGATTGGACAAAAAGCCGATTTCCAGGAGTACCGCTGGCATCGTGGTGTTGCGAATCACAAAGAAGCGCTCCTGTTTGACCTTTCGGTCGGGAAAACCCGTAGCTTCAAGAACATGACGGTGCATTAAAGCAGCAAAATCCGAGCTTTGCTCCGTCCAATAGAACGTTTCCGTACCTCTAATGTTTGACTTGTTTATTGAATTTGCATGAAAGGAAATGAACAAATCCGCCTCGAACTGCTGCGCTTGGGCTACCCGATCCGATAATGCAATAAAAGTATCATCAGACCTTGTCATCAGAACTTCCACCTTGGGATCATTCTGAAGGAGGCTGCTTACTTTATTGCCAAGCGCAAGTACAAAATCTTTCTCGCGCCTGTTATTCTTGGAGATGGCGCCGGGATCCTTCCCGCCGTGTCCGGGATCGATGACAATCCGGAACTTGTCTTTTCCGTTGACAAACTTACCGATGATCAAACCGCTTGGCAGCATGTCTGACAAGATCAATTCAGATTTTTTCTGCAAATCTATTACTATTCTAACGATAGATGGGTCGTTTGAAAATAGCGAATAGCGAATTTTTGCCACGGTTTCACTTGGCTCGGTTAAAGGCACATTACCTTCCTTCGTTTTTTCATTCACGAGCGCCGCCAAGGACGCATGCAGCTCTGCACCCGGAATGTCCATGACGATCCGGTCAGGCCCGGACAGCTTGAACATGTTAGGCTTAACTTCTCCTACGGACGTTTCAATACACAGCATATCGTCCTTTAGTGAGATGGACTGTACCTTTGTTAACTTCACCGCTTCAACCTTATTACTGGAACTGCCTGTAGTCACCGCATCTTTCTTCTCAGAAGACACATCGGATTTAGCGACTGCAAGCGGTGCTTTCTTGATGATACTTTCAGGTGCAACACATCCTATGGTAGGCGTGTTTGCGCCTTTATCAACCGGTTGTTCTCCAGCCTTCACCGGGTTACCCGAACCGACTGAAGAAGCCGGCTTTTCGCTGTCTTTGCCTTGATCCTTACTACCCTGTGCGTTTTTGCCATCGGTAGAGCCATTGTTGCCCGCCACTGCACCACCAGCGCCAGTTTGATCTTTCTTATTTTCCGTACCGTTTTCTGAAGCCATTCCATCTTTTACATCACTTGCTTGCTGATACAGGAAAACGGATCGGGTAGGCTCGTCCCACTTAACTTCCACACCAAGATTCTCGCTTACGAAACGGATAGGGAGCATCGTGTTTCCCTCAATAATGGTCGGAGCGGTCTCGAGCATATAAGATTTGCCGGCAACCATTGCTTGCTTTTTGTCAATAAACAACTGGATGTTGATACCCTCTTTGTCCACCGACACTTTACGCACCTTAGGATCCCAAGAAACCTTGGAGCCAAGCGACTCCGCGATAACACGGATCGGCACAATCGTATTATCATTTACGATACGGGGAGCCACCTCGGGGACCAATTGCTTGCCGTTCATAAACAGCTGGATCGACGGAGCAGCGGCCATCGCAAGTACAGGCATCAACAGGAGTGACAAGAGCAACATAGTGAACCACGCAGTTAAAACTTTCATCATGCACCTCAATTTGTAATTTGGTCTATGTGGAATGCCGAAAGGTTTTGTTGCTTTCGGACGGCAAAAGGAAGACGGTGGTGAAATCTACCATTATATTAGACTATCCTTTCGCAAAAAAGTTGCACCTTTGGCGAATTTAGCTGAAAAACATAGAAAAACGAAAAAAACCGAAGGCTATGTGCCCTCGGTCTATCATTTGCTTTCAAATTCTATGCAATTTGGCGGCTTATCGACCGCTGCAGCAGATCCCTGAACTGATTGCCTGAGAGTACTTCCTCTGCTATCAAGATATCAAGCGATTGCTCGAATACTTCGCGGTGCTGCTCCAGCAACCGCCTTGTAGCTGTCGTCAATTGCTCCAGAATAGCTGCATTTTCCTTCATCAGCTCTTCCTTTGTTACCATATCCCTATCGATGATCCCAAGTCTGGTAAGTCCGGAATCCATCATGGTTCGGACCATGTTCAGCGCTTGCTCGAAGTCGTTCCTCGACCCCGTGCTGCGACCGCCGTAGAACATTTCTTCTGCGACCGCGCCTCCAAGTGCAATCATGATTTGATGCTCGATTTGCTCCTTGGTGTATAAATATTGATCCTGCTGAGGGTTATGCCTTACAAAGCCGAGCGCCTTCCCCCGCGGACTCAGCGAGACCTGCGATACCGAGCCCGGCCTTACCAGCTCCGCTGCAATAGCATGTCCAAGCTCGTGCAAGGCCACGCGCTCCCGCTCTTCCTTTGTCGATTCGCGGTCCGTTTTCTCACCAAGCATGACCTTGTCGACCGCCAAAGACAAATGCTGCTGGCCGATCTTATCAGCCTCATCACGCATCGCATAGATGGCAGCTTCGTTCATAACGCTCTCGAGCTGGGCTCCGGAGAAGTGAAAGGTTTCCCTCGCGATCAGCTCCATATCAATCGTATCCGAAAGTGGTTTGTTTTTCGCATGGATGTTTAATATATGGAGACGGCCTTTTTTATCCGGAAGATCAACTTCAATATGCCGGTCAAAACGTCCGGGACGAAGCAGCGCCGGGTCGAGCATTTCTTTCCGGTTGGTCGCGGCCATAATCAGCACGCGCGGCGTTTCGCTTGTATGAATCCCGTCCATCTCTGTTAAAAGCTGATTTAACGTCTGGTCGTATTCCCGATGCTGACCGCCATCACGCTTGCCGCCGATCACATCAATTTCGTCGATAAAGACAATGGCACTTTCTTTATTCTCTTTGGCCGCACGGGTCCGAGCTTCTTTGAACATATCTCGAATACGGCTTGCACCAACACCGACATACATCTCAACAAATTCACTGCCTGACGCAGCCATAAATACCGAATTCGTATAGTGAGCAGCAGCCTTCGCCATGAGCGTTTTCCCCGTTCCCGGTGGTCCCGTCAGTAATATCCCTTTTAGAGGACGAATGCCAAGCCGCTGAATATCCTCTGCACGTATCAAGAAATCGAGAGCTTCCTTAAGCTCCCCTTTTGCCCGGTCCTGTCCTCCGATTTCGTCAAAGGTCATGTAGCTAGGGGCTTTGCTCCTCGCTTTACGCTCCGAACCTACATTCATGCCATTTCGTGCACGCGACATATACAAGAAAGTTCCCAAAATAGCTGCCATAAAAACAATAGGTATCATATTGATGCCAAGAAAAAACAAGAATGCAATGAGAACAGGGACAACTCCGATTAATATTTCCTTACCGTATTTACTCATTAGTCCACACTCCCAGCTTTGCAGGTGTTCTTGGAAGTATAACGTACTTGCTGTTATTACCGTCCGTTATCGTAATGTACACAAACTTATCATCCATTTCGGACGCAGCTTTCACACCTTCGCTTTTGGCCGAACGCTCCTCTAGTGTTTTTGGAATTTGCGCATACTGCTTCGTTTCCATGGCTTGAGCCACTTCAAACAGTGCAGATGACCACCACTGCTCCAGCCGCTCTGACGGCTCGTTCACTACCTTCAGCTTTAACTCTCTGCTGCCGAGCGTAGAACGCCCCTCGTTCTGGATATTTCGGTATACTTCACGAAGACTTGTGCCTGGAGCAACCTTAAGCTCCAGCTCTGCTTCGCTTCCCGATAATTTTATAGCTTCAAGTTCAACGCCAGGTATTGCCGACACCACTTTTTCAAGAGGGCTTTCCATAGCGTAGCTTTGATATGCGAAGTAGCCGCCAAATAGCAAGGAGGCCGAAACAAGAACACTCAATACAACGGGTAAAAGACGCAGTTTCAAATGAACGTCCCCTTCCAAAATAATATATCATAATTAACATACTCATAGTATATCATATGATATATACGATTGTTGATGTAATGTGTGGAAAATACGTGAATTCTGAATCTAATAAAACCGCGAAGGCATCGCTTCATCAGCTTGCTCCCTCGCGGCTTCTAGTTTCAAACCTGCCGTTATTGTGTGGATAACCGCCACGTATCGATCGGCTGTCCGTCTTTAAACGTATAAAAATCGTAAAAATATTGAACGCGCGACGCGCCTTCTACTTTCATTTTATAGAACACTTCCCACACCGGCTGTCCGTCTTGAATGCCAAGCATTGTCCTGAGCACGTCCGCATGAGGATGCTTGGCTTTTACCATCTCTTTCGCCTGATCGGCATTCAGCCCAGCAGTTCCCATTTCGGTACGTATTTCATCATCGGACACCCACACATAAACTGGCTGCCCGATTTTGTCTTCCCCGTAGATGACAGTGTACGATTTATCGCTTACAAATCGCTCCACTTTAATCGCTTTAGCCAATAAGGTCTTCTCATATGCCGTTTGAACCGCCATTCGTTGAACGTTCCACTCCTTGTTCGTTACTGCACGAAAGGCTAAGATCATCCCGATGCATAAAACTGCCGCCGCGATCATCGAAATCGCGGCGATCTTCCAGCTTTTCCTCACCGACGACTCTCTCCCTCCTACTCGTTATCCTGAAGTTAACCGTTCAAAGCATTGCTGCGCTTCAAATTTAATTTTTTCCTCATCCAGCGTTAGACACTCGCCTTTTCTAACGACCCAGCGACCGTCGATGCAGACATCAGTGACATCTCTTGAGCTCGCTGCATA
Organism: Paenibacillus sp. PvR098; assembly: GCF_017833255.1. NCBI lineage: Bacteria > Bacillati > Bacillota > Bacilli > Caryophanales > Paenibacillaceae > Paenibacillus > Paenibacillus sp. PvR098. The sequence continues at coordinate 1,204,889 of NZ_JAFIBU010000001.1, forward strand.
AACCATATGAGAAATAAAATTCGTACGCGGGAAATAATGAGGCTGATCCATATCCAGCGCAATGAAGTCCGCCTTCATGCCGGGCTGCAGCGCACCTACATCATGAAGCCATATCGATTTAGCCCCATACAGTGTCCCAAGCTTCAAAGCTTCAGCAGCCGGAACAGCAACAGGATCCCCGGTGACACCCTTATGAATCAACGCAGCTAAACGGATTTCCTCCAGCATATCCAGGTTATTGTTGCTGGCCGCGCCGTCCGTACCCAGCGAAACAATGACGCCAGCCTTGAGCAGTTCAGGTACGCGGGCCACTCCGCTTGCTAGCTTCAGGTTGCTTCCCGGATTATGAGAGATACGTACGTCATACTGCTTTAAGACGGCAATTTCCTCATCCGTCAGGTGAACTCCATGCGCGACAAGCGTCGGTCTTGAGAACACGCCCAGCTTCTCCAAATGCGCTACAGGTCTTGCCCCATACTGCTGCACATTCTCCTCCACTTCTCTAGCCGTTTCTGACATATGGATATGGATTGGAAGATTTAAGTCGTGTGCGGCCTGTACAATTCTTTCAATATAATCCGGAGGGCAAGTATACGGTGCATGCGGAGACATCATCGCTGTAATCCGGCCTTCCGCTTGTCCGTGCCACTCTTTAGCGAATTGAATCGCCTCGGCCAGCTTGGCATCCTGTTCCTCACGGGAGCATAAGCCAATTACGCCGCGGGTCAGACACGCACGCATGCCACTTTCGACCGCAGCCTCCGCTACTTCGTTCATATGGTCATACATATCAACAAACGATGTCGTACCGCCCTTCAACATCTCCAGCACGGAAAGGTTGGTGCCTGTCCGGACATCGTGCGCGGTAAACTTTCCTTCGATCGGCCACATTTTCTCCTGCAGCCATACCTGAAGCGCCAAATCGTCCCCATAGCCCCGCAGGAGCGACATCGCTGCATGTCCATGCGTATTGACTAAACCGGGCATGAACAGCTTCCCCGTCCCGTCGATCCGTTCATCGAAGGTTGCTTCCGGATCGGGCGCCTGCTCCCCTATATATGTAATTCGATTTCCTTCCATTGTCATAAATCCGCGAATGACGGGGTTACCTTCATCCATTGTAATGAAAGTGCCGTTCTCAATGATTGTTTTCTTCATTAGTTAAATTCCCTTCCCCTTCGATTACAATCCCGATTTCAATGTACAACTTCAGCGTTCCAAAATCAAGCAAAGGTATATTTTCAAACACATGAATCACTACATAGAAGAAGCTCATTTTTCATATCCTAACTCGACAAACTTTCATTGCTTTCCATGCGTATATTGTGTTATTTTTATTTTTGTGAAATTTACCGTCAAATTTCTACATAATCTTGCTTGCTACAATAAATATTCTATTATTCATTAGATTTTCGGGAGGCTATAAGCTATGCTTTTTAGTAAAAAAAACGATACGGACTTTCTTCTCCTACTCATCAAAGCGTCAGAAAACACACTGCATGCGGCTCAGATGTTTCGCAACGCAGTTATGGGAGATCAGCCTCCGGCTACATTCTACCCGCAGCTGAAGGATCTGGAGAATAAAGGCGATGAAATCACGCATCAAATTTTCAAAGGTCTGAATAAAGTGTTCATCACTCCAATCGACCGCGAGGATATTATGGAGCTTGCCTCTAAGGTAGACGATGTCATGGACGGGATCGAAGCTACAATTGCACGTTTTGATTATTTGAACATCACCGTATCTGACAAATATATGAAAGAATTCTCCGCGGTTATCGTGGCCAGCTGTCAGCACATCCTAGATGCGTTCAAGCTGCTTTCCAAAAAGAAGTACATGCAGCTCACGGAACACACGGTTCAGATTAACAGCTTGGAAAATGAAGCCGACCGCCTGATGCGCGAAGGTATTCGTGAGATTTTTACTAATCCGAAGGATCCATATCATGATTTCAAGCTAAAAGAACTTTACGAGCGTTTGGAGCAGACGACCGACGCATGCGAAGACGTAGCCAATATTCTGGAGAGCGTCGTGTTGAGATATTCCTGAGTCGCCGCACGGGTTACTTAGGAATTTCCCAGTATGCTTAGGAGGACATTATGTTAACCATTCTTATCATCATCGTAGCCTTGGCACTGATCTTTGATTTTATTAACGGATTTCACGATACGGCCAACGCTATCGCAACCTCCATTTCAACAAGAGCACTGTCGCCGCGTTTTGCCGTGCTTTACGCAGCCGTATTAAATTTTATCGGAGCATTGTTTTCTTCGGAAGTTGCCAAAACGGTCGGCGGAAGCGTAGCGAATCCGGCTGCGATCGAAAACGGCATGTATATCGTTATCGCAGCATTAATCTCGGCCATCATATGGAATCTGCTCACTTGGTATTACGGTATTCCTTCATCATCGTCCCATACGCTGATCGGGTCGCTGGCTGGAGCTGTTATTGCGGGAGCTGGTTTAAGCGGGGTCAATTGGTCAGGGTTTCAGCAGATCGTCCTTATACTCATCTTATCGCCGATCATCGCATTTGGTACGGGTATTCTCATCATGTGGATCATCCGTAAGCTGATCTTGCTTAGAGGAAATCAATCACGTTCAAAGCTCAACCGTACCTTCCGCAGCTTTCAGGTAATATCCGCTGGGTTGCTCTCGTTTTCTCATGGTGGTAACGATGCGCAGAAGGCGATGGGAATTATCGTGTTCGCATTGGTTGCCATGGGTTACCAAACGGATTTGGAAGTTCCTCTCTGGGTAAAGCTCTCGGCAGCTACCGCAATGGGACTCGGGACTTCGATCGGTGGTTGGAAAATTATTAAGACGGTGAGCAAAAAGCTGCTCAAGATTGAGCCGATCAATGGCTTTGCCTCCGACTTGAACTCATCGATCATCATCCAGACCTCCACCTACCTTGGGATGCCGTTATCAACGACCCACGTCATTTCATCATCGATTATCGGTACCGGTTCCGTTATGCGGTTCCACGATGTCAAGTGGGGCACGGTAACTCGAATGGTTATGACATGGGTGATTACGATCCCGATCAGTATGGTGCTTGCCTTCTTAATTTACAAAATCATCTTCTCATTTACATTGTAAAAATAAAGCCCGGGTGCAAAGAATTTTGCCCCGGGCTTTATACGTTAATCCAAAAGTTACTCCAAATAATAAGCCAAGCTTTGCAGCTCGGTAGTGAAATCTGCATGATGAACGCGAATCTCACCCGGCACCTTGATAATCATCGGGGCGAAATTAAGAATCGCTTCCACACCCGCTTCAACAAACTGGTTAGCCACCTGCTGCGCCTCTATGGCTGGAACCGTAATAATCCCGATACGCACTTTAAATTCCTGCAGCGTATCTCCAAGCTCATCCATCGGCTTTACCTTCAGGTTGTTGATGGATTCCCCGATTTTCGCTTGTTGTGAGTCGAACACAGCCACGATTTTCATATTATCCTTAAGATAGGCATTATAATTGCAAAGCGCCCGACCGAGATTCCCCGCGCCGACCAATGCGACCGGAATCACCTTATCCAGCTTCAATATTTGTCGGATTTTTTCGATCAAATAGTCAACATCGTATCCGATACCCTTTTTCCCGAATTCCCCAAAATAGGCTAAATCCTTGCGAATTTGCGCAGGGTTTAAATCCAGCTTTTGTCCAAAATCCTGCGAGGACACCGTTTGTACATTTTTCTTGCTTAGCTCATTCAAAAACCGAAGATATATCGGAAGACGACGAACGACCGCTTCGGATATTTTTAGAGTTTTCATGCTTCATTTCCACCCATCCACTGCTTTATTCTTGGTACTAGCTGATTCGAATTCATGTGCTCAATTTTCGGACCAGGCAGCGAATATAAGAAATACTTGCCGTAATTCGTATCGATAACGCGCGTATCGTATATAATGACAATTCCTTTGTCCGATGCTGTACGCACTAGACGTCCGAAGCCTTGTTTAAAGCGAATGACCGCTTGCGGTACAGACAGTTTCATGAAAGGATTCAGGTTCTTTTGCTTAAGCTTTTCCGTCTTCGCTTCGACGAGCGGATGGTTGGGAGGCTGAAATGGAAGTCTGACGATCGCTAAACAGCTAAGCGCATCCCCGGGAATATCGACCCCTTCCCAGAAGCTGCTCGTTCCGAGCAGTACACTGGCGGAACTATTCTGAAACAGACGCGTCAGCTTGCTTCGGTTACTGCTATCTACACCTTGACCCAACACGGTCACTCCGAATGGAGAAAGCATATCCTTCAGTCCCGCATGCACCGCTTTGAGCATTCGATTGGACGTAAAGAGCACCAGCATGCGGCCGCGCGTCTCGAGCGCCACCTCCGCAAGCGATGGCACCAATCGATCCAAAAACTCCTTCTCGCCGTTCGCTCCGCGCAGTGTAGGGAAATCCCGGGGGATGGCCACCAACGCCTGCTTGCGATAATTGAAGGGGGATGGCAACTGAACCGTTTTTAGCTTACTATTCGGTTCCCCGTCCTTAAGGCCCAGCTGCTCGCATGTGTAGTCAAACGACTTCCCTACCGAGAGTGTTGCTGAAGTCATAATTACGCTGTCCTTCACATCGAAAAAGTACTGCTTCAGCATTTCGCTGACATCAACCGGCACACAGAATAGCTGCAGCGATCGGTTCTTATTGTACATGCCTCCTTCGAGCCAGTACACGTAATTAGCGTCAGGTTGCGTCATGAAAAAATGAAGCGCATCCCGATGGCGGTAGAGCTCTTTCACGGTTCCTGTCAAATCAGTGATGGAGCTTTGCACATCGTACTCATCCTGAACCTCTTTGATTTCCGTAATCAGCTGATCAAGCCTCTTCAAAGCTTCGTTAAAATGAAGGTGCATGTTTTCTTCCAATATGGACAGCTTATCCCAACCGGTCGGGAGCGATTCCTTCTTCAGCCGGAACACAAGCGAGCTGCCCTCTGTTTGAGCTCCGTCGCTTTTTGAGGCAAGTAGATGGTAAAGCAATTCGCTCAGCTGCTCCCATTCCTCTTTAAGCAGCACAAGCTGCTCTACGGCCTGATCGATCTTGCTGCACCAGCCCTGTGACCGTTCGTCCTCAAACTTCTGCAGGCGAAAGCGCAAGGTGGAAAGCTGACCGGATCGGCTGTCTTTATACAGCCAGTGCAGGGTATTCATCAGTCCATGATAATGCAAGTCGATACCCAGGTGCTTGCCGGCCACTTCCTCAAAATGATGCGCTTCATCAATGACCAAATGCTTGTATGCCGGCAAAAGACGGTTTTCCGCCTTCGTGTCAGTGAACAGCATCGAATGGTTTGTAATGATGACGTCTGCCGTGTTAGCATCATGGCGGGCACGATGATAGAAACACTTTTTAAACCAGGGACATGTCCTGTTCAAGCACGAATCCGAATCACTCTCAACCGTTTGCCAGAATTGCCTTCCTTTATTTGCAAAGTGAAGCTCCTCATCATCCCCGCGCTTCGTCTCACCGAGCCAAACCACCATCTGACCGGCAGTAACCCTATCATCTCGTCCATTTTCAAAATCAAGCGTATTCAACTTCTGCTCAAATTTGCGCAAGCATAAATAATGGCTTCGGCCTTTTAAAACAGCGGCTTTAAAGCGGGAGGGAAACAATTCATCGAGCAACGGGAGGTCCCGCTCCCGCAGCTGTTCCTGAAGATTGATAGTATGGGTGCTTACAAGTATTTTTTTGTCTTGTTTTAAGCCGTAATAAAGAGATGGAATTAAATATCCAAGAGATTTGCCGGTTCCGGTTCCTGCTTCGATCATCAGATGCTGACCTTGCTCGAGAGCTGACTCAACTTCTTTGAGCATGGTTACCTGCGCCTCGCGGTCTTCGTAGGCATCAAACCGCTGCTTTAAGACCTGTTTCAACTGCTCGTAGAATGAACCAAAATCACCAGGCAGCTCGCCAGTCGCTTTCTCTTCCTGTTCCAGTTCTTCTCCCCAATCATTGACATTCAAAGCAAACTGACGGAAATAGCGGTCTGAATCCATATCAAGAGGATTATTTAGTTCTTTATATTGCCTCATTTCTTGGATAAACCAGCCAAAATCGTTTGTGGAATCCTCGAATATCATTTCTAATCTCTGTAGGGTGAGCAAAGGAAGCGATTGAAAGCGTTCCATGCACTGAAGCCAAATGAATGCCGTGGCTTCGGCATCGCTGTCAGCCTGATGGGGCCTTTCGTGCTCGATCCCGAAGGCATGACTAACCATGGAAAGTTGCAGACTAGATAAACCGGGATAAAGAATACGAAGAGCATCCATCGTATCCAATACTCTGCCGTCGAAAGGAAAATACCCGTGCTCATCCAAGGCCCGCTGCAGGAAAGCCAAATCGAAACCCGTATTATGTCCCACCAGAACAGCATCCTGCAGCAGCGGTACCATCTCAGCAATAACACTATCTAGGGGCTGAGAACCTTTTACCATCTTATCATCAATGCCGGTTAGCGCAGTAATTGAAGAAGGTATACTCATCCCCGGGTTGACGAGTGAAGTATACCTGTCTGTAATTTCATGATCGTTTATAATAAAGAGCCCGACCTGGATAATGCGATCCGCAGTCGTGCTCCCAGTCGTTTCAAAATCCAAAACCGCGAATTTCATTGATACGTGTCAATCCCTTCGTTCCCACTATCCTTTAAGGATAACAATACTACGGGCAAAAGGGAATAGCAAACTTATCCTGTGGTTCAAGATGATCCTCGAGCAATGCTGAAAGCGAATTGAAGTCCGCCCTTTTTCTCGCAGCAAACCCCCAAATCCAGCAGTGGTTGAATGCTGGCAGGATCCGTTCGGTAAGCCATATCGAAAAACTCGCATGCTTTCTCCATATTGTGCTTCTCCACTTGGATGCAGCCCATCGCATTATAGGAGATAGCTTTCATCTGCAAATTTTCCGTGAGCTGGGTCAAAAAATGAAAGTGCGTATAGCTCTCATTCGTTTCCCCTTTGCGCAGATAAGACATCGCAAGATAAATGCGAGCCAAGTTAAAATCTGGCTGAAGCTTGAGCAGCTTTTCGAATTCATGAATCGCTTCATCGAATAAATGAAGCTTATAATATCCTTGGCCGCGAACAAACCAATCCGTACGTTTGCCTGAAAATTCCGGGTCGAGAGGGTCGCTTCCGCCTAATGACACTCCCGTAACCCTGGAGAGCTCACCCAACTTTTCTTCGAACAGCAACCATTCCTCAATGCAAGCGTCGCTCATGACTCTTAACGCCCGCAGCTTATCCTGCAGTTGCTTCCTTTTGGTGCCTGTAGAGGACGGGTATTCCGATATCACATCATCGAGCATTTCGTTCATGGAAGCAAAAAGATGTTTGAACATGTCTCTAAACACCCACCTTACGCTTCTCGCTGACCAAGCTTAGGAGTTTCTGCCCTGCCGGCCCTCGACTTATTGTATCTTCATTGTGCGTCTACCCGTCCCGTTTCATTCCCTTTACAGCACCGTGGAATGAATTTCTTCCTTCAATACGCTGATGACTTTATTCTGATCTCCCATAATCGCAATATGTGGAGTATGCTTTCTCGCTTCTTCGTCGGACATCATGACATAAGATAATATAATTACCGTATCACCCGGATGTACCAATCTTGCTGCCGCTCCATTCAAGCAAACGACACCGGAGCCTCTAGGCCCGGGAATGATATATGTTTCGAATCGCGCTCCGTTGTTGTTGTTGACGATTTGAACTTTTTCGTTCGGAAGCATGTCGACGGTATCAAGCAGGTCCTGATCAATCGTAATGCTCCCAACATAGTTTAGGTTCGCTTCCGTTACGATAGCGCGGTGTATTTTGGATTTAAGCATGGTGCGAAACACGGCTTTCGCCTCCTGTATATAATTCTTACTTTACTATATGAAACAAACGGTTATCGATTAAACGGGTACGCCCGAATTTTACAGCCAAGGCCACGATGATCCGTTCAGCGTCCGACACAGCTTGGAGCGGCTCCAGCGCCGGATAGCTTAATACTTCGGCATAATCGATCTCAGCAAGCGGAGCTGTAAGAATGGTTGCGATCACGGCTTCCCGCAGCTCGTCCGCCGTAAGTCCATCACGCTTGTCCCGGATCATCCGTTCCGCAGCATCCAGCGCTTGAGACAGAACAACAGCCTGACGTCGCTCATCTTCGGTTAAGTATACGTTACGTGAGCTCATGGCCAATCCGTCGCTCTCACGAACCGTAGGGCACGGAATGATGGTTACCGGTATATTCAAATCAACGGCCATCTGCTCGATCACAGCTACCTGCTGAGCATCCTTCATCCCGAAATAAGCGCAATCCGGCTGAACGATATTCAGCAGCTTGGTTACTACCGTCGCCACGCCGTCAAAGTGCCCTGGACGCGAAGCCCCACAAAGCCGTTCGGTTACCCGCGCAACGGAAACGATCGTTTTGGTCGGAGTCGGGTACATCTCCTCTACCTGTGGGAAAAAGACGATATCCGTACCTGTAACACGAGCGATGGCCATATCTCGCTCCTCTTCTCTCGGATACCGGCTCAAATCCTCATTCGGTCCAAACTGAAGCGGATTAACAAAGATACTAAGAACAACAACATCGCACTCTCGCCGCGCGGCGTCAAGAAGTGATTGATGCCCTTGGTGGAGATAGCCCATTGTGGGTACGAAGCCGATCCTAGCCTTTGGATTACTCACTCTTGTCTGCCGGATCATTTGCCGAAGCTCTTGTATATGCTTTACGGTATGCATGGGAACGTTTTTCTCCGATCTGTTATCTTTTAGAGGAAGACGCGCTTCCATACAAGCTCGCCGCGAACTCTTCCTCCATACGGAACGAATGCTCTGGAGCTGGAAAACGGCGCTCCTTTACTTCGTCTACATATTGGCGGATACCGCTGCGGATCGAATCGCCTATCGATGCATACTGCTTCACAAAACGCTTGGGATGGGGCACTCCTCCATATCCGAGTATATCGTGAAACACCAGCACTTGACCATCACAAGCAGCGCCTGCGCCGATGCCGATGGTAGGAATGGATAGCTGTTCGGTAACATGTGCGGCAAGCTGATCCGTGACGAGCTCCAGTACAATCCCAAAAGCTCCGGCTTCCTCTAAAGCTTTAGCATCGTCCAGCAGCTTTTGTGCTGCTGCGGGCGTTTTTCCCTGTATCTTATAGCCCCCGATTTGATGAATGGATTGTGGCGTCAGCCCGATGTGACCCATAACTGGAATTCCTGCCTGGACTAAAGCTTTCACAGCAGGTACGATTTCCGCGCCACCTTCCATCTTTACCGCTTTGCTTAGCCCTTCCTGCATCAACCTAGCGGCATTCTTCAGCGTTTCATCGATGCTTCCGTGATAGGTCATGAAAGGTAAATCCGTTACGACAAAGGTCGTTTGAACAGCTCGAGTCACCGCTTTAGCATGATAAATCATATCAGTTAGAGTCACAGGAACGGTCGAATCGTAGCCAAGCACTACATTACCCAGTGAATCTCCGACCAGAATCACGTCAATCCCAGCCTGTTCCGCCAGTATGGCGGATGGATAATCGTAGGCCGTTATCATGCTGATCGGAACCCGGTCCTGCTTCATTTTTTGCAGCCTAGCCGTCGTTATCGGTTTACGCGTTTCCATAAAGCACCTCCGTCCATCTTCCTGTTCATAGTATTTCAAAGATCGGCCGGATTGTTGCAAGAGCAAAAAACCTTTTAGCCGGGCATACAGAGGCTAAAAGGTCACATGTTCTGTGTCATATGATCCTTCTGTCTCGGTCCGGTTTGGCTCAGAGCAGAATCCGACATATTGCATAGCGAAGCTTTTCAGTTGTGAAAAAACGAATCGTTGGAGTGCAATTCCGGCCGGATACTGCCTCCGTAACGAAGATTATACCAAACATTACATTAAAAGTCACCTAAATTCAACATCACCGGAATACATTTTCCTGATCGTACCATCAGGCAGCCGAAGTTCGAGGGCTCCCAATTCGTCGATCCCCTCCGCGTATCCTTCCACGAGGCCTTGTGCGGTATGGCAGCGAATCAGGCGGTGAAGCGACACCGACAGTGCTTCCCAGAGCAGCTTAACTGGCGCGAAGCCCTGCTCTTGGTACAGTTCGTAAAGCTGCTCCCATTCGAGCAAAAAGCGGCAAAGCAGCTCCACTCTGTCAATCCGGTAACCAGCTTCTATAGCGAGCGAAGTGGCAATATCTCTAAGCGCGGGAGGATAATCATCCCGCTCCAGGTTGACCCCAATGCCTACTCCGGCAATAATATGCTGCAATGTTTCATTCTCTGCGCTTGATTCGAGCAGGATTCCGCCTACTTTACGGCCGTCTATCAGCAGATCATTAGGCCATTTAATGCCCGCCTCTACAGGAACCGTGGCACGGATCGCACGGCATAAAGCAACGGCAACAAGCAATGTTAGCTGCGGAGTGAAGGATAAAGGAATATGGGTCGGCTTCAGGATCATACTCATCCAAAGACCTTTGCCCTTTGGTGAATGCCACTGCCTGCCCATCCGTCCCCGCCCCGCGGTTTGGAGCTCAGCCAGGACAAGCGTTCCTTCCGGTGCCCCATCCGCTATAAGCTTTGACGCAACCGTTTGGGTTGAATCCACCTCGTCGTAATATTTGACATGCTTACCGAAGCGTTCCGTCTTCAGATTGACGATAAAAGCCGGCAAATCGAATTTGTCGGGCTTCGTCAATAGACGGTAACCCTTTCGCGGCGCCGCCTCAAACCGAAATCCTTGCTGCCGCAGCTTTCCGATCTGCTTCCAAACTGCGGTACGGCTAATTTGTAATCGTTCGCTAAGCTCTTCTCCGGACAAGAAGGCTCCGTTCGATTGCTCGAACAGCTCCAGAAGTCGATCATTCATAAGCTCTCCTTCTCCTGCATTTCGACATATTCCCTTTTCGCCATCTGGAGGAGAGCTTCCGTTTCATTCGGAAGCTCTCCGAGCGCCACCAACTCCAACAGGCGGTTTAGCAGCTTCCCTGTCCATGGACCCGCCTTCACTTTCAGACAATCAAGCACCGCTTGTCCGGTTACGGACAGCTCCGACAAGTCCGCTGCCGGCATGGCCTGAATCCAATCCCAGCCGTGGTCTGCCCATAGCTTCAACGCTGCAGAAGCCTGTACATTGCTGTACCTCGCTTCAAACCATGATGCGTCGGCCAAAATCAACTGCCGGATACCTTGAAGCGTTCCCCGGCCATAATGTAAAGCGGTGCGCAGCCACAGCCGTCTCCCATATTCACCCTCAGCTAAAAACGGGTCCAACCGTTCAAGCCCCTGTGCCAGCATATCTGCAGCCGCGACGGTTCGCTTGACCTCATCTATCATGTGCTTGGAGAAGGTCAACGCTTTCATATCTTCCGCCGTCTCGACAGCGGAGATACCTATACGGAGATAAAGATAGGCCCAGCGGAGCTCCTCGCGGACAAGCCGCTTCAAATCGGGCAACCTTCGAATCTCTTCGACCCTCGCAAGCTTTAATTCCCGCTTCGTATGTCTCAGGGCTCCTGATTGGCAGAGCAGGTGAATCGCCTTGTTCGGAGCGCTTCCGCTCACCATGCGTTCCAGCTCCAGACGAACGCGTTCCATAGCAATATGCCTCAGCAGCGGCATGCAGACCATCAGTGATTCCCAGGTCGAACCATCCACCCGCAGGTCGTATTCTGCGGCAAAACGAAGACAACGCAGCATCCGCAGCGCATCTTCCCTAAATCTCTCTTCCGCTTGACCTACGCAGCGCAGCACACCCCGCTCCAAATCGGCTCTGCCTCCAAAGGGATCAATCAACTTGCCTTCGTTGTCGATCGCCATGGCGTTTATCGTGAAATCTCGCCTTTTCAAATCCTCCAGAAGGCTGTCGATGTATTCCACCCCGCTAGGACGACGGAAAGCTTCATATTCCGCTTCCCTGCGAAAGGTTGTCACCTCGAAAGGCCTTCTGCCGACCATTACGGTAACGGTCCCGTGCTGCAAGCCCGTCGGAACCGTCCGCTCGAACAGCTCCATTACCTGGTGGGGCTTGGCAGATGTAGCAATGTCATAATCCTTGACAGGCCGGCCGAGCTGTTCGTCTCTTACACAGCCGCCCACCAGGCATGCTTCGAACCCTCCGTCAGTCAGCCGACGAACAATATTCATCGCTTGTTGTCTCAACGATTCGGTCATGTTTTCTGTTTCCTTTTCAGCATTGCAAAGGTTTTACACTCAGCGCCTCCGGCACAGGGTGTTCGAGCACCCGGTAATACAGCTCTTCATATTGGCGTGTAATCACGTCGTTACAGAAGGTATATCGCGCCCGGTATAAACAAGCCTCCTTGATTTGTTCATAAAGAGTATCGTCCGTCAAGAGCATACGCGCATACGACGCCATCTGCTCCACATCCCCTATGTCTGCCAAGTACCCGGTTTCCCCATGCGTAATGAGCTCAGGTATACCGCCGGCGTTGGAAGCGATCGTCGGAACGCCGCAGGCCATTGCCTCCAGCGCCACCAAGCCGAAGCTTTCCTTCTCCGACGGGAGCAGCATAAGATCGGCAAGCGAAAGAAGCTGTGCAACATCATCTTGTTTGCCGCAGAACGTGACCCGATCCTGAATACCAAGCTCCTTCACTCTGCAAAGCACTTTAGAAAGCTCCGGCCCTTCGCCGACGAACAGTAATCTGGCCGGTATGTCACGGTGAACTTGGTCAAATATATCCACCACATCCATCACCCGCTTGACCGGACGAAAGTTCGAGATATGGATCAATATTTTTTCATCCGGTTGGGCAAATTCCTTGCGCAGCGAAGCGACCTCCCGCGGATAATACACCCGTTTGTCAACAAAGTTATATGCCAAATCGATCGGCTTCTCAATTCCGAGCAGCTGGCGAGTTTCCTGAATCAAATCTTGAGAAACCGCCGTCACCGCATCGCTTTCGTTGATGGCATACCGGATCAAATCACTGAGGGACTCATCCTGGGCCAGCACTGTAATATCGGTCCCGTGCAGTGTTGTCACCACCCTCAAATGAGAACCTACCATCTGCTTAGCCAGCAGAGCGCAAACGGCATGCGGAATCGCATAATGCACGTGGAGCAAATCAAGCTCTTCCTGCTTGACCACCTGTGCCAATTTGCTCGCCAGAGAAAGATCGTACGGCGGGTATTTAAAAACGTAATAATCGTTGACTTCTACCTCATGATAAAAAATATTTTTATCGAATTTACCCAGCCGAAACGGCATGCTATGAGTAATAAAATGAACCTGGTGCCCTTTCTCCGCAAGCAGCTTGCCGAGCTCTGTGGCTACGACTCCTGAACCGCCCAGCGTAGGATAGCACGTGATCCCGATTTTTAACCGTTCCATCCTGCGGCGCCTCCCTCGATCACACAATCGATATTTCTTCTTAAAACAACTTCGTCAAGTAAGGCAGTTTACTTATGAAGCCTTCGGCGTAAGGCACCGATCGCTGCTGACCAAGCAGTTGATCTCTGGCTTCAACCCGCTCCAGATAACCTTGATTTAACGGCGTGCGGACGTATTCATTCCCCGAGCCAGCCGCTTCGAATTGCGACCGATATGCTCTCAGCGATGAAAGCTTCTTGTCATAGACCGCAGTTACGTCTACCATAACATCCGGGTGGATCACATCATTAATAAAATAAAAGTAACTCTCTTGAACATGATGTGCTGGAGCATGCGGTACATACTTTCTAAGCTTCGCATTGAACAAAGCCTCCTGCACCAGCTTACTGCACGCGATATGATCGGGATGCCGGTCTTCCCAATAGGGGGCGAAGACGACACGCGGCTTCCATTTACGAATCTCAATCACGATGCGCTCTATATATTCCGGCACCAGATAAAGCCCGCGGTCGGGGAGCTCCAAATTGCTCCTCATCGCAAGCCCTAACCTCTCCGCCGCATCTGCCGCTTCCTGACGTCTACTCTCCACGTTTCCATTGGAAGACATCTCAGCCAAGGTCAAATCGCAAATGCCTACACGGTAGCCTGCCTCCGTATGTTTGGCTATCGTACCGCCCATTCCGATCTCTGCATCGTCCGGATGAGCGCCGAAAATCAATAAGTCTAACGTTTCCATTATGCGTCCACACCCGGTTTATATTTATGTACGAGCTCTCTCCAGGCAAAATCGCCACGATCCAGCGCCTTGACCAAAATTTCGGCCGTTGCGATATTCGTTGCGCAAGGGATACCCTGCACGTCACAAAGCCGAAGCAGCGCGATGATATCCGGCTCATGCGGTTGAGCCATCAGCGGATCACGCAGAAAAATAATCAAATCGATCTCATTCGTGGCGACCATGGCCCCGATCTGCTGGTCGCCTCCGAGTGGCCCGGACATAAAACGGTGTATTCTCAGCTTCGTGTTCTCCATTATCCGAGTTCCCGTCGTCCCTGTGGCGTAGAGATTGTGATGCTCAAAGACCGTTTCATAAGCCGTTACGAAATTAACAATTTCATCCTTCTTGCGATCATGCGCGATCAATGCGATGTTCATAGACATATCAGCCTGCTCCTCCCCAGCTCTCCCATTTCCTAGAAAACAAGGACACTCGAACGGGCTTTATCGGCCTGCTCCATGTCCTCTTCTGTACTCCTTAATCCATAAAGTGCTCAAACCCGTAAACCATACCAGTGTATTCCATAACCTTCTTAACAGCCACATTCACCCCTGGCATGTATCCGGCACGGTCATACGAATCATGGCGAATTTTAAGCGTTTGGCCAAATGAGCCAAAAATAACCTCCTGCTGGGCGAAGATGCCAGGCAAGCGAACGCTATGAATCCGGAAGCCTTGATAATATCCGCCCCGCGCGCCTTCAATCGTCTCTTCCTCTTTAGGATTCCCTTGACGAAGCTCCTCACGCACCTCGGAAATGATCTCAGCGGTTTTCACCGATGTTCCCGATGGGGCATCCAACTTCTGATCTCCATGGTACTCGATGATTTCCACGTGAGGCATGTATTTGGCCGCTTGAGCAGCAAACTTCATCATAAGGATGGCTCCGATGGAGAAATTCGGCGCGATAAGTCCTCCTATACCTTCCGCTTTACACTGCTTGTCCAGCTCTTCTATATCTTCAGGAGTAAAGCCCGTCGTACCCATCACTGGATGAACCTTGTGTTTGATCGCCAGCCGCGTATTCGCAACAGCCGACTGGGGGGTCGTGAAGTCGACCAGCACATCCGGCTTGGATTCGACCAGGGTCAGCTCCAAATCGTTCGTAACCTGAACGCCGCACGGATCGAGGCCGACGAGTCTTCCTGCATCTGTATTCGTCGTAGTACGGGATACCGCGGCCACCAATTCCAGCTCAGGATCACCTAATACCATCTTTACGACTTCACGTCCCATACGGCCGCTCGCTCCGGCCACTGCCACTTTAATTCGAGTCATTTCGTTGTTTCGTTCCTTTCCGCCTGCGATTTGAAGTTCAAACCTTTATTCATATATTGTTTCCAACTTAACTCATAATCCGTAAGAAGCCGATTCCCGATGGAATGCTGAGGGTCCAGCTTGAGAAGCTCTTTCACCGCTTTCACTGCCAAGCTGTATTCCTGAACCCGGGAATAAGCGATCCCTAGAAGGAGGAATCCCTCTATGGACAGCGGGTCCAGTTCCACTGTCTGCTGAAGCAGAGCAATCGCCAGCCACAGACGCTCATCCGACTCAACGAAAAGCTTCTCGGCTTGTATTATCAATTGTTTGGCTTGCAGATGCTGAAGATGAAATGAATAATGCTCATCCTCCGGATCAAGCCGGACCGCCTGAGTGGCATGAGATATCGCTTTCTCCAGCTTATTGCTGCGCGCAAACGTAATCGAGAGCTTATAATGATATGCGGCACACTGCGGATTCAAAGCTATGGCATGCTCAAACCAAGCAATCGCTCTTTCGAAGTCATGCTTTAAAATCGATTCATACGCTTTTTTGATGGCTGCTTCGCCGTCCATGTGACCATCTCCTTCCCAAACCGTTCGGTGCCTTGTCCCCGAGATTTGGCCTGCAGCATTAAAGGTGATGGTACAATATATGAATTAAACGAAGTTTAAGTGTTCGTTCGTGTCCAACGATCAGCATCTCGCGTGCGGAACTTATGCATGATTTTATCGTGTGCCTCCGCTAGATCAATGCCCATGGAGTTGGCAAAGCAAATCGTAATAAAAAGAATATCGCCGAGTTCCAGCTCGATAGAATTATCTTCTTCGGTGGCCTTTTTGGGCTTCTCACCATATTGATGATTCACTTCCCGGGCGAGCTCACCAACCTCCTCTGACATTCTCGCCATCATGGACAGCGGACTGAAATACCCTTCTTTGAACTGTGATATGTATTCGTGCACCTCTTGCTGGAGGTCCTTAATCGATTTGTCGGACATAGCGCCCACGTTCACCTGCCTTATAATAAATAATACTCTTATCATTAAAGAGCATTATTACCATGTTAACGCAAAACAAGGCGTCATGACAAATTTTTTTTGAAAAAGAAGGGAAACGATAACATATATCGAATTTCATGCTCATCCATAACGAACGGAGGTGAACCATGCGGCTGTCTGAAGCTTCCACTCATATCAAAAACATTGTTCCTATCTTGATCGGTACGGCGATCTATGCGTTTGGGCTTCACTATTTTGTTATATCGAATGAACTGATGGAGGGCGGATTGACGGGCGTTGCCCTGCTCATCAATTATATTTTCGGTCTCCCTCCATCTCTCACCACGCTTTGTTTAAACATTCCGCTGTTTTTTTTGGGATGGCGTATTTTAGGGAAGTCCTCCATGGCTTATACAATCATCGGCACCATTTCCTTGTCTTTTTTTCTATGGATTATGGAAATGCTGATCGGGTATGGTTGGCTTGTACCGTTTCGGACGGAGCACGACTACTTCTTGGTAACCGCTTATGCCGGATTTACATTGGGATTAGGCCTGGGCATCGTATTTCGCTTTGGGGGGACTACCGGGGGAGCTGATATTTTGGCTCGTATCACACACAAGCTGACAGGTTGGCGAATGGGACAAACTATACTGCTGATGGACGCCATCGTTATTGGCTCTTCGCTCTTCTTTTTGCCGAAAGAAAAAATTCTGTATACGTTTGTTGCCGTGTTCATCGCTTCAAAAATGATCGATATCTTGATTGAAGGAGCTTATGCTGCCAAAGCCTTTACAATTATTACCGAGCAAGCCGAACCGGTTGCTGCCGCTATTACAGCTTCACTCGACAGGGGCTCCACTTTATTACCGGCGGTAGGTGCTTATTCCAAGCAGCAGAAACATATCGTCTATTGCGTAGTAGCCCGCAGCGAAATGAAAAGGCTTAAAGACCTCGTCCGTTCCATCGACCCTCTCGCTTTCATTATCATAACGGAGGTACACGACGTAGTTGGAGAAGGCTTTAAGCCCAAGTGAAGCAACGTAAAGCTATGGCAAATCATCGCCGCCGCGGCGAACCGGAATGAGACCATCGTGCTTTTTGGAGAGCCTCCATCCGGCAAAAGCAAGCGACGACAAGATGATTATTCCGAACGTAAGCGTCCAAAGAATCGGGTTCTGCGGTGCTGCATAAGGCAAATAGGCGGTAGTTTCTCGCTTCATAAACAATTTGTCCAGCATTTGCCTCATCGGCGGGATTGCCTGGAGTACGTTCTTGAACGGCTCACCCAGATTCAGGGGCTGCGACCGGACAAATATTACAAGCGAGTCCATCTTCTCCACATCAACAGCACTTCGACCAATAAGCAGGCTAGGCTGAATGATGCCGTAATCATGTTCCAATCGGGAAGCGGCGGATTGCAAATCCAATTTATTTTGGTCTCTAGCCGCTTGTTCCAAATCGTTCACATCATCCTGCAGCCGGTCGTAGTATTGAAGCCATAACGGTTGGTTGGCATGCGTAAGCGCATCGGTTGCCAACCGAATCTTCGCTGCGGCGACTTGTCTTTCGTTCGGCTGCAGCGCCGTTGTATCCAATATGCGTTGCGCATCGGTAACCGTTCGAACGAGGGCATTCATACCATCGACTGAAGTCATCCCCTCAAAACGAATTTGATTCAGTTGATCGCTAAGCTGCTGCAGAACGATCCGGCTATCCTCGATGTCCCCTTGCAGCATTTTCTGATACATGTCTTCGGCGGTCCGGTTCAGCAGTTCTGCCCTCTGCAGTTGCTCTTGGGATGGCTTAGGGGCCTCAGCCCCATTGCCCTCCTCTTTTGCGTTTCCACTGCAGCCACCGAGCAGAGTAACACTGAGCGACACCGCTATCATCAGACCGAGCCACCTCAAGTTGAAAGCTCCGAACATCGGTACATCCCCTCCTAAGTACATCGTATGGGGGGATGTCCACATTTAGACCGATTTTGTGCGGGCCTTAACTCCGCTCCTTCCGTACTCTCAACCACCAGAGCAGCAGAGCCACGGCTATACTTGCCCAGCTTAATAAGATCGTGAATGATGCTATTTGAGCCAAGTCATCCTCCAGCACCTTCGGAAGCCATGGATAAACCCCTACGGCATAATCCATTGCGTCGTTCAGCAGTACCCAACAAGCTACGATAAGAACCGCCATCCAGCGGAAACGGTAAAACCGATAATACAAGAGCGCTTCCGCCGCCATTCCGAGGTGCGAGATTGTAAGCATCCAATCCTGCCAAACCAACAGATCTCCTTGATAAGCTCCAGCCATAATCATAGCCACGGCCCAGATTCCATATTTAAAGGAAGTGATGACGGCAAAAGCTTCTACAAAGCCACGAAACCCGCTTGAAGTCTTCCGATCCACGTCTTTTCTTCCTATGAGCATAATCAGCAGAAACCATGTAAAAAACAAACTGGCCGTAGGGCTGTCCGGAACAAAAGGGAGATAGAGCGGCGACATGTGTTCCACAGTGTACTTTAATTGATTCCCATACCATATGTATCCGTAAATCGTACCGAGGAAATTGACCCAAAACAGCATCCATAGCATAGGACGGCTGCCCAGAAATTCACGTGAGAAGAAGTAGGACCAACCCCAACCTGACAAAAGCGACACCCCCCGCTTTTTTCTTAAAAAAAACCTGACCGCATCCTACGGTCAGGTTTTTACTTGTTATTGTTTTTTCTGCTTGGACAGCCAATCGGCAAGCTGATCAATTTCGGCTTCCGTTAGACCCTTTGCGATGTTAGCATCATATTGGGCACCCATTTGGCCAATACCATTATGAATGATACCCAAAATCTCATCTTTGGAGTGTAAGTCTCCCACTCCGCGAAGCGCAGGAATCTTGGCAGCAGGCATACCCTTCAGGTCCGTACCGTGACAGGAAAGACAAGTCGACTTGGCGTAAATTTCCGCCGCCGGATCATCCGGAGCCACAATCGCAGCCGCTTGCTGTGCGGGCTGCTTAGCCCCGCCTCCACCACCTGAGGTTCCTTTGTTTGCATGCATTTCCTCTTCGCGCTTGATATGTTCAGGGATAATATTTTTCTCCTTGAGCTCAAGCTGATAGTGGTGCCAAGATACGACAGTCAAATAAATACATGCTATCAAACTCAAGAACATCAACGTAGATGCGATCGGCCGCTTGTAGAAGCGTCTTTCTTTGCCCGTATCCAAGAACGGAGCGAGCAGCAAGGCACCAAACGCAATACCTGGAACAGCAACTGTACCCAGTACTACAAAACCTTCTGAAGTATATGGGTACTTGAGAAGCTGATACATGAACAAAAAGTACCAGTCAGGCATCGGAATGAACTGTGTGTTCGTCGGATCAGCCGGATAGCCAAGCGGAGCCGCATGAGACACAGTAAGCGCTAAAATACCGACCAGCACAACAACCCCAACCATCCATTCTTTCAAAAGGAAGTTCGGAACAAATACTTCCGATTTTCCAGGGTAAGCAGAAAAATCTTGCGGAATCAATTTCGATGAGTTTACTCGAACGCGTGAATCCCCAACGTAAACGATTTTCTCGTCCGATTTATGACCTTGAGCCACGGATCGCTCCTCCTTCTCGTTTTCTTGGTAGAAAACCGTAAGCTGCAAATTTTAACGGAAATCTTATAACGGCCCGGAAATACCTTGCTTGCGAATCATGAAGAAGTGTCCTGCTAGTAGAGCCAATAATGCGCCCGGAAGGAAGAACACATGCAATGCAAAGAATCTCGTTAACGTTTGCGCCCCTACGATTTCCCCACCTTGCAGGAGGGTTTTTGCATATGGACCGATATACGGTGCGGATTCAACAATTTTAAGTGTAACGCTTGTTGCGAAATAAGCTTTATTGTCCCAAGGGAGCAAATATCCCGTCAGACCAAGACCCAGCATGACAAAGAATATCAACATCCCGACAACCCAGTTCATTTCCCGAGGAGCCTTATAGGATCCCGTAAAGAACACGCGAAGCGTATGTAGGAACATCATAACAATAACGAGACTAGCGCCCCAATGGTGCATACCCCGTACAATGACGCCAAAGGCTACCTTATGCTGCAGGTAGTCTACGCTCGCATAAGCGTTGATAATATCCGGCACGTAATACATTGTTAGGAACATACCCGACAAAATTTGTATAACTGTGATAAAGAACGTCAAGCCGCCGAAGCAATACACGAAAGCGGAAAAGTGATGAGCCGGGTTAACGTGCTCAGGCACCTCGTGGTCCGCTACGTCTCTCCACATCGGCGTGATATCCAGGCGTTCATCGATCCAGTTATAAACCGTTTTAAACATCTGATGTTACGCCTCCTTATTACACCCGTTTGTTAGGTCCGAGCTGACCAACGTACACAGAGCCGTTCTCGATCTTCACTTCATATTCGTCGAGCGGCAACGGCGATACGGCTAAAGCTTTACCGTCAATTGTGTAGTGGGCTCCATGACAAGGACAATAGTACTGGTCCTTGAATTGCGGACTGCCGTTCCAATTCACGGTGCATCCCAAGTGTTTGCACGTTGGATTCAACGCAAAGATTTTACCATCCTGGCTTTTTGCAATCCATGCTTCGAGCTCAGGATTACTTTCATACCAACCATCTACTTGATGCACTTGAAACTTGAAGGATTTCGGTACGTTCGTAACTTGAGCTTCTTCCACAACCTTCACCCATTCGGCTTGCGCCTTAGGCTGAAGAACCGGATCCACCGCAAACCGAACCATCGGAACCAGCATCCCGGCACCCATAAATGCTCCTGCTCCGCCGAGGGTGTAGGAAAGAAACTGGCGTCTGGACATTTCACGACGTCTTACAGGTTTCTCGCCGTGATGCTGCGTCTCTTGATTCGTGTGATCGTTCATTCTCGTTCTACCCCCTTTTTGCAACATATATCAGTCGTTCGACATAACTTTACACCATACACTAGGACATAACTAATAATAGCTTACACCACAAAGTGCGTCAAGAATGGAGTCCGGTTATTCCTATGCGTAACCTGAAGTGTCGAAGCTACATGTAACGAAATTGTCACAACTGGTGACGTTGGGTAAAGCTAGGCTGTTACATATAATTCTCAACATTCCCATTTATCATACATGTGTCACGAGGATGGACTTCCATTCCATAGGTTAGCCATCAACTCCGTTGCTTTCCGCTTAGCCTCATTGCCCGAAAGCCTCAGCTCATCCGGAGGGCAGCGCAGCAGAAGATCGACATGCTCCCCTACTAACTGCTTATCCCCGAGCTCCTGTTCTGACTTGGCCGTAACGACGACGACAAACCGGAAGCCGGCATTCTTGAGCCCTGCGCTTACCTGTTCAAGCAGCATCCCTTCGGGCGCTTGATGTGCGTCATTCACGAAATGCATGGCGGGATAAGTTACGATGCGCCCTTTAAAAGGAATCTCAATTAAATCAAGCGCGTCACGCAAATGCTCCAGTGCCATAGTGGTCTCCCAAGGCGTCTCTCCTCCTCCTAACCCTGTAACCGGGAGAACCGCGGTGTCCAAATACGGACGAAGCTCGTCCCAAGACTTCTCTTCAATCTCGCTAAATTTCAATGATATCACCTTCTTTCCCTTGTACCAATTTAGCACAGAAAAAAAGACATATGAAGAATCTTCATATGTCTTTCAAAAAAATGTCATGATTGGCGTTAGCTTAGTCTAAGTTGAAATCATTTACCCATGTATCGCAGCATATTCAGTTCGGTTGTTAGGGCAATAAAGGATTGTTCATCACCATTAGCCAATGCTTGATCTATTCCTTTGTACAATCTCTGCTCTTTGTATTTACGCAGGGCTTCATCAAGCACCATTTCTGCAAACAAACTCAGCATCATATCGTTTGTCACGTTCATTTTGCCCATGAGAACCTACCTCCAAACTGGGTCATGATATTCTACTTATACCACCTACTGCTTACGGCTGTCCCTCAGAAACTCAGAGCCCTTGACGCAATAGCTCTCCATGGTCCGTTTCATCCGTTCCAAATCCGTCTCCAGCAGCTCTCGAACCACTTTTGACGGAGATCCAAGAGAAAGCGTGTACGAGGGGATCGATTTGTTCTCGGTTACAAGTGTTCCTGCCCCTATTAAAGCATATTCACCGATGTTAGCACCGTTTAGTACAATCGCCCCCATGCCGATTAATGTGCCCTTGCCTACATGGCATCCATGAATGATAGCTCCATGGCCTACGGATACTTCATCTTCGATGATCAACGGTTGATCCGAATTGACATGGCCGATACAGCCGTCTTGAATGTTACTGCGCTTCCCGATCCGGATCGGGGCCAGATCTCCTCGAAGCACGGTATTATACCAAATGCTTGCTCCTTCTTCGATGACAACATCACCGATAATTTGCACACCCGGCGCTAAGAACACCGATGGATGAACCTGAGGTATAATACCGTTATAACTGTGCAGCATAAGCTGTCTCACTCCTTGTTTAAAGCCGCTTGCAGCGGAATCCCCGGTACGCAGCAGCTATCTTGAATTTTGGAGTGATTGTAGCAAGACCCTCATGCATTGTCAAACGTCAATGATAATCTTCTCTTCATCGGCAACATATGTTCCTTCAATAATTTTCCTGCCCAGCTTGGTAATCTGGATGACGCGTTCCCATCTTTCGTCTTCCCCGATCCTTACAAGTCCAAGATGCATCATCATCTGGACAATTCGCTGCTCCAGGATCGAATCGGCCGTGTCGTAGTAGAACGGCCGAATTAATGGCGTTAAAGCTTCTTTTAGTGAATGATGCGTAACCCATGTTTTAACCAGACGGTTCAGCCAATGGACTAGTGATTGAAGATTGGGAATAGGACCTTTATACAGCCTTAACCAGAAACGATAGACTTGAACCGGATCTTCTCTCTGTCCTTGATCCACCCTCTCCTTTCCCTTGGCGGTAAGAGCCAAAACTTGATTGTGCTCTGTAATCAGATCGTTGTAGTAGCAGTAATCGTAAATAAAAGAAAATCGATTGGGGTAATCCCTGAACATTCTTCCGTAGCCGAATCTCCATGCGGTTTTACCCACTACATCTTCCCTGACCGACAAACGCTCCAGAATTTGCTGCAAATTGCGTTTGTACATCACATTCTCGCCAGTCAGCATGACCTCCTGAGCTCCGAGAAAATGTAGAAAGCTCCATATGTCCTCTGTCATAAGCCTCTGCTCGTCCCGATACACCGGCGGCTCAACCGTCGTTTGAAGCTTTTGTTGAAATTGCTTAGCCAGTGTGTGGATGAACCTTGTCTTCAAGTCAGTAGGCACTTGAAACAAATAACGCGTTTGATGAGAGTATCCGCTGAACAACCATCCCCTTTGCTTGAATCGTGCAATCATCTCGCGCGGATTCCATACTGCGTCTTCATCATCCTTCGTAAAGCGGCTTTGCTGAACCCGAGCAATCAGCTCCTCTATGCTGAATGAACCGCGCTGGTCAAACAGGAGTGAGTTGAGGAAACGGATATCTTCGATCGATAAAGCTTCAACCTGAGTATCGAATACCTCCCGTCGTCCCACTGCCCACAAGATCGACTGGATGAGCTCGTTTTTCGAATGGCCGTTGCATTCGCAATTATACGTACCGGCAATGCGGCTCAGCTCATGGATATCCGCGTAGCTTAACATGTCGGCTAGATTCATGCGTTTGTCCCTCCAGAACTTCTTACTAACCATTATGGGATAATGTTCCGGATTTAAACGCATTTTGACAAAAGTAACAAAAAAAAGCAGGTGCCTATGCAATCGAATGATTTGCACAAGAACCCACTTTTTCAATTAAACACCCTGACTTTGCTGCTCCTCCAACTTCGCCAAGTGAGAAGTGCAGTTTAACAATCGACAATGCCAGACTTCTTCTTCCACTTGCTCTATAACTGTCAAAGATGTGTTTTTTAGATGCTCTTCTATCGTCCTGCCTAAATACAAAGCGAGAACAGGAGCAATATATCCCCCGTGGCTGACGATCAGAATTCGCTTGCCCCGATGATCCCGCTCCGTATCGAGAAGGAACGCCTGCCAACGCGTAAGCAGCCCCTCATCCGTTTCCAAGCCTAAATCGAGCCCCCGCCAGTTCTCTCCCCAACGCGAAAGGCGATCCTCCAATGTAGTCCCTTCTAACTGACCGAAAGCTCTCTCACGCAATCTCGAATCTACACCAATGAAAGGCGTTCCGGTCATGTCCGCTAACGTTTGAGCCGTTTCCCGCGCTCTGATCAAATCGCTGGAGATGATTCCATCCCAGTCTTCTCCTTGAAGTCTTTCGGCCAGTAAACGCGCCTGCATCCTCCCGACCTCGGCCAATGGCGTATCCATCTGTCCCTGCATACGGCCTGCCAAATTCCACTCTGTCGTACCGTGCCTAACGAGTCCAAGTGTAATCATCCAACCTCTAACATCCCTTCTCAGCTCATTCAAAAAAAAGAAACGGCCCGCGGGGGCCGGATTTTTCAGTCCGTTAAGATCTTGTTCTTGTTAACCAGTTCATAATCAGCAAGGTGCAGGTCAAACCCAACAGCGAGACGAAAAGCATATAATCCTTGACCGTCTGAATAGGTCCGACACGATACATGAAGGGCTCGTTAAATCCTTTCAGACTAGCTACCGCCGTTGGCATCGTATGTGCATTCATCGACTCCCCGCCGCTTGCCGCCACTACAACCGGGTCACCCAGCCGACCGAATACGTTGGACTCTTGAGCAAGGGGAATGCTGTCCGTGTTCATTTCGTTAATTATAGAAAAGAGGAACGTGAACACAAAGAGCGCGATGCAAAGAGAAATAACTGCTGTGAGATTGCGGCGGAGCTTGAATGAGAACAGGTGCAGCCGATCAGGAGCAGGAATACGCCAGGATTCGTCATCATAAATTCGCTTCATAACGCTGGAGGAAACCGACTTTTCCCGAGACCCTGCAGGCTCCTCATGCGCAGTCGAACGAATCAGTTGAGTACTTTCCCGCCACATATCAAATTCTTCTTCGCAAGCCTTGCAGAATTTGATATGCTCATCCACCGCCTGACGATTCAAATGATGCTCCGGCAAATCCCAATAGACGCCGAACCATTCATGTATATCTTCGCATTTCATCTTTGATTCATCCCCTCATACTCCTCAAATATAGGTTCAAGAAAGTATGGTTCCAACTGAAGCTTCACGCTAGCCCTTGCTCTGAACAACAAAGATTTGACCGAACTTACCGTCTGTCCGAGAATATTTGCAATCTCTTGATAGTCAAGCTGGTCGTATTCACGCAATATCAATGCGGATCGCTGCTTCTCAGGCAAATTATTAATGGCATCCCTTACCATGGTAACTCTCTCGTTCCGTAGTACGGTTTGCTCCGGGAGTGTGTCCAAAGATGTCTGAGGCGTATATCCGCTTTGCTCCAAAGAAACCTTTACGTTTTTATGTTTACGCAGCTCGCTTAAAACCGTATTGCGCGCAATAGTGTATAGCCAAGTGGAGAAGGTCGCTTCTACCTCACGAAACGAATGAAGGCTTCGATAGGCCTTATAGAACGTTTCATTGCAAAGATCTTCTGCCAAAGAATCCATCTGCGCGCTTTTCAGCATGTGAAAAATAAATGCCAAAATCTTACGTTCATAGCGGCGCATTAATTCATCATATAGCTGGACGTTGCCATCCTTAATTTCTCTGATCAACTGGGAATCGGTCATGCATTCGACCCTCCTTGTGATTCCTGCTTACCCCCAGCGATGCTACTTGTTTGTACTGTAAGGGGAGTATAAAAGTTGCGGTAGTTTTGAAAAAAAATGAATAATATTTCTCAGTTGCTATACTATTCGTGGTACAAGGTCAAAAATCCTGCTTTCTCGACAAGTTCGGAAGGTCTCCCAAAAAAAAGTGTACAATATATACAACGATTCAGTCATTAAATTTAAGATATGCAACTGCGGCTTACAAGATGAACATGCCCTCCATTCGATAAAAGAACAAAAAAAAGACCGCCTGATGCTTCAGGCGGTAGCACACTGTGCCATAATTCGGATAGGAGTGGAGAGAAACCATACTGTACTTTTATTATATGAATCCGTTTACAAAAAGTCAATATCTTTTTTGTAAACGTTTCCTACATTGTATTAAAAAAGACTACACGTGAATCGTGTAGTCTTTTTTTAATAATTCAAGAGCTTGATCCATATCAGATTCCTCACGGAATGATAATCTCAGAACTCCAGGTACGTCTTCCCGGCTTTCGATAATTTGAATATTACTCAGATTCACGCGATGACTTCCGAGCAGCATAGTGATTTGACCGATAACGCCCGGGTGATCCGGAACGTCAACATAAATATCATAAAAAGAATGAATGACGCCCTTTCGGCGCTCCGGCAATCCGTTGCGGAACCGGTTTGCCTTATGAAACTCCTGTTCGATGCCTTCTCCGTCACTTGCCTCCAGCAGCTTAATAAATCCGCTGACTTCTTCATTCCAATCCTTCAGCAAATTCAGCATCACCGTTTTGTTGTTGATCAAAATATCCCGCCATATGATCGGGTCACTAGAGGCAATGCGGGTAATATCACGGAAACCGCCAGCGGCCAAATTCTGATAAAGCTCGTTCGATTCGTTATAGCGAGCCACCTGATTGACCAGCGCTACCGCAATAATATGCGGGAGATGGCTGATTGCGCCCACGATTTCATCGTGAAGCCTGGCATCTACCTTCACAATGTGCGCTCTGGTCCATTGAAGCAGCTCGACCAAGCGTCCATAGGCTTCCTCAAGCGTGTCTTCTGCCGGTGTCAAGACGTAGTACGCATTCTCAAACAAGTGAGAGGTAGCGGCTTCTACACCGGATTTTTCCTTGCCAGCCATTGGATGGCCGCCGATAAAGGATCCACCCTGCAGCTTCAGTCTTGACGCGTATTCTGCTACAGAAGCCTTGGTACTGCCGACATCGGTGATGATACAGCCCGGCTTCAGCGGAATAGAGGACAGCTTGTTTAGATATGGCTCCAAATTCCCTACAGGAACGCACAGAAAAATAAAATCCGCGCCTTCTGCGGCTTCCTCAAACGAGGTCGTGGCATGATCGACCACTTCTCGTTTTAAGTACTTTTCTACGGAAAGCGGGTTGCCTGAATGACCTACAACCGTTAACCCCGGTTTACCTTTAAAGCACAGGGCGAGCGATCCTCCGATCAACCCAACGCCGTAAATTGCGATTTTGGTCATGAAACTGAAACCGTCACTTCGCTCATTACTTGCTCCAACGCCTCAAGGAATTTACGGTTTTGCTCCTCGCTCCCTACCGTAACACGGATCTTAGTCGGGTAGCCCCAGCTTGGGTCATGACGAACAATGATGCCTCTGCTTAGTAAGCCTTGAAATACCTCTTGACCCGGGCGCTTCACATCAATCATGATGAAATTTCCATTAGCCTCAAAGTATGGCAAACCCAACTTATCTAATTCGGCTGTCACTTGCTGAATTCCAGCGGCATTCGCATCACGGCACGAGTTGATAAACTCGTGATCCTGCAATGCGGCAAGCCCGGCTTTCTGTGCAAAGCTCGTCGTATTGAATGGTTCACGTACCTGGTTAATTGAACGGACCACATCCGGATGACCGATACCAAAACCGATGCGCAAAGACGCCAAACCAAATATTTTGGAAAACGTGCGAAGCACGACGATGTTTTTGTATTTGTCCAGCAGAGATATGCTATCCGGGTAATCCCCGTTAACGGTGTATTCCGCATAAGCTTCATCGAGAACAACCATGACCTGATTTGGAACGGATTCTATGAAGGATACGATTTCCTGTTCACTTAATATGGTACCCGTCGGGTTATTCGGGTTGCAGATCCAAATAATTTTTGTACGCTCGTTTACTTTACCCAGCATCGCCGCCAGATCATGCTTTCCGTTTGCATCCACCGGGACTTCGATGAAGGTTGCCCCTTCGATTTCCGCATTATGCTTGTACTGCGGAAAAGTAGGAAACGCTCCGATTGTTTCGTCATTTGGCGTCAAGAAGGCACGAGCAATCATCAGAATCACTTCATCGGAACCCGCTCCGAAAATGACCTGATTTGGCTTTACTCCAAAATGCTCAGCCACCGCATTCGTTAGCTCCACGGCTCCGCCGTCCGGATAAATGCTGACTTGATCGAGCAATGAAACAATGGCTTCTTTCGCCTTTGGGGAACATCCAAACGGATTCTCATTGGAAGCCAGCTTGATTACATCGGTAAGTCCCAACTCCCGTTTTACTTCACTAATCGGTTTTCCCGGCTGATACACCGGAAGATGTACAATATTTTGTTTAGGCTGCACTTCGGTTGTCACCTCGTTATAGGATGGATGAATAAGAATAGGAAATCAGTTCCCCATCAATTTTCGCACAAATTCGTGAATTTGCAAGAGGCCTTGCGATTTTGTCGTTGCTTGTTCCAGAAGCGGCAGCGATTCTTCCACTTTCCTCACCAATGCGCTTCCCACGACAATTCCGTCGCAGATCTCGGCAAAACGGGCATATTGCTCAGGCGTGGAAATGCCGAAGCCGACAGCGATCGGGAGTTTTGTAGCTGCTTTTACGGTTTGCAGAAACTCGTCGATGCCAATGTGAAACTCCGTTCGTGTTCCCGTCACACCTAGCGAAGAGACGCAATATACAAAACCGCTTGCCCGCGAGGCGATTCGCTGCACACGCTCCTTGGAGGTCGGAGCTACAAGCGGAATCAAATGGATGCCGTGCTTCTCGGCTAACGCGCGAACCTCCTGATCCTCCTCCATAGGCAGATCCGGAATGATCAACCCGCTGATGTCGCTTTCCTGTAGAAGCGGAAAAATCCGGTCCAGACCCGTTTGCAGAACGGGATTGAAGTATGTGAACAAAATAAAAGGCAGCTCGCAGCCTTCGCTTCGGGCTTGTTTGGCAGCTCCGATACAATCCAGGATCGTGATGCGGTTTGCTTTCAAGGCCCGCATGGAAGACTTCTGAATCACGGGGCCGTCGGCAAGCGGATCCGAATAAGGTACGCCCAGCTCAACCATGGCTGCTCCCGCTTTTTCAAGTTCCTTGATCACATCAATCGAAGTCCGAACATCTGGATCCCCGATCGTCAAGAACGGGATGAAGGCTGGTTTTTTTTGTTCCCGCAGCTCGGCAAATTTCCGATCAATGCGATTCATCTGCATTTCCCCCCAAATAACTCATGATGGCTTCAACGTCTTTATCTCCGCGGCCGGAGAGACTGACTACAATCATCTGATCCTTCCCCATTGCCGGGGCCCGCTTGATGGTCTCGGCTATCGCATGTGCGCTCTCCAGCGCTGGAATAATTCCTTCCTTACGGCTGAGCAGCTGCAGCGCATCTAAAGCTTCTTGGTCCGTAATCGGGACATATTCCGCGCGTCCAGTATCCTTCAAATGCGAATGCTCCGGTCCGATCCCCGGATAGTCGAGTCCAGCGGAGATGGAATGAGCCTCCTGCACTTGTCCGTGCTCGTCCTGAAGAAGATAGCTATAGGAGCCCTGGAATACTCCTTTGCTTCCTTTCGTCATCGTAGCAGCATGTTTATCGGTCTCTACACCGCGTCCTGCTGCCTCTACACCGATCAATCGGACGCTCTCGTCGTTCACGAACGGATAAAACATGCCGATCGCGTTGCTCCCGCCGCCTACGGCAGCAATTACCGTATCCGGAAGCCTGCCTTCCATCTCAAGGATTTGCTTGCGCGATTCGTCACCGATAATGCGCTGGAAGTCGCGAACCATCATCGGGTAAGGGTGAGGACCGGTTGCCGATCCCAGGATGTAGAAAGTGTCGTCTACATGGCTGACCCAATAACGAAGTGTTTCATTGCACGCATCCTTCAGTGTGCGCGTGCCTGATGTAACTGGAACCACTTCCGTTCCAAGCAAGTTCATCCGGAACACATTCAGCTGCTGACGTTTCATATCTTCCTCGCCCATGAACACCTTGCACTCAAAGCCCATCAGCGCCGCAACGGTAGCCGTCGCCACGCCGTGCTGACCAGCGCCGGTTTCGGCAATAATTTTCGTTTTGCCCATCCATTTGGCCAAAAGCCCCTGTCCAAGGGCATTGTTGATTTTGTGCGCTCCGGTGTGGTTTAAATCTTCCCGCTTCAGGTAGATCTTTGCTCCGCCCAAATGCTCCGTCAGACGTCCGGCGTAATAAAGCGACGTCGGTCTTCCGGAATAACGGTGCAGCCAATAATTCAGCTCCTCCTGGAATTTCTCGTCCTTGGCATACTTCTTAAAGGCATCCTCCAGCTCAATCAATGCGTTCATCAGCGTTTCTGGCACATAACGTCCGCCGAATTTGCCGAAGCGGCCATGCTCATCCGGTCCATTAAACATTTGCTTTCACCCTTTCGACAAAAGTTGTAATTTTTCCGATATCTTTCACTCCGTCGGTCTCTACCCCGCTGGATACATCCACTCCGTCAGGAGCATATTCATCGATCAGCCCCCGCACATTGTCCGGCTGAAGCCCGCCGGCCACCAGAAGAGGAATGGCGGCTTCACGGCACCACTCCTGATAGGGAGGAATCATTTCCCAAGCAAACGTCTTGCCGGAGCCTCCCCCATATACCGGATCGAACGTATCCAGCAGCATACCGTCTACCGTACCGCGATAGGGCACCAACCGGTCGCGGACAGACTCTGCTGTGTTTGCGGTTGGCATGGATGCCGAGACGGTATGTACTTTGAACACCTGAATCTCTGGAAATGAATTCTTCACGGAAAGACAGAACTCCGGACTCTCCTGTCCATGAAGCTGAACCACGTCAAGCGCTGCTTCGCGAAGCACGTCCCCCAGCTCGTCCAAGCTCGGATTTACAAAGACACCCACGGCTTGAGGCCGATGTCCCCCCGATTGCAATCGACGAAGCATCGCTCCGGCTTGGCTTGGCGTAACCTGTCTTTTGCTCCGCGCAAATACAAAACCGACGTAATCAACGGGCAATCCGGCTACCTTCTCCGCCATTTCCTCCGTTTGCAACCCGCATATTTTTACGCTGACCATCGGACGCCTCACTCCTTGACCGGTTCTACGTCGGTATAAGCTCCCATCAAACCGTGAACCGCTGCCGAAACATCCGGCAAGCGCATGAAATGCTCACCCACCAGCACTGCATGGGAGCCTACAGATAGGAGCCAGTCGATCTCTTCAGCTTTGGATATTCCGCTCTCACTAACGACGGTAACCCCTTCAGGGATTAGCTTGACCAGCTCCTCCGTTATACGAAGATCGGTGAC
This sequence comes from Paenibacillus sp. PvR098, assembly GCF_017833255.1. Lineage (NCBI taxonomy): Bacteria > Bacillati > Bacillota > Bacilli > Caryophanales > Paenibacillaceae > Paenibacillus > Paenibacillus sp. PvR098. The sequence goes on from NZ_JAFIBU010000001.1 coordinate 1,236,600, forward strand.
GAACGTTTTGAGGTTGCGGTTATTGATCCCCACCATTGTAGGCTGAAGCTCCAGCACACGCTCCAGCTCTTCTTGATCGTGCACCTCGATCAGCACGTCCAATCCAATGCCTCTTGCGATCGATTGAAACTCCTTCAATTGCGCGGTCGTCAGAATTGCTGCGATCAATAGAATCGCATCGGCTCCAATACAACGCGCTTCATAGATTTGATGCGGATCGATGGTAAAATCTTTACGTAACAACGGAACGCGCACAGCTTCGCGAACCCGTGTTAAATAATCGTTAGAACCCTGAAAATACTGAACATCGGTCAAGACCGAGATGCAATCCGCACCAGCCTGCTCATACGCCTTCGCCAGACGGACAGGCTCAAAATCATCACGGATCAAGCCCTTGGACGGCGAGGCCTTCTTCACTTCCGCAATCAAACCCATGGAACGCTTGCGGCCGGAGCTCAATGCCCGCTCAAACCCGAGGCAATCGGGAAGCTCCGCGATCCGCTTCTCCATTGCCGCTATGGTGATGCTCTCTTTAAGCAGTTCAACTTCCTGTTTTTTGGTAATGACAATTCGATCAAGAAACATGGCTCACTTCTCCCGTACATTGGACTAATTGTTCCAGCTTTTCCTTGGCCCGGCCGGAGTCGATAACTTGAGCCGCCAGATTCACGCCTTCCCGCAGTGTATTACTGAAGCCGGTCACATAGAAGCATGCGCCAGCGTTTGCCAGTACGACATCCCTGCAGGCGCCTGGTGCGCCGGAGAAGATGCTGCGGATGATCTCCGCATTCACCCCTGCGTCTCCACCAACTACATCCTTGAGGCTGTAACCCTTCAGCCCCAGCTCTTCCGGGGTAATTTCAAACGTACGGATGTCGCCGTCCTTCAGTTCCGTCACCTGGGTCGCATCTGAAATGCTGATTTCGTCAAGCCCGTCCAGGCTGGCCACAACCAAGGAGCGTTTCACACCTAGGGCCAACATCACATGAGCGATCGTTTCCGTCTTGCCGCGATCAAAAACACCCAGCACCTGCCGGTCCGCGCTCGCCGGATTCGTGAGGGGTCCAAGCAAATTGAACACCGTACGGAAGCCAAGTTCTCTTCTGGATGCAGCCACATGCTTCATCGATTGATGATACAGCTGCGCAAACATGAAGCAAATACCGACCTCTTCCAGGCAGCGAGCCGCTTGGTTCTCGTCCAACTGAATATTGACTCCGAGTGCCTCAAGAACATCAGCGCTGCCGCTTTTGCTCGACATCGCCCGGTTTCCATGCTTCGCCACTCGAACTCCCCCCGCCGCGGCTACAATCGCCGCTGTCGTAGAGATGTTAAAGGTGTCGGCGCCGTCTCCTCCGGTTCCGCACGTATCCAGCAGATTCTCCTGCCTGGTGAGCAGTACCCGGTTGGCCTTAGCACGCATCGCCTCAGCAAACCCGGTGATTTCCTCAATCGTCTCGCCCTTCATGCGGAGTCCGGTGAGCATGGCTCCGATCTGTGTCGGCGTCGCTCCTCCTTCCATGATGTGAGACATGACATCCCGCGCCTCCGCCCGAGTCAGGTTCGAGAGTCCGATAATTTTGTGTATCGCTTGCTGCACAGTCAATAGTTGTTGGTCCAACGTATTCGCCCCCCCCATAATTCGAAATCCTAATTTTCCTTATTGATAATAATCTTGGTTGATCGCTACGTATTCGTTCGGCTTCGAAGCGAATGCCACTTCAGCCGTTCGGATCGATTTCAGCATTCCTTTGGCTTTGTTCACCGTCTCCTCGTACTCGTTCTCCGGAATGGAATCCCATACGATACCCGCTCCCGCTTGAACATAAGCTTTGCCATTTTTGAAGATGATCGTCCGAATCGTAATGCACGTGTCGAGGTTGCCTGAGAAACCAAGATATCCGATTGCTCCTGCATATGCGCCACGAGCTTCGTTCTCCAGCTCAGCAATAATCTCCATCGCTCTCAGCTTCGGAGCTCCCGATACGGTGCCTGCAGGCAAGCAGGAAATGAACGCATCGTAGAAATCTTTGTCCGCCGCCAGCTGACCTGACACGTTAGAAACAATATGCATCACATGAGAATAGCGCTCGATTTGCATGAATGTGTCGCATTTCACCGTACCGAATTCCGACACGCGGCCTATATCGTTGCGACCCAAATCTACCAGCATCAAATGCTCCGCCCGCTCTTTCTCATCTGCGAGCAATTCCTTCTCCAGCAGCAGATCCTCTTCCGGCGTGCGCCCGCGAGGACGGGTGCCGGCAATCGGACGTGTCTCCACTTTCTCATCCTCAACCCGGACAAGAAGTTCCGGTGAAGTGCCGACAATCACTTCGTCGTCCATCTTAAGGCAGTACATGTAGGGTGACGGATTCATCGTCCGCAGGATGCGGTACACATGAAGCGGCGAGACGTCCGTTTCGATCTCAAACCGCTGGGAAAGCACCACTTGAAAAATATCGCCGGCGCGAATGTATTCCTTCGCTTGATTCACATTCGCGATAAACTGCTCTTTCGTCAAATTGGACTTCACCTCGCCCAAATCGACGTCGTCCGGAATTGGCCGATGTGTCATGGACATAGCCGGCAGCGGACGCTTCAACCGTTCAATGGTGGCGTCGATTTTAGCGCAAGTTTTCTCGTAAGCTCGGACAATATCGCTATCCGTACCATACGGGGGAACATGGACATTGGCAATTATTTTAAGCTGCTGTTTAAAATGATCGAAAACGATAACTTGGTCGCAGAACATGAACTGGATGTCGTTCATTTGCAGGTCGTCTTTCCGATGCTTCGGCAGCTTCTCATAATACTGCAGCAGGTCATATCCGAAAAACCCGACCGCTCCGCCCGTGAATCGCGGCAAATCTGGCAGCGAAGGACTCTTGTAATTACGGAGATAGGCCTTCAATATGTCCACAGGCTTTTCCTTCGACGTCGTCGTGCCCTCAGGACCGTCGATCTCCGTCACACCGTGCTTGGCCCGAATCATCATGAAAGGATCCGTACCGATGAAGGAGTATCGCGCCCATTTCACGCCGCCCTCAACGCTTTCCAGCAAGAACGACCGATTCTCCTCGTAAAAATGTTGAAACACGCGAATCGGTGTCTCCGTGTCCGCTATCAGATTGCGAACGACGGGAATCAGGTTGTAATCCTTCGCGAGCCGAATGACTTCCTTCGCTTCCGGTGTGTACATGTTCATCTCTCCTCTTCTCACCCTGGGACTTGCTTCTGTTTTAAAAAACAAAAAAAGCCTCTACATCAAGTAGAGGCGGTAATTCAGCGGATGATCGGTCAGGCCCAAAGAAAACAGCTTCATGGCAGCACGAAAAAAGCATAAAAATCAATAAATGCCCAAATCGAAACCGTGCTGCTGCAACGAAAAAACTTTCTTTGAACGAAAAACGCTCACTCATCTCATCTCAACTGAACTCTGCTCTACTCTGCTCTACTCTGCTCTCAAAACTGTAACTTACGTCTTCTATGCTAATACCAACTATACTACCTCTATTATTCTTTTGTCAATTTGGACAAATCGGGACGAAGCCTCATGGCCTCCTTCTGAAACACGTGCTTGATGTCTGCTTGGCTTTTTTCCGTATTGACCGTCACCATCAAGCGGACACATTTAGGAAGGCTGCCTTCCACCGGAATTTCTAAAGAGCACATAAGCGGCACTAATTCCCAGCCCTCCATCTGCCGGATCGCCTTTGCCGGGAACGTTGCAGTCAAATCTTGGGTGACCGTTACGAACACATGCGCAATCTCTTCCGGGATGATACCGTTCTCCGCAATAATTTCATTTAAAAGCTCTGTTGTTGCTGACAAAATTTCATTTTCTTCATTATATTCTACTGTAGTTGCACCACGTATTCCCCTTACAAACATAAGTCAGTCCTCCCGTTTCAATTGATCCACGATGTCTCTGACCAAGTCCGCGGATACGTTTTTGTTGATCTCCACCTTGCCGATGTCCGTAGGAACGATGAAGACCATCTTGCCTTCCTTGAACTTCTTATCATGCATCATCGCCTTCATGATTTCATCCGTATCCAAATGAGCAGGTACGGCAACCGGCAGGCCGAATTTCTTGAAAATTCGCTTCGTCGTCGTATACACGTGCTCTGGATTACCCAAACGAACGGACAACTTCGCGGCACCTACCATCCCGATAGAGATCGCTTCGCCATGCAGCAATTCGTTATATCCCGCTACTGCCTCCAGTGCATGTCCGATCGTGTGCCCCAGGTTAAGGATGGCTCTTAGGTCGTTCTCGCGTTCATCCTGCGACACGACGGCCGCCTTCACGCTGCAGCCCTTGAACAAACCATGCTGCAATGCTTCAGGGTCCAAGCCGATCAGCTTATTCGAATTGTCCTCACACCATGTCGTAAACTCCGCATCCCAGATCAATCCGTGCTTAATCATTTCGGACAGGCCCGAACGCACGTCCCGGTCCGGAAGCGTTCTAAGCGTAGCTGTATCATACAGTACCATCTCCGGCTGATGGAATGCACCGATAATATTTTTTGCCAGGGGATGATTGACAGCCACTTTCCCCCCGACACTGCTGTCATGCGCAAGAATTGTCGTCGGAATCTGAACGAAGCGAATGCCCCGCATGTAGCTGGCCGCTACAAAGCCGGCCAAATCGCCGACAACGCCGCCTCCCAGTGCAATCACCGTAGAATTGCGATCAAGCCCGGCCTCGAGACAGGAGGTTATTACATCCTCCAACACAGAAAGCGATTTCGATTTCTCTCCTGACGCTACCGTGTGCCCCGCTGTCTTGTACCCAGCTTGCTCTAATCTCCGTGTGACAGGCTCCAGATACTGCTTCGCCACATGCTCATCCGTTACGATCAGCAGCGGAGAGCCTTTGCCTATTCCGTGCTTTTCGAATAACGAGGCCATGTCTTCCAAAATCCCTTCCCCGATGTAGATCGGGTAGGATCGTGTTCCCAAATCAACCTTAAGCTCTCTCATCATATCCGGTTCTCCCGATTAATAGCTTTTCGTTTGTTCTAAATAGCTTTCATAGTTTCTGCGTATTTCTTCAATAGAATCTCCGCCGAATTTCTCCATGAATGCTTGGGCTACTTCCCACGCGATGACATTCTCCATGATGACACCTGCCGCTGGCACAGCGCATGTATCAGAACGCTCCACCTGTGCAGTGAACGATTCCTTCGTATCGATATCAACGCTCTGGAGCGCCTTGTACAGTGTAGAGATTGGCTTCATGACACCGCGAACCACGATAGGCTCCCCTGTTGTCATACCGCCTTCAAAGCCTCCAGCACGATTGCTTGCGCGGTAAAATCCACGCTCTTCATTGTGCATAATTTCATCATGAACTAAGGAACCTCTGCGTTTTGCAGCTTCAAATCCAATGCCGAATTCCACACCTTTGAACGCTTGGATCGACAGCACCGCCTGCGCGATCCGACCATCCAGCTTGCGGTCCCATTGCACGTGGCTCCCAAGTCCGACCGGTGCGCCTTCGATAATGCATTCAACGATACCACCGAGCGTATCTCCGTCGTCTTTGGCCGCATCGATGGCCGCAACCATCCGTGCTTCCGCTTCTTTATCCGTTACACGTACCTGTGACTCTTCCGTGATACGGATGAGATCATCAATCGGCATTTCTTCCCGCTGTACCTCGACATCGCCGATACGGATGACTTGACCGGCCACTTTAATGCCGAACTCCTTCAGCAGCTCGCGGGCCATGCCGCCAATCGCCACACGCATCGTCGTTTCTCTTGCACTGGAACGCTCCAGAATGTTTCGCAGGTCGCGCTGGTTGTATTTCAAACCGCCGTTCAAGTCAGCATGTCCCGGACGCGGACGGTTGACCCGGCGTTTGGTTTCGTCAGTGCCTTCGATCGGCTCAATGTTCATAATGGAGGTCCAATGCTTCCAGTCGTTGTTCTCTACGACAAGCGCAATGGGAGCACCGGTAGTTTTGCCATGGCGTACGCCTCCGACAATCGATGCGGTATCCTTCTCGATTTGCATTCTGCGACCGCGACCGTAACCTTTCTGGCGGCGCGAGAGCTGATAGTTAACTGCCTCGAAATCAATCGTCACATTGCTTGGGAAGCCTTCGATAATCGCCGTTAGCTGCGGCCCATGCGTTTCTCCTGCTGTTAGGTATCTCACTTCATTGTCCCCTTTCATCCTATCCCATGAAAGCATATCCCTCAGCGTAATAAGCCGCTTTAGCGCTTTTATGTACTCCATTACTGTGCTAATTATAGTATAGGTATCAGCCTTTGACAAGAAATCCCCTTACAAAAAAAGAAGCGCCGTCCTCATGGCATCATGCCGTCAGACAGCGCGTCTTTCTCGGTTTGGCCGCATTACCGTTAGCCGTTAGCAGGTTGTTTCTTCCGTACGAGTGCATTGTCTGAATGCTCGGGCTCACCAACCAACCCCAGAATTTGAATCGAATCAATCCCTAAGATTTGAGCGCATTCCTGCATCGTAATAAATCCCCTGCGATAGGCGGTAATGACCTTTCGTTTATCCATGTGAGTCCTCCTGCACGTTTTACAAGCAAACACAGTTTCAAATGCAATATATGCTTAGTATGGCACGGCATGGAAACGATTATTCATTTACACAACGATCTTCCGGTAGAAAAAGGTATCCGCAGACTCTAGGCCATATTGACCAGGGCTGAAAATTTGCTCCGTGCTGCCTACAAACAGGATGCCCCCAGGCTTCAGAGCGTGCGCAAACTTCTGATAAAGCGTGTGCTTCGCATCTTCTGTAAAATAGATCATCACGTTCCGGCAAACGATCAAATCAAACTGTGTATCGAACGTATCGATGAGCAGATTTTGCTTTTGAAAACGGATTGCCTTCTTCAGCGATTCATCAATGTGATAAGTCATTTGATCCTGATGATAATATTTACGTAAATATTTAAGAGGCACATCCTTCACCGATCGGTCGGAGTACACCGCTTTTTTCGCTTTGTCTAGTGCACCTTCATCGATGTCCGTAGCCAGTACGAGACTGTCCGAAAGCGCACCAAGCTCCGATAGAATCATCGCCAGCGTATAAGGCTCTTCTCCCGTAGAACAAGCGGCACTCCAGCATTTTAGCTTTTTGGATTTACGCAGCATCTCCGGCAGGAAGCGCTGTTCCAGTACCTCCCACCGGTTTGGATTACGCCAAAACTCTGACACATTGATCGTCATCCTATCCAAAAATTCATAAAATAAGGCCTTGTCCTTGCTCATCGCATCAAAGAAAGCCGCAAAGGTGTTGTACCCTTTCTTCATCCGCAGAGTAGTGAGCCGACGCTTCATCTGAGCTTCCTTGTATTGCGCCAAATCTATGGATGTGTAATCCTTCACCTTTTTAATAAATAGCAGGAAATCTTTATCTTCCATGACGTCATCCCGTCCTGTCAAATCCACTTTTGCATTACTTGGTCATAGGTGACCATTCTTCGTTTCTAAAAAATCGCAATCTCCCGGTTAGCGCTTTCCGTAGAATCCGAACCATGGATCAAATTCAAGACCGTATAGTCTTGACTCCTTCTCCTCTAATAAGATCGATTCCCCACAAAATGAGATATGCTGATCAAATCTTTTTTGGCCTGGATTTCTGGTAAGCCTTCCAAGGACCGGATAGCCTTGTCTATGTAATGAGATGCCATCGCCTCCGCTCGAGCAATGCCATCGCTGCGTCGGATCATGTCCAGAAACCCGGTGATATCGGTTTGCCCGTCACAGGCTTCGATTCTCTCCAGTTCCCGAAGCAAAGCAGGACGAAGGGTCTGATTTTGCAGAGCGAAGATCACGGGAATCGTAATGTTCCCCTGCTTAATATCGCTGCCGGGCGGCTTGCCAATCTCTTTCTCGGTACCGCAAATATCGAGCAAATCGTCGCGGACCTGGAACGCCATGCCTACATAATATCCAAAGTCGAAGAGCTGCTTAGCTGTCTTCTCCGAAGCAAGCGCCGCGATAGCTCCCAATTGGCAGCTGATGGCCAATAGCAGTGCGGTTTTCCGTTTGATTCGCAGCAAATAATCCCTTACCGTTTGTTTCGTATCAAAAAACAAGCGGATTTGCTCCATTTCGCCAATGCTCATTTCCACGAGCGCCTTGGACATAATCTGATGAATGGAAGGCTCGGGAAGCTGTGTCACAACGCTCAGCGCCTTTGCGAAAATATAATCCCCCGTATACATCGCAATTCGGTTATCCCATTTGGAGCGTACTGTCAGTTGTCCCCGCCGCGTGTTAGCATCGTCAATCACATCATCATGAACCAGCGACGCCATATGAATCAGCTCCAACGGCACGGCCACCCGCTTGACCCGCTCAAGATCGTAGGTTCCGAACTTGGCTCCCAGCAGGACGAATACCGGACGGATCCGCTTTCCCCCTGCTTTAAGCAGATGCAAAGAGGCATCGCGAAGCAGCGGATGCTCCACGTCAATGCTTCGTTCCAGCTCCTTCTCGATGTAGCTGATATCTTTTTTAAATTTTGCATAGATATCCAAAAGTCTCATTCCGTCACCCGTACTACAGAATTATCTTTCCAAATGTGCAGGGCCACCTCACGATCCAGAAAACCGAGCTCTGCCGCATATTGATAATACAATTTAAGTCCAGCCTGCTGCTTAGGACCGAATTCATAACTAAGCGTGGAAAAATAATGCTGCCAGTACGATTCCGTTCCTCCGATCAATGCCTGTGCATCCACCACAAGCCCTGTCAGGTCAGCCAATGATTGGCGCTTGCTTTCCAGAAATGCTTCATAGATGCGCTGCACCTGATCGGGCTGCTGTTCTACCGTTTGCTTCCGAATAGCACATACCGCAAAAGACATCCATTGACCTGTCTGCCTTGTCCACTCCTCTGCCAGATCGGTAACGAGATAGCCGTTATCTTCCCAACTCGCGCGAATGGCATGATCTCCGATGAGCAGCGCTGCATCGGCTGATTTCATCATCGGCTCCAAATCCGGGGCCGCATACACGTAATCCGGTTCAAGCCGATAAAATTTCGTCATGATGATTTTCAGCAAATGTACCGATGTAGCCGATGTTGTCGGCAGTGCGATTTTTGCCTTACCCAACTCTTCTAATGGCTTACGGTGAAACAGAAGGATGGATTTCACATGACTAAAGGCACTGACGGACATATGGGGAAACAGCATATAATTTTCGAAGTTTTCCCCATAGGCGAATGAAGATATAGGCCCAATGTCGATCTCCCCATTTGCCATGGCACGGTTCAGCTGGGAAGGCACCTGTTGAATAACTTCCAACTCACTTCCGAAGGAGGAGAACGGAAAATAATAAAAGAGCGGCCATACATTGGTAAAATCAATGCGGCCGATGCGGATCGCATGATGTTTCTTTGTCATGGCTGCATCCCCCATCTTTTATACAATTGATGTTCAATTTCCATATTGTCCACTATTTTGCCGACAACGAAATCAATTAAATCATCCACCGTTTGCGGACCTTGATAGAACGCCGGCATAGCCGGAATCATCCGCACGCCAAGCCGGGATAGCTTCAGCATATTTTCCAAGTGAATCGCATGTAATGGCGTCTCACGGGGAACCAGGATCAGCTTACGGCCTTCCTTCAGCATAACGTCAGCCGTTCGCTCAAGCAGGTTGTCCGAAGCGCCATTTGCAATCCCCGAGAGCGTCCCCATGGAACAAGGAACAACGACCATCCCTTGAGTAAGAAATGAACCGCTGGCCGTCTTTGCTCCAACATCCTGATTCGGAACATATTCGTACGAGCCTTCGTAGCCCCCGAGATGCTGATGTAAACTCTCCTGCCTGCGACTCGCGTCCCAGCCTAATTCCTCTTTCAATACCCGCCATCCCGCATCTGTGATCACGATATGCAGTTGTTCGCCTCGTGACAGAAGAAACCGGCATAGCCGGACGCCGTATACTGCACCGCTTGCGCCCGTGATGCCGATTACCCAAGGTTTGTTCATCCCTTATGCACCACCAAATCGATCAAGGTAAATACAAACAGAGCGATACTCAAGGTGCTGTTCATCGTAAAAAATGCTGTATTCAGCCTTGTCATATCCTTTGGATTAACAATCAAATGCTCATACATCAGCAGGCCATAGGAAATCAACACGCCGAGCAGATAAACCCAAGTTAATTCCGTCAAAAAAAACAGGCCGATGAAACCTGCCCCAGTGACAATATGAAACCAGCGAGCAATCTTCAGCGCTTTCGGTATGCCGAATCGGCTCGGTATGGAGTGAAGTCCTTCCTTGCGGTCAAATTCGGTATCCTGGCAAGCATAAATAATATCGAAACCGGCCAGCCAAAATACGATCGCCACATAAAACACCAAAGACGTCAGCGTAATTTCACCGGTTACCGCCACCCATCCTCCCAAAGGAGCAAGCGCGACCGTCATTCCCAATATGATGTGGCATGCCCACGTAAACCGTTTGGTGTACGAATAAAACACAAGAAAGAAGACGGCGATCGGAAGCAGCTTCACAGCCAGAGGGCTCAATTGCGAAGCCGACCAAAACAGCAACAGAAATGAAATAATAATAAATATAATAGCTTCCTTCGATGAAATAAGTCCGGCTGGAATAGCTCTCATCACTGTGCGCGGGTTTTTGCCGTCAAATACCTTGTCAATGACTCGGTTGAGCCCCATTGCAGCGCTCCTCGCTCCCACCATCGCTAATAAAATCCAGCCGATTTGCCCCCATGTAGGAAGCTTATCAAACATGACCACCGAACCGAGCAGCGCCCCCATAAAAGCAAAGGGAAGCGCGAATAACGTATGCTCGATCTTGATCATTTCCATAAATATTTTGGTCTTTCTCCATAACATATTGGTTATTCTCCCTCAGTTCCGATTGCCGCTTGCGGTTTCTTGCCGATATGAAGGGCCGCAATACCCCCGGTGAGAGGGTACGCCTCAACGTTCGCCAACCCGGTTTTTCGGAAAATTTCTGCGAGCTGCTTATGGTCCGGGAAGTGAACCAAAGACTCAGGCAGCCATTTATACTGTTCATAGCGCTTTACAATCAGCTTGCCCAGCAGCGGCAAAATTTTCTGAAAATAAAAATAGTAGATCGATTTGAACGGCTGCCAAGTCGGTTTGGAAAGCTCCAGTGAAACGACCAAGCCCCCAGGCTTGACCACCCTCTGCATTTCTTCAATCACCTTGACCAAATCCGGCACATTCCGAAGCGCAAAGCCTATGGTTGCATAATCGAACGTGTTGTCCTCAAAAGGCAGCTCCATCGCATTACCGCGAATAAGGCGGATCTGCTTGTCCAGTCCTAGCCGCTCGATTTTGTCCCCACCCACATCCAGCATATTTTGACTGAAGTCGAGTCCGACCATCGCCCCTGTCCCGCTCGCTTCAGCCAAACTGATTGTCCAATCGCAAGTGCCGCAGCAAAGGTCTATTGCTGTGCTGCCCGGCTGAACATTCATCTTCTTCATCGTGAAGTTTCTCCATGCTTTATGCCGGCGGAAGCTCAATATGTCGTTCATCAAGTCATACTTCGGTGCGATGCTCTCGAATACGGAATGAACGAATTGTTCTTTGGATTTGCTTTGCATTCTGTTGATCACCTCAAATTTCCTGCGTTGCCCGAGGTCCCGTCAAGTAGCTGCGAAACGGTTCGCCGATTGAGAACAGCTCTTTACTAAGCTTCTCTGGCTCAATCCCCTGCAGCTTCTCTTGCAATTCCTTAAAGCAAGCATCAAGTAATTGGTATAGTTGGGAGGTCACTTTGTATTTCAGCCAAATCGAACGCAGCTTCGTTTGATCGGCTTCCTCGTGCTCAAGGAGCTTCTTCTCTTCCTTCGTACCCCATTGCAGCACATGCCAAAAGCCCCAGCTCTCCCGATACTGCTGGGACGTTTCGGAGCGGATAATTTCCTGCATCAGCACTTCACAGCGGGTAAACAATCTTAGAACCTCCGGCCAAATGCCATTGAACCGCTCTTCAAGCAAAGACGAGAAGGATAGGAATAATTGCGTTTTTACTTCTACCATTTGGCGAATGTATTCATCAGCCGTCAGCTTCAGCTGCTTCTTCATGATATACAAATTCATTTTCAGCCGGTTTACTTCACAAATGCCTTTGGAAAGCTTACCGACCAGATCAATGTGCCCGGCATGCGACAGCAAGAAGTAAAACCGACTGCTATAATAATCTCCAGCCAGTACTTTAAGCTGTCTGGATCGGGCCTCCGCCTGTTCCTTAACATCGTTATTGACGCTGACCATATCATGCGTATCCATTCCGATCTGCACGAGTGAGGTCACAAGCGTATAAAGCTCACTTTGTTTAGTGAGCGTACTGTGTTTATCAAGAAAAGCATACAGAAGCCGGCTTCGAAACTCCGGAAAATGGGGCAAATCCGTATGCTTTTGAATCATGTCGTGCTCCAAATATATCTTGGCGATCTCCGGAATTCGATAAGAGTTCATATGTAAGCCTCCGAACAAACGAAAAATCTCAGTCTTTCTCCATCTAAAATATTATAGCATAAATTGATCTTTTTCGCATGTGTCCCGATCAGCTTTTTTCCTTAAAGCGATTCTCCCATTTTGGAGCATAGGTCATCCGATAATGTGCATCCAGATATTGCTGGAATTCACTGACCGATTGAGGCCGCAGCTTCGGTTCGTTTGAAAGCCATTTTTCACGTCTTGCATCCGTCGCCACAAGTAATCCGGGGCTCCCGCTTTGTTTCTGCGAACCATCCAACACCCGTATCAGCACTTGATTAATATTGGTTGACGAGGCAAACATTACACTTGGAATTTCATATAAATCCTCGAACATCTCGGCCTTTTCCGTAGAATTGACTGAAAGCAAATCGATGGAAACAATGGCATGGCTTATTTCCACTCGCCGGATTCTCTGATGCAGCTGCATTTTGGTTACGACATCCACTATGTTAGCCTCAGAAACCGGTTGTGCTTGTACTGAACGAAACACGCTGACCGAACGATCAAGCGTTGATAAGTAAGATAACCCTACGGCAACGGCAATCGATATGACCGTCATGAGCAACAGACGAGGAATCCATTTCATTTGACGCTCTTCCTCCTTTAGACGGCGATATCCATCCCCGACCAAATACTTGTCTGTTACTATTGTACAACGAAAAAAAGCAGGCTATGCCTTTGCCTGCTCAATTATTATTCCTCCGTATCAACAACACCGTATTTCGTCATGATCACAGCTTTGCCGCGGATTTTTACCGCTGAGGTATGGTCTGTGAATTGAGCGATCATGACCTCGCCTTTATCCAGCTTCTCCGTATGATGAAATCGGGTATCCTGGCCTCTAGTAAGTCCGATGACCTGCACTCCGTTATCCTTAGCTTTCACGATAAAATAATCATTGTGATTCGTTTTCGTTTCCATCTGTCATGTCCTCCCGTACTTATGCTTAGATAACCCTAATCATGCAGAAAAAAAGAGCTGCTGTCAACTTCAAGAAAAAAAGTATCAGGCGCAATCTTTTCGTTGGTGTATTTTTCGTTCTTATATTTTGGGGAAGAAAAAAATCGCCCCAAATCAATTGGAAGCGATCTTATAAATAATTATCGGAGTAGCGGGATTCGAACCCACGGCCTCACCCACCCCAAGGGTGCGCGCTACCGAGCTGCGCCATACCCCGACATCAGCGCCACAAAATTCCGGCAAGGAGTATTATAACCCAATGGCTAAGGTGTGTAAAGGCCTTTATACCGAACGGTTTCACATGAAAAAGCACCCGAAACCGCCACGGTTGGAGCGGTTTTCGGGTGCTGCGGATGTTATGTATCGTTGATTATTGAATGCCGTCCTTCAACGCTTTACCTGGTTTGAAAGCCGGGATTTTGCTGGAAGGGATTTCGATTTCTTCACCAGTTTGCGGGTTGCGTCCTTTACGGGCGGAACGCTCACGAACTTCGAAGTTACCGAATCCGACCAACTGCACTTTATCACCGCTTTGCAGCGCTTCGGAGATGGCTTCAAATACAGCTTCTACCGCTTTAGTTGCATCTTTCTTGGACAATTCGCTGGTTTCAGCTACCCTATTGATCAAATCGGATTTATTCATGCGATTCACCTCCCCCCAAAAATTCGGTAATCCTGTTACTCTCTTTGTTAACCGATTCTTCGAAAAATATACGTTGATCGCGTTTTACACCAAGGAAATCAAGATTATATTAATACAGTGCTACAGTAATTTCAAGTAAAAAGACAAAAAATGCACCCTTTGGAGTGCATTTTTTAGCGAAAATACTCGAATTCGTTACAAAATGATGGCAATCAAGCCGCCCGAGCCTTCGTTGATGATGCGGCCAAGTGTTTCTTGAAGCTTGTAACGGGCATTATCCGGCATCATCGCAAGCTTGCCTTGGATGCCTTCCCGTACGATGGAATGCAAGGAGCGACCAAAAATGTCGGACTCCCAAATTTTGAGCGGATTGTCTTCGAAGTCCTGCATCAAATAACGGACAAGCTCCTCGCTCTGCTTTTCCGTTCCTATGATCGGCGAGAATTCCGACTCCACATCCACCCGAATCATATGAATCGATGGGGCCGTAGCCTTAAGCCTCACGCCGAATCTGGAGCCTTGACGGATCAACTCCGGCTCGTCAAGCGCCATCTCCTGAAGCGTCGGCGGAGCGATACCATAGCCGGTTGTCTTGACCATTTCTAGCGCTTCGGCAAAATGATCATACTCCCGTTTGGCATGAGTGAACTCCTGCATCAGCTGCAGTAGATGATCCTTACCACGAATTTCCACACCGACCACTTCCATTAGGATACGGTCGTACAGCTCATCCGGAGCGTACAAATCAATCTCCGCCACGCCCTGCCCCATGTTCATTCCGGCTAAGGCGGCTTTTTCTATAAATTCATATTCCTCGAAGCCTGTTACGACGTGGTCCACGTCACGCAGCCTGCGAATGTCCTGCACCGTTTCGCGAACAGAGCTCTCAAAGCTTGAACGCAGCCAGTGATTTTCTCCCAGCACCATCACCCAGCTTGGGAGATTGACATTCACTTCGTGTACCGGGAACTCATACAGCACTTCACGGAGTACAGACATCATGTCGTCTTCGTTCATATTTGCCACGCTCATGGCCACAACAGGTACATCATGCTTTGCCTGCAGCTCGCTGCGCAGCTCCAATACCGAATCGCTTTGAGGCTTGGTTGAGTTGACGATAACAATGAATGGCTTGCCGACTTCCTTCAATTCATTGATGATCCGTTCTTCCGCATCCATATATGAGGCTCTCGGAATTTCCGCAATCGAGCCGTCTGTCGTAATCACGACGCCGAGTGTAGCATGCTCTTGGATCACCTTTCGCGTCCCTATTTCGGCCGCTTCCTGGAACGGAATCGCCTCATCGAACCAAGGTGTGTTAATCATGCGAGGACCGTTTTCATCCTCATATCCTTTGGCCCCCTCGACTACATACCCTACGCAATCAACCAGACGAACATTGACATTTAGTCCTTCAGCAACATGCAGCTGCACGGCATTATTAGGTACGAATTTCGGCTCCGTCGTCATGATGGTACGACCCGCTGCGCTTTGCGGCAGTTCGTCGGTTGCCCTGGCACGGTCGGCTTCGTTTTGAATGTTAGGCAGTACGATCGACTCCATAAAGCGCTTGATGAACGTTGATTTTCCCGTACGGACCGCTCCAACGACCCCCAGGTAAATATCCCCGCCAGTACGCTCTGCAATGTCCTTAAAGATATCCACTTTTTCCAATGAGAATCCCTCCTACAGGTTGTTTAAGACGAAACTCGTACATGCTTCGGACTAGTACAAATATATGTATGACAGAGCAAAATATGATGGAAAGAGCATAAAATTATTTTCATCACTCCTTGGCTGGTCCTTGTTCCCCGCAGGACGCCACAGCTTTCATCCTTGAAAAATATATGTTTGACGGAGGGTCTTT
Organism: Paenibacillus sp. PvR098; assembly: GCF_017833255.1. NCBI lineage: Bacteria > Bacillati > Bacillota > Bacilli > Caryophanales > Paenibacillaceae > Paenibacillus > Paenibacillus sp. PvR098. The sequence goes on from NZ_JAFIBU010000001.1 coordinate 1,252,581, forward strand.
ATTCTATCTTTTCGGAAAAAAGAAAAACCTCTATGACCCTTTCAAAGAAGGTTCATAGAGGTTATAGTCAAAGATTCAGTGCTGCGGGGAGCGGACGACCGTCCTTCCATTGATACGCTACGGAACGGGCGGGCACGTAATAGGACTCTTCAACTAGAAGTTTTCGGAGATCCTGTACCCCGTCCAAACCGTCCTGCAGCTGTTTCTTATCAATGAATCGCATGATTTCAACCGCATAATCAATCCATACTTGCCCGGTATCCTGAATGATAAAAGGCAGCTGCATCGATAGTGAATAAACGCTGGACGTTTCCATCGCCTTTCGGTTTAGCATTTTGTAATCAATGGTATGAAAACCCGGAGAGATGACCTCACCCAACGGAAGCTTTCCGCCCGATTTAATCTTATACTCATCAACGGCCTTCTGAAGCTCCATGGTTTTCTGAAACGATTGTATATCCATCATTTTTACAGTCGGCTTCGTTTCTACATCGATCAGAACATACGAAGCGGTACCGCCATTCTCGAAGGCATTAACCGGAATGGATCCGAGAAAGGGACCCTGCAGCTTTTTGAAATCGATGGGGTATTTCTCATAAATCGGTGTGGATTCGGTGCTATTCTTGATCGGCAGCACACCGTTCTTCTCCTTGTATTGATCTATGGCATTCTGAACGATCATGACGTATTCGCCGCTAGCCATTTGGTTTTCCTTACGTAATTCCTTCGGGTACATGCAGCCGCTAAGCAGAACCGTTAGCAGAAGCAATATCCCTGAAAGACGCCATAATCTCATCACCATTCCTCCTCTTGCTGTTTCTCAAGTTGACGGCGTATGGCGCTCTTCAGCGGGTCTTCAGGTACAGATACGGTTACAGGACCTTGACCGCTTAATTTAGCCTGACAGGCTAACCGGTAGCCTTCGTCATAAAGGGAGCCTAACTTGAGACGTTCATTAACGTTCATAGCCGTTAATCCCGCATCGCCTCCTTGAGTGACCCGTACTTTACACATCAGGCATGCCGCTTTCCCGCTGCAGCGAGTACGAATGTGAACACGAGCTTTCCGTGCTGCATCGAGAACCGTGGTGCCGGGTCTAGCTTGAATCGACTTGTCATCAGGCATAAAAGTAATTTCCGCCGTCATCTCACGGCCTCCTTTATCTGTTATTGAAAGCCTCCCTGCTAACGTTCCGACTCCATCGGATATTCCAGCAGCTGCTTTAAGCGCCGGGTCAGCGCAGGACTAAATGTATTGCGTTCCATCAGACTCTCCAATACGGTCCAATGAATTTCCATCTCGCGTTGACGACATAATTCAGCAATGGCGTGGTAACGGTCTGGACGGTTTCTTAATACATTAAAAACCATTTCGTGTACAAGCGGCATAAAGCGAATGGGAGTTCCGTCTTGAAATGAACCCTGTTTCGCATGTTCGGATGCTAAAAATCCGGCTTCAACCCGATAAACGCTCTCTAAGGCTCGAACCTCAAAAGCGCCCACCAACTCGACCTTGACTCCTGCGACCTCATAATGGCTCAAGATCGAGCTGTAAATCGCCGTCTCGCTTTCCATCTGCTCATCTGTTGAGAAGCGTGACAACGCCTTATGCATCAGACTTGCCTGCTCTCGATCAATATACACATCCAGATCTCGCGGTGCGGCTGACAAAGCGACTCCTTGCAGCATCAGTCCCGTACTGCCCCCGACAAGCCATGTTACATTCATGTTACAAGTAGATGACACTAGCTCTTTCAGGGCACAGTGAAGCGCCTCAGGAGCGTACATTATATTCTGGTTTTTCATCACGACATCCGTCTCTCCCTACAAAATCGATACAAACATGTAGAGCAGGATCGGGATGAACATTAAGAATGCGATAAAAGATAAAACAAATCTGAGCACGCCAGTTGTTTTATTTCTTGCATACGTGATCAGCAATGAAGCGACAACCATCAATCCGATGGCGACGAAAGATGCCCACATCTTGTCCAATGGCGACATATGAATTTCTCAACCCCCAAAAAATTGCTGCATAGATATTTACATCATAACATAAAAAGAGCACAAGCGCCCTTGTACGGAGGCTTATGCCATAAAACTGTTATTTTTTCATGATCGTTTTCATCAGCTGTTCCATATTGTTCGCATCCATTTTGCTGCTTTTGATCGCTTGAATAAGCTCCTTCATGGTTTGTTCCGATACGGGTACGTTCACTAAACTCGATACCTGTTTAATAAGCTGCCTCAGTTGAGCTTCGCTTTGCATGGTAGACGGTTTAACACCGCTAGCGAGCTTATATATGTCCTTTTCCGAAACGTTTTTACCGGTCTTTTTCTTCACGACATTGAGCACTTCTTTGGGTGTGTTCTTACCAGCCAATGGTTTCAACCTCCTCGGACTGTGGATGACAACCGCAAGCCCGCCTTAGGCGGACTTGCGCTTTAGTCTGAGGTATTATATGTATTTTCTTTAATGCCCGTGTAGGCAGGAGCCTTAGTGCAGCCAATCCGATTGGGATTGCTTGGCCACCTCTTCGATTTCATGGGTAGGTCCGCGGCCCATCAGATCCTCTACTGCTGTTTTTGGGTCTTTCCCGTCAAAAAGAACCTGGTGAAGCTCATTGGTGATCGGCATGGTAATACCGTATTGACGTGCCAATCGATATGCGGCTTGCGTCGTCTTTACTCCTTCCACCACCATGCCCATTTTTGTCAGCACTTCCTCGAGGGACAGCCCTTGAGCCAGCATCGAACCTGCACGCCAGTTGCGGCTGTGTCGGCTCGTACTAGTAACGACCAAATCTCCGATCCCCGCCAGACCGGCGAATGTCAGTGGACTTCCGCCCATAGCCGTTCCGAGCCTTGCCATTTCCGCAAGGCCGCGGGTAAGAAGTGCTGCCTTTGCATTATCGCCGAAGCCAAGACCATCCGAAAGACCCGCACCTAATGCAATAATATTTTTGAGCGCGCCGCCCACTTCTACTCCTACGACATCCGGGTTGGTATAGACGCGAAAATACGAATTAATAAGCAGGTCCTGAGCCTGTTCAGCTGCAGCCTTCTTGTGTGATGCAACGACGACCGTGGTCGGACATCGCTCTATGACCTCTTCCGCGTGGCTCGGTCCGGACAAAACAACGATTCGGCTGGGATCGTACGATGTCAGCTCATCCACGAGTACCTCACTCATCCGTTTCAAGCTTCCAGACTCGAAGCCTTTGGTCGCGTGAATCAATAATGTATGATCATGGATATACGATTTCAACGCAGAGGCTATCTCCCGCATCGCAGACGATGGAGCAACGATTACCACCGCTTCCGCGCCTTTCACCGCTTCTTCCATAGAAGTCGTCGCACGAATAAGCGGGGATAGCACGGCATCATTTAGAAACCGGCTGTTGCGGTGTTCCGTGTTGATTTCCTCCACCTGCTTCACGTTTCGGGACCAAAGAAAGACCTCCCGGCCGTTCTCTGCAAGTACCGAGGCAATCGCGGTACCCCAGCTTCCTGCAACCAAGACCGCGGCTTTACCCGATTCAGGCATGTGCGAACACCTCTTTAGCATATAGTTAAGCTTGTTTTTTGGCACCCAGCTTGTTTTCTTTCCCATTTAGCAGCTTCACAATATTGCTTCGGTGTTTGACCCACGCGAAAACAAAGAGAAGCAGGCTGAGCACAAGAAATTCATTAGGCAAGTCCATGAACCAAATAAATATCGGTAAGAGGGCGGTAAACAAAAGTGATCCTAATGAAACATATCGGGTCAAAACAATGGTCAGTACAGCGATAATCCCTGCATAAAGTGTTGGAAGAAAAGCAAGCGTCGCCATAACGCCCACGGTTGTCGCTATTCCTTTGCCACCGCGGAAGCCGAAGAAGATCGGCCAGTTATGTCCTATGATGACACTTACACCTGCGAGCACCTCGAATAAGGAATCTCCCCCGCTTAGAAGGCTGCCGATCCATACGGCAGCCATCCCTTTAATCATATCCAGTAAAAGCACGGCTATTCCCGGACCTTTGCCGAGCACCCGCATCGTATTGGTAGCCCCAGCATTTCCGCTTCCGTGCTGCCGGATATCGATACCTTTCAACAGCTTTCCAGCTAAATAACTGAAGCTCACCGAGCCGAGCAAGTACCCGATCACAAGTGACAATAAGCTCATCAAGACACGCTCTCCTACCCTTCTTCAGACTTGCGCCGCATAAACATCCGAACAGGAGTCCCCTCAAAGCTGAAAGCACCGCGGATTTTATTTTCCAAATACCTTTGGTAAGAGAAGTGCATAAGCTCCGGTTCGTTAACAAAAAAGACGAAGGTCGGGGGCTTTACTGCCACTTGGGTGGCATAGTTGATTTTCAGGCGCTTCCCTTTATCCGTCGGTGGAGGGTTGATGGCAACCGCATCAGAAATCACATCGTTCAGAACATGTGTCTGAATTCGAAGCGAATGCTGCTCCGCCACATGTGTAACGATAGGGAACAGCTTATGCAGCCTTTGTTTTGTTTTGGCTGATAGATAAACAACAGGCGCATAGGTCATAAACAAAAAGTGATCACGGATTTTCTGTGTAAACTGATGCATCGTCTTGTCGTCCTTATCCACGATATCCCATTTGTTTACCACAAAAATAGCTGCTTTACCCGCTTCGTGTGCATACCCTGCGATGTGCTTATCCTGCTCGATGATCCCTTCTTCTCCGTCGATGACGACCAGGACGACGTCAGCACGTTCAATTGCCTTCATAGCCCGCATGACGCTGTATTTCTCAGTCGTTTCGTACACTTTACCCCGCTTGCGCATACCCGCCGTATCAATGATCACGTACTTCTGACCATCCTTCTCAAACGGTGTATCAATAGCATCCCGGGTCGTACCGGCTACATCGCTGACAATGACCCGCTCTTCACCGAGAATCGCATTCACAAGCGAAGACTTCCCGACATTGGGTCGCCCGATCAGCGCCACCTTGATAACGTCTTCGCCATATTCTTCCTCGGAGGTATCTGGAAAATGCTTGCTCACAACCTCCAATAAATCGCCTATACCTGTTCCGTGCGAGCCGGAGATCCCTACAATTTCACCAAATCCAAGACTATAGAATTCATAAATATCGTCTACCCGCTGTAAGTTGTCCACTTTATTGACGGCAACAACAACCGGCTTTTTCGCTCGAAACAACAGCTCTGCAACCTCGCTGTCAGTAGGTGTGATACCTGCTTTGGCATCCACCATAAAAACAATGACGTCAGCTTCCTCAATGGCGAGCTCCGCTTGCACACGGACGGAGCGAAGGATATGATCATCTCCGTCAATTTCAATCCCGCCGGTATCGATGACGCTAAACTCCTGCTCCAGAAATTCTCCCGTACCGTACAGACGATCACGAGTCACCCCAGGTTTATCTTCCACAATAGCTAGCTTGTCGCCGATGATTCGGTTAAATATTGTCGATTTACCCACATTCGGACGCCCGACAATGGCTATGATTGGTCTTGCCATGCACTTCATTCCCTTCTAAATAACAAAACTATTCACTCTGCTTATACAGCTTATGTATTTGTATTGATAATTAGCTATTAAGCCGACCAACATTCGATTTCAATCAATGATGGGACACCACGTTCCGAGGTCGTTTTTCGCGCAATATCATAGCTTTCGAGCTTGGCTCATAAGCTATGATAGTATATCAAAATAATATGATTAAGTAAATGAATTGTAGCTGCGGGTCAGTCTTTACGATCGACAATGATAATAGTACCATTTTGCAAATCATGGGCTGGGGCGTCCATGGTTTTTTCCAGCCTTAAAAGCCAGCTGCTGCTGTTCTTCCGGGCTGCATCCGCTTCAGTCGGCATCCTTACCGTACTCTCCAGAAATAGGTGAACGCATAGCCACCCACTGAGCTTTCTCAGGATTTCGTTGAAGAAGGAGTAGCACCGCAAGTCGGCCGTCATTCATGTCGAGCTTGTCTAGCGACACTAAAAGATAGCAAGCACCCCCTCATCACGGTACACACAACAAATGTGCAATAACTACTTCTTAATTTTTTCGCTCTCGGATCGTATTCCAGACATATATGCATGCTTTTTTACATCCGGCCGTCGCTGATTCCAGGGCAAGCGAGCTTCCTCTCACCGCATATACGGTCAGCCACCAAGCATCCTGAAATCCGGCATGGCCTATCACGATATTCGTTTGATCCCGATGGGAATACGCGAACATCCCTTCACCAATTACAAGCCCTAACGAAAGAACCGCCACTTGATACGCGGGCCAACGCAGAAGCGCGGAGGCGAGCAGCCCGATGAACAAAGCCATTGTCCACTCTGGACTGAACACGATAATCGCCGGGGCTAAATGGATCGTTTCCTTCATAAAGAAAAAAACAGAGCCAAGCAATAGTCCCACAGAAAACAGATGAAGACGTAACAGCACCCCGCGTGTTAGAAAAAGAATCAGAAACGAAATCGCTAGAAGAAGCGGAACGCACCCGTATATTCTCCAATGCTCTAGTGTAAAGCTCCACCGCTGGAGAAGCAGCCAACCAACAAAAAAAAGAAGTAGACTCAAATGAGTAATACCTCTTAATATGATGTCTTTCCAACCACTGGCGAACAAAATCAGCGAAACAACAATTAATAATAAGGACACATAGCCCGCGTTCATTCGCATCACCCCAAGAGTAAACACTCGTCTCTTACCCTTAGTATGGCTTTCCATATTTGGTTTTAGTCAAAGCTTCTGATATCCCGCACGGATAGCGTATGAGCCCAGCTCAATACCTCGGGCAGCGCACCACTCGGCCGTTTCTCCGGTAATGACAACCGGCATCTCTCGCAGACGCTCCACTCTCTTTGCTCCCATTGCGGTCATTAAAAGTCGGAGTTCCTCGTGGAGCGACAGGATATGAGTTGTGAGCGCTTCCGTTCCATGCTCACGAAGAACTTTCAGAAGTGAGCCTGCCATGCCAACGGCAGATGCACCCAAGGTTAAAGCTTTACAAATATCAAATGCCCTGGAGATTCCCCCTGTAGCAACAATAAACACGGCCCCATGATTATGCTTCTTCGCTTCCAGCACTTCAAGTAGTGATGTGGTTGTCTTACAACCCCAGTCGTTCAACCACTCCATAGGTACATTACGACGGGCATTCTCAATCGCCGCAAAGTTGGTTCCGCCTGCGCCCCCGACATCGATTATTCGCACACCGCAGCGGAATAAGGCTTCTGCGCTTTCCTTTACCATACCAAATCCGACTTCCTTCACCATCACGGGCACTCCAACCCGTTCAACGATGGTTTGGACTCGATCCAGCATTCCGTTGAAATCGCGGTCTCCTTCTGGCATGATCAGCTCCTGCATGACGTTTAAATGAATTTGTAGAGCGTCCGCCTGAAGCATATCCACAGCGCGTAAGGCCTGCTCCAGCGTAGCTTCACTCCCTAAATTCCCGAACACGACCCCCCTGGGATTTACGTTGCGAACAATCCGGTAGCTTGATTCCACCTCCGGATTTTTAATCGCCGACATTTGTGAACCTACAGCCATAGCCAGACCTGTCTCTCTTGCCGCTACCGCCAGCTCTCGGTTTATTTCTTCCGTCTCATGAGCCCCTCCGGTCATCGCATTAATAACAATCGGCGAGCTCAAATTGAGTTCGCCGATTGCGGTTTCTAACGATATTTGATCCGAAGAAATGCCGGGGAGACAGTTATGGATCAGCTTGACGTCACGGAAGCCATGCTCACCGCTCTGACCAAGCTGCAGTGCATGATGTACATGCTCCATTTTCCTTGGTATTCGCACCCGTATTCCTCATTTCAGCAAAAATTACTTATTTGAATTTGCTTAATTTATCGCCAAAGCGCTCACCGAGCGTTAAGTTCAAGCTCTGCAGCTCTTCGTGAGAAACAGACTCTCTTCTAGGTGATCTTTCTCTTTCCGCTCTCGGTTCGCGTGCAGGTGCTTCTTCGGTTTCTTTAATGCTCAAGGAAATGCGCTTTTCATCGATGTTGATGTCAAGCACCTTCGCCTGAACCTCTTGACCTTCTTTCAGTACTTCAAACGGAGTAGCGATATGACGATGAGCGATTTGGGAAATGTGGACCAAGCCTTCAACACCTGGAGCCACTTCGATAAACGCTCCGAATTGCACAAGGCGCTTCACTGTACCCGTAACGATATCGCCAATTTTAATTTTGTTCTGCACTTGCTGCCAAGGCCCTGGCTGAGTAGCTCTAATGCTCAAGGAAATACGCTCGTTTTCCGGATCTACCTTCAGCACTTGAACTTGAACCTGGTCGCCTTCCTTCACTACTTCGGACGGGCTTTCAACATGGTGCCAAGCCATTTCGGAAATATGAACAAGGCCATCTACTCCGCCGATATCGATGAATGCGCCGAACTGCGTCAAACGTTGAACCGTACCGGTCAACTCTTGACCAACAGAAATCTGGGATAGAACATCCTTTTTCTGAACATCAAATTCTTCATCCAATACATCTTTTTGAGAAAGAATGACTTTATTTTTTTCACGATCCATTTCTTTCACGCGCAAACGCAGTGTACGCCCTTTGTAGTCGCTGAAATCCTCAACAAAAGTGCGCTCCACCATGGAAGCCGGAACGAAACCTCGAAGACCTACGTCTACAACCAAGCCGCCTTTAACGACTTCAGCAACTTTTGCTTCCAGAATCGTTTTGTTTTCCATATCACTCGCCAGCTTCTCCCAAGCTTTCTCGCTGTCGATGGCACGTTTGGAAAGCACTAGCTTTTCTTTGTTGTCGTCAATCGTCAATACCTTCAGTTCAACCTCTTGACCGACTTCAATACCTTCACCCGCGTTATCCAGTTGAAGTGAAGACAATTCACGTACAGGGATTACGCCGTCATATTTGTAGCCTACATCGACAAACGCTTGATCGGCATCAACTTTAATGACCTTACCTTTAACGATATCACCCTTCTTAACAATGACGACGTTCGCCATAGACTCTTCCTGTGATACCTCTTGCTGCACATTAGTTTCTTCTGACATTTCAATTACCTCCTTAACGACCTAACCACAGTAATGTATTTGAGAAAAAAATTACATCATCTTTTTTAAGTATGCCACAATCTCTTACTTCGATTCGTGCTGCTTTACCATAGCACGGATGGTACTCATAATTTTGTCAGTAGCCCGCTCCAGCCCTTCCGGTCCGCTATCTGCAAATTCGGTAATGTCGACCGGCGGTCCATAAACCACTTTCATACGGCTAAATGGTTTGTAGCTGCCGACAATGGCTGCGGGAATGACGGTCGCGCCAGCTTTGAGCGCTAGACTGGCCGCCCCTTTCTTCCCCATGCCTCCGGCATTGCTGCGTGTGCCTTCTGGAAAGATGCCGAGCATATTGCCGTCTCTTAACAGTTGCAAAGAGAGTCGAATCGATTCTTTACTCACGCCGCCGCGTTTGACTGGAAATGCACCGATTCTCGGAAGCACATAACTTAAGACGGGAGCTTGGAACAGCTCGGCTTTGGCCATATAGTGAACTTTACGCTCAATTAGTGAGCCTAAAACCGGAGGATCCCAATTGCTTGTGTGATTGGCGCAGAGCACCACCGCACCGTCCTTAGGGATGTTCTCTTTTCCCTCGGCCTGCAGACGGAATAAAATTCGGAACAAAAAACGGAAAATACCACGAAAAAACGTATAGAGCATTCCTAATTCACCCCACTTACTCGGGTCTTGCAGAGTTCCAATATGCGATCTACCACCTCGGGTATCGTCATCTCGGTCGTGTCCAACCATACGGCATCCAGTGCCTTCACAAGTGGTGAAGCTTCCCGTTGTTCATCCATACGGTCTCTCTCCGCAATTTCTTGTTCCAAACGGTCTAGCGTAATATCCGGCCTGTCACCGCTTACTTCCTTGAGTCGGCGTTCCGCCCGAACCCTGACGCTGGCGGTCAGAAATATTTTCAATTCGGCTTCCGGTAATACATGACTGCCGATATCGCGGCCATCCATAACGACGCCTTTCATTTTCGCCAGTTCCTTTTGCTTCGCGGTTAAAATACTGCGGATTTCTGCGATGGAAGCAATCCGTGATACATTCCCGGTTACTTCCGCCGAACGGATCATACCCGTAACGTCTTGGCCATCCACGTAAACCAACTGACCGTGATCGCCAGAGACTAGACGAATATCCAAGCGTTCCGTCAAAGCAATCATGTCCGCCGTTTGTTCCAGTGGAAGGCCTTGCTGCAAAATACTCCAAGTAACGGCCCTGTACATAGCACCCGTATCCACATACACGAAACTGAGTGCATTGGCTACGAGACGAGCGATGGTGCTTTTCCCCGCTCCTGCCGGACCGTCGATGGCGATGTTAAACTTATCCAAGATGCGGCCTCCTTAACACAATAAAGCGGACGAGCATTTTGAAAAAAAAACAGGCCGAAGCCCTAACTAAAGAAAATTATACCATAGTTTTCAGCTTGAAGCAAAACTCTAGTCCTCATTCTCTTTCATAACCGGAGTGAGAGCTGCCGAATACGGATTGCCCTCGAGCCGCTCTACTTTCACCATGAGATAGCGGATCTGCGGATGCTGCAGCAGCAATTGAGATAAAACCAAGGCTAGCAAAAGAACGAGCAGCACGAAGCCGATCGCTTTCTCAACCCTGTTCGTAAATCGTAAAAATAAGTCTTCATACCTATTCTCCGCTTCCGTTCGTGCGTTTGGCTCCATGCACGCCACCCCATCTCATTTTTGGGAGGTAGTATACCCGGGTTTGCGGAAAATATGCATTTTAATTTTTACGAATTTCGAACTGGCGTTCGAAACAGAAGCGGATGATCTTTTGTCGTTCGCGGTCGCTTATTTCCGAATACCTGAGCATGACTTGCTGTTTCCCCGCATCGAGCAGCTTCACCCGCACGATTTCGCTTTTGAACGGTACATGCTCGATTTGTCCGTTCTTATAGTGAATCAACAGCCAGCAGGTTACCGTTTGACCCGCGTTCGCCGGAATGTATCCATCGCACAAAAAGGAAATGCCTCCACCGCCGACATCGTCCGTCAGTGTGACAAACTGCAGCTGCTCGGAGATTTTAACCGCAATCTCAAGTTCGGCAGGCACGCGCAAAAAGCTTCTTCTTTGCACCTTCGTTATGGATCTCAGCTCTGGCTTTTTAATGCGGACAAGCCTGACTACGTCATCTAAAAATCCGATAACCGCTGTATTAAAATAATGTTTCACACCGTCTTCAGTGATAAAATGAGCTGAAAGCTCATCTCCTTGGTACAGACGTTTAAGGTGACCCGTATTGTCATCGATCGGAACCTCCATACTGATGTAGGTCTCCGCTAAATCCGCAATTCTGGACTTATACTCCTTTTTCGCTTCTTCTTCATCAATGGAGTTGATTTGTATATATAATAATTGGTTTATTTTTGGAAGCAATGACCGCTACCTCCCTATGTGCTTATCTCCTGGTACTTATGTACTAAGCAGGTTATCCGACTATTATAGGCATTTCAAGCACATATGGGAAGAGGAGCAATGGAAAAAGCCCTTAAGCGAACTTAGGGCTTTCCATACGGCCTATTGACTCACAGCAGCTTCTTGCTGTCCTATTTGATCGATTTTCTCTTCCGCACCGGAATCCGCATTGATGTAAACACGGTACTTGCCTCCATTGACATTGCCGATATACTGGTAGCACAATACTTCTTCCTCGATATCGTTACGAATCAGCGCTTTGTTAACGCTGGTTACCTGGAAGTTCGGGCTTAACGTTTTGAGCGCTTCCTCATTCGTCAACTTCGGCGCCGGCAACTGTCGATCTTTCTTATCGAAAACGTAATCGGTTGCCTCAAGCCCGGTGACTTCCCCATTGTCCAATGCTACTCTGACGGCTACCTTCTCCAAATAATTGATCACATCGTCGTTGGTACGGGCGGCAAACGTGAGATTAGCTATGTTATTGTATTCGTCATAGCTGACCGCGGTCATATCCTTATAGTTATGTTCGTCGAGAAATTGTGCCGCAATGTCTCTGGCTTGACGCAGATCAAGCTTCTTCTCAGGAACGTCGCGGGTTGCCGAGAACGATAGGAGCTGACCGCCTTTAGTGGAGAAATCCATATAGATTCCATCTTGTGAGCCATCTCTTGGAGCGCTCACGCTGAACGAATGGTATTCCGTTCCGGCCCCGTTTTCAACCACCTGAAGCTTGGAAGCGTCTTGAATGCCGAGGAATTGGGCTGCTTTTTGTTTCACATCTTCCGCCGAAACCTCTGGACCGGAGAGCATGTTAATATCTCTTTTCTGGTACATACTCATGACGGCAGGGCTCCAATTGATCTCTGGATATTCGCTTACTTTTTTATCCATTGAAGAGAAGCCGTCGATAATGGCGTTGTCATGTGGTTCTTTACTAGATGCGAGAGCAAGCTCCACGTCCATCCAACGCAAATTGTTTTGAAGTACTTTCGTCTGGACGTTACGCAGGTCTTTGGATATTTCGGTTGAATGTTTATACAGGACATTCAACGTTTTCAATTCCTGCTCGTCCAGTGGCTGCTTGCCCAGGTCACGAACGGCTGCTCGATAAGAAAAATTAGAGATTCTGGACAAAAAATCTTCCGTCTTACTGAACGGTAGCATAGTAAGCGGCAGTTGGCTGATCTCATTCTGCGCTTGACTGGTAATACGCCAAACATTGATCAGCCCTTTCTTGTAAGCATCTTGCGAGGTCGAATTCACAGCGAGCGTATTACCGAGCTCCGAATGCAGCTTGTCCATATGGAATGATAAGTCGTGAAACGCTCGTTGATATTGATTTTCCGCCTTCATCAAAACAGTGTTCTTTTCCTGATGCTCCAAGTAACCCCATACGCCGGTACCGATGAGCGCCAATAAAAGAAACGGAAACATGACGATACTCAATCTTTTGTACATTTTCGACAATCTCCCTTCATCAGCAAAACTTGGGCTTAGTTTGCGCCTGAAGGTAGAACCTTTATACAACAACGTATAAAGAAAAAGAGTCGGCATATGCCGACCCTACGTTTTAGAAATCATTGCTTTCGATGTCAAAATCCATTTCATTATTGCAGATGCACTGCTTAAAGCCGGTATCGATCTTTCCTTTTTCCTTCCGGCCCTTGAGTATAAATTTCTCGCCGCACCTCTTGCAGCGGATGGTTACTTTCACGCGCGTGCTTGCTGCGGTCATGGGCTTCCCTCCGGTTTGCACAATGATTCTTGTACTCCCATTATGGACAACCGTGTTATATTTTAATCCGTTCCTCCCTCGTCACCATCCTAAGCGGCGATTTGGCGTTAGCCCGATTCACTTTCCATAGGCTGCGCACCCACAGGAAGCACATCAGCGGAGCCATAAACCATGCCCAGTACGATTTGGTGATAAGTAAAATATAATCGAATACCCCGTGCCAGAAAAACGGAAGCGCAAAAGCGTAGAACAAATGCCTATTCGTTCGTTCCGGAGTAAACCTGGCTTTGCCGAAATGAAATCCCATCATCACTCCGAACATCGCATGACCCGATACAGGCAGGAAGGCCCGCATCATTAAATCGGCAAAATTCAGGTTGGACAAGAAAGCGTAAAAGACGTTCTCCAGTGTTGCGAAGCCAAGCGAGACGGCCACGGCATACACAATGCCGTCGTAAGGCTCGTCAAAGGAGGTGTGTTTAAAAATAACGAAATAAATAATGAACCACTTAAAAAACTCTTCCGGAAATGAAGAGGCAACAAACGAAAAAACGAATGGACCTTCCCCCAGCCCCTGCAGCAATGCGTGTTGAAGCACCATCACGGGAAACACAAGTATCATTCCGAAGAGAAAAAGCTTCAGTACTTGAGAGATCGGCTCCGGATCGTAACGGTCTTTTAAATAAAAATACGACAGCAGAGCGACACCAGGCGCAATAGCCATCGTAAGGATAGATAAGACGCTCAAAGTGTACCCTCCTATCTTTAAATCCAGCCGCGGAAACGCGTAGCCTCCGCCATTTTGCGAACGCCCACCATATAGGCAGCCAGACGCATATCGACATTTCTTGTCATATGAACATTATAGACATTTTCAAAGCCTTTTTCCATCATATCTTGCAGTCTGGAGTTAACTTCCTGCTCTGTCCAATAATACCCTTGATTGTTCTGCACCCATTCAAAGTAAGACACCACTACGCCTCCCGCACTCGCAAGCACATCTGGCACTAGCAAAATACCCCTGTCCGTCAATATACGAGTCGCTTCCAACGTCGTCGGACCGTTCGCGGCTTCCACTACGATGGACGCTTTAATGCGGGCTGCATTCTCAGAGGTGATTTGGTTCTCAATAGCGGCAGGAACAAGGATATCGCACTCCTGCTCCAGCAGCTCTTTATTCGTAAGCGTGTTTTTGAACAGCTTAGTGACTGTACCAAACGAATCGCGTCGGTCCAGCAAATCATCGATATCGAGTCCGTCGGCACTATATAACGCGCCGTACAGGTCCGAGATACCGACCACACGAGCCCCCAAAGCGTGCATGAATTTGGCCAAATAACTCCCGGCATTTCCGAAGCCTTGAATGACGACTCGCGCCTCCTGGAGCGGTACAGCTCTTTTTCTCAGCGCTTGCTCGATCATTATCGTGACCCCTTTGGCCGTAGCCGTCTCCCGTCCGTGGGAACCACCAAGCACAAGAGGCTTGCCTGTAATGAAACCCGGAGAGTCAAACTCCCGAATCCTGCTGTATTCGTCCATCATCCACGCCATGATTTGTGAATTGGTCATGACATCCGGTGCCGGAATGTCTTTCGTCGGACCAACGATTTGGCTGATCGCACGGACATAACCGCGGCTGAGACGCTCCAGCTCGCGAAATGACATTTGACGCGGATCACAGACGACCCCGCCCTTACCTCCGCCATAAGGCAAATCGACGATGCCGCATTTGAGACTCATCCATATCGAGAGCGCCTTCACCTCGTCTGCGTTCACATCGGGATGAAACCGGACACCGCCTTTGGTCGGACCTACTGCATCATTGTGCTGCGCGCGATACCCGGTGAACACTTTGACCGAATCGTCATCCATACGAACCGGAATGCGGACGGTCAGCATCCGTAATGGCTCCTTCAGAAGCTCTACCATGGCCGCTGAATACCCCAGCTTGGTGAGCGCCTGCTCAATGATATACTGTGTCGAGTGAAGAACATTTAAGTTATCGGACACGAGCAACCACCCTTTATTAAATTCTTGAATGGTGATGAATTCAGCCTATTTGTTACTCAGGTGCGTCGATTTCCACGAAGGTTGCTTTCTGGTCTAGAAAACAAAGCGGGATTGTGGCTAGCGATCCGTTGCGGTGCTTTAACAGATGGAGCGCAACGCCGTGACCTTGGTTGGACTCTACGCTTGGCTGCGGCTTCAGCAGCAGGATGACGTCTGCAGACGATTCCACTCCTTGCGGAAGCGCTTCTTCGCTGATATCCGAAGGAATAGCCGCAATCACCGGCCCCCCCCACTCACGCGACCACTGCTTGAGTTCATAGGCCAGCTGCGTCTGATGCTCACTTGCGGATTTGGGGACCTGCTGCAAACCGGTAACGGGAATCCGATTCAGATGATCAATGAAAACCACCGGCGTTTTGCCTGCCATCGCACCAATCCGCTCAATCGAGGCTATCACGCGATCCATGACTGTATCAATGGAGCATTCCATTGTCCACAGCATTCTGCTGATCTGGTCATATTGCTTGTTCGCTTCGCCTACTTCTTCGGGAAGGATTTTGCCGCTTAGCACCTTCTGCGGCTCTGTGCCGAGGATTCGGGCGATGCTTCGGGCCCATAGCTCGAAAGCCGTCATATCCCATGAAACATAAACGACTGGGGTTTGCTGGGAGGCAATGTGATCGGCCATCTGCTTCATCAACATCGTTTTGCCCGAAGAGGCGCCTCCCGCAATTAAGTAAAGCCCGCTGCGAAATCCCCCGAATAAGGTTTCATCCAGCTTCGTAAATCCTGTAGGAACGCCGGTTGACTGGCCGCGACGCCTTTTCATAAATTCTTCCGTATATATCGTAATATTTTTCACATCGGGAGCAATCGGAAGCATCATCGTTTCTTCCATCGTTTCATTTAGCAATTTCATAAACGTGTCCAGCGGATTTTGCACGCGCACGAAGAAATCGTTCACATCTCTAATCGATTCCGGCATATGGACGATAAGCGCCTGCTTCGCAGTAGATTGCAGCATGGATTGTATTCTGACGCTTTCTCGCCTGCCGAGCTCATCATTACCCAAACAAATAAATACCCGCTTATCCTTAAGCTTCTCCACATGGCAGTCTTTGAAGGTCATCCATACAGGTACACACACCGCCGGGAGACGGGCTTGAGCCAAACTGAGCACATCGAAGACGCCGCTGCAAAGAATCACATCTTCGGTGTCTCCCAGAATTTCCTCGTTAAACATGAAATCGTCTACACCGAGCAGCGATTTGTATTTCGGCTCGCGATGATCAATGGAACGGCCGATCATGTCAACGATATTACCTTCGTCATTCGCAATCGGGATAATCACTCTGTTTTCAAAAAAATCTCCCAGTTTATTCGAATTGATATAAAATCCGATCTTGCCCGGCTCAAAGCCGATCCGATAATTCTCTACCGTCTCCTTATCGATTCCCCGCCGCTGCAAATAAAAGAAGGCATCTTCTCGCAGTTGCTTCTGATAATGGACAACCAGTTCCTCCAGATCAAAGGACGACTTGGCAGCGCTCCTGATCGTTCCCGACATCGTTTTTCTTCCCCCCACAAAAAAAGCATTCCGCAAAAACCAACGTTTTTGTGAATGCTTCATGTCTCAGTCTGTATAAACAGCATGTGTTAAAATTTAGCGCAAAGAACCTTCACGGCATCGGATTCAATTACCGTTTTTCCATATTCCTCAAGCATAGCTTGCGTAACGGAAGTCGCATCCCCGTACTCCGACAAAACGGCTACAATCAACTGAAGCTGCTTATCTTCCATGTCCGCTGCGTCAATTAAAAGAATCCATTTATTCTTGTAAGAATACAGCGTTCCACCATCCGTTAATAACGGGTTGATGACTTTGGCCAAACGAAGGAGGTCTTCGAAATCATGAAAAGCATAGGTGACTTGATCCGTTTCGTCCAAGGTCACTTCCAGCTCGTACACTTCTTCCAAATCTTCATCCATCGTGTCTTCAGTGTGGCTGAAATTCATCTTGCCTCGTGTCACAATCACCATCATTCCTTGCGCTGGCATGGCCAACACTTCGACGGCAAGCGGGCCGGTTGCATCAAAGCCAAGTTCCATATAGGCTTGGTCCATCATTTCGCTAAACAGCTCATGCACTTTGGGAATTTCTCTCCACATGTCTTCCTTATGAATGCCGCGCTCCGTTAAGTCATCGAATGTGAGGAAAATCCGTATCTTATCCTGACTTAAACGCTCCATTTTCATACTGGATTCCTCCCTTGCCGACTATAATCATATCTTATGAAGTTTGGTTTACAAAGGTGAGCCATGGCCCTGAGCTTCGTGATATAAAGAGCTTGTATTTTCATGATACGATTATTATATCACAAACCTGAAAGAAAAGAACGGTTATCCCCCTAAAAATAACGTAATAAAGCAAAAAGACACATGCGCCGTCTCTTGAGCCGACGCAGTGCCTTTTGTGCAAGCCTGAAATGCTTTTAGTGCATTCTTTTAGTGCGTTCGATATTGATCTTTTCCGCCGTTGCCTTCCAGGATTTCGTCCACAGCGGCCTTCAATCCGGGGTCTTGGTTCACAATATCACCGATTTTATTCAAACCGTCTTCCTTAAACAAATCATCATTCCTGCCTTTATTCACTTTGTTTACCGTGTCTTTGGATGATGATTGAAAGGATTGTGACTGTGATTGTGATGTGCTTGATTTAGATTTGCCTGTTTTATCCGACGACCCCCCAGCCATATTCATAAAATGGCTGACTGAATCGCTGCTGCTAAGTGCACCGGCTAACATCTGTTTATTTTTATTGGACAAATACACGACAGCCGCCGCACCTGCAAGTCCGCCAAGCAAAAAAGCTCCTATTCTCATAGTCCATCCCTCCGGTTAGATTCGTCTTCATAAATTATTTTCCTCTACGTAACGAGGAAGCATGCATGATAAAATAAGGAAGGCTTTAAAACAACAGTGATGAAACGGGAACAGGAGCTTGACTTTATGGTGAACAAATGGCTTATCTTGTCCGCAGCGTTGCTGCTGTTGACCTCTTGTGCGCCGATCAAAACCCTCTGCACTCGCTCAGACCACCCCGCGGGCAAACGATCGGCAATCATTCATGGGACCATATCGACTTGAAGAAACAAGGCAAAGTGAAAGTAGCGGAACAAATTACTGAGGTTCAGAAGGCGGTCCAAGAGCTAGACAGGAGAAGCCCCGGCCTTCTTCCGGCCGCCGTTCGGTTCGGGCAGCGAGGAAGTTCGAGCCAAGGCGGAAGAGGAGAAGATGCTTTATATGACGTGGTCGAACGGATCGAAGGATTGGGAGATGACCGTCAAAAACAACAGCCCGGATCAGGTCGTCGCCAATGTTCTGGAGCAGCTTCGCCCAGGAAGCAATATTTTGATGCATGAGCTGCCTTGGACTGCTGAAGCACTGGACACGCTCCTGACCCGCTTGGAAGAAGTGGGCTACGGATTCGTAGACCCTGAAATCATCCAGGTCAAGAGTTAAACAGCGTCCACCAGCCCCAGATCAAAAGACCTACAACTAGGAGTACAAAAATCCACAGCAGCGTCCGATAAAAAATAAATACCCACTTGTCCTTCTCTGTCGGGTGAACCGATTGACGCGGCGGCAAATAGTGATCGTCAGGCCCTGCCTTCGCAGCGGGCCCCGGCTCTTTGTTCACTTGTTGATCAGGGAGTTGTCGTTTTATGCTCATGATTCCTCTCTCCTGTATCGAAGAATACAGCCCATAATGAAATCGATGAGAAAATGAGCTGCGATCGGTGTCCAAAGCGATCCGGTCTGGATATAAATCCAGCCGAGCCCGTAGCTGATACCAAATACGAGGCCCGTCATCAGCCAGTGCTGCAAATATCGGATATGTATGGCTGCGAACAGAATGCTCGTCCAATAAGGCCCCCACGAAGCCTGGATGGCGCCGCGGAACAACACCTCCTCGCAGAAAGCGACAACCAGCGAGAGCACAGCTATATGCCATAACGGTCTGTTCTTGAATATTTTCTCATTGATGCCTCCGTCATCGGTCACCTCGGGCGGTACCTTACTTGAAATCAACAGATCGACCAACAGGACGGCGGCGGCAAAGCCGGCGCCCCAAATGAGAATGCGGAAACCTGGAGCAAAGGAAAAGACGGCGCTGAGCTGCGGTTGTTGGAACAGCATGATCACAACTCCAGCGATCAGTACGACCAGTTGGGTTACATAGAGGTTGATCAGCAGAAACCGGTCATCCACTTCGTTCAGATTGACTTTTTGAAATTTAAAATGCTTTATAAATTTTTTCATCATGATTCCCTTTTTCGACATTTTCACCTATACTATCAGCATACAACAGAATTTGAGGTGCTCGTACATGGACAAACGGCTGACCCGAACGGACTACCTATTCGCCATCACTTTCATCTTTATGCTTGTCGTGGCGCTTGGAGCTTTTTTCCTCGGTCTGAAAATGGGACAAGAACGGTCCGCTGTAAAATATGAGGAAATGCTAGCCAAGCAAACCGAAGCGGAAAAGGGCTTTGCTGCTTACCATCAACAGTATTTGGTGTCTTTCTATCATACCATTTATCAGCCATACAGGGAATTTCATAAAAAATGGTTCGATAAAATGGAAGAGCTGCAAACGAACAGCTCCGCGGACGCTTCGCTCATTATGAAGGATCTGGCCAAACTGGGGCAAGAAACCTATAACGGATTAGGCTCCAGATCGATGCCCGACTCCTCCCCTCTTCTCAAAGAGGCCCATATGAACTACATGAGAAGCTTAAAGCTGTTCAGCGAAGCATCGGGAACTTACCAGACTAAAGCCAATGGAATAACCGGTTCCGAACTTTTCGCCCAGCTGGAAAGCGACGCTTACCTTGAGGAAGCGAAAAATTATGCTTTGCGGGCCGAAAAAGAATACTATGAATCGATTGTCAAATGGAACCAAACGGTAAACGAGCAGTTCAAACCGATCGACGTGACTAAACCAATAGCACTAGAGTCTTGGAGCGCACTGGGTCTGAATATGAAGAATGAATACATAGCCCAAATGATGATGACCTCCAAATGGTTCAAGGCATTCACGCCGCAAGATCTTACCGTCCGAATCGATGAGATGATCGCTTCTGGACAAGCTAAAAATTTAAACCTACTGGAAATCAATGGCATCGTTGACGTTCTGATCGCGACAAACGCCGTCAGGCCAGGAGACTTTCTTCGCGGCAAAAACAAATACACGGGGGAAACACTGCCGCAGCTTCCTTTCTTCACTAATTGACCGTTATGATGTATTGGTTTTATCGCAAAATAAGTACCCCATCGGGTACTTATTTTGCTTTATTTATGGAAAAGACCGGGTCTGATCAATCGTATTGGAATCCGGACAGCTCAGCCAAGGCCGCCATCCCTCCGTCCACATTGACTACATGTTCGAAGCCTTGCTGCTTCAAATAATAGCTTACATTGGCGCTGCGCACCCCATGGGCGCACACAACATAGATGGTTTTGTCCTTTGGAAGCTCCTCCAGCCTTTCCGGAATCGTGTTCATCGGCATGAGCACCGGTTCCTCCCAATGATAGTACTCCCACTCATACAGCTCCCTGACATCAATAATAAGGGAATCCGACAACTCCCCATTTTCCTGCTTTCGCTTAAAGTCTTCCGGACCCACTCGTTCAAAAGGCAACCTATATTCCTCCTTGTGTCATAACTCATTTTACCGTATATCTTAGCATGTTTGGACGAACTCTCCAAACCATCTGCAATTCAATTTGAAGGCAGAAACATTCACAAATATTTCGTATTTTATTTTCGCTTCGACACCTATTGACAAGGCCGAAACCAACGTGTTACGCTAATGAAAAATTTCACTTGTAATAAAGCCATGACGGAGCCAAGCATATAACGAAACGTTCAGAGAGCCGGTGGTCGGTGCGAACCGGACAATTTCATTATGCGGAGCACTCCTGAGTTGCTGCATCGAACCTTTAAGTAGTTGCAGCCGGCCGGAAGCCGTTATCCTTCCAGGTCTGTTGAACGACAGACCACAAGAGGCTGTACGCGCGAGCGTGCGGTGAATTAGGGTGGTACCACGAGAGCCAGCTCCTCGTCCCTTGTATGCGCTAGTCGTGTCGGGGTGGGGGGCTTTTTTTGATGCTCCAACGTAATTTTTAAGCCAATGGAGGGTAATGAAATGTTTAAAGTGTTAGTCATGGACGGTATCAGCGATATGGGGATTCAAATGTTGTATGACGCCGCGGATGTTGAAGTTGAGAAAAAGAATGGTTTGTCCGAGGATGAACTCGTTGCAATTATCGGCGAGTACGACGCCCTCATGGTGCGCAGCGCCACGAAGGTAACCGAACGCATCATGGCTGCCGGAAGTAGGCTGAAAGTCGTTGGCCGGGCTGGTGTCGGTGTGGATAACATTGACTTGGAAGGCGCAACCAAACGCGGTATTGTCGTCATCAACGCTCCGGACGGCAACACTATTGCAACGTGTGAATTAACGTTCGCCATGATGATGGCCAGCGCACGTTCAATCCCGCAAGCATACAAGAAAACGGTTGGCGGCGAATGGGACCGCAAAACATTCGTTGGCGTTGAGCTTCGCAACAAGGTGCTTGGCGTTCTCGGTATGGGTCGCATCGGCAGCGAAGTGGCAAAGCGTGCAAAAGCATTCGGCATGCAAGTACTCGGCTACGACCCGTTCCTGACCGAAGAGCGTGCGGAGAAAATCGGCGTGAAGCTGGGAACGGTAAATGACATTTGCGCGAAAGCGGATTTCATTACGGTGCATACTCCGCTCACGAACGAAACCCGCCATATGATCAGCCGTCCGCAATTCGAGCTTATGAAAAAAGGCGCTCGCATCATCAACTGTGCCCGCGGCGGCATTATTGACGAAATGGCGCTGATGGAAGCCATCGATTCCGGTATCGTGGCAGGCGCAGCCTTCGACGTGTTTGAACAGGAGCCTCCTGCTGCAGACCATCCGTTCCTGAATCACCCAAAAGTGATCGTTACGCCGCATCTGGGCGCATCTACTGTTGAAGCCCAAGAGAATGTAGCTATCGACGTATCTGAAGAGGTGCTCCATATTCTTCGTGAACAACCGTTCAAGAATGCAGTTAACATGCCTCCGGTACCGGCAAACGTTCTGAACGCACTGCAGCCATACTTCAACTTAGGCGAGAAGCTTGGTTTATTCCTTGGCCAGACCGTCGATGGACCGGTAAGTGAAATCGTTGTGAACTATTCCGGTGATTTGGTCGATGTAGATACATCACCGCTCACCCGCCATATCGTCAAAGGCGTGCTGGCTAATCAGCTTGAGGGTGTCAATATCGTCAACGCGATGCACTTGGCCAAAACACGCGATGTGAACGTCGTCGTACAGCAATCCTCGGCTTCACCAACGTTTACCAATCTGGTTTCGGTAACACTCAAGACGAAGCAACAGCAGCACGTTCTTGCCGGTACCTTGCTCGCGGGTTACGGCGAACGTATTGTTCAGATCGATCAATACCCGGTAGACATCGCGCCATCCGGAAACCTGCTGCTGATCTCCCACAATGACCGTCCGGGAATCATCGGTAAGGTGGGTACCCTCTTGGGCAGCAATGAAGTCAACATCGCTACCATGCAAGTAGGTCGTAAAGTAATCGGCGGTCAGGCTATCATGGTGCTGACTACGGACAAGAAGACACCGAAGGACGTAATGCTGCAGTTGTCTCAACTGCCTGAAATCACTGACGTGATCGAACTGACTCTGTAATTGTATTGTTTCACGGACAACAAGAAAAAGTTGGATGATTCAACAAATAAAACAAAGCCTCCGATGACGAATCGGAGGCTTTTGTTTGGTTTTACGTAGTTTTGCATGGAAGCATGATGGAAAATGTCGTTCCTTGCCCGGTTTGACTCTTCACCTGAACGGTTCCTTGATGTGCTTCGACGATATTTTTAACAATCGCAAGACCTAGGCCAGTTCCTCCGCTCGCTCCCCTCGTACGGGCTTTATCCGCTTTATAGAAGCGCTCAAATATAAACGGAATATCCTCCGCAGGTATGCCATAGCCTTGATCCGACACCTCGATTAAAACCGCCTGCTTTCCTTTATACTTCTGCTCTGAAGCACTGATTTCGATTTGAGCACCGGCTGGTGTATGCCTAAGCGCATTGTCCAGTAAATTCGTCAGCACCTGCTCAAGCCGGTCCTCGTCCGCACGACAAAGCACCATGGTTTCACTCGGTACCGCACAGCTCATCACAATACCTCGTTCTTTAGAAAGGCCTGCGAATTTACGGTGGATCCGCTTTAAGAACGCAGAAACATCCAGCTCACTGAAATGGAGCTCTATTTTACCGGTTTCCATCTTGGCCAGATCAAGTAAATCCCGGACCAGCCTGCCCATACGCAGCGATTCGTCGTGAATGACCTGTGCCAACTCTTTCCGTTCCTCCGGCGTGGCCGCAATATCGTCGATGAGCGCCTCACTGTACCCTTGCATCATGGAGAGCGGTGTCCGCAGCTCGTGAGACACATTGGCGACAAAGTCCTTTCGGAGCTTGTCAAGGCGGAACTCCTCCGTCACGTTACGTATGACGGCTACGACTCCACGCACGATATCGTGGGAATAGAGCGGCGCCATGACGACAGACCATACTTCACTTTTCACATGAAGCTTGGAAGTCAGCTCTGTCGCGCCCGAGATGACGGCTTCAAAGAACGGCTTCAGCGGTATCGGAATGGTGCTTATCTGAGCAATTTCCGTTTGCTCGCCTGTCCTTACCGGCTCGTCCTCCGACCATTTGATTTGATTCCAATCCTGAATTATCTTGTCCCCTTGGGGGTTCGTTAGGATGACTCGCCCATCCGCATCGAAAGTGATAACGGCATCGGCCATACTTCGAAGTATGCTGGCCAGATGCTCTTTCTCATGGCTAAGCGCCTTAATCGTATCGGATAGTTCTTCGCCCATGTGATTAAACGTTTGACCCAGCTCCCCGATCTCGTCTGTGGACGTGATCGGTACACGGGTGCCGTACTCACCCATAGAGATTAGGTGTGCCGCTTTCTTAAGCTGTTGAATCGGCTGGGTAATTCGGGTAAGGAGGAAAAAAGCAAAAAAGGTCGTCATCAAAAAGCCGGCAACCCCAACAACCACGAACAGCTTTTTTACATAAGCCTGCGTCTCTTCCGAGGATTGGGTGATCTGATACAAGATCAGCGCTCCAGCTACCTGTGATTGCGATGGGTTCATAAACGGCACGGCAACCGCCGTATATTCTCCGCCGAGCGGTGAATTCGGAATACCGCTGTTTTTCAGCCGGTTGTCCTTGATTTCGCCTGCAAATACTTCCTGCAGGTCGGATTCCATAAATAAATCGTTATAACGAAGCTCTTTATTTTTGGATTGCCCTACAGGCGCCTCTATTTGTTTAAAATCCGTAGTGACGATAATGACGCTGGCATCCTGAGCGCTTAACAGCTCATTAACGACCTGCAAGTATCGCTGCTCCTCTTGATGAAGCGAGATTTCACTGGCTGCTTTTACTGCCAGCTTGCTCAGCGTCTCCGCTTGATCCTGAGATTTAGGGAAGGAGGTTTCAATATAGCGAAATAAAAAAAGGCTGAGCGTGAGCAGCACGACAACGACCAGCCCGATAATAGTAATCCACAGCTTTCCAACAACGCTTTTTAATATAAACACGTTACTTCGGCACCTCTAGCTTGTAGCCTACACCCCATACGGTCGTAATCATGGAGGCTGCTTCCGGCGATACTTTATTCAGCTTCTCTCGGAGCCGCTTAACATGCGTATCCACCGTGCGCAAATCACCGAAAAACTCATAGTTCCAAACATCCTTCAAAAGCTCTTCACGGGAGAATACTTTGTCCGGCGATACTGCCAAATAATGAAGCAGCTCATATTCCTTAGGTGTCAGCGCAACCTCCTGCCCCCCAGCCGTTACCCGGTGCGCATCATGCTCGATAACCAGGTTGGGAAATACGATATTGTTGCTGGAGTTTACTTCCTTGGACAAATAAGCGGTCACTGAAGAACGCCTTAAAATGGCTTTCACCCGGTAAATGACCTCGCGCGGGCTGAACGGTTTCACGACATAATCGTCGGCCCCGGACTCAAATCCTTGTACGCGGTTTGTTTCTTCCCCTTTGGCCGTCAACATAATGATGGGAGTCGATTTCACTTGACGCAGTCGCGCACAAACTTCATTGCCGTCGATGCCCGGAAGCATGATGTCGAGCAATATCAAGTCATAGTCCGTTTCAAGCGCTTTACGAAGCGCCGTTTCTCCATCCTCCGCCTCATCAATGAGGTAATTCTCTTTCTCCAAATACATTCGTAAGAGCCGGCGGATCCGTTCTTCATCATCCACAACCAAAATACTCATATTTGTGTCTGTCATGGATACCCCTCTTTTCTTCAGATGTGAAAGATATGGATATGATTACGTACCGGAGTATGAGTGCAGCCCGGCAATAACCAAATTGACGCCAACGAGCGTAAACATCACGACGAGAAAACCAATAACGGAAAGCCATGCCGATTTTTTTCCCTGCCATCCGCGAGACAACCGAAAATGCAGATACGCGGCATAAAAGAGCCATACGATCAGGGCCCACACTTCTTTGGGATCCCATCCCCAGAAGCGTCCCCAAGCTTTCTCCGCCCATATCATGGCAAAGATTAAAGCGCCCAACGTAAAGATCGGATAGCCGATGGCGATGGAACGATAACCGATCTCATCCACATCGTCCGGATCAATCCCTTTCATCAGCGGCTGTAGAGCTTGGCCAAGCGGTTTACGTGCGATCAACCGGAATAAAACATATAGAATCGTTCCAAGTAAAATCGACCAGATGACTGTGTTGAGCTTTCTTCCCGAGTTGACTCCTTCCATCCATGAAGGCGCCTCGAACAACGGTTGTGTCATGCCGAGAAACGGCTTCATCTCCAGTTGTTCACTCTGATAAGGCTTGACGATCGGAGGAAGTACATATTCGCTCTCATTCATCACAATCTGTTCCACGTTATTTTCGTCCAAATACTTCTCTTGCTGCACGTAGACCGCTTGGTAGCCGGCAGCTTTGAAGCTGAATATGGCGCCGACGAAAGCGATTATTATAAGCAGTGTGAACAGAGTGAATTCAACACCGCGCTGCTCCCTCCGCTCACTGCGGCTCGTACCTTCAAAGTTAACGCTTTGCAGTAGGTACATAATTCCAGCAGCAAAGCCTACAGCGAAGAAGGCCTCTCCCAAAGCAGCGGTGGTTACGTGAATTTTCAGCCAATAGCTCTGAAGCGCCGGTATCAGAGGCTGAATTTCCTGTGGGAAAACAGAGGCATAGCCGATCATAATGATGGCTAGCGGCAGCGCGAAGACCCCGAGCGCCTGAGTCCGATATATCAAATACAGCACAATAAATGCAAGCACGATCATCATGCCTAGGAACGTCATAAATTCGAACATATTGCTGGTAGGGATATGCCCTGCTTCAGCCCAACGGGTGAAGAAGAACGTCACATGCGACAAGAAACCGATGATGGTAAGTCCAAGACCGATCTTTCCCCACCGCCGGCCATAGCTTTCAGGATCTGTCACTTGTACTGATTTTTGCCCCGTAATGCCGATAACAAACCCAAGCATGGCAATACAATATACGATAAAAGCAACGAGCAAGAAAGAACTGCTCACTTTTGGACCACCCTTCTTTCGAGTGTTTTGGGATCGATATCTAGTCCCGATTTCTTCAGAACCTCGGCTACTTCATTACGGATTCCATACCAATTCTTGTTTGTATGTGCGCCCAGCGTAAGGCGTCCGTTATCAATGCGCAGCCATATCCGTCGGTGGTGCCAATAAAAGCCCATCACCAGACCGATCATTGAAATCGCAGCCCCGACCCATATGAACGGCATTGCCCGATCCACTCTAACATTCAAGAAACTGATATATTCCGATATTTCGACATCTTCCATGGAACCGACGGAGAGCTCGAGCCTGTCCGCTAAAGCACCATTGATCTCATCCTGCCGGAAATTCACCTTATCCACCTGCCGCGGAAAGTACATGTAAGGCTCGCCTTCAGGCTTCAATCCAGGACCTTTCACCTCGAAGACAAATGCGGGCATTTTCGGATCATTGGATTTGGTAAGCGGCATACCCTTTTCATCCAATCCAAACTCCGGAAAATAAGCTTTTAATTTCAGCTCATAAGGTCCTGCCTTATAGGTTTCCGCAGGCTTCTTCATCGATATATCCAAGCTGCCGTAGCTTTCGCCCGTTTGTTTGTCTTTAAGCGAAGGCTTGACAGAAAGCAGCATCGGCGACATCCTGAAGTCGAATTGGAAGGCCATGAGTCCTTCGTACATCAAAGGCTTGTTGACTTGGATGTCATGACGGTGCACTTCGGTTAGCACCGGTTCCTTGACCGGATCATCGCAATCCGCCGTACATTTGTACAGAACAGCCTTCGTTTCATAAATCTTCGGAACTATTTGACCTTTATCGCGGAAGCCCTCTGACATTTCTTCTTCCGTATACAATTCCAGCGTAAACTTTTCGTTTTTCAAATAATAAGGCGAGTCTGGTATTTTTATGATCTGTCCTTCAGGGAAGGAGAGATGCTGATCCATATGCCAGCCGGGTATGCTCCGCATCAGAACGGCAGCCAAAAAAATAATGAGCCCAATATGATTGATATAAGGTCCCCACCGACTGAACCGATTTTTCTCAGCCAGTAACGCCGTACCGTCCGTATGCACTCTGTAGCGCTGCTTCCGCAGCAGACCAGCGGCCTTCTCCATCCAATCCAGCGACGCTTTCTCTCCGTGTCCCCCTCCTGGGAGTTCTCCGACGTAAGTCACCTTCTGTCTTGTAAGAAAGCTGAGATGCTTGCGAATCTGCTGCTTGTTGAGCGCTCGATAAAGCGGCAGCACCCGGTCCAGACTGCACACGACAAGCGAGGTGCCGATCATGAACAGCAGCGTGACAAACCACCACGATTCAAACGTATGAGACAAACCCAGCAAATAGTAAATATGCCCGAGGGTTCCGTAATTTTCTTTGTAGTACACCGAAGGATCGATGTTCAGAAACGTGTTCTCCTGCGGGTAAATGGTACCGAGTGAGGAGCCGATCAGCGTAATGATGATCAGGTATATAGCAACTTTTACTGAAGAGAAAAAGTTCCACACCCTGTCCAGTACACCGGGATTGGTACGTTGGGAGCGTCTTGCGACTCCATCGTACCGCATCTCCAGCAGCTCATTGCCGTCCTCGTCCGTTAGAGGCTTGCCGCAGGATTCACACAGTACCGTGCCGACATGATTCTGATGTCCGCATTCGCATTTTGTATTATGAATCATGTGTCCTCCTTGGCTGAAAATCTATGTTCTATAGGTTACTTCAGCATAGCCGCAACCGTTTGCTCAATGAATGGTTCATCCATTTCGCCGATTCGGATTTGACTAACAATACCGTCAGGTCCTACAAAGAATGTGGTCGGGTACTGAGACACCCCGTAACGCTTGCGCATTTCTTCGTTTTTGTCCATCAGGATGGGAAACGTTACCTTGTACTGACTGACGAAATTTTCTACAGTCACTCTTGGTTCGTCCAGATTCAGCCCCAGCACGGCCAGTTGATCTCCCCACTTCGCATGCTGCCGTTCCAATGCCGGCATCTCGTCGCGGCACGGCTCACAGAATGTCCCCCAGAAATTCACTATAACGGCCCTTCCCTTATAATCGGACAGCTCATAGGTTTTCCCGTCAAGCCCGAGCAGCTTGAAATTGGGCGCCTGAGCCCCTTGGGTCGGCTTTTTGTCGTTGGAGAATAACTGGCTCGTGAGCGTCAAAGCGCCGATCGCCACGATCACGGCAAAAATGGCGATTTGAATCCATTGTCTATGCTTTCCCATGATCTCACACCTTCAAACCGTTGGATGTCAATCCTAATTTCATTATAGCGAATAATGTCATAAACGATTATTCACCTTTTTGAATTTTATGTGTCTTGCCTTCTCCTGCCGACAGCGCTTCCTGCCTCAGCTCTTCCACTTCCTGCAGGGTCAGATGACGGTATTTGCCTCTGGGCAGACCGGAAAGCTGAAGCGGGCCGAACTGAACCCGCTTCAGCTTCACGACCGGATGATGAATGGCGTCGAACATACGCCGCACCTGCCGGTTACGTCCCTCATAAATGGTAATTTTAACGACCGCTTCCTTTTTGTCCGTATCCACGTCCTGATATTCCACTTCAGCTGGTGAGGTCATGCCATCGTCCAGCTCAATGCCGCCTCTCAGCTTGTCCAATTGGCTGCCGTGAGGAACCCCCTTGACCGAAGCCAGATAGGTACGAGGCACATGGTGTTTCGGATGCGTGAGCAGATGAGCAAAATCGCCATCATTGGTCAGCAGGAGCAGCCCTTCGGTATCATAATCGAGCCGTCCGATCGGATAAATGCGCTCTTTGATATTTTTGAAAAATTCTGTAACCGTTTTGCGGCCTTCCGGGTCCTGCGCACTGGTAATGACACCCTTCGGCTTGTTGAAAATCACATACACTTTGGCCTGGCGCCGGATTGGACGCCCGTCCACTTTAATGAAATCCTGGGACGGATCCACCTTAACGCCCAGGGTAGTTACTACTTGATCATTGACTTCCACACGCCCTGCGGTAATCAATTCTTCACACTTACGACGGGAGGCCACACCCGCTTCGGCCAATACTTTTTGCAAACGTTCCATCTTGTCGATTCACCTCAAGCTAATGATACCTATCCTCAGGCAAAATCACAAGTTGAGACCATGGGAAAAAACGGCCCGGGCACAAAATCGTATGGGGAAATATGTCGGATGGGTGAAATTTGTACATATCGGAGAGCTTTAGAATCAATTTGTTAAGTAAAAATAATTGTTCTTTTTCTTCCTTGCTGTAGGATGCTCGGTGTACAGAATAATCGCCTTCGATGCAAATGTGGAGATACAGAGGGTCGGTTTGTTCGGAAGAAGGGATGATGACGCCGTTCCTGGCGATAAAAAAATCATACCCTTTTCCGTTAATGGTGGGACAGACGGAATGATGAATGACAATTCCGTAAAACTGCACACAGCTCACCTCTTCTGGGTTGACTGCTTACAGTATATGTGCGGAGCTTGGAGGGGGTGCTTTTCGAAGCTTGATTCAATCAAACGAATACAAGATAGCAAATGACGACGGATGCAATAAAACCGATAGCATCGGAGATCAGACCTACCTTCAAGGCGTAGCTGGCCTTGCGGATACCGATCGCTCCAAAATAAACCGTTATCACATAAAGCGTGGTATCGGTGCTGCCCTGAATGGTAGATGCAATACGTCCAACCATCGAATCGGGACCGAACTGCGAGATCAGATCGGTGGTGAAGGCGAGTGACCCAGCGCCGGTGATCGGCCGGAGAAAAGCGAGAGGGACCACCTCCGTCGGCAGTCCAATGGCCTCACAAATCGGCTTTAGCACTCCGATAAACAGATCCAAGGCTCCGGACGCGCGAAACACGCTGATGGCGACCATCATCCCGACCAGATGAGGGATGATGCGGATGGCCGTGTCAAATCCGTCCTTGGCTCCGTCTACGAAAGATTCATAGACGGGCACTTTACGGTAAGCTGCGTAGAGCGGTATGAAAACAATGATAACCGGGATGGCCCATGAGGAGATCAGGTTGACCAAATCATACACTTGCCATCATCCTTTCCCTGGTCCGAGCGGCGTGCTCCTGCGCCGATACCATCGGTCCACCAAGATTGCAGCCATGGTGGAGACGAAGGTTGCCAGAAGAGTTGTCCCAACGATTTCCGCAGGATGAGCCGAGTTGTAGCTCATGCGGATCGCGATCAACGTCGTAGGAATCAGAGTGATACTTGCGGTATTGAGCGCAAGCAGCGTGCACATGGCCGGACTCGCGATATCTTTATGCGAATTCAACTTCTGCAGCTCCTGCATCGCCTTGATGCCCATCGGAGTAGCGGCATTGCCTAAGCCGAAGATGTTCGCGCTCATGTTAGACATAATATACCCAAGCGCCGGGTGATTCCTAGGGACGCCTGGGAATAAGGAGCGAACGATCGGACTTAATAGGCGGGCCATCTTCTGAAGAAGCCCTGCATCCTCTGCGATTCGCATCATACCAAGCCAAAATACCATGATGCTGATAAGTCCGAAGCAGACGGTAACACCACTCTTGGCGCCATCAAATACGGCTTCCGTCACCAGATCGATTCTGCCTTGAAAAGCAGCGACGATAAACCCGGCGACCATAAAAAACAACCAGATGTAATTCACCATGAAACGTCAAGCCTCCTTCCCCGTTTAGTCCGCTTGACCGGTAAAGAGCACACGAGTCAATGCTTGAAGAATATAGAGCCATTCTCCCGTGCGGGCTCCATTCAAGACTTCCGTTTCCGTGAAGGAAAAGGAAGAACGGTCACTCAGCTGGAGCCTTGGGCTGTCCTTCGCGTAAAGCGGAACGGAACCGATCGGCTTGCCGTCCAGCTGGAACTGCAAACGACCCGCTTCACCAAGCCTGTATGCCGTTGATGAGGCATCGTTCATGATCATTTGCCGTGAAAACTTTCCACGTTCTGCTTCTTCCGCAGGATAGCTAAACGATCCTCCGGCAGCAAAGTCCGTACCTAAAACAGCATCACCTGAATGGATCAGCGATACAAGAGGATAATGCTTGAAGCCATAATCCAGCAGCCTGGCGTGGTCGATCCAATCGTTTGGGTCATTCAGCGTCACTACAGCGAGCTGCTGCCCGTCTCTCGTAGCGGAGGAGACGAGACACCGTTTGGCGAGCTTGGTATATCCGGTTTTGACCCCATCTGCGCCATCATAAAGCGACAGCATCTTGTTCTTGTTGACCCATGAATAATCCCAGGATTCATGGGGATTGGGCACTTTCTTCACTTTGGTTTTGACAACTTCCTGAAACACGGGGTTTTTAAGTGCGTAAGCGGTCAGCTTGGCCATATCGTTCGCTGTAGAGTAATGCCCGTCCGCATCCAGCCCGGAAGGATTCTTGAAGCTGGAGTCCGTCATTCCCAGCATCTGTGCCTTTTGGTTCATCAAATAGGCGAATCCTTCCACGCTGCCTCCGACGTGCTCGGCGATCGTCATCGCAGCGTCGTTGCCGGATCGGAGCATCAAACCATACAGGAGATCTTTTAGATTCATTTCTTCATCCAGCTTTAAATAAATGGAAGACCCTTCCGTGCCGAACGCATTCTTGCTTACCTTCGCCATATCCGTCAGCTTGCCATGCTCGATCGCCACAATCGCGGTCATAATCTTGGTTAGGCTTGCGATCCGCATTCGTTTATCCCCTTTCACGCTGTACAGAAGCCGCCCTGAAGCGACATCAATGAGCGCGGCGCCTTCCGCGCTTGTAGAAACACCAGGCGCCGCCTGGACTCCAGAAGGCAGCAGGGTTCCCGTCCAAACGAGCAATAAAGCGAGTAGCAGCAGACATCCTTTTCTCATCGTTATCCTCCCACAAGCCATCCTTTGGAAATGGAACTTCTCCACTCTACGGCAAGCAAGTTCCTTCTCATCTTGTACATGTATATGCTTGCAGGACAAGGTTATGTATGGCTTGACCGAATCTAGCTGCTTGTGGAATCGGCGCGCTGCAAAATAAAAAGGATAAGTAGATCTCTCTGCGAGATTTACTCATCCTTGGAACAAAACTTATTTATTATCTTGAGGGCAGATGCTCTTGGCAATACGCATCTACTACTTTCTCTTCATCCTCTTCCAGATCAAATTCCAGATATTGTTGAGTCGTTTTCTCAAAAATATCGTACTTCACTATACTTGTCCCGCTTTCTTGCACACTATATATGACCCTTACATATAAGCCGTTCTCCGAGTATAGCTCATCATCCTCAGGAACCTCAATATCAAGCGAAAACTCATACCGCTCTCCGGACAAGATGCCAAAGGGGTCTTTGATCAATTCCACACTATGACCAGTAATGGTGAACATGTTATCATCCTTTCAAAAGCTGTAACCTTTATTATACATCATTATCTGTGGAAAGATATGATATAATTCATCGAAGCAAAGTTCTTGTAGGAGGGTTGTGTAATGAAAATCTATGTTGTGATTTCGCTGTGGGAAGACCAAATGGATAATGTATTCGTAAGCAACGACGAAGAAAAAGTTTTATCCTTAACCACATCTGATTTTGAAGAGTGCGACGCCTTATTTGTTGAAGTATGGGAGGACGGGGCCAAAATTGATGATTATCGGCTTCAATAGTCGAACAAAAGGCTGCCGGGCACAATTGCCGGCAGCCTTCATGATTCAATCGTTATCGTTTATTGTTTGTTAAAAATATCAGTCAACACCGGTACAATTTGTGATTTACGCGAAACAACGCCTTTAAGAACGGCTTTATTATCCACCAGCTTCACATTGTAAGCTTGCTCAACAGCATCCGTTTTCTGGCCGAGAGCCAAGGCAATGGAATCGTTATTTAAAATATCCGTTACAACGAGAACGAACAAGTCTAAGCCCTTTTCCGAAATGATGTTCGAAAGAGCAGCTTCGAGCTCCGGTTGGCGCGCAAGAACATCGTTCGTATCTACTGCGTTCACTTGAGCGATTTCAACCTTGGAGCCGCCCATTTGGAATTCCTTAGAGTCCAGGGAGATCAGCTGGCTGATCGTTTTGTCGCTCAAATCAGCTCCAGCCTTCAGCATTTCCAAACCGTAGCTTTCGGCATTGACGCCGGCGATTTCGGCTAACTCGCGAGCCGCAGCTACATCTTCTTCCGTGCAAGTCGGCGATTTGAATAGAAGAGAATCCGAAATAATAGCGGATAACATCAAACCGGCAATATGTTTATCAATGGAGATCCCATTTTCTTTATACATTTTTTTGAGAATGGTAGCTGTGCAGCCAACCGGTTCAGCACGGTAATACAGAGGACCGCTGGTTTCAAAATTCGCGATACGGTGATGGTCAATAACCTCTGCTACACGAACTTGATCAATGTCCGTCGCGCTTTGTTGACGTTCATTGTGATCGACCAAAATAACGCTTTTTGCTTCATTTGCTACGGTTTCAACAAGACGTGGCGCCTCAACGTTGAATTGGTTCAATGCAAATTGCGTTTCCCCATTAACCTCGCCCAAACGGACAGCTTCAACATTCTGACCCAATTTGGTTTTCAAATCAGCATACGCAAGCGCAGAACAAATGGAATCCGTATCTGGATTTTTATGCCCGAAGATAAGTACTTTTTCCATGATCTTACTCCCTTATTCTTTTTTTTATTAGCGAGAAAAGTATACCTTAGAACGTTATTCACAATCAAGATTATATCATAATATCATTCTAATTCCTATTATTTTAATAGGAATACTTCAAACATGCAATACGGAAAGGATGTACACTCATTCTAATGATGAATTACATTCGGCCAATGACTAGAGAAAGTATTCCTGCAGCGATCAAGGGGCCGACGGGAACCCCCTTGAATAAGGCTACCCCCAAGATTGTCCCTATTAAAAGTCCCGTTGTAATCGTGGGCTGATTTAACATGAGGGTTGCCCCTCGACCGCCCAAATAAGCAACCAGAACTCCCACACCCACGGCAAGAAGCGTCTTCCAATGAAGAAAAGAATGCCCCAAGTCTTGGAGCGTCAATTTCCCGCTGGCAATCGGCGTCATGATACCGACAGTCAATATGATGATACCCAACGTCAGTCCGTGTTTTTCCAATAAGGGAAACACCTGATGCATGTTGAGAACTCTCAGAAGAAGCAGAATCACCATGGCTACGGTAATGGGGATATTGCTGCTGATGATGCCAAGTGCTGCAAAAATAAGCAGGATCAACGACTGCATATCAAACGGATTCATATATAGGTATCTCTCCTATTCACTAAAGTTGATTGTAAGCGACCCTAAGTTAATATAGTGAAAACTTCGGCAAAGAGCAAATACAGTTGCGAAAATATATAAAGCTGCTCCGAAAGCGGGAGCAGCTTCAATTTATAAAACTAACCATTTTTTCGACTCTCTTTATGGCATATTACACAATGAAGTTCTGATTTTCGATATTGTTGGTAATCGAAGATGTGCCCGAGTTTTCCCCCATTGCTGTGGACGCTCCTGCTTTCCCACCCGTCTTCATCATGGATTGAATCCGATCCACTACTTGAGGAGCAGAGTCGATCAAGCGTTCCAGCAGATGAGTTTGGTTATCGAGCGGCACAATCTTGACGCCACTCTTGCCAACGACCAAGAATGCGATTGGCGTAATTGATACCCCGCCTCCGCTGCCTCCGCCAAACGGCAGTGATACCTTGGCATTCATCGCATCGCTGCGGCCGGTTCCGCCATTCGATTCCTCGGTGACAAATTCACTGCCGCCTGCCGCAAAGCCAAAGCCCACTTTACTGATCGGCATAATAACGCTCCCATCGGGGGTCTCTACTGGATCACCAACTATAGTATTTACATCTACCATTTCCTTGATATTTTCCATTGCTACTTTCATTAAACCCTGTATCGGATGTTCACTCAATTATAACTCCTCCTCATGTACGAAATGCTTGATTTATATGGCTTTCTTATCATTTCCATTAAGATGAAAAATTATGTATGTATTCACTATTCCAAAAAATTTCTTATAGTATATTTACTAATCTATTAATTTCTAATATATTTTAGTCATTTTTCAATAGTAATACAATGAAGTATTTCAACAATCTCTTGACTTATGTTTTAACATTTCCCTACTTTTTATTCCTTTTCTTTTAGAAGCAAGTATGTGTTTTATGAATTCCTTGCATCTCTCTGGAGATGGTGTACCTTTAATAATTAATTCTCCACCATCACTGCTTCTCAATACAGTAATATCATTTTCAACATCCTTGGATTCAAGAACCCAATTCTCATTTAAGTCCATGTACCACCTCTGATATATAAGTAAATATTTGTTATTTAATTATATCATTATTTTCTCCTGTAGACTATAGTCCGTTGAAATGGTTTTTCGTTGATTAGATGATTGGTTTCAAGAAGGAGTTGTCCCTATTGAAACTTGAAGAGGCTTACGGAAAATTATTAAAGGAATACAGACAGAAAAAAAATCTTTCTCAAGAACAATTAGCATTTGAATCAGGATTAGATAGAACATATATTTCTATGCTTGAAAGAGGAAAAAGACAACCTTCCTTATCCACAATATTTTCCATAGCAAAATCTTTAAATATAAAGCCCTCTGAATTTCTCGAAAAATTAGAAGAATAATCAAATAAGAAAATAGAAAAAACGCTCCTAAATGAGCGTTTTTTTATCTTTATATTGAAACCTCATATGGTATTCCATCACGCACCTGTTTAAGTAGTTCCACAGCAGCATCTGAATATTTACCAAAAGTGGAGTTCCCAATCTTAACTCGAATGTGATACTGGTTATCTGAACTCTTTATGTCAATACCAGTTTCAAGCCTTACTTTTTCAATAAGGAAATGAGCCTTGTGCCAACTAGGATAACCCAACTCTTGTCCGACATGAGTTAGTGAATAAGGATAACCTGCATTTAAAGCAGTTGGATTAGACAAGGTGGTAATTCCATACAACTTTGCTAGTTCGCCTTCATCGCTAGTTGCTCTTTGTAAAACTTGAAAATCAACCTCGATAGTCCTTTTAGGAATATCTACCCTAACCAAATCATAAGTACGAGCCATGAGAGAACGAAGAATTTTAGGATTTATTCTTTGTACGGTACTTTCTGTACCAAAAGCTTTGAAAACCCATTCAAAATGACTTGCCGTTATACTTTTAATCCTAACACTTCTGTGCGGGCTAATCGAAATTAATTTCTCCCGTGGGGGTGCTTTTCGTGCTTCTGCATTCTCATCCCACTCTAAAATGTAAATGTTAGGTATTAGCTCATTTTCACTAGAAATTATCTCGTCTATATCCGACAATATGGCTTTAATATTAGGATCTTCTGCACTATAACCTACAAAAAGTAACGGGTGTTCTGCGAAATAGGTAAGTAATTTGGCACTAAGATACTTTTTCTTAATACCAAAATCTTTGTAGTCATCAGAGTTAAAGACAAGTGATTCAAGTTTGGAGGTACAACCGTGTACCTTGAATATTTCTCCAATACTTGCATGACTTGCTCTTAAGATTTGTTGCCCAATATAGAGGTATAATCTGGAAATATAACTTCAATAAAGCGTTCATAGTTTGTTGTTATGATGGCATGAGGATAAATATCTAATAACGCCTGTATTTCCAGTAGGTGTTGCTCATCCTTAATTTCATTTATTGACTTAGGTGTTATCAAATCGAAATATTCCATTATTTTGAATTTTATGTAAATATCAGGAGGTAATTCCTCCCTGAAAAGTTCAGGAGGAAACTGAACCCTTCCAGCGCCCCAAGCCCATTCCTTCCCGAAAACTTTCCGTGAAAATTTGGCCAATTTCAATTGGGTCACGATATTTTTGTTTGTAATATACGAACTCATGTTGAATTTCAGGACAAATGTTTGCAAGATATCTTAAAAGTTGCTCCCAGTTAGGGGCACCAAAGTATCTCTTAGAAATACCAGACCCAATAAAAAGGATTGGTTGACATCCCATATCCTGAAGACATGTCTTTATATCTTCACAAACTTCAGCTTGATATTGTTCGTAAGACAAGTTATTCCCCCCTCACCGCAATAATTTTTATTATATATCTAATTGGTAATTATTGAAAGTATATTAGGGGTTTAGCGTAGCTTTGATGTGTATACGAAAGGAAAGATCACTTAACCAAGAGGAATTGGCACATCGCTTCGCTGGAAAGATAACTAGAGTATGACTTTATGTCATGCTCTTTTTTCCAAATAAATACCATAGATGTTTTTTATTAAATTTTATATACTATAATTTGGTTAATTTACATAGGGTAGGTCATCAAGATGACAACAAGAATAACATTAAGGATGGGATATCGAATGAAGAAAGCTGTTATGGCTATGGTCTTAGGGATTACATTATTGTTGGTGGGTTGTGGAATTGATAAAGGGTTTATTGATGATACATATGAAATTCTAGGGATGTGTGAGAAACAATTCGGAAGTAGTGGCAGACTTTCCAATGACGATGCCATAAGGAATAAATGGAGTGCTTACGAAGCTAAATACGGGAAGTCCTCTGGCAAACAGAAAGAGGTTTTTGAGAATCTACAAGAAGCTTTTTTTGCAACAATGGCATTTAGTTTAAATGCTGTTACGCAAGATCAGAAAAAAGTCAAGGAGAGTCAAAGTAAATTTAATACATATAAGTCTAAGGTTGACGAACTATTAAAATAATTTGGGGCTAAGTTGAAAGGAGTGGCAATTTGAAGTGACCCCAAAAAGTTAGACAAGGTTATGTTATTAGGCAGCTTGTAAGGCATGAGTACGGTATTGAACTGGACTCATGCCTTTTAATTTTGCCTTCATTCGTTTGTGGTTGTAGTTATCGATATATTTCGCTAATTCTTGTTTAAAGTGTTCCACACTTTCAAATTCCTTTAGATAGAGGAATTCGGATTTTAATATACCAAAGAAATTCTCAATTACCTCATTGTCGTAACAATTGCCTTTACGGGACATACTTTGCGTGATCCCCCATTCTTGTAAGGCTTGACGATATTGCTTCATCTGATAATGCCAGCCTTGATCGGAATGCAGGAGGAGTTCATCGTTCTCTGACAGTCGTTCAAATGCCTTCTCCAGCATCTTCGAGACGAGGGAATAGGTTGGTCTTGAAGCGATTGTATACGCAATAATTTCTCCGTTAAATAAGTCTAAAACAGGTGACAGGTAAAGTTTTTCGCCAAATAATTTGAACTCTGTGATGTCCGTTACCCACTTCTTATTTGGTTTTTCCGCTGTAAATTGACGGTCTAAGAGATTGGGGGCAATCTTACCTATTGTCCCTTTGTAAGAACGATATTTTTTCATACGGACAACGCACTTCAAGCTCAATTCTTTCATGATTCGCTGTACTTTTTTATGATTCACTATATAACTACGGTTCACCAATTCATCCCGAATACGACGATAACCATAACGCCCTTCATGTTCGTCAAAGATGGATTGGATCTGTTTTTTTAACTCGACATCTTGATCCGATTTCCCAAAGTTTTTCACCCAGTAATAATATGTACTACGTGGAATCCCTGCTAGCTTGAGTACTGATTTCACCGGAAATTCATGCCTTAATTCAAAGACTACTTGCGCTTTGTCTTGTTTGGTGATTTTTCCTTGCTTTGAACTAAGGCATTCAACTTTTTTAAATAAGCATTCTCCATACGTAAACGCTCTAATTCTGCTTGCAAAGCCTCTGCTGAACCTTCTGCTGGTGCAGTTTTGTTTGTTGGTTTCTGACTATCTTTTTTCATCGTTGGCCGCCCCTTTTTCTTTGATTCCAGGGCCGCCCAGCCTAGTGTGTCTAAGGTATTTTGTCAATTCCAAAGAATCGATTCGGAAGACAAGTTAAATCTCGCTGCCGTTTCAATAATGGACGTCCCGTGTTCGTTCATATAGTTAATTACGTCTAGTTTATATTGGGCAGTGTATTTTGTATAGGTTTTTATAAAGGCCCCTTCTCCATGATATTGATACTTTTTCACCCAATACTGTAGTTTACTAACATGTACACCGATTTCCTGTGCGATTGTTTGATAACCTGTATGTCCTTCTAAATATCGTTTGACCGCTTTTATTTTTTCTGCTGCTGTAAATTTAGCCAAAAGAAAAGCACCTCCAATTGTTAGATGTGTGTCTAACAATTGGGGTGCAGTTCAAATTGCCACTCCTTTTTTATGTAAGTTTTTATACATTGAAGGGTTTAGCACAGCTTTTCTGGCTCATTTATGGACTTCACACCCATCGGGGGTTTCAACAGGATCACCCACAATCGTATTGACATCTACCATTTCCTTGATATTTTCCATCGCGACTTTCATTAGACCTTGTATTGGATGTTCGGTCATCAAGAACTTCCTCCTTAAAAAGTAAGGTTCAACCACATTAACTTAAACATCTATATGGTGTCCTTTAAGCCGTATGATTATGTAGATTCAGCGGTTTCCGAAGGCAGCAGCACGCTTCTCCAAGCACGCAGCCCGCCTTTGACTTTGAGAATACGAAGCAGCAATCTAAAGACAGCGCTGATTATATGGCACAGTCGTATTTGCAGTGTGCAAACCCCTTCAATCAAGAGCAGCTTTTGATTGAAAGCCGGCATGACCTGAAGATGAGGCTGAATGTCTAAACGGATATACCGGGAAAGGAATCCTATGATTGATGTTTTGATTCCCCAGAGAGCTCCCACAAGGAAGGCCGTCTCAGGGGCATCCCCGATACCGACCGAAGTCTTCCAATTCAGCTGAGTGCAGTGGATTCGGCGTACGGTTCCTAACAGCCATTCGTGAAAATGAAAACAATTCTTAAGCAAGATTTGTATATTTTCGTATGCTTCCTTAATTTTCTCCACATTTATCTGCTTCTTTTGATCTTTTATCAAATGATGGGCTTTCGCATTCACCTGCTCCATCTTCAGCTCTAAACCTTCCGCCCAATTTTTGAAATGAAGCATGGGGATATTGTAGTTCACATTCAACAGACCGAGCAGCGCACGGAAATTGAATAAAATTTCATCATTATCCCCTTGATGGGTCAGCGTTATCCGAATCCGAACCCGGCTCAGCGCCAAGATCATGATCAGCACACCAATCATCCCGGCGGCCCAAGCCCAAACCATATCAAGCAACCCCTTCCTGCAGGCGGACCATCGTCCCGAAAACATAAAAAACCCCTAGATCGCAAGAAGCTTGCCGCTTCTTCTCCTCAGGAGTTAGTATAGCCCTGCTTTGCCGAAACATGCATGTTACGCATGATCCGTATCATCAATCTCGTC
Organism: Paenibacillus sp. PvR098; assembly: GCF_017833255.1. NCBI lineage: Bacteria > Bacillati > Bacillota > Bacilli > Caryophanales > Paenibacillaceae > Paenibacillus > Paenibacillus sp. PvR098. The sequence continues at coordinate 1,293,846 of NZ_JAFIBU010000001.1, forward strand.
CATGGTCACTTGCTTACCGTCCAGCTTCTCAAACAGAAGCCGCGTTTCTTCTTCCAAATTATCGTCATTCTCAAACATTGTGGTTTCCGGGAGATCGGCAATTGTGGCCAGCCCGAAATAGTCGAGAAACGATTTAGTTGTGCCATACAATATGGGCCTGCCCGGTGCATCCGCGCGGTCCACTTCATGAATCAAGTCTTTAGCAACCAGCGTTTGGAGCGCCCGATCCGACTTCACCCCGCGAATTTCCTCGATATCGATACGGGTGATCGGCTGCCTATAAGCGACAATCGCTAGGGTTTCTAGTGCTGCTTGCGACAAGGACGAGCGGGAAGGTGAGTAGGCCAGACGCTCAAAGTAAAGTGCGTGTTCAGGGAGCGTTGCCAGCTGGTACGTGCCTGCAAGTTCAACGATTTGAAGACCTCGGCCCTGCCGTTTCAAGTCTGACTGCAAATCCAAAATCAATTCACGGACAAAAGCGGCGTCCTGTTCCAGCACCTCAGACAGCTGTTTGGCATCAAGCCCTTCATCCCCCGCCACAAACAGCAAGCCTTCAATAACTGATTTCATCTGTCCTAAATCCATTCGCCGTTTCATCCTCTCTTGCCTGTATTACAATATCGTCGAAAAGCTTGTGTTGAAAGCAAACAATCCGTTTGACCTTCATCAGCTCAAGCAATGCCAGAAACGTCACTACTACGGCATCTTTTGTCGCATCCACCTGCAAAAGCTTGGAGAAAAGGACCTTGCCCCCCTGCTTCTCCAGCGTTTCGATTACCTCAACCATCCGATCTTTGACGGAGATTTCATCCTTACGGATTTTGGCGATGGCGTTGCGGCTCTGCATCCGACGCAGCGCTTTCCGGAACGCAAGAACCAGATCCGCAACATGAAGCCCCTTGACCGGATTTCCCATGACTACAGGGACATACGGAGTTAAATCCTCGGGCTCCCGCGTATAAATGAGGCTTCGCTCCACTTCTTTATCCCGCAAATGATCAGCAATGGCTTTATATTTGCGGTATTCGATCAGCTTGGCAACAAGCTCGGACCGTGGATCGTAATCCTCATCCATCATGTAATCGTCAAAATCCAGATCGAGAATGGGAGGTTTAGGCAGCAGCATTTTGCTTTTTATCGACAACAAAGTGGCCGCCATGACTAGGAATTCACTCGTCAGCTCGAGCTCAAGCTCCTGCATGGCGTCCAAATATTCCATGTATTGATCCGTAATATCTTTGATCGGAATGTCGTAAATATCGACCTCCGCTTTATCAATCAGATGAAGCAGCAAATCAAGGGGGCCCTCAAAGGTTTCCAGTTTTACCGTGACTTTCACTTTCCGATCGTTCCCCCTTAGGTCATGCCCTAATCATTTATTTGGAGAATTGTTTGACCAAATTAGCCATTTCGATTGCGCCAGTGGCAGCTTCCCAGCCTTTGTTGCCCGCTTTCGTACCAGCGCGCTCCACGGCCTGCTCAATCGAATCCGTCGTCAGAACACCGAAGATCGTTGGCACACCGGTTTTCAGTGCGATAGCTGCGACACCTTTGGCGGCCTCGTTGCACACGAAATCAAAATGAGGAGTTGATCCGCGAATAACGGCACCAAGCGTAATCACAGCATCGTAACTTCCGCTTTCAGCCATTTTTTGTGCAATTAACGGAATTTCAAACGCCCCTGGAACCCAAGCGATTTCGATTTCGTCTTCTTGTACGCCATGACGCTTCAATGCGTCAAGAGCGCCGCCCAGCAGCTTGCCTGTGATAAATTCATTGAATCGGCCCACCACAATACCGTATTTTAAACCTTGCGACACCAAGTGTCCTTCGTACATTTTCGCCATATCTCTCTAACTTCCCTTCATATTCAAAATTATTTTTTTGCGCTAAAATCGAGCAGGTGGCCAAGTTTGGCCTGTTTTGTGTGAAGATAATTCGTGTTGTCTTCATTTTCTTCCATTTGAATAGGTACACGCTCAATCACTTCCAGGCCATAGCCTTCCAAGCCGCGAATTTTGCGGGGGTTGTTCGTGAGCAGTCGGATTTGGCGTACACCAAGATCCTTCAGGATTTGCGCCCCGATGCCGTAGTCCCGCAAATCCGGCGCGAAGCCCAGCTTCAAGTTCGCGTCCACCGTATCAAGCCCTTGCTCCTGCAGCTTGTAGGCCTTCAGCTTATTAATCAGACCAATCCCGCGTCCTTCTTGACGCATATAGAGGAGTACCCCGGCGCCCGCTTCGTCAATTTGCTTCAGGGCCGCAGCAAGCTGCGGTCCGCAATCGCAGCGGTGGGAGTGAAACACATCGCCGGTCAAGCATTCGGAATGAACACGCACCAAGGTCGGGCTGTCGCTGTCAATCTTGCCTTTGACCAAGGCGACATGCTCCTTCAGATCCACGACATTGGTATAGGCGATCGCCGTAAAGCTTCCGAAATCGGTCGGCATTTTGACCTCTACTTCACGCTGAACCAGCTTTTCCTTATGATTGCGGTACTTGATCAAATCTTGAATGGTGATGATTTTGAGATCATGCTTTCGGCTGATTTCCATAAGATCAGGAACCCGCGCCATCTCACCGTCTTCTTTAATGACCTCGCAGATGACGGCAGCCGGATAGGAACCGCACATGCGAGCAAGATCTACCGATGCCTCCGTATGACCGGCACGGCGCAGCACGCCGCCCTTCTTGGCAACTAACGGAAAAATGTGACCCGGCCGACGAAAGCTGTGCGGCTTGGTCTGTTCGTCGATAAGCGACATCACGGTCCGCGAGCGCTCCGAAGCCGAGATGCCTGTCGTCGTTTCGACGTGGTCGACGGAAACCGTGAACGCGGTGCCGTGGTAATCCGTATTCCGCGTAACCATTGGCGGCAAATCGAGCTCCTGAGCCCGTTCTTCGGTAATCGGTACGCAAACAAGCCCGCGGCCTTCTTTAATCATAAAGTTGATGACTTCAGGCGTTGTCTTCTCGGCAAGAGCCACGAAGTCGCCTTCATTCTCACGGTCCTCATCATCCACCACGATGATGACCTTGCCGAGCATCAGATCATAAATCGCTTCTTCGATCGTATGAAACTGGATTGTGTCCGCCATCTCTCTCACTCCTTTTAATTTCGATTCAGCAGATGAAGCGCACCTCACATGAATCCATGATCGGAGAGAAAAGCTTCGGTGAGCTTCGTCTTCTGTGAGGTCCCCACGCCGTCGCCACCTCGAAATGTCATAAGCCTCTCCATGTATTTGCCTAGTACGTCTCCTTCGAGATTGACTTCATCCCCTTGCTTCTTGTACTGAAGCACAGTCTCGGCGAGCGTGTGCGGTATGATCGAAACGGTAAACGAATTCTCCGTCGCCTCAACGACCGTCAGGCTAATCCCGTCAATCGTGATAGAGCCGTGAGGAATAATATACTTTAGAATGCCCGAATCACGCGGCTCCAAGCGAAAGACGACGGCGTTCTCTTCCGGAGTCCGGCCTGAGATCACACCGGTCGTATCCACGTGACCTTGGACAATATGGCCGCCGAAGCGGCCGTTGGCCGGCATCGCCCGTTCCAGATTGACCGGCGCGCCGGTCGAAAGCCGGGACAGGTTGGTCCGACGGAACGTTTCGGGCATCACATCTACAGTAAAGCTCGACTCGTCGTAACTAACGACCGTGAGGCATACCCCGTTGACTGAAATACTATCGCCGAGATTTACGTCGGTGAGAATCCGTTTGGCCCCGATCGTCAGCACCATCGCCTGCCCTTGCTTTGCTATACGCCTCAGCGTTCCGATTTCTTCTATGATGCCTGTAAACATCCGTTACACCCCGCTTTCACTATCGTTTTCACTATCTGTTTCATACCCGGGATAGCCGGTAATGCAGATGTCGCTCTCAAACCGCTCGACTTGAAGACGGTCCAGCCTAATGGCCTCCCGCATCGTCTCAAAGCCGGAAAAATCAAAATTGCCGGGAGCTGCGGGTCCCCCGCCGATGATCTTTGGTGCAAAGAAGAGCACCAATTTATCCACAAGGCGCGCCTCCAGCAGCGCGCCGCTCAGCCGGCCGCCGCCTTCAACGAGCAGCGAGCCGATGTCGCGTTCGCCGAGCCGCTCCATGGCGGCGTGGAGGTCGACTGCCGGCCCCGGGCCGCAGTCGATGACCTCGACGCCGAGCGCTTCGAGCTCGCGGCGGCGCGCCTGCGGCGCCCGGTCGGTCGTCAGCACGACCGTGGGCGTCTCCCCGTCCCGCACGAGCCGTGCGCCGTGCGGGATTCGCAGCGTCGAGTCTACGACGACGCGGAGGGGATTCAGACCCGGCACCGGGAGCCGGGTCGTCAAAGCCGGATCATCGGCCAGTACGGTGCCGATGCCGACCATAATTGCCTGATGACGATGGCGCAGCGTGTGGACGTACGAGCGGGAGTCCCCGCTGGTAATCCACTTGCTGTCTCCTGTCTTGGCGGCGATTTTACCGTCCAGCGTGCTGGCGCTTTTCACGGTGACAAAAGGGCGGCGTGTGACGATGAACTTGTTGAACGCCTCGTTAAGCTCTATGGACTCGTGCTCCAGCACGCCCACTGTCACCTCAATACCGCTGGCACGCAGCCTGGCAATGCCGCTTCCCGCCACAAGCGGGTTGGGGTCCTTCGCCGCAACAACGACCCGCTTCACGCCTTCACGGATGAGGCGGTCGCTGCACGGCGGCGTCTTCCCATGATGGCTGCACGGCTCCAGCGTCACATATGCCGTACTGCCCTCCGCTTCGCTTCCGGCCATCTGCAGCGCATGGACTTCGGCATGCGCCTCACCACGCTTCAAATGCGCGCCCATCCCGATCACTCGGCCGTTCTTCACAAGCACACAGCCGACAACCGGGTTGATTCCCGTTTGCCCGGAGGCGGAGGCGCCCAGCTGCAAGGCAAGCCGCATGTAAAACTCATCGTTGATATCGCCCAAGGGCATCGTCATGAACCGCTCCCCAATCTCGTTGATAATGATTTGCCAGACAAATTTGCGCGACCAACGCAAAAAAGCCTCTTTTCGCAAAACAAAAAGGGGCATGGGATATTACTTATGGGAATGCAACGGAAATGCACAAGAAACAGATTCGCTAAGACTGATATACACCATGACAAATCGACACTGCTTGCCAGGTATAACAAACAGACGGACGCGCAGCTCCACTTGTGAAAACACGCACATACGCAAAAACAAGACTAGGATCTTGTCACGCTTTCCCCTTCTCCCATCCAGACTGTACTGTCGGTCTCGGAATTACACCGAGTCCACCGGCAGTGGCTGCTCACCTAGGGAAGGCGCTTTGCTGCTGCACGGGTCACGGACTGAGTCAAGCAGCTTACGCCGCTTGACATCACCGCCGGTTGGGAATTTCACCCTGCCCCGAAGGTTCAAGCTATGCTATTATTTAAAACCAAGTATAACGCTTGGAGAACGCTTTGTCTATACTAGTCCTGATATATTACGCTTCAGTGACTTGAACGGACGCCATTTTTTCGCGGCCTTTCAAAGCATCAACATGCTCCATACCTTTTACGACTTTGCCGAAAACCGTATGCTGGCCGTCCAAATGCGGCTGCGGCTGATAGCAAATATAGAACTGGCTGCCGCCGGTGTTACGGCCTGCATGCGCCATCGCCAACGTACCGCGCTCGTGCTTGTTCGGGTTAATCTCGCAGTTGATTGTGTAGCCAGGACCGCCGGTTCCTGTTCCTTGAGGGCAACCTCCCTGCGCTACGAAGCCAGGAATCACGCGGTGAAACACAACGCCGTTATAGAAACCGGAGCTGGCCAGCTTCTCGAAGTTAGCTACTGTATTCGGAGCGTCCTTGTCGAAGAGATCCAACACGATTTCGTTGCCGTCTTCCATTTTGATCGTTGCTTGCTTTGCCATAGTATATACACTCCTTATTTTCTTCGTTTATGTAACCGGAATTTTGCTTATGCAAGTATCCCAGCTCGTCCCCAACTATTTTACTATGAAAATCACTTCTGCACAAATAGTTAGAATTGCACCGTCTAAAAAACGTAAAAAACGCTCAGCCATCAGCCGAGCGTCCTTGATCATCTTGTTTTCGTTGCCTGCTTCATTCGTTCAGGCACAACGTCATTACCGAGAAGATAGTCGAACGTCTCACGCTTCACCACAACGTCGGCTTTTCCGTCCTTCACGAAAACTACCGCCGGGCGACGAATGCGGTTATAGTTGCTAGCCATCGCGTAATTGTATGCGCCGGTGCAGCCGACTGCAAGCAAATCCCCTGTCTGCACCTTAGGCAGGTTTACATCCCAGATCAACATATCTCCGCTTTCACAGCATTTGCCTGCAATCGAGACCATTTCCTCATTCGCAGCTTGAGCGCGATTGGCGAGCATGGCTTCATAAAGCGCTTCGTACAGAGCAGGCCGCGGATTATCGGTCATGCCGCCGTCTACGGCCACATATTTGCGAACGCCGGGGATATCCTTGTACGTACCAACAGTATACAAAGTCGTTCCCGCATCGCCCACGATACTGCGGCCAGGCTCCGTCCAAATTTCCGGAAGCGGATATTCGTGACGCCCGAAATTGCTGCGAACCGCATCGGTGATCGCTTTGATATATTCCGCTACAGGCAAAGGCGTATCGCCGTCCACATAACGGATGCCGAAGCCCCCGCCCAGATTGATGACGCTGAATGTAACATCAAGTTCTTGACGCACTTTCAGGGCAAAGTCCGTTACTTTGTCTACCGCCATCCGGAATCCGCCCACTTCGAAGATTTGTGAACCGATATGGGAATGCACGCCGAGCAGTGTCACATGAGACAGCTCCGTCGCTTCCTTAACGGCCTGCAGTGCAGAGCCATTCTCCAAATCGAAGCCAAACTTGGAATCCGTTTGCCCGGTTGATATATACTCATGCGTATGCGCATCGACTCCCGGAGTAATGCGCAGCAGAATGTTGACGTTTTGTTTTTTCTCTTCAGCAATCGCGCTCAGCATGTGCAGCTCCACGAAGTTATCAACCACGAAGCAGCCGATCCTCGCATCCACGGCCATTTCTAGTTCAAATGGAGTCTTATTGTTACCGTGGAAATGAATCCGTTCAGCGGGGAACCCTGCCTGCAGCGCGGTATACAGCTCACCGTCGGATACGACGTCCAGCGACATGCCTTCCTCTTCCACGATACGGCACATAGCCATTATGCTGAACGCTTTGCTGGCGTAAGCCACCTGGAACCGAAGCCCCGATTCGCGAAAAGCCTCCACAAATTCGCGGCAGCGCTGCCGGATCAGCGCTTCATCCATGACATAAAGCGGCGTACCGAATTTCTTTGCCAGTTCTACTGTATCGCAGCCACCGATTTCAAGGTGTCCGTTATCATTAATTTTACTTGTGCCGTGTAGATACATCGTGTGTTACTCCCTCTTCCCTTACAAGACATTACCTCTAAAGTAACACAGATGGACTCGGACTGACAACAAGCAAAAGCTTTCCTATGAAACGAAATACCTTAAGGTTGTCACCGGCACATCCTTAAGGCTGGGGCTGCCTCGTACTATCCGTCGGTTTGGTGATACTTAGACGCGTTTTCATGGACATGAACGGACGTCTTACCATAATGTCAGCCATCGCTTTGGCGTTGAACGGAATAAACGGCCATAAATACGGCGTGTTGTAAGACCTCTGGAGCGCGAGCATAAGCACGAGTAAGGTAGAGCCTATGATAAGACCGGGCACCTTGAAGATCGCCGCTGCAAGAAGAAGCCCAAGCCGGGCCAAACGGTTCGCCAGACTAAGCTCATAGCTTGGTGTGGCGAAGGTGCCCACAGCCGCCACCGCAAGATACAAAATCACCTCATTGACGAACAATCCGGTCTTCACCGCCACGTCCCCGATTAGAATCGCCGCAACCAAGCCCATCGCAGTAGCCAGCGGGGTTGGGGTATGGACGGCTGCCATACGCATCAAATCGAGTCCGAGCTCGGCGATAAGAAACTGGCCAAGCAGAGGAATTCTCCCCGGCTCCTGCGGTCCAATAAACTCCAGCCCCGCCGGCTTCAATTCAGGAGAGGTGACGATAAGCATCCAGAGCGGCAGTAGAAAGAGCGAGGCCGCGATTCCAATAAACCGAACCCACCGCAGGTAAGAGCCGACAAATGGAGTTTGGCGGTACTCTTCCGCATGCTGAACATGGTGGAAAAAGGTGGTCGGCAGGATCATCACCGAAGGAGAAGTATCAACAAACAAGATCAGGTGTCCTTCCAGTAAATGCGCTGAAACAACATCCGGGCGTTCTGAGAAGCGAACCATCGGGTAGGGGTTCCAGCCTTTACCGATGATAGCCTCTTCCAGCTGCTTTTCCGCCAACGGCATGCCGTCCACATCGACCTGTTTAATTTTGTCGCGCACCGCTTCCACCAAATTTTTATCGCAAATATCCTGAATATATCCAATACAAATATCCGTCTGAGTACGTTTGCCGGCCTGCATAATCTCCAGCTTCAACCTGGGGTCCCGGATTCTGCGGCGAACCAACGTTACGTTGGTCAGCAGCGTTTCTACAAATCCGTCCCGCGATCCGCGCACCACCCGCTCCAAATCGGGCTCCTCCGTGGAGCGGACGGGGAAGCTTTTAGCATCAACCAGCACCGCTTCCTTTTGGCCCTCGAAGAAAAAGGCCGTTCCTCCCATCGCCACATTATCGATGGCTTCTTTTAGACTGTTGGTCTTTATCACTTGAATATGTGGGATCAGGGCTTGATCGAATAACGAAATTACGTCAAGATTATCTCTGTCCTGATCCCTATTACCAGCTTCATGACGGCCCCCTCTATACGTTTGATCCGCATAGGATAAGCGGACCAAAATATCTGTCAATACCGTATCCTTGGCAAAGCCGTTATAATAAAATATACCTGTATTTTGACCGCCGAACATCATTTCCCGGAACACCACATCGAAGCTTTTATTCAATCCGACTTGTTCCTCCAGCTGCCTTTTCAGCCGCTTAAAATCTTCGGATATGGACGTATCCTTCATCAGCTCATGCTCTTCAGCGGTTAGCGTCCATTCTTTTTGAAAGGAGCTTGGCCCCTTAGATTCATCTCCGGATTGACCTTGAGATTCCTTGGACACCATCGTCGACTCCGTCTCTGTCCCCTGGCTTTCGATAATGTTTCCATCCCGGTCAATCGCCAGCCTTGTCTCTATTTTACCGATCTGCTTGTCTTCCCCTTCATTGGTCGGAGCCCCTCGGCCTTTCAAGAGCTTCGCTTTTTTATACGACTTCATACCATCCACCCTCCCGAGTATTGAATTCGGATCACCTCAACACACCCAGCCAGTCCATGAGCGATCCGATAACTTTACCGAAAATCATCGCCATAAGAAGCCAAATCATGAAAGACTCCATTCCAATCCGCTTGGCCAAAATCGGCAGCACATTAATGACTTCCGTCAGCGCCGCGGCCAGCATCCCGACAAAGCCTCCTGCAAACAGACCGAACAATGCCGCTGCCATTGGAAATAAGAAGTAAGTCCATTCAAAAAAATCCGTCAGAGTAAAAAACAACGAACCGATGATCACGGCCGTTTCATACCATCGGATGTGGTTATACGATCGGGTGACTTGGGCTAGCCTAGGAATGACATCCAGCACGACCAAAAACGCTACCATACCGCTGCCGACCACCAGGCCACCGCCAACTCCGATTAAACTTAGAAGCAGTACGTCAAGGATCTCGATGGGAAGTCTCCCCCTCCTCACGTTTCTTTTCCTGGATCTTTCCGTATTCTTCCGTAATGACATATTGATTGACGTTCTCTTGATACATGAACATCTCCACTTCTAGCGGACTCGGTTCTTCATTGAATTTTTTCTTAAATAAATGGTTGAAAAACGTAATCATCCCGAGACCGATTCCAATGGAATAAGGTATTTGCAGCAGCAGCGGATGCTCTGTCTGCTTCCCGGTGAGCAGCTTATAAATGTGCTGATGGACCTCCGCCATGCTTACGTCCGCATGAAAGTTCATAATAGCCAACCCCGATCCCACAAAAAGCAGCAGCCAAACGAGCACGATCAGCAGCACGCTTGGAGGCTTCGTCCGTCCATGGATCTCGATCAAGGCATGCGGCTCTCCAAAATGCTCGATTTGCATCGAAGGGTAAAGTTCCTTCACTTTACGGACAATCAGCATCATATCGACCAGTACGACGCTCCCATCGTTTTCATGAGGACGGTACAGTTCCAGCATTTGCAGCTTATGTTCATATTCGGGCTCCGTTAACAATTGTGCAATTTGTCCCAAGTATACCGGTTCGCCGCGACTTACTCGCATTTTTTTGCGCAATCGTATATACAGGGATGGAACAGAAGCGCGCTGCATCTTGCGGTTCCTCCCTTTATTAAGCAGTTAGTCTGTTATGCCTTAGTATGAATAAAAAGCCAATGTCATACACACGTAAAGCAATGGTAAAAATTAACTTGGCTAGGTTGGAATAAAGGAATTCCTTTTGACAAAAATTAAGCGTGAGAACAAAGAATATACTCTCAACACAAGGGAAGGTGTCATAGACATGACAAAAATCGCTTTAACGCTCGTCATCATCGGGGCGCTGAACTGGCTGCTTGTGGGGTTGTTTGAATGGGACTTGGTGACGGCGATGCTAGGTGGAGACGTTCACCGTGAGTCTTCCGGAATTAGCCGCATTGTGTATACGTTGGTTGGTCTTGCAGGTCTGTACTGCATTGGATTGTTATTCAGGGATGACGTTAGGGCCCGATAAATGGTTATGGAGAAAAGAAAAGAGGATGAGCCGAAGCTCATCCTCTTTTCTCTCACTGCGCAATTTGGTTCTTGATGGATTGCAGTATTTTTTTCTCCAGCCGGGATACCTGCACTTGTGAAATACCGAGACGGGCTGCGACCTCCGACTGCGTCTGATCGCGGAAATATCTTAAATACACGATCAGTCGCTCCCGTTCGCTTAAAGAAACGATCGCCTCATTCAGCGCAAGCTTATCGAACCACTTGTCCTGCGCGTCATCGGCAATTTGATCCATTAACGTGATTGGATCCCCATCATTCTCGAAGACGGTTTCGTGGATTGAGGACAGCGGCTTGTTCGCCTCCTGGGCAAAAACCACATCCTCGGGAGAGATTTGGAGCTCCTCCGCCACTTCCTTAATGGTGGGCAAGCGGCCATTCCGTTTGGAGAGCTCGTCCTTGGTTTTACGGATTTTGTTGGCCAACTCCTTGAGCGAACGGCTGACCTTAAGCGTACCGTCGTCCCGCAGGAATCGCTGAATCTCTCCAATAATCATCGGCACGGCGTAAGTTGAGAACTTCACTTCATACGAAAGATCAAACTTGTCAACAGACTTCAACAGCCCGATACAGCCGATCTGGAATAAATCCTCGGCTTCGTAGCCGCGGTTTAGAAACCGCTGTACGACCGACCAAACGAGTCGAATATTACAGTTCACCAGCGTTTCTCTGGCCAGCGTATCTCCCGATTGGCTTAACGCGATCAAGCGCTTGACTTCGGCATCGTCCAAATAACTGTGAGAGGCGTGCTTCAAATCCACATCCATAAGATCAGACCCCTAATTGAATAAAGCTTTTTTCGATTCAATTCGCTTCTTCATTCTGATGGTGGTGCCTGTGCCAAGTGCGGTAGTGACCTCAATCTCATCCATAAAATTTTCCATGATCGTAAAGCCCATGCCCGAGCGTTCCAGCTCCGGTTTGGAGGTATACAGCGGCTGCTTAGCCAGATCTAGATCCTCAATCCCCGCTCCTTGGTCCTCCACCATAATAAAAATGGTATCCCCTTCGATTTGTGTGGAAATGGTCACCACGCCATCCGGACGATTATCGTATCCGTGGATAATGGAATTGGTAACGGCCTCGGAAACGACGGTTTTGATGTCGGTTAGCTCATTCAGGGTCGGATCGAGCTGAGATACGAATGCGGCAACGGTTACGCGTGCGAACGATTCGTTCTCAGAGCGGCTTGCAAACTGCAGCGTCATAAAGTTCCGTTCACTCATGATACGACCTCCAAACTTTGAATCGCTTTTCTTTCGTTATCCTGGATGGACAAAATTTTGAATAAGCCCGACATCTCAAGAAGACGGTAAACGGACGGATTTACGTCACATACAACCATTTTTCCGCCTTTAGCCGTAATCAGCTTATACCGCCCCAGAATGACTCCGAGTCCTGAACTGTCCATGAAGGTCAGATCCTTCAAGCTTAAAATGATATGGCTGCTGTTGCCCCTAAGGATCGCATCTTCCATCTTCGTTTTCACGGTATCTGCCGTATGATGGTCAAGCTCGCCGTGAAGCCGTACGATCAGCGTCTTGCGATAATGTTCAAGTTCGATTCTCAAACTCAAACTGCTCACTCCTTCCCTTCTATGCCCACTCTTTTCTACGTAGAGGAAAGCATTTCCTGCACCCCCGACAAAACTAGAAGAAATCCGTCAGAACTAGAAAAATTGCGACAAACGGCGCGAAGTAAACAAAGTCCCCGTCAGAGATTTTCATCTGCGGGGACTCATGGTGTCAGTAAATGTTAGCATGATAACTTAGCGCTTCAATCCAGGAAGAGCATGCGTTTGGCTGTCCGCTTCGTTAACGTCCACAAGCCGGCTTTCTTCACCTCGACGGGCGATTCCAGCGTGAACTCGGTAAGTACCTGATCATCTTTATACACGACGAGCTTACCAATAGGCTGACCGAGAGCGAGCGGCGCCTTCAAGTCAGGCAATAACTGCACCTCATGGCGAATACCGCTGCCGGCATCACCTTTCTTGAGCAGGACACTGTAGGGTTGCTTGGCCGTCAGAGGAACGACAGGAACCTCGCCCTTGCCTACTTTCATTTCTCCCATTGTGTCACCGGTTCTGTATATCGGGAGATTTGTAAACTGGGAGAAGGCGTAATCGAACAGCCTCGTGACCTCCGCATTGCGTGTCTTGGTGTTAGGTTCCCCCATGACAACTGAGATGACACGAAGATTCTCTCTTTTGGCTGTAGCCGACAGACAGAATTTCGCCTCGCTTGTATACCCGGTTTTAAGCCCATCTGCACCGCTGTAAAAGCGAACCAGTTTGTTCGTATTGACCAGCCAGAATGGTTTGGGCGTTTCTTTTCTCAGATAGTCCTGATAAAGGCCTGTAAATTTAGTGATTTCTTCATGCTTCAGCAGTTCTTTGGACATCAGCGCAATATCGTAAGCCGATGAATAATGGTTTTGTGCTGGCAGACCGTTCGGATTGACAAAATGGGTACTTTTCATGCCAAGCTGCTCTGCGCGCTCATTCATCATCCGAACAAACGCTTCCTCGGAACCGGATATCTTTTCAGCAACAGCCACTGAAGCGTCGTTGCCGGAAGCCATTGCTATGCCTTTCAGCATGTCTTCGACCGTCATTTCCTCTCCCGGCTCTAAGAAAATTTGCGATCCGCCCATCGAGGCTGCGTATTCGCTGGTGCGCACTTTCTCGTCCATCTTGATTTTACCTTGATCCAATGCCTCCATAACCAGCAGCATGGTCATAATTTTAGTGATACTGGCCGGGGGCAGTTTGGCATCTTTATTTTTCTCAAAAATGACGGTCCCGGTATCCGCATCGATGACTACGGCAGAGGTCGAATTCGGCGCCAGATCAATCGGCTGGTTAGCTTTGCTTTCCTCTGCCATTGCAGCAGGTAGTATAAGAAGAAGCAAAAGCTGAATGGATAATCCTAGTTTGAAAACTTTGCTGATCATAACCAGTTCTACCCCTCCTGACGGAAGCTCAAGTTTAAAGTACTGTTAATAATTATTGACCATTATCAGACAAAATATTCCACATCGGCAAAAATAGAGCAGGCGCATGCGAGTACATGCGCCTCATAAAGCAACGTTGCGGCTGATCTCCTTCATGCGTACAAGTCCAAAGCATCCGCTTTGAATGCTCTAGCTTCGTTTGGGAAATCCCTTCTGAATCTCTCAGGTTACCTTGCGTTAGGAAAAATTCTTCGAACCATTTCGGAAAATTCCTTCACAAAGCCCGATATCGGTCTGCCCGCCTGCACATCGTTCACGTAGCTGTTTACCCGGCCTACAAAATCGGGGTTAACCGAGACGTACACGTTCTGGATGTTTGCATCGGTCGCCCGTACCTTCTCTGCGATCTGATTTTCGACTTCCTGTGTCATTTGGGCTTGGCTATTCTCCAGCACAGCAGCAACATAAGCGTTGCGGCGGGTCACTAACACATTCGCCGATTTGATACTTGGCACCTCGGAAACAATTTTGCTTGCCGCCTGATCGGCGATTTCAACTCTCTCTTCCGTCTCACTCATGGGACGAAAAGATTGGTTAGGCGCAGCTTGCTGCTGAACCTGCTGCCCATTGCCTTGTCCTTGCTGCGGATTCGTACAACCGACAGTAAGTGTTAGCAGGCAGCATAGAACTATACCGGTAGCGCTTAGCTTTTTGGGTCGAGTTTTCATCATATTTGTTTCTATAACCTCCCTTGGGTAGACTCGTTAATTAGTATGCTTAATCCAGTCCAAAGGCATGCATATAAAGCAAGGTTACTAACCATGAAGTTCCGCATAAAAAACTCGAGCTTTTGTCAGCTCGAGTTGCATGATTACTACATATAGCGCACGCCGTTATTAGTGACCACGGCATAGATCAGCTTTAATTTCGAAGCCGGAGCTTCCGTAATGGTGAATGCGGCAGTTATACTCTCCCGCATGCGTGCCGTCTCTGCCGGCACATCGCGGTTTAAATACAGCTCCGCGAGCGGCTCTCCCGCTACTACGGTATCACCCACCCGCTTGAACAGCTTGATGCCGACCGCCAAATCGATAGGGTCATCCTTGGTGGCGCGCCCTGCGCCGAGCAGCATGGCTGTGACTCCCAGCCCCTCCGTATCAATCCCGGCAACGCTGCCTCCAGCCGGGGAAGGTACGAGCACACGATACGCTGCCCCAGGCAATCGCTCAGGGTTATCAGTAATCCCGGCATCGCCGCCCTGCGCCTCTATCAACTGCTTCAGCTTAGCCAGCGCCTCGCCGTTCGTCAGCAGTCCGGCAACCAACTGCTTCGCTTCCGTTTCGTTCTGCGCCTTGCCTCCGAGAAGGATCATATGCGTCGCAAGCTCCAGACAAAGCTCCGTCAGCTCAGCAGGTCCCTGCCCTTTCAGCGTCTCTATGGCCTCTTGCACTTCGATAGCATTGCCGATAGACGGACCGAGCGGTTCATCCATATTGGTGATGATCGCGACCGTCTCTCGACCAACCTCCGTACCAATATCCACCATCGCCTGAGCCAGACGAATAGAATCGTCCAGTGATTTCATGAACGCTCCCCGGCCTGTCTTCACATCCAATACGATTGCGTCTGCGCCTGAGGCCATTTTCTTGCTCATAATAGAGCTCGCTATCAGTGGTATGGACTCCACCGTTGCTGTTACATCACGCAGCCCGTACAGCTTCTTATCCGCCGGTGTCATATTGCCGGATTGACCCACAACGGCAAGTCCGATGTCCCTTACCTGGCATAGAAACTGTTCTTTTGTGCGCTCTACTTCAAAGCCTGGAATCGACTCCAGCTTATCAATCGTTCCTCCGGTGTGCCCGAGCCCCCGCCCCGACATCTTAGCTACCGGTATGCCCGCGGCCGCTACCAACGGCGCAAGAATCAATGTTGTCGTATCGCCGACGCCGCCGGTACTATGCTTATCGACCTTGATGCCGGGGATCGAGCTCAAATTCACTTGGTCGCCCGAGCGGACCATCGCCATGGTAAGATCAGCCGTCTCCCGCGCCGTCATTCCGTTAAAGAACACCGCCATGGCCCATGCGGACATTTGGTAATCCGGTATATCCCCCCGAGTGTAGCCTTCAATTAAGAAATCGAGCTCTTCCGTTGTCAGCTCGCCGCCGTCCCTTTTCTTATGTATAATGTCGACTGTTCTCACGCCTACCGCACCTCGCATTCCACAATATTACAAGTATTATATGCGCCGCAGGGCAAAAAGAAAAGGAAGCCGAGAGAAGATCTCTCTCCGGCTTCCTTGTGCAGTCGTTATTGAACGATCAGCTTTGTTATCATCTCTGCATGGCCTGGACCGCATGGCAACGAACAATGAACCTGATACTCGCCCGGTTTGTCGAACGTGATTTCCATGGTCTTCGTGTTGTTGTCAAGTTTCACGCTGGTGCCTACGATTTCCATCGCATGCAGACCTTCCTTGTTTACCAACGAAACGGTCACTTTCTCGCCAGCTTTCACGGTATACTCCGCTTGATCAAACTGATAGTTCGTAGCAACGAACCTCAGCTGCGGACCAGCCGCTTCTTGCTGCGCCATCTCCGCCTGACGTGCCGAGATATCCTGGAACAGCACTCCCGCACCGAGGAGACAAGCGACGATAATTAGTGAAAACATTGCCCACTTTTGCATAGGTATTCCCCCCTTACTTTTAGCCGTAAAGACGTATATTCTTATTGTACAAAATACACGCGGTTTACACATGCCCTTTGATGACGAACAGGTGAAAAATTTGTGACAAATTCGGGTAATATGCGTCCTAAGCTATTATGCCCTAAGCCATTTTAGCATAAAACCTTTCTGGCAACAAAACACCAATGACAAAAAACTCTGCCCACGGACAGAGTGATCTAGCGTTATGTTCTACTGAATCGCTCACGTATCTGAAACCCGCTGCGTTCTTGAAGCTTAGCCTCTTGCTCCTTCAACTGATGGATATCCGAGATAATACGGATACGGCAAGAGCTGCACAAATGTTGCTGACGAATCGGCGCACTGCAAGAATTGCAGGGGTAAGTTAAATTCGGATAAATACTTACAGGCAGCCTGTTGTTCTTAATAAACGATATGATCTCGGTCTGGGTTACTCCGGTAACTTGATGAAGTTCATCTGTCGTCGCTTTCGGATGGCTCCGCAGAAATCCGTCGCACAGGTCATAACCGTGATCCACCGTTTTCATGCAATCCTGGCAAAGGTTTCTTACGTTTTTTTGAAATACCTTACCGCATTTCGGACAGTTGGCAACCTTCAACATTGTCACGTTATGCCACACCCTTCTGTTGAGATCAAACTTGTGCATCTATGGGTTTAAACATAGAATCAAGTAGTTCCATACTCCTAATTGTAGCACAAACGACCTAACCGGAATAGACATTTTTTATTAAGATTTCTTAACCTAATATAGGTCTTATGAATCGCATAAACGTACAGAAGAAAGCAATAATATGAAGGCTGCATAACATCCTTGCAAGGGAGGTGTGCCGGATGTGCGCTAAACAACAAGGCCATGCCAATCAAAATACAACGACTAGAACAAGCGATAAGGGTGCAAAAAAATCGAAGTAATCTAAAAAAAAGTGTTCCCCATGGTATCTCGGGGAACACTTTTTTTCGGGGAGAAGCAAAAAGGTCTAGCCATCCCTGCTCTGACTCTGCTCCGCTACCTGCTTCATATATCGATTACGCTTTGTCAAAAAATCCCTCATATATCTTTCTAAAAAAAGCTTATCAGCCAGCTTTCCTATCCATCCAAGCGGAGATACATAGTCGAACACATCCATCATCAATACTCCTTGGCCGGTAGCAGTAAATTGGTGTATGTGTCTAAAGCTTTTGAATGCTCCTTCAACCATTTCATCTACAAAGTAATAGGGACGCTCAAATTCTGTAATCTTGGCCGTCAAACGCTGTTTTATACCAAAATGGACAGCTTCCCAAGTAACCGACTGTCCCAATTCGATGAGACCGCTTGTAACCCCCCCTACAGCAATTTCCTTCGTCTGTGAGGTGGACTCTGCATGAATGTCTATGCTCCTCGCTAGATCAAAGCAGACCTCAATGGGTGCGTTAATGTAAAGTTCAGTTTTAATCACTGGCATTGCATCATCTATACGGTGACTTCCCGCACAAACTGTTTGACCAGCTCTATGAACACGGGCTTCGTCCGGTTCGCTACGGCGACCACCTGCTCATGGGTAAGCGGCTCGAGCTCTTCTCCGATCGCCATGTCAGTGATGCAGGAGATTCCCAGCACTTTAAGTCCCGTATGGCTGGCTGCGATGACCTCGCCCACCGTGGACATACCGATCGCATCACCTCCGAGCTGTGCAAGCATCGTCAGCTCTGCTGGAGGCAAATAATTCGGTCCGCTGATACCGGCATAGACGCCTTCCTGAAGCCGGACCATTTCTTCGCGTTCCTGCCCCATTCGTTCTGCAATTCGCTTAGCCAAAACGCGGTATTCACGACTGTAGGCCTGTGACATATCCGGAAAGCGAGGCCCCAGCTCGGGACGGTTAATTCCGATGAGCGGGTTATCTCCGGTCATATTCAAATGATCGGAGATGAGCATTAAATCACCGGCTTGGAAGCCCTTGTTCATTCCTCCCGCAGCATTGGTGATAACCAAAGAACGAACCCCGAGCTGCTTCATGACGTAGATCGGAAACACGACTTTTTTCATCGAGTAGCCTTCATAATAATGAAATCGCCCTTGCATAACGATGACTGATTTGCCTTCCAGCTTGCCGATGACGAACTGGCCCGCATGTCCTTCCACCGTTGACACCGGGAAATGCGGGATACGATCGTAAGGAATCGTGACGGCATCTTCCACTTGAGCTGCCATGTCTCCGAGACCGGAACCGAGAACAAGACCGATATCGAGCGGCCGACGATCGATACGATCGCTGATCCACTGAGCAGACTCCTGAATGTGCTGTACATAATAAGGTTCCATTGCTTTCACCCTCTCCTTTCGATTGTCAAACGCAGATCGAATGCTACAGGCGCGGAATAATGCTCAAGATGAGCTGCAAGAACTTTTGCTTCACCCGCTCCGTCGTTTCCATCACTTCTTGGTGCGACAGCGGCTGATCCAGAATGCCTGCCGCCATATTGCTGATGCAGGAGAAACCTAGCACTTCGATTCCTGCATGGCGAGCGACCAGCACTTCAGCTACCGTAGACATACCTACAGCGTCTGCACCTAACGTGCGCATCATCCGGATTTCCGCCGGTGTTTCATAGGAAGGTCCTAACAGGCCGATATATACGCCTTCTTGAAGCTTTAATCCTTGCTCAGTCGCGACCGTCTTTGCCACCTCGCGCAAACGTCGGCTGTAGGCCTCCGACATATCCGGGAAGCGGACGCCCATCTCGTTGTGGTTGGGGCCGATCAGCGGGTTGCGGAACGTAAAGTTAATATGATCCTTGATCAGCATCAAATCGCCGACCTCATAAGAGGTATTAATACCGCCTGCGGCATTGGTAACAAGCAGAGTTTCAACACCTAGCTCTTTCATGACGCGGACAGGGAACGAAACCGTCTCCACGCCATAGCCTTCATACATGTGAAAGCGTCCTTTCATCAGCAGGACATGACGCCCAGAGACCGTGCCGAGCAGCAGCTCACCTGCATGTCCCTCCACCGTGGATACTGGAAAATGCGGGATATCCTCGTATGGAATCACGACAGCATCCTCAACCAAATCGGCGAGCACACCAAGCCCAGAGCCGAGCACCAGACCGATTTCAGGCTGAACAGGATATTTCCCGCGAATATATTCCGCAGCTTCCTTCATATTTTGCATCAATGGGTTTTGTACCATGATTCATCGCGCTCCTTTCTCATCCTATTCATTTATTGTAATTCGCGTAAAAAGCTTGTTCCGTTTCTTACAGGGGTGACTTCAAAATTATCTGCAATGGTGGCCGCGATATCAGCGAATGTATGACGGATACCTAGCGATCCTGCCGCTTGAAAAGCCGGATTGTACACCAGCAGAGGAACATATTCACGGGTATGGTCTGTCCCAGGATGAACCGGATCGTTACCATGATCCGCCGTCAAAATTAATAAATCGTCCTCGCCGATCCGCTCCATCAGCTTCGGCAGCCAATCATCGAATTCGTTTAGCGCCTTCGCATATCCCTCCGGATCTCTCCGGTGCCCGTACAACGAATCGAAATCGACAAGATTCGTAAACAACAGCCCTTCGAAAGGCTGCGACAGCTTCTCCATCGTTATGTGAATACCGTCCAGATTGCTCTTGGTCGGATTGGATTCGGTAATGCCTTCCCCGGAAAAAATGTCGTTTATTTTGCCTACGGAGATCGAATCGAGTCCTGCATCCTTAAGCAGGTTCATCACGGTCGGCGCAGGCGGCTTAACAGCATAATCGTGCCGGTTTGACGTGCGAGTGAATGCGCCGGGCTTCCCTATGTACGGACGAGCGATGACGCGACCGACAGCATAGGGTTCCTCCAGTGTCAAGCGCCTGGCAATTTCGCAGCCGCTGTACAGCTCCTCCAGAGGTATGATCTCTTCATGCGCCGCCAGCTGCAGTACGCTGTCCGCCGAGGTGTAAAGGATCCATGCGCCCGTAGCCATCTGCTCAGCGCCAAGCTCATCCAAAATCTCCGTGCCTGAAGCCGGTTTATTACCGAGCACCTTACGGCCGGTTTCTTTCTCAAAGCGTTCGATCAGCTCTGCCGGAAATCCGTCAGGAAACACGTTAAAGGGGATATCGACCTTCAGTCCCATGATTTCCCAATGCCCTGTCATCGTATCCTTACCGACCGACACTTCGGCCATTTTCCCGTAATAACCTGCCGGCTGCTCCACTGGAGGAATCCTTTGCAAGGATACGATGTTCCCTAACCCCAACTGCTGCATGTGGGGCAATCTCAGCGAAGGCACCCGCTCCGCAATATGCCCTAAGGTATGAGAACCCGTATCTCCAAAGCGCGCTGCATCGGGAAGCTCGCCGATACCCACGCTGTCCAGCACAATCACTGCTATGCGTTTATATTTCAAACCTGCCCCACCTCTCTTTTTCAGATGATAAGCTTATGGTTATTATCGCAAACCGGATTGTTTTTTGCAAAAACGATCTAATGAAACAACCCGTCTTCCGTTCACGCGAAAGGCGGGCCAATCTGCCATTATTTGATTTTGGCTCTGGGGTGGGTGCGATTGTAAACGTCTTTTATTTTGCCGCGGCCCACTTGGGTATAAATTTGTGTAGTGGATATATCTGCATGGCCGAGCATTTCTTGAACGGAACGCAGATCAGCCCCGTTCTCCAGCAAATGAGCAGCGAACGAGTGACGGAGCGTATGCGGTGTAATTTCCATCTGGATATTCGATTCCAAGGCGTAGCGTTTAATAATTTTCCAGAAGCCCTGCCTCGTGATCCGCGTACCCAAGTGATTGATAAACAGCGCTTCTTCCGACTTGGACTGCTTCAGCAGCTTTGGACGCATCGTGTCGATATATTCCGTTACGTATTGGGAAGCGATACCGCCAAGCGGAACGATTCTCTCCTTGCCGGCTTTGCCTATACAGCGAATAAAGCCAACCGTTAGGTTCACGCTGTCGACATCAAGCGAGATGAGCTCTGACACACGGATACCTGTAGCATAAAGCACCTCAAGCATCGCTTTGTCTCGCATCCCGTTCGGCGTTGACGTCAGCGGTGATTCCAGCAGCCTCTCCATCTCGGAAACGGATAACACCTTAGGGATGCGCTTCTCCAGCTTCGGCGTCTCCATGTGCATCGAAGGATCGCTCTCCATCCTCCGCACTTTCACCATATACTGATATAACGCACGGATAGACACCATATTCCGAGAGAGCGTCGCCGTAGCTCGCCCCTTTTGTTTCAACCTGAGCAGATAACCGGTAATGTTCACCTTCCCGCTGTCCCGCAGCGAATAAACGCCTGATTCCTCCAAAAAAACTATATATTGCGACAAATCGCGTTCATATGAGTCCAGTGTATTTTGGGCTAAGCCTCGTTCTTCGGATAAAAATCGGATAAACGATTCCAAATCGTTTTTCATGAGAGCCTGATCCCCTTTTGTATTGTCCAGCGGTTATTTAATAAATTCAACAAAAAGGGGGGATTTCCTGCCTCGTCAACCCAATTTTATTCGCCGATCCAATAAAAAAGCTTTAATCGCTCGCCCATACTGACCTTTGGGGATTCGGACGCATTCTCACTTTGAAACACCTTCACCGCGCTCCCCGCCGGCTCTGTGTTTTTGGGCATGGGTTCTATAAAACGAGTTACCATCAGCAGCATATGATACATCGCAAAGGTAAACACCACAAACAAAAGCAAGAATCTCATACGGCCCATCCACTTCCGGATATGAAAATGAAAGATCATAGCCTGTACTCTCCCCTTTCTCTAGAAGACTATGATCTTTCAGGCCGAATTATGTGCATTAACTGATCGGTAAAAGCGTATCCAGGCCGGTAAAAGGTATGCCGACCGCCTCCGCAACAGCGCTGTGAGTTACGTGACCCTTATACGTGTTCACACCGTGTTTAAGCGGCGGATTACCGTATAGAGCCCGAATTACCCCCTTGCCGGCCAGCTCCAAAGCATACGAGATCGTTACATTGGTTAAAGCGAGCGTAGAGGTACGCGGCACGGCTCCAGGCATATTCGCAACGGCGTAATGAATGACGCCGTGCTTCTCGTATGTCGGCTGGCTGTGTGTAGTCACCCGGTCCACGGTCGCGATGGAACCACCCTGATCGACGGCCACATCGACAATGACGGCTCCCGGCTTCATCTGCATCACCATCTCTTCTGTAACCAGCTTTGGCGCTTTCGCGCCAGGGATCAGGACGGCGCCGATCAGTAGATCCGCCTTTTGCACCGCATTGGCGATATTATAAGGATTGGACATGAGCGTTCGAATCCGTCCGTGAAACACATCGTCAAGGTAGCGAAGCCGATCTGCGCTTCTCTCGATCACAACGACGTTAGCTCCAAGCCCAAGAGCCATCTTGGCAGCATTGGTTCCGACGATCCCTCCGCCCAGAATAATGACATCTGCTGGCGGCACCCCGGGAACGCCTCCGAGCAGAATACCGCGGCCTCCATAGAATTGCTCCAGAAACTGAGCTCCGACTTGAACAGACATCCGGCCAGCCACTTCGCTCATCGGCATGAGCAGCGGCAGGGTGCCACTTGGCAGTTGTATCGTTTCGTAGGCGATACTCGTCACCTTACTGCGGACGAGCGCTTCGGTCAGGAGCTGTTCGGCCGCCAAATGCAAATAGGTAAAGAGCGTTAACCCTTCCCGAAAATAACCGAACTCCTGAGGCAGCGGCTCCTTCACCTTCATGATCATTTCTGACCTTGCCCAAACCTCAGCCGCTGTCGGAAGGATGACACCGCCTTCCTTCGCATAATCCTCGTCGCTGAAGCCGCTGCCGGTCCCCGCTCCAGCCTCCACGAGAACGGTATGACCTGCCGCCATCAACATCGCAGCGCCCCCAGGAGTCAACGCTACCCGATTTTCGTTGCTCTTGATTTCCTTTGGTATGCCGATGATCATCTGTCATTCTCCTCCCTCATCAAAGAAAGCGTATGTAATAGGATTCGCTATAATGAAGTGAATATGTAAAGGATGCAAAAAACCTTCGAGTTTGAGTGGAGCTCAAACCGAAGGTTTCAGGTTCAGGTTTTGTTCTTATCCCTGCAGCGGTGACAGATGCCTTGGAAATCAAGCCGGTGATCCAGCACTTGAAAGCGGAACTCCTGCTCAAGCCGTTCCTCCAGCATCCCAAGCCAATCCTCCATGATTTCGTCCACGGCCCCGCACTGCACGCAAATTAAATGGTGATGATGATGATGAGTACTGTCGTTACGCAGATCGTATCGGGCCACACCGTCTCCAAAATTCATCTTCTCGAGCACATGCAGCTCACTGAGCAATTCCAACGTTCGGTATACCGTAGCAAGGCCGATCTCCGGCGCTTTATCTTTCACGAGCATGAACACATCTTCCGCGCTCAGATGGTCTTCCTCGTTCTCAAGCAGAACCCTGACGGTTGCTTCCCGCTGCGGCGTCAGCTTGTAGCCTTGCGATTGCAGCTGCTGCTTTATCTTTTCAATGCGAGATTCCATGCTTTTCCCCCTACGGGTTTTGCACAGCAAAACCTTCTTCATAAGCAAATGCATTAGGTTTTGTTGCAACAAAACCATCATCGTAAGCATTTACTATAGGTTGCTTATGCTTACATTATAGGAGGTCAAACGCAGGAAAGTCAAACCTTTTAGCCACTGCTTAAGAGGCAGGCATTGTGATGAGCATCGGCGTAACCCATTTCATCATGACGGGAGAAACATGTGCTTCGAACAAGGCTACTCCGAACAGTAATACCGCGGAAGCGAGAATCGTGCCGGAAAGCCGCATGAAAGGCTCATAGAGGGGGTCTTTTCGGCTGATAAAGCGATTCTTCACGAGGTGAATGGAGAACGACATCGCAGAGACACTGCATATGATCAGCAGCGGAATCACAACCAAATTCTGCGGAACGACCGACACCAGCGCGAACAGCAGCCCTTTCCACGAAAGCGCACCCACCATATAACCAACCGTAAACCCGATCAGTACGCCCTTCAAAAAATCAAGTATGAGTATGAGAGGCAGCCCGATCACGGACAACCCGAGAATCCAGATGATCAGCACCCATTTGATATGCATGGCGAAGGACTCCTTCATGGAGCCTGCAACCTCTCCCTCTAATCCGCCTTGATTCACGGAGGAAAAAAAGCTGCCTAGATACCTTGTTATCTCCTGATTCTGTTCCAACGACAAGGCGTTCACCATAACGGCACCAAAAACGACTCCGCTTACGAATATAACTCCAACAAAAATATACAGCGACAGGTGCTCCTTCATATATTGCTCCAGCGTTCGGCTCCGCATCATGCTGCCATGCCCCCCTTGTCCGATTACTAGAGCATATGAAGGGGCTCCCCCCAATATGACTTCAGATCTTCACCTTCCCGTATTTGCCCCCTCCGCCCGCTGTGAGCTCAAGGGTCCCAGTCCGCGCCTCCGTCAAATAGCGGGCAATGGTCTCGCCCGCAGCTTCAGCAAGCTCCTCGTAAGAAGCCCGGTGCAGCATATTCATCTCCGTGCCGAAACGGGTGAGCAATCGGCGTAGCGTCTTAGGGCCTAGGCCGGGAATATACTCGAGCGGAACCTGGTAATAATACGTCGGCCGCTCAGCGGGCATTACAGGCTCCTCCCGATCCGCAATATCCAGAATACGGTCCATGACCCCGCTCACAATCTTCGTGCTGCCGCAGTACAGACATCGCTCCGTGGCGACCGCGTCTTGTTCGTCCAGAATGCAGCTGCAGCTTCCGCAGTATGTTCGATGGTATTTGCCGAGACGCGGATTCAAACCATAGTTCGCGAGCACCCTTCGTCCGTTTTCCCCAGCCAAAGCCTTACGCAATTCTTCAAAGGTAGGTCGCTCCAGTGCCAGTTTGTTATATTCACGGGCGATTTTGGGTAAAGAATGCGCGTCGGAGTTGGTCAGAAACGTGTAGTGATCCAACTCACTGATATAGCCCGCCATGACCGAATCCGCACTTAAGCCCAGCTCTACGGCTGCGATGCCGTCTAAATCGAGCAAATGCTCCATTCGTGTAGAGCAGCTGCCGTATATGCTTTTATGCGGGGTGAAAATGTGAGCGGGCACCATCAGACCTCCCCGGTCGATGACCTCTCGCTGAAGCTCGCGGGCCGTGACATAAATGCGCTGAGAGCTGAGCTGGACGTTCTTCATGTATTGGCGGAGCCATTCCGTAAAATGCTGCATATCGCTGAGCTTGGGTAAATACGCGATCAGGTGGGCTGTTCCCATGCCTGGATCCCGAACTTCGATTTCACAGCCTAACAGGACAGTCGTGTTGTGATATTGGATGCCTCCTCCGCTAAGCTCCTCCATGTCCCCCCGCTCCAAATAATGCTGCATCTCACGCTGCACACCTGGGGAATGACAATCAATGATACCGACGATATCGATGCCTTTATGCTCGGAGGCTTCCTTTGCAATGTTATAAAACGTCAGGTTGTTCGCCGCGCTGATCTTGACGGCTTCTCCTGCTTCCGTTCTTCCGATATGGATATGCAGGTCTGCGTAATAAGCCTGAAGCGTCATGTCAGAACTTCCCTGTCAGCTTATATATCTGCCAAGCGTATACCGCCATGATCGTTTTGGCGTCGCTGATTCGTCCCTCCGCCATATACTGTTGAGCTTGTTCCAGAGTAATCGCTTCGATTTCAAGGAATTCATCCTCGTCCGGCTGCGCCTCTCCTTTGGTCAGGTCTTCAGCAACATACAAGTGAAGGAGCTCATCGGCAAAGCCGGGGGACGTATAGAATGAACTAAGGTGACGCAGCGAGCCGCAAGTGTAGCCTGTCTCTTCCACCAGCTCCCGCCGTGCGCAGCGCTCAGGTTCCTCGCCCGGATCCAATTTGCCTGCCGGTATTTCGATCTGGCTTTTTTCGAGCGGTTTGCGGTATTGTTCCACGACAAGCATGCGGTCGTCCGGGGTGAGCGCGAGAACGGCTACTGCTCCGGGGTGCTTGATAATTTCACGGGTGGCCTCGCTGCCGTTCGGCAGCTTGACGGTATCCACTTGAAGCGAAATGATTTTCCCTTGGAAAATAGGCTGAGTGGAGAGAGTAACTTCTTCGAATTTTTTATGATGAACTTGGCTCATGATCGGATTCCTTTCTTTACCATATGGGTATTTTAGTTATGAAGACATTATTTTATTATACCATGAATTCACTCTGCCATTAGTAAGTCATAACCGCTTCCTCTCTTGCATAAGTTGAAATATATCAACCTATCAAAAGCTTGGGGGAATAACCTATGAAAACTTATTCTGCCGATCGTCAGCTACGTCTAGTAGGCAAGGCTTGGGAGGTTCGTGAATATTTGAAAATGACGCTGGGCCGCGTCTCTGCCGACGTTTCTTTAGCCTCATTCCTGGAAGGGAGCCTGACCAACGCTAAAGGACAAGCTCAGCAGCCCCGCCCTTTCAGATATTGCCGGTAGGCTGCCGAAGCTGCACAGCACACGGCTGCAAAAAATGCCGGATCGTCTGCTAATCCCCTTCCCATCGAAGTAATCGGCTCCCCATAGGGCTTCAGCGCGGCTTCCATTTCACCCGCAGCAGGAGCAGTCATCCACTGAAGACGGTGCAAGCGGCCTAGCTCATACTGCTGCGACTGCCGCATTAGCAGCATGGACTCCCTTGTTGAGGGGATCAACGGCAGGTTGAGGGAGCACGGCGTCAAGGCAGCGTCTGTTAGTGCCGTCAGCGTGTGATGGCTGATGCCCCGATGGCGCTCCCTAGGATCGGCAAAGCTGATTCGCGGGATGATAACGGGCACACCCTTGAGCGCGTGTACGGCATTGATGAGCTCTCCGACTTCAAGACCGCTGCAGCCGTATATAGTACCGGTACCTACGATGCCGGGGCCCATAATCACGATGGCGATGTCGCAATGGAGTACGTGTCTAGCCGCAAGCAGAGCTGTGAATTTATTTACGGTTTCGAGATCTCCGCCGTAAGCATGACCATAGGTGACGGTCCCCGCTAGCCAACCCAGCTCGCTCAGTCTGGCTGCATGTCGGCTGATGGAGAGCGGAAGCGCTCCGCCGTCCGTCATAATATACGCAATCCTCAGTTCTCGCACACCGCGCTGCGTTTCCTCCGCAAGCTGACGCAGCCAACATACCGCCGCAGGCAGCATGCTGTGAAGCTCCCCAATTAGCACCGGCATTCTCTCCAATGTCCTACGTCCAGCCAGTGTTTTATGGTGCGGACTGTCTGGCTCTTCCGCCGCAAGCACCGCTCGCTGAAGCGATGTGTAGCGCAGCTTCATAATGTGACCCTCTCCTGATAAAGCGGCGGCAGCCGAAACACTGTGCTTCTCCAGAATCGCATGGATGAAATGGTATCCGCCTGTACCCAGCCCGAGCGATTCTGCGGTCGTATTCATCAACACCGTATCCCCAACGACAAGCTTGGGAAAGACGGTCAGATCATGAATAGCCCGAGCCGTCGCCCCATCGGACTGCAATACTTGAACGATCTGCACTTGACCGGTTCCGGATGCTCCGTTACAATCCGCTATCGTAACAACGCCTTTCATCATCATCAAAGCCACTCGACCACCCCTCTCTATACAATTTACGTACGGAGCAAAGAAAAAAAACCACTTGCATGATGGTTCATGCAAGTGGTTTTGCCGATGAGGATTTAAGAACCTTTCGCGACTTCCTGTATAATCTTGACCACAACTTCGGAGGTCTTGACTAAATCCTTGACCGCAATGCGTTCTTTAGTTGTATGAATGTCCAGATACCCGATCGCCAAGTTAACGGTCGGAATCCCCATGCCGTTGAACATGTTAGCGTCGCTGCCGCCGCCGGAGTGGAAGGTGTGCGGTGTGCATCCGCATTCGCCGAGCGCCTTCATCGCCAGCTTCACGACCGGCGCCGATTCGTCATACATATAGGCGGGATAGATGACCTCGCTTTGAAAGTCCAGCTTCGCGCCCAT
Source organism: Paenibacillus sp. PvR098 (assembly GCF_017833255.1). Lineage (NCBI taxonomy): Bacteria > Bacillati > Bacillota > Bacilli > Caryophanales > Paenibacillaceae > Paenibacillus > Paenibacillus sp. PvR098. The sequence goes on from NZ_JAFIBU010000001.1 coordinate 1,322,304, forward strand.
CTCGCCTGCCGCTTCCTCGCACGCTTTGCGCATCTTTTCCACCTGAGCGTGCATTTTCTCCTGCGTGATGCTGCGTGCCTCGCCTTCCAATCGAACCCGCTCCACAACGATGTTCGTAGCGCCGTCCACACCGCCTTCAAAGCGGCCGATGTTAGCCGTCGTTTCTTTGTCGATGCGGCCTAACGGCATACGAGAAATCGCTTTGCTTGCCACCGTAATCGCGCTGACCCCGTCCTCAGGATTAACGCCCGCATGCGCGGAACGGCCCCAGAAGGTCATGTTTACTTTGGCTTGCGTCGGAGCGGCTACGGCAATGGCCCCGATATCGCCGTTCGAATCGAGCGCATAGCCGAAGTCCGCATCCATCCATTTGGCATCCATCGCCCGGGAACCAAGCAAGCCCGATTCTTCTCCGGCCGTAATGATGAATTGGATTTGGCCATGCTCGATTTGGTTGTCCTTCAGCACGCGGATGGCTTCGAGCATCGCAGCCAATCCCGCTTTATCATCGCTGCCGAGAATCGTTGTACCGTCGCTGCGGATGTACCCGTCATCACCGATTTGCGGCTTAATGCTTTTACCCGGAGTGACGGTATCCATATGCGAGGTGAAGAACAGCTTCGCAGCAGCAGCCTTGCCGGGCGAGGCCGGAAGCGTACAAATCAGGTTGCCCGAGCCATGCCCCGTCTTGGCTGCCGTATCGTCTTCTTCTACTTTAAGACCGAGCGCCGTGAACTTATCTTTTAGCACCCGGCTGATTTCCTGCTCGTGACGCGTTTCGCTGTCCACCTGGATTAGCTCGATAAATTCGGCCACTAATCGATTTTGTTCAATCATGAGCTTTCCTCCAATGTATGCATGAGTTACAATATCATTATAGTATTCCCACGAATAGGAGTTGAAATCTTGTGCAGAACAAACTCATTTTCAAAATTATCATTTATGTGATGATCGCATCCATGCTGCTATCTACCCTGCTCTTTACGGTAGGAATGCTGCTTTAAAAGGAAAAGCTCTGCTTTAGTAAAGCTTCGTATCCTGGTTGAACCCTTCCAGATTTTCCTTAACACGCTGCAGGAACCTTCCGCAGATTACCCCGTCCAGAATGCGATGATCGAGGGACAAGCACAGGTTGACCATCGAACGAACAGCGATCATGTCCTGAATCACAACCGGCTTTTTCACGATGGACTCGAAGGTTAGGATGGCAGCCTGCGGATAGTTGATAATCGGATACGAAAGAATTGATCCGAACGAACCCGTGTTGTTCACTGTGAACGTACCACCCTCTAAATCGCTAAGCGACAGCTTGCCGGCTCTCCCTCTCCGGGTCAAATCATCGATTTCCCGGGCGAGGCCGGCAATGTTTTTTTGATCGGCCTTCTTGATCACCGGCGTAACCACAAAATCCTCAGTCCCTACAGCTAGAGAAATATTGATATCCCTCTTAACGATAATCTTATCTACGGCCCAAACCGAGTTCATAATCGGATAGTCCTTGATCGCACTCACAACGGCCTTAAGCAGAAATGCAAGATAAGTCAGATTGATGCCTTCCTGCTTCATGAACTCATCCTTCAGCTTGCTGCGAAGAAGTACCAGATTGGTGACATCCACTTCGATCATCGTCCATGCGTGCGGGATTTCCGTGACGCTCTGACGCATGCGGCTCGCAATCGTATTACGGATCGGAGTCACATCAATCAAATATTCTCCACGGCCTTCCGGATGTCCTTCGACCTCGATTTTTGCTAAAGGCGGGGTTTCCGATAAATGAATACCCGTCGATCGAACCGACACTTTCGGAGGCTCTGGAATGAATACGCCTGCCGTTGCTGCCGCCATGTTCGCATTTGCCGCCTGCTTGGACCAACCTGATCTGGCAGCAGTCCCTGAAGCCACGAACGCTTCAACGTCTTTTCTCGTAATACGGCCGCCTAAGCCTGTTCCCTGAATATCGCTTAGGGAAATGCCGTTCTCCGCCGCCAGCTTCAGGACCGCTGGAGAGAAACGGCTTCCCATCCCTGTATTCCCTGCTTCCGCAGAGGGACGAGACGAGGTGCTTAGCAGCTGTTCTGGTTGCTGACCGCCATGTCCCGCCGCGCCAGCAGCCGCTTGCTGCGGTTCTTCAATAATGCAGATCGCTTCGCCTACGGCAGCCGTAGCCCCGTCATCTACCAGCAGGCGAACGAGCCTGCCCTCAATCGGCGAAGGCATCTCTACCGTCACTTTATCCGTAATCAGCTCACAAAGCACATCGTACTGCTCAATGTAATCCCCAGGCTGTTTGAGCCATTTGCCGACCGTTGCCGAAACTAGACTCTCTGCTAAATGAGGAACCGTAACCTCGGTCCCCTTGATGTTCTCTTTCACGCTGCACAACCTCCTAAGAAAACGCCGGCCTGGTGGCCGGCTATATAAGTCAGCTTCAAAGGTTCGCTGCCTTAGAACAATGCCAGCTTACGCATGGCTTCCATAATTTTATCCGCGTTCAGGAGGAAAAACTTCTCCATCGGCGGATTCATTCCTACAGCCGGCACGTCGGGCGCACACAGCCGCACAATCGGCGCATCGAGCTCGAACAGAAGCTCTTCCGCGATGATCGCAGACACTTCCGCTCCGACGCCGCCCGTTTTATTGTCCTCATGAATAATCAGCACCTTGCCGGTCTTGCTCGCTGCTTTGAGAATCGCTTCTTTGTCGAGCGGCTGAAGGGTGCGCAAATCCAAAATATGCGCGCTGATGCCTTCTTTTGCCAACTCTTCGGCCGCTCTCAGTGCATATTGTACGGTTAAGCCGTAGCTAATAACAGTAATATCAGTGCCTTCCCGCTTCACATCAGCTTTACCGATCGGCACAATGTAATCCTCTTCCGGGACTTCGCCCGTGACGCCCAAGTAGCATTTTTTATGCTCGAAATAAAGAACCGGATCCGCGTCACGAATGGCCGCCTTAAGCAGCCCTTTGGCATCGTAAGGATTGGATGGAGCCACGATCTTCAATCCGGGAATGCCGAAGAATACGGATTCCGGGCATTGAGAATGGTACAGGGCTCCTCCTCCCGTCGCTCCATAAGGAGCTCGGATAACAACCGGACAGTTCCAATCGTTATTGGATCGGTAGCGGATCAGAGCCGCCTCACTGACGATCTGGTTCGTCGCCGGGAACATAAAGTCCGCGTACTGCATCTCCGCTACGGGCTTCATGCCATACATCGCCGCCCCAATAGCAACACCTGCAATGGCTGATTCGGCAAGAGGTGTGTCCATCACGCGTTCTTCTCCGAATTGGTCCCGCAGACCTTTGGTCGCGTTCATGACGCCTCCCTTTCCTACATCCTCACCGAGGACGAATACATCCTCGTCCCGTTCCATTTCTTCTTTCATTGCCGTACGAATGGCTTCCAAATAGGTAATGACGGCCACGACGTTACTCCTCCCCTGGCTCGGCATACACATGCCGCAGCGTATCTTCCGGCTTCGGAAACGGCGCTTGCTCGGCGTAATTCGTCGCCTCGATCAGCTCCGCCTTAATCTGCTCCGCCAGCTCGGCTTCCCGTTCTTCACTCCATATACCACAATCGATCAAATACTGTCTAAACACCAAGAGCCCGTCCTTAGAACGGTTTGCTTCGACTTCTTCCTTGGTCCTATAAAGCAAATCGTTATCTGAAGTGGAGTGCGGAGGGATACGGTACATATCCGCTTCAATCAGTGTTGGTCCTTCGCCTCGCAATGCCCTCTCGCGCGCTTCCTTAACCACCCGGTACACCTCTAACGGATCGCGACCGTCGACCTTCACTCCCGGAAATCCGTAACCGACAGCTCGTTCCGCAATACTTCCCGCCGTCTGTTTGTGAAGCGGAGTCGATATCGCATACTGATTGTTCTCGCACATGAAAATGACAGGCAGCTTATGTACGCCTGCAAAATTACAACCTTCGTGGAAATCACCCTGATTACTGGAGCCATCCCCAAAGGTAACGAACGATACAAAGTTTTGGCGCTTCATCTTAGAGGCCAACGCAAATCCTACTGCATGCGGAACCTGTGTCGTTACCGGGCTTGATCCGGTAACAATGTTCAGCTTCTTATGGCTGAAATGCCCCGGCATTTGCCTGCCGCCGCTGTTCGGATCCTCCGCCTTGGCGAAGACCGAAAGCATCAGCTCCCTCAGCGTCATCCCGACGGTCAGAACGAAGCCATAATCGCGGTAGTAAGGAAGAAAATAGTCCTTCCCTTTTTGCAGCGCGTATGCGGCAGCCACCTGTGCCGTCTCTTGTCCAATTCCGGATACGTGGAACGCAATCTTGCCGGAACGCTGCAGAATAAATCCTCGCTCGTCAAATATTCGGGCCTTCAGCATATATGTGTACATCTCGATGACTTGATCGTCAGTCAAGCCAAGCTGTCGATGTTTTGTTATTTGTCCGATGGACATGGGGCAGACGCCTCCTTATCATTCACACCTAATATTATTACCAGGTGCTAGTACTTGACACTATATATATTATAAACCGTTTGGTTTATGAACACAATTTGAATATTCGTGCTGCCTTATACACTAATTGCCCTTCCGTCTACAGCCAGCATCGCATCGCCCAATATTTCCGACAAGGTCGGGTGCGGATAAATGGTTTGCCCCACTTCCCACGGCGTAGCTTCGAGCAGCTGCGCCAGCGCCGCCTCCGAGATCATATCGGTGACATGAGGTCCGATCATGTGTACACCCAGTATATCATTCGTTGCTGAATCAGCAACCACCTTTACAAAGCCGTCACTTTCTCCGTATACAAGCGCTTTGCCAAGAGCTTTAAAGTGCACCTTCGATGTCTTAATCTGATGGCCTCGTTCCTTCGCCTGCTGCTCCGTAAACCCAATGCTCGCCGTTTCGGGACGCGTATACACACAGCGGGCGATCTGGTGGGGAGCATAATGATGAGGTGTATGTCCACAGCTATGCTCGGCCGCGGCGATTCCTTCGTGACCTGCCGTATGGGCAAGCTGCAAACCGCCGATACAATCGCCTACTGCATAAATATGCAGCTCCGCCGTTTGCATCATATCGTTTACTCGAATATAACCATTTTCTACATTCACGTCGGTATTTTCCAGGCCAATTCCTTCAAGGTTAGCCTGACGCCCCACGCACACAAGCGCAATCTCCGCTTCCAGCGTATGCTGCGCTTCCTTATGCTCAACGGTTAGCTGTACACCTGAATCGCTTTTCTCCAGCGTATCCACAATTACTTTTGCGCCGGTTCTTACGGTCACTCCACGTTTTTTAAGTAAACGTTCAAGCTCACGGGATACATCTTCGTCTTCCGCCGGCAGCAGCCTAGGTGCATATTCTACAACGGTAACCTGAACACCGAAATCGCAGAGCATGGATGCCCACTCCACTCCGATGACACCGCCGCCGATAATGATCGCAGATGCGGGAAGCTTCTCCAGCCGAAGAGCTTCGTCGCTGTTTAGCACGCGGTTCCCATCCGTCTCCAAGCCCGGGAGGCTTCGCGGACGAGAGCCGGTGGCAATGATCAGCTTCTCCGGCACCAGCGTCAAGATCTCTCCGTCCACCTGCTCCACAGATACACTCCCGCTCCGCGGAGAAAAGATAGAAGGACCGATGATTCTGCCTTTCCCCGGAAATACGGTAATTTTATTTTTTTTCATTAAATATTGAAGCCCGTTATGGAGCTGCTCGACGATTCTGTTTTTGCGGGAGCTTACTTTACCAAAATCGACACGGACCTCGTCCGCCTCAATCCCGAATTTCTCGCTTTCCTTCATCATAGCGTATACTTCTGCGCTTCTTAGTAGCGCCTTGCTCGGAATACAACCTCGGTGCAGACAGGTTCCGCCGAGCCTGTCTTGTTCGACGATGGCCACATTCTTCCCGAGTTGGGCAGCGCGAATCGCCGCCGAGTATCCACCGATGCCTCCGCCGAGGATCACGATATCAAAAGCATGCGTCATTATCTTTCCCTCCGAAACTATGATTCTTATATTTTTACCATATTCGGTCGAAGAAATATAGTCCAATTTGTGAAATGGCATGAATTGTAGTTGAAATTGTGGTAACGTTAGATGAAAAGAAGAGTTATGCAGGGATAAAAGAAGGAGCCGCCCATGAAAGTCACCATTTACCGATTTATAGCTATGCTGCTTTTGGTTATTCCAGGTCTAATGGCGACCTACGGATTTCTTGCCATAAAGGACGCTTGGTTTGCCCAATTCGATCAAACTGTCGCCGATCCAGGCGTCCTTTGGGGAAAGATGATTCTCGGACTTATTCTATTCGCGGCTGGAGTCGCCTTTATAGGGGGATGGATTTTTTTTCGCGATCGCAAGCACAATTATGTCGCCCCCAGATTTCGGGAAAAACGTAAAAAGGGATAGCCGCACAAGGCTCTCCCTTTTCTTCGTTATGCCCGTCTTCGTCCGGCGTCATCCAGCCAGCGCAGCAGCCGGTTTGCCTCAATCATAGCGCTTAATGACCGTCGCCAGGTCAAAGCGTGCAAAGCGATCAGCACGGTGAGGGCACCCGCTTGGAAGACCTCCGACGTCAGCTTCACGATAACGATACCCAGTGTAAAGCCAAGCATATTGGCACCGGTATCCCCAAGCATAACGCGTCCCTTCAAATCGTAAGGAGCAAGCAGCAGCACACCAACCAGGACCGGTACCAGTCCATGCCACAGCCGCATCCCGTTCTCTGTAACTGCATATGCCGCCAGTATGAAGGTGCACCAGCCGACCGTACCCATCGAGATGAAAAATATTTTTACCGCCCTCCCTGGGCGAGCATCAAATAAGTTAACGGCATTCGTAGCAAGAAGCACCAGCAAAAGCTGCCAGGGCAGAGCCCATAGGTTGCCTTGGCTCGGCAGCAGCAGCGTCAGACCGGCAGTGCCAGCCGCTGCGGCCTTTATAAGCCCGGTAGTGATACTGCGTTTCTGCTTCCACGCCATCCAGTGGCTGCGTATTCCTTTCGTCCGCTTATCACCTTTTACATCGTCCATAAAGCCTGCAAAGCAAACTACCGTAAGAGCAAGCATCCATATGGCCTCAATCTGCTGAGCTCCAGTGATCCTATCCATCACAAAATAGACCAGAAGAAGAAGCCAAATCAGCAATCCTCCCGCGGTAGGAATCGTTTCACCGTTATAGCTTCGATCCGTAATCCCATGCTCTTGAAGAAACCGTAAGCCGCCGGGCAGCAGCAGCCGTCCTGCGGCTAAAAGCACCATTCCAGGCATAAGCCAATCCATAAAAACATCGGTTAGCATATCGGCCTCCTCCAGCAATCCCACAACGTGAGGCCTACGGAAATGAACTGTTTACCGCGATGCATAAAGCCGTCCCAATCCCGTCCAGTTTCCCGATGGCGAAATGGAATCTCCGGCTCCGCAACACGATATCCGAGCTTGACGGCATCGACTAGCATACCTACTTCTACTCCAAAACCTTGATAAGCCCGCCCGGTGCGCTTCAACACTTCCGCCCTTATCGCACGCTGCCCGGATAGCGGAGCCAGTGCTGGATAACCGCTTAAAGCTTTTACTCCGCGAGAAGCGAGCACTTTTACCAGCCCGAAGCCGCCGGGTTTATTTACGGGCGGAATCCTCGCAACCGATAAGTCTGCCTCATTCTGGAGCAGCGGCTCCAACAGAAACGGAAAATAGCCCGCGGTTCCCCCCAAATCGGCATCCAGAAAAACAATAATATCCCCGGCAGCAGCCCGGCACCCTGCGGCCATTGCAGCTGCCTTACCTCTATTGATTGGATACCCTATAACGAGATCTGCCCAAGGAGCGGCAGCCGTTCGTGTATCATCCTTGCTTCCATCATCGACAACGATCACTTGAAATGTCAATGCAAGGGGCTTGATGCCTTCCTGGGCTTCCCGAACCCGAGCCACCGCTTTCAACGTAGCGGGAATACGCTCTGCTTCATTCCAAACCGGAATAATGATGGATACAAGTGTAGACATAATCGCTCCTCCTTTTACATTAGAGCAGAGATCGAACAAAAGACTGCCAGGCCCGTATGACCTTCATCGGTTTAGCAACCTCTTTTGCCGGGTAAACCCGGCTGATTCCGCGCGCATCGATCAGCTTGCTTCCGACCTTCATGCGTACAAGCCAAGTACTTCCCATGCCTTTACGGCCTTTCTCAAGAAAATCCTGCATGTGGCTGTGCAAACCGACTGTAACGATTTGTTCGCATCCTCCATCGTAAGCCAGCAGCAGCGCGGCATCTTCACTGGTACCCCCGCTTGGCAAAAGCGTTCCTGACAGTCGCAGTCTATGTAATCGATTCATTCCAGGAGCTTCACCGTTAATGTAGCCATGAACAATGAGCTCCGCTCCAGAGCGAAGCACCCGATCCGATACACTATCCATATCCCCTATAATCAGCTGTGGAGAATAACCAAAGTCATACAAAGCGTCAGCACCGCCATCCACAGCGATTAGAACCGGATTCACACGCTCAATATAAGGCCGTAAAGCGGCCAAATCATCTTTAAACCCGCTTCCCCTGACGACGATCAACGCAGCTTTGCCGGTAAGCTCCGTCCGAATGGTCGGTGTAGGGAGTGGTTCGACCAGCCACTCTTTCTCTTGACTTGCATACCAAAGCGTATTATCAATAAATTTCCGGAGCTGATCGGGCTCAGCCTGCCGGGCGGCAAGATAGCTTTGCAGCCACCTTTGCCTAGTAAATCGGGTACAGGGAATCCAAGAAGATCCCATATCAATACCGTTCTCAGTTAGTGTGATCTCAGCGTTCTCGCTAAACAGCTCGAAGCTTTCCGGAGCCGCTTCCAAGAGCGGTACCCCTTCATCAATAAGCAATAAGCTTGCTTGATTCGTGAACATACCGGTCATCGTTTGGCCTGTATTAATCACCGCTTTGACCCTGGCGTCTAGCAACCCCCGTACAGCTAACTCATCTATATCATCATGGGATATCACAGCAATGCTTCCCGGACGTATCCGCTTCAGCAGTTGTTTGGTGTTGCGGTCCGCTTCTACTTTTCCTTTAATGGGCCAACGTTCCGATTTGCGATTCCATTTCATATGTACCAACCACCCGCATCCAGACTAAGTTGACCGCTGAGATTATTGCGTTCCACGAGTGAGTGAGTCTAACGCTTGCTGTACCCGAGTAACCCCTTGTGACAACGTATGGCCGCTTCCCACCGCAGCCGCCACGGCTGTAGTCTCCACAATCTCCTGCTTGGATGCCCCCAAAGAAAGAGCTTCTTGAACATGATACAGTGTGCAAACCTCATTGTTTGCAAACAAGCTGATGCCAAGCGCTATCAACTGCTTCTGCTTTTCTTCCAATGCCCCAGGACCGAAGCAAGCTCCGGTAAAGTGGTGATACGCATCGACCATTGCTGGCATATTCTCTTGCATATGGCCAACACCTATTTTATAAGAATTCACCTTGCTTTGGATTTCCGTTTGCTGCATAGGGAGTAACCTCCTTTACCATTTCTTATAACCTGCCCTCTACTTGTTTCATGTATGCAGCAATAAGGGAAGTAAGGCAAAAATTAAGGTTATTCAATGTAAGCAGTTACAATTTTCCGCAAAAATCGATGAAGTCCTATGCTACAATGATCCCATATTCAAATCTGATTATGGAAATTAGGCTCTTACCGGAAATTTGGGCTAAATTGTTGCCCATACTGCTTACTCAAAAGAAATGAATCAACCTCACCAGCTTCCTTTTTCTTAGTGACGGGGCAATCTATCCTGCAATTGGTTGAGCCTCTCCGACATACTTGAGAGCAACACCCTCCATACTAACAAATGAAATCATTTGAACTAGGGAGGTGTTCCTTGTGATTGATAATTTGGAAAGCCGTTATGATTGCGCCAATTCCGGACAAGACCTGCATCAGCTGCAGAACGACCTGGATGCACTGTTGTCCTCAAACGAGCCATCGAATAAAGAAAAGGAAGAAAGAATACATCGTCTGGAAAATCAAATTCACTTTATCAAAAATAAATGCGATATCCATCCATAATAGCTGCTTATACAAAGAAAAAAGGGCCTTCACCGGCCCTTACCCCATGCTTTCAGAGAGAATTACTTTTGCTTTGGATCAACCTTTCTTTAACATATTGGATAACCGCATCCGCTATGATAAACATGACTCCAATATGGATCGAAATATCAGCTAAGTTAAGAATCCCTTGACTTGGTCGGAAATCTAGAAAATCCGTCACTTTACCGAAAACAAACCGGTCTATAGCATTACCGATGGCTCCCCCAACGAATAAGCCGGTTCCAATCTCCATCATAACGCCTCTTAATTCACCTTTATTGCGATAATACAGCACCGCAATGACAACAATCACGGCGATTACCCCGAACCACCTAGCATAGCCCTGAAACAAACTGAAGGCCATCCCGCTATTTTCATAAAAAGTAAATTGCAAAAAGCTGTTCAATGGTACGGATTCTCCTACTTCCATATGTGCACGTATAATGATTTTAGATATTTGATCGATCGCAACAGCGGTTAAAGCAAAAATATAAAACAACATGTATTTTCTCCTTGTACTCATTCAAATTCGTTTAATTTCATTATCTTAAACCTTAACTTGTAATGCAAATATTTCTCACCTCCGTCCTCAAACAAATATAAAAAGATATGGAGTGAGGTTTATTTCCATATCTTTTTATATTTGTTTATGGTGGTGTTTCCCCAGAAGGCATCGTGGTACCACCTGAAGGACCTGTTAATATAACCCTTATCCGCTAATCATTTAATAATTTTAACGCTCCCGCTCTTGTCAATGATTTGTTAAGTTGAAACCCCCATCCAAAAACCTGTCAATGATTCCTATATTAGAACCCCATTTGTTGTTCCATTCCAAAAGCAAACCCGATAAATCATTTCGATTTATCGGGTTTGGTGATAGGTAAGAGAACAACTTTATAAAGCAAAATATTTACTACTCCTTACCCTTTCAAGACACCTTGTGCTCGATTCTGAGCTGTCGTCGGCTCGCTTTGGAGATGTTAATCGTATGGCCAAACAAATGGCTGATGTTTTCGATATTTCCACAACTTATGTATCAAGGATATAGAAGGCTAGAGTACGTAGCTAGGGAGTTATTTCTATTATAATAGACAATTGACTAAAAGTGGTCTTAAAATTCCAGGATTTTATTTAAGTCTTCTCTTTATAATTTTATTTCAAAAACTGCAATACTGATTGTGTCATCTGATTAGCCTGTGTGAGCATAACATGGGATGATTCAAGAACAATTTTTTTATTAGTTAAATTTAATATCTCTTTTGGTAAGTCTGCATCTCTAATTTGTGATTCTGAAGCTGTAATATTGCTTTTATAATTCGATACATTATTCTTAATGTGTTCTAATACGTTCTGATAAGCACCAAATTTTACGCGTTCCGATGACACTGTTTCAAGAGCTTTATCTAATTTCTCAATCGCTTCTTGGGCTTTTCCTATTGGATCAACAAGAATATCATCGATTCCGAGATTTGTCGTGCGAGCATCGAAAAGATGAATTATAAAATCATCTCCACTATTCGGTCCAACTTGAAGATGAATTGGTTTTAAAGAAGATTCCTCTTGGCCAAAACCAGTGTCAGCAACAATTTGATTTGCTAATCCTGGGGAGATATTTGCTGCTATGTCTGCAGCTGTTGCAGGAATAAAAATTTGCTTAGCAAAATCATCGTAAGCTGTACTCTGTGAAAAAGAATTTGTAGAAGCCCCTAAATTAAGCCCAAATACATATGAATTTATATTGTCCGACTCTAACGCTGATTTAACATCGAGCTCGGTGACAACAGTACTTTCATTATTAGTATCCGTTAACAGAACAAAAATCTTTTTTGAACTTGAATCGTATCCTAATGATGATCCTTGAGAGCCGTTAGGTGCATAGTTTATCATATGTTGATAAGGGGTGGACCCGCCCGGTGTAGCAATATGTACATTTGATAGGTGATTTTGAATCATTGCAACATCACTCGTCAGGGGAAGATTGCGGCCAGAATGAACCGTGCTTACTGTACCTACTCTAACATCTCCGTATGCTGATAAATTACTTACAAAATCGGATATCCCAGCTGTTACGTGATTTATCTCCTCTTGCATCGTACTCGAATCATCAATAAAGAAAATAATATCTGCTTTTTGTCCACTTGGTGATCCACTATTTCCTTGAATTACCGGAGGTTGTAACAGTTTAATACTATTGAACTCCGTATTATTCGCTATATCATTAATATTTTGTTTTATCTGATCAATCTCCATTTGGATTGCTTGTCTATCGTGAGATGTTAAGGTACCGTTTGAAGCTTGAATAGCAAGTTCTCTTAACCTTTGTATCAAAGGATTCTGTATTTGTGATAATCCACCTTCAGCTGTATGAATAAGCGAAATTCCATCTTGAATATTCCGTTCAGCTTGCTCCAAACCGCGAATTTGACCTTTCATCTTTTCGGAAATACTTAATCCAGCAGAGTCGTCTGCTGCTTGATTAATTCTTAATCCAGAAGATATCCTTTGTGTTGAGTTTAAAACACCTTTATTATTTGTTTGCTCCCTGTTATATGAATTAAGTGCAGATATGTTGTGATTAATTCTCATTTGAGACACCTCTTATTTAAAATCGCCAAGTATTTATTAAAAATTATTGATTTCATCCACCATTATACCAGAAATAGGAACTAAGGTCTTTCTAGTTTTCACTTAAAAATTTCATTCATCTTCTAATGGATGGAATCATGAAATAAAGAGCGTTCAATCGTTGTCAAGGATACTCTTTCTTATCATCGGTGCGATTCTCAGGATATGATTTTTGTCCTTTGGACTCAGCTCCCCCCTCTCCCGTAAATACTTAATGTACTGCCGAATAATGACCCGATTGAACACTTTTTTATATCCTCAATATTATACTGCTCCTGCAAATACTTCCCAAATAACTTTAATGTCTCTTCTTGCCAACGTTTTACCCGATAGGTTTAGAGCATAAGGTTATCCAAATTGTCTCAAAATCAGTTATAAAAAATACCACTCCTTCATTGGTTTTGAGGAACCAATAAATAAGCGGTATTAGTTGGATTGCTATTTAGAAGTCTATCGGTATGAAAACGGCTTTTTCAGATATTAGTAGCCAAAATTGTTCTGGCTGTAATCCGTTTCCAAATCCCGAAAACCCTTACCAAACGCACTACTCCTTACCCTTTCAAGACACCTTGTGCTCGATTCTGAGCTTATCCGCCACCATCGCGATAAATTCAGAGTTCGTCGGCTTCGCTTTAGAGATGTTAATCGTATAGCCAAACAAATGGCTGATGCTTTCGATATTTCCGCGCGTCCAGGCGACTTCAATCGCGTGGCGGATGGCACGTTCAACGCGGCTTGGCGTCGTTTTGTATTTCTCGGCAATCGCAGGGTACAATGTTTTCGTGATGGCTCCAAGAATTTCAATATTGTTGTACACTATCGTGATGGCTTCACGCAAATATTGATAACCTTTAATATGAGCAGGAACGCCGATTTCGTGAATGATGGTGGTAATATTTGCATCCAAATTTTTCGTTTTTGGTAAATGCACGATATTGGCTTTCGCTTGCATCGAAGATGACATCATCGACATCGTTTGGTTAGGACCCACCAATTGGCGAATGCGGTTTGTCAGGATTTCCATGTCAAATGGCTTTAGTATGTAATAAGATGCACCAAGTTGTACGGCTTTCTGAGTTATGTTCTCCTGGCCGAAAGCAGTGAGCATAATAATCTTTGGCTGTGGATTTAAATCCAGCTCACGCAGCTTCTCAAGCACGCCGAGACCATCTAGATGCGGCATAATGATATCGAGGATCAATACATCTGGAACTTTGGGGCTCTGCTCGATTAAGCGAATAACATCATTGCCATTATAGGCTATGCCTGATACCCTCATATCCTCTTGATCGTCGATAAATTCAGATAATAAATTTGTGAATTCACGGTTATCATCCGCTAATAAAACATCAATGGTTTGCAACAGAAAGCTCTCCCTTCATTTGCGACAAGTACGTAAGCATTATTTACTTAATTATATGATTTCGACACACACTTTAAAATACCTTCTGTCGAATATTATTTTTGTGGATTTTTTATCGATTTTATTTTATAATTAATAATTTAATTCATTTTTATACATTATTCGACAAAAACACTTTTTTCTTGCCCATATTGTAAATAAAGAAGACTTGATTCCTTTATGCGCCTTCTTGGTTTCCCCGAAAAAAAAGAAGGCGATTAGCTCGCCTTCTTCTCTTCCTCTGAACTTCCTGTTGATCTGAGCATAATGCCGGCATCATGTAGCATCCATTCTATGAAACAGCCGTAGCCGCTTGTCGGATCGTTGACGAATACGTGCGTAACCGCGCCAATGACCTTGCCGTTCTGAACGATCGGGCTTCCGCTCATTCCCTGGACAATCCCGCCTGTTTTATCCAGAAGGCGGCTATCGGTAATTTTGATGACCATCCCTTTGGTTGCCGGATACTCCTGTTTAGCCACATGCACGACTTCAATATCGAATTTCTCGACCTTTTGACCTCCGACAACCGTATAGATTTGCGCGGGTCCTTCCTTAACCTCCTCCGCAAAAGCTACGGGAAGCGCCTTGTCACTCATGCTGTGGGAAGGAGCTCCGTACATTTTTCCAAAAATACCAAATTGGGTATTTTTCTCAATGTTGCCGATCGCCTTGCTCTCTCTGGAGAACTGGGCTCTTTTCTCACCAGGCTCGCCGTTTTGACTTTTGGAGATCGAAGTCACATTCGAATGGACAATTTCTCCGTTGCCTACCACAATCGGCGCCTGTGTATCCATGTCGGTTATGACATGACCGAGCGCACCATACACGCCTTGATCCGGAGCATAGAAGGTCAGCGTACCGACGCCCGCTGCGGAATCGCGAATATACAGACCGAGCCGGTATGCTTTGTCCACCGTATCATAAGCAGGAGTAAGTGGAATTTCCAACGTTTGATTGCTTCGTACAATCGTTAATACAATCGGTTTATTGCTTTCGCCTGCTGCTTTGACTAGTTCAGCCACCTTGCTGACATCGTTAACGGATTTACCGTTCATTTTGACAATTAAGTCTCCAAGCTGCACTTTCGCTTCTTCGCCCGGCGACGTCTTTCTGTCGTCCGCAACGGCCACAAGGTGATGACCGACCACCATTATCCCCGCCGACTTCAGCTTTACGCCTATGGTTTGACCGCCTGGAATGACCTTTAGATCGGGAACAACGTTGACCTTTACCGTTTTGAGCGGAATTTTGCCGAATAGCTTCAACTGCATCTCTGCTTGACCAGCTTTATAGGATTGCAAAGAGATGGGATGATGTAGATCCACTTGTAATGAGTGCTCTGCTGTTCCGTTTACTTTCAAAATTTCCGGATGATTGACGATCACCTGTGCATTCACCGGCATGGAGAGCTGTAAATGGGCTTGTTGCCCGGTAAAAAGACGTAGCTCCTCGGGGAATGAGGCAAAGCTTTGGAAAGGGGTGGTTAAGCTACCTAGACAAACGAAGAGTACGAGCAGTAATCCAATCAATCTTTTTCTCTGGTTGGAACTCAATTCGCTCACGCTCCCTTGCTTCCTCTGCTCAGCGGCGCCTGTCCTGTACATGAAGAGCAGATATCGCCGATGTGTACCTTTAAGGTAACCCCCGCCCTTTTCTTTTATAACACCAAAATGGTGCCACCCCCGTTAGTCCATCCTTGCTTTCTTATCATTTGCCATCATTAGCATTTCTTGAGCATGCTGGAGAGTCTTCTCTGTGACCTCTACTCCACCCAGCATTCTCGCCAGCTCATGAACGCGCTCGTCCGTACTCAAGTCATCGATATTGGTATATGTACGGTCGCCGTCCGTCGTTTTGTGTATGCGGTAATGCGCATCTGCCATACAAGCCACCTGCGGCAAATGCGTGATCGAGAATACTTGGCAGCTCAGCGACAACCTGGACATTTTCTCTGCGATCGCCTGTGCCGCTCGTCCGCTAACGCCGGTATCCACTTCGTCAAAAACGAGTACTGGAATTTGGTCTACGCGGGCGAATATCGATTTCAACGCTAGCATAACCCTGGAGATTTCACCGCCTGATGCGATTTTGCTTAAAGATCGAAGCGGCTCCCCCGGATTGGCCGATATGAGGAATTCAACTTGGTCGGCACCGTCTCTGGTTAGCTTCCTGCCATCAGTCGATACGAAATTCACTTGAAACTGCGTTCTCTCCATATGAAGATCACGAAGCTCCGCAACGATCTCTGCTGCAAGCCGATCAGCCACGCTTTTTCTCAGGCCAGTAAGATCGTCCGCTATCCGCTGGAGAGCTGCAAGTGCGACTTGCTCTTGCTTCTCTAACTGGAGGAGCTTCTCATCCTTATTCTCGATCATATCGAGCTCTTGTTCGATTTTCTCGCCATAAGCCAAAATATCGGATACCGTATCTCCATATTTTCTCCTTAGGGAAGAGATCGTATCCATCCTTTGCTCGATAAAATCAAGTCGGGAAGGATTAAATTCAATCTCGTCCCGGTAATCCCTAATTTGATAAGTCGCATCCTCAAGCTGATAATATGCGCTCTGTACCTGTTCCGTCAACGCCTGCAGTTTGGATGGATCAAGCACAGCTATATCCTGTAGCTTCTGCATGGCACGACGTACCGCATCAAGTCCCTTGTTCCCATCATAAAGCTGGTCATAAGCATCTGCCGCACTTGAATATAGCTTCTCGGCATTCCCCAGCTTTTGCTTCTCCTCTGCCAGAGCCTCGTCTTCTCCCGGCTTTAACTGGGCGGAGTGGATCTCTTCCACCTGAAAACGGTACAGGTCGATCATTTGTAAATTTTGTTTGCTCGTATCCTGAAGCTCTCTGACCTGCTTGCGAATCGTTTGATAAGCATCATAAGCTTCTTGATATGCCCGCTTGGCAGGAGTAATTTCCGCTTCTCCGAACAAATCAAGCCAGCGGAGATGCTCCTCCACCTTAAACAGGGATTGATGCTCATGCTGCCCGTGAATGTTAACGAGCCATTCCCCGACTTCCTTGAGCATGGCCCGGTTAACGAGCTGACCGTTAATGCGGCTTGTGCTTTTGCCTTGAGCCGTTATTTCTCTTCGTATGATAAGATGCTCTTCCGGGCTTCCTTCTATTCCCAACCGGTCCAAAACAGACCAAACCGGATGGTCCGCCCCTATCCCGAACATCGCTTCGATTGATGCTTTGTTACTCCCATAGCGCACCAGGTCAGAAGAGCTTCTTCCGCCCGCTATCAAGCTGAGCGCATCGATAATAATCGATTTTCCCGCACCCGTTTCCCCCGTCAATACATGAAAACCGCTTTTGCAGTGCAATTCTACGTGTTCAATCACCGCCAATTGGCGTATCGACATTTCCAGCAGCATGGTTCGCACCTCTTTTAGCTTCAGCTGAGCATTCCAAGAATTTGATTTACAACATGCACGCTTTGATCTTTTGAGCGGCATATAATCAATATGGTATCATCGCCACAAATGGTACCCATTATTTCATTCCACTCCAGGCTGTCGATTAATGCTCCAATGGCATTAGCCGTGCCCGGCAGGCTCTTGAGAACAACCAGATTATCCGTATAATCAATATGTACAAAATGATCATTGAGCGACCTCCGAAGCCTCTGCATCGGATTGTAGCGCTGATCGGCAGGCATTGAATATTTATATCTTCCATCATCCAAAGGTACCTTCACTAAATGCAATTCTTTAATGTCTCTGGAGATTGTAGCTTGCGTCACGTGAAAGCCTGCTGCTCGGAGCTGCTCCACCAAGTCATCCTGGGTTTCAATTTCGTTATTTGTAATGATTTCACGGATCTTGATATGTCGTTGGCCTTTCATGGTATCCTCCCTGCTACGTATGGGTCCAGCATTATTCATCGTATAACTGCACATCAAACACAAAACAATGAACCATTCGCTGCTGCAAGTCCACATATAATACTCCAGCCGTGTTTGGATACACAAGCTGGTACACCAGCAGCCTTTCTCGTATCGAGCTTCCTGTCCACGCCACCGGCTTCCGGTCCTTTGCCAGTTTGACAGCATAGTTCAGACCATTCTTCGAGGCCATATAATCAATAAACAACCGGCTTTGCAGCAGTTCTTCATCACTCACCGAGATGTCAATGGGAATGCGTCTTTTGCCGCAAAGCACTTCATAGCCGTGTTCCTCCAGCAAACGGGATGCTTCATCGTCAGGCGCTTCATCGCCCGTTCGAAGCTCGAAAGGCAATGCTTGCTCCACCGTCTCCCGCATTTTGCTCCTTATGTAATAGAAAGCCCATATGCCGAGCGCCGCCACAATCAGCACAATGACCGTTCCGTCACCGCTTTGCATCGAATTCACCTCGAATTAGTATTCGAGAAACCGTCTCCATTATCCTCCAAAAAAACAAAAACTCATCCGTTAAGATGAGCTCTGCATGCTTTGCGACTCTTCAACAACCTCGCGAATCCGCCGTTCCAGCTCGGAACCGGACCATCCGGGCTCGTTCGTATAGGATTGGGTCAAATACGCTAAAAACTCGATGTTCCCTTCTCCACCCTTAATCGGGGAGTAGGTTACACCCTTTACCGCAAATCCGATCTCTTGCGCAAATTGAAGCACCGTTTGCAGCACTTCCCTGTGTGTTTCCGGCTCCCGAACCACACCGGATTTGCCTACCTTTTCTCTGCCTGCCTCGAACTGAGGCTTCACCAAAGCCACCACTTGCCCCGATGGAGATAATAGTTTTTTTAACGGAGGCAATATTAGCTTTAGGGAAATGAACGATACGTCGATACTGGCAAAAGAAGGCTGTGGACCCTTCAGAACTTCCGGCTGCATGTAACGGAAATTAGTCCGTTCCATTACGCTGACGCGAGGGTCCTTACGTAATGACCAGTCCAGTTGATTGTAGCCTACATCGACGGCATATACGTGAGCCGCGCCATTCTGAAGGGCGCAATCCGTAAAACCGCCTGTTGACGCGCCGATATCCAGCATGATGACACCTTGGAGATCAATGCCGAAAGTACAGAGCGCTTTCTCCAGCTTCAGCCCACCGCGGCTTACGTAAGGATGTACCGCACCCTTCACCACAATCTTGGAAGCGCGCGGTATTTTGGTGCCGGCTTTATCTACCGGTTCATCGTCCACAAGGACCAGACCGGCCATAATTGCCGATTTCGCTTTTTCTCTCGTTTCATATAAACCAAGCTCGACTAGCAAAAGGTCGAGCCGTTCTTTATCCGCTTTGTCTGCTGCCATGAATAGCTCCTTCATGCTTACGCCCGCTGTCTTTTGCGTGGAACGAGCGATTGAAGCTCGGTCACTAGCCGTTCGGCTGTTAATCCGACTTCCTGCCGCTGCTCTTTCACAGAACCATGCTCCACAAAATAATCAGGAACACCGATCAGCTTCACCCGCATGCCGTATACATTGTTAAGGGAATAAAATTCAAGCACGCCGCTTCCGAAACCACCCATTTGGGCACCTTCTTCAAGCGTAACGAGTGGAATATCTTCCTTCGCCAACTGCATCAGCATGGCTTCGTCCATCGGTTTGATGAACCGGGCGTTGACTACCCGAACCTGTATGCCTTCTTTGGCAAGCTGCTCCGCCGCTTCAAACGCAAGCGGAATCATAGGTCCGACAGCCAAGATCGCCGCGTCCTCTCCCTGCCGCAGAACCTCCCATGAACCGATTGGAATGGTTCTTAAAGGCTCATCCATGGACACGCCCAAGCCATTCACCCGCGGGTAACGTACCGCAACCGGTCCGTCATTGAAGTCCACAGCTGTCTTCATCATATGCCTAAGTTCATTCTCGTCCTTCGGCATCATCAAAGTCATATTCGGAATGCTCCGCAGGTAGGCGATATCGTAAACGCCCTGATGCGTTTCCCCATCCGGACCGACAAAGCCAGCTCGGTCGATCGCAAAGATCACATTCAGGTTTGCCCGGCAAATGTCATGAACAACCTGATCATAGGCACGCTGAAGGAAGGTGGAATACACAGCAAATACCGGCTTCAAGCCAAGACTCGCCAGTCCTGCGGAGAAGGTGGCCGCATGCTGCTCTGCGATGCCGACATCGTACATCCGGTCCGGGTATGCCTTCGCAAAATTGAGCAGACCCGACCCCCCCGGCATAGCCGGGGTGATGGCTACGATCCGCTTATCTTCAACTGCAAGCTCGATTAGCGTGTTACCAAACACCTCTGTGTACATGGGAGGTCCGACCGGTTTCAGCACTTGACCGGATTCGATTTTGTACGGAGTAATCCCGTGCCACTTGTGCGAATCCGCTTCAGCAGGAGAGTAACCTTTCCCCTTTAGCGTAATAACGTGCACCAGTACAGGTCCGTTCACTTTGTCCGCCTGCTTCATGGTTTCAAGGAGGAGCGGCAGATTATGACCGTCTACCGGTCCAAGATACGTAAACCCGAGCTCTTCAAACCATACCCCTGGAACGACCAAATATTTGAAGGAATCTTTTAAACGTTCCGCCGTTTTGGCTAACGTGCCGCCAATAGCCGGAATTTTTTTGATCAAATGCTCGAATTCTTCCTTAGCCTTCACATAATGCCGATCCGATCGGATGCGCCCCAAATAATTATGCAGCGCGCCGACATTCGGAGCGATGGACATTTCATTATCGTTCAATATAACCATCAAATTTCTTTTTTCGTGCCCAATATGGTTCAGCGCTTCTAACGCCATCCCACCGGTAAGCGCACCATCACCAATGACCGCAACGACGCGGTTGGATTCGCCTTTATGGTCTCGGGCAACCGCCATCCCCATCGCAGCAGACAAAGATGTACTGCTGTGTCCGGCTTCCCATACATCATGATCGCTCTCGGAGCGCTTCACAAAACCGCATAGGCCCTTATACTTACGAAGTGTATCAAACAGATCCTTGCGGCCAGTCAATATTTTGTGAACGTAGGATTGATGTCCCACATCGAATATAAATTTATCGTTTGGACTGTCAAACAAATAGTGCAGAGCAATCGTTAACTCGACAACACCAAGGTTGGGCGCGAGGTGACCGCCGGTAGCCGAAAGCTTCTCGATAAGAAACTCTCTTGTCTCCGCGGCCACTTGCTCCAGTTGCTCCACTGTAAGACCTTTCAGGTCTTCAGGCTGATGAATTTGATTGAGCAGCACGCTTGTTCCCCCGCTTTCCATGGTAAATTAATGAATCTAATGCCGAGACGTTGCCTTGATATCATGAAGTATAGCACAGGAGAAGTCCGGTGCTCAAATCAAACATGAACTACAAGTTAATTAATTTCTATTAGTGATCCCGCTTCATCAAGAAGTCGGCAAGCTGTAGAAGCCTCTCCGGATTCGGAAAGCCCGCGTTCAGGATCGACTGCTTCGCTTCCCGGGTCAGTTCCTTCACCTTGGCCTCGGAGGCTTCGATCCCAATGAAATAAGGATAAGTCACCTTTTGCTGCTTCACATCGCTCTGCACCGGTTTACCCAGCTTCTGCTCGTCCCCTGTCAAATCCAGAATGTCGTCTTGAATTTGAAAAGCGAGACCGATGCAAGTGCCGAAATATTCAAGTGCGGCAAGCTGTTTTTCGCTGGCTTCAGCGATTCGACCGCCTGCTTTCAAAGAAAACACAATCAGGTCGCTCGTTTTATGCAGATGGATGTATTCAAGCTCCTCCAGCTGAGTTACGCCTTGCTCTCCCAGCATGTCTGCAGCTTGACCTCCCACCATGCCCGGAGCACCGGACAAACGCGAAAGATCCTCCACGATATCCGCGATAATCTCTCCAGAAACCCCATGTGTTCTTGCCGATTGAACAATCGTATGAAAAGCATGGGTCAGCAGCGCATCCCCTGCCAGAATAGCCATAGCTTCGCCGTACACTTTGTGATTCGTCGGTTTGCCGCGGCGGAAATCATCATTGTCCATGGCAGGCAAATCATCGTGTATAAGCGAATACGTATGGATCATCTCAACAGCCAAAGCAGCAGGCATTGCTGCCATGCAATCGCCTTTAAGCGATTCTGCAGCCGTTAGCACAAGGATCGGACGGAGTCTTTTGCCGCCAGCCATCAAGGAGTACATCATCGCTTCGCGTAAAGGCTCTGGGATATTCCATTGTGAAGGTATCGATGTCTTCAGCTCCTGCTCGATCAGGAGTGCCTTTTCTTTAATATATGTGTCTACCCCGGTTAACGGTTCAATCATCGGGTGTCCCCTTTATCGCCTTCGTCTGCTTGAAACGGCTTTTTGACCATGCCGCCTTCCTGCTCAAGCAGTACTTCGATTTTTCTTTCCACCTGCTCCAGCTTGCTGCTGCACAATTGCGACAGCTTCATCCCCTCCTGGAACAGCTCGATCGCTTGTTCGAGCGGAACGTCGCCGCTCTCTAGCTGAGCCACAATACGCTCCAGCTGATCCATGGCTTGCTCAAAGCTAGGCATCGCTTCCTGATTTGTCATCGACTTTCTCCTCCATTGACCAAACATGACAATCGATACGGCCATCCGTCAGCCTCAGCTTCAAAATATCCCCGATTTGAACTTGGTCGATCGATTTAATCAAATGCTTTTCCTTCTCGTCATATACTAAGCCGTAGCCGCGCTGCATGATTTTCAGAGGACTCAGGGCGTCGAGCTGCCGCATGCCCGCTATGAGCTCCTGTTGCTTCCCTTTCAGCACACCCTGCATCGATTGCCGCAGCTGCCGGGTAGAGGCGTCCAGCCGCTTTCGTGTATAAACAATTTGCTCCTTAGGGTTGAATGAGGCAAGCTTGCGTTCAGAACGCATCAGTCGCTCCCCCGACTTCGTCACCCGGCTCCGTATCTTGTAACCGAGCTGCTCCTGAATCCGGTCGAGCCTCTCGGCCGGCTGAAGCAGCAGCTGCCGTCTGGGGTTCGTCAAATAGGGCGAACGCTGCAGCCGTTTAAGCTTCTCTTTGCCGCGTTCGAGCTGTTTGGCCAGCCCCCCGTAAAGCTGCTGCTTGTAATAACCGATCTGCTGCATAAGCTCCAAATGATGCGGAACAGCAAGCTCAGCGGCGGCCGTAGGCGTAGCTGCCCGAAGGTCAGCTGCGAAATCAGCGATCGTGAAGTCCGTTTCGTGCCCTACGGCAGAGATGATCGGCAGCACCGAGTCAGAAATGGCCCGTGCTACGATTTCCTCATTAAACGCCCAGAGTTCCTCTAATGAACCCCCTCCGCGACCGACAATCAGTACGTCCACTTCGTTCATCGCATTCATTTCTCGGATTGCTTTCACGATGGAAGGAGCTGCCTGCTTCCCCTGTACCAACACAGGATATAAGAGGATAGGCACTGTCGGGTGACGGCGCTGCACCGTGGTAATGATATCGCGCACCGCAGCCCCGGTCGGTGATGTGATCACGCCGATCGCTCGTGGAAACTTAGGGATTGGCTTCTTCCGGGCCGGAGCAAAGAGTCCTTCCATTTCGAGCTTCTTCTTTAGCTGCTCAAAAGCCAAAAATAAGCTCCCGATTCCGTCGGGCTGCATCTGCGTCACGTAGAATTGATACTGGCCGTCCCGTTCGTAAACCGAAATATTGCCGCATGCCAGCACTTTGGTGCCTTCCCTCGGTATAAAAGCAAGCTTCTGATTGTAAGAAGCGAACATAATACTTTTTAACCGGCTATCCGCATCCTTTAACGTAAAATACATATGTCCGCTGGAATGATGCGTAAAGTTGGATATTTCGCCCTTCACCCATACATCCTGCAGGCGGTCATTGCCTTCCAGCAGCATTTTGACAAGTCGGTTCAAGTCTTTAATCGAATATACTTGTTTATCCTTCATGGCGGATCACAAAGCCATGTGCGCGCCTGCTGCCCGCTGTGCCGCTTCAAGCGTATTTCGAAGAAGCATGGTAATGGTCATGGGACCCACGCAGCCTGGAACCGGCGTCACGTAGCTTGCCGTATCCAGCACATCATCGAAATCAACGTCTCCCGCAAGCTTCCCGGTATCGAGACGGTTTATGCCCACATCAATCACTACCGCACCCGGTTTGACGTGTTTGCGGTTGATCATTTTAGCTTTGCCAACTGCCGCAACGAGTATATCCGCTTGACGCGTAATCTCCTCCATGTTCTTCGTCCGCGAGTGACATACCGTGACCGTAGCGTTCTCTCGCAGAAATAGAATCGCCATCGGCTTGCCGACGATATTACTGCGGCCGACGACGACGGCATGCTTGCCGGCGATGTCTACGCCGATTTTCTTCAAAATCTCGATGACGCCAGCGGGCGTACAAGGAGCCGGTCCTTCTTTGCCAATCATAAGATTGCCAACATTGACCGGATGAAAGCAGTCGACGTCCTTCTCCACGGCGATTACTTCCACTACACGTTCTTCCGAAATGTGCTTCGGCAAAGGTGACTGTACAAGAATACCGTGAATAGCGGAATCCTCGTTCAGTTTGGAAATCAAGCCAATCACTTCAGCCTCTGGCGTCTGTTCGGGGAGCGTGTACACCTCGGAGTGCATTCCCGCTTCTTCGCAGGCCTTTGCTTTATTACGAACATATACGTGAGAAGCAGGGTCGTCTCCAACGATGACCACGGCCAGCCCCGGACGAACGCCCTGCTGCGTAAGCTGTTCAACCTGCTCTTTGATTTGGGCGCGATAAGCGCTCACGATCTCTTTGCCATTTATCACTTGTGCGGACATACCATCCGTTCCCCTTTCCCTCGTTCAGACTTTCGGCGTCTTCTCTCTCAGCTTCTCCAAATCCTTGAACATCTTACCGAGCACACCGTTGACGAATTTCCCTGATTCCTCCGTCCCGAAATTCTTGGCCATCTCGATTGCCTCGTTCACGACCACCTTCGGCGGCACTCCCTCTTTGTATACCATCTCGTACGTGGCTAACCTCAATATTTCACGGTCCACTTTCGACAGCCTGTCCATTTGCCAACCTTTTAAATAATCCTCCAGCAAGCTGTCGATTTGCTGCTTATTCTGCGTTGTGCCTTCCACAAGCTCCAGCACGTCCACAGGCGATATTTGATCGCGCTCCCGTGTCAGCTGCGCTTCATCGTCACCTCTTGCCTCTTCAACTACGTGAGCGATGGCGTCACCGGATGTGACTTCGTTCATCGCAATTTGATACAGACTTTGCAGCGCAAGCTCCCTTGCCAATCTTCGTCTCATTAACCAATAAAACCTCCTGTTGGTTCACTTCAAGGCTCATAAAAAAAATCCTCAGGCTATCCCAAGGATTTTAGCGGAACAATCTCCATTTGTCCATTAGCCAGCGCCAAGTGTTTTCTGCGGGAAACATCGGCTCGTTCCGGTCCAACTTTTTCCCTATATAATATCCAGTATATACGATCAGGACAAAGATTAACATACGCCACAAGCCAAAGAACAAATATATCAGCCCTACGACGCCGCCGGCAAGTACCCCGACGGTTTTGCCCCTGTGCCTTTCCCATAGTTGTTCCCAAATTTGCATCCACATCCGGGAGGCTCACCTCTATTCCACTCGACTTTTGAAGGTGGGGGACGATTGCTGGATATTCGCTATAAATACGGTCACATGGGCGACCGGAATACCCGTAATGTCTTCAATATGATTCTTGACATGGCCTTGAATTTCTTCTGTTAGCGCTGGAATCGAACTTTCGCCGTCAACGATGGCGCGGATCACGATCTCAAGCCCCGATTGATTCACTTTGACCCGGGAACGCAAATCCTTCACACCCCGGGTACGGCCTGCTGCTTTGAGCGACAGGTTCTCAACCGTGTCCAAGGATATACGAATATCACCAAATTCCGTGCGCTGATCAATCGAAGGCACATCCGACTTGCCCCTTCTTACAGCCAAATAGAGGAAACGGATACTAATGAGAGCAACCGCAAATGTAATCGAGATGAATATGACCGCTGTGTCCAAATCATAATATACGTCATGGACAAAATTCTCTGCAGCATCTGTGGAAATGAGTCCGAATGCTGAGAACAAGAGGACAATGGATGCAATCAGTATCGCGCAGCTAAAAAGCAGCAGCAGCAGTCTATCGAGTACTTTTACCACGTGTTCCGACTCCTTCCGAAATATGGAGGAAACCCCCAGACGATAAGGTTTGGGGGTTCAACCGGGCTTTAATAATTATTTCACGCGTTGCGGAGACGTCTCGACCTCTTCGACTTTGTCCGCGCCCTTGAAAATGACGTCATGAATATGAACGTTGACCTGCACCACGCTAAGTCCTGTCATCGACTCAATCGCTTGCTTCACATTATTCTGAACTCCGCTTGCCACCTCGGGAATCTTCGTCCCGAATTCGATAACAATGGACACGTCGATGGCCGCTTCGCGCTGCCCCACTTCGACCTTTACGCCTTTGGATACGTTCTTCCGTCCGAGAAGCTCAGCGATACCGCCGGCTAATCCGCCGCTCATCCCGGCAACACCGGGAACTTCTACGGTAGCCATTCCGGCAATGATCTCAATCACCTCGGGGGCGATTTGAATCGTGCCCATCTCGGTCTTCTCATAATCCGCAGCCAGTGTACTCATGGATTGGTCCTCCTCCAAGTTTTTGCTTAGGCAAAAACGTCTTCAAAAAACATTCCTAATTCAACCTATGATTCGGTAAAGCGACTATATCATGATAGCAGCCCAGACCTTGTCTTATTGTATACTATACCATCCCGGCAAAAATATGACAATGAAATGTAAAATCAGGAATTCGGGTCGTTCACATCATGCTCTTCCAAAAATTTAATGTCAAAGTCACCGGCAAGGAACTTCTTATGCTCCAGCAGCTTCAAATGGAAAGGGATCGTCGAGTGAATTCCTTCGATGGTAAATTCCGACAACGCCCGTTTCATACGTTGTATTGCCTCATCACGATCCGTGCCCCATACGATTAACTTAGCGATCATAGAATCGTAATGTGGAGAGATCGTATACCCTGGATACGCGGCGCTGTCCACACGCACCCCAAAGCCGCCCGGCGGCAAGTAGAATTGAATTTGGCCTGCTGATGGCATGAAATTACGCTCAGGATCCTCCGCGTTAATCCGGCACTCGATCGCCCAGCCGTTGATCTTAACGTCTTCCTGGGAGAAGGACAGCGGTGCCCCCTCTGCTACACGAATCATCTCTTTAATGATATCGATTCCCGTTATAAGCTCCGTGACCGGATGTTCCACCTGAATCCGCGTGTTCATTTCCATAAAATAAAACTGTCCATCGGTACCGAGCAAAAATTCAAGCGTGCCTGCGCCCGAGTATGCCACTGCCTTAGCCGCGCGCACGGCCGCTTCTCCCATCCGTTCACGGATTTCCGGCGTAAGAATCGGGCATGGCGCTTCTTCGACCAGCTTCTGGCGGCGGCGCTGCACGGAGCAGTCACGCTCACCTAAATGCACAACATTACCGTGCTTGTCAGCCAGAACCTGAATCTCAACGTGCTTCATTTCCGTTAGGTATTTCTCCAGATAGACCCCGGCGTTGCCGAATGCATTCTGAGCCTCCTGCTGAGCGGTGGTGATCTGTTGAATCAGCATTTCCTCGTTCTCAGCCAGACGAATTCCCTTACCTCCGCCTCCTGCCGTTGCTTTAATAATGACAGGATAGCCGATTTCCCGGGAGATCCGGATCGCCTCGTCCATATCTTCCACAAGCCCGTCCGAGCCCGGGATAACCGGTACGCCCGCGTCCCTCATCGTCTGCTTCGCTACAGACTTGTCGCCCATTCTGCTAATGGCATCGGGAGATGGTCCGATAAACGTGATGTTGCAGCTTTCGCAAATTTCCGCGAAATCCGCATTCTCCGCCAAGAAGCCGTAGCCCGGGTGAATGGCGTCCGTTTCCGTTAGCGTAGCCACGGTCATCAGATTCGTATAGTTCAGATAGCTGTCTTTGGAAGGCGTCGGTCCGATGCAATAAGCCTCGTCCGCTAAACGGACATGAAGCGACTCCCGATCGGCTTCCGAATATACCGCAACTGTAGAGATGCCCAACTCACGGCAAGCGCGAATAATCCGAACGGCGATCTCTCCACGGTTAGCAATCAAGATTTTATGAAACTTCAATGGGGTTCTCCTCCTACTTACTCCGGTTTCACCAAGAACAAAGGCTGACCGTATTCAACCAACTGGCCGTTCTCCACAAGCACTTCGACTATTTCACCTTTTACCTCGGCTTCAATCTCGTTCATCAGCTTCATCGCTTCGAGGATGCAGACGATGGTCTTCTCCTTCACTGCGCTTCCTTTTGAAACAAAAGGAGCCGCTTGTGGAGACGGCGATTCATAGAATGTGCCTACCATTGGAGATACGATTGTATGTAAGCCGGAATCGGCAGCGGCAGGCTTCTCGGTTGCCGGTATGTTAGCGGCTGCAGCAGGCGCGGAAGGAGCCGGTTGGGGTACGGCTGCTGGCGCATAAGCATGCGCAACAGGAGCGGCGGTGACGACGACCTGTTCGGTTTTATTCGGTTTCCGGATCAAAAGGCGGGAGCCTTCGTTTTCAATTTCCAGCTCTTGTAAAGAGGTTTGATCCACGAGCTTAATCAGTTCCTTGATTTCGCTTAACTTAAACAAATAGGTTCACTCCTTTGGCGTCTAGTTTCAACCCGCGCCGATATGCGGCAGCGGCGGTTGAAACGAAAGGTGAAACAAACGACGTTGTTATTATATCACAATCTTCAAGCAAGGAAAGAGTTTCTTAGGACTTGCTCTTGATGTAAGCAATAACGCCTGTTCATTCACTTATGACGCCTATTAAAAAAAATATGGAAAAAGAGTCCCGCAACGGGACTCTTTTTAAAGGAGCTGAATATAGCTTAAGGCTTATATTGCACCGCAATGTGGTCCGGAGTGATGCTGAGCTCTTTCATGACTTGATCTGCAATACTGACGGCTTGACTTCTTTCCAACTTGTTGGCCTGAACGGTTATTTTCCACTTCATCCCTTCTTGAGTAATGACCGCTTGAGGATATTCTTTCATCAGGCTCTCTTCCAAATAAGTGATCTTGGTTTCCATGTCCTGCAGCTTTTGAAGCTCTGTCTGCGCGTTCACTGCGGCCTCTTGCGTCTGCTTTGTGTCGGCCAGAATCGTCATTAGCGCTTCCACTTGTTTGGATATGCTTTCGTCACGCTTCATTTGCAGATTCACAAAATAATCGGAGCCGGAAGTCGCTTGGGCTTGGATTTGCTCCAATACCTTGGCGTCTTCTCCGCTTGCGTTCGCTTCATTCTTGGTGACGGGCTGCGCTGTCGTCGGGTCCGAACCGTCTTCCTGCTCCACTGCGGAAGGCGTATCCGTGTTCGTGCTGCTCGCTTTCGGATCGGACTTGGCGTCATCCTCGGCTGCAGGCTGCTGACTGCTACCCATCGGAGTCGCTTGAACATCGACCGTGCCCTGCGGCACACCATCCAATTGGCCTGCATTAATGATAATCTCTTTGGTTTGCGTACCGCTCGCCGTATTCAACTCCAGCTCATTAACGTCTTCCGTGAACAAATAATAGGCAGAAAGCACCACCATCAAACTGAGCATGGATACGAGCCAAATCGTTTGTCTTTTCGAGTTCATCGCTATTCCTCCTTAGGTACGTTCATCGTTATGTTTCCGCTGACAGGAAACTATTGTTTCCGCGGCAAGATGGAAATCCGGTGGGGGGGGACGCCTAAACCGCGTTCCACCGCTTCGGATATCATCTTTTTTACTGTCAAATTTTCCGCTCCTTTGGCTACGACAAGCACGCCCCGGATTGTGGGCTTGATGGTCTTGGCCACGAGCGGCTTCTTGCCTCCCGACACCTCATAGAGAACAACTTCCCCTTTACGTGAAATATCTGTAATATGCCTTTTGGTCCCTTGATGATCCTGTTCGTTCGTAATCTGCTGCGTTTCCTGGGTATTGCGTTCAACCGTAACCTCCTCCGTCGATTCAATAGTTACGAGCACTTCCACCTCGCCCACCCCAACGATTTTGGTTAAAATATCCCTGAGCTGCGACTGATAGGCCTCCTCAAATTCATAGAAGGGATTGTGCTCCTTACCGTTTGAACCAAAGGCTGGCTGCGACGGATCAGCAGGAGAAGCCCGTCCCTCGCCGATGGGATCTACCTCTTTCACTGTAATGAAAGAGTTCAGTATCATGAAAGCAGCTCCAACCAGCCCCATCAGCAGAAGCCAGCGCAAGGTCTGGATTCGTTTCGGTCCGCCGGGACCTCCGCCGAATAGACTAAAGGGCCACCTCAGTTTCTCTGCGTTGTCTCCCATCGATTTTCACCTCCTTGAGGTCTGGCTCATCTGGATCTGGATTTGCTCCCGAGAGAGCTGCCAATCTTGCTCCAGCATCAGCATGATTTGCGTTTGTTTCTGCAGCGCCTCCGGGGACGAATGTTCCCGGAGATGATCATCTGAAGCCCATACAGGCTCCTTATCTCTTCTGTTTTCGCCAATGTCAACCCGAATGCTCGAGACCGGTTCGATTGGTTTCATCGGCTTGGTCAATTCGCTGTTCTCCGCGGATTCAGATCGTCCAAGATACGCATCATTCTCGTCTGTTGGCTCAAAGTCTACGATCAAGGCCACGTGCTGAATGACAGCCTGCCCATTCTCATCCGGTATGGTGTCGACATGTACACTTTGCACCTGTACATCTGACGTCTGCTCGATCTTGCGTTTGATCAAATCGGCAACTTGGCTTTGCACCATCCGGTGAGATTGCTCCTCCTGCCTAAGACGCAGTGTCTCCGCTCTTTGCTGTATGGCGGGCAGCGGCTCCATCCGCTCCATACCGTTATCGGTCTGCCAACTCCAGGCCTTATCCTGCTTGAAGAGAGCGGAATCAAGACTCTGATCGATTTGAGCATGCTTCTCAAATAGCGATAGAAGCGGCTGCAGCAGCGTAAGCAGAAGAAACAGAGAGATAACCGTTTTGACATAGCGCTGCATCGATTGATTAGGCAGCAGCAAATCAACAAAAGTGGCGAGCAGAATAATCAGGATAACTGATTTGAGCCAGCCGCTCAGGAAGTCCAAGGCGGATCCTCCTTCCTTGTTCGGAGGATCATCGCATCATCACGGACACGTTCCCCGCCGCAATCAAGATTGTAATCGCAAAGAAAAACATGAGCCCTACCGCAGCCAACGCAGCGAATACGTAAATCAAGCTTTTTCCTATCGTTTCCAAACAAGAGATCATCGGATGATCACCTAATGGCTGCATGATTGCCGCCGAAAGATTATATATGAAGGCAAGCGCAATAATTTTTAGTGCGGGGAAGGCACACAGCACCAAAATGATGACGACCCCAGACAGACCCACCGCATTTTTGACCAAAAGGGATGCGCCAATGACGGTTTCCGAGGCGTCGGAGAACAACCTGCCTACCACCGGAACAAAATTACCTGCGATATATTTGGCCGTTCGAATGGTCACACCATCCGCAATCGCCCCTGTACCCCCTTGTACCGATATCACGCCTAAAAACACCGTAACGAATATCCCCAAACAGCCCAGACTGATCTTCCGAAGCAAATTCGCAAGCTGCGTTACTTTGTATTTGTCCGACAACGAACTTACGATGTGGAGCACGGCCGAAAAAAATAATAGTGGAAATACGACGAAATAGATCGCGGTCCCTACAGCATGAACCATGAAAATAATCAGCGGGTGCATCACAGACACTGAAACCACATTCCCCATCGAGGCCAGCAGTGTCAGGAGCAGCGGAACTACGGCAATCATGAAATGAGTCATATCCGAAATCGCCGATTTGGCGTAGCCGATCGCCAGGTTGAAACTGTTCACGGCCATTATCATCAGCACCATAAATGAGATGGCGTAAGCGATTTTGCTTACATTGTTTTTCTCAAAGGAGCTCTGAAGGGTCTCCAGCAGCATGCTGAATACCGATAGGATCACAATGGATACCAACAGCTTACCGCCATAGATCAACTCGTGAAAAAAGTAGCGCAGCATCCCGGAGAAGATTGAACTGAGGCTGATGTCTTTTGCGCCGAGAAGCAAGTCCATAAACGTAGGCGCCTGAGCGTCAGGAAAATATCCCCCATACTGCTTCATTAACTTGCTCCAATACTGTTCCACCTGATCGAGAGGAAGCCTCTCCGCTTGCTGACGGATCAGCTCCTCTACCGGTGTCGCTGCGTAGACGGTCATCCCGCAGCCCCCCGGCTTCCAGCAGCCTAAAGCGGATCCTCCGTCAACCAGCATCGCTGTTACTATAGCGATCCAGAGGAGCAGAAGCTCCGGCCGTCTAACCTTGCCACTTCCTCCGCCAAGATGCGGTCCAGTCTCAAACGACATACGTTTCTTTAGATGCAGCATAGCTTCATCTCCTGGTTCGCTTCGCCTCTCCAGCGTCCCTCATTCGGATTATGCGGGGAGCAGCTTGACCACCGTTTCGATGATGACAGATACGATCGGAATAGCCATCACCATGATGAGGATTTTGCCGGATAGCTCAATCTTAGAGGCGATTGCTTCCTGCCCCGCGTCTCTGACGACCTGCGCCCCAAATTCCGCGATATAGGCGATGCCGATAATTTTCAGTATGGTCTTTAGGAAGATCAGGTTGATATCAGCTTTGTTCGCGAGTTCCTCCAGTACCCCGATGACAGTGGATATTTTCCCTATCAGAAACAGGAAGATCGTGATTCCTGTGAAGGCAGTAAGCAAAAAGGCGAACATGGGCTTCTGCTCTTTGATGATCAGCACCAGAACCGTTGTAATCAGACCGAGCCCTACTACTTGAATGATTTCCATGGGTTTCACCTCCTCTATTGGAAGAGGAAAATCGTCTTGATCTCATTAAACAGGTTGTCTAATAAACGGACGACCATGAACAACACCACGACAAAACCGATGACTGTCACCCAATGTGCCATATCTTCCTTGCCCATCTGCTTAAGTACGGTATGAATCATGGCGATAATGATGCCGATGCCGGCAATCTGAAATATCGCGTCTACATCTACGTTCATTGGCGGCACCTCACCTAATACATCAAGATTACGACGAGTAGCCCCATCAGTACTCCCAGGCTCTTCCACATCCGCTCATACCGCTGCTGCTCCTCACGCGCGTATTCCGCTTCCCCCTGCAGTTGACTGACGGCCAGCCTGAGGTGCTTGACCTGGTCTTCTCTGTCGGTCAGCCCCAGCGTATAGCCGAGCTGCAAAAGTACCTCCCTTTCGGAGGGCTTCATGGAAGTGTGCCGCCAGCCTGACGTTACTGTCTGTTCCCAGATCGTCTGGACGGAACGCCCGTCCCGCTTCACCAGCTCAGCCGCCGTATCCAGAAACAACCTTCCCACAAGTGGTGTGCCTGAGCGTCCAATTTGCCTGAGTGCTTCCGGCAGCGGAGTAAAGCCGTATACGATTTCCGTCTCCAGCCGCTGTAAGAGCCTGATCAACTCGGAGACCTGTTTGGGCCTTCGCGATAATTGAGATGCTTGGTAAAATCCCAAGAGGGTGCCCGCCAGCAGAATTAGCATGGCGCCAAGCAGCTTCAGCATTCGGGATTCCTTCTTTTACTCTCTCTCATAAGGTCATCCCCCCCCCTCTCAAGGCAAGCCTTACATCCAACCGGTTACCTTCCTTGTCGAACACAGCCGTTTCTGGCCCCGGAGACGCAGTTCCCGCCTTGCGGTATAAAACTACGAATCGGTCAAACACGCCTGCTTCCATCAACTCCCGCAGGATCGGCCTTCGTTTCACATCCTCGATATCCCGGCCATGTGCGGTCGCTACAACGCTGATTCCAGCATGCAGCGCTTCATGAATGGCGCTTGCATCCTCAGACCGCCCGATTTCATCGGCGATTAGCACTTCCGGCGACATCGAACGGATCATCATCATCATGCCTTCCGCCTTGGGGCATCCGTCGAGCACATCGGTTCGGGGGCCTACGTCAAAAGTCGGTACGCCTTTCACACAGGCTGCGATCTCGGAGCGTTCGTCTACGATACCGACTTTGCAGCTTCTGTATGGTCTTCCCGATTCATTTTCCTTGCCGCCGGAACTTAGGAGACGGGCCAGATCCCGAATGAATGTGGTCTTGCCTTGCTGCGGCGGAGAAATGACCAGCGTTCGATAAACCCGCCCTTCTCTTGTCTCCAGCAAGTAAGGCAAGACGCCTGCAGCAGCCCGCTTCCACTCTCGGGCAAGCCGAATGTTGAATCCGCTGATGTCTTTGATATATTTCACTTTGCCCTGCTCAACCACCGTGCGGCCGGAAAGACCGATTCGATGTCCGCCAGCCACGGTAATGAAACCCCTCTTCAACTCTTCCTCAAAGGTGTACATCGAATGCTGTGTTAAGAGCTCCAGCAGCGTTGCGCAGTCCTTATGCGTTGGCCGATATGCTTGTTCGGCGTCCGGGGTCAAGCCGCCCTTTTCGGAAACAAAACTGTACCCCGCGCTCCATATGACCTCAAGCGGACGCGATTCGCGAATGCGGATCTCTTGTAATTCAGTTTGAATTCGCGTTGGTAGAGTTGATAGAATGTGCCGCACAGGTGCCGACAAAAACGGTAATACCGAACCGATCAAAACCCATCCCCCCATATTGCAACTGGTACGGCGGTGTCTCCGGCGTCAGTCGTCAACAATCTTGCGATGGTTACGACGTTATTTCAATAAGCTGTCCATCTACTACAATCATGTGTATGCCTCACCTAGTGAAATATGACAGTTTACTTTTTTAAGATTCCGATAAAAATGCAGCTGACTCCCGCCATCACCCACAGCATT
The DNA here is from genome assembly GCF_017833255.1 of Paenibacillus sp. PvR098. NCBI lineage: Bacteria > Bacillati > Bacillota > Bacilli > Caryophanales > Paenibacillaceae > Paenibacillus > Paenibacillus sp. PvR098. The sequence continues at coordinate 1,357,161 of NZ_JAFIBU010000001.1, forward strand.
TTGCCTACCGAAAGCTTATCCGCCATCCCTACCAGCCCAATCGTCGTCGTCGTTAACAGTACGAACGGCCCTACGAGGGCAAGCCCCGAGTTCACGAGCAGCGCTTTCTCAATCTGATTGAAGCGGAGCATGAGCATGGCCGCGGCGATCTCGATACTCCCTGAAACAATTCGGATCATGGCCATACTGAGCACTATCTTGTTCAACATCGACATCTATCTCACCTCATCCATTGGTTTCTATATCCATCCTATGCGGGCTCGTCTTATTTTAGGAATGCTGGGCACACCCCAAAGCCATCAAGCTAAGAAATTAATACACCCCAAAAACGAAAAAAAGCTATTCTTTTTGTAAATAAAGGATGGCTTTTTTTTCGTTTTGGGGGTATTCGAAAATTTTAGTTTGATGGGCATGTGGCTTCCCCTACTTTGTTGCCCGGCGCAAATATGATGAAGCGCTGAAAGCGGTGCCGGAGGCCAAAGGCAATCCGGAAACGGTTGCGGCCCAAGGACTGGCGTATTGCAACCAGCTCTTTGCGATTGAACGAGAGCTTATAGAGGCTACACCGGAAGAACGTCACAAGGCCCGGGCAGAGTGAAGCCGTCCGGTACTGGATGCTTACCAGGTGTGGTTACGCCAGTAGAAATCCCGGACGATGCCCAAAAGCCTGATCGGCCAAGCGATTGCGTGCAGCCAGAATCAGTGGGAGAAGCTGACCGCGTTCCTGAAAGACGGGGTGCCGCGGCTCCCCGTGGAGTATTCGCAAACAGCCAATTTTTGCGACCGATCGCAAACGGCTTGATTGACCGTTCTCTACGGTTATTGTCGATCTCAACAAGCCCACAAAGCCCAGTAATAGTTTAATCGTTAATCGGAGAAACAAGGTTTCGCCCCCTTTCTATTGCTGGGATATGAAGCATTAACATAAATTCTTGTTGCAGGTTATATCATCGGTGAAAGCAGGCGCGCTCCTTGCTCCATTATGCGCTGTGGAAGTGAGCGATGCAGCAAATCCTCAATTCGCATCGGCACAGAATCGGTGAGATCTCGTTCGAATTGCTTTGTGAGCTCCCTAGCCACATCGGTACTGTAAATGACTTCGCATACCTCGTAATTCAGTCGAAAGCTTCTCATATCATAGTTCGCTGCACCAACCTCGGCGATCTCTCCATCAATGATCATTACTTTTGCATGCAGCTTCCCTTTATTGTACTGATAAATATGAACCCCGGCTTCCACCAGTTCTCCGAAATAAGTACGGCTTGCAAGGTCCACGAATTTTTGATCCGAATGGTGAGGGACCAACAATCTCACACGCACTCCGCGCGCTACAGCTGTCTTTATCGCCATGATGATGTCTGCATCGGGTACAAAATAGGGGGTTGTGATATCCAGAGTCTTTAGCGCTTGTGTCAGGCAAATGAAATAGACCTCACGGATCACTTGAGTAGGAATTCCAGGATTACCTTCAAACGTCTGTATGTACGAGTTCCGCAACGCTTCTGTGTTCGTGGCGGTGTTAGCATCGTTGCCACCTAGAGTACCCAATTCAGCGGCCCATTCAGCCCCTTGTCCGGAAACGGCAATCCCTTGTGGAGTGATGTTATGTAATGGATGACGACTTGGCCCTTCAACGGGCTTTTGTTGTTTGTTTTCACCTAAGGTGTTCTTGCGTCCTCTCACCTGTATCCGTTCCGGTGAAGCAATATTCCAATGAATTTTGAAAATAGTGTGCATATCGACAGCAGCTTCACCTACGATTCGCAGGTGAGTATCACGCCAGAACCCCACATTCGGCTTTAAGCCGGTATACTCATACCCAATATTGATCCCACCAGTGAAAGCTTCCTTCCCGTCGATCACGACGATCTTACAATGATCCCGGTAATTCCAATTGGACAATATCCAAGGGAAGCGCAAGGGAAATACCGTACGGCATTCAATTCCGGCATCCATCATCCGAATGATCTGCGATCGTGGAAATTTTCTGCTCCCCCAACCATCTCTCACAAAGCGGACTCGTACACCAGCCTTGGCCCTTTCGATCAATAGATCTGTAATACGTCTGCCAACTTGGTCATCCCTATAGATGTAATATTCCAAATCAATCAAGTTTTTCGCGTTCTTTATGGATTCCATCAGTCTCTCATAGGTTTCAATGCCGTTCATAAGCACTTGGACTCGGCCGTTTCGAAGGCCATATACGGACAAATGCCGTAAAGATTGAGCGATAACCGAGGCTGAGCGGCTGAATGAATCAGGCAACGTGTCCGACTGATTATGTGGAAACGTTAGTCTTTCACGAGAAATGCGTATGGGATTTGTTATACTGAGATAGAATACGAAACCGATGACAGGAAAAACGAGGCAAATAGCTAGCCAATTCAAAGCCTTGGCCGGTCTACGCACCTCGCGGATCGCTACGATTAACATCAAGAGTGTATTGATTAGATACAACCAAAGAATCCACACCAATTTTAATTCCTCCTTTATTTATCTATATAATGCGCAACTAAGAGTTACATATACGCACAGATTTGACAGCGGTTTACCGTATGATAAAAGAAATTCGCCCACAAATGAGTCCATCACGGGTGGTGAAAAGTGTGCAGTGGATGATGTCCTTATTTAGAGGACGTAACAATCGCAATGCAATTGGCCGAAGGGGAGCTTGGGTAATGTCTGCATTGGCACTGGCGATTGGCGCGACAGCATTTAGCTTGACCAAAGGGCCCCGAAGATACGCCATTCAACGGTTGCTCCAACCGCTCAAAAAGAGAATAACTGAAAAAAACATCAAACCCTGCTGCTTATGTAGGGTTTGATGTTTTTTCTAAATCAGTGCACATAAGGAGCAAACAGCCATGCATATTCAGTTGCATGGCTGTTTTGATTTCATTCTCTAACTGCTGTACGCGGCTTTCAACTTGTTGAAGGATTTGTTGGGTTTGTTGGGACGCATTTGCAATGAGCGATTTTGACATAAGGGATGTGCAACAAGGACGGCCGGTCACAGGTTTTATTGAGGAATTTAATGAGATGATGCAACGAATATTTTCGAATGACCGGTAATCCTGTATCCCCCGTCTTTTGTATGGTGCGAAAGACGGGGCCATTCCCGTAAAATCGACGGTACGATTATTCAACATCTCCTATCAATATCTCATCAAATAATACAGGATACATTTGTAAACATCAGCATAGAAGACACGATCTTCTATTGGATTAGACTTTTATAGTCCATTATAGAAAGGTCGGGAATAGGCTCGTTTCATTAATGCCACATGAGACATATGTACAAATCTCCTTATTTTGTGAAGAAATAAAAAGGAAGCAAAAGAGGTAATCGGGACTGGTGCTCCACCACCCTGCCCCAAACTTACAGTAAAACCGGAAGGAGCCCATGCCCATCAAGCTAAGATGAATGTATACCCCAAACTGGAAAAATAAGCTATCCTTTCTATATCAAGCATAATTCCATAGAAAGGATGGTTTGGTTTGCCATGAATTCTATTCCACTTTCTATCAGCGAAGAAATGCATTTACTAGCCCAACAGCTTCAACATCATTTTTCTCCTACCCAACTTGAGGATCTCGCTAGAAAAGCTGGTTTTGTCCAACGAAAAAGCAAATATACCGCGCAGGATTTGGTTTCCTTATGTGTCTTTTTAAATGATCATCTATCTGTGACTCCCCTCGTACGATTATGTAGCCAACTTGATGCCTCCAATCATCTTTCGATGAGCACAGAAGGATTGAACCAGCGGTTCAATCCTTCTGCAGTTGCCTTCCTTCAATCCCTTTTTTCATCACTTCTCCAAGAAAAAATCTCGGCTCGGCTTCCTTCTCGCTGCCTTGTGAATGTGACTCCTATTTTCATCGAATCCGTATTCTGGATTCGACTGTTTTTCAACTTCCAGATCCCTATGCCGACCGTTACCAGGGATCCGGAGGAAGTTCTCATACGGCTGGTATGAAAATTCAACTCGAATACGAGTTGAAAACCGGAGAATTCTTACAAGTGGATGTTGGCCCCGGAAAAAACAACGACGGTCTATATGGTTCAAAACGAGCGAAAACGGTGGAAATGAACGATCTTTGTATTCGAGATTTGGGCTACTTTTGTTTAGAAGACTTCGAAGAAATAGAGCAGCGAGGAGCTTTTTATGTTTCGCGGTTAAAATTGAATATCCGCGTATATGAACAAAATAAGGAAGTTGAACAATTCAAGGATGGCAAGGTGAAAAAGCAATCGTTGTACAAAGAAATCGATCTGGAAGCTATTATGGATTGTCTTCAATCCGGAGAAATGGTGGAACTTCCCGAAGTGTATCTTGGTCTCTATAAAAAATTTCGCACACGGCTTCTCATTTGCAAACTTACGGAAGAACAGACTCAAAAGCGGCTCCTGATGCGTGCTAAACAGGAGAAAAAGAAAAACATGACCTATAAAGAACGAACAAAGCGTTTAAGTGCCATCAATATCTACATGACCAATGCCCCTGACATCTACTTAAAAAAAGAGCATGTCCATGACCTGTATTCCCTCCGCTGGCAGATCGAGATCTTATTTAAAACGTGGAAATCCATCTTCCATATTGACCAGTGCAAGCCGATCAAAACCGAACGCTTTGAATGTCATGTATACGGGCAGTTGATCGCCATTTTGCTTAGTACTACTCTCATGTTTCAGATGCGCAGGCTTTTGCTGATGAAGAAAAAGAAAGAAGTCAGTGAATTCAAAGTAATCTGTATCTTAAAAGAATATTTTCTTTCTCTACATGATGCCATGAAAAAACAAACGGATGATGTCGGATAGGTGCTTAACCAACTCTTTCGGATGATTGAAAAGAATGGACGCAAGTCACATCGGTATGACAAGAAAACCGTATTTGACATTCTAGGTGTAGTTTATGAGTGTAGACAGAAATCTCGATCTGCTGCCTAGAAATATGAAATTTAAAAAAACGAAGCCGCCAAGGCTTATTTAAGTCTGCACAAAATCCAGTTCTAAGCTAATTGATTTGGATCAAGTGACGAACTGTTGCATCTGTTCCTTTTTCTTTGCTCTTAGTTTGATGGGCATGTGGGCACACCCCTAAATGAAAATGCATATGATGACACAGTAATCCAACACTATTTTACAGCGAGGCGATAAGAGATGGAGGTTTCAACACCGATGCAGTGGAATGCCCTGCTCAGCGATCCGACCGGACGCCGGACAGATAAACCGCGGCTTCTGGGTAAAACAATGGTAATCGACAAAGGATTGGGGCTGCACGCCTTGGAGGATCTGCTGCAGACGGCAGGCGCCTATATCGACATGCTGAAAATCGGCTTCGGCACCTCGCCGCTCTATATGACAGATTTGCTCAAGAAAAAAATTAAGATGGCCAAAGCATACGACATTACTGTATATCCTGGCGGTACGTTCCTGGAGGTGGCGATTAGGCAGGACGCAGTTGACGACTACTTCGATATGGCGGCTCACTTGGGCTTCAACGGTGTGGAAATATCCGACGGAACCATCGAGGTTTCGCGCAGCCTGCGCAGCGAGCTGATTCGCCGCAGCCTGAGCGAGGGACTTATGGTCATTACCGAATACGGCAAAAAAGGATGGGGCTCTTCTATAGAAATAGAAGAGCTCATCGAAACAGTAACGATCGATTCGCAGCTGGGCGCCAGTCTGATTACGATCGAAGGCCGAGAATCGGGAAAAGGCGTTGGTATCTATGACGCCAATGGCGCATGTAAAGATGAAGAGATCGAAAAAGTACTAAAGCAGGTGCCAAGCCCCGATCTGCTGCTATGGGAAGCACCGCAAAAGGATCAGCAGGTACACCTATTGCAGATGCTGGGCACCGAAATCCACCTTGGCAATATCGCACCTAGTGACGTCATTTCTTTGGAAGCTTTGAGGCGGGGGCTGCGGTCAGACACTCTGCTGCTCGCCGATATGCCTAAGCAGGGAAGCAGCTATCATAGCTTCAATTGGCAAATTTAGAGAAGGAGGCTGTGCTATAGCATGAATGTGCAAGTGATCGCCAGCGTGGGCGAAGCACGAACGGATGAGCTCCAGAATAAAACTGTAATCGTCATCGATGTGCTGCGTGCCACATCCACAATGGTGATGGCGCTCACGAACGGCAGCAAGTCGATCGTTCCGACGGAAACAGTCGCACAGGCCAAAAGCCTGCAGCGTCCGGGAGACTTACTGGGGGGCGAGCGCAGCTGCAAGAAGATACCCGGCTTTGATTTCGGCAATTCTCCATTCGAATATAGTCCCGAAGCCGTAGCAGGCAAAACGATTGTCATGACGACGACGAACGGCACCAGGGCCGTGCAAAAATCACACAAAGCGGCGCATATTTTGGCAGGTTCACTGTTGAATGCTTCCAGCTGCGTTGAAAAAGCGTTAAAACTGCAGAAGGAGATTGCCCTGCTTTGTGCAGGAACTCATGACGTATTCAGTCTGGAAGACGGGCTTTGCGCGGGTTTGCTGGCTGACGAACTGGTCCGCCTCACTGGAGGGGCCTGCGAAGTAAACGATTTGGGCCTTGCCTTAATGCATGCGTACCGCCAAACGCAAGAGCGGCTCCCTGAGGCGCTTCTGTCATGTGCGAACGGCAAACGTCTGACCCGGATCGGATTTAAGGATGACGTTCTATACTGCAGTCAGGTCAACCGGCTTCAAGCCGTCCCGCAATTCCGGGACGGAGCTATGGTTATTTAAAAAAGCATCATAGATTATGAAGCGAAGTAAAGAAAAGGTGGCTTATAACGGCGGCGGGAAGCCGCCGTTCCGCGTATGGCGGACCACCACATGAAATACCGTATTACACTTTTACTTATAGTCTGAGAAACTAGGGACAATACGTTCTAATTCGCTTGTCCCTTCATACATATAGAGAGAAACCAAATGGACAAGGGGCTTAGCCATGAACGGAGATATATTGCTCGTTGCGCTGATTATTATCGGGCTGATCGGCCGCTCCCATATTATCACGACAGCCGCCTGCGTGCTCTTAATCGTCAAGCTGATCAGCCTGGATCGGTATCTGCCCACTATCGAACGCAGGGGGCTAGAGCTCGGACTGCTCTTTTTGACGATGGGGGTCTTGGTGCCTTTTGCCAGCGAGAAAATTTCCATCAAAGATGTGACTTCCATGTTTACCACATGGCCCGGAATTCTGGCCTTACTGGGCGGGGCGATCGCCACATACATGAACGGCAAGGGACTGGAGCTATTAAAAATAGACCCACAAATGATTGTGGGTCTTGTGATTGGTTCGATCTTCGGTATTATTTTTCTGAAGGGCATACCGGTCGGTCCATTAATGGCCGCAGGCATTACCGCCTTTTTGCTTAAAGTATTTACGTTCGTTTTCGATAAAATCCGATAGTTTATCTTCTATCCGACGGTCCGCCTACAAATACGGTTTGATCCGTATCGAGGCCATATGCGGTGTGAAGGGCTTGCACCACTTCGTTCAAACGGCCGTTTTCGATGACGCAGGATGTCTTGATTTCGGACGTGCTGACCAGTAAAATGCTGATTCCAAGCTCCGAGATCACCTCGAACATTTTGGCGGCAACCCCTGGTGTGCTGACCATGCCTGCTCCGACGATGGATACCTTCACCAGATTTGTTTCAGAAGTTACTTCGCGGAAACCGACCAAAGTGCGGATGCCTTCGATAACCTGCAGCGCTTTGTCCACGTCGGAGGACGATACAGTGAAGGAGAAATCGGCGAGTCCGCTCAGAACACCGCTTTGCACAATGATGTCCACGTCGATCTGTTCTTTCGCCAAAGCCGTGAACACTTGGGCCAGCTGCCCCGGTTTCTCTTCTACACCCAAAATGCTGATTCTCGCCACATTTTTATCGTATGCAATGCCTCGTACCACGATGCCTTGTTCCATCGCTGCTTCCTCCTTCACATTCGTACCTTCGTTATGGTTAAAGCTGGATCTCACGACCAGCCTTACATTATAATTCTTCGCGTACTCTACCGCTCTCGGATGAAGAACTGCCGCGCCGAGATTGGCAAGCTCCAGCATTTCATCATAAGAGATTTCGTTCAGCTTCCGCGCGCACTTCACGATACGCGGATCCGTCGAATAAACGCCGTCTACGTCAGTGAAAATTTCGCACACATCCGCTTGAATCGCTGCCGCCAGTGCAACCGCAGTCGTATCCGATCCACCGCGTCCAAGCGTCGTAATCTCCCCAGCTTCGCTCATCCCCTGGAAGCCTGCAACGATGACAACCTTGCCTTCATCAAGCGCGTTAAGCACACGCTGCGGCTGAATATCGGTAATCCGAGCTTTGCCGTGAAGCGCTTCGGTGTACATACCCGCCTGCCATCCCGTGAAGGAAACAGCCGAGCCTTCCAGACTATGTATCGCCATAGACAACAGAGCAACGGAGACTTGCTCTCCAGTCGTCAGCAGCATATCCATCTCTCGCGCAGGAGGGGTTCCTGTGCAAATTTGCTTGGATAGGTCAATCAGATCATCCGTGGTATCACCCATCGCCGATACGACAACCACACACCGATGGCCCTCGCGCTGTCTCTCCACTACGCGGGCGGCCACACGTTTCATCCGCTCCGCATTACCTACGGAGCTTCCGCCGAATTTCATAACTATCAGAGACAAAACTGCTCACTCCCTACACAAACTTTTGCATAACTAATAAAATATTATACCATAAGCTCGATGTCTCTTGAAATAGAAAAATGGGGAAGCTTCAGATGAATCAGCGTTTATTGTCGTTTTTTACGCAGCTTCCATTTACTGAGAGCCGGATTTAATACAAACATGTAAAACAGCACGCAGCCTGTGAAGGTACTCCCAAAGGTTCATCAGACTCCCCGCTACTTGCTTCTACCCATCGGCTTCTCCAGGGAGTACAGCTCATCCTCCAGAGCCGACATTTTCTCCAATATCATTCGTCTTGCATCCCCTATCGCTTCATTGTATACCTGAGGACCCATCAGGCCGATCATAAACTCAATCAGCTGCTCAGCCTCCAAATTCCCAATCGATTCGGCTCTTTCTTCCTCAAAATATTGCTGAATGCGCCATACCATCTGCTCTTTTTGCTCTTTGGGAATCTTTAATCGAAGCATCCTTATTTACTCCTTTCATCCGGATTGGAGCGTGCTCAGAGCCCACAAGCCCATTATACCTCGTGCCCGATCAGCCACGCCATCCGGTTCATCTGCACACGGGGCGGAATGGTCCGCAGAACAGCGTTGCGAGCCGTGACGGCAAGCGTATGCTCCAGCTGCATCAGCCGACCCATCCTTCGCGACCTGCTTACAATAAGACTGGTTCTTTGAATCCTTCTTTGCTCATACAAGAGTAACGCTTCGGGGAGCTGAGACGGGCGTTCGCTGACGCAACGCGCGAGCATCAGCGCATCCTCCAGAGCCTGGGCTCCGCCTTGACCCAGGTTCGGGAGCATGGGATGTGCCGCATCTCCCAGTAAAGTAACAGGGCCTTGACTCCATCGGCGAAGCGGTACACGATCGAAAATATCATGCGATAGAATAGCAGACTCCTCCGTAGCCTCAATCACCGCCTCAATCGGCTCGTACCATCCTCGAAAATGACGAAGTGCAGCCTGCTTCCGCTTCCCTGGTGGCAGCAGCGAGCCTTGAGGAGCATTGACGGCGGCGAACCAGAAAACCCTGTCTCCGCCCAGTTGGGAGAACCCGAACCGTTTACCGGGTCCCCACGCTTCGAAGCCCCCGCCGTCTTCACGCGTATAGCGTTCGTTATCGAAGACGGCTATACCTCGAAGCGCCGTAAACCCGGCATAGCGAAGAGGAGTCGGCCCAAACAACCGTTGCCTGACGGAGGAATGAATTCCGTCTGCGCCGATCAGAATATCCCCTGCCTCCTCATATGCATCGGCAAAAACCGCCACAACCCTCTCCTCATGCTGCCGCCACTCAGCCCATTGCTTACCCCAATGAACAGTTCCCGGTTTCAGCTGATCGTACAAAATAGACTGGAGCGCAGCACGGTGAATGAGGTAGCTGGCAGAACCGAACCGCTGCGCTTGCTCCCGAACCGGCAAATCCACTAGTAGCTTACCGTTCCACGTACGGATTTCTCCTTTTCCTACCGGACAACCCTGTTCACGCACCTGATCAGCCACTCCAAGCTTCTCCAGCACCTTCATCGCATTGGCCGCCAGCACAATACCCGCTCCGATCACCTGCAGCTCCGCTGTCTTCTCGAATACGGAGACGCTCCAGCCGGAGTCCTGCAAAGCTATGGCCGCGGCCAGCCCTCCGATGCCCCCACCAATAATGATCGCCTTGCTACCGTTAAACATGCCCTGCCTCCTCCCACCTTTTGTCCTGACTGCTCTCCATCAATGTTGAGTTTTGTATCTAAATATACCTAATTATGGAACAGATAAAAAGGCTGCGAATACCATCGTCCCCCTACAGCGTTGAACGCACCAACGGCCAATAGACGACGCATATACGCAGCCGTCTATTCCTTCTGCGGGTGGGATCCTTTGGGTCATCGGCGATTCCCACACCGCATCATATTGAAAATCCATGCCATTGGAAACGACAGGTTTACCCGGAACAAACACATATTTTGGAGAATGCCCAATCCCAACACCCCTGCTGTTCATAAAATGCAGAAGCTAACACGGAAGGAGGTTGTCATCTATGAGCTTCGTCAGAGGATTTGGTCATGGCTTTACTTCTACCGGCGTGATCCTTGTGCTCTTCATTCTTCTGGTTATTGTTTCCACTGCTTTGGTTATCTAATGTAGTTTTTTCGCAACCTTCGCTCGGGCCAACCGCTCGGGCGTATGGTTGCCGTTATTAGAACGTATGATCCGCCGAACGGGATTCCCGTAATGGCATCCCCCGCTGCTTTAGCATCGTATGGGACAGCCATGCCGCGACACATCCCAAGGCGCCTATAATGATAAAGCCTTGCTTTAACGTCAGCCAATCGCCGGCGATTCCCATAAATAAGGGACCTGCAAACATGCCCAAACCATAAATAGCCTGGTAAAAACCCATGGCCGTTGCTCTTTTCCCAACGTCCATATGCTTGATGCTCAGCGCCATCAACACCGGTGAAGTAAAGCCTCGGCCAAACCCTGCGAGACATTGCGTGATCATCAGCATCCACAAGGAATGGGAGAATGGAATAAGAATAGTAAACACTCCGGTTAATACAAAACCGGTGACAATGATATTCTTTTCACCTAATTTACGGGCTGCATATCGACCCCCTACCAATGACGCGATCGCCATAGGAAACGTAGAAAAAAACGTAAGCAAACCCATATCCAGCCTGGTTGCGCCGAGAGATTGAGCATACACGGGGGTAAACCCGAACACGGTAGCGAAGGTCAGCACTTGAAAGAGGATGGCCAGAAAAGAGACGGTCAGCAGCATCTTATCGCTCCCCACCTCAAGCACGCCTTTGAAGGTCATTTCCTGCGTATTCTTCCTAGGGGTTTCCACCAGAAAAAACGCACCCGTGAGTCCCAAAACCCCTACAGCTGCACCGATCAGAAAAGACGATTCCCAACCATACATATCGGCGAACCACCCGCCGCACAGAATTCCGAACATTTGACCAAGTGAATTGTAAAAAGAGATCGTTCCGATCGCTTGCGTTGTTTCCTCCTTACGATAGTAGCTGGCAAACAAGACCGTAAAGTCTACCCAAGTCGCCGCTGCCGCTCCTGCTGCAGCCCTAAGCAAGAGAATCCATGTCAGCTGCTGTGTTACTAGAATCCCGACTCCGGATAATACCGAAAAAAACAACCCGAATACAATAAACAATTTTCGCTTATGATAACGGTCCGATACTACGCCTACCGGTATCCGCAGCAGCATCTGACTCAATCCGTACATGCCGACGATCAGTCCCGCCATTTTATAAGAAGCGCCTAAATATTCAACATAGGCGGTCAATATCGGCACGCAAGTATACATCGAAAACCAGAACAACAAGGTGACCATACAAAACAGCGGTATTCTATAATTTCGTGTTTCTGTTTCGGGTCTCGCATTCATCCTTGTTCTCTCCTAGTTCGTCAATTTCATTTGTTATGCACACGTTCATTATTCATCATATCTGATTTCCATAAAGTTCTAAAGAAATAATTTATTTATTAATTATGCACTTTAAAGTAAGTTCCTCCATAGCCATCCACTTTGTCGCCGTAGATCTTCAACTTCATGGGATCGCCGACGAGCACATGGCGGACACCGTCATCACACTTTCTAAAAAATAGGTTGATTTTTCAATTTTCTATGGTTATTATTGGTATGACAGTTGAATAAACACGGGAGCTTGGTATAGCCAGGCTGAGAGGGTAGCCGAATGCTATCGACCGTAATACCTGATCTGGGTAATGCCAGCGGAGGAAATGTCTTAGCCTTTGTGTATACAAAGACCGCTTCTTTCACGTTGCGGTCTTTTTTGTTTGCATCAAGGTTTTCTCCGCTTGATCACATTCATTCTGAGGAGGAATTGAAATGGCAAGCGAAATCAAAGAAAATGTAGTAACCCCTAATGTTTCGGCTTTTCCGGGGAGCAAGAAAGTGTATGTGCAGGGTTCACGTGAGGATATCAAGGTTCCTATGCGCGAAATTGGTTTAACCCCGACAGTCCAAGGCGACAACGAGCAAGAGAACCCTCCAGTACGGGTATATGATTGCAGCGGTCCATACACGGACAGCGATGTCCACACCGATATTCGTGCTGGCCTTCCGTTGAACCGCCGCAATTGGATATTGGAGCGCAACGATGTTGAAGAATATACAGGAAGAGCGATCAAGCCCGAAGACAACGGTTACATAAAAGAAGACTCCGTAAGTCAGGAAGAAATATTCCCAGGATTGTATCGTAAGCCGTTACGCGCTAAAAGCGGATCCAATGTAACACAAATGCATTATGCCAAGAAAGGGATCATCACTCCAGAGATGGAATATATCGCTATTCGCGAGAATGTTTCTCCTGAATTTGTACGCAGTGAAGTCGCTCGCGGTCGGGCGATTATTCCGTCAAACATCAATCATCCGGAAAGCGAACCCATGATAATTGGCACTAAATTTTTAGTCAAAATCAACGCCAATATCGGAAACTCGGCTGTCGCTTCATCAATCGAAGAAGAAGTAGAAAAAATGAGATGGGCTACACGCTGGGGCGCAGATAACATCATGGACCTGTCCACCGGCAAAAATATTCATACGACCCGTGAGTGGATCATCCGCAATTCTCCTGTACCGATCGGGACGGTTCCCCTTTATCAAGCCTTGGAGAAAGTCGGAGGAAAAGCGGAGGAGCTGAGCTGGGAGATTTACCGCGATACGCTCATAGAACAAGCCGAACAAGGCGTAGATTACTTTACGATTCATGCTGGCGTACTTTTACGCTATGTTCCTCTCACGGCGAAGCGGGTCACAGGTATCGTTTCTCGTGGCGGTTCCATCATGGCTGCATGGTGTCTGGCGCATCATCAGGAAAATTTCCTTTATACCCATTTTGAAGAGATTTGTGAAATCATGAAATCCTATGATGTTGCGTTTTCCCTTGGGGATGGTTTGCGTCCGGGGTCCATAGCGGATGCCAACGATGAAGCTCAGTTTGCGGAATTGGATACGCTTGGCGAACTAACGCAAATCGCATGGAAACATGATGTGCAGGTCATGATTGAAGGACCTGGGCACGTTCCCATGCATTTGATTAAAGAAAATGTCGATCGTCAGGTTGAAGTATGTCAGGAGGCTCCGTTCTACACCTTGGGACCTCTTACCACAGACATTGCCCCTGGGTATGACCATATTACTTCAGCCATCGGCGCTGCCATGATTGGTTGGTTCGGAACAGCGATGCTCTGTTATGTCACGCCAAAAGAGCATCTGGGTCTTCCAAACAAGAATGATGTTCGCGACGGGGTTATCGCGTATAAAATCGCAGCTCATGCAGCAGACTTAGCCAAAGGGCATCCCGGAGCTCAAGAAAGAGACAACGCCTTATCCAAAGCACGTTTTGAATTCCGTTGGAGAGATCAGTTCCACTTATCTCTGGACCCGGAAAGAGCGATGGAATATCATGACGAGACACTGCCTGCAGAGGGTGCCAAAACAGCTCATTTCTGCTCGATGTGCGGCCCTAAGTTTTGCAGCATGAGAATTACACAGGACATTCGCGAATATGCCAAACAGCAAGGACTCGAGGATCAGCAAGCCATTGAGAAAGGCTTGGATGAAAAATCCAAAGAATTCAAAGAAGCCGGCAGTGTCATTTATAAGTAATAAAGCAATGAGGAGCTGTTGCCTAACGGCTCCTTCTTTTTTCCATAAGAAAAGACCAACGAAATAAACGTTGATCTTTCCTCCATAAGATGATTTATTTTTGTTTTACAGTCTGCGCTGCTCTCATTTCTTCGATCGTCTTGGCTACGGATACTTGCTGCGGGTCGATTCGCACCTCGATCAACGCCGGTTTAAGTGAAGCCAACGCCCGCTGCAGTGCAGGTACAAAATCTTCGTTCTTCTCTACTAGCTCCCCATGTCCGCCCATACTGACCATGATCTCTGTGAAATTCGGATTTGATAATTCCGTTGCAATGACACGTTCAGGAAAATGCTTCTCTTGATGCATTCGGATCGTTCCGTACATGTTATTATTCGCGACAATCGCCAAGACAGGAATTCGATTACGCACAGCCGTCTCCAGCTCTTGCATTGTCATCATAAACCCGCCGTCTCCGGCATACGCCACTACCGTTTTCTCCGGTTGGGCAACCTTCGCACCAATGGCTGCCGGCAGGGCGTATCCCATCGCGCCGGAGGTCGGTCCCACAAAAGTCCCTTCTTCCTGGAAGCGGTAATGCTTGGCCATCCATCCATAGAAATTACCTGCATCCGATGTAAATATGGTGTTAGAAGGAAGGTGGGCCATCAGATCGCCCATGACCGCTTCCAAATTCACATAATCTTGACCGGAAGTAGCGCGAACCTCGGAATATTGTTCATATTTCTTGCGTTGTCCCTGTATATAAGCTTCACGCGATTCGCTTTGACTTGATTCACCCAACTCGGCAAGCAAATCGAGCATAAAGTTTCTCGAGTCAGCTACAATCCCAAGTGCCGGGCGGTATACTTTGTTCAATTCATCCGGTGAAATATCGACATGAATCAGCTTGGTATTGGAAGCCAACAGCGTATAGTTCTGTGTTGTAATTTGCGAGAACCGAGTCCCCAAGGCAAGAACAACATCCGCTTCCCTTACGCACTCCACCAAATACGGTGCAGCACCTACTCCCAATTGTCCGATGTAATATGGATGTTGGTTAGGAAACGCATCGAATCGGCGAAACGCCGTAGCTACAGGTGCTTGCAGTTTATCTGCTAATTCCACCAGTTCTCTGGCAGACTTGGTACCTGTTACCCCGCCCCCGGCGATAATCACCGGACGCTTTGCTTGCTGCAAAATTTCTTTGGCTCTGACCACGGCTTGGTGATCCGGACGCGGGTTGGATAAAATCTCCGTTTCCTGGAACTCCATTTCCGCTACTTCATCCAAAACATCCTGAGGCAAAGAAATAAGAACAGGACCCGGTCTGCCGGATTTGGCGAGATGAAAAGCCCTGTGGACTATCTCTGTGACTCGATGCGCATCATTCAGTTCCACCGTCCATTTGACCAGATGACTGAAATATTCCGCCATATCGATCTCTTGAAAGCCTTCCCGGCCCCGGAATGATCTTTCTACCTGTCCGATAAAAGCAACCATAGGTGTGGAATCTTGATGAGCGGTATGCAATCCGATGGACAGATTGGTTGCTCCCGGCCCTCGGGTGGCGAAACAAACCCCTACCTTACCGCTGGCTTTTGCATAACCTTCAGCCATGAAGGAAACGCCTCCTTCATGGCGACCGGAAATCAGTTCTATCTGCGGTGTTTCATACAAGGCGTTTAAGACGCTCAAATAGCTCTCTCCGGGCACACAAAACGCCTTCTCAACGCCCTCTCTCAATAGAACTTCTACGATTGCTTTTGCAGCGGTCATCTGTGTCATGTCTCTACTCTCCTCTTTATTGATATTTCTTGATCAAGTATTCAATGGCATTTCTTCTGGATGAAGTAATATGTTCTCTCATTCTCAATTCGACCTTATCCGGATCTCTCTCCAGAAAAGCTTCAATAATGGCTACATGCTCGGGGATCGAGACGTTATGCTTCTCATTAACGGATGAGGTGAGAACAAAAATTCTATGATTATGGTCATAGATATTGCCCATAATATTGTGGATAAAGGTATTAGGATACGAATAGATGATTTGATGATGCAGCTGTTTATCTAGATCAATATAATAGGCTTTTCGTTCATCCGGTGTCATCCCTTCAGGCGGTTCCGTTAAGCTGTGTTTCATTGCTATCAGCCATTCCTCCGAAAGCTTGTGGCACACATTCTTAGCTACGAAGGGTTCGATCAATTCCCGCATTTCATACACTTCATTGAGTAATTCTACGGTAATGCCAGAAACGATGATGCCTTTGCGGGGATAAATATAAACAAGCTTCTCCTGCTCCAATTTTTGCAATGCTTCTCTAATCGGAGTGCGGCTGATGTTCAGCTCCGATTGCAGCCTATCCTCCGAGATATCAGAGAGCGTTTTCAATTCACCGCTTAATATTTTTTCCTTAATGATCTCGTAAGCCAAATTGGTTTTTCCTTGTTTCATTACATCACCCTTTATACGATCAAATTATAGATGTATTCATAATATTCAACTGATATATCTAAGTTATTTTCATAATAATCCCAATATTATGCAGTGTCAATAGAGTATTTAATAACATAAAAACCCACGATTGTACGTGGGCCTTTATCAAACGATTCTATTAATACTCAGCAGGTCCCGATGTCGGCGCTTAGCCTTAGGTTCAAATTCTATGCTAATCCGCTGCTTGCAGATCACTCTGACTTGGTCCGACGGGTCAGCTGGGGTAGGGTTCGCCCATGGTTTGAGTCTTCGATAAGTGTGTTGAGACGCTTAAGCCTGGTCTCTTCTTTCTTCGCATTAATGACCCACCAAATAGCAGCCCTCTAGTACCAAGCTGCTTGGGCTTGAAAGAATTCCCATGCATGAGGGTTCGCACGAAATTGCTGCTCATAAACATCATCGAGCTGTATGCCATTCTTTTGCTCATAAGAATATATCGCTGATTTGTCTTCCTTTCGTTCCTCGAATGCTTTGAGACCTGCCGGCCTCATCAACCCTCGATGAATAAGATCATTGGCATACTTGATGTTTACTGCGCTCCAAATACTGCGTGGGTTACGTGGTGTGAACCGAATCTTCTAGCTGATGTCATCCATGCTTTTACGTATACCATCAATCCAACCATAACAAATCGCATCTTTCACCGCTTCTGGCCAACTGATACTGGGCATGTTTGCATTTTTTTTATAAAATCCAACCCATAATTCTTGAGTTTGATCATGATGCTCTTCCTCCCATTTGCGAAATTCAGAAGGTACAGCGAAGAAGATCGGTTCCAAGGTTCTTCACTTTGATTTATTACATCTGCAAGTTCTGTTAGCTTGCACTTTTAATTCCGACAGGTTTCTTCTGACACCGACTTGGAATCCGACCGACGCCGTTAGCCCTACCGACTTACGAAGAGTCATTAACTCGTCCACTTCAATGCCATGCTCTTTAAGCTGCCGATACGTGTATACCAGTCGATGGAACAATTAATATTCGTGGTTGGAAGACAGGAATACCCTATTCTAGTAAATAACACGAGTTTGCTCATCTTATAAAATCTAACATTTCTATGATGTTGTTTACTCGGCCGATGGGGTTTACTCCTTTATTCAACATCTCTTCGCAGCTTGTTTTATAGCATATGAAGGGTATTCCTGCGTCGATCGATGCTCTACCATCAATCCATGAATCCCCAATGGCAATCCATTCATCGGATAATATATGCTTAAATTGACTCTTAGCTACCAGATATCCGGAAGGAGAGGGCTTCAGTGAAGTCATTTGTTCTCTCCCTATGATGAAATCAAAATACTTCCTGACTTCGGTTTTCTCTAGAGCTTTTAGAGCAGCCGTACGTGAATTATTCGTAACTATAACTAGTATATATTTCGTATGTAGTGATTCAATCAGATCCATAACTCCCGGTTCAAGCCCTGCGCCTTCCATCCCTTTGAGTTCATGCTTTTCTGTAATCTTCATAGCCGCTTCATAGGTTTCAGAAGTCATTCCTGATTTCTTGGCGCATTCTATCATAGTTGACGTAGTATGCTCCTGGACGGGAAAATCATGAGGCAGCAGTTTAAACCTTCCAAGAAAATCATAAACATCAAGTTTCATTGCCGCAAAATCAATTTTGGATTGCAGCAATGTATTATCCATATCAAAAATAATCCCTTTAGTTTTGTTCATGCTTGCCATAAATTCCCTCCGAGTTTCTCGCACGCAGATAATAGCCAATCATTGCTCTTCTGTCAAGAAAGTGGACACCGGTTAGCTAAGCTGCTCTTTCGTAGTACTTCTCAAAGCGTACGGGTGACATGTAACCAATTATACTATTCGATCTTTTCCGGTTGTAAAAGAACTCGAAATATAGTTTCTGCTGTGCTTCTTGCTTGGTCTTGGATTTTGGTTTGCTGTAGATGAACTCACGCTTCAAGATACTATGAAAAGCCTCGATACAGGCATTAGCATAACAGTTGCCTTTACGACTCATGCTGGGCTTCATACCGTAGCTTTCCAGCTGCTTACGGTACTCCTTGGAGGCATACTGGGAACCGCGGTCAGAATGGTGAATCAAGCCTTTTCCAGGCAGCTTTTCGGTATATGCCTGTTTCAATGCACCCATGACGAGGTCCGTTGTCATTCGTTCGCTTAGTTTTCATCCAACGATTTGTTTCGTGTACAGGTCCAAGATGCTGGCGAGGTAATGCTTCCCTTGGCACATGGAAGGTAGGTAATATCGGCTACCCACTTTTCATTCGGCTTCGTTGCTTGCAAAATCTTGCTGAAGGACATTCGGGGCAATGGGCATATCGTGGTTCGAGTCTGTTGTCATGACTCTGAACTTACGCGCCATACAGGAGTGCAGCCCTTGTTCACGCATAATGAGGCCGACCGTACGTTCCGATACGATCCAGCCTTCCTTCACAAGTTCGTTGTGTATTCTCGGGCTTCCATAGATTTCATCTGAATCATGAAAGTGCCGCTTGATGCACTCTGTCAGCAGCTCTTTACGCTTACACTGCTCAGAAGCCTCGGATGCTCGCCATTTGTAATAGCCGCTCCTGGATACCTTTAACACGCCGCACATCTTCTCCAATCGAAACTCGGAGCGATGATCCTCGATGAATTGGAACCTTAGTTCCTTTCTTTGCTGAAGATGTGCATGGCCTTTTTTAAAATCGCGATCTCTTCCTTGAGATCTCAATGGTAAGTATTATCAAAATTTCACCTATGATCGCAATATAAATTTCAATTTATTGAACTTTATGGTTCCTACCGTCATATCTAGTGTTTCTGCTCCGAATCCCTTTCAGTAAACGCATAGGCATAAAGATGATTATCGCTTACTGACACTCATGGTTCGGTGGGCGCTCTTCTTTACACGTTTCACCTCATACCCCTAATGGTGAGGAAGCCATAAATCAATCACCCGAAGGAGCAATACCATCATGAAAAAATTACTTACATCGTTATTCCAATGGAGTACATGGACAGATCTAGCGGAGATTCATCTAGCAGCAAAAGTGCTGACATGGAAAAAACGCTTGAATCCAATAACCAATAAAATCGGCTTTGGAATCTACTTTTTCAAAAATATCACGATCAACCTAAACCGTATAAACAAAGAAATATTGGAGATTGCCGAGGACCGTGCTACGCTATCCTATTTTAACAAAACCGAGTTTCCCCATTTTATATCGGTATCTGATGGAATTCATGCCACTATGTTTTCGGAACTACCAACCCATGTTACGGAGCGGATTACGTCTTTAGTACACGGGCTGCCAGGCTATAAAGCGCTGCAATCCGCAATCCGTGCGTATGGTTACAAATGTGAGCTTCACTACAACCAAGGAAAAATATTTTTCGGCTCATTGCAAATTCACTTTGTAAAAATCCATCATCAAGCTCTCGTATCCGTGTAACAAGAGCAGCCCATACGCTCACTGGCCATTATGGTCGGTGGGCATTTTTTGCCCTAAGGTGGTTAAATTGATGAGTAGTTCTCATCGAATCAACCCAAAACCCACTCGTAATTTTTGAAACAAATATAGAAACGCTGCACAAATGACATAAATGATAAAATACCCCATATTAAGACCGTATATTGGAATTAAGTATGCATAAGCAATGTAAAAAACAAATAGCGTAGCTATGCTATACGAAAACCCATAAATGACATAAGGAAATAGTCGATGATCATCCTCATAATGCAGTACTACGATTAGCGGGAAAAGCGTTGAAGGAAACGAGCTTAATATATTTGCCCATTTGCTGCCAACCAAAGAAGCCATGCCGGTGATTAATACTAAAATCATTCCGACTGTAATTCCTCTGATGAAATAATGTATACCTTTGCTTTTGGATCCTGTACTTTTTTCTTGTTTTCCTATCAGCTTGTTCATTAGGATAAGATTTATAATGAAAACGAGTATAAATATCGAAGAGGCCAATGCCACATCGATATCCATTAAAAAGATCAAGGATCCGATCATTACAAATGCAATGATTCCCGCCGCTGACGAAATTAAAATTTCTATTAATTTTGAATTGAAAGTGAGGGTCCTAGAAATAAGTAGATATACTAAACAAAAGATAAGGGCAGCTGCTAGCCCGGCAATCCCCCATGGTATCCCGCTTAACGTAAAATCCATTCCTTGTTCCATAGTAATAAAATAAATCGAAAGACCCGTGCCTAACGGAATCCCCGAGATCATCCCTGCGATTTGAGGATTGACCCTTTTGGAGATTTCCGCCAGTACAAATACGATAACAACAGATATGACGATTTTAATAATGGTTAGACTGATCAGAGGGTTCACCTGCTTTTATTCTTTGCACAAATTAAATAGAAGGAATATGTTTCCTAATTCTAAAATGGTTGATACATCATCAATGCATGATTTTCTGTAATATATTGATCCTCAACCAATTCTCTCTTCTCATTCCAAACGCGTCTATAATTCAGATTGTGCCTTACACAAAACCTTCCCAGTACTCTTGCGCAATCTTATGTTCTCTTTCGTAAATCTCATAGCTATATAGCGGCTGTGTTAACGTTCTCCATACCACTGCCCCCTACAATTTTACCGATTTCTTTCTTGAATATTTGCAATTACCCTCCAGAATACATCCGCCCTTAAAAAGAGACATAATCCGGCAATCAATTTAATAGATTCAGCAATTACAATGTATACATTCTCTTTGAATATTGGACTTGTAACGTACAAATGATTAGTCCACAAATTAGGAACACCTTTAATTAAATTCACCGTCGAAAATACAACAATGACTAATCCAACGATAGAAATTATCATTACATAAGTGTACTTGAATTCAAGGGTTTGCTCTTCTTGTTTTCTACGAGCTAATATAATGTATGATAGTTTATTTGCTGACGCCCAAAGTATGATGCCGATGCTTAATAAAAAACCAGCTGGAATGGTGTATAACAAAATCAATCGGCTTGCATCAAATTCAAATTCAAATACATCAATACCTAACCAACTGGGAATGCCAAAATAATAAACTTTTACCAATTCGGTTAATCCTAAATAAAACAAATACACGGCTAATATTCGTAAAGACAAAAATGATAGTTCATGAATCTTCATTGTCCCAACACCTCGTTTTAGTCTTCTTAAACATAAGAGGCTAAAGTAGCGTAACAACTGAGTTGAAGACTTAACCTCGCAGCCAGGCCTTTAAAATAATAAAAACATCAAGTTTATTTAAAAACTGATGTATAGAATCCTTTGTTCTATGTTCTTATCTTATAATGCTCTCGTCGGTTTCCGAAAACGCACTTGCGGACCGAGAGCCGAATGGCCTGATATATAAAAAGGGTTCAACGGATGTCAGCGCTTTCTGAAATCTGTCCTTGAGTCGCTAGTAATCAATTTAATTTATATCCATGTTATATTTCATTCGGACCTATTGAGCTACGATCATAGATGGAACTTAAAAATGTTGAGACTCCATTGCTATTATTACTGTCAATGATCTTATCTGCTTTATTCCTTAGAATTTCATGTGCATTACTTACTGCATATTTCTCGTCAGCTGCTTCAAACATGGATAAATCATTTAAGTTATCTCCAAAACAAACTAATTTTTTGAAGTTATATTTACTCTTTAAAAATAATACCGCTTCTTTCTTAGTAGCGCGTTGATCTGCTATTTCAAGCCAATGATATCCAGGAGAATAAATATCTGGTCCAAAGTGACAATTGCATTCCGGTTCATTCATAAATTGTTTATACGCGTATTCCAATTTATTGAAAGTATCTATCGCATTGATTGTAATAATGTGTTCATTCATACATTCATCATAATTGTTAACCAGTTTAAATCGGGTATCACCTTTACTTAATCTGTTGCCTATGTAGTTGGCTTCACTATTGTTAAAGGTACCTTTATAATATATTCGAGAATTTCCATCATGATCAATTGTGTAAACTATAGGATTTAGGCCGGACTGCAAATAAGTTTGAATAATTTGGGTACCAAGCTGATTGGATAAGTAATTGGTTTTAATGTAGCGTTCATTATGGGAGTCATATATAAATACTCCATTCATTAATACGATGGGTAAATTCACGTTTAACTCTTTAATAATTTCTTTAGTAGATTCTATAGAACGAGCTGTAGCTATTGTAAAATGCATTCCATGTTCAATTAAATGATTAAGTGTTTCTATTGTTTCTACATTTAGCGTCTGGTTATCATTCAGTAACGTACCGTCTAGATCTGAAACATATAATACATCCATGACTTTGCTTCCTTCCTTTCAGATTATGTGCCAATTTCTTATAACGTTGACCCCGGTTATATATCCATACTTTACCATGGAAACATCTATTACGCTATGCTGTCTGTCTGTTTATCAATAACCAAAAGAAGGAGTAGCCGTTATGTAGTTGGGGGAACAAATGGTAACGAGCTTGATGTGGTCGACGCCCGGCTTTACCGTAGCTGTAATCGTGCTGTTTCTAGTGATCAGTTTGCTCTGCTCTCGGGCTATCGTCAGTCTGAAGCGCAATCCTGCCAAACCGTTACTCTACTATTATTTCCGATATTGAGGATTACTGCCCTTAACGCAGTAAAGCTGCCAATCAATTCCGCGGCAGCCTCGAGGTTGGGTTATTAAGCTCTTGTTTCCCGTTAGATAAACAATCCCTTCCTCTTCTATTACATAATTTGTTTGGACAACGAAATAAACAAAAACACGAGCGAAAGTAGCCGCAAGTGATTGAATTGTAATTAACATTTATGATGGGTAATTAATTTTACCCGTTTCAACTAATTGTTTTAACCCTTCAAACATATAACTCCAACCTTGTTCGGTTTGACTATTATATTCACCAAGAGCTTTTTCAATGTCTTCTTCAGTCCAACCTTCTTCATGAGGAACCAAAATAACTTGTGTAAAGGTCATCTCACAGCCCTTTTCAAAAGATTTAATTTCTACTGTAATCCTATCCTCTGTATCACTAAATTGAGGCATTTTAAATGTGAAAACTAATTTACTTGGTGGGTCAATTTCAATGTACTCACCAACTGCCCTGTAATCTTTACCTTCTCGATGGTCGACAATTTCCCATGTCCCACCGACGTAAGGCTCGTTCTTTGCCACTTTATTCGTTGTTTCCATCGTAAAAAACCATTTTCTCATCATTTCTGGATTCAGCCAAGCGTCAAATACTTTAACAGCAGTGACATCAAAAGAACGTTTCATCGTTAGTGTTGTGGTAGATGTATTAACCATTTCCATCATCCTTTACTTCATTCGCAATTTATTTTTACAGTATTCGTCAAATGCCTAACATTAATTCCTCATTTTACTATTTGTATCACTATCCTGCCCCATTAGTTCCACAAACCTCTGTCCGAAGCCTGCTAACTATCGAACTTCGTTAGCTGAATTTAAACACTACCGATGTCCAAAAAACAACAATCCACCGAGCTTTATCCGATTTTTAAGCGGGCGTCTAAACGATTTGTAACATGCGAATCAAGAGAAGACGGCGTATCGGTTGGGAATAACCTAATACAAAAGGGATATCGAATTTCTCTTGAATAAATAGGGGAGAACACCACCAAACCGCCAACAAGGACCTTAAAGTTTTTTTGCAAACTGTTTAAGTTTATTAGACATCTCTTCAATCTGTTTAATAAAAGCTGAAATTTGTTGAGTAGATGCCGCTTGCTCTTGACCAATAGCTGCTATTTGCTCAATTGAAGTTCCGATTTGTTTAGTAACTTCTTGGATATGGGCCAAGGTTTCACGCGTCGTTTGCGCCGAGGTTACTGTTTCTTGAGATAACTTTCGAATTTCCTTAGCCACAACTTCGAACCCTCTACCTTTATCTCCAACATGAGCGGCCTCGATAGCTGCGTTTAATCCTAACAAATTCGTTTGGTCAGCAACCTTTTTAATAATAGACAGCACTTCGTCGGTGTTCTTAACACCCTCTCCAGCCCGCTGGGATGAAATAAGAAGTTTTTGGGTGAACTCAGCTAATAAATTTGATCCTTCCACGACATTCACAATTCGTTGATTGGCCTGTGATAATGATTCAGAAATTTGATCGGCAATATTTCTTAACTCAGTTTGCCTACGCAATTGTACTGCAATTCCTCCAATGACTCTGCCATCTTTATCGTGAACAGGTGTTGCCGTTCCGGTAAACTCAAATCCATAGAAATCAGCTGGAACCTCAGCTTTAGACGGTTTATTGTCGCGTAGCGCATGTGTAAGAGGTTCCTCTGGGTTTAAAGCCTGACCTATATTGATGTTTAAATTTATTGTTTCACCTGGAAAGTAGGCAATGAACTTTTCTAAATCACAAATAGCTATGGAAAGATCAGCAGGAACCGCGGCTTTAAGGATGGGTACCATAGCAACGACACTGTCTAACGAATCGATTTTGTTAATCATGATGTGAACACTCCAATTAGGTATGATTGATTGTGGTTTATCAATACGAAGTACAAGAAGGTGGAGGACAAGATCAACACACTGGATACTTAGTCGACCCCGATCATTCGATGCATCTTATTGCTGGCATCGCATTCATCGTAAGCTACTATTTTACCATATTCCTTAAATTGAGGGGCGAAATTAACAATATCACTTTTATTGCGCATAAGAACTTCGTAAAACCAATTGTCGTGCGTGTCGCTGTTTGTATTCCGCTGTATATATCGGTTTTTGTTTGTTATCCAAGGTTTCTTTATAAAGGCAAAAGCAGTCATAATATGAGCTAATGTGTTTCTAATCTTTAGTAATTCATATATTTTCCACGTAAAAAGGTGGTACAAAACACCCGATGTTAAAATTCGATAAAAACCTGGCCAAAAAGATACACTAATTATTGAGATACAGTAAACAAAGATCTGAATTTCTTTACTTCTACGGAGAAAATTTTCAGGCATCCCGATCATCTCCAATTGGTATTTATACCCATTTTCAGACAATCGGGGCGCTTATTCAACTATTCTTTTAAATTTGTATACGACCCGTATACAATACTCAAGATATGAACTCTCCTCACAAGCACATCAGAGAGACTGGCTTAGATCACAATATATGCTGTTGACAGGGAAAAAATTATTTAATACTATTAAATGATAACTTAACTTAACTACATACACCTGTTAAAGGGGAGTAGCTGATAAACAAAGTCGTCATTACGAGATCAAAAGTCTCCGGCTTTGTTGGCAACGTTGTTGTTAGCGAGACCTTTACCCAGCAAGAGGGTAAAGGTCTCTTTTTATTTTGTGTGATGAGGAGAGAAATTTTCGTGATCGAATCCAAAACATCAAGGCTTAATGAATCGCTGCTGGACATACTCAGCACACGGAACAAGGTTATTGCAAACAATATTGCTAATATGGATACTCCTCACTATAAGTCCAAATCCGTTGTTTTTCATGAAGAGTTCCAACGCAAGTTGGATGGGGAAAACAGCAAAAGATTGGCGATGAAACAGACTCATGAAAAACATTTGGGGGGTCCGGGTGCTCCCTCAGTTCCGTTCCGAATAGTTGAAATGGGGCAAACCGTTATGAACAATAACAATAATAATGTTGATATCGATTTCGAGATGTCCGAACTGGCTAAAAATCAGCTTCTTTATAATGTTACAGTTGATCGTGTAAGCGGGCATTACTCTAAAATGAAAAAACTTATGCAGGAACTTCGCTGAGAATACCATCTGCAATATAAATACGCAGCTTCCTGACCCACTATCGAACTTCTTTAGCAAAATAAAAAACACTTGGATGAATGCTTAAAATTTGGTTCCTATTAGCTTATTATGACGATGCATCAATCTAAATCTCTTCTTTCGTATTTTTGTTCACCAATCCAAGCTAACGCCATTTTTCTGATGATTTCATCTTTGTTTAACTGATTATTTACACCATATTCATCATACAATTTATCAAATTGTTCCTTAAAGATAAGAGCAGGTAATTCCTTGTCAATCGTCCATCTTTCGTCAATATATACTCTAACACCAGCCACTGGGTAAGGTAATTCACGCTGCCTTAAGTATAACCAAATCCATATTGCATGCTCGACTTCCAGTGGCCTTCTAAATTCAGCCTTACTTTTATTTTGAATAAAAACCTCAATTATATCCTTTGTCATTCCACTATAGGATAATATTACCTCTTGTTTACCTATTCGCTCCAATTTTTTTCTGATAGTTTAGTTCCAATAGGATACAAACTTTGAGATTTATGCACGACTAATAATGAAATAATTAATACGAGGACACCTATTAGGAATAACTTTTTAATATCATACAGGTAAAATAAACCAATATGAAGATTTCTTTTTCTAACCATTACCTTAAATCCTCTTTCTGAATCTCAAACTCCTGAATCATTTCCCGTATAACCATGTCCAGCGCTTGAATCTGCCCCTGCGTAATCGACTTCATCTCGGCCAGCTCCGGCATATCTAACTGCTGCGTGAGCACATGCTTTTTTCAGATCAAGCGCTGGATATACTCCGCAATCCGACCACGGCGAAAAGTCTTCCGGCATTCCGATCACCCCCGTAAACCATTTTAAACTATCGGTATACGGGCGTATACACTCTTGCGCTATCGAACATTTGTTAGACCAATTATCCTACGTGTCGCGGTTTGTATGCCGCTGTACACATTACTTTATACTTTAATTTTATGATTCAACTTTTTCGAAATTGGTTAATTAGCCTTAACATTTAACAGAAGGAAGGGATTAATATTTCTTATTCCGTAGATGGACTAGGTAGATTAAGTAATGAAGACCTAATAGCAACTTATTTACAAGCAATGAATTTGGCGCTTGATGTTGGCTTTTTAAGTCAGTTGTTAAGTGAAATTAAAAAAAGAAATTTAAAACTCGAATAAAAAAAGAGGGCCTATTTAAGGTCCTCTTCCTGAATCTCAAACTCCTGAATCATTTCCCTTATCACCATGTCAAGCGCTTGAACCTGCCCCTGTGTGATCTGCTTCATGTCGGCAAGCTCCGGAAGCTCCATCTGCTCAACAAGAGCATGCTTTCTCCAAATCAATCGTTGAACGAATTCCGCTATTCTTCCGCTCCGAAAAGTCTCTGGCATCCGATTAGCTCCATTTGGCATTTATACCCGTACATATGTTAGAGTGTAAGAATGCAATTTTCATAGTAATATTAAACTGAAAAAGTCTTCCTCTCACTGGCAAACTTATTGAAAAGTAAGGACGCAAAGCTTCAGGCCTAAGGAGATTGTCTAAGGCGGCTGGGTTGCACCCGTTATTCAAAGCCAAATAGATTATGAAGGGCCGTGAGGTCAACTATGAACGCACTTATCGCTCACCATGATGAATTAGCGCGGATTGTATTCACTCATTATTGCAAACAGTCGAACATTATAGATTGTTATGAAGTTGAAGAACGTAATGAGGTTTATAAGAAAGTACAAGAAAAAAAATTTGATGTATTGATTATCAACATAGACTGGATATTTAACGTTTCATCGTTAAATGCTTGGCTTAGCTACAATAGAGTATTGAGACATACTAAAATCCTCGCTGTTACAACAGATTTTTGCTTGGATCATGAAAAATGGTGTGAAAATCAATGTATATTCTATAGGGCGTTGCCCCTGACATACAGGGTGTTTAATAAAGTTCTAATTGAATCGAATACATAGTTTGAAATGTTTCGTTACTAGCCAACAAAAACACTCCCTACTCATTGTTCAACTATTGAACTTCGAAAAGCCAATTGTCCAGCGTTTCATGGTTTGTATGCCGCTGTATACTACTCGTTTCGAGTATAAAAATAGCGTATTCTATTCGCTTGTGTGCTTTCGAATACGCTTCATAACCATGTTCAATTAAGTTTGGTTGCCTCCCGGAAAATAATAAGGTGGCACTTTAATCCAGCCGCGTTTAACCATAAGGTCTTTTAACGTTAATGAATAAGTCACTTTCATCATTTGATTTTTTGCAAACATCATGCCTACATCCGCTCGTACTGATTCTGTTAAACCACGGACAGCAGACGTAATTCCTATAACTAAATTATAGGCCAACAAGTTTGCTATTTCTTCATCCGACATTTTCGCTCCCTCAGGAATGGTTCTGTAGTCACCAATTGGTTTTTCTGGACTGCTCTTAGGAAGAGAAATGCCTTCTTTTTTTAGAAATTCGGTTAGCTCATTGATCATAGGTTTGTGGATATTATTAATGATGTCCTCTAATTTTCCCTTAAGTTCAGGGTCTTGAACAACATTGTATGACACTTGGTCAACTCTCAGAGTTTGTTCTGTGCCAGTTAAATAAAACCACAGATTCATAACCTCCCCCACATGAAGGGGTGGTTTTTCACCATCCAGAAACGGTTTAAATGTGTCTTTAATTATCTCGAAAAAATTCATTTAAATAACCTCCGTGATAAGTTGGGTATTGAGGTTATGTTTTCCAAGTGCCATTTAATTATGCTAAGAACTAGAGATTTCTATTTAAGATCCTCTTCCTGAATCCAAACTCCTGAATCATTTCCCTTATCACCCTATCCAGCGCTTGAATCTGCCCCGTTGTGATCTGCTTCATGTCGGCAAGCTCCGGCAGCTCCATTTGTTCAACAAGAGCATGTTTTCTCCAAATCAATCGTTGAACGAATTCCGCTATTCTTCGGCGGCGAAAAGTTTCAGGCATCCCGATCATCTCCAATTGGTATTTATACCCATTTTCAGACAATCGGGATGCTTATTCAACTATTCTTTTAAATTTGTATACGACCGTATACGTTCTTCAATATACGAACTCTCGTTACTTTAAAAACCAATACTCGTCAAATTCTTCAGTGTAAGTTGTCCGACCTTAAGAGTACCAGCAGCGGTCAAACCTAAATCGAATTGAATTACGGTACAGTCTGCGGGAACCGTGATCTCTCCATACCACGTAACTGCATCCGCTAAATCGACATTCCCATCGTACAGACCTTGAATAATCGATACTGTGGACGGATTTTTACAAATGATCCCAACGTTAGCTTTTGCAAGGGGAGAGATCAGATGAATCCAGTAATCGGGCTAGATATTATCAAAGAAGAAAGCCATGGACAAGCTTTTTTAGATCGTGGAAAAGCATACAGAGGGACATTTCATTTCGAGCATACGCGAGAAGGACTCGAGATCTTGCTTCAAGTTATTCGGGACGTCGAGCATGCATCTGGACATCGTCCTACGCTGATTCTCGAAGCAACCGGACACTACCAAAGCCCCGTCGTTCAGTTCCTCGAGGAGCATCACTATTTATTCATTGTTATCAATCCGCTCATTTCAAATCGGCTTAGAAAATCCAATCTTCGTAAAGTAAAAACGGATGCTGCTGATGCTTATCTTTTGGGTAAGCTTCACTATAGAGAAGAGTTTGAACCTTTCAAAAAAAGGGGCGTTCAGCTGCTTAATCTGCGCTATCTGACGCGGCAGTATGAGGCCTTTTCAAAGATGTGTGTGCAAACAAAACTGCAATTTCAGGCTGTCTTGGATCAAGTTTTCCCTGCATATAAAGGCGTCTTTGGGGCTATCTATTCTAGTGTTTCACTACGTTTTTTAAACGAGTTTCCAACATCACATTCGGTTTTGCAAACTGACACAACAACGCTTAAATCCAAATCCAGTCGATTCCCGGTATTGGACCTAAAATTGCTGCAACAATTTTATCGGAAATTGGAGAAGTCGACCGATTTGATCATCCAAAGAAACTAGTAGCCTTTGCTGGCATTGATCCCAGTGTTTTTGCTTCAGGTAAGTTCACCGCAACTCGAAATCGAATCACCAAACATGGTTCCCGGCAGCTTAGATATGCCCTGATTATGGCCGTACAGTGTGGCCTAATCCGTACTCGTAATACTCGAATTAAAGACTTCTATGACCGCAAAAGAGCCGAAGGAAAGCCTCACAAAGTGACCCTAGTAGCGTGTGCGAACAAGCTGGTTCATTGGCTATATGCCATTTTAATAAGCAAGAAATCCTTCCGTCCAGCATAACAAAAAGTTAGTGGTATAACCTTCCAATGCGTTTCAAATTGGGAGGTTGTTTGGCATGCTTATTTTTCACTTAGAAAATTAATCCAAAATGTTAAATTTGAACATCATGGTAACCCTATTCCAATAACGATTAGTATAGGGATAACAGAGTACACTGAAGAATCATTAGAACATTTAATTGAAAAGGCTGACCAGGCACTATATCAAGCCAAAGCGAATGGTCGAAATCATGTTGTTACATTTTAGCCATCATCAGTGATGGCTTTTTTATTTTATTTCGATTCTAGTAATAAAACTAAGCAGTATAAAACATAACGGCAGCCTGGGACTGTGATAATAAAGTCCTAGACTACCGTTCCACTTATTGATCTATCGTTTCCCGATTAATGACTGATCACACATGTTACCCAAAAGCCAGTTTTGCGAAGAAATGAAAAATAGGATCTGCTTGTCGAATCTGCTTTTTGTTTGTTCAATTTTATTTATTAATACGCCATGGCTACAAAAACACGTCGTCTCTAAAAAATGCTTTTATATAAATGATTCAGCTAACATTCGCTTTATTTATCCGAGCTCCGTTTCCACATTCTGTTCCACTGATTTTGGTGATTTATTGACAAGGATTTGATAGGTAATTGCGACTACCCATAACAATAGAAAAACTCCGTATACAAGGGCGGTATTTAATTGAAGTCCGGTGGATTGGATCAACGTTCTTAAGTTCGTAAGGATGATTAACCCGCCGACTAACACACCAAGCATATAGGACGGAATCACTTTTACTAGATAAGCTGCGATTGGTGCAGCCACTACACCGCCGATTACAAAAGCTGCTACCCAAATCAAATTGAACTGCTCCCAGCCCAAAAATAATAAGAATCCAAGCGTAGCGGATACTGCGATTGCAAACTCGCTTGTTGCCACCGTTCCGACGACTTTTCTTGGAGATGCTCCTTTTTTGGCCAAAAGGGCAGGTGTTGTAATCGGCCCCCAGCCTCCGCCGCCTACTGCATCGAAAAAGCCTCCAACCAGACCTAGAGGTATTAGAAACTTTTTGGCATATTTCGGCATAGCGGCATTTTCGGAGGTTTGTATATTCCCAAGAAAACGGAAAAGAATGTACACACCCAGAAGCGTTAACATGACGGCGATAAACGGTTTAACGGTATCGCCAGGAATGCTGCTCAAAAACGCTGCTCCGACAAATGCGCTAATGGAACCCGGCACGACAAGTTTCAATAGAATCGAGCGGTCAACATTTTTGAAATACAAATGCGAGGCTCCGGAGGCAGCCGTGGTACCGATTTCCGCCATGTGGATGGATGCAGAAGCAATAGCAGGCGCGACACCAAAGAAGAGAAGCAAGGAAGCGGAAGTAGCTCCAAATCCCATGCCTAATGACCCATCGACCAACTGTGCAAAAAAACCAATAATTGAGAAGATAATAAGTTTTCTCATAAGACAACCCCGCTTTCAATCCCGAGTAAATCTATGTGATTAATTATAAATACTTCTGATACGGATGTAAAGGATAATTTATAATGGTTTGTCCTTGTCCTCAAATGTTTAGCAGCTTTCGGGAACGAAACCTGTCGTCGTTTTGGAAGCAACCGGCCATTATCATCGAGGGGTGGTTGCCTATGCTGGACTTGATTCTGGTGTCTACAGTAATGAAGGATTATTTGTGATGCCTAAAAGCACTATAGCAGCATTTTACTCATTAACCAAGCTTCAGGTGCTTGACAAACATCAGCTGGTTTTCACTCTCGATGCTAATTATTCCTTCACACGAATATTCCTATAGGTGTAAATTTAGATGGAAAGGAGATATGTTATATGGGCGTGAACATGACAACTTTGAGTGCGCTTGCCGAGCCCAACCGATTCCACATTGTCGAGCTTTTGCGTGACGGTCCCCTCACTGTAGGAGAAATAGCCGAACGACTTGGGCTCCGTCAGCCGCAGGTATCTAAACATCTACGTGTACTTAGTGATTCCGGGCTCGTTGAGGTGCATCCAAGCGCGAATCGCCGCATCTATAAATTGCGGCCACAGCCCTTCTTAGAACTGGACGAGTGGATTGATTCCTTTCGAACCATTTGGGAGGATAGATTCGACCGCTTGGACGATTTTTTACGTGAGTTGCAAGGAAAGTAACAACGGGGATACGGCATAGTAGCTTAGCTGGGAGTAATTGTACAACTACATAATTTATTATTTAGGAGGAAAATGAATTGACGACAAACAAAATGATATCGAAAGTAGAAGATAATGTTCTGGTACTGGAGCGCGTTTTCGATGCACCTCGTGAGCTCGTTTTTAAAGCTTTTTCGGAAGTTGAACACTTAAAGCGCTGGTTTGGGCCGAAAGGTTGGTCACTATCGGTTAGCAAGTTTGAGTTCCTTGAGGGAATGCCGGAGACGTTGATCACGCTGACCTTCGTCCAACATGAGGGCAAGACGAAACTGATCAACCACGCTGAGTACGCATCGGCCGATGCACTCAAGACCGTAATGGATATGGGAATGCTCGAAGGTATAACCGCGACTTGGGACAGTCTGGAGGAATTTCTGGAAGAAATGAAGTAATTCCGTCGTCGTGTGCAAAATGTATTTGTCTGCTTCAGAAGCCAGCTCCAACTTAACCCAATAGTTAACTTTCTCAAAAAACAGCCCCTCCTGTTATCGGAACGAGGCTGCCGATTCTTAATCGCGGCAGCCTCGTGGCGTTAGGTTGGTTATGCTCTTGTTATCCATTTGTTCCCTTATTACCACTAAATAAAACCAACGGCCCCAGTATCGGTTATGACATTTTATTAAATCATCAGAAGCTCGCGAATTTCATCCTCAGACAAGGTAGATAAACCGTCTTGGCCCGGCTCTATCACTTCATCAATCAAGTTCTTTTTTTTCTGCTGGAGCTCATACATCTTGTCTTCCACAGTCCCTTGGGTGACCAGACGGATCACTTGGACTACGTTCTTCTGCCCAATCCGATGTGCTCGGTCCGCCGCCTGTTGTTCCACTGCAGGATTCCACCAAAGATCATACAAGATCACGGTGTCCGCTCCGGTCAGGTTCAGTCCGGTGCCCCCGGCCTTTAATGATAGAAGAAATACATCTCGCTCACCTTCGTTAAATCTATTACACAATTCAACACGTTCGGGAGCAGGGGTTTGCCCGTCCAAGTAGAAATACGGCACACCCTGATAACCAAGTTCGCGTCCGATAATGCCGAGCATTTCAGTGAATTGCGAGAAAACGAGTATCCGCTTCCCCGTGCTTCGGCACTCCTCAACCATCTCCATCAGCTGATCGAATTTGGCCGAGCTTCCTGCATAGCCCTCCACGAACAAGGCCGGGTGGCAGCACAGCTGGCGCAGTCGGGTTAAACCGGCCAATATTTTGATTCGGTTTTTGTTAAAGCCGTCCGTATTCAAATGTTTCAATGTTTCCTGCTGCAGTTTAGCCAAATAGGCCACATACAGCTTCTTCTGGTCCGGTAAAAGCCGGGAAGCTTGCAAAGACTCGATCTTCTCCGGCAACTCCTTCAATACATCAGTTTTGAGTCGGCGAAGCAGAAATGGACGGATCCGTTTGGCCACAGCTTCCCTGGTTAATTCACCAAAAGCCCTTCTGCCCGGAAAGAGTCCGGGCAACACAACATCGAAAATAGACCTGAGTTCCTCAAGTGAGTTTTCCACAGGAGTTCCTGTGAGGGCGAAGCGGTGCCGGGCCCTCAATGCCTTTACCGCTTGTGCCGTTTGCGTGTTATGGTTCTTGAATGCCTGAGCCTCATCCAAGATGAGTGTATGGAATGATAAAGCGGCATAATGTGCAAAATCTCTGCGCAAAAGCGGGTAAGAGGTGATGATCACGTCTACCTGGGATACATCATGCAGAGCACCGCCCCGCTCCTCTCTACTGCCATCGGCAATCACTACTCGAATTTCCGGTGCGAATTTCTTAAGCTCATTGTTCCAGTTATACATGAGAGAGGAAGGCGATACGATCATGGCCGGCACTCCCACACCTCGAATTTCAGGCAGCACAGAAACCAGAAAAGCGATACTTTGGATCGTCTTGCCTAGACCCATCTCATCTGCCAAGATGCCGCCGAAACGGTAGTGGGCAAGTGTCTTCAGCCACTGGAAACCGTACTTCTGGTAATCCCGGAGTGTACGGGCGAGATCATCAGGAATCGGGAATTCCAGATGGTCCGGATTGCGCATGTTTTCCAAGAGTCGGCGAAACGATTTACCTAAACTGACGGTGTTCCCCATTTGAAGGGTATCTATCAAATGGAGTCCGTGAACCACCGGAAGACGAAATTTTGTCCCCTTTACATCACTCTTGTGAATACCTATATCATCTAGAAAATGGATCATTTCCTGAAACTCGGAACTTTCCAGTGGTAATAATGCTCCGCTTGGCAGCCGATGGTATCTACGTCTCTCTTCGAGTGATGTAATGAGATTACGTATCTCTAATTCGGGAATTCCTTCAATCTCAAACTGGAGTTCCAACCAATCGGTTCGTTCATCTACATCGACCCTTACCTTCGGGTGGACATGTCCAATGTGCAGTTTGGATTTTACCGCTGATGTTGCAAATACCTGTACTAGCTTCTCCAGCTGTGGAACCACATGGTACAGAAAATGGTATTCCTCATCTTCGTCAGACAAAAAATATCCACCATCCGTCTTAATGAAGGGATTTTGTTCTATAAGTTCCAGAATTTGTCGCTCCTGATCCCTGTCCCGCAAGAGTAGTCGGCCCTCGACGCCTTTTTGCCCACTTGCTTCTAATGGATTGATGACTATATCGCCATATTGAAACTCCAATCCGGCAAGCAGCCGATCTTTCACCCGATCCAAGAATAGGTTGGCTTTTAGCGGTGTTTGCACCATTCGATCTGAAACAGCTTGGGCGATGCTGACTCTGCCCAGCTTCATCAGACCAGGGATTACCTTTTCCATAAAAGGTTCTACTTGCTCCGGCATGATGTATACTTGGTGTTTACGAGACCCATCGAATATTTGCTTTAATTCCAAAAGACGCTTGTACT
Source organism: Paenibacillus sp. PvR098 (assembly GCF_017833255.1). Taxonomy (NCBI): domain Bacteria; kingdom Bacillati; phylum Bacillota; class Bacilli; order Caryophanales; family Paenibacillaceae; genus Paenibacillus; species Paenibacillus sp. PvR098. The sequence continues at coordinate 1,393,051 of NZ_JAFIBU010000001.1, forward strand.
GATCCGTTGTTGGTTTCAGCAGCTTCCCTTCAGTAATGACAACTCCGTAGGGCTCCATAACTGTGATTCTATCTAGACCTTGTACGTCCAATTGATAGCCTTCTGCCTGTCTCATTGATTGGTCGAACGCAAAGACGAGCGGGATTGGTTCGTCCGATATACAGATCCCATGAAATGTGCTATCACTGTGCACAAGTTTTACCGATGGAGCGTTAGTAAGCAATGAAAGAAGGTCTTCCCATGAGGCAGGGTGAATCATAAGCAACCGATCGGAATCATGTCTTTCTACTTCATTATATAAGGGTTCATTGTCAACGATTTGGATTAACAATTGAATGATCGCATCATTTTCTTTTTGAAAGCTGTGGAGCTTTGGATCGTAAGTGAATTGCTTGGAGATCACACAGGATTCTCTCTTATCTATTTGGTTGAGAAATTGCCTTACATTCTGTACGATATACAATCGTTTAGCTCCAACCTTTATTTCAATACCGAACAGGTACTTCTTATCATTGTAAGGAACCGGCTTGCAGATGAATTCCACATCCAGAATCTCCCTTGAGTCGAAGAAAGGCCGGGCACTGGTTGGACGCAGCGGTTTGTGGTCAAATAGCTCCAGCATTCTGCTCGTCAGTTCCATATCTTCCGAAAACTTAGAAGGTCTGGAATGGGAACCTGTCGGTGATCCATTAACAATCCCAAAATCATTCATATTCAAGAGGACGGCGGCGATATGTTTACAGTATTGGTCGTCAGGATGAAACACGGGACAGGAACATATGGCATCGAGCTCCTCCCGCGAGTAATCCACGGAAACTTGAATGATTGCCTTTTCTCCTTCGATCGTCGCCTCGTAGATTGATGTTTCGGGATCTTCCCTAGTAAAGGTTACTTTGCCAGCTTGGTAGATGGCTTCGCCATCTTCATAAGAGAATCGGCCGCACAACAATCTAATGACCTGATCATTCAATTGAAAGCTCATTACTTCAATCCTTCCTTTTGAATTCACATCAGATGTCCGGAAAGGTTTATTTTCATATGTTAACATAAATCCACAGAAACGCCATGCTGAAAGGCCGCCAGGCGTTATACATCGGCAGCCTTGACTCTGTTATTCTACTCTCGTTCCCTGGTAGTTAATGCAACAAAGAGCAGAACGCATTAAGCGAACTGCTCTTTATGGAAGTTGATTCAGTGAGTATATTAAAAACGGTTTTTTTCCCGCTAGCTTAATAATAAGTATTTAACAATTGTTCCGTTAGCCTAACAAAGGAAAATCAACACTAAGCTTTAACAGAGCCTTTTACAATTGGGGCGAATACCCCACAACAGATATTTCGGCTAACTCTCTTGTATTCACGAACCGTCATCATCTTAAAGCCCAAGGGGCTCGGCGCGACCGCTCTTAGGTGATGCAGGGTTGTCCGCTAATTCCACTTCCTCGTAAATGCTCCATGCGAACCAAGGGAGCGTCAGCTGCCGCTGCGTAAATGCGGTGTTATAGGATGTAGCGACACAATCATACCCAAAAACAAACGGCAGGCCGTACCCAAGTGGTTTAGCTGCCGTTTTGGTAGTTAACTATTTTGCGAAGCTCCTTTGGGTGCCACAACGTTTGCAATGACGTTCCTCCGGCGGTAAAGCCGTTCTCACTGAATTTACTGATGTCGCCGCGCCGTTAGACCTCTAGTTCGCAATTCGGCTATGCATTCCCACAGCTAAAAGTCGATTCTTAACGTTAAACGTGGGCGTCAGGAGCCTTGTCCGCTACAAGATTCAAGACGATGTTATGCTCAAGAAGCGCCTTTAGCCCGCAGAGTACCATCGTGTATCCTCCCATTGCGTCAATGGCTTGATTTACGATATCATCTCCATTTCCTGTAAACCCTGAGTTTGTAATCGTGACAAAGGTCTCGTTATCTGTTCGAGGAGTAAATATCCACTCGACCCTGGTACTGTCCGACGATTCGATCTGAATTCGCTTGTTTTGCTCGATTTCTTTTACATGAACGTCATCAGAAACGCCGTACATCTCCCAATCCCACCGGACATGCCTTCCCGCTTCTAATCTTCCGCTGCTTTTGGTGAACCAGAATTTTGTAGTAATTGCCGGGTCGATAAAAGCTTCAAACACTTCTTCAACTGATCTGTGAATAAGCATTTCTGCTTTTACAACTGGTATATGATTAAGGGTTGCCATCTTGATTACTCCTTTCATCGTTCAAGGTTCCTTAAATCATAGATATACATATACTATGATTTCTTATTATTTGCTCATTTATGACCTCGGATATACCAAACTAACTTATTCAACACCATTTTTTAAAAATCCATGTTCCACCTTATGTTAAAACAAGCGCATCTTCCTAATTTAACCACATTCCCTGAAGTTATCTCCATAATGAAGACGCATATTGAATTTGCTTTAAAGATGAATAGGATTGACCTGCATTGCCCCTTTTTTTCGTTAAGCACTAAATGTTGCGGTTTCGCGAACAAATAATTGCGGCCTCTCGCAAAAACTTTTCGTTGCGCAACTTAGATCGTATTATTATACTTGGTTTTGTTTTCAAATAAGAAATGAGAGGGAAAATCATTCAATGAATAAGATCAGAGGGAAAATTTTGCTCGGCTTCGCGATCGTGTTGGCCGTTTTTATTGGCATGTCAGCAGTTACGCTTTCAAACGTAGGGAATATGAATCAACTCACGAACCAATTGACATCAGTAGATTCTGTGCAATTGGAACATATGCAAACGATGCGTTTCAACATGGCGGAGCGCTTGGCCGTTACGCGTGGTTATTTGCTGTACGGCGATGCAACGCTGAAAGACAAATTTTATGACTACACAAAGCAGAGCCAGGACTTAGAAGGTAAAATATTAGCTCTTATGGCCGGAAATGATAAAGAACACATTGTAAAAGAAGTGGTGGACAAAAGCATAGCATGGGGAAATGCCGTTGACCGGGATGTTATCCAAGTGTATGAAAAGGGCGACAGGGAAAAAGCCCTTGAAGCAATGGCTCAAAACCGAAAAACGGCTGAGGATATTATGGGAACTTTGCAAGAACTGGTTATGTCCATTCAAGAAATTGCCACAGAATCGGGACAACAAGCTGTAAAAAAAGGCGAATCGCTAAATGTGATTGTCCTGATTAGCAGTGGTGCCGTCATTATAATCGGTATTCTGATTGCGCTGTTTTTGTCCAAGATGATCGTAAGGCCTATCCTAATTGTAACCGAAAAATTAAATGAATTCGCCAGCAACGGTGGGGATCTTACCAATCGAATCCATGTTGCGAGTAAAGACGAGATTGGAGACCTGGCTCAATCGTTCAATGCATTAATAGAAAGCTTTAGGCAAATGATTGAAAACATTAGCGACAATGCAAGCCAAGTCGCCGCAGCTTCTCAGCAAATTTCGGCTAGCAGCGAAGAGATAGCTAGCGGCACTACAAGTCAGGCCAATGACGTTCAAACCATGAGTGAACTTTTCAAGGAATTATCTGCAGCCATCAATTTGGTAGCCATCAGTGCTGAGCAGGCAGCAGAACTTTCTAGTAATACGTTAGCTATTGCAAACGACGGGGGTACAGTGATTCGTTCGTCTATTGACGGTATGAACCAGGTCAACCAACAAATGTCCAAGCTCGAAGAAGACTCGAACAAAATTGGTGAAATTATCGAAGTGATTGACGATATCTCTGAACAGACCAACCTTCTGGCATTGAACGCTGCTATCGAAGCCGCACGTGCCGGAGAGCAGGGAAGGGGCTTTGCGGTGGTCGCGGATGAAGTTAGAAAGCTTGCCGAGCGCAGCGGTGAAGCTACCAAGCAGATAACTGGAATTATTAAAGGCATGCAGGAAAATACAAAGCAGAGCGTAATAGCTGTCGGGGAAGGTGTTTTCACCTCGCAACAAACCGGTACGGCTTTTGAGAAAATCATTGCCGTGGTAAATGACTCTGCACAAAAGGTAACGGAAATCGCCGCCGCAAGTGAACAGCAGGCAGCGCAATCCTCGGAAGTACTTGTTTCAATCGAAAATATTTCCGCAGCTACAGAAGAAGCGGCGGCTAGTAGCCAGGAAACAGCGGCTACAGCTCAGTCCCTCGCCAAACTTGCAGAAGATTTGAATCATATGGTATCCAATTTTAAAGTTAAGTGAAAAAGCTCGTTCCGGTCATCATTCTTCGAAACTTATTTAGCCTTCCGGAACAGAAACAATCCAACTCTACTCGAATCGTGGTCGTGAATCATTAGGATGATACTGTTGGTATATCGAGTTAGTAAAGTCGCCAACCTCCTCTGATATTCATCCTCCGCCGGACGTGTCGGTGGGATAGACGGTAACTTTTTTGTCGGTATTCCTTTACAGAAGAGGATCTGGTCGGCATTTTATAACTTGATGAAGTGCTGCTTCATGCAGGGCAACGACGGCGTTTTTTACCTTTTCCGTCTACGGGCAGCCTGGATGAAATTGGCACACAAATAGTAAACGACAAACAAGCTTGGCACGTTACGACAAGCTTGTTTGTGCATTAAACCGCCCGTTATTTAAACAAGACTTATGAAAAATAGATGTTCATAACTCTTTCAAGCAATTTAATTACTTTGCTTTCTTTCAATTTATATAAATCCTCTATTGTTTCGTTTGGGTCTGTCAATAATTTTGTGTAAACTCATTTAGATGGTGTTCCCCCGGTGGGGGAAATCACCCCTTTAACGTAAATGTTGCCCTACCCGATCCGGAAAGAATACAGACAGCTGGAGCAGCATTTGTCCCCAGTTCTGTACGCGTCCCGTCCATTTGCGGACGACGTCCATCGTTGAGAGATACAGCATCTTGAGAAGGGCTTCATCGGAAGGAAAGATACTTTTTCCTTTCGTCACTTTGCGAAGCTGACGGTGGTAGCTCTCGATGATGTTCGTCGTGTAGATGAGTTTACGAATCTCAGGCGGGTACTTAAAGAAGGTCGCCAGCTCATCCCAATGATTACGCCAGGAACGGATAATGAGCGGATACTTCGTTCCCCAGATTTCCTCGAACCGATCGAGCTCAGCTAAGCTGCTTCTTCCGTTGTTGCCTTGTAAATGGGCTTCAGGTCGGCCGTTACTTTCTTGAGATCTTTGTAGGAGACATATCGAGTCGAATTGCGAATCTGATGGATGATACACTTCTGAATTTCCGTCTGTGGGTAGCAGGCGGAAATGGCCTGAGAGAAGCCTGTTAGGTTGTTGACACAGGTGATGAGGATATCTTGAACACCGCGGTTTTTCAGCTCATTCAGCACACTAAGCCAGAATTTGGCGGACTCATTCTCGCCAATCCACATGCCTAGGACATCCTTGTTTCCATCCAAATCGATCCCAATCACCATGTACGCAGCTTTGTTCACAATAGCCCCGTCTTGCTTCACTTTAAAGTGAATGGCATCCAAAAATACGACCGAGTATACGCCCTGCAACGGCCGACTCTGCCACTCTTTAATGAGGGGGACAATCTTGTTGGTCACATTCGACTGATGCTTCTTCACGACCAAGGGTTCAAACTCCCCCTGACGGTCACGAGGAATGATAATCTCCTGATCTCCATATTCACTGGTAACCGTTTTACGACTCTTTCCGTTACGGCTATTCGTGGTCTATTTACTCTTCACATCGTGCTTGTCGTAACCTAAATGCGTATCCATTTCCGCTTCCAGCATTTCTTGAATCGTCTCGGCAAACAGATCCTTCAAGGCATTCTGCTCATCTTGTGCCGTTACCAGTTTATTCTCTCTGATAACTGGCGCAGTTGTTCCTTTGTCCATAAACCCATGTGTAATCCCCAACCTTTCTATTACCTTTATTTTAATAGAATTAGGAGTTTACACAAAGTATTTTACAGACTCTTGAGATTCAATCATTATCTCATCCTTTCAATTGCAATGATTTCACATAACGTTCTTGTATTCACGAACCCGAGAACCTTAGGGCAGCTATAGCTGCCGGCCGCGACGCGGTTAGGTTCGCAGGGTTGTCTGCCTGATTCCACTTCCCGAAGTGCCTCGGGCAGACCAAGGACCATCAGGTCCGCAGCGTGAATATGGTGTTATCTGATGCCGGTGCCTTCTTGAAATACCTACAAAAACTTTATTCCGTCTTCATTCTTTAGTTATGTCTTAAAAATTTTATAATGGTTATAATTAGATTCTGAAGGGAGTTGTTCCTAATGGCAATTAGCAAAGATCGAATTAATGACCTCATTAATCGCTTATCTGACAAGGATCTTGAGTTGGTTACTGATTTAATGGAACGTCTTACTCAACACAATAAAAGAGAAATTCCGATTGATGATGAACCTACTACTCAAGATGACCTAAATGCCATTAAAGCCGCTCATGAAGCTTTAAAAAAAGGAGAACTAATAAACCTTAAGGATATTGAACATGAATTACGAAGTTAAATTCTATAAAGATGCCCTTAAAAGTATCCAAAAGCTTGACAAACCAATCCGAAACAGAATCCTAGATCATATTAAAATACTGTCTGAAAATCCAAGAAACTCGAATTAGATATTAAGAAAATGCAAGGAACAGATAATCAGTTTCGCCTTCGGGTTGGTTCTTACCGTGTTGTATATTCATTGTTTAATGATTTAGTAGTTATTGTGATTATTAAAGTCGGTTCGCGTGGAGATGTATATAAGTCTTAGGGACACTTGTGACAGCAAGTGTCTTTATTTTTTATATCTTTGCACCGGTTTCAGATAACGTCTCTTGCATTCACGAACCCTCACCACCTTAACTCGTGAGGCTTAGATAGCTCTTATCTTAGCCTCACGGGTTTCCGGCCGCGATGCGGTTAGGTCGTGCAGGGTTGTCCGCTGAATTTGCTTCCTCGAAAATGCCTCCTGCGGACCAAGGGACGGCGTCAGCCGGCCCGATGCGTGAATGCGGTGTTATCTGAAGTAATCGTCTTCATCGAATCAACTTTCTGATTTTCTCTTCTTTCCTGGCCACTTTTCTTCGGTTATTAGGAGAATTAAATATACCGCTAAAAGAATCATCGTCATGAATATAGATTGATCAAACGCTGCTTTAAATAATTCATGTGACCACCCATCTTCACCGATGATTAAATAAGCTAAGCTATTTGTAATTCCAATTCCGTCATTTAAAACAGGATTTTGATTTTGGAATATATTCTCCAACAGGCAAATGTTTGCTAAAACGTTAAGAATGATCAACATTAATACCGCCCGTGAAAAGGGATGAGATAATCTGCTGTATTTGAAAAGTAATCCAATAATTACAGTAACAACAATTGAACCAATATAAAATGTCATTATTTCTCTCCCGTTTTCAGTATATTCTCTCCGAATTTTAATTTCTTCAGATAAAGTCTCTCACATTCACGTACCCTATTGGGTTACTGCTTCCTTGCTATTGAACCCGCTCCAATCCACTTCCTTTCGGCGAACCAAGGATTGGCCTCAGCCGATCCGCAGGGTGAATGTGGTGTTAAATCGACTTCTTTGAAATTCTATAACTGAACTTCATCAGGCACTTGATAAATAATGTATTTACTAGTCCACTTCTCTGATTCAACTACTAATTCAACTTTACCGTTATCTTTAATAAAAACATATCCAGAACCCATCTGCTCTTTAAAACGAAATCCTAATGTATTAAATTGTTTAATCAGTTCAGTTCCGCCATTTTTCTGGTTCCCTTGATAAATATACCAATTATATCCATTTGCATTATTAAGATATACGATTGAATTATATCTGTTAAAGATCTTTTCATATGCTTGCTTTTTTGTTACACCCTCAACCGGTAAATCAGGTAAGTACAACTTAAAATTATAGTAAACTAGACCAACTGCCAAAGATATAACTAATACTATCCCAAAAGTTATTTTCGTTACTTTCTTTTTTGATATGGTTTTCATCTTTTCACCTTTATTCGATTATTTCAGATAACGTTCTTGTATTCACGAACCCTTACTGGCTTAAGCCGCATAGCGGCGGGTCGTCAGACTTAGCCAGTGCAGGGTTGTCTGCCTGTATCTGCTTCCCTGAATTGCTTCGGGCAGTCCAAGGGTCGCTTGCGATCCACCGCGTGAATACGGTGTTATAGGATGTTGGCGCCTTCTTCGAATAAGTCCTTCAAAATAATTCTTCAAAAAATAAAAACCCTAACTTCATTCGTCAGGGTAGGTTAACATGTTGTATATTATTTGTAGACATCTCCACGTGATCCGACTTTGACTATAAATATTAGTAGTCTATCATCTATTATTTCATATATTACTCGATAGTCCCCTACTCTTAGTCTATAAAATTCTCCTTCATAGCCCTTCATTTTCTTCGTGTTTGCATTATTAAATGGGTCAATTAGAAGATTTTCTAGTGCTATAATAATTCTTTGGACTGTAGGTTTATCTAGCTTCTTCAAATATTTCTTTGCTTCACTCGAAAATTCCATTTTATAATTCGAGCTCACGTTTTAAATCCTCCAAAGAAGTAGTTTCACCGTTCACCAACTCATATCTAGCTTGTTTAATTGATAATATATCATCTTCAGATAGAACGTCATCGTCCTTTAATTGATTTTCAAGTAACCATGATAAAAAGCTCTTAGCTACAACCTTATTCTTGTCATTTAGATTCTTTATTAACTTTTCCAACTCATCGTTAGGTACACTCATCCATCGTACCTCCTAATCAATTCATGGGTTTAATAATATTGTATCTTATTTTTATTTTTTTCTCCATAAACTCCCGTGAATAAACTTCCTTGATTTAATTAATGCGCCAATTTCCTATAACAACCCTTATACAAATTAATTACGTATATTATACCATTTTCTGTTATAATACGTACATACGTTTCGTGTTAAGTCTAATGTTGATGATTATTGTGGTAATAGTTCGCTTAAGGTTTTTTTGTGTGTTTTATATATGACTCTATTAAGATGAATGTTGTATTTTTTTGCTATTTGGATAATAAATTCCAAGAAACCTAATTAACCCCCGCCCTTAAACGAACCGATAACTTCCCCATACAAAAGGATTGAAAACAATGCCAAAAACACACATAAGCAAAATCATTACGATTCTAGCAGCACTTACCATATTGTTTGTATGCTATTTCGCCTACAGTATTTGGACCTTCGGTGCTAAGAATGAATTAGTTAAAACAGATGCGGCCATCGTGCTCGGTGCGGCCGTTTGGGGTGACCAGCCCTCTCCTGTTCTGAGAGAAAGGATTAATCATGCGATTTGGCTATATGACAATGGCTATGTAAGTAAAATCATATTTACTGGCGGTAAGGGTGATATACATACAATAGCTGAGTCGGAAGCAGCCCAGAGATATGCCATTGAAAATCATGTTAATTCTGATGACATTTTGATTGAGACGATCTCTACCATAACAGAAGAAAATCTCAAGTACGCTTACGATATTGCCAATCAGAATGGCTTAAAGACTTTCATCATTGTTAGCGATCCTTTGCATATGAAACGCTCCATGGTCATGGCACATCATCTGGGCATGGAGGCTTATACATCACCAACATCAAGTACTGTATATACGAGTCTCAAAACAAAGCTGCCTTTCTTCTTTCGGGAACTATTTTTCTATATCGGATATCTTTTGAGCATACCTTTCAGGTAAAAGGAGTACTCATTGTATGTTGAACCTTTATCTAGTCCATATCCTACTTCCTTTGATCGCCTTCGGAAAATCCCGAAATGCGATCCAAAGGACTCATAATTCGCCCGATGTCTTTTTTGCTTACGTGAGTATATATTTCTGTTGTCTTAGAGCTTCGATGTCCTAGCAGCTCCTGGATGTACCTCAAATCCGTGCCGGCCTCCAGCAAGTGGGTTGCAAACGAATGACGAAGGGTATGCATCGACACCTCTTTCGAAGTACCGGATTTTCGAAGAGCGCGTTCAAAAGCTTTTTGAACGGAACGCAGTAATGTGCCTTCCTTCCGTTGCGCCGGGAACAACCAATCTTCCGGTCTTTCTTTTCTAACATAGGCTCTTAACACCACCAACGCGACCCCCGAGAGCAGGGTATATTTGATCCTTTCTCCCATTACTCTGTCGAACATGAATCAGGTGCCGGTCCGCGTCGATATCTTTCACTTTTAGGGAGACGACCTCGCTTACTCCCAGTCCTGCAGAATAAGCAACATTCAATAGGGCTTGATGCTTTAGATTTTCTAGTGCTTTGAGGAGCTTCAAGACCTCGGAAGGACTCAACACATCGGGAAGACGGGTTTGTTTTTTTACGCGGTAAATCTTCGCAGTTGTCCCACATAGGCTTTACGAGTCTGCTGACTGTAGCCACGTAATTTCAAAAAATCTGACATGCGTTTGATCCATTCCTCTTCCATAACGACCCTTCCCTTTGTATCCTCCCCTCCAATTTGCGAATCCCATACAATCACCTCTTCCGAATATAAATCACGAAGCTGATTGACGACCGGCGTAGTGAAGGGAACCGTCCAGATTTTTTTGTCAGGAATATACTTTCTGCCTGGGATTTGCTTAATCTTTTCAATAAAGCGGGCACCATATGAACGGAAACTCACCGCCAACAAATGAGTATCCCACACTTCAACAACTATCATCCCTCTCAGCCTCCCAACAAAATAAAAAAAGACCCCCACCCCAGGTCGCCAATGGACCATGAGATAAGGATCTTATGCTTTAAGTTCCTAAAATAATAATATGCCTTATAAAATTTATGCGCGGGAGACGTATTTGCCTTCGCGTGTGTCGATCAGGAGCACGTCGCCTTCGTTAATGAAAAGAGGCACCTGTACGTTCAAGCCGGTTTCAACCTTAGCGGTCTTAGAGGCGCCGGTAGCGGTGTTGCCTTTAATGCCCGGCTCGGTTTCGACGACCTTCAGCTCGACACTGTTCGGCATGTTGATACCGAGGATCTCTCCTTGGTAGCTCATGATGTTGATCATCATGTTCTCGCGAAGGAAGTTCAATTCCCACTCGATTTGCTTCTCATCCAAAGGGATTTGATCGAATGTTTCCGTATCCATGAACGTATGCTCTTTGCCGCTAGCATACAGATATTGCATTTGACGGTTCTCGATGTGGGCGCGGCTGACGTTCTCGCCGGCACGGAAGGTACGCTCTACGGTGTTACCGTTGCGCAAGTTTTTCAGTTTGGAACGGACGAATGCAGCGCCTTTGCCCGGTTTAACGTGTTGGAAGTCGATAACGGTGAACAAATCTCCGTCTACTTCGATAGTCAAGCCTGTTTTAAAATCGTTAACTGAAATCACTACAAAAACCTCCCTGAAATGTGAGCAGACGGCAGTACCGTAGAAAACGCGGAAAACCCGCGACACAAGCAGCTTGCCGCTACCAAGTTGAATAAAGTTATGGAATCACGATCAAGTCTTTGCTTGATTGTGTTAACCTACGATTTCCATTGTCGGTGATAACGATGTCGTCTTCGATACGGACGCCCCCGAATCCAGGCACATAGATACCAGGTTCCACAGTGACTGTCATTCCCGGAGCGAGAACCACCTCACCTGTCATGGAAAGCCGCGGTGCCTCGTGGATTTCCATCCCGAGTCCATGGCCGGTACCGTGACCGAAAAGATCGCCATAGCCGTATCGCTTGATCACATCACGAGCGACGGCATCAGCCTCTCGTCCGGTCATTCCGGGACGAATTCGATCCAGCGCTTCTAGCTGAGCTTCCAGCACGATGCTGTAGATCTCACGATGCTTGTCCGTAGGCGTGCCCAGCACAACCGTACGGGTAATATCGGAGCAGTACCCTTTATAATACGCACCAAAGTCCAGCTTGACAAATTCGTTCGTACCTATGATTTTGTCGCTGGCCTTCCCGTGTGGTAAGGCGGAGCGCTCACCGGAAGCAACGATCGTTTCGAACGATGTCGAGGCCGCACCATGAGCACGCACATACATCTCGATCTCAAGCGCGATGTCGAGCTCCCGCATTCCTGGCTTCAGTAAACCAAGCACGTACTCAAACGTCCGATCGGCCAATTCCGCAGCTTCCTGCATGATGGCAAGCTCGCCATCGTCTTTCACCATCCGAAGCTGTTCAACTAGAGAATCCGTCGGGACAAGCTCTATCCCGCTTAGTGTACCGGCACAGGCCTGATACACGCCATACGTCATGTCGTTTTGCTCGAAGCCGAGCTTCGTAAGCCCCGATTGAGCTAGTAGGTCTTTAACCGACTCCATCGCTTGGGGAGCATGCTCAATGACTTCGTAGCCGACCGCTTGCTGAGGAGCTTGAGTCATGTAGCGAAAGTCCGTAAGCAGAATAGCACGATCCTCCGTCACGACCACATAGCCTGACGATCCGGTGAACCCTGTCATGTACAAGCGATTCGTTGCATTCGTAATGAGAAGGGCCCGAAGCCCCTGCTCCTGCATCAGACTGCGAAGCCGCCTAATCCGTTCCTCCTGCATCCGCTATCCCTCCGAACGTTCAATATATTGGACCAATGCTCTAAGACCCAATTCATAGCCGTCTGCGCCGAAGCCTGCGATTTGACCGATCGCTACCGGTGCGATCACAGAAACGTGACGGAACGATTCTCTTTTATGAATGTTGGAAATATGTACTTCGACCACGGGTATACCTACTGCGCTTACGGCATCGCGGATGGCGTAGCTGTAATGAGTGAACGCACCTGGGTTGAATAGGATACCGTCCTTCGTGCCATACGCCGCTTGAATACGATCAATCAGCTCGCCTTCATGATTGGACTGGAAGGCTTCAAGCCCTACGCCAAGCTCTGCGGCAAGCCGTGAAACCCGGTCCGTAATCGATTGAAGCGATAATGAACCGTAAACCCCAGGCTCCCGGATACCAAGCATATTCAAATTGGGTCCGTTCAACAACAATATTTGTTTCATACGAAATTCCCTCCAACCGTTCAAAACAGCACAAGCTTACCCATTTTACCATAAGTTTCCCCAGTTTGAGAACTTTCGTCATTCTCCGCGTTAGTGTATTAATATATGTTAACTCTTTGTCGGCTGCTGCCGTCTATTGCCAAACGGCTCACGAAACCGCTCGTCCGTAAATTCGAAGCTGATGGAATACCCGATGAACAATCCCCACAGCAGAAACAAGCTGGCATCGGTCAGGATGGTGTTCCAATCCAGGAAAGCGATCCAATTCATCATTCCGGTCACCGGACCGAGTAACAGAAAGATGAAAGCCCACCAAGCAACCCCATAGCCTAAGCCGTACAGAGGTCCCTTCGCTTTCGCAAGCAAAAGCGCATACAGCACAGCCGCAGCCATAGAAAACAAAACGAATACTACCCATCCGAGGAGGTAACCCGGCCAAGTCATAAGGAAGGTATGCTTATAGAAGGGCTCGATCAGAAAAGCCGGAGACAACGTTGTAAAATGAAAATAGTTTTGAATCATTTTCAGCCCGCCCCAGAACAGTCCCGCAAAAAAACCGATGTACAGAGAAAAAAACCACTTGTTGGTTCTCGGTTTCGTTTTTTCTTCTTTCGTATGCATATAGTTACCCTCCAGTGGTTCATTCTGAATAATCCTTAGTATGTTCAAAAGTCCTATCGATAAACAAGTAGCTTTATGCGGTCTGATTCGTTACAATAAAGCTTAAGCAGCGTCAATTCGCCACACTATTCATAACATTATTCAAATCAGAAGAAGGTGCATCTTTTTGTCGGAAAAGCAGCAGCAGAATGCGATTTACGGCGGCCAGGCCGTCATTGAAGGCGTCATGTTCGCAGGTCGAAAGGTTCATGTAACGGCAGTGCGCCGTAAAGATAATACCATCCAATATCTGGAGATCCCGAAGACAGAAATCGGCTGGGTTCAGGCGCTCAAGAAAATCCCTTTTATCCGGGGTATTGTAGGGATCATCGAGGCTAGCGCAAAGGGATCGCAGCATTTGAATTTCTCTGCCGAAGTATACGCGGAGGAAGAAGGCGATACCAAAGAGGAACAGAAGGAAACGATCGCTAGCAAAATGACAATGATTCTCGGCGTTGCGTTCATAGGGATCCTCTCCTTCTTATTCGGCAAATTTGTATTTACTCTCGTACCGACGGCCATCGAACAGGTTTTGTTCGGCCATCTGTTCGAGAATCAAATTGGCCACAACTTGATTGAAGGTTTGATCAAAATCATTTTGCTCGTGGCATATATTTATTTCATATCTCTCACCCCGATGATTAAACGGCTGTTCCAATATCACGGGGCTGAGCATAAAGTGATCAGCGCGTATGAAGCTGGTGTGGAATTAACGGTGAAGAACGTCCAAAAGTTCAGCACCCTGCATTACCGCTGCGGCAGCAGCTTCATCGTATTCACCGTCCTAGTCGGCGTTGTGATTTACTCGTTCTTTCAATATGACTCGTTCGTAGAACGGATCATACAGCGTATCGTCCTGATTCCAGTGGTCATCGGCGTTTCGTATGAGGTCCTGCGTTTCACCAACACCTTGCGAGATGTACCGGTTCTGCGTTATCTAGGTTATCCCGGGCTTTGGTTGCAGCTTCTTACAACCAAAGAACCTGATGATTCCCAAGTTGAAGTATCCATTGCTTCATTCAATCGCATGAGAGAGCTGGATAAGCAAATGTAGGATATTTTAAGGGGCTGCATTAACCAAAGGAGGGTTTAGAATGAGAAACCGCAACAGCACGATTGCCTATGTGATCTTCGGGTTGATCGCGATCGGCATTTTATTCACCGTTCTATCCAGACCGGGCACCCTGATCATCCCGCTGCTGGTCTTTGGGATCATCTTCTGGCTTTATAAATATCCACCAAGCAGCTGGCGCAGCAAAACGCGTTCGTTCACGCCGCCGCGGTTCAACGGCAGTAAGGCCAAACGGAAAAACGCTACTTTTCGGGTCATTAACGGCAGGAAGGACGGTTCCGACGAACCGCCCAAATACCATTAATGAATATGAGTTTACCATGCAGCAGGTTCATTTGAACTTGCTGTTTTTTTATGCCTTAACTCTCAAATTGGTGTCTTTATTCTGCTTAATATAACGGCAAACATGGGTCACATAGTGCTGCATGTATTCCGCAAGCTTCCATTTCCCGAAGAAAGCGTGCGTTGACTCTAAGCCCGATAAGTACAGCTGCAAGCTTTGTTCATGAGAAATATCGAAGTCTGTATTGCTAACGCCCATCGTCGGAATTTTGACTGTTCGAAACCGGTTATGCTCTTGGATATACCGCTCATCATGGGCATCCAGCATCGTCGAGAAGAGCGCACGCATCATACTAATGGGACCGTAAATCTCATTGGGCTTACCTGCCCCGCGGCCGACAAGCTGAAATCCGATCGTTGGGATCATCCGATCCAATGACGGTGCCTCCTCCGAATCAAACAACCAAAGAGGAAAGTTGCTAAGCAAACCCCCATCCACAATATAAACAAATTGATCCGCAAACGTTTTGTCAGGCGTCTTTTTTTGGGTTAAGCCTTTACGTATAATGACCGGGTCGAAAAAATAAGGTATGCTGGTGCTCATCCGAACGGCTTTAGCTACAAGAAACCGCTTTGGATCCACACCGTACTGGGCAATATCATCCGGGAGGACAAGCAGTTTTCGACCGGAAATATCCGAGGCAATAATCCGCAGCTGATTAGGTTTTAAATCGCCGAACGTACGAATTCCCTTAGCTAATAACAATTGGTACATCCAATGCTCAAGCGCTTCACCGGAATATAGCCCCTTCTTGATGAACAAACGCGACAGAGGACCAATAAATTTGGTATCGAAAATCACCGATCGCTGCAAAAAAGAACGGAAAGGCGTAGCCTCGATCACTTCCCGCATCTCATCGGCCTTATACCCCGCTGCTACCAATGAGGCTACGATCGAACCGGAAGACGTACCCGCCACCTGATAGAACTTGTAGCCTAATTGCTCTACAGCGGCTGCCGCCCCTGCCAGAGCTATGCCTTTGACGCCGCCGCCCTCGAATACAGCATTGATTCTCACCCCGCATCCCCCTATTCTGCAAACAGTCTCACAGAGTATGTATGAAAGAACGGATTGTACATATGCATTCGCGGTGAACAAAATAAGCCCCGACATCTAGTCGGGGCTTATTTTTTTACGATTCCTCTATAACTTTTTTGAGGCGCATCAGATCCTCGGCTCGAGAAACATCCTGTTTAAAATATTCCAGCAGCGTCTCAATACAGGTAATCGAGTCCCAGCTGAGATGGTGTTCAATACCTTCTACATCTTTGTATATATGTTCATCGGATACACCGATCAGCGTTAAAAACTCTTCCAGAAGTTGATGTCGATCCACCAGTCGTTTACCGACCTTCTGCCCTTTGGGAGTCAGAACCAAGCCCCGGTATTTCTCATAAATCAGATAGTTATCTTTATCGAGCTTCTGAATCATCTTGGTCACCGAAGATGGATGAACCTCCAGACCTTCGGCAATGTCGGAGACGCGAGCGTAGCCTTTCTCATCAATTAATTTATATATTTTCTCCAGATAATCTTCCATGCTCGGCGTAGCCATTTGCGTTCCTCCTGTGTTCCAAGACAATCTTGTCGTAACTTTTTTATGATACACTGTTTCATAGGTAAGTCCGTAGGAATGCAAGGTCCTACAATTCCCATGTGTGAGAACAAGCGAATAGACGCATCCTAGGGTCATCATAAGCGTTCTTTACTATATCACAGCCGCAAAAGTGAAGCAAGCCCACCACTTCTCATCTCATACCCGAGGCTACTCCTAAGGAGGAAAACCATGACTACCGAGCTGCTGTCCCCACCCGTCCGGGGCACACAAGTGTTTATCCCGGAGCTTGTGTATTTTGAACCTAATGCGCTGGCCTATCCCAAGGGGCAAAAAATCCTTGAATGGGCCAAGAAAGAAGGCCTGCCCATCCATATGACGACTTCACATAACCGGATTACCAACCTGCCGGGTGAAAGTGAATTGGAGAAATACAGGATCGCCAAGAGAACATTGGTTGTCGGAATACGGAAGACGCTGAAATTCGATACATCTAAGCCTTCTGCCGAATATGCCATCCCTATAGCAACCGGCTGTATGGCGCATTGTCATTATTGTTACTTGCAAACCACACTAGGCGCCAAGCCATATATACGCGTTTATGTTAATGTGGACGACATATTGAAACAGGCTAAACAGTACATCGAAGAACGAGCGCCGGAGATCACCCGGTTTGAAGCCGCATGTACCTCGGACCCCGTTGGTCTTGAGCACATCAGCGGATCATTGAAGGAATTAATCGAATTTATGGCGAAGGAACCGTTAGGTCGACTTCGTTTCGTCACCAAGTTTCATCATGTGGATCCATTGCTGGATGCCAAACATAACGGGCACACGCGTTTTCGTTTCAGTGTGAATGCCGATTATGTCATCAAGCATTTTGAACCCGCGACTTCAAGCTTTCAGGAAAGGATTACAGCCGCTGGTAAGGTCGCCAAAGCAGGCTATCCGCTTGGTTTTATTATTGCCCCGATTATTTGGCACGAAGGGTGGGAAGAAGGTTACGGCGAGCTTCTGCACAAAATCAAAGAGGCCCTTCCGGCGGAAGCGACCTCTGATTTGACCTTTGAACTGATCCAGCACCGATTCACCAAAACCGCCAAAAATGTGATTCAGCGCCGTTACCCCAAAACAAAGCTGGAGATGGACGAAGCCAAACGAAAATATAAATGGGGGCGTTGGGGACAAGGCAAATACGTATATCCTGATGAGCAGGCCAACGCGCTAAGGGAGTATATTACCGAGCAAATTTTCATTCATTTTCCGCAGGCAAATATCGATTACTTTACCTGAGAAAACTTAGCCCATCCAGGCGGGGGTAATTTGCTGAAGCCAAATCGTGATTCTTGTCATTTGGTCCGTGTAGAGCAGGATACCCATAATAATCATCAGCCCCCCGCCCACTTTCATCAACGTGGAGGAATAGCGCATAATCCATTTGGTCGAGCCGATAAAGAACGCCAAGATAAAGAATGGAATCGCAAAGCCAAGCGAATAGGCCGTAATGAGCGGAAGCCAGGAGTCCGGCTCTGTTGCCGCAAGTAAAAGTATAGACGACAGAATCGGCCCAATGCAGGGGGACCATCCTGCGGCAAAGCCAATACCGATCAACAGCGACCCGATATAGCTTGCCGGTTTCGTTCTCACCTGCATCTTACGTTCTCTCAAGAGCCATTGGGGTTGGAAAATCCCCAGCATAAACAAACCCATTGCAAAAATAAAAATAGCGGACAGCTGTCTCATCAAATCACGGTAATCTATAAACAAGTTGGCAATAGCGCTTGCGCCAAGCCCCAAGCTGTAAAACACGATCGAGAAACCGGCAATAAAACTTAAGGTATGGGTCACCATTTTAAAACGAATTTCACGCGTTGATTGATCGCTTTTCAACTGATTGACCGATACGCCTGTAATATAAGATAAATAAGAAGGATACAAAGGCAGACTGCATGGTGAAATAAAGGATAAAAAACCCGCCCAAAGCGCAATCCAGATGTTTAATTCCACAGGTAACTCTCACCCCTCAATGGTACTAAGACCGCAATCCTCTTTTGACGAACATAATACAGATCAGCATGGCAATCAACACAAGCACGACCGTAGCTCCAGGAGCCAAATCCCATACCCCCGCGGATGTCAAGCCTATGAGTACTGCCGTCTCAGCGAATAAGATCGACCAGAAGATCGAGTGCTTGAAGCTTCGTGCGACAAGCAAACTGCATGCGACCGGTATCGTTAATAATGAGGAGACTAGCAGTGCGCCTACAATTTTGATCGAGACGCTGATCACCAGCGCCGTCAGCATCGTAATCATGATGTTATAGAAGCGGAGCGGCAGACCGCTGACTCCGGCTGCATCCTCATCGAAGAACAGCAGAAACATTTCTTTGTAATTGATGAGTACAAAGGCCGATACTACAACAGCTACAATGCCAACGACCCATAAGTCGGTGCTGTCAAGCGTATAGATGCTTCCGAATAAATAACTCATTACATTGATGTTAAACCCTTTGCCCATCGTAAAAAGAAACGTAGCGAGCGCGATGCCGCCGGACATGATGATGGCGATCGATAGCTCCGCATACGTTTTGTAGGCTTTACGCAGCCATTCGATAGCGAAGGATGCGAGCAGCGCGAATATCAGCCCTACCCCAATCGGATACACGTTGATCAAGAATCCGAGGGCCACACCTGCAATCGACACGTGAGCGAGCGTATCCCCGATCATGGACAAACGGCGTAGCACCAGAAATACCCCCATGAGCGGGGCTGTCAGTCCGATCAGAAGGCCGCCGAGCAGCGCGCGCTGAAAAAAATATTCGGTAAATATATCCAACCCTTTTCTCTCCTATCTACTGTTACAAACCGATTGCTGCTTTGCAGGCTAAGTAAGTACTTCCATCTTTTCTCTAAGCTGCTGCATCGAATGGGTTAAGTCCGTTTCCCTGCAATTCTCCGGCTCGTGCGTGTGCTTAACGTAGAAAGACAGCCCGCCGCTCTTCTCCGCAGGCTCACTCCCGAGATACGACTCCATCATATCCATATCATGAGAAACCATCAAGAACGTAATATGGTGATGCTGGTGCATATGGCGAATCATACGGAAAAATCCGGCCTGCGTCTCCGCATCGATCCCAACGGTAGGCTCGTCCAAAATAAGCAGCTCCGGATTATTCACGAGCGCCCTGGCAAGAAACACCCGCTGCTGCTGTCCACCGGACAATTGACCGATCCTGCGGTCAGCCAAATCCTCGATCCGCATCGCGTACAGCGCATCGTCGCATTTGCTCCGCTGCTGCTTCGTCAGCCGCCGGAACATGTTTTTCTTCCCGAACAGACCGGAGGTGACCACCTCGCGGACAGTTGCCGGGAACAGAGGATTGAGCGCATTCTTCTGCGGCACGTACCCGATTCGTTCCCAATCTCGAAACTCTTTGAGTGATTGGCCGAACAAACGAATCTCACCGGAGGTAGGCTTCAGCAGGCCAACAATCATTTTGAGCAGTGTAGTTTTGCCGGCTCCGTTAGCACCGATCAACCCGACAAAATCACGCTCCAGAATCGAATAGCTCAGGTTTTGTATTACGGTTTTGTTCTCATAAGAAAAAAAGACGTCATCGATCGTAACGATCTGCTGATGACATCCGGATTGAGCATGGTTTAGCATAGCAAAGCTCCTTAGTCGAAGGTCTCCCTTCTATTGTAATGCTTTTAATAAATTATTCAAATTGTTTTCCATAATTGACACATAATCCTCACCTTGCTGGACCTGTTCCTCCGTTAGCCCTTCGATCGGATTCAGCACAAGGGTCTCCACCCCCGCATCATTGGCCAGCGTTCGAGCCAACTTATCGGAGACTAGCTCTTCAAAGAATATATATTTAAGCTGATTATCTTTTATGAATTTAAGAATTCCCTGCATATCTTTCGAGGTCGGTTCGGCATCTGCCGAAAGGCCCATAATCGATTTTTGAGTCAAACCATACTCATGTGCCAGGTATCCGAACGATTGGTGCGATACGACGATTTCTTTCTTGGATGTGCCTGCCAGCTTCTCATTGTATTGGTTATGCAGCTCATCCAGCTGATCAGAGAGCTTTTTGAAGTTGGCTTCGTAGTCTGCTTGGTTCGCTGCGTCCGCTTTGACCAGAGCGTCTTTCACATTTTGCGCGATCAGCTTGGCATTGACCGGACTCAACCAAACGTGAGGGTCCATACCCGACTGCTCGTCTTGATGCTCATCCTTGTGTTCGTCATGAGCGGCAGCTTCGTGCCCTTTATCTTCTTCATGACCATGATCATGTCCGTCATCCGTACCTGGAATGAGCTTAATCCTATGGCTTGCTTCCACGGCAGTCATTTGCGAATTCTTATCCAAGCTGCTCAGCGTCTGATCGACCCAGCCCTCGAACCCAGCTCCCAAATAGATGAATAAATCGGCCTTGGACAGGTTCGACATATCCTGGCCCTTCGGCGACCAATCATGAGGTTCAACTCCTGTTGGAACCAGATTGATCACGTTCACATGCTCCCCGCCAATTTTGGACGTGAAATCATACAGCGGATAAAAGCTTGCCACCACGTTGATTTTCCCATCCTCAAGGGCTTGCTGCGGCTTGCTGCTGCAGCCAGATAATATGATAGATAGCATGAGAACAAAAATAAATGGAATAACAGTACGTTGATACAGCTTTTGAAACGACATCATTAGATTCTCCCCTTTATGTAAATCGTAATTATTTTTATTTATGAAGCAACAACGAAGATTATACCCCCCTCCAGACAACTTGTCAACGGTAAATGTAGAAATTACGATTGAGCTCCACATGGTATGTAAAAAGACCCTACAACCGGCTGATAGCCGCGCGCCATAGGGTCTTTTAGTCAGAGAGTTCTTCTTATTTCCATGCCCAAAGTGAACGTTCTTTCGTTATTTTACTACGGAGCCGTTAGGAATTGAATCGGAAACTGTCGCCAGTGTTAATAGATCTCCCTGGGAAGCCGCCAAAATCATACCCTGAGACAGCTCTCCGCGCAGCTTGACTGGCTTCAAATTGGTAACGCAGATGACTTTGCGTCCGATCATCTGCTCCGGCGTGTAATACTTGGCTATGCCGGAGACAACCTGCCGCTGTTCGAAACCAAGATCAAGCTGCAGCTTTAGCAGCTTGTCCGCTTTCTTGACCGGCTCTGCCGCGATGACCTGGGCCACGCGCAGCTCGACCTTAAAGAAATCGTCAATGGAGATTTCCGGCGCCATTTCCTCTTCCGCTTCAGCTGCCGGGGCTGCTGGGGCTGCAGAAGCCGCTTCCGGTTCGGACGCCTTCGCTCCCCCGCCCATGGACTCAGCAATGTAGGCGATCTCTTTCTCCGCCTCAAGACGCGGGAACATGACCTCGCCTTTGACGACACGTGTCCCAGTTGGCAGCGTGCCGAAATGATGGACCGTATCCCAAGACGTGAGGGACGCGTCTTCGACCCCAAGCTGCTGCCACATTTTGCGCGGCGTCTCGGTCATGAACGGCTGCAGCAGCACAGAAGCGATGCGAAGGGACTCGGCCAAACAGTAGAGCACCGAACCAAGCTCAGGACGCTTAGCTTCGTCTTTTACCAACGTCCATGGCTGTGTCTCGTCGATATATTTGTTCGTGCGGCTGATCAACTGCCAAATCGAAGTTAGAGCTACTGAAAATTCAAGCTTCTCCATCGCTTCCTCGACTTTGGCAACCGAAGCGCGAACGGTCTCAAGCAAATTCGCATCGTACTCGGTTGCACCCTCGATGTAAGGTTGGACGGTGCCGTTAAAATATTTGTCGATCATCACAACGGTTCTGCTGAGCAGGTTACCGAGATCGTTCGCCAGGTCAAAATTGACCCGCTCCACAAAGCTTTCCGGTGTGAACGTACCATCCGAGCCAAAAGGGACTTCCCGCATCAAATAGTAACGCAAAGCGTCAAGCCCATAACGGTCTATGAGCGTTACCGGATCGACAACATTCCCTTTGGACTTGGACATTTTGCCGTCCTTCATCAGGAGCCAACCGTGGCTGTACACCTTTTTAGGCAGCGGAAGGTCCAGTGCCATCAGCATGATAGGCCAAATAATCGTATGGAAGCGCACAATTTCCTTGCTCATCAGATGCACATCCGCCGGCCAGAACGTTTGGTAACGGCTATCGTCCCCGCTGCCGTATCCAAGCGCCGTAATATAGTTGGACAGCGCGTCAATCCATACATAAATGACATGCTTCGGATTGCCTGGAACCCGAATGCCCCAATCAAAGGTCGTACGGGATACCGCCAGATCCTCAAGACCCGGCTTGATAAAGTTATTGATCATCTCATTGCGGCGGGACTCCGGTTGAATAAAGTCTGGATTCTCCTCGTAAAACTGGATTAACCGGTCAGCATACTTACTGAGACGGAAGAAATAGCTTTCTTCCTTCACCCATTCCACAGGCCGGCCGCAATCGGGACAGTTGCCGTTCTCCAATTTGTTTTCAAGGAAGAACGATTCGCAAGGCGTACAGTACCAGCCCTCATAATGACCCAGGTAGATGTCATCCTGCTCCAAGAGTCTTGCGAAAATTTTCTCCACCGCTTCCTTGTGCCGCGGATCTGTCGTCCGAATGAAATCATCGTAAGAAATGTCCAGCTTCTTCCACAGCTCCTTGATGCCGGCAACGATATCGTCGACGAATTGCTGAGGTGTTTTGCCCACTTCCTTTGCCTTGCGTTCGATCTTTTGCCCATGCTCGTCCGTACCCGTCAAGTACATAACCTTGTAGCCGCGAAGCCGCTTGTACCGTGCCATCACATCGCCAGCGACTGTGGAATAGGCATGGCCAATGTGCAGCTTATCACTCGGGTAATAAATCGGCGTAGTGATGTAAAAGCTTTTTTTCGTCGTTTCGGACATGGATGTACCCTCCCAAATAGTGAATTACAGGTTAAAATCTGCGCCTTCCGTATAAGAAGGCATTTGTAGAGCTTAGTGTTACGAAATTCGTTTCGTATGAGCTTTGCGTTGCGATCGATTTATCTGCACAAAAAAAGCCCTCATCCCTTTGGGACGAGAGCTTCTGCTCACGCGGTACCACCCAACTTCCCCCAATCACGTTCGCGAGTAGACAACATACCATCCACTACTCCGTTCGGGGCTCAGCGGTCAATGACGACCTTCCGTTAACGCCGGAAATACGATGAGAGCTGACCATAGGGTATCTGACTCTCCCAAAGCACGATTCGTGTTAGGATGACGACAGATGGTCTAACGTTCCAACGGCTCACCTTCATATCCTCCAGGACCATTTTCCTCTGCTTCAACCCGTCGGTTCTCAGCTCCTCCGACTCTCTGTGCGGCTTCACCCAAAGTACTTATCCGTTCATAGGATGTTATGCCAAATATATCGAAAATCCCCTATCCCTGTCAAGGCACGTGATCTACTCCACCGGGATGAAACGGGTGGCATTTGCAAATCCGTTTGACCGCAAGCCACGATCCGCGCGCCGCACCGTGGCGCTCCAGCGCTTCTAAGGCATACGCAGAACAGGTGGGATAAAACCGGCAGGTCGGCGGCTTCAGCGGAGAGATGAACTTCCTGTAGAACACTACGCCTCCCCGCAAAACTTGCTTCACCATTGGCGGAGCCCCTTTTCCATCACTTCCATAACAGTTTTATGATGCCGTATGATGGGAGCTATGTCAAATCGTTTCCTTCCGGAGACTGCGAGCCCAAAGACCCTTCTCGTGCTCGCAGCCTCTCCAAGAAGCTTTCCCGGTCGGTCGCTCTATGCATCGCTCCGCACGGTATCCTCTTCTACCTTCGTTGCCGCCACTTCCCGCACAGCCATATGGCTGGACTTGCTCAAGCGCCCGTTTAGGTAGTCCAGCATCCGTCCAGCGCCTAACGCGGTACAGTCCATCGGCTGGTCCGCAATGTGGACGGGTACACCGGTTTCCTTTTGAATTCGTTCATCCAGCCCGTGAAGCAGAGCCCCGCCGCCGCACAGCAGAATGCCCCGATCCATCACATCCCCGGCCAACTCCGGCGGGCATCGCTCCAGCGTCACCCGGATCGCATCGAGAACGGTCAGCAAGAAATCGTCCATCAATGAAGAAATTTCACCCGAGGTCAGTCGGAGGGACCGCGGCAGTCCATCGATCAAGTCCCTCCCTCTGATATCGATGCCGTCCTCCCCACTGGACTCCAATACCGATCCGATCCGCTTCTTGATCTCTTCGGCCGTCCTCTCTCCGATGGCCAGACTATACGTACGTTTGACATAATCGATGATGTCCTTATCAATGGACATCCCTGCACGGCGCACCGTATGGCTCACCACAATCCCGCCTAACGAGAGAACCGCCACTTGGCTCGTTCCGCCTCCGATATCGAGCACCAGACTCCCGATAGGCTCGTCCACAGGAAGTCCGGCTCCTAGCGCTGCCGCAAGCGGCTCCTCCACCGCCACCGCCTTTTTCGCCCCTTTATGCACGACTGTCTCCTCAACAGCACGCTTCTGGACATTCGTGATACCGCACGGGACCGAGATATATACCTGTGAGCTTCGAAACCAAGGTGCTCGCCCTTGAACCTTCTTAATAAAAAGCTGCAGCATAGAGCTGGTCATATCAAAATTGGCAATCACGCCATCCATAAGCGGATATATGATATCGATGTTGCCTGGCGTCCGACCGATCATAGCCTGAGCCTCTGCTCCGACGGCAACAATCTCGCCCGTATCCTTACGAACGGCAACCACGGAAGGCTCCCTCAGCACAATCCCTTTTCCCTGCTGGTAAATCACCGTATTAGATGTGCCGAGATCTATTCCATAAAGCATATCAAATCGTTTTAACATGTCGAACTTCCTCCTTCAAGTGCTGTATGAATGGTGGGCAATCGGAGCTCAAATACCGTCCCTTTGCCAATTTCGCTTCGTACCGATACCGTTCCCCCATGTAAATCCACAAGCTCACGAACGATCGCGAGGCCTAGGCCGGTGCCCAGGTTCTTTTTGGTGCGTCCCCGGTCGACCTTGAAGAATCGCTCCCAAATCATTTCCTGATCGTCCGGCGAAATGCCAATACCGGTATCCGATACATTCAAATGAATAAAACCGGGCTCACTCCGAGCCTTTAAGGTAATGCGACCTTCCTCCGTAAATTTGACCGCATTTTTCACTAAATTTTTTAAAATTTGCTCCAACCTGTCTGGATCCGCGTACGCTTTCGGAAGCTCCTCTTCTGCGAATACTTCAATCACCGTGTTTTTTTCGGCGGATTCCGGCTCAAAGGTCGATGCGACATGCGACATCACCCGATATACATCCACGGGGCTTCTTGCCAGTGCGATCTCGTTATTTTCCAGCTTGATGAGATCCATGATGTCGTCCACGAGCCGGTTCATATGAAGCGTTTCTTTATATATGATGTCGTAATATCTAGGCTTGGCCGCATCATCGATCAAATCGTCCTGCAGCGCCTCAAGAAACCCCTGCATGGCCGTCAGCGGCGTGCGCAGCTCGTGGGAAACATTGGCGAGAAAATCCTGCCGAATCTGCTCCAGCTTTCTTTTTTCGTAATCGATCTTCTCCAGCTTTTCCCCCATTTGATTAATTGTTGCCGCTAGGTCACCGATTTCATCCTTCGATGGAATTTGGATTCGCTCCCCGTAGTCTCCGAGCCCGATTTTGGAGGCTACCTTATCGATTTCGCGCAAAGGACGGGAAATCGACCAAGATAAGTAGGAAGCAATCGCCGCGGACAGCATCATGCCAAGGAGCGTTACCCACAGAATCATCTCCCTCATGCTCGTGATCGTTTGGTTCATCCCTACGACCGGCGCATGCAGCACGATACCTCCATAGACAACATCGTCCTTCCCCCAAGGGACGGCAACGGACAGCATTGACTCCCTCAAGCCTTCAAATTGCAGATTCAGTGTAGCGTCTTCGCCTGCAAGCACCTTGCGTACGATGGAAGCCTCAACGGATTTTCCAATATATACTTCGTCCTTGCTGGATGTCGCGACAATGCGGCCGTTCTGGTCAAACGTCCAGATTCGCGTATCGAACGATTGGTCAAAAAATAACAGCAGCTCCTTCATACGCTCATCAGAATTCTGGAAATTTTGTATGGTGAGATTGACCCGTTTTGCCTTCCGAAGCAGCTCCTCACGCTGTGTGTCGACAATATAATCCTTGGTCCAAAAAGACAAAAGAAGGCCCACCGCGCAAAGACCGAGCAGCACCGTAAACATGTAACTGAACAACAGCCGGCGAAAAATGCTTTTATGAACGCCAAAAATCATCGTTCCGCCTCAAATTTATAACCGACTCCCCATATCGTCTGGATACATTCCCTTTTATACGGATTCAGCTTCTCCCGCAGCTTCTTGACATGCACATCTACGGTACGGATATCTCCGATAAAATCATAGCCCCACACCTGCTCCAACAGCTGCTCTCTGGTGAACACCGTTCCCGGCGATTTCGCCAAATGCGTTAACAGGTCGAACTCTTTCGGACGCAGTGTTATTTTTTCTTCCCCTGCCAGCACCTCACGTCGATCCGTATGAATAGACAAACCGTCGAAGGCATACGTCTGCTCCTGCTCCTCTGAGGATTTTCTAGGCTGCATCCGGCGAAAAATCGCTTTAATTCGTGCGACAAGCTCTCGGGGACTGAACGGTTTCGTAACATAATCGTCGGCCCCGAGCTCGAGTCCAAGCACTCGGTCAATCTCCTCGCCTTTGGCGGTCAGCATAATGATCGGGATATCATACCGTTTCAATATTTGGCGGCACGCTTCATAGCCGTCCATTTTGGGCATCATGACATCTAATATAATAATGTCCGGAGATTCCTTCTCTACCATCTCCAGAGCGGCTTCTCCATCTTGGGCTTCCACCATTTCTATATGCTGTTTTTCAAAATAGAGCCTTATGATTTCCCGTACATTCGGGTCATCGTCGGCTACAAGGACCTTCCAGGGATTCATCGATTCATGCTCCTTTGTATGTATGCAGTTCCTATAGCATTCTCCATCAGCTTTGATTTTGCGGGGGGAAACAAGAAAAAGGAAGCTATTTCCTTCATGTCGGAACATAAAGGAAGCAGCCTCCGGGGTATCTTACTTGGCTTGCGGTGGTTCTAACGTTCCCGTGCCTCCCGCGCCATCTTTCGTATCCGGTATTGTGCTCGGAGAGCCTGTGCCTGAGTCAATATTGCCGGAATCAGGTGTCGGTGCAGGGGTCATCGTTCCTGAACTATCTGACGGCGTCGTTCCGGTAGGCGCATCTCCCGCTCCTCCTTCACCCGAGCAGCCGGAGAGTACCCCTAAAATCAACATTCCACCTAATACACTTACAAACCATCGTCTCATGCTCATGCTCCTTTCCAGATTCGGTTATCGCCTTACATGGTTTAATATAAAATAAAAACATGTTCAAACTGTTTTGAAATCTGGACCGGAAGTTTAAATAAGTATGATCAAACGGTGAACGTTTCGTTCTAACGACAAAAAACCCCTCGAATTTACGGGGATGTGTCGAACTATATGGAAGCGACAATTGAGCGATGTGCCCGAGAGGCAGCCGGCTCCGCCGTCCCTGTTAGGATGCGCAAACGCCAAAGGAGATTCAGAAGACATGAGGTATGGCATTAGTACATATTCTGAATCACAACGACATTGACATGGAAGGTGATTGCCGTGAACAGTTCCAAAGACTTCATGCAAAACCAATTAAAAAAATGGAAGAGCGCCGCAGCTGGACTCATTTCATCGGAGGGGGAAGTCATGGAAACGCATGCCATTGAACTGGAGCCCGAATATTATGAGAAATGCCGACAGATGGCCGAAGCTCAGAACACAACCGTATCCGCTGTAGTCCATTATATGATTGAGCAATATTTTGCCGTTGGCTCGCACAAGTCATTATACCAAGCCACTGCAGAACAAAAGGACAAAAACCCACTGCTGCAGCTTGACGCACTGACCAAACGCAAAGAAACGTTTACCCAGGAGGAGGCACAGGAATATGATCTTACATAACGATGGGAACCTTCAGCAAGACATCTTTTTGGAGCAGTCCGCCCTTATGGCATTTATGAATCCGGAGGACCCATACTATTTGAAGGCGCGTACAATTTTTTTCGATATGCACGATCTGGATCGGCGTATGGCTACGACCAACTATGTTATCTTTGAGACGCATCAATGGTTGCGAAACCATTTTGATTACGCAGACGCACAATTTTTCTTGAATACTATCGACAAAGCCGTTCAACAGGGCGTGCTGAGCGTCATTCCCGGAAGCCCGGAACTAGAGCAGGAATCGAAGCGGCTCATCCTTGATTTTCCGAAATCCCAGTTCTCGTTGAATGAAGCAATGACCGCTGTTGTGATGCTATCTTACCAATTGAAACGAATTTTCACGTTTAATCCAAACTACTCCTTCCTCCCCATGCTTGACCGTGAAATCAGGGTACTCCCTAGCATGTGGTAATGGGTTATAGGCCTCCGGCGCGCGCTCTGTGAATGCCGGAGCGATCCTCAGCCTACACGGAACGGTTAGTCTATTCCAAATTACATTTACTCGATTTACATACCAAGGACAGTGTGGCATATTATAACCATATCACGGTTGTAAAGTACACGCCGCTTTTCTAGTTTCGCTTATGCGAGCCGGAAGAGCGGCTTTATTTATTTCAAGGGAGGATGAGAATGGTTGAGTTTCGAGGCGGCTACAAAGTAAAGTAAAGGACATAATGTTGAATAACACTTTGTTGATGCTTGTATAACTTATCCGGAACTGAAAGTAATAAATAAAGATTTTAATTAAAAATCAGGAAGAATGATAATTTCCACTGACTATCTTTGGACATGGAGTGAATATGAAAAAGCTTACACATGATGAAGTGAACCGATATAAGGTGAAAAAAGTTTAGACATTGCTGCGGTTGCCATCTTGCTTTTCATAAGCAGTTTGGATACAAAGGAAACAATAAAGAACAGCTAATCTCCTTTATACAACATAAAGACTCTTTAACGGGTCCATCGAAACTCTACGCAGATAATTTAGCGTGTCTCTATTAAATATCAAATTCCGCTTTTATTATTGCAACCAACTTTTGACCACAGCAAAAAGACCGCGCCCCCTAAGGAGACGCGGTCTTAACTTAACCCAATACTACGCGATCATCGGCGAACTTCTCGCCGCGGATGCGCTCAAATTGATGCAGCAGCCCTTCTACAGTGAGACCCCGCTTCTCTTGCTCAGGCACATCCAAGATGATGCGACCCTTGTCCATCATAATCAACCGGTTGCCAAGACGGATGGCCTGCTCCATATTGTGCGTGACCATTAAGGTCGTCAGCTTCAGCTCCGAGACGATCTTCTCGGTCAGCTTTGTGATGAGCTCGGCCCTGGACGGGTCCAAGGCAGCCGTGTGCTCGTCTAGCAGCAGAATGCGCGGCTCAGTGAACGTCGCCATAAGCAGACTTAGAGCCTGACGCTCACCTCCGGACAGAAGCCCGACCTTCGCGCTCAGCCGACCCTCCAGGCCAATGCCGAGACGACTCAGCTGCTCGACGAACATCTTCCTCTTCTTGCCGTTCACACCGATTGCGAGGCCTCTGCGCTTGCTGCGCGAATAAGCCATCGCAAGGTTCTCTTCAATCGTCATCGTCGGAGCAGTACCCGCCATAGGATCCTGAAACACGCGGCCGATCCATTCCGTGCGGCGATGCTCCGGCAAGGACTCTACCTGCTTCCCGGCAATCCATACCTTACCCAAATCAGGGGTCATCACGCCGGAGATAATATTCATCAGCGTTGATTTACCGGCTCCGTTACTTCCAATGACGGTAACGAAATCCCCCTCTTTTAAGTGCAGACCAATATGAGAAAGAGCGACCTTCTCATCCGGAGTCCCCGGATTGAACAGCTTGGACACATCTTCGATCTTCAGCATCAGATGCCACCTCCCCGCGCAGCATCGGTAGGACCGGCTTGCTCGAGCTCCGCCGCTCTTTTGCGGATAAGCGCCTTCTGGCGCATCGTCCCGCGTACCATCGGCAGCGTCAACGCCACGATGACGATCAAAGCGGTCATCAGCTTCATGTCCGTTGCCTCCAGGCCGACGCGGAGCGCCAGAGCCACGATCAGGCGATAGACAATCGCTCCAATCAAGACCGCAAGCGTCGCGCGAACCACGGTGCGTGCGCCAAACAGCGCTTCACCAATAATAACGGAGGCTAGACCGATGACGATCATCCCCACGCCCATTGTAATTTCGGCAAAAGCCGAGTATTGTGCAATTAAAGCGCCTGACAGTGCTACAAGTCCGTTGGATAAGCTGACTCCCGTGATAATCGTGTTATCAGTGTTGACGCCGAAGCTTCGGATCATACGCGGATTGTCGCCAGTAGCCCGAAGGGCCAAGCCGAGATCCGTACGCAAAAACCAATCGAGTGCGAATTTGATAAGCAGCACGATAATCGGCATCACCAACAGCATATTCACATTCGTGACCAGCGTATCGGTCCCAAGAAGAGAAATATTAGCCTTACCCATAATCCGGAGATTGATGGAATATAGTGCGATCATCATCAAAATCCCGGCAAGAAGGGCGTTCACCTTCCCTTTCGTATGCAGAATGCCTGTACAAGCGCCCGCAATCAAACCGCCGATAAATGCCGCTATCGTAGCGATAATAGGCGATGTGCCTCCTGCAATCATCACAGCAGCGATGGCCCCGCCTGTCGTAAAGCTCCCGTCCACGGTCAAGTCAGGAAAATTCAAAATTCGAAACGTAATATAAACCCCCAGAGCCATAATGGCATACAGCATGCCTGACTCCAGAGATCCTGTTAATGCATAAAGCATCGGTCCATCCCCCTGTAAAGAATAAAGAGTGACCCCCAAATGAATGAAAGGTCACCCGGTACTCAAAATTATTTTGCCGAACCGTTAATCAAGTTTTCCTTGTTCTGCATTTTGCTTTTCATAGAATCAGTAATTTCTACGCCCTGCGCCTTGGCTGCATCAGCATTAATGATCAGATCCAGCTTATCCGGATAGGTTACTGTCATATCCTCCGGCTTCGTTCCGTTTTTAAGGATCTCCACAGCCATTTTACCGGCTTGGTAGCCGTGGTCGTAATACTTAAAGCCGTAAGTGGCGATAGCGCCCTTTTCCACCGTATCCCGATCACTGGAGAAGAATGGGATTTTCTTATCGTTCGCTATTTTAATGATCGTTTCGACCGCGCTAACTACCGTGTTATCCAGTGTGATGTAGAACGCGTCGACGCGGCCTGCGAGCGATTCTGCCGCCTGCTTTACTTCCGAGCTGTTGGCAACGGCTGCTTTAACAATCTTTATGTTGTGCTTCGCAAGAGCTGCTTCGGCCGTTTGCAGCATGAATGCGGAATTAGGCTCTCCCTCATTGACAACGATTCCGATGGTTTTCACATTCGGAAACTCGGCTGCGATAAAATCCATCAGCATCGGTATAGCGTCCGGGTGTGTATCAGCCGCCCCGGTCACGTTAGCGCCCGGCTTGTCCAAACTAGCCACCAGCTTGGCGCTGACAGGATCAGTAACCGCAGCAAACAAGACCGGCGCATCCTTCACGTTCTGCACCACCGCTTGTGCGGACTGAGTTGCGATAGCGACCACGAGATCTTTCTTATCCGCCGCAAATTTTTGAGCAATGGTCAAATTCGTTGTGGCATCACCTTGAGCATTCTGATAGTCCACTTGGAGATTATCTTTGTCTGTGAATCCGCCGTCCTTCAGCGCTGCTAGGAATCCTTCGCGCGTTGCGTTAAGAGAAGGATGCTCGACAATTTGGGATATGCCGATTTTAACCACTTCTTTGTCTTGTGGATTGGAGGCGTTACCTCCGGTGTCTCCAGCAGGCGCAGGGTTTGTCCCGCAACCCGCTGCCGCCAGAACGAGCGGCACAGCTAAAAGCAAGGATAAAAGTTTAGTTGGTGTTTTCAATGAAATTAGGCCTCCTAATTTAACGTCATAATGCTTTAACGCGATAATGTATAATTTTATTACGACTGTCCCTATCCCGTCAATGCACTTTTAAACCTTATTTCAGCTCAAAGCTTGGATACTATCAGTATACTGGATTAAACTGCCCTGAACTATAGTATTTTTTTCCATTATACTTCTTGGAGATCCGTTCTGCCGATAGCGGCAAAGAGTACAGCATTCACGCAGATAAAAACGGAATGATCGCTCCCATCAACGCACCGACGACTACAACGTACCAAGCCGGAACCTTCCAGAAAACCAGCATACCGAACAGCACCGCCACGAAAGCAAAATCTACCGGGCGGAGCACAGCGGTAGTCCATATGGGATCGTACAGCGCCGCAAGCAAAATACCGACAACCGCAGCGTTCATACCCGTTAAAGCGCCCTGCATACGAGGATGTGCACGTAAAGCATTCCAGAACGGAAGCGCACCGATGATTAGAAGGAAGGCAGGCAAGAAAATGGCGATCGTCGCCGTTATGGCGCCCGCCAAGCCTCCTGCCATTGTGCCCACATATGAGGCAAACGTGAACATGGGACCCGGAATCGCTTGTGCAGCCCCGTATCCGGCGAGAAAATCCTCCTTGCTGATCCAGCCAAGAGGCACCATTTCACGCTCCAACAGAGGCAGAACGACGTGACCACCGCCAAACACCAGCGAGCCAGCTCTGTAAAAGCTGTCGAACATCGCTACCCCTACATTGTCGGTGAGCTGCCGCAAGATGGGCAGACCCAGCAGCAGTACAGCAAAGAGAATCAAGAAAACAGCTCCCGAAGTTCGGCTGACCGGGATCTGCATCCGATCCGGCTCGACAGCATTACCGCGGCGGTACCACCATGCGCCGAGAAGGGCTGCAGCGGCGATCAGCAGCACTTGTGTAAGGGCAGTCTGCCAAAGCAGCGTGACAGCGGCCGTCAAGATAGCCACGCTTGCTCGCGCACGATCCGGTGCCAGCTGGCGGCCCATGCCCAGCACCGCCTGCGCCACGACAGCTACAGCCACCAGCTTCAGACCGTGAATCCAGCCAGCCCCGCTAAGACCGAAGCCCTGCAGCGCATAAGCGAACACAACGAGAGCAAGCACAGACGGAAGTGTAAATCCGAGCCACGCGATCAAGCCTCCAAGCAGCCCGCCGCGAATCACGCCGATGCCGATGCCGACCTGACTACTGGCAGGCCCAGGAAGAAACTGGCTGAGCGCTACCAGATCAGCATAGGCTCGTTCATCCATCCACTTCCGGCGATTAACGTATTCGTCCCGAAAGTAACCGAGATGCGCAATTGGCCCTCCGAAGGAAGTGACTCCCAGCTTGACGGATACTCTCAAAATTTCCATCAGAGCAGCAGCCTTGGACTTGGGGGCTTCAACTATTTCATTCGTACTAGCAGATGATGACATACAATAAAACTCTCCCTTTGAGCTTGTTGGTCGTAAATCGTTCACTTCCATCAAAGCAAACGGTACTAAGATGGCATGTTAAATGCTCATATTTCGGTTTCCGTACCTAACGCTTTATTCAACACTCTAAGCCGATTCGATGAGCGAATCGTGCAATATTCTCGTCTCCGACAGCTCCGCTTCCGCCCTGAGCTTGGCATTCTCCAGCTCTCTAAGTATGCTCATGACCTCCGCAAGCTTAGATTCTACCTGCGCTAGGGTCTCCTTAATTCGGCCCTGAACGAGCCAGTCTGCGATTAATCCATCAAAGAAATAATCCGAAAACTTGAGGAAATCGCCTATATCCATATGGATGGATATGGACATCCGTATGTCCTTCAGTTCGTGCTCGAATCGGCGCAGGCTGCTTTGCGAGCGGCGGATGCTGTCCATCGCTTCATCCATTCGGCTGTGCTTTATATGCGTAGAGAGGAATCCGCCGCCCAGCATATCATATGTCCCCCAGCCGTGTGCAGATTGCAGCAGCCCATCTGCACGTTCCAAATTAGCCGACACCGACTGACCTTCCCGCAGCGCCTCAGCCAATTCTTTCACTTGTAGAATAAGGTCTGCTTCCCGCTCCTCCAACTCATCGAGCCGTATGCTTTTATCCGAACCCGATTGTTGAATCAAACGTTTTTTTTCCTTTAGAATTTCTTGAATTTCCAATTCCCAATATTTCGTTTCTTGAAGCTTCGCTTCAAATTCTGCAATCTCCCCTTGGAGCTCCTCGGCCGCCCTTACCGCTTCTTCATGCTTTAGCTTCGCTTCAAGCACTTCCCGCTCTTCGACTTCCAGCATAGCTTCCTTCTTCTGCAGGAGTGAATAGAGCAACGCCGTAAAGGATAAGCCGGATAACCGAGCTACGTCCCGTTCCTCTTTGGCTAATTGTTCTTCCCAAACAGAGGCTTGATGCTCTTCCGTCTCCAGCTCCTTCCTAAGCAAATTTACCCGCTCCAGCCACAATGCTTGCTTAGCTCTCTTTTCCTTTGCTGAGGCCAATCTGGCGTTTAGCTCCTCAAACATACCGATCCTCTCCTTCTTCATTCCTTTTCCTATATAAACGGTATTCATCAGATACAGGTTTCAGTAGATTGGGCTAAGTCACCAGGTGTGCTGTATCTGCCAAAAAAAGAAGTACCCCAAGGGCTCTCTTCCCGTCCATTATGCTAAAACGCCTTCAATCGCTGCCAATTCGTCCTCCGAAAAATCGAGGTGATCCAGCGCACACTCTTACAAGTATATAGCAAGTATATAGAATGAAGGGAAGGTTGCAAAGATCGGAGATGGGATTCCCTTGATTCTGAATAACCCGGCGAACTTCACGTTGAATTCAAATGAAACAACCTTACCCCGTAACCATACGGAATAAGGTTGTCTATTTTAGCAGCGGTATGGTACTCATTCAACCATTGATAATTTCGCCACCATTGATGTGAAGAAATTGGCCGGACATATAAGAAGAATCATCGGATGCCAAATAGACGTAGGCCGGTGCGAGCTCTTCCGGCTGCCCGGGCCGTTTCATCGGTGCATTTGCTCCGAACTCAGCTACCTTATCCTCATCGAATGTTGAAGGAATTAGCGGCGTCCATATGGGCCCGGGGGCCACACCGTTCACTCGGATACCCTTATCGACTAAATTCATGGACAGCGAACGGGTGAAGGCGACGATCGCGCCCTTTGTAGACGAATAATCAATGAGCTCGGGTTGACCCCGATAAGCGGTAACGGAGGACGTGTTAATAATAGACGACCCTTCCTTCAAATGAGGCAAAGCAGCTTTCGTCAAATAAAAAAACGAAAAAATATTCGTTCGGAATGTGCGTTCCAGCTGCTCTTGTTCAATTTCAGTAATGCAGGATTTTGGATGCTGCTCAGCGGCATTATTCACCAAAATATCCAGGCTGCCAAAGGTATCCACTACCTTCTTCACAGCTTCCCGGCAAACATTCTCTTCTCCAATATCACCCGATATCAGCAGACATCTTCCTCCCTGCTCCTCAACCAAACGTCTCGTCTCCTCCGCGTCTTCCAGTTCATTCAGGTAAACGATCGCCACGTCTGCCCCTTCTGCGGCGTAACAGACCGCTACGGCCCGGCCTATGCCGCTGTCCCCGCCGGTAATCAAAGCGGCTTTCCCGATTAATTTGCCGCTGCTTTTGTATTTTCGATCAACAGCTTCAGGCTTGGGATGCATTAGGCTCTCATGTCCCGGTCTGCGGTTTTGATGCTGCGGCGGCATCGTTTGCTTGTCCGTTTGAATAGTGCTCACTTGCGTTCTCTCCCTTCGCTTTCAGCTTTCCTCGGATGGTCTTGATTCCACTCTTTGGCCTTGGCTGTGGCAATGGCGATAGCCCGGCCTTCCTCAGAACCGTCATCCAAAAGCGCATTCGCAATCTCAATCGCCTTATCCCTCACTCGAGGATCCAAATTCTTCATGGACGGGGGATAATCCCGTTTATTCCATGGCATGGAACACCCTCCTCTCCTGATTGGCCTTACGCTATTACTTATCCGTTCCCCTTGGTCGTGAAACAAGCGCTGCCTATCCCCTAAGCCCTCTTCCGGATCAGGTAAGTCAGAGCATTGAGCTCCCCGCCTATGATGATAAGCAGTGCCGAAATATAGAACCAGGACAGCAGTACGATAACTCCCCCCAAGCTCCCGTAAGTGGCGCTGTAGTCGCCAAAATGGTTCACATAATATGAGAATCCCCATAATGTGAGCTGCCAACCGGCTGCAGCCAACATTGCACCCGGGAGAACATCCTTACACGTAAGACAAGTATTGGGCGCTATATAATATACGGCGGTTAACACCAGAAACAGAATGAAGAAATTCATACTCCAGCGCAGCATATTCCACAGCTGAACTTGACTCCAAGGTATGTGCAGGTGAATGTACATCCATTCCCCAATGAACTGGCCGAATACGCTTAGCAGCAGCGCGGAGGCCACGACTATCAGCATGCCAGCAGTAAGAGCAATAGACAAGATGCGGGAGTGGATGAAGCTTTTGCGCGGCGGAAGCCCGTAAGCTTTATTAACGGCGAGCACAATGGAATTCATAGCTGCGCTCGCAGTAACAAGAGAGAAGATGAGACCGAAGGATAACGCTCCTCCCCTCTTGATTTCCAGCACATTCTTCAGATGATCCTCTATCCCCGTTGCCCCTCCCGCCGGAATGTATTCTTTTACAAGCAGGAGCACATCCTGCGCGGTCACCGGCAAATAACCAAGAAGACTCATGATGAAAATCAGGAACGGAAACAGTGAAAAAAGAAAATAATAAGCGCATTGGGCAGCCAGATTCAGGACGTCATCTTGTTCCAATTGCTTCCAAATCTCCCGTAGTAAAAGCCGGACCTTCATACGGCTTGCCCTCCATTCTGAGTCACAGGTCGTCATTCCATTCGGCTGTCATGCCTGTCGGATACAACATAGGTCGCTGTGTCCTGCTTATCGATAAGATAGCGCCTGTTTTCCCATTGTGATCCAAGTATCGATGAACGTCTGCTTGTTCGCCTTTTGAGCTTTTTTGGCTGTCAGTGGATCGTTCACATATACGTGATCGGCGTTGAATCCGACAAGCACGACCACGTGCAAGCTTCAATCAGAATCCATCCTTTATCTTCCGTTATTTCCATAGGATAAGCATAAAGGACCGGATTCATCCGGCCCTTCGGGTATTCCATTCTTTATATCTTAGCTCTTCGTTTATCCCTTTAAAGCCAATGCAGGGTTCGGTTTTTCGAGGAATGCCCAGAATGACCTCCTGCAGGTATATTCGCCGTTTCCGTTACTTACCGAGCAGTTCCAAATGCTTTCCAATGTGAGAGATCAGCGATTGCTCATACGCTTCTTCCTGTTCGCTGAGCGTACGGTAGAACTCGTCCTTAAACAAGGAGCCGCCCTGCGCATCCTTCGCCTGCAGCAAAATGCCGTACGTAATATGAATCAATTGACGTGCGTTGTCTTCATTCATATAGGTATCCGCCAGCTCGGCATCAGCCACTTGATCCAGCGGGACGATTTTGCTAATATCGGTCGTCACATGATAGTAGGCTGCCGCCTCCTCAAAGTGCTCCAGAGCATATTGATGCATGCGACGATAAAGAGAAGGCTTCACTTTGGCCACGGTACGGACGGCTTCCAGCCAGTTGGTGCCTGCCGTTTTCACATGAAAGCGGCCTTTGGTGTATTTGCCGATGATCGGAAACACGCTGAACTTGTCGCTGCCGGAGTGAATGCTCAGCTTGTAGCCAAAATGGTCCGCGATAGCGGCATGGATGACCATTTCTTTCTCGAACTGCCCGATATCGCCGATGAAGTCGATTCCCTTTTGGAACTCGCCGCAAAAGCGGGGCGCCATGCTGTAGATCGACAGCCCTTTTCCGTACAGCTCCTTGGCTACGAAAAAATGAGATTCCGGCGCTGTCGCAGTCACCGTTTCGTCGATCGAAATTTCAAAGTCGACCTCGTTCGCAGCGTTTTTGATGTAGGTGTTGTACACATGCTCCATAAAATCAATGGCGGCCCCATAGATGAGCACATTCTTGATCAGTGTTTCACGGTCGAACGTGATGGAAATTCCTGCAACCTGGAACGTTTGATCCAGATAACGCGATTCGTAATGACTGCGGACTTCCTGCGGGAGCCCGGCATACTTGGACTCCTGCTCGGCAGCGGACGCGTCTTCGATAGAATTATCGATCTTCTCCGAGCAGTCCAGCGTCAGCATCGTGAACCCGAGGTCCAGCGACATCTGAATATCCGATTCCACCTTCAAGTGGTCTCCGTCCGCGCCGAAGCCGTCCTTGTAGCCTTCCTGGAACACGGCGTAACAAGCGGCGTCCAGCACCTGCTTATAGTCGCGTCCCATCAAGGTCACCTCACGGATGCTTTGCTGCGCCAGAATCGGACGCACATCTTTGCCTTTGACGGTCTTGATGTGGCCGGGCGAAGCGATACCCAGCCGGTCCCCTAGGCCGATGATTGAGCTTTGCGTGCCGAAGGCGCGCGGTTTCGTATATTCAAAGTGACGGTTCAAGACCAACCGATTGTCATGTGTGAGCGGACACAGCTTAGCTCCGTCTTCTACAGTTCCCTGCAGTTCGTCGAAAAGCGCGCCTTCGCCCACGGCAAGCAAATATTTCGTATGATCCGCGAGATTTTTCACCATCATCAGTTTAGTGGGGCCCGATGTATTCAATGATTGCGTATATACTTTGATATCGCCGCTATTTGCCGGAGCTGCCTTACCCGCCGTCAAAGCTTCGACGATTTGAACAAGTTTAGCCATACATCCATTCCTCCTTATTCCTCTATCTTCTTTTTGATCATATCGCAAAAATAGTATATAATCTCAGCATTTTTTGCTTATTTTCATAATATATATGCATATTTTGCTATGAAATCAAAAGCATTTTTGCTAAAATGAAGATCAAAATTGGACATGGAATCGGGGTGTGCAACCAGCATGAGCGAAACAGTGACTTTGAATTACGGGGATGAAGAGGGAGACTTTTACATCCAGCACATTCGGAGAACGGAGCCGTTCGGGCGGACGAATCATTTTCACGGGACTTATGAAATCTATTATTTACTGTCCGGACAACGGGCTTATTTTATTAAAGACCGTACTTATTTGATCTCCCCCGGTGACATAGTATTCATAGATAAGCACGAGGTGCACAAGACATCCGACCTTGGTATGCCGGGCCATGAGAGGGTTGTCATCAATTTCAGCGACCGTTTCGTTGGTAAGGATCATCCCCTCTATCATCCTGAATTGTTCGCCGCTTTTGAGCATCCTTCGCATGTATTCAGTCTGAAGCTGCCGGATCAAATTTTTGTGCAAACTCTTCTGAGTAAGCTTACGAAAGAGCTGAAGGATAAGGCAACCGGGTATGAGAGCTATGTGAAGCTCCTGTTGACGGAACTGCTGCTGTTCGCTGGGCGCTGCGCGGAGAAGCTAGAGACGGCCGCCATTGAGCATGCAAGTCCCCTGCACAAAAAAATATCCGAAATTGTCCGGTTCATTAACAGCCACTTCCACGAGTCGATGACGCTGCCCGGGATATCGGAGCAATTCTATATGAGTCCGTATTACTTGAGCCGTGCCTTCAAGGAGGTAACCGGGTTTACGTTCGTGGAATATATCAATACGACTAGAATTCGGGAAGCGCAGAAGCTGCTTAAGGAGACCAATCTGAAAATGATTGAAATTGCGGAGCGGACCGGCTTTGAGAACATCGCCCATTATGGGAGAACGTTCAAGAAACTGTCCCGTATGACCCCAGTGGAATACAGGAAGCTCAACCGCTGAGAATGCGTCTTTAGTCCAACTTTTACCTAAGCCTTATGGGATGGAAGAGTCTTTAATCATCCAGACTGACGGATCCCTAACGAATCCATGACTCCGCTTGTAACCCTATCTTTCAATAAGATATAATGGTAACCATTGAGACTCGATTTTTGGCGGATTCTGGAGGCGATTTGTATTCTGTATTTTGCCGCATTTCTCATGTCCTTTCTCATTGTGCTCCTGCTCATTCCCCCGCTCCGCAAACTGGCTTTCCATATCGATTTTGTAGACAAGCCCAAAGCGGACAACGAAAGAAAGATTCATAGAGAGCCGATTCCGTTAACTGCAGGCTTAGCTATTTTTGCAGGTATTCTATCTACATACTTACTATTCGTTCAAGAGGATTGGAAACGCTCCGCCGCACTCTTCATCGGCTCTATACTCATCCTTGCGATCGGCATGGTGGATGATTGGTACAAAACCCACGGCAAAGAGCTGGCCGCATGGCCAAAGCTGATCGTTCAGCTATCCGCAGCGGTAATCGTTTACGCCTCTGGCGTCGTATTCTACGGCTTCAACAACCCGTTTACAGGTCAAGATATTATTCTTCCGGTTTGGCTTCAGTTTTTTCTAACAGTCACTTGGATATTCGGAGTAACGACGGTCATTAATTTCACCGACGGCATGGACGGTCTGGCGGGAGGATTATCGGCAATTGCCGCCGTAACACTATTTATCGTCGCACTCACCAAGGGCCAGCAGGATTCCGCCATTATGGCGATCATCCTCGTAGGTGCTGCGCTGGCTTACCTTCGGTATAACAAGCCTCCGGCTAAAGTATTCATGGGTGACGCAGGCGCTACCTTATTCGGATTTCTGCTTGGGGTCATCGCGCTGGACGGCGCCTTCAAGCAAGCTACGGTGCTGTCGGTCCTGATTCCGATTCTGGCGCTCGGCGTCCCGATCTTCGACAACCTGTTTGTCGTCTTTAAGCGCTTCATGAACGGCAAGCCGATTTATCAGGCCGATGCCTCCCAAGCCCACTACCGGCTGCTGCGCAGCGGATTGAATCCGAATCAAGTCGTGCTGTTCCTTTGCTTGATCAATGTATGCTTCGGGTTAACCTCAATCATTTTGTTGCTGCTGACCGTGTAACGAATGAACGAGCGGTTAGAAAACGGGCCCCTGTTCAAACAGGGGCCCGTTTTTTGCTTTTTCAGAAAGCTTAACATCCACGTAATCCCTCTAAGCGCTAGCTGTGCTTACTATCTATTCCGTACTACGCAGTATCACCCGTGCTGCTTCAAATGACGGCGAAATCCCAAGCGAAGCAAGTACGGGACAATAAAGAGGATGAACAAGATGCGGAACATCTGGTAAGCGACGACCATGGAAACATCGCCTCCTATCGCTGCCGCCGTCACCCCCATCTCCGTCATCCCGCCTGGGGAGGTGCTGAGGAAGGCGGTGACCATGCTGATCGGCAGCACAAGACTATAGCCATAGGACAGTGTTAATGAGAGCACGACAACAGCGATCCCCCCGGCGAGCGAGTAAGGCAGCAAACGGCGCCAGCCCACCAGAGCGCTGAAGCGGATGCCGAGGCCGAGATAGATACCGAGGCTCCACTGCGCCGCGAGGACTAGCGGTGTCGGCAGGTGCGGTGCCCCCGAGTTTGTTACTGTAAGCGCGGCTGCAACGATGATCGGACCAAGAAACCACGGCGTCGGCAGCCTTAGCCTCATAGCAAGCAGTGCTGAAGCGATCACTAGGGCAGTTATAACCGGTACCGCCCAGGCTGGAGCGCCGGACGCTGCCGCTGCTGCAGGCTGCGGAAGCACCCCGGTCCCGGGAGCAGCCGAATCCGCCAGACCGTGTACAGCAAGGAAAGGCACAACGAAGATCACCGTCAGCAAACGGATGGTCTGCATAAAAGAGACTACGGTTTGATCGGCTCCTTTAATCTCTTCGCTGAGCACAACCATCTGCGACAATCCGCCGGGTACACTGCCGATCACGCTGCTCTGCAGCGTGATGCCCGTTCGTCTAGCAATCAGCCAGGCAAAACCCAGACTGAAGCCGACGGTCAGTAACGTCGCCAGCAGCATGGAGGGCAGCTGCCCGGCGATCTGGCGC
Organism: Paenibacillus sp. PvR098; assembly: GCF_017833255.1. NCBI lineage: Bacteria > Bacillati > Bacillota > Bacilli > Caryophanales > Paenibacillaceae > Paenibacillus > Paenibacillus sp. PvR098. The sequence goes on from NZ_JAFIBU010000001.1 coordinate 1,435,553, forward strand.
GCGCTTTCTGCCGTAAATGACAACCCCATGCTGTACCCCAATAACAGTAATCCTCCGTTCCGAAACCCGACCGGCCATTTCAGCTCTCTCTTCGTCAGTCCTTGCCATAGCAATGCCGCTGTAAGCGGGCCTAGCATCCAGCTGAGCGGAACGTCGAGCAGCGTAAACAGCAGTCCTCCCACAAAGGTGACCGCGAGCGTTTCCGTCAGTTTGAACATTAAAACAACCTTCTTTCACTTAGTGGAACAAGAAGAAAACCCGTTCAAGTATTCTCTATATAAGGATAATCTTGATACGGGTTTTGTCAACGACTGATTTCATCGAAGCGAACTAGCTCCGATACCTGCACGGGCTGACCTGTGCGGATCGAGCGATTACCGGCATTCCCGGTCAAGAACGATATCGCTCCGCACATATCTATTTTTAACATGCCGGTCAATCATTCCTCAAGTCTATACAATCTACTGATTGTTCAATGAACCGCAGACCATTTCATTTCCGTGGCTAAGGATAAATTAGGTTTATTGAAAAAATGGAATATAATATAGTTATGTCATGAACCACAAACCATAAAAAAGGGTGAAACTACTCATGTTAGATCCAAGAATAGAACGTTTAGCAGATGTTTTGGTTAATTACTCTACAAGGGTTCAGCCCGGGGAGAATGTACTGGTCGAAGCCTTTGGCATCGATAATGCGCTGGTTAAATCCATTGTCCAAAAGTTACACGAAGCAGGGGGCCGACCATTTGTTAACCTTCGGGATCATCAAGTAACAAGAGAGCTCCTCATGAACGCAACGGAAGAGCAAATCAAAACATGGGCAGAATTCGACGCTCACCAGATGACCCTAATGCAGGCTTATATCGGCGTCCGCGGCGGGAACAATATTTATGAATTATCGGATGTTCCCGATGAGAACATGAAGCTGTACAACAAATTCTATAACCATCATGTCCATTCTACGATTCGTGTAAAAAAAACAAAATGGGTCGTGCTTCGTTACCCGACTCCTTCGATGTCACAACTTGCTTCCATGAGCACAGAGGCGTTTGAAAAGCTTTACTTTGACGTATGTACAATGGATTATTCCAAAATGAGCAAAGCCATGGACGCTTTAGTTGATTTGATGAATACAACGGATAAGGTTCATTTAAAAGCTGCCGGGACGGACCTCACCTTCTCGATCAAAGACATTCCTGCAATTAAGTGTGCCGGTGAGATGAACATCCCCGATGGCGAAGTCTTCACAGCACCAGTCCGGGAATCCGTCAACGGAGTGATTTCATATAACACGCCTAGCCCCTACAACGGCTTTGTATTCGAGAATGTGAAGCTGCGGTTCGAGAACGGCAAAATCATTGAAGCGACAGCGAATGATACGGAGCGGATTAATCAAATTTTCGATACAGATGATGGGGCGAGGTTTGTCGGAGAATTTGCTATTGGCGTTAATCCCTACATATTAAATCCGATGAAAGACATTCTGTTTGATGAAAAAATAGCGGGAAGCATTCATTTTACTCCTGGTCAAGCGTATGATGAAGCAGATAACGGGAACCGATCCTCCATCCACTGGGATTTAGTGCTGATCCAAAGGCCCGAGTATGGCGGAGGAGAAATTTACTTCGATGACCAATTGATCCGTAAGGATGGACTTTTTGTCATTCCGGAATTGGAACCGTTAAATCCGGAGAACTTGAAATAAACGACTTCAACTTCTGGCGGGGGCCTGGCGTACAATAGTAAATAGTCTCCTTCCCTATCTGCACCCATTGGCCAATGATCACTTGTGGGCTTCCGCTCAATTTTGGAGCGTCCAATCCATAAACTTCTGACCTGCATAAGATACTGTAGATAAAGCGAAAGGAGGATGTCATCTATGAGCTGCGTAAGAGGTTTTGGTCATGGGTTCACTTCTACTGGAGTAATTCTGGTTCTGTTTATTCTTCTTGTCATTGTTTCTACTGCATGGTTCATCTAATTATAATACTACCTAGACACTCTAAGCCTTTGTTCCTTGTTTAGGGAGGTAAATACTGTGAGCTATGCAGCTGGCTATGGAGGTCTATATACTTCTACCGGAGTAATTCTGGTTCTCTTTATTCTTTTGGTTATTGTGTCCCGTGCCGTGTGGATATAAATTCCGTCAAGATGATAATAATAAAGCGGAAATGGAGCTCCTTTGAGCTCCTTTTCCTGCACAGCAGCGGATCATTGTATCGTTGATATCATATATTTCCATTTTTCACTGCGTACATAGTGTTTGTTTCTCAATAACATGGATAGAATGAGAGGTTAGAATGAGGAAACTGGTATTTTTCATAGGTCCTGCCGGAGCGGGGAAAACGACACTCGCAAAAGCCTTGGCCAAAAAACGCCGGGCTGCCTTTTTTGACATGGACACGCTATTGCGGCCTTCCGCAGAGGCGATCATGTCCCTATCCGGGCTTGACCCGGACGATAGGGATTCGCCGTTATACAAAACGCGCTGCCGGGATTTGGGCTACCGGGTCACGATGGACACCGCACTGGATAACGTAGAGCTTGGAACGGACTCATTCGTCGTTGGTCCGTTTACCAAGGAGTCCGAAGACCCACAGTGGATTGAGAGAGAGCTTTCGCGAATCGGCGCTTCGCTCAACGATGTTGACGTCAAGGCGGTTTTCGTGTTTCTCCCGAATGAGGAGCTTTACCGCAATCGAATTCAAGAAAGAGGCCTGCCTATAGATATGTGGAAGCTGGAGAATTGGGGCGAGTTCAGCCGTTCACTCGTTACCCGGCAAATCAAATGGCATGTACACGCGTCATCGGTTCTTTATTTCGATAATTCAGAACAGCTTTCCGAAGAGAAACTATCGCTTGTAGAACGATTTGTTTATAAAAACGACAATCGGCCCCTCTCGCAATGATTGCGATAAAAGGGCCGATATGTAACCATGTATAATATTCGTTTAGATCCAGCTTTGAATCGAACGCTCATAGGCGATCAGTTCGTCAGCTTGGAAAAAGTGAGCGATCTCACGCTCTGCACTCTCCGGGGAGTCGGATCCGTGGATGATATTATTGCCCGTTTGAACGGCAAAGTCGCCGCGGATGGTTCCCGGAGCCGCGTCCAGCGGGTTCGTCTTGCCCATCATCGTACGGGACAACTGAATGACATTTTCTCCTTGCCATACCATAGCGAATACCGGTCCGGACGTAATAAACTGCACCAGCTCACCGAAGAACGGTCTTTCCTTGTGCTCAGCGTAGTGGTACTCCGCTTGCTCTTTCGTGATGCGGATCAGCTTCGCTCCGATAAGCTGAAACCCTTTGTCTTCAAAGCGCTGCGTGATCTTTCCGATTAATTGGCGTTGAACCCCATCAGGCTTGATCATTAAGAACGTTTTTTCCATGCTGTATACACTCCATCTCTTTATGTTGTCATCAATTCAGTATATCATCAATTACTTAAAATTTCCATTCCGGAAAAGTTATGCGCTTCGCTCCGGAACAAGACCTGTCGCATCGGTCTTGTTGACTTTACCCAAAGCCAGCTGAGCCTGAGCTGCAGCGATTCGGGCGAGCGGTACCCGGTAAGGCGAACAGCTCACATAGTCAAGTCCTACTGCATGGCAAAAGAAGATCGACTGCTTGTCGCCGCCGTGCTCACCACATATACTCGTCTTCAGCTGCGGTTTCACAGATTTTCCTTGTTCGACCGCCCACTCAATCAACCGGCCGACGCCATCCCGATCCAGCACCTGGAACGGATTATCCGGCAGCAGCTTTGACTCCACGTAATGTGTCAGGAACTTGCCTTCCGCATCGTCCCGGCTGTAGCCGAACGTCATCTGTGTCAAATCATTCGTCCCGAACGAGAAGAAATCCGCATGTGCCGCAATTTGTGCCGCCGTCACAGCAGCGCGAGGCACTTCGATCATTGTGCCGATCCGGTAATGGAAGGTACGTGCCGCATCGCCCAGCACTTCCTCGGCCTTGCGCTCGACCAGCTCTCGCATCCGCTTCAGCTCATTGGCATGACCAACAAGCGGGATCATGATATCCGGCTTCACATCTACTTGCTCTTTCATACAGCTGAGCACGGCGCGGAAAACAGCCTCCACCTGCATCTCATAGATTTCAGGCAGCACCAGACCAAGTCGGCAGCCCCGTGTTCCCAGCATCGGGTTCATTTCATGCAGCGCCCTTACTTTGCGCAGCAGCTTGTCGAGCTGTTCACGTTCCGACGGATCGGCATCCGCCTGGAAGCGCAATCGCTCCTGCTGAACGATCAACTGTTCCAGATTCGGTAAAAACTCATGCAGCGGAGGATCCAGCAGCCGGATCGTTACGTGAAGACCGTTCATCGCGTGAAAGATGCCCTCGAAATCGTCCTGCTGCATAGGCAGCAGCTGCGACAGCGCTTCGGTGCGTTCTTCATCCGTCTCGGCGAGAATCATTGCCTGTACAACCGGAACCCGATCGGCGGACATAAACATATGCTCTGTCCGGCACAGTCCAATGCCTTCAGCGCCAAAGCTTCGAGCTTTAGCCGCATCCTCCGGCGTATCCGCATTCGTGTACACCTGCAGCGTTCGAATCGCATCCGCCCAGCTCAGCAGCTGTTGCAGTTCCGTAGTGATCACTGGCTCACGCAGGCTCACGCCTCCCAGAATGACGCGTCCCGTAGCACCGTCAATCGAGATATCATCGCCTTCCCTGATGACCCTCATCTCGCCGTCGACTTCAACGGTAAAGACACGATCCTCGATACGGATGGATTCACAGCCGCAGACGCACGGCTTACCCATCCCTCGCGCGACAACTGCCGCATGGCTTGTCATGCCGCCCCGGCTTGTCAACACGCCTTCCGCAGCCAGCACGCCATGAATATCCTCCGGCGTTGTCTCTGAACGGACCAGGATGACCTTGCGGCCTGCGCGCACCCAAGACTCCGCTGTATCAGCATCAAAGACAGCTGCTCCCGTCGCTGCTCCTGGCGAAGCCGGAAGCCCGCTTGCGAGAACGTTGAGGGGTTTGTCGGTATCAATCGCCCGATGGAGCAGCTGATCCAGGTGAAACGGCTCGATCCGCTCAATCGCTTCTCCCCGCTCCACAATGCCTTCGCGTACAAGATCTACCGCGATCTTAACAGCTGCCTGGGCGGTCCGTTTACCGTCTCGAGTTTGCAGCAGGTACAGCTTTCCGCGCTCGACCGTAAATTCAATGTCCTGCATATCCTTGTAGTGCAGCTCCAGCGATTCAGCCGTACTCGCCAATTGGTCATATACTTCAGGCATGTCATTCTTCAGCTCGGCAATCGGTACCGGCGTCCGAACACCGGCGACGACATCCTCGCCCTGCGCGTTCATCAGGTATTCGCCGTAAAGCGACTTCGCCCCGGTAGAAGGATTGCGCGTGAACACGACACCCGTGCCGCAATCGCTTCCCATGTTGCCGAATACCATCGATTGAATATTTACCGCCGTGCCCTGCTCATCCGGGATGTGGTGAACCTTGCGGTACACCTTCGCACGGGCATTGTTCCACGAACGGAACACCGCTTCCACCGCAAGCTCCAACTGTTCCTCAACCTGCTGCGGAAACGGACGTCCGGTTTCTTTGAGTATGATTGCTTTGTAATCTTCAACTAGTTGCATCCAGACTTCAGCGCTCACCTGACTATCATAATCGACGCGACTTTGCTCCTTCATGCGATGTAGCAAGCCTTCAAAATGATACGACTCCAGATCAAACACGACACTGCCAAACATTTGAATCAACCGTCTATAGCAATCATAAGCGAAACGCGGGTTGCCGGTGAGCTCCGCAAGCCCTCGGACTGTTTCGTCATTCATGCCCAGGTTCAAGATCGTATCCATCATGCCAGGCATTGAGGTGACCGAACCGGAACGGACCGAAACCAGCAGCGGATTCAGAGGATCGCCGAATCGCTGGCCCTTAACGGATTCAAGCTGCTTCATGGCTTGCTCTACTTCTCCCATAAGCCCCTTGGGAAGCTGTCTGTCGGCGGCATAATACGCTCGGCACACCTCGGTCGTAATGGTAAAACCAGGCGGCACCGGCAATCCGGCATTGGTCATTTCCGCCAGATTGGCCCCTTTTCCTCCGAGCCATTGTTTCATACCGGCATGACCTGCTTCGAACGGAACTACGCTTCGCATAATGGAATTCCTCCTAAGTGGAATATATCGGAAAAATGATTAAATAAAACATAACATACACCTTATATTTTGTAAATAGTGTGTACTATTAAAATTATTAATACGTAATGTATGCAAAAAGAGAAGACATCTATGCGCTCCAACGAGCGTGATGCCTTCTCCATTTTTATCCCATGAAATATCAATCAAATTGTTCCTGCTGCTTCCTCAGCCTGCTCCGTATTTTGGGCATTCTGCAGCGATATTCGAGCCCCAAGCGACTGGAAGCTGCCGATGACGTCATCATAGCCGCGCTCCACATGTTCCACACCACTTATGCGCGTACAGCCTTCGGCGGTTAGTCCGGCCAAGATCAGAGACGTTCCCGCCCGAACGTCGGTGGCATGCACCCAGTTGCCGACAAGCGGACGGCCGCCGCGGATAAACGCACTCTCCCCGCGCACCTCGATCTCCGCTCCCATCCTTCGCAGCTGCGGCACATGATTAAACCTATTGGGATATACTTTATCCGTGATGATGCTCTTGCCCCTGGCCTGCGTTAGCAGGGCGGTCATTGGCTGCTGCAGGTCTGTAGCGAAGCCCGGATACATGGCAGCTCGGATACGTGTTGCCTTAATCGCATTCATTCCGTACGCCGTGATGCCTGATTCGGAGCATTCAACCGCCAATCCCGCTTCAATGAGCTTGGAAATACAGGAACCCAGATGCTCCGGGATAACATCGGTTACCGTGACGCACCCCCCTGTCATCCCCGCCGCCATCAAAAAAGCGCCGGCCACAAGGCGATCCGGAATAACGGTATGGATTCCTCCGTTTAAGTACGGCACTCCTTCAATGCGTATCCGGTCCGTTCCGGCACCGTATATTTTTGCCCCCAGCCCGTTCAGAAACGCAGCTGTATCGACAACCTCCGGATCGACGGCTGCATGGTACAAGTTCGTTCTGCCCTGGGCCCGTACGGCGGCCAGCATGGTGTTGATTGTCGCCCCCGACGTAACCGTATCGAAATAAATTTCCGCACCCCGAAGCGTACTTGCTTCCACTACATAATGATCCTCATGAAATACAACCTTTGCGCCCAGCGCCTTAAATGCTTTCATATGCTGGTCAATCGGCCTGGAAGAGAAATCGTCCCCTCCGGGAAAACCAACGGTAACCCTTCCGAACTTGGCAAGCAGCGCACCGGCAAAATAATACGAAGCACGGTACGAAGAAGCTTTGCCTGGGTCAATAATGGCGCTGTGAATGTACCGCGGATCAATTACAATGCTGCCGTTCGGCATGCGTGACAGTCTTAAACCGATATCACGCCCAATCCCGGCAATCACCTTGACATCATAAATATCGGGAATACCCTCCAGCGTTACTTGACCGTCCGCCAAACAGGCAGCGGCAAGCAGGGCAAGCGAGCTGTTCTTAGAGCCGGGTATCGTTATGGAGCCTTGAAGCGGTCCTGCAGGTTCGATTTGAATAAATCTCATTCGCGTAACCCTACTTTCCACATGTGCACGCACGCTATTTCGAATCCCACTCCAACACATATCCGCTGCCGCGCACCGCACTGATCAGAAACGTGTCTTTGCCGTATTTCTTGCGAATTCGGTACACGAGCGCATTCAGCTCATCCATGCTGACATCGGGAACGCCGTCCGTTCCTGAAGGGCGTTCCGGCCAGACGCTTCTTTTGATCTGCTCCATCGGCACAAGCCGATTCGCCTCTTGATAAAGCAGCCACAGAAACAAATATTCCTTCTCGGACATCGACAACCGTTTGTCGTCCACCACGCATTCCCTTTTTTCCCAGTGGATCGTCGGTTGTCCGGCCGGCTCCTCCCAATGCTGCGTTAGCGGCTCGAATTCCAACGTCTGATCAGCAAAAATATACGAAAAATGAAGCACCGTCATCCCCTTAGCCAGCTTGATAATATCCAGCGATTGAAGCGGATAGGACTGATGCGGCTCCACCTTCACTCCGTTAATTTCAGTACCGTGACGGCTTCCGAGATCATATAATACGGCTTTGCTGCCTTCCTGCCGAATCAAGACGTGCTTGCGTGATATAAATGCGTTCGTAAAAGCGAAATCCGGCGAATACGCCTTGGACGCCCTGCCCACTACGGTCTCAACAGCGGACAAATTGAGGCACGTTCCGGATCGGTAAGGCTCCCCGCGAATCACATAAAGACAAGCGAAAGTATCCAGTTTCGTTCCCCCCGAATGCTGCTTAGCGGCTCTCAGTCCTCTATGGACAAGTGAGTATGAATTCCATTCCATCATAACGTATCACAAAGCGAATAGAAATGTTTGTTCGGTGACGAGTCAGTTATTTTTCAGTAACTTCAGCTTTCTTTCCTGCTACTATCTGTATCCTGGAGCTCATGATATAATGGATCAAGCAGTTAATGTAAGATACCGCATACATACGGGAGTGTTCAACTTGCGCCTGTTTATTCGCCTGCTGTCCGCGTTTATAGGTTTACTGCTCTTTCTGCCGATCCCATCGTCGGAATTCATTCATTCGGCGAAGGATGCTGCTTTATCACCGGTGATTGTCCAGCCCGCAACGAATGAATGGACGAAGGAGGAACTGCTCAAGCCCCCGAATATCATCTTCGTTCTAAATGAAACCTTTTGGGATGCGACTCAGTTAACGGAGCTTACGTTCAGCCGGGATCCGATTCCTTTTTTTCACGCGATGCAAGAGCAGTTCACGCACGGCACGATGCTGTCTCCCATGTTCGGCGGAGGTACAGCGAATGTCGAGCTCGAGGTGCTGACCGGACACTCCATGAGATTTTTCCCGGAGCATTCTATCCCTTACGAAACCGTCATTAAACAACCAACCGCTTCACTAGCCAGCATTTTGTCACAACAGGGCTATACAACTACAGCCATCAGCCCTTTCCACGGATGGTTCTTCAACAGCTTCGAGGTATATAAGCACCTTGGTTTTTCTCAGTTTATCAGCTTGGAATATTTTAACCCTAATGAATATGTGGGACCGTACATCGGTGATTATGCCGTAACGAGACGTATTATTGAGGAAAGCGCGGAAAGCCCAGGCGCCGACTTCATCTTCGCCAATACGATGGAAAACCATTACCAATACTATCCTGGCAAATTCAAGAAAAATACGATTGATATTAAAGGAAATGAACTATCGCCTGAAGCGATCGGCATTGCGGAGACATTTGCTCAGGGCTTGACCGCTGCAGACAGAATGCTGCAGGAGCTGGTCCTCTATTTTGATCAGGTGAAGGAGCCGACGATACTCGTCTTTTTCGGAGATCATTTGCCGTCTTTGGAGAAATATTTCGTATATGAGGAAGCGGGGTACATCAGCGGCGAGGACGACCCGGAATTTCTCAACAAAATGTATCATGTTCCTGTTCTCGTTTGGAGCAACTACTTACCGGAAGAGAAGAAAGAAACATTGCATTTCAGCCCCTCTTTTCTCGGTCCCTATGTGCTTAGTCTAGCGAACAGGCACGGCAGCAGCTACACCGATTATTTGGGTGAGCTATCCAGGCATATGCCGATTCTCCCACCGAAAAGCTATTATGAAGCGATGAATATTGATGAAGTAGTCGTAAGAGAGTACGAGGCACGGCAAAACGCCATCCTGGAAGCAGAGAAGCAAGCCGGAGGGCAGCGCACCAGTTTCGTGCTTGGTTATGGAGAACCGCGGATTGAAGAAGTATCCCCGGATCAGGTAGCGCTTGGAGATAAATCGAGACTAACCGTCCGCGGCGGGAGATTCGGCATCGGCAGCACCGTATTCATAAACGGCATGAAGCTCCAGACGATGTGGTTGAGCGAATCTTCTCTCCGTGTGAAGCTCCCTAAAGAGCTGGTTGTCCATCCCGGCCTGCTCGAGCTGCAGGTCATGGTGATGGACACGAAAAACCATATCCTTGCTGAGTCGAATATCGTGGCCGTTCCTGTTCGAGAGCAGCAGGAAGATTAAATGAACAACCCAAAATCCTCGTTCCGATACGGACGAGGATTTTGGGTTGTTCCGCGCGTTGATTCGTAGGTTGTTGAAGCATGTCGATCCATGCGCTTGCCCGGGAAATGACGATCCACGATCAGTTGATGCAAGAATGGACGCATGCCAATCAAATGATCAGCCAATCGCTGCAAGGCTTATTCCTCGCGGTGCCACAGCTTCTGCAGCTCCACGCTTGTCTCCAGCAGTTCTTCCAAACGGCCAGCAGCGTCCACCCGACCATGCTTCAGCACGATGATATGGTCCGCACGAGCAAGCGCGGCCTTGCGGTGAGAGATGACCAGGCACGCCGCCCCCTGCAGCTGCTTTTCCAGACGCTCCCACAGTTTCCCTTCCGTATCCACGTCCAGCGCGCTGGACAAATCGTCAAAAACGAGCAGCTCCGCCTCACGCACAAACATACGGGCCGCTGCCGTTCGCTGGGCTTGACCGCCTGACAGCTTCACGCCTCGCGGTCCGATGACGGTAGAGAGCCCCTGAGGCAGTCTCTCTAAATCCTCCTCCAACACCGCGGAGCGGATCGCCCGACGCAGCCGCTCTTCCTCCGGCCGTATGCCGAGCAGAATGTTGTTCTCCAGCGTGTCGCTGTAGAGCCGCGGAATTTGCGGCGTATAGGCGCTGCGCGGGGGAACGAAAAATTCGCTAGGGTCCGCCACCGACTCGCCGTTCCAACGGATATCCCCTGCCTGCATGGGCAGCAGCCCTAATAGCGTCCGAACCAGCGTCGTCTTCCCCGAACCCACCCGTCCGGTAATGACGGTAAACGTGGCCCTCGGCAGTCGAAGGTCAATGCCTTCGATCCCCCTTCCCGTCTCCGGATAATGGTAGGTTAAACCGCGTACATCCAATACGTCGAGCTTGTCTCTATTTGTTCGAATCGGTTCAGATGGCTCTGGCAGCTCTCCACGGAGATACAATGGATGATGCTCTGTCAAACGCTCTGGCTCTGCTCCTTGCAGCAATGCCTGAAGCCGTTCTTTGGCTACTTGACTGACTTTGAAATAAGTCATAAACTTACCGAAGTTTTGGATAAACTGCGTCACGAAAGTCAAGTAATACACGAATAAAGCAAAATCACCGACCGTAAAGCTGCCGCCCCGCATTTTTTCCGCCGCCAAAAGAAGAATCAAGCCCGTACCGAAATTGACGGCATTGGAAAAGATCGAGTCCAGCGACGTTGTCAAAAGCTGGTCCTTCAGCATCGCTTCCCGCCGTTGTCCGTTGAGCCGTTTAAAGCGTCCGATCACGCGATCTTCTGCGCCGGCTACTTGAACGGATTGCACCGTTCCGAACATTTCGCTAATCGCTCCCGTGACTTGGCTTGTCGCTTCCCGGCTGGCTGCGCGATATTTCTGCAGCATCGCTGTAAATAACTGAGCTACTGTCACAACAATGACCAGCGGCAGGAATACCCATAATGTCATCTGCGAGTCAATCCGTACGAGGATAAAGGCTGAAACGGCGGCAAATAACATCATGCCCAGCGCATCCGCCGACCAGCTGACCGTTTCTTCCACTTGATCGACGTCATCCCGAAACGAGCTGATCGCTTCCCCGGGCGAGCCGGGAATGGCTCGGGCCCCGGGTTCCTTCAGGATATGCTTCAGTACATTACGACGCAGCAGCCCGCCGATCCGAAATCGGAAGTGAACGTCGGTCATGAAGCCAAAAAGGATAAACACCACCCTCGCCAGCGCGGATAGAAGTAGAAATGCAATCAATGCCCCAACCCCGAAATGGTAGAGCGAATGACCCGACAACATATCAAAAAACTGCTTCGTAATCAGACCCGGCACAATCGGGGCCAAATAAATCAATGACCAAGCGAGCGCATTCCATAAGTACAATCCTTTACGGTAACGCGTCAGCTTCCACAAAAAGGAGAATGTCGTCATACCAGCAGCTCCTCCATTCCTACCTGAAGCATTCGGCTGTAATGGGAATGGGGATCGGCAGCCAGCCTTTCCCGATTCCCTTGCTCCGCAATATGTCCGTTATCCAGAACGAGGATTTGATCGGCCCTTTGTATCGTCGCAAGCCTGTGCGCAATGATGATACAGGTACGACCGAGAAGAAGCCGGTTCATAGCTTGTTCGATCCGCTGTTCCGTTGCAGGATCAAGCCTTGACGAAGCTTCGTCAAGGATGACGAGTCCCGGGTCGCGCAGGAACACCCTGGCGAACGACAGCAGTTGAGCTTCTCCAGCTGACAGGCCGCCCCCGCCTGATTCCAGCATGGAATCCAGTCCACGGGGCAGCGTGCGGAGCCAATGAACCAAACCGAGCTCCCTCAGCACCTCCTCGACTCTCCGGTCATCGACCGACTCGTCATAGAACGTCAGATTGTCGCGCACCGTCCCTTGAAAGATCTCGATATTTTGCGTTACCATCCCGACACGGCTTCGCAGCTCGTGAAGCCTGGCTTCCCGAATATCGATCCCCTCAAGCTCAATACGCCCTTGTCCCGGGTCGTAAAAACGCAGAAGAAGCCGCGCCAAAGTCGTTTTGCCGCTGCCCGTCCTACCGAGCAGGCCCAGCACCTGACCGCGCTCTAGACGGAAGCTGACATGCTCAAGTGTTGCGCTCTCCGGATCATATCCGAATTCGACGCCGTCGAATTCCACTGACAACGGACCTTCCGGTATGGCAGCGCCCTTACCGTCTTGTATGAGTGATTGGGTCTGCAGCAGTTCGCGTATACGTACGATACTTGCGTCCGCTTTTTGCAGATCCTCCATTTGGGTTCTGATTTGTTCAATCGGCTTGGCCATCAGTTCGGTGTAGTAAAAAATCATATATACCGTCCCTATCGTAATCGAGCCCTGCCTCCACAAATAGAAGCTGATTGCGAAAGCAACCGCACTGCCAATCGCAAACACCAGCAGCGTCGTAATCCACATCGAAGCCCAGCCGAGATACGCCCGAATACGGATCGGCAGCCATTCGCGAAGCAAACTGTGAAAGCGATACATCACATATCCCGTTGCTCCGCTCGCGCGGGTATCCTCTGTACCCTCCAAGTGCTCGCCAAGAAAACCGTAAAAAGTAGCGTTCACCTGTCTCAGCTTGCCCCAATGCGGCACCGCAAATTTGCGGATATATTGAATAGAAGCGATGGCAAAAATCACAAAAAAAAGCATCCCCATGCCGATCAGCCAGCCTTCCCGAAACAGCAGCACGAGCATACCTGCCACAAGCAGCAAATTACTCACCAGCATGATCACGAAATTGGAGAAAAAGTTAGACAAATTATTGATGTCCCCATCCACCCGTTCAATGAGCGCGCCGGAGGTCTGAGATTTGTGAAATGACATATCCAGCTTCAGACAGTGAGCGGCCACAGTCTCGCGCAGCTGATTTGTCGCAATCCATCCGACGTTAGCGCCTATATATGACGCCCCCACCGCCATCAGCTGCTGCACCAATGTAACACCTATAAATAACCCGGCGGCAAGAACCAGCGGTCTGCTGCTCTCCTGCTCCTGCGCCGTATCGATAAAGTAGCGAATGATTTGCGGGTTGATGAGCTGCATCGCAATGCCGCTTAACAGCAGAACCGCAAGAATAGCCATACTTTTGCGCTGAGGCCTCAAATAGTGCTGCAGCAAGCTGGCATATTCCCGGGCAGGTATTTTGCGTATAACCTTATTCATGTTCTCCCGCATCCCCCTTTGAGTAAAAACATTCTAACATAGGACGAGCCTAATTCACTATAGGTAGTGCGGGAAAATAAAAAGCCCCCGCGCGAAAGCTGCGGAAGCTTAATGAATGCAGAGTAACTCTGTTCAATTGTTGAGCTGATCAGCCTCAGAAGCCGCTACGCTGAAAATCATCCTTACAGCCGAGGCTTGTCCTTGCCGGACCGCTGGATAGACTAATTTTCACGCTAACAACGTTGTGCCGTCGGCTGCCGACCTACAAGAGCTTCTTGCGCATGCGCACGTGCCATATGCCCGCATCAATAAACGGCTCGGGCGAGATCGTCTCGTACCCGAGCTTACGGTAGAATGACTCAGCCTGCGTCTGCGCATCCAGGATGACCGCAGGAACGCCTTGGGCCCGAATGTCAGCCTCCATCGCTTGGATAAGCTCGCGGCCGATTCCACGTCCGCGATAAGACGCGAGCACGGCGATTCGCTGGAGCTTTGCCGTCTGCCCGTCATACATCCGCCAGCGGGCAGCCCCAACAGGCTTTGAGCCTTCGGTTGCAAGAAAATGCCGGCAAGCCATCCAAGAATCGTCGAACTCATCCATTTCGAGATCTGGCGGTACCTGCTGCTCTTCCACAAACACGTTTATTCGAACGGAAAAGCAGCCTTTAAGCTGCTCCTCCGTATGTACGAGTATGATGTTGAGATTCAAACTGCGACCCCCAAGTCTATTCTAGCATCCAGGTTTCGCCCGGCTGCATCGCTCTGCCCGTGATTCCCTTAGCTGTAAGGCTTTCCGCGAACGCTTGCGCATCCTGCTGGATTGGCGGGAACGTATTAAAGTGCAGAGGTACAACAGTTTTGGCTCGTAACCACTCTGCAGCTAGTGCCGCATCCTGAGGTCCCATCGTAAACACATCGCCGATGGGTAGAAACGCCAGATCAATTTGGTTACGCTCTCCGATCAGCTTCATATCGGAGAACAGTGAGGTATCCCCGCTGTGAAGAATGGTTAACCCGTTCCAGCGAATGATATAACCGCCCGGCATGCCTCCATAAATGATCTTCTTTTCTTCCTCAAGCACGATGCCGGAGCTGTGAAACGCTTGGATCATCTCGATGTCTGCATAACCAAGAGAGGTGCGGCCGCCAATATTCATAGCAAACGTCTTCGTCCCCTGCCAGCTCATGTACGTTGCCAGCTCGAAGGTAGCGATGACAGTGGCATCATTTTTCTTTGCGATCGGAACAGTATCCAGAATATGGTCCTGGTGTGCGTGTGTAAGTAAAATGTGCTCTACCTGTAGATCCTCCGGTTTCGTAGCGGCCAAAGGATTACCTGAAATGAACGGATCGATGATCAGAGAGTGCCCTCCGTGACTAAGCTGCACGCAGGAATGCCCATGATAGTGGATTTCCATAATTTTTACTCCTCCTTGGTATTGGAATGGATTGCCCATTCAGGCAAGCGCTTCATTCATTGTATCAAAGAAACGGCCACAAACTCAAAAAAGAAGAAAACCGGCTCCCCGTTCTTCTCCTCTTGTGGATACGATGCTGCAAAGCCTAATGCGTTCAGGCAAAAGCCTTCATTAAAGCCTCCCTGACGCGATCTTTGTTAAAGGGCTTGACGATAAAATCGATAGCGCCCATCGATACTGCTCGAATCAGAAGCGCCTGCTGCCCCATGGCAGACACCATGATGACTTTCGCCTCCGGATCCAACCTTTTGATTTCCTGCAGCGCGGTAAGGCCGTCCATCTCCGGCATGGTAATATCCAATGTAACCAAATCCGGCTTAAGTTCAGAATAAAGCGTAAGGGCCTCTACGCCATTACTCGCCTCGGCCACAATTTCATACCCGAATTCATCCAAGGCATTTTTCAGAATCATTCGCATAAATAAGGAATCGTCTACGATTATTATTTTTTTCACCCCGGATTACCCCCACTTGAATGTTGTATGTTCGCAAGGATAAACGGCTTCCATGACCTATAAAGGGCACGTGCGTTGGTCAAGATGATTCGTAAGACTCGTATGAACCTTGCGATATACATGCTGATTCACTAAAAAAGACCTCCCTATAGCCGTATGGGAGGCCCGCATCAGACGATATCCTCTGGTCCTTCGGCTGCTGGCGACTTAGTTAACACATTAGTCCCTTTAGCTTGCTTCCTTGACTTCCGTCAAGTTTGCCTTGCTCGAATGAAACCGATTGTAAAATGTATTATAGCATCCTATGTCGAAAATACAAGAGCGAAAACGCAGACCAACAGACCGTTATACGGCTTCCTTTAAATAGTTAACAAACGCATCCGGCTGAAGCGGAGCCCTGTAGTAATAGCCTTACACTTGGTCGCGCACGACTCAGATCTTGGTATTACTCTCTCCATCATACCACAAATAAACCGTATTGTCGGCCTGAGGGGTCAAAAGAAAAATAAGAGCGCTTCCAGCTTCGAAATTGAGAAGCCGGAGGCGCTGAAGGTGTTGAGAGATTACCGTCATATCGACGAGGTTCATGTTAAAGGGACAAGTCAACCAACTGTCAAGGCGGTTTGGTACCTCTCTGGGTGATGGAGCTTGTATGGCCGAGGCCATCCCACTGGCAAGTACCCTCAGGAGGGACTACATGCTCATTGTTTCTCCCTTGTTGCTCGCTAATTCCTTCTGTTCACCGAACAACAATTTGAGAAGCGGAGGTGTAATCAAGGTAGTCAGAATGACGACAATGATAACCGATGTGAAAAACGCCTGTGGTAGAAGATTCATTTCGAGTCCAATGGCCGCAATAATCAAGGCCACCTCGCCGCGGGATACCATGCCCGCTCCGATGCTTAAAGACGATTTCCAATTAAAACCGGTCACACGTGCTCCCAAGCCGCATCCGATGATCTTAGTCAATACGGCCATTACAGTAAGCCCGGCAATGAGCGGAAGCTGGTCCATAATCCCGTCAAAGGTTACGGAAACACCGATACTGACAAAAAACACGGGAACGAACACTGCATAAGCGATTGGCTCCAGCTTGTGCACGACTTCTGTCTTAAAATTCGTTTGGGCCACCGCGATCCCTGCTGCGAACGCACCGATAATACCAGCGATTTGCAGCGACTCGGCAAGGTAAGAAAAACCGAAGCAGACGATCAGTGCAGCAGTAATGACCGTTTCAGACACGCGCAGCGGTGCGATCCGTTTCATCACCCATGGAACGACCTTCCAGCCGAGAACAATGATGAGAGCAAAGAACAGTACTTTTTTGCCTATCAGCAGCCCTAAGCTGACGTCCCCGCCGCCCACAAAAAAGCTCATCAAGAATGCAAGCAGAATGACGACCAAAATATCGTCAACGATGGCTGCGCCAAGAATAGTAACGCTTTCTCTACTTTTTAATTGTCCCAAATCCTTAAGCGTTTGCACCGAAATACTAACGGAAGTCGCCGAGAACAGTAAACCCAGGAACAACGATTCGGCTTGCCCAAGCCCCATGAGTTGCCCTCCGTAGTATCCTCCAAGCAGAGGCATGATTATCCCTCCGACGGCCACTGTAACCGATGAATTCCGGTTCCGGTTTAACTCCTGGACATCCGTTTCCAAACCGGCAATAAACATCAATAACAAAACCCCGATTTGGCTGAACGCTTGCAGCAAATCTGAATTTTGGATCCATCCCAGCAACGCGGGTCCAATGAGGATACCCACGATGAGCTTGCCTAGGACAGCAGGCTGGCCAAGCCTTACGCAGAGGTCCCCTGCGAGTTTCGTGCAGACCAAAATGATTAATAATTGAAAGAAAAACAGCAAAGCCTACCACTCCCGTCATAATTGATTTGCAGCACAAAAGGAGCCTGTACAGACTGATTGCGTCTGTGACAGGCTCCTCCTAAGAACTGCTAATATTCATTTGTTGACTCTATTATTATAGCATTGGATATACTAATAATTCAAGAGTTTTATTCGTTTTAACGTAAACGCCATGCGGCATCGTTCAATCACAGTTCGTTACGGAAAGCTCGCGGGGAAGTGTGCTTATCGATGACCACGCACCCCATTCCCGTCATTTCCGCCCAGTCGGATATATGCACCCGCAGTAACGGTGTAAGAGAAGACCGTGTGATGGGCACCCCCCGCCAAAATCCAAGCCTCAGCCGAGTCCCGCAGCGACGGCTGCGGCTTACGAAGCTCAGCTTGAACGGTATAGACGAATCTTGGTCGAATCCAGCGATCATTCGCCTGGAATGCTCACCCACCTCTTTCAAAGGTACCCCGGTTCTTTTTGTATTTCTTACCTTAAAGCGGCGTACACTAAGAAAGTTCAGAAGGGTGGAGCATCTATGCTTATATTTCAATTAGCTATCATATTGCTAGCATCTAAAATGGCCGGGGACATCAGCAGCAGGTTAGGACAACCCTCCGTACTTGGCAAACTACTTATAGGTATCGTTCTTGGCCCCACTGTCCTGGGAGTCATAACTAACACGGAGATCCTTAAAGAATTCAGTCAAATCGGTGTTATACTCTTGATGTTTATAGCTGGTCTTGAAACCGATACGAAGGAGTTCAAACGTACAGGGAAGAGCTCGATATATGTAGGCATACTTGGAATTATTGCGCCCTTATCTGTAGGCTATTTAGCGGGTAAAATGATCGGACTCCCACCAATAGAATCCGTATTTCTCGGTCTATTGCTGTCAGCCACAAGTGTTAGTATTTCTGTCCAGGCTCTTAAAGAGATGGAAAAATTAAAATCTAGAGAAGGAACAACCATACTTGGTGCTGCGGTAATTGATGACATTCTTGTCATTATTGCACTGGCCTTTGTCATGAGCTTTGCAGGCGGCGAAGTAGACTTAGCATCGGTGATTTTGAAAAAGGTTTTATTTTTTGCTATGGCGATCCTTATTGGATGGAAAATGGTACCTTGGATCTTAAAAAAATTTGCGCCTCTTCGCGTAACGGAATCCGTGATTTCTGCCGCACTTATCATTTGTTTCGTTTACGCATATTTAGCTGAATATGCCGGGGTAGCAGCCATTATTGGAGCTTACATTGCGGGTGTAGCGATCAGCTTAACTAAACATACACATGAAGTTGCTGAAAAAGTGGAAACGATAAGCTATTCTTTATTTGTTCCTGTTTTCTTTACATCCATTGGGGTCACCGTTGAGTTCGTGGGGATCACGCAAAATACATGGCTTATTGTAGGTTTAAGTGTAATAGCAATACTTACAAAACTGTTTGGCTCAGCCTTAGGAGCTAAATTAGCGGGCTTTCGCTGGAGGAATTCTTTTGGCATAGGGGCTGCAATGGTTTCTCGCGGCGAAGTGGCCCTAATTATTGCCGCAATGGGATTAGATTCCGGCCTCTTGAACAGTAATATGTTTGCTGTGATTGTTATTGTTATATTAATAACAACATTAGTAACTCCTCCAATGATGAAGCTGTTTTTCAATACGCCAGAACATGCAAAGCAAAGCTCACCATAAATCAACTCAGGTACGCCCGCATCACGAGTTTTCATTTTACGCAAGAAGGAGCCCTTTGATAGGACTCCTTCTTCATTTACAACCTATTCGAATAACTTGGGGGGTTCCTTGTGCGATTCCGATCGGATCCGTGGCGTGACGTCCTTCCTTAGCGGCTCGCCCATAGTCTCGGGACGGTTAGGAACATACGGCGGGGGTGTCTGCTTTATTTGCGGTAAATAAGGTACTCCCGTTGCCTCCAAACGTGCGCCGCAGTCTGTACAGAATTTCGCCTGCTCGGGAACAGATAGACCGCAAGCACACCGTTTCTCATGCTTCAATAAACGGATCTGTTCTTCTAATTCACGGATTTGTACCTCCAGGGCTTGATTCTCCTGCGAATACATTCGTACCGATTTCTCCGCCATGCTAAGGTCTGCCGATTTATAAGCCTCGTACACCTCTAAACCGATTTGATAGATGTTTTGGTCAAGTTGTTTTCGCTTCGAATGGATTTGCGCCGATATTTTGGTCACCTCTATAGCTTGTTGGGCTTTATCTGCCGCGCGGCTTGCCCCTTGCTTTAGCTTAGACAAGAAATGGTTCATGCTGCAACCCCTCCTACTCCTAAACATTCCCTATACTGTATCATACCGAATATCTTGCTGGTATATAACCAAATTCACGCGGCTTGAAACAACGGATTTCAAAACACGTGGATTTAAAAAAACAGAGCTGCGTCTTTCGCAGCCCCATTGTATTATGTCCATTATCCAGCTTGACCCGTTCTAAGCCTTCTGGTCGCTTTAATGCTATCGTAATACTCAGGACTGCCGCTGACCAGCCAATTCCGGTGTCCTACAGCCGTTTCATCCTGCTCCGGCTCTCCATACGACCATTCCTCGCCGATCCCTTCAACGTAATCTTTCATCAGCATCAGAAGGGCAGCGCTCCATTGCCGTGTTCCTCTGATAGTAGGAACCAATGGATAATATTTATCGTAAGCCGCACGAATCAGTGTATGGACCACTTCCTGCAGCATTCCCGGAATATCCGCTTCCTCTACCTTTGCCGCGAGCGCGGCGGGCATCTCTGGCTCGTCTGTAGCTGCATGCTTCTCGTAATCCTCCGGCGTGACGAAACCTTTTTGCATGGCCATCCACAACTTCATGCGGTCGAGCGCTGGCTTGTACGCTACAGGTACCGAGATGGTCAGCTCCGGCTTCGGATCGTCAAGATTTATGACGAACGATTCTTCAAACTTATTCAGCTTTACGTTTCCGCGTACACCCAGCCATCTTAAAGCAAGCAGCCCATGCGTTCTGGCTTTTGGATCGATCGCCTCGTTGCGGCAAACCCTCCGCAGCATCTTTTCACTGCGAGCATCCGGAATCATGCACAGCAGACGGATTCCGGTAAGCACCGATTCCGCATCTTGCTCGAGCCATATTTTGATCTGCTCATAAACGTTATCAAGCGGCTCTGCCATCAGCCAATCGAGCTCAATCCGCCGGTTCGCATATTCGGAGAGACTTAGAATGCTCTGCTCCTTAAGCGTCGCTTCCCCGTAACGTTCGACCAAATCCCGATACGATTGCTCCAATTCCTCGGCCATCTGCATAAACGACTGCTTCTCCTGAGTGCTCAAGCCGTCCCGGGTAAGCATGCTTCGCAGCCATTCCGCCATGGCTCCAGGGCTTTGCCGCCACATCATCATGGCAAATGAAATCATTTCCTTATCGTAAGGAACTTCTTGCTGCATGGCAAAACGGGCAAGAATCGTTTGTACATCATACTCTTTACGCATCAGGCTCAGGGACAGTACAAGACCGTTCCATGCGTTACCGTTTTCTTGATTTTCCACAATCGCGCGATAAAAACAAAAAGTTGCCGCCCCGTATGATTCGGCTTGCAAGTATTGTCGGCCCAATCCGCCGAAATCCCCGTATTGACTCATCGAATGTTCTCCCCCATGATGATGTTTGAATATATGACAAGTATACATGACAACCTAGCCGTAAGAAAGCTTTGTTTGTTCGAGATTAGCGCAATCTAAACCCGTATAGAAAAATTCGGAGGCGATGAACTTGTCTTATTACTGCGCAGTATGTAATGGAATGGAACCGCTAGAGTACCCCTGCCCTGTATGCGGACATCCGGCGAGTGATGAAGGAAAACTTAGCGATTTTTACGGACCTTACTCCCCTTACCGGCCCATCGATGATCTAAAGATGATTAACGGGTACGACGAGGACATGAAGCTGCATTTATGTATTCATTCCGTCTACTGCACTGAATGCTGTAAATCTTCAACATATCCAGTAGAGGAAAAAAACGGACTGAACTAAAAAAAAGCTGCAGCTTCATTTAAGCTAGCTGCAGCTTTTTAGCCCTGCGTCCGTATTTCATTTTAAAGAATTTCTCGAACAGCTGTTTGACCATCCGAATTTCAGAGGGAGTAAGCTTCATAATCGAGAAATACGTTTGAACCTTCTCATCTTCTATAAACTTGTCCCATGTCAGGACATGATCACTTGATAAAGCTTCGTCCAGACTGGACGCAATTTGTTTTTTAATTCCGCCCGTACATATTTTAAATAAATCTTTACCATAATATCGTTCAGAAGCGACGGTCTCTGGTTTGATCCGAAGCAGCTGAACCGCATTCAGCGCATCATCGAGTGCAGAATGGTGCTGACCGATCGGCTGCAGTTCATAGCCCGCCAACGCTTTGTGCAGGCCTCCTTCGAACATTGAGGTCATATCAATCAGTTTCGCAAGCCATTCGTCAGCGACTCCGTTTACTTTACAATCCACGAATAAATGAAAGTAATCGCTGCCGCCCCAAGCCAGCATCTTATAATCCTCTCCGCAAAAATCAATAAACTTGTCAATCACGTTTCGAAACCGATCGCTTTGAAGCAAGGTTTCTTTCGGAATGCCTGTAAACTGTAAGGCGAATTTATTTAATCGAAATTTGGGGCGAATGTAGCTTTGGAACGTATCTACAATCTCAAATCGGTCGTCCAGCTTGACTGCCCCGATTTCGATAATTTCCATAGGATGAATGTCATAATGCTTTCTGCCGTTAAACTCTAAATCAATGACGATATAATGCATGTCTTATCTATCACCTCTTTTATAAGAATACCACGTTCAGCTTGCGTTTCCTACCATTATTCATTGCCATTTCATGTTCAAATGCCAATATTTAACGCTTAAAACCTCGCTTTTAATCCTATATGATGGAGTTATCACCATGATATAGGAGCTGATAGATTTGCTTAAGACCGCACGAATCGCAGGTCTCACCGCCAGCCTGCTGCTGTTTTCAGGAATAGCATATGGAGCTACATACACGATCCAGCCCGAAGATTCCCTTTGGAAGATTGCGACAAAGCACAAAATAAGCGTTGCAGCATTGAAGGAAATGAACGGACTGTCGTCGGACGTCATTTATCCCGGACAAGCCTTGAAGGTTCCCGGCCATACCGCATACACCGTGAAAAACAATGAATCCATGTGGGATATCAGCAAGAAATTTGGCATCACCTTAAACGCATTGATTGCCGCAAATACGCAAATTGCAAATCCGAATAATATTTGGAACGGTTTAACTGTATTCATACCGGATGCGCAGGTGGCAAAACCCTCGTTAACTAAGCCGGCTTCTTTAGCTGACGGTCTTTTTCCTTTGTCTAAGAACAGCTATCAAGGTCCTCTAGTAAATAACTACAGCGACAACCGAAGCTGGTCGCCAACCGTCAATACCGACCGTAAGCATGAAGGAGTCGATATTGTCGCTGCTAAAGGCACTCCGGTCTACAGTGTATACGATGGCGAAATTATCAATTTTGGCTGGAATGAGTATGGAGGCTACCGTGTGACGGTTCGGGTGAACAGCACAACCGTGTTTTATTATGCTCATCTCAGTAAATATGCGGCAGGCATTGGAAAAGGGAGCAAGGTGAAGAAGGGGCAGCTGCTTGGATATGTCGGCAGTACGGGATACGGCCCCGAAGGCACGGAGGGAAAGTTCGAACCTCATTTGCATTTTGGAATTTATAAAACCGACAAATCTGCGTGGTACACGGTGGATCCGTTCCCCTATCTGAAATGGTGGGAAACAAACCGCTAAGCCGCGTCCAAAACATGCTCAGCCCCCCATCCTCTTTTAGGATCGGGGGGCTTTCACTACATTCCCTCCTCACAGAAAAACCCGCATAGCGCGGGCTTTACAATCTTAATTGTTTTCCTTCTGACCTACGACCGTATCGGTCCAGGCTTCGTAGCATTTGATAATGGCGCTCATATCCTCCGCACCCAATCCGCTGTTACACGCCGTTTGGAACACCTGCTTGACCGAAGACAACACAGGTACCGGAACCTGAAGCGACTCCGCCAACCGGTTAGCCAGCTTTAGATCCTTATGCATCAACTGTGTCATGAACTGCGCTGAAAAATCACGATCGACCATCTTGGGGCCTTTCATTTCCGCCATTCCGCTGCGTCCTCCACCGCCGGCTAGCACCTCCAAAAATCGTTCCGGGTCTCCCCCTGACTTTTGAATCATTACCAGGCTCTCGGAAAGCGCCATCAAATTGGCCGCTACCAGCATATTATTGGCAAGCTTGGCATTCGCCCCGGCTCCGCTGCCTCCCATGTAAATCGCTTTTTTACCCATAATATCAAAGAAAGGAGAACATTCGTCAAAGATTTCGCTTTTTCCTCCAACGATGAACGTCAGCATGCCTTCGATGGCCTGCGGCTCACTTCCGGTCACCGGGGCGTCAAGCATTTCCACACCGTAAGAGGCCAATGTTTGTGCGAGCTTTTGGCTCAATTCCGTATAAATGGTGCTGCAGTCCACCACAATCCGCGGCTTGCTTCCGGCTGCCTCAGCGCAAACAGAAACAATGCCATGCTCACCCAAGTATACTTCCTCTACAGCCCTATCATCCGTTAGCATGGTGAAGACGATATCCGCTTGTGCCGCTGCTTCAGCCGGTGAGGCTGCAATGCGAACGGACGGAAGTCCTTCAAAATCCTTTGCTTTTTCACGATTGCGATTGTAAACCGTCAGCGGATACCCTGCTTTATGCAGATGAAGCGCCATTGGTTTCCCCATCGTACCCAATCCAATAAATGCCAATTTCAACTGTGCTTCCTCCCTTTTCTCTTCATTAAGATGTGAATGCAGTCCAATGTGAATATCATTGCAAACATGAATTTCCAATATTGCCAAACGCAACAATCATTTTATCATACAATATCCGTGAATATCTACGTTATTTTGGGGCCTGTCACCTCATTATTTGACCTATAGTTTTGTATTTGTTACTCTCATGACCAGAGGTGATCTACGAATGAAATTGGGTATACTGGACCAATCCCATATATGTGAAGGACGAACGGCCGCCGATGCGCTCACGGAAACGACTAAGCTTGCGCAAGAAGCAGACAGGCTCGGCTATACCCGTTACTGGATATCCGAGCATCATGCCTCGAAGTCTCTCGCACATTCGAGCCCGGAGGTGCTGATTGCCCATTTGGCCGCGGCGACGTCTCGCATTCGGGTCGGTTCGGGAGGGGTCATGCTTCCCCACTACAGCGCCTATAAAGTCGCGGAGAATTTCAGGCTTCTCGAAGCGCTTCATCCTGGCCGAATCGATCTCGGGCTTGGACGTGCACCAGGCGGTGTCCCGCTTGCTACAAGAGCTCTTCAAGAAGGGAAAGCCGTTGATATCGACCAGTATCCTCAGCAGGTGGCTGATTTGACCGGTTACTTACACGATGCACTGCCCACCTATCATCGGTTTGCCCGATTGCAAGCATCCCCTTCCATTTCAACGGCTCCCGAGCTGTGGCTGCTCGGTTCAAGTGACGAAAGTGCTAAAATAGCCGCACGGCAAGGGGCCGGATACGGCTTTGCACAGTTTTTCGGAGCCCCGGGCGGTGAAGAGGCTATGCGATATTATCAGGAAAACTTCCGTCCTTCCGTTCTGAATGAACGACCGCAATCCCTGGTCGCCGTCCTGGTCATTTGTGCCGAAACAGAGGAAGAAGCGAATCGGCTCGCGATGAGCATGGATTTATTCTTTCTGCGATTGGAACGTGGTATGGAGCTGCATTCACTGCCTTCAGTGGAAACAGCGATGGATTATCCTTATACAGAATACGACTTTGAACGAATTCGCCAAGGCCGTCAGCGGCGGGTGATAGGTACGCCTGTGCAGGTTAAGGAAAAACTGCTCATGATGAGTGAACATTACCGTACCGATGAATTTCTAGTGGTCACCCCTACCCATGACTTTACAGCCCGTATTCGTTCGTATCAACTCCTAGCGGAAGCGTTTGGATTACAATTACAAGGATAAACAAAGCGGCTTGCTCCACAAGGGGGCAGGCCGTTTTGTTCTGATATACATTCAAACTGAAGCGCTGAACAGATCAGGCACATACTCGATTCGAGACTCTGCAACGATCGTTAATTGTTCATTCTGCGCATCGAATACCACAGGGCCATCCTTGACGTAATACCAAACTTTCTTCGTCGGTTGATCATCGAACTCATGAAAAAGAAACACGTTCAGTTCACTTTTCCATTTCAGGATTTCCTCTACGTTCGAATCCAGTGGTGTGTTCAGGATAAATCTCCAGCCTTCTCCCGCTTGCTCTTGTTTATATTCGACGGACTGCTTGCCTGTATCGATAAACGTTCTGCCTCCCACCGCATGTTTCACCAAAAGGGTTTCCTTCATTACAGTATCTCCTCCTTAAGGCAGATCGATCAGCATGAAGAACGCTTCTTCATCCGCCGTGATGGTCATTTGGGACAAAGCTTCGATTCTAGCTGTATCTCTGGTCCCCAGAGGGATGCCGTCCACCGTCAATCGTCCTTCGATGACAAATACAAACACACGCCGACCTTCCTCTTGTTGGAAAGAGATTTCCTTGGACTGCTCCAGCCTGCTTAAGTAAATCGTCATGTCTTGATGAATGACCGCCACTTGTTCTGATCCCTGATGCGAGACTACAGGCAGCAGTGTATTCATCATCCCCTTCGGATCGTAGCTGCTCGTTTCATAGGAAGGCATAAGTCCCCGCTCGCTTGGCATAAACCACAGCTGCAGGAGCTTCAGCTCCTCGGTCTCTGAAGCATTGTACTCCCCGTGAATCATCCCGCTCCCCGCCGTCATTCGCTGGATTTCGCCGGCAGAAGTCACCTCCACATTGCCCAAATTGTCCTCATGCTTGACTGCACCGCTAAGCACAATCGTGACGATCTCCATATCGCTGTGCGGATGGGGGCCGAACCCGCGCCCTGCTCCTACTTCATCGTCATTACATACCCGCATGACCCCAAAACTTGTATTGTCCGGGTCGTAATACTCTCCAAAGGATAAACTGGGACGGCTGCGCAGCCATCCAAGATCCACAGCATAGCGGGATTCCGCCGGATATACCTGAATCATATATGGAACTTCCTCTCCGAATGGATTGTTTGTTAGCTTACACTTATTTTAAGCCGTATGAGACAATTGTTCAAACCATGATAATATTTATTCATGAATGATTCCTCTATGATTCAAGTTCGGGTATACAGTCAATCGCATAAGGAATGAACAATACACTTGCAGCTGTTCCCCTGATTTGATATGCCATTTCTAAAGCTTCCTCTACGCTTTGAGCCGTTTTGAAAAACATAGACTCCAGAAGCTCGGATTCAATATGGGAGCCGACAATAATAATATGGCTTTTCTTCAATGCTCTGGCGAACATGAACGCTTTCGATGAATGGTCCGGTGTAAAGCCAAATTTGATAAATGCATCAATGACCTCCTGGGGATCGTTCGCGTCCGTAAGCCACTTGGCGAACTTGCCTACACCGTCTCTGCACTCCGCAACCAGAATGATTACACCGTCTTTTTGAACAACCATTTCTGCTGCAGTTACCGCTTTTTGCGCTTGATGCAAATCAAAATCTTTAGGATACCCTCCCGGACTCGTAATGACAATGTCATAGAGATGTTTTACTGTAATTTTCCAGCTTTCGTCGCATATCCTCACGCCTTCCTGATGAGCTAACACAAGATCCCCAGCCACAACAGAAACGATTTCTTTTTTGCTGTTTTTGACTACATTGATGATAAAATCCACCCCTACCCTTTGAGCAGCCTCCAACGCTTCGTCATGGAACGAATTGTTGTGCATTTGCCCTAAAATCGGGTCGTAGGAACGAATGGGAAAGGAGTGATGCTTCATCAGCGCTTTGATTCCCGCGACGCCCGGCATAATACTTTTGCGGCCCCCGCTGTAGCCCGCAGACTGATGAGGCGTGATAATACCCGTCAAAATTCTGACGGAGGCTTCGGCTACCATCCGGTTGACGACAATCGGCAGACCTCGTTTGGTTACGCCCAAGTCCACCAGGTTGTTCTCATCCTCACTATGGTGATTTATGATCTTCACTCTCGAGAACACATGGTCGCCGACCATCTTACGCAGTTCTTCATCTGTGTTTGGGCGGTGGTTCCCGGTTGCTACGACCAGCGTCACCTGCTCGTCACGAATTTGAATGGTAGCTAATTCGTCCAGGATCTCTTCAACAAACAAATCCGAGGGACTCGGGCGAGTAATATCGTTGATCACGATAACAATGGATTCTTTACCCCGACAAATATCCGCAAGGCGCGGTGTTCCGATCGGATTTCGGATACTGTTGCGAATTTCCGACCGTGGATTATGAAGCGCTTTCAAATCGGATGGGATCAACACATCCGCGTGCTCTGGCTTTTGTGTCTCAACTGCCGTTTCCCCATAAGGAATCTTGATCTTCATAGTTTTTCCTCCGATAATTAATTTATGGTTTTACGGATGAAAATACTTATTTCCTACATTCAACAATTCTAACGTAGGTTCCCATTGACAGCCGCACGAGCTGCGATAATGAATGGTATAGGGAAGAATCACCGTTTCGTGTTCATTCTCCCTCCCCTCTATTTTCTGGATCATCCGTTCGACCGCCATCACTCCCATCTCACTGGTCGGTTGGGCAATACTGGAGAGCGGTGGATCCATCAACGGGTTCACCGTCGAATCACTAAAGCCGATCAACGCAATATCTTCCGGACATTTCAGACCCATCTTTTTGAGCTGCATCAATACGCCCAGCATCATGTTCGTTCCGGATACAAAGATGGCACGGGGAGGATGGGGCAATTCCATAAGCTGCTGGGTGGCGATAAATCCTCCTTGAAAAGTGGAATGCCCTTCGACGATCCATTCGCGATGGACCTCCGCATGATGGTCCAAAAGCGCTTCGCTATAGCCTGCTTCCCTCTCCGAGCTAAGCATATTCGATCTGGCCCCAATAACAGCCGCGATGGACTGATAATTGTGTTTCTCGATCAAATGCGTCACGGCTTCGTATGCGGCTTTTTTGTTCTCAATCACAATATTGGTAGCTTGCTCACGATCCAGTCTTCGGTTAAGTAGAACGACTGGAAAATCAGCCGGGATGATGGGGCTTTCTTTCATTGTGCTGTTTTTGGCCGGGACGACGATCAGTCCATCAATCCGATTGGACAATAAAAGCTCAATCTGCATCTCCTCCATTTCCGGGTCATCACTGCTGTTCGTCACAATGACCGTATACCCCTGAAGTCGGGCAGCTTCTTCAATGACTCTGAACAGCTTGGAATAGATGGGGTTTTCGATATACGTGACGATTAAACCGATCGTTTTGGATCTGTTCATTTTCAAGCTTTTGGCAATCTTGTTGGGTGTGTATCCCGTCTCTCTTACCGCCTCAAGGACCTTTTGTCTCACGCCTTCGCTGACAAATTTGGTGTTATTGAGCACGTGGGATACGGTAGCTATGGACACATTAGCTTTTTTAGAAACATCTTTGATTGTCGCCATTGACCATCCCTACTTTAAAATATTGTACATAGAAAACGCAGTTAAACGTTTAACTAATTCTTGGATTTCATCCTAACATACTTTGCTCCCTTCGTCCATAATATACCAAAAAATAGGACAAAAATGACACCTGATAAATCCGTAATCCATGCCATAAAACACCATTTTATGTATTTCCCTTTAAGCTAATCTGTGCTTTAATAAGATAAGGGTAAAGGAATGCGGCTCGAAGCACCGCGGCCTTTTTTTGTTTGAACTCAAGTATAGGAGCTGGCAAAGTGGTAAACACAACTAAATTTATATACGTGATGTTGACCTTAGTCGTCATTTTCTGGGGATTAAATGTCGTGATGGTCAAATATTTGGCGGAGATGGTTCCGCCCTTTTTGCTTTCGGCTATCCGGATCCCGCTGGCAGGTATATTCTTTCTTCCTTTTGTCTGGCGTAAATACGGTTTGTATCGTCCGAGTCCAAAGCAGTGGCTGCTGTTGGCGCTCATCGGAACCACCTCTATTTTCTTTCACCAAATATTTCTTACTTACGGGCTCGTGACAACGACCGCGACGAACGCATCACTTATTCTCGGACTCAATCCGCTCACAACGGCACTTCTGGCTGCGCTTTTTGCCGGCGAGAAAATGAATCTCCGATTGTTTCTGGGCATATTGGCCGGGTTTTCAGGCGTATTGATTGTACTCCTGTCCAATTCACCTGGAGCTTCGATCGCAATATCAGGACATGGAGATCTGATCATGTTCTTATCGATGCTGACTTACGTCATCGGCGGACTGTTTATCAAAATGTTAGCGGGCACGAACATGCCGATCCTTATCATCACGACTTACTCCACCCTTATTGGCGGAGTGATGTTAAATTTCGGTGCCTTTATCCAATACGGAACGTCCGCACATGAATACGTCCATTTCACAGCGATGGGCTGGTTTGTACTGCTGCTATCTTCTTGGGTGGCCACTTCCCTGGGCTCGCTGGGCTGGAATCACGCAATCAAGCTGATCGGGGCCAACAAAACAGCCATGTTCATTAACGGCATGCCGTTTGCAAGCATGATTGGCGCTGTCTTGTTTCTGAGCGAACAGATCCAATGGATTCACGCGCTGGCCTTCGTTCTGACAACCTTGGGCATCGTCATCGGGACCTATCAGCCAAAAGCAGCATCCGGCTCACAGGCCAGCACACTAACTTCTTCAGGGCCTAAGAGGCTTGGCCACTAGAGACATGATCCTTTGGTTCGGATCTATACAATCCGATGATAACAAAAAGCAGTCTATTCACTTCTCTTGAAAGTGATAGACTGCTTTACCTTTTAATTTGATCCCAAGACCATACAGGCCTCAAACACAGGCTTGCCGTCCTGGAATTCCCCTCTAAAATAAATGCTTCCCTCGCTAAGCTCCGACCTTAGAAGCAGTATGTCATCTCCCATTCGCGCTTCATTGTGATAGGTAATCCGAAAGGTTCGCGGCGAGATTCGATTTAATTCCTCTTCGGTAAGTGCATCCATACAAATGTCCACATATCGAGAGTTATTTAAATGCCCGTTAGCATCAATTCCACTATATCGCACCCGCACTTGATAGGCCTCATGAAGCAGTACATCCGATGGAACCTGCACTTTATCGGGCACATCACCAATAGATTCTTCAGAGTGAACATCAAGCTGATACGGGAACGCTGAAGGACGCAGTATTTTTCTCTTCCCCACATCGACCAGGGCCCATACCGTTCTGGATTGTAAAATCAGGCTTCCCGCCTCATCCAGTACTCGGTAATCCCTTAACCATAAGACACCTTTTGTTCCTTTACTCCAAGTTTGTATGGAGATCGTCTCCAATATTTGAGGCATCCTTTTGAATTCTATATCTAACGTAATCAACATCCAGCCCATGCCGCTATCCTTCATCTCTTGCCAAGGAACCCCCATGTTCTCCACATGGGCATCTGCTGCTCTTTGCATTAAAGCCAGTAAAGAGGACAGACGACATTGACCCCTGAAGTCGGTATAATCTGAGCTGATCTTATAGTCGTCCTTCCACGAACCCCGCATGGTCCATCCTCCCTTTTTCCCAAGCTAGCACAAAAGATTCATATCGCCGGTTTTCTGGAACGGAATCCAATTTCCCGAAGTGTCTTTCAATCGCAAAAATCTGAGACATGTGCGCTTTTAATGCATCTGCTTTCATGGGCCACTGTTCTTCCGTATCTATGACAATCGAGGGCTTGTAACCTTCCTCCATTAATGTATTGGACATGGAATAATAAAGCTTGTTCACGGACGGACATCTTCCGCTTAATACCGCAGCCGTTGTCATTTTGGATATGGTCATATGATCAGGATGGAAGTTTCCGCCGTCCGCCGGAAAAGTGAACAGCATCGACGGTTCATATGTATTTACGAAGTTGACTATGCCGTCAATAAATATTTTTTCATCCACGGTATTCGATTTGCCGTCGGGAAACCCTAAATGCTCAACTACAGATAATCCAAGGATTTCCGCGGCCTTCTCCATCTCTTTAACCCTGACCTCAGCCAATTCCTCATTGCTTAAATGGCTTAAGTAACCGTTCTTTTTACCGGCATCCCCTTTCGTCGCAAGCAGAAGAACAGGCCGATGCCCTTGATCCGCGAGCTGCCTGATTAGACATGCGCTCAGAAAAGTTTCATCGTCCGGATGTGCATATATAAACCCTACGGTTTGACTCACTTCATCAGCCCCCTTACATTATTATAGTCAAATGAGGAGATGAAGTTAAGCTTTATTGTGATGCTGTTCATCGTACCATGATCCGTCCATTTACGAAAAAAAATCCGCCTTTCTTCAAAGAAAAGCGGAGCCATCTCTTCAAAGTAGGGCGGATCGTATGATTTTTATACATCAAAGTGAACTAGACGCACTTCTTGTCATAACAAAAAGCTTACGGTCTCTGTAAACACGAAAACCGTAAACTTCATATAACAATGAATGATGTTCCATGGTCCATATCAGTATGGATTAATACTGCTTCTCCAAATCAACGCGGTTTAAGGACGGCTCCCGGCCCTCAACATAATCGCGCAAATTATGCAGGAAAAGCTCAACCACCCGCTCGTCATAATAAACGGTCGATCCCGAATTATGCGGGGTCATGATCACTTGCTCCATCCCCCAAAGAGGGCTGGACTCCGGCAGAGGCTCCTGCTCAAACACATCGAGACCCGCACCTGCAATGACGCCCTCTTGCAGTGCGTTAATCAATGCATCCGTGTCTGTGGTAGCTCCCCTGCCGATATTGATAAAGAAGGCCGAAGACTTCATCCATTGAAATTCCCTACGGCCAATCAGGTGCCCGGTTTCTTTCGTCAAGGGAAGTGTGACGACAATATAGTCACTCGCAGCAAGCAGCTCATCCAGTCCATGACGATCATACATGCGGTCTACATACGGAGAGGATTTCCCCGATCTTCTGAAGCCCAGCACGTTCATGCCGAACGCTTTGGCCAACCGGGCAGTTTCCTCGCCAATGGCCCCAACGCCGATAATACCGATCGTTTTCCCATGGATTTCGCCCAGCCTTCCGGTATTCTGTTTGGTTCCGAATCGAAAGATGGATTTTACGCGTCCATCCGAGCATCATCCCAATAATAGTTTCAGATATCGGATAAGCATGGACGCCGCTCGCATTGGTTACGATAATGTCTTTCTGCGCGAAGTCTTCAAACGGCATATTATCGACGCCTGCGTTCCAACTCTGTACCCAACGCAGCTTCGAGCCTGGCTTCAAGCACTCCTCTTGTACTGCGCTGTTCCAGCCTACAATGATCTCAGCATCCTTCAAATGCGTAAGCCATAGCTCCTTCTCTTTGCCGTGAACGAAATCCCAATCAGGTGCGGTCTGGCGAATGAGCTCTGCTTGATGCGGAGACAAAGATTGGACACATACGATTTTCGACATTGGCCTAGACATCCCTTCGATATCAGTGATATAACCACTGCCGGCTTATTTCGAAAAATAAGGCACTCGCTTAAGGAAAATGCTTTCCAGCTTCTCTACGATCGGGCCGTCTTTCTCCGATTCACTTTTGACCTTCTGCCATTCAGGATCACTCTGAAAAGCCTTAAATGCCGCATCGCGCGCTTCCATGTCATCGAATTCCAATACATAATACAACCGGTTGTTCTCAGCGCTGATATCTTCCCAAAAATCGGCAACCCGCATACCGTGCTTTGCAAAGATACCCAACGTGAAATTGGAGAATCGATTGTTGATCGCCTGCATTTTCCCCGGGTGAATATGGTAAATACGGAGTTCATAAATCATCTAACATTTCTCCTTTCAATAATGAGTCGGCCAAATCACGTTGTCTTATCGTTCTATGTTCGGTCTGGTTTGGCCCTTACTTGTCTCATTATAAGCGACTTTCTCCGCCGCGGAAATAACTGAATAATCGATTCCTTCGATTCAGACAAACTTACCGTCCCTATAATCCTGATATGCCTGACGGATTTGCTCCTGCGTATTCATGACGAAGGGGCCATTGGCGACAACGGGCTCGTTCAGCGGTTGGCCTGCATACAATAAAGCATGGAGCTTCGTTACAGCCATGATCTCGACCTCGCTTGCCTGGCTATTCTCGGCAGTCCCGAGCCATAAGACTTGCCCCTCACCGGCTCTTGTACGCTCCCGTCCGAATAGCCCCTCACCTTCAAGGACATATAGAAAGCCGTTGTATGAGCCAGGCAGATCTTGCTTGACGGACGCACCCGGATCCACATTCAGTTCCACCATTGTGATGGGAACAACATTTTTCGTAGAGGCCGTCACTCCGTTGGAGGAGCCTGAGAACACGCGGACCGTCACCCCTTCCTCCACCCGCAAAGGCATATCCGCGCTTCGGAGATTCTGATATCGCGGCTCGGTCATTTTGTCACTGCTTGGCAGATTGACCCAAAGCTGCAGGGAATGAACGGTCTCTCCCACGGCAGGATCTTCCTTATGAATCACCCCGCGTCCAGCCGTCATCCATTGAGCATCGCCTGGTAGCAGCTCGTCCTTGCCGGCGGTTTTATTATCATAATGCTCCAGCTTTCCTTGCATCACATAAGTGACGGTTTCGATGCCGCGATGGGGATGGACATCGAAGGAACCCTTCTGAAACCAATCTTCAGCAAGCATGAGGAACGGATCGTATTTTTCCCAGTGACCTGGCTCCAGAATGAAGCTGTTCTGATGGGTTGGACTAATCCGGTTTTTCTTCGCCGTCCAAACACGTTCAATATCCCGTTGGTACACGTGACTTTTATCGTTCATGTACTTATGCCTCCTTGACTGTTTCCTATTCGTGAGTCAAAATCGACTTACTGCGTTGTGTATCATTATAGAAATATTACTTACTTTTATCAAGTGACTATAACGATCTATCCCACTATTCATTGGAATAAATCGTGATTTGATTTCTTCCCTTTACTACGAGCTTAGGAACCCTAACGATCTGATTGTTCTTTATGGGAGATAACACGTTAAGCTCGATCCCGATACCGTGAGTAACGGGCCTTGAACGGCAGACTATATTAAAGAAGAAGCCATCATGCATCGCGGCATGGGCTTCTTCTTAAAAATCGATTTGCTTAAAAAGTGCTAGAACCTTCTTTTTCCCATAATAAACGTTTTTCTAACTTTCTTTATGACAAGCGGAACTTCTCTATAGCTTTGTTCCATCATGCTATTACATAGCGGGCAGCTAGGAGATGCGTCCGTTACATATTCATCTCGGATCCAGGCATTGCATTCACTATCTTTACATTTCCATATAGGAATTTGCTTTGTTTCCTCTGTCTGTGCCTCAGAAGTCGACGTTGACATGTTTATGATTTCCCTCCTTCAACTAAATGTAGACTATCTATTATTATACATAGGAAGGTTATAATGCAAGCCCCCAACTAACTTTATTTCACCAGCGCAATAAGAACAGGCAAAACGATAAAAGAAGCCAGTGTCGTCCAAAGAATACATTTCGAAACAAACTTAGGTGAAGCGTTAAATCTCTCTGCTAATATAACCGCATTGACGGCGACTGGCATCGAAGCCAAAATGAAAAGAACCGAAAACAGCGTCCCTTTAATATTTAACACATATAAAACGAAGCACGCGATAACCGGTGCTGCACACAATCGTACGACCAAACCCGTCCAGAACGCCGTTTGGGCCTTTGGTTCCAACTCTGAATTGTTCACGCTAACCATTTGCGCTCCTAATATTACCAACACCACGGGGGAGTACGCTGCTGCAGCAAGCGAGACTCCTTGTTCAATGCCTGCCGGCAAGTGAAGATCTAAAGCCCGAAGCACGATAGCCAGTAGCGCCGCATAAATAGCCGGCAGCGAAAATACGGATTTGATGGCATTGTTCACGGAAAATTGAGAACGAGCCGCAAAATAGACGCCGATCGTATTTACGATAATCATTTGGATGATAACATAAATCGATGCTTTCTCTAATCCAAGTGTTCCGAAAGCAAGAAGAACGAGCGGCAGGCCATAATTAACGCTGTTCGTTAAGGTCGAGATCAAAGTAAGACCTGCAATTTCGGCGGAGTGCCATTTGAGTATTTTACCTAATCCATTCGCAAGAGCCCACATCAATATAAGATGAAGTAGGCAAAATCCAATCGTTTGGTATACATCACCCAAAGAAATATCCGCATCGTTTAAGGTGTCCAAAATAATGGCCGGACTTAAAAAATATAAATATAAAGTTAATAAAGGCTTGGTTTCTAGATTCCTGTAACGCCCAAGGATCGCCCCCACAAACACGGGTATGGACAGAGGCACAATGACTTGAAATAAGGTAGAAACAATCGACTGAAGCATGCCGTAATTCCTCTCTCCATAAGTTCAATTACTTCTCAATATAATCCCAATAAAAACCATTCGTCTAAGATGAAAAGTCAATAAACGTAATAGCTGGCTCCTATAAGATTCAATCAAGCTTATAAGAATAATTAAGCCAATGGAGGTACACATTAAATCCGGTATACCAAAACATGGAGGTTACGGATATGAACAAGCTTCGAGCCAGTGAAATTGCTTCATCGCCTGTAATGGCAAATGTAACATATGAAGGGATACCGATTTATATTCAGCATGTAGATAAACAGAGTGAAACAGCCAGAATCTATCCGCTTGGCCAGCCCGAGAATGAGCAGCAAGTCCCTCTAAACATTCTAGTTGAACATGAAGATTAATCCCTTGTATTGATATGCTATATATCTAACCCTCCTTAAATAAGGAGAACGAGCAGGCTGCCGCACAAGCGAAAGCCTGCTCGTTTTATTGAGGTAAACTTATATGTATATTAATCCATTGGAGGAGGCGGTTGCATTTTGTAGTAAAAAGGATAAGATATCTATAACATAGAATTTCAAATTCCTTAATAATGGAGAGTAGTCATTAATGAAAGAATTGGTATTGTCACTGTTAGCCGGGCTTATCGTTGGATCCCTATTTAAGCTGCTAAAATTACCCCTCCCAGCTCCACCAGTCCTGCCCGGGATATTAGGCATTATAGGCATATATTTCGGGGGTATCCTTATGCAGCGGCTAATAGATTGGTTGAAATAACCAACCATTAGATGAGATGATTTCACCGAGGGCAGCGTGATTTGGACCGTTGTCCCTTTCCCCAACACTGTAGCTGCGATGAAATAAAAATAAGCATAGCCAAGCCGGATTTCGGCTTTCTGACGATGCTTACGGCAGACCCGTTCAATTTGATTATGAATCTTTGGGAATGGACGTCGGTGCTGACAGCGGACTCTTCATGACGTCCGCTTTACCTCTTTTCCGTGCCGTAGCGAGCACAACACCTCCAACAATAAGCATCGAGCCGATGATTTGTACCGTAGTCACCGGTGTGCCAAGGGGCATAAATCCGACGATCATCGCCACAAAGGGCTGTAAATTCAAAAATATGGAGGCCTCACTCGCGCCTACCCGCTTCAGCCGATACCCTACGCCTCTAATGATCTCCTTCAAAAACACCGAAGCGAGCAAAGCTCTCATGATCATACTCCTGTTCCCTAATCCTGTCGAACAAAGAAAATCACTCAAAAAACGGATTTAGCCATGGGATTCAGCTTTCACGCCCGAGCGCTTAATGATTTTTCTCGTATGGTTCAGCATACGTTTCATAAGCCTGCTTTCCTTGGGCGGCAAGCTAAGATCTTCTTTGGATCGGTTGGGAATGACCTCGGTTATTTTGCGGTTGCCGTCTATCGATCTTCGGACCCAAACAGGGAGGTAATGAACACCTTTGATGATCGTTTTTCCATCGCTGGCTTTTTTCACATCTATATTTAGTATAATGCTGCTTTGTGTCAGCGGATTATTCTTTAATCGGGTAGATACAAAATTGCCTAGTGAATAAATAACGAATTTTCTATTGCCGCGTACCGCCATCGGTTGCAGAACATGCGGATGAGACCCCAAAATAATATGGGCTCCATGTTTAAATAATAGGCTGACTAAACGTTTTTGCTCTTTATTGGGAATGGTTTGGTATTCTCTTCCAAAATGAAGGTAGATGATAACGAGGTCTACTTTGGTTTTCAGATGCCGAATGTCACGGATGATTTTTCGGGAACCCATTCGATTCACCATCCATGGTTTGTTGGAAGGCACCGGAATTCCATTGGTTCCCTTGGTATAAGACAGAATACCAATTTTAATTCCCTTGACATTCATAATAAGAAACTTCCGGGATTCTGTAGAAGAACGAAACGTACCTGTATGCCGAATTCCATGTTGATCCAAAATTCGTAACGTTCGACTCAGGCCTGCGGTCCCGGTGTCCATACAGTGATTGTTCGCGGTTGTCACAACGTCAAATCCAGCCTTATGGAGAGCGGGCGCCAGTTCATCCGGGCAACTGAACAGTGGACACCCCGTTTTTTTATTCCTCAAACCAACAGGTCTAATTTTTCCGGCAAAGGTGGTTTCAAGATTTCCGATCGTTACATCTGCCTGTTTCAGATAAGGGGCTACTTTACTGAATAGCCGGTCAAATGAATATCGTCCTCCGTTAGAAGCTTTGGCATCGGAAATGATGTAACGTTTCACCATGAGATCTCCCACAGCAGCTATCCGTATTTCAGTCAAGACCTCCCACCCCTTACCGTTGAGTCTCCCCATTTGCGAACCGCATCTTTTATCCAGTGGAGACAGAGTATGATTTCCCAATACACTATACGATAAAGGGGCGGAGCCCGACCCGGGGAACCGCCTATTCGAATGAGAGGTCTCCAATCCGAATCATCTTTCGTCCTGACGGCGGAACGATTTCTTAACGTGGGTCCAAAAAAGAGAAGCAATGATGAACAGCAATCCAAAGGCTCCTATCGTATAGGCTGGGACTCCATTCAATTCTAGTGTCGGACCCTCAGGCAACAAACGTCTTTCCGCAAATTCTAAACCGATAAAAATCATTAACGTCCAGAGAACAAGGCTGCTGATCATCCAGAACGCCGCTTTATAGGGTTTGAATGCGGTTTTGCGAAGCGCATACCAGAGACACGATTACATATCCGCTGATATCAAAGAGCGAAAGAATAAGCGTTCCGCCAATTCCCTCGTCCAGCTTCCATTGGAGCAGCAGGATTGGAATGAGAAGCATAAACTTGGCTCGTTCCAATAACGTTCGTTTAGGGATTTCCTTAATCAGCTCATCGCAATAGGCTTTGGGATCCTTCCCAAACACATCCTCAAAGGATTTGCCGTTGTGTTGGGCTAACTGAAGATGATCCTCCAATTCCTCTCAATACCTTCCGTGTTAAAGGCTCAGAAGCCGGGCCGCTCAGCAGGTAGAATTTCATTTCATCCAACAGCTCTTTATTCCTCGTATTTAATTCGATTGGGTTGGGACTGACATTAGAGAAATAGAAGTACAGCTGTACCTGCTACGAAGCAATAAATAGAGAATACTTTTAAATTTCCCCGAGCCATGATACCCATAAACCATTTTAAAGAGTAATAGGTAGCAATGAACGTTAGAACGAATGCTACAATATAAGCAACAATCAGCTCGTTAAGATTAGGATCGGATAACAGCTCCCCTCCTTCTAATACCATTCCCCCTATGCTAATAGGGATATATAAGAAGAACGAAAAGCGTAATGCGGTTTCCTGTTTCATGCCTATCCCCATCGCCGCGACGATCGTGGCCCCCGAACGGCTAATTCCCGGAATCAGTGCTACGGCTTGGGCTAATCCTACGATCAGAGCAT
This sequence comes from Paenibacillus sp. PvR098, assembly GCF_017833255.1. Lineage (NCBI taxonomy): Bacteria > Bacillati > Bacillota > Bacilli > Caryophanales > Paenibacillaceae > Paenibacillus > Paenibacillus sp. PvR098. The sequence goes on from NZ_JAFIBU010000001.1 coordinate 1,475,045, forward strand.
CCTTCCACGTCAGATCCGCATCCTGCTTCCGCCCTCTCAGATTACGGATCAGCCATAATGCAATCCCGGTAACAAGGAGAGTAACGCCTATGACCTTCAAGCCCTCCAGCATCTCGCTTATGTAATCTTTAAGCAGTATACCTATGAAGCCCGCAGGAATCGTTGCTAGAATAAGATACATGATAAATAGAAAGTCCGATTTAGCATCAGGGCTCCGATCCTTAATATATCTCCATCCATTCACCGCCAGCCGGCGGATATCTTCTTTGTATATTAGCAATACGGCAAGAAGCGAAGCAAAATTAACAAAAACCGCAAAACTCAAGCCTTCAATGTGAAGTCCGAACAAATGCTGTGCAATCATTAAGTGACCGCTGGAGGATATGGGAATCGGCTCAGTTAAGCCTTGCAGCAAGCCCAGTAGCCCGTATTTAATGACGATTAAGAAGTCTTCCAATGGGTTATCCCTCGATTCTATGATTTATGTGTACTGACTTATAACATTAACATTATAGAGAAAACAAATAGAAGTCTTCAAGTTTCAAGCCTACGTTCACTTTCTTTCCGCTAACCTAAGCTCGATTTGAGTCCGAACTTCGACAAAAAAAATGCGAAAATGGCCCATTAGGATTATAATAGAACGTAGTTTCTGCCGGAGGTGCCTTACTTGAACTCGCAAAATGTTACCAGCGGTATCATAACCGCGCTTTTAGCCTGCACCGGACCGGTTATTCTATTAATCGACGCGGCGAACGCCGCAGGCTTCAGCAGGCCCATGCTCATTTCTTGGATTTTTGCCGTTTATTTTTTTGGAGGCTTATTAAATCTCGTGCTGTCTCTGATGTACAAAATTCCAACCTCCGGTGCCCATTCGATCACAGCGGCTGCTTTCTTAAGCACAGCTGTTGCCGGATTTTCCGTATCCGAGCTGGCAGGGAGCTACATCATGGCGGGAATCGTTATTGCTATCGTCGGTTTTTCGGGCGTTTTCGAAAAATGGCTTCGATATATTCCAAGAGCGATGCTCGATGCCATGCTGGCGGGATTGGTCTTGACTTACATCGTAAAAATGGTGCCTGCTCTCAAGCAAGCTCCGATAATCGGAGGTTTTGCCCTATTGGGATTTTTGGCCATGCCCAAGCTATCCAAGAAGATCCCGCCAATTATAGGCGTATTACTATTCGCCGTCATCGGGCTTTGGATCAGCGGCTCTTATACTCCGATGAACGAAGCGGCATTCGTATGGCCTCAAACAGTGATGCCTTCCTTCAGCACGAATGCGTTCATCTCGATTACGATTCCGGTCGCCGTGCTGATCTTAAGCAACGATATTGCTGTGGCTCTCGCTGCATTAAGGAAAAATGGTTACGAGCCGCCTGCCAACCGGATTTTGGCCATTTCGGGGCTAGCTACAACCTTTGTCGGCTTTTTCGGAGGTCATGCCGCCGTCGTTGGGGGGATTATGAGCGCCATTTGCAGCCAAGACGAGGCCGGTCCCAAACATAAGCGGTATTGGGGTGCTGCTGTTTCCGGAGGGCTCGTGCTACTCTTTGGCCTTTTCGCTTGGGGAGCGGTTAGCTTAATTGAGGTACTGCCGCCATCTTTTATTACCATCGTCGCCGGATTTACTATGGTAGGCGTGCTGATGAACAGCCTGCAATCCGCTTTTTCCGAGTCTTCCTATCGCTATTCCACCGTGTTCGCGTTTGCGATCGCTGTGTCTAACGTATCTTTTTTGGGAATTGCCGCGCCGGTGTGGTCTCTTATGTTCGGAGTGTTCTCGGCCAAAATATTGGGAGAGGGCATATATTTTAGAGAAACGAAAAGACCTTTGGAAAGGCAGCTGGAAGGAAAATAGGGGTTGTCCCATATGCCATGCCAATGGCGAGGGACAGCCCCTATTTATATTAAGCGCAATCTATCATCGTTTACCTCAGACACACTTTTATTTTTATTGATGCAAAGCCGCTTGACGCTTATAGTGGTCTTCTACCACGAGACAGGCCATGGCTTCGACTACAGGTACAATTCGCGGGCAAATACACGGGTCATGTCTTCCCTTTGTCACAATGACTTGTTCTTCTCCGCTGGTACGAATCGTCTGCTGAGGGACGGAAATCGAAGAGGTCGGCTTGACGGCAACCCTGAAAATGATTTCCTCCCCTGTGCTGATTCCTCCAAGAATCCCCCCTGAGTGATTACTTAAAAAACCGGACGCGTTCATTTGATCGTTATGTTCACTTCCCAGCATACCGGCTGCCGCAAATCCAGCCCCGAATTCGATTCCTTTCACAGCGCCTATGGATAGCATGGCCTTTGCCAGATCCGCATCGATTTTGTCAAACGCAGGCTCTCCTAAGCCGGGAATTACACCTCGTATCCTACATTCCACTATGCCTCCGCAGCTATCCCCGATGGCTGCCAGAGATTCGATTTTCTCAATCATCCTGACCGCTGCTTCCGGATCACATGCTCTGACCGCATTGTGTTCGATTTGTTCCTCAACAAAGGATGTGCATTCGATTCCGCCGATGGCCTTCGTATAGGCTACGACGCTGACTCCCCTGTGCTCAAGCAGCTTTCGCGCCACTGCCCCCGCAGCCACTCTCCCTGCGGTTTCTCTCCCCGATGCCCTGCCGCTTCCCCGATGATCCCGGATGCCGTATTTTTTTAAATACGTAAAGTCAGCGTGCCCAGGGCGAAACGAATGCTGAATATCGTTGTATGCTTCGGGTCTCATGTCTTTGTTGTATAGCGTGATAAAAAGAGGGGTTCCGGTCGTCTTGCCCTCATATACCCCGGATTGAATATATATTTTGTCATATTCCTTGCGGGGAGACGTCACGGAGGACTGACCTGGTTTTCTTCGATCCATCTGAATCTGGATATACTGCTCGTCTATTTCCACTCCAGGTGTAACCCCATCGATAATGACTCCGACCGATTCACCATGAGACTCCCCATACGTGGTGATTTTCAAAAAATCACCAAATGAATTTCCCGCCATCGTTATAGCCCTCCTGATTTTTCGATTCATTTTGACACCTTGTATAGATTCCATTATAATTTCACATATGAAATAAATGAAATCATAATTTATTAACTATGTCATAGAGGTGTTCTATATCAAAACGATAACCATGGAATGGTATCGCATTTTTCTGCATACCGCCAAGCTTGGAAATTTGACCAAAGCCGCACAAGAGCTTCACATCACCCAGCCATCGGTTAGTTATGCGATCAAGCAATTGGAGGAGACGCTGGGAGTGAAGCTGTTCGATCGACTATCCAAAGGGGTGAATCTAACATCAGAAGGCCGAGCGCTGCTCGAATATGTAGAGCAATCTTTTGCCTTGCTGGATGCCGGGGAGAAAAGAATCCAGTCTCTTAAGCACCTTACGGCTGGTGAACTTCGCATTGGGGCGAGTGGACCATTCATCAAACATCTGCTGCTGCCAACTCTGGATAAGGTCCATTCCGATTATCCTGGAGTTCGTATACGTCTTACACAAGGGAAAACCGCCGATATTGGAAAACGGTTAATGGACGGACAAATTGAATTGGGTCTGGTTCATCTGCCCATGGCAGATCCCGACCTCGAAGTGCTGCCTCTGCTGAGCATCCAGGATTGTTTTGTCGTAGGCCCTGCCTATCGCAAGCTTGCTGAGCATCCGATTTCAACTGAACAATTAGCCGAAACCCCTCTTCTCCTATTGTCTTCAGAAAGCAGCACCAGACTATTCGTAGAGCAATGGCTGCACACCCAAGGCTTTAAGGTAGAGGCGGACATTGAGCTGAACAGTATGGAAATGCTAGTAGAGCTAGCCCAGCGCGGTTACGGCGCCGCCTTCGTGACCCGCTCCTTTGTCCAGCAAGAATTGGATACAGGGAAGCTATTCGAATTACAGCCGGTCGAACCGATCCCGCCCCGTACCGTCGGAATCGCCATGCGGCGCGATATTTCCTTGTCACTCATCGCAGCACGGTTTATGGAACTGCTGACAGCTTCATTACAAGAAGCGTAAAGAAAAAGGAGCCGCGCCGAAGCGTGCCCCTCTACTTATGACTTACTTTCCTGCAGCGGCCCCTCTTCTCTCTTTCGCTTGGCTGCCACATAGGAACCACCAAAAAGCAAAAAGCCGCTAATATAAAACACGGGACTTAAACCGCTTAGGGTTCCAATCACCCCAAATAACAACGGTGCCACTACTTGAGCTAATCGGCTGATGGCCAAACGTAAGCCTAACGCTTCCGCTGTTCTGGATTCCGGGGCCGCATTGTATGTGGTCGTCATCGATAACGGCTGTCCGCACCCGAGGCCAATCCCCATCAATACCGCAAGCAGATAAAACATATAGAGCTGTGTAAAGATAGGGGTAAGAAGGAAAGAAAGACCTGCGAAAAACAGAGTAAGATACAGCACTCTCTCCCTGCCTAAGCGGAGAATCAAACTGGGCAGAAACCATCGGACAGCTACTAAAGCCACCCCCTGAACCGTCAGGACTCCACCAATCTGCGATACGGTATAATCCAGAGAAGAGGCATAGAGCGGGAAGTAAGCCATATATAAATCTCTGGAATATAAAACCAAGGCGCTTACTAACAATGCGGTTTGCAGTTCAGGGATGCGAAGCAGCTGTAAAGAACCTTTGGCATCCGAAGTCGCTGGTTCCGGTCTGGGCTTTCTTTTGATCGTGGGGAGCATAAATGCTAAAAGGACAGGCACGATGCCAATACACGCAGCTGCTAAATAAGCAAAAAGATAGCTGATATGCTCTGCCATATATCCGCCTGCGATCGGCCCAAGAACTCCTCCAACACCAACCGCTAACGTGAAATAGCTGTAGTTTTGGTCCCGATCCTCCCGCTTGGAGATGACGCCTATCAGATTTTGGAGATTCACATTAATAAATATTTGCGAAACCCCTATGAAAGCTTGGGAGACATATAAGGTCAACATCGATGGATATAGAACAGGCGCAGCCATCCCCAATACGAGTCCTAACGTTCCGATGATGGTCGGGATTTTATCCCCAATCCGATCCGAAAGCTTACCGATTGGGATCGCAAACAGAAACGGAAAAAAGGAGTATACCGCAACAAGAAATCCGATTTCGGCTGTACTGGCTCCCATGCTTACCGCATACAGCGAAACTAAAGGCCGAGTGGCAAAAACCATCACCTGATACAATACGATAATGAGTAAAATATTCCGGATCAGCATAGGGATCACCTTTTTTAGCATTTGGACATAAGAGGACACCTCTTTATGTAATCATAAAGAGGCGCTTGTAACGGCGTATCGATTACACGATGCGATTGCGCAAAACCCCTAAGGATTCAATTTCCACTTCCACGATATCTCCTTGATTCAAAAACTTGGGCGGATTAAATCCTAATCCAACGCCCTCGCAAGTGCCTGTAGCAATGATATCACCAGGCTCTAAGGTCATACCTTGGGATAAGGTTGAAATGATCGTCGGAATATCGAATAACAACAAACGGGTGTTGGAATGCTGGCGTTCTTCCCCGTTTACCCGTGAACTGATCTCCAGCTGAACCGGCCACTGGACTTCTGATGCGTCAGCAATATAGGGTCCCATGGGACAATGCGTATCCATACTTTTGCCGAGAAACCATTGGCTCGTTCTTTTTTGACGATCCCTAGCCGAGATGTCATTAATGATCGAATACCCGAAAATGTAGTCTTGGGCATCCTCCGGAGCGATATTTCGGCCGCGTTTGCCAATGATGACCGCGAGTTCAGCTTCATAATCCAGCGAATCCGTATATTCCGGAAATCTTTCAATTCCTTCTTCCGTGCCGATCACACTCGTAGGCGCCTTCGTGAATACAATAGGGAATGGCGCCAGATCATCGGTTCCCGTAAATTCCTGGCTATGTTTTTTATAATTGAGTCCAATGGCAAACACATTCTTGGAGGGTCTGGGAATAGGCGCCGCATATTTGACATCTTCCTCCTTATACAGAAAGGAAGCCTGATCCAGATCCTTGACGGCATGCACAATGGTTTGGATGACATCGTTCATTTCCGGCGACGCCTCGATCAACTGCAGCATGGTTTGGGGAACCGGCTGATCCGGGACAAGAACGCCCTGGGCCAGCAAGGCTTTCTGCGCTTCTCCCAAATCGATAACAAGGCTTCTTTCTCTCAGCACTACACCTAGGCGCTGATCACCGTTAGCAGGTTGAAACGTTGCATAATAAGGCATGGTCTGTTCTCTCCTTTTATCTCTTCTATGTTAATGGTACCAGTAAAACCTTTCCGTATAAATAGTAACTTACTAAAGCGTAGATGACGCCCGTACCGATCAGCACGGTCCATTTGCGAATGCCGAGCAGAAGCATGACGGCTACAAGAAACACCCCGGTTAAGAGGATATATTTGACCACTTCGAACAGAAGGATATATACAATGGTCATAGCCAAGGTGCCCAGTACATACAGCACCTTTAATTTACCCGCAGCGCCGTCTTCTTCGGGCTTTTCTTCCGGATCTGCTTTGTCTCTCAGGCTGGTTATCATTTGCAGAATACAAAAGAAGATGGTAAAAGCGCCGGTCAGTCTCGGAAAAAGAGCCGGACCAGGGTCAAGCGGGTTTACCGTTTGCTTAAAGTCGGCCAGTGCAATAAAAAGAACGGCCAACAGAAGCATGCCTATACAAATGCCAAGCTCTCCAGCATTTTTCTTTGCGGCCATTTTCATGGATTGATCCACCTCGCTTTACGGCTGACAGTGCGCATTCCAACCGAGCCGCCAGCCGTCAGTTGAATGAATTAATGCACATACTTTTTGACAAGCTCTCCGATGTTGTCAAAATCCTGTTTGGCTAATCTGGCAAAATCCTCAGGTCCCAAATAACCGTCGGGCTGGAAATTCCTTTCCATATACAGCTTGAATTCCGGCTCTTGCGTGGCCTTCGTCAGCGCATCGACGAGCTTCTCCTTGACTTCGGCAGGCAAGCCTTTCTTGGCGAAAAATCCGCGGTATTGGGTCGATAAGATTTCGCCGTACCCCAGCTCCTTCAAAGTAGGAACCTCTTTCATACTGTCCATTCGCTCTTCGCCGGTAACGGAGAGTACCCTGATTTGGCCGGCTTCAACATACTGGTTAACCGTTGCGGGAGCGGTGCTGATCACATCCACATTTTTCCCCAGCAAATTGGTAACGGATTCAGAGCCGCCCCCAAAAGGAATCCAGGTAATGGTCGTGTTGTTGGCATCGGCTAATTGAAGCATGATGAGATGCAGGGTGGACCCCGTTCCCTGACCTCCCACTTTCAGTTTGCCGGGGTTCGCCTTGGCGTAATCCGTCAAATCTTGCATGGTTTGAAACGGGCTGTCTGCGTGAACTGCGATGGCATACGGTTCATTCTGGACATTCACAAGAAATTCAAAATCGTCAAAGGAAAAGTCCTTCTTCAATTCCGTTTGCAGAGCGGCAATTTGGGCGGCCGTGATGGAAGCAATCGTATACCCATCCGCCTGCGCCTTCATCAGCTTAGCCATCAAAACTCCGCCCCCGCCGCCGGTAGCATTCTCCACGATCACGGATTGGCCAAGCGTCTTCTCCGCATGTCGGGCAATTTCTCTGGCCATGACATCCGTTGGAGAACCGGCAGCGGATGAATTCAAAATCGTAATCGGCTTGGTTGGAAAATCAGCCGCCGTACTTGCCTGCTTGGATGCACATCCGCTGAATAAAGATGCGGCCAGAAGAACGCCTACAGCCATGCTTGTTACCCGTCTCTTGTTCATATCCCTTTACACCCTTTCATGAAACAGCTTTGGACTGCTGTTTATTTCTTGTTATCTTTTTTGATACTGCGATAAATTTGATAACCGATGGATGCAAGGGAGACGAGTAAAATGACTGAAGCAATGGGTCTTGTAGCAAAGATGCTCAAACTTCCGTCGGATATCAAGAGGCTTCGCCTGAAAGCGGTTTCAATCATTTCTCCCAATACCACCGCCAGGACAGCCGGAGCTACCGGAAAGTCGTATTTTCTCATCAGATAGCCAATAAAGCCAAACCCAAGGGCAAGCCACATATGGAATGTATTATTCGCTTCGGCAAAGGCTGCGAAAATGACCATTGCCAAAATAATCGGCATAAACACTTTCTTGGGAACCGTGACTACTTTAGTCCATAGCGGTATACCGACCATCCCCATCAATAGCATGACGAAATTTCCAAGCAGCAGCGATGCAAATATGCCGTAGACCAGCCCGGGTTCTTTTTCAAAAAGCAATGGGCCCGGCTGCAAGCCTTGAATCGTAAAAGCCCCGATCAGAATCGCAGCCGCCGCAGAACCGGGTATACCGAGCGCAAGCAAGGGGACAAGCGCTCCGCCGACGACCGAGTTATTGGCCGCTTCGGGAGCCGCTATTCCATCGAGAACACCGGTGCCATATTTCTCCGGATGCTTTGAAGTTCTCTTTTGTTCGCCGTAAGCGATAAAAGAAGCTATGGCTTTGCCCGCGCCCGGAACCACCCCGACGATAAACCCGATCACCGATCCTCTTAGCATGGCCATGTTGGTTCCAAGAATTTCCTTCATCGTTGGAAAAGAGCCTGAAACCTTAGGCCGAGGCAAATCGCCCTTGCCCATTTCCTCCAGATTTAAGAACACCTCGGATATGGCGAATAATCCTACCAATACTGGGATGAGCGGAATCCCTTCAAACAGATTGATGTCAAAAGCGTATCGGCTGGTTCCGCTTACCGGATCGATCCCGATGGTCGTCAGCATCAATCCGAAGCCCACGGCGATAAAGCCCTTCATCCATGATTTTCCACCCAAGCTGGCGACCATCGACAGACCGAATATCCCCAGCGCGAAATATTCGGGCGGACCGAACCGAATGGCCATACTGGCCACAGGCACCGAGACAAGGATTAAACAGATTGTACTGAAAACCCCTCCGAATAGCGATGCGACCATCGAGATGCCCAGGGCTTTGGCCGGATACCCTTTTTGGGCCAGAGGATACCCGTCAAAGCAGGTTGGCGCCGAACCCGCTTCGCCAGGAACATTAATCGTAATGGCTGTAATGGCACCGCCATATTCGGCCGCCACATACAAGGCTGTCAGAAATACAAGGCTGGTTAACGGGTCCAGTGTAAATGTAAACGGTAACAATAAAGCGATGGACATACCGGCGCTTAACCCTGGCAGGACACCGGCCAAATAACCGACAGCAGCTCCGACCAGGATGGCCGCCAAATTCTCCCACTGAAAGACAAGTCCAAACCCAAGCGCTAAATAGTCAAGCAAGCTACCAGGCCTCCTTCTTCTTTAATGGGCCTTATGCACTTTGTAACCCTCTGCTCAATCGATATGGCTTCTACTTATTTGTCCAATACTTGCTTCAATACTCTTAAGAAGTTACCGCCATAAATTTTAACGATGTCTTGTTCCGTATAATTTCTCCTTAGGAGAGAACGGGTCAGCGTAGGCAATTCATCAATTTCGGCCAAGTCCTCGATGAAACGGCTGTGAACTCCACCATATAATGCTTCACGCGGTGATCTGGGCCCATCGCTTTTCACAAAATCAGGTCCGATGCCCACGTGCTCAATTCCAACCATATCCACCATATGGTCGATATGGTCTACCAATCGTTCAACCGAATTAACCTCAGGATGGATATAAGCCGGAGCAAAGTGCATGCCGACCACCCCTCCGGTTTGCGCGATCCGGGTAATTCGTTCGTCAGTCAGATTTCTTGGGTGGTTAAACAGCACAGCAGAATTGGAATGAGTAGCTACAACAGGTTGTTCAGCAATGTCGAGTATATCATCTACCCCCGGTCCCGAAAGATGAGAAACATCAATCAGCATCCCGAGACGTTGAGCTTCTTTCATGACCTCGATTCCAAATTTCGTCAGACCTGCACCATTATGACGCTCCCTGACTCCTTCCCCGAGTTCATTTCTTACGTTCCAAGTCGGGGCGAAGGAGCGAACGCCTAATCGATAAAACATTCTCAAACTGGAGATCTGCCCTTCCAAGGGCATCCCTCCCTCGATGTGAAGCAAATAATGCATCTTCCCGTTCGGACCATCTGCAGGTAAATCCGAACCTGAGAATACCGTTTTTATTTTGGAATCCGCCATCTCGGCTTCCTGGTAATAACCGTCTATGTTTTCAATCGTCGCACGCAAAGGCCGGTCCGTTCCATTGGAGTGGGCAATCGTATCTCCGCCAATGGCATAAATCACCATATCCACTCCGCCTGTCTCTAATCGCGGGATCATAAATTCGTGCAGCGGTGTCTTATGTCCGTAATTCCGATGATGGATCTGTTCATAGCAATCACGATGCGCATCAATAATCACATGTTCCTTATGAATCTTCTGAACGATTTCTTCCATGGTTCATCCCTCCGTTGGTTTTTCCCATTTGTTGGGTGGATTCTGAGGCCATTAATCCTGAAAAATCTTTTTATTCTCATTTAAGTTCTCCAAGGTGGAGACGGTATTGCCCAAGTGGGTTATTATAAGGGCTTTGGCACGTTCTACATCCCGTTGATAACAGGCCTCCAATATGTCCTCGTGTTCGCGATCGTATTCTTTGAATCGATTGGCGAAAGAAAGGCTGATACGTACATAACGCTCTGTATTCGCTCTTAACATCTGGATCACTTCATTAAATACAGAGGATTGAAATCTCGAGTAAAGAATGCCGTGAAACATTCGGTTCAATTTCAGCCATTCATTCGTATCTTCAACCTGCTGCATTTTCCGAATCGTTCTTTGAGCCTGCTCCAGATCTTCTTCTGTCAGTTTGGGCAGGGACTTTTCGATGGCCACCCCCTCAATATAGGCGCGGAAAGCAAAAACTTCTCTCATTTCCTCTACCGATAATTGCGTTACCGTTGCCCCTTTGTGCGGATTAAGGATCAACAAGCCTCTGCTTTGCAGCATTTCAAAAGCCAACCTCACCGGAATCCGGCTTACCCCAAGCTGCTTGGCCACATTATCTTGAAATACTCTATCCCCTGGTTTGATTTCTCCCTTGAGGATAGCTTCCTGAAGAACTTCTGCCACTTGAGATGCAACGGTTAGGCCCTGCTTTGGAAGGGGGGAAAAATCAGAGATCATACCTTCACTCCTTCTGTGTTAATATTTCATAATGAATCATGTAAACGTTATAATTTCATCTTGTATACATTATGTAATTCCATACGGAGTTATGATATGTCAACGAACAAAAAAAAGCCTATCCTCAAACACATGTTTGGGGGGATAGGCGGTTGGGTCAAATGGGTTCTACGCCCGAACGGTTTTGGCTGTCTCTAACGCTTTTAACGTCTCGCGGATAAAGGCTGGCTCATCCTTCGGTGTTCTCGAGGTAATGAAATTGCGGTCCACCACCACCTCTTCATCCTTAAATGTTGCTCCCGCATTCTTCAAGTCATCCTGCAGCGGCGGGTAAGAGGTAAGCGTACGATTCTGGGTCAGTCCTGCACTAATCAGAATTTGCGGACCATGGCATATCGCCGCAATGGGCTTGCCCTGCTTGTCCATCTGCTGAACAAACGACTGAATATCCGGATTTAACCGAAGCCCCTCCGGTGAAGAGCCCCCCGGAATCACAACCGCATCAAAGCTGTTCGGATCGGTATCTTTAATGGCTTTGTCAGTTTCATAGGACACCTGCTTCTTCTTTCCTTCCAATCGTTCACCGGATGTAAGACCAATAATAACGGCTTCGTGTCCAGCCTCGCGAACGGCGTCATATGGTTTCTGCATCTCACTGTCCTCAAATTGCGGTCCCAGCAAAAAGGCTACTTTGGCCACGATGATCAGCTCCTTATCAAGGTTATTTCTGATTAGGTATCATACATACTTTAACCAAGCATTCCTTAAATTAAACATTTTGGAAAGAAACCGTCCGTATGCTTTCGCTAACGCCAGTTGCGCAAAAAATCCCAATCGTTCACCAAATGAACGATCGGGATCCTGTATAAAGCTTTTATTCATACATTATGCGTTCCGTACAGCTACCTTAGCTTTGAATTCTTTGCGTCGACGATGCAGTATGGGCTCAGTGTAACCGCTAGGCTGGTCATAGCCTTTAAATACTAATTCACAAGCGGCTTGAAATGCCACAGAGGTCTCAAAATCCTCAGCCATAGGACGGTAACCCGGATCGCCAGCGTTCTGCTCATCGACCACTTTGGCCATGCGCTGCATGGTTTCTACAATTTGCTCCTCCGAGCATATTCCATGGTGCAGCCAGTTGGCCATGTGTTGACTTGAAATGCGCAGTGTGGCTCGATCTTCCATCAATCCCACGTTGTTAATATCCGGTACTTTGGAGCAGCCAACCCCATGCTCTACCCAGCGAACCACATAGCCTAGTATCCCTTGCGCATTGTTGTCCAGCTCCTGCTGAATTTCCTCAGGACTCCACTCAGGATTCTTAACCACAGGAATGTCCAATATATCATCCCGGAAATCTCTAGCCGTTGTTTTTAATTGATTCTGAACTTCCTTTACATCCACTTGATGATAATGGAGGGCATGCAATGCAGCCGCAGTAGGTGAAGGCACCCAGGCCGTATTGCAGCCGGCTTCCAGCTGGCCGATTTTTTGCTTCAGCATTTCCTTCATCAAGTCCGGCATGGCCCACATGCCTTTGCCAATCTGGGCACGGCCCTGTAAGCCGCAGGCCAATCCGATGCTCACATTGGATTGTTCGTAGCTTTGCAGCCATCGGGATGATTTCATGGAATTCTTTCGAATCATAGGTCCCGCTTCCATCGAAGTATGCATTTCGTCACCCGTGCGGTCCAGGAACCCCGTATTGATAAACACAACACGATCCTTTACTTGACGAATGCAAGCTTTCAGGTTCAGAGACGTACGGCGCTCCTCGTCCATCACACCGATTTTCAGCGTATTACGTTCAAGACCGAGCAGATCTTCCACACGGACAAAGAGTTCATTAGCGAATGCGACCTCTTCGGATCCGTGCATTTTCGGTTTAACAATGTAGATGGAGCCTTGAAGTGAATTTCGATATGGACTGTTCCTCAAAAGATCGTGCTTACCGATAAGGCCCGTCACAACCGCGTCCAAAATTCCTTCTGGAATTTCCTGGCCGTTTCGATCCAAGATCGCATCAATCGTCATCAAGTGGCCTACGTTACGGACAAACAACAGGGAACGCCCAGGTAAAGTGAACTCCCCTCCTGCAGGGGACGTGTATGACCGATCCGGGTTAAGTGTCCGTGTAATCGAGTTATTTCCCTTCGGGAAGGTCGCCGACAAATTCCCTTTCATCAGGCCTAACCAATTGCTGTACACCAGTACCTTGTCCTCAGCATCCACAGCGGCAACAGAGTCTTCACAATCCATGATGGTCGTTATCGCGGCTTCCATGAGAATGTCTTTCACGCCAGCTTGATCGGTTTGGCCAATAGGATGATTGCGGTCAATTTGGATTTCAAAATGAAGCCCATTATTTTGAAACAATATGGCGGAGGGGTTTTCAGGATTTCCCTGATAGCCCACAAGCTTGGAAGTATCCTTGAGTCCTGTAGTTTCTCCATGGGTAAGTGAAACGGTCAATTGACCCTCAACAATCGAATACTTTACGGCTTCCCGATGTGAAGACTCTGCTAACGGCGCCGCTTGATCGAGAACATTCCTGGCGAAAGCAATAACCTTCTCACCACGAACCGGATTGTAAGCCGCTGTACGCTCAGCGCCTCCTTCATTGTCAATCGCATCCGTTCCATACAGTGCGTCGTACAGGCTTCCCCAGCGGGCGTTCGCGGCGTTAAGCGCATAACGGGCATTATTGACCGGCACGACTAACTGTGGACCCGCTTGCTGCGCAATTTCATTATCTACCTTTTGGGAGGTAATCTGAAAATCTTCAGCTTCCGGTTCCAGATATCCGATTTCTTCCAAAAAGGATTTATACTTTGCGAATTCAAATCCTGTTTTATTATCCTTATGCCATTCATTTATTAATCGTTGTATTTCATCACGTTTATTCAATAAAGCCTTGTTTTTGGGTGACAAGTCAGTGATCAAGGATTCAAAATCGGACCAGAATCGCTCTTGGTCCAACCCGCTGCCAGGTAACGCTTCGGAATTAATAAAGTGATAAAGAACCGGAGCAACTTGTACATTTCCTACTTTTACATATTGTTCCATGGTCATTCTCCTTTACTCATCAAATTATTGATTCGTGCTCACTTGATTCCTAAGGATTCCAATCCCTTCAATCTTACAATCAACAACGTCCCCGTCACCGACCATATCCGCTCCATCGGGCGTTCCTGTCAGGATGACATCCCCTGGCATAAGCGTCATAAAGCTGCTGATGTAGGCTATCATCCGGTCAATTGGCATAATAATGCGTTCCATCGGGCCATCCTGCATGACCGTACCATTCACTTCCGCCTGAATGCGGGCCGAGCGATAATCAAATTCCGTTTCAATGACTGGGCCAAGTGGACAGAACGTATCAAAGGATTTGCCGATCGTCCAGTGACCCTCCGGATGAAAATAATCGATAGCCCCAAAATCGTTGGCGACCGTATATCCGAAGATGACGTCATCCGCCTGCTCGGGAGTGATGTTCTTCGTCTCTTTCCCGATGACGACCGCAAGCTCCGATTCGAACTTGATCTTCTCTGTTCCGTGCGGCAGCAGCACTTGATCTCCCGGACCCACTACCGTGGTCAATGGTTTGAAGAACAGGATGGGCATATCCGGAACTGCCGGCTTTTCTACCCCATTACCTACAAAGTTTTTGCCGATGCCGATGATATGCCTGGGCATGATCGGGACATTCAATCGGACATCACCCAGAGGGAAAGTATTCCCCGTAAAGATCCTGCTTGTGAACATGTCTCCCGTATATTCGCGTACGAAATCGTTTTCAATGATGCCTTTTCGAATCGCCGTATCATCGGGAAGGGTAAATCGGACAAGCTTCATTTAAATCCGCCTCTCTTGTTCATTATTATGAACGATGTTCTGTATTTTACCTTTGTAAATATCTTCCCATAACTTCGAGTTTGTGTCAATGAGATTCTAGCAAAAAAAGGCACAACCATTCCTCTCCCCGTAGCCAGAGAACGGGATCGGAATGATTGCGAAACCTATCTGCTTCATATGAACTTATATCCTTACATACTCGTTGACAACCGC
The DNA here is from genome assembly GCF_017833255.1 of Paenibacillus sp. PvR098. Taxonomy (NCBI): domain Bacteria; kingdom Bacillati; phylum Bacillota; class Bacilli; order Caryophanales; family Paenibacillaceae; genus Paenibacillus; species Paenibacillus sp. PvR098. The sequence continues at coordinate 1,490,243 of NZ_JAFIBU010000001.1, forward strand.
TCCGCCAATGCCCAAATTTCACGCAGCGCTTCCTCCCTTTTTCCATCCCAATGATGGATGGGCATGGAGCAGCTCACCGCTGCTACAATCTCGCCGCGCCTACGACGAACCGGTGCAGCAACACAGCAAAATCCCATCACACCTTCTTGAATGTCCATCGAATAACCATTGCGGCGAACCGCTTCCAGTTCCTGCAAGAATGCCTCACGGGAACCAATGGTATGGACCGTCACTTTATGCAGCGTTTCCTGCGGAAGTATCCGGCGGACCTCGTCAGGGTCCATGTCCGCCATCAATGACTTCCCCAGACCGGTGGCATGTACCGGAAACCGGACGCCCGGCCCAGATACCATCTGTACCGGTGATTGCGCCTCCATTTTGGCGAGATACAGCACATCGCTTCCATCCAAACGGGCCAGCTGCACGGATTCCTGAAGCTTTCGCATCACCGGCTCAGCGGTACGCCGAAATTCTTCAATAAGGTCGAACTGCCTAAAATAAGCGCTCCCAAAATCGCCCACGGTACTCCCCAGAGCAAAAGTCTCATTCCGATCCCGATGGATCCACTGCAGACGTTCCATGGTCAAAAGGAGGGAATACAGCGTGCTCTTGCTGATGCCCAAATGCTTGGACAGATCAGAAAGCTTCCATTTGTAAGGCTCCTCGGTAAGCAGCTTCAGTACCGCATGCGCCCGATCCAAAGCAGGAACGGCGTATTTTTGCTCCATAAGTCCACTTCCTTCGATATAATAAACACTATTCGGTATTTCAAACTCAAATTTGACTTAAGCCTATCACGGCTTATCATGACAGTCAATGACTAGGGTCCAATGTCCTAGCGATCCTTATGCTGTGGCTTCAACGCGAAAAATCGCCGTCCGCGGGAGCGAATAACAACCTTGCCCGTACGTACGACGATTCTGTTGTGATCCAATTCAGAACACTTTAAATAGATCTATGTTAATGGCTAAAATGCTCTTTGAGAAAATACCCTTCCCTATCAAAAACCATCTCTTCAGGCTCGCCGATGAGCTTAATATGCGGCAGCTCTCTGATTTCCGGAAGCAGGGCCTCCGACACATACGCATACTTCAGGTGAAGTGTATTAGGCACTCGAACAATCCTCGCTTGAAGAGGATCGACTCCCCAAGTCGACCTTAAGGCTGCAGCCAGTGCCTCCTTGTCGTTATCGAGCACAATCGGAATCATAGCCCGGTGCAAAAAGGAGCTTGTGATCACATTTTCGTTCATGGCCCTCAGATCGATTTTATCGAAAAGACGGCGCGTGGTAAGGTCGGCAAGACCTATCCCAAGCGCATTCCCGTGAGACGCCTCGCTGAGATCGCTGGCTATAATGTATTTAATTCGCGGGTTTTCGGGTTCCTTCTCACCCAAAATCCGTATACGGCCGATGATGTTCGTATCCATTCCCGTGCCGCTGTAATTTTTTCCTATTTCATCTACGACCAGCACGTCGATATCCTCAACCGGCAGCTTGGGCATCAGACTTTTGGAGACCTTCAACAACTCGCTTTCCCGAGCTGCGATCAGATTGGTTGGAATAGCTTCGATGATGGCCGTCTGGTCGAAGGCGTTCTCAACGATGCCCATGCCGAATAGTACATTGACTTGTTCCAAAACCACCTGACCGACCTCAGGCATGATGTCGCGAATGCCATGAATCCCTTGTGTATGCAGCAGCAGCGCCTGCTTATGTTTGCCTATCCCGATGGCAGCCATTTTCATGAGTCCGCTTTCAATCCATTGGGATGATTTGAAATCCGTGTGGACTTTGATTCGCCCCACCAGAATGACTCCATCACTGGCCAAAATATGTTGATCTGCATGAACCGGCATGCCATCGGCTGTCTCACCAATTCGGGTAACGTCCATAGAGGATAGAATAGGAGCCTCACAGTAATCCTCCGTAATCCCCAAGCTGTGAAGGATCTCAACCTGCCCCCCTGCGGTGGCTCCGCCATGACTTCCCATCGTTGGAATAATGCGCGGCTGCGCCCCCAGGCTTTTTAAGGCTCTAGCCATCGTCCGAATGATCAGAGCAATGTTAGCGATTCCCCGGCTTCCGGCAGTAATCGCCACTTTCATGCCCGGTTGAATGCGATTAGACAATTGAATGATATCCAGTTGTCTTTTTACTTCCGCCTCAATGTCTTCAATCACTGGACCCGTGAACGTTTGTTTAATCTTCACAAGCTTTGGTAATGCCATCGTATGGTTCCTCCCTAACCTGGCCGCATCGGCTTTAGGATCTGAAGCTTGACTAGATCGCTTCTATTACATTACGCCGGTTTCTGCCCTACTAGGCGTTTGATACCGACGCACCCGTAAAAGAGCCTGTTCTTTATGTCCCATAAAATTCTCCAGATGACACAGCCGGGCGGCATATTCTCCAATGAATACACTAGCTTCCGGCGTACACTTTTGATAAGTGCAGGTTTTCATAAATTTGCCTACCCAAAGTCCTCCGGTGTAGCGTGCTGCCCCTTTGGTGGGAAGTGTATGATTGGTACCTATGACTTTATCACCATAGGCCACATTTGTCTCCGGTCCAAGAAACAGTGCGCCGTAATTCGTCATATGTTCAAGAAAATATTTTGGGTTCTTAGTGAGAACCTCCACATGCTCATAAGCCAATTTATCCGCTTCATGAAGTGCTTCTGCTTCATTTTCCACCAAAATAATGATTCCATTATCCTCCCAGGCTACTCGCGCTACATCTGCCGTTGGAAGGACGGCTAATTGCCGTTCGATTTCCTTAAGAGTTTCCTTGGCCAGTGTTTCCGATGTGGTGATGACAGCTCCTGGTGAAGTAGGACCGTGTTCCGCTTGACCAAGGATGTCGCAGGCCACCATTTCCGCATCGGCTGTCTCATCCGCTATGACTAAGATCTCCGTTGGTCCGGCAAGCAGGTCAATTCCGACATGTCCAAAAAGCTGTCTTTTGGCTTCAGCCACATAAGCGTTCCCAGGCCCTACGAGCATATCGACAGGTGCTATGGTTTCCGTCCCCAGCGCCATCGCCGCCATGGCCTGAACCCCTCCCACAATATAAATCTCATCTGCACCAGCCAATGCCATAGCAGCCACCGTGTCCTCAGGAATTTGGCCGTTGATTGGAGGGGTGCAGGCAATAACACGTTTGACTCCAGCTACCTTGGCTGTCAAAATACTCATATGTGCCGATGCAACCAAAGGATAACGACCGCCAGGGATATAACAGCCCGCGCTGTTGACAGGAATATTCTTATGGCCTAGGATCACCCCGGGGATCGTCTCCACTTCAATATCTTTAATGGAAGCTAGCTGTTCCTGGGCAAACCGACGGATTTGAGTCTGTGCGAATGTAATATCATGAATGGTTTGTTCTGAAACCTTTTTCATGATTTCCTCGATTTCCGACTCGGATAAGCGTAAGCTGGCAGGAGACCATTGATCGAATTTTTCAGATAGCTCTCGAACCGCCGCGTCACCGTTGTTCGCTACTTCATCAATGATTTTTCGCACTGTCTCAACTACTTGGGCTTGAGCCTTGAGCTGCTCTTCTTTGCTTTTACCGGTTTTCAAATATTTCGCCATGATATTCGCCTCCATTATTGAGGTAATTTTACCATTAACTTCCTTATTGCTTACTTGGCCGGCCGGTTGTCTTACGTATATTCAGTTCTGGCTGAAGCACAATCTGGATCGACTGCTTCGGCATACCTTTTTGTTCGATCATCTCAATCAAGTTTTCAGCCGCAATTTCACCCATACCAAATCTAAGGTTTCCAACCGTGGTTAATTGAATGGCATGATGAGTAGCCATACTGATATGATCCATGCCTGCCAGACTAATGTCCTCCGGTATCCGCAGCCCCATGGAGAGTATGGCGTCCATACAGGAAAACGCGATCGCAGTCGACCCGCAGATGATAGCTGTAGGCCGGTTATTCATGTGCATCAGCTTCAGAGTTACCTTTTCAACCTCGGTCGGTTTCGTGTCAATAATATGGACCATCCCCGGCTCAATCCGGATTCCCGCCTCATTCATGACCTTTTCAAACCCAATTTTACGCTCGTAGTGTGTCGAAACATTGATATCCCCGGAAATATAGGCAACTTTATTGTGACCCAAATCGAGAATATGACGGGTAATGATTTCTCCGGCCAATTCATTGTCCAGAACTACATAATTTCCCCCGCTACGCGGCCGTCTGTTAAACAGCATATAGGGAATTCCGGACTTCTCCATCTCCTCAAATATGGGGTCTTCCAACTTAATAGATGACATCAGAATGCCATCTACCGTATTTCCTCTGATCGAATTCATAACATCGCCTAGGGTCATCGCCTCTTCAAAATAAACCATCGTCTTATACCCGCGGTTGGTAGCAAAATTAACAATCGAGGTGGTCGTTTCTACATAGAAACCGTTATAAAGGGTTCCCGTGATCAGTGCGATTGTTCTTGTGCTGTTGGTGACAAGACTGCGTGCGATCAGATTCGGCTGATAGTTCAACTCCGTCATCGCACGCAAAACGGCATCACGTGTTTCAGGTTTAACGCTTTCAGGATTATTGAGTACCCGGGAAACCGTGGATTGGGAAACACCAGCTGCCTTTGCAACGTCTTTTGAGGATACCATTAGCCTTTCATCTTCCCCCTGCCGATCATAAATGAATACGTATTTATACTTAAAAGTATATATCTTGTCTATATCATTGTCTATTCATTTCAGCAGGTTTGGGCTTGCTTTCCTCTTATGAAAAACCGCTCGTTTGGATGAGCGGTTTTTCATACAGGAAGCTTCTTATTAGCTGTGGTTTGAGATTTGCTCCGGTGTTCCCAAAGGAATATGGTTCCGGGATACTTCGCGTTGAATGTCTTCAACAGGAACTTCGCGGGGCAAGACGCCATTTTTGGCGGCATAAGCTGCCGCTATAGCCGCAGCCTCACCTGTCATTGTGCATGCAGGAACATTCCGGGTCGAACCAAAGGCGATCTCATCTACCGAAATGCATCGGCCGGCAACCAGCAGTCCCTCAATGCCTTTAGGAACGAGGCAGCGGAATGGAATGCCATATCCATTTCCGACGTTATCCATAATCGCTCTTACACCGCCGGGCTCGTGAACGTCAACCGGGCTGTTGCATAAACCAATCGCATCTTCAAATCGCGCTTCATTTCTTACATCATGTTCCGTCAGAATGTAGTCACCAACGATTCTACGCGTTTCTCTTATGCCCAATTTTGGAGCCACTTCAAGGAAAATAGCGTTGTCGAAGCCCCGTACGTATTTCTTTAAGAAATCAAACACACTGTACGCTTGTTTACGGATTTCAATCTCAGCTCGAGTCAAGTCACGCGCGTTTAATCCGTTGCCATGCACCCGGGTCACGTTGATACTCAATTCACCTGGAATAAGTGCGCCTTTAAGTGTCATATGGTCTTTGGGGACGATCCAGTTGAATCCGTCTTCTATGGCTTTTTCGATTCGTTTCGTCAAGCCGGTGGCAAAAAAGATCAAAGCGTAGTCTTCGTTGGTTGCCCCCTCTTTTTCCGGAACGACCAACTCCCACATATCATCCATATTTTCTTTAAAGTCCTGGGCTACGGCAGGGATATCTACATTTAGTACTCTAAAATAAGAAGTAATCGGTTGGGTAAGTCCGTCTTGCGGTCGTCCGAGCATGAATTCAGCCCCCGCCAGCTCCGCCACATCTCCGTCCCCGGATGAGTCAATCACCACATCCGCCAGAATCAGCTGGTTTCCGGATTTGGTGCGAATATGAATCCCCTTCACCTTGTTCCCTTCACGAACGACATCCGTAACCGCTGCATGAAGGAGAACTTCAACGCCCGCCTCCTCGATCGTTTCTATGATCACGCGCTGCATGACTTCAGCATCGAATACGCCCGTATATTTCCCCCAATAGGAGCTTCGGACTTGATCGTCCGCCCCTTTATATCCCGCAGCACGGGTAATGAGTTCTTTAAATATCCCTCCTTCAATTAAACCCGTTGGTTTCGTCAGTCGACCTCCCGTTACAAGACCTCCTAAAACTCCGCTTCCTTCTACAAGCAATGTTTTCACGCCTTGACGCGCTGCCCGAATGGAAGCGACAATCCCTGTAACTCCGGCACCGACAACAACCACATCATATTTTCCGAATAATTCCATCTCTAAAACACTCCTTATCGCTATTTGATTTAAATTTCATTGAATACGTATTCATTTTCAGGGGCGAAAGACCCTGCTCTCCTCCGCCCGAGCTGAATTTTAGATCTCAACATCGCTTGCAAGCATGGATCTCTTTTTCCTGATTTCAGTAATGATACTAAAGGCTAGAATGACTAAGGTGATCAAAATAAGAACAGCGGAAATCGGTCTTTCGAAAAAGATTAAAAAACCATTCTCAGAGATTTTCAAGGATCTTAACAACGATGATTCAATTTCTTTGCCCAAAACAAAGGTCAAAACAGCAGGAGCCAGCGGGTAATCCATCTTTTTCATGAAGTACCCGATAATCCCGAAGGTGAGCATGACGCCAACGTTCCATAAATCGTTATTGACACTATAAGCCCCGATCATAGAAACGATGAGAATGAAAGGAAATAAAAGCTTATACGGGACTAACGCGATTTTGCCCCATAGCCCTGCTAAAGGAAGATTCATAATCAGGAGTATCAAATTTCCGATAAACATACTCGCAATGACGGCCCATACAAAGTCGCCGTTGCTTTGAAAAAGGGTCGGTCCCGGTGTTAGACCGTGCATAATAAACGCGCCTAAAAGCACAGCCACAGTAGGAGAGCTCGGCAAGCCTAAGGTAAACAACGGAATCAACGCCGCACCGCTATATGCATTGTTTGCCGTTTCCGGTCCTGCAACCCCTTCAATAGCCCCTTTCCCAAATCGGGAAGGGTCCTTGGCGAATTTCTTTTCAGCCGAATACGAGAGAAGTGATGCAATAACGGCATTCGCTCCCGGGATCAGTCCCAAGAAAAGCCCTATGCCGGTTCCCCTTGAAATGGACTTTATCGCAGGCTTCCACTCGCCTTTATCCGGAAGCAATCCCTTAATTTTCGGTATTTTATCCGCAGTGGCAGCATTCTCAGCACTCATTAATATTTCAGAAATACCGAACAATCCCATCGCCACGACGACAAAATCAAATCCATTCATCAATTCCAGGTGACCAAAGGAAAACCGGATCGTACCGGAAACTGGGTCCATGCCAATCAAAGATAAGATCAATCCAAAAACGGCGGCAACCAACCCGCGCACGATTGATTTTCCCATCAAACCTACCAACATCATGAGTCCCATCATCATAAGAGCGAAGAACTCGGGCGGTCCAAAACTTAACGCATATTGAGCAAGTGGAGGTCCTATAAAGCTAAGTCCGATAATGGCAATGGTTCCTCCGATAAATGAACCGATCGCCGCAATCCCCAGGGCTGTTCCGGCCCTGCCCTGCTTCGCCATTTGATGACCATCAATACAAGTGATAACCGAGGCGGCTTCGCCGGGAGTGTTAATTAAGACCGACGTTACCGTTCCGCCATACATGGAACCGTAAAATATTCCCGACAACAAAATGATGGCAGGTACCGGATCCATTCCAAACGTAATCGGCAGTAAAATCGCCGTCCCCGCCGTCGGACCTAATCCCGGCATCACGCCGACCAGCATCCCTACGGTAACTCCCAATAAGCAATAAAGCAGGTTCGACCAAGTGGCAGCCGTCTCGAAACCCTGTACCAGTTGAAGAAATGTCTCCATTTCCTTCCCCCTTTTGTCTTAAAAGCCTAAGCTGTTGATAGGCAGCGGAACACCCAAAATGATATTGAACACTACAAATAACAGTACGGATGCTCCTATAGAAATACTTAAACTGATATACCATCTGTATTCCCGAGCAAGAAGAGCAAAGAGGAAAAGGGTCCCCGCAATAACAAAACCTAAAAAGGATACAACCAGTATAAAACCAGCCAACGTAGCAAGAATGGTGATCAGTTTCCTCAGGTCTTTACCCTTGGGTAAAATTTCCGCAAGCGTTGTTTTTTCTTTGGTTATCGATTTAACCATGCTCCATATGGACAGAACAATTAATATTCCACTTAACCATAAAGGAAACATCCCGGGACCCGGACCCATCATGCTGGAATAGGTATAGGAAAAAGACTGAACAAAAATGACTATTCCAAATATTGCGAAAAATGCTCCGCCCCATACGCCTGCATATTGTTTTTTCATTACTTCTCCCCGCTTTCAAACGCTTGAACTTCGGCAAGGACTAGCAGACATAATCTCATTTTAGTTCAAACTTTATGTGCAAAAATTGCTGGTGTTACTTTACGAGTCCTGCCTTCTTCATGATCTCAGCACTTGTTTTTGAAGCTTCTTCTATCACCTTTTTAAAGTCATCAGGTCCAGCGTAAGTCGGTACCGTACCCATTTTTTTAAATTCATCGATGACGCTCTGATCCTGCATGGCCTTTTTGAAAGCATCATCTAAGATCGTTATAATTTCTTTTGGTGTATTTTTCGGAGCCAATATTCCCGTCCATGTATCAAATCCAGGAAAACCGCTTCCGGATTCTTTTAAGAAAGGAGCTTCCGGATAAAATTCGGTCTTAGTAGAACCCAGGTTAGCTAAAACTCGCAGTTTGCCTGCATCGGTATGTGGTTTTGCTTCCTGCGGTGAGATGATGGTTCCCATGACATGTCCTCCGAGGAGTGCCGTAATGGACTGCGCAGAACCGTCGAATCCGACTTGCTTCGTCTTCACTCCAAAAGTAACATTCAGCGTTTCCATAGCTACGTGCTTCGTATCTCCCGAGCCTGCTGTGCCGTAGGTGAATTTATCCGGGTTCGCCTTCACATAGGTCAGCCACTCGTCAAATGTTTTCCATGGGGCATCGTTTTGTACCACTAACATATTTGGAGCTGAATTCAAAAGTGAGATCGGCTCAAAGTCACCAGACTTATAAGGTGTATTACCAAAATTGGGTTGAATAATGAGGTTACCTGTTGTGACCGAGCCGATCTTGTATCCATCCGGTTTGGCTTGAAATACCTCTGCCAATTGGATCGATCCGCTGGCCCCCGTCTTGTTGGATACAACGATCGTTTGAGCGTTGGGAAGATGTTTATTGGCAGCGTTTACAACTAACCGAGTGCCAATATCCGCTTGACCGCCTGCAGCGAACCCTATCGTCATTTCAATCGGTTTTGTCGGGTAATTCACTTTTTGTGCTTCCTGGGCATTGCCAGAAGAAGCAGCCGGTGTTGAATTGGATTGTGAACAAGCTAAGGATACCGAGCTAAGCAGAGTTAAGGAGACGGCGACACTTAAGATTTTTTTACCTGTTGTCATTCAAAAAACCTCCATACTTTATAAAGTAGGTGCTAAGAAATATTGACATATTACTACAGGGTTAAATCTGTTAAGCACTCTAGGAAAGCGATTACATTTTACTCCCTCCTGACATTTTTTCATTTGAAAATTTCTCCTGATGTGATATCATGATGATTCATGAATACGTATTCATTTGCTGAGTAAAGTATATAACTGGAAAACAACTTTTGTCTAGTCTTTTTTTAACTTGTCATCAACTTACTCGCATTCGGGGGAAGAATTTTTATGAAATTAGTCACGACTTACCTTTTTGAGCGCGCTGAACTGGAACAAAGCCCGACAGAGCTGCTGCTCTTTCGGGCTTTGTTCATCCGTTACATTTGAGCGGCAACCGCTTTTTTCAGAGCCATCATGTTGCCTGCATGCATTGCCTCATGACAGGTGCCGAACAGCAGCACTTCATCAAGTCGATTGAAATCTTTAAACGGAATCGTAATCTGTTCCGCCAGCCTTCCTTGCAGACGTTCCCGGATTCGACTGGGTTGTTCCTCCAAAAGTTTGAGTAAGGACGGTAAATCCGGAGGAGCGGTTTGCCAGTCTGCAGGCTTCGTACCGTTAAGGAACAAATTCATCAGTTCCTGCGGCAAACTTAGCGGCGCTCCAATGAAAAGAAAAGCAAACCTTTCTTGAGTGGTCAAAATATGTCCCAAATGCCAGCGTAAGTTATTGTTGAACCCATTTGGCACAACATCCGCTTGATTCTCAGACAATTCGGCGACAATTGCCAATGTCCGGCTTCGATGTAGTTCGATCTGGTTGAAAACGATGTGCTCCATTCGCTTTTCCCCCCTTGAACTGCCAGATTGGAATGTTCTTCCTCACCCTATTATAACTTACCGCGGACTTCAGTGGATAAGTTGTTTTCCTCCTGTTTTCCCCCCTGTCTTATATCAGTTTAGCCGACTCTGCGAGCAGCTCAACGAGGTGAACCGTTCGAACCTTGTCGGACATGCCTTCCTTCTGCACACCCAGCTTCATCTGCAGCAGACAGCCGGGATTCGTGGTGACGATCGTCGTCGCCTGGGTCGTCTTGACCGTCTCCATCTTGACGCCCAGGATTTCCATCGATTCCTCGTAATGGACTACATTATATATTCCAGCCGACCCGCAGCACATATTCGGGTTGGCCATTTCCTTATATGAGATCCCCGGAATCTGCTTGATCAGCTCCAGTGGTTCCTTGACCACCTTCTGCACGTTGGTCATGTGGCAGGAATGCTGGTAGGTGACGATCTCGTCCATCGGTTTGGAGAGAGGCAGCTCGCATACAGCCAGCACCTGGGTAATATCGCGGGTTTTGGCCACGAACGCCTTGGCCCGCGCCTCCCACTGTGGATCTCCATGGAACAGATGATCGTATTCCACCAGCATCGCGCCGCAGCCGCCCGCATTATTGATGATGAAATCCACGTCCAGCCGTTCAAACGCCTCGATGTTCTGCTTCGCCAGCATCACTGTATCGTCCTTGCGTCCGGCATGCGCGTGAAGCGCCCCGCAGCAGGTCTGCTCGGCGATCACCTGCACCTCGCAGCCCCCCATCGCCAGAAGTTCCATCGACAGACGATTAATCTTCTCGAACATTGCATCCATGATGCATCCGGTGAAAAAAGCTACTTTCCACTTCGGCTGGGTTCCCTTCGGTGGCTCGAAGAGACGCGGACGATTGCGCCTTGCTGCGGGAGAAGTCACCTGCGGCAGTACTTCCTCAAAGGCCCACAGGTTTTTCGGCAGGATCCGCGTCAGCTTGCTTTTGTGCGCCACCTTCTGCAGACCGCTCTTTTGGTACAGCCAGATCATATCGGCTGCGAGCTTGAGCTTCTTCGAGTCGGGAAAGACGTCCTGAAACATGGCGTCCTGCAGCTTGCCCAGCGGCTTGGAGGTCCGCTTAGCCTTATGCTCCGCCAGCGCCTCCCGCGCCCCTTCCAGAATTTTGCCGTATTCCACACCCGACGGACACGCCGTTTCGCAGGCGCGGCAGCCCAGACACAGATCGATCGGCCCCTCCAGTTCACTGAGCGACAGATGTCCCTCCGCCGCCATCTTCACCAAATTGATCCGGCCGCGAGGCGAATGGGTTTCCCGTTCCATGGTCACGTAGGTAGGGCAGGCCGGTAAGCAGTAGCCGCATTGCACACATTGGATCGTTTCGTCGTAAGGCAATTCTTTGTTTCGGTTCATCGGCTGCTACCCCTCCGTTAAGTTGAGCCGCTGCCCGGGAGCAGGAAAAATCTTGCCCGGATTCATAATATTCTTCGGATCCCAACTGTCCTTGATCAGCTTCATCATTTGAAGCCCTGCTTTCCCCAACTCCATCTCCATGAACGGCGCCTTCATGTTGCCGATGCCGTGCTCACCGGACAGCGTGCCGCCCAGCTCGATCGCCGTTTCAAATATCTCCGTCACGGCCTGCTCGACGCGCTTCATCTCTTCTTTGTCCCGCTTGTCAGCCACAATGTTCGGATGCAGATTCCCGTCTCCGGCATGCCCGAACACAACCAGGTTGACGTTGTATTTTTCGCGGATCGTTTTCAACCGGGCAAACATCGCCGGGATCTGGCTGCGCGGAACGGTGGCGTCCTCCGAAATCTTGGTCGGCTTGACCCGGGTAATCGCCGGAGACACCAGTTTGCGCGCTTTCCACAAATTGGCCTCCTCCACTGCCGTGCTGGCGATCTTTACCTCGCGGGCCCCGATGGCTTCGCAAATCCGCCCGGCTTCCTTGATCTCTTCCTCGACCGTGCGGGCGTGGCCATCCACCTCAATGAGGATGATCGCCTCGGCGTCCACAGGCAACCCGCTCGGCTCGTAGTTTTCCACCGCATGAATGGAGGCTTGGTCCATAATCTCCATTTTGGAGGGCAGGATGCCCGAGGTCAGCACCTTCGAGATTGCTTCGCCGGAAGTCACGATATCATCGAAGATCGCCAGGAGCGTCGCCGTTTTCGGCGGCTTGGGAATCAGCTGCAGCGTCGCTTCGGTAATGACGCCTAGCGTCCCTTCCGACCCGACAATCAGCTTGGTCAAGTCATAGCCGGTCACATTCTTCACCGTGCGGCCGCCCGTACGGATAATCTCCCCCTGCGGCGTGACGAATTCCAGCCCCAGCACATAATCTTTCGTTACACCGTACTTCAAGCCGCGCGGCCCCCCGGAGTTCTCGGCCAAATTGCCGCCGATCGTCGAAACCGCGGAGCTGCTCGGATCAGGCGGGTACATCAACCCGACCTTTTCCGCCGCCGCATGGATGTTTCCGGTCAATACGCCCGGGGAAACGACCACGATGAGATCCTCGGGGTAGACCTCCAGCTTCTGATCCCACCGGGACAGATCCAGTACAATGCCGCCTTCGACCGGCAGCGGCCCTCCAGAAAGCGAGGTCGACTGGCCGCGAGGATACACCGGAATGACTTCCTCATAGGCCAGCTTGACGATGGACGCCACCTCGGCGGTGCTTTTCGGCTGCACGACCAGCTCCGGCATATAGGTCCCAAACGAACCGTCAAAGGAATAGCCGGCCAAATCCGCTTTCTCCGTCATCACGCGTTTGGGTTCAGGAATGATGGCACGCACCCGGCGTACGATGTCGGAATCTATTTTTCTATAAGCCACAGCCATCATCCTTTTACAGGTCCAACTGGAGGGACAGGAATTTATACTCCAAATAATCTTCAATGCCGTACTTGCCGCCTTCACGTCCGACGCCGGATTCCTTGATCCCGCCGAACGGAGCTTGCGCTACAGTTGGCAGGGAGTCATTGATGCCGACGATGCCGTACTCCATCGCTTCGGCTACCCGGAACATGCGGGAGCCGTCTTTGGTATAAATGTAGGAAGCCAGCCCATAGACGGTGTCATTGGCATAGCGAATTGCTTCTTCCTCGGTTTCAAACGTAAAGATCGGCGCGACCGGGCCGAACGTTTCTTCATAGGAAATCTTCATGTCATGCGTCGCGTTAAGCAGCACGGTCGGTGCGAAGAAGCAGCCGCCCGCCAGTTCACCTTCGATAAGCTTGCTGCCGCCCGCCAGGATGGTGGCACCCTTCTCCACCGCATCGTCGATATGCTCCTGCGCTTTTTCCATTGCCGCTTTGTCGATCAACGGACCGATGTTGACGCCGTCATTCAGGCCGTTGCCAATGACGAGCTTCTTTACTTTCTCCGCCATAATGGAGGCAAACTTCTCAACCACGGACTTCTGCACATAGATCCGGTTCGTACAAACACACGTTTGACCGGCGTTGCGGAACTTGCTGGCGATCGCTCCCTCTGCCGCTTTCTCCAGATCGGCATCCTCAAATACGAGAAGCGGAGCGTGTCCGCCGAGTTCCATCGATACTTTCTTCATTGTGTCGGCCGACTGGCGTACGAGCTCTTTGCCGACTTCGGTTGAGCCGGTGAAGGTAATCTTGCGCACCACGGGGCTGGCCATCAGGGTGCCCACCACTTCGGAGGCGGAACCGTTCACTAGGTTCGCTACGCCCTTGGGCACACCGGCTTCATGCAGTGCTTTGAACACCTCAATCGCGGCCAGCGGCGTAGCCGACGCCGCCTTGAGGATGATCGTGCAGCCTGCCGCCAGCGCCGGGGCCAGCTTGCGGGTGATCATCGCGATCGGGAAGTTCCACGGGGTGATCGCCCCGACCACACCGACCGGCTGACGCAGCACGAAGATGCGCTTGTTCGGAGCAGAGGCTGGTATGGTATCTCCATAGATCCGTTTACCCTCTTCGGCGTACCAGTCCAGATAGTCGATCGCAAGACCGATCTCGCCTCTCGCCTCCGCCAGCGGTTTGCCCATCTCGCGGGTGATCAGCTCCGCAATCGGTTCGGTACGGCTGCGGAGAATCCCCGCGGTTCGGGTCAAAAACGTGTAGCGATCCTTCGCCGTTAAGCGGGACCACGGCTGCAGTGCGGCCTGAGCTGCGTCAATGGCAGCTTGCGCGTCCTCCGCGCCCCCTTTGGCAACGGTTTCTACTACTTCTCCCGTCGCCGGGTTGATCACGTCAAAGGTTTGATTGGACCTGGCATTACAGAATTCTCCATTGATATACAGCATGATATCTACCTCCTTAGGGATCGTCATCCTTTTTAGGCTGAAGTAGTTTTAATGAGTCCTTCATCTCTTTCTTCTATAAATACTAAGCTTTAAAGAGTTCAACCTTCGCCTTTCTTAAATCCTCAATCGTAGCGGAAACCGAAATTTGCTCCGGGTCTATGGATACTTCAATGATTGAAGGCTTGCCTGATTCAAGAGCCCGCTCAAACGCAGGAGCAAAATCTTCATGTCGATCAATCTGCTCTCCGTAACCGCCGAATAATCTGGCCAGCTCCGCAAAGTTCGGATTCGTCAGCAGCGTTCCGGTAATTCTTTTCGGGTACTCTCGTTCTTGATGCATCCGAATGGTACCGTACATATTGTTATTAAACACAATAGCAATCACGGGTGCTTCATAACGAACTGCCGTTTCAAATTCCTGCAGGGTCATCATAAAACCTCCGTCTCCGGATAAGGAAACCACAGTGCGTTCCGGGTGAGCCAATTTAGCTCCCACCGCAGCCGGCAATCCATAGCCCATAGCTCCATTGGTCGGTCCAATATAGGTACCGGGTTTTTCAAATTGGTAAAATTGATGCAACCAACCGCAAAAGTTCCCTGCATCATTGGTAATAATCGCATCATCAGGCGTGATCCGCTGCAGATCGGCGATAACCTTCTTCATATTCATTTTTGCATCCCCGTGTAATTCTGCAGCAATCCATTCGTCATACAATCGACGACGCTCGGCAATCCAAGCCAAACGTTCCTCTCTATTTTCAGCCGGATATTCCGTGGAAGCTTCAACCAATGCTTGTAATGCTTCACCGGCATCCGCAACAATTCCTATCGCCGGATTATAAACCTTCCCTATACTATTCGGATCGATATCTATATGAATAATGTCCTGATCGGATGAGAATAACGTATACCCTTGAGTAACAATTTCTGAAAAACGCATCCCTACAGCTATAACAAGATCAGCACTTTTCACCGTATCCAGAATGCTCTTGTGGGTTCCCAGTCCGATATGACCAAGATACTGCGCATGTTGATTCGGAAATGCATCATGACGACGAAATGATACCAATACCGGCAGTGCCATCGCTTCTGAGAACTGGATCAAGGGTTCATGTGCGCCTCCTCGGACTACACCTCCCCCGGCAATAACAATAGGACGCTTTGCCTTGGAAATCATCGCAAGTGCTGCTGTAACTTCAGGTTTGCTTGGTGCAGGCTTTGGAATCGTAGTTGCAGGACCTATTTCAAATTCTGCAACCGCATCGATCACATCCACAGGCAAGCCCACGACAACTGGACCTGGGCGTCCGGTTTTCGCTATGCGGAATGCCCGTTGAACAAGCTCTGGAATTCGATCGGTATCGGTAATTTCAATCGTCCATTTTGAGATGGGAGCAAAGAAGTTTTCTTGATTGACTTCCTGGAAGCCTTCCCGCGTTCGAAAATGACTATGTACTTGGCCTAAAAAGACGACCATAGGCGTGGAATCCTGCATAGCCGTATGAATGCCTATAGCCAGGTTAGCTCCCCCCACACCGCGGGTTGCCATACACACTCCCGGTTTACCGGTAGCTTTCGCATATCCTTCCGCCATGAAGGATGCTCCGCCTTCATGGCGGTTGGAGATCAGCTTGATGCTTTCTGTTTCATAGATCGCATCCAAAACACTCAAAAAACTTTCTCCGGGAACACAAAATACATGATCCACTTCTTCCCTACGAATACATTCCACTAAGGCTTGAGCACCTGTCATTTTTTGTTTCATTTCTATCTCACTCCTTTTTTTCTCGGAACAATATAAAATGATAAGGTAAGGAAACAGCAGGCCGTATACATCCTTGCTGTTTCCTTTGCCGTTTAGGACTAGATCTCAAGAACGATGTAATCTTTATCCAGAGATACGGAGAAGGTTTCTGCCACGTAGGGTCCTTCTTTCATCTCGCACCCGGCATCCGCCAGCGTGCAGCCAGCCTCCACCTTGGTCTCGTAAGCGCGGACACGAGTCTTGACCGGATCGAACCAGGACTGGCCGGTTTTAATGTCGAACTCCCATTGGTGCCAAGGGCAGCGGAGAATCTCCCCTTTTCTCGCATAAGAGTAGTCGCCTCGACCTTTAGATTGGACAAACCCGCTGAGCACCCCTTCGCAGAGCGGTGCGCCTCCATGCGGGCAGCGGTTTCGCAGGGCAAAAAATTCGCCGTCCACATTAAAAACGCCGATTGACCGCCCCCCGACATTGACGATTTTCCGTTCTCCAGGAGGGAGTTCATCTACAGTTCCGACGATATATTTCTGTTTGTTATTTAACATCGTCACGTTCCTCCTCCTTATCAGGAAGCCGGTAGAATGAGCGGGCATTGTCATAGAAAATCTTTTGCTTTAACGACTCCGGGAATTTGGGCGGAAACGTTAAATCGGGCGAATCATAGTCCCAGTGTGGATAATCCGTGGCAAACATGAGCATCTCATCCGAGCCCAAATGTTCGATCACCTGAAGCAGATATTCCGCAACCGGCGGTTCCTCCATCGGCTGCGTCGTAAAGCGCATATGCCCGCGGATATACTCCGACGGCTTGCGCGTCAAGAAAGGCACTTCCTCGCGCAGACGCTTCCAGTGCTTGTCGAGCCGCCACATCAGCGAAGGCACCCAGGCAAATCCGCCTTCGAGCATGACCGTGTGCAGGTTCGGGAACCGTTCAAACACCCCTTCGCAGACCATGCTGATCACCTGGCATTGAAACGCCTGCGCCATGTTGGTATGGTCCTCGATATAGTACGAGGGAAATCCGGAGGAGGTCGTGGCGTTCCCGCCTAATCCCCCAAAATGAACAGCGATCGGTAAGCCGTGGTTTTCCGCCGCCTCATAGATTTTCCAATATTTCCGCCGACCCATCGGCTCCCGGGTACGGGGCATGATCAGCACCTGCACGAAGCCGGGGTGACTCGCGACCCGGTTGATTTCGTCCGCCGCAAGCTCGGCGTTCTCGTACGGAATGACAATGGAAGCCCGCAGCCGCGGTTCTTTATCCAGCCATTCGGCGATTTGCCAATCGTTGACGGCCCGGGCCAGCGCCGCGCCGTATTCATCATTGAGCTGCTCCCCCACACGGTATAGACAGTTGAGAATGCCGTACTCCAAATTCAAGGGCTCCAGCAGCTGCTCCCGCATGAAATTCAGGTCGGAGCCGGGGATCTGACCGTTGGGCGGCCAAGAGTCCGTTCGCGTTCCGCCCGGATTACCCTTGGGATACGGGATATGGTTCGCGAACCCATGGTAGCTGCGCAAGCCGACCATGTCCATATAATTCCTCCAACGCAGGGGAAGGTACTGCTTCAGCACTTCGCTCGAGGGAACTTCATTATGAATATCGCAGTCGATGAAACGGGCTCCGGTTTTACGTTTGGGCTCCTTCACCACAGAACTAAACATCGTCATGCTTCTTCCTCCTTACGGTTCATACTCGGCTGCCAACATTAGAAACGGTAAAGCAAACGCGCGTTATCCGATAAAATTTTCTTCTCCAGACTAGGCGGTAGCTGGGCCGGGAGCGCCTCTTCCTTCGTATCGAAGTGCCAGTGCGGATAATCGGTAGAAAACAACAGCATGTCTTCGGAGCGCAGCTGCGCCATGGTTTGCAGCAGGTGTTCGGGTACCGGCGCTTCGTCTAGCGGCTGGATAGTTAATCGGAAATGCTCCCGGATGATCTCCGAGGGTAAACGGTCCACCCACGGCACTTCCCGGCGCAGGCCCTTCCAGTTCTTGTCGAGCCGCCACATCAGCGCTGGCATCCAGGTAAAGCCGCTTTCAAGCAGCACGACCCGAAGTGACGGGAAGCGCTGGAAAACGCCTTCGGTGATCAGGCTTACGATTTGTGACTGGAAGGCTTGCGAATGGCTGACATAATCCTCAAGATAATACGAAGGCCAACCGACCGGCATCGTCGGGTACCCCGTCATTCCGCCGGCATGAATCCCGATCGGCAGCCCGTACTGCTGGGCCGCCTCGTAGATCGGCCAGAAATGCTTTTTGCCGTAGAGCATTTCAGAGCGGACCAAAAGCAGCACCTGCACGAAACCGGGATCCCGGCCCAACCGGTGAATTTCCTCCGCCGCCTGCTCCGGGTTTTGGCTGGCGACGACGATGGAGGCCCGCAGCCGCGGTTCCTTATCCAGCCATTCCACGCGCTGCCAATCGTTGACCGCCGAGGCCATCGCTGCAGCCCAGTCCTCATTGTGAATCATCTGAACCCCATAAAGACAATTGAGAATGGCATACTGCACATTCCACGGATCCAATACCTGCTGACGCAAAGTCTCCAGATCCGAACCCGGCGGATGGCCGGAAGGCAGCTCTGAACCCGGTCTGGACGAAAGGGATACACCTCTCGGATAATAATTTGGTTCCAATCCTTTGATCCCATGCTCCACGATATAATCGCGCCAACGATCGGTTAAATAGGGGAATAGGGCTTGTATTGAAGGGACTGCATTGTGCACATCACAATCGATGACCCCTGTTTTGGTTTGGTTGCTATTGTGTTCCTGCGTCATGAGCTCATCCATTGTATACGCTCCTTCGCTTTAGAGATTTAACGTGTATCTAATCCTTAGTATATACGACTGAATGTATACTTGTATACAAGTAAAAACGGTTCTACTTTCGGTTTTTTTCTCCTCTACCCTTGATTCCTCGACTCCCCGATCTCTCACCACAAAAGTGTCGCCTGTGACCCGCTAACAGCAGATTCACAGGCCAACTACATTTTATTCATGGTGGTTGGGTCATGTTCATTTGAAGCAATGCCATTTCGTAAAGGGTTCTACAAAACACGATTAATAAACAGATGCTGTTTTCAACCCAACTTTTCGAGTAACACCATTAACAAACTGTAAGTCGCCCATAAACCGATACATCCGACAATACCAAGAATGAGATTTTCCCACCATTTATTCACATATGCCGGCAGCATCATGCTCTTACGGGATGTCATAAAAATGATCCCTACGATGATAATTGGTGCGGTAATAACGGCCAAGCTATTGCCGACAATGGTAAGAGTAACTAAATTGGGCGCGAAAGGCATGGAGAAAATGAGCGGCACGACGAGAAGACCCCCGACCGAAAACCATTTAAACTTTGGATCCATCTCGGGTTTTTCGTATTTCTCGCCCCTTTTTGTTGAGAGATGCACCCCATGCAATAACAGCTTCGTGAATCCGAAAGAAAACGTCGGATAAGAGGTGAAGCAGACAAAGAACACGGTGATCCACAACAAAAGTGGTCCGATCGGGCCAACGGCTTGTGCCATCATGGCAGCCAAGTCGACCTCGTTATGTATGGCTTGCCCTTGACCATACATGGTTTCGGCAGCAACAATCCAGATGGCCAAGTTGATTACGACGATCGCAACGATTCCGGTTAGCAGATCGATAATTTGTAATTTACGCTGCTGCGGCCCCTTCCATCCCTTGTCGTTCATCAGGTAAGGATACAAAAGGTTTGCAGCTGAGCCGCCAACGGCACCGATAATGGAAACCGCGATAAGCAGTGCACCGAACGCATCATTGTTAGCTGGTATTCCAAAACTGAGACCTTCAATAAATGCTCCTATGTTTACACCGGTTTTAAAAATAGCGAAGATAAACGTCAAAATAATGACAACGCAAGCGGTACGCGCTACAAATTCAAGCGCTTTCAATTGACGGGGCCGTGTGGTCACATAAATCGCCAGAAGTACCCCGACTATGGACCAACTGAAGCTATTGCCGACCTCACCAAACAGGTGATATAAAGCTACCCCTGTTCCCCGGATCATATAGGATACATAAACGAAACCCATGATATAACCAGATACGCCCAATAACAGCGGAAACCCTTTCCATACCCGGAAAAAACCATGAAATATAGTTTCATCTCCATTGCTATTACACAGCTGATATTTAGCCAGCGCGTTAACAAAGAAATAACGGCAAAACA
Organism: Paenibacillus sp. PvR098; assembly: GCF_017833255.1. Taxonomy (NCBI): domain Bacteria; kingdom Bacillati; phylum Bacillota; class Bacilli; order Caryophanales; family Paenibacillaceae; genus Paenibacillus; species Paenibacillus sp. PvR098. The sequence goes on from NZ_JAFIBU010000001.1 coordinate 1,510,701, forward strand.
AAGCGATGCAAAGCACCCACATTAAGTCATATCCGTAGTTAGCCCCAGACACGGATGCATCAACCAAATCCCCTGTTCCAAGCCAAGCGAATGCGACGACTAATCCTGGACCGATGCTCTTCAGTGTTTCCAGAAAGCCCCCGCCTTTTGGCCGTAGTTCCAATGTCTGATTTTCCATAGGTTTTGCCATTCTGCATGCCCCTTTAACCAGTTATTGTTATTATCATAATACTTTGCCAAACAAATAAATGGTAGTAAGCGTTTCCATAATTTAAAATCATTAGCCATGTCATTTCAATGGTAACCGCTTTCATTTTTTTGGTTTTAGTTTTACTCCTTCCTTGCCAGTCTTCCTAAAACCTCTGGCAGATCATCCTCCCTAACACCGACAACCTGAATTCCGTGTACCGAGAGCCGTTTGGGCTAACGCTTAGGCGATCCGGCTTCTAGAGAACAAGTACGACAACAGTGCAATCAAAGGTCGGTGAGTTGATTTTTCTTGGGCTCCCGCTGAAAACACGGCTGCCATAAACTATTTTTGTATAGTTTGATCTATATATATGCACCTCCTTGACATAATAGTATACTTGTATACATGAATATAACTGACCAATTCACCCTTGTCAATGAGGATAACGAGACGAATTGCAAGTTGTGCTTTGGCAATCATTTGGTGTAAAATATTTAACACAGTTAGCTTTAGGAAGAGGTAATGACGAATGGATGGCCATATCACTCTCATCACAACCGATTTCACTCTCGAACCGCTAGATTATTCCTCATCTTACACGCCCCTTCGCGAAGTGGTATATCAGAAACTCAAAACGTCAATCTTGAATGGTTCCTTAAAGCCGGGACAGCTTCTTAGCGAAAATCTGATTGCCGACAAGCTCTCTGTCAGCCGTACACCGGTCCGCGAAGCCATTCGGATCCTTGAAACAGAAAATCTGCTCACTTTTTTGCCGGGAAGAAAAGTGATTGTAACACTGCCTACGCTCCAGGATATCCATGAAGTGTATGAGATTCGTTCTATTGTTGAGGCCGAAGCTTTGCGGAGAATCACAACGAACCACCATGCCTTAATCCGTCAAATGGAAGACGCGATTGAACGGGGGGAAGAATACCGTAAACAAGGAAATCTCCAAAAAAGAGGGGAAATGAACACCTACTTCCATCTCTCGATTATTTCTGCCCTTGAAAATCAAAGGGTGCAGCGGTTCATCGATTCCCTCCATGACACCATTTCCCGCTTTCGGGTGTATTATCTGACCTTGGAATGGGCTATCGAGCGTGAAGACGAACACAAGGAAATCATTACCCTCATCAAGCAAGGCAATACGGAGCAGGCTGTAATTGTCTTAAAACGGCATTTGGCCATTTCCAAAGACAATTTGGCTAACGTTTTTACACGCAAATAAACGATCACCAATACAAAACATGCGAGTAAAAACGAACAAAAAGAAATAATAAAATTGCGCTTTTACTTGTATACAAGTATACATTTAGTCGTATATACTAAGGATTAGATACACGTTATTCTTAAAAACGAAGAAGCGTTTGCTATTGGAAGGCTTGCGAATGCTGACATATCGTAAGCCTGATCACCGAAGGCGTGTTCCAACGGTTCTCTTACTTCGGGTTGTGCTGCTTGAGAGCTGGTTTACTTGGATGCCCGCACTAATGTGGCGGCTCGACAAGAACTGGAAGGGCCTGCGCCGGGAAGTGCCGTGGGTGGACCGATTCATTTTACCGTTTCTAATGTTGGCAGCCGAGTATGAACCGTAAGGAGGAAGAAGCATGACGATGTTTAGTTCTGTGGTGAAGGAGCCCAAACGTAAAGCCGGAGCCCGTTTCATCGACTGCGATATTCATAATGAAGTTCCCTCGAGCGAAGTGCTGAAGCAGTACCTTCCCCAACGTTGGAGGAATTATATGGACATGGTCGGCTTGCGCAGCTACCATGGGTTCGCGAACCATATCCCGTATCCCAAGGGTAATCCGGGCGGAACGCGAACGGACTCTTGGCCGCCCAACGGTCAGATCCCCGGCTCCGACCTAAATTTCATGCGGGAGCAGCTGCTGGAGCCCTTGAATTTGGAGTACGGCATTCTCAACTGTCTATACCGTGTGGGGGAGCAGCTCAATGATGAATACGGCGCGGCGCTGGCCCGGGCCGTCAACGATTGGCAGATCGCCGAATGGCTGGATAAAGAACCGCGGCTGCGGGCTTCCATTGTCATCCCGTACGAGAACGCCGAGCTTGCGGCGGAAGAAATCAACCGGGTCGCGAGTCACCCCGGCTTCGTGCAGGTGCTGATCATGCCCCGTACCCGGGAGCCGATGGGCCGAAGAAAATATTGGAAAATCTATGAGGCGGCGGAAAACCACGGCTTACCGATCGCTGTTCATTTTGGGGGATTAGGCGGGAACGCCACGACCTCCTCCGGATTTCCCTCGTACTATATCGAGGACCATACCAACATGGCGCAGGCGTTTCAATGCCAGGTGATCAGCATGGTCTGCGAAGGGGTGTTTGAACGGTTCCCGAACCTGCACACGGTCATGCTCGAAGGCGGATTTGCCTGGGTGCCTTCGCTGATGTGGCGGCTCGACAAGCACTGGAAGCGTCTGCGCGAGGAAGTGCCTTTCTTGACGCGCAAGCCGTCGGAGTATATCCGCGGGCATATGCGCTTTACGACGCAGCCGATGGAGGAACCGCCGGTTGCGGAATATCTGCTTCAGGTGATCGAACATTTGGGCTCGGATGAGATGCTCATGTTTGCCACGGATTATCCACACTGGGACTATGATTCGCCCGATTTAACGTTTCCGCCCAAATTCCCGGAGTCGTTAAAGCAAAAGATTTTCTATGACAACGCCCGCTCATTCTACCGGCTTCCGTAAAACGATCTTTATAATCAATAGAGGTGGGAACCATATCACGCTATAGCCTAATCGCTCGTTCTATCGTCTTCACCTTGTCTGTGTTGATATTTCTAGTTTATAAGATCGGGGACTTCCAACAATTAGCCCCGATTCTTTCCATTTTGTCCATCATTGCGATTTTGTTATCGGTCCCTACTTCCGGTTTACCTACAAAAATCTTTGCACTTTTGTTTTTGGTGACTGGGACTTGGCTTGTGATGCAAAAAGGGATCAATTTGTATACCTACATATTAATTTATGGAGATATGCTTTATCTGCTTTCCTTATTCGCTATGCTTCCGTTATTGGCTATCCCGCTTCAATTAGGCAATTACGACCAGTCCATTGAACAGATCTTATATAAAAAAACGCGAAGCGTCACTCAATTGCACCGTACCATCAGTTCCATCTCGTTTTTACTCAGCAGTTTTTTGAATTTGGCCACCATTCCGATCATGTATTACAGTATCAAAAGCGCAGTCGAAAAGATCGGTTTGAAAAACACCAATAAATTTATGAGCTTGGCCATTATTAACGGTTATGCGGTCTCGGTTGCCTGGTCCCCCTTCTCTGGTGGGGTTGCCATTGCTCTAGAAACGACGAAAGTTCCCTGGTCTAGTGTTTTTTACAAATTATTCATTATCGGTCTTTTCGGATTATTTTTGAACTGGTTGATGTTCTGGATCATCGACAAGCGTACTGGAAGCGGGCAGGAAGAAAACCCGTCCGACAAACACAACCATGCCGTATCCGAAATGGCCTCGGCTCAAGAATTTGAAGAAGAAGCACACCAACCTTTCACTCAAAAACCCATCACCAAAATATTGCAGATCGTGTTAGTGATCCTTCTGCTCATTTCCGTAAACGTGGGATTAACCAGCATATGGCCGTTAGGGCTTGTCGTGACGACGACGATCTTGGCCTTTCCCTTTGCTCTCCTATGGGCTCTGGCTCTAAAGAAGGGAACGGCCTATTGGGGAGAAACCAAATCTTACGTCATAAATAAAATGCCCGGCATGGCGGATCAGTTTGCTATTTTCCTCAGCACCGGTTTTTTTGTTCAAGCGCTCCAATATTCCGGATACAATCATTTCGTTACCGAGTATATTTTGCAGTTCAATCATTGGGTCGGATCAAACCTTTTTTTGCTCATTCTCCCTTTGATCACACTCGGATTCGGCTTGATGGGGATGCATCCGATCACAGCCATTACACTTTTGGCCGAATCGATGAACCCCTCCGCTTTGGGAATATCAGCAGAGCACTTGGCCATTGCTTTGGTTGGGGGTGCCGTTATGACGTTTTCCATCGGTCCCTTTAGCGGAACACTGAATATGTTTTCCATTATTATCCGCCAAAGCACCTTTCGAATTGCAGCATGGAACCTTCTTTATACCGTGAGTTTTTTTCTCTTTTTGGCATTGGTTCTTTTGCTTATTTAAGCCGTTAAATTTGATTCAACACACCAAAAGCCCAAGGGATTTCTTACTCCCTCGGGCTTTTGTCATCCTTTACAGTTAAGCGGTTATAGCCGAATGTTTCATCCGCGCTAAAATTAAGCTAACGCTTTCTTCACCGATTCAAGTACCCTGTCCGGTTGGAACGGCTTAACTACAAAATCTTGGGCACCCGCCTGTATCGCTTGAACAACCATCAGCTGTTGTCCCATAGCGGAGCACATAATCACTTTCGCCATCGGATCCACTTGTTTGATATGTTTTAAAGCCTCGATACCTTCCATTTCCGGCATGGTAATATCCATGGTTACCAAGTCGGGCTTTAATTTTTTATACTGCTCGATCGCTTCAACACCATTGCCTGCCTCGCCGACAATTTGATGTCCGCCTTTCATGAGGATATCCTTCAGCATGACTCTCATAAATGCAGCGTCATCGACTACCAATATATTTGCCATGTCTTCCCCCTATTTTTCTTTGGTTCATTTAAAAAGTTATGCATTGTTACAGAGCGCAATCTTCAATTTTCCTTTTGCACGTTTTAATGCATTATCGATAGATTTATTGCCAACACCGTGTAAATCCGCTATTTCCTTATATACCAGACCATACATCAAACCCAAGACAGCCGCTCTCTCCAAATGCGTTAAATGTGTTTTTATCATGTCAAATAACTCGGTATCTCTGGCTTGATTCATAAAAACTTCTTCCGCTGATGGCGTGAAATGGGGTATGAGTTCATATCTGCTGGTCTTTTCTTGCTCGCTAAAAGGGGTTTCATCCAAGGACATGCTCTCATTTAATATCTGCTGTTTTTTCCTTAAAGCGGCTTTCACAGCATTGATGATATAGTGCTTAATGTGCATTTTTGCGAAACCTGAAAAAGCCATTCCTTTAGAGGAATTATATCGCTTACAGGCGATAAATAACCCGACACATCCCGCTTGATTTATGTCTCCCCGCATGAGACCTGGTGCATAATACTTCTTGCTGAAACTACAAATCATCGGCATGTAACGACTTAGTAGAGAGTTGAATGCAATCTGATCACCTTGATTAACGGAGGCGACCAAATCGGTATCCGTGATTTCATCCATCATTGAAGTTATGTTCACCACCAAACGGCTTAAACTTAATTCCCGCCCATTTTGTTAATGATTCCCGACACCTCTAATATTAAAGCTACTTTACCGTCACCCAATATGGTAGCCCCGGCAATGCAGTCTACTTTTCCGATATAAGAACCCAGCGACTTGATGACGATCTCTTGATTCCCGATCAGCTCATCTACAGCTAGGGCCAGCCGTTTTTCCGCTGAGCCCACAATCACTAACGGAATGTTTTTCTTCTTTTCCATTTTGCGAATGTGGAAAGAGTCATGCATCCAAGCCACCGGAATCACCTGATTACGCAGTACAATCACCGATTGTCCCCGAACCGTCTGGATATCTCCTGTTGTTACTCTGACGATTTCGGCGATATTGCTCATCGGAATAATAAACGTTTGATCTTGCAGTTTCACGAGCAGTCCGATGATGATGGCCAGCGTTAACGGAAGCTTGATTTTGAAGCAAGTTCCTTCTCCCAATTTGGTTTCAATATCGATCAGACCATTCAACTTCTCAATATGGCTTCTGACGATATCCATGCCCACACCGCGTCCGGATATATCACTCACTGCTTGAGCCGTTGAAAATCCGGGTCGAAAAATCAGGTCGATCGCTTCCCGATCGCTTAACTGCTCCGCTTCTTCCGCGAGAATGATACCCTTCTCCACCGCGGATCTTCTCATTTTGGCCGGGTCTATTCCTGCCCCGTCCTCTTCCACATAGATAACCACCTGGTTGTCCTCATGTGCCGCTTGGATTCGAAGAGTGCCTTTCCGATTTTTACCTGACTGTTCCCTTTTTTCCGGCATTTCGATCCCATGGTCCACCGCATTCCGAATGAGATGAATGAGCGGATCGGCAATCTCTTCTATCAGGGTCCGATCGAGTTCCGTGTCTTTTCCCTCCATCACCAGATCGATCTCCTTACCCAAGTCGCGGGAAAGATCTCGTATCATGCGGGGGAAACGGTTAAACAGCTGCTCAATTGGGAGCATTCTTGCTTTCATGACACTTTCCTGCAGATCGCCGATAATACGCGAAAGATGATCGGAGATTTGACCAAGCTCATTCACAGAATCATCGGAAATACGCCTTCTTTGCGTCCGCTCTACTTGTTGGATTCGAGTCTGGTCAATGACCAGTTCACCCACCAGATTCATGAGATGCTCCAGTCTTTCCACGCTCACTCGGATCGTCTGAGATTTGGATTTGCCTGTTTGTGCAGCCTCATCATGTACGATTCTTTCTTGAGCAGCCGAACTGGGGGTGACCAACACGGTCTCTTCGATTTCCAAAGGCGCTGCCTTTACATCGACCACATCGGTTAAATCGGCAACGAGAGCCTGCATTTCCTGTGAGCTTCGGTTTCCTGCATAAAGGAATGTGATATAGAACGGCCCATCCATATGTTCATCCATTTTTTCTAATTCCGGAGCAGTAAGAAATACCTCCCCATTATCAGTCAAATTGGAGTGAATGACATAAGCCCTTGCTCCTTTGATGACACATTCGGCGGAAACCTGCACACCGATCCAATACACATCAAGTCCATGATCCTGAGCCTCCTGTACTTTTAGCCGGGTATCCAAGTTCAATACAGGTTTGGGAGCAGAGTACATCGTAGGCCCTGAGCCAGTTGCTGGCTTACGCATGTCGGTAAAGGTTTGCAGCTTCTCCACGCAATCCGAGATATCCGTCATTGACTTATCGTTACGTTCAATATCGTTCTTTAACTGTTTGAGATAATCAAGCGACTGAAAGAGAAGATCAATCAGCGGGCCCGTTACCTCTAATTTATTACTTCTAACCTGATCCAAAAGATGTTCCATCTCGTGGGTTAATTGCTTCATTTCCTCAAAGCCCATCGCCGCAGATGAACCCTTCAAGGTATGCGCGGCGCGAAATAAACTTTGGATAACCCGAAGGGAATCCCCTTCTTGTTCGAGCTTTAGAATTTCATCGTCCATAAGCTGCAGCTGCTCTCCCAGCTCTTCCAGAAAAACCTCTCTGTATTCGGAAAACATGGACGTTTCACTCCTATTCATGAACTAACACTTCATCCAGCTTTAATATACCGACCAATCCGCTATCCGTAAATCCGATACCTGTAAAAAAGCTGCCGGATATCCCGCCCACACAATCCGGAGGAAGCTGAATATCTGAGAAGGTGGTTACTTTATTCACGCGGTCCACAACAATTCCAACGGCATCCTCTTGATGATGAACCACCACAATTCGTGTGGTCTTGGAATATTCCTTTTCATCATGCTGAAACAAATTGCGAAGACTAATCACGGGAACAATCTTCCCCCTGAGGTTAATAACCCCTTTCACATAGGGCATCACGTTAGGGATTTGTGTGATGTTCTGCATCTTTATAATTTCATGAATATCCTGAATCCGAATGGCATATTGTTCACTTTCGATACCAAACTCGACATATTGCTCCTGCCCAGTACCCTGCATCTTCATCCTCCACCTGTTCTCTTGTTGATTTTATTTGCAACCGGATATCATAATCGTTGGATGATCCGCAAGGGAGATCTCCTCGCCTGTAGCCAGAATACGAACAACGGGTCTCTGCATATGGCTGGTGATCTTGGTAACGATCGCTTCTTCCCCACCTTGAAGGAGAATTATGGTTCCCGGAGAATAGGCAGGAACGGCCCTCACGAAGGCCTGTATTACTTCGACATTATAGGAGATGCTGCTTAATGCCATCACCATCTCCATAGCATCGTGAGGAGGAGTATCTCCCGTTTGATTCTCGTACACATTGCACACTCCGCATATTTGGGCATAGGGGTGGAAAGCCTCCCCGCTGATCGACCGTGGGTATCCTTGGCCGTCGAGGGTTTCATGATGCTGGTATGCGATATGGGCAGATAATAAACTGATTTCGCGAATACTCCGCAGGACAGTAAATCCGGCCTCCGGATGCTCCCTTCCCACACTATTCACCGCTTTTCCTATATCATGAAGCAAACATCCCAATGCAAGATCCCGGAGCATTAATTCGTTATAGCCAAGAATTTTACCCACTTGCAGGGACAGTATCGCTACATTGACCGCATGGGCATAAGGTTTTAGTTCCACGGCCAACGTTGTAGAGGGTACGGGCAAAACAAGGGACCGGCTTTTGATTTCCTGGATAAGACGTCCTGTTCCTTGAAGTAATTTTATAGTGGGCATCTGCTTCTTTAATTTTACGGCATTGAAGGCTTCCTGAACCGACTGCACAATATCCATCCATGATGGAATATCGATCATTTCCTCCAGTGTAATTCCTTTGGATTCGGCGTCTTCAACAATCAAATTTTTGATGCCAATTTGAACTAATCTTTCCAAATATTTAGGATGAATGGTCTGGTTTGCGGACAGCAGCATACGGCGCTGACTGTCATATACCGGCTTCGCCAACTGCATGGTCCTGTCATCATATTCAGTGATAGGAATCAATCTCACAGTGTTCATTCCCCTTCTATAATAATTAAATCACTTATCTAACTCTAAAAATTGATACGGCACTATTCAATTCATCCGCAAGCCCTGCAAGGGATTGAGCTGTAGATGCGGTTTCCTCGGAAGCTGCTGCCGCTTCTTCTGTTGAGGCGGAGATACTTTCGATCGATGCGAGCACCTCCGAGGATTGAGCAGACTGTTCTTCGCTCGCCGCGGCGATTTCCGTTACCTTGTGGGCGGATTCATTAACCATCGTGATAATATGCTCAAATGCTTCCCCGGTTTTTTGCGACGATACGACGCCTTCCCCTACGGCTTTCACACTTTGCTGGGTATTCACCTGCATCCCTTTAATTATAGCCGTGATTTGCTTGGTCGCTTCACCGCTGCGTTCGGCCAACTTACGTACCTCGTCCGCAACAACCGCAAACCCCCGGCCCTGGTCTCCAGCGCGAGCCGCCTCAATCGCCGCATTCAGAGCTAATAGATTCGTTTGCTCGGCAATATCGTCAATGACTTCAATAATTTCCCCAATTTTATTCGAATCTTCTTCGAGGCGGGACATTTGCTGATTGACTAGCTGCATACCTTCAATCGAGAAACGGACCACTTTGCCGCCTTCCTGCGCAATTCCTACCGTGCTGTTGGACAATTCAGAGGCTTGCTCAGCACCCTTAGCTACTGAGTCAATGGCGTTAGACAATTCCTTGAACAATTCGTTCATCGTTTGAGCGTCATTGGCCTGACTGGTTGTACCGCTCGCAATCTCCTCGGTGGTAGCGGATATTTGCTGGGACGCTGCAGCGACGCTTTCCGCTGATGCCATAATCCCGCTAACCGTTGTTCTTAAGCTTAGCACCATGTCATTGATCGAATTAGCCAACTGCCCTATCTCGTCTTTCGTATCGATATCCGCTGTTTCTCTTAAATCGCCTCCGGCTACTTTATCGACTAACCCCACCACGCGATTCAAAGGACGTGAAATAATTTGAGAGATGAAGTAACCGAATCCAATACTGAAGAGCAGGGAAGCAAGGATAATCGTTATCGTAATGGTTCGGGAGCTTGCGTAAGTAGCATTGGCCTCCTGATTCGCTTTTTCCGCGGTCTGAATGTTTAAGGAAATTAACTCCTGTAAAATCGTTTCGGCTTGGTCGCCTACTTCTCTAAAACCGGGAGCAAGTCTTAAATATCCTTCCACATCTCCGGCATGAGCGGATTGAATCGCCTGATCCAATATCCCTTTATAAGCTTGCCATGCGGGGTCAAATTTCTTTAACAATTCCTGTGCTTGCGAGTCCAAGCCTGTTTTGCTGTATTTATCGATGTTTGCGTCAATTTGTATTTTAAGTTCTTGTATCCTTTGTTCATAATTATTTTTAGCCTCAGGCGTATTCGCTACGAAGTTCATATCGCGAATATTCACTCTGATTCGTTGATACAAAATTTGTGAACTGGAAAGATCATTAATCGGTATTAAACGATCATTATAAGTGATCGTGATCTCGTCATTTAATTTACCCATGTTATTTAATCCAAAGAACCCCACACATGCAAGCAGGATGGCCATAAAGACAAATGCTGAAATCAATTTCACAGACGTTTTCAAATCATAAAACCATTTCATTAGTAGTAAGCCCCTTTTTTAATTTATAAAACCTTAGCGTCATATCCCCATTTTCAACAGAAGACCCATCACCACCAACATCAATTTGACGAATTTAAAAATAAAAACTCCATTCCGTTCTAGCATGTCGATGATTTCCTGCAATGATATGATCTTTCATATTTTTCTATTTTATGGTCAAAAAAAGGACCCCCAAAGGGTCCTGTTCTCCCCCATTGGCAACCCGGCCGTCATAGCTAGCACCTTAGACCCGTGGCTTTGCGCCCTTACCTTTCGGCAAGTTTGCCTTTATCAAATAGAATTTAGGTAATAATAACCATACATCAAAATACACTGAATCAAAAACAAATGTCAATAATCATTGGATTTTGTCGAAAAATGTACAAATATTTTTGAAAAGTATCAGAATTATTATTTGTTTACATGATCTTACAGTCCCGTTATCCAGTACATATAGTCTGATGGTCTTAATTATAGTTTTCACACCCATAACCAAACTGCGGTTTGTGTTCCAGCATCTACGGATGAATTGGCGACTGTTCCATAACAGCACCTCTAATGAATAAACTGCTATATTCTAAAGTAATCAGTTCATCCCAATCGTTAACTATGTAAAGCAGATAACGTATGAAGCATCCGTTGATGCGTCATAGGTGCCAGCCCAGTTGACGAATTTCATAATCTTCTGTAATAATAAATCGTAGTTAAAAACAAAAAACAATAGCAGGAGAAACTTTCTATGGACCATAATATGGAAATGTTAATCGACTTGTTCGACAAGTATACGAATGAACAAATGGCTGATTTGTCCGACTTTTCGTATGAAGGCCGGAATATGACCCGGGATGAGACGCTTGTTATCGTGTCAACCCTTCGGGCTTCCCGCATAGCCAGAGGATATATCAACGGCGGACGTACAAGGCAAAGGGAATCGAACTAGCCTATGAAGCAACCTAAAAACCAACAGATTGCCACTGAGCATCTGTTGGTTTTATTTAGTTCAGCTAAGCTTCCAGTTTATCTCGCCATTCCAAACTTCTTGGCGAGTTTCCCGGTTAACTTGTTCGAGTCAGCGACTTTAGCGAACGGTATACTCCGGTAAAACGTCCACACAAAATAAGGTTTTTTCCCGTACGTGGGCAAATCGCTTTCAGATTCAAATGGTAGCAGGCTGCAAGTAGCTCTCCCATAGGTCAATCAGAACCTTATCTTTTCTTGGCGTATCCGGCCCCCATAAATCCGAAGCATCAAATTCAACAAGGTATACGGGTTCTTTAATCGCTTGTTCGGAATAAATATTGGTCTCTGGCAATTTGTAATTCCCATGGATTTCTTTTACGCATCCCATTTTCCCTTTGGCATAACTGGGTAATCGGATATGTCCCTTCGAATGGATAAGCTTCGTTATAACTGTATCCCCCGGCTTAAATTTTGGAGCTGATTCGCGAGTGATGTTCAGAGCCGTTTTGTTGTCGCGAACGTATTTCAATTGAGTCAATGCGTTCAGAAGATCCTGGTTTTCATCAAGAGAAAATCCCTTCTTTATTTCCTGTATCTCTACATCATTCAGAACGCCTTTCTCAATTAACAAGATCAATAAGCCATATAACCATTTTTCGTAGTACGAGAAGGCCAAGTAAAAATCGGGTTTGACTCTTTCAACCGCATAACGGACTTCATCCAGATTAATTACATTTTTTTTACTTAGAGTAACAAGCATCGCCCGCATTTTACCTTCCCAATCTGCATGAAAAACCGGTTCATTTTCCTCACGTACTATTTGTCCAAAACCTTGCATTCCGCCCATATCATGTACACCGTTCATGTCAAATACCCCTTTCTATATCACTCACCTATAAAAGTGAGACGAGGGCGAAATCATCCTCGTCTGATTAATAGTGTTCCTGTTATTATTTGCGGATCGTTTCAATGAATTCTTTAATTAGCGTATTAGCCGAGTATTTAGCATAGACTTCATCTCGTATCGCATTGAAGCTTTCCGTATTGGTCAGTTCGGTAACGTTTACTCCTAATTTTTTCAGTTCTACCAGGTTTTTATGTTCACGCTCTATCGCTTCTTGATTTCCCCAATCAATGGCAGCTTGCATCGCCTCTGCCACGATTTTTTGATCTTCCGCCGACATTTGATCGTGTATCATTTTACTCATGACTACGATGCCGGGAAATGCCATATGGTTCGTAATTGTTAAATCTTTTGCGATTTCATAATATTTTTCCGAGAACAGTGCATCGGTGTCAATATCGATTCCGTCGATCACTCCGGATTGTAAGGAAGTGTATATTTCAGGCAGCGGTATTGGCGTAGGCCCTGCCCCTACGGTTCTCCAGAAGTCCAGAATGGACGGGCTTCCAAGCACGCGGATTTTCTTCCCCTTCAAATCTTCCGGGCTGTCAACAAAGCCCTCCTTCATGAAAACCTGACGGATTCCCGTCGTTAAGTATGCCAATCCCTGAATCCCGTTTTTACTCAATTCATCCAGAATTTTTTGCGCAGGCTCTGTCTTCGTTGCCGCTGTCGTTTCTTCCAGATTCTTAAACAGAAATGGCATGCTCCATGCATTAAAAGCTTCAGCACGGGTACTCATATACGCGTTAGTGATAATTCCGAATTCCAGTGTTCCGCTTTCTAACTGCTGCACCATGTCTTTCTCAGCTCCAAGCTGACCTGCCGGAAAAATATCCACCTTCATGCGGCCATTGGAACGAGCCTGTAATTCTTCATTAAATTTTTCCGAGGTTTTGTGCCAGACGTGAGTAGGCTGCGTGATATGCGTTAGTTTGAATGAATACGTTTTACCGCTCTGTTCTTGATCAGATCCCTGATTGGATGGCGCCTCTCCTCCTCCACACGCGCTAAGAAGAATGGACGAGCCTAACATCGCAGCTAATGTGAGTGATAACGTTTTTTTCATGTGGTGATACCCCCCAATTTTTAATGGATCACTAAACAGCAGGTTCAATCTTATCAAAATACTCCAAAACTTCTTCAATACTAACTACTTCAGCATACTTCGCCTGAAGGTCAAACAGACTTTGTTCATGTGCCATTTGTGAACGGTCTCCAACAGCCTCCCTTACAACAATGGGACGGAAACCGGAGGATATTCCGTCAACTGCCGACGCACGTACGCAACCGCTGGTTGAGCATCCTGTGAGAATAACAGTATCAACCCCTTGAGACACTAACCGGGAAGTTAAATCTGTTCCGAAGAATGCAGAAGCGTATTTTTTGGTCAAGATCATATCGCCTTCTTGATAATCAAGCGCCGGATCAATCTCCACCCCCGTAGTACCCGCTTTTAGTGTTTCGAGCCCTTTTTGCTTTAACGCCCACGCCCCTGCATCCCGAAAATTGTCATCATCATAAGCAACCCTTGTAAATATAACAGGGATTTTACGACTGTGAGCTGCTTCAAGAAGGCGATTGTTCGCTGCAATCTGTGACTCTAAATTGGAAGCCAAAAGCATTCTTGGATTCTTGTAATCGGTAAACGCGGGAGTGAGATCAATAATAACGAGTGCCGGCCTCTTACCAAAACCGATATTCATCCCAAAGCCTTTTTCCTTAAAAAATTGTTCTTCATCTGTTTTTGAACGATATTCTTCCATGTTTACCCCCCAGATCGTATCTATTTTTTCAAAACCAAGCGATCCAAAACGAGATCAAAACGACATCACGGCTCGGTCGGACCAATAACCCCACGCTCTTTCCAGAGCCAACGGACTGAACATTACTTCCATAGCCGCTCTGCCTTGACCACTTCTTCAAGAGACCCGCTAGCCTTGATCACGCCGTGTCCTCGCAGCAGGACTGCCCGCTTGTTTCCAAAGGTTCTGGATACCCGTTCCGAAAGCGGAGTCGCATGATCATTTGAATCCCTCCATGAATAGTTTGATTCCGCCGAATCTACTGTTTCAGCTAATCGTATGACTCTTGGAAAAAAAGTTGTGTAAGTGCTTACAATTGTTATTATAAATATAAAACAACTATGATACAATTGAATAATAGTCATTGTATCATGCGGTTTACGCATCTTTATGCGGAGGTTCTACATTTATGAATTTAGAAAATCTAATCACGTTCTGTACTGTCGCCCACCACAAAAGCTTTAATAAAGCAGTGATGCTGAGCAATAACTCACTGCCTGAATCAAACGCCCATCGCCCCGATCCACAATAAAACCGTGGTCGGGGCGATGGGCAAATTCATCCTATTTGATTGTTTCCCATTTCCTATTACCCGCCTATATGAGACATTTCCACTTTCTTTCTTTTCTTAAGCCCAGGCGTGTTGGAAAGCCTTTCTTCGGAATACCGATCCGCTCGATGACTCCAATAATCCGTGATTAACTCCCGAATCTCCTGATCGCTTAAGCCCTCCCGCAAGGGATCTCGCAGATCCGTCCCGGCAGAAGCGAACAGGCAGCTGTACAGCTTCCCTTCCGCAGAAACTCTTATCCTCGTGCATGTGGAGCAAAAAGCTTGAGTGACCGAAGAAATCAAACCGATCTCGCAATCCTCCCCTACATAGCGATAGCGTGAGGCCACCTCACCGTAATGATTAGGCTCGACCGGTTCAAGCGGCATTTCCTGATGGATTCTCTGGACGATATCTTGACTGGGAAGCACCTGATCCAGTCTCCATCCATTGGAATTGCCTACGTCCATGTATTCAATAAAACGCAGAATGTGCCCTTGCTCCCGAAAATACCTGGCCATGGGAAGCACATCCTGATCGTTTGTTCCCTTTTGAACCACCATATTCACTTTCACTTTCAAGCCCGCTGCTGCAGCCGCTTCGATTCCTTCAAGTACATGGGATACCTTAAATCGGCGGCCGTTCATCTGTCCAAACCGGATATCGTCCAGGCTATCCAGACTTACCGTTACCCGGTGCAGCCCGGCTTCCTTCAGAGCTTGCGCGTGCTTAGCCAGCAAAGAGCCATTGGTCGTCATCGCAATATCCCTGACTCCATCGATCCCTTGGATCATGTGAATGAGCATAGGAAGATCTTTGCGCATGAGCGGCTCCCCTCCGGTGATCCGCACTTTCTCCACACCCAGAGATACAAAGATCCGGGAAATGCGAGTCAATTCTTCAAAAGTGAGAAGCTTTTCTTTAGGGAGGAAGGTGAAATCAGGCCCAAATATTTCTTCCGGCATGCAATACCGGCAGCGGAAATTACATTGATCCGTAACGGACAAGCGCAAGTCACGAAGAGGGCGTTGTAACTTGTCAACAATCGGATGAGTTGGTTTCTGCATGACTTATCACTCCCTCAACGATCAGTATTACTTTGCAAACACGATCTGCCCGGATTCTCGACAGCTGTAACCTCCTAAAGCTTCCATCTCCATTTTGAACGTGTCGGAGCGAATCACATGCAATAGCATTTGTCCTTCTAGACTATCGTAAAAGCTTTTCGACATCAAGAGGTCGTAACGCTCTTCTGCGACGGGGATAAAATCCAGGCCCATCGCGTGAGCAGCAGAATAAATTCCCAACCCCACATCCGCCGAACCGCCGTCCACAGCCGCAGCAATGCTAAGGTGATTGATGGCTTCCCTGTCGTAACCGTAAATCGTATTGCGATCGATGTCTTCTTTTTTGAGGAGATAATCAAACAACAGCCTCGTCCCGGCTCCTCGCTGCCGATTGATATACGTCACCTGTGGCTTGATGATATCTGCAACGGATTGGATTCCCAAGGGGTTTCCTTTGGGAACGATCCATCCTTGTTCACGATAAACCAGTTGAACCAGAACGACTTCCTGATCTTTTAAATACTTTTCTATAAAAGGAACGTTGTAGGCTCCCGTTTCCTCATCAAATAAGTGGATGCCTGCCGCATGGGCCTCTCCTTTTTGAATGGCGAGGATTCCGCTCATGCTTCCCACGTGAGACGATACCAGGAAACGATCTGGATGTTCTTTGCGCAGCAGTGTATGCAGCACGTCAACAGACAGGTCATGGCTTCCGGTAACCACCGTTGTTCGTTCGATTTGCTCTTTTGGACGATACAGCTCGAGCTCTACCACTTCCCCTTGCTCGTAGCCCATGTGCCCTCCCGGTATTCGAAGCAAGCCGTCCGCACGCACCATCGACATCGTGACTCCCGCCGCGCGGGTCAATGGGTTAGCGATATAAGATCCATTAATGTACCCGACCGTCATTCGTACGAAATCGTCCGCTCCTACGTCGGAGACCACTCTTCTCCCGAGCTTAACCGGAAGAATGTTCCGTTTGGGCTCGATCAAGCCGTAATAATGATAAACCAACGGCCGCGCGAACCATTCGAGAGATAGATAGGCCGAAACGGGATACCCCGGCACTCCAATAACCGGCGTCCTGTTTACTACGCCTGTAATGGAAGGCTTACCCGGTCTAGTCGCTACTCCGTGGGTAAAGACTTGGCCTATTTCTGTGATGACATGCACTGTAAAATCCTCTGTTCCCGCGGAAGAGCCTGCATTAAGAATAACAATATCGGCGATCTGAGCCGCTTCGAGTACTTTTTCTTTAATGGTCTCGTACTCGTCCTTCACAATCCCGAAATAAATCGGCTCGGCTCCCCATTCCTTGAGATAAGAGGCAAAAACAGTTCCGTTAAATTCAACAATCTCTCCGCGCCCAACGGCGTCTCGCGGTTCGATAAGCTCGGTGCCTGTTGGAATGATCGCTACCTTCGGCCTACAGAGAACAGTAACCTCTACCCTTCCCCCTGCCAAAAGCGCTCCTAAGTCCACCGCACGCAGAGCATGGTGAGCCGGAACGATCATTTCCCCCACCACTACGTCCTCGCCAATGGGACGGATATGCTGCCAAGGCGCTACCGATTCAAGAATCTCAATCGTATCTTCATCCACTTGATGGATATGCTCGATCATGATAACGGCATCGAACCCGTGAGGGATCGGATCTCCAGTATCAACGATTTCATAATCCACACCCCGCTGAAGACGAACGGGATTCTTTTCATCCGCTCCATGAGTCTTTACTGCCGGAACGGCGACGCCATCCATAGCGGAAGCATGATAATTCGGCATCGATACCTTAGCATACACGGGCTCAGCCGTGACTCTCCCTAAAGCTTCACTTGTCCGGACACTCTCTATCTTTCTTTCGAACGTGATCTTTTCCAAAAATTCACGCTGCGCATCCTGAAGCGGAGTGTCTTCCAGATATATTTTTCGCATGGTTTACTCCTTCTTGCGTATCATGTCTGTATTACTAATTAGAGTGCATTGCCAAACAGTTTGATTTTTACCTGTTCCCCTTCTATAATGCCTTCTTTGTTCGCTGTGATTTCCATAATTCCGTCACTTTCGACCATCGTTGTGACGAGTCCCGATTTGCCAAATACAGGTACGGCCCAAAGCTCGTCATCGCGCTCTTCAAGACGTACCCGGATATAGTCGCTTCGGCCTACGGCTGAAGGAACATTGCGGGAGATACGTGCCCTAATCCTTCTATCCAGGATATCTTTCGATTCGCCTTGCAGCTGTCTTAAGATAGGAACGCCCAGCAAATCTAACATGATCAAAGCGGACACCGGATGTCCTGGCAGTCCAATAACAGGTTTTCCTTGCGAATTTCCGACAATCGTCGGCTTGCCAGGCTTCGTAGCCACTCCATGCACCAGCACCCCCGGATCCCCTAACGCCTCAAGTACTTGAACGGTATAATCCCGTGTTCCTACCGAGCTTCCACCAGATAGGAGAAGAACATCGACTTTGTCAAATAAAGCTTTGGCTTGTGTTAAAAATTCACCATATTCATCATGAACGATGCCCCCATAAATCACTTTGGCACCAAGCTGCATTAATCGAGAGCCAATCATGACACTATTGATATCACGTATCTCGCCCGGGGAAAGCTCCGCTTTGTCTGGAGGAACAATTTCATCTCCGGTAGAAAGAATACCGACGGTCGGGACGGGATATACCGCAACCTCCGTGACACCGATCGCCGCTAATGCGCCCAAATCCTGTGGCCGCAGTCTGCTTCCTTTGGGTATGACTTGATCCCCGATTCCTACGTCGTCGCCTGCACGGATGATATTCTCCCCCGGTGCCACCTGGCGGTAAACATTAAGCAGCTCTCCCATCTCTTCAACGTGCTCAATCATGACAATGCTATCGGCCCCCTTCGGCAGCATGCCTCCTGTAGGAATATATTGAGCCTGACCCTCAAAGAGCGGGAGTTCTGCTCCCTTGCCCATCTGAATTTTTCCTGTGATGTCAAGAAAAGCAGGCATAGACTCGGATGCGCCGTAGGTTGTTTTCGCCTGAACCGCATAACCGTCGACCGTAGATCTTGCAAATGGAGGTACCTGTTCCTTGGAATACACATCCTCTGCGAGGATGCGGCCCACCGCCTCTGTGATTGAAATTCGAACGGGTTCATGTATGGGAGCAAATTGCTCTTCGATGATGGCTATCGTTTCATCTACGGTTTTTACATTGAAAAATTTCATGCGGTCCTCCTGAGGCTAAAAATTCTGACAACTCTACACAAATAGGAAGTAAATCAATTATAATAGGTAATAACAGAGAAGGGAGCTGCCCATATGAAGGTCAAACTATTTGCTAATTTTCGCGATATTTGCTTGGACAAAGTTGTTGAAGTGCCTTCCCCTGACGGAAGCTCTGTCATTCAAGTGCTCGATGATTTAATCAAGCTTTATCCCGCCATGGATGATGAGGTATTTGATCATGAGAGAAAACTCAAGCCCTTCGTCCATGTGTTTATCAATGGCAGAAATATCATTCATTTGGATGGATTGAATACACCCGTAAGTGGTCAAGACCAATTTGCTCTCTTCCCCCCTGTAGCAGGAGGATAATATGACAATGGTAGAGCAAACACTGGAATTCCGCGGCATTCATGTTGAGCATCTAATGAATTATCTTATAGAATTAGGGGCTGTGAAACAAACGTTTGAATTTCCCTTTGTTTTTCAAGGCCCCGATTGGCAAGCAATCATTCTAAGTGAGAATCACGTCCGGTTTACGCCCGTATTTATTGTAAATGCTGTTTTTATTCAGTTTGAAGCACCAAGCGAAGAGATACTTCAGGATGTGATAACGGCCTTTCGCAGAAAAACATTTAGGGCGGGAGGGTAAAGAAAAGGTGGAATCTAGATTCCACCTTTTTTCTTATGCTTCTTTAGTTAGATGATTTCTAATTCTTTCAGCTTTTCTGCCGGAACGACTCCATCCACCCAACCACGAACCTGATAATACTCGTCAAGCATGATATCCATCCGGCTTACCGATCCTGCACTGTTCCCTGTAGCAGGCTCTTCCGTGAAGCGTTTAGGCAGGTAATCGTCCTCGCGCTTATTAAAGCCGGCGAGATTATTATAGTACCGCTCCAGATTGTAGATTCTCTCTCCGATTTTCAATACATCATCACTGGTAACATCTACACCTGTCATCGCAGAGTACTGCTGCGCATAGTTATCGGCATTCTCCGAGAAGGAAGAGAACTTACATACGTTCATCGAATCGGAGAAGGAGTGAAGATCCTGGAATACCTTCAACAATTCACCTTTCCCTTCAGCCACGAGACGGTCCGTAGGCTCCGGAATTCCCGCAATCTCACTGGCTACGGTATAACCGCGAAGGTGACAGGCTCCCCGATTGCTTGTGGCAAAGCCAAGGCCGATCCCTTGGATACCTCGAGGATCGTAAGCCGGAATCGATTGACCCTTTACAGCCATAGCCAAATTCGGATCACCGAACTTCGCAGCTGCACGTGTCGGTCCCTCTGCCAGGATGTCACCGATGCCTTGACGGAAGACCATCTGCTCTACCAGCTCAATCATACGATCCGCATCGCCCCATGAGAGATTCTCAGAGAGGAGCCCCTTTTGAACAGCCTCCATGGTAACAGAAAGAACATTCCCCAGTTCAATGGTATCCATCCCATATTCATTACACATGTTAATCATATAGGAGATCGCGGCTGCATCACTTAATCCGCAGTTCGCACCCAGTGCCCAGCCTGATTCATATTCAAAGCTTTCTACCTTTGTCTTGTACTTGCCTTCTTTCACTTCAACTTCCTTCTTACAGGCCACGGGACAGGCATGACAGGTGTTGTCCGCAACCAATAACGTCGAATTGACTGTCTCTCCGCTGTGGCCATCGGAAGCGTCCCAATGCGTATACTGCGAGTTCATGGTCGGCAAAGCTCCGACTTCATTAATGAGACTCGTAAGCACGTTCGTGCCGTAGACGGAGAGCCCGCCTTTCTTGGGAGCGGTAAGTCCGCCTTCCATGACCGCCTTGAGTCCGTTCTGATTCGCTTGCTTATAATCTTCATCTCTAGCAGGAACCGGCATGTTTCCTTTTTGCTCGGCCTTGATGACAATCGCTTTCAGATTTTTGTAACCTGCAACGGCCCCTGTTCCACCGCGACCTGCCGAACGGTCGTTCTCGTTCATGAAGCCGGCATAGCGTACCAGGTTTTCCCCGGCCTGACCGATACACATCACGCTGAGATTTTCTTTTCCATATCTGTCTTTCATCGTCTGAATTGTAGGTCGTGTCCCTTTTCCCCATACATCGTTGGCATCTCTAAGCTCTGCCTTACCGTTCTCGATATAAAGATATACAGGCTTGTCGCTCTTGCCGGTGACAATGATATTGTCCACGCCGGACCATTTGAGCCTCGCTGCTGTCCATCCTCCCATATGGGAATCGGTAACGGTACCTGTGAGCGGTGATTTGGTAACTACGCAAAGCCTGCCGCTCATTACGGTTCTCGATCCTGACACGGGACCCGTCATAATACAAAGCATATTTTCGGGAGAGAGCGCTTCCACTTCCGGGCCGTTATCTAAAAGATACTTTACTCCAAGGCCCCGACCGCCGATATATTTCCTTGCCAATTCCTCATTAATCTGTCGGTAGCTAATTGTTCCGGATGTTAAATCGACCACTACCTCTTTGTTCTTGAAACCGCCTAAGTTCATGCAACTCGCCTCCCATTCTAAATGTAAACAAGTTATTGTTAATATTCATAACTATTTCGACATATATTAAATAATTCCTCCTTTTTTCACCAGTGGTTTAAATTAATTCAAAAAAGATTGCTATGGAAGAAACTTCGTAATACAGTATATTTGAAAGCGTTTATTTTTATGAAAAAGGACGGCTGAGGAGAATGATAGTATGATATCCAACAGACGAAATCTAGCGTTTTCTTATTTCTTCACCTTCCTGCTGCTGACAGGCGTGATGACGGGCTGCGGCAGCACCGTACAAGGAACCTCCACCACGACCAATTCCCAAGAAAAAGGATCCATAATACTGGCCACGACAACCAGCACTCAAGACTCGGGTCTATTGGATTCGATCATTCCTGCATTCGTACAAAAGGCCGGTATTCAAGTCAAGGTCGTTGCTGTCGGTACAGGACAAGCCATTCAATTAGGCAAGGACGGCAATGCCGACGTCCTCCTCGTTCATGCCCGAAAGTCGGAGGATGAATTTGTAGCCTCAGGTTTCGGCGTCAATGCTTATGATGTAATGTATAACCAGTTTCTGATTGTCGGACCTAAAGACGACCCTGCGGGTATTAAAGGCATGGCGACAGCACCCGAGGCTTTTAAAGCTATCGCTATGAAGAAAGCAGCCTTCATCTCCCGCGGTGACGATTCAGGAACCCACAAGAAGGAGCTGTCCATTTGGGATGGAGCAGCCGTCAAGCCTGAAGACCCGTGGTATCTGTCAGCAGGTCAAGGCATGGGGGCCACTCTTCAAATGGCGGATGAAAAGAACGCATATACACTCACAGATGAGGCGACTTATTTATCCCGTACAGCTAATCTTGTCGTCTTGAAGGAAGGGGACGCTTCCCTTCTCAATCCTTATGGGGTCATCCAAGTAAAATCTACAAGCAAAGAGAAGGAAGTAGAGCAATTTATCCAATTTTTAGTCGGAACAGAAGGCCAAAAGCAGATTGGAGAGTTCGGTAAGGCTGACTATGGAAAGGGCTTATTTGTCCCAAGTGCCAAAAAAAGATAGATCAAAGGGAGTGTAAGGAATCTTTAGCTTAGATGTCATTGAGATTATAGGGTTATCCATCCAGGTATCTACCATTGCCATTATCGTCGGGATGCTTATTGGCATTCCATGCGGAGCATTTCTAGGACTGTACTCCTTTCCGGGAAAGCGCTTGATTATCATTCTAGTTTTTACTTTCATGGGACTCCCTCCCGTTCTCATTGGCGTCATCGTTTATATTATGCTGTCCAAGTATGGGCTGCTCGGATTTCTCCAGCTGCTGTTCACTCCCGAGGCTATGATCATCGCGCAGAGCATTCTGGTCACCCCCATCATCACGGGACTTACGATGTCCGCCATTCAAGCACGGGAAAGAACGTATTGGGAAACGGCCAAAAGCCTAGGCGCCACTCCTTTACAGCTGGTATGGACGATCCTGAAAGAAGCCAGAAGCGGAATATGGTCAGGGATTTCCACAGCTTATGGCCGTGCGATATCGGAAGTAGGAGCGGTCATGCTCGTTGGTGGGAACATCGAGCACGAGACTCGGGTGATGACTACCGCCATCATTCTGGAGACCCGGAAAGGCAGCTTCGACGTTGCTTTGCAAATCGGCATTGTTCTTCTGCTTATTAGCTTTGTTTTTAACAGCTTTCTCGTTGCGGGCGCGCTGCAAAACCTGAACAACGGGAGGGACAAACCTCGATGAAATCCATAGAAATTGAACACCTCACCGTATCGGCCGGTGATCGCATGCTTCTATCCATTCCCTCAGCAGCTTTTGAAGAAGGCTCCATTTATGGCATTGTAGGACCCAGCGGCGCCGGTAAGAGCACTTTTTTGCGCGTATTGAACTTCCTTGAGAAGCCTCATTCGGGTACCTTATCCTTTTTTGGACACCGGGTGGATTTAACCTCCCTTTCCCATTCGAAGAGACTGCATTTACAAAGACAAATGGCTTTTGTCGCGCAAAAGCCCGTCATGTTTCAGACCACGGTTTTTGAGAACGTAGCGTTGGGGCTGAGCTATAGAAGAGTTGCCCAGAGCCAAAAAGTGAAGCTGGTAAGGGAAGCATTGGAGCTTGTAGGTCTTGCGGCTGCTGAGGGGCGTAAAGCCACCTCTCTCTCGGGGGGAGAAGCCCAGAGAATCGCAATTGCGCGCGCGCTGGTACTACAGCCGAAGCTCCTTCTGCTGGATGAGCCTACCTCTAATCTTGACCCGCCAAACGTATTTATTATTGAACAGATCATTACCCGAATTCGCCAGGAAAGCTCGATGACGATATTGATGGTTACCCACCATTTGCAGCAGGCCAAACGCTTGTCCGAGTATTGTCTATTTCTTTATCAGGGGCAAATCGTGGAACAAAACGTTACGCAAGCTTTTTTTGAATCCCCTCAAAGCGAAGCTCTTCAGGATTTTATCAGCGGCAAAATGATCTATTAAGGCTTGGCAAGAGCCAAAGGAGGAGGAACCTATGGAACCCAATCATAACGCCCGCTATTCGCGGCAAATTCTGTTTCCTCCCATCGGTCCATCGGGGCAAGAGAAGCTATCGGGCAGCCGGGTTGCCATCGTCGGGTTAGGCGCGCTTGGTACGGTGCTGGCGAACCATATGGTCCGCAGCGGGGTTGGGTATGTACGATTCATCGACCGCGATTTCGTGGAGGAAAGCAACCTTCAAAGGCAAATGCTTTATGACGAAGGGGATGCTAAGAACCATACGCCGAAAGCGGTCGCCGCTGCGGACAAACTGAAAAAAGTGAATTCGTCGGTGACCATCGAGCCCATTGTTGGGGATGTTCATTCCTATAATGCGGAAAAACTGCTTAGTGACGTAGACATCATTTTGGACGGAACAGATAATTTTCAAATTCGATACCTTCTGAATGACGTTGCGATCAAGCACCGGATTCCGTGGGTTTACGGCGGCGCGGTTAGCTCAAGAGGCATGTTTGCGGCCATCCGGCCTTTTGTAACTCCCTGTTACCGCTGCCTGTTTCCCGATCCTCCGTCCGGCAGAGGGGACACCTGTGACACCGTAGGCGTCATTGGACCGATCATCCATGTCGTTGCTTCCTATCAAGCGGCAGAAGCCTTAAAGCTTATGGTGGGCGCAGACCAGCATTTGAACCCTTACCTGGAGCAATTCGAGCTGTGGTCGAACCGGCATATGCAGATGGATATCAGCCAAGGTAAGCATCCGGAGTGTCCTGCTTGCGGTAAAGGTGAATTCGAGTTTCTCTATCCTGCTGCGGACGACCAAGAGGTATTTACAGCTTTATGCGGCAGAGATACGGTTCAGATCACCCCCAGAGGCCAACGAACGGTAAATCTGGAAGAAGAGGAGAATGTATTGCGCAGGATCGGAAAAGTGGAGCGCAATCCTTTTCTCCTTCGGTTTCATGTCGACGATTATACGCTGGTTTTGTTTAAAGACGGTCGAGTGCTGGTGCAGGGAACTCAGGACATCGCCATGGCCAAATCTTTGTACGCTAAATATATGGGTCATTAAAACAACAAGCGGGTGCAGCACCCGCTTGTTCATTTCCGTAGATTACTTTGAGATGGTGAAACCATTCATTTGAAGATGGGCATGGAACATCTCGGTCATCGAAGGCACATCTTTCTTTGCAGGTCTAGCTTCCTCTTCCCAAATCATGGATTTCTTCAGCGCTCTCAGACAGTGAATAAAGCACTCCTCTACTTCAACAATGACGCCTAATTGAGGCACATCATTCCACAGCATCGCTTTTAACACTTCCTCGCTGCGTGTAATCCGCGCCCGGCCGTTAATCCTTAGCACTTCCTCCAGGCCCGGTATGATAAAAAGCATACCTGCATATGGATTATCCAATATGTTCAACAAGGAATCGACACGCCGGTTTCCCGGACGTTCCGGATAGATCAGATGCCGGTCGTCTATTACTTTGACGAAGCCCGGTTCGTCGCCGCGGGGCGATACATCGCATCTCCCGTCTTTATTGGCTGTTGAAAGAAAGAAAAGCGGGGACATCGATAAATAGTTTCGGACATGAGCATCGATTTGCGCAATGCTTTTCTTCACTACGGCTTCGTGGGGAGAACCTACTACATCTCTCAGCTCATCCCTATGGGTAATGATTCCTTGCGACCATAATTCATGGTTCATTCGTATCCCCCTCCTTATCTGCAAAGTATCTTTTTATCATCTACGGGTTGCCTCCAAGACTGCTCAATGAAGTCCGCAGGAATACTTCCTTCATCGTGTAATAAGAAGTCTTTAGTCGTTCATGGTACTGCGGCTGCTCCCAAGCTTTCCACACAAGCTCAACGAGCTCCCCCGCAAGCAGTCTTCCTTCGTTTACAGCCGGATAAGTAAAAGCGATATCGCCTTCCCCAAGTCCGGAATCCGCTTCCTTAGGCTTGTAGGTTACGACGGCAAACTTGAAACCTGTGACGATTTGCTTGGCTTTAAGACCGTCCTTCCATAAATCACCCATGACTTCATGCGTGCTCGGATCCTTTACATTCAGCAGCTGCCAGGGAATCCTGACCTCTAATACGCGCTCCTTTTCATTAAAAAAGACGTCTGCCAGGGAATCGTACTGATCACTTGCAGGATTACTGTTGCCAAAACGGAGCCGTCCGGTTTCGTAAGCATCGAAAGGAAGCTTCAAACCGCTTTCCGGTAACGTCAGCTCCTTGTTTAAAGTCAATTGAATTGGATGAAAATGGCCGTTATTCTTTGTACCCGCATAATCTTTTGCCGGGATCATGTTTAGCATATGACCATATTGATAATAAAAGGGATCGTAATAACTGTCCACCCATATCCGAGAGCGGTCAGGACCGGACAAGTCAATGACAAAATCAAAGCCGGCGTCGCTGGTCAGTCCGCTGCTGCCCGGAACCTGATGCTCCCCTTGATCCGGTACGGTATCCAGCAGGATCATCGTATGTCCCTGCTTCCAATCAAACGGCTGTTCATCCTTGCCGTAATCCAGGCGGAAATAGACATATCTTTCATCGGCGGAAGCCGCAGCCCGATCTACACGACGCTGTACGTCATTTGAATCCAGCGTCTGAAGCATAGATGTCTTCCCCAGATACATCATTGGTATATCCGCATGCTCCCAATCCTTCAAATCTCCGTCCACGTGCAGCAGCTTGCCTTCCGCGTTGGGGTCAAAGCTGAGCAGTCCGAACTGCTGTTCACTGGTTTGCGCGTTCGACCAATAAGGTCGGCGGTCCGGATTATCCAGGTCCATATTGTTCCAGGTTCGTTTAAACCACTCATCCTGCCAGCTGAACACCAGTCCTCCGGCCATCTTTTCATGAACGATATCTTCAAACAACCGGGCGTCAATCGCTCCTTGCTCCGCTTCGGAGTGGAAGCCCTGATTCCAGCCGTTGACGTTACGATGGGTCATGCCTCGGGAGGAGGGTACCCCAAACTCCGCAATCAATACCGGCATATGGTGCGCCCGCTTCAAATCGTTCAAATAGCCTGCATAGCCGTTAGCCTCTCCGCGAAAATCTTTATATTCCGAATACCTTTTATCATAATTCATAAACTCGGGATAATAAGGATATACGTGATACGAGGCAAAGTAGCCGCCCAATAAAGCGGGCTTCGTGTCGATGTTGCCCGGATCAACAGATACCAGATCCTCATTCTCGGAAGGCTCGGACGGATGCTCGAGCAAATCGGTCGTCACCCAATTTGTAAAGCTGAACGGCCTCTGCCAATGATATGTATCCGCTTCGTATTTGGCCACGTCTTCCATCAGACCGGCCAGCCATATTTCGAATGGCGAGGCCTGCTGCGTCTGAAAATAGGTCCCGTCAAACTGCGTCTTCCCTTCGTTCTTCCGGTTGGTCGATACGACCATCTCGGGATCCCATTCCACACCAAGAACCCAGCCCAAGACATATTTTGAAATATCCGCCCTGTATTTTCCGGAGGCATGTCCAGGCCTTACAGGCAAATCCGCCTTCCCGTGAATGACATTCACCATATCGCGGAACTCTTGCTGCAGCTCCGGATTCACCTCATCCGAGAAAGCATCTCCTGTTCCAACGAGCTTCTCCTCATTGATCCACAACCCGTGCAGAACCATAATCGGCTCTTTGGCATCTTCGTTATAGTCCTTCAATGCTTCGTAAAATCCGGGTGGATGCAGAGTATAGACGCGGACAGTGTTCGCATGCATTTCTCCTATCTGTTCAAACCATCTGTAGTATTCGTCCTTCGTAATGGCGGTTTCTCCAGGGAAATGTCCCGGCTTGGCGACCCCCATATTCACGCCTTTGATCAAGTAATCATGCCAAGCCCCGCTGCGATAAACCTGAAGATAGTCATCTCCTGCCTTAGCGGGGATCGAAATTCCGTTGACTTCTACGGTTTGAATGTCGTTGAGATGGGAATTCCTTTGCAGCTGAATCACCTGAATGATCGTTATGGTTAAGGCCATGAGAACACTCCCGATCAAAGGCCATATGAACCAACGCCGCAAACGCTGATTGGATCTCTTGCTGCGCATGTAGCCTGCCCTCCTGCCTGCTAGTTCCTACCCGGTTATTTTTTTAGCGTTTCTACAAATATGCCCTTTCTTGTCATTTCTCCCCATTCATGCTTTTTGCCCCGAACCGCTTTAAATAAACCCTCCAGCCTCCAAAGCGTTTGAACCGGCCGGTACCAGAACGATTCCGATAGCGCCCAGACGAAAAGCTTGGTGACGTCTGAAATACGCTTATATTTGTTTAACGTCCAATCCTCCAGCAGCACGCTACCCATAGAAAGGAAAGATCCGTACAAAAGCATCGAAAGCATCAGCAGAAAGCTAAAAAGAATATCCATTTGTCCCGATATCAACCCTGCGGCCAAAATCATATAACCCAGTGCCTCCACTACCGGACCCAGCAGTTCTACAAAAAGAAAATAAGGCATGGCCACGAGCCCCACTCTGCCGAAGCGAGGGTTCAAAATCATTTTGCGATGATTCCACAAGCTCTCGAACAGCCCCCGCTGCCAGCGGACACGCTGGCGCTTTAAAATGCTCAAGGTTTCCGGCGCTTCCGTCCAGCAAACAGGGTCAGGAATATAAGCAATTTTTGCCTTGCTTTTTTTCTCGCGAATCAATCGGTGCAGTCGGACAATCAGCTCCATATCTTCCCCGATCGTCCCGACTTCATAGCCTCCGGCCTCAAGAACCCAATCTTTACGAAAAACCCCAAAAGCGCCGGAAACGATGAGCAGCATATTATATTGGCTTAATCCGATACGTCCCATAAGGAACGCGCGCAAATACTCGATCACCTGCATAATCACGATAGGCTTAGAAGATAACCGGACGTCTTCGATGCCCAGATGTCCCTGGTCGATGAGACTTCCGTTTGCGATGCCGACGCTGCCGCCGCTGCCAATAATTTCTTCCCCAGGCCTTGCTTCGACGATCGGCTTCATAATTTTGAGAAAAGCGTCCGTATCCAGTACCGTATCCCCGTCCAGCGAGACAAAATAAGGATAATGCGAAAAATTAATGCCTGCATTCAAGGCGTCCGCTTTCCCTCCATTTTCCTTGTCAAGAAAAAAGAGACTTGGATGTTTACGGGAACGGTATACGCCGAGGATCGGCTTGGTGTCCTTTTTTAGACCCGACCAAAGCACCTGATGCCGAATCGCATACATATCAAACTCGGCCAATATCTTCTCCTTTGTACGATCCTTTGAGCCATCATTAATGACAATGATTTCATAACCGGAATAATTTATTCCAAGAAGGGAACGTACGCTTTCTACGATATTGAGTTCTTCGTTATATGCAGGGACAAGGATAGATAACGGCGGACTAAACGAAGATTGAAGCAGTTCATCGTAATGGACCTTATGGATATTGGTTTCGCTGCGAAGCTTGCGAGCCGCAATGGCAAAGAGGAACAAATAAAAGCCCATGACCATAAAAACATAGACTACAATGATTAACGGACCGAACTCAAATAACCCATACGTCCAATTATCCGACATGACGCTCCCCCTCCAGCATCTCCTCTGCTGCATCCCGGGCGTAACGATCCGGATGAAACGCTGCGATCTGCCGGAGTCTGGCGGCACTGTTAGGGTATTTTAATATGGAAAGTCCCGCCTCGATCCGAACCAAATAAGCAGGATCCCCTATCATTTGTTCCAACACCGCTAAAAATTCCGGATTGCGAATTTCCCCCATCAGCCTTGCCGTCATAAGCCGAGCCGGCCAGGAGTAGCTTCTCCATTCCTTACTGGATTCCAGAAAAACCGACTCCGCCTCCTCCGTCATATAACCGAAATTGGCCAAGCCTTTCATGGCCCGAATCCGGAACTCCTCCGACTCATCATGCAGAAGCCCTTCAAACCATGCCAAAACCCGCTCCGACCTGATATTGCGGATGCGAAGCACATCAACCAATTGCAGCCGCAGCGGGTACGGAGCTTCCGGGTTTCTCTCGATCAGTCTTTCAAGCATAGGTTCCGGCATCGCCATCAATACACTCCGATACATGTGGTCCGAAATCGGCTTCAACGTACTTGTGGCACTTTGAACCAAAAGTAAATCGACGATCCCCAGATATTGAAGCTGGACCAGAACACGAATCGCGGTCCATCTCTCATTGTCCGTGGTTCCGTGATGGTCAACGAAACGAAGGACCTCTTGTTCAAACCCCTTTAACTGAAAAAGACCGATAAAAACAAGCGTATCCAAACGGACATTCATTCTTCGGCTGTGAAGCGATCGACGGTATCGATCCGAATAAATCTCAGAAGCTATACGGGATATACGCGAAATCTCGGATGGCGAGCGGCTGACATTGATCCGGTGATATAAATAATATTCCAAGGCTTTAAGCTGCCATGGATGCCGTGGTACGATAAGACGGGATAGCGTACCGTCCTTTAAAAAATGCTCGATCGGGGAATCAATAACCTGCATGCGATTCGTCCAGCGGCCCATTTTTCCCCTTATGCGGTTTAAGTACCACTTACGGTACACTAGATAAATATACAGAACCAGTAGTAAGCCGGCCATAACCGCACAAAACCAGCTGACAACAGTTAAGGTGTAAACGATATTCATACTCTCTTCCCCTGAAGAATCCGCAGTAGTCGCGCCTCAAGCTCCTGCAGCCGGAACGGCTTGACCACGTAGTCGTCGATTCCTAACCGCATTGCTTTGGCGATTTCCTCTTCTTCTCCTACTCCGGTCAGCATGATGATCCGGTAACGGTCTGCCGGATAACCTGCCCGTAAACGTGCAAGCACCTCTAATCCGTTAATCTTGGGCATCATTCGATCCAGAATGACTAAATATTGGGCTGTCTGTCGGTGCCACTCGTCCTCAAAAAAAACAGATCCGTCACCGAAAGTACGGATATCGAGCGCCTTGCCGTCCAGCTCCAGATCCCTTAATCTCCGGTGCAGCATATTGCGAATGATGGGATCGTCATCCAGAATGGCGATGCGCCATACCTCCGGTCCTTTTTCCAGCTCTGCGTCGGCCTCAAGCACGGTCCCCGGCCCCCGCAGCTTGGCTTGCTTCATCGCGTCGGACCAATGAGCCTCATGAAGCTCCAGCCCCTGCTGTACCGTGATTTGTTCATAAATCAAACAGAAGCTCTTGCTAACTGATAATCCTTCCGCTTCAAACGTATGTTCAGCGAAGCGTTGAATCAAATCATTCCATCGTTGCTTTGCTTGATCCGGCCTCAAGCCTTTGGATAACAGCAAAAACCGATCCTTCTCCCACCGGATGAGAAGCTCGTCAGGGAGCAGCCGGTCTTTAAGGAATGCGGCGGTTTGAGCTAAAAAAGCATCTCCTTCAGCATGCCCGAACCGTTGATTGATGTCTCTGAAATGATCGATATCCAGCATGGCTGCATAAAGCGGAGTGCCGTTCTGCAAACTTTCATGGCTGTAACGCTCCCATTCCTTTCGGAGGTAGGGGGCATTATACAAGCCGGTTAATTCATCCAACAGCATATATTTGCCGATGGCTTGCTTGCGGCGGATTTTATTCATCACACGGACGGTGAATTCATCCGGATCAATGGGTTTGGCCAGAAAATCATCCGCTCCGAGAGCATAGGCCATGATGCGGTCACTCTTATCGTGCTGTGCACTCATTAAGATGACAGGCACGATCATTTCTCCGGATCTGTCCTGCAGCAAGTTTAATAATTGATAGCCGCTTTGTCCCAATAGCAGGACTCCCATTACGATACAATCCGGCTTAAAGTCATAAAACCACTGAACAGCTTTGTCGGGAAAGAGGGTAGCCAGAACCATGCAGTCTTCCATTTCCAAATGTTCTTTATAAAGCTGCAAAAGCGCCAGATCGTCATCGACAAGCAGAACTAAAGGTTTGGATGGCAAGGGAATGGACGCGGACACGGAATCCATAACAGCTTCTTCAGTCTCCGCTGCTGTGGTCTTTGGCGGCTGTAGATCCACCGACTTTGCCGCGGCTTGAGCCCTTAGATGAAGCAGAGGGACAAGGATCTGGGTGATCTCCGGAAGGGACAAGACTTTGCCGCCTTCCTCATCAATCTGCTGGAGCAGTATGATGGCTTTATCGGTCCATTCCGGTAAACCTATGATAGCCGCACTGCCTTTGATGGTATGCAGCAGCCGATACACCTCGGATTCATGGACTGCGGATCCTTCCGACTGCCATTTGCCAATGGTTCGGTCGAACTGCTGAAAAAAGACTTCCTGGTATTTGTGCATAAACACGGACCTGCCTAAGTTATGAGGATGGAAATAATAACATATACAATTTTACCTGAAAACAGAACCCCTGAATACAAGAATATCTAACTTTCTCCTCATGATTGCAGCGTGCCAATAACGCCATGGCCGCTTGCCATCACGTCCGCACTCAGGGGATAGGCGCTCATTCCCCAATTAAAGCACTCAACACTTTGGAGATGCTGCACAACGCTGAACCTGACTGTCTGACTCGAGTACGTATTGTAAAGGATAAAAAGCTCTGCATTCCATGCAGTGATTTCTCTGCACGGAACCATGAAGTTCAAGTACATTTCGGCTGCCGGCGCGCTGATGTAATCCATCGATGTTTTGCGTGATGATCGTTTTAAGCCGGCCTATCTTCTCCAGCTTTGCTAATGCATCATGGGCCGGATTGGGCAGCGCATTCGGATAAATCTTACTATCCATGTTTTTTCCCGGTTTGTCTATCTCGATTCTTAGACGGGAGGAGTATCCCTCAGCCCAAAAAAACCTAACCGTTTCGCTCCTGAATTGCAGGAATGAAACCGTTAGGTAATGAATTGATGTTATGGCCATGTGCTCATAGTCTGCTGTGTTTGTTCAGCGGGGGCGGATTAAGTGAACTCTCCCAGCTTGAAGGTATCCTTAAGCCAAACCGCGACCTCTTCAGACAAAGCATCCAAGATGACTTTGCCTGCAGCGGAGCTTGCGCCGGCCGGCGTCCCGAAGACGCCGCTGGCGCTAATGGCTTGCACCCCCTTGGCCTGCATGGTTTCCAACCATCCAGCTTCTCCCGCCGTATAGCCCGTGACGGCTTCAAACGCGCGAACATGGTGCTCTCCCATGACGTGAAGCGCCAGACTCGTCTCAATCGCGCCGGCATGACTGTCCGTAGATGCAAGCTGGAGCCCAGCCGACACCCCGGCTTGAAACATAACATTCAGGAAGCGCCCGAAATCGGCATAAGCTGCCACCTGTATTCCGGGCCATTTACTGCTACATCCGTCCACGTATTCGCTGAGGAAACGGAAATTCCCGCCATGGAAACTGAGCAGACAAATGCGGTTCAGCCCCATACGCCCCAATGCCGTGATGTAAGCCTGAATCTCGGCCCCGAGTGTTTCGGGATCAAGGGTCACTGTGCCGGGAAAATCCACGTGGTGCTCCGATAGGCTTGCCATGATCGTAGGCGTTACAAGGATGGGCTCGCTGCACCTTGCCGCGACATCGGCAGCCAACACTTCAGCCAATGCAGAATCGGTCGCCAGAGGTAAATGAGGCCCATGCTGTTCGAACGCACCGATGGGGATCAGACCGACCGCGCCGCGGTCCTGCGTGACCGCCCTGGCTTCGGACGACGTCAAATATTTCAGTTCGACAAAGCTCATAACAGCTGATCTTCACCTGAGGGTACCTGCGCCGCACTGCCTGCCGGGGGAAGAAACACATCATTGAAGGTGATTTTGCCAGCTTCGCGTTTCTCTTCAGCATATTGACCGCGGTTGATCAGCTTCATCGGAGCTCTCTCCCGACGAATTTGCCGCCTTTTCTGTTGAGTGGCTTCCTTGTCAATCACATAGTCAACCGTAAGCCCCTGTATGCGCTTTTGAACTACCACGCCATAGTCACGCTCGGCGCTATCGATTGAAACCAGCTGCCTTAGCACATCCATGCGTACAGCCTCCACATCCCTCTCCAGCGCATCACCCCAGCCTCCTCCGCCGGGGGTTGTCACCCGGATAATATCGCCCGCTTTCACCGGAATCCCCTCCTGGCAGAATTGAATCAGCCGTTCGTTGGGAGTACCGGGATTAATCCACGTCCCGCCTGGCTTGCCTGGACCGCCTCCGTTGACACCGTAACAACCGAATGCCGTCCGGTCGACATAGGTGACATAATATCCATCGGCCAGCATACGGATGTCCTTTACGTAGCCCATTCCTCCGCGATATTTGCCGCAGCCGCCTGAATCGGGATTGAGCGCAACCCGCTCGACAATAACAGGATATCGCTGTTCAATAAATTCCGCCGGAAGATTCTTCGCATCGTTGACCATGTCCACTGCGTCAGTTCCGTCCGCATAAGTACGCGCACCGGAACCGCCGCCAAAAACCTCACGGTAGAGCCAAGGCTTTCCTTCCTCGTCGTATCCGTAAACGCCGTATACCTGCACGCAGTGCATATCCGCCGACACGTTTCCGCCAAATGCCTGTGCAAGAGCGGCTCCATAAACGCCGAAACCCCGGAACCAACATTGCATACGGTTGATTACAGGCGCCGGATACTCCGACGTGAGCACAGTGCCAGGAGGCAGCTCGCAGCGGAAAACCCGGGTAACCCCCTCGTTGATCACCGTACCCGGAGCAAACCCGGCCAGGAACGAACCCACCCACTTGGACAAAAAGCGGCCGTCGTTAGGCGAGTTCAGGGGCCCCTCCGTTTGCGGATTCGTACCGGTCCAGTCCAGAATGATTTTCTCGGGATCCTTACGCAGAGTAACCATCAGCTTAACCGGATCTTCCAGGTTAATTCCATCGTTATCGAGGAAATCCTCACCAATGAACTCCCCATTAGGAAACATAGGCAGGATCACGTCGCGTACCGCTTCGGCGCAGCGATCCATCAATTTGTACATGGCCGCCTCGACAACATCAGCGCCGAGACGGTCGCAAAGCTGCTTCACTTGACGCTCAATAAGACGGCAGGCGCCGATAAAAGCATCCAAATCTCCGCGCATCGTATCCGGGAAGCGGGTATTGCGAAGAACAATCTTATAAATGTCATCCTGTAACTTGCCTTGGTTGTACAATTTGACCGGCGGGACCTGAATCCCCTCTTCAAAAATACTGGTGGAAGTGGTTGGCCAACTGCCTACCGACCGACCGCCAACGTCCTCGGTATGACCAAAGATCAAGGCGAAAGCCATGAGACGACCGCTGTGAAATATGGGAACGCACACACAATAGTCGGGCAGATGCGTGATGGTACCATGGGAGTCGTAAGGGTCATTATAGAGAAAAACGTCCCCCTCATGGATCTCATCCAGAGGAAAATGAGCGCGTATAGGATCCGCACTGGCGCCCCAGGAAACGGACGTTACGTTGTTGCAATCAACGGTACATATAGAAGCCCGGTAATCGTGCTGCTCACGAATGATGGTCGAGCGCCCTGCAAGCTCTACAGCTGCTTCACCCTCGTCTACCGCTGCCTCTAAACCTCCCTCTACGACATCCAAAGTAATAGGATCTACCTGCGCCTTGAAGCGTTCAATGCGCGCCCATTCTTCCTCTGAACGGGGCCACTCCTGCTGCCGGAACGGCTTATACAAAGGCGACTGGTAAATGGACTCATCGAAAATCAATGGTTTGGCGTTTGCCATATTAAGAACCTCCTTTAGCGTTTCGGGTGAGGAGCAAGTGCCCAAACTCATTCACAGTAACTACCCATCCGGGTTCC
Source organism: Paenibacillus sp. PvR098 (assembly GCF_017833255.1). Taxonomy (NCBI): domain Bacteria; kingdom Bacillati; phylum Bacillota; class Bacilli; order Caryophanales; family Paenibacillaceae; genus Paenibacillus; species Paenibacillus sp. PvR098. The sequence goes on from NZ_JAFIBU010000001.1 coordinate 1,546,518, forward strand.
ACAACCGTTGTGGTATCGTACTGTTCAATCACCGCAGGCCCGGCCAGCGAATCCGAGATCGGTTCCTTGGGACGTTCATACACAGGACAATCCACGAACCCCGAGGCATCATTCAGATACATTGGCAGCGTGGACTTCAGCAGGTCACTCCAACGGAGATTCGAGCTTCCCTTCGAGTTCTGACGAGGCGGTGCCAACAGCCCAAACCCGGTCACTCCAATGTTTACAATCTCAACCAGCGTCTTGTTTTCGTAGGAATACCCATACTGATCCTCATGAACGGCGTGGAAATCCTTAATCGTACTGGCAAGCGATCCGGCTATGGAGCCATCCGGGATAGGCAGGGAAACACGAATTTCAAACGCCTGACCGACATATCGCATGTCCAGGAATGCCTGCAGGCGGATGCCTTTACGATCAAATCCCTGACGGCCGAGATCCTGTATAACCCGATCACGCAGCTGCAGGAACTCGTCGTTCAGCCGTTCCACATCAAGTGCGTCTTCGAGCTGCACATCGGTTATCACGTGGTCCACACGTACGTCCGAATAGAGCAGACCCGCTGCAGCAGTAGCCCCAGGCGCCGTTGGGATCAGGATTCTGCTCATGTCCAGCGCATTGGCAACAGGGGAAGCCATGAGACCGCCTGCGCCGCCAAAGGCAAACAACGCGTAATTGCGAGGATCCCGGCCGCGGCGTACAGAGACGACGCGTATCCCGGCAGCAATATTCTGCGTAGCGATTTCCAATATGCCTGCGGCCGCTTTCTCAACCGAAAGGCCCAGAGGCTCAGCAATTTTAGTCTTTATTGCTTCATAGGCCGCCTGCCGATCTAGTGGAATCGACCCGCCAAGCAGGTAAGGCGGAATCCGCCCAAGCACCAGGTTCGCATCGGTAATCGTAGGCTCTTGACCGCCCCTTCCATAGCACACAGGTCCAGGAAAAGCCCCCGCACTCTGCGGCCCTACCCGCAGGGCCTTGCTGCCGCTAAGCCAGGCGATGGAACCGCCGCCCGCTCCCACTGTAGTCATGTCGATCATAGGAGCCTTAATATCGTAAATATCGATCTTACCTTCAGTTAACAGTCGTGGGATTCCGCCTTCAATGAGTGCCATATCCGTACTGGTCCCACCCATATCCAGAGTTAACACATCATGTATTCCTGCCGCGCCGGAAATGGCAGCAGCAGCAATGACGCCCGCCGCTGGCCCCGACAGGGAAGCAGCAATAGGCCGTTTAATCAACTCGTTAGCAGTAGCAACACCGCCACTGGATTTCATAACATATAACGGGGCTTCTATTCCTGCCCCTTGCGCCCGGTCGCCCAGCCGATCAAGATAGGTGGAAAGGAGAGGCATTAAGCCGGTATTCAAGCACGTGGTCAATGTCCGTTCATACTCACGGTATTCGCGTATGACATCAGCTGAAATGGAAACAAAACACTCAGGGTATTCCTCTAGAATGATATCTCGAGCCCGTTCTTCATGGACCGGATTCTGATAGGAATGGAGGAAGGACACGGCGATTGCTTTTACGCCCAAATCACGGTATTCGCGCGCAGCTAAGCGAATCTGCTGTTCATTCAGCGGACGCAGCTCCTCGCCTCGATAATTGAGACGTCCCTCAACCTCGCGAACCAGTTCCAGAGGCACGACTCGCGTAGGTTTGATCCACCAGGTGATAGCGCCGAATTCTCCGGGTACGTTCTGACGTGCCACCTCCAGCATATCGCGGTATCCATTGGTGACGATGAGCCCGAGGCGAGAGTACTTTGCCTCCAATACAGCGTTCGTAGCCACAGTGGTTCCGTGCAGCAGCATGGTAACATCGGAAGCGGATGCGCCGATTTCAGCCAGAACACCTTCGATTCCGGCAAGGAAGGCGCGGGATGGGTCATCGGGAATACTGGATGTCTTGAACACTATCTCCTCACCAGTCACATCATTGAGAGCTACCACATCTGTAAACGTGCCGCCTGTGTCGATACCAATGCGCCAACTCATTCGGTCCTCCCCTTTCTGAATCTTCCTGATAGTGCATCACGCCGAAAGCAACTACACCAGGCCTCTTCAGCGTTTGCCTGAACCTAGTATAGCAGGGGATTACCTGTCGATCTGTTCATTAGTTACATATCAAAAATTTGATGGTACAGCTCCACCGCGCCGGATACGGCTCACCCAATCTCGAAATCGGCCAGTCGCTCCAGCTCCGCCATATCCGTGATGAAAAGAACGCCCTTCCCGAGATCCACCATTCCACGAGCGCGCAATCCGTTGAGCACCCGGGTCACCATCACTCTAGAGATGCCCGCCAAAGCGGAAAGCTCCTGATGGGTCATGGACAGCGACCGCGTACCCTCGGGTTTGCGAGCAAGGATCTCAACCAAAATCCGGGCCAACAGAACCTCGGAAGGGTCGAAAGTAAGGGTCATCATTTGATTGCTCAGCATCCAAACCTTGTGCGCCATCGATTGCATCAATGTGAATACGAAATCCGGACGGATGCGAATAATCTCCTCCATGGTTTCCCTGGAAAACGCACTGACCTTAGTGGACTCCACAGCTTCTCCCGTGTACCAATGGTTAGAGTGCTGAAAGAACGGAACGTCCGCAAAAAACTGCCCGGGCTCCGCAAAGGCGAGTACTTTCTCCGTACCGTCCGGGCGCACGATGGTAGCCCTCACGTGGCCGACATGGACATAGAAAAAATGCCGTGCCGGTTCACCTTGCCGGATGATAATACTCCCCCGCGTGAAAGATCGGGGAGTTACAAGTTCACTGACTTCGGGCGGTAATGACCCGAACGCGCGGGGATGAAACGCTTCTTGAACGGCATGCAGCATTTGCATAAGCTTGCTTACTCCCTTCCTTAAGGCTTGATGAAGTTGCACGGAATGCCACAATATCTGAATAATCAAATAATTTTGAGTAAGATGATCTGAGGGATTAGCTTTGAGACCTGCGTTTCAAGCTTAGTTTGTATTTGTCAGTTCTTTATTATTGTCGGTCTTGGGTAGGAAGGTGGACTGTAACAAGCAAGGAGGAGTAAATTAAGGTGCTTTATGTGGATTGCTAAATGGTTCTATTGGAGTGTATCTGTGCGGAATCTCAACATGATATGGATATGGTAAGCTTCACGCATAATGATAAGAGTCTCTTTTGTTGTTTTGAATATAACAGGATGGATCTCTATGTATAGATAATATCCCATCAAATGAAGACTAACAAGAACAATTTAAATCTCCTTTTTTATAAACTATTAACATTTTCTCATTAATTTTGAATAATCAAAACCGGGAAGGAATGTGATATAGAATGTGTCAAACACACCTATGTGGTTTATTACAACTCCGGTGGCTACCAATGGACATAAAAAAAGATGACTCCTGATGAATACAGGAACCATCCTCTATCTGACTAAGACGTCTCTTTCTGTTTTGTCCATAAAAGGGGCCACGGTTCACAATTCGAAACATCCGACGGACTGGTTTGAATTAAAGAACTCGCTTCGCTTTTATATAGCGTTTTTGCCAGTAGTTATTAAAATCACTGTATCTTACACCACCTGCTCCGTAGGTGTGAAGAAGCTTCCCGTTCCCTGCATAAATGGCAACGTGAGTAATTCGTTTGGATGAAGTATTCGCGCTTTTAAAAAAGACCAGATCTCCTTTTTTCAGGCTGCTCTTAGAAATAGTAGTCCCCTTGAGTGCCTGATCCCTAGAAGTACGCGGAAGTGTTATACCATTTTTCGCGTAAACGGTTTTTACAAAACTGGAACAATCGAAAGTCCGGGTTTGACCATACTTTGCTGCGAATTTATACGGTGTTCCCATATATTTTTTTCCCGTAGAAATAACAGCATTAGCTTTCGAAGTTGAATAGGCCCATGCGTCATGGGATGCTGTCGAAGCAAAAAAGATCGTAAACACGATCAAAGATAAAAATATTTTCCTAAACAAGGCTCCTCTTCCTTTCGTGTTGAATGTGTTTTTGATGTTAACACACACGAAAGGAAGCCTGAAACCCGCATTTATTGGCAATTGACATTTGTCAGCAAGTCGTAAAAACGTTGAAAACACCGTAAGAACAAGGAAAACACCGATGAATCCATGTGAATTATAGCCACTATAATTACCAATATTTGCTTATGATTATCGAAAAAAAACACTTTTAGATATGGTGTTTATTTGGAATTTATTCATTATTATTCCTGCCGCACCCAACTTACAAATAGGATTTTTAGGTTGGAAGCGTAAGACACAGGATTACATAAATATATATTATAAAAAGATGGCCAAGTTATGTGTAGAAATCGTTGTTTGATCCAAATAGACCACCCGTTTTGCAATTTTCCACCCGGTGTCCACTCTCCTTAGCGTATCCTGACGCTCACCGGATAGAAGATCGTACGTGGGATCGTCAAACATGCTCCGATAGACGAGCAAATTCTCTTTCACTAAGACTTCATCATCTTTTTCTCCTTCATACAGCCGGATGTTTGAAACAAAATGCCTTGTACGCGATGCCGGAATTTCCGCCCAGGCGTAATCCGTATCTAACCGGGATAATCTTACTTCCATAGAACCCCTATCCTCGTTCATAACCCACGCATTGCTGCAGAAGTCAGAGCTTTGTTTACGATCTGCAGTAAAACGGATGGGAATCTGGTAGGACATGTCTTCGGTAAACAAATCAAACCACTCTTTGAATTTCCGATCGTCTAGCAGCTCTGATTCCTTATTTAGAAACTCCGTAATCTCTTGTAAAAGTTGACCGCCATTAGCAATTGTCATGCCGACATCCCCTCTGTTTACAAAATTTTTAACCCTATTTTTAACCCTGATGAATGAAGAGAAATAACTACTTGCTGCTCATGTAATGCAACCACTGTCTGTAAAGAGATAATGCCACACGTTCCTCATATCTGGGATAATAAACGTTCCCTGGGCCCGGCCAGTCTGTCACTTTCTTGGCTACACCCATTCCTTCCAAACCCATCTGATAATTGAGATGGACACCTGTTTGACCAAAGTTGACACTTCCGGCGGATCGAACAATTCCTTTCCAAGGAGTCGTGTCATCCTGCTCAAAAATACCTGCGGGACCAAAGGCGGTCATTCCGGCCCTATAAGAATTCTCCTTAAACTCTTGAGAAGTGTTCTTCGGGACCAAAATCCATGTCCACTCTTCTATTTTGTCTGGACCCAGCGGTCTCCAATACCAAACACGTGTGAAGGTCGCCGGCGGAATCCGTTTAGGATCAGGGGTAATCGGCACTTTAATAAAGGAGAAATTAGGGAAAATATTCCCCATGCTGTTCCGTGAGCGCATAGCAATCTCATATTGTTCCGCGCTTAGTTTTCCTTTATCAAATTTTTCGACGACCTCTTTCGGCAATCCCCAGAATTTGGGGCCCGGGTCGTCCATGTTGGGGGCAATCGAAAGGCTTAACGAGTGGCCGTTACCTGCTTGAATGTGATAACCGCTCATATTAGCTTGTGGAGGTACGGGGTAGATCCCGATATCGAAGAGAGATTTATGCGTAGTCAATGTATGATAATTATCCCCTGCGAAATTTTCGGCCCCTGTTTTCCAGTTCGCCTCTATAATCCAGCGATTCGGTGTGCCGATCACTTCCCAACCACCGTCGTGTAAACCGAAAATCATATCCATGTACCATTTCATGCCGCCTAGATATTCCTCCAGACTTGGGGCATCAGGGTCCAAGGATGCAAAGATAAATCCATGAATGGAATCCACATGAGGCGCTTCTAACAGTCCCCATTCTGCGCGGTTTAATTTTTTATATCCATCGTTGTAAGCCGGTATTCCGATCAAATCACCGGTATTCTTATAATTCCATCCATGATAAGGACACAGAAATGAAGCCGAATTTCCTTTCTCTGCGCGGCAAACGTGCGCCCCGCGATGACGGCATGCATTTAACAGGACATGTATCTTCCCATCGGCTCCGCGGGAAACAATGTAGGGGTCGTTCCCGATATAACGAAGGACATAATCCCCCGAACCCGGAATTTCCGATTCATGAGCGATAAAAATCCATGCGCTGGTAAAGACCCTTTCCAGCTCTAGTTGGTGAATTTCCGGATCATTGAAGATTCGGGAAGGAATCAATCCCGCTTCCAGCAGCTCCGTCATTTCCTCAAGTAATTTTTGTGTATTTTCGGAAGGCTTTGTTAGGTAAGGCATAGCTACGCTTCCCCCTTAATCCCAGTCACAAACTAGATTTTTTGTGCCATGTACTCCAACCAGCGTTGATGAAGCGACAACGCCACTCTCTCCTCGTACCTTGGATAATAAACCTCACCGGGCCCAGGCCAATCCGTGACTTTTTGAACATTTCCGAATCCTTCCAAACCCATCTGATAGTTCAACAAAGTGTTGGTTCTCCCGAAAAATTCGGACCCGGCTACTTCTACGATCCCTTTCCAGGGTATCGTGTCATCTTGTTCAAATATCCCTGCAGGTCCAAACGCCGCTATGCCTGCTCGATAAGACTGTTCATTGTAATCCTTTGATGCCCCCTTGGCCACCAATACCCAACTCCACTCCTCAATCGTGTCGGATGTCAGCGGACGCCACATCCATAATCGAGTAAAAGTAACAGGCGGAACCCTCTTGGGATCAGGTGTAACCGGAACGCGAATAAATGAAAAATTGGGGAAAATCGTTCCCATGGTGTTACGTGACTTCATGGCCACCTCGTAATGGGCCTTGCTGCATCGGTCAGGCTTGAGCCTGGACACGACCTCATCCGGGAAGCCCCAGAACTTCACCTTTGCTTCCTTGTCCTGCGGTGACATGGAGAGACTTAACGCATGTCCATTACCAGCAACGATGTGATACCCACTCATGTTGGCTTCGTGTCCAAAGGGCGCTACGCCAACTTCAAAAAGCGATTTATGCGCAAAGGTGGTATGATAGTTGTCTCCAGCCAGGTTCTCGGATCCCGTCTTCCAGTTGGCCTTTACGATCCATCGGTTGGGAGTCCCAACCACCTCCCAACCCTCTTCATGTAACCCAAACAACATGTCGAAGTACCACTTCATGTCTCCAAGGTAATCTTCGAGCGAAGGCGCCTCGGGATCCAATGAAGCAAAAACAAACCCATGGAGGCTAGCCACGTGCGGTGCCGGCAGCAATCCCCACTCTTTCCGATCTAATCCCTTATAGGCCAGATTATAGGCCGGCACCCCTATTAATTCTCCCGTGTTTTTGTACGTCCACCCGTGGTAAGGACAGCTGAAGGTGACCGCGTTGCCCTTTTCCATCCGGCACACCTTCGCCCCCCGATGCCGGCAGCCGTTGAATAACACCCGGATCTTTCCTGCATCATCCCTTGTGAAGATGAACGGGTCGTTCCCAATATATCTTGTGCAATAATCTCCTTTATTCGGCACCTCCGATTCATGACCGATAAACACCCAGGCCTTGGCAAATATACGCTCCAGCTCCAATTGATGAAGCTCGGGATCGTTAAATATCCTTGCGGGTACATACCCTTTTTCCAGTCCAGCGTCCATCTCTGCAAAAAAGCGCTGGAGTTGATCGGATGGTTGATTTCCAGGCAATGACCTCACTCCCTCTACGACTAAGGTTTCCGTTATTTAGCAATTTCCATAATCAAGCAAGAAAGGTCATATAGTCCAACCACCGTCGATGAAGCGACAAAGCCACCCTCTCTTCGTACCTTGGATAATAAACTTCACCCGGACCGATCCAATCGGTGACCCTTTTAACATTTCCGAAGCCTTCCAATCCCATCTGATAGTTCAGTAACGTGTTGGATCTCCCGAAAAATTCGGACCCGGCTACCTCCACCATACCTTTCCACGGTATCGTGTCATCTTGTTCAAATATCCCTGCAGGCCCGAAAGCCGTCATTCCAGCTCGGTATGATCGATCCATATACTCTTTAGAAGTCCCTTTTGCCACCAGCACCCAGCTCCATTCTTCAATGGTGTCCGATGTTAGCGGACGCCACATCCACAATCGCGTAAACGTTGTTGGAGTTATGGTTTTGGGATTAGGGGAGCTAGGCGTTCTTAAGAATGAAAAATTGGGGAAAATGGTTCCCATACTGTTGCGTGACCGCTTTGCCACCTCGTAATGCGCTTCGCTGAACCGGTCGGGGTTCAGCTTCGACACCACCTCATCCGGGAATCCCCAGAATTTAACCTTCGCCTCCTGATCCTCTGGAGACATGGATAGACTTAACGCATGCCCATTGCCGGCAACTACGTGATACCCGTTGATGTTTCCTTCTGGCAGGATAGGTGAAACCCCTAATTCTATGAGAGACTTGTGCGCAAAGGTGGTATGGTAGTTGTCCCCAGCCAGGTTCTCCGATCCCGTCTTCCAGTTCGCCTTTACGATCCAGCGGTTGGGAGTCCCTACCACCTCCCAACCCTCTTCATTTAATCCAAACAACATGTCGAAGTACCACTTCATGTCTCCAAGGTAATCTTCGAGCGAAGGCGCCGCGGGATCCAATGATGCAAAAACAAACCCGTGGAGGCTAGCCACGTGCGGTGCCGGCAGCAATCCCCACTCTTTCCGATCCAATCCCTTATAGGCCAGATTATAGGCCGGCACCCCTATTAATTCTCCCGTGTTTTTGTACGTCCACCCGTGGTAAGGACAGCTGAAGGTAACCGCGTTGCCCTTTTCCATCCTGCACACCTTCGCCCCCCGATGCCGGCAGCCGTTGAATAACACCCGGATCTTTCCTGTGTCATCCCTTGTGAAGATGAACGGGTCGTTCCCAATATATCTTGTGCAATAATCTCCTTTATTCGGCACCTCCGATTCATGGCCGATAAACACCCAGGCCTTGGAAAAAATACGCTCCAGCTCCAATTGATGGAGTTCGGGATCGTTAAATATCCTTGCGGGTACATACCCTTTTTCCAGTCCAGCGTCCATCTCTGCAAAAAAGCGCTGTACTTGATCGGATGATTGAGTTTCAGGCAATGACCTCACTCCTTCTATAAAATTTAGGATTTCTAGTACTTAAGGAATCAATTGCTTTGCAATGGTAGCTGCTTCGCGCTGGAGTTTGGCACCTTCCTCGGAATGGGAGTTAAAATACTCCACGCCCGGAATCGGCTGTAATGCCGGGTTGGCAACCGGAACATCTTTTCGCCTGCTGTTGTTCTTGAGTTTCTCCGAAATTAAAGTTTGCCCTTCTTTTGATAACACCCAGTTCAAGAAAACCTTCGTCGCATTGGGGTGAGGAGGTTCTTTGAACACCGCTGGACTTGATCCTCCCACACTGGTAAAGGAGAGATCCTTGAGTTTCTGAGTAGCTGCAATATTCGTCTTCACTCCCGCTTTCTCATATTGAACGAACGCATCATATGAAATATCGGGAATGGATATGCCTTTGCCCCCCCGGATCAATTGTTCAGCCGCTTCAACATTTCCTTTCACCAGCATGGCTTCCTGGTCAACCAAAATCTTTTTCAGACCGTCTTTGCCATATTTACTCAAGACAAAAGCCGCGTAGCTGGAACCAGAACCTCCGCCTCTAGGATCTACCCAAACAATCTTCCCTTTATATTTTGGATCATACAGATCATCAAAACTGTCAATTCCATCATCAGAGAACATGTTCCGATTCACACCGATGCTATTGGCGTGCCACCACATGGAGAAAATATACTTTTTATCCGTATCCAAAAATGCCGACTGAAGACCTCCTTCGTATACCGATCCGTCCAACACCTCTGGCAGGGTAACGTAATCGAGGAAAGGCTCGAGATTTCCTTTGTTCTTTAATTCAAATATTTCGGGACCAGGACCAAACATATATACATCCCAAAGATATTTTCCTGCCTGCTGCTCATTTACAACCCGCAATGGAAACTCAGGGAGCGTAGCAGGTGTTGCCTCTAAGGTAATACCTGGGTATGCGGCCTCAAATCCCTCCTTGAGTATTTTGGTGAAATCAGGACGGGGCGGGCAGCCGCAGTTCACCGTCCCCTCTTCTTGCGCTGCTTTTACAATCGCATTCCAATCATCTGCTTTGCTTTTATTGGGAGCTGTAACAGCTTGCTGCTGGGGTTCTCCCGGCTGGGAAGTGGAGGCGCCGCAAGCTGAAATCAAACATACTAGCACAAGCGAAAGAGTAGACATGGAAGCAACTTTGATGGCCTTTTTGTTCATACAGTACTCCCCCCAATTTAAAAAAATGAAATCGCTTTCAAATATCATACCGTTTGGAACATCCCAGTCATCTTAGGCTGATTCTGCCTCTCCTTCACCTTCCTTTTTTTCCTCGTGGCTTTGTTCTGCAGCTTCCACCGCCTCATAGGTTACTATGACACAACTCTCGGCCGAAATTTGGGCGTACACCGTTTCACCTTGAGGGAGCGACCAACTTGGATGCTCTCGAACACGAAGCACTTCTTTTCCGCAAACAATCTTCATATCAATCATCTCGCCTAGAAAAGTCTCAAAGTCACTCCTTCCTTCTAACAGATTAACCCCTTCCTTAGACTGCGGAGGGTCCTTGTATAACGCAATATTTTCCGGACGGATGGTGATGATTATTTTTTCCCCTGGTTGTCTTTTCTCGATGCTGCTGGCTAATAGAACACCGCTTTTCGTTTCTACCTTGTAAATATTATTGGTTACTGCTTGTTGAATCTTCCCGACAATAAAATTGGAAGTGCCAACAAAATTAGCAACAAAGCGACTATTGGGGCGTTCATAGATTTCGCGCGGGCTTCCGATTTGAATAATTTTTCCATCCCTTAGAACCGCAATAACGTCCGATAGAGCTAATGCTTCTGTTTGGTCATGAGTTACGTAAACCGTAGTTATTCCTAATCCTCTTTGGAGTTTTTTCAGCTCTTCTCTTACGTGTTCTCTAAGCTTTGCGTCAAGATTGGCTAAGGGTTCATCAAGTAATAACAATGCCGGCTCATGTACAAGGGCACGTGCTATAGCTAGTCTCTGCTGCTGGCCCCCCGATAGCTTGGTCGCTTGACGATTTTCAAAGCCCTTTAGTTCTACCATCTCCAAAGCCCAACTTACTTTTTGTTTTATTTTTTCTTTTGGATATTTCTTTTTGGTACGCAGTGGAAAAGCAACATTCTCAAACACATCCATATGAGGCCAAATGGCGTAAGATTGAAAAACCATACCAATATCCCGATGATTAGGCTGTAAGAAGATGTTGCTTTTTGAATTGTATACCTCCCGATCATCGATTTTAATCATGCCGCTTGATGGCCTCTCTAATCCCGCAATAGATCTTAATGTGGTCGTTTTGCCACACCCCGAAGGTCCCAATAAAGTAAATACACTGCCTTTTGCAACATGAAAACTAATATGATCCATCGCTGTAGTCACTTTTCCTGAATCACTTGGGAACTCTTTATATAACTCTATAACGTCTAGCATGATTTACCACCCCATTCAGGATCGTTAGGATTTACCGCGAACTATTTTCTAATTCCCACTTCGCAACACACATTCCCATGATCGCACGATAGAAAGGTTCGTAGGCTAGTACATCCGCTTTTCCTCCTCCAATTGCTCCACACAAAATAATCCAGGAACGCAGCTCTAGTTCACCGTGCTCCAAAAGCTCTGAGTTTGTCAATTCGGCAAGCTTGCTTCCTTTGCCATCCGATAACCAGTCAATAATCATTCGGTCGAAATCTTCGCTTATGCAGCCGTAACCATACGGCCCCTTATATACTGAATAGGGGTATCCCGCAGTAAAGTGGGATAATCCTCCGGAGGCGTATATGCCCACACGCTTCGCGCCTGCTTTCTCACGAATGATTTTGGATATGGCTTCGCCGAATGCATAGCATCTGGAAGGACTAGGTGCCGGCCAGTGAATTCCATTGACGAAGATGGGTATGATCGGTATATCCGCATGGGGCAGCAATACACGATTTAATGGTTCTCCATGCGCATGAGCTTTTAAACGGTTATCCGGAAAACATTCCGAAAACGAAACGTCAAAGCCTTCTTCAATCATCCCTTCTAAAATAATATTAGCTAGCGAGGGATCACACGGATATAATTTCTCCTCTTTTCTCCCTCGATCAACGACTTGAACTTCATTCCCCGTGAAAACTCCGAATTGTGGTATATTGTCCGTAGTATAATTCTCGTTTTGATCGTCCCCTATGACTAGTAGTACATCAGGTTTGGCGATTTCAAGGGAACGGCGAAGCTCAGCTAGACCATTTCTTATCCGCTCATATCGTATCTCGACACTTTGCTCATCTTCCTCTGCGATCCGAGGATGAACAGGTGGCAGATGGCCATACCTGCGAGCATAACCATTCCTGTTTAATTCGCGAAATTGATCCCATTCATTTGGCTCCATTAAAGTAAAGGCATGAGATGAAGCCAAGGCCGTAACAATTTCTCCCATATGATAACCTCCACATTTCGAATTAGAAATATCGCAAAATCAATGAAATGATTTTAGCTGTTATGCTTTCCGATCTTAAATCCGAACATCCTGGCCATGAAAGCAATCATTCCTACAATAATGACAATAATCGTTCCCACAACCGTAGCCGCAGATTTATCCTCGCCCATGAGATAACCCAACATAACGATACCTAATGGTTCGGTTTTACTCGTTGTTAGGAGCACGATATCACTTACATTTCGAGCTGCGGATCCAAAAGCCATGACCCCCACTAGTACTACAGCCGGGATCATTAACGGGGTAATAATTCGGCGGAAACCATACCACCAGGTGCCTCCTAAAGCTCTTCCTGCTTCCTCTAAATCAAAACCTAATTGAAGCATATTGCTTTTTAATATTTGCATACTTACCGTCATAGCCGATAGGGTTTGGACAAAGATAATGACAAAAATGGTACCATATAATTGGTTAATGACCGGAGTATTTAATACCATCAAAAAGTAGCCAAGCCCTAGAACCAAACCAGGAATCGTGAAAGGAATCCAAGTTAAGATATCAAAAGCCCCCCGGGCAAAGTAACGGGTTCTTACACTGATATAGGCCATCAGTCCATACACAATGACTGATATGAACATACTTCCAAATCCGAGGATGAGCATATTCTTTAAAGAATTCGTAAATTTATGTCCGGTCAATACCGTATCCCAATGACGGAAGCTCCATATTTGTTCGACATTAAAGTAGCCAAATAAATTCATTAGGCTTCCCATGAGCATGAATAGAACCGGAACAAACGTACAGAGCGAAGCGATGGTATAAACTAATAAAGTGATCGGCCAACGCCACTTGCCGAGATCTACCTTGGTAGATTTAAATCTCCCGGACAGCGTAGTGTAATCCTTACGATGACTAATCCAATACTGTAAAAATACCAATGGGATCATCGTTACAAAAATGACCATTGCAAGTGCGGTTGCCCCTCCATAATCCGCATTTGCAGTAACTAAGCTATAAATTTTCGTACTAAATACGGAGAAGTGAAAAGGCGTTCCAAGCACAAGCTCAATTTCGAATGTCTCGAAGGAACGAATTAAGGACATTAAAAAGGCTACAAAAAGACTCGGCGCAATACAGGGGATGACAATTTTAAATAAAGATCCGAGAGTACTTGCACCGGAAGTACGAGCCGCCTCTTCTAAAGAGGCATCCATGTTTCGGAAAGCAGGAACTAAAAGCATCACTTTTACTGAAATACCCAATGCGGTTAGATGGGTAAAAATGATCCCCCAATACGAATAAATATTAAAGGGCGGTTCATCAATAAAAGGCAATTTCATTAGCAGCTGATTGAGCAATCCATAATTCGGGTCCGCTACCAAAATCCAACCGGAGGTAATACCTAATGTAGGCAAAAAGAAAGAGATCCAAAACAAAAATTCCAACGAATTACCTGACACGATATTTGTTCTTGCAATTAACCAGGCGATAATGGTCGCCAGTGGAACTGAAATCAATTGCACCATAAACGTTACGCGCAAAGTATTCATGATGGCGGTTGCCATTCCGGGTTCACTCCAGGCTCTTTTCCATGCCTCAAAAGAGTAGGATTGATCTACCTGAAAGCTTTTTAAAAGCAAAATAATAATGGGAAAGAAGACACTGAATATAAGAAACACCAGAAATATTGTGATTAAAATATTCTCATGTCGTTTAAGTTGACTCATTCTTCTCCATGTCTCCTCGAAAATCAGAGTTGGATAATCACTGTCCTTTGATCTGGAATGCTCGGGCAGTCCATACAACGGCCCGAGCCCCTTTCTTTGCTAACTAATTTCTAAAAAACTCGGTTACCACTTGGTTAAACTTTTCAACTTCGTCATTTTGTACTTGATGTGCGGAATCTTCGAATACATGGAAAGCTTTTAGATTAGGAAGCATATCCCTGAGCGGGTAACCCAGATCCTCCAGAGGAGCAAACGTATCTAATTTACCCCAGATCATCATCGTAGGAATAGTTAACTCCGGCAAGCGATATTTTAAGCTGTACTGCTGCATAAGGTTAGGGTCGTTCTTCATTCTCGCACGGTATTTCGCGTGGGACCTTTGCGCATCTTGAGCACCGGGCGAAGTCGCTACGGCCAACCGGTTATCTACGAGTTTGTCCGTAATATTTTCCGTATGCTTCACCAAGCCTTCCAATACCGCCCTCATGTTTTCTCTGGTAGGCTCCTCGTTACATTTTTTCATGGCCTCCTGGCCTATGCTCAATTTATGGTTAAGACCAAATGACGATGCAATGCTTCCGGATGCCACCAGCACCATCTTTTTCACCCGTTCCGGATGGTCAACCGCATACCGCGCAACCCCGTAAGCCCCCATGGAATTACCCATCATATTGACCTTGTCTAAACACAGTGCATCAACAAAATCAGCCAAATGATTAGCCAAAGCGAGGTCCGAGTATTCAATAGCAGGCTTATCCGTTAAACCATAACCAATTCTGTCAAGGGCATAAACGCGGAAGTGTTCGGCAAGCGCGGGTATATTTCTTGACCAACCTGCTTCACCGCCGGAGCCTGGGCCGCCTCCGTGAACCAAAACTAAGGGTTCGCCTTCCCCCGCTACGACAAAATGCGTTCTGATACCGTTCGCATTCACATACATCGATTGATAAGGTTTCTTTGACATGAAAAGCCCTCCCGTTTAACTACTATTTTTTGATAAAACCTAAGACACAAACAACTCTTCCGGTACAAAACGCCGGCTTACCAGGCCCTGATCGTACGCATATCCCAAAAAAATTTCCAACGCCCTTCTGTTCTGCTCTATGCCATAAGGATACGGATCGCGCTCAAACGTTTGCATCCACTGATCAAACGTCATGTTGTGGATCGGCATCTCCAGTTGAATGCCGCTGGTGTCCCTGAGGTATGCCTGTCTTTTCACGTTCTCAAACGCTTTGCATAATGCTGCGGAAAGCCCTGGATTTTGCTGTTCCAACGCTTCCCTCATCACGACGAAATGCATAATAGGGATCATGTCGGTACGCAAATAATATTGCTTTTGTGCATCGGAAACATCTGGAAACGTACTCCTTATGTTTGGGGATGGCCCGATCGGCTTTGGTGAGAGTATGGCGTCGATTTCCCCATTCTCCAACAGAGATTGCAGCCCCAACAGATCGGTATCGATCCTTTCCACACGAATATCATCGGGTAAACGCAAACTGTCCATCCTCTCCTCCGTGATCGTATACCAATATACCGATTCGGGACGAAGGCCGTATTCCTCTTGTAGAAATCCGCGGTGCCAAACCGAAGAAGTCATCCAATATTGGGGAATCCCTATTTTTTTCCCTGCCAATTCAGACACGGACTGGATACCGGAACGCTCCGATACCGCGATGCAAGGATGAAGGAATCGTCGTCCGGTAAAGATAGGGAGACCTATGAGAGGGAACCCCTCTTCTTTCGCTTTGACATAGGTAGCAAAAGACATTTCCGCAACATCAAACTCCAGGCGAAGCATTCTTCTGGAATTATGATCAACAAACTGTGCTTGAACGCCTTCGATATTCATCTCCGGAATGGATACAGTACCGTTCAAAATGGGTGAAGTCAATGCCGAAGGGATGGCCGACAATACAAGGTTCATCACCATGTTATTTTAAAGCATGAATTGTACTATCAAATTCGATGCACACATTTTTCGAGGGATCCCTAAGAATACCCATAGGTTCGCCTCCATCCCTTACAACTGCGATTTGCTCATCTAATAATTTCCTAAACATAATGATTCCTCTGTCCGTTGCGCCTAAATGCTCTGTTGAACGATCGTAAATATCTCCTTGGGTTTCTTGAGCCATTCGGTCTTGGTTCGCGAAGGCATAATGATGATCGTCCAATGCGAGTTTATAATCCCCTTCAGAGTCAAAGGTCATATCCAAAGTAATGTAATCTACAGAAGGTTCTTCCGGCTGCTCAGGAATGCTTCCGTCTTTGGATGGTCTGAAATAAACCGAAATCAGCAGTGTGTGCGTGTCATCGACGGGTACTCTCCATTGAACCAGATGGTCAGGAGTCTTGATCAACAAAATATTTGGAAAAATAAGCGGAGGCCTAGTCTCCTCTCCGGGATTGTCTCCTCCATAAATAATTTTTTTCTCAATTCCCCAATCACAGTATTTCCAATCGTATCCGGTAATGGGCCTGAGAAAAAATTCCCTTTCCTTTTTGCTGTGGCTCTCTCCCATGGCTTGAGCTTTGCTAGCCATATAGCCATGAAGATAAAAGGTATGGGTGGAATCCGCGGTATTCTCCTGTACCTGCAGCCAATTGCAATTTAAAATGGGTTGTACTTCAATTTTCCGGCTTCCATCCTGCCTTACCAAAGCCCCCCAATTGGGAAGCAGCGGCGGTTCACCAGGCCCCATATAGATAAACAATAAACCGCTCAGTTTTTGTACAGGGTATGCGTTCGTCAGTTTTTTATTTTGAAACGAGCTGTTATCAAATGGAATCTCAGTGACGACCCCTTCTTTATCATACTGCCAGCCATGATACGGACACCGAATTTTCCCATCCTCTACAAAACCGTAATAAAGCGAACAGCCCCTATGAGCACAACGTTCCGTAATACAACCATAGTCTCCGTTTTCATCTTGAAAAATCACCAGGTCTTCTCCTAAAATACGCACCCTTTTGGTTGGCTTCTTATTCAACTCGCTAGCTGGACATACGGGATGCCAATAACGTCGCAGAAGCTCCCCGCCCTGCGTGCCGGAACCAACCCTGGTAAGCAATTCATTCTTTGCTTTACTTAACATGATCTCTTTTCCCTCCTAAGTACCATGAGTTAAGTGATTCAGACTTAAAAAATAGCAAAGCATTTATTGGAATTAAACAAATGAGTCTCGATCAATTTCGTATGCTTAGGCTTTCTATTCGCCATGGCTCCAGCTAGACAAATCCAATTTCTTAATTCCATCTGACCGGAGTTTTCTA
Source organism: Paenibacillus sp. PvR098 (assembly GCF_017833255.1). Lineage (NCBI taxonomy): Bacteria > Bacillati > Bacillota > Bacilli > Caryophanales > Paenibacillaceae > Paenibacillus > Paenibacillus sp. PvR098. Next base: position 1,563,944 of record NZ_JAFIBU010000001.1, read on the forward strand.
TCTCATCAATGGATAAATTCCTCCATTCACTATGCCTGCCTTCAATCAATTCATTATATCGCTCTTTATCAAATTCAAAATCCGGATGCAGCCATCCTGTTTTTGACGTTAATGACGCATGAGACCAGCTTGACGAGCCTATGACGGCTACCTTCCAAGGACTGTCCTCCAAAATAGCTCCTAGTGCCATGCCAATTTCAAAACATCTGGCAGGCGTAGGCCCATTTGGCGTTTCCAAACCGTTATCAGAGACGAATTTTTGAAACCCACCGCGTAATAAACTTTTCCCATAGCAATTAACATGGAAGGGTATAACCGGATATGTAAACCCTTTCCTGTCATAATCCAAGTAATTTAGCGTGTTCGCAAAGGCATGAGCGATACCATTATAGTGATGCGGTTTAAACGAGAACGCCACATCAAATCCATGATGGTTTAATTTGTCGATGATATACCCCCCTCCTTCAACATGCCCTTTGTAGCTGAACTTTTGATCTTTAGGTTCATCCCAGAAGTTATTCACATCTTTCCCCTTTGACGCGCGAAGAAATGGAGGATCATGTAAAAATGGTTGAGCACTAATATCACCATAATTTAATACACAAAACTGCGGTACCAAATCCTCCCGAAAATTCTCATATTGATCGTCTCCAAAGATGACAACAAAGTCGGGATTAAACAGGTCGATCTCTTGCCGTATCCTTCTGAATTCATGAACTAACGCTTCTCGATGAGCTTTGGCTGCTAGAAGACCTTCATCTTCCCCCCATTCGTTCTTCATCGAAATAGGCCAATTGGAGGGATCCTTTTTCTCAACAGGAACTTTCCCGCTGCTTAGGATTCCTTTCAAAATATCCGCCATATGTTCATCCGGATACATAAGATTGGGAGAATGAGTTACACCAATACCTAATATTTGCCCCAATGTTTACACCACCATTCGAAATTTTTGATGCATCAGATTCGATGCATACATGCTTTTATTTGATTAGTTCTCTTGATATTTTATGGACTTCATTCGTGGATTCTCTTACATGTTCCTCGAGTTGTGGAATAAAGTACTCCTTCCCTTTCTGTGGAACCGAAGATGGTTTAACTGGAGGAACATCCAATCGCCTGCTATTATTATTTAGCGTCTTAGAAATATACGATTGTCCTTCTTTGGATAGGACCCAATGAATAAACACCTTTGTGGCATTGGGATGAGGAGGATTTTTAAAGACAGCGGGAGCTGTCCCCCCCACTGTGGCGTGCCCCACGTCCGGAGAATTTCCAGCATTATCAATGAAGCCTAAGTTGAGTCCCGCCTCCTTATATTTAATAAGCGTATCTTCCAGTATTTCAGGAATGGCTATTCCTTTTCCGCCACGAATGAATTGTTCCGTTGCCTCTTCATTTCCCCTTGTAATCATGGCTTCTTGATCAACAATTAATTTTTTAATTCCTTCTTCACCGTATTTATGATAAATGAAAGTTGAAAAAACAGCTGCTGAACCACCGCTTCGCGGATCTCCCCCCATCACAATTTTCCCTTTAAACATGGGATTGGTAAGAATGTCTCCAATATCATTGATTTTCACATCCGGAAACATATTCCTATTGATTGCAACGGTATTTACAGAATTCCATATTGAAAAAATATATTTTTTCTCTTGATCAAGAAATGCTGCCTTTAACCCTCCATCATAGACGGATCCATCCAATACTTCAGGATGCACTACATAATCCAGGAAAGGTTCAAATCCGCCTTCATTTTTCAAATCAAAAATTTTCAAATTGGTTCCGAACATCCAAACATCCCATAAATATTTTCCGGTTTTTTGTTCATTCGACACTCTTACCGGAAATTCCGGAACGGGTGCTGCGGTCACCTCAAGCTTGATTCCGGGGTATGCCTTCTCGAATCCATCTTTAAAAGCATTGGCATAATCTGGTCTTGGAGGACAAGCGCAGTAAACGACCCCTTCCTTCTTAGCAGCCTCAAGAATGGCCTCCCATTTCGTGTCTTTTGCCGGCACGTTTGCGTTTGAATTATTTTCGCTTGTAACCGCTGCTTCCGGTGGATTGGATTGCGGTTGCCCGGAACACGATACGATGATAAGCATGGCTGCACAAATGGAAGTGATGAGCTTCATCATTCGAAGACGGTGCATGGTTTATAACACCTCCCAATTGGTAAGTTATTATTAAGGAACCAATTCGTTTGCTATTTTTTGAGCTTCTACCCTGATGGCTAACCCATCTTCTGTTTGTGAATAAAAATAGTGCGTTCCTTTTTTAGGTACAGACCCGGGATCGGCGACAGTGACATCGATACGTCGACTGTTTTGATTTAATTTCTGGGAAATAAGCTCTTGGGCTTCCTTTGATAAAAGCCAATTGATGAACACCTTCGTTGCATTAGGATGAGGCGGGTTCTTAAATACGGCAGGACTGGATCCGCCGACACTTGCCATCGAAATTTCAGGTTCATTCCCGGCGGATTCCAAATTAAATTTAACGCCGGCCTTTTCATACGGGATCAGTGTATCCCGGGTTGTATGGGGTAATCCTATAGCCTTTGAATTCCGTACCAAGTGTTCTGCAAGCTCTTGATTACCTTTTACAAAAAGAGGCTTTTGGTCTATTAATAATCTTTTAATGCCGTCTTTGCCCAGTTTTGAATAAATATACGCTAACCAATTGGATCCGGCTCCTCCGCCTCTCGGGTCCACCCATACGATCTGATTTTTGTACTTCGGATCCAAGAGGTCTTCTACTTTTGTTATTTTGGCATCCGGCAATAAATTACGGTTAATGCCAACATCATTGGTTTGGTACCACATAGAGAAAATAAACTTTTTCTCTTTGTCAAGAAATGCCGCTTCCAATCCCCCCTCATAAACAGAACCATTTAGAATTTCCGGCAATACAATATAGTCCTTGAAGGGTTCAAACCCACCTTGGTTTTTCAAATCATAGACCTCAGGTCCAGGACCGAACATATAGACATCCCATAAATATTTCCCCGCTTTTTGTTCGTTACCAACCCTGACAGGAAACTCGGGTAACGGAGCAGACGTTGTTTCGAGAGTGATTCCAGGGTATGCTGCTTCAAATCCTTCCTTCAGCACTTTAGAAAAATCCGGCCGTGGAGGACAAGCACAGTTCACGGTTTTCTCTTTTTTGGCGGCCGCCAAAACAGCATCCCAATCACCCTGCGTACCACTAGTGTTAGATGAGGAAGAATGGGGAGGATCTTGACCGGTTGATGAGCTCCTTGTTTCATCTTTAACCGTTGAACCGCCACTGCATGCTGTAATGAATAGAGCTGAAATGAATAGAGAAACGACTAATTTATGCTGCGTCCGTCTAAAATTCATACCAATGCCCCCTTTTTGTTCATGTCCAAAAAAATCGATTACAACATGGTTGAATTTTTTAGGCTTTATCATCTAAAGGGGTTTGGCCAGCCTGTCGAACTCTTCAGAAGTTGCCCAAACCAATGAAGCAACCTCAAATGGGTCTAAGATAATCATATGATTGGAATCCAGATCGATAATTTTTAACCTCAACCCGTTTGCATCTGTACACATTTCCAATCTCACGGCAGCGAATTCATTTCTTAAAGTGAGATATTCGGTTAACTTACTGCTTTTCATGCCATTCCCCCCAAAACAGAACTTAAATAAGGAAGGTCAGATTACGTAATGGAAGATTGTTATTCAACAAAGCAACTTTTTTTGTATGGATTTTCCACCCGTTATCATTTCGCTTCAATTGATGCTCGCCTTTTCCCGAAAAGATATGCTGTTCATTTAGTCTTACCTCGGATATCACTACATTGGACTGCACGACAAGAGTGCTGGTATCCGCTGATACGATTCGAATATTTCCAATGACATGAATCGTGCGGGATCTTGGTACTTGCGAGTATGCGACGGGGCTGGATAATCTCCATACTCGATCTTCTAAAGCCTTACGATCATCAAAGATTAATGAAGTCTCTACCATTGGATCATGACTCTCGGTATTACAAGGCAGCCAATACATACAGTCCTCTGTAAATAAGTCCAGCCACTCATTCATCCTTCCTTCATCCAAAAGATGAGCTTCATAGATCAAAAAATCCTCAACTTCTTCTCTCAACTTGGCATTCGCTGTCAAGATCATCCACCCCTCTAGTTTACGGTTCAAGCATAAGCCGCTTATATTCTTGATGCTGCCCTCTTTGACTAACTTCATCCGCACCGAGTCCTCTGATCTCGCCATTCTCACCAATACGCTCACGGTGCGAACCGCGATGAAATAACACCCATTCCACTTGTGAGGCTTTCAATCCTTCATGCACTCTTTCAAATGCCTCTATATCATCAGGCTGCCCCAATCCGGCCGGACCGGCCCATGTTGCCACTAATCTCACTTCGCGGTTATTTTGTTCATCCGGTGCGCCTTTCAGCCTGTAAGGATAGGCATAGATCTCCGTGTAATCAGCACGAACAGGTCGTATAACGCGGAAGTGCTGACGGCTGGACTGAAATAACAAGTTCGGGAAAATGGCTAAATTCATATTACTTTTGTTCAGAACCTTATCGAAGTATGCCGGATCATATTTGTTTCTTAAAGCATCGACGTATTCTTCTTCTAGCCTTGCATCAATAGGTCGGGGGCCCCCCTCTGCCGCAGAATAATCGATCATGGAATGCCCATTGCCCAGATATACATTCTCCCCTCCCTTATCCCCACGGCCTTCGATCGGTTTGCCCAGACGATAACTTCTTCTTTCAAAGGTGGCTTCATGCGTAAAAGAAGGGTGATAACTATCTACAAAATTTTCTAACTGCAGCTTCCAATTGGCTTTAAATGCATACTTTTGAACTCCTTGTGTCACTTCTATTTCACCCGTCGGCGAGCGATCCGTTATTAAATCAATATAATATTTAGCCAATCCTAAATATTGGTCTAAGCTTTCAATCTGATGATTGAGCGACCCAAAAACAAATCCTCGATAGCTTTCTACCCTAGGCACTTGGACTAAACTCAGGCAAGAGGGATCAAACCCTTCTCCATAACCGTCCACATAGGGAACTCCTAACAATTCCCCGCTATTCGTGAAGGTCCAGCCATGATACAGACAACGAAAACGTTTTGAATTCCCTTTTTCTTCACGACATACCACAGCCCCTCGATGAGTACACCGATTAAAAAGTAATTGAACGCTGCCACGCTGATCCCTTGCCATAATAATAGGTTGGTTTCCAATGGTAGTCGTTTTATAATCACCTGGAGAGGCTACTTCACTCTCGTGTCCAACAAACACCCATACCTTTTCAAAAATCTTTTTCATTTCTTCGTCAAATATCGTTTGATCCATGTAAACTAAACGATGAACCCGATCTTTTTGAACTAATGCCTCATAATCCACATCGACCATACTTTAGTCTCTCCTTACAAAAATAAGTTTTTTTTACTTTAAAAGCGCTTTCATAATGACTTCCGATTTAGTATAATCAATAATGAATGACTGTTTTAAGGAGGAGCTTTGTATACATGGAAAATGAATGTGGGTGATTATCAGAGATAAGGAAAAGGGGTTATTATCGCAATACGAAACTACATATCCGACATATGTAAATAAACATTCTGGGAGCAAAATACCAAATCATGTCTCGTTGATCTGCTAATACTTGAAAACCTATTGTCTTCCAAGAGTGGCCAATGATTATTCCTGCAAAAGATCTTCGTTAAATATAGTATATTCTCAGATAAAGAAACCGTCCAATAACGAAATGGTCTTCATTAATAAGTCACACTTATCGGAGGGCTAATGAGAATCGAACCATTATTGTCCTTTTGCGCAGTGGTCGAACAAGGAACATTTCATAAAGCAGCTGCAGCACTTTATTTAACACAGCCGGCAGTAAGCATGAACATCAAACAATTGGAAAAAGAATTTGGGCAGTCTTTATTTACCCGCGAAGGAAGAGGAAAAACCGTATTAACTCCGTTTGGAGAGAAGCTGTACGTACTTTCGCAAGGATTGCGTGAGCAGATTGAACAATTGGAAATGCTTAAACAAGAAACGTTAAGGCAGAATAGATATGAAATCATCGTTGACTGCAACATCCCGGCCAGTATTAACTTGTTGACTCCATTCAGTGCCAAATTTCAGACAGAAAACCCCGGCTTACATATTTCGATCAATCATACGAAAGGCCAACAAGCCGTCCAAAACCTGCTGGATGGCAGAAGCGACCTTATCATGTTGTTGTCACCGAAACACCATTCGCAGCTGCAATCCGTTGCATTATGGGAAGATGAAATGAAAATTATCGTCCCGCCGGATAATCCCTTGACACAAACGTATTTAACGCTAAAAGATTTGGAAAATCAACCCTTTATATTACCTCCCAAAGGAGTACCCTCACGATCCTTCATCGATGAGATATTCATGAAGCATTTTGGCAAACCGGCAAACAGCTTGATGGAGGTCGGCAATCAGGAAGCACTCAAAAAAAGCGTCGTATCCATAAACAAACCGGGAATTATCCTGACCAGCGCCATTCAGAACGAGCTTCAACTGAACATGTTAAAAGCACTATCTACGGAATTAAAGATGAGTTGTCAACACATTCTATTTTATAAGAAAGATCGTTTTCTTCCCGAATCGATCCTTCGATTTACGAATTTTATCATGGAACGCAGCAATTCAAAGAACCTAGCTCTTTAAACCGCTAAAATGCACAATTATAAAGTACCTCATAATAATCAAAAATGACGTGTCAAACTGCGGTCAGTTTGCACGTCATTTTCATTGTTAATTAACCATTCAATTAGACGGACTCTATATCTTTTACATCTCAACGTCATCTGCAAGGATTGTTCTCTTGTTCGTGATTCCCGAGTAGATACTAAATCCGAGAATAGCAAAAGCTATAAACAACAAGGTCGCAGCGATCGGGCGTTCGAAAAAACCCAAAAAACTGCCTTCAAAACCGATTAAGGATTGCAGAAGGGAGTTTTCCATCAGCTTGCCGAGAATAAAGGTAAGGACGATTGGGGCCATAGGTATATCCACTTTTTTCATAAAGTAACCGATAATTCCGAAAATCAGCATGATTCCCACGTCCCACAGACTGTTACTAACGGTATAGGCTCCCAAGACAGTAATAATAAGAATGATAGGATAAAGTAATCTGGGAGGGACCGTAGCAATCCTTGCCCACACCCCGGCCATCGGAAGATTCATAATGAGCAGAATCAAGTTTCCTATAAACATGCTGGCAATAATCGCCCATACAAGATTGGCATTGGTTTGAAACAAGGTAGGACCTGGCGTTAAACCATGCATGATAAACGCTCCAAAGAGGATAGCAATCGTAGGCGAGCTGGGGATTCCTAAAGTGAACAACGGAATGAGCGCCGCGCCGCAATATGAATTGTTGGCGGTTTCAGGACCGGCCACACCTTCTATGGCACCTTTTCCGAATCGGGAAGGATCCTTGGCCACCTTCTTCTCTACCGTATACGATAGAATTGCCGGAATAACCGAGTTGGAGCCTGGTATTAAGCCGATGAGAAATCCGATGCCCGTCCCTCTGCTAATTGCCATTAAGGTAGGGCGCCACTCCTCACGTTTAGGCAGCAATCCGCTAACCTTGGTTTGAATCTTCATTTTTGTGTTGTCTTCCATGGCTAGCATAATTTCAGAAAGCCCGAACAACCCCATGGCAATAGTGACAAAATCCAATCCGTTCATCAACCGGGGTTCACCGAAAGTAAACCGCACTGCTCCCGAAATCGGATCCTGCCCGATAAGTGCTAAGCTTAAGCCGAACACTGCGGAAATCATACCTCTGATGAACGACTTACCCATCAAGCCAATCACCATGGTTAATCCCAGAATCATAAGGGCAAAAAATTCGGCCGGTCCAAACTGTAAAGCCAATTCAGCAAGCGGCGGACCGAGAAAAGCGAGTCCGATCACCGAGAATGTCCCCCCTATAAAGGATCCCAATCCGGCTACTCCAAGAGCCGCTCCAGCTCTTCCCTGTTTGGCTAAAGGGTGACCATCAAGACAAGTGATAACGGAAGCAGCTTCCCCCGGGGTATTAATCAGAACAGAAGTAATGGTTCCACCATACATGGACCCGTAGTATATCCCAGCCAGCATGATAATGGCGGAAACTGGCTCCAATCCAAACGTGATCGGCAGCAATAAAGCCGTTCCTGTGGTTGGGCCTAATCCGGGCAGGACTCCCACCAGCATCCCGACCGTCACGCCAATCAGGCAATACAGTAAATTCCACCAAGTGATAGCGGTTTCAAACCCGAGCAACAACTGTCCCAAAGACTCCATCCCTAGTCTTCCCCTTTTACCACCCGAATGTATTTACTGGAAGCGGAACATCCAATAGGGTCTTAAAAACAATAAACACCAATCCTGATATCATTACAGATAAACCTAAGCCTAGGTACCATTTATAATTACGTGAAAACAAAATGAATAACATGATGCTACCTGCGACAATAAATCCGGTATAGTTAACTATGATCATAAAAACGATAATCGATAACAATATAGCGATATTATTCGTTAATCCTCGTCCTTTGGGTATAATTTGAGAGAGAACAATGGGGTTTTTCTGAACGGACTCCCATATAAAAAGTAAAGAAAGGACCAGGAAAATGATGTTTACCCAAAACGGCATAAATCCGGGTCCAGGTCCGAAAGGCATGGTATAATCAAGCGTAAGGGACTGCCATAACATAACCAATGAAAAGATGAAAAAAAATAGCCCTACCCACAATCCGGCAATTTTCATCGCGGTTCCCCTTTGCTAAGATTTTTCAATTTGTTCTTTTTTGGAATAAAAAATCGTTTGTGCAGTTTCTATAATATCGCTCTGGGATTCCCTGATATGAAAGAGCATCGCCTGAAAGGCCTCGTTCGCATTTCGGCTTTTCAAAGCATTGTATATTTTGATATGTGCCTCCGTTGCCTTATACGGATTAGCGGGAGGCGAGAACGCGCGGCTGCGGTAATCGTGCATGGCAGGGATAAAATTGGAGTACATAAAATACAGCAATTCATTGCGGCTTGCTTTTAAAATCATTTCGTGAAAAAGCTCATCCCCCTTAACAATTTCCTCCAGCTTGTGATCCTCAATCGATTTTACAAACTCCTCATAGAGAGCTCCCAATTGTTCCAACTCTTCATCGGTTATTCTTTGCGCAGCCAAAGAGGCGGCCATCGGTTCAATCGCCATTCTCGCTTCCAAAAGCTCCTGGATCTTAAACTCATTGGTTTGAAACCATTCCACAAACTTTTTTTTGTCAAAATCCACCTTATCGATGACAAAGGCGCCTATGCCCCGTCTGATTTCAATGTAGCCTTCCGCCTGAAGGGTGATGAGTACCTCCCTTACCGAAGGACGGCTAATCCCTAATTGGGCAACCAATTGGTATTCGGGAGGAAGTTTCTCTCCCACGGGTATTGTTCCCGATGTAATTAACTCTTTTATACGTTCTAGCGCTTCTTCCGTGACCGGTGTCCTCTCTAATGGGTTCAGCATGAATTCCACTCCCGTTCATAATAAATTACAACACTCCGTATTTTGAATAAGCTTCTTTGACACTCATTCCCTTCATTATACCATCACGCACTACATTTTCCTTACTTACTTTCACCATTGCTTTTGAAATGACCTCTTCTTCAACTGCCGAAGGAATAACAACGATCCCATCAATATCCGCAAATATAAGATCATTCGGATTAACGGTCACACTCCCGCACCCAACGGGTATATCATAATCGATAACCTCGTTTCGTCCCAAGGAATCGGTTGGCCGGAATCCGCATGTAAAAAGCGGGAAATTTAACTGTTTGATCTTGCTCGTATCACGAGTGAGTCCGAAGATAATCGCGCCGCGTCCTCCATTTTGCATCGTTGCCGTAGCCATCAATTCTCCGAAAAAAGCGGACCGTCGAGAACCGCTTACCGTAGCAACAAATATCTCGCCCTCCTTAATTGAATCCAGAGCTTCCATCTGCTTAAGATAGGCCTCTTGAGGTATCCGATATACATCGGCTGCTAATACAGTTTTCGCCCTGCCCACCAAGACCGTATCGCCGGTCAAAGGACGAATCTCGGGGTCCATCGTCTGGTTGCGATAACCAAGTTCATCAAGAATATCCGAAATCACTGCGGAATACAATTTGGTTTGTAACTCATTATAGTACTCGTGCGTGTATTTATTTTCTACCATGAGTAATCCCCCTTTGCTGGTCGCAGTATTTGCTGCACCATGATAAGTATATTGGACGAAGACCCATTGTCATCGTCCCTGAACCTACCAACCTGTTATTTTTGCGTTTTGGAGATCTCCACAATAGGCTGCAGTATTTTCATGTCTTCTTCAATAAATTTTTTGAAATCCACGGCATTCATGTATCCGATCCCCAAAAATTGCTTATTCATAAAATCCATAAGTTTCGGATCCTGCGCTGCTTTTGCCATCGCGTCTTCCAGTACTTTAACGATTTGATCCGGGGTTTCTTTAGGAACTGCGATTCCGCGGTAAGTTCCAGAAACCGCGTCAGCCCCTTTTTCCTTCATCGTAGGAACATTTGTAAATCCAGGGAATTGTTTGTCATCCATAACCGCTAAGGGAATCAATTTCCCTGCTTCAACTTGAGCCTTCACTTCGCCGGGATTGTATAAACCGAAATCAGCGCGTCCACCCAAGATTTCAATGATGGCCGGGGCGGCGCCTTGGAAAGGAATGGTGATGAAATTCACTTTTGCAGCTTGACCAAACTGGATCGCATAATAGTTAGGAACAGCCGAAGCCGCAAACTTGAGCTTACCGGGAGTTGCTTTTAGAGCGGTTACCAGATCATCATACGTCTTATATTTGGAATCACTAGAGACGACAAGTACAGCAGGATCTTTATTAATATTTCCAACGTATTTAAAATCCAAAGTTTTGAATGGCGCTAGCCCTAGTAAAGGAAGGGATGTGACTTCACGCGTCACCATAGTAAGGGTATATCCATCCGGTTTGGAATTTAACCCTTCCTGCATACCGACGGCACCTGAGCCTCCTGTCTTATTAACGACGACAACGTCTTGTTTTAGAATACTTTTAAGCGATTCTGCCAAGACCCTCCCAACAGCATCGGTTCCCCCTCCTGCGGCAAAAGGAACAATGAGTTCAATCGTTTTCGTCGGATAGCTGACCGGAGGCGGAGTCTCTTTCGGTGCAGCAGTCTTTTCGGGAGCGGCCGTTTGAGTTGCTGCTCCTCCATTCGCGCAACCTCCGGCGATCATTACGGCTAATGTCATCATACTGGCCAATACAATGGATAACGGCTTCTTCATGGTCAAGCCCCCCAACTAAATTTGTACTCAGAGTTTTATTCATATTACATAAAACCTTCGATTTCCAGCATATTTACTGAATGAATGCAGTAAGCGCTTTCATTTATTATTTAAGAGAACCACTTCCGTTTTCAATCAGAGACGAAAGACCATAGTGGAAGCTGCGGTTTCTGCTGCATTTGGTAGATTGGCAAAGGACCGATCAAGGTCCTTTGCCTTTCTTAGGAAATAAAATGAACAACCGATGAGGACTTACTTGCTAATCTATGAAAAGTAAACCGTTACAAGAAAGTTATCGTAATGCTTCTTCTTGAAGCACTTGAGCGTGAATCAACCCTTTGCGGATTTCCTCTTTACCGGCCTCGTCGATCGGATGGAAAGGGCTGCGCGGCACCCCAACATTAAATCCGCGCTGTCTGAGCACTTCTTTCGTGCGAGCCGGCATATTCGTTTTATCCATCGAGAGCCAGGTCGGCAGCATCATGTAGTGGATTTCCTTGGCACGCTCGAAATCTCCGCGCTCAAACGCTTCCCATTGTTCCACACACAGCTCCGGCAGTACGGTCAGAATGGCCGCAATGGCACCTTCTGCGCCAAGCACGTAGGTAGGATACAATAAAGCATCTACCGCACTGTAAATGATCTGGTCTTTTGGCAGGGTCAGCACCATCTTGTTCAGTGCATGGATATCGCCACCGCTCTGTTTGATACCGGTTACATTTTTAATGGCGGCCAGACGTTTCATGCATTCCGGCGTAATTACCGCTGTCGCCACTACGTTGTAAATGATAATTGGAAGGTCGACCGCATCGCTGATTTCCTTGAAGAAGGCATAATGCGCTTCGTCGTCCGGCTTGAAATAGTGAACCGGTGTAATCATCAGGTAATCCGCGCCTGCATCACGGGCGGCTTCTGCGAAAACGATGGCATCTTTGGTGCAGTCACGGATAATCCCGGCAATAAGAGGAACCCGGTCCTGAATAACTTCCCGTCCAATGGTAAGCAAGCGGTGCAGTTCATCTGGGGATAAAGCGTGACCTTCCCCTGTGCTTCCCCCGATGCTGATTCCGCCGACGTTACTGGACAACAAGAAGCGAAGATGCTCGCGGAACAACTCTTCATTAATCGTTTCGTCCTCATTAAACGTAGTAACGGCCGGTGGGATGATGCCTCTTAATTTTTTCACAAAGTCACCTTCCTATTTTTGATAGATGTCTATTGTCTGACATCTTACTTTTATTATAGAATCAAACCTTGGAGTAGTCAATATCATTTGGAAAATTTTATTACTTTCTCATGAATCGTAATGCCATAAAAAAAGCAGTTGCGGATACCCAACTGCTCCATGTTTCCGCACCTCTTTCCCACTTGAATTAATTAGGATTGTGCTTGGTTGACGATACGATTTTTCGTATTTTACCTGTCACATCGGTCTTCGACGCTTTAATATGATCTATCATCGCGTCGTACGTTTTTTGAGCATCACGTTCTTTTAATGCTTGAATGATCTTATAATGCGGTTTTATAGCAAGCGTAGGATCTGCCGGCGGTGAAAATACGTTTCTCCGATACTCCTGAAGGACAGGTATTACATTGGAATAAAAGAATTCTAACAGCTCATTTTGGCATACTTTAATGATTTTGAGATGAAAGCCTTCATCTAAAGCAATCATATCCTCTACCTTTTTAGCTTGGATGGCCTGAATGAAATTTTCCTGGATTTTCTCCAGCTCTATGATATCATCATCTGTTATTTTTTGAGAGGCTATAAGAGCGGAATATGGCTCAATCGTCATTCGGACTTCCAATAGCTGATGTATTTTAATTTCATTTTTTTGAAACCACTCGATAAATTTCCGTTCATAAAAATCGGAGCTGTCGATAACAAATGCGCCTTTACCCCTTTTAATTTCAATAAAGCCCTGGGCTTGTAAAGTAATAAAAACCTCTCTAGCCGTACTGCGGCTAATGCCTAACATGGAACTAAGTTGAGTTTCAGTTGGCAGCCGCTCACCCACTTTGACCTTCCCAGAATGGATCAATTCCATGACTTGTTCCAATGCTTCTTCTGTAACAGGTGTTCTTATTAACGGATTAATCATGGGCAAGCGTGCCTCCTTCCTCATGTTTTTATGTTTTTGTGCTCAGCATTTTTCGTTAAATCTAATATAAACTCATACAATTGATAGCATACCCACGCGCCCCCATCGACATTGCCCAAAGCTCGCTCGCCTAGCCAGCTGGAACGGCCGATTTTGGAAACCAAGGACGCCGTACTTTCGGCTGACTGCTTTGCTATATCAGTTGTCTCAGTCAAAATCTGCTGTACGCTTTTCCCATCATCCACGCCGCTGCTGAAGACTTGCACAGCCGGAATCAGGGCATCCAATACCGTTTTATCCCCCAGCTTTGCTCCTCCCCGCTTTTGAATTTCTTCCACCATACAGCTTTGGATTCCGACCCAATCTCCCAAAGTAAGGACCATTTTCTCAGAATCTAACGATTTGCCAGCAGATATTAATGCGGAAGCAATCAAGATGCCCATCGTAGAAGGAGCTGCTTTGCGCAAAGCTTTCCCTCCAATTTCAAACCATTCCTTCACAGTATGACAAGACGTTGCACTTTCCGCTAAAGCTTCGGCCCCCAAAATAATCGTAACACCTAAATCTCCATCACCTTGAGCCCCGTCAAGTTTATTCCACGCTTCCTTGTTACGTTCCGCAAATTCAACCAGCAGTGGGCTCATTTTTTTGAAATCCATCAATTACACCCCCTCGAATTGCTTAAAGAAAGGAGAATCCGCAGGCGCATCGAGGTACCCTTTCAATTCACTATCCAGCTTAAGGAGAGTGATCGAACAACCCGCCATATCTAGTGATGTCGCATATTCGCCGACATACGTCCTGTAAATTTTGATATTTTGCTTGGACAACAAGATGTGGACCTCACGATTCACAATATATAATTCTTCCAAAGGCGTAGAGCCGGAACCGTTCACAAGCATCGCAACCTCATCGCCCGATGATAACGTTAAATCTTCCGACAAATATTGTACAATCTCTTGTACAATTTCTGCAGCCGGTTTAAGCTTACTTCGTCTTATACCCGGCTCCCCGTGAATCCCCATTCCGATTTCCATCTCATCCTCTTCAATGTCAAAAGTAGGATTTCCAGAAGCAGGAATGATACACGAGGAAAGAGCCACGCCCATGGTCGCCATTTTCGAGACCGCTCTTTCAGTAACTTCTTTCACCTTTTCCAAAGGCACCATCGTTTCTGCGCATGCTCCCGCTATCTTGTAAGCAAAAAAAATGCCGGCCACACCTCTTCGGTTTTGCCAACTATCCCGTGGTGCAGACGCTGCATCATCGGAGACACGAACGGTTTTCACGCTAATGCCGTCTTCCTCTTCCAGCATTTCCGCAGCCAAATCAAAATTCATTTTGTCCCCGAAGTAGTGCCCATACAGGAATAGAACTCCCTCTCCACCATGGATCTCCTTGGCTACGTTCACCATGGCATCCGCACTGGGTGAAGTAAACACATTGCCGACAGACGATCCGTCTGCAAGACCTTTACCTACATAGCCAAGAAACACCGGAAGATGACCGGATCCTCCGCCCGTTGCGATGGCCACTTTCCCTTTGACCGGCGCATCCGCCCGAACGATCCCCTTCTTCTCATCACTTGGGAAACGCAGTTGCTTGGGATAGGCATAAACGATACCTTCCAATGTCTCGTCAACAAACGCCATAGGGTCATTAATTATCTTTTTCATCCAGGCTCACCTCAACTAATTTGAAATGGGAAAAGGACCCGATGGTCCTTTTCCATGAACACTTAAGCTTCCCATTGCTCTACACATAACTCCGGCAGTACTGTCGGCAGTGCTGCGATGCAGCCCTCGGCTCCGAGCACATAGGTCGGATACAACAGCGCATCCACTGCGCTCCAGACGTGCTGATCTTTCGGAAGCGTTAACACCATTTTGTTCAATACATGGATGTCCCCGCCGCTCTGCTTAATCCCTACGACATTCTTGATTGTTGCAAGCCTAGCCATGCATTCCGGCGTGATGGCCGCCGTCGCTACCTACCACATTGTAGATGATAATCGGCATGTCTATCGTATTGCTGATTTCACTGAAGAACGCAAAGTGCGCCTCAGCGTCCGGTTTGAAATAGCGAACCGGGGTAATCATCAGGTAGTCAGCTCCCGCATCCTGGGCCGCCATCGCGTAAGCGATTACATCTCTGGTGCAATCACGGATGATACCGGCGATGATCGGAACACGTCCCTTTACCTCGTCGCCCGTAATCATCAGCAGCCGGTGCAGTTCATCTGCAGACACCGCGTGCCCTTCCCCAGTGCTTCCCCCGATGCTGATTCCGCCGATGTTAACCGAAAGCAAGTTACGACAGTGTCAATACATATTGTTTGACCTCTCAGCCCATCTACTTAAAATAAATTTCCACTTTCATTAAAGGCCATATCCTTGGGTTCCTCTAAAATTTCTATACTCGAATGCTTCCTTGCTTCGTCCAAAAGACTTTCGGAAATGAGGATCTCCTCCACTTTTAACGTATTCTTGATCCTGACTACTCTGACATTTTCATGGTTTATACCGACGCAGGTCTGGATACCGGCTTGAATAGCAAGCCGGTCATTGGCTAAGATAATAGGAATTTTGCCCGGTCCCGAAACAGCAGGAGTAATATTGTTTGGATACGTTTTTTCAAAATCCATCTTATCGAATGCTCTCTGCACTGTGAAATCAGCCATCCCTAGCCCGCAAGCATTACCATGCGTCTCCTCGGTTAAATCCAAAACAATCGTTCTTTGCTTCACGGCTCCGCCTGTTGCATAGGGTGTGGAGAAATTACCTGTAATGTTGGGGTCCGCACCGTCCCCGCTGATGTTTTTGCCAATCTCGTCGATGATCAGTACATCAAATTCATTGAGCAAAAGTGACGGCATGTGCTGTTTAGCTTCCTCAAGCAGAACAGGCTCTTCATCCAAAATGTCCTCTGCAGGAACGGCATGGATTTTTCTGGTCTGATCATAGGCATTCTCCATGACAGCCACGCCAAACAGAATATTGCACGATTCCAGTATGATCTTAGCTCCTGCAACGATGTTGAGTGCCATGTTTTCAAAGCCGTGGGAATGGCATATTTGTGCGCCTTTCTGTTTACCAAGACCAATGGTAAGCATTTTTACAAGGCCGCTCTCATAAAGACCTCTGAAAGCAGTATGAGGCTTCACACGATTGACCACCACAATGCCATCTGCCTCATAGGCATATTTATCCAGGTAAACGGGCAATCCGTATTCTGTTTCCCCTACTTTAATCGTCTCAGTAGTCGCTAGCACCGGGCAACCCAAGAATACCTCGTTGATACCATAGCTCTCAAGAATTTCCAACTGCCCCTTTACCGTCGCTCCTCCGTGACTTCCCATGGCCGGAATGATAAAAGGCTTTCCGCCGACACGCTTGACTTCATCCACAATCGCTTTGGTGATCTTATCGATATGGGGAATACCCCTGCTGCCAGCAGTAATTGCGACGGTTTGCCCGTACCGGATTTTATCCAAGGTTCCAGGCCGTTCCAACTGCTTGTTTACTGCCCTTTCAATGTCATGAATTTGGAAGTCACCGAACGTTTGCCTAACCCTGCACATTCTCGGCAATCGCGTGCCGCCCAAAATTTGGGCGACCACGCCATCGGCTTTGGCTATTTTGGTGCTGCGATTCGCTCGACCATGCTCAGAACCATTCAATTTTCCTAGTCCTCCTTTGCATTGGAGCAATCAACCTAGTTATATTAATTTTTTGCAGCATTAAGCAGATTATCGACTAAGTCCGCTCCAAGCTCCGCTCTGTATTTATCATAAACCGGTTTAAGCTTATCAACGAATTCCTTATGGGCTTCCGGAGTCATGTCATGAACAATCATTCCTTTATCCTTAAGGAATTGAACCGCAGCCTTATTTTCCTGCTGACTTAGCTCTCTTTGATATTTGGTTGCTTCATCCGCCGCCTTTTGCAGCGCCTGCTGTTCTTCTTTCGTCAAGGTGTCCCAGAATTTTTGACCGATGATTAGCGGGTTAACATTATAGACATGTCCCGTGTTGATTAAGTATTTTTGTACTTCGTACATATTTTTAAACTTGATGTTCGTATATGGATTTTCCTGCCCGTCAACAACCTTTTGCTCCAGGGCTGTGAATAATTCCGTAAAGGCTATTGCTGTCGGAGTCGTTCCAAGAGCTTTCCATGTGTCCAAGTGAATCGGACTTTCCTGGGTACGAATCTTCAACCCCTTCAAATCAGCTACCGTTTTGATATCCTTGGAAGCTGTTGTTAAATGCCGAAAGCCGTTCTCCATATAACTTAACCCGATTAGATTCAGATTCTTCAAATCAGCCAGAACCTGTTTCCCGATCTCACCGTCAAGTACTTTATAAGCACTGGCTTCATCTTTAAACAAGAAGGGAAGCTCGAATAAATTCATGGATTTGGAGCTCGATGCTAATGGTGCGGAGGCTATGCTTGCCGCCTGCAGAGTACCCGCTTTCAGGGAATTGATCATTTGGACGTCTCCACCGAGAGTGCCGTCGGTGAATACTTCGACTTTAATGGCTCCCTTGGTTTCCTTTTCCGCAAGCTCAGCAAATTTAAAAGCCCCTTTGGACATCGGATGATCCTTAGGCGATGCCGTGCCAAACTTCATCGTCTTAGGCAGCTTATTTCCTGCCGGTGCGGTACCTGTTGTCTTCGGACTTTCGGCTGGCGGCTGAGCCCCAGTCTCTGCAGGGGTCGTTTTGGAACCACATCCAACCATTGTAACCAAGCTGGCCAGAAGTAAAAAACTAACGACTTTTCTCATTTTGAACCTCTCCCTTTATTTAAAATTTATGAAGCCGCATGAGAAATAAACTCGGACAGCCGATTAAATAACCATGCTGCCTTTCTTTACGCTTTCACCTAAATGATGGGCATCAAGAATGGATTCATACACGTTTTCTTCCAGAATAGGGAAAGGCAGCCGATGAATCAGCTCCTCCGGAGCGCAAGCTTTCGTGGCACCTTTACGCAAATCATCCTCACGAAGCTCCGCCATACCAAGATCAAATAAACTAATCGGCAGATGTATCCTTTGGTAAAACTTCATCATTTCGATTATTTCCTCATCCGGTTTCCCTTCCAGCTTGAATTGGCCTAAGAGACCGAATGCCACCAGTTCCCCATGATAAGCTTTTTTCATGTCCGGGATGATCGTCATCCCATAGTGAATCGAATGTGCGCCAGACGATGCGCAGGTGTGCCTTCCAACCCCTGCTACAAATCCGGCTATAAGAATAACCGCATCGATGACTAGACGGAGTGATTCGCCGGTTTCCCCTTTTTCACATTCTTGTATCGCTTGTTCGCTGTTTTCAATCAATATGTCTCTTGCTAATTCCGCCATTTTGAGTCCTGCTCTAGTCTTGGCATTCTGAAACTTGCCGGTATTTAATGGAATGGCTTCATACCACTTCACGATGGTGTCACCGATGCCGGCAGTCAAATACCGTACAGGAGCATCCCGAATAATATCCGGATCTACCAAAGCCAGAACCGGGCAGCGGTTGAAATCCTCCACTCGCACAAATACATGCTCAGGAGTATAAATAATGGACAAAGGACTTGAGGCGGCACAAGTGGATGCCAGTGTGGATACAGTAACAACGGACACGCTCAAACGCTGCGCAATTGCTTTGGCCGTATCCAAGCACTGTCCCCCACCCACACCAACCACGATATCAATGGAAGCATTTGCTTTGGAGAACAAGCGGTTGAGTTCCTCATCCGAACAATGACCTTTAAACATTTCCAACTGGTAATTGAGCCCCGCTTCATTCATGCTTTGTTCGATTTGCGGCCCTGCTTTGGACCAGGCAGTGGGTCCTGCGATAATCAACGGATGGTTACCAAACTTTTTGACCCATTCTCCCGTCTCCCTTAGAATACCCGGTTCCTGAATATAATTGGTCGGATACGCCTTCACTCTAAACATGTCGTGTACCTCCTGATTTTAAATCATCTTTTTTAACCTTAACGCTTTGTCAACCACTCCACCGGAACGGTGACAAGCGGAGGAAACAGAATGAGCAACAGCAAGATGAGAATTTCAACCAATAAAAACGGCCAAATATTCTTCATAATATCGTCCATTCCGATCTTCCCAACCCCGCATGCGACATTAAGCACGGAACCGACAGGCGGAGTAAGTAAGCCGATGACGTTGTTAAGTACGAAAAGCAAGCCAAAGTATACCGGATCGATGCCCGCCTGAGTAACGATCGGCATTAGCACCGGTGTTAAAATGAGAATGGTAGGCGTCAAATCCAGTGCCGTACCGACAATCAAAATCAAGATATTGATCATAATGAGAAGCATAAATTGATTTTCCATAAATGGTTCAAGCATGCTTGCCACTTCAATGGGAATATTGGCAACGGCAATTAACCAGGCGGATATCATCGCAGCAGCTGCAAGAAACATCACTACGCTTGTTGTTTTGGCTGCAGAGAGGAGCACTCGACTTAAATCGCTTATTTTCAATTCTCGGTAAACAAAAAGGCCAATGAACAATGCATAAAAAGCTGCAATGGCGGCCGATTCGGTCGGAGTGAACACACCACCCCGGAGGCCTACTATGATAATCACAGGTAATATTAACGCCCATACCGCTTCTTTCGTTGCCACAAGGACTTCTTTGAACGATCGGCGCTTCTCGGTTTTCACTTTTTCTTTTCGAGTAACAATCCACCAGGTAACGGTTAGACCGAGTGCGATGAGAAGGCCGGGAACGATTCCAGCCATAAACAACTTGGTAATAGATACCCCTGCAGATACCCCAAATAAAATCATCGGAATGCTGGGAGGAATAATGGGGGCGATAATGCCTCCAGCAGCGACCAGTGCCGTAGACCTGCTGCGATCATATCCTGCTCTGACCATCATGGGAATCAGAATAGCTCCCAACGCTGCCGTATCCGCTACAGCCGAACCGGACAATCCCGCAAAGATCACGCTTCCAATAATGACTACATATCCTAATCCACCGTGAATATGTCCGACGAGGGACATCGCAAATGTGATAATCCGCTTGGAAATTCCTCCGGCATTCATCAACTCGCCTGCCAAAATAAAGAACGGAACAGCCATCAATGGGAAATTGTCCGCACCATCGATTAGATTTTGCGCAATAATTTGCGTGTCAAAAATATCAAGATAAAACATTAAAGCGATACCGGTTAACATTAGAGAAAATGCAATCGGCATACCCAAGGCCATAGTACCGAGCAGTGTACCGACAAATACAGTCATTGTCATGCCTTTTCGCTCCTTTGTACATGAGGATCCCGAGGCACCGATGCCGATAGTATTTCTTCCTCAGATTCAAGTTTCTTCGTAAGTTCATCAATAGCATGACGAACAAACAAGGCGCGGTACAAATTAATCAGCAGAACAATAGTCATGCCTACACTTACCACAACGCCAAGTCCGTAAATGTAGGAAAGGGGAAGACCGGTCGCAGGGGCCAAAACTTCCTTGCTCACAAGGGTCATGCGCCACGCTCCGTCAAATAAAATATAAAGTCCGCATAACATGAGCAGATTACTTGCAACGTAAACCATCTTTTTCCCCATAGGCGGTAACTTTTTTACAAGCGAATCTACACCCAAGTGCTCATTATCTTTCAAGGCACCGATCGATCCTATGAAGATCAACCAGATAAACAGAAACCTGGAAATTTCTTCTGACCATGTAATACCATAGTTGAACGCGTACCTCATGATGACATTACCGAAAACAAGAATAGCCATAGAGGACAACGTAATGATCATCAGTCCATTCAGCAAGCTTGTTAAAGAAGTCGAAAGCTGTTTCACTTAATTCCCCTCCTATTAGCTCCTTACGTCTGAAGGTCGGGCTATGCCTGGAGTTCATATGATCTGTTTGGCTATCATTGTAATGTAAAAACGACTCCTCTTGTTATCGCTGCAAACGCTTACATAAAATGAACCAATCATTCTTTGCTTCGTGTATATCATAACTTACATGCTTTTCCGCTTCCGGGGAAGTTTACTATTGCTGAAGGGCATAAACCGAAGATGTCAGTCATTATGATGTTGATGCTCTTTATATAGGATGGTCTCCGAAGAAATAATACCGAAATGAAACCTTTTATTTTTTCCTTTACATCCATACCCCCTTTACATTTCAGTCTTTTTTTGAATGATGTCTTACAACTGACATCTGACTATTTCCCCATTTTAGATGGTAAATTTTAAACTGTCAACATAAATATTCAGTCATAAAATAAAGCAAAAAGTGTCCGAAACTCCTTCTGTCAAGCAATAACCTTCATCTGCTTGAAAATAAAAAAACCCGCACCATGAAGGGTACAGGCATTGTTGTAAAGTGACATTTGATATCACGGACTCTCGATATTCTTTTCGGAAAACCCATCTTCCTAATCCCAGAGCCCTTTTCCTTAAAACTACACATCTGTTTTTAAATGATGCTCTTGCATGGTTCCCCCCCATATTTATCAAAGTCACTTCTCAGCCCGGTCAGCCCAATACCCCCATGCTCTCTCCAAAGGTACCGGACTGAACATCACTTCCATAGCCGCTCTTCCTTCTTCGTAGGAGAGATATTTGGGTGAGCCAAGCATCATGGAACGATATTGAATTTCTGCATTCGTGGCAAGATAAATGGAGCTCATAACTACTTCTTCAAGAGAAGAGCCGACTACGATAACTCCATGCCCTCGCAGCAATAACGCCCGTTTGTTCCCCAAGGTTCGAGCTACCCGTTCCGCTTCCTTTGGGTTCATAATTAACATGCCGCTTGATACGTCCCCATCATCAAATACAGGAACTCCCTCATAAAACATACCGCCTATATGTATGATGGGTTTAACTTCCACCCCTGTTGTAGTAAAGGGAATAAGCGATGTCGCGTGATTATGGCAAATGGCCTTCACATCCGGTCGAGCTTTATAGATCTGTGCATGTAACACACGTTCCATATAGGGTTTATAATCCTTATCCAAAACATTCCCATCAAAATCGTGAGTCATTATGTCATCTTCAGTTACTATGGAAGGAGACTTAGAACGGGACAATAAATAGAGATCGGGGTTTTCCGGGTGTCTTGCGCTTACATGTCCAAAAGCATCCAATATGCCTTCGTTACTTAACATCTTGTTCGCCAATACCAATTTTTTGATTGTGTTTTCGACCATAAGAATCCCTCCATATTTATAATCACTTTCAAAATTGATTATAAATACAAATGAAGTATGATACAATTGAAAAATAGTCATAGTATCATGCGGTTTTCGCATCTTAAAATGGAGGTTCTACACTAATGGATTTAGAAAATCTCGTTACGTTTTGTGCCGTTGCCCATCACAAAAGCTTCAAAAAGGCGGCAGAAACTTTACAGGTTACACAGCCAGGGATAAGCAGACGAATTCAAAGCCTTGAAACTGAACTGGGAACTCCCTTGTTTGTGCGGACGCCACAATCCGTTACTCTAACTAAAGCAGGGAAAAGCTTCTTACCCTATGCAGAACGTACGATTCAAATATTTAGAGAGGGAAAAAACAAAATATCGGACGAGGTACATGAAGAAAAATTGGTGATAGCCTCTCCGCCGACTACAAGTGTTAACCTGCTGCCGGAAGTGATTAAAGAATTCTGTTTACATCACAGTACACGCCTTTCCCTATATACCGCCCATTCACAACATGTTTATGACATGTTGATAGACAAAACCATAGACGTGGGCTTTACTACGGTCGCTTTCCCTAATTCCCATTTGGATTATGAGCTCATTTACATGGAAGAGGTCGTTTGTGTGGGCCACCCGGATGTGGTTAAGCAATATATCGTTGACCACGAGATTATCAAACACCCTGTACCTATTATATTGTCTAATTTAAATAATATTAACATCGATCCATGGGAATCGATCAATCAGTACTTTTTAAATCATCCCTCATTTGAGATCGTCCTTGATGCATTTTTTCTTCAAGTTGTGGAAAATTTGGCCCGCATTGGAGTAGGCTTAGCCGTATTACCTATTTCACATGTAAATGAAGGAATAAAAAGAGGCGAGCTTGTTAAAGTGCTCTTACCCGAGATAGATTTACCGTCCAGGCCAGTATATATGGCCACCTATAAGAATGGTAAAATGGAGAAATCCATCCATCACTTCAAAACAACGGTAAAACGGGTATTAGCCAAAAACTCACTCTTATAGCCCAATATTACGGTGCATCATTTGAAGTTTAGCAAATCGCGCTGAAACGGCTGGATTGATCAGCACGAATATATGAGAGCTAATTACTTGCCGATTCAAATTAAATATTCAAACCTATCCCCCTGCAAACTGTTTCTGCAGGGGAGATTTTTTACCGCTTCGCTGTATGGCCATTTAAAGCCAATTGCCGGGCGTGATGATGGCTCATTGAATCTGCAGGAAATGTACACTAAACCACTCGTTCGGATCTGTCCATACCTTCTCCGGCGTAAATCCACAATCTTCAGCCATTGACTGAAAGCCCTCAATGGTATATTTATAAGAGTTTTCCGTGTGGATTGTTTCCCCTTCAGCAAAATGAAACTCATATTCATAGATGGACACCTTTTGGTGTTCCAAGCTTTCAATATGCATCTCTATACGGCCTAATTTGTCATTATAAAAAGCGCGGTGTGCGAATTGATCCAATTGAAAATTAGCTCGCAGCTCACGGTTGATGCGATTCAAAACATTCAAATTAAATTTCGCTGTTACTCCCTGCTTGTCGTTATACGCTTGATGTAGAATATGCGGGTCTTTTTGCAGGTCAACACCGATCAGCAGGCCGTCCCCTTTCTTCAATAAAGAACAGGCTTGGCTTAAAAATGCTTTAGCTTCGTGAGGCTCAAAGTTGCCGATCGTAGAACCTGGATAGAAGATAACTTTCTTCCCCATATTTGATAAAGGCGGAAAAACGATCGTTTTTGTAAAATCAGCGCATATCGGCAGTACATTTAAGCTGGTGTAATCGTCCAATAATGCATCTGCGGATTGAACTAAGATTTCATGTGAAATGTCAATGGGAATATAATAGGATAGATCCACAAGGCGATTTAAGAGGCACTTGATCTTTGTACTGCTCCCGCTTCCGAATTCAATTAGAGCAGCATCTCTTCCAATCATGTTCGCCATTTCGAAAACATAGTTTTCTAAAATAGACAGCTCCGTTCGGGTAACATAATACTCAGACAAGCCTGTTATTTGCTCAAACAGAAGAGAACCTGCTTCATCGTAAAAAAACTTTGGCTTTAATTCTTTCTGCTTCTTTTGAAATCCAAATAGCACTTCTGATAAAAAATCATCGGCAGTCGGAGCGTAATCGATAACTTCCAC
Source organism: Paenibacillus sp. PvR098 (assembly GCF_017833255.1). Lineage (NCBI taxonomy): Bacteria > Bacillati > Bacillota > Bacilli > Caryophanales > Paenibacillaceae > Paenibacillus > Paenibacillus sp. PvR098. The sequence continues at coordinate 1,588,784 of NZ_JAFIBU010000001.1, forward strand.
TCTGCTTTGATTAAGCTTCTTCATAATCGATCCCCTGCCAATCGAATTCCTCCGAACTGCCACCTTTTGTCCGGGGCAAAAAAGTTGCGGTAAGTCGGTCTGATATGAGTTTCAGGTGTCACGCAGGATCCTCCTCTAAGTACAATCTGATTGCACATAAACTTCGCATTATACTCTCCAAGCGTACCGTCATACGGCTTATTTCCCGGATAAGGAGAATATGGACTCATGGTCCATTCCCAAACATCTCCGTACCCCTTGCTAAACCCTTTTGAACCTACCCTATAATCCGTATTGGGATGATACTGCTCGGATTCCGCGAAGTTTCCGTTCCTTTCCTGATCCTGAAAAGCATGCTCCCATTCCGCTTCGGTGGGGAGCCTGTTACCGGTCCAACGGGCATATGCATCTGCTTCATAATAGCTCACATGACAAACGGGCTCATCCGGATGAATCGTGTCTAAACCGTGCAAGGTGTATTGATGCCATACCCCGTGACACTTTTCCCAATACAAAGGATGCTTCCAATTTCTTTCCTTCATGGTTGCCCAGCCTTCGGATAGCCAGCAGCTTGGTTGATCATATCCGCCGTCTTCGATAAAAGCCATAAATTCTCCGTTTGTGACTGGCCGCGAGGCCAAACGGTATGGATGAAGCCATATTTTGTGGCGAGGTCTTTCGTTATCGAAGGAAAACCCCTCTCCTTCGTGTCCAATAAATGATAGTTCCTCGTCTATATCCATCCACTTCAGCTCAGGGGCCTTTTTTGATTCAATGGTCTGCTTTTGAAGATAGACGGGCTTAAAGGGATTCACCGAAAAATTATATTTCATATCCATAAACAATAATTCTTGATGCTGCTGCTCGTGGTGAAGCCCCACTTCGATCATGGGGTACACCTTCAGAAAGAGAGCCTCTTCTGCTTGATCCAAAAATTGAAGAAGGCGTTCATCCACATAGTGACGGTATTTCATGACTTCATGAACCGTGGGACGGGACAACAGTCCGCGTGATGAACGGTCGAACGGAGTTCCGTGCGTTATGTAGTAAGAATTAAATAAATAATCATATTGAGGGTGGAAAACCTGATAAGACGAATCATGGGGAGCAAGAACAAACGCTTCAAAAAACCAAGTCGTATGAGCCAAATGCCATTTTGCCGGACTTACATCCTCCACTGCCTGAATAATAAAATCCTCTGTTTTCAAAGGTTCGACTATTTTTTCTGTGAATGTTCTGATTTCGGAAAAATAAGCTTTTAGACGATCTGCACTCTTTAATTTTAGATCAACACTTGTTTTTCCCAACCCGCTTGTCCTCCTTTATCCATAAGTAACCCATTCATTCTATTAACCTAAAAAAAGCATGGATAATCATCCTATCAACTCTATGAATATACAAAAATCAATGAAGTGGCTGCTTGCTCTGCAAGGTAAAGGTTTGGTGGAGATCATCAATGGATAAAGAAGTATAGAGGGCAAAATTTAAGCTGAGGAGTGAACAATATGGAACACATATTTGATCTTATTGTTATTGGCACCGGGTCTGCGGGATCCATTGCGGCCTCACAGTGTAATCATGCAGGTTGGAAAGTGGCCATGATCGATTCTCGTCCCTTTGGAGGGACCTGCCAGCTTAGAGGATGTGATCCGAAGAAGGTTTTAGTTGGAGCTGCCGAAATCATAGACTGGACACAACGCATGAAAGGAAATGGCTTGGCCTCAGAAGGTCAAATGAATTGGCCTGATTTAATGGCATTCAAACGTACATTTACCGATCCTGCACCGGAAGCACGGGAACAGAAATTCATCGAATCAGGTATTCAGACCTTTCACGGTGAGGCTGCGTTCTTAAGTGAAGACCAGGTTCAAGTAGGAAGTCACAGATTAAAAGGAAAAAATATATTCATTGCAAGCGGAGCAAAGCCGACTCCCTTACCCATCGAAGGTGGTGAACATCTGACCTATAGCGATGCGTTTTTGGAATTAGATCAACTGCCAGAAAAAATAGTATTTATCGGCGGTGGCTATATCTCGTTTGAATTTGCTCATATCGCGGCAAGAGCCGGTTCTGAAGTCCATATCCTTCATAGGGGAGAACGACCGCTCGCAAGCTTTGACCCAGACCTGGTAGATTTGCTTATTCAAAAATCGCAAGAAATTGGAATTCAACTGCATTTGAACACGGAAGTTCGATCCATCGAAAAGCAAGGGGATCAATTTATTGTCAAAGGAACTCACGATGGGACAGGCACGCAATGGGAAGGCGGATTAGTCGTTCATGGGGCCGGACGTACTCCGGAATTAGAACATATGGACCTTGAAAAAGGGAATGTTGCAAGTGAGAGCAATGGAGTGACAGTCAATCCGTACCTTCAGAGCATGAGTAACCCTAGGGTTTACGCTGCGGGAGATGCAGCCGCAACAGAGGGATTACCGCTCACGCCAATTGCCAATATGGAATCGCATGCGGTGGCGTCCAACCTGTTGAAAGGAAACCATATAATACCAGACTACAAGGTAATGCCCACTGTCGTTTTTACCATACCTAAAATAGCTTCGGTGGGACTAACAGAGAAAAAGGCACTTCAAATGGGGTATGACATCTCCATAAACAAGATCGACACGTCGGGATGGTATACGTATAAACGAACCAATGAAAAATATGCGATGGCTAAAGTCATTATCGACAAACAGACAAAACGAATATTGGGGGCTCATCTGCTCAGTAATGAGGCTGACGAATTGATAAATCATTTTGCGACGGCTATCCAATTCGATCTTACAACAACGGATATTAAGAAAATGATCTATGCTTATCCTACTTCGGCTTCCGATTTGAGCCACATGTTACAAGATTGATTCAAGTTTTTTGGTGGAGCAAGGCATGGCAAAGAGAAACTCGTCACCTTTTTACCACCACACATTAATAAAACACACCTGCTTAGGGTGTGTTGTTGAGTTCAAGGAATTTCTCAATTATATCTGATATAGCATCAATACTAATGGGCTTGCTTACATATTCATTTATACCCGCTGCTAAATATTTTTCGCGATCGCCTTTTATTGCATGTGCCGTTACTGCCACGATAAAAGGACTTTTCTTAGACAATTCTCTGACCGTCTTAGCGGCTTCTAATCCATCCATCAAAGGCATTTGAACATCCATAAAAATAATGTCATATGGATAACGCTCAAACGCTTCTACAACTTCTTTTCCATTTTCGACTACAGTTGAATTATAACCAAGCTTCTCAAGCATTTTTTTTAATACCATTTGGTTAACTGCATTATCCTCCGCTATCAGGATTTTTAAAGAATCTCCCATTAAGTTATCCTGTTGGGTTGACATATCATACTGAATGGATTCTGGATGGGCTAGGATCTGAAAGTTAGCAGTGAATACAAAAGTAGACCCCGATTGATCTTTACGTGGTTCATACCAGATTTCGCCGCCCATTAGCTGAACAAGCCTTTTACTGATAGCTAATCCTAATCCAGTTCCTTCAACCTTACGTGTCATATAATTATCCACCTGATAAAATGGTTCAAATAAGTGGACAACCTTCTCTTTAGGCACACCTACACCTGTATCTCGGATCGCAAATTGAAGACGTACCGTATCTTGTTCTTGCGAGATACTTTGAACGGAGATCGCAACCGCTCCATTAGGAGTAAACTTAATGGCGTTGCTAAACAAATTCATAAGTACTTGTCTTAACTTCGTATCATCCCCAACAACATTGTTGGGAACGTTAGGACAAACGGATGTAGTGATTTCTAAATTTTTTTCAAGTGCTTTTGGCATGATCATATTTAGTGTTTCGGATAGAATTGACCTCACATTAAATCGTTCTTCAATTATTTCTACCTTGCCTGATTCAATTTTGGAGAAGTCCAGAATGTCGTTGATGATCATAAGAAGTGTAGCGCCACTTTTTTTAATAATATGAACATATTCAGTTTGCTCTGAATCCAAACTCGTCTCTAAAAGCAAGTCCGTCATTCCGATTACACCATTCATAGGAGTACGGATCTCATGACTCATCATGGCTAAAAAATCGCTCTTTGCTTTATTCGTCTTTTCAGCGGCTTCTTTCTCAATCAGAAGCCTCTTTTGGTCTGTCATGTCTTTCGCGATGATGTAGAAACCCACATTTTTACTATGAATGATAATAGGAGCTAAAGTGGCCAGCACTTCAACGAAGTGACCATCTTTGTGTTTGATGTTATTTAAATATTTTTCAACACTGGTGTAATCTTTTGAAACTGAAAGTACATTGGCAAGATTTTTTTCACCAATTAATTTGGAAATGCTCACTCCGAACAGTTCTTCAATGCGATATCCGGATAGCTGTTCCGCCATTTGATTTCCATTTATAATACTGCCGTCCAAACCAAACGAAATGATGGCATCGTGGTTGTACTTTTTTAACGATGTATAACGTTCAATGCTTTCCTGCAACTTTTGTTCCACAAGTTTACTCTTAGTAATGTCAATAACTTGTGAAATGAAGTAAAGAGGTTTTCCATCCGTTTCATCACGTACTAGCGAAACATGTAATGAAGTCCAAATGAGTTCTCCATTTTTATGAATGTACCGTTTTTCTACTTCAAAAGAAGAAATAACACCTTCCAGCAATTCTTTTATTAAATACTCGTTATTGTTTAGATCATCAGGATAGGTCAAGTCTGCCGCCGTAAGTGTCATTAATTCCTCTTCTGCATATCCAAAGATCGTACACACCGCGGGATTTACACATATCCACTTTCGATCCATCGATACTAAGGCTATACCGATCGAAGCATTCTTATATACATGTTCAAATAAAACTTGGTGGTCAAATGCCATTTGCATACTCCGCCCTCCTCATATCGATTATTATACAACAGCATCGTTGCTAATCATATGCGTTTATAGAATGTACGATCGTGGATCCTTTAACACAGCAAGATTCAATTTGGAATACAACAAGAGTAAATCCATCATTTTACTTGTATTTTGGGCTGAATCTATAGAACAACTCCTGCTGATCCCGTGTGTCACTAATTAATGTCAATTAATATATATCAATGATTTCAAATAAAATCAAACATTAAATAAATTGATTACATCTTCCATTATTTAAAATATGTTATTTTAGCTTGGTATAATATTACTATTTCGATATTGATTAATTTTACAAAATGTGGGTTTACCATTTACTACATGATTATTCCGCACCAAATGCGGAGGTTGTTATAATCACTGATGTCATGGGTTATTCCCTTTCTATTCTATGTAACACATTGGTATACGGAACCGGTTCCATAGAAGTCCAAAAATAAACTCTCTTTTGAGAACTAGCAAGAGAACTTGCTGGATGTACGACAACCGTAATCGTTTCAAAGCACCAGTTGCCGTCACCGTTAAAAATAAGCCTGATTTCTCAGGCTTCACTTTAACTCCGTTTCCCGAGTTTCGATTCGTACCATCCCTCGTTTCCCTAATCCCGTCCTGATTGCGATCTTCAAATCCCAGGCTGTCCAATATGCCATTGGCCTTCTCCAAATGATAATCATACGCCCTGACATTGGGGTTATACCATGGTGATCCAGGTGGGATGACCCCTGCATTTCCAACCGCTCCATTACCGCCGAGCACTTTTTCGGCAATCGCAGCCCGGTCAAGAGCATAGGTTATCGCGTGCCGCAAATCTTTAAGACCCAATAGAGGATGATCCAGATTAAATACCATACGGACGATACTTCCATGAGGATTGCTTTCCATGACTTGATAGCCTGCTTTTTTCAGCTCCTGAACATCTTTGTAATTGTTGGACAAGACGGCATCGATATCCTTATTTTTTAGCGATAATACCGTGTTGTTGGCAGTGATAAAGGAAATTTCCTCAACAACGGGCTTTCCTTTAAAATAGTCTGCATTAGCCGTGAATAGATGCTGCCCGGACTCTTGATTATAGCTCTTGAGAATATAAGGACCGGTTCCAACAGCAGCTCCTTCTCCGCGGAAGGATTTGGGGTCTTTAACGTTAGCCCAAATGTATTCAGGAATAATAGGGATCACTCCCATGACTTCTTCCACAAATGGTGAAAAAAGCTTATTTAGATGAAAGACTACGGTCGTGTTATTTTTAACTTCGACATCGTCTATCATACTGGTATCTCCCCAAGCGAAACCATGCTGAGAAAGATATGCAAACGTAAATTTAACGTCAGAAGCTGTGAGTTCCTTCCCATCCTGCCATTTGACACCTTCTCTCAAATGAACGGTGTAAGTCCTTCCGTTATCGGAAGTCTCCCAACTCTGAGCCAACCATGGAATAATACCCTGTTGATCCTTCCAGGTTAACGTATCATAAAGATAACTGACTCGAAGGTACCCAGCTGGTCCTCTGGAACTAAAGGCAAAGGGGGATGGGAACCCGGCATCGCTCGTCCAGGCAAGTCTCAGCTTTTGGGGATCTCCATTCCGTTGAACTTCCTTATTCGATTCGGAATCCTGCTGAGAGTTACATCCAACTAGTAAAACCGCAAAGAATACATAAAGCAGAAAATAAACGGCACGGTTCATGTTCCTTCTCCTTAATTTGGTACATGAAGTCTCGACTCGACAAATTCTTCCGGACAAATACCAACTTACAGCCATGTCGTTTTGTCTTGGAATGCCGTACGTTTCGTTTCCACACTGTCAGCAGAAGGATAGCCGACGAATACGGCCCCGACAATTTTCTTGTTCTCCGGGGAGCCGATCAGCTTGTACAATCGTTCGTCTCTGGAAAGACCTATGCCTCTTGTCCGCCATACTAGGCCCAGCCCCAGCTCCTGCGCAGTCAGCCACATGGAATGTATCGCGCAAGCAACGGCATATTCATTATCCTCGGAGGACGCTTCATCGCCCGGAATGACATCCGAGGTGGCTACAATGACAAGCGGCGTTGCTTCCAGCACCGCGATCGATTCCTTCACCAAATGCGGCTTCGTTGGAAACCGCTCCTCCAGAAAATCCCGGGCGATCTGTTCATATCGCGCCTTCGCTTCCCCGCGGATTACATAAAAATGCCACGGTTCACGCAAACGATCGTTGGGCGCCCAGGTGGCCGCTTCCAGCAGCGCGTTGATTTTCTCCGTTTCTACTTCTTTCGGCTCATAGCTTCTTACCGCTCTGCGGCTTCTTAATGCTTTCGTGATGGACATTGTTCATATCTCCTTTTGATAGAAAATAAAAAAAGCATTTCCAACATTGAGAATGTTAGAAATGCCTGGATATAACTCTAATAAGGCAGGCGCTTTCCAAAGAAACTGAACCACCTACATAAAAAGAACATCCGATCTCTAACACTCCCTAATTCCGCGTAGGGCTGCAGTGTTGTTAAAATAGGCAGGTCTCCTGACTAAGGATATATCTTTCAGACCTTCCCGGGCTATATTCCAGTGGTTGTTCTGAAAGGATCAGCTTGAGTTGCTGAAATCCATATACAGTGGCGGGACCGTGTCGGAATGAAACCGAACTTCCCTTTTAAGTGATAGAAGCGTTCTTCTCACACCTATTTTCTATTGATATGAAGTTGAGTTGTATCCAACCTACCCTTTTTACTGAATACTTCCTTTAGCTTAGTTGCGAAACTTGCAATTGTCAACGCATATAAAGACAATTACCCAAATACTACCATCCGTCCTTGATCAAACCGGATATTTCTTAAATTTCCACATTGAAATCTCGATCCGCCATAACTTGAACAACAAAATCTATTAACTGAGAATCTCTGCATATCATAAACCGCCGCGGTGTGCTGCTTCATAAATTCATGCGTTCCTCGGGTTCAAGACCAGCTGCCAAAACATCGATTATTCCGCCGTATCGACATCAATGATATCTAATACAAAGATAAAGATAGGAATTCCCACGATCAAGCCCCATATGCCCAGGTAATGCTCTGAGAAAATGAGAATAACAAACGTATAGAACATAGGAAGATTCACTTTAGAAGACATCAGTTTCGGATTTAAGAAATAACCCTCCAGGAAGTGAAGCACAGCGATTATGGATAGCACATAGATCACCATCAGATGTCCGCCTATTGTATACCCGATGATACATAAAGGAATTAATGAAATTAAAAAACCCACTACGGGAACTAAACTAAGCAGGAAAATCATAATGGTTAGAGCAAACAGGTAAGGAAAGCCTAGAATCCATAGTCCGATAATCGTAAATACAGTATTGCATAGAGCAATAAGCATTTGAGCTTCAATGACTTTCCCGAAAGACAGAATGAATTTCTTACCAAAATACTCGAACTCTTCATAAAGCCAAGAAAGCTTGCTTCTTTTTAACCTGGAAGTAAATGCAATAATTCTATTTTTCTCAAGAATAAAGACAAAGCTCAGAACGATCGCCAAAACGAATGTTGTTCCCCAATTACTTATTCTAAGAATGTATTCAAAGCCTTGTTTTACGTAAGATTGCAAATTCAAGTCTTTCAAGGTTCTGTACACATATTGGGATAGTTCATCTTGGGGGACTGGCATATTCGTTAATCCGACCAGAATATCTTTTAATTGTTTGATTTGCACATAGACCTTCGGCAAGTAATTAATGATTGCGATAACGAATATGGTAACCATAATCAGATATAACAATATAATGATGACCTTACTATTGACAATCACGTATTTACTTAATTTTCTCGTTAGAACTTGCTGAAGACTGTTCATGATGTAGATTAATAAAAAGGTTAACAGAATCAAGTTCAGCATGTCCCTTATACTAAATAGCAAAATACATATAACGATAATGATGAAGAATCGTCTTACCGTTAAATTTAAAAAGAATCGCCTAATATTCTCCACCCATTCATCTCCATTCAAGTCACCCGCCAATTTTCTCTCTACTCTAGTCTACAAGATGAAAATTGGTTAGCGCAATGATAAATACGCAAGCAGGCATCTAGAATTATAAAAATTCTTAATTTGTAATAAAAATAAGCCGAATTTTCATTTTTGATGAAGTTTCTACCTAGCGAGTTATAGGACAATTTACCCTCCACATAAAAGTAAGTAAAAATGTAGGGGGCTTAGCGGGTTCAAATGATTCGGTCCAATCTAGCCTCCTTGTCAGCAGGAACGGCCAGCCTTACCTTCACTTTCATGTTATGTATGTCGTTATTGGGAAGAACCGATCGTAGACCAGGCATTGAATTATGGTGTATGGAATTTTGAACTGCCCTGACGGCTGCCTTTGTCACGTTTTGCCCATGTAGACGAAAATATTTTTACACTTACACATGTGATATTCCAGAATTAATTAGAAAATGGAGCCCGCAAACCCGCGTGGCTCCATTTTTGTTGTTACGCATAAATATGCAAAGACTTTCAGCAACCTAACAGTTTTTTTTCGCTGTATCCTACTCATTTTTGCTCCCCTTTTCTGAGAGAACCAAAAATAAAAAAGCCGCGCAGCGCGCGATATATGTTCTTGTCCCTCGACAAGTCCATTCTTCAATAGTAAAGCAATTCATCCCAATCATTTTCAACATAAACTTTCAGTTGAATCAACAGCTAACTTTAAGAGGAATCTTCCATTGGCCCAACAGGAAACTTCATTCTAAATCCAAACGCTATCCGCGTGTAACCGCAGCCGAGTTGACTCCTAGTGGACGCCGATCTACAGAGTCAAGGGACACACTTGTCTCGCTGGTATCTTCATTAGTTTATGAGTTGTATAACACGCCACATCCTAGTAAACCACTCTAATGTTTTATAATTATAGATTAGGTGTAACTATATTACGTAAAGAATAATCGTAGAGAGGATGAGAAGTTAATGTTCAAACGCATGGAGGAAATAGCGATTGAGATTCCTGAGGTTGAGAAGCCGGATCCAAATGCTGCTGCTGCCGTACAAGAACTGTTAGGCGGGAAGTTCGGAGAAATGTCGACGTTGAACAATTATCTGTATCAATCCTTTAATTTCCGTTCAAAGAAAAAACTTAAGCCTTTCTACGATTTGGTAATGAGCATAACGGCTGAAGAACTTGGCCATGTCGAGTTGGTATCGCATGCTATCAACAATTGTCTGAGAGGTTCAACAGAAACTAAAAAACCGGATGCTACTCCGCTCGATTCCGTTAAAGATGCGCGCTTGTCTTATCACTTCTTGGCTGGGGCTCAGGGAGCTATGCCGTTCGACTCCATGGGTAATCCATGGACTGGAGCCAATGTGTTTAACAGTGGTAACTTGGTGGAAGATTTGCTTCATAACTTCTTCCTGGAATGTGGAGCCAGGACTCATAAAATGAAAGTATACGAAATGACGGATCATCCGGCTGCACGCGAAGTTGTAGGCTTCCTCCTTGTGCGGGGCGGGGTTCACGTTGTTGCCTATGCTAAGGCATTAGAAATCGCAACAGGAGTAAATGTAACAAAATTAGTACCGATTCCATCTTTAAGCAACAAGTCATTTAACGAAGCCAGGAAATATGAGGAAAAAGGTGTGCACACGAAGCTATATACGTGGAGTGATAGCGACTTTAACGCGATCGATCAGATCTGGAAAGGTACGCATCCTGAGGATGACCTTCCACTTGAAGTAATTCAAGGCGCGCCAAAAGGCGTACCGATTCCTGAAGCCCCTGCCCTCGAAGAGGAATTCGCACCTGGAATCTCCACTGAGGACTTTAAGGCAATCGCAAAACGACTCAAAATGGCTGGTAATATTACTGAATAACTTTTGGCGGCCCTCAAAAACTGTTGATAAAGTTACCAAGAGATGACCCCTGAATTCATAAGGGGTCATCTTATTTAATATATCCACTGTAAACGATGAGCGTAATCAAAGGTATACTTGTTTTATTATATTATCTCAATTAAATTTTCATTATCTTCACTTTTTCACTAGATTCGCTCTAATTCCAGCCTTACCACTAATATCTGCTTCAACTTTCCTCTTGAATTGGAATGATAACATAGACGTTAGCCAATAAATTGTGTCAATAGCTGGTTAAACTTTTCACGTTCTTCCCAGAAAGGGCCATGACCGCTATATTGAAACGGGACAAGCAGTGAATTTCTTATTTTTTGATTTAGTTCCTGAGCTTGTTCAAATGGAATCACTTTGTCATGAATGCCGTGAATTATTAAAGTAGGGACAAATATTTTTTGCAGATCAGCGTACATCTTTTCATCTCTTAGTAAAACTATGATTGCCGCGGTTGACCAACCTGCCGCCTGTAATCCCAATTGAAAAAACCAGTCCCCAAATGGGCCGGTTATATACTGAAAGAAAAAGATGTCTGTTATTCCCCGCAGCATCTTAGGACGGTCATTTAACGTTTCAGTAAGAAGTTTATTAGCTGTTTCTGTTGTAAAGCCTATAGGAGCTGCAGCGTCTATAAGGACAAGTTTGGATACTCCGTACCCATTGTATCGCGCCATATAACGAATCGCGATCGCTCCACCCGTGGAGTGACCCGCGAGAGTGAAGTCGTCTAATTGAAGTGCACCAACTACAGTGCGGATATCATCTGCCAATCGGTCATAATTGTAGCCACTCATTGGTTTATTTGATTTACCGAACCCCCTCCAGTCTATTCCTATACAGCGGTATCCCATTGCGGGAAGAACATCAAACTGATATTCAAACTGTTCATGGCTTAACGGCCACCCATGTATAAACACTATGGTCTTGCTTCCCCCAGGGTTTATATCTTCTACATATATACTTACGCCTGGTTCTACACTAACAAAGTATCCCACGCCGATTCCTCCGTATAATTAAAGTGGCACATCACCATTAAGATACTCAACTAGGCAAACATAGGTGAATGCCTATTCCTTGTTTGTACGCGATATCGGCGGAATTGGACGGTGTTTGCTGTACTTTTCTGCCCTTTCGTAGCTTAATACCCTCCGCCAGTCTAATGTAGTGTAGCGTTTAGAAAAATGTAAATGAGCCCATCACCGTAATTTGGAAGCTTCTTATTTCCAATTTCACATGGCAATGGGCTATTTATGTTCAGTGTAAAACAGTGTAAGATGCTGTCGTTTATAAGACATCGTCATCTGCTAACTCATCCGCTTGGCGTTCGTAATCTTCTAAATTAGCTGGGAGCTTTAATCTAACTTTATCACCGTCAAGGATTACTCCCATTTTGCTTGCGTGTTTGAAAGGATCATCCGGTTCATTGTTTTTAAGGCATGAGTATAAAACTTGGGCAATCTTACCGCATACATGCCCTATTGCTTTTCTCTTCGCCATTCCTCGATCAACTAATCGCATATAGTAAACACGAAAACTATTTTCACTTATTTTTGGAGATATTAGTAGCAAAGTCATTAAGAATAGAACTCTGCGAGTATCTCGAACACCCTCGTATGTCTGCCTACTCTTAAAAACGGATATGCCCGAGATTTTATTCTCCGCAGCTACACCAAGGTACTTTTTAAGCTCTAAATATGTTGAGAAACGTTCAATATCACCAATAGCACCGATAAATGTACAGGCCATAGATTCACTCATGATAGGGAAGGACATAAGTATCTTTGTATAAGGATGAGGGTAATATCCTTTTTCTTTATCACCATAAAGCAGGGAAGCTATCTGTTTATCCATGCTTTTTATCGCTTCATCTATACGAAAAGCTTCTTCAATTAGCCACGTTTGCCGTTCAGCTAGGTGTGGAATATTCAAGGCTAATGTGTTGGGTAACAGTTCTGCCAAGGTCATAGAGGCTTTTGTAGCTATAGTCTTTGCACCAATTGTTATTAGAGTTTGCCTAAGTTCATCCTGAGTTACCTTGGCCATTTCTTGCGCTGTAGGATACTTCAGAGCTAATTTGAGGACACTTAACGCACCTGTTTTTTTAAAAAGCTCGTTTAAGTTCAGGATTGGTTACAGAAAATAATTGCTGGACTTGATTCTTACGTCTCGTTAATTGAGTAGTAAGTAACCAGCGATCCCTAGTTAATGTGCGATATAAAACTTGCTCTGCACTTGCAGGACGAACTATTCGCACCGAACGCATATCAGGATGAAGGGTTTTGTGCCATCCCATATATGCCATAATTCTAGCATCAATTTCATCGGATTTTTCATTAAGTCCTAGCTGGCGTTCGCGAAAATCCTTTACAGCTTTATTTTCAACCTGATATATAGAATAGCCTCGATCTAATAGAACTCTAACAACTAAATATGAATAATGCCCACCAGTTGGTTCCAGTAATATAAAGAAATCCTGGGGTTTATACCCGAATTGTGCTTGAATATCTTCTAAAGCATGGATAAACTTTGTAATCCCTTGGCTATCCGAGTTAAACTTCATTGTTTTACTGCGTTTCCATTCCTTCTCACTGCGGAACTTTTCAAATGGAATGCAAGCAGCAACATGGAAATCCGAACCAATATCTATTCCAACATAGAAGGGATAAAAAGCTCTTGAGTTGTCTTGGTCTTCAATAATGCTCGTATCCGTAAGCATAAAATTATTCAACTTATGATCACCCATTCGAAACATTTGCACCAGATTAACCAAGTTTTCTTAAGAGCTCCGCAATGGGCCCAATGTAGCATGTCAGGTTTTAGATTCGGTGCATTACCCATAATAAACTGAGAGGTCGAGAATCCGCCTCAATAACTTTAAAGGGCTTCTATTAAGTTCTTTCGACATAAGGAAACAATTTCCTGCTCCCTCTGTTAAGTTCTTTGTTTTTCTATGCAAAAAAACCTGTCATTTCGACAGGTTGAATAATCATCAAATGTGCAGCGCCAAAAACATGGAGCGCCTCATTTCTGTTAAAGAAGTCCAGGAGGTGCCGGCTCCAAACCTATTCTGGGCGGTTGTTCCCTGAGAGGTCACTGCACAATTATATATACGCCTATTAGGGGGCTAATTCCTTCTAAATACCGTACCAGTTACCACAAATTCTTTATAGAAGTCTTTCTAAGCTCCACATTAGACTCAGAGGTTAACTGGTACTAATGTATTTTAGCATGTTGCTCAAAAGTGGTAAAAGCCAATTTATTGAACTAACGTTCCCGTTAGTTTAGTCTCTACCATCGATTTTTAAATTGAATTACAGCTTCCCCTGCTTTATCCAAGACCAAATTCGGTAAGAGCCAAGTAGTGCAATTAATAGCAATAAAATAAGGGTAACAAGCCATATTCCAAGTCGGTTGATATCGGTTAGCCCTTCTGCATTTGCAAACACAAACACAGAGAGACCCAAGAAAAAAATGTACATTAATACATTCGGAATAATCCAAGCAATTCTTAGTCCCATATTTGGTTTATTCATGCCCCGCCTCCTCGGTTGGTTGCTGATTAATTATACGTTTCCAAGGATTGTAAGTTCCGCTAATCTGCCCGATAGTTGAGCAGGCTGCCGATTATGCTGGTAGCCTGCTGTCATGGTGCTATCGTTCTCCGTTACTTCAACAGTCCATAAATATACCAGCCACTCCATACTGCCAGTGCAATCCAAAGGGCAATTATGAGTGTGCCTGTGATCCAGTTCTTGGGTTTGCCTAATTTTCTTTGTTCCTCTGCCCTTGCTCTATATTCTTCAAGCACTTCTTTCGGAAACAGTCTAAGGGCAATGTAAACACCTAGCGGAACAAGAATTAAATCATCTAGGTATCCAAGAATCGGTATAAAATCCGGTATCAAATCCACTGGACTAAACGCATATGCAACAACACAAATTGCAAATATTTTCGCAAACAATGGTACTCGTGGGTCACGATACGCCAAATACATAACCATCAAATTTGATTTAAGTTTCTTTACCATCGTTTTCAATTTAATTAATAATGATTGCTTTTTTTCTTTTACGGTAACGTCCATTATCAAATCATCCTTTTAGATGGAGTAATTCTACTTTAACACATTTGTATGCTCTAAAAGAGATGGTTATTTTATTACGTTCATTAAACTATCCTGCCAGTTACTTCAATAAACCAGGGAGCAGCTGCCGTAGCCGGTCTGCTTCCTGGTTTGTTGCGCTATTGTTCTCCGTTAACTTAATGAGTTGTGATACGATTCAGAGATTTTTTCATTAGGCAATATATTTCTGGTGATCGAACTGGAGTAATGGTTAATCTGATCGACATGTTATTTCGATTTCTTAAAGGATAAACCAAGCTCCTCCAATGCGATTCTTAGCTTTGGAATCGTACTCGGACCGACTCCATGTAGCTTCAAGATATCCGACTCAGCATACTCTGACAGGCGTTGGAGTGAGGTAATATCGTTCCGTTCAAGAGCCCTTCGGGCAGGTGCACCTATCCTGGAGAGAAAATCACTTTCGATCTCTCTTTCTGCCTCGCATATAGGGCAAGTTGGGCAATCAGAGCTTTTATAGTAGTTGTGACCATTTTTACAAGTCCTCAAGGTTGTATTCGCCATCGTAATTGTCCTCCTTTTCATGAAACCCTTTATTCCCAAGTATAACATTTTGGAGTTTATTAAGTTTCTCATAAATTGCTTGATTGTACGTTTGGCTTACGAAGCTGAAAGACACGAGGGACGCTTCATCAATGTCTTCAGCTTATTGAGCAATTCTGCCCGTTAGTTTAATAAAAAGAACGCTCCCGCGCCTTCGCTTGGGCTACGTCCTCCTCATTAATTCCATTTCCAATTACCTATTAAAGGACGTACGCGAGTAGCATGTAGTGCTTAAACAGGGGACTTATCTTAACTAAGCACTAAGAAAATTCTTTATTTTCTTAGTCTACAACTATTTTTTCTTAGTCTAATACTTTATTTTCTCTGAACAAATATGACTGAATCTCTTTCTTCGCATGATCTTCAAAGATAATCTGGTACAAAAAATTCACCGTCCCGTCCTCACACAAAGAAAGCCCGGCTGTGAACTCCGGGCTTTTCTTCTATATCCAATCGATCTCCCTGCAGTTAATGAATTAATCCCGGGTTCCTGCTTCGCGTATTCCCTTTAAAAGTAGGTCTCAAGATGTACATCTGCTAGCACTAAAGGTAAAAATGTAAAGAATGGGACCCAATTATGATACAGGGTCCTTTCACCTCTTCAATAAGTTTCCATCCTCTTCATTAAATATTCTACTCGATCTCTACAATCAGTTCTATTTCTATCGGTGTATTGAATGGCAATTCATTTGCGGAGACTGCCGAGCGGGCGTGTTTTCCTTTTTCCCCAAACACTTCGACGAGCAGGTCAGATGCTCCGTTAATGACATAAGGCTGCTCAACAAACCCCTCTGCTGAATTCACAAAGGCCAGCATCTTTACCACCTGCTTGATACGATCAAGGTCTCCAAGAAATTCCTTCAGTACTGTGATGATGTTAATCATCCCTTGACGAGCAGCTTCTTTACCTAGTTCCAGCGTTAATTCAGATCCTACTTTTCCCTCATACATCAATTTCCCATTAACGCGGCAGTCAAATCCTGATGTGTAAACGAGATTGCCAACCTGCTTCACAAGAACATATTGGGCAATAGGTGCAGGCACTGTGCTGAGAATAATTCCTTTTTCTTCAAGAACTTTTTCGATTTTTGCCAAGCGAGTCATCTCCTTCATAAAGTGTAGAGTAAGTAATAAGCGGATACAGCCTATCAATTACTGTCCATAAAAGAAGCTCACACGCCATTATCCTTTGAATGCGGCTTCAATTATTAACTTCAGATTTTCGCATGTTCCACGCCAAGAAACCCTGTCTTATAAGATAAAACGCTAACGAATATTTATATTACATTGATAATTGATAATCCATTTCGACCCCAGGTCCGAGAGGAAGCCCCAATACATACCAAACGATAAACATGGCAACATAAACCATCAAAAATGAGATGGAATAAGGCAATAGATTGGCTATCAAAGTTCCCATCCCGACATTTTTCTTGTATCTATGAACAAACCCCAACAAAATTACAAAATAAGGCATCAGCGGTGAAACCGCATTGGAGATGGAGTCCCCGATTCGGTATGCCAAATAGGTAACCGAAGGATGTGTGTCCAGAAGCATGAACATCGGCACTAAAATTGGTGCCATTAATGCCAATTTCCCCGCATGACTTGGCATAATGAGGTCCAGCAAAGCAGTAAACAAAATGGTAGCCAATATCAAGAAAAAGATGGGAATACCCGAGGACTTCAATATCTCTGCCCCATTGATCGCAGAAATTAATCCGAGATTGGACCACTCCATGAATTTAATCAATTGGCTTAAAAAGATTGCTACTAGAATATATCCGGCAAACCCGCTTATTCCCTCTGTCATGATTCTAACTGCGTCTTTATCCGAACGAATGGATTTTGTTTTAATGCCATAAGCTAAGCCAGGGAAGAAAAATGCTCCCGCGACAATTAAAATAATGGAAGACATAAATGGAGAGTTGAGTACACTCCCGCCTTCTCCGCGCAATATTCCATTGGATGGAAGCACAAGCAGTAAAATAACCACAATATATAAGAGCAGTGCGATCCCCGCATAGTTAAGCCCTGATGTTTCTTCCTTTGTAATTTCTGTTTTCTCTAAGATAACTTCGTTCATCTCTTCCGAATTGTAATGTCCAAGCCGTGGCGAGACTATTTTTTCTGTTACAAAAAATGCTGTTAAAGGGAGAAGGAAAGCACTGATGAACGTAAAATAAAAGTTGCTGACTATGGGAACGGATATTCCGGGATCAAGCAATCGAGCTGCTTGTTCGGTGAATCCGAATCCTACCACTTCCACTACACCCAGAAAAAAACTAGAAGCAAAGCCTGCCGCAACACTGCCATATGCTGCGATGATACCCACCAAGGGGTTTCTGCCCGTTGCGTAAAACAGCATCCCTGCTAATGGAGGAAGAACCATGAAGCCTGCATCAGATGCCACACTGGAGCTGACGCCAACAAATACAACGACAAGAGTTAAGTATTTTGCTGACAAGTTCACGAAAAATCTGCGCAAAATGGTAGAAATTAAGCCCGTTTTCTCTAACATGGAAATACCAAGTATGATGATTAATATATCCGTTAACGGGCGAAATCCCATAATATTAGTTTGAAAGCTCGTGAATACTTTTGCCAAGCCTTCTTTACTCAAAATGTTAAATGCCTGAACTTTCTCTTTTGTAACCGGATTGACAGCCTGCCAATTAAACAAATGGCCTAAGTATGAAAACAGCAAAATGATGAAACAAAAAATCATAAAAAGAAATATAGGGTGTGGAAGTTTGTTCCCCAAAGCTTCAATCCAGCCCAGGAATCCTTTTTTATTACTGTTCTTGACTGCATTTGCTGGCATGCTCATGTTAATTCCTCCTGTTGATAATGTGTTTACATATCTTCATTATCTCAATGCACAGAGCAATGTCCGTCATCCGCTTATTCATAGGTTTCTTCAAAACCACAGAATTCTAATGCAGTAAGTACATACAAAATAACAGCAGGAACAAGTTGGGAAATCTCAATCGACTCTTTGTCGGAATGAGCATAGCTTATGTCTCCCGGTCCCAAGAGCAAGGTCGGAATGCCTCCTAATCCATATAACAATCCTGAATCCGCCCAGAAATTTACCCCTTTCACTTCCTGATTATGGCCTAATATATGACGGAGATGTTTACTTGCAATTTGAACCAAATCATGATTGGAATCAATCTCCATCGGGGGCCGCGGCATTGGGATATAATTTACATTCACCTCTATATTAGACATCGTTCTCTTAACACTTTCTGCAGCCTTGCGAACATCTTCAGTCACTTGTTCGATCGTTTGATCGGGATTCCAACGGATATCTATATATACCTTGCAGTTATCCGGAACAGTGCCGGCGAATGTGTCGCTTTCTCCCAATAGAAACGGCTTATTGCCTTGGGCACACCCTTGAATCAATCCAACGTTTATGGTGGGTGCTCCCACCAATGGATGGTTAAGCTGTGAATATGCAGGTATTAGTTCATTTTGAATTGTGTGTATAAAGCAAGCAGCCGCATAAATCGCATTAACCCCTATCTCAGGTGCACTTGAATGAGCCGATTTCCCTTTAAACTCAACTTCAAAATAATCAATCCCCTTATGGGCTGCTACAGGATGGAGTAAAGTTGGCTCACCAACAATAGCTGCATCGGTTGTGGGACCATGTTGGATCAAGTGACGCGAACCTTTACTGCTAGCCGCATCTTCATCAATCACGCCGGCAAATATAAGATCACCTTTTAATTTAATCCCTAGACGGTTCAAAATGATTAACGCGTAAGCCATTGTACCGACACCAGATTTCATATCTGCAGATCCTCTGCCGTGCAATACCCCATTTTGAATCTGGGCAGAGAACGGATCCTCCATGCCAAACGGGGGTACTGTGTCAATATGTCCATTGAGCATCAAGCTCCTTCCCCCGCCTGTTCCCTTCAAGCTCGCAATTACATTTTCTCGGCCGTCAATCACCTCCTGCAAATAGGACTCAATTCCTTCATGATCAAAAATCTCTTTTAATTTCTTTGCGATTTCTTTTTCTCTTCCCGTATTAGCCCAATGGCTGGGAATCATCACTAATGTCCGTACTAACTCTAAAATTTCATCTTTATCTACCGCTTGCAGGACAGATTGATATAAGTCTTCTGATATCAAAGGGTATCCCTCCTGATCAGTTTTTTGATTTTACTGTGGTGATAATGGTCTTATATATAGTAAGAATTCCAATGCATATTACAAATTTTTTTTAATCCAAACTAATTTTTTTTCTGAAATGAATCTCGCCGGATAATTCTTCATAGATTAAAATAACCGCCGTATCCTTTACGACCGATCTTGTGTAATAAAGTATAGTAATTGGATTCAATGATCATCGCTTTCGCTGACCATTGAATGTTTCCTATCGAATTTTATGGATGAGTCGATTATTGAGAGCTGGATCTTCCTGTGATCACAATGAA
This sequence comes from Paenibacillus sp. PvR098, assembly GCF_017833255.1. Classification (NCBI taxonomy): domain Bacteria; kingdom Bacillati; phylum Bacillota; class Bacilli; order Caryophanales; family Paenibacillaceae; genus Paenibacillus; species Paenibacillus sp. PvR098. The sequence goes on from NZ_JAFIBU010000001.1 coordinate 1,608,679, forward strand.
ATTGACTTCTCTAGGCAAATCACTTTATTTAGAAATTGGAGTGAATAAGGTTGAACCATGTTGGTGAAGAAAAAAAATTTCTATCCTCTTTAATGCGAGGTATAACTGCTCAGTTTGGAGACAAATGTGAAGTTGTGCTGCACGACTTGACAGGCGGTTACGAGCACACGATTGTAGCGATCGAAAATGGACATATTACAGGCCGCAGGGTTGGGGATCCTGGCAGCAACCTTGGGTTAGAAGTTTTAAGGGGGACCGTGCAGGATGGTGATCGGTACAATTACGTCACACAGACCAAAGATGGAAGGATCCTTCGCTCTACTTCCATTTATATTAAAAATGACGAGAACCAAACCATTGGCGCCCTTTGTATAAACTTTGATATATCCGAATTGCTGGCTGCAGAAAATACGATAAAATCGTTAACAATGCACAGCTTTGATCAGGAGGTAAGAGAAACATTTGTCACTGACGTCAATGAGCTGTTGGATTTCTTGCTGCAGGAATGTCAGAATGAAATCGGAAAACCAGTATCCCTTATGAGCAAAGACGAAAAAAGCAAAGCAATCGAGTTTTTGGATAGAAAGGGTGCTTTCTTGATAAAAAAATCTGGTGAAAAGGTATGCAGCTTTTTTGATATATCTAAATTTACTTTATACAGCATTTTGGAAGGCGTCCGCACAGAATGACACACTGGCTGTAACCCTTGCTTTTTCTCCTCTGTCTATAGCATTTTCGGAAAATCCCCTTCTTAGCCATTACAATACACTAACTTTTTTTAAAAAAACGAGGTCTAGTGGAGATTCCCACTAAGACCTCGTTTCGTATTAAACGATTCAAACAAGGCATTAGAATCAGCTATTACCAAACAAAAGGAGCAGGCAGAAAGAGTAAAAATCCCTTTACGAAACTCCATACAAAAGTCCCTATGGCACCAACCAGTGCCACCATGATGGCTATGAAACTGGACAGCAAGCCAATTTGTATGATCTTCTATCAAACTATCAACATCCATTTTCAGTAATTCTACATTTTCAATTTTGTCACCCTTGAATCTGATTTGAAGGGTTTCTACTCTATTTAATTATACAATGCTTCAAAGTAAAAAATCCCTTCAATGTAAATGTTGGATCGCTTCATGCGAACCTTTATCTACTTTAGCAGGGATCATCATATCAAGTCATATTTATTTTTGTGGAACCAGAATACCCGTATCTTTTGCGCCAAGCTCCGATGTTTTCATATCGGGCTCTAACGAAAGCGGAGACAACGCTTTCGTCTGATCGATATAAATAAAAGCGTCATAACGCTTCGAAATGATTGTAGGAACGTAATTTCCGTATTCCCTCTGAGGGTGGTACACGACGCCGATTGCCCGGTGACCGATGGTGGTCTCCTCCAAAACGGACTCCTTTTTGTCGAAAAAGATCAGCTTGTCCTCGGCCCCGTCCCGGTGCAGTAGTTCCTCCCAGCTATTCGAGACAGCCGGCGGCACGCGCATTTCCTCCAGCGGAGCCCCCCAAGCCTTACCTGCTATGACAGTGCCCTCATACGTACCGAAGCCGATGGCATATACGTCCTTGCCATGATTCTCCCGAAGCAGTTGACCAACATTGACCATCCCCTCCTCCACCATATCCGTCGCCCGAGCATCCCCAATATGGGTATTATGTTCCCAAACGACGGTACGAGCACCCTCGCCGTGAAATTCCATCAATTTCTCCAAAACCTCCACCATGTGGCGATCCCGTATATTCCATGAATCGGAATCATGACGGATCATCGTTCGGTAGTACGCCTCCGCTCCCTTCACCGCCAGCGCGTTCAGTTCGGCGCTAAGCGTCTTCTCCTGATCTTGCGGATGGACATCCTTCCATTTATCCTGCAACCGGTGAAGAAGGTCGACAACATCGTCCTCGCAGCCTTCCCCGTATAGAGAAGCCGAAATTCCGTACGATTGCTCGTCCCCGCCGTAAGGCTCGAAGCACTCAAAGGTTCGTATAGCCGCTTGCAGGTCTGCGCGGTCCTTCGTACTGAGATATTTCAGTATTTCGTTCATTGATTCCCAAAGACTATACAAATCAATCCCGTAGAAACCGACCTTCTCCTTGTAGGACTTGTCAGCATTATACTGACGAAGCCATTCCGCAAACGCCAGGATTTCTTGGTTCGCCCACATCCAGGTAGGCCATCGATTGAAATCCTTTAACGCTTCCCTCGCATCGTCTCCGGTATCGGGGTACCCTTTCACGTAACGGTTCAACGTATAGCATGAGGGCCAATCCCCTTCGACCGCTATGAATCGGAAACCTTTTTCCGTAATAAGACGTTTCGACAGCTCTGCACGAACGGTATAAAACTCCGAGGTTCCATGAGAAGCTTCGCCGAGTAACACGTATTTGGCATCGCCTGCCTGATCGATCAGCCGGTTCGTTTCTTCCCCTCTAACAAAAGGTCTTGCCAGCTTACGAATGGAATGCATAATCAACTTGTCATTCATCAACCTTTACCCTCGCAGTTCTGTCGGATTATTTCTACCAAAGTTTGCACGTATCCGGAACAAAACATGCATTGTGCCGTTCAATAACAATGTAAGTCAAAGGCGAGAATCCCGCTTGGGTTAGTTGTAACCCTTGTCCCCGTAGGGCTGAAGTTTTTTATTCCAAAGGCCGAGTAGCGCGTTTACCTCTTCCCGATACGTTTTCAGTCCGGATAAGTCGGTTAATATTTTATATTCTGTAATCGCATTCATATTCGTCTGCTTCAAGAAGTCCAGCCGGTTTATGGAGCCGTCCAGGTCCATGCTGCCGTCTACGAATATTTTACCGTTCTTCACATTTCCGATCTGATAAACGCCCATCGGCCGAAACGTTTGTTTGTAAGCTGTGGCGAACTTTTTTTCTAGTGCCAAGAGTCTTCCTCCTATCGTACCATTCATTAATGCCCATATCCTTCAAAATTCTTGATAAAGTACCCAACCGTTTTCCAATAAGCTCATCATTATCACTGAGAGCTTGGCTGAACAGTTAGTATCCTCGTTAATCCTTTCGTTATCCGTACATACGGCCACTGTCATTGCATCCCCTTGTAAACCGACTCTATCAATAACGGGATTTTGGGGATCCTGCACAAGTAAGCTGTCGTAACCGGTTAAAGTTATCGTAGTGCCATTCCCATTTACTACTGCGTTTTGAAGCGTTTGTTCTTTCGGATTACTCCCTCTTTATAGAATCACTTTTCTCCGGATAACTCTCTAAATCACAGGATTTCATTATGTTCTTTTGGCTAAAGACAATTACCGCATGGGACAAAGTTGTAGTTAAAGAAATATATGGATCTCCTGAAAGGCAATAATACGTCCACCTAAGTCACCTTTAGGTAAAAAATGGTTACTAAGGTAAAGTATGATCTGTAAGAGTTCCTCACGCTCAAAGAAATCTACACGGAGCGTCGATAGTTCCGGACTGCTGGGATAAAATGCAAACCACTTTCTCATACGATGTGTGAGATGATGGAGGTGAATGTCATACCCAAAAATAGTGCCGATCCCAAAATGGACCGCGCAGATAATCGTGCAGATAAGAAAGACAATCAACCAGAATAACTATCACGCCACTTCAGCATCTTTTTCTCTAAAAAACGGACGAAGGAGTCGGATAGTTTACCTACGATGGCAAAAATCAAAATGCCGACGATAACGACGTCCGTCCGGGAAAATTGTCGGGCATCGTTAATCATATAGCCTACCCCTTCACTCGACCCCATTAATTCCGCTACAACCAGCCCCAGCCAAGAAACCCCGATTGACAACCGCAACCCCAATAAAATACTTGGGAGCGCTGCTGGGATAATCAGTTTGGAAACCAGTTTTATTTTGCTGAATTCCAGTACCTTGGCGACTTCAAACAGCTTGGAATCGACGCCGCGTATTCCGGTAAAAGTGTTGATGTATAAAGGAAAAAAGGCGCCAAGCGCAATCAGCAGCACTTTGGATTCTTCACCTATTCCAAACCAAAGAATAAATAGCGGGGTTATCGCCAGATGCGGAATCGTTCGCAGCATTTGTACAGATGGATCAACCGTTTCTTCAAATTTCCTGAATAATCCGGCCAATATGCCCGAAAGCAAACCCAGCGAACCGCCCAAGAGAAAACCCGTCAGGGCGCGGTATAAGCTGATGCTCAAATTTCCGAACAACTCCCCGGACACGATCAATTCCCAGAACGCTGCCGTGATCTGAATTGGAGAAGGTAAAATCGTACCCGATACCATTTCGGAGAAAGCCGCTAATTGCCAGAAAATAACCAAAATAACGGGTAACAAGCTTCCTCTGATAATACTTAAGCCCAGTGATTTTTTTTTGCCTGCGTGGTCGGAAACCGTAGGATTTTTAATCTTTTCTGTCTTGGCTGTTGTTTTTGCCGTCAAGGCATTCGAATACGCCTTCATTCTCCCACCTACTTGTTAGTTTTAGTATCCTTTTTTACGTTATTAATGAACGTATTGTCAATTACCTTGGCGGCGTCCAGTTTATTTTTTACGCCTCCCAGCTGTTGAAGCGTGTCTGCCGTTTTTTGCTGCTCCTTGATGTACTCGTCGGATACAGGGTCATTACGGAAATCGGTGTTGTTTGCTATGTTGGCCACAATGGATTTATCCAGTTTGAGAACTTTTGAATAGAGCTCGATCGCTTCATTCGCATTGTTGCTTTGCCAGGACACCGCCTCATCCAATGCTTTTAAATAAAGCTCCACAAATTCGGGATGCTCTTTCGCAAATTTTGTGCTGGTGATGTTAAAATTCGGACTCGGCATTTTCAAATCATCGCCCGACACTAATATCCTGGCTCCGACGTTGGCTTGCTCTGTACTAATAAAAGGCTCCCAGATCCCCCATACATCCACAGTGTTGTTTTCGAATGCCGGCTTGGCTTCAGAAGGGGCCAATTGAATTAACTTCACATCGGACGGCTGCAATCCGGCTTGATCAAGGGTACGATAAATCAGATTATAAGATGTGCTGCCTTTAGCAACAGCTATCTTCTTGTCTTTTAATTCTTGGATCGTTTTAATCGGGCTGTCCTTCGGCACTAATAACACATTATTCTTTAATCCGGTACTGTACAAGGAAACCACTTTGAAGTCGATGCCCGCTGACTGAGCAACGATAACCGGTGTATTTCCGCAAGCGAGAAAATCGATATGATTGGCGGACAATGCTTCAAATTCTTCGGGTCCAGTTTGAAATTCAACCCAGTTAATTTTCGCCCCTTTTGCGGCAAACTGCTGTTCTATAAATCCTTTTTCTTTAGCGAGATAAGCAGGTGACATCGTTTTGATAAAACCTATGTTCACTGTTAAATCTTGCGCGCTCTCACTCGCCTGTTTGGCGCATCCGGTTAAAGTAATTGCGAGAATGCATGATAGCAATAAGATACTCCATTTGGTCTTTTTCATTTTTCTATTCCCCCAATAATATTAAATTCCTGCTCCTTCAACTAGAGCAATACCTTCCCATTTTTCGAATTCCTGCAGCACCTTGAGGCGAAAATTTTGAAAGGAGACACTCGTCTTTTTTCGAGGATAAGGCAGATGGTTTGTAATAACCTCACGGATCACGCCGGGTTTAGCTCCCATGATCACAATTTTATTAGCTACAAAAACAGCCTCATCGATATCATGCGTTACTAAAATCATAGAGGTCTTTTTGTTTTCCCATATTTCGAGTATCGCTTCCTGCATATGGGTTCTTGTAAAAGCGTCCAGCGCGCCGAAAGGTTCATCCAGCAATAATACTTCAGGCTCCCGAAGCAGAGCTCGAGCTATGGAAACACGCTGGGACATGCCTCCGGAAAGTGCTTTCGGATAAGTTTTCTCAAATCCTTTGAGATGAGTGAGTTCCAGCAGTTCATTGACTTTATTACGAACGGCTGGTGTTTTTATGGAGTGATTTGCAGCAATGTTTTGTTCCACCGTCAACCATGGAAAAAGCCGATGCTCTTGGAATATGAAGCCTTTCTCCATACTTGGACTAGTAACTATCTCATCTCCCAGATAAACGGTGCCCTCATGATCGCTATCCAGACCGGCTATAATTTTGAGCAATGTACTTTTTCCGCAACCGCTCGGTCCGATAATGGCAATGAACTGGCCCTGGTCTATATGTAGGTTTATATTGTTCAATACGTTTAATGAACCCTTTTCCGTTTTAAAGGTTTTCCCCACGTTTTCAATTCGGATCGCTTTTTCTGACAAAGCAAACATTCCTTTCTTTAAAAAGGTGCCAAGTTTCCTGGCTCAGCTGTGCCATACGATATATTATCTAACTGTAACTCCGCTGAATTTATTTTGCGGTCTGGCCAGACCCAGATGATCTCTTAACATGCTTCCTGAATATTCCCTCCGGAATAACCCTCTTTGCTGAAGCACAGGAATGACCGTATTCACAAACTCCTCCAAACCTCCCGGTAAATAGGAGGGCATAATATTGAAGCCGTCGGCAGCTCCGTTCGTAAACCACTCTTCCAGTTGGTCCGCTATCATGTCCGGCGTGCCGACAACCGTTCGATGTCCGCGTGCTCCCGCAATACGAAGGCTCAGTTCCCTAATCGTCAAGCTTTCCTTCCTGGCAAGGTTAATCAAAAGATCAGATCTGCTCTTTCCACCGTTTGTTTCGGGAAAATCAGGCAGCGGTCCGTCGAGCGGATACACCGATAAATCGTGATCCATCAGATCAGACAGCAGACCCACTCCCGCCATTGGATGAATAAGGTCCTGCAGAAAAGCCTCCTTCTCTCTGGCCTCTTTAAGAGTTGCACCGATAATCGGCATAATGCCCGGCATGATTTTCACATCGCTTTCAGATCTTCCGTACTGAGATAATTGCCCCTTCACACTGGAATAAAAAGCTTGGGCATCTTCAATCGTTTGCTGGGCGGTGAAAATGACCTCTGCCGTTTGGGCGGCAAGGTCTTTTCCCGGTCCCGAAGAGCCTGCTTGAATAATAATAGGCCTGCCTTGCGGAGTACGGGACACATTTAGCGGACCGCGGACTGAAAAGTTTTCACCCTTATAATCGATTGTATGAATTTTGTCGACATCGGCAAAAACTCCAGACTCTTTATCAATTATTAGTGCCTCGTCTTCCCAGCTATCCCACAATCTGGTCACGACATCGATATATTCGCGGGCTCTCTCGTACCGCAAACTGTGATCCGGGTGCTTTTCCTTGCTGAAATTAGAAGCCTCAGTGGAGTAAGCAGATGTAACCACATTCCAAGCCGCCCGGCCGCCGCTCAGATGATCCAATGACGCAAACATCCTTGCTATATGAAAAGGTTCTGTATAAGTTGTTGTCACGGTCGCTGCCAATCCGATATGTTGTGTAACGGCCGAGAGGGCAGACAATAAAGTAATCGGTTCCGGCTTCACTGACGCCGTGTAAGAGACAGCGGTACTGTGGGGCAATACAACGTTATCGGCGAGGAAAATCATATCGAACTTTCCTTGTTCCGCAATTTGGGCCAGTTCTTTATAAAAGTTCAAGTCCAGAATTTTAGCGGATTTAGCCTCCGGATGTCTCCAGGCTGCGACATGATGACCGACAAAATATAAGAATGCGCCTAAATTCATCTGTCTTACTTTTGTACTCATAGACCTCTCCTCTTTCTTTTACCAAGTATATTAATAAAAAAACTCTGAATTATATGCAAAAAAAGACAGCTGGAAGTCCAACGTATAAACACACGTATGGGTCTCCGGCTGTCCGGTCGACTCATTCTTTGAATAAAAAAGAGACTCCCCAAAATTGTCCACGCTAAGAGCGTAGGCATTAAAGGAAGTCTCCGGTGGTCCGGTAGACCTTGGTTTTCTTACATTCATCTGTTTCCTTTGCCTTCTGAAGGATTACGGTGCCTGGGAACAAAGGTTTCCGATTCAAAACGTTTGCGCTCCGTTCTTTCGATTTGGACAATTTTTCCATCATGGATGATGATTTGAACCATTCCATACTCCAGCCCATTAATGCTTTGAATGATACGATGTGTCCAAAGATCATCTTTATCCAACGGCTTATCCATTTATGCCACTCTCCGTATTTTAATCTTGTTTTTACTATGTGTTTAATAGGCGTTCTATGTTAATAAATAACAATCCAGCTCCGGTTGATCCGGTCACATAACTAACTATTCCGATGAACTTAATATGATATGAAAATTATATTAACATTTGACTAAATAGGTGTCAATCGATTTTTTAGAACTAGGATTTACGGTGACACAAATGATGATGAATTTATTCGTACAATTCACCGACCTATGGAATTAGTTTTTCCGTGGTTTGAAAGGACACCGAGAAAAAGAGAAATTGATGCTAAATTTTACTTTCACAAGATGTTTGTATGATATATACTACATTTGCTGACATTTTAACTTCATGGAATGGGACTCTTGAGCAAACCAGTCGAAAGGCTGGGACGTAAACGCATGGGTCGTCGATTTCGATAAGTAAATACCGATCACCAGTCAGCAAGCTTGTTTTTTTGCCAATTTGAAACCCTTTTTTATATTAGGTAATTTAGCATTACTGCCAAATAGCTTAACAAGGCTGCCGATCGACCCCGGGGCAACCTCGTGGTGTAGGTTATTCTGCTCTCGTTCTTCGTCGTATGAATGAGCCCACAAGTAATTGATTTTGTCCAATTCGAGCGATTCGTTCCAAAATCGGGTCTTTGATTTGATATTCTCGCAACATGGTATGAAATGTGCAATGACCCCTTCGATGTGTTAGTCGAACACCAGGGATATCAAAGGGTTCAAATCCTTCTGGCAATGGCTTCTGACCAACAGGAATAAACATAAATTCCACATCAGAATCAATCCATTTTCTAATCAACCAAGCACAAGCCATTCTCTCTACTCCGACATTTTCCCAAGTAACCCACTTCATTTTTTTCCTCCTCTGCTTGCTTGTAGTGCATCAAGAACTCGTTCACCTAAATCAGATTGGAAGTAATCTTGTGTTTTAACAAATTGATATTTCTTTGATAATGCGGCGAGATCAAATTCTTCCTTCTTCAATTCTTCAAGTATTTCGGCATAATCTTTGTCTACCTGTTCCAGAAACTCCTTAATAATAAACTCGTCTTGCCCTTCTAAGACAGGACGAGATTCCCAAAGCGAAGCCTCTCCGCCAAGCTCCTGAATTTTTATTACCAGCCACTGTAACTGTTCTCGTGTCTTTGGTGTGGATGGAAGACACCAAACCGATTCATGAAGGAGAACGGCACCAAGTCTTTTTAGTTTACGCCATACATAAACACGAGTTTTACTTGGGTTACGTGGGATTTTATATAATAAATGCAACCAATTCTGCACCAATTCACCGCCATTTTTAATGCACCATAGGATAGACAATTAACCCAACCATAGCCGCTACAAGGATAATAATGGGTTCTGAAACTTTTTTACTTTTCCATAGTAATCCTAACGTAATAAGGGCAAATAAAGCCGTAGGAATATCAATAATAGACCTTTGCCCCAACACAATAACAGCTCCACTAATGGCTCCTGTCGCAGCCGCCGTTACACCATTAACAAAGGCATTAATTCCAGGTAGTCTTCCATACTTCTTAAAGAAAGGTGCAGGGATAATGGTAAACAAATAACAAGGTAAAAATGTGGCTAATGAAGCAACAGTAGCTCCATTGAATCCAGCTACCAAGTAACCAATAAATCCCGTTGTAATAACGACTGGACCTGGTGTAATCATGGCTACCGCAACCGCATCAAGGAATTGTTGAGCATTTAACCAACCGTATTCCTCCCTCGGTATTAAGTATTTTTCTCATGTATGCTCACTCATTCGCAGGATTTCACCACCCCGGAAAACAGGAATTGTTCGGAAAATAAACTACAAGAACCGTTTGTGTCTTATTGGGGCATGCGGGAATAGAAGAAACGTCTGAAATGCTTCTTCGATCCAACTTTTACTGCACGCAAACTCCACAAATGCCTTGGTTGTTTACCATCCCATGGCTCAACGGGTCTATGCCCTCACATTCCATCGTTACACTTATCCAAGGTGTGGAGACCGATAGCGTTTAGCGAATGGGTCTGAGCCCTTATGAGACACGAACTCGGTCCTCCGTGCTTTCTTTTTGAAATCCTGCCAATGAGTCAATCTACCTTCTTTACAAGTTGTCGTCTAAGCAGCCGGAGTTAAGGTGAAGCCAGCTTTTTCAGCAGAAAACATTTCTCCTCGTTGTACGATCCCGATCAGGATCCGGGCCAGTTTGCCAAGCAATTTAAACACGGATTGTTGCCTTTTCATGTGTTTGGACCGAATATTATTCTCGTGTAATTTTCGAAAGACAGGATTCGTCGCGGTGAGTGTGATCGTCGCGAGATACAAATATTTGCGTAACGTAGAGTCTCCTCGTTTTGAGAGAATGATCTGTCCTTTGCGTTTTCCCGACATACTTTCAGCCAGATTTAAGCCGGCTTTACGCAGCAATCGACGTCCGTGAGCATATTGTCTGAGGTCACCAGCACCTGACAGAATAGCTGCAATGAAAATGGTTCCTAATCCTTTAATGGACCGAAGTTGTACGGCCATAGGAATTTCACCGAGAAGTGCCTGGACGTCCTTCTCTATCTTTTCAAGCATGTCTACGACGCGTTCATACTCTTCTATTAACCGCCCTAAATCCTGTTTAGCCTCAACGACAGCTGTGAGATCTCCCACACTCCGCTTGGCCTGGACAAGGAGTTGCGCGGCTTTTTGGGTTCCGGTGGAGCCACCGGCTTTTTGCATATGCTCTCTCCAACTTATAATAATCTCCGCTACCGACCGAGATGCAACATCCTGCGGACAGGGGAATGCTTTTAATGTAGCCATGGAACGTTTACAGGTCCAATCCTTGAACACCGTTGTGTACTCAGGGAAACGAATATCCAACCACCGAATGATACGGTTTTGCAGACGCACGTTGTGGGTGACCCAGAACTCCCGATCGCTCATCATTGTATGCAGCCTCTGGAAAGTGTTAGCTTGTCGTTTGTATTCATAATAGTAGCCACGGCTTATGATATCTGAGATGACCAATGCATCTTTCGGATCGCTCTTTGATGGACTATTGTCGCGATTTTCCTTGTTTCTTTTCGTAGTGGCAGGATTCACCAAGACAACAGTCACACCTTTTTTCTCAAGCCAATTGGCCAAGTTCCACCAATAGTGACCGGTGGGTTCCATGCCAATGATGAGGCTGCTTAGCCGGTGCCTTTGCTGCAATCCTTCCATCCACCGTTGTAGTTTTTCAAACCCCTCCATGGAATTACTAAACGATAAATGACGATTAGAGAGCACAATCCCCCGGAAATTCGTAGCTTGCGCCACATGCGTCTCTTTTGCCATGTCGATACCTACGACAAGATGAGTTGTGGTGATTCGTTCAATCCGTTGATTTTGTCCGTCCGATTGCTTAAACTTCATAGTAAGAGCGCCTCCTTGATGATGTTGGGTATAAACCCGTCGACAAACTCATCATACCGAGGCGCTCTCTTTTTGACAAAGTTCAATTCTTAGCCTATACTGGAATGTTTAGCTTAGTGCTTATCGGCATACTAAATCTTTATATACATAGTCTACAACTATAACCATACTCAGACATTGGGTAACTTTCTCCGATAATTAAAAAAAGCCCGCTATTTGCACGGACTTAATTCGGACTATGTTCTTGTCTTTCGACATAACTTTTAGCATCCTTTATTCGATAATGTTACTAGGCATGCCCCAGTCACTTCCACATGCACCCCGCGACGAAATATGCTTTAATATACCAAAGGAGCGTGATTCAATGGACATCAAATCGTTTCTATATCCCAAGAACAAGGTCTCTTACCTCATGACATCCTCTAATATGAAAGAAGCCATGGATAAATTGGAGGCGAGCCACTATACGGCCATTCCGATCTTGGACGACAATGGCTTATATTTCGGAACGCTATCCGAGGGAGATTTATTATGGAAGTTGAAAGCCACACCCGGCCTCAGCTTCTATACGATGCACGAAATTCCTGTCGTCTCCATCAAAAAACGGATGAAAGTCGAATGCGTCGCGATCGGTGCCGATTTGGACGATATGCTGGCGCTGGCGGCCGATCAGAACTTTGTTCCGGTCGTAGACGCCGATCGCGTCTTCCTCGGTATTATTCGCCGCAAAGATATAATCGAATACTATACCCGAAATATTGCTGATTAGTTGGAAAAACCTGATCTTGCGGATCATGAAGGCTGCCGTTCGCTGATATTATCCCCTTTAAGTAGACAGTGCGAAGAAAGCGCACTACAGTTTACTTGGAGGGGATTTTTTTGGGCGAGCTTCGAAAGACGTATGACGTTGAATTTAAACATAAAGCCGTTAAGATGTTCATCAACGACATGATGGGCTATAAAACTGTTGCAAAAGCATTGGGTATCAACGATAACATGGTTTGGCGATGGGTTGCGCATTATGAAAAAGAAGCTCTAGCTGGGCTAGAAGAAAAGCGTGGTAAGTCAGTTGGAAGTTCGAAGGGGCGTCCAAAGGTGCAAGCAATGAGCCCGGAGCAGGAACTTGAACGATTGCGCGCGGAGAATGAATATCTAAAAAAGCTATGGGCATTACAAAGGGGGCAAAACGACGGCAAAGGACCAATGAATACATCATCATAGAGCAATTATCGCCATCTTATTCGGTCACCCTACTATGTGAATTAGCAGGTGTTTCCCGCAGTGGGTACTACAAGTGGCTGCAGAATAAAGAGAATAAGTCAGCCAATCAAATCGAAAACGAAATCATCATGCAGAAAATCATGGAGTGCCACACAAAGTTGAGAGCGATCTACGGGTATCCGCGTATTCAAGTATGGCTCCAGAAGACCTATGGTCTCAGGGTCAACCACAAACGCGTATATCACTTAATGAAACTATTAGGCATTCGTTCCCGAATACGCAGGAAAAGACCTTACTACGGTCGACAAGAGGCTTACGTAATCTCAAAGAACACATTAAACCGTGATTTTCAAGCATCGCGTCCAAATGAGAAATGGGTAACGGATATTACCTATCTACTTTGACGGGGTTAAGTTCATAGCCGCGGCAGCCGGTTTGCTTTGAACTATTGTTATCCGTTAGCGTAATGATCTAGGCGTTACTTGTGATACGCTTCACCTAGACCTATACTTTGCACGACTTGATCATGATAAAACTCGATTTTGATTTCCTCGGTAGGTGGGTGCAATTCAATGTGACGAATAAAGGTACGTATAAGTTCACGCTTCTCACTATTTGTTGCATTATCATAAGCCATGCGGAAGTTAGAAAAGAATTCCTTAAGCACTTCCACGTTCACATTGTACTCCTGACTATATGAGCGTTTGAGAGCCTTTATCTTGCCTTCAATGTCGTCCTTTTTACCCTTCATGCGGTTGATCTCTTCGGCAATCAATGAAGGATCAACACCTTGCTTGATTGCATTCAGTAGTCGTTGAATTTCTTGGTCAATCTTCTTTTCGTTAGTGGATAGTTCAGCGATAGCTTTATCCGTTTGTGCATTCTTTGATTTGGCGTTTGTCGTTACGTCTTTTATGAGCTCATCCACTTTTTCCGGAGTTGTATAACGTGCTTGAATTTCCTCGACTAACTTTTGCTCTAACCATGTAGCATCTACTTTCCACACGCTGCTGCACGCAATTTCGCCCTTCATTCGATTGACACCGCAGATATACTTTCTCCAGTTCCTTGTGGAATTTCCATAACCGATAACGTTTCCACCGCAAACACCGCAGCTAAAAAGCGGACTGCCTTCAAAGTTTAGACCTGTTAGCAGGTGTTTACTATCTTTGGTTGCTCCTGCTAGTGCGCCACTTCTGTTTAACTTCTTCCTCTCTAAAGCGGCTTCTAGTTCTGCTTCGGTGATGATGGCAGGGTGGGCGCTAGGGACAGTGACCCATTCATGCTTAGGCTTATATTTGCGTCCTGTATTGCGCTCGATTTTGTTCCAATGTGCGATTCCTGCGTACTGCTCCAATCGATCTTCCTTAAGAACATCGACAACTGTAGGTGTAGTCCAATATCCCCCAGTAGGACATGACACACCTCTTGCATTTAAATCATCTCTAATCTGGTTGTAAGACATTTTTTGATATGTATATAGATCGACAATCACGTTTCTTATAATTGGGGCGTTTACCTCATCCAGTACCCAATTAGACTTTAGAATCGGTTTTCCTTTATGGTCTTGCCCACGTTGCAAATATATAATCTTATAACCAAAAGGAGCCCTACCTCCATTTTTGTAACACCATCCCGTTTCGGGGTCACGATTCTGTAAGTTTCGTTCCATACCCTTTTTAACGTGGAAAGCTATCTCCCTGCTGGTCGCTTCATTTTTAAGTTCTTGTATACCTTCAAGCCACAATCCTGCTGTAGTGTTATAGTCCAGATAAGGCTCATTAACTGAACGGATGTCTACGCCATGTTTACGTAAGTTACGTTTGCTCTCTGTCGCTTCTGCACGATTCCTTGCAAATCGACTGGAATCATCAACAATGATATAACTTGGACGTTGTTGAATCGCGTCTTGTATCATGGCTTTAAATTGTTCCCTGTTATCTTCGCGGTAAGCCGAATCACTATCCATATAAGTCCTTAAAATTTCAATGCCATGTTCTTTAGCATATCTCTCGATCCTTGAGAACTGTTCCGGTAACGAGTTGTCTTTTTTCGCTTGATCCTTCGTACTTACGCGAGTATAAGCAAATGCTGTTAGCATAGGTTGCCTCCTCCAAAAAACGTTTCTTCTATTCTACCAAAAATTTCTTGTCTAAAACATGTGTTCTCTATTATAATTTACATATAACTTCATAGGAGGTGAACAATTGAAGGCCAGTAAGGTTAACGATCTGCCACAGCAGGCAAAGTTAACCGTGGTAACTGATAAAATGACCGATTCCAACATCTTGAAATCATTGGAACAGGCACGTTACCAATTAATGGCCAGAATCGCTACTCGAATGCTTAAAGAGGGTAAATAAACTTTAACCCTGTGGGCGGCAACATGGAACATAATAAACTTTATATAAATGTGATGAATGGTTATAAGATAACCCACCTAAATGATGATATGAGTGAGGACTCTCGAAACGGTATGGGAAGTTGAACGGCAGGATATGGAGTCCCCTGCCTGATTGAATACGTTAATGGTAAAGGTGCTGATACGTTGAGGATAAATTGTGAAAAGGTTTATTATATTGGAGGATTCCAAGGACATGTGACGCGAATTGCCGCTGCATGTCCTTTTCATTTTGTCGCAGCATTCTGGCGACTCTGGACCATCCTGCTGTGTGCACTAATAAACTGCACACGAGGTGTCCGATGGAAGTTGAAAAGGTATTTAGAAACACTCGTATTTATGATCTTAATGGAGATTACGAAGCTATTCACTGTCGGATGGGATGGAAAACTAATAATCCTTCTTCGGCTGTACCTAAGTCCAAACGTGGTGAATCTAAGGATTACCAACAAAACCGTAATAAGACTTTACAAAAAGCAAAGTCAAAAATTCGCAGGCTAATTAGGACATATAAGTTATTCCGATTTGTTACTCTAACCTTCGCTGAAAATATGGATGAAACTAGAGCCGCGGATCATGAATTTCGCAAATTTATGAAACGACTGCAACGCAGATATTCCGAATTTAAGTATATCGCTGTCAGGGAGTTTCAAGATCGTGGCGCTATCCATTATCATTTAGCGGTCAATTCGTTTATCCCACAGCGGCTATTAAGCGAACTATGGGGACAAGGGTTTGTGTGGATCGAAAAGAAAAAAGGTAAAGACGACAGGCTTGCTAATTACCTTGTAAAGTACATTACAAAACATGCAAATGATGAAAGGTTACAAGGGGTCCACAGTTACCTTTGCTCTCATGGATTAAAGCTTAGTACCGTTGACCGATATTTCAATTCATTAGATGAAGTTCGGGATTATTTGAGCAGCTTGGGGAAAAAGAAAGATAACCAATTTATATGCTTCTTCGATGATATCGTATGGATTAAATGACGCAGAACCTGCAAATAGCAGAACGCGCGGGAATTCGCGAACACTTCGTGTTCAAGAGAACCGCGTGGAATGCCTTAATTGCAGTAACGCTGCCTGAAGAAAGCCAAAAGAGAGCCCGTCAAGGCAAGCTTTATGCCTTGATGGGCGTTTCCTTTTACCCACACTCGGATATGTCCCAGCCTAATGGCTGGGGCTGGCTAACGCCGAGTGTGGGGTGCAGGGGGCGAGCCCCCTGCGTATCCCCCGCAGGGGGACGGAAGGGGGAGGTTTTAAAGCTTTTCCTTTACTTGACTAATGGTAGTAATTTGACCGAAAGAGAATATGGAATATTGTGAAAAATTGAAGGAAATTGCAAACATTTGTAGAATAATTTTACTGCATAGATTACTAAATCTCACTTCGAAAGGTGACCTTTCATGGCTCGACAAATGAGGTTAACAATGCAACATTTAGTTTCCAATGGGTACTTTCCTATAGAACTGATCCCTGCCTTTAATACCAACGAATTGGGCAATAACATAAATAGTATAATACCGTCCTTAAGTGGTATGAATATAACTATCAACGGTGAGAAGATACTCAGCAGCAAGGGATGCATACACACTATTCCAAGAATCTTACACCAGCGCAGGCATTTAACTATTCCAAATCCATTCCATCAGATTAAAGTATTCGAGGGGATCGTTAACAATTGGCAAGACATAAAGACCAAAATTAATGCTTCAAAGTATTCTCTCACAAAACCCGTCGTTCAAAAGAATCTATTGAGAGCAATAAATCGTGCTCATAACTTTAATGAGATACCAGCAATTCTACCACTGCTCTCTTCAAGCTTTAGATATGTCTTACGAACAGACATTTCAAGATACTACGCAACAATTTATACACATTCAATACCTTGGGCCTGTCACGGAAAGGTATTTGCCAAGAATAAAGCTAACAGGGGGAATCTGCATTATGGTAATTTATTAGATTCAACCATTAGAAATACACAAGATCAACAAACAATAGGGATTCCGATCGGTCCTGATTCTTCGCTCGTTGTTTCTGAATTAATCGGCTCTGCGATGGATAAAGAAATCTATAATGAAACTAATGCCAAGGGTTTTAGATATGTTGATGATTTATATTTCTTTTTCAATTCAATGGCAGAAGCCGAAGAGGCCTTAACAAAAATACAAAAAGTCGCAAAAAACTATGAGTTGGAATTAAACCCTGAGAAAACAGAGATTTATCCACTTCCCAGGACACTAGAACAGCATTGGACTTCAGAAATAAGAAACTATCAGTTTCATGATTCCATTAGAAGACAAAAAACAGACCTAATAACATTCTTTTCGAAAGCTTTTGAATATTGTAAAAGATACCCGAATGAATATGTTTTAAAATACTCTCTTATACGATTAAAAAATGTGTTTATTGAAAAAGATAATTGGCAATTATATCAATCCCTTATCTTGAATTCTATGATCGCGGAACCAAGTGTACTTCCTACAGCTACAGAAATATTTTTAGCTTATGAAAAAATGGGATATAACTTAAATTTCAAGGAGATAGAAAACACAATTAACAATCTGATTGGTTACCATGCGAAATTGGGACAAGGATATGAAGTTTCTTGGAGCCTCTGGATGGCAAAAACTTTAAATTTAAAAGTAAGTAGATCTTCAGCAAAAGAGATATCACAAATGGATGATTGTATAAGTGCACTAACGGCTCTCGATATGAGAAGCTCTGGCTTGATACCTCATGGCCTGAATACGACTAACTGGAGCAGCTTTCTAACTCATGAAAATTTGTATCAAGATAAATGGTTACTAGCGTATGAAGCGGTGAAAAAAGGTTGGCTTACCGTGAGAAACAGTTATATCCCATCTGATCCTTTCTTCTCAATACTTAGTGCCAAAAATATAGAATTCTATAATCCAAATCTACAACTTGCTCCATCGAAACCAAACAAAATAACAACTGTAAAAAACGTCGGTAATGTTCAATTACCTAACGGTTACACTTTTACAGGCGATGGCGGTGGTGGTGGATATTGAATTGAAACGACCAATGGTGAAAATGACGCACTTATTTGACGAGTACTTAATTGAGCCTATGCGAGGGTAAAATCAGTGTGGAGAAGTTTGTTAAAATCTTTAAAATACATAGAATTTGGGGCTGTACTTATGTTAAATAACCCAGCGGATATATTAATCAAAATTAAAAGCGATTTAAAAAAGTGTGCTGACAAATGGAGTTATCTACAAAATGTTGATAATGCTCTATACGACCAAGGAAGGAAAGTTATCACCAAGATATGTATAGAAGGTAGTCTAGAAATACCCACTGTAATAGTAAAATGCTTGGACATGGAAGAGTTTATGCAATATGCTTATTTTCAACATGAAGAGTCCTACGGCGTTTCAGTATTTATTCAAGACACTTTTAATCCATTCATAGATATTTGCAGTAATAGATATTTACAAGTGCAGTTTATACCTGTGGAGTTCTTACCACCTAACATACTTAGTTATGAACATATAAGGGATGAAATTAAGAAGTGTGATACAAAACTCAAAGACGGTGATTATTCCGGAGCAATTACAAATGCTAGAAGTTTACTCGAAGGTGTTTTAAAAGAGATTATTTATAATATTAGTGGTGAACATTCCGCCCCCAAGAAAGACCTCGTGAAATTATTAAATGACGGGCGGAACTTTCTAAATCTCGACCCATCAAAACCAGAACTTATTGAGCCATTAAAACAAGTGATCACTGGGCTCGCCAGCACTGTTCAAGGATTAGGAACAATTCGGGATGTAATAAGCGACTCTCATTCTAGAAAATACGAACCATCTGCACATCATGCAATTCTCGTAGTAAACGCCTCAAAAACTATAGCATCTTTTTTATTTGGTACATATGAATACCAGTTATCAAAAGGAACAATTAAAAACATAGCAAGGGGAAACTAAAGACCAATACTTATGTATTGGTCTTTTTTATTATTACTTCACCTAAAGATGTGCAAACTATATGTCTACGTTCTCCGCGCTATCTGTAACGGCAAGTTTAGACATTATCAAGCGACATTTAGAAATGAATCCGGTAGATGTTATTAAGGCTGACTATAAATAAGCTTTCCGACATAATATTCTAAAGAGAGTCCAAAGATCGTCTCTCATAAGTACTTTGAGGAGTTGGTGTTATGCAGCACGTTCCCCAACCATTCAGCATGTTTACTGTTCCGCAGCCTATCAGAGAAGACGGCGCTGGCGCAACGGATAATGGCCCTCGGGATATCTGGAGGGATCTGGAGAACCCCGACCTGCTGGTTCCTCCAGCCACAGATGCCGGAACGGTTCCAAACTTGAAGTTCTCTTTCTCTGACACTCATATGGAGTTAAACCACGGCGGTTGGTCACGGCAAGTGACAGTTAGACAGCTACCTATCGCCACCACGCTTGCAGGTGTCAATATGCGGCTGACCCCCGGGGGCGTTCGCGAGCTACATTGGCATCAGCAAGCGGAATGGTCGTTTATGATTTTAGGCAGAGCGCGCATCACGGCCGTTGACCAGAACGGGCAAAACTTCATCGCCGATGTAGGCGTAGGCGATCTTTGGTACTTTCCCCCTGGCATTCCTCACTCGATACAAGGACTGGACGAAGGCTGCGAGTTTTTACTTGTCTTCGACGACGGGAGTTTCTCGGACCTGAACACCTTCTCCATCTCCGATTGGTTCGCCCATACGCCGAAGGACGTGCTGTCGGCAAATTTCGGCGTACCGGAAAGCGCCTTTGCCAACATTCCCAGTGGACAGCTGTATATTTTCCAAGCGGATGTACCTGGCCCACTCGAAACCCAGAAGATACCCGATCCTTACGGTACAGTCCCGCTTAGCCTCACACACCGGCTCCTTGCGCAAAAACCAATAAAAACCCCGGGCGGCACAGTGCGTATCGTGGATTCAACCAACTTCCCCATATCCACTAGGATTGCCGCAGCACTGGTTGAAATCGAACCGGGTGGAATGAGAGAAATGCACTGGCACCCGAATAACGACGAGTGGCAGTATTACCTCACGGGCACGGCACGCATGACCGTCTTTGCCGCCAACGGTACGGCGCGCACATTCGATTACCGTGCCGGCGATGTAGGGTATGTACCGTTTGCGTTCGGCCATTACATTCAGAACACTGGTAATCAGTCCGTTTGGTTTCTGGAAATGTTCAAGAGCAACCGCTTCGAAGACGTGTCGTTGAACCAGTGGATGGCGCTGACACCTCGTCAGTTGGTACGAGACAATTTGAATGCGAGCTCCGAGCTTATGGGCGCGCTACGAAAAGAGAAATGGCCCGTAGTTAAATACGGGGAGCACACAGAAGGATGAGGATCTTTTTATACAACTCGGTAACCGCTTCATCACTAAGGTAGGCTTCAATTAACTCTTTTTCGCCATTAATGGCTTCCCCTCTTGCCTTTATAACTTCCCGTGCAATTTCCGCTGCAAGGTCGTAAACGTTTTTGTACATGTGCATCCGCCTCCCGACTTTATTATATGAGCCGGAATGATTCAGTTCTCTTCCAATGGAACTTAAAATCTCCAGGCTTAGGTTTTTGCAACAAAATAGGCTGCTGGACATTTTAATTCGACTCGCTCCGGAATTAAGTAAAGTAAGCAAAGGTAGGTGAGTGCTTATCGCAGGTTATTCGGATGAGGTAGTATCGGTTATCGGAAGGACCATCATTGTGATCGGCGTGTCTGCTTTATTATTAGGCAACGTATATTTATTAGGCCATGAAGTGAAGCGTATTAAGCAAAAAAAGATCCGATACTAATGCATCGCTCTTTACCGTTCTCCGGCAAAGCCATCATTTTGGCCTGCCAAGGGGCGCTGTTTGCTTATGCGGACAGCGCCTCTATTAATTAAAACTTTTATATTTGCCATTACTTTTCGTCCACTCCTTATTACTGCGGCTGCCCGTTACCTTAAGACCGGTTCAAGCATATTTTGGGACATATATCATATTCGTGGCCTAGTACCAAGACCCTTTTCGAGGGGTCTTTTTCTTTTTCAGGAGGTTTTTAGAAATGAGACTCATTAAAACGAAGCAGGACATTGTCACTTAGCGTCGCGCGGGAGTGCTTCCTGCGGTGTTTCTCGATCAGGTCGAGGACTACTTCAACCAGTACTTCTGAAGGCTGGCGGCTCAGAGGAATCGGCCTGCAATCAAGGCCCTTCTCCGCGATGTAGAGGAAGGGAAAATCCAGGAAGTCTTGGTTTGGAAACTGGGTCGCACAGCAGATCGATGCGCTGACGGATCGCGGCGTACGGCTGCAGATGGATTCGCTCCCATTGCTCACTCTGCCCGACAAGAATCAGGGCCATCGGGCTTTGAGCGTCCATCTTGAAGTTGAGCAGAAAGCGAACCTCTTCCAGCATCTCTCGATCCAGAAGATGCGCTTCATCTACAACCACGACGGGCTTTATCCGTTCTGAAAAAGTCACTCTGCACGAACGGCAAAATTAACGCAGAAGCACCCCAGGCGGGATGCCCTAAACAGGCAAAAATCTTCAGTAAATTAACTCCTTTTTGTCTTTAGAGCGATAAAGCATCAATAAAATTGAATTCGTCATATAGGACTTGTAATCTAAATATCCTTTAGAAAGAAGGAATTTATAATCGGCAAGGAGCAAATTATGGTTCTCTCTAAATTTGTAGATGAGCTTCCAATTCCCACGATTTTAATGCCCACATGGAAAGATCAGTTTTATACTTATTACGAAGTCAATATGACGGAATTCAAGCAATCACTCCATAGTGAGTTAAATGATACAACTGTATGGGGCTATGAAGGAGGCTATCCAGGCCCTACCATTGAAGTAGAAAGCGCAGAAATCGTGTTAATCAAATGGATCAACAATCTTCCAGACAAGCATCTTCTGCCGGTAGACTATACGGTGCATGGTGCCCATGTGGATGTACCTGAAGTACGAACGGTGGTACACGTACACGGCGCTTGCGTGGAATGGGAAAGCGATGGCTACCCTGAGGCTTGGTTTACAAAGGGATTCAAACAAGTCGGCCCCTATTTTAGAAAGCAAGTATATCGATATGATAATTGCAGTCAGGCTAGTACTCTCTGGTATCATGACCATACGCTTGGGACTACTAGGCTTAATATTTATGCTGGATTGGCAGGTTTGTATCTGATCAGAGATCAACAGGAGCGTTTATTGAATTTACCAAACGGGAAATATGAGGTCCCTCTTATTATCCAAGACAAGACTTTCAATAATGATGGGTCTCTTTTTTATCCGAAGCAGCCGGAAAAACCGGTTCCAGGTTTAGAAACATCCATCGTACCTGAATTTGTTGGGGATACCATTGTCGTGAATGGCAAAGTATGGCCTTATTTAAAAGTGGAACCACGCAAATATCGATTTAGGCTGCTAAACGCGGCCAACACCCGATTCTTTAGGATTAAGCTTGATTCAGGACAACTTATGTATCAAATTGCGACGGATGGAGGATTCATGCAGTACCCGATAGGAGTCACAGAAATCATGTTGGCCCCTGCAGAACGAGCAGATGTGATCATTGATTTCACCAATCTTGAGGGCAAGAATGTTATCATGACAAATGATGCCCCCGCTCCTTTTCCAACCGGAGATCCGGTAGATGATAATACTGGTACTGTCATGCAATTTAGAGTGACTCTTCCGCTGTCAAGTGTTGACACGAGTGTTATTCCGGCTTATTTGATGCCTCTTCCAAATAGGAAAGAACAGTCAGCTTCAAAGTTACGATACCTAACCTTAAACGATAATATGGATAAGTACGGTCGTGAATTCATGCTTTTGGATAATAAAAAGTGGGATGCCCCGATAACAGAAAATCCAAAATTGGGATCAACCGAAATATGGTATCTAATTAACTTAACTACCGATACACACCCTATTCACCTTCACTTAATTGATTTCGAAATATTAGACCGAAGAAATTTCGATGTGGAAAAGTATAACAAGGAGAAAATTATCTATTATACAGGTTCGGCCATACCTCCAGAACCACAAGAACGAGGAAGGAAGGATACAGTAAGAGCCAATCCTAACCAGGTAACCCGAATTATTATGAATTTTGGTCCTTATACCGGGTTGTATGTTTGGCACTGTCATATCCTGGAGCATGAAGATTATGAGATGATGAGACCGTATATTGTTATCCGATAGATAAAACTTGAGAAATCATAATATCTCATCGTTTTTAATTATTTATGGCTTACGTGTCCGTCATTACACCGCCGTTGACATGAAGCACCTTCCCAGTTACGAAGGAGGAATCTTCGGACGCCAAATAAATGTATGTTGGAGCAAGCTCAAAAGGCTGTCCCGCACGTTTCATAGGCGTTTCTAAACCGAACGTTTTCACATATTCAGCCGAATAACTTGAAACGATCAGCGGGGTCCAAATTGATCCCGGAGCGACGGCATTGACCCG
Source organism: Paenibacillus sp. PvR098 (assembly GCF_017833255.1). Taxonomy (NCBI): domain Bacteria; kingdom Bacillati; phylum Bacillota; class Bacilli; order Caryophanales; family Paenibacillaceae; genus Paenibacillus; species Paenibacillus sp. PvR098. Next base: position 1,632,273 of record NZ_JAFIBU010000001.1, read on the forward strand.
GATGCCCTTACGGACCAATTGCAGCGCCAATGAACGAGTAAACGATACAATCGCGCCTTTTGTCGAGGAATAATCCACGCGCAAAGGTGCGCCCACATACGCGGGAATGCTCCAAAAACCGGTCCACTATGCTTCGCACCGTGATGTTTTCGCTTAATCCCGGCACCCCCGGACGCAGCACGCAAATGCCGCGAATGAGCAGATCAATTTTCACACCGGCACGCGAGGCTTCATAAAGCCGGTCAACCATCTCGCGATGCGATAAAGCGTTCATCTTCGCGATGATTCTCGCCGGCCTGCCTGCCTTGGCATGAGCGATTTCCCGACGGATGTACTCAAACAGAGCAGGCTTCAGATGAAAAGGGGCCACGCAGAGAGCCTTCCAATGAAGCGGCGTTGAATAGCCGGTGATCTCGTTGAACAACGCGGTCACATCCTCCCCAATGCGGGGATTCGAGGTGAACAAGCCGATATCGGTATACAGCTTGGAGGTAGCGTCGTTATATAATTCCCGGTTCCGATGTGTATGTACCGCTGAAGCAAGCTTCTCTCCTGCCGGATAATAAGCGCCACCTTGGCATGGGTTTTCAGCCCGACCAGACCGTAAATGACATGGCAGCCGGCCTGCTCCAGCTTTTTGGCCCAAGCGATGTTGCGTTCCTCATCAAACCGTGCCTTCAGCTCCAGCACCACCGTCAGCTCCTTTCCGGCTTTTGCGGCGAGGGCGAGAGAACGCACGATGACAGAATCGCCGCTTACCCGGTACAGCGTCATTTTGATGGCCATCACCGCCGGGTCATTCGCCGCATCCGCGATAAAATCGGTGACCGCTTCGAACGTTTCGTAGGGGTGGAACACAAGGACGTCGCGCTGCCGGATCACTTGAAATAAATCATCGGTTTCCCTAAACTCCGGTGGGTAAATCGGCTCGGCTTTGGGATAACGCAGCTTGTCTTGTCCCGGAAGAGATCCAAAGCGTCGAGGCCGCAAATGCGAGCGCGGCGCCCACGATCAGCTTTTCCGTGTTTCTTTCCAGCATGAGCGGTAACCTCCTTAAAGTTAACTATGAAAAAGCCTATCCCGCAGCTATGCCGCGGAATAGGAAAGAAGCGATATTTGCGCATGAATATCGTATGCATCAAGTATCTCTTGAACATTTAATGAGAACGCTCCAATATAATCACGCAAATTCGCAGCAATGTTAGGCGCATCGTCCTTAAGTTTATGTAAGGTGAAGTTGCTGGTGTTATAAAAGCGCATACCTGTTGCCCGCTCAAAGAACGGCGCTTTGTTACTGAAATTGAGGGTTTTATCCAACTCTAATACCTTGTCTTTGGTGGACAACAACACACTGTCCAGGCGTGCGAGTACGGTGAAAGGCAATATAACGTAACCATATTCACTCTGTTTGTAATCACCACGAAGCAATTCAGCAATCTTCCATATAAAGTTTGTGTATTCATTAATGTTTATATCGTTTGATTCATTTTTCTTGTCCTCCATGTTCTGTATTTGTGCCCGAAGTAAGGCGAGTCCTTGAACATTAATTTCCTTACACATTAGATCTCTAATCAAGCCCCACAGTTCAACGTTGGCTTTTATGTAGGCGGATATATCTGGCGGAGGCGCATTTTTGGCATTAGCGTATATTTCGAATATTCCGTGACGTAGCTTGTCATTAGGGCCGTATTGCTCGACTAGCCTTAACAATACCGGCTCGGATGGGAAGTTAATGCCATTTTCAATGTCGCTTAGAGACGCGTTACTGATTTCCACAGCCAAAGCTGCTTGCCTCTTTGAAAGTTTGCGGTCCTCTCGTGCCATTCTTAGCTTCTTTCCGAGAGCAATCTTATCTCTTGTACTTGTCAAAGATTTTTAGAGTTTGTCGAGGTGTGGTACAAAAATATGTCCTATGCCTATCCAGAATTATCAAATCTCGATCACCACGAAAATGTAGTAATCTGACATCATTCAGTACAGCCTGAATACAGAATAAGACATCGACTACGGGTTTCTTATTACTTATAACGAAAAACTAGAACTAGCAAAGTTGATGACATAGCAATTGGGGAGGTAACCCATAGAACACGATTATTTGAAAACAATTTGTAACCGAAAGATATCGCTTCGTAGATGAATGGCAAAAAGCCCCTACAGATGCAGGAGCTTTTGAACCCACGGTATTTTTCACTCTTACTGTTTCACTCGCATTAGTCTTAAGCGTTTAATGCAACCAAGAGTGTGGCCCATTTTTGACAGGACGAGGATCCAAACGTACCAATCCAGGGACCAGAATCACTAAAGCGATCACGGTCTTATTGGTTGTCTCAAACTTTGAGAATGTCCCTATAGTTGAAATGCGTGCTGTCGGTTTTTTTTATCTCAATGTTTAAGACTTTATCTCAAAGTTTATGCTTAATCTCAAACCTTTTGACAGTTAACATATGAAAAATCACAAAAACTATGATGAATCATAAAAGTTGCTAAAAGAAGGGCTAAAAACCCTTGTTCTCAGTACAAATTTGTCTCATAAAAAATGAAAAGCGATACTGGTTCTATTCTTTGGCATCAGTCTTGGCTCGTAGAAATCGCTAAATCCTCTTGTAAACAAATTTCCCATATATACATGCCATTCATGATTATACAGTAGCGTTTTGACGACGTGTATACAATGCATAAATCAGCATAAAAAAGGACCAGAGACATCTCTGGCCATGCAACTAAAGTTCACTGGATAGTTTTAGTTTCGAATCACAACAAATCAGTCATGTTGCCATGATGAGACAAAATGAAAAGCATCTTCGAGTAATCTTTTACAATATTTCCGCAATAATATTTTCATAGCTTGAATCTAGAATAGCTCTGGGATTTTGGTTATATCCAAGTTCTTCTTTTGTATATCTAGATACGCTACTGGAAAGATAGTCCCTTAGTAATCTGTCTGTAATATACTTATTATTTCGTAGGACTTCTGATACTTCACCACTTATTGCCTTAACTAAATGATGAGTCCAGATTCCATTATTCAAGAGATCACTTGAATAAGAGCTTTGTCCTGGTTGGCAAGATAGAAATGTTGCATAATACGGAAATTCATTTGTTAGTAATACTAGCTCCTCATCATTAATATCAGTAATTTGGCTACGCTCATTTTCATCCTGAAAACTTTGAGCACAAGCATCGATAAAAATAAGTGCATTTTCACACTTAGATTTTCGTAAAGGATCAAGTAGAATCTTGCGTAGGGAAATTGCAGTTTCTGCAATATGGTATTGATGCATGTCGTAAGTTGATAGGTAATTCGTGATACCATTATGGAAACCATGCCCAACTTAATAGAACACTAAGCGATCTTCTTTTGTTAAATAATTAAATAATCCTCTTAAATCATACTCTAAACTACTTTTCAAAGCTTTTTCATCCATAAACATGTAGATATCATTTTCATCTACATTCAACGACTTAATTAATGCTTCTTTGAATTTAAGTGCATCATTAGTAGCATACTTTACCTTTGATACTTGATTTTCGTCTCTAGGTGCATAATTTTCTATTGCTATAATAATTGCTAAAGTTTTTTGAGGCCTAGAAACATTTAATTGAGGTTTATATTCTGATGTCTTTTTTTCTAAGACAATATTAGATTCTTCTCTGATATACTTTTGGCTCTCCAACAATACATCATTGTCTGCTTTTTCTGTTTTAATCACAAAAATGGATTGTTCTCCACTTTGTACCCAGTTATAAGTTACTTCTGGGATTGGTGAAAGTAGGGAAATTGCTCTTTTTGTAATATCAATAACCTGGAAATCAGTACTAAGTCCAACAATTTCATTTGAAGTAGGTGAATTTTCTTTAAGTCCAAAAATATAGGCCACGGCATTGACTGCTTCTACTGCAGTCGATGACGTGGCCTATTTTTGACTAATTATTTTCTCGCTGGATAGGAACCCGATTAAGTATTAGTAAGTGCCCCGGGATAATTATAAACAAAATAGGAACTAAAGATATTATGACGGAGTAGAATATGTTTGAAATGGTCACAGACAAAAATTCATTAAGATATTTCGCAAAAAAGAAACAAACATAGGAGAGTCTCTATCGGAAGGCAAGTCCTTATGGTGAAATAGCTTATATAAGCAGAAGCAATGATTGGGACCTCTTACACACAGCCATTAGCGTCATCAAACAAATAAGACTTGAGGCGCTCCAGAATTCATCTACAAACCCTATGGGTTTATTCTTAATCGGCACGTAAATTGGCCATAACTTTTCGATAAGTTTCCTCGTAATCCGCAAATCGGTGCACAATAGCTATGGTGAAAAAGTTAGTGTTCATAACGCACATCTGAATTTCACCACCAATACCCACTTTATCTTCGGTTTTAATATCGTCTCTCCGTTTCTGCTCTTCCATCATTTCAATCAGAGCTTTATCATAGTTATCATTATTGTCAAATATCGTATAAACGAGCTCAGTTTCGAGAGGAGGCTTTGTCCCTATACCATAAACCATTAACTCTGACTCAAATTGCTTCTCTTTTCGATAAGCATAGCCCTTGAGCTTATCTTCTTTTTCAGAATAGCCAAAATGATAAACGGTTGCAGATAATTCATCAGGATACTTACTATCCAGTTCACGTAAAAACTGTGTAGCATATCGATCGACATATTCAATATCTCTAGAAACAATCTTTGTCTGAATAATAATATGCCAATTAAGCAGCAATTCCAGGTTTCCTGTTCCGCACATAATTGTTCTGATATGAGGCAAAGGAAATATTTTGGACACGAACTTAAATGGTTCTTTATCCTCTCTGGAAGCTAATGTATCCATGGAAACCACTATCTCCTGTTCCGTTAGGATGAAATTCAATGCTGTCAATCTGGCTCCTCCAATTTCAAGATCAAGTAATTATAAATTCTTCTAGCAGTTGAATTTCTTCAGGTTCAATACGGCTTGGAGAACCGGAAGCGAGATCTTTAAGTCTTTGCTGTCTTGCCACAGGATGCTCCGCGACTGTAGGAATATCCTTTCTCATTTTATCGACCCATTGAGTAACAAAACCTTGCAAATTTCTTGGCAAAGATTCGAAATCTGCACTTCGATCGATCCAGTGGCCAACATTCCAAGATAGTGTTGCTGTTGGTGTCCATCCCCACTTATAAACTAATTCAACAGCCTTTGGGGCTATTAGAATATAAAATCTTTCAGGGACTCCATCCATATGAACATAAAAAGTATCATCACCGTATTTACTCTTTGGATTTCTAACATTTGAAGTGGCCATAAGTGCCGATAAGATTTTCATTTTGTTTATAGCCTTATTAATTTTAAGGTTAAAAATAGCCGCGCTTAGCTCTTCAGTATCTCGTTCAGTTGTAGCTTTCTTACCTAGTTCGAAATAAGCTGTAACAATCCTCTCTTCAAAATCTAAGGCTATGACTCCTAGGTCACAAACTTCCCTAAATGACTTTATACCTATTGATAACTCCTTTTCTCTGATGGTCTTTTCTAATATTTCAATCTCCATCTTACTTACAACTTTTTGGGGATTTTTAGAAACAGGTTTAAAAAAATCACTCATATCAGTCTCGAATTTCTTAAATCTAGAATCTTCTAATAAGGTTCTCAAAAGAAGATGAAAAGCGTCATCATGATTTTGTGCGCCAGGGATTTCTTTCATTGGGTCGATTAAAATAATACCATAAGTATCACATAATTCTTTTAATTGATCTGTGTATCTATAAGCGATCATATAAGACTTGGGCAATTTTCCGTAGAAAGCTGAGTTTAATTCTTTGAACATCTTCTGGATATTAACATCTCTGAAACTATAGCCAATGAATAACAAGTTTTTTGAAATTAAATCGGCTCTCAATCGAATATTTAAGGCATTATCATTTTCCCTTATTCTTCTTTCATAGTCTTCTTGAGTAAATACTATACTTTCAGGATAATTAAGATCGCCATGAAATTTTATGTAGAGTTGTTCAGACAATTTAATCTCAGCAAAATCATCTATAGTGATAATGGCTCTAAATTTCTTACCATACTTCTCATATCCTTTTTCCATCACATTATCTTGGTTAGTTGTGTATATCGTAGGAACACCCATATTCATTACTGTTAAGTGTATATATCCTTTTTCGTCATCAAAAGTAGTAATTTCTAACTTACTCTTTAAAAAATCACAAAATTTGCCCCGCCCATATGTATCAACATAAGCTTGGGCTACTGCTAAATGATCTCCTACGGCTTCCCATCCCATACTTTGTCCCATCTCTTTAACCAAAGAGTCCCAATCTGGCATCATTGACGCAGAGCACCCAGCACCCAAAAATGGAACTAATTTTTGTTTTGCAACCAATTCTGCTAATTCATGAATAATCTCCCTCATACAGGATATCACTACCTCATTTCTGCTCTTATATTATTAAATTCTGTTGGTTGTTTTTCTTACTTAAAGCGGATACCTTATTGGAAAATGACAGTTATCGATATATATTGACGAGCATCCTTGATTCTAATTAGCGTTTATTACTCTAACTAATTATAACAAAACAAGCGATCAATCGAGATAAAGGTTTAACGCCTTCTCGAGATCGCTTGTTTCCGGTGACCACGCTAAGTCACATAATTATTTTATCATAAACAACCAAACTTTAACTAAATTTTTGGAAAATCAGTCCCTTTTTCAAGAGCACAAGCCAGTTCGGATATTCATACGTTATATTACATAATTATTCAACTACGTATATTTATGCATTTCCATGAATAACGTATGTGTTTGTCACCTTTGATGAGCCAAAATTGTCATTAGTTGTGGCCGTTTTGGCAGCTTTCATGATCCATCACAAAAACAAAAAAGAGGCCGAAGGCCCCTTTTTTTAGCTGCACTTGCTATATCCGCAATTGCTGCAGTTTTTGCAGCCCTCGCTGTTGATCAGTGAGGCGGAGCCGCAGGAGGGACACAGGTCCAGAGACGTGGCCGCGCTGTGAGTTACTGCGTATTGAGCGGTGGTTTCCAAGACAACTTCCTTGGTGGCGGTGACGTAGTCTTCCGCACTGTCGAAGTTGTCGCCGTGCATTTCCAGTGCTTGGGCGACGGCGTCGGCAATCGATTCGACGCGGTTGGCGCCGAATCCGATCGCACCGGAGCCGCCAATGCCCTTCAGATGCTTGATCAGCAGTTGCACCTTATTGCCGTGGTCGCCATAGCGGAGGAACAGCGAGCAAACGCGGCCGAGAGCTTCGGACATGGCGAATACGTCGGAGCCGGCCTTGCCCACGTTCAGGAAAATCTCGCTCGGGCTGCCGTTCATATCGTTAATCGTAATGTAGGCCATGCCGAATGGCGTGTTAAATTTATACGTTGCGCCGCGGAGAGCTTGCGGACGACGCTTATACTGCTTGTCAAACACCTGCTCCGTCTTCCCGTCAATATTTACTGCCAAGGATTGAGAGAAATCCGTCAAGGATGTTCCCTCTTTCGTACTGACAGCTGGTGCAACGGGTGCCGGTTCCTCCGGTTCCTCCGCTTTATCCTCTTTCTTGTCGGTGCTGAGCACCTGCACGTCGCGGCTGCCATCACGGTAAATGGTTACGCCCTTGCAGCCCAAATCGAAAGCTAGCTCATACAGACGTTTGGTTTCCTCTACCGTAAAATCTGCCGGACAGTTCGCCGTCTTGGAGATGGAACTGTCGACCCATTTCTGGATGGCGGCTTGTACACGGATATGATCTTCCGCGGACAAGTCCATCGCGGTGATGAAGTAGTCTGGCAGATCCTTGTTCGGATGCTGATTCTTCCAATCCTGCGCGATCGGTACATACTGTTTATCGAAGCCCAGACGGCTTTGACGGTAATATTCATAAGCAAAGTAAGGTTCGATACCTGTGGATGTGCCTACCATCGTACCGGTGCTTCCAGTTGGTGCCTGCGTAATGACCGTTACATTACGCATTCCCTGCTTCTTGATCGCTGCGCCAACTTCCGGATAAACGGAAGTCATTGTCTTCATAAAGCCGCTTTGCAAGAACGGTTCCGTCTCAAAATGCTTGAACGAGCCTTTCTCTTCTGCGATATCTGCGGACGCGAGGTATGCTTCCTTCGCCATAAAACCATAAAGCTTATCCAGAAACTCCAACGATTCCGAACTGCCGTAACGGATATTCAGCTTGATCATCAGCTCGGCCAAACCCATAGAGCCTAGACCTATCCGACGCTCACCCTGCTGGTTGATCCGATTCTCTTCAAAGTGGTAAGGCGTTTTGTCAATCACATTATCGAGGAAGCGTGTCGAATAGCGAACGACCGTTGCAAGTTCATCCCAAGCCACATCATGGTTCTCTTCGTCATAAAACTTGGACAGGTTGATCGCCGACAGGTTGCAGACGCCCCAAGCCGGAAGCCCCTGCTCACCGCAAGGATTTGTACAAATAATCGGGTTGAAATACCAGCTGTTGGACATCTGGTTGTAGTATTCCATGAATACGACACCAGGCTCAGCCGATTTCCAAGCGGATTCGACGATCGTATGCCAGATGTCGCGCGCCTTAACCGTACGGTAGTGAATAACGTTCTTGCCCGTTTTTCTCCACTTCTCCAGATCTCCGTCCCAAATATCGTTGTATTCCGGATCCGTCGTATCAGGGTATACCAAATCCCAGTCCAAATCTTCTTTTACGGCTTTCATGAAGCCATTGCTGACGCATACGGACAAGTTGGCGTTCGTAATTTGACCCATCGTCTGTTTAACAGTAATGAAATCCACCACGTCGGGATGCCAATCGTTCATCATCAGCATGAGCGCGCCGCGACGGCTGCCCCCCTGCTCAATCAAGCCTGTCGTATAGCTGAACAGCCCGCCCCAAGAAACGGCTCCGCTGGAAGAGCCATTGACGCCCTTGACAACGGAACGCCGCGGACGGAGGGAGGATAGGTTAATGCCTACTCCGCCCCCACGAGCCATGATTTCGGTCATTTCGGATAGTGTCGCCATGATCCCTCCACGGCTATCATGCGGAGAAGGAACCACATAGCAGTTAAAGAGCGTCAGTTCATCGCTGGCATCCGCGCCGGCAGCAATCCGTCCGCCAGGCACAAGCTTCCAGTCATCTAGAATGTATCGGAACTTATCGGTCCATTCGGTCTGTTTTTCCGGAGTTGCTTCCACGGAGGCCATAGCAGTGGCCAAGCGGTCCCACATTTGCTGTGGTGTTTTTTCCAAGGTTAGAGTAAGCTTCTCAACAGTGGATTCAACTACCTCCCCGCTGCGCAGCTTAACTTTGACCTGTTTCCCGTTACGCTCGATGACTTCGCCGACGTCCTTGGCGGGAAATTTAGGATCGTCCTTGGTAAGCACCAATACCGTATCTCCGACCTTCGTGTGACTGGTATCAGCATTTTTCATCGCGTAGCGGTCAAGAAAAATCTTCTCGCTCAAACCTTCCAATTTGGTTTGCTGCATGGTCTTCAAAACAACAACCTCCCGGAATTATATTCAAAGGTTCAATCACAATATCTGGTATGCGAAATTCATTATACAATACAATATATAGTGTTTCTAATAGAAAAAATGCGGAATTACCGATTTAGTCCAAGCACGAAGGCAGAAAGCTTCTTTTTTCTCTAAATAGCTCTCTTTTTCATGCCTCAAATTCTCATCATTTTCGACAAATTACTTCATTTTCTCACACCCTAAAGACCCAAGTCTAAAGTCCTTGATCCGCATCAAATAACTCTGACATAGATGCAGCCCATCTTTTGACAATGGTTCGGCTGATTTGCTAGTCTAGAATTATTGTAGCATGTTCATGATGATATTAACAAACATATGTTCTCATATAATTAAAGGAGGAGTTCTTTATGACATTGACTTATCTATATCAAGACCGGTTTGTTCCCAAAGAAGAGCTTCGCATTTCTCCCGAGGACCGTGGTTATTATTTTGGCGACGGAGTCTATGAGGTATTTCGCGTATATAATGGAAGTCTTTATGAAGCCCCAGCTCATTTTGAGCGGTGGGAACGAAGTGCGGCAGCTCTCAGAATACCACTGCCCACCGATTCTGAAGTACTGACGAGACGCTTGGAAGAACTGATCCGCATGAACAGTTTGTCCGAAGGAACTGTGTATATGCAGGTGAGCCGCGGAGCCGCACCACGATCCCATCCATTTCCTACAGATACCAAGCCGATCTTGATGGCCTACACTGCAGAAGCAAAGCGCCCTCTTAGCACCATGAAAGAAGGCATCACCGCGGTGACAATGGAAGACATCCGCTGGCTCCGCTGCGATCTGAAGACACTGAATTTGCTCGCTAACGTCATGGCCAAGCAGCACGCGGTCGATCAGGGCGCAGGCGATGTCATTCTACACCGTAACGGCACTGTAACGGAGTGCAGCGCGTCCAACATCATGATCGTTAAAGACGGCTGCCTTATCACGCACCCAGCCAACCATCTGATCCTGCATGGCATCACCCGTGCGGTAGTACTTCGAATATCCCAAGGACTAGGCATCGCGGTAAAGGAAGCCCCTTTTACCTTGGACGAGCTTCGAAGTTCGGACGAAGTATTCATCACCGGAACGACTGTGGAGATCACTCCGGTTATCTCGATTGACAGCTCTCCAGTAGCAGATGGTACGCCAGGTCAGATCACCCAAAAGCTTCAGCAGGAGTTTGAGAAAACCATTTCAACCTAAAGCTCCAGGTTGTATTTACCCGCCCTCACAGCCACTGCTGTGGGGGTATTTGCTATTAGCAGATCGTTCCTTAAATACGTTGGATTGACAAAAAAACCGTCCAGACGGTACAGTAATAAGAAAAAACAGGATAAAGGAGGTCTTCGAAATCAGTACTTCGAAAGTGGATCATATCTTGAAGTCCGCCGCATTGATTATTCGAAATGAGGGGGTCACGAGTTTAACACTTGAAGCTGTTGCTAAGAAAGCCGGTATAAGTAAAGGGGGACTTTTGTATCATTTTCCAAATAAGGACGCTTTAATCACAGCTATGGTTTCCCAAATCATGGATTCGTATGTAAACTCGATTCAAAGTAGAGCTGATTCAGATGAACAAGCATCGGGAAAATGGTGCAGAGCCTATGTGCAGGATACGTTTCAGCATCTTGAAGGTAAACAGGACATGAGTACAGGTTTACTGGCCGCCATCGTTTTACATCCGGGATTGCTGAAGCAGCTTCAAGAACAATATGAGATTTGGCAGAGAACGATGGAGAATGATGGCATGGATCCTGTACTCGCTACGATCATAAGACTTGCTGCCGATGGCTTATGGTTCAATGAAATGTTGGGCTTGACTCCTGTAAAAGAAGAGCTCCGTGAACGTGTGCTTTCTAAACTAATAGGCTTAACGAAGGAGGAGTAACGTTGAAAGCTTACTTATTCTTAGCACTTGCGATTGTTTTTGAGCTGTTCGGCACATCCATGCTCAAAGCCTCTGAAGGGTTCACCAAAGTACTCCCCAGTGTAGGCGTCATCATCGGATTTTCGGTAGCCTTCTATTCTCTTTCTCTATCCTTACAACAGATCCCTCTAGGTATAGCTTACGCCATCTGGTCTGGAGTCGGAACCGCTGCAACAGCTTTAATCGGCTTTCTGGTCTGGAAAGAAAAATTAAACATGACCACTGTGCTTGGAGTTATGCTTATCATTGCCGGAGTCATTGTATTGAATCTGAAAACCGTAAAATCCTAATCACCTATAGATCATCCCTCCTCCAAATCACCTTAACATAAAAAAACCTTCGGAGACTCGATTATCTCCGAAGGTTCCAATCTGAATTGCCGTACTTCTCAACCATTAAGCGTTCGACCAGCTCCAGCTCATAGTCACTCAGCTCTGCTGGAACAAGCCGAATGGCCAAACCTTCTTCAATTCCTGTCGTGAAGGCTTCCTCCACCTCAGCCAAGTCTACCCTTGGCAGAGCAGCTCCATTGCGCACTTCATTAATGGCGACAGCCTTCTTCAAAAACTGCTGCTTCATCCTCTCCATCACACGCTCGCTTGGGAAGCGCAGCAGCCTGAACAACTGATCGGCATCGAGGTCAAGAAGAATCGAACCGTGCTGCAGCACAACACCCTTCTGCCGGGTTTGCGCACTTCCGGCCACCTTCCGTCCCTCTACCACAAGCTCGTACCAAGACGGGGAATCAAAGCAAGCGGCCGAACCCATCGATGCATATTTCTCCTTCTCTTCTTCGTTCTCCAATTGAACCATCTCCGCAGACAAGCCAAGCTTGCGGAACCCGAGAAGCAGCCCTTCGCTAAGCACGCGGTACGCCTCAGTGACGCTGCGCGGAATACCCGGATAGTTCTCCGATACGATCATGCTGTACGTCAGCTCCTGATCGTGAAGCACAGCCCTCCCACCCGTCGCCCGCCGGACAAAGCCAATACCCTCTCGCTTCAAAGCGTCAAAATCGACCTCGCTCGCAGCCTTTTGAAAAAAACCGACCGACAACGTCGCAGGCTTCCAGCCATAGAATCTTACCGTCGGCGGAACCAAGCCTTCGCTGTGTGCCGTCAGAATGGCCTCATCCACTGCCATGTTGTAGTCCGGTGCACCAAGCCCCGAACGGATAAACCGCCACTCGTTCTTCATTCTATCTCACCATTCCTTTGCAATCCGATATAAGCCTTCACAACTCACGAGCAGCCTTATTAATGATTCGTGCCCAATGGCTGCCTTCAGCACGCTATCTCCCCATCATAAAACATTGCCGCACGGTTTGAAAGCCCCTAATTTGTACATACTAAAAATTAACTTTATGCCTATCTGACAAAGACCACCGCCTGTTCCATCCTTTAAGAACGCGACCGTTCGTCAAACTCATCCCGTATTTTAATATGTTACTGCCTTGGCGAAATACGTTCCGAATCACTGACAAAGGGGAGCGCGTAAGAATGCAATCTACCGAGCGAAAAGAGCACGTGCGACAACTAAACGAGCATGTAGAGCTCCATTACGACAGGGAATGGTTCGAAAAGCTGCACGAGAGAGCTCTGCGCAATGGTCCTTGGGACGATCCGATGATGTTCAGGCTTGCCTATGAGGCCGAGCAGTCCGGACTCATCCGAAGCTTCGACGAGCTTCTATGCCTGACGCATTTGCCAGGCCTCGTTCCGATGGAGCACCAGATCAGCACCGCCAAAAAAGTATTGACCGAAATGCGGGGGCGCGCCATTCTCGCTGACGAAGTGGGGCTTGGCAAAACGATTGAAGCGGGACTCATCCTCAAGGAGTACATGATCCGGGGCTTGATTCAAAAGGTGCTCATCCTCGTTCCCGCTTCTTTGGTACTTCAGTGGGTGCGCGAGCTGAATCAGAAGTTCGGTATCCCCGCTGTGGCTCAAAAGAAGGAGTATATGTGGGTCCAGAACGACATCGTTGTCGCCTCAATGGATACCGCTAAGCGCGACCCGCATCGAGATATTGTGCTTGGTCTCGAATACGATATGCTAATTGTCGACGAGGCCCACAAGCTAAAAAATAAAAAAACGACCAACTACAGGTTCATCAACGAGCTGCGTAAAAAATACTGTCTCCTGCTGACGGCCACGCCGGTGCAGAACGATCTCAAAGAGCTGTATAACCTGATTACTCTGCTCAAGCCGGGTCAGCTTGGAGGACAAGGCAGCTTCCAAGCCAACTTTGTGGTTGATAAACGCATCCCTAAGAACGAGGAACAGCTCCAGCAGGAGCTGAGCAAGGTCATGATCCGCAACCGTCGAAGCGACGGCGGAATAAGCTTCACGAAACGGGTTGTGCGCAATATTCCGCTCCAGTTATCAGACGAGGAGCAGGCGCTTTACGATGGGGTAACCGATTTCGTCAAAACCCGCTATGATGAAGCCGGCGGCGATATCGGCAGCTTGCTTTCTCTGGTCACCCTGCAGCGTGAAGTATGCTCAAGCCGGGATGCCGTGTTTATTACCCTGGTAAATATGTTTAAAAAAACGGAAGAGACCTCTCCCCTCCGGGCGCGAATTTGGGAGCTTGTGGAGAAGATCCGCGGGATCAAAGCAAATACGAAAGCAGAAAAAGTGATGGAGCTCATCGAATCCATTAATGATAAAACGATTATTTTCACCGAGTACCGAGCTTCTCAGGAATACTTGCTGCAGTACCTGAAAGAGCATAAAATTTCCGCCGTTCCTTACCGGGGAGGGATGAACCGCGGCAAAAAGGATTGGATGATGGACTTGTTCCGCGGCCGTGCCCAAGTGCTGATCGCCACGGAAGCCGGCGGCGAAGGGATTAACCTTCAATTTTGCCACCATATGATCAATTTTGATTTGCCTTGGAATCCGATGCGGGTCGAGCAGCGGATCGGCCGAGTGCACCGGCTTGGACAAAAGGAAGACGTTAAAATATATAATTTGTCAACGATCGGGACTATCGAGGAGCATATCCTATCTCTGCTGCATGAGAAAATTAACATGTTCGAGCTGGTTATCGGGCAGCTGGATACGATTTTGGAGCGGTTTGAGAAAAAAACTTCGCTGGAGTCGCATTTGGCCAAATTGATCCTTACCTCAAAAAATAAGGACGAAATCCGCCAACAGCTTGATGATTTGGGGCGTTCGTTCACATCGGTGAAAGCAGAAGTGGAGCAAGAATCACACGAAGCTGCAGGGCTTGAAAACCTGTTAAATAACTCCCTTCAGACGATTGGAGGAAAAGATTACAGCGGCGGGGAGGTGCAGCACCATTAGCATGAATGCGCAGGAGATCCAGTCCTACGTTTTGCGTTATTTGGAAGCCGAGCAGTGCGACATTCTCGAAAAGCACCCCGCTTACGTTACCGTCAAGCTGTCCCCTTCCGCCGATAAAGATCTGACACAACGACCGTACTACTGGAGCTTTGTGGAACGAACCGGAGCGGAGCCGGAAACCATGACCTGCACGTTCATTTTCGATCCAGACGCCTACCGCGAGCTGCATCCGCAGCAGGGACCTCCGGGAGCGCCCCCCGCCGCTCCAGCGGTCCAGCCTGCAGCCGCGCCAGGAGCGCCACAGCCCCAAGGCGACAGCATCCTAGGCCGCTATTTTGGCTTCGTGCCGACCGCGTTCACTGCCCGCGTGCCTCGCGATGAACTTACTTACGGCAGTCGTCGGCTTGAACAAATCTTTGCGGCGGTTCGCAGCAAAGGCCGGTTCGTTCGACTGTTCGAGCAGTACACAGCAGAACAGCCTAAGCCACCAGTAACGGTATCTTATGAAACGTGGCTTTGCGTCAACTATAAGGTCGAGCTCGCCTGTGATATGAAGCGCAGCGAAATGCATTCGCTTGGAATTCAGCTCCAAACCGGTGAAATTATCGAGCGGTTTCATGATCGGCTGGCCGCTAAGAAGCTAACGCCCCGGCTCCCTTCTCACGTCTATGTGACGCCGGACCGGATCACTCTTCCACGAGCGGTGCTTTTTCTTGAAGACCACTTGGAAAAGAAGCTGGCCGCGTACGATCATCAATGGGCACAGGAAGCGCAGCTACGGCTTAAAGACGAGATTAGCAGGGTACGGGATTATTATGAGCCTTTGCTCCAGGAAGCAGAGCCGGACAATAAGCACGAGATTCAAGCGCAGTATACCGGTCGCCTGCAGGAAGTGGAGTGGCAGTACCACCCCCGTATCCAAATTTCCGCCATCAATTGCGGTTTGTTTCATTTCCCTGCCATGCACCCGCAAAAGAGGTGACGAACCTTCCCGAACAACAACAGATTTACGGGAAACTTTTCTAAAACAAGGCTACAGGTTCTAACAAACTTTTCATCGCATATGCTATAAAGTAAGAGGCATATTCGCCAAAGTGAGCGCATAGAGCCTGAAGCAACGACTCCAAAGCGAAGCAGGTGTTTACATGACAAAGCTTACGTTCGCTCTGACGTCACTGCTGCTGGGTACAAGCCTGCTGGCGGCATGGCCGTTTGATTTATGGCCGGCTCACGCTGATCGAGAGGCTTCGCAGATGACAGCGGTCCAGACGTTACAGACGGAACAGCCGAACACTCAAAACGATATTCCGGCCCCGTCCCTCCAGAACGCGTTGGATCGATTTATCGGTGAGCTCTCATCCCATGGTGGATTCGAGGAGTGGAAGCAAGGCGCTTGGATAACCTATCCGCTTGGTCCCGGAACCCATGGGTGGATCGTGATCGTCACGGTGGACGGAAAGGAAGCCGGCTATTTGGTCGTCCATACTTCCGGTCAAGATACATACCGGTTGATAGAATACGGCAAAGGCGAGTACCCGCTTTTCAGCATGCAGACGCTGTACCACAGCTTGGTACGGCTTGAAATTATCGAATATCTTTATCATGCCGAACGTATATATTACAATCCGCTGCAAGCCCTCTGGAAAGTTACGGTACCGGAGACAGAGCGGGTTTGGTACATCGATGCCAAGACCGGCGAGGAGCTGCCCCTGGAGAACGATGATCAGCTGCCAAAGTCCGAAACGGGCGAACTTATGAAACCGCTGCCGTTCACCACCACGGAATCCTCGCATAAAATAACAGCAACCGGCCAAACGGAACCAACGGACGCGTATGAGCGGCTTCCATGGATTCAAGGCAAGGCGGAGACATCCCTTCGCTTCGAGGTGCTGCAGCAGTGGATTGATCAAGGACGCAAGCCCGTATTCGTCGCTGAGCTTTACAGCGGAAGAGTCCATGTGCCGCTTGCTGTATCCGGATATCAAGTCTGGTCCAGCGGTGAGAGCTTCTTGGAGGTGCTTCAGGATGATAAACGCTATCTCCCTCTGAACGCAATCAACCCGCTTGGCGGTTTTTATCCCTGACTACCGGTTTTTCTCCTCCCTTCCCTATATAGAAAAGCTTCCGTCCCCAAGAGCGGCAGATTCCATTGAGTATCGGCTGCTAGGGGACAAGAAGCTTTTCCTTTTTTTATTTTGACTAAATATCCGAAGCATAAGGATCACCGTCGCCGTCTCACTTTCGACCTCTGTATCGCCGAAGCGGCTCCGCCCACATTCGAAGAGCAAACGGCAGCATGCCAAACCAGCGGTACTGCCATGGTTCTCGGCCTTCCTTTCTGTCGGCTTTGACCTGCTTGCGCACTTCCTTAGGGGTTTCCATGTACTTTACAACCTGCTGCGTTACATACTTGACGAGTTCATCACTTTTGGCCATGATTCGTTCAACCTCCCTCTCTGTAGTATGGGCAAGCACTGGCTGCGGCAAACACACGGAGGCTTTCTCTGGTGCATGTAAAAACCCGCCACCCACAACTGCCGCAGCAGTCCCGAATGACGGGTTGATTCGATTTATATTTTCTCCGGCGCTTCCAGTCCAATTAGGGCCAAGCCGTTCTTCAACGTCGTACGCACGCATCGGACCAGATCCAAACGGGCCTGGCGCACCTCTGCGTCATCCACCTTCAGAATCGGACACTCATGATAAAAATGATTGAAGCGCTGAGCCAAATCCACCAAATAACGGCTGATAATGGATGGCTCCAGTCGATCCATCGCCTGCTGGGTCCGCTCCTTGAATAAATACAGCTCCCTCAGCACGGCTTGGGCCTCCGCATTCGTCAGATGTGCGGCAGCTCCAGCGCCTTGTTCCGCATTCGCTCCTCCGTCCAATTCCGCTTTCCTCAGCACACTGCAAGCCCTCGCATGCGTGTACTGCACGTAAGGACCGGTTTCACCTTCGAAGTTGAGCGCCTCATCCCAGGAGAACACGATATCTTTAATCCGGTTGTTGCTGAGGTCATTGAAAATAATCGCGCCAACGCCAACCTGCCGGGCTACTTCATCCTTGTTCTCCATGTTCGGATTCTTCTCTTCTATAATTTCGCGCGTCTTCTCGATCGCCTTCGTCAGAAGTTCCTCAAGATTAATTACATTCCCTTTGCGGGTCGAGAGCTTGGCTCCTTCCAGGCTGACCTTGCCAAACGGCACATGAACAAGCTGATTCGCCCACTCATTGCCCATCAGCTCGATCACTTTGAACCACTGCTGAAAATGCAGGCTTTGGCCGGCATCCGTGACGTAGATCGCTTTTTCGAAACCGTATGTGTTTTTGCGGTAAATGGCCGCGGTAACGTCACGCGTGTGGTACAACGTGCCGCCGTCCTTCTTCACCATTAATGCCGGAGGCATATTGTAGTCGTCCAGACGAACCAAGAGCGCACCTTCGTCTTCCTCGAGAAGCCGCTTTTCCTTCAGTTCGTCCAATACCGCCGCCATCTTGTCATTGTAGAAGCTCTCACCAGCATATGAATCAAAAGTAACGCCGAGCAGATCGTACATTTTCTGAAATTCCTTCAAGCTGATGTCCACAAACCAGCGCCACAGTTTCAGCGCCTCTTCGTCTCCCTGCTCCAGCTTAACGAACCATCCGCGCGCCTCATTCTCCAGTTCCGGCTTGATGTCCGCTTCGTCGTGGAACTTCACGTACAACCTTTGCAGCTCGCTTATGCCGTCCGCCTCGACTGCATCTTGTTTGCCCCAAAGCTTATACGATACGATCAGCTTGCCGAACTGCGTGCCCCAATCGCCCAGATGATTGATGCCTACGCTGGTATAGCCCATAAATTTGAAAATCTGATACAGCGCATTCCCGATCACAGTAGAGCGCAAATGGCCAATATGAAACGTCTTAGCAATATTCGGCGATGAGAAATCGATGACGATGCTGCGCCCTTGCCCGATATTTTGTGAACCGTAACGGTCGCCCTGTGTCATAACCTCGCTGACGACCTGCGAAGCGAACTCCTTCGGATCCAAAAACAAGTTAAAATATCCAGAGACCGCATCGACACGGTTGACAACCGCATGTCCGCTCCATCCCTCTTTCAGCTCTTCGGCGATCGCCTGCGGCGCCTTTCTTAACTGTTTGCTGAGTTTAAAGCACGGTAGTGATAAATCCCCCATCTGTGGATTGGGAGGGTATTCGATGAGCTCTGCCAGCACTTCCTGGGATACTCCCTCGAGCCGGGCAGCCAGCTGCTCCGCAAGCCATTGTTTATAATTCATGACAAGTCATGCTCCTTTCATTCCGTCGGCAAATTCCATTCTGTCCCCATGCAACAAAGCACCCCTTAAGGGGTGCCTCCATTCGGGGCATTATGCGAAAATTGCCAGCCTTTGCATACCTTCCATTATATCGACACGCAAAATACGAGTCAAGCATGTTCACATGGACACCATGCGCTTTCTTTTGGCATGACTTCCCTCGCCTTCACCCGCATATTAAGGCTTGTCCTGCCTCAAAATGAAATAGAAAACCATGCTAAACTACAGGAGGAATCATTCATGCTTGAACCGCTCCGGCGTATCGATCATTTGAAAAAGGAAGTAGATAAATTTTTTAATGAAGGGCTGCCTTCTGCTTTCGGATTTAATCAGGAGTTCGGTGCACCGCGGATTGACGTTCACGAAACGGAGAACGAAGTTATCGCTCATTGCGAAATAGCCGGTTTGGAGAAAAAAGAGGACGTGGATATTCATGTCGAGCCTCAAACACTCACGATTGTCGGAACTATCCACCGGTTTAATGTAGTAAAGGAGGAGCAATTCCACCGCAAAGAGCGATTTGCCGGCCGCTTCCACCGCTCGATTCCGCTGCCCGCTGAGGTGACAGAGGAAGGAACCGTCGCGGCTTACAAAAACGGCATTCTCGAAGTTCGGATGCCCAAAGCGCCAAAAGAAACCCATCGCCGGATCGACGTCGAGTTCCACTAAGCTTCATCCTAACAACAACGGACCCCGAACGCATGACCGGGGTTCGTTTCCTCACGATTATAGCATCTTCTGCTATCAGCACAACATCCAGCAGCCCCCCGAATTTAAAGCCGACCTCCAGCATCGTGCCCACCGTTTCGAATCCGAACAAGCGATGGATATGGATGCTGCTGTCGTTGCCGTCCACGATACGGGAAAGCACCGTATGCCAGTTCGTGCAACCGTTAGGCCTCTTATGACTGCAGCAAAAAAATCAAGGGCTTGAGCCGAAGGCTCAAACCCTTGATGATTCGTTTTATTCAATGCGGACGAGAGGACTCGAACCTCCACGGCTGTTACACCACTAGAACCTGAATCTAGCGCGTCTGCCAATTCCGCCACGACCGCATGACGTCCTATAAAGATAGGTAATGCGGTCAAGAGGACTCGAACCTCCACGGCTGTTACACCACTAGAACCTGAATCTAGCGCGTCTGCCAATTCCGCCATGACCGCAAATCTGTGTCCCCAATTGAGCTAATCAGGGCACCCTCTTTTAAGGAGACAAGAAGTATCTTATCATCGTTCCGAGGGGAAGTCAAACGTTTTGTTGGCTTTTTTCAGTTGATAATCATTCGAACATTCTGAACCGCATAACCATTAATCCAGCCATATGCAGATGAGCCAAATGATGAACGCCCAAATCGGAAGCGTAAACAATAGACCAAAGACGGTGCCTTTTAAGGCCGACCCTTCATTCATAAGCCCACCCTCCTCAATAATGAAAGTGTGAGTACCGCCGTTATAGATTAGTTGTTCCCTGGATAGGATTCTCCGCATTACACAGCTGAAGCACCTGGCCTTTCAGCCTTCCCTGTAAGCCCGGATCGCCTGCTGCGCCCAAGCCTGAAGCTCCTCCGGCGTCTCCTGTCGGGGAGCTTCAAACAAATGAGTGGCTTTGCCGGGACTGGTCCAATCCCGCATCAGAACCTCTCCCTCTACCCCTTCTCCACTCTTGCGGAATTTCAAAATATAATGCTCCTCCAGCTGAATGCTGTGCTCCTGGATCGAATTACTTTGAACCACTGGCTTCACTCCTTAGGCCGCGTCTTTTCTGCATATCCTAAGTTTCCCAAAGCACGGCAATCCTTATTCGCTACCGATTCGACGAGTATAAAGCTCGGCTTAATATCGCCATTATTCATCCTCTATCGAAAAAAGGGAAGTTCTCGGTTCAGCAAAAGGCTGAAAGCGATAATTCCGGTCCAGCTTAACTAAACGCCGGTTTGGTTTGCGGATCATCACGGTGCTATCGTCCCACGCAACGACGATACCCTTCACATCGTTCGCGCTGTCCGCATCGCGGACAACTCTCAGCAGGGTGCTCTCTAAGCGATAGGTATTGAGCTGTTCATCAGAAATCATGGATAACCCTCCTCTTGGTTTAAGAATACACCATTTAGGGGATACAATAAACATTCCGAAGCGAAGACAGGAGATAGTAAAAAAAGAGCCCGTGCCGCATGCTCAGCGGACAGGCTCTTATATCTACTGCATTATGATCAATCGATAATTAACCGACATGCTCTCTTGAATCGTTCGTTTCGAACCAATAGTCCAGCACTTTGCTTGACATGACTCGTTTGCTGATGTAATCCACCTGCTGCTGCGAGAATTGCTCTTCCCATGTAATTTGGAGTTCATTACAAAGCTTTACAATCGTCAACAGCTCAGACCAAGCTACATATCGTTTGTACCAAAAAAATTGAGGATGCTCAATCATATAGGGATACAGATCGTCAAAATCCGTATGTTTACAATCAAGGGCACGTTCGAAGTGTACTTTCGCCTCACTCAATTTGGTTACGAAAAAATCAGACGGAATTTCTTTCCCCATGCAAGTAGCACCTCCCCAAGTTAGTCAGTTACATAAGAACTGGCTTTAAGCGTTACTCATTTGATCGCTTACTAGTCATTATATAGTAAAATGCTCTTGGATGGAAGGGTTTCTGTTCCGGTCTTGATCATACAAGTGTTCCCATTCTTTTATTCGAATTGAATCTGTCCATTGGCTAAGGACGATATCTTCACTAAAGAGTCAACACGAACGCCGGATTCGCGAATCGTCCGGCCCCCGGCTTGGAACGATTTTTCTACGGCGATGCCGAGCCCGAGCAGCGTAGCTCCAGAACGTCGGATAATGCGGATAAGTCCTCTGGCTGCGTCACCGTTGGCAATAAAATCGTCTATGAGCACAACCCGGTCGTTTTCATTCAAAAATTCCTTGGATACCATGATATCTGTAACAAAGCCTTTTGTAAAAGACGGAACACGCTCACAGTACGTTTCTGTGTCGGTATTGAGTGTCTTCTTCCGCCGTGCGAATACAAGCGGCACATTCAGCTCCTGTGCGGCCGCGAAAGCAATCGGAATACCCGAAGACTCGATCGTAAGGATTTTGGTTACGCGTTCCTCGCGGTACAACCGAGCGAACTCTTGCCCCATCGCTGTCGTCAGCGCCGGATCGATTGCATGATTCATGATGGCGTCCAGTTTAATGATCTCATCAGATAAAACGACGCCAACTTCTCTTATTTTTTGTTTTAATAATTCCATCGCTCCACGCCTCCGTCTCAAAAACCTATATTAAGATAACTTATCATAACGGCAAAGTAGGTTTCAAGTACCATCTTTCGGTCATATCCATATTTTTATGCAACTTTTTTGTTTAGTGCATCGTCTATAGTGTTATATAAGTAAGAAAGATCGTCTGCCGGAGTGAAAACGGAGCTTTGAAAATGATAACCTCTGTTTTTCATAATTTTTGACCGGATTTGGTGTTTTTTGATCTTTGTGAAGCGGACAGTGAAAGAGTATGATTAGTAAGGCTGAAATGAGAAATGTTACACGGAAAGGAAGTTCGTGATGAATAGAAAGCAAAGCTTCATCGGTTTCTTGTCCGTTATGATAGTGATAACGCTAATCGCTGCGGGATGCAAAAAGGATCAAGCTGGACCGAGCGACATCCCGCAAGAAACGACTCAGGAACCCGTCGTCTCCGTGACACCGGCACCAAGCGTTGACGAGGCCGAGCCTCCGCAGCTGCCTGTAACGGACCCTGCTGCGGTCGAAACGCCGATCTCGCCTCCCCCTTCCGACCCGAACGAGCAGGTTTCTCTCGCCAGCGCGGATAAAGGAACGAACGGCGAGGACCCGAAAACTGGGGCCAACAGCAAGCCTAAGATCAAAATCGAATCACCTTACACGGTTGCCAATCCGACGCTGCTCGGTTTCACGCTGAAAACCAGCGCCGAGGAAGTGATAAGCAAGATCGGCAAACCAAGGGAGCAGTTCGTCATGGATGATGATGCAGATCCGATCACCGTATACGACTATACCGATTTCCTGATGGGGTTTAACAAAAATAACCAACTGCACTTTATCGATGTCAGAAGCGCAGATATCAATCCCGGGCTTGGCGGCCTTAAGCTGGGCGACCCCGTCGCTGATGTATCCAAGGCGCTGGGCAAACCAGATGTAAACACCAACTTCGTGCTCACGTATAAAGCTACAGGTGCGATGCTTAAGCTGGACATCGATCCCAATACGCAAACCGTCAATTCAATCAAATTATTTGCAGAATGATAATAACCCGCCCGGTCTGATGAAGTCCGGGCGGGTTATTTATGAGGCTTATCTGCGTGTCATTTAAAGAGACCCAAGTTTTTTGAGAAGATGCCCCGGTCTCTGGTATGTATTCAACAAACTTATTTTGAGCCGTACAGTCCCCGTTTCCGGTGCCACCAATACAAATAAGCCCCTACACAAGCGATGATGAGAATAATAGCCACCGGCATACCTATACGATGGTGCATTGCTTCCAAAATGGTTGGAGCGTTCCTACCGATCACATGTCCCAGCGTCAAGAAGGAAGCAACCCATAACAATCCGCCGGTCCCTGCAAAAAGCAAATAACGCCAAATCCCCACATTGCTGACGCCTGCCCAATAACAGGTAAAATGGCGCACCCCAGGAACATAATACCCGAAGGCAACGGCCCACATACCGTATTTTTTGAACCAGACCTCCGCCACATGCAGCCGTTCAGGTGTAAGCTTGACCCATTTTCCATATTTATAAAGGAAAGACTTTCCAACGGTCCTTCCAAGAATATAACTCACAATCATACCCGTCATCGCACCGCAGAAACTAACCACAAGTGTAAGGCCAAACGTAAGCAGCGGTTCCTCGGCTGCAGTAAGCGAACCGACCGTTGTCATTAATATTTCATCAGGAATGGGAATACCAACGATACCCAGTGCCAATAAGCCATACAGAGCAAAATAACCGTAGTGATCAATCAATTGTAAGAGATTCTCCACCTTGACACGCTCCAGCGAAAAAAATGTCGAAACCTAAGCTATTCTATTTTATTGTATCAGATGGCAGGCATTTACCCAAGTAGAACATTCCTCAATCCCCCGCCAAGCTGCAATAAAAAGTCATGAGGCTTGACCCATTTTCATACGTTAGGTAGTAGCCAAGCCGTTCAGAGGGGGTTGCCGCACGAATGAAAAAATGGGGAAGCATCCTGCAGGTCAGCTTTACCTATGTAGGCACCGTCGTCGGCGCCGGATTTGCTACAGGGCAGGAAATATTGCAGTTTTTTACCCGTTACGGCTGGGTGGCGACGCTGACCATCGGCATCACGAGCGTGCTTTTCGTATGGCTCGGGGTTAAGCTGATGCTGCTCGCAAACGCAATGGGTGCCAAATCGTATGAGGATCTGAACAAGCTTCTCTTCGGTGAGAGAATCGGCAGCTTGGTCAGTCTCTTTACCTTGGTTTCTTTATTCGGGGTATCCTCCGTGATGCTCGCCGGAGCCGGTTCGGTCTTTTCGGAGCATTTGAATTTTCCGTACCAAATGGGACTGATCTTTACGCTGGTGCTGTCCTATGTTTTCTTGATCAGGGGAATGAAAGGCATTATAGCCGTCAACTCCATCGTTGTACCGCTGATGGTCATTTTCAGCGGTATCATTGTCTGGAATGCTGTGAATGCACCCGGAGCCGCCAATTGGCTGCTGCTTGAATCCGGCTACTCAGCTCAGCGAACATGGTTCGCCCCATTTTTGTATGCGGCCTTTAATTTAACGATGGCCCAAGCCGTGTTGGTGCCTCTCGGCGCTCAAGTCAAAGACCGTTCCGTACTGTTTTGGGGCGGCATATGGGGCGGCGTAAGCATCGGACTGATGCTGCTTGCCGGTCACATTGCCCTTTCTGCGAGAATGCCGGACATTATGAATTACGATATTCCAATGGGTCAACTGATTCACGACCTCGGTTCGCTGCTGCCGCTCATGTTCGTGCTTGTCATCTACGGGGAAATCTTCACTACCTTTTTGGCCGATGTTTACGGCCTGTCCCTTCAGATCGAACAGCGTACGCGTCTGAATTACAAGACGATTGTACCGATCATCCTGCTTCTCAGCTACGGAGTCAGTCAAATCGGGTTTAAAACGCTCATCTCATCGTTATATCCTTTACTCGGCATGCTCAGCATGGCTTGGATGGTCATGATGATTTGGAGCAAGACCCCCCCGGTCCATACGAACTAACGATAAAGTCAGCGCCAACCGGACGATGAGCATCATCATCCCGGACAAGGTAAATACGAACCCGCACAGCAAATACGCGAAATGATAAGGCGGATATTGGTCCGCATCCCGCAGAACGGCGATCAAGTCCGTGAATAAAAATAAACTGCCGATGATAAACAAAGCAAACAGGGCATAATCAAAATAAGTCCATTTCAACAAATGCGGGGCACTCTCGTAAAGCCAACCGGAAGGGTTCTCCGCAGGTTCGCTTTCATCTCCGTTGTTTCTTTGCCCCTTGCGGGCTTGCGCTCTAGTAAAGATCGACCAGGCCAGAAGCACGGCCGTACCGGTCACGGCAAGTCCTAGCGCGCCTCCGAGCAGGGCAAGCAGCGTCATCATGGCAGCAGCACCTCATCATGTAGGTTATCTCATTCTAAAAGGAATAGCGGCTAAGTTCATAGACCATCCATACAAAAACCACGAATATTACAGCAGGCAGAATCACGATTGACACCTTTAAAATGCCTCTGGGAGCTGGCGCTTCGCGCCAAAGCAGGCCCCATGTCCGGGTCGATGATTCCGGAAAAGAAAGCGGTCTCGCTTGGCCTGATGGGGGAGCTGGAGCTTCGCCCTTTCTTGTGATGGTTTTGCGCTTCCAGCCTTCACGATAGGTGATCTCGCGAGCAGCACGCTGCTGGTTAGGTTGTTCAGGTTGTTCAGGATTCATGAACGAGTTCTCCCATCGTCTTCAGATAATCCTTGTACTACCCCTATAGTATTCGATATACTCAAAAAAAAGCAATGGTTTAAAGCCAATCAGGAGGTAGGTCAATGCGTAAGGTTGCAGCCGTCACAGGAGGAGCGCAGGGAATCGGCAAGGCGGTCGCCCTTGAATTCGTCAAGGCGGGTTATGAGGTTTCCGTGGCGGATACGGATCAGGAAGCAGGGGCCGAGCTTGTCGGGGAAATTCGCGAGCTGGGCGGCAAAGCCATGTTCCTCCCCGTTAATGTGTCCAAGGAAGCGGACATCGAGCATTGGTTTAAGCTCATGCTGGAAGAGCTTGGCCGGGTCGATGTGCTTGTCAACAATGCCGGAATCGGTATCGGCGGGTCAATGCTGGATCTGCCGCTGGCATCATTCGATCAGGTAATCGGCGTCAATTTGCGCGGAGCGTTCTCATGCTCCCAGCACGCCGCTAGAGCTATGAAACAGCAAGGTTCCGGCGTCATTCTTAATATGGCGTCCACTCGAGGGCTAATGTCGGAGGCTGATACAGAGAGCTACGCCGCCTCCAAAGGCGGATTGCTGGCACTTACCCATGCTATGGCCGTCAGCTTGGGACCCTACGGGATTCGCGTGAACGCCATCAGCCCCGGCTGGATCGAAATCGGCGATTGGCAGAAAGCATCGAAACGACGAACACCGGCTCATTCCGAGCGCGACCGGCTGCAGCATCCGGTAGGACGCGTAGGTACACCTGAAGATATCGCAGCGGCGTGCTTGTATTTAGCCGATAGCCGTGCCGGTTTTATTACCGGACAGAACCTTGTCATCGACGGAGGCATGACGGTCAAAATGATTTACGAAGAATAAGCCAGCTGACTTAGCTGATAACGGGGAGATAAACATCATGTGGTTTGTATTTGCAGCCGCCTCATCGCTCTGCTTCGGGCTGAGGGGCATTCTGTACCAATGGACGGCGCAGCGGCCGATCAATCGCGATCTGCTGCTGTTCGGCGTTTTCCTGTCGGGAGCGTTGATTGCGCTTTCCGCCAGCCTGATGACCGGGCAAGCTTGGACAAAGCCCGTATGGATCGGAGTGCTGATGGGGTTATTTTCTTTTTTAGCCAATGGGGCCGTGTACAAAGGTTTCGCTGTTGGAAAAACATCGCTTGTGGCTATGTTTACGGGCCTTCCTCCCGTCGTAGTCGTACTGCTGGCTTACCTGCTATGGGGCGAAAAGCTGAACGGCTGGCAATCAATCTCCTTTCTGATCATTCTTGCCGGGATCGTACTCATCCGTTATTCGAGCGATCTTTCGCTGAACAATCTGCAAGGGGCTCAATGGGGAGCTCTTGCCATGCTGTTCTTTGGCTTGAATGATCTCGCCGGCAAGCAATCGACCCTGCTTGATGCGGCCTCGCTGCCGACGCTGTCACTCATGTTCGCTACAGGGGCGAGTTTGTCCGGGATCATATGGCTTGTTCGCCTTAAGCGGAATGCCGACACAGCGCACCTGCGCGCTGCGCAGGAAACCGCCGCTTCCGCGGAGAAAGCTGTTGGCGCCGCTGCTGCCAGCAATACTGCAGCAGCCCAGTGGCCACCTGGCAAAACGCTGCTGTGGGGCCTGGTGGTCGGTATCACTAACGTTATCGGCATGACGCTCCTCATGCAGGCTTTCAAGCTCGGCGTGACAGGACTCGTCTCCGCCGTCGTTTCCATGAGTGTGGCCTTCGTCCTGCTGTATGCCCGTTTTGTGCTCAAAGAAAAATTCAGCCGCCTCGAAGCGGGCGGCTTGTTATGCGCATTCATCGGTATTATTCTTTTGAGGCTCTCCGCTTGATGCGCGAAGGCTGTAAACTCATCTGATGCACCGTTAGCGGGCCAGTTGAATGACGGAATCTGCAGGAAACCGGGATTCGTAAGCCTCCAACACATGCCTGTGGCAGGTAAAAAGCATAAGCTGGTGCCGCTGCGAAACGGACTGGAGCAGCTCAAGCCCATATCCGAGCCGTTCGTCGTCGAAGTTGACAAACAAGTCATCAATGACGAGCGGCAAACGGATACCCGCAGCGGCATATTCGTCTGCGAGCGCGAAGCGGATGCACAGGTACATTTGCTCTGCTGTTCCGCGGCTTAAATGAACCGTATCCAGCTGCTCTCCGTTTTCTTTCTCCGCCAGCACCCGCTGCTCGCCGAGGGGAGCAATCATCCGGACGTAGCGTCCGGCAGTTATCCGCTCAAAGTAAGCCGAAGCTCTCTGCATAACAGAGGGCTGTTTCTCGTGCTCATACATCTTCTTCGTCCTCACAAACAGCGAGCTGCACATCGCATGAACGGCCCAGCGTTTGATCAAGCGCTGCAGTTCGGCTCTGCGTTCTTCGACCGTCTGCAGCTTGTCCGCATGATCCCCGCCGGATATCAGCCGTTCGAGCTCGTAGCGGCGGCGGGTTTTCTCCTCGCGGGCATGCTCCAGCTGCCCGCGAACCGATTCGATATTCACCTGCAGGCCTATCAGATCTTCTTCCAAATCGGCGGCATGCCGCCGTTCCAATTCATTGTTCAGACGATCCAACTGCCCGTCGTCAACGAGTGTTCGGACAGCAAGCTCCTCCTGCCTGAGCTCCGCAAGCAGCTCCAGCCGGCGCCGATACTCTACGTAACGCCGGCGCAGATCTTCTTCGCTCTCTGTACCCGTCGCCTCCAGGAGCTCCAGCCGACGTGCTTCGCATCTGTCCATCTGCTGCTGCAGGAGCACAGCCTGATGCTGCAGCTGCGCGAGCTGCCGGCGGCTTTGCTCCAGCTGCTGCAGCCGGGCCAGCTCCCGGTCGCGGGCGGTTTGCCACGCCCTCAGCGCCGGCCCTGGCTCGCGCCCGGCTGCTTCGCCGAGCAGCGCAGCCGTCTCCGCCGCGAAGCCCTCGGCCGAGCGCCGCAGCGCCTCGCACCGCGCGGCCTGCCGGTGCAGCCGCTGGAGCTGCTGCAGCGCCTGCTCGGCCAGCTGCAGCAGCTCCAGCGCCGCCTCGGGGCTTGCAGCCTCGGGCAGCGCGTGCGCCCGCAGCCAGGCGTGCCAGCGCTGACGCAGCGGCTCGCCCGCCCGGGCGTGACGCTCGCGCTGCGCGCGCAGCGCCTGCAGCCGCTCACCGGCGGCCACGCGTGCCGCCAGCTGCGCCTGCCGTGCGCGGAGCTGCTGCTCAAGGGCATCGAGCCAGGGCTCGATGCCCTCGGGCTGCTGCGGCAGCGCGGCAGGCGCCGGGTCGGCGGCGCTGCGCCAGTCCGCGGGCTCGAGGGCAGCGGCTGTCTCCGCGTCGGCTCCCGCAGCAGCGAGGCGGCGCAGGTGGCGCACCTCCGCTGCCAGCGCCGCCTCAAGCGCAGCAGCCTGTGCCGATGCATCCGCCGCAGCGCCTCCAACGTAAGGCCGACGCTGCCTTGCCTCTCCCTTCGCAGTGGAACGGCGCGCGAGGGTCCATGCCACGCTTACGCCGAGCAGAACAACCAAAGTAACTCCGGCTGCGATAAGTTCTTGTAGAATAGCTAAAGCCCCAGGTATCATCAGTGTCAGCGCGTACATCCCGTATAAAGGGGCTCCCGAAACACTTTTTCCATCAACACCAGAGTGATGAAACTGCTCCCAATCCCGCTCCCTCTGCTCGGCGTGACGGATTTCTCTCACCGCATCCTTCCAATCCGCCAGCAGGCGTCGAGCCGATTTGATTCGCTCCAATCCTTCACGGACGGCCTCTTTATCCGCAGTATGAAACGCTTCCTCTCCAGACAGCGGCCCATCCGAATCCATCCGTTCCTGCCTTAAACGTTCCGCCTCCGCGTTGAGCAGCGATTCCTCCTGCCGCCAGGTGCGCCATTCCTCCCGGAAAGCAGATGCTTGCTCTCGCAGCATGACGGTCGAAGGAAGAGCGTCCACTTGTTCCTCCGTCCACTGCGGACCAATCCGCCGCAGCAGCCTCTCCAGCTCAAGGCCAAGCTGCTCCTCTTCCGCCTCAGCCTCTGCAAGCAGCCGCTTGGCCTCCTCATAGGCGGGCCTGCGCTCAAGCAGCTCCTCCAGCTGGGCCTGCCGATCCAGCACATCCTTCTCGCCCTCAGATGCGGACGCCGTCATAGCTTGCTGCTGTTCCGCCTGCGCCAGCTCCAAACGGTCTCGCTCCGAAATCAGCCTCTCCCGTTCGACCAAAATAGCTTCGAGCCGACTTACGGCATCCTCCGGAAACTGTTCGAGCCCACCCGGGAGCACAACCAACTCCTGCTTGAGCTCCCGGCCGCGAACCCAATGCGGCCTTGCTCTAAGGCAGCTCTCCATCCAATCCGCCTGCTGGCCGAGCCCAACCAGCTGAGCTTCCAGCCGTTCCTGCTCGGCGGCAAGCTGCCCGGCTTCCGCCTCCAAAGCATTGTACCTCTCCGCCTGCGCCCGGCTTTCGGCAAGCTCCTTTTCCGCCGCGTCCAGTTCCTGCAGGGCACGATTCATGAGCGGAGTACGACCGCGCGGACGGTACAGCTGCTCCAGCTCCTGAGCAAGCTTCTTCTCCGCTCCCCGTAGCTCCGAGCCGCTGGCGCCAAGAGCGGCGCTGTACAAAAAGCCGCTGACCTCGTCGCTTTGCAGTGTCCCCAGCTCCTGCAGTTCGCTTAAACCAAAAGCAAACAAGCTGCGAAACAGCTCCGGAGCAATCCCTCCAAGCAGCGACGACAGCTCCGCTTCTCCGCCTACGGTCCCGTCCGGGAACGTCACGCGGACACTGCCCGCTGCCGGCGTTCTTCCGCGCCCGCCAGGCGGGCTGTCCCAACGTTCCACGCGGATGCGTCGGTCCTGCACATCTCGGAGAACAATCGCGCCGCCTTGGCCTCCTCCCTGCCGCGGGGTATAGCGATCCGCCGCCGCTCCCCTTCCG
Organism: Paenibacillus sp. PvR098; assembly: GCF_017833255.1. Classification (NCBI taxonomy): domain Bacteria; kingdom Bacillati; phylum Bacillota; class Bacilli; order Caryophanales; family Paenibacillaceae; genus Paenibacillus; species Paenibacillus sp. PvR098. Next base: position 1,663,210 of record NZ_JAFIBU010000001.1, read on the forward strand.
CCGAAACCGAACAATACTGCACGGATGAAGTTCATCACTGTAGTTTTGCCCGCTTCATTGGGCCCATATAGTAAAGTTACGGGACCATCGAAGGATATGCTCAAGTCTCTGATCGTACCGAACGCTCCGATATCCAGCCGCTCGATTCTCATCCGCTCCACCTCGCTTCCGCACTTCCTGCAAGCATATCGATCGCAAGCTCCTCCGCCTCTCGCAGCCATTCCGCAAGCTCCTCATCACCGACCTCTGCCAGAAGTGCTGCAAGCCGGGGCTGGACCGACAACGGCGCCAATGCATCGTCAGCAAAGTCAGCCAACTGCTGCGATGCAGCGCCGGCTTCTTCCGCAAGCCGCAACAAATCGCCGAGAAACCCCGGTCTGCCTTCCAGATCACTGCGGTCAATCGGTGCGCCCGTGCCATCCTCCACCGATTCCACCCAAACGTTCTGTACACCCGCAGACATACTCTCCTTAAGAGTTGAACCCAGCTCTGCCAGTACCCCGCTTCTCCTGAGTACGGTATGCATCGGCCCCCTGCCTGTCAGCTTCATCCTTAAGATCACGGCCCTGCCCTCCGCAGCGTCGACAGCTGCCCATACGGCTTCTTCCAACGCCTCCATAAGCTGCTGCTCCGTCTCTAGGTCATCGATAGCCGCTTCCGCTTCCTGCCAGCGTACGTCATCAAGCGCATGAAACGATAGCACTGTCTCGCCTGCAGGCGAGACATCAACAAGATAGCAGCCCCGGGGTCCATTCTCCCGAATATGCCGGCCCTGCACATTGCCCGAATATACAACCCACGGCTTCTCGTGCAGCACCCGTCTCGTATGGATGTGACCGAGCGCCCAGTAATCTACGCCGCGCCCAAGCAAATCGCTCAGACGGCACGGTGCATAGTCGTCGTGCTTCGCATCGCCGTCTACGTTCGTGTGCAGCAGACCGATGTGATACAATCCGTCCCCCCACGTTCGATAGCCCGGCGTCAAATTTTCCGTAACCGAGGGTCTTCCGAAGGAAATTCCCGAGATCCTTGCCAGCGCCTCGCCATCCACGGCCCGGATCACTTCGCTTTCCACCTCTTCGCTGCCGAATACTTTGACTCCATCCGGCCATGTAAGCTTCGCGCTGTATCCGTCGTGCAGCGGGTCATGATTTCCATGTATGACAAAGGCGGGTATCCAATGACCCGCCAGCGTCTCCAAAGCTTGCCTAAACCGCAGCTGCGCGCGCAGCGAACGGTCCTTGACATCATATATATCGCCGCTGAACACGACGAAATCAACCTTCTCCCTAACAGCCAAGTCCGTGAGCCGGCGAAGAGCCGTAAAGCTGGCCTCCTTCACTCGCTCTCGCAATCCTTCGGGAAGACCGGCCAAACCGCGAAACGGACTGTCCAGATGCAAATCCGCCGCGTGGATAAAACGAAAAGACCTCATGCTCCTCCCGACCTTTCATAGGTATTCTAAGTATCTCTCCGGTAGCTGCGGTACACGCTGCGCAGCTGCTGGACTATCCGTGTCATCGAATACGATTTGAGCGCCTTCTCCAGTGCCACTCTCGACAGCTGATACCTGTACATCGGATCGCTTGCTACTTTCTCCAGCGCTGCAGCGAGCGCCGCTACATCATCTACGGGAACGAGCAAACCGTTGACACCATGCTCGATCTGCTCAGCGATCCCTCCGACCTGCGTCCCCACCACGGCGAGACCGCAAAGAGCCGCCTCAGCGAACACTGACCCGAACGCCTCTGCGCGCGAAGGCAGCACGAACACATCAAAAAACGGCATAAAATCTTCCGGGTGAAGCATGTATCCGTAGAAAATCGTTTCGTCGTAAATGCCAAGCTTTTGCGCCAGATCCTCCAGCTCCGGACGAATCGGACCGTCTCCGATCAAATGAAGAACGAACGGCTGTCCTTTACGTTTCAGCTCCGCGCAAGCGTACAGCAGCGTATTGAGCCCTTTGGCCGGGACCAAGCGGCAGACGCTGATGAGCTGGGGCACCTGGTTGTCGTGATGTACCGGGCGAAACCTTTTCTCATCGAATCCATTCGGAATAACCCCGATTTTCTCGGGCTCCTGCACATATTCGGACAAATATTGCTTGAACGAATTGGATACGGTAATCAACTGATCCGCTTGCTCTTCAAGCTCCCTGTAGATCGATGTGAGAAACTGGTGCTCCGGTCCGTCTTCACTTATTTTTCCGTTGAGCCTAAGCTCCCGCTCATAGCTGGAATGGATCGTCATGATGAGCGGCGTATCCGGAAAAAGCCGTTTCATCACCAGACCGGCAATCGGATGATGGGCATGAATCAGATCGTAAGAGGATTTGATGCGAAGCTTCGTCCACCATATGTAGTCCTTCATCGTTTGTATGTATTTATCGACTATCGGATTCCCCGCGTACGGCTCCCAATCGAACGTAGAGAATTGGATCGCTTCGGCGCCTTTCCCGCGCACCCGCTTCGGCAAAGAAAACAGCTCCATCTCCCAACCCCGCTTATTAAAGCGCTCAAGCATAAAGGGAATCATGGAAGAAACCCCGCCAGGCTGCTCCGGGGGAAAAAACAATGCTTGCAGTATACGCATCAGCAGACCTACCTCCGGTCTTCCCATTGTTGTAGCGGACCTTCCCGCATCTCTTTCAATAATTATCCTATCAGTTATGGTAAGGGACTACAAGACTTCCCTAATCGAATGTACGTTTGGTATAATGAGACACATGTACCCGATTTACAACGGAGGCCTGCTACTTTTCATGAACAGCTTAAAGCTATCAGATCTATTTTTCGGACCTGCAGGTCCTGTATTTTTGCACTCTATGCTTATCGTTATTATCACGATGACGCTGCTTGTTTCAGTTCGACTTTTAATCACTCGCCGCAAAATCGGCTACCTCAGCATGGTGGCGGCGCTCGGGATTTTTCTGGTTCAGCACAGCCAGCTAGTCCGGCAGGCGCTTACGCACAGCATGAGTGATGCACAGACGTTCACGGCGCTGCTGCTCAAGCTCTTCGCCTTTGTTATGATGAATATAGGATTTTATCAGCTGTATAACGCCACGCGCAAAAGAGATATCTTTGTTTTCTGCTTTTTCGGCGCTTTGAGCGTTGTGGTTTCCTTTACGTATTGGTATGCTCCGTTATGGCTGCAGAGCAGCGAGGATCATTATGCGCTGCTGCGTCCTCTCGGCATGGAACTGTATTTGTTTATTCTGATTTTTGTAAGCTTTATGTTGGTGAATCCGCGGATAGGACAAAACGGCAAATACCAGCTGATGCTCACCGTTTATTTTGTAATGCATACCGTACATATGGCTAATCTTTATTTATTCAACGGAAGCCAACAGTCACTTGACCTGTTGGAGCGGATCATCCCTTTTGCTTTTCATATCGTGCTGTTTTTATTTATTTTCGAACGCGTCATCGAACTGATGCAAGCGATTTATACGTCCTCCATAACCGACGGTTTGACCCAGCTCTATAACCGCAAATACTTTGAAAACAGAGTAAGGCAGTACGTACAGCAGCGTATCCCGGTAGCGGTGATATTCAGTGATATTGATAATTTCAAAAAATTGAACGATACAAAAGGCCACCAGATGGGGGATCTGGCATTAAAAAAAGTCGCCCAAATCATGAAGGAGGAAACAGAGGATACAGGTATTTGCGCGAGGTACGGAGGTGAGGAGCTCGTCGTGCTGATCACGGATCCGGATACGTCTGCGGAAAGCCTCTCGGAACGTATACGCTCAAGGATTGAAGCGGAGACAACAGTCACCGTGAGCGTAGGCTTCAGCTATTATTCCAAAGGAATAACGGCCGAGGAACTCATTAAGCAGGCGGATGAAGCCATGTACCAAGCGAAAACGACCGGCAAAAACAAAGTCGTCGGCTCTTGATTTTAGTAAAAACAATGAAGGCAGTCAAGAACGCCTCAAGGTTCTGACTGCCATTAATGGTTTGCATACGAGTCTGAATGTTTCGTGAAGCGCTCCATCATAGATGGAGTGTAAGATTATTCTATGGTAAAAAGTTCGTCCATCGGCTTCTCCAACAGCTCGCTAAGCTTCTTTGCCGTTCCAGGTCCTACAGGCTTGACTGAACGCTCCAGCAGGCTGATGTATGCATAGCTTAAGTCCGATAATTTCGCGAGCTCCCGCTGTGTCATCCCTTTGAAAATCCTCGCCTTCACGATGGCATTCGTTTTGGCTTTAATTTTCATCTTCAGCCCCCCAAACGTAAACTCATTTTTTCCATTATACCACTTCAATTTACTTGTGCAACCAAAATAATTAACTTTTGTTTATATTCATTGTCATAGGAGGCCTATAGCAAAAAACGCCGGTGGGGAGCAGTTTCATGCCCTCCACCGGCGACTCCATTGGCAGTGCTGTTAACCCCTATATATTTCCTGTTCATCTTCAACCGGCTTCCGATTTCTTCTTTTGATAAAAAGCACGATCAATGCCATCGTGATCAATCCCCCGAGAAATCCTCCCAAATGTGCATAAATATCAATATTCGGAACGACGAGGGAGTAAATAAACCCGACCCCAATAATCGTAAGGACGATTTGTTTCGTTTGATGGTCAATAATGTCTTTGCGGAATATCGCTAAATATAGATAGGCGGCATAAATTCCATAGATCGCGCCCGAAGCGCCGGCCGAGACAAAATAGTCCTGATGAAACAAGGCGCTGACGATGTTCCCCAACAATCCGCACACCAGATAAAACAGCACATACCGCCATTTCCCTAGTAAACGCTCCAGAGGGGGTGCAAACACGTATAAAGCAAAGCAGTTAAAGAGCAGATGAGCGAATCCGATATGGAGAAACATCGCTGTAAAGTACCGCCACGCCTCTGGCTTCAGATTAGGCAGGTCAAATAATGCTCCGAATTGAAGCAATGTAATGGTATCCTGCGAAGAACCGACCCATTCCATTAGACCAACCAATACCATATGAATACAGATCAATACCGCAGTGACAGGGTACCACTTTATATATTGTTTTAAGCTCTCCGTTCGGCTAAACACGGTGTCCTCATCCTCTCTTCTGTTCCATCGTGACCAATAACCTTCAGACGTAATGATTCCATTTTACTTTAAATGTGCAGTCTGTTCCTAATATATATTAATGAAAATTGTGACGATACAGCAAATCAGTGGAAAACATAAAAAACGCTGCCCTTTGCACTTGCACAACGCAAAGAAACATCGCTTGTCTGTAAAAATGACCACACAAGAGGGGTGGTATCAAATGTCGAACATGCCTTAGGCAGTAGCTATAGCTTTGGTTGAGTGATTCTCTTCGAGAATACATTCCTCACATTTACACATTCCAGCACTGTATAGAGAATGCTTATAATAATGAAACCCGGACGTGAAAACGATTTCACAATTTGTATATTTTAACACATGAATCTCTTCGCATAGAATACAATAGTACATACGGTTTCGACTCCCTTTTAACGTATACGACAATTATATACAAATTGTATCTAAAAACTCCATGACAAAAAATGGATATTCGCTAAATATTTTAGAGATTCTTACTTGAATCACTTATTAACCTTCCAGTTATTGTATTTGCTTTTGTATACTGATATTATATGAATGTTAACCTTTGTTTACTAGATCATGATTCAGTTGTCTATCATCCTTACATTAAGGGGCCTCATTATGGATTTCTATGATCAGTTAAAAGATATGCGCAAATTAAAAGGATTTACGATCCGTGAGCTGGCTGACCGATCCGGCGTATCTGCGGCCTATATCTCACAGCTTGAGAACGGAAATCGCGGCGTCCCCTCACCCGACGTGCTGATGAAGCTTTCGGAAGGACTCAATATGCCTTACACAGAGCTGATGCAGCTTGCCGGCTATTTGGAAAAATCATCTGCAGAGCAAGAGGGCGGTAAATATACGAAGCCCCGCGTCAATTTGCGGCGGTTTCTGCGTGAGAACGATTTGGTCTTTGACGGTGTCGAGCTTACCGAACAGGATAAAGAATGGATTGAGCGAATGCTTACAGTCCTGTTCTGGAAGCAAAAAAAGCTTCAGGGACAAGGGCTGTGCTCATCGGAGAACGAATCGGATGCGAATACTGTGAATTCCGGGGCTTCCAAGTTTACATATGATATTGAAAATTAAAGCATTTTGACGATTTTAAGGCATTCTTCTTTCCCCTGTTGACGAAGGTCAGGCACGCCTATATAATTACAACCGTCGTTAAGTCCTCCATGTAAATTACCGGAGAAAGGATGTGCCGCCTTTGAAATCCGTCTTTCTCGAATATTGCAGCACTAATCTACGGCTGAAAAATGAACAAACCTATGAATATATGGAAGAAAACCATCCTCATCTCGTCCAAAAAGTAAGAGGCTGCTTGGATCACTGCGAACAGTGTAAGCAGAATCCGTTTGTCATTGTCAATCTCCCTAAAAGGTGGTTCGGGTATGAATCGGCATATGTGGAAGCACTCAGTACAGAGAAGCTGATCGATGCGATACAAAAAGAAGTGAAGCCAAATACAAAGTCCGGCTCCTCAAGCTAAACCACAGAGAGCCGGACTTTTGTATTTATTCCTTACCTGTACGATATGGAACCGGATCCGTCGCCTCCGCATCCGCAAAGCCCTTTAACCGCAAACGGCAGCTGTCACAATCGCCGCATGCTTCCTCCTGCCCATTATAGCAGGAGGTCGTGATCTGATATGGCACGCCAAGCCGCATTCCTTCCCGGATAATCTCCGCTTTGGTCCAATGAATTAGAGGCGTCTCAATATGGATCGGACCCCCTTCAACACCTACTCGTGTAGCGAGCGCCATCACTTCCTCCACTTTGTGGATAAACTCCGGACGGCAATCCGGATACCCGCTGTAATCGAGCGCATTCACACCAATATAGATCGCTTCCGCTCCGCTCACCTCGGCATAGGACGTGGCGATCGAAAGAAACAGCAGGTTGCGCCCCGGTACGTAAGTAATCGGGATATCGGAATCTACTCCGCCGCTCTCCCCGGCTGGCGGTACTTCGATGTTATCGTCGGTCAGCGCGCTGCCGCCGAACTCTTTAAGGAATCCAAGCGAAATGACCCGATGTCTGTCCGCCACTCCGTAAAAGCTCGCCACCTGTCGGGCATTTTCGATTTCCCGTTTTTGACGCTGTCCGTAATCGAAGGTAATCGGAAACAGTTCGTAACCCGCCTCTTGTGCAATCCCCATACACGTTGTACTATCCAAACCGCCGCTTAAAATCACGACTGCTTTTTTCATGTTGCAGCACCATCCTTGCCTATACTCTAGTATTCTTCTTTGATTCTCCCATGCGGGAAAACCCAGCTTCGCTTATACGCCGCGCATCGCCGGGTCCCAAATGATTTTATGAAGCTGCATATTCAGCTTTACCTGCGATAATCCATGCTCAAGCAAGAGACTGACAAGCTTATGTGGCGGCATCGTTTCCCATACGGGACTGAACAGGGGCAGTGCAGCCGTCTTGAATGTCTCCAATATTGCTTTGGCTGCCAGGAAATCACGCTCACTGCCGATCACGAATTTCAACTCGTCCTGAGGGCGGAGCATGGACAAGTTCGAGGTTAGCATTTGGTCCTCTTCACCGGAATCGGGCAGTTTGTAATCCATAATGTAGCGTACGATCGGCGAGTTAATCCGTTCGATGAACGGAGAAAGGTCAATGGCTCCATTCGTCTCAATATGCAGATCCGTAAACCTGCCGGTCCCCGCCAAGGCTTCAATCAATGCGGCTGACCGATCCCCATATAGCAGCGGTTCGCCGCCCGTCAGGCACACATGCTTCGATGCATAACGGCTGGCCTCAGCCACAATATCGCCGATGGTCATGACGAATTCGGCTTCCGCGGGCGGGTAGCTGTATTTGGTATCACACCAAGTGCAGCGCAGATTGCAGCCAAACAAACGTACGAATACAGTCGGGAAGCCTGCCCGTGTACCTTCTCCCTCCACCGTTTCGAAAATTTCAACCATGGGCAGCTTGATTTCTTTCATTTCTTTGATTTCCAGACCCTCGGCAGCTTGGTTCACGACGGTTCATCTCCCATCAACTTCGCCGTCACCGCAGCATAGCTGGTCGGCGTTTCCCATAAGCGTACTTCCTCTAACCTTACGGCAGGATGAAGCCCTTCGCTCATCAAAGCGTCCCGAAGTTGCTCATACATCCAGACGACCATGTTTTCTGCTGTGGTATTCATCGGCGGAAGGACTTCGTTCAAATAACGATGATCCAGACGATCGAGTATCCGCTCTTTCGCAATGCGTTTAATATCGGCAAAATCAATCGTAATGCCCCGTTCATCTACCTTGCCTCGCATAACCACCTGCAGCTTATACGTATGGCCGTGCAAACTTTTGCATTTGCCCTCGTAACAGTGCAGATGGTGCGCACTGTCAAACGTAAATTCCTTCGATACCAGCACTTCTCTGTCGTGATATTTGAGCTCGCTCTTCTGTATGTCTTCCCCTAGCATTTGCACTTTTCTGGGGATTTCGTATTCCATTGATCAACACCTCTTTACCCTAGGATAAACGCCTACATCGCCCGCTATGGCCAGAGCGTTCGTCAAGGTGATTCAGATACGGGTATAGAGCCTTGGCGATATACCCGTATCTGAATCAACAAAAAACACCCAACAATTATATCACGCAGGGTCGACTTCTCACAATATGGCGAAACTTGTATAAAAAAGATTAATTTTTTCGTAAAAGGAGTGAAGACGCCGCGGCTGAATCCGGGCAAAATCAATGGTAGTAACGGCTTCGTCTTAGAGCCTTTAGTTAAGAAGTTCAGTCTAACCGAGGCATGGTGAGATCGTGTTGGATCTTGCCGACGCTCTCCGATGCCTTCTTTTCAGCTTTACAGCCACCATAGACACCTACGCACACAAAAGGCTGCCCCAGTGGGACAGCCTTCTCGTTCAATGTACCTGCTCCGTCTCAAACAACACTTCTTCGATCAAACGGTTTTTGTGCATCATAGACAGATTAATCGCCTCATAGTCCTTCTCTTTATCCAACTCTTCCATCAACAAGGTAGCGATCAGCTCACGGTCATCCGTGCTTCCGGGCTCCCGGAAATCAATAAAACCGGTAAGCTGGCGCTCACTGATATCCACCGTAGCCGTTCCGATTGGCAAACCGCCCCGCGATTGCTGATAGATCTCATAAGTCAGCACGTCCCCATCGTCACGGGCCAGCATGATAGAGTACTCGCTTTGCAAATCGCTTTGAAACACATCGGGATCTTCATCCGACAGCAAATCTTCATGAGTCAACTCGATGGTTTCGATGATTTCATTTTGATGCAGCATATGAATGACGAAGTCATCCACTTCATTATCGTCAAAATCAAGCACAAGCATATCCGCGATAATATCGAGCTCGTTCTCTGCCGGTTCAATGAGCCAATCGACTGTTCCTATGACGCTTCGGTCTTCTACTTTGAGAAGAGCTTCGGCAACCCAATCCTCGTTTTTGTCATATACGTGATACTCCACCGAATCATCGTCCTCACCCACAACAACCATCTCATAATCGGCCATTGTGTACTCTTCCCGTTCATTCGGATGCTCATCCTCAAGGCGCGTACCATAGTCCACCCAATCGGAATTGAAAGCTCTGTTATGTGCCGAAGCTACTGCTTCTGTGGCGATCACATGATCATAGCTGCTGTAAGTAACCATCACTTCGCATGCCCGTGCCTGCATGGCGTCCACAAGTGCCTCGACATACATATGCACATCTTCAAATACCTCTTCTTTTTCGTCCTCGGACAGCACTTCTTTCTCCAATTGGAGAGCGCCGGCAATTCGGTCGGATTCCCGGTAAACTAATGTCAATGTCCCAACAAATCGATTTTTGTATAAAATATCGCTAACCTCACCGCCGGCCGTCCTTAAATCCGGCCTTAGCATGACATGCTTCATTCGGGTCTCCTCCAACCTTGCACAGATATGGTTTCCCTCTTATCATGTCCCATAATACCCAAAATTTATGCGCCTTGGGTCATCCGTCCAAACCTATACGGATTTCCGCCATACAATAAAATAGACCGCTGCCCTACAGCACTAAATGTAATCGGCATCGGACACGATCATAACGCCTAGGAGGAATTTCCATGTCTCACATTCACGGTCATTTCACATCGGCGGGTTCGATACTGGTTCTGTTCATCCTATTGGTGATCATTCTGAGCGCAGGCTTATATTAATAAAATCCGTAAAACATCCTGGAAATGAAAAAGGAAGGCTTGGTTATACTCCGAGCCTTCCCTTGTTTTTACTGGTGAAAAAATATATGGTTTTATCGATGATAGCTAATTCGTCGATTCGGTCCAGACATAACGCATCAGCGCCTCTGCCACACCTTCCTCGTTGTTCGACAATGTCACAGTATCTGCTGCCAGCTTGACTTCTTCAGGAGAGTTATCCATGGCAATGCCAAGCCCGGCAAAGCGAAGCATGTCGATATCGTTAAAGTAGTTGCCCATAGCCAGAATAGAGGAAGCTTCAATACCCCACATCTCCGAGAGTTCGCTAAGCGCACGCCCCTTGGATACGGAATTTAACATGACATCGATAAAATGAACACCGCTTCGAATTGCATGAAGCGTAGGCGGTAAGTGAAGCGATCCCAAGTTTTGTTCCACCCGATCCATCGCCTCTTCCGAACCGAACATTGTAAATTTCACAATAGATACGGACATAGCGAGGACATCTTCGACCTGTTCAGGGGCCGCCATATATTTTTCGTACATCGCCGCTTCGGCTTCCCCTACTTTTTCTACATACATATCCCATGAGGTGTTCATATCAAAATGAACTTCCTCGGCGCGGCAGTATTGTACCAGCTCGGCAATATCCTGTATCGGGAAGGCGAATTCATGAAGCAGGCGGGAGCCGGGAGTCTCAACAGTAGCTGCACCGTTATGGGCGATCAGCACTCCCTCAAATCCCAATTGCTCCATAATCGGCACCGAACTCGCCGGAGCTCTGCCGGTACACAGCACGATGCGTCCGCCAGCCTCATGCACCTGACGAAGCGTGGATACCGTCCGCTCCGTCAGCTCATAATCGTCGTTTAACAGTGTTCCATCCACATCAAGCGCAATCAATTTGTATTGCATTCCTATCCATTCCACTTCCTTCTATAGCTCTAGTTGGTTTCACCATGTGCCTTTAATAGCTCTAATTCCACTTCGGTTAATTCACGGTATGTCCCCAATGGAAGAAGCGGATCAAGCTTTAACGGACCCATGGCGATTCGTTTGAGAAAAACGACTTGCTTACCAACCGCTTGGAACATCCGTTTCACTTGGTGAAACTTACCTTCCATGATGGTGAGCTCAATTAGGGAAAGCTCGGATTGCTCCAGGTTCCCCTTGTGCAGGACGTTAAGCTGCGCAGGCATGGTGATGTAACCGTCATCTAAAGTGACTCCAAGGGAGAAAGCAGCTATATCTCCTTCATCCACTACTCCCTCCACCTCGGCATAATACGTTTTGGGCACGTGCTTGCGGGGAGACAGCAGGTTGTGAGCCAGCTTACCGTCATTCGTGAGCAGCAGCAGTCCTTCCGTGTCTTTATCAAGCCGTCCGACGGGAAAAAGATCAAAGTGGGCGTACTGCTGATCCAATAGATCGAGCACGGTACGGTCTCGAGTATCCTCCGTAGCCGAAATGACGCCTTGCGGCTTGTTCAGCATGAGGTAGACGAATTCACGGTACATCACCAGATCTCCGTCTACACTCACCTGATCTCGCTCGGGATGCACTTGCTGACCACTGTCTTTGACCGTTTTACCGTTCACGCTGACTGCGCCGCGTTTCACCAGCTGTTTGATCTCGCTGCGCGTGCCGAAGCCCGTATGGGCGAGCAGCTTGTCTAATCGAAGCGTTGCCTTCATTTCTATGTCCACCTCCATCCGGGAGGATATTCGTTCTTCAGCAGGCCCTCCTGCCATTTGGCCCAGCCGACGGGGTAACCGTCGACACAGACGAGGCAGTAGCCCTTTGCAGGCACACCGTCTCGCGCGGCATGCAGGTCTTCAGGGGCGAGCATCAGCGTCTCGCCCTTCAAATAACGCACGGCTTGCGGATCATCGGCCGTGAAGGTCACGGTGCGCAGCGCATCCTCCACGCGCATCCCCATCGCCAGCGCGTGCGACGGGACGAAGCGCTGGGCAGCGGCGCTGCCGAGGTACCAGCCGGGCCTAATGACCCGGACTCCGTCCAACGGCGGCAGCCCCTCAGGCACGGCGTACACGTGCTCGCCGCGGCATACCAGCCCCGCGGCGTCATACGGGACCGCCGCCAGCTGCTCCGCTGCGAAGCGCGCAAGCGACTCGCGCGGGTCGGTCGCCGCTGCTTTCGCGGGCCGCTTGCCCTCACGGCGCGGCGTCTTTGCGGCCTTCGCCGCAGCCGGCTTCGCGTCCGCCGTCTCCGGCACAGCCGTCCCTCGGTGGCCCAACACCGCCACGAAGTGCCCTTCGCCCGCCAGGCGGTGGGGCCAAAGTCGTGCTGTCCCGGCAACCTCGCCCGCCCGGCTGTCGCTATCGCCAAGCCAATCCGGCCGGCCTGGCATCCAACCGCTGTTCTCCGGCACTGGCTGCACCTCGAACAAAGAATGCGTTTCAAGAAATTCCGCGATCATCGCTTCATTCTCCTCCGGCGAGAACGTACAGGTCGAATATACCATCCGGCCGCCGGGACGCAGCATCTGGGCCGCCTGCTGCAAAAGTGTCCGCTGCATCGCAGCGTACTTCTCAGGCCAATCCGGACGCCAGGCTTTGGCCATGTCCTCTTCCTTACGGAACATGCCTTCGCCCGAGCAGGGGGCATCAATCAATATTTTATCGAAGTAGCCGGCGAAAGGCGCTTTAATCTTGTCAGGGTTTTCATTGAGAACGACCGCGTTACGAACGCCGCTAAGTTCAATATTTTTCACAAGCGCCTTGACCCTATCCGGATGCACGTCATTGGCTACAAGTACGCCTGTCCCCTGCAGCTTACCGGCGAGCTGCGTCGTTTTGCCTCCGGGGGCCGCGCATAAATCAAGCACCCGGTCGCCGGGACGAACGTCCAACAGCTCCACAGGTGCCATAGCGCTAGGCTCCTGTATGTAATATAGTCCCGTATGGTAATGCGGATGCTTGCCGGGACGTTCCCCTTCACGGTAATAGAACCCGGTATTCGTCCAAGGAACCGGCTCTAATTCAAACCGGGTAAGATCCTGAAACTGAGGCGCTGTCAGCTTCAGTGTATTGACACGCAGACCGAACAGCCGCTCCTCATCATAAGATGCCAGAAAGGCCGATATCTCCGCCCCTAGCAAACGCTCCATTTTATCCAAAAATGCTTCAGGCAGCATCATACCCGCCATGGTTTCTCAACTCGCTTTAAATGATCTAAAAAAGGTAATCCCATTGTACTTATTATCGGTTAGCGCTGCAACGAGCGGCTCAAGTTTCCATCACTCGTTAATTTCATCCATAAGTTCGAAATTCCTTCATTTTTAGTGTATGATCTATAGAAGGAATTAAAAGAGTAAGTAACGAATAATTTGATAGAACGTTACACCACTATGAAGAAAAGAGGGGCAATATGAAAAAGCTTGGCATTTATTTATCCATCATCGTCGTACTCTTCGGCGCGCTCTATTTTGTAAACCAGCAGTCCAATCAAGCCAAATACGGGAAGTACAACGATAACGTGTACGGCATCGAACCGAGCAAACTTCATCCCGAAACGCTGAATTTACTTGATGATCCGAACTACCAGAACATTATTTTGCCTGACGCCTTGGACAAGAAAATCTCCGGACAAGAAGATTTCTTCCTTTATTATTTTGCATCCACCTGCTCCCACTGCAAAACAACGACTCCAGTGCTCATGCCGGTAGCCAAAGATTTGAACACGGACATCAAGCAGCTTAACCTGGAAGAATTCCGCGATGCTTGGCAGAGGTACAACATTCAATACACGCCTACATTGGTTTATTACAAGGGCGGTAAAGAAGTAGAACGTCTTGAAGGCGCGCAAGAAGCTGACGCCCTCAAAAACTTCATCTCCAAACACAAACAATAACCGAAGCCATCATCAATCTTATATCGTTTCAATTGAAGCGGCGGGCAACAGCTCCGCTGCTTTTTTCATGGAACTTTAATGATCATCATGAACCTCAGGCGGATGCAGGCGGTATTCTTCCACCAGCGCCTCCAACTGCGAGTCAATAATAACGATATCCAGATCGTAGAAAGCAAACGGTTCTTCCTCCAGACGGAGAAGCTTAACCAAATAGGTCCTACTGTCTTCCCGGAGCCGCTGCAAATCAATCCCAAGGCTGTCCGCCGGATATCCATCCAGCTTCTCGATCGCTGCGGTGAACAGCTTCACAGCCCCGTTCACATTGCCGTTCCGGTAATGGTAAAGGCCTACCGCTACCTGCAGCAGGCCTTGATACAGAGGATTGCGGCCTTCTTCAAGCCATAATTCCTCCATCACTTCGTGACATTCAAAATAATCCCTGGCTTCATTAAAAAAGTATACAAACTGCACGTACAAAGGATCATAAGACAAATTCAAAACCCTCCCCATCCTGCCCGATACCGCCGTTATGACAGAGAACCTTTTTTGGCCCGGGTAATGGCTTCTTCGATTTCGTTGGAAAGACGCTTCAGATGCCATACGTCATCTGTATCCCACAATTCGTTAAAACGCAGCTGAAACTGTGCCGCTTCACGAACCCGGTGGTAAAAATATAGCTCCTGGATGCCGTTGAGCACCCGTGTGACGATATTCGATTTGTCCTCGAACAGCTTCTGCGCTTCCATGATCTCCTCACGGATGATGCTCATTTCCTGATCCAGCAAATAAGCCGCTTCCGCTGCCTTGCTGAGCCGGTTCGTCACTTCTTGCGGCAAGCTTTCACGGTATTTATAATTAAGCGAATGCTCGATGGTCGCCCAGAAGTTCATCGCAAGCGTACGCAGTTGAATTTCAGCTAACACCCGTTTCATGCCGAGCGCTGTTTGTACCGGGTATTCTACGATGATATGATAGCTTCGATAGCCGCTTGGCTTCTTGTTGAGGATATAATCCTTCACATAGATCAGCGTCATATCTTCACGTTTACGAATAAGGTCGGCCAAGCGTTCGATGTCCTCGACGAATTGGCACATGATCCTAATACCCGCAATATCCTCGATGCCCGACTCCAGCTTCTCCATAGGAACGCTTAGACGTTTCGCTTTTTCCAAAATACTTGAAATCCGTTTGACCCGACCCGTGACGAATTCGACAGGCGAGTATTCCTCGCGGATTTTGAGCTCTGCCCGCATCGTTTTGAATTTCACCTTCAATTCCTCGACCGTTTGCTCATAGGGCAGAAGGAATTTTTTCCAATCGCGTCCGTCCATCCTGTCATCCTCCATTTTCCTATCCTCGATGCGCCGAACCAATCGCTTCGGATACATGCTTGAAGCCGTCCTTTCTCAGCAACGCTCGAAGCCCGTCGTTGATCCGTCCGATGAGAGCCGGACCTTCATAAATCAATGCCGTGTAAACCTCGACCAAACTGGCTCCGGCCCGTATTTTCTCATACGCGTCTTCCGCAGAGAAAATCCCCCCTGAACCAATGATAGGAAGCTGACCGCCCGTTGCTTTGTAAATCGCACGGATGAGCTCCGTGGATCGCTCTGTAAGCGGTCGCCCGCTCAAGCCGCCGGTCTCGTTACGGTTTGCATTCCTCAATCCATCACGTGAGACGGTCGTATTCGAGGCGATAATGCCGGAGACGTTGCTCCGCATGATCGTATCCACCGTATACTCCACTTCCTGCGGCTGCAGATCGGGTGCGATTTTCACCAAAACAGGTTTTTCCCTTCCCCCAAAACGCGCATGCTGCTTGCGAACCTCGTCCTTCACTGCGGCAAGCAGCCTGGACAAGTCATCTCCATGCTGAAGATCTCGCAAATCCGGCGTGTTAGGGGAGCTGATATTGACTACGAAAAAATCTCCGTACCCGTAAAGCGATTGGATGCAAGCACGGTAATCTTCCTCCGCTTGCTCGTTGGGCGTTGATTTATTTTTGCCGATATTGATCGCCAGAGGGATCGTCCGTTTCCCCTGATCTCGTAAATTTCGCTTCATTCCTTCGATGCCCACATTATTAAAGCCCATTCGGTTGATAAGCGCGTCGTCCTCCGGCAATCTGAACAGACGCGGCAGCTCGTTGCCCGCCTGCGGCTTCGGAGTTACCGTTCCGACCTCCATAAACCCAAAGCCGATATTCGAAAAGCCAGGTACCGCCTTCGCATTTTTATCCAGTCCTGCAGCTAAGCCGACAGGATTGTTAAACGTAATGCCCCATAGCTGCATCTCCAGCTCCGGTACCGGGCGAACACCCCACACGGAACGAAGCAGCATACGTCCTCCAGGCAATTTACCGGCCGTATGCATTCCGTCAATAATCATATGGTGCGCTTTTTCCGGGTCCATCCCGAACAGTACCGGTTTGGCTATTTTTTTGTACAGCATGCTTCTTTCCTCTCCCCCGCACGTTCTCTCGTCATTCAGTCTCTTTTGACAGTGTATCGTTTTGCAGGACAAAAATAAAGAGGACAAGCCACAAAATCCCCCTGCCATTACGGTTACATTGTGTTACTATATGTTTAAACTCACATTTGCGGAAGGGCTGATGACCATGCCAAAAAAGAAAAACTCTCCTTATTTAAAGCGTAAAACGAATGACCAGCCAAATAAAAAACGGATTATTTGGATTAGCTCCATCTTTGCAGCCATCGTCATCATCATGGCTGTATTGCTCATTCTCGGAAGTTAGCCGTTCCAAGGGCGAGCTTGGAGCCTTCCCCCTGCCAAGTGCCTTTTTAGTTCAACCACTTATATACCTTTCCGGGATTCGTTTCCTCCGTTTGGAGCGGCAGTCCAAAGGGACTCCCGCTGCGTGATTCCTCCTTCGGCAGCAGCTCATTGCTGATGGTGACAGGGGTACCGAGCGGAGTCATATCAAAGAGCTCTTCCACATCCTCTTTGCGCATCCGGATACAACCCAGCGACTCGTCTTTGCCTATGCTTGACGGCCGGTTCGTTCCGTGGATGGCGTAAAGGGTATCGGAGAGCGTCAAACCCCGGCTTCCGAATTCTCCGTTCGATTTTCCGTTCGGGTTGCGAACCTTCTCCGTGATTTCGAACGTCCCTTCGGGCGTACGATCGCCTCCCAGTCCAACGGCATAACTCCGCACGATCACGCTGCCGCTGATCAGCGCCAAACGGTGTGCAGACTTGTCCACGACAATCCGAAGCGGCTCTTTCATTGGCTTCGTTAAACCTTCCGCTTCTGAAAACGGCGCCAGTTCTTTCGGCGTCTCGTTCTGTTTCACCCATTGCGCAGTCTCCGCAAGGATCTCATCTTTTTGCCGCTCAAACAGCATTATCATATCCGGCGTAATGCCCGGCAATGCATTGTCCGGGTAAGGAGCGTTCAATTCAGCCAATTGCTTTGGCGCCTGACCTTTCCTCTTTATATAATAGGCAACAGCCGACCGCAGCACCAGCTCCTGCTCCTGCTTGGACACCCATGCGGCAACCATCTGTTCCGCTCTCGTCGGATCAGCCGGCTCGCAGACACAGCTCTCCGCATCATGATAGTTGATTTCCTGTTGTGACGCATTCTGTCTGGCTTCCACGGAAAGCAGCACCTCCGGCTTTCTAAGCCAATGAATCCAGGACGTCTGTCCCATCGGTATCCCCCTCGCAAGAATGGCGAAGCTCCCGATTCTCTCCTGCACCAGCATGCTCTGCAGCGCGGCTCCGATCCTTTCCTGGCTCTTACCTCCGGTTAAATAATAGACCTTTGTCTCCTGCAGCTGCGCCGGGGTCACGCCATCTGGGAGCGGTGCCGCGCTCTCCGTTACATGCAACGGTATTGGAGGGGGAGTAGGCGCGTACAATAAAGCGGCTGCCAGCATCATCAACATGAAGCCCAAACGAAAATAACCCATGCGGCGGCGCCGCTTGCGGGTGGATCCCCACTCCCGAATCGGCTCTACTGCCTCGGGAGGCAGGCTCACCTTCTGATTCTCGTATGCCTCGTATATTTCTCCTGCCTGCGCATAACAGTACAGCGCTTTGCCTTGTTTGCCCTGTGCTTCGTACTCTCGTCCAAGCAAATACCAAGCCATCTTATTGTTCGGATGCTCTCGGACATACGTTTTCAAATATTGCGGATCCTGCTTAAAAAAGAGTTGAAGCTGTTCTCCCGAATCCTTCGATTTCACAAGCATCACCCTCTTTCCACCTTCTCCCATAAATTATCGGCGTTTATGGTGCGGTTTTTGAGAGTACAAAGAACAAAAAAACACCTTCCAGCAGGCCCAATCATCGGCCGGGAAGGTGATTTTCATTGCAGAAGCATGTGATGCAAGGGTATCCTATTCATCTCTGCTGTGAAGCTTATCGTTCCGTGGCTCCCGTCTTGTGCCGTAAGATGGCCGTACGGGTGCCATGATCCCACTGGACGTCCAAACCGATTTCCTCCGCAAAGAAGCGTACCGGGACATAAGTGAGGTCGTGCTTGATATAAGGTGCGGCATCCGTCTCCGTAAGCCATTCTCTGCCTTCAGCAATACGCTTGATCCCGGTCCGGTCCATGGTGATCTCAACCGTCACACCCTCCTTGCTGAACTGTACGGCACGGGTCGCGTCGTCGAACGCAACTTGATAACCGAGTGCTTCCGCGATCGCCCGAACCGGTACCATCGTCCGGCCGGCCACGATTTCAGGAGGGGCTTCAAACGGGAGCCATTGATTATCCAAGACGACTTTGACGTTGTTGTCCTTGGGCAAATCAACAGGAAGGCTGTACAAACGGATCTGACGCAGCTTATTATTGAAGGCATCGGCCACAATAATGCTGCCGTCCGCTTGAACGGCTACTCCAGTCGGCCTCTGCATACGCGCACTGCCTTCAATGCCGTCCAGCTCGCCCGTCGTGCTGCCCGGCACTCCAGCAAGCGTGATCACCCGACCGTTCGATACAAATCGAATCGCATGGTTTTGGCTATCCGCAATGATCAGTCCGCCTTCCGCAGCCCAGGCGATACCAAGCGGAAAGTTAAACCTGGCCTGGCTTGCTTCGCCGTCCGCGTAATCTCCCAGAACGTACAATTCCTTCTTCGCAGCGGCAGCCCCTCCTCCAGCAACCGTTGATACGGTTCCCGCCTGCAAATCGATATAACGAATGCGTTGATTGCCGGAGTCGCTGACATATAAATTACCTTTGTCGTCTATAACGAGCCCGCCTGGTTCATTAAACTTCGCTTGGTTCAATTCTCCATCCGCGAAATCGCCGGCTGGTGAGGCTTGTCCTGGAGACACCTCTACAGCCCGGCTCGATGGTTCACTCAGCGTCCTCACTTCGCCTGACGGGGACACGCTGCGAATAACGTGGTTGAGCGTATCCGCAACATACAGCGTTCCGTCAGCAGCGACAGCAACGTCCATTGGGCGATAGAATGAAGCGGCTTTCCCCTTGCCGTCCGTTAAGCCAATTAAACCGCTGCCTGCCAAAGTAGAGACCCTGCCGGAGGCGTCGATTTTACGAATCGCATGATTGCCTGCATCGGCTACGTACACATTGCCATCGGCATCTACAGCCATTCCCTGCGGCTCATGGAATAGAGATCCACCGCTCTGTCCGTCCAACAGACCGCCGATTGGAAAGCCTTTATCATCCATTTCATACAGGACGCCTGCGTATGGGCTGACGCGTCCTTCGGTAAGCTTACGGATCAGATGGTTTCGTGAATCCGAGATCAGCACAGTATTGTCCGGCAGTATGGCAAGCCGGGAAGGAATGCGAAACGTAACGTTCTCCCCTGTTCCATTCCCGCTTCCCAAATCCCCTGAGCCTGCCCAAGTTGTTACATTGACCATGATCCGTTGATCCGCGCCTTGAAGACTATCCGATTCGATAGAGGCTGCATAGGCTCCCTGACCGCCAATCATTACGGCAGCCAGGACGGATAAAGCGACCCTTTGTACAGCTTTATTCATTGGTTTCTCCTTCCATGTGCAACCTGCTTTACTTCGTTGTAATTGTGATCGAATACGGGGCTGTCATCTCATAAACCGTATGACCCTCTTTATTGACGACTTTCACATAGGCCAGCTCTACTTTGGCCGTATTGCCGGCCAAGTTCATCACCTGAAGCGGAATGCGTGCCAACAGCCCGTTTCCGTCCAATTTAATATTATCTACACTGTTAGGCGAGTTTTCATATTGCGATGCCGCGTAAATCAGCTCTTTCTGCGTTTCGCCGCTGTGCTGGGTCACTGTTTCTGCAGCCTGTCGGTTCTGAAACACGGTACCTGCTGCATTATTAAATTTCGTGGTCTGCACGTAGTTCAATTCACCCCGATTGTACACGAGGTGGGCCTCCACAGCGTAGAACGGCTCGGTCTCCTTAAAGTGCTGCATCTCCAAATCCACATTTACACTGCCGTTCACGGGTAGGCCATTCTGCTTAACCGATACGACAGGCTTTACTGGGTGGGGTTCATCTTCAACAGATCCTCCGCCGCCCGATGAACCGCCTCCACCCATTGGCGCTGTTGGATTTATCTGCTCCTCGTTTTTCATCTGATTCTCTAGGAATTCCTGCCGCTCTGAGGGCGTCATTGCACTCATTAAAGCTTCCGATGCTCTCTGATTCGCTGCATCCTCCGCCTGTTGATTGGCTTCCGCCAGCCGGTTCATGTCTCTCTCAAGCTGCGCCGAAATACGGGAGAGGCTCTGCCTGTTTTGTTCCATCTGGTTGCGTTCGAAAAATGCGGAGGCTGAAGCATTGGACCTTTCTCCCTGCTTTATCCGCTCAATCTCCGGGTCTAGCCCCGCCGTACTGTCGATCATCGGCAGTTGCGTCAAATCTAGTTTCTTGGCAGGATCGTCAATCTGTCCATTCACGTCATCAATGATACTCCGATTCACCTTGCCTTCATCGACAGCAGCTTTAGCCAGATGCGGAAGCACGTTATCGAAGTTTTTCTTGACTTTATCTAATTCATCCTGATCAGGAAACAGGAGGCTCGAGCGTTTATCCGGCCTCTGAATACCTTGATTGTATTGTTCTTGAAGCTGTCTTTTGATTTCATTGTTTTCCTGCTGAATTTCTGGAATGCTTCTAATAAAAGCTTCTAATACCCGAGGCGATGCGGATTGGATAATAGATTGAACGTCCACATAATCCACCATCAATCTTAAATCGGAGATATCCGTACTCGAATCTAAATTGATCTGCTGGGCAGGATAAACCGAAACGAGTTTGCCCCCTTGGGGAAGATTTCCTTCTCTATCTGGTGAGGGGATCGTCGTTGCACGCACGATACCTGCAGCCACATACATGGTCGTTCTTCCGGTAATCGGGTCTACTATCGTCATATACTGCGTTCCCCGAACACCCATGACAGCTGTAGGCGTCTCCACCTCGAACTCATCCTCCGAGCTTACCAGCGATTTTACCTTTGTCCACATCGAGCCGGCCCATGTTTTCACCTTGGATTTTTTGCCGCCGGCCTCCTCAAGTAAATCCGCTATGTATACTTCCGCGCTCGAACCAATCGTCAGTTCGTCATTTCGATCCACGATACGCAACACGACGGAGGCGGAAGGTCCTGTCGAGATCGAGTCGCCTTGGTTCAGGTTCAAATTCGAGTATGCGCGGTGTGACTTGGAACCGCCGGATTTGGTGTAGGTTACATTCCCATTGACTTCAACTACAGTTGCAGCACGCACGCTTTTCGCCTGAACGGGCTGGGCCAATGCCGCTGATACCATGGAGTTCACAATAACGAACACCAATACCCACACGAACGCAGATGCCCTTTTTTTCATTATTAACTGATTCGCTTTCCCCACTTGATAACTCCTCTCTTTAGCTCTATTGCATTGAACGGCTGGAAAACATGCTTCCATTTAAACATAATCATGAAACCGAATAACTCTTGTCCTTCGCGGATACCGGGGCTCCCTTAACGCCTAGAACTTCAAAGAGCTTTAAGGGAACGCTTTTGCCCTTCATCCATTTTTCTCCGGCAAAGCTGTATTCAAAGTATTCTTTGGTTAGCTCATACGTTGCTTCAGAGACCAAAATCTGGTTCGGCTCCGTATTGGATTCGATTCGTGCCGCCGTGTTCACGTTATCCCCGATCGCCGTATAATCCACGCGGAGATAAGAACCAATGTTGCCGACAACGACGTTACCGGTGTTGATGCCTATGCCCACACTGATGGTCACGCCGTATTTTCCAAGCACATCCGCCCTAACCTTCTCCATCCCTTTTTGAATTTCATAGGCCGTTTTGACCGCGTAATACGGGTGGTCCGGTACGTCGAGCGGCGCATTATACAAGATCATTGCGGCATCGCCGATAAATTTGTCGATCGTTCCATGGTTGTGCAGCGCACGTTCGGTGATCAGATTAAACATCATATTGAGAAAATCGACCACTTCCTCCGGCTTCAGCTCCTCGGAGAGCGGTGTAAATCCGCGAACATCCAAGAACAAGACGGTAAGCTCTTTACTAATGCCCCCAAGCTGAATCTCCTGCTCGCTGCTCGCGATGGACTTAACCAGATCAGGTGAGATATAGCGGCCGAATTGTTTGGTGATATAATTTTTTTGCTTCGTCTCAAAATACGTTTTCATCGCCAGATTGCCCAAGTATGTAATAATGCCGCACGCCACTGCAGCCATAATATCCAAATATTGTGAGCTGAAAGCAAATAACGCAAATTGGCCGCCGAACAGCACAAGGATCGCACCGAATGCTAGAATGACTCCAGCAATGGCCTTCAGCTTCCAAGTGATTATCCCAAGCAGCAGCATACTCAGGAATGCCAGCACGATCCCGAAAGCCTTATTCACGGGAGTAATCACTTGGCCGGTCAAGATTTGGTTCAAGGTATTCGCATGCGCGTAAACCAGATGCATGTGCTTCTCTACGGGCGTTATCCCTTGATCAGAGCCCGGGGCGGTGTAGCCCACCAGCACCAATCGGTCCTGGAACGTTTCTGGAGGAACCATACCACTAATCACATGAATGAATGGAATCGTTTCAAAATCGTTCTCTTTCCCGTCCCAACGGATCAGCATTTCGGATTGGGGTCGACCGTCCATCGCAGGCAGATTCAGAAAACGGCTCACATCATAACCGCCCATCTGTGCAATAGCAAGACTCAAGGTCGGATAAACGCCCTGAGGAGTATCGATTTGAAGCCAATTAGAGCGGACTACGCCATCATTGTCCAGCGTCGCGTTGATATGGGCTCTGTTCACCGAACGGCTGAACATCGGGATCGGATCCATCACGGACTGCGCCATGATCAGCTCGCCCGCTTTCACCATAGTGGTTCGTTGAAACTCACCTTCCACATTGGCATGGGAAGGAATGATGATATTTTGATGCTTCGCGAGCTCTTCGGCAAGCGCCTTATCACTTTCCGAGTTATTGCTGTCAGTATACAGCCCGATATCAAAGGCAATGACCTTCGCGCCCCCTTCTTCCAGCTGCGAAATCAGCTCAGCATATATGCTTCGATCCCAAGGATAAGGACCCACTTCCTTAATCGACTGGTCATCGATGCCGATGACGATAATGTCTTCGTGAGGCGCTTGCGACATCGTTTGCCTCATATTAAAATCATATAATTGGTGGGATAACACCTGAAGTGCGCCGGTCGTCAACAGCAAAACACATAGAAATATGATGAAACCGTTCCCCAATGCGATAACGCCCGGTCTACTCATTCTATTTCTCATAACCAACCCCCTACCCAACAGCAAATAACGAATAATTTATATTAACATATTATTCTATGAATCACGTGAAAAAATTGTGGAATAAACAGGAAAAAAGCTTATTCCTGCAATAGGAATAAGCTTTCGTATGATTTTTAAATCTTACTTATTGAAAGGAGCGTCTGCCACTTTAATGGAATCCGTAGGGCAACCGTCTTGTGCATCCTGCAGATCATCATACAGATCTTCCGGAATTTCCGTTACGCCTTTGTTGCTGTCGTTGTCATAGATTACTTCAGCAAGACCTTCATCGTCGTAATCGTAAATGTCAGGTGCTGTAGCGCCGCAAGCGCCGCAGGCGATACAGGTGTCTTTCTCTACCCATGTGTATTTAGCCATGTTTTAATCTTCCTCCTTATTGTTAACCTCATCCTAAAATATAATATAAAAGCTTGTAAAGTTCAAATAGAAAGTAGTGAACATAATGATAACGTATCGTTATAGGTTTTCAATAAAACTGGCGATCGACTCGATATCATCCGGATGGAACACAGGCACATCCGGAACGACGCCTGAGGCTAGACGGATGTCAGCAGTAACCCAAGCGATAGGCGGTTCAGCTAAAGAACGAACAATTTCCGCTTGTTCCTCCGTGCGGAAGACGGCAATCTTCGCATGTGACTCACGCTTGAACCCTTCTACCATAATAAGGTGAAACCTTTCCTGAAGACCCTCGATCACTTGGGATAACGATAGCATTCGTTTCTCATATGTCCTGACAGCATCCGGTGAAATAACAATCGAAGCCGAGGCGCCGGATTCTATAAATTGCGCGGAATCGGTATCTGACACCTCTTTATAGTGTCCATGTCCATCGTGTTTTATAATAGCTACCTTCACTCCGCTGGCTTCATAATGCTCCGTCAATCGCCGAATCAATGTCGTTTTGCCGCTGTTCGCGTAACCGGTGAATCCGATCACCTTCGTCTTCATTCCTCTTCCTCCAAACCCTTTAGTCTAAGGTGATCCATTTGCAGAGAGGTGCCGCGGATTTTCCCATTCCGGATTAATGTCGAAGGATCGTCTCCAAGCATCCCCGCGGTAAGCACCGCACCTTCCCCGAATTTGTCGCGCAGCGCATCGAGCGTTTGATTCAGCTTCTCTTTTGCAGGTTGCTTCTGGTAGCTGAACAAATCCAGCTGAACCGAGGCTTCCTGTTTGGAAGTCAAGCTTTGCAGCGTAATCCCTAGAAGTCTGACCGGTTCCCCCGCCTTCCAATGAACGTCAAACAGCCTGCAGGCATGTCGGTAAAAATCCGAGGCATTTTCCGTCGGCCCATCCAGCTTCGCTGCTCGGGTGATCGTTTTCATATCGGGATCCCGGATCGTAATTTGTACCGTTTCGGCCAGCAGTCCTTGCTTTCGGAGCCTCCTCCCCACCTGATCGGCCAAATTAAGAAATACCCGCTGTATGTCCGTACGATCCGTATAATTGACAGGCAGCGTCGTTGTGTGTCCGATCGACTTGCTTTGTTCCCGTTCCGGATTGACAGTAGAATCGTCTTCCCCGTTCGCGCCACGCTTCAGAACAACCCCCAGCACGCCAAAATGCTTCGTGAGAAGCTCCGCATCTGCATGCGCCAGCTGCCCCAACGTATGAATTTGCAGCCTTTTGAGCTTATCCGCGGTTTTCTTTCCGATCCCATATAAGTAAGAGCACGGGTGCGGCCACAGCATAGCCGGCACGTCTCTTTTGCGCAGCACGGAAATCCCGTTCGGCTTTTTCATATCCGAAGCCATCTTGGCCAGCAGCCTGTTCGGCGCCACACCGACCGAACAGGGAAGGTGCAGCTCTAAGAGGATTCGCTCTTGAATTGCAGAAGCAATCTCCAGTGGCGTTCCCAAGGCTTTGGAGCCCGTAATATCCACGTAGCATTCGTCAATCGACATCCCTTCGACCAACGGAGAATATTCATAAGCGATTTTCATAAACCTTCTGGAGAAACTGCGATACAGGTCAAAATCCGGACGGATCAAAACCAGCTCGGGACAAAGCTTTAACGCTTGCCCGACCAGCATCCCTGTCTTTACCCCTTTACTGCGGGCTTGGTAAGAACAAGTGACGATGATCCCCTTGCGCAGCTCTACGCTGCCGGCGACGGCCAGCGGCTTGTTCTTATATTTATCGGGTTCCACGGCTTCATGTACGGAGCAGTAAAATGCATTCATATCGATATGGAGTATGACTCTACCGTTCACGGGATAACTATCACCGCTTCCCGGCTTCTTGTCCGGCATGTTTAAAGGCCACCTCCGCCCCCTATTGTCAGTATACTCGTCATCGAAAAGATAGGTGTTATTTTTATTTTAATAATATCCTTTACAAGAAACAATGTGCTATAATTATGAAAAATTATTTTGCAATAATTTGAAGCAGTTGACAGGTTAACGGAAACAGGAGGACATAGGATGGGGACCACAGTAAAAATATTTGATACGACCTTAAGAGATGGTACGCAAGGAGAAGGCGTCAGCCTATCCGTTGAAGACAAACTCAAAATTGCCCAAAAGCTGGATGCACTGGGCGTTTCCTATATTGAAGGCGGATGGCCGGGTAGCAACAACAAAGACATTGAGTTCTTCATTCGGGTGAAGGAGCTCGGTCTGAAGCAGGCCAAAGTGACTGCTTTTGGCAGCACCCGCCGCAAGGATACTTTGCCGGAGAACGATGCTAACCTGAATCGCATTCTGGAAGTCGGTGTTCAAACCGCTGCGATTTTCGGCAAATCCTGGGATTTTCAGGTGCATACGGCTATTCAAACGACGCTTGAAGAAAACCTATCTATGATTTATGATTCCGTCCGCTATCTGAAGAGCCATGGGCTGGAAATCATTTATGACGCGGAGCATTTTTTCGACGGATACAAAAGCAATCCCGAATACGCAATCGCGACCATCAAGAAAGCGGAAGAAGCCGGTGCCGATTGGATCGCCCTTTGCGATACCAATGGCGGGACTCTCCCTCACGAAATATCAGCCATCGTAACGGCAGTGCGTCAAGCATTGACTTGTCCGATCGGTATCCATGCCCACAATGACTGTGAGGTCGGTGTAGCTAACAGCCTGGCTGCCGTAATGGCCGGGGCTACACAGGTTCAAGGGACGATTAACGGGTATGGAGAGCGATGCGGGAATGCGAATCTCGCATCCATCATCCCGAACCTTCAATTAAAGCTGAAGTACGACGTTATCAGTGACGAACAGCTTGCGACTTTGACGAATGTAGCACGCTATGTCAGCGAGATCGCCAACATGCATATGCCCATTAACCAGCCGTATGTCGGCGCCGCTGCTTTTGCCCATAAAGGCGGTATTCACGTTTCGGCCATTCTGCGGAATTCCAGCACGTACGAGCATATTACGCCGGAGCTTGTCGGAAACAAGCAGCGCGTACTCGTATCCGAGCTGGCAGGGCAAAGCAACCTGGTGTTCAAGGCACAGGAATTGGGACTCGATTTCAACACCAATAATCAGCAGACCAAGCAATTAATCGAACAAATCAAAGAGATGGAGCATCAAGGCTATCAATTCGAAGGGGCCGATGCAACATTGGAGCTGCTGATTCGCGGAGCATACGGACAGCTTGAGGAAGTCTTCGCTTTGGAGTCCTTCAAAATTATGGTTGCCAAATCCGTCGATCAACCGGTGGTTTCTGAAGCGATCGTGAAGGTAAGGGTGCATGGAGAGACGATTTACAACGCTGCCGAAGGCAACGGCCCAGTGAACGCGCTTGATAATGCGCTTCGCAAATGCCTCTTGAAGTTTTATCCGGGGATTGAAAATATGCATTTGACCGACTACAAGGTTCGCGTATTGGATGAGAAAGATACAACTGCCGCCAAAGTGCGGGTGCTCGTTGAATCGTCCGATTTCCAAAACACGTGGAATACGGTTGGTGTGTCCGAGAATATCATTGAAGCAAGCTGGCAGGCCCTCGTAGACAGCATGCGGTACGCCCTTCTCAGCCAAATCCCTGCTGCGAGCAAGCAGGAAGAGCAGAGGGAGCGGGTTGGACTCGTTAATCATTAATATTAGTAATAAAGCTGCAGCCGTCTATCATAACGGTCTGCAGCTTTTTTTATTAGTCGGCTGAATCGATCAGACGCCTGATTTTCTTATCCAGCTCCTCTGCTGGAAGCACATGAATCACTTCGAGCAGTCTTCCTTGCCGATCAATCAAATAGCTTGTCGGCACGAATAAAATTCGATACGCTGCCGCCGCTTCTCCTTTTGAATCAAGAAGGACGGGAAACTCAACCTTATGCTGCTTCACAAAGCTGCGCACCAGGCCCATACTGTCATCTTTGGTCACATTAACGGCGTACAAATCGAACTTTCCCTTATACCGATCGTACACCTGTCTCAAATCTGGCGCTTCTTCATGGCAAGGTCCGCACCAGGAAGCCCAAAAATTAATCATTAACGGCTTATCCCGAGTCCCTCCAAGCTTATAATCCGAGCCATCCATGCCCTTCAATGACATCTGTGGAACCGGCTGACTTACAGCCAACCGGTTTGAAGCGGCTGCTGCTTGGGAAGAGGCAGTCGGTGCCCATAGATGTTGGTAAACCGCCAGCCCTGCCAAAAAGAGCACGACCACCAGAAGCATTCCGTTTTTCCTCATACTTTCCCCCTCCTGTTCCCCATCCGTATCGTTCTCTATCCTAAGTATTCCCTTAATTCAAGGAAAGATTGCAGGTATCACCGATTTGGCTGGAATAAGTCGGAAAGCATGAGAGCGAAGAGATTAGGGCACATTAGAGCTACATTCGTTGTAGTCAGAGAGGTTGGTTCGTTATGGAAAAAGTAAAAAAGAAAAAGCTGCAGATTATATTCGACAGCGATATTGAACCGGATTATGAGACAGGAAAGCCAGAGCAAACCAAAGAAAAGAATGGAAAGAACAAAGGCGAATCCAAAGGACAAATCTGGGAATTTATCGCCATTGCGAGTGTACCTTTAGTGCTGGTTCTAGGCAATTCCATGCTCGTTCCCATTCTTCCCGAAATGCAGGAGCGGCTTGGCATCAGTCAGTTTCAAAGCAGCTTGGTCATCACTCTGTTCTCTGTCACGGCAGGACTGGTGATTCCGATATCCGGTTATTTATCCGACCGCTTCTCCAGAAAAGCGATCATGATCCCTTCATTAATCATATATGGGGCTGCCGGTGTGCTCGCAGGCTTCGGTGCCGTCTGGAATTCATATACTGTAATTATTATAGCAAGGGCCATTCAAGGATTGGGAGCTGCCGGTACGGCGCCGATCGCCATGGCTTTGGCAGGAGACCTGTATAAAGAAGCAACGGAAAGCAAAGCACTCGGCTTGACCGAAGCTTCGAACGGGGCAGGCAAGGTCATCAGCCCGATTCTGGGAGCACTGCTCGCATTATGGGTCTGGTACGCCGCCTTCTTTGCTTTCCCTTTCTTTTGCCTTCTGTCCCTTCTCGCCGTAATGTTTTTACTCAAAGAGCCAAAAAAGAAGCAGCCAGCTCCCAAACTCGGGGCCTACATGAAAAGCATCGGGAACGTGCTAAAAGAAAAAGGCCGATGGCTGATTACATCTTTCTTCGCCGGTTCCTTGGCATTGTTTGTCCTATTTGGTGTATTGTTTTATTTGTCAGATATTCTTGAGGTCCCTCCTTATAACATTGACGGAGTTAAAAAAGGCTTTGTGCTGGCCATTCCTCTGCTCGGATTGGTGGCAACGTCCTACACGACTGGGTCTGTCATAAAAAAGAACGGGAAGCTGATGCGATGGCTTATGAACATCGGTCTTGCTTTGATGACCTTATCCTTAGGGCTTTGCATTTTCTTCTTCAACAACAGCATCTACTTGTTCATCGGCTTGCTAACGCTCAGCAGCATTGGGACGGGCCTTCTGCTGCCCTGCCTTAACACGATGATCACCGGGTCTGTTGAACGTGAGCAGCGCGGCATGATTACTTCCTTATACAGCAGTCTGAGATTTTTGGGGGTGGCTGCTGGTCCGCCATTATTCGGCTGGATGATGGAAAAATCGCATCAGACAGTGTTCATCACTGTTACAGCCTTAGCATTTTTGGCGCTTGGTTTAGTATTTTTCTTAATCAAACCAGAGGGCAAGGTAGGAGGATAAAAAGAGGCGTAGTGACAACTGTTCATGTATAATAGTGGTATGAATCCTACGTCGATGAGGTCGCCTTTAAAGATGAAAGTGCAGCAAATATTACGTATCCGCCGTCAGGCATGGACTGCCATGCTTCAGCATTGTGTAGATCAGAAGCCGAAAGAGGCCTGTGGTTTTCTATTTGGGAATGAAGAGGCCATTGAGCTTTTTGTGCCAATATCCAACATCCACATGCAGCCCGAGCGGCATTATATGATGGATCCGGCTCAGATGATTCAAGCCTTGTTTGCGGGGCACTACGGAAATCAAAAACCGGCGGGGATTGTACATTCTCATCCCCGTACCCCTCCTATACCCTCTGCTGAAGACATGTCAATATCTTGGAGGGGCGGGGCCTATCACTGGATCGTTTCCTTGTCGGATCCTCAAGCTCCCCAAGTGAAAGCTTATGAATATGTTCCTCAGGAGTATGGGCCCTGCTCCTATACTTCACACCCTATTGATATTTTGGAATGAACACAAAAAATCCCCGGTTCACGGATCTGCCAATCCATTACCGAAGATGACTGAGCTGGGTATATAGGTCACCCAGTGTCTGGATATCTCTTGCTTCTACCTCCAACATAAGCTTCGACCAGAGCTTCGCAGTCATCATCGCATCTTCCAAGGCATGATGCCGCTGCGTCACTTCAACTCCGTACAGATCAAGCAGTGTATCCAGATCATAGGCTTTAAGCTTAGGATTTAGCCACTTCGCAATCATCATGGTATCCAATAATCTGTGGGATAAGTTTACCTTAGACGTTCTCCATAATGCGGAATTCAGAAAATTCTTGTCGTGACCGGTACCATGAGCAACAAGCACCTTTTGCTGCACAAATTCAAGGAACTCCCGAAGGGAATGCAGCAAGTCTGGTGCTCCTTCCACCATCTGATTCGTAATCCCTGTAAGCTCTTCAATTTCCGCAGGAATGGAACGTTTTGGATGGACTAAGCTGTAGAAGGTATGGCTCTCCGCAATCTCGCTTCCGTTAACCGAAACAGCTCCGAAAGAAATAATCTCGTCACCGTTATACGGAGAGAAACCGGTTGTTTCCAAATCGAAAACAACCAGCTCCACCGTACTCAAAGGAATTTCGTATAATGAATTTTTCCGCTGCTCCTTCATGATGGATCGAATGAAGGCCATCTGTTGAGCGCTCTGCACATCGAACATGGAAGTAAGAGCAGAGGTCAAACCGCCCGTTTTGTACAGATGCCACATCCTTCCGGCCGGCTTCATATCCTTCATAAAAGATCTCTCCTAACCTTTTTATCTCTTTGAGAAGGCACTTTTCACATATTTCTGCAAATCGATCCCTATACGCAAGCAATGCTTCAGTTCCGCTGTCCGTTCCTTGGTCAATTGGTCAGCCGTTAGCTTCCCACGGGTAGTGTAATGGCTGCCTTCCACTTGATAAGGCGTCATGGAACGCAGCTTTAATGCGATGGTCAGCGCCTCCAGCCAATCATAGCCGATTTCTTCTTCCACATGACCTCCTGCTATTAGTGCCTCGATCCGCTGTTCTGTAGAAGAAATGTGAATTCCCGACTCTAACGCAAGCAACCTCACTCCATTAACAATCGGAATATAAGCCCCATACTTGACGTCAACGCCCCCGGCATCCTCACCATATCGCTCTTTAATGAGCTGTCCGAATACCCCGATCGATACTTTGTGATGCAATGTATTATGAAGCATGTGCCCCAACATATCAGAGTTCTCATCGATATATTCAATGATGTCGCTGGTTATCATATCGCCTAAACCAACCTCTCCAAATACCGTGCGAACATCGGCTGCGATAAGCAGATATCTCACATTCTCCCAATTCGGGTCCTGCAGCCTGTCACGCAGCATATGCTTATAGCCGGATGCCGGCTTACGCCATTTTTCATTGGTGCAGATGACGCCGCCACTGCAAGGAGGATAACCAGCCTCTTCCAAATTTACGGAAATCCGTCCTGACAACTCGGCAAAATAATGTTCTGACTTGGCGCTCAGCTCCTCGCTTTCGGAATCAGCGTAAACAAGCCCGTTATCTTGGTCGCTCCATAGCGTCTGCTCCCCCCGTCCCCCGCTGCCGAACAGCAGGAATGCATAAGGAACCGGCGGGGCTTCACCCGATTCACGCTCCATCTGCAGCTCCGTTAATTGGATGACACGCCGGATGATGGTGTCATGCAGCTCGTTCACTTCTCTGTTCCAATCTAATGGACGGACAAAAAGGAGATGCCGCTGAAACTCCTCATGTGCCTGATCCCGAAAGGCCCTTAGCTCTTTCACCTGTTGAGCTTTAGCTGCTTCCCGATGAATCATTTCCATAGAGAGACGTTCCATGCCGACATCCCCTTCATTCTCATTAAGTAAGATCGTTCATTGTGTACGTTATACGCCTGTCGTAGTGCCGCCTTGAGCCGCTCTCTTCATTTGCTCAGGGTAACCGTACGTACCATGCTCGGACAGGTCGAGACCGACGATTTCTTCTTCTTCAGTAACCCGGAGACC
Source organism: Paenibacillus sp. PvR098 (assembly GCF_017833255.1). Taxonomy (NCBI): domain Bacteria; kingdom Bacillati; phylum Bacillota; class Bacilli; order Caryophanales; family Paenibacillaceae; genus Paenibacillus; species Paenibacillus sp. PvR098. The sequence continues at coordinate 1,695,780 of NZ_JAFIBU010000001.1, forward strand.
GATAGTGGCTTTCAGGATCGACAGGATGATCCAAGATAGAATGAGTACGAAGAAGAATGCGCTGAATACACCCATCGCTTGCACTCCCAATTGCTCAAAGCCTCCGCCATACAGTAGACCCGGCTTACCTACGCCCACTTTCTCAACAAGCTCCGGTTTAGCGAAAATACCGTTGGCCAGCGTTCCCCATACTCCTGCAATACCGTGGACAGAGAAGGCATAAATCGGATCATCGATACCCGCTTTTTCAAACCATTGAGCCGTAAAGAAAGTAATTATTCCAGAAATCGCACCGATAATGATGGCATCTCGGACCGTAACGAAAGCACAAGAAGCTGTGATGGCTACCAATGCGGCAAGCACACCATTCAACATGCTAGGAATATCTGCCTTGCCGAAGTATATCCATGCAACGATAATTGCTGCAACACCGCCTGCTGCCGCTGCCAGATTCGTGGTCATGGCGATGTATCCGAAGAAACCGTCACCCATCGCGCTGAGCGTGGAGCCCGGGTTAAATCCGAACCAGCCGATCCAGAGAATAATGACACCAAGGACAGATAACACTTGGTTGTGACCAGGAATTAAATTCGGAGTTTTATCCTTATTATATTTACCGATCCGCGGCTTAAGCATCAGCGTAGCTACGAGAGCTGCCGTTGCGCCTTGTAAATGAACAACCGTGGAGCCTGCAAAATCTTGTTTTCCGTGTCCTGCGAGCCAGCCGCCGCCCCAGATCCAGTGAGCAACGATCGGATAAATAACTACGACATACAGTATGCTAAAGATAAAGTATACCGACAATTTGGCGCGTTCGGCAAATCCGCCGAATGCGATTGCTAGTGAGACCCCTGCGAAAGCCAGTTGGAACAAAAACTTAATTCCGATCGGTACTTCAGAAAAGGATAACGCCCCGAAGGCTGCCGCCGCTTGCGCTTCCGTCCCGTCTACGAAGAATCCCGTCAGTCCGATAAACCCGTTACCATCGCCGAAGGCTAAGCCGAAGCCGAGAGACCAGAAAGCGATGGCGCAAATACCGAAGGTAAGGATTGTTTTACCTGCAACGTGCCCTGCGTTCTTCATTCGAGTGGAGCCAGCCTCCAGCAAAGCAAACCCGGCCTGCATGAAGATAACGAGAATGGCAGCCAACATAACCCAAACCGCATCGACAGCGTTTTGCAGTTGTGCCGGTGTGGCTTCCTCAGCAAAAGCCATGCTTGGAACCAAAACTGACATAAGGCCCGCGGATATTAATAATTTCTTTAACATACTGACCACTTCCTTCTTAATGTTAGTTTTTATAACATCTTTTGAAATTCATAATGTCATTATATACACGACATTTCTTTTTGGCAATAGGTTATTTTCATAAAATCGTGTAAAATACGAAAAATAACCTGACATATCATGTTCATTATTCGGTTTTGAGGTTGTGAAGAAGTCGAATATTCGTTTTACCGCCAACATAATATAATCCGTTACCTTGAATTACGTTCAGTTTCTCCATAAGCTCAAAGCATAACGTTTGACTGTATGGTTCGGATTCAGTATTATTACTACTATAGACCTTAAATAGTTCTACCTATATATGGCGAGAACGGAGGGAGTGCATCATGGGGATATGAAGCTTTATAAAATCGGTGAGCTGGCAATCTTATCGAAGGTCAGCCCCAGAACGGTCGACTATTATACGAAACTTGGACTAATCCAGCCGGAAAAAAGGTCGGACACGAATTATCGGTTGTACAGTGACGAAACCTTAACGCGGCTGAAACGTATTGAAAGTATGAAGAGGGAGAAGTATACCTTAGAGGAAATCAAGGCTACTTTGCAGCAGTGGAACAAGGTGAGCCATGATGAATTAGTGACAGATAAGCTGACGTCTTTACAGCTTTTATTGCAGCAGCTAGAGAAAGAGGCGAAAGAGGTTGGACCGCTTCTCGAGAAACTGAAGCCGTCACAGCTGAAAACCCTTCACAAGTCGCTAACACAGCCTACGGCTGCATGTATCGAAGCCTTGTTGCTGTTGCTGGGTAAAGGTCCCCTTTAAAAATAAATTGAATAATGGAGGAATGAATCTATGTTTTTTCACCCTATGGATTTTCTTATCATTGCTGCGTTCGGCCTTTCATTATGGGCGCAGTTTCGGGTCAAGGGGACATTCAATAAGTGGTCCGAGGTTCCGATTCATTCAGGTATGACCGGTTACGAAGCCGCCCGCCGATTGCTTGACGCTAACGGACTTTACCACGTTCCGGTTGAACCGGTTCCCGGAGCACTGACGGACCACTACGATCCAATGGCCCGCGCCGTCCGGTTGTCGGAGCCAGTGTATTACGAGAATTCCATCTCAGCCGTATCGGTTGCCTGTCACGAGGTTGGCCACGCTATTCAGCATCAACAGTCCTACCCGATGCTAGTACTTCGCCACCGGATGTTTCCGATGGTAAACCTGACTTCAGGCATTGCTCCATTGTTGATCTTGGCCGGTCTCTTCTTTCAACAATTTAACTTCCTGCTCGGAGTCGGGATCATCTTCTTCTCCGCTGCGGTAGCCTTCCAGCTCGTGACGCTGCCGGTCGAATTCAACGCCAGCAACCGCGCACGTGACCTGATGGTCGCCGAAGGCTTTATCACGAACGATGAAGAACGGGGAGTGGCAAAGGTCTTGAACGCCGCAGCCCTTACCTATGTAGCCGCGGCGCTGATTTCCTTGCTGGAGCTTATTAAGTACATTATGATCTTCAACAACCGTAACGAATAAAAACAACACAAAGATGCCGCCCGGCGCTTCACTGAAGCACCGGGCGGCTTTTCTGTTGATTCTATTTAAAAGGTCTCGTGTTCGCCGCTGTTATATTTTAAACTGGCCCACCAAACCTATCAGAGATGCCGGCATGAATCCCATGGTTATTTATACTTGATGAAGAAGTCGATCAAAAATTCCCGGAACACCTCGGCTACAAGCGGAAGCTTCTCCCTCGAACGATGAATCAGACCCACACTGCGTGTGACTTGCGGTTCAATCACCCGTACTTTAACAGGCTGAAGCTCGCTGATTTCCGTGAGTGCCATTTCAGGCAGCAAGCTGACACCCATACCCGCAGCGACCAGACCGCGTATCGTGTCGGTTTCTTCTCCCTCAAACCCAATGCGCGGGGAAAAACCGGCCTTCGCGCACGCGTCCAGCACAATGGAGCGCAGCGAATATTCTTCGCTGAACATGACGAACGAATCTTCCTTTAACTGCTCGAGCCGAATCGTTTGATATTCGGAAAGCACATGCCCTTGCGGGACGATTGCAAACAGCTCCTCCCGCAGCAGCAGCTCTCCAGCAACATGACTATGCTTTTCCGGAAATGGAGAAATAAATGCCAGATCGATTTCGCCTTGCATTACATCTCGAATCAGGCTGTTATAGGTCCCCTGCCGGAGCTTAAATTTAACATTCGGATAACTTTTTCGAAAATGGGCAATCACAGTCGGAAGCAAGTAAATCCCCAAACTGTGGGGAAAGCCGACGCGAATTTCACCATGCTCCGGATCTAAATATTCATGAATTTCATTCACAGCTCGTTCAAGATCCGTCAACACCACTTCGATTCGGCTTAGAAAAAGCTTTCCTACTGCGGTAATCTGCAGATTTCTTCCCTTTTGAACAAACAATTGCACGCCGAGTTCTTGCTCCAATTGGTGGATTTGCCGGCTAACCGCTGATTGCGCTACATGCAGCTCTTCGGCGGCCTGAGTCACATGCTGTTTACGCGCCACCTTTACAAAATACTGCAGCTGTCTAAGTTCCACGTTGATTTTTCCCCCTGTATTCTGTCTTTAAATATTGTTATTGGACAAGTTCTCTAACAAAAGCTTATAATATATTTCGGTGGAATACCAATCATTCTCAAATCCCTGAAGGAGGCCTATGTACATATGGCACAAGCGACACTGAAAGGCAACCCGATTACTTTGGTCGGAACGCAAGTCCAAGTTGGCGACAAAGCTCCTGACTTCACGGTTAACAAGAATCTGCTCGAAACTGCATCCCTCGCGGATTATGCAGGTAAAGTGAAGCTGATCAGCGTAGTGCCATCCCTTGACACCGGCGTTTGCGACGCGCAAACCCGCCGTTTTAACGAAGAAGCAACAAAGCTAGGCGATAACGTAGTAGTGCTTACGATCAGCGTAGACCTGCCGTTCGCCCAATCCCGCTGGTGCGGTGCTGCTGGTATCGACAAAGTGATTACTTTGTCCGATTACAAAGCCCACTCTTTCGGTAAAAGCTACGGCGTGTTGATCGATGAGCTTCGCCTGTTGATGAGATCCATCTTCGTGATTGATGCCAATGACACGATCCAATACGTGGAATATTTAAGCGAAATGACAGATCACCCGAACTACGATGCGGCAATCGAAGCCGTCAAAAAACTCGTTTAATGTAATAACGACGTTTCGTTATGAATATCGGAACACTCGGGTATTCATAACGAACCACAAAAAAACAGCGTGATGCCTAAACAGGCCTTCACGCTGTTTTCACGTTCAGTTGTTTATTTTATAAGCGGCTAGCCGCTTGTCGATATGATTATAAATATCGAGAATGGTGCGATAATTGGAGCCAAGGTCCCCCAAGGAGCCACGGGATGCCGAATAAATATCAACAGCGGTTTTAAGTGGGTTGATACCGAACAACGTCAGCGTGATATCCTGCGTTCGGCCAGTGATGGTTTTTCTCTCCACCACAATTTCCCCTACACTACGTACCTCATGAAGAAGCTTATACCCGTTTAGCTTTTTAAGCATGTTGATGATCTCATCCCAGGCCTGATCCATAGAGATTTTATAATAGCGGGTCTTTAAAGCCGGATCCTTCGCTTTTTCTCCTGTTGTCTCTTGGCTGCGAATGAGTCCGACTAAGGTTCGCTTTAACAAAGCATTCCCTCCTCAATGAAGTAACGATTACAATTAACACTATCTTTTATCATATCATTGTTTATCCGGAAGAGAAAGGGGGAAATTCACAATTCATACATATTTATTATCGCTTTTGCATAGCCGATCGAATGATGGAGGATGCGGCTCCAAGCGCGCAGCTGTCTTCGCCAAGCCGTGAATAACGGACTTGAGCCTGGAACGAACGGACATAAGAGAATCGCGATTCGAGTACTTCTTGAACGCATTCGTTCATCCATGAGCTGTACTCACTCATGGCGTTTCCTACAACGATCATCTGCGGATTGAGTGTATGCAACATATTCCCAATGCCAATGCCCAGGTATTCCCCAGCCTCACGGATGGCTGACAGGACCTCGGGATCCTTTTCCCTTAACCTGCCCAAAAGTCTTTCTGTAATCCCAGGCGCGTATTCCAGCGCTAGCTTATCCGCTACAGCCCGTTCGGACGCATACCTTTCCCAGCAGCCCCGATTGCCGCAGGGACAAGGCAAGCCGTTTGCTTCTATCGTTGTATGCCCAACCTCTCCGGCCAAGCCTCCGCTTCCGCGAAACAACTCCCCGCCCGATATAAACCCTGCCCCAATACCGCCGGAAATGCTTAAATAAAGCATATCCCCTGCGTTACTATCCGCTCCGGCCCCAAACTCATGCTCGCCTAGTGCTGCTAAATTTGCTTCATTGTCCAGGATCACCGGCAGGCCAAGCCGCGTTTCCAGCTCTTCCTTCCAGCTCAGCCCCTTCCAGCCGGTATGCGGCATAAATACAATGCGTCCAGAAGGATACTCCACAAAGCCATGAACGCCGATACCTGTACCGACGAGCCCTAAAGGCGTCTCGGGAAGCCCCCCTTTTTCCTGCTCTACAATAGCTACAATTTGCTGCAGCAGTTTGTATGGACTGGAAGATGAACGGCCAATGCCCGGTTGGGCATCATATGGAATGACCGACTTGCGCAATATCTTCCCCTGCATATCTGTTATGATCAGCAGAATATTCGTCATTCTCAGATCTAACCCGATCACGCATCCTGCATTGCTGTTCAGCTCAAGCATCATCGGCCTGCGCCCTCCGCTGGATTCCCCGATGCCAGTTTCCAGGACCCAATGCTCAGCAATCAATTCCTCCACTAGAGCCGATACGGTCGCTCTCGTCAATCTTGTTTTTTTGGCCAGATCCGCCCGTGAAAGCGGAGCTTGCCTTTGAATTAAATTGAGAAGTGTCGATTTGTTTAACGTCTTAAGAAAAGTACTATCCCCCGAAACCGGTCTTTGCTTCAAATCCAGTCACCTTCCGTGCCAAGTCGTATCGAACTATTGTAACTCAAGAACATATCATTTTCACCTGATGGTTTCTATATAAGCAGAACTTTATGAGCAGCTTACGAATATATAATAATATACTTTGTTTATCTAGTAAACAAAGAGCAGATGGTATGAGCAGCACCCTATTTCATAAATGAGGTGAGTATATTGAATTATTATTTAGGAATGGACCTCGCCGACGCCAGCGGTACGCTGCTGCTGGACGTTGCCGAGCGCCGCTGGTCGACAGATGTGCTTCATCGCCTTGACCTTCCTGAGGAATGGCTTCCTCCTCTTTATGAAAGCAATGTAGTGGCTGGGCATGTGCAGCCTGACGCCGCAGAGGCCAACGGCCTTGCCGCGGGAACCCCTGTGGTGGCAGGAGGTGGAGACGAGGCTTGCAGCGCGGTCGGCGTTGGTGTGGTGAAAAGCGGTATCGTACCCGTTGCACTGGGCAGCCTCAGCACTCAGCGCTACGATGAATACAATGAGATATATCGCTCTTTGTACGGTATACTGAAGAAAACTTTTCATGAGTTAACGGATTTGGCCGCACAACCGAAATAAACAAACCCGGCATCGAACGATGCCGGGTTTGTTTATTTCGTAGATGTATTAAAACGACGTTTGCTTGGCGCCTTCCCAATCTTTCAGGAACCGCTCAATTCCGGCATCCGTCAACGGGTGCTTGGCCATCTGCTGAATGATTTTAAAAGGCACTGTCGCAATGTCCGCACCAATAAGCGCAGCATCGATGACATGCGTTGTCGTACGAACGCTGGCTGTAATGATTTCGGAAGAGATGTTATGTACTTGAAATATTTGGCTGATCTCCTTAATCAAATTCATACCGACCTGATTGATATCATCCAGTCGTCCGACAAATGGAGATACATAAGTAGCCCCGGCTCGTGCGGCTAACAAGGCTTGTGGAGAGCTGAAGATGAGCGTTACGTTCGTTTTGATGCCAAGCTCGGTAAAACGCTTGGTTGCTTTCAAGCCCTCTTCCGTCATCGGCACTTTAACAACAATACTTTCGCCGAGCGCCGCAAGCTTCTTTCCCTGCTCTACCATTTCGTCCGCTTTAAGACTGATGACTTCTGCGCTGATTGGGAGATTTCCAACAATGGAAATAATTTCTTTAACCGTTTCAAAGAAATCTCTGCCTTCCTTGGCAATAAGCGTAGGATTCGTCGTTACACCGGCGATGACGCCGAGTTCATGAGCTTTACGGATCTCTTCCACATTCGCGGTATCAATAAACAGCTTCATCTCCAAACAATCCTCTCTATATTTGTTGTTACGCTTACATAAGCGCACAAAAAAAACCCGCAATGCCGTCCGATTTTCGTGTTTCAAACCCGCTCTCGCAGGTGGGTGTCCGCAGAATCGGTTTTGAAGTCCCTTTTCGAGGGCATGTCAGCCGCGATTCTATGTAGGTCTCCCTAGAAACAGTCATTGGTTCAAAACAACTGAAAACCAAAACGTACATCGCAGGATTTTGTTATAGTCTTATTATAGTCCACTTCAAGTAGAAAGTAAACCCGCAACGCTCTTATATTGATGGAAAAAGTGGGACTTTATGGCTCCACAAAGTTGATCTAGGAAAGGGCTACTATTTGGAATTCGCAGCAACCTTAACGCTTGCTTTCCTCTCCCTGGCCATCCTGCTTTTCTTCCGGATCTTGCTGTAGCGATTCGGCCTTTTCCGTCTCATTAGCGGCAAGCTCCTGCTGTTTCTCCTGCAGTTTCCCAAAAATCAGATTGAAATGCCAGAAGGACACAATGGCGATTAAGCTGCCCATGAAAAACGGTATCAAAAATGTGAACATCGTAAAGCTGACATACATAATGACGGTATTCAAAACAATCATAGAAAGCGAACGAACCGGATTACCGATCGTAATAAGAAGCGAATTTTTGACGATTTGCAGCAATTTCATGTGTAAATGCGTCAAAATCGAAAAGAAATGAAACATTGAAATAGACAGTATCACGGTAAGGGACAACACGAGAAAGCGTAAAACTCCAAAGATTCCGGTCTGATTGCCGTAAAACCGGAAGTTGGTGTACAGTATAACGCCAATCAGCATATAAATGAATCCACCAAGCATGCTTTGCAAGAAATTTTCTTTGTAACCACGGAAGAACGTTTTAAATAGCGGCGCATCCTCGTCACCTGTCAACCACTTCCGAGTTACCGTGAACATCGCTGCCGTAGATGGAAAAATCGTAAAGGGCGAAACAAGCGCCATGAGAAAAAGCGTTTGCACTAACTGATCGCTTGTCTGCGACTGCAGAAGCATAAGTCCGAATAAGAAGAACGGTATCGCGCATATCACCCACAGAACGTTAATAACCGAAAGACGCATGATCCATTCGGAGATACGGTAAAATCCGCCCATAATTCCGCGAAATTCCAATACAATACCCTCCTTCATAATACAAGAACTATTATAGCTTAATTTTTGTTCTCTAGGTAGTCATCTAATTCCATTGCTTCAATTGACGTAAGAAAGGTATGCTCCATGGAGTATGGGATGAATAAGAAAAAAAGCAAGCACGCAGTTTGCAGGCGCGCTTGCTTTTTAACATTATACCAAAGTTCCTTCGTTCGACCGATTGGAAGGGCGAGAATACCCGCTTTTTTGGTCACGACCTTCCGAACGTCCACGATTTTCACGGGAGCCGCCGCCATCGCGATAGCTTCCGCCTTCACGACGTCCACGTCCATTCCGGTCGCGATCGTAAGGTCTGTCGTTCCGACGGGCACCGCCAGCTGTTCCGTAAGGACCTGCCGGTTTGCGGCCGCTGCTACGCACATCTGGTCTTCTCTTCTTGGCGCGAAGCGGATCTTCCGGAGTCAGCTCAATGTTGACATCCTTCTTCTCTCCGGTCAACAGCTTTAACGCTGCTGCGAGCAAATGTACAGAGTCATGCTGCTCCAGGAGGGAAATCGCAAGGCCTTTGTATTCGTTGTGCTCTTCCTGCTGCAAAACTTCAAGCACGCGCTCTGCCGTCAACTTTTGCTTACCTTCGATCGCCTCAGCCAAACTTGGCACTGGCTTGCGGGTAATGCGGTGACGTGTAATCTTCTCAATGAAGTACAGGTGGTCGATCTCACGCGGAGTGACGAACGTGTAAGCAACGCCTTCCTTGCCCGCACGTCCGGTACGGCCGATACGGTGTACGTAGCTTTCCGGATCCTGCGGCAGGTCAAAGTTGATAACATGCGTCACGCCGGATACGTCCAAGCCCCGAGCTGCTACATCCGTTGCGACCAGAACGTCGATGCTGCCATCACGGAACTTACGCATAACATTGTCACGCTGGTTTTGGGACAAGTCGCCATGAAGTCCTTCAGCCGTATATCCGCGCTTTTGCAGTGCTTCGGAGAGCTCGTCAACACGGCGCTTAGTGCGGCCGAAGATGATCGCGAGATCCGGTGCTTCCATATCAATCAAGCGGCAAAGCGCTTCGAATTTCTGACGCTCATGCACCTCGATGTACGCTTGTTCGATCAACGGTGCACTCACTTGCTTCGGAATAACCGAAACGTGCTCCGGGTTCTTAAGGAACTGATCAGCTAGCTTACGGATATTAGTCGGCATTGTCGCGGAGAACAGCATAGTGTTGCGCTCTTCCGGAACCATTTTGAGGATGGCTTGGATGTCATCCATGAAGCCCATATCAAGCATTTCATCCGCTTCGTCCAAAACAACTGTTTGTACGTCGTCCAATCTAATGGTTTTACGATTGATATGATCAAGCAATCGTCCCGGCGTACCGATGATGATTTGCGGCTTTTTACGAAGTGCACGGATTTGCTTTACGATATCTTGACCGCCGTAAATTGGAAGCGAGCGAATCCCTTTGAAGCGTCCCAGCTTCTCGATTTCTTCCGCTACTTGGATCGCGAGCTCACGGGTTGGGCACATGATGAGCGCTACGATACGGTCTTCCTTCACATCAATTTTGTTCACGAGCGGAATACCGAATGCCGCGGTTTTTCCTGTTCCCGTTTGAGCTTGGCCAATCAGATCGCGGCCCTCCATTGCTACTGGAATGGCTTGCTCTTGGATCGGTGTCGACTCCTCAAAGCCCATTTCCGTAATGGCACGCAGCACCTTTGGCTCTAAGCCGAATTCACTAAATGTTTTCAAAAATTTCATTCTCCTTTTTACTAGGGTTTCCATATTTGTCTATACCCTTAAGTGCGACTCCTATCTTTATCTTATTTATCTCTTCATGAAACACTTTCCAAGCGTGTCAGAAATGAACAGTTAACGCCGTACTTAAGAATATCTTTAGTATTATACCACATTCGGTAACGATATTCCATATAACTTCAAATTGAAACCCAAAAACCTCAAACAGCGTATATAATAGGTGTATTGAAGTTGGCCTGCCTGTGAAACTGCAAAAGGAGCGAAACACCCATGTCCATATGGAAAAGAGTAGGTTCGATCATAAAAAGCAGCAAGCAAATGCCTGAAGCGAAACCGTCCAACCCTTTTGAGGATACCCAAGTGGGGGACATTGTAAACGTAGATTTGGAGGAATATATTGTTTCCGGTAAAGCCGTCTATTTTGACAGAGGATTTCCGCCGCACCGGTTCGCTTATTATTTACAAAACGGAAAGCATATTTCCTGTCTACTTGTGGAAAAAGGCAGAACGTACGAATGCTTTATCTGCGAATTTGTGGAGGGCTCACTCGACGATCCGAACGACGTTCCTACCCAGCTTGACATTGGCGGCAAATCTGTCTTCGAATTGGAGCATCAGCGCAGCGATACGGTGAGAACCGAAGGTAACACGGATTTCCGGGCAAACGATCAAGTCTTGTTCTGGCGTTATTTCGGCACAGAGAATCGTTATTTTTTCCTCCAATGGCAGGACGGTAAATACGTTGCTATGGAAGGAATGCCTACTCCGGGCAGCCAAATTCAATTCTTAAAAGGTTCTAAGTAACCGAGCGGCTGCTTAGTGGTAAAGCATTACGCGGGAGGTGACGCAGCATCATGCACAGAATGGTTAAATGGCTTGCCATCGTACTGGTATTCGCATTACTGGCCGGTTGCGGAGACGCGAGCAATTATATAAAAGAAAACTATTCCTTAATCGATGTCCAGGGCCAAGGAAAGGACACATCTAAAATTTACTCTGTCTTTGGTAAAGATGTTCCTACCGTCGCCAAAGAGCTGGCCGAGAATGAACCCCCCTCTGAAATAAGCAAAGAGGCTGAAGACCAAATGTTCTTGGTTTATGATAACAAGATCATTAACGTCCAGAAAGATCCGGAGAGCGAGAACTCCACGCTGGTGCAGCTGGATTCGATCGAATATGCGAAGGATCATTATGATTCCTCCTTCCTTCAAGGCTATGTAACCGCTACCCTGCTGCAATCGTTGTTTGGCGGCGGATGGTCAGGAGGCGGAGGCAATTATAGAGGCTACACTTCTACCAAAAGATATGAAGATTACGGCAAACATCAGAGTGCTCCGGCGCCTTCCCATACGGCAACTCCTGTGCCTTCGTCAACTGAGCGTAAAGGAACCTTTACAACATCACCGTCGAGTTCGTCGGCTTCCAAAAGCAGCGGTCAGTCCATAAGACGCAATGACGGTTCGACGAAGAATTATAAAGCTCCCCGAAGCATCGGATCCAAACCGAGCACAAGCAAGCGCTCCGGTTCCTTCAAGCGAAGATAGTGCTTAATAACCGGTACAAGGAACAAGCCTTTCGTCCATGACGGAAGGTTTGTTCCTTTTTTGGGATATACTATGAAGAACCGAAGGAGGTGCGCTCATGCCTTTTTTCCAACGTTCTCTTATGGGCTCCGTACTCATATGTGTATTGGGCTCTGCCTTGATCGCAGCCAGCTTTAATCTGTTCTTAATCCCGCATCAGCTGCTAAGCGGCGGTGTGTCAGGGATTTCAATGATCGTAGGCTATTTTACGGGGCTCCCTATCTCCCTCCTGTTTTTTGTTTTTAATTTGCCTATGCTCATTTGGGGTCTGCTCTCCATCGGCCGCAAATATATCATCCTTAGCGTAATCTCAGTCATCCTGACCACTTGGTTCATGAATATCATTCCGGTTGCGGAGGTCAGCAGTGATTTAATCATGTCGTCGGTCACCGGAGGTGTTCTTGTTGGCATGGGTTCGGGATTGTCCATGTGGGCAGGCGGATCTACTGGCGGCTTCGATATTTTGGGTTCTATCCTGACGCGCAAACGTGATTTTCCCCTGGGAACCTTTTTGTTCGGGCTGAACGGCTTGGTCATCTTGGCTCTTGGTTACTTCAAGAACGACTGGGATCTTGCTCTTTATTCCATGCTGTCGATATTTATCACCGGAAAAATGATCGACACGATTCATATCCGCCATCTAAAGGTAACCGTGTTCATCGTAACCCGCAAAAAGGATCTGCTGCTGAAAAAAATGAAAAAGCTCCAGAGAGGCGTTACCGTGATCAATACCGAGGGGTCATATACAAATGACCCTCAGCATATGCTTATGACGGTCACGTCCCGTTATGAATTGTACGATCTTCAAAGCCTGATCCGGCAGTGGGATCCTCAAGCATTCGTCAACATTACGGAAACGGTGAGTGTAATGGGGCTTTTCCGGCGCTAACCACCGGGTTATCCATGCTTGCAGAAAATACGCAAATACAGTGTACATGAACCGAGATTTTTGGTTCTTATTATGTTATAATGTAAAAGTAATTTCATATCTTTTTCCCCGGCTTTACCTGTATTGCTCGTAAGTCGCTCTTGATCTCTTCAACACTAGATGATGACGGGAAGGGTGATGCTTGTGGAAACAGTAAAGTTGGCGACCATTGTTAGGAAATTAATGCCCGAATTGTATCCTACCTTAAAGCAACACGAGCTCGAATCGGAGATTGTCTTACGCAATGGTCTGGCCGCTCTTGTAGCGGAGGATGCAGTGGAAATTATTCAATACAGCATTTCGGAACATCAAAAAGACGCCTATCTTCATTGAGATAGGCGTTTTCTAAATTCAAACCTGTACAAAATTTCGTAATAATTGCATATTATTGTTTGCTTCAATCCGTGATATGATCATGCTATGAAAATCCGGAGGTGTTTATCAAATGGGCGCTTTGTCCCCCATGCATATTCTTTTGATTGCTCTTGTTGCTCTGCTCCTGTTCGGACCGAACAAGCTTCCTGAGCTCGGGCGCGGTTTCGGCCGCATGTTTCGAGAATTTAAAGACGCTACGAACGGAAACGAAGGGAACGCAAATGAGGTCCCGCGCGATATGAATCCCGCAAAAAAAGAGTTGGCCCCATCTAACGAAAAACCATCTGCCCACTAGGCCAGATGGTTTTTTTTGTGTTGATATACATGAGTGCCCAGCAGTAAAACCGCGGCTATACAAGTCATTCCTGCTCCAAAAATATACATGTAGGCCCCGCCCCATTCGTCCTTGATCCAACCACCGATGAATCCCCCGGTGATACCGGACAACCCGAGAAAGACCATGGACAGCATGGATTGTCCTGTAGACTGCAGCTCCTGAGGAACAAGCCGAGCAACATATTGTACCGCTACAATCCAGAACACAGCAAAGGTAATCGAGTGCGTCGCCTGAAGGAACATTAGCGTGAACGGATCCGTAATCCAGCCATAGGCCAGCCAACGTACCGTATAGAGCACCGCCACAATCCCCAGGAGCGCCAGCTCATGAAACCTGTGCATATACCGGCCGAGCAGCGCAAAGGTCGGGATTTCACTGGCCGCAGCGAAGGCCCATGCCCAACCGGCCATCGTATTCGTAGCGCCCAGATCTTTAAGATAAAGCACGAACATAACGTCGTTCATCCGGTGCGGAATGGTAAGCAGGAACACGAGCAGCAGAAACCAAAGAAAATGGACGTTTCGAAACAAGCTCGTGAAGGAACGGAGCGACACCCGCGGTGCAGCGCTTCGTTCATCCTTCAAAAAGAGCAGCAGCAGCAAAGGCAGCAGCCATATGCTCCAGTACAGGTAAGGAATGTTTTGAAGACCCCCGAGCGCCTGCAGGATGAATCCGCTTGAGACGGCCAGCAGGGTGAACCCGACGGAGCCCCACAATCGGATCGAGCCATAGCTGACCCCCGCTTGTACCGCCGATTTGATGGATATCGTATCGAGCAGCGGAGTCGACGAAAGCATGAAAAAGTAGAGCAGCAGCATAAACAACAAAGCGAAAGAATAGCTGGTCGTCGTAAAAATCCCTATGCTGGACAGTACCGTCATCCCCCAAAGACCGAAGATGATCAGCTTCAACGTCTGATAGCGGTCACTCAAGTAGCCCCACATCGGTTGGGCGAAGATCGTCACGAACGGCCCGATCATCATCAGCAGTCCGATTTGTGATGATGAGTAGCCCCTGCCCTCGAAGTAAATGGGCAAAAAGGGCATAAGCACTGCGCTTGTCGCATAGTATGAAAAATTAAGTCCCCGCAGTGTCCAAAGTTGTTCCTTCATCCAATATCGATCCTCTTTACTTTATATTTACGCGGGATGATCCTACCCATCGACAAAATGCGTCAAAACTCTCTATCGGACAACCGGCTATCCTATTATAATATCAGAATAGACCCTAGGTATATAGATAGAATAACTGCCAAGGAGAGACTAGAAAATGGAACTTATATTGGCTGCATTCCTACTCGCCTGGGGTGGGGTTAGCGCCGAGCATCCGAATGTCACCTTCGAGCAGATGGCGCAAGCATCCCTGGATTCGAAAAATGCCTCAGCACGGCAAGCGCTGCCAAGCGGCAGCCCCGAAGACCGATTAAAGCCAGTAAACATGCAGGACCCTCAGCAAGACGCTCCAAAGATAAAAGGCGTCTATGCCACCGCTCACAGCGCCGGCGGTTCCCGGATGAATACATTGCTGGAGCTCATGGACATACAGAGCTGAACTCGCTCGTTATCGACGTGAAGGACGATTGGGGCTATATCACATACGATACCGGTAACCCGGAATTACTGGCCATGGACACAACCAAAAAGATCATTCGCCCATGCCCCAACTGATGAATGCGCTTACGGAGCACGAAATTTATCCGATTGCACGCATCGTGATTTTTAAAGATACGGTATTAGCCAATAAACGGCCTGATCTTTCATTCGTTCATCAAGACGGATCCGTCTGGGGAAACAGCAAACATACCCCGGAAAGCTTCGTCAATCCTTATAAAAAGGAATACGCTGAAAAAGCTGGAGCCACTTCAGGAATGGAAGCCGGTCGTGCGGCCCTGGATTCAGGATTTCACCGCGGCCTGGATTCCCGGTCATATCCGGTACGGGTAGACGGAAATCGAGGAACAAATCCGCGCGCTCAAGGACCACGGCATTGAAGAGTTTCTTCTATGGAATGCCGTGAACACATACACCCCTGGCGTTATTTACGAATAGCACCATGAGACCCGATACCGGATTTACCAGCGTCGGGCCTTCTTGTCTCATCGAAGGCTACCCGCTGGCTGCCCCGCTCCTCATTCCGATATTCGGAATTTGCCAATCGATGGGCGGGTTTCCGATGCTTTGAAGAAAAGCATTGGCGCTTGAAAACGGTCTGCTCCCAAAAAAACCTCGGTGTGCAGATAATGGACTCGGATGTACAGAGCGAAGAATGCAGTGGCGACCTTCTGTGATCAGCTCCATTTTTTTCTGGGCATGGCTTCCCCACAAAATAAATACCACCGGCTCCTCCCTCTGGTTTAGAAGGCGAATGACCCGGTCTGTAAAGGACTCCCAGCCTTTTCCTTTATGCGAATTCGCCTCTCCTGCCCGTACGGTCAGCACCGTGTTAAGCAGCAGCACCCCCTGCTCCGCCCAGCGAACCAAATAACCGTTATCCGGGATCGTGTAGCCCAGATCGCTTTTTAGTTCCTTAAACATATTCTGAAGAGACGGAGGCGCAGGCATGCCGGGCTTGACGGAGAAGCTAAGCCCATGAGCCTGTCCTGGGCCGTGGTAAGGATCTTGTCCCAAAATGACGACCTTCGTATCTGCGTAGGATGTATAATGAAGCGCATTAAAAATATCATGCATAATCGGATACACCGTATGCAAGCCATATTCCTGCTTTAAAAACTGCTCCAGCCCGATAAAGTAGGCCTCCTGAAATTCCTCGCCGAGCAAGTCTGCCCAATCGTTTTTCAGTATTGCGCCCATATAGGCACGCCCTCCTTTATACCCTATTCCTTTACTTGACTAGTTTAGCTGCGTGTGCTCTCGATGACATATCCGGCACCTTTGACCGCTCTCTTTTTCTCTATAATGCTGGCTTCAAGCACTTCCGGAGTGCGTACAAAATGGCGCACAAGCAGCTCCTCTAACCCGTCGAACGCCTGCTCATCGTTTTCTGCCATCACGACGAGATGAATCGGTTGCTCTTTTAACTCGACTTCCATTTTGTAAATAAACATTGCTGGTTTCCCTCCCGGAACGAAAAAATGACTGATTCACCCATCCTACCGAAAACGGCTAAAAGAAGCAAGCTAAGCTAACGTCCAAACGTACGGCGTCTTCCTTGCAACCGTTCACGGCTATCCGCTACAATGAGGTTACCTGCTTTACATCTTTACTTGATGCTGCAATGATTAGGGAGTGATTGTTATACTGGCTGTAGGTACAAAAGCCCCGTCCTTTTCGGCGGAAAGCACGAAGGGCATGATTCAACTCGAAGACGAGTTGGGCAAACGACCAATCGTTCTCATTTTTTATCCTAAGGACGAGACGCCCATCTGTACGAAGCAGCTATGTGCTGTCCGCGACTCCAAGGCTCACTACGCCAAGTACAACGCGTTGGTGCTTGGGGTAAACCCCGGGTCGCTGGAGGAGCATCACCTGTTTGCCAACAAATTCATGTACGACTTTCCGCTCGTCACGGATCGGGATGAAAGCATTCGGAAGCAGTACGATGTTGGGCAAACCCTATTCGGACTTCTCGGTCAACAGCGCATCGTTTATGTCATCGGCCGGAATGGAACGATCGTATACGCCAAGAAAGGCAATCGTCCTACCGCTGAAATTTTGGAAGCGCTGGAGCTGCAGCCATAGTTGATGAAAAAAAATAGGCATTCCCTCCCCTTTATCCGGAGAGTGAATGCTTTTTTTGCTCCATGATTACTGTGAAAGACGTTTCGCTAGCTCGTAGAGCTCCATGTTGAATTCCTTCTTGGAATTCACCACCAGATCAATATCCGTTACGGCCAGCTCACCCTTGAAAATGCCGCACGCTTTGCCAGAGACTCCCTCCAGAAGCTTGCGCACCGCGAAATCGCCAAGGTTGCCCGCCAAAATCCGGTCGTTATGCGTCGGCGTTCCGCCTCGCTGAATATGCCCAAGTACCGTCACGCGCGGCTCAATGCCGTTGCGCTTCGTAATTTCCGCAGCAATATCTTCTCCTTTGCCGACACCTTCAGCTACGATGATGATACTGTGACGTTTGCCCATTTTGAAATTCTCGGACATCCGGTTTGCGATCTCATCAAGATTATACGGAACCTCCGGTACCAGTATCGTCTCGGCACCGCTGGCAAGACCCGAATACAATGCAATGTCTCCGCAATGACGACCCATCACCTCAACGACGGAGGAGCGTTCATGCGAGCTCATCGTGTCGCGAATTTTGTTGATGGCGTCCACTACAATACTGACGGCCGTATCAAAGCCGATCGTAAAATCTGTGTAAGGAATGTCGTTATCGATCGTGCCCGGCAAGCCCATCGTTTTGATCCCAAGCTTGCTCAGCTTGTTAGCCCCCTGATAGGAGCCGTCTCCACCGATGACTACCAGGCCGTCTATCCCCCGCTTGCGCAGGTTATCCGCTCCGAGCTGCTGCCCTTCCGGGGTCAAAAACTCCTTACAACGGGCCGTCTGCAGAATCGTGCCGCCGCGTTGAATGATGTCACCCACGCTTCGCAGATCCATTTCACGAATATCATCGTTTATGAGCCCAGCGTAACCGCGTTGAACGGCGAATACCTCCAGACCGTGAAACAAGCCGCTGCGCACCACAGCCCGGACGGCTGCGTTCATCCCTTGCGAATCGCCACCGCTTGTAAGTACTGCAATTTTTTTAACCGACATGATGATTCCTCCTTGTTGATTAAGCACACCATAAATATTTCGACATCGTTACGAAGTTTTGCGAATCCAGATGCTATTAATGAGGAAAAACATCCGCATTAGCGGGCTGTCCTTCATCAATTGCCTGGACACTTGTTTGACCTGCCGCTGCTTGCTGACCTTCGGATCGGACAGGTAAAGCGCAAGAAGACCCTCGATGATCATCCGGTGAAAGGGCCCATGTTCCAGCCGTACCGATTTATGCTTGGCCTCCGTTACGATGAGCGCAATCCGCTCAACGGCTCTGTCCATATTGTCGTAATAGCTGC
Source organism: Paenibacillus sp. PvR098 (assembly GCF_017833255.1). Lineage (NCBI taxonomy): Bacteria > Bacillati > Bacillota > Bacilli > Caryophanales > Paenibacillaceae > Paenibacillus > Paenibacillus sp. PvR098. Next base: position 1,714,463 of record NZ_JAFIBU010000001.1, read on the forward strand.
AAAAATTAAGGTCGCCGCCCACTACGTCTTCTTCCTGGTCAATCAAATAGTCGAGTAAAATATGCAATCCGCAAATATACGGAAAGTATGCGTCACGGATATTCCGTACGGTTCCCGGACAAAGACGGGGTTCAGACGCCGCCAGGAACAGCATAAATACGCCCAAGGTAGATCCCGTCGCAGCGGCGAATTCATTCCATCCGATGGAGGGATAACGTTCCCGGTGCAGCTCCCACCAAGACAGCAGCGCTTCCTCGCGCAAAGGCTTGGCCATATGTTTATACACTTGAAGATCGCAATACAAACCGACGAGCTCCCGAACGGAAGAGGCTGCCGGCGCATAGGACGGAAGCAATCGAATGCTAGCTTGGCATGTTTTGACAAGCTCGTTCAAGTAGCCTCCGTCGTCCCGCTCCTCGCGAAATTCGTAATAATCGTGCAGCGGCTCCGCCGGATCTACCGCATCAAGCATCGACTGGTGCAGCCGCCGAAAATCGTTAGGATCGAGCGAAGTGCTCCGATCACACAAATTATCCAAATAATCGCTGATCGTTTGATAGGCAACAATCAATGGAATGAGCATGTGCCGCATAGACAAATTCGCCGCGGCATACACGGCCCCGCCTTCACAGTGAAATTGCTTTGAGCGTAAGCTGGCTAGCGCCTGCTTACGCAGCTCCGGATCCGGGATCTCTTCGGCCTTGGAACGCCAATGACCAAGCTGCTCCCTGACACCGGGAAGAACGTAGCGATAGACGCGGAGCATCAGCTGCAGCGGGTTGCGGGGGACTTGGGGACTGCGTTTCACGGAAATCAGAATAACACTCCTTCTCCGCCGCTGCGGACATACCCATAGTGTAGGAGCTTACGCATTTCGAGCCATTGTATATGCCTCAGGAGTTCTTCCCCATGCTCGTCATTAGCCTTCGTAACTTGATACTCCACCAGATCCACAAACTGGGCCGGATCGTAGCCTTTCCCCGATGACCATTTTTCCAGCTGCTGCTTGAGCAGCTCGCTTTGGACATCATCCAAACCCGATTGCCTTATATAAGCAAACGCCTCTATTGCCACATCATCGTAAATCGGATGGACGCCCGCCATGCGAATCCAATACTTCGCATTACTGTAATCACCCTCCATCCGGTGCATGATGGCGTGCCAATAGCTTCCAGTCGGCGTGTGAATATCCTGGGAAATGGTATATGATGGATCCAAACTTTCATTAAACAAATGCAAGCCTGCTTTGACAGTAAGCGCATAGGAATGTCGTTCGCCTTCGAATCCGTCCAGAGAAAGCTTCGCAATCTTGACATCCGTCAAATCGTCAAGCTCCTCCGTAGGATACAGCGAAGGCTTGTGAATCGCCAGCTTCGCAGCAAGCCTGTAGAAGCTTTCAGTCCAACTCAAGCTCCAACCTCCTCATATCCAAGCGAATGGGATATATTAGTGATGAGCTGCTCCCACGGCCATGTCCTGATGAACCCTAAACCACAGATGAAGTTCATTGATCGTACTGGCCAGCTCCGCTATTTCACTGTTTAATCGGCAGGAAACGGCAAAATTATCTTCCACATGAAGCTGATCCTGCTTGGCGATGATCATCGTCTCCAGCCGCATGATGCGATCGGGGATCATGCCACGGATGACCTCCCAGCGCAATAGGATATCCGCTTGCTCCTGTTCACTGTAATCTTCAAAATCCTTCTCCAATTGAGGCAGCGGTATACCGAGTCGCTCATCCATTATAAAATCGTAAGACATCTCTGTTCCACCTTTCTATTCCGGAATCACCGCAAAAGGCGCTGACAGTTTATCTATAATAATGTATCATGAACGCTCCACTGCTTCCAGTGGAAAAACAAATTTTTCTCCCCTGCCACGCCGGTTCGTGATATAATGTGTGACATGTGAAAAGAGGGAAGCCTTCATGAATGAATCGGAACAAGCTCGCATCACGTTTCGGCAGCTGCTCGCATTCTTCCTTCCGCTCGGATTTTCGGCGAGCTTGGTAACCATTTCTCATGTCATTATTAACAGCACTTTGGCGCGTTCAGCTCAACCAGAACTCATCATTGCCGCTTACGCTTTGCCGATGAGCATTCTGGGTATTACCGAGAGACCTGCCGTTCTTCTGCGGCAAACCTGTTCGGCGCTCGTTCGCGACAGACAATCGTTCCGGGCCATGTCGCTCGTCGGCTTCTATGTGCTTGGCTCCGTATCTCTTATCGGTCTATTCATCAGCTACACCCCTGTTGGCCCATGGGTGTTTTTGCGTTTGTTCGGAGCGGAGGAAAGCATGATCGGTCCGATGATCGAGGTGTATCGTGTGCTGATGTTTGTCAGTATTTTTTCAGGCATCCGCTGCATTTTTCACGGTATCATCATCTATAATATGCGCACCAAGTGGCTAACCATCGGCATGCTTATCCGTTTGGTCGGCATGTACTCGCTCTCGCTGTACTTTATACAGACAGGGGTCACGAGCGCAACGGTCGGCGCAATCCTCTTCCTCAGCGGGATGATGATTGAAGCGGCTGTCAGCTTTTGGGAAGGCCGTTCTTTGCTGCGTAAGGTTATTCCGGAGAAGCTGCCTGAGCATCCTATTGAGAAGCCTGCGCAAATCTTCGGATTCTATAAGCCGCTGTTGTACTCGTCTTTCATTGCGGTCATATCGGGACCTGCGATCAACGCGTTTCTTGGCAAAACGACGGATATTCAACTCTCTATCGCTGCCTTTGCCATTGCAGCCAGCTTAACGCAGCTCGTTATAAGCTTTTTTACTTATGTGCATCAGCTCGTATTGAATTTTTACCGCAAGGATCCGCGGATGGTGCTTCGCTTTACGCTAATGATAGCTTTGATCCCAGGCGTGCTGCTCGCCGTATTGTCCTACACCCCCGCCGGTCCTTGGTTCATGGAGTATGTGATGGGTGTGAACGAGAGGCTGCTGCACGCGAGTCTTTCTACGCTCCGTGTATTTATGATCATGACCCTTATTTTTCCTTGGCTGGATTATGGGAACGGGCTGCTGATGCTGCACGGTCAAACGAAGGTGATGGTATGGTCTCAGGCTGCAAACGTATGCACAACCTTGTTGGCCTTATTTCTGTGCATTGCACTTAGTCCCGCTTGGAACGGGATGATCGGCGCCTTGGCACAGTCTCTCGGTATAGCTGCAGAAGCTGCGGTCGTATGGTACGTCATTCGGGAGACGTTCAAGGCGCAGGGGAAAATACCCGGACCGCCGAAGCCTTTTGCCAGAAACACAAAAGAATTGAGTGAAAACGTATGAATGCACCATTATCCAAAGGTAACGGAGCCCTGCTTCGCTCTTTTACCTTTTCTTTGTATACGACGGTTGCCGTCATTACTTCGTATTTTCCGCTTTACTTTTTGTCCAAAGGCTATTCAACGCTTCAAATCGGTCTTCTGTACTCTGTCGGACCCATGATCGGCATTGTCTCTAATTTGTTCTGGGGCGTGATGAGCGACAAATGGCAGACGGTGAAAAAAATCCTGATTGTGGTTCTGATCGGACAGTTCCTTACCGCGGCTTTCATATTCCGTGCCGACGCGTTCGGACTGCTTATGGTGCTAATGGGGCTATTTTTCTTTTTTCAGTCCCCGATGAGTTCTCTGAACGACAGTCAGATCCTGCTGACCATCAAAAACACAGGAAAAAGCTATGCTTCCATACGGGTTTGGGGCTCCATCGGCTTTGCCGTCGCCTCGCTCGTCTTCGGCATGCTTCTTAAAGAATTCGGTGTTGATCTTACCGCATCGTTAATTGTGGCAACCATCGGCTGCTCCCTACTTCTGTCCTTCAGGCTGAAGGACGCCCGGCAAACGGGCTATAAGAAGCCTGATTTCTCTGGGCTTGTGCCAATCATCACCTCCCGCTCATTTCTGGCGTTCTTGCTCGCAGTGCTTGTCGTGTCCGTGGCCCACCGGTTCAACGACGGATTTTTGGCCCTTTATCTGCAGAGCCTCGGTGCCGATCAAACGATCGTTGGTTGGTCTTGGCTCGCTTCCGCGGTGAGCGAGATCCCTATATTCTTTTGGCTCAGCAAGCATGGGCACAAATACAAGGAACTTCCGCTTCTCGTTCTTTGCTGTTTTGTTTATGTAGCCCGTTTTTTTCTGATGAGTATTGTCGATAACCCCCTGTGGGTCATTGCCATTCAATCGATGCATTCGATCTCATTCGGGATCTTCCTGTTCACCGTTATACGCTATATTCAAAATGTAGTTCCCGACCAATTCCGTGCGAGCGGTCAAGCCGTATTTGCTATCACCTGGTCCGGACTAGCCGGTTTGATCAGCGGGGCTTTGGGCGGATGGGTCTTTAACTCCTGGGGACCGCACGCCATGTATACCTTGGCGTCTGCATTGGCATTTGTCGCCATGCTAGGCTTCCTGGCGCTTCATCTTCGAACAAGAGGCCGTACGGCCCTTCATGATTTGGATAAGAGTTCCTCCTGATATTGCAGGGACAGCCGTTCCGGTATTCGTTTATTGCTTAGACAACCGGGCGGTTTTTTTATGATCCAAGCTTAAAATTTTCTTAAGCCCTACCGCCATTTGAAACTTATATCGGCATGGAGACGCCCGTGAAGACGGAGATCGTCGGCGGAATCAGTGAAGGCGAGACCGTTGTGCTGCAGTTATGTTGTCTTTTCCTCATACGGACGGTATAATAAGGGATAACTTTTTAGTACCAAGTACTAAACATAGGGCTTGACCAGATGGAGAGGATGAACCAAACATGACTGACCACATCATGACATTGCCTTACCAGGATTTCAAATCGATACTGCTGGACCGCCGCAGCATTCGCAAATATACAGAGCAATCTGTCTCCGTTGAAGATATTCGTGAAATTATCGATTGTGCCAGATATGCCCCGAGTGATACGAACTCGCAAACCTGGGAATTTATTGCCGTGATAAATCGGGATAAAATTAAAGAAATCGAGCGGATCACCTGGGAGCAGCTGCATAGTAGAGCAGCGGAAGCCGAACAACGCGGTCTCTCCAGGGAAGCGCGTCTACTGACCAAGTCCTTCGGACCCTATGCCACCGCATTCTCTAATGCACCGGTGCTAATCATCTGCTTGGCTACGCCTTACAATTCCAAGTTTCGCGAGCGAATTTTCGATCCGGTGCAGTTGGTCGATGATGCCGTGTGGGAAGAAGAAGGAATCAAGAGCAGCTGTCTGGCCACACAAAACTTGATGCTCGCCGCTCATGCCAGAGGCCTCGCCACCTGCCCGATGACCGGACCGGTCCTGCTCGCCGGGGAGCAGCTCCGCACTTATCTAGATATTCGCCCGGAGTGCCAGATCAATATGGTGATCGCGCTTGGGCATCCCGCAGAACGCCCTGCCAGGCTCGCACGGAAAGAAATCGACGATATTCTTCGCATTGTGGAGTAAGGCCCGTAGCCCTCTTCACTTCTACACACAAGGTTCTTGGAATATTTTCATTCCAAGAACCTTGTGTGTTTTCTTAGGGTCTAGCCGAATCGGACATCAGCCTAGCTTCGCCATCTCCTCTTCATCTATCTCATAGTTAGAATAAACGTCCTGCACACTGTCAAGATCGTCAAATGAGTCCATCATCTTGAGCAGCTTCTCCGCATTCTCTTCTTCGACCAGAACGGTGTTTTGCGGAATCCAAGTAACCAAAGGGATAACCGAGTGAACTCACAAAAAAAACGGTTCTTGGAATTCATTCCAAGAACCGTTCTTATTGGCTTGTTGTCGTGGCACTAACCTATAAGAAAACTACCTATACATGAAAGGAGCCACCGTAGAACAGTGGTACGTTTTCTTGCGAAATCAAGCAGCGAGTACTAGAAGTCGATCGTTTTGATTTCCAGAGAAACTATATCATGCTAACCCATAATGGGCTTTTAAGTTAGTTTTAAGCTTACAGTTTATGAACGTTAGCCGCTTGAGGACCACGGTTTCCTTCAACGATTTCGAATTCAACAGATTGGCCTTCTTCCAAAGTTTTGAAGCCGTCGCCTTGGATTGCCGAGAAGTGAACGAATACATCTTCGCCGCCTTCAACTTGAATGAATCCGTAGCCTTTTTCTGCGTTAAACCATTTCACTGTACCTTTCAATGAAAACAACCTCCTAGATATATCGCCATCAAGGGCGAATGCTTAAATTATATCACCCCTATAAGGATAAATCAACAAGCCGAAATTTATTCAATGCCATTTTTCAACAACTAATAATTGGTTAGATTCGGGTATAAAAGGAAGCCGCGGTTTCATCCGCATCATCTCTGTCTCCCCATCAAGCTGTTTCAGAAGGCGTTCAAGGAAAGGATACCTCTCCCACCCAAGCGTAACTAAGGGATACAATCGCACCTTCTCCGGCACAACGCTGAAGCGTGTAACTGAACTTACCACACCCGAACCAGGGGCCTTATTGTTTTCTTCTCCTTGATTTTCCCTTACAGCTAAGGTATCATTTCGCGAATAGACGGTATTCAAATATATCATAATAGAACGGAGCTCTTAGTGATGATCAAAAAACACACGATTTACAAAAAAGACAAATGGAACATGCTGACGGTGGAGGTTAACGGGAAACAATTGATCCTTCGTGAAATTTCTGAAGAGTGGGGAGAAGATTGCCATACATTCCTGAGCCGACCTGAGATGATGCATTGGGTACACGAGAGATTCCCCAAAGACCGTTTTGAAGGAACAGAAGAAGAATATGATGCTCTGGTTGAGGCTTTCCGTCAAGTATAATTCCATATTGCGACATCAAACCGACAAAATTAGGCTTGACTTGCAGCTTGTCCACTCGTTATAATGAGGGCAATTACATAAGGGTGTCCTCCAAAGGGGAGTAGCTGTCACAATAAAGTCGTCAGTTCGGGATTTCGACAAAGCCCCGGCTTTATTGGCAACGAAACGTTGTTAGCAAGACCTTTGCCTATCGCGGTAAGGGTCTTTTTTGCCTAAAAAGACCTTTACCGCATCGGTAGAGGTCATTTTTGTGTAAAACTACAGGACGAAGGAGTGGTGCTTGGAAATGGACTTTTTAACAGCGGATTATCTGATCAAATTGTTGAACATCATTTTGATCGATTTGGTGCTCGCGGGGGACAATGCTATCGTTATCGCGTTGGCCGCCCGGAATCTACCGAGACAGCATCAAAAGAAAGCGATTATTTGGGGAACCGTAGGCGCCGTTGTGATTCGGATCGCGGCTACAGTGGCTGTCGTTTGGTTGCTGCAGCTTCCTTTCCTCTTACTGATCGGAGGCATACTGCTGGTATGGATCGCGTATAAACTACTAGTAGATGAAAAGGATCATAACATTGAAGCGAAGCCGCAGCTATGGCCTGCAATCCGGACAATCATCATCGCCGATGCTGTCATGGGCTTTGACAATGTCATCGCAGTAGCAGGCGCAGCACACGGCAGCTTTGACTTGGTGGTTATCGGTCTGATCATCAGTGTCCCAATCATGGTTTGGGGCAGCACGCTGTTTATTCGATTGGTGGAAAGATTCCCAGTCATTATTACTATCGGTGCTGCGGTTCTCGCGTACACAGCGGGTTCCATGCTGACGAGCGACCCTTTTGTCAAAGGCTGGTTTGAAGAAAATCCTGTAATGAAATGGACAATCATCTCCGTTGTAGTAATCGGAGTAGTTCTGGGCGGTTACTTGAAGAAGATGTCGAAAAACTTCATTTCTATTAATGAACAAGGACAACTAACGATTCCTGAAAGCATTGAGAAGGAAGCGCACATCCAAGCGAATGACAGCTTTGAGGCAAAAGTCGATGATAAAGGACGAATCGTATTGGTGAAAGTCGCCAAATCCGAGGGATGATTACATGATAATTGAAACAACCCGGCGGGATTCATTCCGATGCCGGGTTGTTTTTAATTTGTAGAACAACGTATGCACAAGCTTGTTATATTTTCGTATGCGGAACGGGAATGCAAGCCGTGCTGACTTCGATCAGGGCTGGCTTCCCCCCCGATAAGGCTTGGCGCAAGCAGGACTCGAACTCTGCGCCGCTCGCCGCTCGATAGCCCATGCCTCCACATGCTTCTGAAATCTTCGCGAAATCCGGATTGAGGATCGCGCTGCCTGTGGTATTCATACCCGAGATGTCCATTCGGTGCTTCTCCATCGCATACGCTCCATTGTTCATTACCACCAATACAATCGGCAGCCGCTGTTCCACCGCGGTCTGGAACTCCATCAGCGTCTGAATGACACCCCCATCTCCGGCGATCGCGATGACCTGCCGATCCGGATGAGTCAGCTTTGCGGCGATGGCAGCAGGCAGAGCAAAACCCAGCGTGCGCCAACGGCCGGAGACAAGAATATCCTGCATCGGCTTAGCTTGAAAGATGCGGTTAAACCATAGCGTATGTTCTCCGGTATCCACAGCCAATATCGCGTCCTCTGACGCTTGCTCCGCAATGATCTTCATGAGGCGTTGAGGAGGAACCGGACTACCGTCCTCCCCCGCTTCCTCCTCGATTCTCAGCTTCCAGCTGTCGCACACCTCGCGAATCCGGGCCTTCCAGACATCGCGATTCCTTACGTCCGCTTGAATCAGTCTCGCCAACCTCGGAATAATTTGTCCCAGATCACCAACAACACCCTTGTACAGAGAATGCCCCATGCCAATCGCCTCTCGATTGATGTCAATCTGGACAATCCGTGCCTTCACGGGAACATAGTCTTCCGGCCACCAGGTTGCGCCAAGCATCAAGATGAGATCGCTCTCCGCCAGAAGCATGCTGGCCGACTCGCTCCCTGCTTGTCCCAAACCGCCTGCATAGAGCTCGTGATCGTTCGGAAACTGCGGACGTGCAGGCAGCGTAGTTACAACAGCGGCAGACAGATTCTCGGCCAGGCCCCGCACCGACGCACCCACCTGCCGCGCTCCCCTGCCGATCAATAACAGTGGACGTTCCGCGGCTTCCAAAAGCCGCGCGAGCTCGGCAATTTCCTGTTCCGGTGCTGCAAGCGGTTGGTGCAAGTGGTCGCCGTAAGGCTTGACTTGCCCTTTCACCTTAGCTGCGTATAGATCTTTCGGTATGGCCAAATGCGTCACCTTGCCCTGCACTAGGCCTTGTACGAGTGCCTGCCCCATCAGCTCAGGCAAAGCGTCAGGATGGGCCACGAGTTCAGAGCGTCCAGCCACGGCTGCGCTCAGCTTCTGCTGATCTACGTACTGCTTGGAATGCGTACCGATGCGCGGCGTATCCACCTGCCCGGACAGAGCAAGCACCGGTGAACGGTCCATTGCGGCGTCCGCCATCCCATTCAGCATATTGGCAAGGCCTGGGCCGCTCGTTGCCAAACAAACCGCTGTCCTCCCTGTTAATTTGGCTTCAGCGGAAGCCATCAATCCCGCGCTGCCCTCATGACGGCAAGGAATGTAACGGATCGCGTTCTGTTTTCCCAGTTCATCCAATAAGCTTAAATTGGCATCGCCAATCACCCCGTATACCCGCTTGACCCCCCAAGCTTTGAGCTGCTCCAGCACATAGCGGGACACCGTGTATTCCGCTATCTCCGAGGATCGTCCCGCATTCACAGGAGGCTCTGCGTTATTTACCATGGCTGTAGACATCTATCCTATCTCCTCCTTCCTTATTTCGGCTATATCTTGCCCTATGGAGGCGCAGGAATTTCAGCCTTTGTGGCGAAACTACTTAGCAAGAGGTGATATTTTTGAGCAATGCCGCATCCGTCGTGACGTTCATGATCTTGTCCTTCTCTTTGGCGCTCGTATTAATCATGAAAAAAGATACGCTGCCCCCTGGAGTGAAACGCCCTCTCGCGATCATCGCGCTGGTGTTGGTTTCTTTTTCCTTCGTGCTGCTGATATTCAGTTTTTTTGCCGCAACCGCATAAAGGAATTAGACTTCTTTCCATGATTTTCATATACTAATATTTAAGCCACGCTCCGGTCATACTAACGAATGATTTCCAAACCGACCCCTATTTTCCATGGAGCGTGAGCGGATTTGCGAACTATACCTTTGCTGTTATGCGGCTTGCTGGTTTCCAGCTTGCTGAGCGCATCCGTGATGCAGTCGGATGCAGCGGCTAAATCACATCATTTGACAAGGAGGGCTCCTATGAATCAATTGCCTAAGCGTAATGAAACACCCTTGGAACACCGGTGGAACCTGGAGGACCTTTTTCCGAACCGACAGGCTTGGGATAAGGAATATCAGTTGGTGAAAGAAGCCCTGAAAGAAATCGGGCGTTTTGAAGGCCAGCTTAACGACCCAGCAGCAATTAAACAATGCTTCGAGCTCGAGGATCGAATTTCCCTACATACCGAAAGACTGTATGTGTACGCCAATATGAAGCATCATGAAGACATGGCGGATCCTACATATCAGGCCTTATCCGATAAATCGAAAAAATTAAGCGTTGAAGCCAGCGAAGCGATGTCATTCATTTCCCCGGAAATTTTGAGCCTGTCGGATGAACATTTGCACAAGCTTGTTGAGAATCCGGAGCTTTCCTTTTACAAGCGTACGCTTGAAGAAATGATCCGGCAAAAGCAGCACGTGCTTAGCAAATCCGAAGAAGCGCTGCTGGCCCAAGTGGGCAATCTGTCGCAAGCTCCGGGAACGATTTTCGGCATGCTCAACAACGCCGACTTGAAATTCCCCATAGTGGAGAACGAGCATGGCGAAGAAATCGAGCTCACGCAAGGAAGGTATATCCAATTCCTCGAAAGCAAGGACCGCAAGGTGCGAAAGCAAGCTTTTGAGACGATGTATTCCACCTATGCCAAACAGAAAAATACGATCGCCGCAACTTTAGCCGCGAACGTGACCAAAAATATTTTCTATTCGAAGGCGCGCAAATATCCTTCTACCCTTGAGATGTCTCTGTTCGGTGACAACATCAAGAAGGAAGTGTATACGAACCTAATTGACGCAATCCACGAATCGCTGCCACTGATGTACCGCTATATGGAGCTGCGCAAAAAGCTGCTGAAGGTAGACGAACTGCATATGTACGACCTGTTCGCTCCGCTTGTTGAAGAGTACAAAATGGATATTTCGTACCAAGAAGCTACACAAAAGGTCAAAGAAAGCTTGAAGCCGCTCGGCGACGATTATTTGAACGTCCTGCAGGAAGGATTCAATAATCACTGGATCGATATTTACGAAAATGAAGGCAAGCGCAACGGGGCCTACAGCTGGGGAGCTTACGGGACTCATCCTTACGTGCTGCTGAACCATAAAGACAATCTGAACAGCATGTTTACATTGACCCACGAAATGGGCCACGCGCTTCATTCTTACTTATCTGATGCAAATCAGCCGTACCGTTACGCGCAGTATACGATTTTCCTGGCGGAAGTCGCCTCTACGCTTAACGAAGCGTTGCTGATGGACTACATGCTGAAAAAGTCGACGGACAAGAAAGAAAAAATGTACCTGCTTACGTATTACATGGACCAATTCCGAACAACCGTATTCCGTCAGACCATGTTTGCCGAGTTCGAGAAAATCATTCACGAGAAAGCGGAGCAGGGCGAATCGTTGACGCCCCAGCTGCTCAGCCAAATTTACTACGATCTGAACGTGCTGTACTATGGAAAAGACATGGTCGTAGACAAAGATATCGAGATGGAGTGGGCACGGATTCCACACTTCTACAACAGCTTCTACGTCTATAAATACGCTACCGGATTCTCTGCGGCCACCAGCTTTGCCAAGCAAATTCTTGACGAAGGCGAACCGGCTGTGCAGCGCTACCTTGGCTTTTTGAAAAGCGGCGGCAGCGATTACTCGATCAACATTTTGCAACGGGCCGGCGTGGATATGTCCTCCCCGGAGCCGATCAAGCAAGCGATGAGCGTATTCAAAGATCTGCTCGAGCAAATGGAGGCGCTGGCGAAGTAAGCATGCGCTGCGGGCTGAGACCGGTACCCCCCGGCTCAGCTTTTTTGCAATTCATAAAAACAGGAATGGAGATGGAACATGAGAGCACAGTGGATCCTAATGTTCGCACTCATTTTCGCCCTAATTACGGCCATTTTCGCGGTGATTAACGTAGAGCCGGTTCGGGTCAACTTTATGTTCACGCAAGCAGATATTCCTCTCATACTTGTCATTATCGGCTCCACTCTTCTCGGAGGACTCATAGCCCTTTTCATCGGGATGATGCGGCAGTTCAAGCTTCAGCGTACGATCAAGCAGTTGGAGAAGCGGCTCTCGGAATCCGGGAACGGACATGCTGCGGAAGAATCAAAGGACTTATCCTTAGCTCAGGGAGAGCTCGAGAAGGCAGCGCTTCATTCAACTTCTGAAGACCATAAAGCTTGAAAAGTCAAATTTTAGTCAAGTGAGTGTGAATTCGAATGATTTTTCAACATTCCTCATTGAACTGAAAGACGGCATTCATTAATATAGAACTATTAGCGGGACGAAAGTCCTACTCCATGAAGGAAGGATGCCGTCATCATGGATCTTCAATGGACGGAGGCCTTGGAAAAGGATTTGTTTGCAAGCTCATTTCAACAATCGGTTCTAGGAATGGCCATTATGTCTGCAGAAGGTTTTTTTACTCATATAAATCCTTCGTTTTGTGCCCTTCTCGGTTATTCAGAGGAAGAATTATCAGGAGAACACTGGGAATCCATCATACATCCAGATGATCGCGCTCTTTTGGGCTCACTCCTGGCCGATAACCCTGGGAATGATCCGTCATTTAACAAGCATGAAATCAGATATATTCGTCGCAGCGGTGAAGCGTTGTGGACTTGCCTCAGCATTTCATTGGTAAAACCACTCTCAGGTTCCCTGCCTTTTTATTTCAAGCAGGTTCAGGACATAACGGAACACAAACGTGCCGAGGAAGAAGCCAATCAAGCCTGGAGCGCTTTGCGTAAAAGCGAAGAAATGTACCGGATCATAGCCGAGCATTCGACAGATATGATTTCGAAGCACGATATGTCGGGGAACTTCCTGTATGTTTCCCCAGCCTGCCGCAAGCTGACAGGTTATGAACCTGAAGAGCTGATCGGCAGGACCGCTTACGAGCTGTTTCATCCGGATGACATGGCTTCCCTTCTGCAAGGACAGGCTGGTTTGGAGAAGAGTTCTGAATTGGCCTTCACTTCCTACCGGGTTCGACGTAAGGACGGCAGCTACGTCTGGTTCGAAACCATCGGAAGTATCCTGCCGGACGACAACGGGGAATTCAAAGAAGTACTGTGTACTTCCCGAGACGTTTCCTCTAGAAAAAATCTGGAGCACCAGCTGCTGCAATCGAACGAGCTGCTGCAAAAAATATCCTCCATCGATGCCCTGACCGGCGTAGCGAACCGTAGAAGCTTCGATGAGAGCTATGCTCTGGAATGGCGCCAAGCCATCCGCTACTCTACTCCGCTAACCGTCATTTTGGTCGATATCGATTATTTCAAAAAATTCAACGATACCTACGGACACCAAGAAGGCGATCTTTGTCTTAAACAGGTGGCCGACGCATTGCGGAGAGCTGCCAATCGTCCCGGCGATTTGATTGCCAGGTATGGTGGTGAAGAATTTGTCATCGTTCTTCCGAATACGGACGCGACTGGAGCATCGATTGTAGCGGAAAGATTACGTTCGGAGGTGGAGAACCTGTCCATACCTCACATGCGATCCGACGTATCCCATGTGGTTACGGCCAGCTTAGGAACGGCGACCATCGTTCCAACCCTCGAATTGACGCGCCACGAACTGCTCCTGCAGGCGGACAAGGCGCTTTACCAAGCGAAGAAAGACGGTAGAAACCGGGTCAGAACTAATAAGATAGCATAAGCACAGCAGCGCTCTTTTCTTGGCAAAAGAAAAGGGCCTTTTTTATTGAAACAAATCGTGTACACTTTGCGTCAATAGCGTTGAAAGCAAATCAAGGGGTTACATAACACGAATGGAGGGACTTATGTGAGAAGAACAACGCTGCTCTCATGCATGGTAGCGCTCACGCTGCTGGCTTCGAGCGTGCCGGTTCAGACTATGCAAGCTGGGACGGAAAAAGCCGTCAAGCTAAGTTTGAACGGGGAGCCTGTCCAATTGTCGACCCTTCCCCGCTTGGCGCAAAACACGCTGATGGTTCCGCTGCGCGAGCTATCGGAAGCACTCGGAGTTACGGTACAGTGGAACGAAAGCGAGCGGACGGCAGAAGCAAGTAAAGGAAACCGAACCATTAAACTGACCCTGGACAGCAAGCAGGCTTATCGCGGCAGTACTGCCATACCGTTGGACGAAGCTCCGACAGCGGATCATGGCTATATGCTCGTACCGCTCCGTTTTTTCAGCGAATCTTTTGATTTTAACGTGTATTGGGACGGAGCCAACCGCTCGGTAGATATCGTTGACGCGGACAAGAGCCTGCCCACGGTCGGTTCGCTTGAACGAATGGAAGAGCTGCTGAAGGATTTCACTTCGGTGAATGGCGGTATGCGCTTTACTACGACTGACCAAGCGGTTGCCACAGGCGCGGCCAAGGAATCCGTTTCTGCTTCCCCATCTGCTCCCGGTTCATCGTCTGTATCTGCCCCACCATCACACTCCGGCACCAATGTACAAGTGGAAGGCGTGGATGAGGCGGATATCATCAAGACAGACGGCAAGTACATTTATCAGGTAAACCGTGACCGGGTTATCGTATCGCAGGCCTATCCGGCCGAGAGCATGAGCGTCATAAGCACGGTGTACTGGGCCGACCCCTATTTTTACCCTCAGGAAATTTATGTCGACGATAAGCATCTCGTAGTCATCGGCAATACCCATTATCCGGTATACGATAAGCCGCAGGTGTACGATTCGGGCAAACCGGCTACGAGCAATCCCTCTAACCCGGTCAGCAGCCCGGCCTTAGAAGTACCAGTCGCGGACAATATCAGGGTCATCCCTGTACCGGAACCCTCTGTTGAACGTAAATTAATGATCTGGCCCAGGCCTGAACGTTCCACCGTCAAGACGATCGTATATGAGCTGGGCGACCGTACCAACATGTTGCCTGTAAGGGAAACGGAGCTTGAAGGAAATTATATTTCTTCTCGTAAAATCGGCGACTCGCTGTACATTGTCACTAACAAATGGCTGAATACGTATGGGTTTATGAATAGACAAATCAGCCCTGCGGAGAAGCAGCAGGCCGTCTCCACACCAGCCTACCGTGACTCTGCGGCCGGTGAAGCGTTTATTTCCATCGGCTACGAGGACATTCGTTATTTTCCGAAAGCTGTGGAACCGAATTATCTGCTCGTCGGAGGAATGAGTCTCAGTAAGCCGGAGCAAAAAATGCAGGTGACCAGTTATCTTGGCTCCGGTCAACATGTTTATGCTTCACAAAATAACCTGTATATTACGGTGAATGAATACGAGCCCGCAGCCGCTGAACCTGAACCTGCACCTGCACCTGCACCGAAGGCGAGTCCGGAAGCCGAGCCTCGCATGATGCCGAGCTTGCCGATGCCGACGGAGATGAGCAGTGTCATCTATAAATTCGGCATGGATGACGGCACGGTCCATTATACCGGACGCGGTAAAGTGCCTGGGCACCCGCTGAACCAATTTTCCATGGATGAGCACGAAGGTTACTTCCGCATTGCAACTACCAAGGGCGACATGTGGCGCGATGATGAATTTACATCCAAGAACAATATGTATATTTTGAACGATACCATGAATATCGTAGGTAAAGTCGAGGACCTCGCACCGGGCGAGCGCATTTACTCCGTCCGCTATGCCGGAAACCGGGCATACATGGTCACCTTCAAGAACGTTGATCCGCTTTTCGTTATCGACTTGAGGGATCCCCAGGCGCCTGAGGTACTGGGTCAGCTCAAAATACCTGGCTACAGCGATTATTTACACCCTTACGATGAAAACCATATCATTGGCTTCGGCAAGGATGCCGTAGAAGTGGATAACAAGAACGGAACCGGCTTGGAAGAAGGCCCCACAGCGTACTATCAAGGAATGAAGCTTGCGTTGTTTGACGTATCGGATGTCACCCAACCGAAAGAACTGTTTAAAGAGTCCATTGGCGACAGGGGCACGCACTCAGAGCTGCTGCACAACCATAAGGCACTGCTCTTCTCCAAAGAAAAAAACCTGCTCGCTTTTCCGGTGACCGTTATGGAAGTCAAAGACAAATCCTCCTCCGGCACCCCCAATGATGCAACACAATACGGCGAATTCGCGTTCCAGGGCGCTTATGTGTACGGACTTGATCTGCAACAAGGCTTCCAGCTTCGAGGCAAGATCACCCATTTGAGCGCAGACGACCTACAAAAGGCGGGACAACACTGGTTCAGCAGCGACCGTAACATTGAACGGCTGCTCTATATCGGGGATACCCTATACACCGCTTCGCCCGACATACTGAAGGCAAACGATTTGTCCACGTTAACCGAAATCGGTTCGCTCAACCTGCCTCCTTGGTCGCCGCGCCAATAACTGACTTGGCAACGGCGTCCTCATCGGGTACAATTACAGGTGTCAAATCCAACATGGAGGTAAGCTGAATCTTATGGTAAACACCATCATTGCCATCTCCGTCATTATTGCTTTAATTATTTCGGGATTAACCATCTACGTCACTTACAAAGCTTATTCACGCAAATACGACTAAACGATCCAAAGCCACAATACCAAGGAGATAACGCCGCCGATCAATGAACTTAAGGCGTTAACCGTATCGTTCGTCATCACTTCATGTCCCCTGATGCGAACCGCCGCTGCCTCGCAGTGGCGGTTTTTTTCCATTTCTTTACCGCACACCCGGCAGCGGTACATGACTTGGCATACCGCGCCGAGCCAGGAGTCCGCCAGTGATCCGGCCAAGCCTCCGCCCAGTCCAATGGCGCATAAAGCTGCTGCGGAACCAGCGTCGCCATGGAAGGCTTGAGGCGACAGCAACGTGAGCAGCCAAGCCGTGCCACCGATGAACAGCCCACCTGCCGCTGAGGCGGCGAGCCCGAGCGGTGTGACGCCGCCGGACGTCCCGGGCTCTACGATGCGCAGGCTGACGATGGATCTGGGAGCCGTGCGGCTGACTCCGCCGATTTCCGTGGCCCAAGTGTCTGCGGTGACCGTGGCCATCACGCCGACAAAAGCGGCCCACCAAATCGGGTGCGGAATCAACCAATGACCGATGCAAAGCGCAAGCCCCAACCCGCCGTTCGCCAGGACCTGACCTGCGTCACGCCTGCCCGACTTGGCATAAACGCTCTCCGCAGCCGCTTTTCTGCGGCTTTTCCACTTGGACAACGCCGATGAGGTAATAAAAAAGACGATCAAGGTCCCAAACCAAGGAAGGCTGCCCGCCGCATACATCAGCGTGCCGAGCAATACGGCCGCTCCCAGGCCTGTAATCGATAGTGATTTTTTCCAGTAGGCAACTCCTGCGATAAGCATGCTGCCCACGAGTCCTGCCAGCAATTCTGCCATGTCTTCTCATCTCCTCTACGCGCCAAATCACACAATCATTCGACAAACCTGTGTTTACAGAACTATAGCCATTATAATATGATTTGACTAGATGGGAAAATGTTTCCGGGGAGGAACCTGCGTTGAACGAAGCGGATATTATAGATCAAGTGGAGTTTAAAAAGGATTTGGAACCCCAGGACATGCTCCGAGTTATTTTTGATTATGCGGCCAAAATAGCGAACGAACGCAAGCTTGATCAACTGCTGATGCTTATGGCCGATATGGGACGCGAGATGGTTGTTTCCGATCGCTGTACCGTATGGCTGCTTGATCGTCATAAGAAAGAGCTGTACTCCACCGTAGCCCATGGCGTACCACCGCTGCGTATGCCAATGGACGCCGGTCTTGTGGGCCATGCCGTAAGCTCCGGTAAACCGATATATATCGACGATGCTTACACTAACGAGGAATTCAAAGAAGTTCTGCAAAGCGGCGCCATTGCCATGGACAAGCAAACCGGTTACCGCACGAAGACACTGATGGTGATCCCCTTTCGTAATAACGAAGGGGAAATTATGGGGGCTTACCAGGCCGTCAACAAGCTGACGGAGAACGAACGGTTCTCGCAGAAGGATCTGGATTATTTGACCTTGGCCGCTTCCTATGCCGGCAAATCGATCGAAGCTGCGCTGCTTACGATCGAAATCGAGGAAACGCAGAAGGAAATTATTTTTACGATGGGGGAGATCGGCGAAAGTCGCTCTAAGGAAACAGGAAACCACGTTAAGCGGGTAGCGGAGTACTCTTATATACTTGCCCGTAGTCTGGGTATGAGCGAAAAAGAGGCGGAACTGCTCAAAATCGCATCCCCTATGCACGATATCGGCAAAGTGGCGATTCCTGACGCGGTTCTAAAAAAGCCAGGCAAGCTCACGAACGAAGAATTCGACAGAATGAAAACGCACACGACAATCGGCTATCATCTGCTCAAAAATTCCAAACGTCAAATTTTGAAAACAGCTGCCATCGTCGCCTATCAGCACCACGAGAAGTGGAACGGCAGTGGTTATCCGTGCGGGCTGCGCGGCGAGGAAATCCATATCTATGGTCGAATTACCGCCATTGCCGACGTGTTCGATGCACTTGGAAGCGATCGCGTGTATAAGAAAGCTTGGGAGCTCGACCGCATTTTGAATTTGTTCCAGGAGGAGCGCGGTGAACACTTCGATCCTAAGGTGGTCGACGTATTTATCGTGCAGCTGCCCAGCATATTGAAGGCTCGTGAGGTTTATTCCGACTTGGCCCTGGAGGGTGTGGCTGAGGGATATCGTTAAACGTACGGAAAACGAAGAAGCTCTTGATCGACGCATCAAGAGCTTCTTCGTTGCAGAGTGGGCTTTAGCTTTCATCGTCTATTATTTGACTAGTGCTGTTGGACTCTCTCATCATCACCTTTGCTGTGAGTCAGGGTGATTTTGCTCTTCGGGAGCAGTCGTACGTTCCGGTTTGGCGGAGCTTCCAGACTGCGTAGATTCTCCCGGTTTCGTTGTCTCATCCGGTTTAGACGTCCCGTTCGATTTCGACGTTTCACTTGGCTTGGTTGTACTGCCAGGCTTCGATGCTTCACCCGGCTTGCTTGTATCGTTATCCGTTTTCTTCCCTGTCTCCCCTGCTGTCCCCGACCCGACGTCTTTATTGGAATCGGTCGGCTTCTTTACTTCATTCACGGGAGATTTGACTGCTGGTTTCTGATCCGCCACGGGCACCGGTACTTTGGGTGGTCCGGGTGCAACAGTAATACGGCCTTTCGCATCAACGTGCGCATTGACGGAGATGTTCGTCAATTTCTCGAAGAGCTTGCGTCCATCCTCCTCCACCATACGGATCGGCTGGGCCCACTTGGTCAAAATAGGCACAAGCTGCAAATCGCAGCCTCTTTCCTTCGAGCAGGAGGCTTCCAGAATCAGGCTCTCCCACGTAGCGGGATTTTCATTGGTTGTAAAAATGAAGTTGCCAAGGCTGTACGCAATCCATTTCCCCTTGTACTGCTCGAAGCCCTGCAGCACATGGGGATGGCTCGCCACAACCAGATCCGCACCTTGATCGATATATTGTCTGGCCAGATCGGTCTGCACTTTAATGGGACGATTATTGCGTTCTTCTCCCCAATGAGCGATAACAACAACGAGATCCGCTTCTTCTCTGGCTTTCTTTATGGCCTCTAAAGGAAGCTTGGTGGTATAGGTTTCGGCCAGCCCGGGCCTGCTATTGCCCGCGTACCAGCTAGTCGAATGTATGACACGGCTAAACCCGAGGAATGCAATTTTCATCCCATTGTGATCCATGGTGACGTGACGGTACGCTTCTTCAGCATTTCTACCAGCACCTACTCGTTGGATCCCCTCCATATCCAGATGATCCAACGTATCCAACAAACCCTGAACCCCATAGTCCATGCTATGATTGTTCGCCAGATTGACGAGATCGACCCCGGCTTTCTTAAGCTCGGGAAGCGCTAATGGCGAAGACCGGTACGCATAAGTCTTCTCTTCCGCTGTACCTCGGGTCGTAATCGGAGTCTCCAGATTGGCAACGGTAATATCCGCCTTCTCCAGATAAGAATGAACATATTTAAACGGATATTCGTATCCGTGCTGCGTCAAGAGTTCTTTCACCTTACCCGCGAACATGATATCGCCGACAAAGGCCATATTCACGTGCGCCGCTCTCTCACTTGCCGGAGCCACATTCGCCCCATCGTCCTCATTAGCCGCTGGCGGCTTGGCCGTATCCGGCTGCCGAGGCTGCTGCACGCCCCCGTATGGATCCGACGTCTTCGCCTCCGCGGTCGCTTCTCCGCCTTGAGTTCCCTGCGGCCGATCCAGCCAATGCATCAAATAAACGAATGATCCTATCGTCAGAAGAGTCATCAAACCGAGTTTAAATCCTAACATCCGATTTACTTTCTTCTCTTTATGACGCTTATGTTTTTCTGTACGCGTTCTGATCTCAACCTACCCCTTTTTCCAACTTGCATTCAGCTAACACGTCCGGTATACCTATTATAGCAAAACGCCCTTTTGCGGTCATGGGCAAATGTGCCAAAAATATGTTGCTGCTCCTGACTTTCTTGGAGGAACCCGATTTTGAAGCGGTGATTCATAAAATATACTAGCCTGGGTTGTGGTATAATGGAAAACATAAGCAAAAAATGGGACAACAGGAGGCCAAGGCTGACAATGGACAAAATCGCGATCATCTCCGACATCCACGGTAACCTGCAGGCGCTGGACGCTGTTGTACGGGACATACGCAGCCGCCGGATTGAGCGCATCATTTGTCTCGGCGACTTGGTCGGTAAAGGCCCTCAGCCATGTGAAGCAGTGGATTGGATTCGCGAGCTATGCGAAGTTACGGTGCAGGGCAACTGGGATCACGGGATCAACCTGCCGCAGCAGAAGGAATCTGGCTTATGGCAGCAGAAGCGGCTTGGAACGGAACGGCTGCGTTATTTGCTGGAGCTGCCTTTCTTCGCAGATCTAAGGATGAGCGGCAGGCGCATCCGCTTGCTTCATGCTTCCTCCCGGAGCGTATATCATCGTGTCCTGCGGAAGGCCAACAAGAAAGAAAAGCTAGCTATGTTCGAGAACACCGAGCATACCGGAGGATTTCTGCAAACGGAGCTCACACCTGATGTGATCGGCTATGGGGATATTCATGTTCCGTTCTTGCAGACACTGAAATCCGAGCAAATCAAGGGGCTTCTGTTATTCAATACGGGCAGCGTCGGCGCGCCGTACGACGGACTGACGCAGGCCAGCTATACCATTCTCGAGGGTACGGCGGACGGCAATGAGGAAGCTCCGTTCTCTGTACAATCGGTACGCGTCCCTTACGATATCGAGCAAGCTATTGCCGTTGCACAGCAGGTCGGAATTCCCGAGCTGGAGAGATTTCGTTATGAGCAGAGAACCGGGTTGGAACAGTAAAGGGACTATGTATTAAATCGGAGCAGGAAAGAAGGAACACGTTTTGGAACGTTGGAAAGTCAACTTAATCGTACTATGGCTGGGACAATTTTTGGTCATGTCCGGCATGACCATGATCATACCCTTCTTGCCCTTATATATTCAGGAAATGGGGATTCATGATCCGCACGAAGTGGCTATGTGG
This sequence comes from Paenibacillus sp. PvR098, assembly GCF_017833255.1. NCBI lineage: Bacteria > Bacillati > Bacillota > Bacilli > Caryophanales > Paenibacillaceae > Paenibacillus > Paenibacillus sp. PvR098. The sequence continues at coordinate 1,736,095 of NZ_JAFIBU010000001.1, forward strand.
GCCGGTATTATTTTTGCCGGTAACTTCGTCACTGCATTTATCTTTCAGCCGATCTGGGGAGGGCTTGCCGACCGGTTCGGACGCAAAGTCATGCTCCTTCGTTCGGGCTTCGGTATGTCGGTCGTCATGATGTTCATGGGACTGGCCTCCGCCCCACTGCATTTGCTGCTGCTTCGCATGGCTAACGGTGTGATCTCGGGCTTCATGCCGGCTGCCGTTGCCTTGGTCTCGGCGAATACGCCTCGTGAGCGGATGGGCTTTGCTATGGGAACCTTGCAATCCGGCAGTGTGGCAGGGACGATTCTCGGACCGCTGTTCGGGGGACTGATGGCCGAATGGTTCGGGTTTCGGCCTATTTTTTACATTACCGGAGGGTTATTGTTCGCCGCTTCTCTGCTCGCCGCGTTCATGGTGAAAGAGACGTTCGACTTGGAAAAGGCCAAAAACAATCCCAAAATGACCATTTTCAGCGGCTTTCGCGAGCTGATCCGGACTCGTGAACTCCCAGCTCTGTATTCCGTTACCTTCGTCATCCAATTTTCCATATTGAGCTCCATGCCGCTGATCCCCTTGTTCGTACAGGAGCTTCACGGCAGTGGGCAACTGCTCGCCTTCTATGCCGGTCTTGTCGGGTCGGTGACCGGGTTCTCGAACATGATCGCATCACCGCTGCTAGGCAGACTAGGAGATCGGCTGGGATCACACCGTATTCTGGCAATCGCTTTAATCGGCACGGGATTAGCCTTTATACCGCAGGTATTCGTAACCAACATCTGGCAGCTGCTGGCCTCACGCTTCTTGTTGGGTATCTTTATGGGAGGCCTAATTCCTTCTGTACAAACATTAATACGGCAGTATACTCCAAGCGGAATGGAAAGCCGTTCATACAGCTTTAATACGAGCGCCTTGGCCTTGGGGAACATGCTTGGACCCGTGATCGGGGGAGCCGTCTCGGGTTGGATCGGCATTAGGGGTATTTTCTTGACGGCCGCCGTGCTGCTGCTGCTTAACGCACTATGGGTCCGCCTTTCTCTATACCACAGAAAGCAAGAACATGAACCAGGCTTGTAGCCTATGCCAAACGGGCATCCCCCAATGAATGGGAGTTTAAGCAAGAAATAAATGAAACAGCCTGGTACCTCATATCGGTACCAGGCTGTTTCATATCAAAAGCCGTGGCTAACAGCGCCGGATCAGCTCCGCAAGCAAAGCGGTGCGGAACGGCATCTCGTCGAGCCGAATATACTCATCCGGAGAATGGGCATAGTCGCCTCTTGCACCCAATCCATCCAAAGTCGGGGTACCGACTGCGGCGGTGAAATTGCCGTCGCTCACGCCCCCGGTATGCGTCTCCGTCAGTTCAACTCCATGCTCTGTCCGGGCGATATCCTGCGCCAGCGCGAACAGCTCCGCCGTCCGCTCGGTTCGCTCCATCGGTGGACGCATCATCCGGCCTGTAAGCGTAAGCTGAGCTTGAGGCAGCACCGGCACGAGTCCGTTAAGCTCCTCCTCAATACGGTCCGCCTCGGCTGAGGTCCCCACACGCACATCAATTTCTCCTTCGGCATGCTCCGCAATAACATTACTGCCGATACCGCCGCGGATCACGCCTATGTTCACCGTAGTTCCCAACGAGTAGTCCGTAAGCGCATGAAGGCGTTGAATCTGACATGCCAGCTCATGAATGGCGGAGACGCCTTTCTCCGGGTTAACCCCGGCATGCGCCGAGATACCCTGTACGTTCAGCTTATAGCGTCCACTGCCTTTGCGGGCTGTCTTGAGAGCTCCGCTCGGCTCCATCGGAGGCTCGAGCACGAATGCAGCGGCAGACCGCTTCGCCTGCTCCTCGATAAAAGCTCGGGACGTCGGGCTGCCCAGCTCTTCGTCGCTGTTCATGAGCAAAACGACTTTCTTATCCGCCGGGAATCGGCCGGAATCCAGCAGCGCCTTAACCGCAAATATAGCCTGCAGCAGACCTGCTTTCATATCGTAGACCCCTGGACCGTAAGCCCGGTCGTCCTCGATGCGGAATGGCCGTCGCTTTGCTTCCCCGAGCGGCCAAACCGTGTCATAATGACCCACCAGAAGAATCTGTTTCTCTCCGCTGCCGACTTCACACAAAAGGCGGTCTCCATACGTTTCGTTCGGAATGCGAACGACCCGCCCTCCGGTCAGCCGTTGAAATTCACGCGTGTACCAATCGGCAATCAAATCGTTCTGCCGCTTGTCTGCAGACGGCGAATCGATATTCACGCTCTCCTCAAGCAGTCGGAGTATAGTGGGCATATACCCTTCTATCTGTTCTTTCAATGTCTGTAACTTCACCAAGCAGCATCTCCGTTAGTGGGACTGCGATTTCGAACCGAACAGCCGATCCAAACCGTACACACGTTCCAATAATATGATAAACACTAGACTTAACAAAATAACAACCGATGATATAGAAGCTACAAGCGGGTCAAGCGTTTCCTGCATATAGCTGAAAATGGCCATTGGGAGCGTAGTCGTCGTCGGCGATACCAAGAAAAGCGACACCGTAACGTTGTCAAACGAGGTCAAGAATGCGAAAATCGCTCCTGACATGATCGCCGGTTTAATAATCGGCATCGTTATATCCCAAAAGACATTGATCGGCTTCGCACCCAATATGTAAGCGGCACGCTCCAGCGTATAATCGAAGGAACTGAGCCCCGTGAGCACCAGACGTACGACATAAGGAATTGATATCAAGATATGCGCCAACAGAAGACCCGTGAATGTTCCGGCCAGCCCGATCCTCGTGAAGAAGAGCAAAGCCGCAATACCGATGATCAGCGCAGGTACGGTAAGAGGTGACAGCAAAAGTCCGTTGATTACGCCTCTCCCGGGAAATTTGTATTTATGCAATGCAAGACCCGCAATTGTTCCGAGCAGCGTAGAAAGCACAGCCGTGAGTGTCGCGAGCTGCAAGCTGAACCAGAAGGATTCGACAAATTCCGGACGGTCGAATATTCTTACATACCAGTCGAAAGAAAAACCGACCGGTGGAAACGACAAATATCTAGTCGAGGTTAGTGAAGTCGGGATAATGACCAACAATGGCGATATGACAAACAAAACGACAAAAAAGGTGATGACTCCGAGCGGAGTGATTCGTTTCATCATGAGGAAAACACCTCTTTATATCGCTTGGTCTCCATGAGCCTTGTGAACAAAGTAACAAGACCTATGGTCGACCCAAGAAGCAGAAATGCAAGCGCAGCTCCGAGCGGCCAGTTCAATTGAGCCATAATTTTCTCATAGGCGATCACAGGCAGTACCTTGACGGACGTACCGCCCATCAGAGCAGGTGTAACGAAAGCGCTCATCGATAAGCTGAAAACAAGAGTGGTTCCTGCCATAATACCGGGAAGCGTAAGCGGAAGCGTCACGGTAAAGAATGTGCGTACTTTGCCCGCGCCGAGAATTCCGGCCGCTTTATAAAGCGATTCATCAATCTGGTACATACTCGTGGCGATCGCCAAGATCATGTAAACGATCAGCGAGTCGGTCAATCCGATAACAACGCCAAGCTCGTTATACATCAGTTTGAGCGGCTGATCAATCAGACCAATCTGCATAAGCGTGTTATTGATCCATCCCTTTTCACCCAGGATGATGACCCAGCCAAAGTTTCTGATGACTACACTGATCAAATGCGGCGAGATGATCAGGAACGTGATCAGACCGCGCATTTTGCCTGAGCACTTCGCCATGTACATTGCAACGGGATAGCCTAAAATGAGGCAAGCCAATACCGTGAGCAGTCCCATTTTAACCGTTCTCCACAAAATTTGCAGATAATAGGGATCTTGGAAAAAGAGCGCATAGTTCTCCAAGGAAAACTGTCCATCACCGTCTTGAAGACTGAGAATGAGAATATACAGCATTGGCAGCAAGAACACGCCTGCCACGACCGCAAGGCTCGGGGCAAGAAGGAATGCGGCCGAACGCACAGAGGACAAAGCGCCTTTACCCATTAGCCCCATTCCCCTTTCCCGGGAATACGAACACATCCTCCGGCTTCCACTGTAAGTTCACTGTTTCGCCTGCGGTCCAAATACGGTCCTGGCTGTCCGAAGGCATCCGCACATTGATCACAGTGCTTCCAAGCTGAACTTCGCTTTCCGCATAGGATCCAAGGAACGAAAGCTGACCGATGCGTCCCTGCGCTTCATTGCGATCATTTGCTTGAGCACCGGTTGTTGAAGTGAACGTGATTTTCTCCGGACGCACATAGATCGATACGGCTTCCCCGGACTTAAACGTTTGACCCTTGAATGCCGCACGGAGCTGAAGCCCGTCATTCGTGCGCAGAACAATGCCTTCTGTCTCTGAAGCGGACACAACAGTGCCGACAAATCGGTTGGACTTACCAATGAAGGTGTGAACGAATTCTGAAGCAGGCAAATTGTAAATATCCCAAGGCGAACCAATTTGCTCCACTTTACCGTGGTCTAGAACGACAATTCGGTTCGATAGGTACATGGCCTCTTCCTGATCGTGCGTTACGAAAACCGTGGTCACGCCAATTTCTTGCTGAAGCCGCTTCAGCTCTTCGCGAAGCTCTTCGCGAAGCTTCGCGTCCAGGTTACTGAGTGGTTCATCAAGCAGCAGCAAGGAAGGCTCGGTCACGAGCGCTCTGGCGATGGCAATCCGCTGGCGCTGACCGCCCGATAGCTGCTTAGGATAGCGATCCGACACATGCGGCAGCTTTACAAGCTCCAAAATTTTTTGGACGCGATCCTGAATTTCCGACTTCGGCGTTTTGCGCAGCTTGAGGCCGTAAGCCACATTCTCAAATACGTTCATATGAGGGAATAATGAATACGTTTGAAACACCATGCCCAGCTCTCTTTTATTAGAAGGAACCCCGTTCACTTTCTTTCCTTTAATGATGAGCTCTCCTTGGTCTGGTTCGAGAAAGCCGGCTATCATGTTGAGCGTTGTTGTTTTTCCGCATCCCGAAGGACCGAGGAAGGAGACGCATTCTCCTTGCTCGACCTTAAGATTAAAGTTCTCAACAACAACATTAGAACCGAATTTTTTTTGAATGCCAATTAATTCTAATTCAATTATTTTCGACACGGTGATCACCTATTTTCCTACTTTGGGTGCGATTTCTTTGTTGAAACGGTCTAGCCATTTTGGCGATTCGCTGCTGAGAACGGTGTAATCGAATTTAACCGCTTTACTCATGTCCACGTTCAGCTTTTTGGAAATGTCTTCCGGAAGTTTTACATCCGTAGCCGGGTTATAATAGAGCTTTGTGGCATAAGAGGCTTGCACTTCGTCGGACAGCAAGAATTCAACGAACAGCTTAGCTGCATTCGGGCTTTTCGCGCCTTTGACTACAGAAGCTACAGTAGGCACCAGGTTGGAACCTTCCTTTGGAATAACGAATTCAAGCTCAAGTCCTGCGTCTTTCTGCACTAAGCTGCGAGCCATCGTCCATGCGGTATAAGCCGCTGTTTGATTTTGCAGGTTTTGCTGCAATTGCGCTGCATTTTTGGCGAATGTCGGCATATACCCTGCAATCGTTTCCAATTGCTTAAAACCTGGCTCCATATCCTTCTCCGAACCGCCGTTAGCATAAGAAAGCATGATCAGCGCAGAACGGCCGAAGTTGCTGGAAATTTCACTCAGCGTAAGGTTGCCCTTCATTTCCGGTCTAGCCAGATCGTTCCAGGATTGCGGTACCGGCAAGCCTTTGGAATGCACAAGTGCGGCGTTGTAGGAGATACCCATTGGTGTAAAGTTGACGGCTACACCGCTGTTCTCATTGACCTTAAGCACAGGGGATACTTTAGAAATCGAAGGGATTTCTTTCTCTGTAATAGGCTCCCACAAGCCTTCCACGCGGCCTGCTTCCTGCTCGCCTGCTTCGATTACAGTAACGTCGATCTGAGGAGCAGCCTTTTGAGCTTTGACCTTAGCAACAATTTCCGTTGCTACGCCGGCTACGTAAGTTAATTTTACATCAGGATACTTTTCATTGAACTTCTTGAACACTTCATCTTTCATCATTTGTTCAACGGTTGCGCCATTACCAGCGATGACAAGCTGCTTCTCCACCGCTGCTGCAGGCGTATCTTGTCCTGTCGAGCCCGCTGCAGGAGCCGGTGTTTCCTGTGAAGATGAACCACATGCTGCCAGTACCGTTCCGCATAAAGTCAAAACTGCTAAAATCCCCGCTTTTTTCTTCATTGAGTTTCCTCCTCAGTTGTGATATCGTTCACTATATGAGAACGATGTTTTCTATATGTAAAACATACTGTGATTTTAGCATGGAGTAGTGGGTTTCGCAATACTATTTTTAAAATATTTGTAGCCTATGGAAGTTTACATCACATCATGCTTAAGGAGATGAGAAGAACGCTCAGTTTGTGATACACTTACTCTGATTTCAAGGTCAACCCTAGCATATTAAGATAAGGAGTTCATATTCCATGGAAAATCTTTTATCTTCTGTTAAAAACAGCTGTAAGCTTCTAAAAATGTTTCTGAATTCGCCAAAGGAACTTGGCGTCAGTGAATTAAGTCGAAAGCTCGATCTTTCCAAGGGAGCTGTACATAAGATGCTGATGACACTCGAAAGTGAGGGCTTCATCAAGCAAAACCCTTTAAACAAGCAGTATTCATTAGGATATACTTTGCTCGAGCTTGGTAACAAAGTATTGAAGAATCATAATTTGGTAGATTTTTCTAAGCCGTACTTACAAAGGCTTTCAGAAAAGACGAAGGAGCTCGTTTGCCTGTGCGTGATCGACGGAAGGGATGCCATTTATGTCGACAAAATCGATGCGCAATATCCGATCCGATTCAACGCGGAAGAATACAGAAGGTTCCCTCTATATGCGACTTCCGCAGCCAGATCGATGCTCGCTTTTCGCGACGAGGACTTTATTAATGAGGTGCTTTCTGACGATTTAAAGAGGTTCACCCCTTATACCATTACCGATTCGCAGATGATGAAGAAGCGACTCGAAGAAATTCGGAAGAACGGCTACGAGCTCAGCTCCAACCTGCGTAACGTAGGTGCGACAGGAATTGCAGCTCCCATTTTCGATGCAGATGGCAAAGTCCCGGCCTCCGTCAGTGTCATTGGACCATCCGACCGCATGATGCCTTATCAAGAGCAGTGGATTCAGGAGCTGCTGCACATTACCCGGGAAATCTCTCATGAGCTCGGATATCGGGAAGAAAGGTAACGGCGGAGGCAGATCATTTCTAACCCAAAGATACGTAATCTAGCCAAAGAAGCGCTAGCGAAACTATATTCGCCAGCGCTTCTTTTGTCATTGTAATTCACTAGTACTGTTCGGCTATGCCGCTCCATGTCATGCGAAAAAGGCGCCTATACACGATTGGCGCCTTTTGCAGGCTTGTGTCTACCCTACTCCGTCTTGTCTGCCAATAAAGAGGCTCCTGCGATGCCGGGATTAGTCATTTCGTAAGGGTCGAGAATCAGATTCAGTTCATCTTCCCTGAGCACATCGTATAGTAAACATAATTCTCTTACTGAGCGTCCGGTCAGTATAGCTTCACGGGCAATACGAGCGACCGTCTCGTAGCCGAGATGGGGATTCAATGCGGTGATCACTCCCACGCTCTTCTCGACATACTCTTTGCAGCGGTCAACATTGGCTTCGATGCCCTGCAGACAGTACTTATTAAATACCTGAAACACCTGATCCATCATACTAAGCGATTGCAGCAGATTAAACACGAGAACCGGCTCCATTACGTTCAGCTCAAGCTGCCCCGCTTCCGAAGCAAGAGAAATAGTATGATCATTGCCGATTACCTGGAACGCAACCTGATTTACAACCTCGCACATGACCGGATTGACCTTCCCCGGCATGATGGATGAACCCGGTTGACGGGGAGGCAGCATAATTTCACTAAGGCCGGCACGCGGTCCGGAAGCCATCAGTCTCAAATCGTTCGCGACTTTGGACATGTTGATCATGCACACTTTCAAAGCAGAAGACACTTCCGTGTAAGCATCCGTGTTCTGCGTAGCATCAACCAGATGCTCAGCCCTGATTAACGGAAGGCCGCTTTCTTCCGCCAGAAGCTCAACCACCCTCACGATATATCTAGGATCTGCATTAAGTCCGGTTCCTACAGCAGTAGCCCCCATGTTAACTTCGTAGAGATGCCGCTGCGAATGACTGATGCGTTCGATGTCCCTAAGGAGCACCCGTGCATAAGCTTCGAACTCTTGGCCTAGCCGAATTGGGACCCCATCCTGCAGGTGCGTCCGTCCCATTTTGATAATACTATCGAAAGCCCGGGCTTTCTCAGCAAAGACGGCGTACAGCTCGCGCATCGTCCCAAGCAGCTTTTGAATCGACGAGAGGGTTGAAATATGGATGGCCGTCGGGAACGCGTCGTTAGTCGATTGAGCCATATTGACGTGCGTATTCGGGCTCACCGAAAAATAATCGCCTTTGGTTCCGCCAAGAAGCTCGATTGCCCGATTGGCAATCACTTCGTTCGCATTCATGTTCAGGGAGGTGCCTGCCCCTCCCTGAATCGGGTCAACGATAAACTGATCGTGCCACTGTCCGTCTACTATTTCCTGTGCAGCCTGAACGATGGCCTGGCCGATGCCCGGATTCAACTGTTTGACTTCCATATTGGCGGCAGCGGCCGCTTTCTTGACCATTCCCATCGCACGAATCAATTCAGTATGGATTTTGTAACCGGTAATCGGAAAATTCTCCACTGCCCGCAGCGTCTGAATGCCATAGTAAGCCTGAGACGGAACCTCCTTGGAGCCCAGAAAATCTTTTTCTACTCGCACCTGTGTCAATTCCCATCCTCCTCTCGACGAAAAACATTAGTGCAGCAGCGCCCTTTCCCTACCGGGACTTGAAAACAGCTTCTCATTTTATGAGTATTCCCTGACTCGTGCTATCGCTAAACCATCATAAGCGGGCAGCAGCACGCCTTCGAGCCTTGGGTCCCGCGCCACAGCTTCAGTAAATTGCCTCATCTTCGTAACCGCGTTCCCTTTTTCTCCAGGATTCATTGCTTTCCCACGCATGAGCAGGTTGTCCCCGAGAATAATAGCGCCGGGATGGCCCAGCTTGATCGCCCACTCCAAGTAATTCGGGTAATTCCCTTTATCTGCGTCAATGAAAAACAGATCGAACCTCCGTCCTTCCGCATCGAGTGCCTTCAGGCTGTCCAGCGCTTCACCAACCCGGTACTCCACCTTCCCTTCAAACCCAGCCTCGCGAAGATGCTTATGCGCCAGGTCGGCATAGTCCTGCTTCAACTCGAGCGATACGAGCTTGCCGTCTTGCGGCAAACCACGGGCCAGACAAATGCCGCTGTATCCTCCGAGCGCCCCGATTTCAAGCACTTGCCGGGCCCCCGAAATACGAACCAACATGGTCAATAACCTTCCATAACCGGGGGCAATCGAGATTTCAGGCATGTTGTTGGCCCGAATGCCTACTTTAACCCGCTCTAATGGCTCATCTGTCTCAAAAAGGGCTTCCAAATACTGTTCTGGATACTGTTCTGGCGTTAATGGTGCTGTCATGATATTCTCCATCCTTCCCAACTCCGTGCGATTTGGCGCTCAAATTATGCCCCTGAGGTTTGCTATCGTTGTATAATCACTGTCGATCGCCTATACTAATTAATTGTATGGCTTTTCCAAGCTTTGTTCAACCTGATGATATTCGGGGCCCTTCGCCTCTCATTACAGATACGGAGTGAATTCAACATGTCTTTAGATTCCATTGAAATCATCGCCACCTCCCCCATGGGGCTCGAGGCCGTCGTTGCCAGAGAGGTCCGTGATCTCGGCTATGAACAGATCACGGTAGAGAACGGACGCGTCACGTTCGTTGGCGACTACTTGGCCATATGCCGCGCCAACCTGTGGCTTCGCACGGCAGACCGCGTGCTCGTCAAGATGGGACAATTCGAAGCCCGTACCTTCGACGAACTGTTCGAAGGTGTCAAGGCGCTGCCTTGGCCGGATTGGATTCCCGAGGACGGGGAATTCCCCGTGGAAGGACGTTCGCATAAGTCGCAGCTGTCCAGCGTACCGGCATGTCAAGGCATCGTTAAGAAAGCCGTCGTAGAAAGCATGAAGCAGCGTTACGGCACAGAATGGTATCGTGAGACAGAAGGCCGCTACGTCATCGAAGTGTCGCTTCTGAACGACATCGCCACATTGACGCTGGACACGACAGGTCCCGGACTTCATAAGCGCGGCTACCGCAAGCTCATCACCGAAGCCCCGCTGAAAGAAACCATGGCCGCGGCCTTGGTGCTGCTTAGCCGTTGGCAGGCGGAACGCCCGCTATACGATCCGTTCTGCGGATCGGGCACGATTCCGATCGAAGCCGCAATGATCGGCTGGAATTTGGCCCCCGGCCTCAGGCGCAGCTTCAACTCCGAAGAATGGCCGCTCGTGCCACAGGAATTGTGGGACGAGGCCCGCGAGGAAGCCTATGATCTTGTACGGGATGACATCCCTCTCCAGATTGCAGGCTCTGATATCGATCCGGGAGCGATTGAAGTCGCGTTGGCTGCGGCGAAGGCTGCCGGGCTGGCGAAGGAGCTGACGCTTCAGGTGCTTCCGGTAGCCAAGGCCGTTCCGCGGGGAGACTACGGATGTATCGTCACCAACCCGCCTTACGGCGAGCGTCTGGGCGACCAGAGCGAAGCAGAACGGGCTATACGCCAATTCGGTCATATGTACGAGCAGCTGCCCACATGGTCGGCCTTCATACTGAGCCCGAACAAACAGTTTGAGCATTACATGGGGCGCAAAACCGACAAGAAACGCAAGCTCTTCAACGGCCGTATTGAGTGCAACCTTTACCAATATTTTGCCCCAGGAGGCTTATTCGGCTGGCGTAAAAGCAATGAACCGAAAAGCCCCGAGGCATAAACTCGGGCTGAGTAGAGCTGGGATGGACTCGGAAACCCTCCATTTTACCATATGGCCATGTTCGCTCTAAGGCAGTCCTAGAACAAAAGCTCGCAAAAAAAAGAACCATTTCTTCCGGCAGCATTGCCATAGAAATGGTTCTTTTTCATGCTTTCTCCCCGAACTCTTTTCTGAAGAATCAAGCGAGTCGAACCGCAGTTTCCCGGCAGCTCAAATAATCAAACAACGGCATGAATACATCATTATCCGCTTCGCATCTTATGGACAGCTTCACTTCACCGCGCCAGTAAAAGTTAATGATCTGACTGCTGCGTCCCTTTACCATTTCGACGTCCCAGCATGGTGCCATCAGTTCATAGGTCTCACGGTTGATGAACATTTTCGGACCCTCGTTCGACAAAAATACGCCTACGAAATCATCCCCCACTTTTGTGTAAAAACCTTTTCTCGTCATGATGCTCCGATCCTGACCCTGCATCCGTTATCGCTCCTTTTTCAACAACAATCAGACTCTCGCCAACGGGGTACGGGGGTTTGCATATCTATGCGTCGCTCCGTACCTTCGACAACTGGCTGGCATAGCGCTGGAACCAGCACTTTAGCCCCTGTAGTTTTGCGCGCCCAGGCTTTCGCCTGGTTTGCCTTTATCGAGTACGCTCGAAAAATGTCTTTTTATGAAATTCATTCCCTTAAGAATAAAAGATAAGGCCTAAGGAATACATAATTCAAATTTCCCAATTTCAACAAATACATTAAGTCTTTGGAACTATTTTCAACTTTTTTAGTCTACAATTGCTCCTCTTGCGGTTCGAATAGTCACGACAAGACCTCATAACCCATTCGTAAAAAGAAAAAATAGCGGATTCGGAAGCACTTATGGGCCTTAATCCTCTCACCCTCAACAAAGCGCTTCTTCATCCGCTATTTCGTTACTTCACATATTTACTTGCCTTTTCAATCGCTTCGTCCTCAGTTTTGCCGGTAACGTACCGGCCGTTAATGAAGATGAAGGCAAACCGTGAGCAAGGTCCGCAGTAGGATTTACACCCCACCTTGATTTCTGCATCAGGCACCAGCTTCTGGAGCTTCGGTAAAGCCGTTTTCATTCTCATATGCTTACATTTATCACAGATCCGTATATCGTTGGCCATACAGGTGTTTCCTTTCTAAGTCGGTTACCTTTAATGAACCTGAAAAACAATCAATGATCACCGTGATTGCCTTTGGCAGGATTGGTCACCGAAAAGCCTTCCTCAGGCGTATAGAAGTAATCGATCCGAATACCGTCCAGAAACGGATCGTCCTTCTGAAGGATAACATCGATGCCCTTGTCCGTCGAGACGACAACATCGTTTTCCGTAGGCGTGTCCATTCCCATACCGTAATGTGCATGGTCCCCATGCGAGTGCGTCACGTATATGCGAAGCTTCAATTCTTTGTTTTCTTCTTTCTCTATTTCGGCCAATAGCACCTTGGCAGCATTACGCGAAATTTTGCAATTCATGACTTCACATCTCCCACAGCTTATCGTTTTCCCCTTATTGTATAGAAATATGAGAACGAAAGCAACCTTTGTCGTTCTATGATATCATAATAGCGATTTCTAATCTATCCTCTCTTATGATCCTCACAAGCCCCTCAGTTGCTATTCTACGAGTTGTTATATAAAATGGAAGTTAGCCCCATATCTCTGACGGACGCGCTGCTCTACTTTGGAAGACAACGGCGTGCTTGAGCGGACCGCATATATCCGACGGTTGTCGTTAAAGTCAAGTAAAATCAGACGGGCAAAGGATACGATTTTGCGCCAAATGATAAAAGAAATGAAGTTATGGGCGGCCAAAGGATATACTCAAGCCGCAGATGAATGATGAACCTGAGGTGACTAAATGATTACTTTTTACCGCAAATATTACAAAACTATCTTCGACATTGCTCTCCTGATTTTGACGGTGTACTTGTTTATGTACATTTTCAGTTTCTTGTATCGGATTGCAACGCCGATCTTCTTTGCGTTCCTCATTTACATGATCATCGAACCGCCGGCGAGATGGCTGCACCGCAGAGGAATCAAAAAATCGATTGCCTCAGGCATTTCGACCATCTTGTTTATTTTGGTCATACTCGGTGCGATAACCGGATTGGGCGCTATTTTTACAACTCAGATTTTAAATCTCAAAGACAAGTTTCCCGAATATACAGCCGTCATGGAAAGAGAAATCATTGAGCGCTCCGTAGCGCTTCAGGACTATTTGGGACCGCTCCCTACGCAGGATCTGATAGAACAGGCCCAAGAATATTCAACGGCCATTACGAGTAAAATAACCCAATTTGTTACCGGCTTTCTCACGGGCACATTTACGGCATTAACCTCTTTCTCAACCTTTGTGGTTAATTTTGCGATCGGGATCATTTTGGCTTATTTCTTAAGCATCGAAATAGAATCATGGAAGCGTACAGCGGAAGAGAAAACCCCCAATACGTTTAAAAAGGCATTCCATTTTTTACGAGAAAACGTACTGAAAGGCATTGTTACCTACATCAAGGCCCAGGCCAAGCTGATCACGCTGACGTTTATCGTCGTTTTCATTTCGCTGCTCTTGTTGGGGGTAAAGAACGCTTTTTCCATAGCGCTTCTCTCCGCCGTATTTGATGTGCTTCCACTACTCGGCGTATCTACCCTGTTCATCCCATGGATCATCTATTTGTTCATCGTCGGACAAACGACGCTCGCGATCTGGCTTTCGGTTCTACTTGCTGTAGTCATTACCACCAGACAAATCCTTGAACCCAAGATCACCGGCGATTCGCTCGGCGTATCGGCCTTCACCATGCTGACGTTTGTCATCATTTCCTTATCGCTCTTTGGGGTCGCAGGTCTGATTTTATCGCCGATTTTGATCATTCTGATTAAAGCCCTATATGAACAAGGCTATTTGAAAAAATGGATCCGTATGCCCGCCGAGGAATACGAACAGGATCCAGATGCCATCCGTTAGGTTGTTAACAAAAAAAGGCCAGCCAGAATTTTCTGGCTGGCCTTCTGTACGAAAGAGCTGTCCTTGAGGGCACTCTTGTTTGTTATGCGCCGTATTTACGTTCTGCCCGGTCAGTAAACCAGTTCATAAGCAGCATCATTACGGCAATATCGTCAATCGGCAGCGTCGGCAGCACGTCCGGCATGAGCCAGTAGACCAACGCCGGAACGGCGAAAAACAGCTTTTCGCGGAACGGGATGCGTGAAGAGCGCAGCAGCGGCACAATACGACGGAAAACATGCGCCCAACGCTTCATGGATAATAATCGCTTCCACATGGTGCCTCTCCTCCCTTGAACTTGAATACACCTAATCCTATTATACACCATTTGCTTTGTATTTCGATGCAGCCTCTTCCGCAGCAACAAAACAAGCTTACGTCTGTCATCACAGACGCTAGCTTGCCCCATTAACAAGATGATGGTTTCCTTCATGACAGCTTGACTTGAACCGACGTCAACCCCTCTAGCATCAGAGGAACAACGTCATGATAGATTTGCCTAAATTGGGCAAGCGGCAGCGGGTTGACGCCGATCCCCGCCTCCACGGTAAAGCCTGGACGCCGAAATTCTTGAATAAACCAATCCTTGTATCCCGCATCGCTGCCCTGCAGCTTAACCGCAGTATAACCGCTAACCTTGGCCAACCGGCACGCCACTACTTCCGATTCCGGGGGCTCCAGGTCACGGTAATTCCAGTATAATTCTTTTCCCTGCGTATGTAACGCTGCTACCAGCTGAAAATCTCGGCTTCGTGTGAATTGCTCCATGGCCAGCGCTTCCGGTTCAGAGAGAGGCTCGGTACCCGTAAAATCCCGCGGTCCAGGTCCAGGTACCCCCCGCCGCTCGCGTTCAACTTCCCAGCCCGCCGGGAACTGGTCATTAAGATCAACTCCGCGAATGTTGGCCTTCCACCCTGTAAAGTCCAACGATCCGCTGTTCCATTGGATCAACAGTTCATAATTTGGATTCTCTCTCGTAAGGCCCTCCAGTACGAGCTCCACCCCGTCCGGATTGACCATCGGAACGATCCATAGCGACGTTTGTTCGTAGAGCTTCTTTACGTCGCGTGTCCTAAGCGGCTTGCCGTTCATATAAGCGGCAGCATAATCCTCAACGAACTTCATCAGGAGCAAGCTTGTGATCCATTCATTCGCATGGAATGAACCGTTGTAGTGCACTTCCTTAGGGCCCATACCGATACGGATGGCCGGAATGCTCTTTCCGAGCACGCTCCTGCCGATCGATTCGACACTCAGGAACGGATAAGTCTGCTGCAGCTGATCCAAATCCTCCATCATGTCCTTATAATGATAGGGTTTGGCAGTATCCACAACACTCCATTCCCTGCTAGGAGGAATAACAATGGTTTGTCCGATACGAAGACGACGCGGGTCTGCGCCCGTGTTAGCCGCGACCAGCTCCGTCAGATTCAAGCCATACCTCGCGGCAATCCGGAATAACGTATCTCCGCGTCCCACCACATAAGGGAATGTCAAGGTTTAGCCCTCCCTTCCAAGCATGATTCGTCTATCCACGCCTAAAGGGTGTCGATAGCCTTGCTAAATGCTTATGACGGTGAACTAAATAATATTCGGAACCTGCCAAACCACAGGTGTTACTTTAATTTGCTCGTTCAACCACGACTGTGCGATCTTCTTGAACAAAACCGGATCTCCACTACAAGAGAATTGATGCACCGGGATCGTACCTGAAGTCACCAGCATCCCCTTATGATACAGGATTGTACTGATTTCTCTGGCCGTTTCGTCTGCCGAGCTGATGAGTGTAACCTCCGGTCCCATGACAGAAGAAATGATATCGGAAAGAAACGGATAATGGGTACAACCGAGGATTAAGCAATCCAGTGGCTTCTGCCGCAGCTCGGATAATGTTTCTTCTACAACCTGCCGGGTCTCATCGGTATTGAACAAGCCCTGCTCCACCAGCGGTACGAACGAAGGACAAGCTTGGCTGACCACTTGAATTTGCGGAGATATTTGGCGCAGAGCGATCTCGTAAGCATGGCTCTTGATGGTTCCTTCGGTTCCAATCACTCCGACTTTCTGGCTCCTGCTTGTCTTGATCGCTGCACGGGCGCCCGGATGGACCACTCCGACGACAGGGATGGATAGTCTGCTGCGAATTTCTTCAAGAGCTACCGCCGTTGCCGTATTGCACGCTATGACAATCATTTTCGGATCGAATTGAAGCAAATAATCAACGATTTGATGGGTAAAATCCAAGACTTCTTCCGCCGGCCGCGGACCGTATGGCGTACGTGCCGTATCCCCGAAATAGATGATTTTTTCTTGCGGTAGCTGACGCATGACCTCCTTGGCCACGGTCAATCCCCCAACCCCTGAATCCAATATGGCTATCGCTTGCTGCACGTGATTTCGCTTCCTTTATGTTGGTATATTAAAATGATGATGTTTTTTTCAGTTTATGAATAGAGGGAAAAATTGGTGCAAGGCGGCTAGATATCGTTTAATAGAGCAAATTCGTACCCCGCTTTATGTACCGCTTTGATGATACGGTCGAGAGCTTCGATATTTTCTGGCGACCCTTGATGCATCAAAATGATATTGCCGTCATGCAGGTTGTTCATAATATCGTTATACGGGTCCTCCGCACCGTTCTTGCGCGGCTCCCAATCTCTCATCGCCGTGGACCAAAAGACGGATGTATATCCCATATCGGATACCATTTGTAATAAATGCATATTATAGCGGCCGTATGGGAAGCGGAAAAACGGCTGAATTTCTTTGCCTGTCACTTCTTTATATAACTGTTCGTAATCTTCAATCTCTTTGCGTACCTGCTCATCCGTTTGTGTATTCATATCGGAGTGAGTCATCGTATGATTAGCGACCAAATGCCCATCCTTCACGAGCGTGCGGATGAAATCCGGATTTTTCTTCACATTATATCCAGCAATAAAAAAGTTTGCTTTCACATCGTTGTCCTTCAGCGATTTGACAAGCAAGTCAATATCCCCAAGCGGACCGCCGGTGTCAATGGTCAAATAAACCTTCTTGCCCGTTCCGACCCATAGAGCCTTCATGTCCTTCGTATACTTCTTCGTATCTCCGGGAAAACCCGGCACCTGACCCTTCGGCTTCTTCATGTAGTACCACGAAATCACCTTTCGATCACCGGCGGTGGAAGTCTGGGACGGCGGTTCCTTCGGCTTCGGATGATCCTTCATGATGGGACCTTCCGGATTCTTCGGACCCGGAGAGGCTGCAGGCGGCTTGCCGTTTCCATATACTGCCCCTGCAGCCGAAGATGGAGCCGGAGCCAAGGCCGGGTCTGCCGGACCAGCCTGTGGCGGTTCGGGCGTCACCTTACTTGATAGTTCTACAGTCGCTGCTGACAGTTTGTCCTGCGCCTGTTCGGATACGGAAGACTTGGGCGTCTCGGCAGCCTGTTCCCCGGTACATGCCGTCAGCACCCCGGTAAGGACCGCGGTTATAAACCAACTCATCACTGTTCTGTTCATCGTAGTTCTCCTTCGCCCGTAGTTTAGTCACCCTGCCCGTCGCACAGCGGTTCCCCTTCGAAAGAGGACAGCCCATTATTTGCGTTCCGCTGCCCACATCAAAATTTGCAAAATAGCGATGATGACGAAAGCAATTAGTGCCAGAAAAGGGATGGTGATGAATCCGAAGTAATTCACATAGTCAACATCGCATGGAATCGGACCACAGGCCTCCGCACCGCTTTTAAACCAGGCCGTTTTTTGCATCAGGTAATGATAAAAGGAGATGCCCGCTCCCCAAATTGACATAGGCAGCACATAAATGTACATATGCCGCTCTTTACGCACAGCGGCAATGCCGAGTATTAACACGAGCGGATACATTAAAATACGCTGGTACCAACAAAGCTTGCAGGGCGTATATTGTAGAATTTCAGAAAAATACAAGCTGCCGAGGGTGGCGGTCAACGCCACGAAACAAGAAAAATGCAGCCCGTTCTCGCGGATCGTGTTCTTCCAGTTCATGTAACCTACTCTCTCCTCTCTATTAATTCCATCATATCAGAACTGGCGGAGTGTTCCAACATGCTTTAAGCCATTCGTTCACCGGACAATCGCAGTTGGATATGCCGGCTTCAACTAAGCCTAAAAGACAACAAACGAGCCACCCCCACACGGAGAAAGCTCGCCTGCTTATCCTACTATAACGCTTTAGACCGAGAAGCTGTATTCCACTTCCTTGCCGCTATGCTTTACCAGTGTCGTCCACTGCTCCCGAGGGATCAAATCAACTACGGCCTTGATGCCGATCCGGTCAAAATCGAGCTGCGGCACTTCCTCCATCATAAGCCGCTCTGTTATGATCCGATCCAACAAACCGGGGAATCGAGACTCGATGAGCTGAAGCCGGTACAATCCCGTCTCAAAATCTTTGCGCGAAGCGTTCACCGAGCCAAGCACGCACTTGTTCTCGAGCACAAGCTCCTGATTGATCATGTCGGATGCAATGCGGATGCTGCGCTTCCCCGGCGTCACTCCAAGCAAGGCCAGCACTCCGTTGGGACCGACCGCGGTCATCGCATCAAAGGCGAGAGGACTGTAACCCGTGCATTCAAAAATAAGATCAGCCCGCTTGCCGCTGGCCTGCAGGAATGCGCCCAGCGGCGATTGAACAAGGCTCCCCTTCTCTGCCTTCGATCCGTCCTCTGCCTCCTTGTAGATTCCGCCACAAGCACGTACGAGCTCCGCTCCGGCAGAATCATCCGGCGATTTGGACCATACGATCGTCTCCAGTCCCAGACATCGACAGGTAATGGCGGCCAGCAGTCCGAGCGGCCCCGAACCGAGCACGACTGCCGTCTTTGGCTGCCATACGAGCCGCTGCTGAACGCGCTGCACCTCATCCCACACCTTCTCGACAATACTTTGCGGCTCTGTAAGAATCCCATAGGCTAGAGCCTTAACCGGAACCTTCACCAAATATCGGGCATCTTCTACGTAATACTCACACAAAAAGCCGTTGGCGCCTTTGATCCCCCGCTCCACATACTGCCCACTCTCGCAAAAATCCTGCCGACCATTTCGGCAGCTCACGCAATCCGGCTCGGCGCACGGCCTCCTCACCAGCGCGCAGACCGCATCGCCCATGCGAAATCCTGTAGCTGGATCGGCCTCCACCACAACGCCCAGCGATTCGTGCCCAATCGTCAGCGCGCTTTCGCCAACTGGCGGTACGCCGTATTTCTCCGTCATGATTTCCCGGTCTGTGCCGTCCAGCCCAACGCAAAGAACGCGCACGAGAACATCCGATGGGGTTCTTCTTCGAGGCATCTCCATCTCACCAAGCTCCAGCTTGGGTTGATCGGCCTGACCTCCGCCCCCGAGAGCCAACCCGGTTATCAGCACCCCCTTCATGCCCGTTCACCCGCCTTCAGAAGCTCTGAATCGCTTTGATCCGCGAGGCTGCGGGCCTTATACCGGAACTGCTTCAGCTTAGACAAATACTCCTGAACCACTTTGACGAACGTAGAGTGTGACCAAGTGAGCGGCGACACAGATAACGGCTCGCCCGTATACGGATGGACCTGTTCCGCCAGCACACCAGAAGGCAATGCATGGCTTATTGTCCATCGCAGCAGGTCTTCGGCTTCCTTCAGCTCCTGTTCGGTCTTAGCCGCCGCTATCACGTATTCCGCATACCAAAGCGTGCAAATAAACCACGGGTTGCCGGGTACTTTGCCGATATCCTTCGTCACCTGATGATAATAGTCGTTCGAATAACGGGCAAGCCCGCCGATGTCCGTCTGCACCCACAGCCGCTCCCGAATCGCTTTCATCGTCGAAGCGACCCGGGAATCATCCGGTGCGAACATCCCGAAGTCAAAGATTGCATACATACTTGCATCCAAAGTCAGATCCTGTTCATACAGCTGTTTTTCGTCATTCCAATACAGGGAACGAATAAAGCGATGCTCCTGCTCGGAGTAAAACTGCTGTTCTACCGCTTGCTTCATTCGTTCCGCTTTATCGCGGTAATGCAATGCCCTTAACTTGTCATGGAAATAATCCGCAAAACCTGCGGACGCCAGCAAGCCCGCATACACGCTTGCCACCGTGAACAAATGAACGCCATAACGTTCTTCCCACAAATCATGGGACGGCAGCGGCAAGCCCGATGCATCTGTATACTTCACCATAAATTCGGCCGCCGGCAGCACCAGCTTCTCATAATCGTCACGAGCTTCGTCTATGGTCCGGGCTAATCGATGATGATGCCACAGCGTGTATATAACAAGAGCCGTTTCGTCCTCCTGGATCGCAAGCTGCTTTTCTCCTCGTCCATTCACCCAAGGATGCCAGCTTGAACCAACAGAGCCGTCCGGATTGTATTTATGCATCAAATACCCCTCATCCGAAAGTCCCCGTTTGCAGAATTGAAAAAACTTCTTCGTCAAGGCATGATAGCCCGATCGATCCAGTGCATGCGTAATAAGCGCTCCGTCTCTTGGCCACATATACGAATACGTGTCTTTGGCGAATTTCATAATATCCGAATCATTAGCCGCAATGATCGCCCCGCGATTATCCGTGTTGGATCTTATGATCAGAAGACTTTTTTTATAAAAGGATGCGATATCCGCTTCCAGGAGCTGCAAATCATGACGATCCTGAGACAACCAGTGCAGCCAATAGTTATAGGTCCGCTGCAGTGTCGTATGGGGCGTAGCCGATCGTACCCACCTTTCCAGCTTTGCTATTTCCCGATAATCCCGACCGAAGCAAATCCAAAACCATACTTCTTTGGTCCCCTTCGGTGGAAGCTTGACTTCAAGCTCGATCGTTCCATCTACAGAGCCCTGCGCAATCGGAAGACGTCCGAGCTGCCCGTCTTCAGCATCCCGCCAAGTGCCTTCCAGCCGATGCACCTCCTTTTGACCGATGGCATACGATGTCGGGGCGGACTCTTTCTGACCTGTTTCGTGGCAAGAAAGTGACATATAGCGGTGTCCCTTGTAAAATACAAGGGATCTAAGCTCCGGATCATAATACACCGTATCGCCCACGTTATTACCGTACAAATGCAAATCGAGATGAAAATACAGCTTCACCGTGCGCTCCCGATCCCAGGCATTATCTACTTGAACCTTGCGCACAAATACATTGTCCTGCACATCTACCCCATCACGAAGCAAAAGCTTCAGCCCAAGCCGATCGTGCATGCATTGAACGTTTGTCACCATGGAATCATTCAAGTACCCCGCCTGTTTTTTGAGCTCAGGATCATCAATCCAAAAGAAATCCTCCGCAGACCATACGCCAAAATGCGACAAATGATCAAGGGCTTGATTCTCCTGACCAACATAAGGGTAATAGATGTCGCGTAAATTGTAGTGCGCATCAAAATTCATCAATACATTACCGTTACCAATCGGCAAATCACGGGCCATGATCTATCCTCCTCTTCCCCTTTCCACCTAATTTCCCCTTGAATGGAAGCAATTTATACATCATAGATCCAATAACCCATATCAACAACACTTGGATATCTATGGTGAATCACACGAAACCAAAAAAGGCTGACCCGAAGGCCAGCCTGTAATCATTCATTCACATTATTTTCTTTTTCTTCCATGCTTCACAAGTGTCATTCGGCGAGTATGCCGCAGCCACGAATAATACGTTTTCAAATCGCGAAGTTGAATGTCTTGGGATACGCGCCCAAGAAATGTTACCACAATCATTTTATGCAAAGGGTTACCCGCAAGATCGATTTCATCTTTTAATTCGACAAATTCGGACACCATCACCAAATCCCCGTCGATTAAATATACGTCCTTCTCATTAGCATAATAAGGCTGGACCCCGCCATGCTTTAATTTGTCCCACAAAAAACGGCAAATATGCTCAATTCCGCCCTCTTCGATCTCCACGCGTTCGGTCCAACGGCTAAGTGCGTGGCTGGTAATAACGATGTCGGCTACTTTATACCCATTAAACGAGACATAGAAGGGTTCGTATGTGCTCCAACGACTCATTATTTTATCTCTCAATATCATTCTCCCCCCTTCATGCTTAAAAAAGTTAATAACACTACTGTAGTATCGATACTACAAGTCGTCAAGGGGACTTTAGCAGATTAACGTAAATTTCAATAAAACTATTCCTTTTCCGGCGTTTGTCTATTACAATAGGACTAGAAAGGAGTGAGCACGGTGGGACAACCTATTCCTGATTTCGGAAAGTTTCTTGAAGGACTTCGAGGTTCCATGTCATTAAGAGAAGCGGCAAAGAAAAGCGGCCTTTCTCATGCTTATATCAGAGACCTTGAGCTGGAACGTAACCGTTCGACCAATGATAAAATCACCCCTTCACCCGATACGCTGAAGAAGCTTTCGGCTGCATACGGTTATCCATATACGGATTTGATGATTAAAGCGGGACATCTCCTTAGCAGCGATGTCGCTTCGCAATCGGTCGGCAACCGAATAGACATGGAACTTGAGCACATCTATTATATCGAAATCGGCATGAAGGAGATCACTTATCATACCGGTAGATCGAACTTCGTTCACAGCATTGATTCACTTTTGGATTTCAGCACTTTTTTAGACAAGCTGGAAGAGCATGGATTTAAGAAAATGGATACTGACCTATACGTTAACCTTCATCACATCCGCAAGTATGACGAACGCAAAGGCCTGCTCTATTTTGACGAAGATGGCCTTGGGACCCGGGTTACCATATCGGCGATCCGTCAGAAAAAATATCACGATTTGATTTCCCGCAAAGTAGCGGTTAACACCGAGAAAAGCTTGGAATTCACATTCGGCAAAAGCGAAAACGCTACGTCTTTTTCAGCGGCAAATAAACAAATATAAATAAATTTGCAACAGCAGCAAGGGGTAGACAGAAAATGACAGGCATCATGGGATCCGTTTTATTCCCCCTTATTTTGAGAGCTTCTATTCTTATACACTCGACACGTAACAGCCCGTCTGCACCCTCATGTGCTGCGGGCTTGTTTTTCCACGTTGAGGTGACAAATTCGGTTATAAGCTTGATCTTTTGGAGCAAATGTACCGTAATAGCATTTCCCACTAAAAACATGGGTGAAGTTGGTATATCATGAGCATAGTGTATTTAATTCCCTTATTTTTTGTATGCTGGCTGTCTATGTTCGTTTTCGCCTTGGTTGTATTTCGTCAGCGACTTAAAGACCACCGAATACATTTAGTTGTCAGTTCTGCCGTGATCACCCTGATAACTATTTTTGTTCAATCTACCCATTCTGTTTTTGGCTTAGCCGTTCTGCAGCCTCTTTTTGTCATCCTTTGTTTTTACTTGATTTTTAAATTAAGGTTTGTATATGCCTTGATTGTTAGTGTAGTCATCTATCTGGTGCAGACAACATCGGAAATCGTATTCTATTTAATCGTCAGTCAGATCACGTCGGAAGATTTTTTTGTCTTAGCGCAAGAAAGCTTGGCTCTGCCGGCCGTATTTTTACTCGTGCTGAATTTATCCGCAAGCCTGATCTTGAAAAAGTGTAGGCTCGGTTTTTCATTTGTGCCCTTTCAGATCAACGGCAAAAAACACATTCAGCCCCGTTTTCAAACAACGATGTTTTTTATGATGAGTATCGGACTGTTGGTCATCATTCTTACCGTATCTTCGATATTCTATTGGAAAACCGAAACGGCAATCATTCAATCGTTTTCCGTAATGTTACTCATAGGGATCACACGTTATTTTTATATTAAAGAAATGTCGGATGACTAGGCTAAGGGAGCAATGATCTCTTATAGTTTTAAGCTAAGAATCAGCAGCGAAATGAAGTTAATGACAAGATGAGCTGCGATCGTGGGGATGACGGATTGAGTCTTTTTATAAAAATAACAAAAAATGATTCCGGTTAAAAAGTACCCGATAAATCGATTCCAGCTAAAATGGCCAAAAGCATATATTAAGGAAGAAATACCTGAAGCAATCCAAAAATGGGTAAATTTACTTAAGTATCCGAATATGATTTTTCTGTAGACAAGCTCTTCCGCTATAGGCGCAACGATAATTGCATAAAAAGGCATAAGGATGTAGGTCTTGATCAATTCATCAGAGAGACCTACGGATGAGCCAAACAAGATGGTTGAAGCCGCTTGTGCATAAATAACATATTGTAAGCTTTTAAAAAAAGCTTCCTTCGTGCGGCTTCCCTTTAATGCTTCATTCCAATCGACCAACTGTATTTCTTTTCTCATACAGAAATAAATGAGGAGGATGGCCACTAACGGTGCTATGGCGACATAATACTTATTATCAAAAATCGCAGCACCTGTAGGTCTAGGTCCTATGAGCACTAAATATATCAGCACTACGAATATATCGTTTGTTTTCATTAAGAGGTGCCCCTATCTTGAGTGCATTATGATGCTTTAGTAAGCGTCAACACTTCATTATTATTCAAAAAATCAAAACATTCAAGTAATCAGCAGAATTCGACATAATTCGCTTGTCACCCTCCCCAAAGTGTATTAAACTTAACATCAAATAAAATTTAGATAACAAAAGATAAGTTGATTATAACTTGATTTTAGAATTGCATGACTATTTGACTATGTACCAAGAGCTATTTACCCTATAGAATAGAAAACAAGGGAGCCAAATTCTAATGAGTTTCGCAATAAAGGTATTTCTTTCTTCCATCGAACTAAGCGCAATGATTGTGCTCTCTTTAACCATGTTTCGCTTTCAGTTTGTTTACTACTTACATAAGATCTACGGTATCGCTCTATTAATGTCAATCATTAGTTTTTACTTTAGAGATATCGTCGAGTTGGGTATCTTCGCTGTTCTTGCTTCTCTTTCTACTAAAATTATATTAATTATGATCATGTACAGGATTCCCTTTTTCTACTCGCTGCTTGTCAGCGTGATCGGGTTTATCGCAGGGGTGATCACAGAATCCGCGGTTATGCTTTCCGGCATCACTCTAGGCTTGTTTGACCCATCACAGATCCAACAATCGGTTGCCGTTCTTGGCTCCATTCAGCTGACTACAGCATTAATCCTTTCATTGATCATCTATCTGCTGCAAAGAAGAAAGATCGGTTTCCTATTTAAAACGAAGTACTTAGCATCCCGAACGGCACTAAAAGGATACAATTTTATATTGTCGGCTTTTTTAGTTATATGTATCGTTTTAGCTCAAATCGAATTAATCTCCTTTTACAATCATTCTATGAATATAGTAAGTTCTATTATTATTGCTTTGATCTTTTTGATTGGTATATACGTTGCATATATTCACAACAAAAAAATCATAAGAGAAACATATGAGAGGCCTGTGAAGGATGAACTTAATCGATCGCTCCGCAGCGAGCATAACAAGAGCAATCCGTAATAATTATGCCGAAGCCGCTTCTGAGAAAGTTCTATTTTATTCTCTCAGTTTATTCATCAACACATCCATAGCCATCATCTCGACGTTAATCCTATGTGCGTTTACCGGTCGGTTACAAGAGGCGGTTATCACGATTTTTTCCTTTCTATTCTTAAGATACCTGAGTGGCGGCGCACATCTCAAGTCATCGCTGGGGTGCTGTCTCTTTTCATTGACCATATTAACCACGTTAGCCCATATCGATTATTCATACTTTACCATTGGTTTCATTCTTAATATTCTTAGCTTCATTATCTTTTTGATGAAAGCCCCGGAAGGATTAGAGAATATAAGCCGCGTTAACCCCAAAAACTATATATGGTTAAAATGGATCTGTTTAATTTACTTAAGCAGTAACTTCTTCATTCAGTCCTCCTTGTTATCAGCCATATTTTTCGTTCAATCCGTTACTTTAACCAAGTTGGGGTACTACTTGTTTAACTTATTGGAGAGGAGGTGGCACTATGAAACTGAAAATGGCAAAAGTAGCTAATGGCATTGCTTTAGTACTTGCTTCATTCTTTGTTTTCACGAACACGATCATCGCAAACCGTCCTGAAACTCCGCAAGAACTTTTGAAAAAATAGGATATTCTCGCACTTTAGGGCTGACGGGCCATGGCACGTCAGCCTCATCCTTTTCCTTTGGAGCTGAAATGATATGCAGAAAATTCCCGTTACTCGCGATGGCAAGAGTGGTTCCGAGGTGTTTGTAGTCGATGCAAGCGATGTAATCAAGATCGACCGCATTCGTGACCGCGAAGTCATTGTTCATACCAAAGACGATCAGTACTATTTGGATTTTTCCTTTGACAACTTAGAAGAATGGTTATTCGAGGACGGGTTTCGACTGCTAGACAGCGCCAATATTGTCAATATGAATTATGTGGACCAATACGATTCCAAGAAAGGCCTAGTGTTTCTGTCATCAAGCCGGGAAATCAATAAAACGGCCTCCGCAGCGAGAATTCATAAAGAACACATTGAGAATGCAATGCAGCTGATCAAAACGTCAGACACCGCTTCCTCAGAACATAACCCTAAGCTTCATGAGGAGCTTTTCGCCAAAATCATCAGCGAAACGAATGATTACCAGTTTCTTCGATCGTATGCTACTATCCGTGCAGTCAATGAGCGCAAAGTCGCAGAGCAGAAAATTTTGCATATGGCCTATCATGACTCGTTAACCAATCTGCCTAACCGCACCATGTTTGACGAGAAGCTGAAAGGTTATTTCGAGGAAGCTCAGAGTACAGGAGCAATGATGGCAGTCATTTTTCTGGATTTGGACCGCTTTAAGGTCATTAACGATACGCTGGGACATCAAGTGGGGGATCAGCTGCTGCAAATTTTGGCCCGCAAGCTTCAAGGCTATGTTCGCGGTAAAGACATCGTCGCTCGCTTCGGCGGTGACGAGTTTATCATACTGCTGACGAATATTGCTCATGCGGACGAAGCTGCGCAGTTTGCCAAAGGAATTCCTGATTTACTGAAAGAACCGTTCGTTATCAAGAACCGCGAGCTTTTTGTCACGCCCAGTATCGGCATAAGCATTTATCCCAGTGACGGCATCGAAGTGGAAAGCCTTCTAAAAAATGCGGACATTGCCATGTACCGTTCTAAAGAGAAAGGTGGGAATTCATATCATTTTTACCACCCCGATATGAACAAGCGCTCCTTGCATCGGTTGAATCTTGAGGTTCATTTGCATAAAGCGCTGGAACGCGAGGAGTTTGAGGTCTATTACCAACCCATCGTCGACCTTCGTAATGGCTCCGTAACGGGTATGGAATCCCTTATTCGCTGGAATCACCCGGAGTGGGGCATGGTTTCCCCCGGGGAATTTATTCCGCTGGCAGAGGAAACCGGTCTGATCGTACCGATCGGCAATTGGGTATTAAAGCAATCGTGCATGCAAAATAAAGAGTGGCTAACCAAAGGCTACCTCCCTCTCGTCATATCTGTCAATATTTCAGCGATACAGTTTCACCAGTCGAATTTCGTGCAGGTGGTCATAGATACCCTGCGAGAATCCGGGTTGGCTCCCGACCAGCTCTGCTTGGAAATCACAGAGAATGTTGCTATGAACAATGTCCCTTATATTATCGAAACCTTACAAAAGCTGAAGGTGCTCGGCGTGCGCATCTCCATTGACGATTTCGGCACCGGTTACTCCTCCTTGAGCTATTTGAAACGATTCCATGTCCATACGCTGAAGATCGACCAATCATTTATTCGAGACATCTCCTTCGACGAAGACAGTGCTGCGATTGTAACCGCATTGATCGCGATGTCCCGCCAATTGAAAATCAAATCATTGGCAGAGGGTGTAGAGACGATCGAGCAGCTCCGTTTCCTCATTGCTCAAGGCTGTGATGAGATTCAAGGTAATGTGTTCAGTAAACCGATTCCAGCCAGCGACTTTGAACATATAATTAAAAATAATAAGCAATTATATTTAAACATCTGACCTAAGAAAAGTAGACTGCGAACAAGTACGCTGGACCAAGATGACGCGATGGCCCAGAAAGCTGCTGCCTCCAGTAATGAATACATCCGTAATCGTCAACATAGCCGTCCAGCGAGTAGGCGAACGATATTTGCCGACAGCTTGTCTTGTATTCACAGATCCGAAGAACGGGACTTGGTCTCCAATCCCAAGTCCCGTTATCCATATTATGCTTCCTCCCGCTCCGCGGTTGTAGCGGCAACGGACGCTTCAGCTGTCGCTATATCGTCCTGCTCCGGAGCCGTGCTGCCCTTTTTCCACGTTTTCACTTCTTCCCCGACCTGAATGGCAACCCCCTTTACTTTTCCTGCCCAGTCCGAAGTGTGCCGTCCAATGTTCTCCGCCGTCGATTGGGACGTTTCCGATACGGCCGAAACGATCTGCTTCGACTTATCGGCTACATTCTCTGCAAGTCTCTGCGTCTTCTCGCTTACTTGCTGATAGCCATCAACGATATCGTTTCTTAGCTCACGCCCGGATTTGGGGGCAAGCAAAAGCGCGGTTACAGCTCCCAACACACTGCCCACTACCGCTCCGACCATCAAATCTTTGCTTCTTTTTTGTGCTTTCATCTTCTCTTCACTCCTTGGATTGATTTGGTTTGGAAGCTTGCAAGCGATGCCATAGATGAAGACCTGCCGACATCAGTTCCACCAGATCTTTTGCGGTCTCACGGTGGTTAAGTACTGCTCTGCGAGCCTCCCCCACCGTATCTTCCACCGCCAAAGACACCGCTTTGACCGAACGGGACATCCGGTTCACCGCTTCTCCCGTTTCGTTCGCTGCAGTAAACCAGGCGTCGACCATACGCATTTTCTCCTGCACCTCTTGCATCACTTCCGTCGAGACCTTGAGCAGCCGTTCCGACTCCTCCGTCGTCCTGCGCACTTGCTCCTGCATGAAATCGAGCGTCATCTCGCTTCTTTTCAACGCCGCCGTTGCCGTTCGTACCAACCGGATGGCGAAAAATACAAATAGAAGGAATGCGAGTATGCAGAGCAAGAGTCCCCATTGCCACCACACGGCTGTCACCTCCGATCCATCATGCTTCTGGACTAATGCCTATGAGATAGTACAGTATAAGACGCCGAGTGCCTTTTTGACACAAATATTTAAAAAAAGGACGAGTGCCCTGTTCCTCCCGGGGGTATACTGAAAGATCTTTGCCTTAGGCTAGTTGGCAACAAGAAAAAAGAAGGTATAATAGAGACTAGTGGAGGCGTTTTCTTACGCGCCTGATTACATGTGAAAGCGGTGGACTTATCGTTATGAACAGGGAGCAAGGCTTACAACACATTGAACAGGTCAAAATCATAGCCATTGTACGCGGTGTTGAGGAAAAGCACATTGTCGGCGTAGCGGAGGCACTGCTGGCAGGAGGCATTCCTGTCATGGAGATTACGATGAATACACCCGGAGCTCTCGGTATGATCGGTAAGCTGCAGGAGCAGTTTGGCGATCGCATATATATCGGTGCAGGAACAGTCTTGGATGTAGAGGATGCCCGTAAAGCCTTGGACGCGGGTGCATCCTATTTGGTTACGCCCAATATGGAGGAGGAAGTTATCGCTTACGCTGTCCGGCGTGACGCGCCAATCTTCCCTGGAGCCATGACACCGACGGAAATCGTCAAAGCGTGGAAAGCCGGAGCAACAGCAGTGAAAATTTTTCCAGGCGCCAGCCTTGGCATGGGATACATCAAAGAGCTGATGGGTCCTCTGAATCACATCCCGATGATGGCTGTAGGCGGGGTAAACGAAGATAATATTGCGGAGTTTTTCAAAATCGGCTGCTACGGCGTCGGCATCGGCGGCTCGCTAGTCAATTTAAAAGAAATTGCTGCGGGTAATTATGGCTGGATTCAGGAAAAAGCATCGCGCCTTGTGGAGCGTACCAAAGGATAAGGGTGCCCTATTCGAGGTAAAAAATGAGCATGGCAATTGATCTAATACGATTGATTAAACCAAAAAGGCGGCCCTTAGGCCGCCTTCATCTTCGCTTTCGCTTTAACCTTTCATCACATCGTGATCGACATAGCGCTCGCCGTTCAGCTCGCTAATGACGTTGATGGCCACTTTTGCGCCGTCTCCGGCTGTGATGATCGTATGCACACTTACACCTGCAGCCGTACCGGCCGCCCAGATCCCTGGCACACCAGTCTTACCGTCACCGTCTGCATCAATAACCGTTTTAATCCGCGGTTCAGTTCCCGGCTTGGTAGACACACCCATTTGTTCAGCGAGTTCGACGGAAATGCCCGTGGCAAGAATAACATGCTTCGCCTCGAAGCTTGCGTTCTCCGTCTCTACCTGAAAGACTTCGCCGGTCTTCGTTACATTCACAGCCTTGGCTTGAACCAGCTCGGCACCGAATTTGGCTGCTTGCTTCTTCCCGATCTCAACGAGATCCGGACCTGAGATTTCCAATACTCCGTAGTGGTTCTCTACCCAAGCGCGTTTTGTAATACTTTGATCGTTATCGACAACCAATGTCTTTTTGCCCGCTTTGGCGGCAAAAAGCGCAGCGCTGGCCCCCGCTGGACCGGCTCCGATAATAGCAATATCGTAAGACATGTTTCATTCTCCTTTCCAATATGTCGAACATGCGAATAGGTCAATGTTTCGCTGCTCCAAAACTCTTACAAAATAAAATAAACTTCCATAAAGTAAGAGGACACCTTTTCCCATTATCCCCCAAATCATGTCAGCTGTCAACTCATTAAGCTATCCGTATCAGCAGCTTCCAGACTTAAAAATCAAGAAAAATAGTGCCCGTCGAAAATTTAATAATTTTGTAACCTTTTGCCCCTCAATATACGTTATTATGATAGATAGTGCAAATTTAACCTTAACAGGAGGAAAGACGGATGTTTTCACCGCGCAAGAAGAATAAAAACCGTAAAACGCTGCGCAGCGTCATGCTCACCCTTGGTATTCTGGGCATAGGAGCAGCGAGCTATGCAGGGTACTTAATACATAAAGCCGATAAGGCTTTAGAGCAAATGTCCGTATCCGCCGCGGCAGGTGCTCAACAGAGCTCCGCTGAGAAAACAGCCGAATTAAAGCCAATGAGCTTCTTGCTGGTCGGCGTGGATAACCGCAAAGGCAGTGGAGGAAGCATGAACAGCGATGTGATGATGCTGGTCTCGCTCAATCCCGAGACTCGTTCAGCCACCATGGTTTCCATTCCGCGTGATTTGCAGTTAAAACCGAGGGGATTCGGAATAGGGCTGTCCTCACAGAAAGCCAACTATTACTACGCCTATTACTATAATAAAGACCGCGATACTGCGCTTACCAATACCAAACAGTTCTTTAGCAGCATGTTTGATGTGCCTGTCGATTATATGGCAGTGATCGACTTTGACGGGTTCCGTCAAGTGATCGATGAGCTGGACGGAATTGAAGTTGATGTAGACATGGATATGCGATATGTGGATAACTTTGACGGTACGAACATCAACTTAACCAAAGGTATGCAAACGTTGGACGGCAAAGAAACGCTCGATTTCTTGCGCTACCGCAAATCCAATAGAGGTACGCAAGAATCCTCGGACATTGCCCGTAATGAACGGCAACAGCAGGTGATATCTAAGCTGCTTGACAGAATGACTTCTTTCAGCGGAATCACCCAATGGGGTGGCATGCTCGAAATTGCCGGCAGGAACGTGCAAACCGATATTCCAGCGGATCAGCTGCGCAAGTTCATCCTGTCCTTCCAAAAGCTGAAGCCCGATCATATCGAATCCATTCCTTTGGATGGACGATGGGATAGCCCCTACATTGTGCCGAAAGAAGACGATCTCAGTGCAGCAATCGCTTCGCTTCGGACGCAGTTAGGCCTTCCTTCGGAAAGCACGGTCACCGGATCTACCTACGGTACGCTTTCTAAACGCTTTGGGATCGACCCTACTCTTCCCGTTCGCCGCAACCAGAACACAAGTCAGACAACAAATAACAGGCCATCCCATTAAGGGTAGGCCTGTTATTTGTTAGCGGCTGAGCATTGAGTCTAGAGTCGGTCCATTAGTAAATGGTCCAGCGAAGTTAGTCAGTCCTTAAATCCATAGCTTAATAAGATTTTGGTTTCTTCGAATCGTTTATTGCTAGTGGACGTGCCCATCACGACACTAATCAATCTTTTTCCGTCACGGACAGCCGTCCCGGTAAAACAATATCCAGCTTCATCCGTAAACCCCGTTTTGAGTCCGTCCAGGCCCTCAAAGCCTAAGACCTGATTCTCTTCGGCCCGCAGCATCTCATTCGTATTGACCACCGTCTTCTTTTGGTAGGCAAGTCGATAGCTAGGTTTATCTGTAAAAGACAGGATGTCCGGGTAATCCTGGATCAGCCTGGATGCCAGCTTCGCCGTATCCGCAGCCGTCATCTGCTGCTCTCCTCGAATACCCTCCGGTGGATTCGAGCCCATATCCGTTCTAGACAAGCCAGTCGCATTGATATAATGCGTGTGCTTGGACAAGCCCAAGCTTTTTGCCTTCTCATTCATGAGCGCTGCGAAGGCTTCTTCACTGCCTGCCACTCGTTCGGCGAGCGCAACCGCTGCATCATTGGCTGAATCGACGGCGACTGCTGCGAATAAATCTTTTACGGATACCCGGTCTCCTGCCCGAAGGGGCACTTTAGCTCCAACCACACCCGCAGCTCGGGGGCTGATTTTCACCTTTTCATTCCACGAAAGCTTTTGGCTGCCAATATGCTCTAGAACGATGTATTCCGTCATCATCTTGGACATGCTGGCCGGCGGCAGCGGTGTATCTCCGTTTACGGAATACATCAGCTCTCCGGTTTCCGCATCCAGCAGCACCGCAGCTGTCGCCTCCAGCTTGGGCCCTTTCGCAAACATCCAGGGAATCTCATTCCATACAGCCCGTACTTCCCCCTCATAAAGCTTAAATCCTGCAAGCAAAATGAAACCCACTACAATCGTCGTTTTGATCAATTTCATTCGAATTTTCTCTCCTATTTCCATCTCATACTTTATAGACGAAAGCAGAAGTGCTTTTTCATGCATTTGATGAAAAAACTCGAAACCGACGAGATCATGTCAAGCTAGTAAGTCGCATACAGCTGTTTTAAATCGGAGACAAGCTCTTCGTTTGTCTCCTTCTCTTCTCCTTCGAATTTCTCAATCAAAGAGGCCGTCACGAACTCAGCATTCACACTGTAATGCTTCAATAAAGCGGCCAGTTTCTCCAACTGCTCATGATTTTCGATAATTTGGTTCATTCGGCTCATTACAGATTTCTCCTGAATATTTGGGTTGTGGCCAATGTTGCTGCAGCATCATCCATTTCATCAAAGAATTCCTCGTCATCCGGATGTACAATTTGCTCATTTAATATTTCAGCGGCTTCGCCTTCCGTCAGGCGCCTGCCGAACTGCAGCTCCAGGCGTCGTATGTCTTCATTCTCCATATGTTCTTCCCTCCACCTTAGTATGATCATTATTTTTTCGCAACTTCCGAATTTTATGAAAAAAAAACGAAAAAACCATCTTTAGCAGAATCGCTTTCTCTGAAGATGGTTTTATTTATGTTGTATGACATATGCACATTGGCTGCCTCCTTTGGCCAGACATTCCGTTCGCTCCACCTTGGCTTCTTCTCCAAGCAAGCTTCTGAACATCTCCAGCTCACAGCTGCACGCGTGATTATATTGGTTAGCCACCTGCGAGATGGGACAATTATGCTCTTTGAGCAAATAGGATCCGTCTTCCTTCCGTTCCAGCTCTACCATATAACCGTTCATATTCTGAATGTCCGAGAGCTCCAGGACCCGATCCGACAAGGATTTGCCATTCATCCGGTTCTTGAAGCGACCAATCAGCCTCTGCTTGCGGCGTTCGAACAGCAGGTTTACTTTATCTTCCCCTAAAGCGGATTCCAGCTCTTCCAACAAATCCAACGTTAAATGCTGGTATTTCTTCGGAAACAGATCATCTGCGCGTTCTGTCAGAGAATACTGATGAGTTGGTCTACCCATTGCCTGCCGTACAAGCTTCGATTCAATCAGGCTGTCGCGTTCAAGAGTGTTCAGATGACGCCGCACGGCCATTTCCGTAATGCCCAGCTCTCTGGAAACCTTACTTACGCTCAGCGGTCCTTTTGTTTTCAGCATCGTCAAAATGACTTTTCTCGTGGGTACTTCCGATTCGTAGTTCATCCGGTCTCACCGTCCTTCTTGTTAGCAAACCACTGCTTCATGTCACAGCAGCCGAGTTATGTACCGTCTGAATACACACATTGTAAACGAAAATAATCCATAAGTAAATTGCTATACTTAAGTGTATAGCCAGTCTTGAAAAGAAAAAAGAAAGTGGATTTCCAGAGAAGGACACTGTTCTGGAAATCCGCTTTCGTCCGATACCCATGGATTACAGCATTTCCTTACGGATGAAATCAGGAACCGCTTCGGCGAACACTGCGAGCGCTGCTGGAAGGCGGCTCATCATCGGGTGAAGCCCTTTGTGCTTGACCGAGGTATACTCCTGTGTTAAAGGACGGCGAAGCATAACAAGCTCTTTCAATGTTGCGGCCGTGTCCTGATCAAATACGCCCTCATCGCTCAAAATGTCGATAATGTCCTCATAGCTGCTCGCATCGCGCATCATGAATGCATCGATCAGCAGACTACCTACGTCCGTAATGGTTTCGATCGCAAGATGAAGCGTCCGCTCCTGGGCAAATTGAAGAAGGAGCGATTCTCCTGAAGCTTCTCCGTGAGCTGCTTTAGACCAAGCTTCTGTTAATTCGCTGGAAGCTTGAAGCAACGTAGGCACGAAGGACAAGCGTAGATCGATTTGTTCCTGATTGACATAGTACATGCAATTATCTCCGTTTCTTTTTTTTCCATTTTGACCATATTACGATCGCAGGGAATGAAATAAACAACAGGACAATCAGAAGGACTGCCTGCATTAAATATTCATAGCTCATGGTTATGCTTTCTCCTTAGCGGGCAGCCCTTCACGCGTGTATGCCCAATGATTCGTCGGCCCGTGTCCCCCGCCGATGCCCAGCTCATGACGGATCGCCAACGTGATGAAGCGCTTGGCCGTATGTGCGGCTTCCAGCAGCGGCTTACCCTTTGCAAGCTCGGCGCATATCGCTGCGGAGAAGGTACAGCCTGTCCCGTGCGTATGGCGTGTCTCATAGCGCTCTGCCGTCAGCAGGTGAAAGATTTCACCGTCGTACAGCACATCGGTAGGCTCGCCGCTGCGGTGTCCGCCCTTCACGATAGCGGCCGAGGCGCCGAGCTCTTTCACAATGCGTGTCGCCGCCAGCTTCATATCATCCAGCGATGACAAAGTCATGCCTGTGATAACCTCAGCTTCCGGTATATTTGGCGTCACGACTGCAGCCAGCGGCAGCAGCTTCTCGCGAAGCGCATCCTGAGCACTGTCCGCAAGGAGGCTGGCGCCACCTTTGGCGACCATCACAGGGTCAACCACAAGCCTTTTGAGCCCTGCTTTACGAATACATCCGGCTACAAGCTCAATGACCTCAGGCTGCGAAAGCATGCCTGTTTTGGCAGCGTCGGCCCCAATATCCGCAAAGATCGCCTCAATCTGCTTCTCGATCCCTTCGAGAGGTATATCGTAGATTCCGTGCACACCCAATGTATTTTGTGCCGTGACGGCCGTTATCGCAGACATTCCGAACACATCCAGCATTTGAAATGTTTTGAGATCAGCTTGAATCCCCGCACCTCCGCCGCTATCCGAACCGGCGATGGTTAGCGCTTTATATGTGACCATTCGTTCAATCTCCTTATTCAATAAGATACACTATGGACAAAAAATTCCTTCATTTTAAGTTTAGTCTTCCGTTTGTTTACCGTCAAGAAGCCGAATGCATGCGCTTGATTCCGTTTGGTGATGATTTTATGACAACTGAAATAAACGTTTTGACGCCGCTGAAGCGAACGCGTTATGATAAAGGTAAAGAATCACACATGTAGAGAGGGTCCGATCCTTTTGATGATCAAGAGAATGCATGCGCTGCACGTTATCACCACAGGACGACAGGAGCTCGAAGAGGTCGCCGCGATATTGATTCAGTGCCCCGTGACGCTCATCGATGTGCTGCACATTCGGGAGAAGCAGCGCAGTGCACAGGAGCTTGTACAGTGGCATGCGCGGCTGAAGCCGCTGCTAACGCAAACCGCGGTAATTCTGAACGACCGCATGGATGCGGCGCTGGCGGCGTCTGCTGAAGGAGTACAGCTTACAGCAGCCAGTCTGAATGCTGCGCAGGCGAGGGCTATCGCCCCGCAAGGCATGCGAATTGGCTGTTCGGTGCATTCCGCGGATGAAGCGACTGAGGCGTCCCTTCAAGGGGCCAATTATGTCATCTTCGGCCATGTATACCCGACAAGCTCAAAGCCCGGACTAGCCCCTCGCGGCATCGCCGCCCTCAGACAGACGGTGGATGCTGCAAACGTACCCGTCATCGCCATAGGAGGCATCGAGCCGAATAGCGTGGACGAGGTGCTGTCCACCGGGGCCGCAGGCGTTGCCATCCTGTCTTCCGTGCTTCTGCATTCTGATCCTGTCGGTCAAGTGTACGCTTACCGCGAAGCGCTCGATCGGACTAAGCATAAACCAAGGAGAGATTTCACATGAGCACGGCATCAAACCAAACCGGAGGCAGCAGAACAGCTCCCACCGCAATTATCATCGGGGGAGGCGTGATCGGCTGCTCAGCGGCCTATGAGCTGGCTAAAGCCGGTTTTGCCTGTACCCTGCTCGATAAAGGGGCTTTAAATCAAGAGGCTTCCACAGCAGCTGCAGGTATGCTTGGCGCCCAAGTAGAAACGCATGGGCCTGGGCCGTTCTACGAGCTTTGCCGCCAAAGCCAGCAGTTATACAAGGCTTGGATCGATGAGCTGGAGTTTCATAGCGCCGTTACCGCACAATACATCGGGGAAGGTATCCTTCGGGCAGCCTTAACGGAAGAGGACGAGTTCGAACTCCGCAGCCGTCTGCCCTGGATTCAAAACGCAGAGTGGTTGACGGGAAACGACATGCTAAAGCGAGAGCCCGAGTTGTCCCCTGCCGTGCGCGGAGGATTACATTTTTATGCCGATCATCAGGTCCATCCCGTTTGGCTCGCCAAAGCACTCGGCGCTGCGATCGTTAAGCAAGGCTGCCGTATTCGCGAATGGACACCTGTATTCAGACTGCTGACGGAATCCGGTACCGGACGTATATGTGGCGTTCAAACATCGGAAGGCGCCCTGCATGCCGATATCGTTGTCTTGGCTTCCGGAGCATGGAGTCCGGCATTGACCGAACCGCTTGGCATTAAGCTCCCCATGTTTCCGGTTAAGGGGCAGTGCATATCGGTCAAAACCGCAGCTCCGCTCATTCGCTCGACCGTCTTTACTCATGGCTGCTATATCGTTCCGAAGATGGACGGAAGCTATATCATCGGTGCGACACAAGTAGAAGCCGGCTTCGATAAGCATGTCGCCGTGAGTGCCATTGCCGAGCTTCATAATAAAGCGGCCTCGCTTCTTCCTCGTATTAATGAAGCAGAATTTATTGGAACCTGGGTGGGACTTCGTCCCGGAACACGTGACGGGCTTCCGTTTCTCGGCGAATCCAATGAGCTTCCCGGATTGATTTTCGCCACAGGTCATTACAGAAACGGCATTCTGCTTGCTCCGGTCACCGGCAAAATTGTCGCCCAAATCGCAACCGGAGAGCCCACGCTGGTAGATCTCAAGGCTTATTCACCTATGCGCGCAGGTGCTGCAGCAACCGCTTCGTTATGATTTTAGACGGGCAAGCAGTGCCCACCGTCGTTCATGACGCCGCTTGTATTTCGGAAGCCCCCTGTACAGTTCCACGGCCTCACGGAACGAGCGGCGGGCTTCTTCTTCTCTGCCCAGCTTGCGGTACAGCTGACCAAGCAGATAGTAGGCTTCGCAAGAAGAAGAATTCACCTCACGGAACCGCTCCAAATACCGTATCGCTTTTTCCGCATCCCTATCCGCAAGGGACTCCCCCAAAATGAGATAAGGGTCGCCGTATTTTACCCTGGGATTCAGCTCTACCGCCTGCAGGATCAAGCGTTCTCCTTCGGTTGCTGCACCGAGCTTCAGTTTGCAAATCCCCCTCTCGCTCAGCACATCTGCGGAATCCTCCATAACCTCGCCTACCTGCTCCAGCAGCTCAAGCGCCGCAGCGTACTTTTTTTGTTCCATATAGATTCTGGCAATATCCAGCTTGGTCGACGTATGATGCGGGCTTAGACGGAGCTCGTCTTTAAGCTTCGACAAGCGGCGCGATCGCTTCAGAGGTTTAAGTACGCTTGGAGTCAGCCCGACAAAGCGACGATCCAGCGCATACAAAATGATGATCAGAACAATAAGAGCCACGAACGGATTGCCGATTACCCACCACAATAAAGAAAAAATCAGTAATTTTCCCATGCTTTATCACTTCCTGCCCTCGTTTATTCTTAGCCGATTGTATCACATTTTGTTAAAAAGGGAACGTTCCGAGAACCTAAGCCCGGATTTGTCCGCCTCATACTTATCCAACTGCAAGAAGGGCAATTTTGCGGTATAATCATGACATGTAATATGGGATGAAAAGAACATGAACTTCATGCCACAATAGTCCGGCTTACATGTGAACGTTCTCTGAACGTGCAGGAATTTGAAGGGCAGCTCTCGAATGGGTTGATCATATAAGGTAAGCCAATCAGGAGGTTCAAAGGACAAATGAACGAAGCACAGGCTGCCAAATGGCGGAAGACAAGGCAAATGGGAAAAGGTAAATATGTAATGTATTACGGAGTAGTCGTATGGGGACTGCTGCTGACGCTTTTCTTTACGGCCATCGAATGGCTCTCCCAACCCTCGCTCTCTGCCTCATGGTTTACTATCCGTTTGGTGGTATTCAGCATCGTCGGCTTTTTTATCGCCAATTTTCGCTGGGATACGTTCGAGCGTAAGTTTAACCGTTAACCAAAGAAGCAGATGCAAGGAGCCTCTCTCAGGCTTCAGACATCTGCTTTTTACATGGCGCTATAGTTGCAATTCGCATTCAAGCCTCGATCTTTTGCCGCTTGGCTTCATCTAATTTAGCCGCGATTTGGTCTCTCACACCGCCGAAGCTGAGCACCTGCTCCTTGAATGATTCCCTCGGACCCCACAACGTTTCACCCGCTTCATCGGAAAAAAGCTCCTTCGAGACGTCCACATACGCAGCGTGCAGATCGTTATCGTACCAATCAATATCAAGAGAGGCATCCTTTTGCAGCACCATGACCATATCATAATCGTTATCCTCAGATTCAGCGAACAGAGCCACCAATCGCTTATCTTCTCCCTCCAAGATCACTTCAACATCAGCGCACAGCTCGTCGCTTCGTTCGAGTACCCTCTTGCATTCCGCATACTTGACTTTCACCATGGGACTTCAACCCTTCCTCCTTATGATTGGCTTCCGCACAATATCAAGATTAGCTTCCCTCTCTAACGCTATGCATATTCAAGAACTCATACTAAACTTTATTTAAATTATTCACTTGACTTTAGTAAGTGACATGAATTATTATACTTACATAAAGTAAGTTATTATATATTTATTTTTTTACAATCCAAGGAGGCTTTCTTCATGTCCAACGTATTATTCGTCAAAGCAAACGACCGTCCTGCCGATCAAGCGATCAGCGTCAAGCTGTACGATACTTTTTTGGAGAGCTATAAACAGTCTCATCCAGAAGACCAAATCACTGAGCTGGACTTGTTCACGGCTAATCTTCCATACTACGATTCCACTGCTATGACCGGTATGTTCAAGCTTGCCAAAGGCATGGAGCTGACTTCCGTAGAACAGAATGCAGCGGATGTTGTCAATGGTTATCTTGATCAATTCCTTGCAGCTGATAAAGTGGTTATTGCTTTTCCTTTGTGGAACTTCACTGTTCCTGCACAGCTGATCACATACCTTACTTACCTTTGCCAAGCAGGCAAAACATTCAGCTATACCGCTCAAGGTCCTGTAGGACTAGCCGGAGCCAAAAAAGTAGTTTTGCTTAACGCTCGCGGCGGCGTGTACTCGGAAGGTCCAATGGCTCAATTGGAAATGTCGCTTAACTACGTTAAAAACATCATGGGCTTCTTCGGAGTCACCGATATTGAGACAACCATCATCGAGGGTCACAATCAGTTCCCTGATCGTGCACAGTCCATCGTGGAAGAAGGTCTGAACAAAGCTACCAAGCAGGCTGCCTCGTTCTAATACAAGCAAGAGCAAGACTCCCGGTCCGGTTCGCCGTCCCGCGGAGTCTTTTTCGTTTGGGCAAATCTGCAAAAAATAACCCGCAATCGCTCGGATTGCAGGCCGTCAAGGGATATATATATTAAAAAGGGGGTCGATATTTATTATAGACCGGGAACATTAATATCCTATAAAGGACAGATTACAGTTATATTACATTCCGCTCGTAAATGTTACCGGTTTGTGGACGCGGGCTCTCCCCCTGTTTTCCTTCTCATTATAAATTGAGCGAAAAACAGCAAAACTTCGTTGTTTACAAAAGAAATAATTAATCCAAACAGTCCGAACATGCGTGAAAAATGATGCTCCGGCCCTGCAAACACCGATGCCCACCACCAGCAAGCAGCCACCGTAATGATCACATTGATTGCCGTCCCTGCCAAGAATGACAGGAGAAGCTTTTTCGTTTTTATCATAGAGCCCATTCCGACAAGTCCTGTCATGATGCACCCGGCCCCTAGAATGAACCAATAGATGGAATCATATGTCAAGGCGATTCACACTCCCAAAAATTTGCATGGTATGCCACACTTCATCCACAAGGTTACCACGAAACCGTAGGCCATACAACTAAACCTATCCTATTGTCTTAAAACTGTCATTTGTTAGAGTGCATTCATTGCGTTCTCTTACACATATCCCAATGTAGCCTTCGGGAATGATGCTATTCATGGTACAATGGTTCTAGTAGATCGGTAAATAAAGGGGGACCACATGACAAGCCGTCAAGACTTATATGAGTTAGAAGAAACGTTCAGACAATTATTTCGAAGAATAAAAGCAAGCTGGAGCCGCTTTGAAGAACAAGGGGTTTCGGCTTCACAAGCAGTAATTCTGGAAAAATTGGATAGCGAAGGGCCACTTAAGGTGTCCCAGATTGCCGAAGCGCTGTGGATTACTTCCGGAGCCGTTACGACATTATCCGATAAGCTGATTGCGGGAGGCTTTGCGGAAAGAATGCGTTCGGAGGAAGACCGCCGGGTCGTAATGATGGAGATTACAGACAAAGGCAAGGAAGTAATCTCTGCTTTGAAAGTGTACAGAAAGAAAGTCGTCGAAGCTTACTTTGGAGAATTACCTGAAGAGGATGTCCAACATTTAAACCGTATTTTTAATCATATATTGAACAGGGAAGAAACGTTATAAACCAACAATAAGCACTTAATTATGAGCGCAGCTTATACAACAGGGGCGAACGATATTTCTTCAGGATGACAAGAAAAACATAGTAGCCAAGCATACTGAATACAATGCTATTCATGATCGCGCCCACTGTAAAATCAATCCCCATCTGTGCCCAGCTTTGAACACTCTCTGCGGTATCCACGTATTCTACTTCATTTAATTCTATATCTACGGGGGCACTTCTGCTAAATAGCAAAGAAACGAATCCGCCGATTTTGTAATTCAGATAGAACAATGCCGGCCAGAGAAAAGAACCGATGGCTGCGGCTAGGAGAGAAGCCGATACACTAGCTTTAAACAATCGCGCAAGGCCAGCAGATAGAAGTGCCCCGATACCGAAGGTCGGAAACCAACACGGTAAAAAACCAACCGCTAGTCCAAGGGCAACATGATGTGCGGCCGCCTTCACCCGAATCATCCGAATGAGGGCCAATCTCCATTTTCTCGTCCATTTCATCGTTCCATCTCCCGGTTCTCTGATAAAAATAAATAGGAGCCAATCAGGGCTCCTATTTGTTTTGGAATCTATGGTGCTCTTTACCATTATAGACACGTACCTGATTCGTGACAAGGATAAGCCAGCTTAAATTCCGCTCCTTTCTGAACATTTTTCAATTGAACGGTTCATACAATGATAGCAACCGGAGCGGAAAGGAGCGTGTCTGCATGCAGCATACGATTCAGCTTCTGATGTGGCTGGCTTTGCTGGGATCGATCCTCATTGTGTTCGCAGCGCTTTTGCTTGAATTCGTTCTACACGATTCTGTGGAATATGATATGGAATTTTTGTGGAATCATCGATACACGCTGGAAGACTTGCATTTGAAACAAGAAGATAAGGAACCATGATAGATTACGGCCTATACAGGTCGTTTTTTGTTTTCCTTCTTCCCAAAATCATTGAAGGCTTACACCAGGAATAGAAATTTATTCAATAATTCAAACACATGATTGAAACCTAATATATATTTTGGCCTCCTAAACCGACGGATCGCCCTTCCCTTCGCCCACACGGGAGGCTTGAAGCACAAGGATAAGCATCAGCACATAAAACAGCACCAACACCCACAAGGCCTGCTGTATTGATAAACGTTCCATGAGCCCGCCGGTGAGCAGAGGAACGAGTGCACCGCCGACGCCGCCGGCGGCAATCAGCATGCTTGTAATTCGT
This sequence comes from Paenibacillus sp. PvR098, assembly GCF_017833255.1. Lineage (NCBI taxonomy): Bacteria > Bacillati > Bacillota > Bacilli > Caryophanales > Paenibacillaceae > Paenibacillus > Paenibacillus sp. PvR098. The sequence goes on from NZ_JAFIBU010000001.1 coordinate 1,778,671, forward strand.
TCCTCTCTCCCTTGAAAAAACTCATTGGCATATACAAGCGCAACAGCAAACATTCCGGACATCACCAGTCCCAGAAGCATAATTAACGTGAAGCTGGCGGCTGCTCCGTCCGACATGGTGAATCCCGCCAAAATCATGGCGCCTCCTGATGAGCTGAGCAGTAAATACCGCGATTTACCCAGCCTCTCCGCCAGCTGCGCTGCAAATAACCTACCGACCGTTATCGCGGCCCAGAAGCAGGTTACTCCAAGCGCTCCGATCTCCGGCGTGACCCCTACATTCGCGATAAGGATGGATGGCAAGAAGTTCGCGACGCTCATTTCCGTCCCTACATAAAGCGCAAAAACAAGCAAAAACAAGGTAAGCAATCTCCAGGAGGTTCTGCTCATCCGGACCCGGCTTCTCGCTTCGGCAGATCGTTCCCGCACCCCGGATTGTCGGCTCATTAACCCCTCCATCTTGCCCAGCGGCAGCAGCCACCAAAGGACGAAAACAACCGTGGAAAGGACACTCAGACATAAGAAAGCCCCCCGCCACCATCCGATTGCCATGAGCATGGAGGAAAGCAAGGGCATCAGCAGCGCGCCCAGGCCGAAGAAGACCTCCAATCTTGTCATCGAGGATGTTTTTTGACTACCCTCCATATGCTGAATAACTAAAGCCCCGATAATGGTCTCCACCATCCCGAATCCAAAACCTGCCAAAGGCGCGATGGCTAACATCAGACCCCATACCGGCAGAGAGAAAAAGACAAGCTGCGCCGCGCTCAAGCAGAACAGACACAACAGCAGCGCTCCCCGTTTCCCAAGCTTTTGGGCACACCAAGGGCCTGAAAGCACGCCGATTAAGAACCCGGCGAACTGCAGGGATATGAGGAGTCCGCCATCACCGTAATCCTTGCCGTAATATGCCAAAATTTCAGGGAGAAGGGATCCCATAATGACATGTGCCAATCCAATCAATAAATAAGATAAACAACCGGTCCAAAAAAATGTCCTCATCCATTCCACCCGTTCATAAGCTTCTTTGATTTTGCGATTGCCCGTAGCCTCCACTGTATAGCAAACATCCCTAGGTTGCAACGAATTCCATTCCGTGCGTCCGTTTTCATTCGAGCATAAAAAACCTTCAACTCTGCCATGCTATAGAGGCAGGACCACTTTATTTAACGTGAAGCAAAGGAGCTGACAAGGGATGAGCCATTCGAAAAGACGCGAGGAAAACCAATGGAAAATCCGTAAGCAGAATCAGCAGCCGAACGGTAAAATCAAGTCTCTTGCTCAATATTCGGCTGAATACGACTCGGATCAACCGAAGGAGTAAAAGCCGAAGACCCCACCAAGGCGCTGCCTGTGGGGTCGCTTAACGTGATTTTATCCTGCAGACACGCAATTGCGTCCGTTATTTTTGGAAGCGTATAACGCTTGATCCGCTCGTACCAGCAAAGCTTCCGGCGTATCTCCTTCACTTACACGAGAAATCCCAAAGCTGGCTGTGACCCGATAGGAATCAAGCGCTTGCCGTTCCACTTCTCTTCGCAGCTTCTCTGCCACAAGGAACGCTTCATCCATTCCTTTACCGGGGACAATCACTGCGAATTCTTCGCCCCCATATCTTGCGAGCACCATATAATCCGGCAGTATTCTTTGCATGACACCCGATATGTGCTTCAGAAGTTTATCCCCTTCCGCATGTCCATAAGTGTCGTTAAATCGTTTGAAGCGATCAATATCCATCAGAATCAAGCTGAACGCCTCTCCCTCCATCTGTGCCCGTTCCAAAGCCAAATCAAGCGATTCATCAAAATATCGGCGATTGCCGACTCCGGTTAAACCGTCCATATACACCTGACTTCGGCTATGTTCAAATTGATGCTTCAGCATCAGCCGCATATGTTCGATATGATCGAACAGCTTGCTAAGCTCGTCATCTTGCTTCAGAGATGGAACAGACACATCAAATTGTTGCCGGGCATACCCTTCTACAGTGCAGCTTAATTCATTGATCGGCCGAATGATCCGCCGCAGCTTATGAACCACATCGGCCACCGCCAAACCGATCACAACCGCGCATATCACAATGGAAACATACAGCGTTTGAGTAATTCTGGACATATAAGCGTTGGACAGATCCGATTTCTTGGTATGAATCATACGGGAAATTTCCATAGACCTGTTACGGAAGTCTTCGACGACCGGCTTGCCTCCTAACAGCTCCTCGGTTGTCATTTGTTCACCTTTTCCAAAGGCCTCCAACTGCAGTAATCCGTATTTCTCCTTCCATTGAAGACCGGTTTCAAATAATTCTCGAAAAGGCTCGATCAAATAGGGATATTGGGTGATGTCGTGATACATTTGCCCTATCGTTTCGAGGTATTCGTCAGAGGATTCCTCATAGGTCTGTATGAAAGTCGAGTCCCCCGTTAAGCTGTACCCGCGCTGAGCGGTTTCTTGATCGATCAATGATTTCTGCAATATGAGAACATTTCTAGAGATCTGCTCCAATTGTGAGATTTCGTTATATAATCGGTCTTGATAACCGTTTATCAAATAAATCATAAACAGAAAAAATAGACCTAAAACCAGCATCATACGAGTCAGACTTTGAATGATATCTGAACCGAAACGATGCTTCGGAAGGAGTCTGCGCCATACTTTGAACATGGATAACTCCTTCCTGTCTTAGGACCATAGTATAGTCTAATGATATGTCTTCATTCCTTCTTTTTCAATCCATTTTATTAATTAGAAGGATATACATTAGAGGAATACATCTTCCTATCAGCTTTCGACCGAATTTCTTTCGTCCTTCGCTGTTAATCGAAATACCCGAACAAACAGCCTTACAACGCCCTGCGACCGAAATCGTGACCAAAGGCTCATGCTATCGTTTGGTCAGCTGCTCCTGCGCCATTCGGATCATTTCACGCACCATTCGACCACCGATCTGTCCACCGACTTTCCCTGCTTGCTCCGTCGGTAAGCTCCCGTTACCACCGGGTTGTAAGGGTACACCTAAGGAACGAGCTACTTCATACTTCACCAGATCCGGTCGTTCACGGTTCACCGCATAGCCTGCGCGCTGCATCACCTCAGCTTTCAGAATATCCAATCCATGTCCCGCTCCCGGTACGACAGGTCTCCTGCTGCGTCTTTTTGCCATTGCCTGGACTCCTTTTTCTTAGATAGTTTGACAGAACATATGTTCCGTAATACAATAAAACAGGAACGCACATTCCCATATTAGATGAAAGGTTGGATGATGAAGTGGCTGTGCCAACGACTTTTGAACCGATTCAAGCCAAACAAGTACTGAATCCGGTAAAAGCCCCATCCATGCCGTTTGACTGGTCTGTCAATCCTTACCGCGGATGCCAGCACGGCTGCAGCTTTTGCTATGCACGCTCCACTCATACGTTTCTGGGAATGGACGCGGATGATACGTTTCAGCACCATATTTTATATAAGGATAATGCCCGTGAAGCTCTCGAAGATCAGATCGCGCGCATGCTTCGCTCAAAGAACGGGCGGGAGAAGCTGGGCAAAATTGCTTTCGGCACGGCCACGGATCCTTATCAACCGATTGAAAGTAGGCTGCTCCTTACCCGCCAATGCTTGGAGGTGATGGCATCTTATCGGCTTCCGGTCAGCATTACAACCCGTTCTCCCCTGATCCTGCGTGATCTGGATCTGCTCCGGAAGATGCCCGGCAGCTCCGTTAACATAAGCTTGAATACGTTAGATAAACAAGTGTGGCGTCATTTCGAGCCAATGACCCCCTCCCCGCTCCGTAGATTAGAAGCGGTGCAACGCTTAACCGAAGAAGGAGTGGATGCCGGCATCTTTATGGCACCGATCCTTCCCTACTTAACAGATAGCCAGGACTCACTGGAACGGGTCGTTCAGCATGCATCCAAAGCGGGCGCTCAATTCATCATGGGATCCGTACTGCGTCTGAACACGAATGCGGTGAAGTCGTGGTTTTTCCGCACGGTGCGCGAACATTATCCCCATCTGCTGGGACCCTTCGCCGCATTATACAGCCATTCCGCTTATGCTCCCAAGCGTTACAGGGAAGAAACGCTTGAACGGCTTCACACGCTGCTGCAGCAGTATCGCATAACCCCATACCAGCCATTCTCGCAAGAGGCTACGAGCGCCCCTCCTGCCCTTGACACGAATCCGTCCGATCCCGTCCAATTATCGTTTATATTCGAAGGAGAACAGTGCGGCACGCAAACCCTAGACCCTTCCCTGAGACGCTAACTGTTTCTCCTCGCTCTTTTGAACAGGCGGTAAACGAGAAACAGAATCGCTCCCCAAAACAACAATCCGATGATCGAAAATCCGCTGAATGGCATGCCGCCAAAAAAGCCGAACGGATTAAAAATACTGCCGAGAAGCGCGCCCATGGCCAACCCGCCGAACAATCCTCCAAACATTCCGCGAGCGGGAGCCGTTGCGGCTCCTCCAGGAGGAACTGTGGTTCCGGGGTTGTTTCTTACATTACCTGCGGGCGTCCTTGGCGCTGTTCCTGTTCCCGGGGCTACGCCTCCGGTTCTTCCGCCGGTGAAGGAGCCTCTGCCTGATCTGTACCTGCTGGCTACATAGCTACCGGAGTCGCTGCTCTGCCATTGTTCTTCATAGGGTACGACATTGTCCGCCTGGACGGATAAGCTCGTGAAGAGCAGCAGCACGATCGTTACCACACAAATAAGCTTTTTCATGATACCTCCCTCGGAATATACAGACATCTAAGGTAAGTATTCATCCGTATGGCAGTTGCTATACCACGGCTCTGTGAGAAGACGGCAACGTCCGCAAGCCAGCTCATGATGAATGAGCTGGCTTGCGGCCAACGTCGGTTAGTTACTTCTTGTCCAATGCATACCGGCGAATAAAATAAGCATCCTCCAGCGTAGGAAAAACGTGTTCCCCCATGCCGTTATCAGGGGCCTCCCCGATCCAGCGGATTTCTGTTCGTTCTCTTTGGAACTTACACTGCAGCATCCGAGAGTAATCGAGCTTTGGTACCTGTTCGGAAGGCACGCTTCCGCACCATATGTCATACGGCAGCTCGCTCAGCCATAGAGCCGGTGAACCGGCAAATCGTACCCGCCCTTCGTCCAACCAAACAATGGTGCTGGCTTGATACTGCCACTCGTTGATTTCATGTGTAGCAACAACGACCACTCGGTGCCGAGCATATTCCCCCATGAGATGAATAAAATGCTTTTGTTCCATGCTGTCCAAATACGTTAATGGCTCGTCCAAAAATAAAAAGGCGGGGGATCCAAGACACGCCTGTGCGATACCTAAACGCTGCTGCTGCCCTTGGGATAGCTGGCTTATAGCCCGGTCGGCCTGCTTTTGCAGCCGCGCCGAGGCCAGCCAGCGATCCGTTTCCTCCTTGTCGACAATACCTTTCAATGACGAGAGATAATTAAGCAGCTTTCTTGGTGTCAAGTCTTCATACAGCTCAAGTCCGCTCGGTAGAAATCCGATATTCCGGCGAATCAGCGGAAGCGATTCTTGAGGACGGTGTCCGGCATACTCGATATATCCCGAAACAGGATCTACAGCCGTAGCCAAGAGCCTCAGGAGTGTGGATTTTCCTGCTCCGTTGCGGCCGACAACGATTGTAATCCCGGGTGTAAGATCCAATTGTGCAATCTGCAGTTCAAACTGTTCCGCTGTCACGACAACTTGGCGAATTCGAATCATCTGATCATTCCCATCCCGTCAACCGGTGTATTTGGCTGAGCCGTTCCCCCAACCCGCAAGAAATGCACGGAAAAATAACAGCAGTCCCGCAAGCAGAACAACAGCTTGAAGCCAGTACATAAGCTCAAGCCTCTCGTACAGGAACCTTCCAAGTATGCCGCCGGTAATCTGCAGGAGAGCCCACGAAGCTCCGGCCGCGGCAAACCCATAACGTATGCCCCAATGATATGCGATGTACGCAAGTATTCCTCCGACGAATAACACACCGCTCATCCATCCGAGCAGGAATGTACCTATAGAAAAATCATAATGGATCCACACCAAGGAACAGGTGCTGAGCAAGCCGAACAGAACAATCATTGCTGTAATCAGTAAAAGTCGGATGAGCAGCAAAAGCGCCGGCGGGAAGGGAGTAACGCTTTCCACCATCCTCATCTCCGCATTCCACGATTTATAGGAGTAAACAGCGGCACATAGCAGAAATAACGGTAAAATCAGGGAATATACATCTCGAAATCCCCATAAAAGTGTACCTGGTGTCGGGCTTACCAATGTCATCATAATGATAATCGCCGCACTGATCACCCAGAATGCTTTTCCGAAGAGCTGCAGCTGAATCCAGCACTGCCTGAGAAAAGACGGACGCTCAAGCGGAAGCGGCTGGACCATCTCTAGAGCAGGCTCAATCTGCTGCAGTGCAGCAAATTCCGATTGCAGGCTTTGGATCAAATTGCGAGTTTCCGCTTGCTTGGGAGCACGTGTCAAATAGGTGGACATGGTACGGCGCAGCTCGTCCTCCAGCGCCTCCAATTCTCTTTCATCCACAGATTGCAGCTCATGATCTTTTGAATTGTGCATGGACCGTTTCCCCCTTGCTTCTTTCGGCTTCTCCAGCCGGTTTATCGTCATACCGCCGTTTCAGCTTTTTGAGCGCTTGATACAGATGTGACTTCACTCCCGATAGCGTGAGATCGACTACATCCGCAATCTCCTGCAGCTTCAGCTCTTGAAAGAAACGAAGAATAATAATATCTCTCTGAATATCGGGAAGCTCATTTAACGTTTGAAGCAGCTCCTTGCGCGTTTCCTGTCTTTCGTAAATGTCCACCACCGAGGCTTGAATATCCGCTTTGTCCGGAATTTCCTTGGAGAGCTGGACGTTCGCCCGATAGGATGAACTGCGCCAATAGTCGCGGCAAAGGTTATGGGCAACCTTGTACAGCCACGGACGAACGCGGTCGGGTATTGGCCCTTGTCGAAGCTGCCGTATCAACCGGATAAACGTCTCCTGGACGAAATCCTCCGCTTTTTGCGGGTTATGCAGCTTCCGGTCCAAATATCCGAGAAGCGGACCGTGATAGCGGTTCACGAACGCTTCAAATGCTACTTGATCCCCCCGAGACATGAGTCGAACCAAATCCTCGTCGGATACCATCGTTCTCCTCCTCCCATTTCATTTGTAACTATGCTTATTCCTGCTCCACCGTCGCGATCCATCGATCCCTTCGCTCCGACAGCCTCATGGCTGCCAATAAAAGAAGCAGCGCCGCCGCCAGATGAAGCATTCGATTGAAGGTGAAAGAGACGCCTTGCAGATGACCGGTAAATAATACGGCACCTTGGAACAGGGACCCGTTAGACAGCATCTCCGCCATCCAAAGGCCGAAGCCCGCGGCCATACCGGCATAGAGCTTTTTTACCCCGATCATCCAAAGCACGACAAAAGCGGACACCGATAATAAGACCGGAAAAGATTGCGCAGCCAGCTCAAACCAATGGATTTGCCCCTGCCTTGCGGTGTCGGTCCAATAGCTCCAAACCGTCCCTTGAATCGTACCGAATTTCCATACATAAGCCTGGAACACGCAAAAGTGAAGTACAACCATTGTTGCGATCGACAGCAGATATTTACGCAAGACCGTTAACGATATAGATACTGGATAAGTTGCGTACATTTCCATAGAGCTGCCTCCCAGCTCCCGTTGAAAGAACAGAACGCAAATCATCGGAACGAGAGGGAGAAACACGGTCTCATTGTAAGCCGCAACGCTCCGCGGCATATCTGTGTCCGCCCAAACAATGGAGGCCAGCAGCATGATCCAATAGGCGGCAGGCATAACAGCCAGCAAAGAGCGTAAGCCTGAAATATCCTGTATAAGCTTGCTCATTCAGGCCCTCCTCCGTTCCATACACGAAGCCAATCCGCTTCTTTAATGATCGGGTAACGGTGCTCATACTGACCTTCAATCGTTAATCCATCTCTATAAAAAGCGTTCAGAACCCTTTTGACATGCTCCGCGTGTCCCTCATTAAGCTCCCGCTCGACCATCCTGCCTATAGAATCTTTCTTGTTCGGACTGCCTACCGTGAAGCGCGGCGAAAGAGTGGAGTGTTGGTTGTCTTGCTTGTTTTCATGGTAATATAGTTCATAAAAGGCGCGGCGAATTTCCGAAACGACGGAAAACTGAGGGTCGGATGGATCCGTGGAAAAGCCCAGCCCCATGGCTTGATCGGAAAATAAAGCGGCATGCACTGCATTGGCCAGCTGAAAGCCATCCAGATTATGGTGTTTGGATTCTCCGATGATCAAGCTGCTGCCCATTAGTTCTTTTATATTATCGTTTCGTGTGGAAACCTGCCGTATAGGAAAATAAAAAATTTGACTCAGGCCAGGAATTGGATGCTCGATCCAAGAGTCGTAATCATTCATGATTTCAGCGTATTTGGTCAGGAACACTTCGGCTTCACGCCGGTTGGAGGGCGCCGTAATTAACACGGTTTCCGTACCGGGAACGCGTATTTCCGTGAGATGTCCACCAAACAAGGTGACGCCTCGAGCTGTTTCCTGAAAGCTCATCTTTCCGGTTAAGCCGGATGGAATGCTTTGTATCGTGCCATACACCTTACCCGCAAACCCGTTCAGCTCCAAATGAAATTCAGACTCTTCCTCCACTCCCAATTGATCGCTTAGCTCAAACACGTTTCGAGCCACCTCCCGGTAGCCTTCCCTCATATCTCCTGGAACCGGGTACCAAGCGGCTTGCTCGGCTAAGTAAACGCTGCTGCCTTCCACGAAGGATACGACCGTTTCTCTCCTTGTTTTCGATTGACGCCAATCAAACAGAATGCCGTTATAACGGAAGGTAATCGTATGCCCTTTTCTTTGGTCGATTTGATCCGGCTGCAGAGCATCGATATGAACTTGGCCGCCCTTACGGGTCCAGTTCACTTCTTGACCATCCCATAAGACGGATTGCAATGTAAATCCGGGGTTCAGCGCAAATTCGATTCGATCCTTGTTCGGAATCCCGTCTTGCTGGAGGCGAAGCTCGGCGGTAACCGAAAGCAGGTCGTCTTCATTCCGGTCGACTTGAATCGCATAACGTTCCACCTTCACTCGGTCGTGTTGTTCCTTGTCCGTCGTTTCGCCAGGATATTGTACCGCTAGCTTTTCCTTCACGCTCCACTCCTTATAACGGTCAGCCCAAAGCTGTCCATAAGGCCAGAGGAAACCTATACAAAGCAGGAATGTCAGTCCGCTCATCACAGCCCATCGGTTCTGCGTCCGGCTCGGCCTCTTCCTTTTCAACAGCCATGTGATCACAACAAGCAGCAGGAGTGTAAACGAGAGCACAAACAGGCGGGACCATGCCGTTTCTGATCTAGAAATGTACGGTCCCCAAACCGGGTTTTCCCATATCGACTCTAATAGAAATTGATTCAGGTGGAACGTTTTGAGAAAGTATAAGTCAAGACGGGAAATGATAAACACATCCAGAAAAAACGTTCCAAACATCCAGGCGCAGAACCCGATCATATAGCTGATTCGATTAGGTATCCATACGGCGAGCGCCATGGCCAACGCCAGTGTGACAGCGTAAGAGCACGTATACTGCATAGCGAAAAACGACATCTCCATCCATACCGAAGCCGGCTCCATGCCAATTCGCAGTGCAAAGATCATGTAAACGACGCTCATGCAGACGGTAAAAAGGCTCAAATACATAAGGCCAACCACGTATTTCGCAAAAACGAGGGCCGTACTAGATAAAGGCAAACTTCCCGTCCATTCATAGGCGGAGCGCTTCAAATCCCGACGTACCATAAGCATCCCAAGCAGCATGGCGAGTCCTAGACTTAACGTATGCTGCAGCTTGTGAAAATCATAGGCATACACATAAATATCTTGAGATACGTCCGGCCGCGGCTCGGCCAGGACGATGACGAACCATAGCCCGTAAAGCAGCGGCAGCGGCCAAAGGAGACGGTTGCCAAATACCAGCTTCCCTTCAAGCCTGACCTGCATCAGCCATCTATACATCAGATTCACCGCCAATCAATGCCAGGTATCCGTCCTCCAGCGTTGGAACAGCAGCCTTCGCGTTCTCAACCGGTTTCCTTGAAGATAAAATCCGGCATTGGACATGTCCTGAACCCATCCGAATCGAGCTGATGATTCGGGTCGCGTCCAGCTGTGCATATTCCGACTCCGTCATCTCACAATCCCATACCTTCCCTTCGGCCGATGCCATCAGCTCGTCGAGCGAGCCGGACATCATCACGTTACCGCGGTTCAAGACGGCAAGCCGGCGGCAGCTGTTTTGAATGTCGGCCACGATATGGGTAGAGAGAATCACGATCCGGTCTCGGCTAAAACGCGACATCAGGTTCCGGAAGCGTACCCTCTCCTCGGGATCTAGCCCTGCGGTAGGCTCGTCAATGACAAGCACTTGCGGGTTCCCCATCAAGGCTTGAGCAATACCGAGCCGCTGCTTCATCCCGCCGGAGAAGGTTTTCACCTTCCTGTTGATTTTGTCCGACAAGTTTACCTCTCCCAGCAAACGCTCGATCTCCGCCGAACGCTCACGAGAATCGTTCATCCCTTTCATGACGCCTACGTAGTCCAGAAACTCGCCGGCTGTGAGCTGGGGATAGATTTGGAACGCTTGTGGCAGATACCCAATTCGCCTTCGGATTTCTTCTGGACGGCTGAGAGGGATTCCTCCGATTGTCACTTCTCCTGAAGATGGCTTCTGCAGAGTGGTGAGAATGCGCATCAGGGTCGTTTTGCCCGCCCCGTTAGGCCCGAGCAGCCCAAACATGCCGCTGTCAATGGTCAAATTAACGTCATGCAGCGCCCATTCTCCCTTTTTGTATTGTTGATTTAGCTTTCGAATTTGTATCATTATGTTCATCCTTTGGTTGGTCATCTGATTTATGCCGGCACATCTATTTATGAAGACGTAAGCCTCGATCAAAAAGTCGGCTTGTGCCAAGGGAATTTTTCGGGAATTTTTTTGGGCCTCTTCTCAAGTCAAAAAGCCTTTCAGATCCGATGATCCAAAAGACTTTTCCTCATCCCCATTAGTAATTAGACTTGATCACTTGGTAAGCGACGATTGTATAAGTGTTCGAATCCAGCGCATACAATACCTCTACGTCACTTCCCGCGATGGTGATCTTAAGCTGTCCATTCACGGAATCCTGCACCTGAGTCACCTTTAAGTCATCTCCGATCATAGCGATAGACACATATCCGATTGGTATAGGTTCATAGCCTCCGTCCACTTTTCTATTCTGTACCGTAAACATTCGCTCGGCCATTACGGGATGGTATACTTCCTGCAGCCTACTCACAACAAGCTGCTTATCGCGCTCACTTAACCATACTCCTTCAGGATACACCCCAGCCGTTTGCAGCGTCCATCTTTCGATCTGCGTGAACTTCTCCCAAATCTGTTTATCCGATCCTTTCAAATCCTCTCCACTTACGCCAACGCCTGGACGGATCAGCTGAAAGCCTTCAAGCAATTGCCTGGAGCTTTCACGCAACGCAGAAGCACCTGCAGCCTCTTCCGCAGTCAAATCCGTCCCGCCGTTCTCCACAACATAGCCGTATATCCATCCGTTATGCTCCTTAAGCAGCACAGCTGAGCCTGCCTCTTGCCATTCCTTCTTCGTATGAGCAGAGGATCTTTCCGTTCGGGACGGGATGGAGACGCATAATAAATGGAAAATTCACCAGGACCATCCATAATCTCAAGCGGCTTTCCAATCCAATTGTCCGGAAGCTGCACTTCAAAGCCATAAACCTTGCTTTCATAACGCCGCAAATCGTCAGATCGGGTAACCATATTGTAATCTACGCTATCCGACACGGATACACGCTTCATTGACATGCCGCTTCCCGTCTCCAGTTGTCCGTCCTTCCACAATCCCTCTGCGATCACCTCACCAAACAAAGATGTCAGCTTGCCTTTCCCTTCTGCCTGACCTCCTGAGAATGACCCGGAATACATGGCTCCATTCGGATAAATCACGGTCTTCCTCTTAGAGTCTGTTTTCGCTTCAAATTCCGGTATCCATTTGATCCCGCTCCCAATATAGGAAAATCCTTCACCAGTTGTTTCTCCATATGCGAAGATACCCGAATATTCAAGCGTTCCATCCGCTCTGAACGACTTGCCCCATCCATGGATACGATCATGGTCAAAAATGCCGCTGTACTGCAGATTTCCGTCTTTATCGAACAGCTTCCCTGTGCCATGGGCCAGCCCGTTTGCAAAATCCCCCTCATAAATCAACCGTCCGGCGACAGTGTTTCTTGGCCACGGCTATAGGTTGTATTTCACTATCCAGCTTATAAAATCGCAAGGCGTTCGCACCGGACACATCTTCCTCTTTCTCGCGCTAAGCCCAAGAACGATCTATTTGGGAAAACACAATTGAAAGCGGCTCCCTTTATCTCCGCTCTCCGCCCATACTTCGCCGCTATGCGCTTCCACAATTGTACGAACGATGGCCAGCCCGATTCCGCTGCCTCCCGTCTCTCGCCCGCGCGATTTATCAGCCCGGTAAAATCGCTCAAATATATAGGGGAGGTCGTCCGGGGAAATTCCGATGCCGTTATCCGCCACAAGAATTTCTATGTAATTAGCGTTTTCACGCAATTCTACCTTCACCCTGCCCGAAGACGGAGTAAATTTTAAAGCGTTGGATAACAGGTTTACAAATACCTGCTTCATACGATGCGCATCTGCCTTCATTCGAACACCGGCCGCCAGATCGGCCGCCAAATGCACTTTTTTCTCATGATAAGCAGCTTGCATGACTTGAATGGATTCATTCAGCACTTCATCAATCCATACATCAGTGAAGGCCATTCCGAATTCCGGAGTTCCCAACTCATTGAGCTCCTGCAGGTCGTTCACCAAGCCTGCCAGCCGATCAATTTCTTCATAGCAAGATTCCAGACGCTCCGGCGTAGGCTCCCATATCCCGTCTTTTAGTGCAATCATGTGACTCTTTAGCGTAGTCAACGGTGTGCGCAGCTCATGAGCGATATTATCAGTCATGGAGACGCGGAGATTTTCCTGCTGCTGCAGTCTTTCTGCCAGATGATTGATGGCTTGACTCAACTGTCCAAGCTCATCCCTACTTTGACCCGCAATTCTGGCGGTAAATCGTCCTCGCGTCATCGCTTCGGCGGCATATTTCATTTCAATTAGCGGCGCCGATATTCTTCTTGCCACATACGTGCTGACCACCATCGCAAGGAGCAGCGCTCCAAGCAAGGTCCACAGGATGGACTCTACGATTGCCATTTCCAAATGAAGGCCCCAATCAGATGTCATCGCTGTATCCCCCGGCAGTTCATTCTGAACCATTTGAAAATGGTAATGGATTCCCGATACCAGCGTAGCGGTAGCGATCAGCAGGATGCATGCGGTCAAAGCAAACAAAATCAACGTCCAACGAACGGATAAACGATTCAGCATCTCCTTCATCCTCCCTGGAAGCGATAGCCTTTACCGAACACGGTAACAAGGAAAAAGGGCTCTCTCGGATCGCGCTCTATTTTTTGCCGCAAGTTTTTGACATGCTGGTCAATGGTTCGCTCATCTCCTTCAAAATCGAAGCCGAGCACCTTCTCCACGAGCTCAGCGCGAGAAAATACACGCTGCGGATGTCTCGCCATCACTACAAGCAGCCTGAACTCATTCGGTGTGAGACTGACTTTCTCCCCGCTCACATAGACCTTTTGCCCAGGGATGTCCAGCACCAATCTGTCCTCTTGGAATGAAATACGGTCCGCAAGCAAAGTGTCACCGCCGGATCGCCGAAGAATGGCACGCACTCTGGCTGTCAACTCGTTCGGATCGAACGGCTTGACCAAATAATCGTCCGCGCCTAACGACAATCCGTTGATTTTGGAAGTTCCCGACGATTTGGCTGTGAGCATTAGGACAGGGATTGGGCTGAATCTGCGCACACGTCGGCACACCTCTTCTCCTGAAATATCGGGGAGCATTAAATCCAATATGATAAAATCAAGATTTCCTTTTTCCGCTAATTCCAGTGCCTCCGACCCCGAGCCAGCTTCTATCGTAAGATATCCCTCTTTACGCAAATAAGAAGCGACAACCTCACGAATTTTGGCCTCATCGTCTACGATCAGAATCGTCTTCATCCAAACCACCTCGTATAAACACACCGGGAAACGGCAGTTTTTGTCATGCGCCCACGCGTGGGAAGTTATTTTACAGAGCGAATTTGATCATTCGGCTTGGACTTTCCCTCCGCTGCATGCGCGGACAGAACGAAGCCTTCACCATCGTAACTATATATCATAAGCTCCTCATTTGCCGGGCCTCCTGATAAATGCCTTTTTATTACCTCTCTGCCCAGCTCAGGAGTGATTTCTTTGTACCATACGCCTTCGGGGTAAACTACAACGACGCACGCATTCTCGCACCGGCCGTTACACCGTGTTCTTGTCGTATGAATCTGAGCATCCGCCCCCTGCGCCGCGATTTCGTCTCTGATCGCTAGGGTCACCTCTTCCCCCCCTTTGCGCATACAGCTTCCTCCATTACAAATCAGCACATGGTGCCGGGTACCTGACAAATTCCAAGTGGTCATCAACATCCCTCCCTTCTTCATTGTACGAAAAAAAACGGAGTCCCGCCAACGTTTGTCTTGTTGGGAGCACTCCTTACATGCTTTTTTACCTTGAACCCCGAAGAAGCGTCACTTTTATTCATAACGGCTGCTGGTCAAATGCGGCTTCCAGCTGCTCTAAGGAAGCATTCGGGAGCTCATCCTTTAGCTTTGTCCAATCGGATTTCATTTCCTCTGGCGTCAGCAGGCAAGCATCGAGCTCAGAGCTGAAGCCCGTTTGATCCATGCCGATACCGATAAAGACCATCCGGTTCAACCGGTCTCCATATTCGGCATCCCAATGCTCTAAAAGCTCCGGTTCATCGGCGAGTACAGCTAGGCGTTCCTCTTCTGGCAGTGAAGCGACCCAATACCCTGCGGGTCCGAATTGGATGGATGGACCTGCCTGGCTTAAGCTTTGTGCAAGCTCGTTGCGGCTCGCAAGCCAAATCGTCCCCTTCGCGCGTACGATCTCTTCGGGCCAATCGGCTAACCACTCTGTCAGCCTCACCGGATGAAACGGCCTGCGACGCTCATAAACGAATGAGGAAATGCCATATTCGTCCGTTTCCGGCGTATGATGCTCCTTCTCCATCTCCTGAATCCATCCCGCCGAGCTGCTGGCCTCATCAAAATCAAATAAACCCGTATTCAAAATGTCATGCGGGTCCACTTGACCATAATCCGTCCGGATCAGCTTGGCACGCGGCTGCAGCTTGCGCAGTACTCGTTCAAGTTCACTCAGCTCTTCGGGATCCACCATGCCGCATTTGTTCAAGATCAGCACATCGCAAAATTCGATTTGACTGATTAACAAGTCGACCACATCACGAGTATCGTCTTCCCCTACCGCCTGATGCCGGTCAAGAAGCGTTTCGCCGGAGGAGAAATCATGCCAAAACCGGTATGCATCGACCACCGTGACCATAGAGTCAAGCCGGCATATTTGCGACAAATCGATCCCATGCTCCTCATCTATGTAGGTGAATGTCTGCGCTACGGGGATGGGTTCACCCACCCCAGTAGATTCAATCAGGATATAATCAAACCGGCCATCCCGTGCGAGTCGCTCCACTTCCTTAAGTAAATCTTCACGCAGCGTACAGCAGATACAGCCATTCGACATTTCCACGAGCTTCTCTTCCGTACGCGAAAGACCGGCCCCGTCTTTAATAAGATCGGCATCCACGTTGACTTCACTCAGGTCATTCACGATGACCGCGACCTTCAACCCTTGGCGATTGTTCAGTACGTGATTCAGCATCGTAGTTTTACCGGCGCCCAAATATCCGCTGAGCACCGTGACCGGGATTTTATTTTCTATTTCAAACATAAATAAGCTCCTTTATTATATGTAATAATTACTATTAGATTACGGCCTATTGTAGCGTATTTATCCCCCGCTGTAAATAGTATTTGTTACGATTAATTAAATCGGGTGAACTCTTAGCATCGGAAATCGGCTTTGGAGAAGAATTGTGGAGCTAGGAATCAGGATTTCTGGAGGACAAATATGGTGGGGGTTGGATGTGGGTGTAATGTCGCTGGATATGGTGTGGGGCTCGAAATGCAGAAGCAGCCGTCAGTTTGACAGGAGAAGCCGATGGCCAGATCGGCTTCATATGGAGGCAGGGTCGATGACCTAAATCAACTTTTTTATGGATTTTCCTTCAGTTCTTATGATTAGAGCCGTATTTTACTGCAATGCTTCCGGTGTTTATACCACATCGTAGCCTTGATCTTCAATGGCTTCCTTGATGGTCTCTAAAGTCAGTTTGCTTTCATCGTAATCCACCGTAACTGACTTGCCGCCCAAGTCCACTTTCCCCTCTGCGCCCAGTTGTTTTAAGGCTTTCTCTATGGAGTTTACGCAATGGTTGCAGGACATTCCTTCTACTTTCAATGTTGTTTGTTGCATGATAACCACTCCTTCGAATTATTTGATTAATTTATTCATGGTGACCAAAATCTCGTCTATCACTTCGCGATCACCAGACTGGATTCGCTCAATGACGCAGCTTTTCATATGATTCTCCAGCAGCAGTTTTCCTACCCCGTTCAACGCCGATTGAATAGCTGCAATCTGATTCAACACATCGTCACAATACGTATCCTTCTCGATCATGCCTTTTACACCGCGGATTTGCCCTTCTATCCGGTTCAAACGGCTGATTAGATTGCTTTTCGTCTTGTCCGAGTGGTGACTCTTGCGTTCCTCCGTATCAGAACAACAAGAGCTTTCTTCCGTTGTTTTATTGATTTGTTCCATAACGCACCTCCTCATACCAACAGCATACAGTACCCCCGTGGGGTATGTCAATATGACAGATTCACGTTTCCTTTCTCAGATGAGATTTGAGGGTCACGGGAAAGCTGAAGACCGGCTTCCTGCAGCACACGCAGCGTCAGCTCTTTGATCGAAGCCAGCACCTGCCGCCGCATGTTTATTATGTTTATATTCCAATTTTGTAATCTATTATATAATGAAGCTGGCAAGTCATCTCTTACACACAGGAGGAGAATATGGAACGCGACGTACAAGCATTCGAAGGAACATATCAAGGAGAGAAAGCCGTATGGCTCAAGGCGGGCCGGTACGAGGCTGCCGTTCTGCCTAACATCGGCGCCAATCTGATTGCCTTCCGCGATACGGAGAAACAGTACCGCTTTTTGCACGAGCCGACAGAGGACGAAATGGATTCCTTCAAAATTAATCCCATTATTCATGGCATACCCGTGCTGTTTCCCCCCAACCGTTACGAAGACGGGAAATTTCACTGGAACAAGGCAACGTACGAATTCCCGGTGAACGAACCGACGACAGGAAATCATCTTCATGGATTTATACATAATATTCCTTGGCAAGTCGAACGATTCTCGGCAGACGATGCGGAAAGCCATGTGACTCTCACGCTTACGGTCAACGAGGATCATCCGGTTCACCGCTATCTCCCCCACTCCTTCACCATCACCATTCGCTACACGCTCAGCGAGCTGGGCTTGCTCCAGCACGTCACGGTACGCAACGACGGAGATGACCGGATGCCCTGCCTGCTTGCATTCCACACCGCCATTAACGCTCCATTCTCTCCGGACAGTACTGCGACGGATTATCGCTTCAAGACGACCATCGGTCAGCGTTGGGAGCTAAACGAGCGGATGCTGCCTACAGGACAATATCAGCCGCTAACTCCTGAGGAGCTACGGATGAAAGAAGAAGGTTTGTCACCGTTTTTCGAACCCATGGATAACCACTACACGGCTGCACCGCAGAACGGTCGCAACCGGATGGAGCTGACGGACACGAATCACGGGATCACCTTGATCTATGATGTCGGAACAGCCTATAAGCAGTGGATGATTTGGAATAACAACGCCACAGAAGGATTTTTCTGCCCCGAGCCCCAAATTAATCTGGTGAATGCGCCCAACGTGGAGCAGCCTTTAGATCCGGAGCACATCGGCTTACTCGGTCTGGAGCCAGGAGATATTTGGGAAGAAACAAGCCGTATTTACATCAAAACAGCAAAGTAATCATAAGCTAAAATCACAGGGAGTCGGTCGCACCGACTCCTTGCCCTATTTTCAAAAGGAATATAAAGGTAAATTAGAATGCAGACAAACATGGCATGATAATCCTGTTAATGTTATGGAGGGGATACCATGCGAAAATTTAGTACTTCCATGATGGTTATCACTTGCTTAATGTCCACGTTATGGAGTCATGCGGAGGCGCAGCCACCGTCCAAAGGACGTGAATACTATGAAGCACGCGGAGATATTGTGTGGGAGGTGCCAACCGACGAAAAGATTATTGCTTTGACTTTTGATGACGGCCCCGACCCTTCGGATACCCCGGAGATCTTGGACCTTTTGAACCAATATGGAGCTAAGGCAACCTTCTTTGTCATTGGTAAACGTGTTGAAAAATACCCTGATTTAGTCAAAAGAGAAGTGGGAGAAGGCCATGAAATTGCGAATCACACCTATAGTCACCCCTACTTTAAAAAGAGGATTCCAGGGGAAAAGGTCCAGGATGAAATTTTAAAGGCTGAACAAATCATCCTCGATACTACCGGTCTTAAACCCAGCCTTTTTCGCCCTCCCGGCGGTTATTATGGCGAGAATTTGGTCAATGCCTCGAAAAAGTCGGGTTATTTGGTCGTGATGTGGTCTTGGCATCAAGATACGGAGGATTGGAACCGTCCCGGTGTCACCAAAATCGTGAACAAAGTACTCACTAACGCCCGGAACGGGGACATTATCTTATTTCATGATTATGTTGAAGGAAAGAGCCAGACCGTAGAAGCCTTGAAACAAATACTCCCTCAGCTAAAAGAGAGAGGGTATCGATTCGTCACGGTATCCGAGCTGCTTGATTTTCGAAAATCAACAACCGTAGAAAACTAACCAACACAAAAAACCTTATTCCAGAGGACTAAGGTTTTTTGGTTATGAGTAATGACTCATTCGGATTCCACCATTTCCAATTGTATCCATTGGGAAGACCATTGTTCAATTTCTCTGATCACCGGTTCCAGGGCAAGACCCTTATCCGTTAATGAATATTCTATGCGAACGGGAGTTTCCGGGAAAACCTCTCTTTTTACGATCCCCTCATGCTCAAGATCCTTCAGTCTCTCCGACAAAAGCCTTCCGCTGATATTGGGGAGTGCGCCCTCTATTGTACAAAACCGCTGGGGTCCTGACAGAAGCTGATGAATAATTAACCCGATCCAACGTTTGCTTATGATTTGCATACCTCTCTCAAATCTGGGGCATAATGAAGATTGTTCCATTTTAATCACCTCACCTATACTTTTATTATAACAAAAATTGTCCCAACAACAAGCTAACATAAATAAATTTATTTATATTAATTTATTTATTTATAATTTTATATTTAATTACGAAAAGTAAATAATATAATCTTCTTTGGATGCAAGGGAGGTGATAACATGTCCGATGTAAAGATAACGGTTTCAGACAATGGACCTTTGGTCGTGAATGGCGAAATTCAGCTTCTTGATGGCGAAGGCAATCCATTTGAAACTAAACAAGCGACTTACTTGTGCCGCTGTGGTTTGTCCGCCAATAAGCCATTCTGTAACGGGGCGCACCAAGGAAAATTTGAAAGTAAGGTGAGAGCTTCTTCATAAGCCGGACAAAGGCAGACCCGCAAGAGTCTGCCTCTTGAGGTTTATGTTACCCTCACTGCCGGTTGAGCCGGTGCTTCTTTATGGACTTCAGCCATAAACCTTTTTGACCTCCAGCGGTACAGAACAAGCCCCCCGCGCAATAATTCATCGAGAATCATCGCAATATAGATACCGAGCAAGCCCCAACCCAGCCGTATCCCCAGATAATAAGAGAGTCCTACGGAAACGCCCCACATCGAAATAAATCCAATGATCATGATAAACCGGGTTTCTCCAACAGCAGTCAACGCGCTTCCGATAGCCATATTGAGCATCTTGGCCGGCTGAAGTAGCAGATTAACCGCCAGTAGGGATACGCCCAGAGCTGCAATTTCCGGATCGGTTGTGAACAATCGGATCGCTTCATTTCCAAACCCATAGATCAGAAGAGCATTCGCTTGGACCAGCGCAAGTCCGATCCACAAAACCTGATAAGCACCTCGATAAGACTTCTGATGCTCACCGGAACCGTATAAATGGGCGATGCGAATTTGCCCCGCCATAGCGATGGAGTAGCCGATCAAAAAACATAAAGATTCCATCGTATTCATGTAAGTCCGGGCACTCAGCTCCTTGGCTCCAATCATAGCAATAAAAGCAAAGATAACCAGCTGCGTAATGCACCAAGAAGACATATTCACGCCTAGGGGCCAGCTCAATTTCATGGTTTCCTTGAACAATCGCTTATCAAATAAACGTAAATCCTTCCATTCAATCCGCTGTCGAAACGCCTTGCGATAAATGACCAGCATCGTCACAGCACCGAGCAAGCGGCTAATTGTCGTGGACCAGGCGACCCCTTCTATCCCCATTGGAGGAAAGCCAAAGGCACCGAAGATGACGACGTAGTTGAGCACAATGTGAACCACATTCATTCCCATCGCTATGTACATAGGGCTTCGCGTGTTTCCGGTGTTACGGATGATGGTACCCAGCGCAGCCATCGCCGCCATAAACACCATCCCCCCGCCGACAACGGAAATATAGATTTCACCAAGCGGCTGCAATGCTTCAGGCAGTTGCAGCATGCGGGCGATCAGCCCCGCTCCAAAGTAGAGGATAACACTAAGAAACACACCGATCCCCAAGCAAACATTCGCGCCGATGATGCCAATGGTTCGCGCTTCCTCTTCTTTATTCGCTCCAAGCTTTTGTGCAACAAGTATACCTGCTCCGCTGGCCACCGCCATAAACAAGATATTAACAGCTGCAAACAATTGATTGGAAATGCCCACCACCGCTACAGCATCATCAGATATGTGGCTCACCATCAATGTATCTGCGGTTCCGAGCAGAAACTGCAGGAACATTTCGATAAAAATAGGCCACGCGAGCAGCCAAAGCGACATTTTCTTTTCCTTTTGCACCAACATTTTCCCCCTGATCTCTTGTTGCATGAAGACTCTCATCTTCCACCAAGTTGGCTAACTCACATTATAAACGTTATACTGAAATCGATGTGTCAGTTTCTGAACCAAAACTTTCATTATTCCAACTTCATGAGATCGGAGGAGGCGGATGTCCATACTTCAATTTACGGCCCCGCCATTGCCGTACTATATTGTCAGTGATTACACTTTATTTCAGCCCGGACAAAAGCATTTGAATCGGCGGAACATCGGAGTTTTTGATTTGCTGGTAGTCACAAGCGGTTGTATTTATATAGGGGAGGAAGACCAGCGCTACGAAATTTCGGCAGGTCATGCGCTCATTCTCCGTCCTGACCGATATCATTACCCGACGGAAGCGTGCCGTGCGGAAACAAGGTATTACTGGCTCCATTTCAATACGACCGGTAGTTGGGGAAGCACCGAGAGTGCGGATGCAGCACCGCAAGGGGAAGCTACGAATTTCAGCACTTATACAATGCAAACCTTTACAATGGCGATCCCTCAATTTGTTAAGCTGCTGCAGCCGACATCCGTATACGACATGCTTCAACAGCTAACCGAGCTGGAGCGCAAATCTCATAACAACTGGGCGCGTTGGAAGCATCAGCTAATGTTTCAAAACATCCTCGAGCAGTTGAATGCCTCTTTTGATTTACGTGCGGTGATGCCCGGGACGAATGTTGCGGACCGAGCCGCCTCTTACCTGCGCATGCATTATAAAGAGGATATTACAGCGCAAACTCTCGGGGAGGCGATGAACTTTCACCCTGTTTATATTGCGCGCTGTATGCAGAAGGAGTTCGGCTGCTCTCCATTCGAATATCTCATGAGGTACCGATTGGAGCAAGCCAAGCTGCTTCTCCTCCAAACCGATCTGCAAATCGCCCGGATCGCTGAGGATGTCGGTTTTCACCAGCCTTCCTACTTCAGCTCCAGCTTTACTAAATACGAAGGCCTCTCGCCCCGAGAATACCGTAGAGGATTTCGGAATATCTAAATGGCATCATCTATCGTCAAAAAAGATCGGACTGCAGCAGCAGCCCGATCTTTTTGACCTATTGGGGATAAGATTTACTTCTTTACAGTTTAACTACGATTTTTCCTCGTACATGTCTTTGAGATAATCGGATAAGCGCTTCTGGAACTTGTTCCAAGGATATGACCTCATTCACCATCGGATCCACTTTCTTATCCAGCATCAGCTTCATGAATTCTTCTGCCATCCGAGCAAGGTCTCTCTCTGCCCTGTCGTCTCCTGACACATGAGCTCCGCCTAACATCAATTTGTGAACCGTGAACGTTTTGTGCGAAGGCTGAAAATCGGCAACCGTCTCAGGCGCTCCTGCGATACACGCCAATTGACCTCCAAACGCCAGCATAGACAAATCGGCCTGTGCAGTCACCCGGTTAATGGAATTCAGAATAAGGTCGACCCCTAAACCATCAGTAACTTCCATGACTCGATCATGCACGTTCTCGTTGTTGTAGTCGATCACAACATGGGCGCCTAAGGTCTTGACATAATCCAAGCTGCCGGGTGATGCCGTCGTCATGATGTTGGAAGCGCCGAATGCTTTGGCCAGTTGGATCGCATAGCCGCCGACACCCCCGGCACCGGCGTGAATCAGGATAGAATGGCCCTTTTGCATATGCATTTTTCTATGTAGAGCTTGATAAGCCGTTAGCCCCGCACACGGGAAAGCTGCCGCTTCCACAAACGATATCCCATCCGGTACAGCGGCAACCGTATGTGCTGTTGTTACGCTATACTCTGCATACCCACCTGGCTTAGAGAAGTTCCCGTGATATACAATCCGATCTCCGACAGACCAGTTCGTGACTCCTTCTCCAATTTCATCTATTGTCCCAGCTACATCCACGCCGAGCACAAATGGATACACCCAATCCGGATGGCCGTTTAAAGAGACCTTATAGTCAATTGGATTCAAGCTTGCCGCCCCTACACGCACCCGAATTTCACCCGTTCCGGGCTTGGGC
The DNA here is from genome assembly GCF_017833255.1 of Paenibacillus sp. PvR098. NCBI lineage: Bacteria > Bacillati > Bacillota > Bacilli > Caryophanales > Paenibacillaceae > Paenibacillus > Paenibacillus sp. PvR098. The sequence goes on from NZ_JAFIBU010000001.1 coordinate 1,801,921, forward strand.
AGAGGTAATTCCGTTATTGTCAGAGTATCCGGTTTCCCCGGTTCGTTTAATACTAATGCTTTCATAGCATTCTCCTTTTGAAAATTTTCTTCATCCTACCAGAATTCACTCAATTAAAAAAACGGTAGATTAGCAGAAGAGTAGACTTGAAGTGAAGTCTTGCTTATTTGTAAAGGATGTCATCCTTCAAGGTGGCCACTTGACTTAATACTTGATCAATATCTTGTTCACTAACGTTAAAGTGGGCAAGCGCATCATGAAGATGTTTTGCAATCGCGTTGAAATGAACAGGCTGCAGGTTTAATCCTTCATGAGCTTTGGCCATCGAATGCCCTGAATATGAGTTGGGTCCGCCCAATGCATAGCTGATGAATTTCGTTTGATGCCTACGCTGCTTTTCCATATCGGTATTTATAAAATATTGATTTACCGTATCATCCGCTAAAATAAGCTTGTAAAAATAATCGACCACTTTGGTGATGGCTTCCTCTCCTCCCAATTTGTTATATAAGTTTGATTCCGTCGACATTTTGCAGCACCTCTTTTTTTTATTGGACTACTATGGATATTATTTCTAGCCCTATCCACCTTATTCAAACACAACACTTGAAACAATAGAAGGATTATTTTTTGAGATTCATTTAAAGGGGAATTGGGAGAGGATTACTATGGAAGCTGTGAGAGCCATCAAATCAATCGCGAAAGCCTTTGGTTTTGCAATTATCTCCATTGGCGCGTTACCATTTTTATTCATTAAAAGTCCTAATTTTCAGGGGCAAGCATCATGATTCATCTGCGGTGCATAACTTGTTATCATCTTATAGTTATGAGGAGAGGATTAGATGGCTTTTATGCCTTACGCATACCCTTATGGTCCCTATCCGTTAACCACTTATTCGGTTCCTTATCCATCCTACTACCCCGGCGCTATGGGTGTACATCCATACGGCGGTTACTATGGCGGTTATCATCCAGGCTGGCCCGGCGTTCACGGGATACACGGCACCCATGGGGTCCATGGTGCTCATCGATGAAACCATAATCCATAAAAACCAAAAACGCCCCCCGACGGAAAGATCCATCTGGGTGGCGTTTTGTTTAGTCTCAAATTAAACCCGGAATAAGACATTGCCAGCGAGAGGAACGATCGGCTGCTCATCCGCTACCAACCCTACCGTTTTGGCCCGTACGGCTACGTCGACGAGCCAACGTGTAAACGGCGCGACATTCATCGTCTCCATCTCCTGCAGTGTGTAGAAACCGGCAGCATCTACTTCCACACCATCCGGTGTCGGTTCACCTCCCACATATTCCATGGTGAAGGCGATATAGACGTTATGTATATTTCTCGGTTGATCCCGGACGGCTACCACGCTTTTCACTACAGCCTCGACGCCCGATTCCTCCAGTACTTCCCTTCGGATCGTTTCATGGATCATTTCAAACTGTTCAATATATCCACCCGGGTTGGTCCAATATCCTTTCCCCGGATCCTGGGCTCTGCGAACGAGCAGCACCTTGCCGTCTTTTACCACGAGCGCCCCGACGCCAATACTGTAATTTCCCCAATGAACGAAGCTGCACTCGGGGCAAGCCCTTCTCGAAATACCTTCAATCTCCCTTATTTCCAATGCGCATCCGCATGACATGCAATATTTTGCTTCCAAGACAACACACCTCTTTTTTACGTTAAATGAGTGCTACACTCTGCTGGCTCAGCCTATTATACTCTATAACAAATAAAATGAATATCCGATGTTTCATCCGGAGCAAATAACGACAAAACCTCTTATTTTACATCGTATCATTTTTGATTTTTATCATGTATAATACTTTTTCGGAACACCATATATTTCCAAAATGAAAGGGTGAAGATGTTTATTTTATGCCCAACCTCACATTAGAAAAACTGTATTTTATTGAGAGACAATGCTTGAATCCCCAGGATGCCATTATCATTCGCTTGCTCATGGAAGGGGTAGAAATTCATGAGATGGTTTATTTGAAAAAAAATTCATTAGATGTATCAATCAGGATCCTGACCGTTAAAGATAGTTTGGGACAAAAACGATTTTTAAAGGTCAGCGAACGGTGCGCTGAACTATATCAACATGCCGTGAAGCAGACCCATTATTGCTTTTACAACGATTACGACCCCATCCATCGAAAATTTGTCACATTAAAAGATAGCCCCTATCTTATCAGAGTCTGTCTACAGGATTACATAGCCAATGAGAGCATGATTATTGAAATAGACTCTGTTATATTACGGACTATTTACACTAGGCTTCGTTCTTTGGCTACATTCTTTTCCCTTCCTCAGATTTCATATTTGACTACAGTAAGGCTTGACCAGGAACAAAAAGCTTTCGCTTAATGAGATCATAAAGAAAAGAACGCCACGGGCGAAAGGAGCCTCCGCTGAGTGGCGTTCTTATTAGCACATTATGCGATTGGTTTTCGTTCCATTCGGTTCATACATATCAAACGACAGCACGTTAGGGGATTGCACTTTATTTTTTACTAAACAAATTTCACCTTACCAATCTTAGCAGATATAAATAAGCCTACGCCTAGGGGGGGTGTGAGAATCCAATAGATAGATTTTTTTCATCAGAACACTTCCTTCCCCCAACGTCGTTGAGTCCCGTTATATCCAGTAAACCCTAGATAGCCTGATAATACGAAAAACACGCCTGGTCCGGCGTGTTTCGTAATTCTGTTATGGTAGAGCCTAGGGGCTCGAACGAACCCCTCACCGGATCGCTGCCAGTGATGCGCTCTACCACAGTGGTTTAGTTTTACTGCCCCAATACAGTTCAACCGCCAAATGTGCTGCGCAGATACAACCGATGAAACCATCTCTTTGTTGGAGCGCTTTATACCGGGCCTGCTGGATGACGTTTTTCCAAAAGAGATCAAACATATGCGGTATTTACCTATTGAGGAAGCAGATACATATTACCAATTACTTGCGAGTGTTTCTCCGCGTGAAGCGCTTATTCTTATTATGAAATGGTCGGTATTATCATTACAGACATGATCATTCATCATACTGCGGGTCTTCGCTTTGTCATCGTGACAACCTATGAACAGACGAACGAGCTGCTTCGGAATGCTGAGCGGCTACAACATAAGTCGTGCTACATACTTTCGCTCTCGAAAAGAGGCCATTCTTAACCTCAAAAACATACTTATCAGGAGTTATCATTGAACAATTTTAATTATCTCAGTACTTATTTATACGATACCTAAGGGGATATCTTGAGCTGACCGAGACTTTGATCAGATGCTTACGAAGCTTACTCGGGGTGAGGACTACTTTTAGCGGTAGATTCAGACGTTGCCCTCCTCCGCATTCGCTCCATCCGCGCGAACTGAACTCCGGGTTCGCCCCCTCTGGGCATTCCATCACGCAAAAAAACCACGTCTTGACGTGGTTATGTTCTTATGTGTGGTGGAGCCTAGGGGGATCGAACCCCTGACCTCATCGCTGCCAGGGTTCATCAACCCGTTATCGCTGGTTATCTGAAAGTCTCGGAAGGCTTGTCCCGCAATGTTTTTTGGCGCTTTTTATTATTTTTGGTTATCGCAAAATCTAGGGCATTATCGGTATTTTGTTACCGGATTGTTACCGCGTTGTTACCCCCCCATGATCTAATGAAGGTTCCTTTTGATGCTCCATTTCAAATTTAAGAACATCAATCTTTTTAGAAAGTTCCGTCATTTTCTCTGTCATGTCATTTAGATATTGCAATTGAACGGGTTCAAACTTGCGCTGTTGCTGTACGTTTTTAGATAACTCGTTAAGTTCGGCTAAAACTGATTTAACTTCATTTATTGCTGTATTAGTTTTTGCATGGACATTACTTATTTCATTCAATACTTTGTCATTATTACTTGTAGTCGGTATAATGAAGCTAGAAGTTGTAATCAATAACAAAAGCCCTACACAGACAAGGGAATTTCGTAATGAGGTATTACTTGCTATTACATAATTACTAAGCTTTAAGTTGTCATACATTTTCAGCTCATAATTACGAGCAATTAAGTAAACTTTTTCCTTTAACATATTATCTTCATTTCCACTTAAAGTAACTAGATATTCCAAGTCATCCAAAGAAAAATCATTAGTAGGACGACTATTAAGAGTTTTTAGTGAATACCATCCACTGACAATTAAGTAAAATACAAGTATTAATAATGCCAAGATTAATGAGATGTTAAAAAAATTATGATCTAGAAACTTTTCTCTTAAATTCAGAAGATATCCTGCCATCCCCCCAAATAATGTAAAGGAGACTGTTACCGCTACGGCAGTAACCTTTGCTTTATCTTCAAGCGATTTTCTATTATCTGAAAGATTTTCAAAAATCGAATTCGCATCTTCAACAGATACCCCACGAAATTTATTCATTAGCGGAGTGTTCTCGTTCTGATTAATCTTTTCGAATGCCTTATTGATATCTTCTTGTATACTTTTCTCAGCACGATTTACTTTAATAAACGGTAAGAGCCCTTCAACTATTTTCATTATTTTTCCTCATTATCAAATTACAAATGCTTTCTGGTATTGCAAAGTTTGCTGATTCTACAAGCCATGCCCACTCACCAGTCGGATTGACTTCAATGAAATAATACTTACTGTCACTTTCGATTAAATCAATTGCACCAAAGGATAATCCGAATGATTCCACAAGTTTAATACATTTCTGTGAAATATCTTGAGGTAATGAAAAAGGAGTAAACTGAACGTCATCTTTATGCAATCTCCAATCCCCTTCAACTCCTTTATTATCTTTAACAATTTTAACTGAAAAAACCTCATTTCCGACTACAGTAACACGAACATCAATTTTATTACCTATATATTCTTGTACAATAATCGGTGATAAACTAAGATCAGAATTAGTAAATTCTTCGAAATTGACTATATTGGAATATACAAAAGCTTCTTTACCATCAACATTTAATAGAGCCGTATCAATTGATTTTACAATAAACTCATCTTCATCAATTACTCTCTGACTTGAAGTATTGGTTACAATCGTTTTCGGACATAAGAAGCCCAGCTCCGAAGCATATTTAAGTTGTAACAGCTTATTCTCAGCTTTAAAAGTTGAAATCGGGTTGTTTACCCAATTAACTTTTTCAAATATAGTTAGGTTTCTAATGAAAGCCATCCATTGTGAACGATATAACTGTTCTTCAGCTCCAAGTGACCCATTATTTAATTCTCGCAAATAAATCGGCGCTCGAAAATAAACACTTTTTAAATGACTTTCGTTTATTAAGTACGTCTTTTCATTGAATTCGACCTTTAATGATAATGGATTAATGGTCAAAGTAATTTTGTAATAGTTAAACTCATCACGGTTTATCCTGAAGTATGAAACTTTTCTATTCTTAAGTTCGAGACAGACGTAATCTGTAGTAAAATCCATCTTGTCCGAAATGATAAGTATATCGAGAGGAGTCACTTGCGGTCTTCACCTGTTTCTACGTCAGCCTTTTTTGTCATAGGCTTTGGTCTATTATTGTCCTTAACGAAAGGAGTACCCGTATCATTAATAACCCAAAAGCCTGCTTCTCCATCGAAATTGCAGTCATCAATTTGCGGGTTAATCCTGTTCGTTGGGTAAATATAAGCTTTAGCTAGCAATAAGTGATTTTTCATGGTATCTTCTCCCTGTTATAAAGAATAAATTAAGGTAAATTCAACTATTTATATTCAAAAAAGTCATTCACTGATCTAATACCAGTTAACACACAATGTTCATCCCATATTTATTTATTTATTATTCTAAGCTCATCATCTGATCATAAAACAGTAGGGTATGAATTAATTTTCGTTTATCAGTCCCTTTATTATGGGCAGAAAAAGCCCATTCGACTTGAGATCGAGATATCCCGCTGGTCCAATTTACAGATGTCATCATTTTTTCCTCGATAACAACTTCGCCCTCTTTATTTTTATTTTTTACAGGAGATAGGTAATCGACGTAGATGTTGTGCTTTCTAGCATCCTTAAGATAATACTCAATGACTCCATTTTTCCACAAATTTATGCAATCCTCACTGATGACACACCCAGACCAATCATATATCCCTTCTTCAGTGTATGCTTTTACTAAAGCCTTGCCTACGAGCGTTATACGACCGACATCAAAATTGTGGTTCTCATTTTCTTTTTTTTGAAAGATGATAGGTCCTTTAGTAACAATTCCTCTTAGAGGAATTCCCGCCTTCATTCCTTCACTCAATATAATTCTAGTTGCTTCTGTGATTTCCAACAGTCCCCAAATATTATCATGATTTGTCCAAAGCATTATGCTGTCGGATATGACAAGCGAATTAATCATTGCGAATCTTGCATCATCGCCAAAATATTCAGATTTCCGATTCGTTATTCCTTTTAAAACAATCTTATCAAGTACATCGGTGTAGAGATTGCTTAGATACTCGTTCTCGTTATTCAAAATTAGATTCTTAAAACCTAGAATATCCATGTAAGCAAAAAAAACATCTTGATTTTGATAAATTTTTGGCGAATTCACATGCACCTCCCAAAGGCGCAATAACATAGTTTATAAACGTTTCATTTTTCACAAGCTATATCGAATCCAGCGCTTTAGCATATTCTGAAATATCAAGAGCAGGGATAGTCCCTAGCTTTTGCAAGTCAATTAAAAGTTTTAAAAAGAAAAATATAAGCGTTTCCTGTTGTGAACTTTTTTCAATTTGCAACTCTTCTCCATAGACTGTTCGAAATGAACCGGATTTTAATGCGCACCCAATATCAAGTTGTTCTTCAACATCTAACGATTTAATCACATTTTCAAAGCTATCGCCTAATGGGGGATTCCAGGAACTTTCTAAGCAAAGTATTCCCGATATAATTTTTGAATGAGCTTTTGGTGGAAGTATGCCGCCGGCATGATGTATTGGAGCAGATGTTCTAATTAGCTGCCTAGCACTTTTAGTTTTCTGTCCCGCATACTCAATATATTGTTTATTCAACTCAGGTTTCACTTCAAAAATTGCATAAACACTTTCGGCAGGTATATACACAGCTCCATCTTGATTGAAGACAAATGGGGTATATTGCTGGTCATAAATAACAACATCAATTTGGTCACTAATGTTATTTTGTGAATCGATAAGAAACGCCCTATCTACCTGGTATCTTTTTGGCAGATATACTTTTAGCCATTTTATCCAATTGATTTCAAAGGAATCACCTTTGGTAGTTGGGTGTGTCAATATACTTCGATTAGCTGCTAATTGAGAAATCATTTGATTTTGTAATTCATAAAATATTGTCCTTAAATCAGGCTTTTTCATTTTCGTCACCTACCAGATTATTTCACTCCAATATTTTTTAGCTAGCGCTTGTTCAGCAAGTTGAACAATTTTTCTTTTTTCTTGCTTGTTTAAGTCATCTGAGATTATGTTGTTCGTGTTTGATGGATCTACAATACGCTTATCTAAAAAATCATTTTTCAAATAATGAAAAACCTTCCATACATTTGTGGCGCATTGGTTCTTATTTGAATGTTTTAATGCTTCAAGTACAGAGAGTTCAAGGAATATAGAAGGAAAATCAAGATTGTTAATATGTCTCCATATCTTCATGACCCTAATTTCATCACATCTTCCGGATTCACTCACAATTTTAATGTGATTTTTCACATTTGTTTGAGTCCAAGTATCAGTTTTGCTCTTGTAAAGACTATGATAATTTGTGTTTCCTTTTTGTTTCTTTCCTGGGACAAGGTCAATATCAAGACCGTTATATTTAATTCCTATTGACACATTTTGTCTGCGTGAAGGTATTTCATTCTTATAATTATCAAAGAGTGAGTCGAAAATATATTGCAAGGTGTATGGTGTATCTGATTTCAAAGAGATAAACAGATCTAAATCGGCACTTCCTTTCACACCAGTCCCCTTCGCATATGACCCAGAGAAATGAACCTCATTCAGAAAATCTCCAGCCCAACTTTTAATCGAACTGAATAACAAGTTTGCTGTCTTATGTGCAGGGGAATTCACTCCTGCATGCTGCTGATATTTCCGAACAACTGAAAGCACATATTCTTCCGCAGTCATCTATTTCTCCTGTTCTTATTGACGCCTAGTATTGTCCTTTACTTTCAGCAGCCAATGAATGATTGTAGTTGTTAGCTTTAAAATCATACGGATTGTATTTCATCTGCAACTCTGCCTGTTTTATTACAAGCTCAGTTGCCTCAGGAATTTCATCAGGTGGGTATTTGTATTTTTTAAGCAAGCGTTTGATGAGTGAGCGCATGTTTGCTTTGGCATCATTACGTTTGTACCAATCTGGTGTCTTGTTCTCAGAAATAAGTTGAATAAGGTTCTTCGCCATCTCCCGAAGCACATCAGATTGATAATGTTCCTTAACCAGTTCAGGCTTTGCTAGAGCGTCATAGAAAGCTTGTTCTTCCGGTGATAACTGCATATCGATTCCTTCATTTAATGCTGACTCGATTTCCTTAGCAATATCAATCATCTGTGTAATCAGCACATCAATGTCTTCAGCCTGATTGTACCGCTCAACAATGTTCTTCAATTTCTCGGAGAAGAAGCCAGAGCGAACAATGTTGGTTTGCTCGAACCATTTAATTTTATCGTCAATTAACTTTTTTAATATTGTTGCAGCGACATTCTTACGTTTCATTGCCATAATCTTTTCTAAATTTTCGACAGACAGAAGACTCTTTTCCTTTTTAGCGGAGATGGATACAACTTCGTCACCGTCTCTAATAATTGCTTGCTCGATCATCGCAGTTATTTTCTTCTTAAAAGCTTCTACATCTGGCATTCCATCACGTTCAACCTTGACGATAAATGATTTTACTGCCATGAAAAAGCTTACTTGTACCCGAACGGCAAAATCCAAAGCAGTCGCACAGATGTTATAAGCACTTTGGAGCCTCGTTACATGCTTAAGAAACACTTCCTTAGTACGCTCTTTAAGCACATGCTCTACGCCGTCTTGAATCAATTCAAACCGCTCTCTGGGCGTTGCATTCATGTACTTGCTGAAATCAAAGCCATGGAACATACCCTCAAGAATTTCTACTTCCGTCATAAGGATTTCCTTAGCTTTTTCAATCTCAGGAATACTATTTTTATCCCGGCTTGTATAAGTGTTAAGTGCTTCTTTCAAATACTTACTAAGCCCGATATAATCAACAATCAGTCCAGCTTGTTTATCTTTATATACACGATTAACCCTTGCGATCGCTTGCATCAAATTATGTTCTTTCATAATTTTATCGATGTACATGGTATCTAGGCTTGGAACATCGAAGCCAGTTAGCCACATATCAACGACGATAGCGATCTTCATATCACTGTTATCGTCCTTGAACTGATTGGCGAGCGTCTGACGATGTTGCTTGTTGCCGATGATATCTCTCATTTCCTGATTCGTGTCTTTGTTGCTGTCGCTCAGCACCAAACCGATTTTGTTACCAATTTCAGGAGACTTTTCTTTGATAAGCTGATACATTCGATAGGCGATTTTTCTGGAGTAAGCAACAATCATAGCTTTACCTTTGAGCATGTTCTTGCGGATCTCGTAATGCGCAAGTATATCGTCTACAACCAGCTTGAGCCGGTCTTCATCCCCGATGACGGCTTCCATCGTGACAAGATCCTTCTTCAGCTTCTCGATTTTCTCAGGAGTTAATCCTTGAGATTCAATCTTCGCAACTTCAGCATCAATTTGATCGAGAATGCCCTCATCCAAATGTACCTTTGCAAGGCGATTCTCATAATGCAAATCAACGGTTGCTCCGTCCAGTTTTGCTTGTGTCATGTCATACACATCAATGAGTTCACCAAATACGCCGATGGTCGATTTATCATTCGAGTCAATAGGTGTACCGGTAAATCCGATGAAAGTAGCGTTTGGCAGCGCATCTCTCAAATATTTGGCATAACCGTACACAAGCTCGGCTTCGAGAGTCTTTTTATCAATCTTCATATCAGGGTCGATTCCATACTGGGAACGATGCGCTTCGTCAGCAATGACGATAATATCATGACGATTTGAGAGCAGACCGGTCTCCTCCGTAAACTTCTGTATGGTCGTAAAGAAGATACCGCCCACAGAACGGTTCTCTAGCAGCTCAATCAGGTTTTCCCGAGACTCTGCACGAACAGGCGCTTGTCGGAGAAAATCCGCCGCGCTACTGAATGTGCCATGTATTTGCTCATCGAGGTCATTTCGGTCGGTTACTACAACAATCGTCGGATTATTTAATCGCTGAATAAGTCCATCAGAGAGAAAGACCATTGAGAATGACTTGCCTGAGCCTTGTGTGTGCCAAACGACCCCACCACGCTTATCGGCATCTATCGCACGAACAACGCTATCAATGGCTTTGTTCATACCGAAATATTGATGATAACCGGCAATGATTTTGGCTTTGCCGCCAGCGAAGAAAGTAAAGTTGCGAACAATGTCCAGCAAACGCTCTTTTTGCAGCATTCCTTTAAGCAGCGTAGTAATTTGTGCAATATGCGGTTCATCAACAATGGGAGAGTTGCGATCCACTTGTTTCCACTGCATATACCGATCATAGTCGGCGGTAATGGAACCAACTCTCGCGTTTACGCCATCGCTTATTATGCTGAAAGCATTGTAATGAAACAAAGGCTTGATGATGTCCTGATATGTCTTGATCTGAAGATAGCCGTCATGAATGGTCGCATCTTCTCTAACTGTTGATTTCAACTCGATGACAACGAGTGGCAATCCATTGACGAACACAACGACATCCGGTCTCTTCTCAGCTTTGTGAATGACAGTGAATTGGTTGATTGCCAAGAACGTGTTATTATTCGGATGATCGAAATCGATGACCTTTACGATACGGGAGGGGACATCCTCGCCGTAAACTTCAATACTAACGCCTTCGATCAGGTATTTCTGAAATTGTTGGTTCGCGGCGAACAGACTCGCATCGTCAATGTATGTGAGCTTGCGAAGCGCAGCTTCAATGATTTCTTCCGGCAGGGAAGGATTCAACGAGAAAAGTGCATCACGCAAATCATGTTCAAGCACGACAAAATGATAGTCACGCTCGAAATCGTAGCCGTTTAGTATAGAATAGCCAAGCTCATCTTGCAAAAGTTCGAGAACAACCGATTCCAGACTATCTTCGGTAAACATGTGATCACCACCAATCTATAGTTCAATTTCCGATATGTCGATTTCTCCGGACATGAGTTTAGGAAGAAGGGCGTCGCGTAAGTAGGACAATACCTTAACTTCATCACCATTCCTTTTCATTCGTTGAAGGAAACTATCCGTTATTAGTCCAAATTGTTCGAGGATATAACTCGGCGGTAGTGCCATTAAATAAAATTCAAAACACGATTCAGGTACTCTTTGCCTCCCTGATGATCCAGACATATTTCTAATTGCATGATTCCGAAAATCTTCGGTTCTGGCTAGAAAATATGCAAATCCAAGAGCATGTTCATTTTTACTTCTCAATACAATAAATTCTGTTGAACCCCACCCAACTTCATCAGCATCAAGAAAATCAACAATTATTGTTTTTCCGTTTTCCAAACAAGGTGTTATTCTTGCCAACAAAACATCGCCATTAATAAACTTGCTTCCAGATGTAAATTCTCTTTCAATCCAGTCAGTTGCTCTCGCTGAGAATGAGGGAAGGTTTTTCATTTCCAGATATACAGCGTTTGTTCCTTTTTTCAAAGATCTCTTGGGATTGATATGTAATACATCGGTTACTTTCCCTACTCTCCATCCCTTGGGAATCTCTTTTCCAAGTTCCTCACACCATTCCATCTCGCCGCCGCTGGACTTGTAAGGTTCACCGTCTTCATTCGGAAACTCAAAATCAACGAACCATTGCTTGAAAATTGCCTGAGCCATTTGTTCAAGGACTTTGTTTAAACGGTTGTTGAGTTCGATTTTTTCGTCAAGAGCGGAGAGGAATGACGCGATTTTTTTCTGGCTTGGGAGTTTCGGTATGGTTATTTCAATTTCACCAATTTGTTTTAAATTAATATTTGGTTGAGCTGATTGAGCAGAAGAACTATTTACATATTCTATAACGCTCTTTTGGTTTAAATAATAATAAATATAGTTATGATCAGCTAATTTTTGATCCAATCTAATTAACGCCACAGCCTGGTTAATATTTGATGGTATGTCGGATTTTGTCACTACAGCTGTTTTACCAAGGAACATACCAGCCATTGAGAAAAGAATATCATACTCATTCAATTGAGATCTTCGCATTTTTTCTTGAGTTGAATCATTAATAAATTTCAGTTTGCTCTTATCCAAATATTTGCTATCAGTTAGAGATTCAGCTCTAAAAAATTTAACACCTTCGTTAGTAAAACCGCTACCTATGGTAGATGGAGTTGTCCCTTTGGTTATCTTTAGCGAAAGATCTCCTAATTTTACGGGTTTCCAATCATCAAAACTCATACCCGATAGCCCCCAGACTCTTCTTGATCTTCTCATCCAGCACAGAAGAATCCGACATCAAATCTGCAAGCTCTGAAACAAGCTTCTCCATCTTTTCCTCAAACGGCTCATCATCTGTAATTTCCTTCACACCAACGTACCGCCCAGGTGTAAGTACATTATTATGCTTTTGAATCTCTTCCAGATTTGCCGACTTGCAAAAACCAATTTCATCTTGATATCCGTCATTGTTCAGCCATTTGTGGTACGTATCTGCAATCGATTTAATGTCATCTTCATTCAATTCACGCAACTTGCGGCTGATCAACGTTCCCTTATCACGGGCATCAATAAACAGCACTTCGCCTTTGCGTTTCTTGCCGCGACGCAGGAACCATAAACAAACCGGAATACCCGTAGTAAAGAAGAGCTTATCCGGCAGCGCCACAATACAATCGACCAAATCTTCCTCAATAAACTTGGCACGGATATTGCCTTCACCAGAAGTTTGGGACGATAAAGAACCGTTTGCCAGTACAATACCGGCAACACCTTTGGACGGTTTCAGCTTCGAAATCATATGAGAGAGCCAACCATAGTTCGCATTCCCTTTTGCCGGAATGCCCCATTTCCAGCGCGAATCGTTCAGGAGGCTGTCTTGTCCCCAATCGCTGATATTGAATGGGGGATTAGCCAAGATATAATCAAATTTCACATCCTTAAATTGATCGTCATGGAAGGTGTCCGCGTGAATTTTTCCAAGATTCGCTTCAATTCCACGAATGGCAAGGTTCATCGTCGCAAGTCGGCGTGTCTCCGCATTTAGTTCTTGACCATAGACGGATAGCTTGTATGCATTGCCGCCATGCGCTTGCACGAACTTCTGCGCTTGAACGAACATACCTCCTGAACCACAGCAGGGGTCATAAATGGTGCCTTCAAATGGTTCAATCATTTCAACCAGTAATTTAACAACGCTGCTGGGCGTATAAAACTCACCGCCGCCTTGTCCGAGCATAAAGGCGAATTTGCCGAGGAAATATTCGTATACGCGACCAAGCGCATCTTCTTCAATCAGCAACGTATCGGCGTTTTCAAACACCATCACGACTTCGCCAACTCTGCGTTGGTCAACATCGGCACCGGAATAAATCTTCGGAAGGACCCCGGCAAGCTTCTTATTTTCTTTCTCGATGGCAATAAAGGCTTCATCAATGATTTGTCCGATATTTGGCTTCGTTGCGTTCTCGATAATATGCTTCCAGCGAGCCTTTTCCGGCACATAAAATACATTGAAACGTTCGTATTCATCGCGATCATCTTCAAAACCGTCGCCTTCTGCCACAAGCTCGTTGTAGCGATGGTCGAACCGGTCCGATATGTATTTAAGAAAAATGATGCCGAGTACGACATCTTTGTATTTGGAAGAGGCGATACTGCCTCTGAGCTTATCTGCGGCTGCCCATAGTTTATCTTCTAAGCTCGTAACAAGATTTTCCTTTGCCATTACGTTTGAATCCTCCAATGATTGTTTGTCTTTAATTATAACTGATATTATAGACGATAAGATGTCAGGAAACGGATGTTCCGGTGGTAATTAAATGATACGATAAATCCGACACGATCTTTATTGTTTCGACTAACTGCTTCCAATTTCCTGCTTATATAGGAAAAAAGCCCCGCATCAATTCAAGCGGAGCGTAGAACATAGATTCTCGAAAATTAATCTTTTTTCTCTAAAAGAAAAAATAATTAGCACTTAAGCAAAGACTGGACGGTAGTAATGAAAGAGTTATTATGAATACCGAAATCCACCTTATTTAGGAGAAGTTGAGATCCATCTTGAAAGGTCAATTCCAACTGTACGTCTTTAAACCTACTAAATGCCGTTATTTCCCCATGAGATATTGTCATCATTTGAATATTTTTTTGAGTAATATCACTAATTTTCCTAACAGTAAATTGAACATCCGGATTTTCATTAAAAAAATTAATTGTCCCATTTACAATGAATGATTGGTTATGGGCGAGAAATACTATTGGCATATTATTATCTCGGTCTGTTTTCAAAAATACGGTTTCTTCGCCTTCCGGGACCGTCGCTTCAAGTAATGATTGTAGCTGTCTTCCACATTCAAACCGTTTTAACCAATCAATAAAATTATGGTAAGAGTCCATATGTAATTCTCCCTAATGCGTCTATATTTTCAAGGCAGTTAGAATATGGTTCTTCCAAATCGTACGCACGATTGTCTCGGGTGTTGTCGATTCATCGCGGTCATAGAAATTCATTGTCATCCTGAGAGATAGGGTATCATTTTTAACTTCACTATAAATCATCTCATTCATTGAATTATCATTAAAGGAATGTGCTCCATAATGGAAATTTATTGATGGAGATGAATGGCTAAACCCACCGACCCACATTTTAAGCCCTGTTTTCAGTTGTCCATCTACGTAAGAATTAAACATGCATTTTTGGCTACTGTCCTCAACAAGAGTAAACTTGAAATTTGGATTTACGGACTGAACATGCTCGAACAATTGGATAAAGAGATCTTTCACCTCTTTATAACTTCGTTTAAGATGTTCTTCTTTATCGAGATCCGTGTATTTTTTTAGATTTGGCATTTGAATATCTGCAAACAAAGATTTTGCTGACTTAGTTGGTACTGATGGTGTAATCACTGCTGAATCAAATTGTGGTATTTCCCCTAAAGGCGCTTTTTGATAAGGACTAACTCGGTAAATCCGGCGTATCAATTCCTGTAGCTTGTTTTCAAATTGTTCCTCATTCGAAAAGTCAATCGCATAATAGTCCTGCATATGGAAAGGAAATACTACATCGAAATCCCCTGAATGTCGCATTATTAAAATAATTTTATCTTTATTTCTACGTAGCGTTGGTAATAGTAACTCCGATTCAAAACCAACTCCACCAGTAAATGAATTTGCCTTATTAGCGTAATTTTCTGTTAGGACAACAACTACATAGTCATAATCATGCATAGCCTCGATCATCATTTGGTTTAAATTAACTGTTTTCTCGTATAACACAAACTTGTCAATTTGTGCATCGATTCCACCATCAGCACGTAACCGATTGGCGAGATCTACGACCCATTGTTCATGCTGGCGATTATCCCAACTATAGCTAAAAAAAGCTTTTATTCGCTCTTTCATACGAACCCCTTCTTTCGGGTGTTAAGATTGTATGGGTATTACAATAATGGCACATCAAGAAACATACGTTCCTATAATTTATTATAAGAATTATTGATTCTCGGGTCAATGTGTACTACAACATCCGTGATTCATTAGACCAACCCTTCCATTTACCCGGTTGCAAAAGAAAAAAGCCCCACATCAGCAGAGCAATGATTCAACTCAAATACAACATTTATATTTAAATTGGCGTAATGGTGGCTTAGCTTAAATTCAATTCGTGGCACCCCATCTGATGGATAATCCGGAATAATACATTCAACATATTTATCCAATCCTTCAGATTGAATCAATTGAAAAGCCCTCCTCATAGCTTCGGGGCAATAACGCTGTTTTTCTCCCTTTAGAACGTATAGGTTAAGTTTATGTGCTTTACCACTGATTTTTTCATAATCCATATAGGAAAAGGATAGTGGGGGATGCGAAATTTTATCTTTGTCCGTTACGTATGTAAAACCATGACGTTTTAGCAAGTTTGTAATCTTAGAGCGTAATTCTTTTCTGTTCATGTTTATTCGCCTCTCGATATGCTCAAGAGCTTTATCAGGAACATAATTTGGTCTGCCCCACGTCTGTCGGCACTCCGATTAATCCAAGTAATTTAAGACGAAGTTTATACCGCATTATCAAAAAAGCAAGCGTTACTCGTGTTACATTTCATGAATTAAGGCATAGTCATTTAACTCATTTATTAATGGCTGGAGTCGATTCAAAAATAGCTGCCTCTAGAGGTAGACATAGTTCCACAAGGGTTACCAATGACATTTATCGACATGTCATAAAAGGTGTCCAGCGGGATGCACTTACAAAGTACCGAGAAATTATTCCCACAAAAAAATAAGTTTGAACAAGCTTTCGGGCTTGTTCTTTTTTTATTTATCCTTTGTTATCGCTGATTATTTTATGTACTCGCGGGTATTTATTTTTACCTCGTGTTACCGGATTCTTACCGGGCAATTCGCATATTGCATTTTTATGCAATACCATTAGATTATTATGCAAAACCAATTCAACATAATAACAAAAGAAAAAAGCCTTCTAAGAAGGCTTAATTCTTGTTTTATGGAGCCTAGGGGGATCGAACCCCTGACCTCATCGCTGCCAGCGATGCGCTCTCCCAGCTGAGCTAAGGCCCCGTGATGTTGTTATCGTCATTCTCTCGATCGGCGACAAAAATAAAGATAACATAGGGGGAAGGGGCTTGTCAATATTTTTTTAGAAAGTTATTTTTAGCCGCCGTTCCCGCCTACATGATGCTTGGACAGAAGCTCGTTGAGCTCCTTCATGAACATATTGATGTCTTTAAATTGCCTGTACACCGAGGCAAAACGAATGTAGGCCACCTCGTCAACGGGATACAATTCAGACATGACGATCTCGCCGATCTCGCGGCTGTCCACCTCCGCTTGGGCGGTGTTGCGGATCTGCTTCTCGACCTCGGAGACGATCATTTCCAGTCTTTCTACGGACACAGGGCGCTTCTCACAAGCACGGATAAGGCCGCGGAGCATCTTCTCCCGGCTGAACTCCTCACGGCTGCCGTCCTTCTTAATCACGATGAGCGGAGTTTCTTCAACCATCTCAAACGTAGTAAAGCGCTTTTGGCACTTCTCACACTCCCGACGGCGTCTTATGGATTTATTCTCGTTCGCGGCACGTGAGTCCAACACTTTAGTACCGGAATAATCGCAGTATGGGCATTTCATCGGTTATTCTCCTTTCCAAAATTCCCAACAGCTCCCTGACATGAGATCCTTGTAAACGCGCATAATAGGTTTACCAACGACAAGGAGGTGAACAGACATGGGTGCAGGTCAATCCCGCAGCAATAACATATTGGTGGTTCCTCAAGCCAATGCGGCACTAGATCAAATGAAATACGAAGTAGCTCAAGAGCTGGGTATTGCCATCCCACAAGATGGCTACTACGGTAACATGGCTACTCGTGATACTGGTGCAATCGGTGGTCACATTACTCGCCGCTTGGTGCAAATCGCCGAGCAGCAATTGGCAGGTCAATTCAAATAATAACACGTTTTGAAGAATAGGAGAAGAAGCAGCCCGGACAACACTCCACATCAGGAGTGCCTGTCCGGCGCTTCTTTATTTCAGCTAGAATACATATCAACGGATTTCCCAATCCTCCGCATAGGTTTTGTAATACTTGTCATAATAATACGTAACGCGTTGGACGTAGCGTTTCGTTTCTCCATAAGGAATTTGATCTGTATTGTCGAGCGTTCCATCCCATTGTCCCTCCTGCAGCCAGCGGCTCACTTTGCCATGTCCTGCGTTATACCCGGCAAGAACAGCGAAGGTGTTGCCGTCAAACTGCTTGTACATCCAGTTCAAGTACCATGAACCTAGCTCAATGCTCACTGCAGGGTCGTCCAAACGATTTTTGAACGTACTGGGGAAAGATGCTTTCTCAATAATCCAATCCGATGTATCCGGCATCAGCTGCATTAGTCCATACGCGCCTTTATTGGACGTCACATCAGTCCTGTAATTGGTTTCTACCCGAATAACGGCCGCAATCAAAAAGGGATCCAGCTGGTACTTCTGTGCGCTTTGGCGAATCTCCTGTTCAAATTGGATCGGATAAAGTATACGTCCCAATACATTGCTGCCTAGAAACAAAAATAGCAAAAACGTCAGAAGCAGTAGGGCGAACACGCGCTTTTTGCGCCAAAAGCTCATGACATCCCCCTTTCCAGCCAAAACCGTTCGATTTGCATCTCCGTTTCCTCTATCGTACCCGAGTTATCGATGACGATATCGGCCAATTCCTTTTTCGTTTCGATCGGCATTTGCGAGTTCAATCGCTTGTCTGCCTGTTCCTTCGTTAAACCGTCCCGCACCATCAGACGCTCCATTTGGATGCTCCGAGGCACGTAGACTACCATCACCTGCTTGTACAAAGCCTGTAAACCTGATTCGTACAACAGCGGTACATCCACTACAACCAGCTTGTCCGGATGCTCTGCTTCATAAGCGTGCATCCGCTCGCGCATGGTTGCGCGAATCGGCGGATGCAGCAAGCCTTCGAGATCCTTCAGCGCACCCGCGTTCCCGAAGACGCGTTCGCCGAGCTTTTTCCGGTCAAGTGTGCCGTCCGGCAGCAGCAAGTTTGCTCCAAACCGGTCAATCACTTGAGCTAAGACGGGGGTGCCCGGCTCCACCACTTCTCTGGCAATGCGGTCCGCATCAATCAGCAGCGCTCCGCGGCGGACAAGCATGGAAGCAACTGTACTCTTGCCGCAGGCAATGCCCCCGGTTAATCCGATGTTCAATGGGTCTCCCCCTAAACCAAGATAAGAAAACAATCATTAGAATAATTTCACAATTCCCATGAGGATTAGAAGAAATCCTGGTAAAATGGAAAGCTTGCGAATCCACCTCAGCTCCGCATACCGAAAACCGATCTGCAGGCCGATACCTAGGAACGTCCCGCTGGCCAGTGCAATCACCGCCGCGGTAAGCCACGGTGTGAAGCCGAGCATCGCTGCCCCAATTCCCGCACCGAACGCATCCAGTGACAGAGCGACACCAAGAAGTACAGCTTCGTACGCCGAAATATTCCCTGACCGGTCCACATCGGCGATTGACGGCGTCCGTAAGATTTGAATTACCAGCCCCAACCGCTTCAGCTCAATATACCATATAGCTTTAGCCCCTGCCGGCGCCGATTCAAGCACTACGGGTGTCCTTGAGGTTTCCTCTTTCCCCTCTTCGTCCTTTTTGCCGGAGAAGATTTGATAGACCGCCCAAACGCCAATTCCCATCAGAATTATTGCTCCGACGTATTGTGCAACTGCCGGATCGACGACACGTGCCATCAGCACGCCAACCTGCATGGAAGTATAAATAATAAGGCCGGAACAAAAAGAAATAATAACAATCGACAGCAGCGGAATACGGATCTTGCGAAACCCATACATGACACCGACGCCGAAACCGTCCAGACTGACAGCAAACGCCAGAAGTATCAATGAGACGACAGGCAGCATGCCATTCCCTCCCTTTCCAGATCATCTTCACTCCATACTATATGGAAGATCTGGGCGGGGGGTGCATCACTGTACCCTTCCCTCTCGATGTGCTATTTTACGTCAGACGCTTCACTGGATCCTTTTGCGTTTTAACGGTTGGCACTTAGGACAATAATGGGTCCCGCGTCCTGCAACGACCGTTTTTTCGATGCTGTGCCCGCACTGGAAACAAGGCTCTGCTTTGCGGCCATACATTTTGAACTGATGTTGAAACATGCCGATTTCACCTTGACCGTTCACATACGATTTTATGGTAGAGCCGCCTACAGCTACAGCACTTTTCAGAGTCGTCACAACCGCCTCATACAGCTTGGCCAGCTCTTGCTTGCTTAAGCTGTGGGCTTCGCGCTCAGGATGGATCCCGGCCAGGAACAGCGATTCATCTACATAAATATTCCCGAGTCCGACAATGTATTCCTGGTTTAGTAGCAGCGGCTTGATTTTCGTTGAACGCTTCCCGATCCGCTCCCGAAAGGCCTCGAACGTAAATCCGTCGTCCAAAGGCTCAAGACCCAGCTTCTTCAGCGGAGCTTCCAATAGATCTTGGTCTTTTGGGTAAAGATGCATGGTCCCGAATTGACGCACATCCTTATATCTCAGTTCGGTGCCATCCGTAAAATGAAACACGACATGCGTGTGCAATTCCATCGGCTCTTCCCCGCCATATAAACCGTATCTGCCCTCCATACGAAGATGCGAGACCAGCGTATAATGGTCGAATATAAACCGCAGAAACTTGCCTCTGCGCTCCACCGATCGGATAGTTTCCCCGCACAATAGCATTTGAAATGCCTCAATGTCATCCGGATGCTGAATGATCCGCGGCAGCAGCACCGAAACGCGCTCCACCGTCTTGCCGATCACTAGTTGTTTCAGTGTCCTTCGGACAGTTTCAACCTCAGGCAGCTCTGGCATGATGTCTTCCCTCCCTGCAGATTACTTGGCCTCGTACCAGTTCTCCCCGTCATCTACGTCCACCTTCAGCGGCACATCGAGCGGAAGCGCGCTTTCCATGACTTCGGCAACCATCTTTTTCATGGTTTCCAGCTCGTCCTCCGGCACCTCAAGTACTAATTCATCATGTACCTGAAGCAGCAGCCGGCTTTTCACACCCGTTTCCTTCATCTGCTTGTCCAGCTGGACCATCGCCAGCTTGATGATATCCGCCGCGGTACCCTGGATGGGTGTATTCATTGCCGTCCGCTCCGCGAAAGAACGAAGATTGAAGTTGGACGCCGTAATCTCCGGTAAATAGCGACGGCGATGAAGCAGTGTAGTCACGTATCCATCCTGACGAGCTTTCTTGACAATATCGTCCATATATTGGCGAACCCCTTGGAATACGGCAAAATATTGCTCAATAAACTTGGCCGCATCCTTGCGGGTGATGTTCAGATTCTGTGATAAACCGTAATCGCTGATACCATAGACGATACCGAAGTTAACGGCTTTCGCCTGCCGGCGCATATTGGAATCGACGCTGTCCTCCGGTACTCCGAATACGTCCATCGCGGTTTTCGTATGAATGTCCATGTTCTGCTGAAACGCTTCGATCAGCTTCTCATCCTGCGAAATGTGCGCCAGCACGCGCAGCTCGATTTGCGAATAATCCGCGGTCAGAATGTGCCAGCCAGGCTCTGAGGGCTTGAACACCTTGCGGATTTTTCGCCCTTCCTCGAGCCGAATCGGAATGTTTTGCAGATTCGGATATTGGCTGCTTAACCGTCCTGTCGCCGCAATCGTCTGTTTGTAGTAAGTGTGCACTTTCCCGGTGTCGGGACGCACCTCTTTAAGCAAGCCTTCCACATAAGTGGACTGGATCTTCGCTAGCGTACGGTAATGAAGAATATGTCCGACCATCGGATGATAAGGCTCAAGCTTTTCGAGTACTTCTGCGTCGGTAGAATAACCCGTCTTTGTCTTCTTAATCACCGGCAGCTGAAGCTTCTCAAACAAAATTTCCCCTAGCTGCTTCGGGGAGTTGATGTTAAACTCCGTTCCCGCCGCATCGTAGATCGACTGCATGATCGTCCCGAGCTGTTTGCCAAGCTCCGCACCGTAAGCTTTGAGTTCATCCACGTCGACTTTGATGCCTTTGCGCTCCATAGAGGCAAGCACCAGCGCCAAAGGCAGTTCGAGCTCATGCAACAGCTCGTTCATCCCGTTGGATTCGAGTGCAGCTTGCAATGTCTCTGCCAGCCCCTGCACGGTCAACGCCTTACGGCACATCAAGCTGCTGAGCACGCCTGCTTCCGGCAGCTTGAATTTGGCGCCTTTGCCGAAGACCTCTTCGTCGGCGGGTAAGGCAGGCAAACCATACCGAGCGCAGAGCCCGTGTAAGGTCAGCGCGGATTCCGTCGGGTCGAGCAAATAACCGGCAAGCAGCACATCGAAGCTGACGCCGCGCAGCTCCAGTCCCTGCCAGAAGAGCGCCACCACCGCTCGGTGAAGATCATATACGGCGACGGACTTGTTCTCGTCCGCCAGCCACTCGCGCACGCTGCGTGCCCCTTCTTCCTCCTGCTTAAGGAGATCAAACGACAAATAATAGCCTACCGGATCCGTTTCAGTTTCTAACCTGCTATAAAATGATAAGCCGAGCACTTCCCCCGTATGGGGGTTATCCCCGATCACTTCAACGTGCATCGCCCGAACGTTAGGCAGCGCTTCGACCAACTCGCTGAACCGCTCCGGCGTAACCTGAATGGACACGATCTTGGCCTCAGCTTTGATCGCAGCTCCTTCACCCGCAGAAGCGTCTCCGCTTCCTACTCCAGGCAAGTCCAGCCGTTCCAGCAAGGATTTGAACTCCAGCTTGCGGAACATGTCTCCCAAGGATTGTCCTTCATATCCGTTGTACGTCAGCTCGTCCCAAGGAATATCAACCGGAACCTCGCGGAAGATCGTCGCCAGCTCCTTGCTCATCCGTGCATCATCCGTGTGAGCGGCTACCTTCTCGCCCATCTTCCCCTTAATTTTCGAAGCATTCTCCAGCACATTCTCAACTGATCCGTATTCGTGAAGCAGCTTCAGCGCCGTTTTCTCCCCAACGCCCGGAATACCCGGAATATTATCGCTGGTGTCACCCATCAAGCCTTTGAGATCAATGATTTGAAGAGGCTTTAGCCCATACTTTTCTTCGATGTGGGCGGGATCGTAGAGCTCCACCTCGCTAATTCCTTTCCGGGTCAACGCAATCTTAACGCGCTCGGAGGCAAGCTGCAGCATGTCTTTATCACCGGTCACGACGAGCACTTCCATACCGTCCTGCTTGTCCGCGATACGCGTCAGGGTACCTATGATGTCGTCAGCTTCATACCCGTCTATTTGGAAGTGGCGAATGCCAAAGGATTCCAGAAGCTCCCTAAGCACGGGAAACTGCTCGGAAAGCTCCGGTGGGGTCTTTTCCCTTCCCCCCTTGTATTCTGCGTAATCTTTATGTCGAAACGTCGCCTTCCCGGCATCGAACGCCACGAGAAAATGCGTCGGTTTTTGCTCTTCCAGAAGCCTTAACAGCATCGTTGTAAAGCCGTAGACTGCATTCGTATGCAAGCCTTTCGAATTGCTGAGCAGCGGCAGCGCAAAAAATGCGCGGTACGCAATGCTGTTACCATCGATCAAAATCAACTTGGACAAAGACTACACCCCATTTTTCGTGAAACTATTGCTTCTTACATGATAGCATAGGACGGCCACAGAAAAAAACCTTACCTTCCTCACTGAAAAAAGGGGTGTGCGCTCTCTTTGCCGCATAAAATGTACTAACTTTGATCCCTACCCGTCTGCACGAAATGCAAGTATAGCGCGAAAGGGAGATCGGAGGAACCATCCTATGAACGAAACGGTACGATTACGCGGCAAACGCATCATTTTTTTCGATGTGAATCAAACCCTGGTGCAGCAAAACTTAAGCTTTGAGGAATGCTTTGGACGTGTATGGGAGCACTTCACGGGCAGATGGGCTCAGGAGGAGAAGCCAATGGCCGATCAGTTGTGGGCCCAATACATTGCGAAGTGGCAGCAGCGCAAAAAATCGCGGATCACCTTCAAACAGCTTGACGAGCTCCAGCAGCAGTGCTTGAGGGAAGCGATGGAGGCGATGGATGTTCCGGTAACGGCCGGTATGACGCGCGGCTTCATGCAGGAAATCAGGCGACTGCAGGTCGAAGCCAAGACCATGCCCCCGCGAACGCAGGAAATGCTGGCAACCCTGTCTCGAAGCTATCGGCTCGCTATTATCAGCAACAGTCCCCGTTCAGATGTGCTGCTGATGTTGAAGCGGTTTGATCTTGACGCTTGTTTTCCTCCCGAGCATGTATTTACCGCGCTAAAGCCCGCCGACAAGAAACCCGCTCCATATTTGTTCAAAAGAGCGCTTAAAGCCATGCAGCTCTCACCCAAACAGGCCGTAATGGTAGGTAATTCTTGGAAGCACGATGTGTGCGGCGCGGTAAAAGCAGGGCTGGATGCGGTGTGGCTAAACCCAACCGATACAGAAGCAGGTCCCGATTACAAAAAAATAACCCAGCAGCGGCTGGGCAAGCGAAAAGTATTTTTGATCAAGCAATTGGATCAGCTATCCGATTTATTCTCTTGATCGCTTCTAACTTCGAGCGGCATGCCGACAAAATCACAAAAGAAGACGCTGCCCCGGTATGCCTTCGAACCCTTCTTTACCTTGGTGCTGCCTGGGAAAGAGTTATCAAATAGAAATCCCTAACCTAACTGATGATGTATGAAGTTTCTGTAACTCTCCAATAGGGCAAAAAATAACCGGATCCACATCAAACAGCGGAAATCCGGTTATCCTTATCTATACATTTAAGTCTTTACGCTTCCCTGTCACCATATAAATGACGCCTTCTCCGATGTTCGTCGTGTGATCCGCTACACGCTCCAGGAAGAGAGCAGTCATCATCAACTGAGAGAGCTGGCGGTTTCGCCCGAAATCGTTGGTCATGATCCCTATGATTTCATTAACCACAGTGCTGTAGAGCTTATCGACCTCATCATCCTTCTCCGCCAGTGCCGCGGCACGATGAATGTCCCGCTCGGTGTAAGCCAGCAAGCTTTCATGAAGCATATCCTTGGCAAGCAGCGCCATGCGCGGGATGACCTCAAGCGGCTTCACGAGCTCTTCTCCCGACATGCGAATCGCGATCTTCGCGATATCTACAGCATGATCTCCAATACGTTCAAGGTCCGTGGAGATTTTGAGCGCCATGCCGATAATCCGCAAATCGCTTGCCATCGGCTGCTGCAGCGCAATCAACCGTAGGCAATTTTCCTCAATTTGAAGCATTAAATCGTCAATTTCATCGTCCTGCTCGATAATTTTCCTTGCCAGTTGTTCATCCCTTGCAGCCAAAGCCTCTACCGCGAGAGAAATGTGATTTTCAACCAATCCGCCCATCTTAAGCAAATCCGATTGCAATCCTTCTACCGCTTGATGAAAAGTGGATCTTGTGTCCATGTTAGCATCCCCTTTGTTTTCAGTAGTTCATTAACCGAATCGGCCTGTAATATAATCTTCCGTCCTTTGGTCTGTTGGAGTGGTGAAAAGCTTCTCTGTCTGATCCGATTCAATCACTTCCCCGTTCAAGAAAAAGGAGGTAAAATCAGAAATTCTCGCCGCTTGCTGCATGTTATGTGTCACGATGACGATCGTATATTTTTCTCGAAGTTCGCGGATCAACTCTTCGATTTTTAACGTTGAAATCGGATCAAGCGCCGACGTAGGTTCGTCCATAAGCAGAATCTGAGGATTGACCGCCAAAGCACGAGCGATACATAAACGCTGCTGCTGCCCCCCGGACAAACCATAAGCGGATTTCTTCAAATTATCATTCACTTCAGTCCACAACGCGGAAGCCTTTAAGCTGCTTTCGACGATATGATCGAGCTGAGCCTTGTCCGTGATGCCGTGAATGCGAGGACCATAGGCAATATTATCATAAATCGATTTGGGAAAAGGATTCGGCTGTTGAAACACCATACCGATATTTTTGCGCAGCAGCTCTACGTTGACGTCAGGATCATAAATGTTATGGCCATCGATGATCACGTCTCCTTCTATACGTATGCCTTTGATCATGTCATTCATGCGATTTAATGTACGAAGCAGGGTCGATTTCCCACAGCCGGATGGACCAATAAACGCTGTGATCGACTTCTCCTGAACTTCCATATCGACGTTCTTCAGGGCATGAAACTCGGAATAATGCAGGTTCAACTTATTTATACTGACGATTGACATATGCGGTTTTCCTCCCGTGTCCGTTGGTTCTACAATTTCTTCTGATATTTATTACGCAAATAAATGGCGAATGCATTCATGCTAAGCAGCATGATTAGCAAGATAATAATACCCGCCGCGGCCACATTCTGAAACTCAGCTTGCGGTTGGCTTGCCCAGTTGAAGATTTGGATCGGCATAACTGTAAAGCTGTCCAAAGGAGATCTTGGTAAAAATGCAATATAAGAGACGGCTCCGATCACGATGAGCGGAGCAGTTTCCCCGATCGCTCTGGACATCGATAAGATGGATCCGGTCAAGATTCCCGGTAGGGATGAAGGTAATACGACGCGAACAATCGTCTGCCAACGGTTGGCTCCCAGAGCAAACGAGGCGTTGCGCAGCGATTGCGGTACGGTTCTAATCGCTTCTTGTGAGGCAACGATAATGATCGGAAGCACCAGCAGCGTCATCGTTAACGCTCCGGATAATAGGCTTCGTTCGAGATGAAGCATACGGACAAATACGGTAAGCCCCAGAAGACCATAAACAATGGAAGGAACTCCTGCCAGGTTAGCGATATTGGTTTGAATAAAACGGCTGAACCGTGTGTCCTTCGCATACTCCTCCAAATATATTGCGGTGGTCACACCAACGATAAACGTCAGGGGTGCGGTGATCAGCATCAGGTAAAAGGTGCCGACCAAGGCAGCCTTGATCCCGGCATTCTGGGGAATACGGGACGCATACTCCGTCAAAAACTGCCAGTCGAGCCAACCCAATCCTTGAACAAGCACTTGTATTAATAACAAAGCGAGCGCTACAATCCCAAAACAGGTGGAGACAAAAAACAACTGATGGAAAAGCTTGTTTTTTCTATTTCTTTTAGCGACGTGCTGTATATTCTCATTCGTTGCCATCAGTATTCCTCCCTGAACTTTTTGGAGATGTATTTCGCCAGTATATTCATTGCCAGTGTCATGACAAACAAGGTCATCCCTACGGCATAAATGGTTAAGTACTCAACCGAACCGTAACGAGTATCCCCTCCACTGACGGAAACGATAAAAGCGGTTAGTGTTTGAATACTTTCCAACGGATTGTAAGCCATTTGAGCCAAATTCCCCGCGGCCAAGGTCACGATCATCGTTTCGCCTACGGCCCGTGAAAGTCCAAGTACGAAGGAGGCAACGATACCCGAGAGTGCCGCAGGAACTACGATTTTTACAGCCACTTCAAACTTCGTAGACCCCAAAGCGTAAGCTCCGTTGCGGAGGGAAGTCGGAACGGCGACCATCGCGTCCTCGCTGAGAGAGCAAATGATTGGAATGATCATGATACCTACAACGATCCCTGCACTGAGCGCATTAAAAATTTCCGTTTGCGGTATTAAAAATTGCAACACCGGTGTTACGAAATTTAGAGCAAAGAAACCATATACGATCGTAGGAATACCAGCCAAAATTTCCAAGATCGGCTTGATCACATTGCGAACTCTCGACGGAGCATATTCACTTAAATAAATAGCGCTGCCCAGCCCAATCGGAATAGCCACTATACTTGCAATCAAGGTAACAAGCAAGGTTCCCGATATGAGCGGAAGCACGCCGAATTTGGGATCGCTGAACAGCGGCGTCCACTCCGTTCCCGTAATAAACTCCCAAAATGGAACCTGTCTGAAGAACCCAAATGATTCGACCACTAATATCAGCACGATGCCTACCGTCGTCAATATGGAGATAACAGCAAAAAAAGCTAATATTTTGGGTATTAGCACATCTGATGAAATCACGCTTTTTTTCTTTTTGTAATTCACTTTTTGTATTTGATCCGTTTCCATAGCTTATCCCCCGCGTAAAGCAATGATATTGGGAAATCCGCGGCATCCACCGCTTGATTGCTGTGGATGCCACGGATTTCATTCCATATATTGAATGCTTCTTATTTCAATGCTTCAAGGTTTTTGTTCATTTGCTCTTGTGGAAGCTTGATGTATTTAACGGCTTCAACCAAAGCCCCGCCCTCTTCGCTGTTGTAGTATTTCAGGAATTCTTTAACTTGTGGCTCTTCGATTGCCTTTTTCGTAGGGTACACATATACATAACGGGACAACGGAGCATACGACATGTCCTCAATCGTCTCATTCGTAGGCAATACAGCAGGAGAACTAGCATCCTTCTTGATGGCTACAGCATTTAAATTCGCTTCATTCTCTTTATAGTAGGAGAAGCCAAAGTAACCCATTGCGAACTCATCGCCTTGTACGCCTTTTACGAGTACATTGTCATCCTCGGAAGGTGTATAATCCGAACGAGATTCTTTCGCTGTTCCGTTGATAGCTTCCGTGAAGAACTCGAACGTTCCAGACGCCGTGCCAGGACCATACAGCTTAATTTCTTTATCTGGCCATTCCGGGCGAATTTCGTTCCATTTTTTCACTGTGCTTTCTTTGGACCAAATCTTCTTCAACTCTTCAACCGTCATTTCTTTGGCAAACGTATTTTTCTTGTTGACTACAACGGTTATGCCGTCCAGCGCGACGGGCATTTCAATAACCTCGGTGTTTTGTTTCGCTTTCAGCTCATCCATTTCTTCTGTCTTGAAATGACGAGACATATTTGCAATATGAATTTCACCGGAAATCAGCTTCTTCGCTCCATTACCAGACCCGGATTCGCCTACTGTGATTCTTACATCATTGTGTTTTTTCATGAACTCTTCGGCAACGGCTTGGGAGATCGGGAAAACTGTAGAAGAGCCGTCGATTTTGATTTCGCCTTTCAGAGCAGCTGTACCGTCAGACGGAGCAGCACCTTGATTCGGCTGGGTTTCCGTTTGCGTCCCACATGCAGCCAGAGACAAAGCCAATACGACGGAAGATATTGCGAATGTGCTTTTACGAGCAAAACCTTTAAACAACATGACCACTCCTCAAAAGTTTATGTTTGTCGTTCACAATGACAATATTACGCCCCTTTTGTTTTCGTCAAATATGAGTTTTGTTAACGGAATGTAAAAATTATCGAAAAATATGATGGTAACGTTGACATGATGAATTGATATCTCGGCTTTCGTCAAGTTTTACAAAGAATTTACAAAATGCGAACTTGAATTTAATTGATCCATAGTACATTCGTAGTATATCCAAAAGACTACTATACATGTGGAGGTAATTATGAAGAGACTGCGGAACGTTACCTATGTGCGGGTTACCATGAGAACGAAACTGATTATGGCGTTTTCTTTTATCACAATCCTTTTTGCCGGAGTTTCAGCCTTTAATCTATTGCAGGTAGACAGCATTAGGCAGCAGTTCCAATATCAAAATGAGCAAACGGATAAACAGAAGCTGGCTCTGCAGTTGAAGCAGCAGGCGAATTCACTTGCTTCCATTTATGCCGCTTATGTATTGACCAAACAGCCTGAGCTGGTTGATCAATATAATAGTGAAAGAGAAGGCTTTTACCGGTCTGTGGAAAGTCTGGCTCTAACCGCATCCAATGCGGATGAACGCAATTGGAGCGCCAAATTGACGAATACCTCCAAAGAATTTACGGGAACGTTCGATAAAGCGCAGCAGATTGTGGGTAATACACTCCAGCCTCAAGTGATAGATCATCAGCTGAAATCCACGTACAAGGAATCGGAGCTATTTAAAGAATACATATTTGAGCTCGTTGATCATTTCAATGAAGCTTACAATCAGTACGCCTTAATGGCTGTAAGCAGCACCGACCGTCAATTGAACGATTCCGCCCGGTTCGCTATTCTCACGCCCTTGCTCGTTATGATGATCAGCACCGTAACCGCATTTCTGCTAATCCGTTCGTTTATGCGTCCGATTCAGCGTCTGCAGCGTGCCGTAAAGCAAGTTGCAGAAGGGGATTTACGCCATAAAATTAACAGCTCATCACAAGATGAACTCGGAAAGCTGAGCCAAAGCTTCGATCTGATGATTGATCAAATCAAAGAAATGCTGGCGAATACCCAAACGATCGCTTCCTCGTTGTCCGAGCATTCCCGATCTTTTCAAGAGTTCTCCGGGGCAACGGCCTCTGCTAACAAGGACATTGTTCGCGCTATAGAAGAAATATCGTCAGGCAGTGAGGAGCAAGCCCGTTATTCAGAAGACAGCGCATTTATTATTAACGATTTAACCAAAGAAATTCGCGAAATTTCCGATTATACAGGCTTGATGCAGAGCAAGAGCCGGGAAGCCGCCTTCAACACCCATAGCGGTACGCAATCCATGGAAGGACTCAAATCAGCCGTCGAACAATCGGAAGAGGTCTTGCATCAAGTTTATCTGACGATGGAAACCTTGTCCGGCAGCTCAGCTAAAATCGGTAGAATCGTAGGTACCATTACTGAGATTTCTACACAAACCAACGTCCTTGCGCTGAATGCGGCGATTGAAGCGGCCAGAGCAGGTGTGCACGGCAAAGGATTTTTTGTTATCGCTGAGGAAGTACGGCTCCTGTCGGCACAAACAAATGAATCTTCCAAATCAATCACTCTCATCGTCCAATCGCTGCTTGTGCATATGAGAGAAATGGAAGCTTCGCTAAACAACGTCAAACAATCTTTCGATCTGCAGAACGGCAGAATGAATGAAAGTATGCGTGCGTTTAGTGATATCCGTGTATCGATGGATGGGCTCTCCGGCCACATCGAGCAAATCCACACGCTAATCGCCGCGGCCGAGGACAAGAACGACAAGCTAGTCACTTCCGTCCAGCATGTTGCTGCCATCGCACAGGAAACAGCCGCCGGCGTCGAAGAAGTGAATTCAGCATCGCAGCAGCAGGATGCGGCTATCCACCGGATCGCCTCACAATCCGACGATATTTTGTCCCTTGCCCAGAGATTGTTCGACGAAATTAACCATTTCAAAATTTCCGACATGTCAGGGATAGAGAACGACGGCTCTGGGGAGAAACAGCCCTCCAGTCAGGTGAGCGATGAGGCACAAAATGGCGATGAAAGCCGTATACGTCCTCTTCCCCTCTGTT
The DNA here is from genome assembly GCF_017833255.1 of Paenibacillus sp. PvR098. Lineage (NCBI taxonomy): Bacteria > Bacillati > Bacillota > Bacilli > Caryophanales > Paenibacillaceae > Paenibacillus > Paenibacillus sp. PvR098. Next base: position 1,832,929 of record NZ_JAFIBU010000001.1, read on the forward strand.
AGGCTGATCATACCCCTGTCAAGTAGACATAAGAAAAAAGCTATGCCGCCAGCGCGTGCCGATACTCAATCGGCGCGCGCTGTTTAAGTTTTGCTTGAAATCGCTGATAGTTATAGAAGTAAATATAATCTTCAATGGCTTGATGTATTTCTGCTTCTGACTTAAACTGGTGGAGATACAACTTCTCTGTTTTGAGATGCGAGAAGAAGGATTCGATGCATGCGTTATCCAGGGAGGTTGCTTTGCGAGAGTGGCTGCCTTTGACGCTGAGTGCTTCTAATCGTTTCTTGTACGCTTGAGACGTGTACTGGAAGGCCTGGTCCGAATGGAGCACAGCCCCGCCAACGTCTCTTTTTCTTGTCCACTTCTCGATCGACCAGATTTGGATACCGCTTTTTTAAGTAGTCTACCTGCGCTTTCAGGTAATCTCGCTCTTGCTCTATGCTGGCGAAGCTTGTCCGAGGGCGGCATTTTAGTGGGTTGGCCACACCCTTACGCTCATCAAACTTGACTCCGTTTTTCCACTTCTTTACCCACACCTTTAACTGGGAACAATTACGTATCTTCATTTGCTCTGCGATTATCTTGTAACTAGAAGATCCCTCTAAATAAGCTTTAACCGCCGCCACCTTAAATTCTTCTGTATAGGTCTGAAATATCTGTCCCTTTTTAGCCATAAAGAAATCCCCTCCAAGTATTCACTCGTTCCTCATGATAACATGACGGTTTTTTTCGAGTGTCTACTTAAAGGGGATAATACTATCGCAGCAAAAGCGAACAGGTTTTTTATTATGCTCTAGTTGAAGTATACGGCTTTGCCGGTCTTTGAGGACTCGTAAATGGCTTCGAGAATCTCCGATACGACGCAGGCCTGCTCAGGCGTCACAACTGGATCAATGTCCTTCTCAACAGCCTCCAGCCACAGCCGCGCTTCCAGATCGGCCGGACTCTCCGTCTGGCCGTCGTAGAAATCTACGCCTTTGGCGTCCAACTGAATTTCGTTCATATAGAGACGACTGTGTTTCTCGCCGTTGATGCGCAGACCGTCGTGCATATCGGCACCGCCCTCTGTACCGCAAAGCGTCGTTTTGGCTTCGCCAGTTTGCAGCATATTGATGGCCCAGCTCGATTCGAGCACGATAGTAGCTCCATCCTCCATGGTAATCATACCAAAGGCAGAATCCTCCACTGTAAATTGCTTGGGATCCCATGGCCCCCAAGCATTGGCTGCGTTCTCTTTTTGGGAGAGCTTGTGGAATGCCGTCCCAAGTACGGCCTTAGGCTTGTAATTATCCATCATCCAGAGCGTCAGATCAAGCGCGTGTGTTCCAATATCGATAAGCGGACCCCCGCCTTGCTTCTCTTCATCCAGGAATACGCCCCAAGTCGGAACGGCACGGCGGCGAATCGCATGCGCCTTCGCGTAATAAATATCGCCAAGCTCGCCGTCAGAGCAAAGCTGTTTCAGATATTGGCTGTCTGAGCGAAAACGGTTTTGATAGCCGACTGTCAGCTTTTTACTCGTCCGCTTTGCCGCTTCGACCATACGTCGAGCGTCAGCAGCGGTTTTGGCCATCGGCTTCTCACACATGACATGCTTGCCGGCTTCCAAGGACGCGATAGAAATATCCGCATGAGAATCGTTTGGAGTACATACATGAACGATATCAAGCGAAGCGTCCGCGAGTAGCTCACGATAGTCCGTATATACTTTAGCGCCTTCAGCGCCGAACTGTTTTGCCGCCTCATGAGCTCTCTCTTCCACAATATCGCAGAATGCCACCATTTCCGCATTTGGCTGATTTTTCAAAGCCGGCATATGCTTACCGTTCGCAATCCCGCCGCAACCAATGATTCCGATTCTATATACTTTAGACATTACCAAAAACCTCCTTCATTCAGTAAACCGTAATGAACTAATCAGTAACACTGAAGTATAGTATAGACAAATTTGTCTTAAAAAGATATTTCGTATCTGGCGCTCCTTTTATGCAATTTTGTCCTTTCCTTCTTAAATCTTCGTCCTTCAGCTGCTCACCGACAACTCCAGGGCTCTCCCCTTTCTCAATACTTCACCCTGTACATAGGACACCCAAACGTATGCTGCAAGTCAAATTGAGAAAACTTTCTTTCGATAGATTTCCCGGGAAATCAACTAACAAAAAAGAGACTAGCCTGCGGCCAGCCTCTCTTCAGTCCATATTCTACGCTTTTTTTCCCGCCGCATTTACCAGCTTATAGCCTACTCCGCGGATCGATTCAATTTGTACGGATTGCTGATTCATTTCCAATTTCTTCCTCAATGAACTGACGTGCACATCTACAGTCCGTTGGCCGCCAATATAATCGAAGCCCCACACAATATTCATCAGGTCATCCCGTGTGACAACAACACCGGGACGCTGCACAAGATGCAGCAGCACCTCAAACTCTTTGGGCCTTAGCGGAATGGACTCGCCATGCAGAATGACCTCATATTTTTCCGGGTATATATACAGATCGCCAGCTGTTATCACTTTTTCTCCGCTGCCGGTCTTTTCTAGAAACGCATCCTCCGACGTTGTACGACGAAGCACTGCGGATACACGCGCAAGCAGCTCCGCTACTCCAAATGGTTTGGTAATATAATCATCTGCGCCGTATTTAAGCCCCTGCACGATTTCTTCCTCTGCGTTGCGTGCAGTCAGGATGATCACTGGTATCTTGATCCCCTTCTGACGAAGCTTCGATAAAATTTCAAAACCGTTCATCCCTGGAAGCATGATGTCCAGAATAATTAAATCGAAGGGCTGATGAAGCGCAGCCTGCAATCCGTCGCTGCCGTGGTCGATCACTTTAATCTCATAGCCTTCTTGCGTTAAGTTATAGGAAAGCAGTCTCGCTAATGTAGGCTCGTCCTCTATGACTAATATTTTATGTGACATGGGAAAACCCCCGAGATCCATTCTATATTTCAAATTTATCATAGCATGAATTATGAATGAAATGTTAAGAACTTTGTAAAAGTTTTGTAAAGGGCTGCACAATCATTGGATTAACGGCATGTCGATAATAAACTTCGTACCAACCAAGACCTCGCTCTCGACCCGAATCGTGCCCTTGTGAAGCTCAACCAAGTGCTTGACGATCGATAACCCGAGCCCCGTTCCGCCTGAGATTCGTGACCTTCCTTTATCCACGCGGTAAAAGCGCTCGAAAATCCGGGGAAGATCCTTCCTAGGGATGCCTATCCCCGTATCCATAATCGTAAAACGAATTGTATCGACCTCCATGGACTCCGGTCCGGAAGTCAATTGCTCCACCTTCACCTTCACTTTACCGCCTTCGGGCGTGTAATTGATGCCGTTAGAAAGCAGGTTCATCAAAATTTGCCTCAGCCGATCCTCATCCGCTTCCATATAGCTGTTTTGCGGAACCTCTACCTCCAGCTCGATTGACTTCTTCTTCGCTTCGGTTTTCATCAAATGAAGGCAGTTGCCGATGAACGATTCCAGATGAATTGGAGAGTATTGAAGCGGTATCCGCTTCGATTCTATTTTGGACAGCTCCAGGATGTCGCCAATCAGCCGGTTAAGCCGTTCACTTTCATCAAAAATGATTTTCAAAAACGACCTGGCTGTCTCTTTATCGTCGAGCGCACCGGCAAGAAGCGTCTCGGTAAAGCCTTTGACCGCGGCGATGGGTGTCTTCAGTTCATGTGATACATTGGCTACGAACTCTGAGCGCATTCTTTCCAGTCTCCGGACGGACGTAATATCATGCAGGACGATGAGCAGACCTGCCCATTGCTTATCCGACTGAAAGATCGGGTTCAAATTGATCTCTAATATACGTTCTTCAGGATAATAAAAAATCATTTCATCACGAATATTCTCTCGAGTATCAATACATTCCTGAATGAGCTGCGTAAATTCGAACTGCTGCTTCGCTTGATCAAACTTTTTACCCAACAGCTCTTTAGAGGAAAACCCTAGAAATTCTTCAGCCGACCGGTTCAGCAGCACGATCTCACCTTCCCCATCAATCATGACAACGCCGCTAATCAGATTCTCAAGAACGCTTTTGAGTCGATTCTCGTCTTCAAGAATGCGGTTCATCTGCAGCTGCAGGCTATCCGCCATATGGTTAATAGCATCGCCAAGCTTTCCGATCTCGTCTTTCTTCTTCAGCCGCACGCGATACTTGTAATTCATGTCCGTAATTTGCTGGGCCACACTGGTCATGAGTTCAATCGGCCGGGTAATGCCATAAGCCACACGGTAACTGATTAAACCCGCAACAAGAAACACCGTCAAGAGCCCGAGTATCAGTGCAAACCACAGGTTGCGAACCGAAGCCTCTACGTCCTCTAGACTCATGGCTAACCGTAAAAAGCCAATTGTTTGTCCTTCCTCTATCACCGGAACGGCGACATAAAGCAAGTTACGATCCACTGTACTGCTGTGACGTGTTGCATAGCCTACCTTCGAAGAAGCCGCTTCGACTATTTCCTCCCTGTCCAAGTGGTTCTCCATCTGATCAGGATTGCTGTCAGAGTCTCCCATGACTTTGCCATCCGCGCGAATAAAAGTGACCCGCGCATCCGCCGATTGCTTGAGCATCTTGGCCATGTCCGTAAAATAACGCGATTGTTGGGATTCTGTCCCCTGCCTGTTCCAGTTCATCGTTACCAGCATGATGTGCAGTTCTCTCTCCATATTGGCAGTCAAAGAGTCAATATGCGAGCGCTCCAGCATTTTGGCCATAAAAATACCCGCGATCAGAACCGAAGAACCGATCAAGGCAATAAAAATCAAAGTTAATCGTGCACGGAACTTATTCATCAAATGAATATCCCTCCATAGATGAGACCCTAGGTTTCAAGAACAACTTCCGTTGTAAGGAAAATTCTTTGGGGTTGCTTAATCATAGGTTTGTCTTAGTACAAACATATTACACCATATCGTACCTGTTCACCATGCGGAACACCAGTTATTTTTTTGTAAAGGAGTTACTGCACACTTCATCTGTACAACGCAACTCAGCACAAAAAAGCCCAAGTATCACAGATACATGGGCAAGTTTAGATATATATTTATTTCTTATACGAATACAGGCTCTTTGAACTGGGACAGCTTTTCGCGTGAATCTTTCTCTACTTCAGCGTGCAAGCTGTTTCCGTGGGAGTCCATCGTGACGATGGCCGCAAAGCCTTCCGTCTGCAGGTGCCACATCGCTTCCGGAATACCGAATTCCATGAAATCGACGCCTTCTACCTTTTTGAAGCATTGAGCATAATATTGTGCTGCTCCGCCAATGGCATTCAAATATACGGCGCCGTGCTCTTGGAGCGCTTTTAGCGTTTTCGGGCCCATGCCGCCTTTACCGATCACAGCGCGTATTCCGAATTTTTTGATGATATCGCCTTGATAAGGTTCCTCGCGAATGCTCGTAGTCGGGCCGGCAGCCTTCACTACCCACTCACCGTTCGCATCTTTAGCCATTACGGGTCCACAGTGGTAGATGACAGAACCGTTAAGATCAATTGGAGAATCGTGATCCATCAAATATTTGTGCAGCGCATCCCGGCCCGTATGCATGGGTCCGTTGATGATAACCACATCACCAACGCGCAGCTGACGGATTTGCTCTTCCGAAATCGGCGTCTGCAATACGATCTCACGGCGCGCTTCGCGGCCTTCCACTGCTGCCGCTGGTTCTTCCTTCTGCATAGGCACTTCTTCACCCTTAGGGTATACCCAGTCGGTAATCTCGCCTGTACCCTGATCAATCAGCACGCCTTGTCTGCGGAACGCCCAGCAGTTGTATGCCACCGACACGAAGAAACTAGCGGGCAAACGATTCATGACGCCGACCTTACAGCCGAGCAGCGTGACTTGTCCGCCAAAGCCCATCGTACCGATTCCGAGCTTATTGGCATTATCCATCACATATTCCTCAAGCTTGCGAAGCTCTTCGTTCGGATTCACATCATCCGCTGCACGGAACAATTGATGCTTAGCCAGTTCGTAGCCTGTCGTTCGGTCTCCGCCGATGCCTACGCCAATGAAGCCGGCGCTGCAGCCCTGCCCTTGCGCCTGATACACGGCATGCATGATGCACTTGCGAATGCCGTCCAGGTCGCGGCCTGCTTTGCCAAGCCCTTCGAGCTCGGTCGGAAGGCTGTATTGAATGTTTTTATTTTCACAGCCGCCGCCTTTAAGAATCAGCTTGGCTTCAATCTGATCCTTCTCCCACTGTTCAAAGTGGATGACCGGAGTCCCTGGACCGATGTTGTCGCCGCTGTTAGCCCCGGTCAGGGAATCGACGGAGTTCGTCCGCAGCTTACTGTCCTTGGTCGCTTGGGCAACCGCAGCAATAATTTGCTTTCTCATCTCAATCTGGTTGGCGCCGACCGGAGTATGCACGATAAACGTTGGCATCCCCGTGTCTTGACAGATTGGAGATACGTTGCACTCCGCCATATGAATGTTATCTGCGATCGTCGAAAGGGACAGCGCAGAACGCGTGCCGGCATCTTCTCGTGCCTGAGCTTGCTGAATGGCTTGACGCACGTCTGCCGGAAGGTTTGTGGATGTTTCGACAATCAGTTTATAAATGCTCTCTTGAAACTGCTGCATAATGTAGAAAAACTCCTTTCGATTCGTAAAAAGATACTCTATTAACTTGCTAAGACATATTATAATAATAGCACATTACAGCTGGTACCAAAACATCGTTTTCACAAGAAAGCATAGATTGGTGTGTACGTTTCCAAGGCGCGCAATCGGTGCACAAATCGTGTATAATCCTACTGTATATAGTACCCTGCAGCGCAAATTCAGAACTAGGATGATGATAGAATGGACAGCCACTTTTTTGCCTATATGTATCGGCTCCGATATATCGAACGCTGGAGCCTGATGAGGAATGTCGTAAAAGAGAACGTAGCAGAGCACTCGTTCCATGTGGCGATTTTGACTCACGTTTTATGTACGATTGCGAACGAGGTATTTGATCGGCAGGTGCCGACGGATCGCGTCGTTAGCATGGCGCTTTTCCATGATGCAACGGAGGTGTTTACAGGCGATATTCCGACTCCGGTGAAGCATCACAATGCGAAGATCTTGTCCAACTTCCGTGAGATCGAGCATTTGGCCGCGGAGCGCCTGCTCGATATGGTTCCCGAACCTCTGCGAAGCGTCTATAACCCGCTCATCGGCATGAAAACAGAAGCGGACGCAGAACTGAAAAAGTACGTCAAAGCCGCGGACCTTCTCGATGCCTATTTGAAGTGCGTCACTGAGCTGTCTGCCGGCAACAGGGAATTCGCGATGGCCAAGAAGCAAATCGAACAGACGATGGAAGCATTAAACATGCCGGAAATCCATTACTTTTTGAAGCATATGGCCCCCAGTTTAGAAAAAACGCTGGACGAGCTGTAGACCCTCGACCCTTGCCTCCGATTTTTGTTACAAACAAAAAGACCGGGATGCCCCGGTCTTCAAAAGGTAGATTCATTAGCGCATAAACGGAAAATTCATCAATGTGAGGACGATGAAGAAAAGAATGCCATTGATCGCGCTGAGTGTTTTGATTGAGCCAATTTGTTGAGAAATCGCACTGCCAGAGGTTTCAGCCAAGGCCAATCGCATCCTTTTGCCCATGATGCCCGAAAGCGCAGCAATAGCCAAAAACAAAATGATCGAAAGTGCCATCCATAGAACCGAATATGGAGCTTTACTCACCATATAGCCTCCGGTTAAGAATGCGATCGCCAGCGCATATTGCGCTGCACGGTTCATCGCGAACAGCACGTGCAAAAATCCGTACTGCGCCGTTCCAGATTCCAAAGCTTGAACTCGCTTGGCCAGAAACGGAAGCAACAAGTAAATCCCCAACATAACAGCACTTACCACATGTAAGTACAAAATAAAATCCTGCATAATTCGTGTTGCCTCCCCATTTTTCCATAATTATCGATTATACCTAGTATAACGGAATGCAGTGCCTCGAAGCAACTGCATCCACGGAACTACAAATGCTCGCTTTTTCCCGCTTTGGCAGCCCTTTGATCCCGCCATTTAGCCAGTGTCACAAACAAAGAAGGAACCACGATCAACGTCAGTAGGGTGGAGTAGATCAAGCCAGAGATAATGGTGATGCCCATTGGCCGCCAAAGGTTCCCGCCCATGATAGTCATCGGAAGCAGTCCGCCGATAGCCGTTGCCGTCGTCAGCAATATGGGCCTCAGTCGGGCCTTCCCCGCCTCCGCCACCGCATCATACAGCGGAAGTCCACGCTCCCTAGCCTGCTCGATGAATTCAATCAGAATAATCCCGTTCCGCACTACAATCCCCGCCAAGCTGACAAGTCCCATCAATGCCATGAAGCCTATAGGCGACCCTGTCAGGAACAACCCAATAACTGCTCCTCCGGCAGCCAAGTAAACGGTCGATAGAATCAACAACGGAATGGAAAGAGAATAAAATTGCATCACCATAATCATGTAAATCAAAAGAAGAACAATGATCGACAGCTTTCCAATCGAAGCAAACGCATCATTACGTTCCTCGTTCTCTCCGCCGAATTCAACGGAGTAGCCAGCAGGAAGAGGGTACTGTTGAAGCTTGACCTGAAGCTCCTTGACAATCTCCTCCGAGAGCCGATCCTGCGTATAGCTTCGAACCGTCATCGTTCGGGTCAAGTTCCGGTGGTGTATGGATTGAATCATTCGGCTTTCCTTGATCTCTCCCAGCTCTCGTATGGCGGCGGTTCCGCCCTGCAGCGCAGGCACGTACATGTCCTTGATTGTCCCTACAGGATCATGTGATTTCTTATCCGCATACAGCGTCACATCGATGATATTCTTTCCCTTCTGCATCTCCGCAATTTCCAGTCCTTCAGTAGCGATACGGAGAGTCATGGAGAGATCCTTCTCGTTCACCCCGTACAGACTCAGCTTCGCCGGATCCGGTTCCACCTCGAATGTGTTCATATCGGAGCCAACGTCATCCGATACGCTCACCGTACCAGGGATTTCCTTGAGCAGTTCCTGTATATCCGTGGAGATTTGCCGAAGTTGCGGCAGCTCGGTCCCGCTGATACGCAAAGCGATCGGGGCTCCAACAGGCGGGCCTTGCTCCAGCTCTCGCGGTGTAATTTCCACGTCTGGCGGGAACAACGCCTTGAGCTCTTCCCTCCACTTGGATACGACTTCTTTCGTTTGGATGACCTTCGGATCAATCTTTACGAACAATTGACCCACATGTGTCCCCGACAAATCAGCTTCGGAATAATAGAACTTTGGAGTGGAGCGCCCAGCATAAGAAGACACGAAACGCACGCCTGGCTGCTGCTCCACCCAAGCCGCCGCTTTAAACACTGTATATTCCGTTTCCGAAAACAATCTGCCCTTCGGCAGCTTAAAATCGATTAGCATTTCCTCCTTCTCTGCCGGAGGGAAATACTGTACGCCAAGCAGCGGCAGCAAACCGAAGGCGCTTGTTCCCACAAGAAGCGCAGCCATTCCTGTCAGCAGCGGTCTCCTCAAAAATCGGTGAATCTGTTTACCGTACATCTCGCTCAACTGCTGGATTGGCTTACCTAGGAGACCGGGGGCTGGCTGCTCCTTCATCTCAGAATGTGCCCTCTGGGAAGTGTGCACTGCAAGCGTCCCCGGCGAGCTTCGACGCTTAAGCTTACGCTCCGCCACCCATGTACGGAATATCGGGATGATCGTTAAAGACATGGCCATCGACGCGGCCAGCGTAAACGTGATCACAACCGGCAGCGGACGAATGAAACTGCCGATGTTGCCCTGAAGAAAGAACAGCGGCAGAAAAGCCGCGGCGGTAGCAACCGTCGCTGTCAAGATGGAGATGGCGACATCACGGCTTCCTTCAAGCGATGCAGTCCGCGGGTCGTCTCCCAGCTGAAGCCGACGCTGAATGTTATCGTTGACAACGATGGCGTCATCTACCAAAATCCCCAGAACGATGACAATCGCCACAATGGTGATCTGATTTAAGTCGATCCCCATGAATTCGACGGGGATAAAGCCCACCGTAATGGAAATTGGAATGGCAAGCGCAACGATCAGTGATGTCCCGAACGTAAGACCAAGCGAACAAACTACGATGACCGCCAAGATCCCAAACATGAGTTCTTTCGAAAGCTCTTTAAACAAGTGATCAAGGCTTTCCTTTTGTGTAAATAGTGACTGAAGTTCGACATTCTCCGGAAGCTTCGGCTTTAGCTCCGCCACCTTGTGATCGATCCGCTCTTGCAAATCGGGTATATCCGCACCCTTCTCCGCATTAATAACCAAATCCAGCGTCGGTTTTCCGTTATGTAAGATGCTGACTTCCCTTTTCTTCGGCTGAAGCTTAACATCAGCGACATCCCCGATTCTAAGCGTTCTTCCTCCGGGCAATCCGAAAATTTCCGTATTTGCGATATCTTCTGCCGATGTCCATTCCCCGCTCATGTTTACAAAATATTGCTTTGTGCCTTTATCGACCATCCCAAGGGGCACACGATTCTGTTTATTCTGGAGCGCCTGCGCGACGATTCCCCATGGCAAACGGAAGGTATCCAGCTTATCCGTATCCAGCGTAACGGCCACTTCCTGCTCCTGTAAGCCGACGATCTCTACATTGCTGACGCCTTGGATCGTACCGAGCTGTTCTTTCCACGTTTCCATGGTCAGTCTGAGCGGCTCCAGCTCCTCCGGTGTCTCAACTACAAAATGCAGTATTTGCTCCGCAATCTTACCCAAATCGTCATTCACTTCCGGCTGATGCGCGTCCTGTGGCAGCTCGCTGACCGCAGATTGCACCTTCTGGCGCAGCGTGTCCCATGCCCTCTGGATATCGGTATCCGCTTTGACCTCCACCTGAATAACGGATACATTCGCCGATGAAGTGGAGCTGATGACGGAGATATCGCTCATCTCTTTAATTTTATCCTCTAACGGCCGTGTAACGAACTGCTCTACTTTTTCCGGGGAGGCTCCAGGATATATCGTTTTGATGACGGCCACCGTCAGATCAATCTCCGGATTTTCCCTTTGTTTCATCGTAACTATATTAAATATACCAAGCAGCACAGCCATGACAAAGAAAAGCAGCGTCACTTTACGATACTTCAGTATTTTATCGATCATACGGCGTTCACATCCGTTCGCGGCTTGCAATTGATGTTTACGCCGACTAATACCTCTGTGAGCAAGTCGATATGCTCCGATCCGCATTTCTTTTCAATAAACCACTGATAGGCCGCCATCTCCACCATGCCGATTTTGGCATATGCAGTCATCTCTAATTGTTCATCAGTGTATCCTGGATAGGCCTGATACTGTGCTAGAATCCCTTTGATGACGGTTGCCATTTTACCGTAAAAATGTTTAGAGATATCGCCGATTTCTGGTGATGCCGATCCATGCTGATTGATAATGTTCAAAATCGTCCGGTTGTCATAGTAAATAATAAGCGTTTGTCGGATAATCCGATACAGCATCCGATCCTCAAAGGATCCGTCTGTCTCTGATGACCCTTCTGCCAATGCACCTACAATCTCATCTAAGCATGCTTCGGCCACATGGCGAAACATATCCTCTTTACTCTTGAAATAAAGATAAAATGTTCCCTTCGCCATCCCTGCATCCTGCACGATATCCGATATTTTCGTACTGTGATACCCTTTTTCTTCAAAAAGCTTAAGCGCCGATTCGATGATTTTGTCACGCTTGTCTGCCCCCACAAAGCTCCCCCCTATAATGAACTGAACTTATTTAATCATTCTGTTAACCACATGCTATTATCATTATGACTGACTGGTCAGTCATAATGATAATAGCATGATTTACCAGCCATTTCAATAATGGTTTTTAGCAGGAAATTCTTCTGGATACAAATCAGCACAAACAAAAAACCAGCCTCGGCAGGTGCCGAATGGCTGGTCTTAGTTATTAGCAAAATTAGCCGGTTACGACTTTAATGACATTGCGTACGGAATCAGCGGATTTGTCCAACGCCGCTTTCTCTTCCGGAAGCAGTTCCAGTTCAAATACTTTCTCGATGCCGTTGCCGCCAAGAAGCGTCGGAACGCCCATGAACAGGTTGTCATATCCGTACTCGCCTTGAAGCAGAGCAATAGAAGGAATAATACGTTTCTTGTCTTTAAGAATCGCTTCTGTCATTTGCACGAGCGATGCCGCCGGTGCATAGTAAGCAGAACCGTTGCCAAGCAGATTGACGATTTCGCCACCGCCGGTACGTGTACGCTTCACGATAGCTTCGATGCGATCAGCAGGGATCAGCTTCTCAATAGGAATACCGCCTACGTTAGAGTAACGAACGAGAGGTACCATATCGTCACCGTGACCGCCAAGCACGAAGCCGCGAACGTCTTCAACCGACACGCTCAGTTCTTGTGCGATGAATGTGCAATAACGTGCTGTATCCAGAACACCGGATTGACCAATAACGCGGTTTTTCGGGAAACCAAGTGTCTCGAATGCAACATAAGTCATTGCATCTACCGGGTTGCTGAGAATAATAACGATCGATTCCGGGCTAGTTCTTTTGACGTTCTCACAAACCGACTTCACAATGCCGGCATTCGTATTGACGAGGTCGTCACGGCTCATGCCCGGCTTACGAGCAATCCCTGCCGTAATGATCACAACATCCGAATTACTCGAATCATCATAGTTGGAAGTACCGATGATATTAGAGTCAAATCCTTGTACAGGAGAAGCCTCCATCATATCCAGTGCTTTTCCTTTTGTCGGGTTCTCAAGCTGAGGGATGTCCAGCAGCACCACGTCGCCAAGTTCTTTTTGAGCCAGCATAAGCGCCGTAGTCGCACCTGTGAAGCCTGCGCCTACAACAGTAATCTTTTTGCGTTGAATCGCCATGATATATTGCCTCCCAAAATTTTAGGTATTGGTTAGTAATTTCATTCCATAGCTGTGATATCGCATTCCAAGGGATAACCCCCCGAGATCCCCCTTAAGAAGGGGGATATAGAGGCTTGACCGCTCTAGAAATTTTTGATAATCTCATCCGCAAACGCCGAGCATTTCACTTCGGTTGCGCCTTCCATCAAACGTGCAAAATCGTAAGTAACCGTTTTGTTGTTAATTGCAGTTTCCATGCCTTTGTAAATCAGTTCAGCCGCTTCAAGCCAGCCCAAGTGCTCAAGCATCATGACGCCGGACAGAATAACAGAGCCTGGATTTACTACGTCGAGACCTGCATATTTCGGAGCTGTACCATGCGTTGCTTCGAAGATCGCATGACCTGTAACATAGTTAATGTTTGCGCCTGGAGCGATACCGATTCCGCCTACTTGGGCAGCCAGTGCATCGGACAGGTAGTCACCGTTCAGGTTCAGCGTAGCGATGACGTCAAAATCGGTCGGACGGGTCAATACTTGTTGCAATGCGATATCCGCAATCGCGTCTTTTACGATGATTTTGCCAGCAGCTTCAGCGTCTTTTTGTGCTTTGTTTGCTGCATCTGTGCCTTGCTCTTCTTTAATTTTATCGTACTGCGCCCATGTGAAGGTTTTGTCACCAAACTCCTGTTCTGCAAGCTCGTAGCCCCAGTTTTTGAACGCACCCTCAGTGAACTTCATGATATTTCCTTTATGAACCAAAGTCACGGTCTTGCGGTTATGCTCAATAGCATATTCGATCGCCGCACGAACCAGACGCTTGGAGCCCTCGGAGGAAACCGGCTTGATACCGATACCGGACGTTTCCGGGAAACGGATCTTGTTTACACCCATTTCGTTCTTCAGGAACGCGAGTACTTTTTTCACTTCGTCAGAGCCTGCAGCCCACTCGATACCTGCATAGATGTCCTCTGTGTTCTCGCGGAAAATGACCATATCCACAAGCTCAGGACGTTTCACTGGGGAAGGAACGCCATTGAAATAGCGGACCGGACGGGAGCAAACGTACAGATCCAGCTCTTGACGAAGAGCTACGTTCAGGGAACGGATACCTCCGCCGATCGGCGTAGTCAAAGGTCCTTTAATCGCAACAATGTATTCGCGAATAGCTGTAAGCGTATCGGCTGGCAGCCAGTTGTTAAATTTATTGAAGGCTTTCTCTCCGGCAAATACTTCGTACCATGCGATTTTCTTCTCGCCTTTGTATGCTTTCTCAACCGCAGAGTCCAGCACTCGCTTAGATGCTGTCCAAATGTCCGGACCAATACCGTCGCCTTCGATGAAAGGAATAATCGGGTTGTTTGGAACGTTTAATTTACCATTCGTGATCGTGATGCGCTCGCCCTCTGTCGGCTGTGTATATTGTTCGAATTGTGCCATGGATATGTAAACCTCCTCGTAAAATTGGAGTCAGTTTGCACTGACCCTAGGAATTAGGGATACCCTCAAAAATATACGGGAGCCGCGGCACTTGCCCCGAGCCTTGATTAAGGTCGAGATGGAAGAGCCGCAGCAGCCCGACTAGGTAACTAAAATCTGCACTAATTAACGCTGCTCGATCGGAACGAACGCTTGATGCGAAGGACCCGTGTATTCAGCACGCGGACGGATTAGACGGTTGTTGTCATACTGCTCGAGAATATGAGCTGTCCAACCGGACGTACGGCTGATCGCAAAAATTGGAGTAAACAGGTCACGCGGAATTTCCAGTGACGTGTATACCGATGCGGAGTAGAAATCTACGTTTGGTTTCAGACCTTTTTGACCTGTAACCATTTCTTCGATTTGAATGGACATGTCGTACCAGTTCATATTGTTTGTAATTTTACCCAATTCCTGAGACATCTTCTGAAGATGCTTCGCACGCGGATCGCCATTTTTGTAAACGCGATGACCAAAGCCCATAACCTTTTCTTTGTTATTCAGCTTCTCTGTGATATAGGCTGTAACGTTATCAGCTGTACCGATTTCCTCCAGCATCGCCATAACTGCCTCATTTGCTCCGCCGTGCAGAGGTCCTTTGAGCGCACCGATCGCTGAAGTAACACCAGAATAAATATCGGAGAGAGTAGCAACTGTAACGCGAGCCGCAAAAGTGGAAGCGTTCAGCTCATGGTCAGCGTGGAGCACAAGAGCTTTGTCCAACGCTTCAACAGCAATTTTTTCCGGATTTTTGCCAGTCAGCATGTATAGGAAGTTCTCGGCAATAGAAACGCCAGCCTTCGGAGCGATTGGCTCCTTTCCTTCACGAATACGTGCAAATGCGGCAATGATCGTTGGGAGTTGAGCCTGCAGCTTGATCGCCTTATGCAGGTTGGACTCCTTGCTCATATCATTTGCTTCTGCATCGTACAGAGCCAAGCTGGACACGGCGCTGCGCAGAGCAGCCATAGAATTAACGTCTTCCGGATACAGCTTGATTTGGCTAATGATTTCGGCCGGAACCGAAGCGTTATCGCTCAAATCTTTTAGCAAACCGTCCAGTTCGGAGCGATTAGGAAGCTTGCCATACCATAACAAATATACGACCTCTTCGAATGTTGCATTCTCCGCTAGGTCGTCAATATTGAAACCGCGATAGGTAAGTACACCGTCAATAATGGAGCTAACGGAAGAGGTTGTGGCTACAATTCCTTCCAATCCTTTGGTAGCAGTCAAGATAATCTCTCCTTTTGCGTTCAATTTCACATAAGTCTAATATAAAGGATTTACCTAGCGATGTGAACAAATTTAGACATAAAAGTTCATTATCAGTACAATAAGAAAAACTTCTTTCGATGAAAGATCGAGATGAATACCCGTGTTTAACGGAAATATTATCGTTTTCAAAGCTGGAGAAAACGGTCCCTGTAAAAGCATTTCTTAACCATTGTAAATTTATTCTTCAAAGTTTTGCAGGCGGAGCAAACGATGATAAAATAGATGTAATCTTTTGCTTACCAAATCAAGTCTTGCTCCGGCAAAACTCTTTAGGAGGAGAAAGCCATGAACAACAGCCGAAGAATCGGCATCATCGACATCGGTTCCAACTCCATCCGCTTAGCCATCTATGAGCTACATGACTCCGGGGCCTACCAGGTCATCGGCGAATTCAAAGAATCCGCCCGGTTAAGTCAGCGGATCGGACCTGACGGGGCGCTGCCTCCCGCGGAAATCCAAAACATCGTGCGTATGCTGACGCACTTTAAACGCATCTGTCACGCTCATGGGGTAACCCATTATCGCGCGGCCGCCACAGCTGCCATACGCAACGCTTCGAACGCTCAGCAAATTGCAGAGGCTTTGTCCAAGCATAGCGGCTTTCACGTTGAAATTTTGTCCGGGAAGGATGAAGCCCGACTCGGTTTTCTTGGCATGATGCAAACCATGGACATAACCGATGGCTTTCTAGTCGATATCGGAGGCGGCAGCACGGAAATCAGCCTGTTTCGCGACCGAAAATTGCTTCAGAGCGTCTCATTCCCATTCGGCGCGGTAAATACGACCCGCAGGTTCGCTCCGGGCGGCGAGTTTCAGTCAGACCAGCTTAACGCTATCCGGCAAATGGTACTACAGGCACTCTCCGAGCAGCCATGGATCAGCAAGTCCCCCGGACTTCCGCTCGTTGGTCTTGGGGGAGGCGTCCGAACGCTTAGTAAAATCGACCAACGCAAGCGTAAATATTCACTGCCCATCACCCATAATTACGTCCTCTCCTCTGCCGATATGGACGAACTGGCCATATGGTTACCAAGCTTACCGGCGGAGAGGCGTAAGAAAGTTGACGGTCTCTCCAAAGACCGTTACGATATCATCGTTCCCGGTCTGATCATCCTGCAAACGATTTTTCAGACAACAGGCGCAATGCATTACGTCGTGAGCGGGGCCGGCCTACGGGACGGACTCTTTTTCGAAAGCTTTTGCCCCCCCGATTCAGGGCATGTACATATCGCAGAACGCAGTGCCGACCATTTCCTAAGCTTGCATTCGACGGCTCCTGCAGCCCATATCGCTCGTGTAAAAGAAACCGCTTTGAAGCTTTTTGACGTCTTGGCTCAAGCTCAGGCTCATCATTACGATTCAAGGCAGAGGCTTTGCCTAAGTATTGCCGCTAGGCTGTATCGGATCGGCGCTTCCTTACAATATTACCAATTTCCCAAGCATACGTTCCATATGATTGCGCACACACGAATCGATGGGCTGTCCCATCGCGAACTGCTTTCCTGCGCTCTTATCGCAACATACAAAGCAAAGAACAGAACCCAGCACGCTGTGCTGCAGTATAAAGATATTATTTCAGATTCTGACGTTGAGCAAATCTGGAAACTGGGAACCTTAGTGCGACTGGCCATCGCGCTCGATGCCAGTGAAACGAATGCCCTTGAGCTTGAATCCGCAACCGTCGAAGGCTCTTCGATGAACCTGCACCTGAAAAGAAAACACGACCCCTCTGCCGAATACAGGGAGGTCGAGGGACTGCAAAAGGAATTCAAAAAAATATGGGGTCTTCAGCTTACGTTTCAAGAAAAGTCGTTTTCCACGACCTGACACGCATCGCTTCGAACTGACTTCGCCGGGGCGGCTCATCTTTTAAGCGGACAGGCTCATACATGCCGTTCGACTGAAGCTGTCTCGCTTTGACATTATCTTGCAAGCTTAATTGCAAAATGTTAATCAGGGACTGAACGTTCTGCTTGTCGAATACGGGACACATCAGTTCCACTCGGCGAGTTAAGTTCCGGGTCATCCAGTCGGCGCTGGCAATATAAACCTCAGGGTCGCCCCCGTTCTCGAAGTAAAAAATACGCGAGTGTTCAAGAAAACGGTCAACGATGCTGCGGACTCTAATATGCTCGCTTAAGCCAGGGACCCCGGGTCTTAAGCAGCATACTCCCCGTACGATCAAATCGATGCTTACTCCAGCCTGAGATGCCGCATACAGCTCATCAATCATCTGCTGGTTGGAAATCGAGTTCATCTTCGCGATAATATGAGCCGGCTTGCCTTCGGAGGCGTTCTTCGCCTCCCTGCGTATTTTCTCGAAAAACTTCTCCATCATGTCGGTAGGCGCTACTCCGAAGGCTTTCCAGTTATGTGGAGCAGAATAGCCGGTCACCTCGTTAAACAGTGCCGATGCATCCTCCCCAACAATTCTATGAGAGGTAAATAGTCCTACGTCCGTATAGAGCTTTGCCGTGTTATCATTGTAATTGCCCGTTCCTACGTGTACGTACCTCCGAAGCCCGTCCGCTTCTTGACGTACGACCAGCGTGATCTTACAGTGCGTCTTAAGCCCCACCAAACCGTACACCACATGACATCCGGACTGTTCTAGCTTTCTCGCCCACGCAATATTTCGCTCTTCGTCGAAACGCGCCTTCAGCTCCACTACGACCGTCACCTGCTTGCCTGATTCCGCCGCGCGAGCAAGCGCCTGAATCAGCGGAGAATTACCGCTGACCCGGTACAGCGTCATCTTTATCGCGAGTACCTGCGGATCGTAGGCCGCCTCACATATAAAATCAGTCATCGCATCGAATGACTCGTAAGGGTGATAGACGAGCACATCCTGCCCACGCAATTTAGCGAACAGATCCTCGACATCCTCCAACTCAATAGGATAGATAGGCTTAATCGGAGGATAGCGCAGATGTTCAAATCCCTGCAGTGATCCTACAAATCTCATGAAATAAGTCAAGTCGAGCGGTCCGTCGATTTCGAATATATGATCCGCAATCTCAAACTCATCTATTAACTGTTTCAGAGCATAAGGGTGTATCCCTTTTTGTACCTCCAGGCGAACCGGGTCACCCCAACGCCGTTTCCGCAACTGATTCTCGATTTCCTCAAGCAGGTCCTCCGCTCCTTCTTCATTGAGCGTAAGATCTGCATTTCTCGTTACCCGGAAACCATGTACCGACACCGGACTGTAACCGCTGAATAGCGTATGAATGTGCTTCTCGATCAAAACCTCCATCTGAATGAATTCATGCTTCTTGCTGTTGGTTCGTCCCGGAACGGCAATATAACGACTTAAATTCGAAGGCACCTGGAGAATGGCAAAATAAGGCTCATCCTCCTCATTATCTCCTTCCTTTTTTAAGACGACCGCCAAATAAAGCGCCTGTGTATGCACTAGAGGAAATGGACGCGCCTGGTCCACCGCCATAGGAGTCAGGACAGGGAACACGATATCGTGATAATATTCGTCCATCGCATTACGCTGTGTGGCGTTTAAATCATCATACTGCGTAAAGATAATTCCTTCTTTGCCCAATTGCCGCATGAGATCCCGATATGTCTTGTACTTTTCCGCCACCATCCTGTCCGACCGCTTCATAATCCGCTTGAACAATCCGGCCGGAGTATAGCCTGTAAAGTCTTTTTTGGTATAACCTGCTTTCATCTGATCAATGATGCCGGCTACCCGCACACTCATAAACTCATCCAAATTGGAGGACACGATCGAAAGAAATTTCACGCGCTCCAGTAGCGGCGTCCCCGCGTCCTGTGCCTCTTGCAGCACACGCCAGTTGAATTCTATCCAGCTCAAATCGCGGTTCAAATATTTGTTCGACGTTTCACGGACCGTTGTACCCTTCATAATGGCAATAAGACCTCCATGAAAATCCACTATTTCTTTTGTTAATTTTATGTAAACGTCTAGAGAAATAATCAAACCTATCTCCGCCAAATAAAAGGACGATTTCCCCGTTCTGCCACTTTGCGTAATAGCGAGTAAATCCAACCTTTAAACAACGGACGAGTAACTGGAAGCACGAACAGCAACCCGAATACATCGGTCAAAAGGCCCGGAGTCAGCAACAGCATCCCTCCGGTGAAAATGCAAATGCCGTCCAAGATCGAATCTCCGGGAGGCTGACCTAAAGAAAGCTGATTCTGCGCCTGCTTCCACACCTTCAGACCTTCCCTTCGCGCAAGCCAAGCGCCCACAAAACCGGTCATGATAATCAATCCGAACGTTGACCAGCCACCAATAAGCTTGCCCATTTGAAACAAAACAATGATCTCCAAAGCCGGGATCACAATCAATGCGATAATGATGTAACGAAACATGGACGGATCAGCTCCATTCCTTGATCAGCGCGTACAAATCAGGCGCTTCTTTATCGATTCGGACCGGTTTCCATTCGCGGTTCAGCCACACATGCCGGGTTCCTCCGCTAACTAATAGATCGCTATCCCTGTGGATCTCGCTGGCAAACCGAATCCGCAGATTACTGAACTCGGTGATTCGGGTAAGGATAGTAATCGAATCATCATAACGGGCAGGTTGATGAAATTTCAGCTCTGCTTCGAGGACAGGCAGCAGCAGTCCTTTGGCCTCCAGTGTTCGATAGGACATCCCCATCTCACGGATCATTTCCGTTCGACCGATTTCAAACCAATTTAAATAATTCGCGTGATACACGACACCCATTTGGTCTGTTTCCTGATAACGCACGCGTATTTCGTGACGAAAAGTTCTCATGTTACGTTTCACCTCTCATTCGGTTAGGCACAAGGATGTCCATGATGAAAAACGGGAAGTGAAAAAAGAGCGTCCCCGTAAGCAGGTCCGCTCTTTTTGTATGCCCGGGGTCAATCTCTTACAATACCCGAGCCCGTCCGGAGTAGATGACGCCCACTTCAGGGTAGATGGAGACTTCCGCATCGTCCTTCAGGATGTTCAGCGCATTCACTACGCCAACGATGACTGGCTTGCCGAGGCTGATGCCTACCACTGCAGCGTGAGACGTAATTCCTCCGGTTTCCGTGATGACAGCTGCTGCCTTCTGGAATGCAGGCATATACTCTTTATCGGTCGTAGGAGTGACCAAGATACAGCCCTCTGTCGCTTTGGCGAGCGCTTCTTCCGGGCTTCTCGCAGTAACGACTTTACCGGTAGCGATTTGGGTGCCGATCCCTTGTCCTTTAGCTATCATTTCTCCGATTTGATGCACTTTGATGAGATTCGTTGTTCCGGAGCGACCTACAGGTACACCCGCTGTGATGATAACGAGGTCTCCAAGGCTAACCAATCCCGTTTTGACGCTGGAGTCAACCGCATGCTCGAACAATTGGTCCGTGGAGGAGCAAGATTCACCCTTGACCGGTACAACGCCCCATACGAGAGACAAGCGGCGCAATACCCGTTCATCTGGCGTAACCGCGATAATCGGTGCTTTTGGGCGGTATTTGGAAACCATTCTTGCCGTATAGCCGCTTTCGGTAGCCGTCAAAATCGCCTTTGCATCCAGCTCCAAAGCGGAGTTAGCAACGGATTGGCTGATCGCTTCCGTTACGGTTGTTTGCTGCGCCTTGCTTTGGCGGACGAGAATTTCACGGTGTTCCATAGCTTGCTCTGCGCGCTCAGCAATACGTGCCATAGTCTGCACGGACTCAATAGGATATTTCCCTGCAGCCGTTTCTCCAGACAGCATTACAGCATCCGATCCGTCGAAAATGGCGTTGGCCACGTCACTTGCTTCCGCACGGGTTGGACGCGGATTGCGCTGCATCGAATCCAGCATCATCGTTGCCGTGATGACCGGCTTGCCCACTTGATTACATTTTTTGATCATTGCTTTTTGAACGATCGGTACATCCTCTGCCGGAATTTCCACACCGAGGTCGCCGCGTGCTACCATCAATCCGTCGGATACTTCCAGAATCTCGTCGAGGTTGTCTACGCCTTCTTGATTTTCGATTTTGGAGATGATTTGAATTTGGGCTGCGTTGTAGCGCTCCAAAATTTCACGAATTTCGATCACATCGCTCGCTTTACGTACGAAAGAAGCAGCGATAAAATCGACTCCCTGCTGAATACCGAATATTATATCGTTCGCATCTTTTTCTGTGATCCCTGGCAAATTGATTTTCACGCCCGGTACGTTCACGCCTTTCTTTCCGCCAAGCAATCCACCGTTCTTAATCCGGCACACAATATCGGTGCCGCGAATATCTTCAACGCTCAACCCGATTAAGCCGTCATCGATCAGGATAGTGGATCCGATTCTTACATCTTTGTACAGATCCCTATATGTAATGGATACCCGTTCAGCATCTCCGAGTACTTCTTCTGTAGTAAGGGTAATAAGGTTATCTTGAATAAGCTCGACCTTCTGATCGTCCTTTAGCTTGCCAGTGCGAATCTCCGGTCCTTTCGTATCAAGCAGAATTGCAATGCTTTTTCCCATCTCTTGAGAAGCTTGGCGAACGGTCTTGATCCGGTTGCCGTGCTCTTCAAAGTCGCCATGGGAGAAGTTAAGGCGTGCGACGTTCATTCCAGCATCGATCAGCTTCTTGAACATGTCCAGCGATTCGCTGACCGGTCCGATGGTACAAACAATTTTGGTTTTACGCATGGTAGTGGTTACCCTCCTGAATGGTTGTGAACCGACCGATT
The DNA here is from genome assembly GCF_017833255.1 of Paenibacillus sp. PvR098. Lineage (NCBI taxonomy): Bacteria > Bacillati > Bacillota > Bacilli > Caryophanales > Paenibacillaceae > Paenibacillus > Paenibacillus sp. PvR098. The sequence continues at coordinate 1,855,259 of NZ_JAFIBU010000001.1, forward strand.
TCTCTAAATTTTCTATAGCGGTCTTCAGTTAACTCTTTCTCTGTCATTTCCATCAATTCCTGCAAATGCACCCACAAAATTTGTTTGATGGACTCAGCTTGCATGACAACGTCCCGATGGGCCCCGCCCTTCGGTTCCGGGATGATGGCGTCAATCACGCCGAGCTTCAGTATCTCATCCGCCGTGATCTTCATAGCCTCTGCCGCTTCCATCGATTTCGATGCATCTTTATATAGTATCGAGGCCGCGCCCTCAGGACTAATCACAGAGTAAATCGAATTCTCGAGCATAAACACACGGTTGCCCACGCCAAGCGCAAGCGCCCCTCCGCTGCCGCCTTCACCGATAACAACGCATAAAATCGGCACTCGCATCGATGCCATCTCGAGCAGGTTGCGGGCGATCGCTTCCCCTTGGTTTCGTTCTTCCGCCGCATTTCCAGGATAAGCTCCTTTGGTGTCGATCAAAGTGATGATCGGGCGTCTGAATTTATCGGCTTGCTTCATGAGACGCAGCGCCTTACGGAATCCTTCAGGGTGAGGGCTGCCGAAGTGGCGGGCAATATTGTCTTTCGTATCCTTCCCCTTCTGGTGTCCAACGACCGTCACGGGAATACCGTTAAGCCTGCCGATGCCACCAACAATGGCAAGATCATCTCCGTACACACGGTCTCCATGGAGTTCAATAAAATCCGTGAATAAGTGTTGAATGTAATCGAGCGTCGTTGGACGCTGCGGATGGCGGGCCACCTGCATTTTTTGCTTTGTGGTCATGCCGGCATACAGCTCCGCCTCCAACTGGTGGTAACGCTGCTCCAAACGGGCAATTTCGTCCGAGAAATCGATTTGCTTGTCCACTCCGAATTTTCGCAGCTCGTCGATTTTCGCGCGAAGCTCGACAAGCGGCATTTCAAAAGGCAATTCAGTTGCCACTGGCCGTCTCCTCCTTTACGGTATGCATGCTGAGCAGCTTGGTCAGCGTATTCCGCATTTCTTTGCGATGTCCCACCAAATCAACTTGTCCATGCTTCAGGTTAAATTCCGCTGTCTGAAAGTTATCCGGAAGCTTCTGGCGGATTGTTTGCTCGATCACCCGGCGTCCTGTAAAACCAAAAGCTGCTCCCGGCTCGGCAATAATATAGTCGCCCAGGGTGGCAAAGCTCGCCGACACTCCTCCGAAGGTCGGGTCCGTGATAACAGAGACGTACAGTCCTCCCTGCTCGTTCAGTTTGGCCAGAGCCGCGCTCGTTTTGGCCATCTGCATCAAGCTGAGAATGCTCTCCTGCATCCGCGCTCCGCCCGATGTTGAAAAAATAATGATCGGCCGCTCTTTGGCGATCGCCTGCTCAATAGCCTTGGTCACTTTTTCCCCTACAACTGATCCGAGCGAGCCTCCCATAAAATCAAAGCTCATTACCGCTACAACCACAGAATATCCTCCAATGGTTCCTTCGCCGGTAATCACCGCATCCTGCATTCCCGTAGCTTCAACAGCTTTGTTATATTTATTCACGTAATCGGGAAAGCCGAGCGGATCTTCAGAGCCCATTTCACTATCGTATTCCGTAAACTCTCCATCATCCATCGTCATCTGGATGCGCTCAACCGCATTGAGCTTATAATGATAATCGCACGCGGTGCAAACCTTCAGGTTCTTGTCCAGCTCTTTGTTATACTGGATCGTCCCGCATCTCGGGCATTTGTTCACTAGACCTTCCGGAATTTCGCGCTTCGGACGTTCCTCAGGAACGTCGATCGCCCCATCCACGGGTGGATTAGGAGCTCGCCTGTCCGTTGACGGAACAGTAGCATATTTTCTTTTCTTCTGAAACAAATCTTTGAATTGCACGACTACACCTCACTTGCGAATGATGGACTTGTCCGTGTCCGTGCCCAAACGGTACTTGTAATTATGATCTATGCAAAATGGAGTTTAGCACCTCTTGAACCTCTTCCAATTCGCCTTCGGGAACTAAAATCTCAAATTGATTTTTTGTCATGTTGATAGCGCGCACCTGTACAAGAAAGCCCTCTTCCGTCAGCCTTTGCTTGATTCTTTCAGCGATTTTGGCGGTCGGAGCGATATAGATTACCGTCCACATGAAAAAAAAGACCTCCCCAAGGTTAAAACGGCAGCGCTGTCCTATAAGTTTGCACAAGCAAAATCTTATTCATAAGGGTAAGCTGAGGACGCGAGCGTTTGTCAAAGTGATTCAGTGACTTTGGATAGAGCCTTGACGGTCCACGTTCTGAATCACGGACATAATGAAATAATGATATCATAAGTGCTCTTTTACCCGCAACAGGGCCTTAACGCTAGTGGGGAGGCCTATCTTCTAATAAATCAGCGGCTTTTCGCCATAATATGACTTCATTCATCCGGCGCATGGCTATCCAGTTCATCCTGGTGCTTATGGGCGATGCGGGCTGAAGCGGCCGCCGCAAGTCCCGCGACAAGATCGTCCAGAAACACGTGAATGCCTGTCTTATGATCATTCAAGTCCCGAATAATACCGATTTTTTGCTTGTCCAGAAAACCGAAGCTGGTCAGACCGATCATCCCGTACACATGAACGATTCCGAGCGCAAGCGTTTCGTCCACGCCATACAGGGAGGCATCCATTTCCATTAGGCCCTGCAGCGGCTCCGGAAGCAGTTTTTTCTCCGCCAATTCATCAAGCGCAATACCGGTGTAAAGCACATATTGCACTTCCCTTTTGGTCAGAACGGTCAGAACGCTTTCGATACAGGCTTCCATGGAAAGCGCCGGATTATAGGGATGCTGCAGCTTGTACACGATATCGGCAATACTTTCGACGGTCACGCCCCGCTTCTCCAAATATTCGACAATTGATTGATGCGGCATAATAACAACGCCTCCTCGAGTTCCATTCAGATCCGCCATGATGCGGCCGGCTGTAAATCGCCGATGCTGTACGGGTTACTAAATGTATGCGAAGGAGGCTGGAATTATTTCACTTTTACACATTCTTTACCGAGCAGTTCTTCAATCCGGTGGAACAGGTCCGGGGATGGCTTTACCTTGTACTTGTCGCTTAATCCCAGCATCTTTTGGTTTTTTTCGTAATAAAGCACAACAGACAGCGGCCCAATATGCTGCGCAATAAGCCTTTTTAACTCGGAGAGCACAGCCGGCTGCTCATGCTGCGGGGAGATCCGAATGTAAACCCGCTGGGTTGAATGGGCCGGCACCACCGCCGCTGCCAACTTCGGCGTTGCAGCCGGTTGCCGGGCCGATGAAGTAGTTCTTTGCCCTCCTCTTGATGGCTGACCTCCTGCCGCCCCAGCAACGGGCTTGACTGCCTTCTGCTCCAGGTTCGGATCGTCCAGTGCCAAGAGCTGGTCGGCAAGAAGCTTGTAGTCCTCGTCGCCGAGCTGCAGCTTGGCCATGACCAGCACCGGCTTTCCCTTCTGCACGAGCGGAGCGTATTTCTTCCACACTTCGGGGAAGAGTACGACCTCAGTCTTGCCTACCCGATCTTCCAACTCCATAAACGCCATCGGCTGTCCTTTCTTGGTAACGATCGTTTTGCTTGCCGTGACAAGCCCAGCTACCATCACATCGCTACCGTCGGGGTATTCATGCAGTGAGGACAGCGGATCTATCACCAACTTATGCAGCCTGGACTCGAAATCGTCAAGCGGACTGCCTGAGATATAAAGACCGGTCAGCTCCCGCTCCAGCTCAAGCTGCTCCGTCATCGTGAATGGAGAAATATCCGGATACTCGACCTCCCAGTTCACCTCTTCCGTAAAGCCGAAGCCCTCCAGCACAAGCTGCAAATCTTCGCGATCCTTGCGCCATTTGACCGCCGCATCGAGAGCTTCCTCCAACATGGCGAGCTTCTGGGCGCGGTGTCCCGGCAGCGAATCTAGCGCGCCCCCTTGGATCAGCGATTCCATCACGCGTTTGTTGCAAACACGCAGGTCTACTCTGCGGCAGAAGTCAATCAAACTTTGGTAGGCACCCGTTCCTCGTTTTTCCATAATCGATTCAATGGCGTGCGTACCGACGTTTTTGATAGCCGCGAGTCCAAAACGAATCGCAGGGCCTTCCTGAGCCTCGACCGGAGTAAACAGGAAGCCGCTCTCGTTCACATCGGGCGGCAGTACCGCAATGCCCATCCGGCGGCACTCGTCCGCGTATTCCGCCACCTTATGGTGGCTGCCCATCACCGCCGTAAGCATCGAGGCCATGAACTGCACCGGGTAATGCGCCTTCAGATAGGCCGTCTGAAACGCCAAAACACCGTAAGCCGTCGCATGGGCGCGCGGAAAGCCATAGTCGGCGAAACGGACGATCATGTCATAAACCCGGTTCGCCTCGGCTTCGCTGTAACCTTGGCCCAAGCTTCCCTGAACGAAGTGGGACCGCTCCTCGTCCAACACCTCGCGCTTCTTCTTACTGACTGCTCGACGCAGCAAATCCGCTTCTCCCAGGCTAAAACCGGCCATCAGTGAGGCGATCTGCATGATTTGTTCCTGGTAAACGATGATTCCATAGGTATCCCGGAGAATCGGTTCCAGCGCTTCATGCGGGTATTCCACCTGCAGCTGTCCGTGCTTACCCCCGATGTACTTCGGAATAAACTCCATCGGACCTGGCCGGTACAACGCAAGCACCGAGATGATATCTTCGAAATCCGACGGCCTCAGCTCTTTTAGCACGCGCCGCACCCCCGGCGATTCAAGCTGAAATATGCCCGTCGTGTCCCCACGGCCAAGCAGCTCGTAGGTATCCGGATCATCCATGGGCACTTGTGTCCAATCCGGCGCCGCTCCGGTCTGCTCACGAATCCACTCCAGCGTTCTCTCAATAATGGATAACGTACGCAGTCCCAGAAAATCCATCTTAAGCAGTCCGATCGCTTCCAGATGCTCCATCGGGTACTGCGTCAACGCCGTCTGCTCGTTTCCCTCCTGCAAAGGAACGTACTGTGTCAGGGGCTCGCGTGAAATGATGACACCCGCAGCGTGTGTAGATGCATGCCTCGGCATGCCCTCTACCTTCATGGCAAGCGCCAGCAGCTCTGCCGTCTTCGGCTGCCGGTCGGCTAACGCCTTCAGCTCGGGACTGACTCGCAGCGCTTCCTCCAGCGTCATCCCGAGCTGATTCGGAATGAGCTTCGCGGCGCGGTCCACTTCGTTATACGGCACATTAAGCGCCCGTCCCACGTCCCGCACGGCCGCTTTGGCGGCCATCGTACCGAACGTAATGATCTGGGCAACCCGATCCCGGCCGTACTTGTGAACAACATAGTCAATTACTTCATCGCGTCTCAGATCGCTGAAATCAATATCGATATCAGGCATCGACACCCGCTCCGGATTAAGAAACCGTTCAAAAAGTAGATTGTAGCGGATAGGGTCGACATCCGTGATATTTAGCGTGTAGGCGACCAGACTGCCTGCGGATGAGCCGCGACCAGGACCGGTTGCAATGCCCTGCTCATGAGCAAAACAGATGAAATCCCACACGATCAGAAAATAATCGGAATATCCCATCCGCTCGATGACGCCGAGCTCATATTGCAGCCTCTGCTCCACCTCGTTCCTCCACGTCGCATCCTGCCATTCCTTAAGCGCCGAGTATCGTCTTAGAAGTCCTTTCCCGCAAAGCTCGGCCAGATAGGCGGCAGCTGTTAAGCCTTCGGGTATCGGATTGAATTGAGGAAGGATGGACCGCCCAAATTCCAGCTCCAGTTGACACCGCTCGGCAACAGCCGCCGTGTTTACAATTGCCTCCGGGACGTGGACGAACATCCGTGCCATCTCATCGGCACTCTTGAGATACAGCTGTGTCGAATGGAAGCGGAGACGCTCCTCATCCTCCACGGTTTTGCCGGTGCCGATGCAAAGCAAAATATCTTGAACCGCATGATCCGGCTCCCGCACGTAATGCACGTCATTTGTGGCAATCAGCGGAATTCCGGTCTCGCGGCCAAGCTTAATCATCTCCTGCATCACTTTCTTTTGCTCCGGAAGCCCGTGGTCCTGCAGCTCCAGAAAAAAGTCGTCTCCGAATATGGCTTGATACCTCAGCGCCGCAGCCTTCGCTTCTTCATAGCGTCCGTGGAGCAAATGCTGGGACACCTCGCCACCAAGGCAGGAGCTCGTGCACACAAGCCCCTCCGAGTAACGTTCCAAGTGTTCCAAATCGATTCTGGGCTTATAGTGATAGCCTTCAATATGAGCGATGGAGCTGAGCTTCATCAGGTTTTGATAGCCGGTCTGATTTTTGGCGAGCAGGATTAAGTGATAGATAGGCTGTTCCTGTCGGGTTCCCTTGGTCCGTAAAGAGCCTGCCGTAAAATACATTTCACAGCCGATAATCGGCTTGATGCTCCGTTCTTTGCATGCGCGATAAAATGGAATGGCGCCGTACATCACTCCATGGTCCGTGAGCGCCAGCGCCTTCATCCCAAGCTTGGCTGCTTGATCAACCAGATCGTGGATGCGCGCGGCACCGTCAAGCAAGCTGTATTCGCTGTGGACATGCAAATGGACAAAGTCTATATCGCCCATCCGGGCCGCCCCCTATACTTACTGAATCCCTCAAAAAAATTCTTGTACCTATTTTAGCATAATTACGAACAAGTGTGCCATATATTTAGAGAAGGAAGCGTGGAAGGGCTTGGTCCGGCCGGCTACTTACGGCGGACAACCCCTCCCAAGCATAGTTGGCCGTAAGCGAACTAAAGAACGGGAAAGGGTGGAAGCTGTGGCGGTGTTTTTATCTAAATGTTTGTTGGATTTTTTCGTGGCATTCGGAGTAGTATTTGGGGGGACCATGCTGGCGGGAATAAGCGCCGTCATCACACTGGAGCCTCCCGTATACAAAATGATGAGTGTGTCGGAGCAAATCAAAATATGGGCCATGGTCGCGGCCATCGGCGGAACGATTGATCCGATCCGGGCGATCGAAACCCACTTTCATGACGGGCATATCTCTCCTGCGATTCAACAAATCATGTACATCGTGTGCGCATTCGTCGGAGCTCACATGGGAACGACACTCATTCAATGGATTTGCAAGGGAGGGAGCAGCGGGTGAAGGTTCCCTCTCCCGAGACGACGGGAAATTATTTGCGTGCGGCAGGGCTTCTGATCGCAGGCATGATCATCGGAGCCGCGATTTTCCTAAGCATATATAATCAACGCCTGAATATGGTGATCGTACAGAACAGAGAACTCTCCTCAGAAAACATTAGACTGGAGGGAGAAGTCGAAGATTTGAAAAAAAACAAAAATCAACAAAATACGATCAACCTGCTGAATATTTATGTTGAATCGGACGATGATTCCCCTTTGGATAAATTAACAGAAAGCGAACTGAAGCGGCGGATTCACGGAGAGCTCAAAAAAATTATCGTCGGTCGAAAAATATCAGATTTTGCCGCGATGCCGGATGTCTACGAAGAAATTCTTCAAGAAAAGCCATATTTGGGCGTCTTGGATAAGGATTACATCGTTCAATCGGTCAAATGGATCGTCTTGACGCAAACCGAGCTTAAGGTTTGGGTCACAGTCAAAGAGTGGAGGCGGATTCCGATGTCATGATCTTCTGGGACAATCGGCGTATAACCGGTTGATTTTATTGGCGGAAATCAGTAAAGTGGTTACTAAAGAATGTAACCTGCCGACAAGGATGTGCCTTTCCTATCATGATTGCGAATATTCAGTTAACGCTCAGTACACTCATTATCATCGCTCTTGGGTTTTCCATTTTTTACAGCTTCCGCTTCCGCAGAGAGACTGACCACAAGCGCAGGGGCCAGTACTCCTCCAAGATGAATATCGCCATGGGTCTTATGCTGATCATTATTGCCGTCACTCAGTTGTTCTTCTTCGAGGATTCTATAATCAGAAGAATTTTTGGTACGGTATGCTTGCTTTTGGGATTATTTAATTTCTATGTGGGCCTCCGCAATTACAACCACTTCAGCCGATAATACCGATATAAACCGTCCGGAACGCTCGGGCGGTTTTTGCTTTATGCAGGGATGCCTGCAATATTTTTATACTTATTTAGCCCTTCACCTGCATAGGATGGAAGATGGAAGTAGCTTGCATCCCTTAGGAGGTGTCCGATACCATGCAGAAAGCTCCCCATGCAGGGCAGCAGCAGCCAATCTACGAATTGGAAGCGAACGCCTTGGAAATGCTGAGCAAGTGCAAAGAGAAAATCCATCATGTGTGCTCCCAGCACATGCACAAGCCCGTGAGCGTACAAACCGTTCACGGCCAATCCCACGATGGGATCATCGTGCATATCGACAGCTACTACATATACCTTCAAATGCTGCCAGGCCACAGCCGAGCTTTACTGCCAGGTCCTTCCCCTTATCCTTACTACCCGCCTTACAACCCGTATTACAGCAACGTCATATTACCGCTGGCACTATTCGATCTGCTTGCGATCGCTCTGCTCATTTAAGCAAGGTACGGCATCAACCCAGCTGGCCTCGCGGAAAAAAGCTCTTTTCCACCTCACAACGAGGATGGGAAAGAGCTTCTTTTTTGGGGATACACTCCATTATTTTCTAACCTGCAGCAGCTTCCGTCTGCCCTGCAGTGCCTGCTCCATCTTCCAACGTTTCATACGCTTCACCTTCAGAAGCTCCCGCTTCGTTTCTTCCTCTACGCCAAGCAGCTGGTGCAAATGCGCCGCCACCACAAGCAGCGCGAAGGCAATCCAGCCGACCCCGAATGCCGATTCGAGCGACCAATCAAACCCGGCATTTAGCTTCGGTACAGCGTAAATCAGCATACCGAGCGTCAGCCCCATAAACACGATATTTTTGATTCCTTTCATGTAATGCAAGCCCTCCTCCCTATCAACCGACTTGTACAATCCATTGTATGAAGGATGAAGCCAAAATAGCACAACTTATGCTCCTTTCGGAGACTGTTTCGCCTTTGGACGTCGCAGAATCCGAGCGGCCCGACCGTAGACGTAAGCCAGCACCCAAGGAACCACCAGACTCAGAGCCAATGCCGTAAACGTATATAGATGGTACTCATGAATCGCACCGCCATCATTCGGAACATGCGTGCGATAATAGGTCAACACCGCCGGATGAATCAAATAAATGCCGAAGGATGCCGCACCTAGCGCCATGAGCGCCCGTGCCGCAGGCATTGCGAAGTGCAAGAGCAGCTGCCCCAACCGGATCAAGCTCATTCCGGCGAAGGCCGCGTATACGAAGAAGAGCACATGATACCAAGCTCCGTCGAGAAAAATGCTCATCCGACTCTCCAGTAAGAACAGCCCCAAAAAGCTGCAGCCTATTAAGATGGTGGCTGGCAGCACCCATACAAAATGTTTCTTAAGCCAGGCGGCAAACGTCTCATAGTGCAGTCCGAACCAGCCGCCCAAGGTGAACATGCTGAAATAATTGACGCAAAGCGACGGCATGTGACTGATCGGCTCCACCCAATGGTTATATGAGTAGAAGGCCCCTTGAATCACTAGACCAATCCATATGAGGCTTCTCCTGAACCAGGTAAACCGGCAGAGCCACATCATCAGCGGAAACAGTAAATAAAACTGGACGATAATAACCATAAAATACAAATGATAAGAAGCCTCAGCCCAAGGCAGCAAACCTGCGAAACTCGACCAATCCATATGCAAGTTCGCCCTGTCAAAAATCCATTGGTTATACAAATAATAGAACAAAGACCAGAGCACATAGGGAAACAAGACGTGCTTCACACGTTTGACGTAAAATTGAACCACCTGTGAGCCGCCAAAGCCCCCACCTTGATATTTGTAAAAGAGCACAATTCCGCTCATGATAATAAACACCGGAACGGCAAAATTGCTCAGCTTGTTCAACGCCAAATACATCGCCTGCGAGCCGCTCCCAATCGGGAGCTCCACGGTTGCGTCCGACGTGGAATGAATAATGAGCACCGCCAGAATGGCAACGGCCCGGACAACGTCCAGCTCAAGCAGCTTCGGTTTTGATTTCGGTTTTGCGGTAGCCACGATCGTTTATTCCTTCCTTTGTAAGTAATCACTCAACACATCTCATGCCATTGTAACATATTCGGAATAGGGAACGAATCTATTCTTTAATCGTACTTAGGATATAAATACTTATAATTACTTATAAACACTTGCACGCTTTAAGTGATATCACTTATAATTTGCTTAAAATAAGGAATGAAAGGAGCGGAGCATGTATCAGGAAGAGCGGTTAATCGCCATTTTGGAGTATATTCGGCAGCATCAGCGTATCTCCGTCGAGGATATCTGCGAGCTGTTTCAGGTATCGAGAGATACAGCACGCAGGGATATCGTCAAGCTGGAGGAGCAGGGCCAGATTCTTCGTACCCGCGGGGGCGCGATCTGGCGGGGGCTCAATAAAGATGTCTCCGGCTATGGAGACCGGCTTCAGGAGGAGCCCGCGGTAAAAAGGGCAATTGGACGTCTCGCCGCCTCTTTAGTGCAAACAGGCGACTATTTGTTCATGGACGCCTCCACCACGGTGATGAATGCGGCGGCCGAGCTGCGCACAGACGGGCACGTGGTCGTGACCAATTCTATCGACATCGCGGGAATTTTATCCCAAAAGCCGGGCATTACCGTGCATTTGCTGGGGGGCGTTGTAGATTCTCGTCACCGATTTATTTATGGCGCACGAACATTGGAAATGCTGCGTGATTATCAAGCCGACAAGCTGATCATCGGCACTAGCGGCATTACGCCCGATGGGCTGACGAACCCTTTCGAAGAAGAAGGGTATGTGATGAAAGAAATGATGAAAAGAAGCGATCAAGTCATCGTGCTCGCAGACCATACCAAATTCGGTCTTCGTCAATTTTACCGTGTAGCGGGCCTTGAGAGCATCGACATTCTGATCACCGATCGCGAGCCGGAATATGCGATGAAAGAAGCTCTGCTCCGTCACGATATCAATATCATGATTACCAAAGGAGAGAATGAACCATGATCCGATTGATTGTCAGCGATTTGGACGGCACACTGCTGCATAAGCATAAGGCGATTCGTCCCGAAGATAGGCAGGCTCTACATGAAGCTAAAGCTGAAGGGATCACCGTCGCATTCGCTTCCGGTAGAATGCGCCCGGAGATCATCAGTGTCATGAAGGATCTGGGTATTGCCGGTCATGCGATCTCCCAGAACGGTGCCTACGTGCATACGTCGGACGGAAATCTGATTCACCAAAGCGCATTTGAACGCGAGCTGATCGCAGATCTTGCGCAGGCCGCTTCCGGCACTCCCTTTGTAACCATGATCGCCGCTCCCGACAGCTATGTCGTAGAGCGCTGGAGCGAGCGGGTAGAACAGCTGCGCAGCCGCCTGTTTGCACCGCTTGTGGAAATGAAGGACCTCCAGCATAAACTAGGCCGGGACCTAGTTTGCGGCAAAATTTCCTATATGGGCGAGGTCGACGAGCTACTGCAGTTCCAGAAGGTCTTGAAAACAAAGTACGGAGAAGCGATCGATGCCTATATCTCGGACGTTGATTGCATGGATGTTATGCCTCGGCACACCTCCAAAGGTACCGGGCTGCTTTCCCTTCTAGAACATTTAGGAATGGATCGTGAGGAAGCCGCCTGCTTCGGAGATTCGTTTAACGATTTGTCCATGTTTGCCGTCACGCCGCACAGCTTCGCTATGGCTGCGAGCCATCCGGATGTCCAAGCCAAAGCGGCACATACCATACAGAATGTAGCAGAAGCCTTGGAATGGATCCGCTCACGCAATGCCGCTCTGCACGGACATCCGAATGACAATTAAATGAAAAGCGCCCCTCCATCAGAGGGGCGTTTCCGAAAATTCTTACCTTAATACAAATGACCCTTGACCAAATCCCATTCATGAATCTCGTAGCTTCTGGCTCCCGAAGCAATATAAGGATCCCGCTCCACCCAAGATTTCACTTCTTCTTCGCTTTGCGCAATATAAACGACCAAGCCTCCCGCACCATCCATAAACCGGCCGTTCGCAAAGAGTCTGCCCGCGTTGCGCTGCTCCTCCAGAAACGCCAAATGCTCAGGACGATAGGTCTGGCTCTTCTCCGCATCCTTCATAGGAAGGAATACGGCAAAATACTTCCGCTCCATCTTCACTTCCGCGCGTTCCTTCGTGTATAAATACATGGCCGACATATCTTTATCGCCGAAGCCTCCGGCCTTCGCGGAAGCGAGCATCGTCCCGGCATAAGTACTGAGCGGGATGGGGGTCCCGCTGCCCTGAGCCATCGTTTCAAGCAAAGTCATGTCTTTATGCAGTAAATTCAGTGCAAAGCCCGGCTCGAATTCATCCTTCTTCACAAATTGCGTGTAATGACGGTCATATATCCGGCTCTGAGCAAAGCTGGAGCTTAAAATTTGATGCAGCGTCTCTTGGGATACTCCCATCGCTTCTCCGAGTACCATCGCTTCGCTCGCGGACTGGGTATGTACTCCGACCATAAGCTGATTGATCAGCTTCACCACGTTACCGCTTCCTGTCGCGCCCACGTGGTATATGTTCTTGCCGACAACCTCCAGAATGGGCAGAACCTTGTCAAAGACAGCCTTCTCTCCGCCTACCATCACGGACAGCGTACCCTGCTCGGCTCCTACGGTTCCTCCGCTCACAGGAGCATCCAAGAAGGACATCCCTGCTTCTTCCGCGCCAGCTGCAATCTTCCGGTTCAAGTCAGGGGATACCGTGCTAAAGTCGATCAGGATCAATCCCTTACGCCCGTTTGAAATAATACCATCTTCACCTAAGAATACTTTTTCCACATCGACGGGCATAGGCAGGCAGGTCATCAGCACATCCACTTCTTGAGCCAATTCAGATATGGAGCGTCCCGCTTTTCCGCCGGCACTCACGAAAGCGCCTTCTTTCGCCTTGCTTCGATTGACGCCAAATACTTCGTAACCGGCCTTCACCAAATTCCGAGCCATCGGGAGCCCCATATTGCCAAGTCCGACAAAAGCTAGTTTCATGATCAGTTCCTCCTCGAAAAAAGATTGAATGAGTACTTTTACACTTTTAGTGATTCACCACGTTTACCGTTCTGCCTTCAAGGAAAGCTTGTACATTGCCTACAGCCGTTTCCATTAACCGGGCTCTTGCGTCTTTCGTTGCCCAAGCCATATGGGGTGTGATGATGCAGTTTTGGGCCCCTAACAACGGATTATCCTGAGTCGGCGGTTCAACGGAAAGCACATCAAGAGCTGCACCGGCAAGTCGCCCTTCATTCAGCGCTTCCGCCAAATCCTTCTCATCAATTAAAGGCCCTCGAGAGGTGTTGATCAGGAAAGCCGAAGGCTTCATTCGGGAGATTCGCTCCGCGTTAATGAGCTTCTCCGTGGAAGGAGTCAGTGGACAATGCAGACTGACAACATCGGACTGCTCCAAGAGCTCACTGAGTTCAACCCACTCGACTCCATCCACCTTCGGAGGTGTGCTTCTGCCGCTGCCGACAGCAATCACCCGCAAGTCGAAGGCTTGGGCAATCCGGGCCGTCTGGGTACCAATGCGCCCAAGCCCGATCAAGCCGAGTGTCTTGCCGGCCAACTCAACTTGCGGCGAACGGGTGAAGCAAAAGTCCATGCTGCGCGACCATTCCCCTTCATGGACGGCATCGCTATGCCACTGGGTCCTGTGGCACAGCTCCAAGAGCAGAGCAAATACAAATTGCGCAACGGAGTTCGTTCCGTATGCAGGGATATTCGTTACAGGAATTCCCCGTTCCTTGGCCGCTTGAATATCCACTACGTTATATCCGGTAGCTAGGATACCGATGTAACGCAGCTTCGGAAGCTGCGAGAGCATATTAGCAGAGAGCGGCGTCTTATTCGTAAGCACAATCTCCGCATCTGCTGCTCGTTGGATGATCTCCTCTGAAGCGGTGCGATCATAAATGACCGTTTCTCCGATTTCCTCCAGACCCTTCCAATCCAAATCACCCGGATTCAAGGTATAGCCGTCTAACACAACGATTCTCATGAACGTGCAATTCCTCCTTTCATTCTGTGCGAAGCCTTATAGAGCAAGCGGGCGACATTAAGCGTGCACTGAAACAAATTATTCTCGGCATCCTCCATACACTCATCCAGCGTGGAAGGGCCTCGTACGACAGAAAAGCAGCCGGCAAAGAAAGGAGCAAGCTTTTCGCTGCCCTCTCCGAGACCACCTGAGATGAGAATGGCCTCTTTGCCCGCTTCTGCAGCCAATTGCGCTACATGGTAAGGAAGCTTGCCGAACAACGTCTGTCCGTCGCTGCGGCCTTCCCCGGTTATTACCCAATCCGCATCCTCGATCCGCAGCTTCAAATCAGACATTTCCTCCACCAACTGAGCGCCGGGAACCATATTCGCTCCTAAAGCCAACAGAGCAAAGCCAAGTCCTCCAGCCGCCCCGGCTCCCGGCAGTTCCCGCAGGCTGCGAGACAGTTGTCCCTCCAGTAGATCGGCGTATGACTTCATGTCCTTATCCAATTGTACCACAAGCTCGGGGGTGGCTCCCTTTTGCGGTCCGAAGATGTAAGAAGCCCCCTCCAGCCCGAGCAGCGGATTGGTCACATCGCTGGCAATCGTAATCCGGCACTCCCCAAGACGCGGGTCCAAGCCTTTCAAATCCGCTTCGACAAGCTGTCCAAGCTCCCTGCCGAAGCCTTCCGCAATTCGTCCTTTCTTACTGGAAAAGCGGGCTCCCAGAGCGCTAAGCAGTCCCAGTCCTCCATCGTTGGTCGAACTTCCGCCAAGGCCGATGATCAAACGCCGGTAACCCTGATCCAGAGCGCTGCGAATGATTTCCCCCAATCCTCTGGTGGATGTGTGTAGAGGATTTCGGTGCTCCTTCGGCACCATAGGGAGCCCGATGACATTAGCCGCTTCGATGACGGCAGTTGGCTCGCCCCGGTCCACAATGACACCAAAATACGTGTCCACAAGCTCACCCCTCGGTCCAGCGGCTTGGACCTGGAACACACTGCCCCCGGTTGCTTTGACCAAAGCATCAACCGTGCCCTCTCCTCCATCCGCCATTGGAATGACGTTCACCTCAGCTGATGGAATTTCCTGAAGCAGAGCCCGCGCCATGGTATCACCCACCTGTACAGCCGTTAAGCTCCCTTTGAAGGAATCTGGTGCGATTACAAATTTCATAAAGCATCCTCCCTCCTATCCGTTGTTATGCTTAGCATACATCAAAACGTAATCGCTTTCTTTATTTCTTTTAACTATAATTTGAATTTTTATATTACTCAAGTTTAGTTATACTATACAATATGATAAGACTAGAGGAGGGCTGTTTATGCTGACCCCGGAATTGGCCGGTGAGATCGTCCAGGAAACGATGGAACGTCTTGACCGCAACATAAACATTATGGACTTGACGGGTACGATCATCGCTAGTGGAGATGCCGGGCGTCTCGGGCAATATCATGAGGCCGCTGTGGAAGCGATGCGGCAAAACAAGGAGCTAATCGTCGATGAGCAGCACGTACCCCAATGGAACGGGGCGCAAGTTGGGATCAATCTGCCTGTACATTATAATGGTCGGGTGGTAGGGGCAATCGGTATTACGGGTTCTCCTCATGAAGTGAAGCCCTTTGGCCATCTGGTCAAAATGACAACCGAGCTCATGATTCGGCAAAATCACCTAAAACTGCAGGATGATTGGAAGCAGATGACCGTCGATTTGATTATCGAAGAGCTGCTTCAATCCTCCGTACCGGATTTACCGATGGTTGATCAAAGACTGGAGGCGCTTCGCTGCCGCTTCACCCCTCCATTTCAGGTCGCTGCAGCCGCTTATAACCAGCCACCCGAAAATAAAGGAAATGAGGGACTTCTTGCCAAAGTTCAGCGACTGTTTCATTCGGACAAGGCGCTGATCAGTCAATACCGTCCGCAGAAGCTGCTCATCCTATTCTATGAAATTCCCTCGGAAGGCATCGACCGCAAGCTTGCAAAGTTAACGGAACTATTACAACGAGATACCTTGAAACATACGATTGGAGTAGGTTCTCCCGTAACGTCCCGCGAAGCGATACGTCTTGGATTTACCGAAGCGGATCTCGCCCTCCGTATGGGAGAATCCGAGGCCTGCCGCCTTATACGCTTTGACACTGTAGAAGCGAAAGCTTTGGTTCATGAAATTCCCATGGAACACCGTAACCGCTTGCTAACCAAATTTTTGCCATATTTAAACGACAAAATGCGCGAAACGCTGCAAGTGTTTTTCAACTGCAGTCTGAATATCGCAAGCTCCTCCAAAGCTTTGGATATCCACCGCAACACAATGATTTACCGTTTGGAGCAAATCAAAGCATTAACTGGCTATGATCCCCAAAGCTTTCAGGATGCCGTTCTTCTGCAGTTTGTGCTGTGGTTTGATTCCCAGCACAATAAAAGTGAAACGCAGGGTTTATTGTAATACCTAGCCAATCGGTTCAATGAAACGCCCGCCGCAAGTCTTTCATGATCGTACCGACACGGCGCTCGTTTTCAAAGGGCTGGGGCAGCGATGAATTCAATGGGTTATTAAAACCTTTTTCATATATGATGCAACAATGAATAAAAAGGATCAGTCCGCAGTTGCGGCATGATCCTTTTTGCAAACCTTTCATATGAGATAAAGTGAAAGGTAGTTGAAAAATGAGTTTACTATAATGGCTCATCTGGTCTGAAACTGCTGGCCTCCTCTATGAATAAAACCACGGGACTACCAGCGACTGGATCAACCCGATTATACCTCCAAGCAGAACTCCCAGCCAAGTAATGGCACGGAATTCTTTACCCGACACGCTCAGTATGATTTCCTCCACCCACTCGATCGGAAACTGCGCAACCTGCTCTTCGACGATCTTCGGCAGCTCGATCCCTTGCATGATACGCTCCACATTGTTTGCGAGCAAAGTAAGCGCACGATCTGCTGCCTGAGGAGTGTAATCCAACAGCGTGTCACGGTAACGGGCGAGCGCCTCATCCAAGCGAACCTCACCTAGTTTATGCAGCCACTCCTCAAAATGGAGCATCAATTGGGCTTGTTCTTTTAGATAAGGCAGGCTTTCCTCTTTCGCTATCGATTCGAGCAGAATGGACAAGCTCATCCCTTCGAATTGCTGTACTTTTTTACGGATAAAATTACCGATCGCGAGCCGTACATTGACAGAATCCAGCTGCTCAAGAAGGGCGGTCCGGATTTTCTCAACGGTCTTTGCTTCATCCATAAACATGCCGGCAAGGGCACCGAGAAAGCCCCCCGTCTGACCCATAAATTGATTCGTCATTTGGCGCAGCATACGATCCCCGTTCGGTGACATCATTTCCTTCTTGATCTCATCGATCAGTTGTTCTACTCCCCAATCCACGAAGCGCTCTCGTTTCTCCTCCGACCAGTCCGGAAGAAGTGCTGCCAGCTTGACATCACCAAAGCCCTTATCCCGCCAGAGCCATTCGATCCCACGGCCCGTTCGCTCCCTCAGCCAGCCAGCGAGCTGTAATACCATATCATCCGCCTTTTCGGGAGTTACCCATCTTAGGATCAATTCGCGCACCGTTATCTCTCGTGACGTCCAATCTGTCACTATACGGCGAAGCGTCTGTTCTAGGCGGTCTTTGGTTTCAGCCCTTTGCAGCATCTGTGAGAGACCTCGAGCGGTGACCAAATAATCTCCGACCACTTTACCGAGCGAGCCGCCGATCTCACCCTTCCGTTTCGGAATGAGACCCGGAGTGAACGGTACTCTTCTCCCGAAGAGACGCCATTCATGCCGGGGATGAAACAGCATTTTGATAGCCAGGTGGTTGGTAACCCCTCCAACAAAGCCGGCCACCATGATATTGACTAAAATAAACCAAAAGTACGACATTCAGCAAAGTTCACATCCTTTTGAAAGTAGAGGCTCTTTCCCATTCACCAAGGTTAAAAAGCCCTCATATGATGAAGTAGTTCGTTTCTTAATGTTCCAAGCATGCTGAGGCATGCCGTACGGCAAGCCCTTGCTGGGAAGGAGTTCCGCATGAAAAGAACAAAGGTCAGGATTCAAATACAAAGCCCCGTCGGTTCCTCGGACGGCTCCGTTCTAATGCTCAGTGATGCGGTCGTAAAGAAGTGGAAAATCCCGCTTCACACCGATCTGAATTTGCGTTTTGGAGCCAGCCGGCAGGACGTAAAGATCGAAACTACGTCACAAACCGGCATGCTTCGCATTAGCGGAGCCATCGCCGCCCAATGGGGCCTCTCGCAGGGTGACCAGTTGTGTCTGCAGTACAAATCCGGAACCCGTACGATTCACATCGGACCGCTAATCGGCGTGATGGTCAGCCGTGTCCATACCACCTCGTCCGACAAACTGTTTGGGGCAAACACTGGATTCTGTCGAGAGCTGTCGGATGCGTGCAGGCTTTATGGCGCAGCGGTGTTCTTTTGCACGCCGGAAGACCTTCACAGCCAGAGCGATTCGGTCCTGGGATGGCGCTTTACGGGAAGTGGAAAATGGGAGGAGCTCAGCTTCCCGATTCCGAATGTCCTTTACAACCGGCTTACCTCACGCAAGCTGGAAAACCGGCCGAACGTACAGCATTTCATAGGCCAGGTCAAAACCCGTTATAACACGGTCATGTTCAATGAAAGATATTTGAACAAAACGGAAGTATTCGACGCGCTTCGCAAGGAAAGCGGGCTGCATCTTTATCTACCGGAATCGTATTTACTTCGGAATTTTCAAATGCTGAAGTCCATGTGCGCGAAGCATCAAACGGTATTTCTCAAGCCCATTTCAGGAAGCCTTGGTAAAGGAATCATCCGAATACGCAAACAGCCGGACGGAACGTACATTTGTCATTTTACCAATCTGAACGGCGCACGTAAACAATCGTTTTCGACATTAAGCCGGGTGTTTAGCGCCATATCCGGTAAAGTGAATTCTCAACGCTACCAAATCCAGCAAGGACTAGACCTTCTGGCGGCGAGCGGGCGTCCAATCGATTTTCGCGCTTTAGTGCAGCGCGGCGAAACCGGAAAATGGGCTGTTACCTCCATTGTAGCCAGAATTGCCGGGAATCATCATTTTGTTTCCAACTTAGCACGAGGCGGTACTTTGAGCACCGTAAAAGAAGCGTTGGCCCGCTCCGGCACTACCGCCGCATCCGGAGGACTTTCGAAGCTTCGCCGGGCATCCATTCAAATCGCCAAGGGGATCGAAACCCAGGTGCCCGGACACTATGCCGAGCTCGGCATCGATCTCGCTATCGATTCCCAAGGCCGCGTATGGCTGATTGAAGTCAATTCGAAGCCATCGAAAGAAGACAATACGCCGCTGACGATGGTCAACAAAATCCGGCCTTCCGTGAAACAGCTCGTAAAATATGCACGCTACACGGCAAAGTTTTAAGTAAAGTCAGCCCTTGCTGCTTTCTATTCGGGGATCTCCCCAAGGATATGAGGTGACGCACATGATGATCTCCGGCTTCAAAAAGACCATCAACCATTCGGTAGGCATCATGACCACGCAAGCCGATGGGGACCCACCGTTTCACAATCGCGGCTTCTACCGCAGCTTGTGTGTGCTGGGCAGCCGGAGCGGTTTGATGGTATTCGTATTTACTCCGCTTGACGTCGATTGGAGCCGAAAGCAAGTGACAGGGTATGCTTATGATCCTGACCTCAAGCAATGGACGCGCCGGTCTTTCCCACTGCCATCCATCGTGTACGACCGGTGTTTTTTCACGGCACGTCATCAATACACCGAGTATCGAACAGCACTCCTTCGTCTAAAAAAGCACCCGTCCGTTCGCCTACTTGGCTTCGGTTTGAAAAACAAATGGACCGTTCAGCAGCTTCTGCAGCAGGATGGTCGGTTCTCCATGTATCTGCCGCAAACTGAACCTCTGCTCCAGATGCGAATGCTGCTGGACTGGATTCAGAATCGCCAGGAGGTGATCCTGAAGCCGCAGGGAGGTTCGCAAGGACGTGGCGTACTGCTCGTGCGGTGCGGCGGATCGCCCCAAGCAGCCGGCACGGTAAACGCCGCGGGGGCAGCATTTACCGTGCGCGGGCGCGATGGGCGTAACCGCGCCTTCGCGCGCACCTTCGCAGACGCAGCTGAACTGCTAAGATGGCTGCGCCGCTTCGTAGCACGGCGCAGCTACTTACTGCAGCAGTATCTACCGCTGCAGACGAAGAATGGAGACGCGTATGACATACGCGTACTGGTGCAAAAGAACGGCGAAGGCCGCTGGCAATTGACCGGCATGGCCGTTCGCCGGGGTCAGAACGGCAGCCTGACCTCGAACCTCCATGGCGGGGGTGCCGTGGAGCGCGCCCGACCATTTCTTGCCCGAGAGTTCGGTCAGGAAGGCGCAAACGAGCTTCTAAACAAGCTGACGCATCTCTCAGAGGAGCTGCCGAACGCTTTGGAATCTTGTCACGGACGGCTAGTCGAGCTCGGCATAGACTATGGTATCGACAAATACGGAAATACTTGGATAATTGAGGTAAATTCCAAACCCGGCCGCTCCATCTTTACTCATTTACAAGATGATCAAGCCAAAATTGCCGCTTTAGCCAATCCGCTTCGGTACGCAAGGTTTATGCTGAGGCAGTAGGACGATAGCATGACGGAAAAGAGACAGAGTAAGCACAGGTAAGCGGCTTTGGCACTCGAACGCATCACTTACGGCAGCTACGGTATTCAGCATCTTTTGTCCGACATCACCGCCAGTTATTTCGCCTGAGCCGCGCCCTTCTCAAAGAACAAACCGACTTTGCCGCCGGCAAAGTTTCAATATATTCTCCCCCATGCATCCTTACGAAGCAAGTTTTGCCTGGGACAAAACTCAATGCATATCCTTACGAAGCAAGTTTTGCCTGGGACAAAACTCAATGCATATCCTTACGAATCAAGTTTTGCCTGCGGCAAAACTCAATGCATATCCTTACGAAGCAAGTTTTGCCTGCGGCAAAACTCAATGCATATCCTTACGAAGCAAGTTTTGCCTGCGGCAAAACTCTTAGGAGGTTCAACATGAGCTTGACAACTTGCACGATTCATGTCATTAAGCGGCAGGAACGGGTCGTTTACTTGACAAATGAATTGGCCAAAGCCCTAAAGTTGGCCAAAACAAGAAACGTGATCTTGAAGCTCGGCAGCAAGAGCCTCTCTTTACGACTCAAGCTGCTGAAGAAGAGCGGAAACCACCTCTACTTGCCATCGAATCTATATACCCAATTTCACATCCCTAGAAGCGGTACTACCCTCATCGTTTGCAATAACGGCAGAGAAATTCGACTCGGACCGCTCATCGGCATATTGACCAACGTTTCTCCCGGAAGCTCCGCTCCCTTCGGCTCGCGGACGGAATTCATCCGTCAATTCATGCAGGCCGGAAGGGACAAAGCGTTCTATTTCGGCTTCTCGCCGAAAGATGTCAACTGGTCGCAGCAGACGGTGACCGCGACCGTTCAGCGCAGCGATGGCGGCTGGGTCAGGAAGGTGCTGCCACTACCAGACGTGGTATATAACCGACTTCCGAGCCGCAAGGCCGAGAAACTCGTATCCATGAACGCCTTTAAGCATCGCTTCGTTCGGCAGGGCATCCCGTTGTTCAACTGGAGCTTTTTCGACAAATGGGATGTATACAATCTGCTTGAGAATACAGACGTTTTCAAACATGTACCCGAATCCCGTATTAATCCTTCTTCCATTCAGATTAAAGAGATGCTGGATAAGCACAGATTTATTTATCTCAAGCCTACCGCGGGAAGTCTCGGCATCGGGATTTACCGGTTGACGTATAACCCGAAGCGAGGGTATTACGCCCGTTTCCGGCGGGGAGACCGCAATGTGCTCCTCCGCTTCAGCAAATTCGAATCATTAATGTCTCTTTTATACCGCCAGAACCGTAGTTTGAACGGATATGTTGCCCAGCAGGGCATTCGGCTGATCGAAATCGACAGCTGCCCGATCGATTTCCGATTCCACATGACCAAGAACATTAATAACCAATGGGTCGTTGCCGCAATCGGAGCCAAGAAAGCCGGCAGAGGCAGTGTCACAACACACGTCCGCACCGGCGGCCAGCTGATGACACCGGAGCAGGTACTGAAGCAAGTATTAGGAGCACGGGCGGATGCCGTTTTAGTCAATGCCAAAGAGACGGCCATCAAGCTGGCGGAGGAGATCGAACGGAATTACCGCCACACGCTAGGCGAGCTCGGATTCGATATCGGTATCGATCATAATGATCACATATGGATGTTCGAAGCCAACTCCAAACCGGGACGCTCTATCTTTAAACACCAAGCGCTGAAGGAACAAGGAAGACGCTCTCTGCAGTACATCTTCGACTACTGCCTATTCCTGAGCCGGTTTCGGGTAAGGAGGGATTCTTGAGTGGATGTCATCGTTCAGCAGAAGCAGGAGCGGCCCACTCTGGCCATTCTCACTTACGCAGATGAAAAAAGAGTATTTCGCGGAAATCAGGACAATTTTGTTGATCTGATCCGAACCGGTGAGGAACGCGGGATGCACGTGTACGTCATGACGACCTCCGATTTCAAGCTTACCGGTAAACATGTCGTCGGCTATACGTACCAACAATCAACCAAGTCTTGGATCAAACAGCGGATGCCCCTCCCCCATGTCATATATAACCGAATTCCTTATCGCAAGTTCGAGCTTATTCCCGAGGTGCAACAGGTCATTCAGACCTGTTTGCGCCACGGACAGATCCACTTTTTCAATCCGGCCTTTTTTAACAAATGGAATTTGTTCGAATGGCTGAATAAATCACAGAAAACAAAGCCCTTCATTCCCGCAACGGAGCGTCTGTCCTCAAGCGAAGATCTCCACAATCTGCTTCAGACCTATCCCTTCCTTTACCTCAAACCCATCCGTGGTAAGGCGGGAAAAGGCATCATGAAGGTCAGCCGCATTATCGGCAGCTCAAAGAGCAAAACGTTTGAGCTCAGTATTCAGGATAAAACCAAAAGCCATATCTCCCGGTACACGACCGTCTCAGAGCTGTGGTCACAGGTTCAAGAGCTGATAAGTTCCCAAGATTATATCATACAGCAGGGAATCACCCTTTCAAGCTATAAGCAAAGACCTTTTGATCTTCGGGTGCTTGTGCAGAAAAACGGCCAGGGCAAGTGGACCGTATCCGGCATTGGCGCACGACTCGCGGGGAAGCTCAGCATCACGACCCATGTGCCGCGTGGCGGGTCAATCGACGATCCGGCAAAGCTGCTTGGTTCTTCGTTCGGTTCAAGCGGCAGCAAACGTATCATCAGCCGTGCTCGAAAGGCGTCCTTGATCATAGCCAAACAAATTGAAAAATCGAATGGGTATGTCCTCGGAGAAATGTCGATGGACCTTGGGGTGGATCAAGAAGGACACATTTGGTTTTTCGAGGCAAACTCCAAGCCGATGAAGTTCGATGAACCCCCCATCCGCAAAAAATCGCTTGAGAATTTGATCGACTATTCTATGTTCTTGTATAAATCAAAGCCTCATCGTATCATCAAAACGGTTTCGGCCGTTCCCAAAACCAGAAAGAAAGCCAAGGGAGGCAGGTGAAAGACGCTTGAGTTATCCATTTGGCGTATTAGCTATGTATTTGACAGGACACAGACTGGAGGAGCTTTCCTTTTTTCGTAAGCTGAGCTTAAGCGGACAGAAGCTCGGGCTGGAAGTATTGGTCTTCACACCGGACGATGTAGATAGAGCCAAGTCTCGGATTCACGCTTTGAAGTACAGCCCGACTGAGGGTAAATGGGTCCGCAAGTGGACCCGATTTCCGCCCATCATCTATGACCGCTGCCGCTATCATGGGGTAGATAATTTCCGCAAGCTGACAAGATTTCGCAAGCAATACAGTGCCCTGCGTTATTTAAGCCGGCCGCTCACCAACAAATGGTCGATGCATCAGCTGCTTGCCGAGAATACGAGCATTGAACCGCATCTGCCGGCAACCGTGAAATATGCGAATGTTAAGGAGCTCGGCCTGTTTCTCAGAAAACATCCGGTTGTCTTCATGAAACCGAAAAGCGGAACCGGCGGGCGAGGCATCGTCAGACTACAACACATCCGGGGCAGCGATGCATATCTGATGCAGGGACGCGACCCGAACCGGCGAATTCTGCCCGTGCAAAAAGTGACCTTGTCGCAAATTCCCGCGAAGCTCAGCGGTTGGAGACTTGAAGAGAAGTATATTATACAGCAAGGGATTACCCTTCGATTGAAGGACGGACGGGTTCACGACTTTCGCATGCTTGTGCAAAAAGACGGCAGCGGTGAATGGCAGGTCACCGGCTGTGCCGGACGAATCGGCCCTGCACGATCCATCACATCCAATCTCCATGGCGGGGGCACCGCCACTCCAATGGATACCCTGCTGAAGAGGCGTTTTGGCTCGGAAGAGATGGTGAGCGACATCAAAAAAAGCGCAAATGATCTCGGTTTAAACATAGTGAAGCACCTAGAAGATAAATTCGGGATGCTGTGTGAGGTTGGCATCGATCTGGCGGTTGATCCCAAAGGGCATGTCTGGCTGCTTGAAGTCAATCCAAAGCCATCTCGAGAGGTGTTCTACCGGATTGGGGAGATCGATACCTACCGGAAAGCCATCAAACGTCCACTTGAGTACGCACTTTGGCTGAACAAACAAAAAATCAGCGGTGTCACCCGCTGATTTTTTTAGTTATTTTATTCAGTTGGATAAGATAAGTTCCATGATATCCCTTTATCCATGCGTTTACGTTTGATCTGCCAGTTTCAGCAGCCCGCTGAAACCCGCGATCCGCACGTCAGCTTCGTCCAGCTCGCCTTCCTTTCGAAAGCCTGCATAATCGCAGCCGACGACGAACAAGTTATTGCCATGTCCAGCCTCCACATCCGAGGAGCGATCGCCTACCATCCAAGCAGATGCCACCTCATGCTTCTCCAGAAGCATCCTCACCAGATCTACCTTGGATCGGGTTTGAAACTCCCCAGCGCTGTACAGGCCGTCCGGCTTAAACAGCGGCTCCAGTCCTTGATACCGAATGACGCCCTTGACATAAG
Source organism: Paenibacillus sp. PvR098 (assembly GCF_017833255.1). Taxonomy (NCBI): domain Bacteria; kingdom Bacillati; phylum Bacillota; class Bacilli; order Caryophanales; family Paenibacillaceae; genus Paenibacillus; species Paenibacillus sp. PvR098. The sequence continues at coordinate 1,880,325 of NZ_JAFIBU010000001.1, forward strand.
CCTCAAGCCCGTTGCTCGCGATAAAAAGCCGGATTCCCCGTCCGTGCAGCTCCTTAAGCGTGTCCGTCACTCCGTCATACAGCTTCCCTTCACCACGAGCCATCCCTTCAAGCTGCAGCTTCAGCAGCAGCTCGTCCGCCCTGCGGTGAACCGCGTGGTCTACATCGGGCATGACGATCTGCCATATGTGCTCCAGCAGCATCCCCAGCCCGCTGAGAATATGTTTCTCCGGCGGTGTTTCACCTTCATACAGCCCCTCCGCGCGCAGTCTGTCGAAAGTCCCATGGTAAGCCGGCAGCAGCAGCGTTTCCGTTTGAAACAAAGTCCCGTCCAGGTCGAAGATCATTGCCTCCGGCTTTTTAGTTGCAATCGCCAATTTGTTCTCCTCCCCTGTCCTTCAAACATGTCAAGTTCTATACAACCATGGTTTGCAAAGATTGTCAATCCTGCATTGTCCATTCCTTTTATTCCATTTCCATACCGGTTCTGCGCAATTTGACGTCGTAGGTAACCTTAATATCCGCTTTAGGAAAGTCCGTTTTCCAGTCGAGCTTGCGCCACATTTGGGGATGAAATGCCTTTACTTTCCTACCGATTCCCAGAATATCAACTTTGTACTCTTTTTGGAGCTTCCAAAGCATGGCCTTGGTTTCTTTCTCCAGATAGCTCTCGGCATCCTGCTCCAGTTGTTCTATTTCCTTCGGATCAGAGAAATTGGTATCAAACGTTTTGCCAAGCAAATCCCCTTCAAGCAAAATGTTAATCCGCGACTGAAGGTACCGTTTTTATAAACAAAGCGATCCTCCAAATCAATAAATTTCGTGCTGAAGGAGATCAGATCCTCCGGACGATTCCGGTAGGGGAACACAAGATAACCCCCATCCTTTTTTTCTCTCGTATATAGATCATTTTCCATGTTTCCTTATCGTCAAGTGTGCCGTTCATCCGATCATCCGATCCTCTCGTAACACGGCAATACCGCTTCACTTGATGTCGTTTTCATTTACCTCAAAATAATTCAGATATGGATGGCTGATGCTCGACGACAGATTAATGTAAAATTTCCCGAGGTTCATATCGGGGATTCGGCCGCTTTCATCCCCGGTCTCAATGAGTGACATCAAAAATACCGTAGTAGGAATCTGTTCGAGTTCGGGGCTGGCCCGCAGCAGGCCAGCCACTTCTCCTTTCACTACAACCGGCCATAGCAAACGGCGCAGCTGGGGATCCCGACGGAACGCATCTGTAACATCTTTTACTCCTTCTTTGGCGATCTCCTCACCAATGGCAATGATTCGCGTATGTCCATAAAAAAGCTGCTGATTTAAACGTTTTTGCATATTATTAAAAGCATCCACAACCGTTAGCCCGGTGGACGACATGACTTTGACCGCTTCTCCTTTACCGCCTCCTCCTCCTCTCCGGGCTATGATAAAACTGGGTAAACACAGCCGGTGTAATAAGGGCGAAAGGGGTTCCATCGCAGAGCACGATGACTTTGCCTTCAAGTAAATTGGCGGTCTTGCATTTTTTAAAGACGACAATTTGGTCGGCGTCACAAAGCCGCTCGAAATCGCATTTTTCATGGGAATCATCGGTTTCAAAGGAGGAGGCTACACCGCCTTTACTCCTTATCCCGATAATTCGCACACCATCATGTTTCGGGCAAACTACCGTTCGTCCAAAATCAAGGTGCAGCGGGTAAACGGTCGACCACATGCTGAGGTTTGGGTGCAAATCGAAGGGAATATCGAGGAAAAGTCGGATGAACATACACATTACATGAACAACAAAACGCTGCAATCGCTCGAAAAGGAAATTGCCAAGCTGTTGGAAGCGGGATACTTAGAGCTGATTGAGAAAACTCAAAAGGCAGGCACGGATATTTTTGGCTTCGGGGAGTATTTTCGAGCCAGAGAATCGGATTATTGGAACCGTGAAATCAAAACAAAACAAAACTGGCGGAATATTTACAAGGAACTGACCGTTGAGCTGCATGTCCAAATCAAAATCCGGAGAGTTGGAATAAAATCCCAATAATAGAGAAAAGGAGGAATGGCGGATGCATCAAGCTTACGTCGGATATTTTTTATATACTGAACTGCTATTTTTCTTATCCGGCATGATGCTGATCGGAGTGGATGCCAAAACGTATGCTGACGCCAAAAACATGAAGGAAAACCGCGCCGCACGGTTCTTGGGTGGTTCAATCTGGTCGCCGGGCTAGTAAGCGCGGCAGGCTACTATGTCTACTCCATGGATCTTGTAGGAAGACCGTTCCTTCCTGACCAAGTTGAACGATCTTCCCTCAGAACGCAAAAAACAATTGCTCTACACCATCGGCTTTCTCAGAACAACCATCCACTCATCAATCGTAATGGAGCTAATTTCCCCATTCTTCAATACCAATTCGCAGTATTCCTGTATATCCTTGTCCGCCTGAAGGATATGAGATTCCACCCGCTTCACCTGCACTTCCGATCTGGCAGTTCGTCGAACCCATGTAGGAAATTCGAACGTTTTCTTACGAATCCGTTGATTCAGAACATCCAGGCCTGCATTCTTCATCCAACCTGTCCATTGAACCTGGCTGCAGCAACGGACGTGGCTTTCATCCCTTAACATCTCTAATGTATTGATGAATGAATCCAAATGTAACGCTTCCGGAACCACATTATCAATAAGTAGAAACTTGCCGCCAGGCTTCAGGACTCGCGCCACTTCCCTGATAAATCTTACCGGGTCAGGAAAATGATGAGCGGCAATCCGGCAGGTCACGGAATCAAAAGAACCCTCCAAAAAAGGTAAATTCTCGGCATCGGCCACCATAAACCAAACATTGCGGCAGCCCACCCCTTTCAAATGATTCCGGGCTGCGGCTAGCATCTCCATCGTCAAATCAACAGCAAAAATATGCTCTACACGAGGGGAAAGCGCTTTCGAAACATGACCACCTCCGGTAGCTACGTCAAGCACATGCCAATCCGCCTGAGGCTCCAGCCACTCCACCAAAAGCGATAGGTCATCGGCTTTGGCATGTGAGTTACTGGATACATATTTTTCAGCATTTCTCGAAAACTGATCTTGTACCTTTTCTTTGGCCTGCTTCGGATCCATCATGACTTCTGTTCCCTCCTACTTCATGCAAGGATTAGACGGTTATTTCAACATGCCCAAAGCGCTGCATCTTCCCTTACGCATTGATGTCTATACTCTGTCTATACTCTAGCATACTTCTGTCCGGCATCCTAGCCATTGCTCACCAATAACTCCTCTTTCGAAAACAAAAGTAGGCGAAGTCCTTGGACTTCGCCGGGCGAGACGATACAAACGACAAACCTCCGATCAAAACACCTTCTTCGCGCTCTGATCCGCCTTCACAATCTCTACTGCTTCACGAAACCGCATGGAGTGGACGACTTCCCGCTCCCGTAAAAACTTGAGTCCGTCCTGCAAATCTACATCATCCGTCAAATCAATCAACCATTGATAGGTCGCACGAGCTTTTTCTTCGGCCGCTATATCTTCATACAGGTCCGCGATAGGATCACCTTTGGCTTGAATATAAGCCGCCGTCCACGGAACACCTTCAGCATTACTGTAGTACAGCGCCCGATCATGGCTGGCATAATGAGCGTCCAGTCCAGCCGCCTTCAGCTGATCCACCGTAGCATCTTTAGTCAATTTGTAAATCATGGTAGCGATCATCTCAAGATGAGCAAATTCTTCCGTGCCGATATCCGTCAGCAGACCGATGACTTTGTCCGGGATCGTGTAGCGTTGATTCAAATAACGGAGAGCCGCGGCGAGCTCGCCGTCCGCACCGCCATATTGCTCCAGCAAAAGCTTTGCCATTCTCGGATCACATTTACTAACCTTTACCGGATACTGCAGCTTCTTTTCATAGATCCACATGCCACTGCTCCTCTCCAGCAATCAATAGATTAAACTTGCCATGGCCAAGGGGTCTCGTTCCACTGCCACGGGTGCTTTGAATAGCTCTGCCCGTAATGCTTTAGAGGACCGAACTCCAGCTCAAAGCATCCGGCCAGATGCATTCTATGCTGCGCGCATTGATTGTACTGCTGGATGGCTTGAACGTCTTGCGGATGTGTATCCAGATAAAGTGTGAGCTCCACCAGCACGAAATCGATCGCCTGCAGTTCCTGCAGCATGGTGTAATAATGTTCCGGAAGCGGTTGTTGCATACCTATTCTCCTTCCTTCACGCTTCAACAATTTTTGGGTGAGTACGGACTAAAGAGCGCCGGCCAGAGCGTACCTCGCATCAGCGCCTCCATCGGTGGGTATTGGGGAAGATGCATTGGCTGATAATTGATATAGAGGTTTGGCGGGGTACTGTAGGTCTTCACCATAATCGGCGGACACGGATCCAGCGGACTGTGATACGGATACCAAGCTTTCTCTTGTTCCATGACGGATATGCCTCCTTATGCATTCTATCCTTATGTATACAGTGCCTCTTTGTCCATTATGATTAGATCTATCGATTCTACAGACGCAAAAAAAGACCGCCATCCAGACGGTCTTCCACACTAATGAATATCTTTCTTCTTGAATCGTCCGCCCTTCACATCGTGAATGTTGCCGACAGCAAGAAAAGCGGTCTGATCCAGCTCTTCTACGATGGATTTCAGCTTTGCTTCCTCCAGACGGTTGATCACGCAGAAGATCACACGTTTGGTGCCGCCTGTAAAGCCCCCTTCACCTTGTAAATAGGTAACGCCGCGGCCCAGACGGCTTATGATCGCGTCGCCGATTTCGCGGCTGTTTTCGCTGATGATCCAGACGGATTTGGATTCGTCAAAGCCTTCAATGGTAATATCGATCATTTTGAATGCAATATAGTAGGCAATTAACGAGTACATCGCCCGATCCCAACCAAAGACGAAGCCCGCGCTGCTGAGAATGAAAAGATTAAAGAACATCACGACTTCGCCTACGGAGAACGGTGTTTTTTTGCTGAACAGGATAGCCAAAATTTCAGTTCCGTCTAGCGAACCGCCAGAGCGGATGACCATGCCTACCCCGATGCCGAGAATGATACCTCCAAACACGGATGCGAGAAGCGGGTCAATCGTGAGCGGCTGAACCGGATGCAGCAGCCAAGTTCCGGCAGACATAAGGATTACCGCGTACAATGTGGATAAGGCAAAGGTTTTGCCAATTTGTTTATACCCGACAAATAAAAAAGGAATGTTGTATACCAGCAGAAAAATTCCGACCGGTATTGCCGACAAGTGCGAAGTAATGATGGAGATGCCTACAATACCTCCATCAATGATCCTATTAGGGACGAGAAAAATTTCAAGTCCAACGGATACGAGTCCGGCCCCAACGAAAATGAGAAGGGCACGGCGCACAAGTTTCGACACAGACAGTTTGGAGTGCTGCTTGACTTGCTGCAAGTCCGCTTGCATATAACTCTCCCCTTTTTATGAGTGAATGCTTGGGTTCAGGTCAGCCATCCAGCTTAATATTTATCTTGAGCAAGCCGACGCGCCGCATCGCTTGAAAAACAATCACCATGACTGGTCCCAGAATGAGTCCGACGACCCCGATCAATTGGAACCCGATATACATGCTGACGAGTGCTGCCAAAGCGTTAATCCCAATAGCATCTCCAATGATTTTCGGCTCGATCGTACGTCGGAAGATGACGATAACAATAAGTAATATAAGCAGACCGATTCCGAGCTGCGTGTTGCCGACAAGAAAACAATAGACAAGCCACGGTATAAGAACCGCGCTGACACCCAATATGGGAAGTATATCGACTATAATTATTAAGAGTGCGATCGCCAGCGGGTAATCGACTCTGAGAATGAGCAAACCTACAAGCGTCAATATGTACGTAAGCAAGCTGATCAATACTTGTGCGAACAAGAATCCGAGAATGGCACGGCGCAAATCGTTCAAGACTGATGATACTTTAGGCCTGGATTTGGTATCGAACAGGTTCAGGAACGATTCATACAGCTTGGGAAGGCTGAAAGAAATCAAATATAAACCGATGATAAACACTACGAAGAAAATGAACAAGCTTGGAATCGCCTTGGCCACTTCTAGGGAATAACCGTAAATCGTCAGCAGGATACCTTTCAAATCTTCCGCAATCGAGCCTACTCCGGATTCCATCCATTTCTCAACTTGCTCCGCCACCCCCGACGGCAGCGTCTGATACAATAATCCTGTTCTTGATGTCGTATCTTCAAAGAACAAGATCGCCTCATTCAAATAACCCGGCGCCCTCTTCAAAAATTGTATGAACTCCGATATGATTTTGAATCCAACCAAATAAAAAAAACCGAGCATGGCTCCCGTAAACAACGTACAGGCGAACGCCGCGGCAGGCAGACGTCCGATCCGTAAACCCTTCATTATCAACTGTACAAGCCTCTCCAAAAAGATGGCAACCAAAATGGCCAGCAAAAATGGAAACCCAGTCGTAAACAAACCGTACAAAAGGACAGCGCCTATGGCGCAAAACGCTATCGTTCGAAGTGACATGAACCGGGCTTCCTCCCCTACTCCTTATGCTGGTTTGAGTGAACGGCCGGTCATTCCTCGCCGTTCGCAGCTGCAACCGCTGAAGCGACATACGTAAAATCTCAGCCGCACGGCTTCCATTATTTCATGCAAGAATCCGTCGTGCTCCAGCCTCTTGCCTCGAGAGGCTCCCTAAATGACCGCGCGGCGCATCTTAAAATCAACATCCTTGTAATACGTATCGACAACAAGGAGATTAGGTCCGCAGCATGCTGCTGTAGGGCAATAACAGTTGACAGATCCGCTTAACGAATGCTCTTTCCACCTTGCGTACACCTGATCTAACCGATCCGTATGCATATTACCCAGTGCAGGCACGTCGGAAAAGTCTGTAACGAACACATCGCCAGTGAACAAATTCACATTAAGCCGATTACGCCCGTCCGGATCGTTGCGAACCGTCACATTCGGCTCGGAACGAAGCCGGTTAACGATGCTCAAATCTTCTTCATGACTGCTGCAGGCGTAGAATGGAAGTGTGCCGAAAAGCATCCACAACTCCTTGTCCCGATGATCGAGCAGCCGGTGGATCGCCTCACGCGTTTGCTCCAGCTTCAGTACCGGAAGTCCCGAGGCGAATGCACTTGGATACATGGGGTGAACTTCATGGCGGTTACAGCCCATCTCCCGAATCAATTGGTGAATTTCAGGCAGCTTCTCATGTGTGCGGTAGTTGATCATTGATTCTGCAGATACGAACATCCCGCCTTGGGATAGCGCAGCTGCATTGCTCATCATTCGATCATATAGTTTGACGGCCGTTTCTCTGGATACACGTCGATCCGTGCGTGCAAATCCGACTTCGTAGAAATCGTCTGCGCTTAAATAATTAAAGGAAATATGCATTACATCAAGATATGGCGCCATTAGCTCATACCTTGAAAGATCCAAAGTAACATTGGAATTGATCTGTGATCGGACTCCACGCTCCCGGGCATAGCGAAGGATCGGCACGATATATTCCCGGACGGTCTGTTCATGGTAGCTTGGCTCACCGCCGGTAATACTTATCGTCTGGAGATCTTCCACCTCATCCAACCGTTTTAGGATCGTACTCAACGGGATACGCGGGCCTTCTGTCATTGTCAGCGTTTCGCCCACTGCGCAGTGCTCACAGCGCATATTGCATAGATTAGTTACGGTAAGCTCAATGCTCGTAAGCCGATGTTCTCCGTGCAATCGTACGGAACGAATGGGATCCCAAGGATCGTACTCGGGTGTAATCGGCGTCAGCTCCACCTTCGGCATTGGACTAACGTTTAAACGTTCGGACATGTTGTTTTTCCACACCTGACTCTATATAAAGTAGTATAAACCTCTTAAAAAAATATATATTCTCCATTGTATCTCAATAAGAATGAAAAGAAAACCAAAAGCCCGAGAACCTTGGATTCGGTTTCGGGCTTTATTCTATGCGCGGGCTTTGCTGCCGCTATCGGGATCCAATGCCTTTTCATTCACGCCGACGACCATCACCGACAGTGCCTTCGATAAGTCGATTTCCGGTGTGTCCTTCAGCTCTTGGCCTTCAGCATCATATAAAAGTCGAACGACCGGTCGATGCGGCGCCTTGGAGTTGAGATCCACAACGACCCCTTTTTCCCCTGTATTCAGGGTAACGGTAATGCCGATCGGATAAATGGCGATTTTATCTCGGAACAACTCAACTTTTTGTGTTTCATACAAGGTCCCGGAGCCTGCAAAAATAATCTCTAAAGCCTGATGGGGAAGCATGGCATTCCGGTACACACGGTGTGTTGTCATCGCGTCATATGAATCTACAACTCCGATTAGCCGCGCATATTCATGTATTTCGGTTCCCTTCAGCCTCCGGGGGTATCCGCTGCCATCCATCCGTTCATGATGCTGTAAAGCGCAGTGCGCTGCAAGCAGCGGAATGTTGGGCTCGTCCTTCAAAAATTGAAAGCCGTATACGGTATGCTGTTTAATTAAATCAAATTCTTTATCAGTCAACGGCTCTTTTTTGCGAAGCAGTTCGAGCGGTATTTGTGTTTTTCCGATATCGTGCAGCAGCGCCCCAATGCCGAGCGTCATCAATTCATCACGCGTATAGTCATGAGCCATGCCGAGCATGGTAGAATAAATGCATACATTCAGGGAGTGCTGAAACAAATAGTCGTCCATTGCGCTAATATTGGTCAGCATAATCATGGAGTCTTTATGACTGGTCATATCATTCAAAATCATGTCCATGACACCGCGAAATGCCTTGCCTAACTGAAGACCGGTAATTGATGTGCGTTTGATCTGATCCCCCATCATTTGCCGGAAAGAGCTTCGTATTTCGGAGACGGCTCGAATTCGAGTCTCCTCAGAGATCGCATCCTTGACCGTGATGTCACGAGTTCTCGGGTCGTCGATGTATACAAAATCGACCCCGAGATCCGTCAGTCGTCGAATCATAGTTTGCGTCAATTCGACTTCTTCCATCAGCAGGGGAAGCCCCTCCGAATTATAAATTCTTTTTGCGAGCCGCATACCGGACTCTACCATGCTGATCGGGAGCAAGCGCATAGGACTATCCACATCTTCTTTCTAAAAAAAATAAGATGAAAAATTCATACTAATAACACTAGCGTATCGGATTCTATGAAAAAGAGCAATATTTTTTTTCAAAAATCGACAAATACATCTCACCGAAGAATAAAAAACCAAAACAAACCAGCAAGGATAAACCGATAGTATGCGAAATAAGTTAAGCTGAACTTTTGCACGAACTTAATGAACGTGACTACCGCTAACAGCGCAACGACGAAAGATACGACAAAGCCGACAGCGAAAAAGCCGATATCCGCAGAAGAGAAGCTTCCTGCGCTCTTCAGCATCTCATACCCTGTGGCCACCACCATCACGGGAATGGCGATTATGAACGTAAAGTCAGCAGCGGCACCCCGGCTTGCCCCGGCCAGCATAGCTCCGGCTATTGTCGATCCCGAACGGGAAAAGCCGGGCCAGAGCGCCACAATCTGCCATAAACCGATCATAAAGGCTTGCTTGTAGGTTAACTCATCCACATCACTTGCCGTAATAGCCGGCTGCTGCTTCTCGCCAATAATGAGCAGAATACCTCCCAGCACAAGACCGATCAGAACCGTTTGGGGCGAAAATAAATGCTCTTTAATGAAATCGCTCAATAAATATGCCACCGTCATTGCCGGAACAATCGCAAGCAATATGTGCAGCAAATTCATTCCTTTGCCTGCCGTAGGCCTCTCCCTGCCAAGTCCGAACAGCCTTAAGATTCGCTGCCAATACACGATAACTACCGCCAATATGGCACCAAGCTGAATAACGATTTCGAACGATTTTATCAATTCGTCGGTTTCCGGAATCCCAAGAAGAGTCCCAGTCAATATCATATGGCCTGTAGAGGAAATCGGCAAAAACTCGGTTAACCCTTCTACTATGCCTATGATTACCGCTACCCACCAATCGTACATAGGTCTACCACCTCTGAAACGGATTAATGGGGCGCCGCTTATCCGTACATACGAACCCAGCGCTTGCGAGCGCTGTCCTTCATTGCTCTGGCGTCATGCAGCTCCTTCAGGAGAACATCCCGCAAAAATTCGGGCAGAAAAAATTGCGGTTCCAAGCCCTCTGCGATCGAGAGGTATCCTCTGCGAAACGTAAACATGTCGATGGTGCCAACGGTATACAGCCGATCCAGCTCGAGCGCTTCGGTTCCGACACGAACGGAGAGGATTCGCGAGTAAGGCTGCGCCTCGGGGTCATACTCAATGGTCATTCCGTCTACACAGAGTGTGCCGAGCACTTTCCCTCGGAAGCCAAAGCCATGGAGAGGCTTGTCCATAAATTCGGGAAGAAGCGACTCCTCCAGTGCTTTGAGCAGGTGCGCTCCGCTCAGCATCATCCGGCAAGGATTGATCGGTGAAGGGCACAACTCGAGCAGCGTTCCTGCTGATACAAGTCCCTTAGGAAGCCCACCAAGAAGCACACCTGCATTCACCAGTCCGATTTCAGCGCCTACCCAATCGCGTAAGCCAGCGGCAAGCAAATTACCAAGCCTGGATTCGCCGTACCAGTCAACGGCCAACTCGTAATCAAGCCTTCCCACTTCCCGATCGAGCGAAGCTTTGGCCATGACTGCGAATTCCTCAATTTGCAATCGAATGGTCTCTTCTTCCTCAGATCCGGCAACCGGCCTAACAGCGCCCTCTGCTTGCAGCAGCCGCTTGGAAAGTGCATCTAGCTCCAGGTCCACAACCCCGACGTACTGACCGAATTTACCCGCCGCGCAGATGAGCGTACGTCCTGACCGGATGGGTTCCTCCAGCAAATGATGGGTATGTCCGCCCAGAATCAAATCGATACCGGGGATTTCGACTGCCATTCGCTCATCATTGCTTAAACCGAGATGGGACATCACGATAAGCACATCAACCTTCGGACGGAGATCTGCTGCTAGCGATGCAATCGCTTCGAACGGATCTGAAACCTCCCATCCCAATAATCCATAAAAATCGGGAAAACAGGCGGTTACGCCAATCAGTCCGATTTGAACCCCCGATTTACAGATGATCGTATAAGGGCTGGCCCATGACGGCAAGCATCCTGTTGCGGCATCACGCAAATTAGCGAGCACTACCTTACTCTGAACATGTTTACCATACAAATCGTTTAGCACGTCGGCCGAACAAGTCAATCCTTCGTTGTTTCCCAAAGTCACGGCATCGTAACCTATTGCATTCAGCAGAGCAATGTTGGCAAGCCCTCCGGTTCCTTCGGTTTCCGGTCGCATCCTGTCGATATGATCTCCAATATCAAGCGAAAGCGTGTGCTCCGCCCCGGCTTCTTCCCGAAGCCTGCCGATGATTGAAGCGATGCGGGGCAATTGTTCAAAATGGCTGTGAATATCGTTCGTATGAAGGACACGAAGCCTAATCCGCTCCGGAATCACAAGGCCACCTACCTTCGAGTGCGATAATAAGAACGTGTATTTCAGTTTTGTGGATTTGGTTTTCGCAGCTGCTCTGCCGTTACAGTGTTCTTGAAACCGTAGGTTGCTTCTATCTCCGATTTCTCCTCGTATAAGATACGAATTTTTACAACACTTTTCACGTTGAGGCATTCGCTGCTCCCATCAGGAACATATAGTCTGATGGGAAATCCTTTCTTCAGTGGCTCTCCATTCTCCTGCTCAACCAATAAGAACGCATGCGCAAGTTCGGGCCAAGGGATTGTGGCTTGAAACTCGTCCGAAGCCATGACTTGCAAGTGGGTCGGCATACGGTCGGATGGCCCTCCTTGCCGAGAGATCCATGTCGTGTACCAAGTATTCCAATCGATCGCTTTGCCGTTCACTCCCACTACACGATCATGGGCAGTAAACGACTCGGGACATATAGACGCAAGCTCGCCAGCAGAAGAATAACGGGCGTCACCCCTTAGATCATCATATACTTCGATCATCCCCAATATACCTCCCATTTCAATCTCGCAACTTCTTATTCCATTATATCATTTAATACTAAAAATATGGTATGCTGAAAAGTAAAAACACCGTCTGCCGTCAGGCGGTGCCATCAGAATTGGAGTGAAAAACATGAAGCTCAAACTGCTGCTTTTTGCCGGTTTGGCCGAAAGCTTGGGCTCCCCCTTGCTGGAGCTTGAACTAGAAGAAGATTCGTTGACGCCGTCTCAACTTAAAAATAAGCTGGCTGAGCTTTATCCTGAGATAGCCGGATCGTTAGCAGGTGCTTTCGTCGCCGTGAATCAAGCGTACGCGGATGATAGCACGGCAATACGAGAACAGGACGAAGTGGCTCTCATTCCGCCTGTTTCCGGTGGCGAACCTCAAATTATGGAGCTTACTCATGCTCCCATTTCCATTGATCAGGTGACGGCCAAGGTGCTGCATCCTCATCACGGTGCCGCGCTCACGTTTATCGGAACCACAAGAGAGTTCACTCACGGCAAAAGAACAACCTTGCTGGAATACGAAGCATACGAGCCCATGGCACTGCGTACGCTGCATCAGATCGGGGACGAGATCGCTTCCCGATACCCGGGAACAAGATGTGCGATTACTCATCGTCTTGGTTCTGTTCCGGTCGGTGAGATCAGCGTTATTATTGCTGTCTCCTCTCCGCACCGGGATACTGCGTATGATTCAAGCCGCTATGCCATTGAGCGATTGAAGCAGATCGTCCCCATCTGGAAAAAGGAAATATGGGAGGACGGCTCGGAATGGAAAGGGCATCAGCTTGGCCCTTGGAACCCAACGTCGGAGATAACCGATCAAGGAGGTACTGTAAGTTGAGCGGAGAGGACGGACTATCTATATCGTCTGCACAAGCAGCTGCCTCAGACCCGGAGCGCTATTCACGGCAAATACTGTTCGCCCCGATCGGTAAGGAAGGTCAAGCGAAGCTTCAGCATGCTCGTGTGGCCATCGTAGGCATGGGGGCGCTAGGCACCGTGCTGTCGAACCATATGGTACGCGCCGGGGTTGGCTTCGTGCGGCTGATTGACCGAGACTTCGTCGAGAGAAGCAATCTGCAAAGGCAAATGCTTTACGACGAAGCCGACGCTGCCGAATCGGCGCCAAAAGCGGAAGCAGGAGCTGCGCGGCTGCGCGCCGCCAACTCTGGAGTGACAATTGAACCCGTCGTCACAGACCTCAATTGGTCCAACGCCGAGGACCTGCTGAAGGACGTTCATCTTATACTTGACGGAACGGACAACTTTGCCGTGCGCTTCTTAATCAATGACGTAAGCGTAAAACACGGCATACCTTGGATATACGGCGGGGCAGTCAGTTCACGCGGCGTCTGCCTAACGATTGTACCCGACGAAACCCCCTGTCTTCGCTGCCTGTTCGGACAGCCTCCTGAACAAGGAACGACAGAAACCTGCGATACGGCAGGTGTCATCGGACCGATTATTCATACCGTCGCCTCACATCAAGGAGCCGAAGCGCTAAAACTGCTTATTGGCGCTGAAGCACAGAGAAACCGCAAGATGGTTCACTGGGACTTATGGTATAACCAATATGCAGCCGTCGATGTATCCAAAGCTAGGAAGGCAGATTGTCCTTGCTGCGGGGAACGCCGATTTGAATATTTAAACGCAAGCGTACAAGAAGAAACCATTCAAACGCTCTGCGGGCGAAATTCAGTGCAAATTCAACCGGTACGTCCATCAGCGCTTTCTTTGAACGAATGGGCTGAAAAGCTTCGTCCGCTTGGACGTCTGGAGCTGAATCCGTTTCTTCTTAAGCTTTATCTGGATAACGAAATTACGCTTGTGTTGTTTCCGGACGGTCGTATGATTGTACAAGGAACAGACGACCCCGTTGCGGCTAAAAGCTTATACAGCCGCTACATAGGCATGTGACTTCCATAAACAAGATCCGAGCGGGTGATTGTCCCGACTCGGATCTTGTTTATATAACTGATTTAGTTAATAAGCTACCCGCCTTGATCTAAGGTAGGTCCGTTTCCAGTAGGCCTTGTTGATATTCGTTATTTGTACGCCATTTTGCGGCTTTGGAGAAGAATGAAGCATCCTCTGATTGCCCATATAAATACCGACGTGCCCAACCGTTCTATTGGTTTTAAATCGGCCCGGCACATAGAAGAACATCAGATCCCCTTTACGGAGGTTTTTACGGCTGACAGCAACTCCTTGCGTAGCCTGAGCTCTGGCTGTACGGTTCAATTTGACCCCGTAAACGCCAAATACATATTTCGTAAAGCTTGAGCAGTCGAATCTCCCGGATCTCTGATACGGGGTAGCTCCGAACATGTAATCAACGCCTAAATACCTTTTGCCTCGGCTAATGAGCGCGTTCATATTAATGTTCTTTAGAACCGGAATGACGTTTTCTTCTTCCCATAACAAAGGACTTGCCATGGCAGAAGTTTCTGTATCTGTCCCTTCATCTCCCTTAAAGGGATCCGCCGGGTCATCTCCGAAATCCAGTTCTGATCCTGTGTTGGCTTCTTCTGGACCATCGATGGCTTCAGAGACAGGAGTGTCCGTAGCATGGATAACGAGAGTGTCCCCTCTTACCTCACAAGAGATATCCTCAGGAAATAAAGAGTTTACAGCAGAGACCGGAATATGCACCTGTGCATTATGCAATACAGGAGACTCGGGCAGAGTTACAGACTCCTCATCCTTTAGCGCCGTTAAGCTATCCATTTTCAATTCATATGCCGCATCGTGGTCCCCCAGCTGGAACACTTTGCGCTGTTCATCCCAATTGGCGTTAAATCCGACCATATTCGCAAAGTCGGGGCCGATAACATACTTCTTACCGTTTACCGTAACGATAGGAATGTTAAGCTCGCTGGAGCCCGTTTCCTGGATACGGATGGTCCCGCCATTAGAACTGATCTCCGATGTTTTCCCATTCAAAATCTCGCTTTTCTGACGGTTGGCTTCTTGTCCCTGATTACTAGGTATGCCCTGCTGACTGCTTTGCTGCTGCTCCTTAGACAACTGAGGGCCACATCCTGTCGTAAGCGCCATGACCACCGCTATGACTGCAGCTATCGATCTCCGCCACGTTGTACGCATCTCACATGCTCCTTGTCATTTGATTTAGTATCTGACTATAGCATGGTAAATGCAGCATCTACGTATGCATTTCGTGCCTTGGAAACAAAAAGACACAGAGCCCCTGCATAAAAGCAGAAGCTCTGTGTCTTACATATGGAAATGTCCTTCGGATATTAACCGATTGAGCCTTCCATTTCAAATTTGATCAAACGGTTCATTTCGACCGCATATTCCATCGGCAGTTCCTTGGTGAACGGTTCGATAAAGCCCATAACGATCATCTGGGTTGCTTCGGCTTCCGACAATCCGCGGCTCATCAGGTAGAAGAGTTGATCCTCGGATACTTTGGAGACAGTCGCCTCATGCTCCAGCGTGATGTTATCGTTCATAATTTCATTATATGGGATTGTATCGGACGTCGATTCATTATCCATAATCAGCGTGTCGCATTTGATGTTGGCTTTAGAACCTTCGGAATTGCGACCAAAGGAGGCTAGACCACGATAAGTGACCTTACCGCCGTGCTTGCTGATCGATTTGGATACAATCGTCGAAGTCGTATCCGGAGCCAAATGGGTCATTTTGGCGCCTGCATCCTGATGCTGACCTTTACCGGCAACGGCGATGGACAGAACCATTCCTTTAGCGCCGCGGCCTTTAAGAACAACGGCCGGATATTTCATCGTCAGCTTAGAACCGATGTTACCGTCAACCCATTCCATTGTGGCATTCTCTTCAGCTACAGCCCGCTTGGTAACAAGGTTGTAGATATTCGGTGCCCAGTTCTGGATTGTCGTGTAGCGTACGCGGGAATCCTTCAAGCAAATAATTTCTACGACGGCGCTGTGCAGCGAGTTGGTGCTGTAGACCGGTGCCGTACAACCTTCGACGTAGTGCACGAAGCTACCTTCATCGGCGATGATCAGTGTCCGCTCGAACTGCCCCATGTTCTCGGAGTTGATCCGGAAGTAGGCCTGCAGCGGAATTTCCACCTTTACGCCCTTTGGCACATAGATGAAACTGCCTCCGGACCATACAGCACTGTTCAGCGCGGCGAACTTGTTGTCGCTTGGAGGAACGATCGTTCCGAAGTATTTTCTAAAAATTTCCGGATGCTCTCTAAGCGCGGAATCTGTATCCATAAACAGAACGCCCTGATCTTCCAGGTCCTTCTGCATGCTGTGATAAACAACTTCCGATTCATATTGTGCAGATACACCAGACAAGAACTTTTGCTCCGCTTCGGGAATTCCAAGTTTGTCAAACGTTTCTTTAATTTCAGTTGGAACTTCCTCCCAAGTTTTACCTTGTTTTTCGGAAGGCTTCACGTAATATTGGATGTCGTTAAAATCGAGATCATCCATATTTCCGCCCCAACGCGGCATTTGCATCTTCATAAACTGCTCCAGAGATTTCAGACGGAATTCCAGCATCCACTCCGGTTCGCCCTTCATTCTGGATATTTCCTTTACGATTTCTGCAGTCAGACCTTTACCGCTTTGAAAAACGGCCTTGTGCTCGTCACGAAAACCATATTTATATTCTTCCATTTCCGGCATTTTTTTTGCCATCGTTCTCAGCCTCCTTATTTTGCAGTTGTTTGCTCAATACCTTTTCGCAAGGCGTTCCAAGCAAGTGTGGCGCATTTAATCCGGGCCGGGAATTTATTCACGCCAGACAAGGCTTCCAAATCCTCATATTCGAATTCAACGGCTTCGCCCTTCATCAAACCAGAAAACTTCTCAGCCATCTCAAGCGCTTCTTCAAGCGTTTTGCCTTTTACGGCATCCGTCATCATTGATGCGGAAGAGAGACTGATGGAGCACCCATCGCCCAAAAATTTGGCCGCTTTGACCTTGCCGTCCTCCACCTGCATTTGGAGCTGAATTTTATCTCCGCAAGTTGGATTATTGAGATCGATGCTGACCGATTCGCCTTCGAAGCTGCCGCGGTTACGCGGATTTTTATAATGATCCATAATGACTCTGCGGTACAAATCATCCAATTGCATGACCGAAATACTCCTTTGTTTTGATTAGAGAAGCGATCAAACGGTCCACATCGTCTTCGTTGTTATAAAGATAAAAGCTGGCGCGCGCGGTGGCCGTTACGTTAAGCCAACGCATCAGCGGCTGGCAGCAATGGTGTCCTGCCCTGACGGCGACACCATTCGCGTCAAGAACGGTTGCAACATCATGAGGATGCACATCGTCCAAGTTAAAGGTGATCAGCCCCGCCCGGTCTTTCTGCGGACCATAGACAGTCAATCCTTCGATTTCAAGCATGCGCTCCATGGCATAGGCCGTAAGCTCCTTCTCATGCTTGTCAATGGCATCCATACCAATGCTCTCGAGAAAATCGATGGCTGCACCGAGTCCGACAGCCCCTGCAATAATCGGCGTACCACCCTCGAACTTCCACGGCAAGTCCTTCCATGTAGAATCGAACAGCCCAACATGGTCAATCATTTCGCCGCCGAACTCGATCGGATCCATTTCCTGAAGCAGTTCTTTCTTGCCGTAAAGCGCGCCGATTCCGGTGGGTGCGCACATTTTGTGACCGGACAAAGCGTAGAAGTCGCAATCCAGCGCCTGAACGTCGACTTTCAAATGCGGTGTGCTTTGCGCGCCATCCACGACTATTTTGGCTCCGTTCCGATGTGCAATCTCTGCAATTTCCTTCACCGGATTCACAACTCCAAGCACATTAGAAACATAAGTGACAGATACGATCTTGGTATTGCTCGTAATCGTTTTTTCCACATCCGCCAAGTTAATGGTTCCGTCTTTTTGGAGCGGAATATATTTTAAGACAGCGCCGGTCGCTTTAGCTACCTGCTGCCATGGTATGAGATTGCTGTGATGCTCCATCGGAGTAATGACAATTTCGTCACCCTTTTGGCATACGGCTCTAGCATAGCTGGAAGCTACCAGGTTAATCGCTGTCGTCGTGCCGCGGGTAAAAATAACTTCTTCCGCAAATCTGGCGTTAATGAAGCGGCGCAGTTTCTCACGCGCCCCTTCATATGCGTCCGTTGCCCTGGAACCGAGCGTATGGACGCCGCGGTGCACATTGGAATTATCCCATTCGTAGTATCGTTTGATCGCTTCGATGACCGATACGGGCTTCTGGGAAGTGGCTGCCGAATCCAGATACACCAGCGGATGTCCGTTCACTTCCTGATGAAGTATGGGAAACTGCTGCCGGAGCTCTGCCGTATTCATTGTCCCAGCTTCCTTTCCACCAGCTGACGCAGCTGCGATCCGATTTGTTCCAGCGGAATTTCGGAAACCACTGGATCCAAAAATCCGTAGATGATCAAGCGCTCAGCCTCTTGTTTAGAAATACCCCTGGACATGAGATAGTAAACTTGCTCCGGATTGACTTGACCCACGCTTGCAGCATGGCCAGCTGTAACGTCATCCTCATCTATGAGCAGAATTGGATTCGCGTCACCGCGTGATTTCGGGCTAAGCATCAGCACCTTCTCGGTTTGCTCGCCGTTCGCCTTGGTTGCGCCCTTCTCAATTTTCGTCACGCCGTTAAAGATTCCCGTCGCTGTGTCTCGCATGACCGCACGGGTAATCATGTTACTATCGGTATGCTTTCCGAAATGTACCGCACGGGTAGTCACGTTCAGCTTCTGGTCCGCAGTGCCCACGCAAATGACTTTGGCATCGGAGCTCGAGCCTTTCCCCTTCAAAATCGTGGTTGTGTCGGACATTGCGTTGCCGTAATGCATCTCGCCGATAATCCAATCCACGTTAGCGTCGCTCTCAAGCAGTGCGCGGCGGTATGTTAAATTCGTCACGCTCTCATCCAAATTATGAACGGATGCGAAGGTAACCTTAGCACCGGCTTTGACAATAACCTCAGCTACTCCATTATACACCAGACCGTTTAAATTTCCTTGAGAGATGAAATTGTCAACGTAAGTGACAGAAGCATGCTGTTCAGCTACAATGAGAACGTGCGGGGAGAAGCTCGCCTCTCTGTCATCAGACAAGAACAACGCTTGAACAGGCACTTCCACTTGAACGTTCTTAGGCACGTATAAGAAAACGCCACCGCTCCACAAAGCGGTATGCAGCGCGGTCAAACGGTTCTCATTTTTCTCCACGACACTCATGAAATACGGCTTGACCAAGTCCTCGTGAAGGTTCAAAGCTTCTTCCAGACTGGTAAAGATCACACCTTGCTGTTTCAGCGATTCGGAGATACTGCTATAGATCACACCGGAGTTATGCTGCACCAGAAGATTGTCCGGTTGACCTTGTCCGTCGTTCTGAAGCAAGCTCTTCGCTTCGGCCGGCAGCTCTTCGAGAGATTGGGCCGCCTTTACCGCTTTATAGGTTCCGAAGGATTGAAGATTCCAACGGTCGATTCTTGTTTTTTCTAATTTTGGTAATTCCAACAATCCTGCCAGCTCCAGCGCCTCTTCGCGCAAAGCGGTCATCCATTCTGGCTCCCGCCTTGCTTTGGACTGCTCCACCAAGCTTGCACGATCGATGGGAAGAACGGTTTGTGTACTCATTGATAATTCCTCCTGTTTTCCTGATCGGTTGCTTAATATTTAGGAGCCGTAGTGTTCATTGGCATCTTGAATTCTTCTTCATCTTGCCCTACTCTTTCGTCAACGATGCCGAGCTCTTCTTTGATCCAGTCATAACCATCGTTCTCCAAACGCTCTGCAAGTTCCGGTCCGCCCGATTTAACGATACGACCTTGCATCATCACGTGAACAAAGTCCGGTTTGACGTAGTTCAGAAGGCGTTGGTAGTGCGTAATGATCAGGAAGCCGCGATCTTCAGAGCGCATGGCGTTGACACCTTCAGCCACAATACGCAATGCGTCGATATCCAGACCGGAGTCGATTTCATCGAGAACGACGATTCTTGGATCGAGCATCATCATTTGCAAAATTTCGTTACGCTTCTTTTCACCGCCGGAGAAGCCTTCGTTCAAATAGCGGTGCATGAACTCAGGGTTCATCTCCAGCTCCTTCATTTTGGCTTCCATTTGACGGATAAACTTGATCAGCGACAGTTCGTTGCCTTCGCCGCGGCGGGCATTGATGGCGCTGCGCAAGAAATCTGCGTTTGTCACGCCCGTAATTTCACTTGGATACTGCATGGCCAGGAACAGACCGGCACGCGCTCTTTCGTCTGTCGCCATTTCCAGAACATCTTCGCTATCAAGTGACACAGAGCCACCTGTTACCTCATATTTGGGATGTCCCATCAAAGTAGAAGCTAAAGTACTCTTACCTGTTCCGTTTGGTCCCATGATGGCATGCACTTCGCCACCCTTAATGGTCAGGCTGAGTCCTTTCAAAATCTCTTTTCCTTCGACAGTTGCCTTCAAACCGTCTATGATCAATTGTGGTCCTTTAGTCATGTTATTCGTATCCTCCGCAACTTTAAGTTATTCTTTTTTAATAATCAATACAAAGTGATTCTCATTGATTCTCAATTATAGTATACCTTACAGATCAAAATCAATAAAGACCTGTTTTATCTAAGAGCCGCCTTTAACTCAGATATTTGAGCGTTCCATTCTGAATCCGTCAGCACGGGCCTGCGTGGAGCTTCATTTAATAAACCCGAGGGAAGACCGATCCATGACTTGCATCCGTTATACTCTGGCATCACCGGGATGCTCACAGGCCGATCCAGCTCATACACCCGAAGCACCATAAGATGCAAAGGCTTCGCCCGCTTCCACTTGAGCCGCTCCTCAGCAAAACGGTTCGTCCAAATATGAAACTCGGCGATCCTATCCAGTTCCTCTTGAGATGATATCAGTATGTCTTCGGCAAGTTCCGCATAACAGTTAATCATGACTTCGGTCTGCCTGCCGCTCCATCCTGCCTCCACTTCTTGCACGTCGTCTTGATAGTCGGGGCTAATCAGTTCTTTTCTCTGATGTTCATAGGTCGGATATAAATAGAAGCTTTCGCTCTCTATTTGAAAATCTTTGGTTTCCTCACGAATGCCGCCTTTACGCATAATCAAAAACTGCCTACCTGACCGCAGGGCTTCGACCGCCACTGCCCATTCCTTCAAGCCGACAGCTTGATCTTGCTCAAGTTCACGCATTTTCTTACCCCCTTGTCCTAATCAGCGCTAGACTTTTCCTTTTACGATATTATAGATTTTCATCCAAAACAATGCAATTCCGATCCGGCATAAAAACAATCTCGAGCATTGATAATAGTACTGCTGCATCAAACCAAAAACGAGGAGGGTGAAGGGCTATGCGCGAAGGACTGATTCCAACGGTTTTGGGTACGGCTGTCACTGCGTCCGGTGCCGCTCTGCGCAATAAATATCCGATGGCTGCCGCGGCGGTCGTAGGTTTCGGGCTGGCACATGTCGTTCTGGGAGCTATCGATTTGGTGGAGCACCGCAGCAAAATGTTTTAATCATCTTCCGACTCACGAAAGAAAAAGAGGGGGGACATAGCCTCCCTTTTTCAATATTATCCGAACACTCTCGTTCATTGGGCTTATACATAACTAGCCAATTCTCCGAAGGCGTTGTAACACGTGTCCGCTTCCTTCATATTTTATTTACTTTAGCATCATTATAAATTTCTATTTTGAGACGAACCGGGATGTGAATTTTTTGTAAAAACAGTTTATTCCTTCATACCTATGAAGCATAAAACCTTCATCTTCTATTCCAACGCGGCACCATTTGTTTTATACTAGAGCTTACTAGTTTTGTAATGTAGAAGGAGGATCATACCATGCCCGCTTATCACGCGCTTACGGAAACCGAAGCGATTGAATACGCAAGACAACTACCCAACTTATTTCAAAGGGACAGCAAGCTGTCCAGCCGGGAAATCGGAGACGGAAACCTGAACCTCGTGTTCCATATTTCAGAGCCCTCTACCGGTAAAAGCATTATTCTCAAACAAGCACTGCCTTATGCCAAGGTTGTCGGGGAATCTTGGCCTTTGACTTTGGACCGTGCCCGCATCGAGAGTGAAGCCCTGATGATTCAAGAATCGCTTTGCCCCGATTTGGTGCCGCATGTCCATGACTACGAACCGGATCTGGCTCTGACGGTCATGCAGGATTTAAGCGATCACGTCATTATGCGCCGCGGGTTGATCGAGCGAAATAAATACCCGCTGTTTGCAGGACATATCGGAACCTTCTTGGCCCGGACTCTATTTTACACTTCTGATTTGGGAATGAATCAACAGGACAAAAAAGAACGGGTCAAGCGCTTCATCAATCCCGAGCTGTGTAAAATTACAGAGGATCTCATTTTTGACGATCCTTATACGGATTCACCAAACAATAATGTCCCGCCGGCCATCCGCGATGCGGTAGAAGCCGTGTGGAGCGATACGGAGCTGCATCTTGAGGTAGCTATTCTTCGTGAAAAGTTTCTGACGCATGCACAGGCGCTGCTTCACGGCGACCTGCATACCGGAAGTATTTTTATTAAGCCGGATTCTACAAAAGTAATTGATCCGGAATTCGCCTATTACGGCCCTATGGGCTTCGATATCGGCGCTTTGTTCGCAAACCTCCTGCTGAATTTTGCAGCACAAGAAGGCTGGAGCAAGGACTCCGAATCCCGTCAGGACTTCCGGACTTATCTTACTCAAACGATCAGGGATGTATGGGTGAAGTTTTACAGCGAGTTCCGCACGCTATGGAACGAGCATGGAGTTGACCGCATGGCGAAGACACCTGGCTATCAGGACATTTACATGAAACGGGTGCTCCAGGATACGTTTGGATTTACGGGCTGCAAAATCGTCCGCCGCGTCCACGGTCTTTCTCAAGTGGCTGACATCAACACCATCGAAGACGAAAGCGCCAAAGAGAGTGCCCAACGGATCGCTCTCGCCATTGGCACTTCCCTGATCAAGTGGAACCGTCAAGCGGACTCGATTGAACAAATAATTGACATTGCAGAAAAAACCGTTAGATAGGATAGAGAATTGAAGTAAGGAGAGATGTCGCTCATGACAATAGATCAACAGAATTCGCAAGATTGGCTCCAATCGGTTCGATGGAACTCACTTGGGGATCAGTTGGATTTGCTCGACCAGCGGCTGCTGCCAGACGAGATCGTTTACCTGGAGCTGACCACGTCCGAGCAGGTATGGGATGCAATTAAGCAGCTCGCGGTCCGTGGCGCGCCTGCCATTGGTATTACGGCTGCGTTCGGAGTATATCTAGGAGTACGGTCATTCTCCGGCAGCCGAGAAGCGCTGCTGGAGGAAGTGGTTCGTCAATGCGATTATCTCGCGACGTCTCGCCCGACGGCAGTGAATTTGTTCTGGGCGCTCGACCGAATGCGGGCGCGGGCGCAAGTGCTTCTTGGCGTATCCGCAGATGCAGTCAACTTGGATGCGGCCAAGCAGGCGCTGTTGGACGAAGCTCGCGTCATCCAGGCTGAGGACGAAGAAACATGTCGCCTGATCGGCGAGCATGCATTATCTTTGTTTGAGGACGGCATGGGTGTCCTCACGCACTGCAATGCGGGCGGCTTAGCCACGGCCCGATACGGCACGGCGACGGCGCCGATGTATCTGGCGAAGGAGAAGGGTATGTCACTTAAAGTGTTCGCTGACGAGACTCGGCCGGTACTTCAGGGAGCTCGTCTTACCGCATTCGAGCTTCAGCAGGCTGGGATTGACGTCACCCTGATTTGCGACAACATGGCTGGAGCCATCATGTCGAAAGGCTGGATACAGGCCGTCATTGTCGGCACCGATCGTGTAGCCGCCAATGGCGATGTCGCCAACAAGATCGGCACCTACAGCGTTGCTGTCTTGGCTAAGGCCCACGGCATCCCATTCTATGTTGCGTGTCCTATGTCCACCATCGACCTGAACACGCCAACAGGCGCGGATATTCCGATCGAAGAACGGCATGAGGACGAAATTACGCAAGGCTTCGGCAAGAGAACGGCTCCTCAAGGCGTTAAAGTGTTTAACCCTGCCTTTGACGTCACACCAAACGAATATGTCACAGCCATTATCACGGAAAAAGGGATCATCCGCGCGCCTTATAGCGAAAACTTAAAAAAGCTGTTTGAATAAGAGCATAGAAAAATTGATTTCCAGCTCAACAGCCCAAGTTTAATTACCAGAATAAAATGGACCGTATTTCATCGGGAAATACGGTCCATTTTCGTTTTATCTGATTGCAGGGAGTACAGGTACTACTTTCACAGGCTTAATCTTACCAAGCCAAAACTCAACGTCGCTTGGGCCGAAGCCTCCGCCATCAACATCGACTCGATCTTTGATTTTACCCAACACATAACTGATGTCTGGTGAACCAGGATATTCGTGATTGGGCGCAGTGAGGACAAGCAATGGACTGTCCTTCATTCCTTGTTTGACCGCAATCGCTTTTAGAGTATAGCCTGGAATTAATCGCGGCTTGCGCAGCGGATCATATAATGCGCTTGACAAGGTCAGGTCGCTTCCGTCCACGGTGTAATATATGGCCGCATCTGCCGTCGATGATGATAAAGTTATTTCATATGAAGCATTGTCAATGAGCACCAGAGACGGCACAACTTCAGCAGCACTTGGGCCTAGACCCCGGATCACTTCAATCACAAATGTCCTTGTCACTCCACTTTGCGCTTGTACGACTACGGTTACGAGATTTGACCCTTCTTGTAAAGAGGAAACATCGATAGCTAACGTATTCGGATCGAAGCCCGCCCCGGCCACATGGGCAACGAAAGCGAAGTCGGAAATACTCGGATGAATCACTACTCGGGACGTTTCATCCGGTACCGTCACAGTATAACGATCAGACACTTTCTCTACTACAGCCGATGACGGCTGAGCATACAAACGCTTTAACTCCGCTTCGTTCGATGGAGAACCTATAATAAGTTTCCAATAGCTTTGAACGTATTCTGGCGAAGTCACCGTAATCAAAAGTGATAATTGCTTTCCGTAAGGCAAAGAATCGATGCGGATACCGTTCTGCGTACGAGTTACGCCTGGTGTCGGATCAATGTCGAACGTTGCAGCCGGATGACTTAAAGTCAAATGCAGATCTGCTTGGTATACGTTAGAGGTAACGGGCATGTAGAACGTTTGCTGACTATTGTATTGAGTGAGCGGAGTTCCGTTGTACGTAACCTCAATTACCGTAGTCCGACCAGGTAGAGATTTGATGATATCCAGTGTATACCGTTTTTTCGTATGCTGATCCGCCGCAGTCACTTCGATTTCTACTCTATTGACCCTTTCGGAGAGGATCACGTTGAACATCTCTCCTTCCGGAAGCAGCTCTCCACCAACTCGAACGGTCTGGCCCGGTTTTCGATCCACGAACCCTTGTATATGATTTACATCCCCTGATACTTTCCAAGTGAGATGAGTATCATCCAGATACGAATGGAGGTCCTGTTCATCCAATTCCACATAAGTCTGGCCCGCAGGCTGAATACCGTGCAAAGTCGCCGGTCCGAGCAATTTGGCCGCATATCCGTCCCAAAGATAATCTCCCCAATTTTGAAAACTGCCTCCGGCTACCCATATATCCCCGTTCGTCAGAGGATAAAGAGCCGTTACGTCAATCATTTGCCCGGGATCCCCGATCGTTTGCTTCCACTGCTCCTCTAGCGAGGCTCCAAATTTGTACAAATAAGCCTTGTTCACGTCCGGATCCGGGTAGAGGCTTTGGAGCAGCATCGGGATAGGACCTCCAGTCCCTTCCGAATAGTCAAACTTTGTTCTTCCCCCCACGATAAACCCACCGTCCGGCGTACTAGCCAAAGCGGCATGACCAGTCGGAACAAAAAGCTCCGGTAAAGACTTTGATTCGGCCGCGGATGAACCGTCTTCCCGAATAAATGCTAATTCTGCCGTGCGGACTGGATTACGGTCATCGGGTTCAAGAGCTTCTCGCGTCCCCAATAGAACATACCGGTTCTCGCCAACAGTCGCAGCTGACACATACTCTACATTAGGCAAGCTGGATTTGATCAAACCACCCGTACCGAAATCGTTCACAAGAGAAAGTGTGCCCGCGGCTGAATCGTAACCTATGTGGGCAACAAGACCGTAGCTCATATTCGTTATCCGATCCGTCGCTTTACCGACGATCAAATATTTATCTGATCCTCTAGCTTTAATCACTTTGTTTGCAGTGTAGGAGTCTGATCCTGCTATCGTGACTCTAGATATAGGATTCAATGCACTATTCGCATTCATTTTGAAACGCAGCATTTCTATAACTTGAACACCAGCGTGAACCCGGTTTACTGCAATGAGGTACTCATCCGTTGAATCCATGCGTAATACGGATACGGGTTCTATTCCGTTCTCAAATTGTCCAAAATAAGAAATCTTTACGAGTTGAAAGCTGCCTGCGCCCCCTACCAATTCTCCAGGGACCATTTTATATACCGCTGCAAATGGACGATAAATCGTCTTCTCATTAATCCATTCCGAACTTACTCCAAAAACCAAATATTGGTTCGGACTTATCTCGAACACGTCATGAAGCTCTGTTCTATCCATCCTGCTCATCGCTGTGACTTTTCCAAACTCGTTCATCTTGTATAATTCGCTGTATCCAGAGTTAGCAGCTATCGCGATCAGCCCGCCATCTTCTGTCGGTGTAATGGTCGAAAGTTTCTCAGGCATTAATTCGGTATGAAGATATTCTGAATGCAGATCTGGAGACTTAGCTCCCCTATGAACGGTTAACGTAAAAATATCGCTCTCGCCAGCCCGAATGGTAAAAAGGTTCGAGCCCCATAACAGAGGGATAGCCCCCCCTTCACGATACTTTTCTACGTATAGCCCCTCTGGCAATATCAGATGAGTTAAACTTCCGCCGACAACGTGTTCATAAGATTTGGTACCGGCAGATAAATTAACATTTTGGGTCACGATGCCTGCTCTATCGGAAAACGTCAATTCATGTTCGATGGGCATAGCGTTTGCCCGATTGACATGAACCGGCGGCATGATTGAAATGAGCATGATGAATACAGCGAATGCAAGCAGGGTCCTCCTCCACCTAAACCAAGACTCGTATAGGCGTCCGTTTGCCTTCGGCTTATGAAACATAGACTTAGCTCCCTTTCTCTTTATGTATAGTTCTTCCATCCCTA
Organism: Paenibacillus sp. PvR098; assembly: GCF_017833255.1. Taxonomy (NCBI): domain Bacteria; kingdom Bacillati; phylum Bacillota; class Bacilli; order Caryophanales; family Paenibacillaceae; genus Paenibacillus; species Paenibacillus sp. PvR098. Next base: position 1,907,566 of record NZ_JAFIBU010000001.1, read on the forward strand.
TCATACCTTATTTTTTGATAGGAATCTTTAATTATAATAGATTTTTAGAAACAATCAGGGATCTTATTGATCATGGAAAGGGAATTTATTATTATGTAAATAATTATTATATTTAGAGAAATAATACGAAATTTTTTTTCATAATTATGTATGAGGGTGATTTCATGGCAAGCATCCTGCAAACGATACGTGAACGGCTTCCGACCATGCATCGCAAGGAGCAAATCCTGGCACAGTATGTGCTGGAACATGCGGAGGAAGCGGTACATTTAAGCATCACGGAGCTCGCAGAGAGAGCTGGTGCAAGCACGGCGACGGTGTCTCGGTTTTGCAGGAGCCTGATATTTAAAGGTTACAGTGACTTTCGCATGAAACTGGGTTCTGAACTGGCTCAGCATCCTGCACAGTCGACCTATCAGGATATTGTGGAGGGCAATTCGCTATACAGCATCGTTCAGGCTATAGAGGCCAATCATCTTCGCTCGATTTCCGATACGACCAGACAGCTCGATATAAGCGAGATTCAACGGGCAGTGAGTGCGCTTCATGCTGCGCGCCGTATTGATTTGTATGGGATGGCGACATCAGGTGTCGTGGCGCTTGATTTTCAACAAAAGCTCGTTCGTATCGGCAAAATGGCACAGGCTTGGTCCGATTCCCATATGCAGATCACCTCCGCTTCTACCTTGGAGAAGGGAGACGTCGCGCTCGGCTTTTCTTACTCCGGGGAAACCCTTGAGACATTGGGTGCGCTCCTGTGTGCAAAAGATCGCGGAGCGATTACGATATCGTTGACCAAATTCGGCTCAAACAGCATTTCACAGGTGTGCGACATCAGACTTTTTGCTTCTTCCCTGGAGGAGGGTATGCGCCGCGGCGACATGGCTTCGCGGATTGCCCAACTGCATGTGCTCGATATACTATTCACCGCTCTGGTCAGCGGTCATTTTGACGATTATGTCCCCCTGCTGGAGCAATCGTTCCTAAAAGTCAAAAAATACCGCAAAGAAAAAGGGAGATAGCGCGATGAATATCCTCACATTCCGATCGCAAAAAGAATTAAACAAAGCCGGAGCCGGCATTATTACCGGTTTGCTACAAACCAATCCAAAGGCAGTTCTTGGGCTCGCAACGGGAGGTACGCCGGTAGGCATCTATCAGGAGCTGGTGGAAACACATCGCGAAGGGCTCGTCAGCTTCTCGAAATCAACCGTTTTTAATCTCGACGAATACGTCGGACTTCAGCACAGCCATCCCGAAAGCTATTACAACTTTATGCAGCAGCATTTGCTGGGCAAGGTGGATATTCCTTCGGAGCAATGTCACATCCCTGACGGGATGGCGGCTGATTTGGACTTGGAGTGCAAGCGCTATGACAGCCTGCTGGAGGAAGCAGGTCAAATCGATTTGCAGCTGCTCGGAATCGGTCATAACGGACATATCGGCTTCAACGAACCGGATGAGGAGCTGGAACGGGGAACACATGTAATCGAGCTCAAGGGGCAGACACGTGCGGCGAATGCCCGTTTCTTCCATGCTCCAGAGGAAGTGCCTACACACGCAATTACCATGGGTGTCGGAACCATTCTGAAGGCCAAAATGATTCTGCTCGTCGTCCACGGCAAAGACAAGGCTGAGATTGTGAAACGGGCGCTGCAAGGACCCATCACGACGGAATGTCCTGCTTCGCTGCTGCAAACGCATCCCCACGTGGTAGTGCTTTTGGATATGGAAGCAGGGAGTGGATTATCATAAAATCGATTAGCAAAGCAACGCTGATCAGTCATGCGAAGATTATCACTTTGGATACGGTTATTGAGCAAGGGTATGCTTTTCTGAAGGAGGGAAAGATTCAATCTGTGGGACCTATGTGGGCGTTGGACCCTCAGCTCGTACATTACTCGGAAGAGTTAGTCGATGCCCGCGGTAGTTGGCTGATGCCCGGTTTTATCGATGTACATGTACATGGGGGGTACGGTCATGACTTTATGGATGCTTCGATGGAAGCACTAGAAGGGATTACGCGCTTCCATGGATGCCACGGAACGACGACGATGCTGGCCACAACGATGACTGCGCCTCGGGGAGCTCTCACCAAGGTGCTGCAGTCGGTTCAAGCATTTAGCGATAAAGGCATGCCTTACGCACAGCTGGAAGGCGTCCATTTGGAGGGGCCTTTCATCAATTCGGCATATTCCGGTGCGCAGAATCCGGCTTATATCGTCCCGCCAAAGCAGGAATGGCTGGACGAATGGATGGAGCAGCATCCCGGCCTGATTCGGCTGCTGACGCTGGCTCCGGAAAGCGAAGGCGCTCTCCCGCTGATCGAGAAGCTTTCTAACCAAGGGACCATAATCGCTTGCGGACACACGAACGCCACTTACGCGCAGATCAGTGAAGCCATCAAGCACGGCCTCGGGCATGCGGTGCATACGTTTAACGCTATGAGAGGTCTGCATCACAGAGAGCCCGGAGTTGTGGGAGCGATCATGACCGAGGAAGCGATCAGCGCGGAAATCATTGCAGATGGTCACCATGTTCACCCGGTGTGCATTCGGCTGCTCATGCAGTTGAAGCGTAACGATAACCTGATGCTGGTGACGGATGCGATGTCAGCCGCCGGCCTGGGCGAGGGTGATTACCAGCTAGGTGGACTCGATGTTACGGTGAAGGATGGCGTCGCCACGCTGAAAGAAGGCGGAGGCTTAGCAGGCAGCACGCTAACGATGATCGATGCGTTCCGGTTCATGGTCAATACCGTCGGCGTCTCTGTGCAAGAAGTCAGCCGATTGGCCAGCCATAACCCGGCCAAAGCGCTGGGCATCGAGAACCGGACCGGCAGCATCACAGCCGGAAAGCAAGCGGACCTGCTGCTGGCATCTCCTGACTTGTCGGTTGACAGAGTATGGGTGAGAGGAAGCGTCATTTGTTAGTGAATATGGACAAGCAAAAAAACCGACATTGTATGTAATAACGAACAATGTCGGCTGAGTTGGCCCTAAGATTAGGACAAAAGAAAATTTTGTGTCACGATATAGTAACGGAGCGTGTTTAAATCATGTTCGGAAATCGAATGAATCTCCGCTCCATAGCGGATTGTTTTTTCTTGAATATTCGCATATTTTACAACCAGCTTAGGGTGAATCGTGACCTCGTCACAGATAATCATCGAATCATAAATGTGATTCATACGGAGCGAAAAATCATTCAATTCAAATCCGAATCCCAGTCGGCTGACCCGGCAGAAGCGAACGGCTTGAGTCTTGAAATCATCAATCAGCGTGCCGAATGTATTCAGCTTAAAGCTGGGGAACGTTATATTCTCATCGCGGTACATGTCGTCGAGCAATGAATCCGGCCGAGCCTCAATCTGAAAAATTTCGGAATCGGCAGGAACCAGAATCAGCTTGGTTGTGGACACCTGCAGCACCCGCATTTGAACTTGCGTTTGATGGTCAAAGCAAATGACTCGATCTCCACCGGTCATCGCTAAGGGATCCTCGCATGAAACTTCCATTAATTCCGTACCTTCATATGAGATTTGAGCAGGATACACTTTCCCTCTATGCAGTAGTTGCATGTCTCTCATCTCCTTCACCTCCAATTTCCATAACCTAACTATAGCTGGGAATCTTTCAGAAAGTTTCAGTAAAATATTAGGAGATTATTAGATTCTATGAAAGAAATGATCAAATTGTGTCGAATGATGTTAAAGAAACCCCAATCATTGTGAATTAAATCACCTTCTCGTTTATAAATTGTGATACACTATAATTAATTTCAAGCCAAGGGAGTGGATTTCCTATGATCTACTACATTCTGATCATTCTCATCGGCATTATCGCCGCCGTAGCTACATTTATCGTAGGAAACTCGCAGCAAAACCGGGAAGAAGGCGGAAACTACGGCAAGCAAACGAAGGGAAATATTCTGCGTCTTTCCTACTTGAATATCATCTCCACCGTCATCTGGGTCGTGGTGCTTCTCTTTTATTTGTTTGGCTAACAAAATATTGCTCACAATAAAAAAGCCTATTTCAGAAGATCAGACGATGACGTCCCTGGCTCTCTTCTAAAATAGGCTTTTCTCTTATTCATGCTCCATATGGTCGTCCGGCTGAGCCGTTTAAACCGAAAGGCCGCATATTGATCCCTCGTTATACGCTCGCGAACATTATGTTTGTTCGTTCACCATACGGTTAGTCAACGATCCAAGCTTGTCGACCTCGATCGTCACAACATCGCCGTCTTTAAGATAAACTTGCTTATCCTCGGGATATCCCATAACCACTCCCTCAGGAGTACCTGTTAAAATAATGTCACCCGGTACAAGCGTCATATGTTGGGAAATATAGCTTACGATTTCGTCGCAGCGGAATATCATATCTGACGTATTGGAATTTTGGCGCACCTCTCCATTCACGATGCTGCGGATGCCGAGGTTGTTCGGGTCACCGACTTCATCGGCCGTCACCAAATAAGGTCCTAACGGGCTGAAGCCATCGCAAGTCTTGCCTAGCAGCCACTGCTGCGTCCGCAGCTGGAGGTCGCGGGCGGACAGATCGTTAACGTTGCAGTATCCGAACACGTGATCCAGCGCATGCTCTTTGGCTACATATTTCGCTTGTTTGCCGATGACGATCACAAGCTCGGCTTCGTAATCCACTTTGCTGCTCACGCTTACAGGCAAAGGCACATCCTGTCCATGTCCTGTTAATGTATTGTTAAATTTGTTAAACAAAATCGGATACTTCGGAATCGCTGAATTGGTCTCTTCCGCGTGCTTACGGTAGTTGAGTCCGACGCAAATAATTTTGTTCGGATGGGTTACGCAAGGCCCCAAGGTAAGCTTCGACTCATCCAGCACATAAGCCTCGCTGCCTCCTGCCGCCTGCGCATGGTCAACGAAAGTCTGCAGCGCGCTAACAGCCGCCGCGCCGCCATCAATCACTTCATGCACCGTTTGCGGCACTGTCCGGCCTTCGTCTTGAAGCGCTTGCAGCGCCTTTGCAATATGTACGATCCCACGATCCGTTTTCACGCCGAGCTGATACTTCCCATTCTCCACAAATGTAAGCAGTTTCATATTTGTATATTCCTCCTCAAATTGGTATGTATCGTCAAGCGTTCTTACCAAAAACAGCTCCGCCATCAATATACAGCGGTGAGCCCATCATGAATCGGGATTCATCCGACGCAAGGAATACCGCCGCATTCGCCACATCGTCCGGACGACCTAACTCGCCGCTCAACTGACGCTTTTTAATCGACTCGATCGCTTCCTCCGGATTATCGTAGGACTTTTTAAGGTAGTCCTCGACAAAGGGCGTAAAAATAGTACCCGGCAGCAGCGCATTCACACGAATGTTGTACGGCGCATAGTCGACCTGCATCGATTTGGTCAAGGCCAATACTGCTCCCTTACTCGCGGAATAGGAGGCTCTGCGGGCGAGTCCTATCTCGGCAACACACGAGGACATATTAATAATGGAACCTTCCTTACGTTCCATCATATGCGGCAGTACGTATTTGCTGGGCAAAAAAACGCCGCGGGTATTAATGTTCATGACGCGATCCCATGCTTCAGGCTCCACCTCGTGAATGGCGCCGACTCCGCTGACGCCTGCATTGTTGAACAGAACATCGATGCGTCCATAGTGTTTAATTACGGTATCGACCATCGCTTTGACCGAATCCGGGTTCGTCACGTCCGCCTGAACGAATACAGCCTGGCCTCCAGCGGCTTGAATCTCCTCCACCGTTGCCTGCCCTTTGTCCTCAAGCAGATCATTGACGATCACGGTCGCGCCTTCGCGTGCGAACAGCAGCGCCGAGTTTTTGCCTATGCCCGAACCGGAACCGGTGATCAAAGTAATTTTGTTCTGCAGTCTCAAGGGAATCACATCCTTCTCTTTTTGTAAGCTGTTATTACGGGTTTTGCGACAAACGTTTGGCAAGAGCACTGATCTCCTCTTTGGCAAGCTCCCGCTTCTCTTCCCACTCGTGCTGGAACATGGAGCAGCTGATCGCCGCAATAACTTTTTCGCCAGTACCGTATACCGGCGCCGCTACACAGCAAAATCCCATCACCGCCTCTTGCAGATCAAACGCGCGGGCTTCCGTTCGGATCTGAGCCAGCTGATGAAACAGCTCCTCACGGGTTTTGATCGTATGAGGAGTAAGGCACGGCTCCAGCTCCTCGGTGGTGAACAGTTCCTCCAGCTCAGAGTGGCCTTGGAAAGCCAGCATGGCTTTTCCAAGGGCCGTGGCATGGGCGGGCAGCTTAATCCCAGGCTCCGAGGCGAGACGAACGGGGGATGGCATTTCTTCCTTTGCCAAATAAAGCACCTCACGCCCCTCCAGCTTGGCAAGCTGGATCGTTTCCTTAATCACATGCTTCGTGATAGAGGCTTCCTTGCGGAATCGGTCGATCAAGCTGAATTGCTTGAAAAAAGCGTTCCCAATGTAGCCCAACCTGGAACCGAGCGAGTAGGTGCCGTCACTCTCGCGCACAACCCATTCAAGCGCTTCCATCGTGTTCAACAAGGAAAACATGGAGCTTTTATGGATGCCCAGATGCTTCGACAGCTCGATCAACTTAAGGCCGGATGGCTGCTCTGCGATCGTTTGTAGGACATCATTCGCTTTTTCGAGTGCAGGTACCCAATACTTCTTTTCCATGCAACCTCCATGCTGTCTACTCGTAGGTTTATTATATTAAACTAAGGTTTTGTATATTACTTTTTTTATAGTAGCACCAGTTTTCTTCTTGTGTCAATCGGAATTTATGCTTAACCTGGCCCAGTATAACCTCTTAACTTCTTATATGGCAAAGCCCCGCGCTCGCAGCCTGTAGGCGCGAACAGCAGGGAAAGTAAAACCGTTTATTTGATAATAACGGCATACACTTTGCCGGGTCCATGAATACCTATGGTCAAGTCGTTCTCGATATCGGCGCTTCGGCTCGGACCGGTAATCAGATTAAGAGAGGATGCGTATTGTTCCGCCGATGTTTTGTCGCGGGTGATTTTCTCGAACGCCTCCCCCATCCGGTTCACCAGCTGGTCTGCACGGAACACCGCAAACAGAATGTCTGTAAGCAGGGTGACCGAGCGGCCTCGCTGCGGAGAGCACTGAAGCACTAATGTGCTGGTGTTCGCTACAGAGAAATCGGGCCAAACGATACCGAGCTGGCACCGCTCCGTACGCTTCAGCAGCTCACTGCGCATCGCCCAGTTGGACTCGGGAAGCTCCACTGCGCTTTGCTCAGGTTGAAATTCGGGTAGGCTCGGATAGAGGGGCTCAACCCATGGCACGACCTCAATGCCGACCTCTGCAAGCTGCTCATCCAGCCCGAGCGCCTTCAGTCCCTCGTGCTCCCACCGGGAGACGTGCGTCACGCCAAGCTCAGCGGCAATATCTTTGAGCCACGCTCCGATCTGCTGCCTTGCCTCGGCAGCCTCCACGATGAGAACTTTCCCTGTCAGGGCTGTCCAATTCTCCGTGAACAGCTGAATTTTCTCTTCTACCGATCGGTCCGAATCTTTATACCACTGCGGCGCGCCTCGAAACGGGTGGTCTGGGGCTAAGCTTGGAACAGAGCTGCGTCCGAGCCTGGAGGACAGGTTCGCAATAAAAGCATCTCTTCCTTGGATCGTACCTTTAGTCATGGTGCTGCCCCCTTTCCCGCGCTCCATTGCTCAAAGCGCCTGCTTGACCGCCGCCCTCACGCTTCAGCTCCTGTTGCAGCTCATCCCATCGCTCACGGAACGATTGCTTCGGCTTCATCGGCAAATGACGTGACTTCGTCCAGCCAGCTGCCGGACCGGGCGCTTTCTTGATTACTCCATTGCTCACGAAGGGCTTCATCAGGTAGTAAGCGGATTTGGTCGCCATGCGATACAGCTTGACGTTGCCGAACGTCGTCTGGAACGTCTTGAAGGCCACGCGCTCGGCAAGCGGTGTCATCCCAAGCCGTACCTTGCGTGCCCGAAGCTGCACAAGCATGTCGTGCAACGGGATTTTTACCGGGCATGCCTCATAGCATGCTCCGCATAAGCTGGACGCGTAGGACAGCTGTCCAGCTTCCTTCATGTCCTGCTGCAGCAGCGGCGTCAGTACGGCTCCGATCGGGCCGCTGTATACGCTCCCATAGGTGTGTCCGCCCACATGACGGTACACGGGACACACGTTAAGGCATGCCGCACAGCGGATACAATGCAGCACCTCTTGGAAAATCGGGTCTCCGAGCTGTGCCGAGCGGCCGTTGTCCAGAATAATCAGATGAAGCTCCTCCGGTCCATCGAGCTCCCCTTCGCGGCGCGGCCCCGTGATCATGGAGGTGTACGTTGTCAGCTTCTGTCCCGTCGCGCTTCTGGCCAGTAGGTTCAGCACGACCTCGAGGTCATCGTAAGTCGGTACAAGCCGTTCCATTCCCATAATCACGACATGGCATTTCGGGATGGTACTCACCATCCGTCCATTACCCTCGTTAGAGACGAGCGTGATTGCGCCCGTTTCGGCTACGCCGAAGTTGCAGCCCGTCAGTCCGATATCCGCTTGGAGGAAATAGTCGCGAAGCCGCTGTTTGGCAAACTCGGCAAGCACCTTTGTTTCCGGCACGAATGATTCTCCTGCCTCCACCGAGAACAGGTCAGCGATTTGCTGTTTATTTTTGTGAATAGCCGGGATGATCAGATGGGAAGGTGTCTCTTTTGCCAGCTGCAATATGTATTCGCCCAAATCCGTCTCAATGGCTTCAATGCCACGTTCTTCGAGGTGATGGTTCAGATGAATTTCCTCGGACACCATCGATTTGCCCTTGGCCACCAGCTTAGCGCCGCGTACTTCGGCTATGCTCATGAACGTCTTGACCGCTTCATCCGCAGTCTGACAAAAATGGACATGTCCGCCTGCATTGGCAACGTTGTCCGTAAACTGGGTCAGGTAGTAGTCCAAATTATCCACAACGTGCTTGCGGATTTGCCGACCTCTTTCGCGCCAATCCTCCCAATGACCAAAATCATCCGTCGCCATTTTCTTGCCGATCTTCAGCTTATCTGTTGTAAACGCTACCGCTTTGCGGAGAAAATCGTCCGCCAGTGCTTCTTCTGTCCGTTTCCGAAGCCCTGTCCCGATCAATTCCTTTTCATTTGCGACCTCCCGACTCACCGCGCTTCACCCCTTCCTCCAACAGCTGTGCCAAATGCATTACGCGTACCGGCTTGTTCTCTTTATTTAATCGACCGCCAATATTCATCAAACACCCCATATCCGTACCGACGAGCACGTTTGCGTTAGTCTTGCACACGTTGGCCGCTTTCTCGCACACCATCGCCTCCGACATGTCCGCCATCTTGACCGCGAAGGTGCCGCCGAAGCCGCAGCAGTCCTCTTTATAAGGTAAATCGATCAACTCCAGCCCTTTGACATGAGCCATCAGCTCGCCGGGTTCCTCTTTGACGCCTAAGAGACGCATGGCATGGCAGGAGGGATGGTACGTGACTTTTTCCGGAAACTCCGCATCCATGTCCTTTATCCTGAGCACCTGGACCACAAATTGGGAAAATTCGTATGTTTTTTCGATCAGTCGCTCCGCTTTAGCCTTCCATTCAGGTTCATGCTCAAACAATTGCGGATAGTAATGATGCACCATTCCCGTACAGGAGCCCGATGGCGATACCACATAATCACTGTATTCGAATGCGCGAATCCAATTGCGCGCTACTTCGCGCGCTTCGTCTTGATAACCGCTGTTGTACGCGGGTTGGCCGCAGCAGGTCTGCAGCTCAGGGAAATCGACCTCGCAGCCGTATCGGTGCAGCAGTCTAACGACACTCTCGCCGACTTCCGGATACAGCTGATCGGCCAGACATGTAATGAACAAGGAAACTCTCATGGAAATCCATCCTTTTCGTATGAGCTCTCTTACTTGTCAGGTTATCAGATAAGTTGTCTTTTGAAAAGGGGGGTCTGGAAATTTTTAGAGCGATGCATTCCAGCCTCATTCAATTAGGAATCTATGATTTCAGAAATTTAAGCAAAATCTGCTCGACATGGAACAAATGTCGCCTCATCTCCTCTTGCGCCGCTGCCGCATTCCTGCCGCGAATGGCTTCGTACACCGCTTGGTGCTCCCGCCAAAGCTGGATCGACACCTGCCGATTCGCATACATCTCCAGCCTCCGGGTCTCGCGGATCGCCGTCTGCATTTGGGACGAGATGGAATCGATCAGCCGCACGATGATTGAATTATGCGTTGCTTCGGCCAAAATAAGATGGAATTCGATATCCGACCGTTCTCCTTCCTCCTCATCGCCAAGGTGCTCCTCCATTCGCTTCAGCACCGCCTCAAACTTGCGGAGGTCATCATCCGTCCGCTTCTCTGCCGCCACAGCTGCTCCGGCAATCTCCAGCGCCTTCCTTGCCTCGATCAGCTCGAGCACCGTCTCCTTGCTCATCAGCAGTGAATCGAACTCCGGTAGTCCCACATCCTGCGATTCGATACTGCGCACATAGCTGCCCTCGCCCTGATGTATCTCCACTAGCCCCATCGCCTTCAGTGCGCTGAGCGCTTCCCTTACGGTAGAGCGGCCTACCTGGAATCGTTCGGACAGCTCCTTCGTTGACGGAAGCTTCTCTCCAGGCTTCAGTCCTCCGGATACAATCTGCTCCTTGATTTGGTCTGCAATCACTTCATAAATTTTACGCGATTTGATCTTTTGGATTTCCACCTCTTCGTCCTCCTGTCTGTCGTGTTCTAAGCTATTCCCATTATACCTCGATTCCTTAGGAGTACAACCAAGGCAGAGCCATACCTGGTAAGAAAAACTACTATCGGGGTCCTTTCAAAGATGCCTGACCGTTATTAGCGGTAGTTTTTCTTGGTACCATCATATCTCAGTTCCTTTAACGCTTTACTGAACTTAAAATTCTGTAACGTTCAAAAAAAAAACGCCGAACCTAAGTTCGGCAGCTTCCTTCTCTCGTTAAAACATGAGCGCGACCGCATCTCTACCTTTCATCCCCGGCGTGATGCCAAGCGCCTCAGCACCGTAGGTTACGGATTCCAGCGTGGCTTCCAGCAGCTCCTCGATCGTCTTGACACCCGTTGCACGTCCGGCAATAATGCCCCGCTCCTTCAACCGCTCGTTTAACAGCCCCACGTCCAGCGCTCCGCACATGATATGATGGCGTAAACATCCTTATGCAACTAGTTATTTAAAGACTCGATCATTCAACAGATCACACATGGATCACAAGGGTCACCATTTCAACATTTCATCCAATTTGTCAGCAGCAGCTTGCTGCATACTCGGGAGCACATGGCTGTACACATCAAGTGTGACTCCAATTTTTGAATGTCCCAGCCGCTCTGATATCACCTTCACGTTAATATTTTTTTCTATCAGCATGGTAGCGTGAGTATGACGCAGCGAATGAAATGAAATATGAGGTAAACCGGATCCTTTTACATCTTTTATATAATGTTTTGTTAAGTTAGCTGGAAATACGGTCCCGCCATTTTTCAAGTTAAATATTACCAAATCTAAATCGGTAAATTCTTCTGCTGTATTTTTAAAGGTGACATAATCCTCATATTGCTTTGTTAAAGTACGAATTAACTGAGCTGGAAGCGAGATTGTTCTTTCTCCTGAACTCGTTTTGGCACCACTTTTTAACCTCTTCCCATAATGAGTCAGTGTCTGACTCACGGTTATGGTTTTTTCACCAAAATTGACGTCCTTCCACCGCAAGCCTAATATTTCACCCTGGCGCATCCCGGTTGACAGCGCGAGAGCATAGACACAAAAAAATCTCCTGTTCTTTGTAAACTCTAAAAACTGATTCGCTTGATTGACTGTCCATACTTTCAATTCTTGCTTCTGACTTTTGGGCAGCTTTACTTTTCTCATATGATTTTCTTTCATGTATTTGTAATCTACAGCCGAATCAAAAGCCAGTTTAATCAATGTACAAACCCGATCTATTGTATTACGAGCGTACCCGGCTTGATGCATCTCATTAACAAATTTCTGACATACGATTGGATTTAGCTCCTGTAATTTCATCGTCCCCATCTTTGGAATAATATGATTCTTTAAATACAGTGTGTTGTTATAATAACTCGTCTCTTCACATTCTAATTTTTTTACGTTCTCAAGCCAATAGGTCATAAACTCGCTAACCGACTGTTTATTCGTCCCGATATACCCTTCTTCTTTTACTTCTGTTTGAAGCGTGATCAGTACATCGTTAGCGTCTCTCTTTGTCTTAAACCCTTTTCTTCGGACTTGCTTTCTTTTGCCGTTAACATAATGGTCAAAGACAAATTCCCATTTCTTTGTTTTCTGATTTTGAAAAATAGAAGCCAACGTTAATCCCTCCGTTTTTAGTACATACAATAAAAACAGAGCTGAATATGTGATCTGTTGTCTAACGAATTAATCACACATGGTCTAGCTCCATGATGAACCAAGTACCTATGACCCACTTTTATGGAACGAAATTCTGCGCATCCATTTTTCATCACCTCTTTTGGTTCGTAACATATGCGGTTTACGATTTGTCCTATTACAGCCAATAGAGGAGTTTTTTTTTTTGCACAAAAAAAGACCCGCTGTCATTCACGACAGCGGGTTGTTTGGGACTACACTTTGAATTTACTTATCACATCCTGCAGATCTTGAGCCATTCTGGTTAAAGCTTCCGCAGAAGCTGATATTTCCTCCATCGAGGCATTTTGTTCTTCTGCTGAAGCAGCCACGTTCTGAGTATTTCCTGACGATTGCTCGGCAATGTGAGCTACGCCTTCCATCATCTCCGCCATGTTTTGCCCACTCGAATTCACTTGTTCGATAATAGCGGATACCTCTTGAGATTCAGAGACAACCTGTTCAATCGCCTTTACAATATCCCTGAAGGACTCACCGCTCAGATGAACCATGTGAATTCCTTCTTTGACGATAGATGCGCCTTCATTCATGGATTGTACAGCTTTGTCCGCTTCGGCTTGAACCTCCCCGATCAGATTGCGAATTTGGCCTGCCGCGTTACCTGATTGTTCCGCTAATTTCCTTACTTCATCAGCTACCACAGCAAACCCTCGTCCATGTTCCCCTGCGCGCGCAGCTTCTATTGCAGCATTTAAAGCGAGTAAGTTTGTTTGATTCGCAATTTCCGTAATCATCTGTACAATGTGGCCAATTTCCTTTGATTTTTCACCAAGTGCATTAATTACCTCTGCTGTGTGACCAGCTGAGCGCTGCATACTGTTCATTTGCTCTACAGCCTGGGATACCACTTGATTGCCTGCATTCGCTTTATCGCTTGCCGTCATCGTCAAATCGGCTACTGACTGAATAGACACTGCAGCCTGATTCATCCCTCTCGAAATTTCTGCCGCTGCCTCATTGGCTTCTGTAGCGCTTTGAACCTGCTTTTCTGACCCTAAAGCCACTTCTTGAATGGCCATTGAAATTTGTTCCGTCGCTTTACTAGTCTGTTCAGCACTCGCAGATAATTCTTGCGCTGTTGCGGCAACCTGCTCAGAATTCATTCCGACTTCGCCGATCAAATGACGAAGATTTTGTTTCATCAGATTAAAGGAAATCGCCAAATCGCCAATTTCATCACGGTTTTTCACTTTAATATCACCTTCTATAAGGATACCCTGTGAAATTTTTTGAGCACCTTCTGCTATGGCTGCAATGGGTCTTGTAATCATTCGAGAAATGATTACACCGATTACAATAGCCAGAACGAAACTAACAATGCTCAGGGTAATGACCGTTGTGAGTACGGAACTGACCAAGTCAGAATTCGCTTTACTTCCCTCTTCCATATTATGGGCTTGATCCATAGCTACTTGATTTGATATGTCTCTAATTTTTCCTGACAAAGGAAATAAGACTTGAACGGAATGACGATTCGCCTCAGCCGGATTGCTTTTCATCAAATTGATGACTGCATCTGCATTGCTTTGGAATTCGGCATTAAATATTTGAAGCGTTTGTAGCGCTTCCAAAAGCTCTGGTCTTTGAACCATTTCGTATGTAACCTTTATTTCTTCATTCATTGCATTAATAGCCGTAGATACGATTTCTTCGGAGCCTTCTTCCTGTAGTAACACCCCTCGCATACCTGCGACTTGCTGAGAAGCATTATACTGGATATCTTTTGCATTGGCCAATATCGCTGCCCGGCGATCAACCAGATCGGAGAACGATTCTTCTACCTTATTGATATTGTAATACGAGATAAAACTAACCATTCCAAGAAGTATGGATACACATAAAAATCCGCCAACCAACTTTTTTCCAACCGTCCATCTTATTGATAATTTTTTTCTGAAGAATAGCTTTTTCCCAATCTTAAATTTCATAAATAACACTCTCTTTCTGATTTCTCAATAGTAAAATAAAAGTGGCTATTCCATAATGAAATAGCCACCTTGTTTACGGTTAACTATATTCGGTAACCCGGCGATCATAGCTTCTTAAGCTTTAGATCCGTGGCTTTGCGTCTCCGACTTTCGACGGATTTGCCTTTATCTAATTATAGGACTTCAATCCTAATATCTAATATATCAGATTTTGTCGAAAAAATAAACACATTTTAGGTAATTATTGTATTTATTTTTTCGCCGAACAAAAGATCAAACATAAGGCCACAAAAATGGAGCCAGTATCGATGTGACATATTGTCAACTCATTCTGCCACATACACCGACTCTGAAAAAATACCATATTTAGCTAATTAATAGAACCTGAACTTTTTAGCCAGTTTTCAAATACTTGCTCATGCACTAAATATCTCCGTCCTAATTTTTTAGAAGGAAATTGGCCGCTCTTAATGATCTCATAAGCCCGATCTCGCCCGATGCCCATTTTCCTCATGATGTCCTTCACACCCAACATGACTTTACCGTTATCCTCCATGATTGTTCACCTCTCTTTGCTACGACATATGCTCGTTTTGAGTTGTCCTATTCCTAAATCGTCTTATGTTAAGTACACTATAGATCTACTTTGCATTGAATATAGACAAAGGCACCCTCGGTTAGGAGAGTGCCTTTATACGTATCAGGAAGGGCAATACCGTCGCCCAGCGGTTTTTTATAATCCTTCTTTGATCACAATAGAGTCACATCATTGGTCACAGGGTCACAAAAATAGTCACAAAAACGGGTCACTTTTAGTACTTTAAAAGAATCTCTAAGTAACTAGCAGTAAATAAAGAATAGTGGCTAAACGCTTGTCCGACTCGGAATTTGCCGATTTGATAAGGGATTAGAATTGGGGTACATATTAAATTATATTATGCGCTCCGCACATAATATAGCCTTTATCTGTAGTAACGACAAGCAGCGTTGTTTTGGGCAGCTTCACTTCGACCGCAAGTGCGGTGCGTCCTCCCAAATCCATCGGTTCCATTCGTATCATAATAAGCACTCCTCTTAACAAGGGTATGCTGTCAGTATATGTATGTCCGGTTCCAAGCGTGCTTTGTCGGCATGTATCCAATAAGGACCTACTGCTTTCAAACCCGAAAAAGTGGTATAGTATAAATAAGTATTCCGAATTAAAAGAGGTGACGTCAATGGAGAGAGATAATCCGCACAAGCGCAAGTTTTTGTTCAACGTGGACATCATGATTGAGGATGAAACCAATGGACGTGCCTTGGAAACGCTGTTGCATCTGTTAAATACGAAGCTTATAGAGGATTATCAAATTAAGCAAGGAGTGGAATTAGGTAAAAGAATCGAAGTGGCTTTGAACGGATCGGCGATCAAGAAAATCGAGATACCGACGGAGGCAAAGACAGCCCCTGCCCTGAATAAAAAGAACAGCAAAGCTGAAGAACCTTACCATCCGGAGAGCGACCCGCACAAGCATATCTGGGAACAAATGATGACATTTCAGCAAAACAATACCTTGATCCGCCTGTCCATCGTCAAAGGCAAGGGCATCAAGCTCAGCATGCCCTGTCGAATCATCAGCGTCGACCCGGCAAGCGGTAATTTGACAGTCTATCATGTGGACGAGAAAAAAGTATATCTTCTCAAAATCAACGAAATCGACGATTATGTCATACATTAATGGTGAAATACCGTCCGCTCAGGACGGTCCTTCATTTGCCTCAGACGCCGCTTGACGCTCCATGAGGCGTAACGCTTCGTCCGCAGACACCGGCCGACTGAAGAAGTAGCCTTGAATTTCATCGCACTGATTGCTTCGCAAAAATTCAAGCTGTTCCTCCGTCTCAACCCCTTCTGCGCTCACACGCAGGTTCAAGTGCTTCGTCATCGATATGATCGATGCTACAATCGCAGCGTCATTCGGATTGCTCACACACTCGCTGACGAAGGAGCGGTCGATCTTCAGCTTATCGATCGGCAGCTTTTTCAAGTAGCTAAACGAGCTGTACCCCGTCCCGAAATCATCGATACTGATGTTGACCCCGAGCTTTTTCATCTCATGAAGAAGTGTCGTGGCATGATCGATATCCATCGTGCTGCTTTCCGTAATCTCGAACTCCAGTAAAGACGGATCAAGTCCGGTTTCGCAGAGCACTTCACTTACCTTAGCGTACAGATTATTCTGCATAAACTGCCTGGCAGACAAATTTACTGCAACAGGAATCGGCGGCAGGCCAGCCTTTTGCCAAGCGGCGCTGAGCCTGCATGCCTCCCTAAGCACCCAATCCCCGATCGACACAATCAACCCACTTTCTTCGGCAAAGGGAATGAATTGACCGGGCAGGATCATTCCGCGTTCCGGATGCATCCATCGGATTAAAGCTTCGAAGCCGATAATTCGTCCGGACACGACATTCATCTGCGGCTGAAAATGAAGGATCAGCTCCTTTCTTGCTATAGCCCTTCTCAATTCACTGTCCAATGTCAGACGCTGTAAGGAAAGCGATTTCATTTCATGATTGTAAATTTGGTAATTGTTCTTACCTTTTTCCTTGGCGCAGGACAAAGCAAGATCGGCGCATTTCATCAGCGCACCGGTATCTTGAGTCTCTGTATTCATAATAGCAATACCGACGCTTGCCGTGATATGCAGTTGGTATTGCTCCAGCATAAAGGGCTCATCCAAAAGATGAGTCACTTTGCGCGCCATTTTCTCCACTTGTTCCGCTGTCCCGGCCGAGCTCAGTCCGGACAAAAACAAAACAAACTCGTCACCTTCCGTTCGCGCCAAAAAATCGTTATCTGTCAAGCACCTCGTAAACCGTTCCGCCACCTGTACAAGCAGCATATCGCCATAATCGTGCCCAAAGTTGTCATTGATGATTTTGAACCGGTCAATATCAATAAAGAAGACAGCCAGCTTACCTCCATGGCGTGTAGAAGAAGCCGATGCTACGCTCAAATGCTGCATAAACAGCCGCCGGTTCGGTAGCCCAGTCAAGTCATCATAATAAGCCAGGTATCGGATTTGATCCTCCGCCCGTTTGGAGGCCGAGAAATCTTGGCAAATGACGATTGATCCCGTCGTTTGCTCTTCTTGATCTTTAATGGGTACGGACGTCCCGTGCAGTTCTAACGGATAACCCTTTTTATGTAGTATGGATATGCTGTAGGAAGGAGACTCTACTTTAAACACATCGGCAAAATGTTTGGCAACCTTACCTGTTTGATCCTCCGGCAGGATCGTCAGATAGTGCCGTCCTGCGAGCTCCTCTTCCGAATAGCCCAGCACTCTTACCGCGGCTGCATTCACCTTCACTATACGGCCATGCCGATCCATAATCGCAGCCGGATTCGGATTATGGTAGAACAATGCATGAAGCACATTCCCACTTTCGATTAACTGCTCTTCCATTCGCGTTCGCTCGTCATTCACAAACTGTTGGAACCGTTCGAGCGATAAACCGCGCCGCCATAAATATATGACCAGAAGCACAGACACACCGGAAAATGCCCATAATATAGATTCAGGCATCCACATGGACACAAGCAAACAGAAAGTGATATACCCGTATACGAGGAGTGAAACAAGAGGTTTATTCTTGGTTTGATCCGTTCTTACGGAATCGGTCGTCTTATTCATAACTGTCAGCCTCCTTTGCACCCTGCCTCCTCTTTAATAATCTTCCACACAAATCGACCTTTTCCTCCTTATTCCGGCATGAAATACTAATTAGATGATTAAAAGAAGAGACCGCCCGGTGTACCGGACGGTCTCTTCTGAGCTGAACCATTAGTTAGACGAGCTTTTCCAAGCTGCGAGCGCCAGCGACAGCCAGCCGAATATAAATGCGATGCCGCCAATCGGCGTAATGGCCCCAAGCACAGTAATTCCCGTTATACTCAGAACATAGAGGCTGCCTGAAAACACGATGATACCGATCAGCATGGACCATCCTGCCCGGCGTAGATGTCCGCTTGCCGGCAGTATCGAAGCACAGAGACCTACAGCAATCAGACCCAGTGAGTGCATCATTTGATATTGCACGCCAGTCTGGTAATTCGCCAGCATGCCTGGCGTCAGCCATTCTTTCAGCGCATGCGCACCGAAAGCCCCAAATGCGACGGACAGCAGTGCGCAGATGCTGCCGATGGCGACAAACACTCTATTCATACTCCATTCTCCCCCATTCTTCCAACCTTCCCATGTTCCTATGCAAACTGTCCAACGTCATGCTGGCCGATAATCAAAGTGACAGGCTCAAGGAATACACGGGTGGACGTCGGATTCGCAATCAGATCGACCTCGACGTCAATGACCTTGAAGCGTTCGCGTCTGCCTTCCCTTTTATCATGCACCACTTCAAATTCTTTAAGTCCCAGCGGATACGAAACAACGGAAAATCCAACAGACAGCAGCGACGTTTCATATTCTCCATGGCTGAACAAAACCTCTGCCATAATTTCATCATTCATATCTACAATCTTGGCCATTTGGCAAATGATATACTTCATTAAATGTCCTCCTCCGATTAAAGGGTACCTCCTTAGGCCGACTCATGAATTTCGTACCCCGAATACATGTAGTGATTCAACATCCGATCCATACATTCCTCTTTTTTCAACAGGAATAGACATTTTTTTCTATAGTCACGGTAAAATCATTGCCCGCCTTCATCCTCAGCGGTGGCAAAAAGAAACGCTTCGTCATAATATGCATCATCCAAGCCTTAGGAGATGAATGCTATGAGCAAAAACAAAAAAGCCAAAAAGAAGATCCAATCCTCCATTGATAAAAATCAATTCAATATGAAGGTCGTGACCTCGGATGTTTGCGCGCGCTGCCTCAAATGCGAAAGGGGACGTCAATATTTACAAAACATGTCTCTGCCCGGCGCCGTGGGCAAAGGCGTTCCTTGTATGCTGACCAGAGGAAAAGCTTACGGCTGACCTGTCGATTAGTGCAATCCGACTCGGAAAAATTCAAATCAGTATGGCGTACCCTGATAAAGCCAGGCGGCAACAAGCTGCTGGCTTTTTTCTTTGGAGAAAGTAAAACTCGGGCATGAACCACCTACCAAATCAATATAATGTTCGAGTCATGAATAACGGTCGGTTGATCGATGAGTAAACAACTGGTAAGTGGATTTCAGGCGTGAGGAAGCAGGTAGGCATAATAAAAAAACGAGCCAGCCCTTGGTCATTTTTTTCATGACGTTTGGGCTAGCTCTTCCATGATCAGAACTTACATGAAACTATGCGGACACTTTCGATTTGGTGCAATAAGGAATGATTTCATTAATATCGGCTATCGAATCAAGGTCATAGAGCTTTTGAATAATGGCTTCTGTATTTTCACTTCCCAGGATCCCCGTCACTAATTTTTTAAATTTGTTGCAGAGCATGTCATCTGTCATCGGATTTTCAATACTGCCTGTAGCATGCTGCACTCGATACTCAATCACTTTTCCGTCAACGGTGGTAAGCTTCGCTAAACACTCGTCCTCTTCGAAGGATTCATCGACAACCGGTTTGATTTTACTTCTAAAGTCAACTGTCCGTGGATCCAGCACTTTGGAGTCGTGATATTGTTCTTCGCTGGCATCGCCATCCAGGAAAGCAATAGACCCTGTGTGGTAAATACTGAACTTACCTTCCAAGCCGGTTTTAGGCTCCGGTTTACCTGTAAGCTCAAGAACGTACTGGTTGACTGTAATTTCGATTTCTTTGACCTGCGATGGATCTGTTACTTCTTTCCCTAGGGCAATACACGCGTCAATGGCTGGGTGTAGAACGATCCCGCAGGCATAAGGCTTAAATGCATTTTTAAGCGTTTCCCATTGGGTCCCCCATGCAATGTTGACCTTCTCCAGATCATGTTCCGGTGCCAGTACATTGGCAAATCCTCTTTTGGCCTCAAGAACCTGCTTGGAGCTGGTAAATCCTTTTTGTGCCAATAACGCAGCTAATAATCCATTCTCTGCCGCTTTACCGGGATGAAAAGGCTTGGTCATGGTTCCAAACATTTCACGCAACCCGAACGCTTGTGTTCCTGCGATTCCCAGAGCATAAATCAGCTGCTCCTCATTTAATTCCAACAAAATACCTGCTGCGATAGCAGCGCCGAACACGCCGGCCGTACTCGTGATATGCCATCCCAACTGATAATGACTTGGATAAACAGCATTGCTGATTCGCAGTTCCGCTTCTACTCCAAGAATGAAGGCTCGCAATACTTGCTTGCCGCTCAAGCCGAATTTTTCCGCAAGCGCAAAACAAACAGGAGCAACGGGTCCGCTAGGGTGATGAATCGTATCCAAATGGGTATCATCGTAATCAAAAATATGAGAGCTCATCCCATTAATCAAGCTGGACATTAATAAATCCGCCTTCTCTTCCCTACCAAGAATAGACACTTGTTCACTGGACTGGAGGTCTTCCTTTAAGCTTAACAGCATGTCTACAGAAGGATGATAAGCCGCACCAACGGCAACTCCCATCCAATTCAGAATACTTTTCTTTGCATGAAGAACGACATCCTGGGGAATATCTTCCCATTTTGTATTTAAGCAGTTCTGTACAAGTGTTTGTGTAATCATTTTATTCTCTCCCTATCGTTTATATTATTATGAATGAATCCCATAAAAGGGGGATATCACTGGGTGTGGCTGTCGAGTTGTTTGATGGCATTGGCATACGCATTCCGGATATGGAATTTAGCCGTCACCTCTGCTAATTCCGAATCTCCGCTCTCAATGGCATTTAATATCAACCAATGCTCCTTCAGGTTTTCTACAGGTCTCCCGCTTTGCGAAAGTGATTTTGCCATAAAAATGGTGATATGGGACTGCAGCGTTTGCAGGCTGTTAATTAAATAAACATTTTCTGATCCCAAGGCAATTCCCATATGAAATTGCTGATTAATTTGGGATAGCATAGCTATATTACCTTGATCCGCAGCCTGTTCAGCTTGCTCAAGTAACAATCGAAGGTTTTGATTAGCTGCTTGGTTTTGGCATTGGGACAGCAAGCGGGCACCTAAGCCCTCCAGCATCTCTCGAACTTGATATAATTGACGTATTTTTTCATGGGAGAAGGAAATGACTCTGACGCCTCGATGAGGCTCATATTGCACTAATCCTTCTTTTTCCAGCTTACGAAAGGCTTCACGAATAGGGGTACGGCTGACTCCAAGGAGATTGCCTAACTCACGTTCTGAAAGGATTTTCTCAGAATGGAAGTCCCCTCTTTTAATCGCATCAAAGATATACTCATACACTCCATCCACTTTCGTGTTTAACTCTTCAACCAATGGTAAAATCCTCCCACTCAAATGTGTTGTTGTTTTCATTTTCTCATGTTTTCTCAGTTTTTCAACTTCGTCTCTATGAGAGGGAGATGCATTCATAGGTATAGCTTTGCTTTCCTGCATCATTTAAGCTGCTTCATCATTAACAATCACTTGTTTGCCTCTCAATTTCATCACTATTGGAATCAATATCCACAGTACTGCGATTAACAGTAAAATCAGGGAACCCGGTCTTTCGATAAAAATAGAATAGCTTCCATTGGTAGTGATCAGAGCTCTGCGCAGGTTATTTTCAATCATAGGCCCCAATACCAGACCTAGAACGATAGGGGCCAGAGGAAAATCATGTTTAGTGAAAAAATATCCCAGCAGACCGCAAGCTACCAGCAAGATGAGATCGAATGTGGATACTTGCACAGCATATACACCGAATATGGATATGGCGATAATCATTGGAACCAAATATTTGGGCGGCGTTTCAATAATTTTGGCAAATACCTTAACCAGCGGCATATTCAGTATTAACAACATCACATTCCCGATAAACATGCTGGCAATGAGTCCCCAAGCAATCGATGGATGCTCCTCAAACAACAATGGACCCGGCTGAACATTGTACATGATCAGTGCACCCATAAGAATCGCTGTCGTTCCTGAACCTGGAATACCCAGGGTAAGGAGGGGAATCATAGCCCCGCCGGAGGCTGCATTATTGGCGGATTCAGGTGCGGCTACCCCTTCAATGGCCCCATGCCCAAACTTTTCCGGAGTTTTACTCACCTTCTTTTCTACAGAATAGGAGAAGAAGGAAGCCAAGGTTGCACCGGCACCTGGCAGGACTCCTATGAAGAATCCCAATAACGACCCGCGTACGATAGGCATGGTACTATCTTTCAAATCTTGTTTTGTCGGCATGATTCTTTTAATTTTGGCGACAGTTCCCTTGTTAGATTCTCTCTCAAGAATCGTTTTAAACACCTCACCAAGAGCAAACAAACCAACCGCGACAGTTAAAAACTCTAGTCCTTGGAATAACGCAGGGTTGTTGAACGTAAATCGCGCAACACCCGACACGGTATCCAATCCAATGGTGCTCAGCAGCAGCCCGAAAACTGTCATTATCAGCGCTTTGGTCATGGATCTTCCTGCCAGACCGCTTACTGCACATAAACCGAGTATCATTAGTGCGACATATTCCGCCGGACCGAATTTAATCGCTACTTTGGATAATGGAACAGCCAAGATGACAAGAGCAATTAAGGCAACGATCCCGGCAAAAAACGATCCGATAGCGGAAATCGCCAAGGCCGCGCCTGCACGTCCTTGTTTAGCCATTTGATGTCCGTCTAGTGTAGTGACAACGGATGAGGATTCACCCGGTGTATTGAGAAGAATGGAAGTCGTTGACCCGCCGTACATAGCGCCGTAGTAAACTCCTGCAAGTAAAATAATCGAACTTGTCGCAGCCGCCTCTGGACCTAGTCCACTTGTAATCGAAGCTGAGACTGGAATTAACAGAGCAATTCCGCTCATCGGACCAATACCGGGTAAAACTCCTACAGCCGTTCCAATCAATACTCCGAAAAAGGCAAAGAGCAAATTATACCATTGGAACGCGATACCAAAGCCAGTAAATAAAAACTGTAATGTGTCCATATCTTCTCCCCTTTACCCCCCTATCCAAGACGGTAATCCAGGTAAGGTACCTTCCAGAACCTCGACAAACAAATAATAAAGCCCGAAAGAAAATAAGAATGAAATAAGAACGGATTGGATCCATCTTCCCTTTTCCATCGTTTGAAAACAGATGAGTAGAAAAACAAATGTACAAATCACGTATCCAAGAACTTCAAGAAGCAGCACATACAGGATGGTGGCCACCAGGACGATACCGAACCGCTTATAATCAAAAGCGATCTTCTCTTTGCTTTCATCCTTATATTGAAAGGTTTCATATAATAGACGAAAACTCAGCAATATAAGAACCAGTCCAAGTCCAAACGGAAAAATGTTAGGCCCCACACTAGTGTCGAATGAGCTTTGGGCGGCCAATTGATTGCTTCGATACATAAAAATAGCCCCGATGACCAGAAAAGCCAGACTCGTATATCGATCAATGGTTTTACTCACGTTCAAACTCCCCTAATCACTCTTTTATTATTTCAACTTTTCAAGCCATTCCTTCGTCAAGTTATTTTGTTTATTTACATACTCGGTAAATTGCTTATGGTCCATCGCGCCATCCACCATTTGTGCGGATTTCATATAGTTTTTAAACCCTTCCGTTTGCATTGCTTCCCCAAAGACGTCGTTAAGCTTCTGCAGGACTTCCTCCGGTATACCGGCTGGTGCATATATCCCTCTGAACTGAGCCCAAGAGGTATCCACTTCATATCCGGCTTCTTTATAGGTCGGTACGTCAGGGAATTCAGGCAAACGCTCCTCTGCCATGACAGCCAGTACTCTTAATTGTCCACTTTTGACATATTGGGAAACTTGAGCCGGATTGGAGTTGGCGACATCAATGTTTTTACCTAGAAGAACAGTAACCGCTTCTCCGGTACTTTCATAAGGTACCCAATTGGCTTGCACACCCGCTTTTTCGGCGAAGATGTTCCAGGCAACATTATGGCCTGATCCTATCGCGCCATATCCGCCGACATTAATCGTTTTGGGCTTTGCCTTCATGGCATCAACAAGATCCTGCAATGTTTTATAAGGGCTTTCCGAATGAACCGCAATCACATAAGGGTCAATTTGTACCCCTGATACATAAGAATAGCTGTCCACTTTAAACTGTTCCTTCAGATTACTGTTCCACATCCCGATTTGGGAGGGAGTCAGGGTCCCAAGGGTATACCCATCCGGCTTTGCTTTGGCTAATTCAGCCATCTGAGAGGCTCCGCTTCCACCGGGTTGGTTTTCAATCATTACGGTTTTACCCAAAAGCGGTTCAGCAGCTTTGGCCAACTCACGGGCCATCGTATCTGTGGGGCCGCCTGCCTTCGTATGAACCACAATCGTAACGGATTTCGTTGGGAAGTCTACTGCTGGCTTCTCCGCTGCTGCGGGGCTGGCCCCCTGGCCTTGACTCTCTGTAGCTGACGTTCCACAGCCTGTAAGCACCTGCAAGCCAAATACGGAAGCTACAAGAATCGATGCCGACTTTTTGCTAATCATTTAAAATCCTCCCTTTTTTTGTTTTATACAAATTCTCTAACTTTTCATAATTGGTATACCATTCTGCTAATTAGGTATACCATTTGTACATGATTATGAAATATATACCGATTTTAGTCAAAACTTAAATATCGTTAATTTTTAAATAAAATATATGTTTATCTTCCATTTACTATAAATAACTGATCAATTCATTATATTTTAAAACGCTTACAAAATAACCATTTGGTATACCATAATATATGTTCGATAACCTTCTTTGATCTTTTCAAGAATTTTCAGGACAATGTTCAATGCCCAACAAATTGAATAATCTGATTATACATTGTACCCAAGGAGGCAAGTGAAATGTTCTTAAACGATTACCATTACCGGAGCGAGAGCGACATTCGTTTCATTCAAGACATTCATCAAGCGATTAACGGTGAGTACAGCGCCATGGCCTGCTACGAGCAGCTAGCCAAATTGGCTCCAAGTGAGGAAGAACAACAGCGGATCCTCGAAATCCGCAAGGATGAAATGAAGCACTTCTATGTATTTTCCCAAATCTATACTTCTCTCACCGGAAAACAACCAAATCCGCAAATAACAGAATCCTGCCCGACCGAGTATAGTTCGGGTTTGCAAGCCGCTTTAAAGGATGAGCAGGAAACCGTAGATTTTTATTTGGAAATTTCCGACAAAACAACAAATCCTTATATCCATAACCAATTTCGCCGCGCGGCTGCGGATGAACAGAATCACGCCGTATGGTTTTTGTATTTTTATACCAAGCGGTGCTGCCACCAAAAATAGTGCCTTCATATCTTGTTAACCTGACTCTAAATACTCCGCGCTCCGAAAATCTGCTACAATAAGTGTATTATCCTTTGAAGGAGCGCTAATCACATGATATATATCATTTACGATTTGGAATTTACGGTGGTGCGGAAGCAGCAGCATCTATCGGAGATTATTGAGATCGGAGCCGTGAAGGTGGCCGAAATGAACGGTATCCTGCACATCGTCGATAAGTTTCAGACGTTCGTAAGGCCGTCCAAGAATCCAGTTCTTTCCAAGCATACGACCGAGTTTACCGGAATCCGGCAGGAAGATATGACCGGGGCGCCCGACTATCGTGAGGCTGTAGATCAATGGGTTAAGTGGATCGGCGAAGAGAACTATTATTTAGGGGCTTGGGGGTCAGACGACAAATACCAATTGATCCGCCATTGCCGTCAAATGAAGCTGGAGCCGGATTGGGTCAAAAATCACAACAATCTGCAAAAGCAGTACTCCAAAAAAACAAGCGGCGAGATCTATCAGCAGGTGGGCTTGAAGCGTGCTCTAGAGATCGAAGGAATTGCTTTCGAGGGCAGTCATCATCGGGCGCTGGACGATGCATTTAACACGGCATTGATATTCATCAAGCGATTTGAAGATTTCGAACTTCAAACGAACGCGCCCGAGGATGATTATACATACTCAAGCGAGGTTGTATATTCTTCAGGCAAAGAAGATGCGAGCTCGCCTTTTCAAGCGTTGGCCAAGCTGCTGCGCCCGGATGCTTCCTGATGCGGCTGGCGCAGTTGTGACGCGGGTTCTTCTAATATCCCCCTATTTTGTGGACCTTCATGTGAAGGTCCTTTTCTATTCTCCGGACTTCGATCGCAAAAAATACTTGTTTAAACAACTATTTTCTTCTATAGTATTTTTTATACCTCAAGACAAGGAAAAGGGGAACGGCGATGGATTACCGCAGCTATGTATTGGAACGATCGCTCGGCTATAAGTTATTTAATGCTTCCCGTCTCATCAACAACCGATTGAACCGGAAGTTTAAGGAAAAGGAATTTCCCGTCACGCACGAGCAGTGGCAGATTATGATCACGCTCTGGGAAGAGGATGGTCAAACGCAGAACCGGTTGGCCTGTTCTACACAAAAAGATCAGCCCAGCATCTCCCGGTTAATCGATAACATGATCAAGAGAAACTTGGTGACACGCCTGCCCCACTCTAAGGACAGGCGTACAAATCTGATCTATTTAACACCCGAGGGAAGAGAGATGCAGAAAGGCCTTATCGGCCAAGCCCAACAAACCATAGCCGAGGCTTCAACCGGAGTCGACCGGGAGGAGATGAAAGTTTGCATGCGGGTATTGGATAAAATCATCGCAAATCTGAAGTAGAAAGAAGGATTTTTCATGTCCAAAGCCTCACCCGCCAGTCAAATACAGATCGGGGAAAAACTGATTCGCGTCCTGTTCTTTACACTAATTCTATCTGTCATGAACGCAACGATGTTCAACGTCGCGCTCCCCTCCATCAGTCAGGAATTCCAGCTCTCGCCATCGCAGGTAAGCTGGATCGTGACAGGCTATATCATCGTTTATGCCGTTGGTTCGGTCACCTACGGTAAGCTCGCCGATACGTATCGTTTAAAGGATCTGCTCACGTTCGGATTTATCTTTTTCTCCCTGGGATCTATTGTCGGCCTGATCGCAACGGAGTTCTGGATGATCATCGCCGGGCGCATTTTACAATCGATAGGGGCTTCCGTGATTCCAGCAGTCGGCATGCTGATTCCTGTGCGCTATTTCCCTCCCGACAAACGGGGGAGAGCCCTGGGGACCACTACAGCAGGCCTCGCTCTGGGCACCGCTGTAGGTCCTATTGTCGCTGGATTCGTTACAAGTCTGGCGAGCTGGCGCTTTCTATTTTGCCTATCTTTGCTAGTGCTGCTTACATTGCCGTTTTTCCGCAAATACTTGGACGACACCAAAGGACAAGCCGAGAAAACCGATCTCCTTGGGGGAGGGTTGATGGCCACAACGATTGGCCTGCTCCTATTGGCTGTTACTAACGGAGCCTGGACACCGATGGTCCTTGGAGTCATCATGCTCGTTCTGTTTGTATGGCGAATCCGACGCGCTGCTCATCCGTTTATCCAGCCCGCATTGTTTCGCAACAAGCAGTACACCTACGGCATCCTGATTGCCTTTCTGTCCACCGGGCTCAGCTTTGGTATTCCGTTCATGACTCCGCTCATGCTGACGAATATGAATCATTTGGCACCAGCAATCATCGGATTCGTCATGTTTCCCGGAGCACTCATTGCTTCACTGCTCGGCAGAACAGGCGGAAAAATCGCAGATGGCAAAGGTAATGCGCAGCTGATATACACCGCGGTTACCCTACTGTTTATTTCATTTAGCTCGTTGTCTCTTGTTGCCGGACTGTCGCCGCTGATCGTGATGCTGTTCCTTGTATTCGGCAATGTGGGTCAGACGTTCATGCAGATCGCCATGTCCAATCTGGTCTCTCGAACCCTGCCGAAAGAACAGGCGGGAGTAGGCATGGGGCTTTTGATGATGGTCAATTTCATTTCAGGTGCCACAGCGACTACGCTCATCAGCAAAATGCTGGATTTCAGCACTTCATCTTTTCAATTCAATCCGTTTCTGCTTTATAGCCCGGCATTGATTTACAGTAACATTTTTGCGGTATTGGCTATCATGGTCATCGTCGTTTCCATTATCTTTTATTTTCGGCTCGGCGGCGGCGTCAAGAAAGCGGTCTGACTGACCCCCCTTACGATTTGAATCTTTCGAGCCAACGGGCGATAAGTCCCATCATTTCATGATCGAAGGGCTCACCGGTCATCTTCTTGTATGATTTCAGAAGCGTTAGCATGGTGAGCTCATCGTTCGTTTTCTTTAAAATGTGAGTCATATCGGGAATAATATGCCATTCCGACGGCCCTTGGACCGTTTCGGCTATGACTCTCGCATGCTCTGGCTCAACCTGTAAATCCTTCGATCCGGTGATGGCCAGGACCGGGCAAAAAACCTTTTCCAAGTCGTCTAGCACATTGTAGGCATCATGCTCCCGGAACCATTTGGCGTTGATTTTCTTGCCCTGAATGCGAATCGTATCGCCCGTAGACCCGAGAATTTTAGCAAATGTTTTCACTGTTTGCTTTTGGGCCATTTGGGGTATACGAAACAGGCGTAGCAGCGACCCTTTCAAGCCCTTCATCGATTCCAGCTCTTGAATCGCCCGCTGCGACTGCTTCGGGAATCCCTCCTTGCCCGGCTCGGCCATTCCCGCGAGCAGGATCATTCCCCCTAACGGATGCCTGGCGTTCAATGCTGGGGCAATGATGGCCCCTTCGCTATGACCCAAGACCAGAACACGCTCCGAATCAACGTCCGCGCGCGACTCCAAGTATTTCACGCAAGCCTCCGCGTCATCTACAAGATCCCAAAAACCCGCCTCCACATAGGAACCGCCGCTGGCATGCGTTCCTCTTTTGTCATAACGGAGCGTAATGAAGCCAAGGCGGCTGATGCTCTCGGCCAGCTCTTTGTAAATATTCATGCGGAGCTGCTTCATGTTGCCATCCCGGTCGCTGATTCCTGTGCCTGGAATGATTAATATGGCCGGCCGTTTGCCAGCCTCCTGCGCCGGAGTGGTTAAAGTCCCTTCTAAGTCGTATTTTCCTCTAACGGTAACCGTTTCATTCTTTATCATCTCGTTCATCGGATTCCCTCTTCTCACTAATGTTAGTGTAGTCATTGACGCATTGGCTGGCCTCCGGCACAATCATGGTCGTTACGATCCTGCAGCGCCGGTCCGGCGATGGTTCAAGATGCAGAACTTTCTCGAATGCCTTCCGAATGTCCTGTACCCACTCTTGAAACTCATTATCGTTCATATACAGCCTCGCTTGCCGGTACCCCACACCGTCCTTCTTCAAGTCCGATATTGCCGGTTGATCAAAATATCGTTCGAAATCTCCTAATACCGCAGCCATAAAAGAAATCAAATTCCGCATTTGGTCTTCCTTCGCACCATCCCTTGTATCCTCTTGCTGCAAAGAAGGTCCCTGTTCCCCGAGAACGTACTGCTTTTCCACCGCTCCTCTGACCTGCTTCTGATCCGCGACCGTCACCAAACCAGCCGAGGTCAATTTATTGAGATGCCGGTACAACGTAGCTTGAGGTACTTCAGGAAGCCTTTCTTGCATTTGCTGTACCGTAAGCCGTCTGCCTCCAATCAGCGTTTGCATAATTTTAAGCCTTACGGGATGAAGCATAATATCCGATTTGGATTCCTTCGCCATCTTCATTACCTCATTTATTATCATTATTGATAATGATAATAATAAGCAAATATTCTCATCCCGTCAAATCGTTTTCAAGTCATCGACAGCTTTTTGGCGGAGACTTTCGGGGCTCCATCGGATCCAACCTTCCCATGATGGAGGACACGCCGATATCGGCTTTACTCAGCAACCACGCAATTCGATGGATAAGAAATATAAAAAGTCCGCTTGGGTCAAACTCAAGAGGACTTAGAGAATCATATAGCTTCGCCATACAACAAAAATACCCCATATCACAATAACTGTTAACAGAATATTTTATTTAGTAGAGATCATCATCTATTTCTATGTCTAGTTAAGTTGTTGCCTTCTTTACTGCTTCGAGTACTCTGTCCGCAAGAAAAGGCTTCACTATAAAATCTGTGGCGCCCGCCTGTATGGCTTGAACCACCATCAACTGTTGTCCCATGGCGGAGCACATGATCACCTTTGCCTTCGGATTCTCTTTTTTGATGTGCTTTAAGGCCTCAATCCCTTCCATTTCCGGCATGGTGATATCCATTGTAACCAGGTCCGGCTTTAATTTGCTGTATTGTTCAATGGCTTCAAGGCCATTCCCAGCCTCGCCTACAATTTGGTGTCCGCCCTTAGTGAGGATATCCTTTAACATAATTCTCATAAATGCAGCGTCATCAACTACCAATACGTTCGCCATTTTCTTTGCCCCTTCTTATTTTCATCATATCTGCTATACATTGTAATGCAGGACGGACTTTAATTTTACTTTCGCCCTTTTAATCGCATTATCAACGGATTTGTTACCCACACCGGATAAATCAGCAATCTCTTTATATGCTAAACCATCCAATAAACCCACAATCGCTTTCCTCTCCAAATCCGTAAGATGCACCTTAAACATGTCGCGCAATTCTTGCTCCTTTACCCGATTCATATATATATCTTCAGGTGAAGCTGTGAAATGGGGGATAAGTTCATATCGGCTGGTTCTTTCCTGATCGCAAAAAGGTGTTTCATCCAAAGAAATACTTTGATTTAAAATTTGTTGTTTTTTCCTTAACGCTGTTTTTACGGCATTGATAATATGGTGTTTAATGTGTAATTTGGCAAAGCTCGCAAACGGCATTCCTTTACAAGGATTATATTTTTGGCAGGCAACAAATAACCCTATGCATCCGGCTTGATTCAAGTCTCCCCTCAACAACCCCGGGGCAAAATATTTTTTGCAAAAATAACGAATCATCGGTAAATAACGACTTAGCAGAGAGTTAAAAGCCATCTGATCACCTTGAGTTACGGAGGAAACTAGATCTATATCTTCGATGTCTACTATGTTGGTTGTCATTTTCCTCCCCCATTCGTTCCAAGTTACTTTCCGCCTATTTTGTTGATGATCCCCGAAACCTCTATAATGAGAGCCACTTTTCCATCCCCCAAAATGGTGGACCCGGCGATACCGTCTACCTTTCCAATATAAGTGCCTAATGACTTGATCACGATCTCCTGATTCCCGATTAATTCATCTACAACTAAGGCCAGCCGTTTTTCCGCAGATCCCACAATGACTAAAGAAATATGTTTTTTGCCCAAATCCTCCTTGGGGATGTGGAAATGATCATGCATCCAGGCCACCGGAATCACCTGATTACGCAGCAAAATAACCGATTGCCCACGAACGGTTTGGATATCGCCGGATGTGACTCTCACGATTTCGGCAATGTTGCTCATCGGGATAATAAACGTTTGATCACGCAGCTTCACGAGCAGGCCGATGATGATGGCTAACGTCAACGGAAGCTTGATTTTAAAGCATGTTCCTTCTCCCAATCTCGTGTCAATATCTATCAAACCGTTCAGCTTTTCAATATGGCTTCTGACGATATCCATACCTACACCGCGTCCGGATATATCACTTAAGGCTTGAGCCGTTGAAAATCCGGGACGGAAAATCAGTTCGATGGATTCCTTGTCGCTTAACTGCTCAGCTTCCTCTGGAGTAATGACACCCTTCTCAAGGGCAGATCGTTTCATTTTTACGGGATCGATGCCTGCACCGTCTTCTTCCACATAGATGACCACTTGATTATCCTCATGCGCCGCTCTGATTTGAAGGGTTCCTTTTCGGTTTTTACCCAGCTGTTCCCTTTTTTCTGGCGCCTCGATCCCGTGATCAACCGCATTCCGAATGAGATGAATCAGCGGGTCGGCGATCTCTTCTATCAAGGTCCGATCCAGTTCCGTGTCCTTTCCTTCAATTACAAGCTCAATCTCCTTGCCCAAATCACGGGAAAGATCCCGTATCATGCGGGGGAAGCGATTAAACAACTGCTCGATCGGGAGCATTCTTGCTTTCATGACACTTTCTTGGAGGTCGCCAATGACACGAGAAAGATGGTCAGAGATTTGGCCCAATTCATTGACGGACTCATCCGAAATACGCCTTCTTTGCGTCCGCTCTACCTGATGGATTCGAGTCTGGTCGATGACCAATTCACCCACTAGATTCATGAGATGCTCCAGACGTTCCACGCTTACCCGAATGGTTTGGGATTTGGCTTTGCCTGTTTGCGCATGATCTTCATGCATTGTTTTTTCAGCAGCTGCGGAAGCAGAGTTAACCCACACAGCTTCTTCTATTTCCAAGGGTTCTGCCTTTACATTCACTACATCAGTCAATTCAGAGACAAGAGCCTGCAGCTCCGAATCGCTTTGCTTCCCTGCATAAAGGAAGGTAATCCCCAAAGGCCCATCTATTTGCTCGATGATCCCTTCTAATTCCGGGGTTGTCAGCAGAATCTCCCCATTCTCAGACAAGTAGGAGTTAATGACATAAGCTCTGGCCCCTTGGATGATACAATCAGAGGAAACCTGCACCCAGATCCAATTCACCTGAAGCCCCTGGTCCTGAGCCTCCTGCACTTTTAACCGGGTATCCAGGTTCAGTACAGGTTTAGATAAAGATTGCATGGCAGGTTCAGGGGGTGCTACCGCTCTTGATGTATCGGTAAATCCTTGAAGTTTATATACACAATTGGAGATATCCGTTGCATGGTTATCGTTACGTACAATATCGTTTTTTAACTGTTTGAGACAGTCAAGCGACATAAAAAGAAGATCAATTAACGGGCTTGTTACCCCTAATTTCTTACTTCTTACCAGGTCCAAAAGATGCTCCATCTGGTGAGTTAATTGCTTCATATCCTCACACCCCATGGCCGCAGATGAACCCTTTAAAGTGTGAGCAGCACGAAACAACCGTTGGACGACCGGTTCGGAATCCCCTTCTTGCTCCAGCTTTAGGATTTCATCGTCCATAAGCTGCAGTTGCTCCTCCAGCTCTTCCAGAAAAACCTCTCTGTACTCAGCAAACATAGTGGTCTCACTCCTGTTCATGAAGTAACACTTCATCCAACTTTAAAATGCCAACCAATCCGTTGTCCGTTAATCCGATCCCTGTAAAATAGTTTCCAGCCACACTGCCCACCCGAGCAGGAGGAGGCTGAATATCCGAAAAGGTATTGACTTTATTTACGCGATCCACAATAATCCCAACCGTATCCTCCTGATGATGAACCACAATAACCCGGGTTGTTTTTGAGAATCGTTTATCATCAAGATGGAATAAATGGCGAAGACTAATGACAGGTACGATCTTTCCCCTAAGATTAATAACCCCTTTAACATAAGGCATCACATTAGGAACTGAAGTGATGTCCTGCATCTTAATAATTTCATGAATATCTTGTATTCGAATGGCGTATCGTTCACTTTCGATGCCAAACTCAATATATTGCTCCTGCTCGGTTACTTTCAACATCGCACCCCATCTCAAGCGTTAAGCCATAGTATGTTATCGGTAGTCTGAGAAACTATTTAATTCTAAAAATCGATACGGCATGATTCAATTCCTCTGCAAGCCCTGCAAGGGATTGTGCCGTCGTTGCGGTTTCCTCCGAAGCTGCCGCCGCTTCTTCCGTGGAGGCGGAGATGCTTTCGATCGAAGTTAACACCTCCGAGGATTGGGCGGCCTGCTCTTCGCTGGCTGCGGCAATTTCCGTCACCTTGTTCGCGGATTCATTGACCATCGTAATGATTTGTTCGAACGACTCTCCGGTTTTTTGCGACGAGAGGACACCTTCCCCCACTGCTTTCACGCTTTGCTGGGTATTCTCCTGCATTCCTTTAATAATGGTTGTGATTTGCTTGGTCGCTTCACTGCTGCGTTCAGCTAATTTACGCACTTCATCCGCAACTACTGCAAACCCCCGGCCTTGATCTCCTGCGCGGGCCGCTTCAATCGCTGCGTTCAAAGCAAGAAGATTGGTCTGCTCGGCAATATCGTCTATGACTTCTATAATTTCTCCGATTTTGTTCGAATCTTCTTCGAGCCTGGACATTTGTTGGTTGACCCGATTCATTCCCTCAATCGATGAACGAACCACCTTGCCCCCTTCTTGGGCAATACCGGTCGTTTTGTTGGACAATTCCGATGCTTGATCCGCACTTTGGGCCACCGAGTTAATGGCGGCAGATAATTCTTTGAACAATTCATTCATCGTTTGAGCGTCATTGGCTTGGCTGGTGCTGCCGCTGGCTATCTCCTCGGTGCTGGCAGAGATTTGCTGGGCCGCTGCAGCAACGCTCTCCGCTGAGACCAAGATTCCGCCGACAGTGGTTCTTAAACTCTGGACCATGTTATTAATGGATCCTGCCAACTGTCCAATCTCGTCTTTCGTCTTAATATCGGTTGTTTCTCTTAAATCACCGCCCGCTACTTGTCCGACTAGCTTCACCATACGGTTCAGAGGGCGAGCAATGATTTGTGAGATAAGATATCCTAATCCGATACTGATAACCAATGAGGCAATAATCACCGCAGTAGTAATTGTTCGGGAAGTATTGTATAGAGCATCTCCATCCGCATTATCCTTCTCCGCTAACTGAACATTGATGGAGACTAAATTCTTCAGAACATTTTGCAGCTTATCCCCCGCATCCTTAAAACCGCCTGTAAGCAGAAAATGGGTAAATTCTTCAGCACTGACATTCGTGCCGTTCATTTGAATAGCTTCATCTAACAACTGATTGTATGCTTGCCATGCAGGATCAAATGCCTTCAGCGCTTCCTTTTCCGCTTGGGTTAAGTTTGTACTGCTGTACTTAGCAATGAGGGCTGCAATTTCATTTACAAGCTCGTTTATATTTTCTTTGTATTTCTGATTCTCCTCCGTTGTTCTTGCAATGGTATTCATATCTCGAATAGCTACTCTTATTTGTTGATACAAAACTTCAGCAGCAGAAAGATCATTTATCGGAATTAATCGATCAGAGTACATGGTCTTCATGCCATCATTGATTTTACCCATATTATTCAATCCGAAGAACCCGACAAATGCCAAAATGATGGCCATCAATACGAATGCAGAAATTAATTTCACGGACGTTTTCAAATCATAAAACCATTTCACAGCTATTCCTCATTTCATTTATTAAATATAGAACCTTGTTTCAGTTTCCAATTTTGTGAGCATTTCTTCTATTTCTTCGGTCGTTAATATATTTCCATAGTTACTGGATACTTTATCGTTTTCTTCAACAGCATTGACCCCGCCTTTTTCAGCGGAAATATAGTTTTGTAGGTCTAAGAGGACATCCGTTAATTCGATAAGTTCGTCTTTGCTCATCACAGTCAATCTCGTGACAAGCTCCTTTCCTGAATCCCCAAGCAACACTTCAAGCTCAGAAGCAATTACCTCTACTCTAGCGTTATGTACAGAATCAGTTATTGATCTCGACATCTGATGACTCCTCCAAAATCGATAAAGTGCCTATACCGCTCTTTGTATTTTGTAATAAGATGATATTGATCTCACCTACGTTTGGTATATTTACGTGAAAGGATATCCCTTGTTCAAAACCAAACAATTGGAGATGCCCCACCATAACCGTCGGAGGTGTGATATCCATCTTACATCCTTTTTTATAAATAAAAGTGGAAGTATTTCCGGCAATCATGTTTGCTAATTCACCTACGAAACTGTGAAGTATTTCCCCTTCAACCGGCATTCCGAACATGGATTCCCCAAGTTTACTAAAGGTTTGGCTGTCCCCCTCAATAACCATCCGCCCGTAAACCTCACCGGTAATACCAATAAGTACACCCATTTCACTTTGTGTAACTGTTTTTTCAAAAACAATCGGAGCTTGAATTTCAATGGGAATGGGAATCACTTGTCCAACGGATTCAACTATGGATTGAAGCAATTCTCTAATACCTTCATTCGTTTGCAATACAGTACCACCCTTCCTAACGATCGCCCAAGTATTTTGACAAAATTCGCTATTATTCACAGCTATCTACTAGTCCAATAGAACCACTATTAATAATAATCAAAAATGTGACTGAGGTAACCGAAAATGATTTGCGTGGTTCCACAAAAATATTGCGGTATTTTGCGATATTTTGTCGTTTTTAATAGAAATACAAAACCGTACACAACATAAGTATACGGGCTAGCATTCAACTAGATGGAACAATATCCAAAACACGGACCTTTGTTAGGTTCGCAGAGGCAACCTTATTGCGTCCTGTTCTTTTAGCTTGGTATAGGCAATCATCCGCTTGCTTGATTAGACTTTCTTGGTTAAACGTCGTTTCCCGATAGGTAGACACACCAAGGGAAACGGTTATGTTTATTGTGGAACCATTCCATAATCTAAATTCATACCCTTCTATCGTAGCACGAATTCGTTCAGCAATTTCTACTGCTTGATTTCTGGAGTTCGAAGGCAAGATAACGGAAAATTCCTCTCCGCCATTACGTGATACGATATCCATAGAACTACAGGAATCCATAAGAACTTTACTTAGCTGCTTTAATACCTCGTCGCCGGACAGGTGGCCGTGTCTATCGTTAATAAGCTTGAAATGGTCAATATCGATTAAAATTAACGAAACCTTCTGATGGTAATGATCCGCTTTGTCCAGCGTTTCCTTCATTACTTCGTCAAATTTTCTAACATTGTTTAAGCCTGTAAGGAAGTCCTTG
This sequence comes from Paenibacillus sp. PvR098, assembly GCF_017833255.1. NCBI lineage: Bacteria > Bacillati > Bacillota > Bacilli > Caryophanales > Paenibacillaceae > Paenibacillus > Paenibacillus sp. PvR098. The sequence goes on from NZ_JAFIBU010000001.1 coordinate 1,944,627, forward strand.
ACTGCATTTTCTTGGGCATTTTGGAACAGCTCTTTGGACTGCCGCAAATATTCAGTTAAGTAATGGATGATGAATCCACCAAATAAAGAAATAGACCAATAACCTACATACACATTCAAAAGCACCTTTTTATCATCAATTAACAGATAAAACACAATAGAAGTCAGGATTAGATTAGAAACACTCATCATTAACCATTTTTTCCCGAGACCCCATTTAAATTTCGATAAAACGCCACAAGAATAACCAACCACTATTATAAGAGAAGCGGCCAGTATACTAGCTTTATTGACGCCGAAAAAAACAATTCGACCTACGGCGATGACCATTGACGCAACGATCGACGGTAAGCCCCCACCATAAATAGCAGCTATAATCACTGGAATTTGCCGAAGGTCCAAAATCGTACCTTTAAAATAAATGGTATATTGCATCAATACTAGTCCAATGATTCCCATGCATACACCAAACTGCAGCTTTCTGTTACGATTTGCGGCAGGCGACATGAATCCTTTTCTATTTCTGGTTAACAGATTAAATGTAAATAATAGCATCCCTAATACACAGAGATTAATAAAAAGGTCGCTTAGCAATTTCATAAATCTTCTCACTTTCACTTACGATCCTTGACTTTAAAATAATCGTAAACTAGAAAATGATGTTTGTAACCGAAAAAGATTTGCGTGACCACACAAAAAATTTGCGGTATTTTGTAATATTTTGTCGAAGAACGACCTGCCAGACTCTAAAATAAAATATCCCGTATCACAGTGGGAGTACTGTGTACGGGATTTCTTATGTTCACTCGTTTTATTGAAAATCAGAGTCCGACAATAAACCCATCTGCTTCGCCTTCATTGCGGCTTCAATCCGGGATTTGACATTTAATTTTTGAAAAAGATTCGTTAGAGCATACTCTAATGAACGTTGGCTTGTGATCAGCTTCTCGGCAATGTCTTTATTACTCTTCCCCTTGGCTATTTCCTTCAATATTTCATATTCTTTGCTGCTGATGACATTCGTTTCAATATCGTTTTCCGCTTTGGATACTTGGACGGTCGTTTTTCTCAACTGTTTGACCAAGGAAAGCGGCAAGATGACTTCTCCACGCAAGGCACAGCGTACAGCCGTTACAAGCTGTTCTTTGTTTGCGGTTTTCAACACAAAACCCGAAATACCCGCTTCGATCATCAGGTTAAAATGGTTTTTAAATTCAAATCCGGTATAGATCAGAATGGTAACCCCGGGAGTCATGTTTAATACTTTCTTTGCGAGATCAATTCCATTGCTATCCGGCATATGCAAATCCAAAAGCATGACATCAAAATGTTGGGTTTTCAACATCTCCAAAGCTTGCTCACTGGAATCTGCCAACTTCACTTCCATATCTCCCTCTTGCTCAAGCAGCATCTTTGTGCCTTCCATGACGGATGGATGGTCATCAACCAACAAGATTTGAATCATGATTTATACCGCCTCACATGAATATTTATTTTCCTTTCCGTCTTAAAGAGCTGGAATTGAAATAAAAATAGCTAATCCCTCATTGGGGGATGAATGAAGCTCTATTTTTCCATCCATACTGCGGACGCGTTCTTTCATTCCATAGACCCCCATACTGTTAAAAGAATCTTCCATCTCGGTTAAATCCATTCCAATTCCGTCATCTTCGTAGTTCAATTCAACCCGGTCAGGAAAACTGGATAATGTAACCTGAATTTTCGATGCGTTGGAATGTTTCGTTGCATTTGCCAAAAGTTCTTGTACAATGCGATATATCCCAATTAATAGGTGGTCATTTAAAGTGTGATGGAAAGCCGCGGCGTCGAATTCAATACAATAATTTGTACGTAATTGCGTAAATTCAAATAATGCTTCAAGGGATGATACAAGCCCTTCTTCTTTTAAAAACGGCGGTCTCAATTCATTACACGTGATCCTAATTTGATAAATGACATCTAACAATCCTTGTGCCATTTGCTGAAGCTGCTCTCTAAGTTCCTGGGGAACAGATTGGTCCGTTGACAAAAGATCCAGCTTCCGATACCAGATGATCTGCTCTTGGAGTGCAGCGTCATGTAAATCCTGGGACAATCGTTTTCTCTCGTTTTCAGCCAAATTAAACAAAACCCGAAGAAGCCATGGGGGCGCTACATGCTGGGCAACGCTTTGCTCAAGCTCCTTGGTTAAATCTTCGATGATCCGAAAGCTATCATATAGAACACTGACATAACGGGTAATGGTTTTGAGCCATACTCTTTTGGGCTTGATGCTTAAGGCCAGTGCTTTCTCACCAATACAAAGGATGTGGCATCTCCCCCTAATTTCACCTATCTTTAAGAAACAGCCTTCTGACGCTTCAATAATCTCGCATATAGGGTACCTTTGACCAGAGTTTACTATGTCTTTCAACAACGTTTCCGGAATATCGTAATTACCGCTCTTTTGGACCACGTGATTATTGCGGTCTACTTCAATTAAACAAACATGTGCACTTTTAAGAACAGCTTGAACTTCTTTGACAAAGCGCTGCTCCATTTCAGACACCTTCATCACCCCAAAGAGGTCGAGTGAGAACGCATCTAAACTATTCTGTAAGCGGATATACCGATCCTCACTTTGGCGAATAAGCTGCACCGCACGTTTCCTGTCTTCTTCTATTTTTTTTCTTTCGGTAATATCACGAATCAAGGTTAGACCTGCGAATTTCCCTTTATAGGGGATGGAGGTGGCAATCACCTCAACATCGATGATCGTTCCATCCATCCGTACATCCTTTTGCTCAACAAGAGGGCTTGTACTGCGCTGCTCATATACTCCAGCTAATCTCAATGCTGTTGATTCTTTATAATCGGGATGGATAAAATCCATGATGGGTCGGCCGATCATATCGTTTAAGCTTGACTCTCCGAATAATGTAACACCCGCAGGATTGACATAAATAAATTTATAATCACTATGAAGCACGATGGCTTCCGGAGATAATTCCACCAGCCGCCGATTGAGCTCTTCACTTTCAAGCAATGCCCGCTCCGCCTGCTTCTTGGCCGTGATATCCTCAAATACAAGTTGTACAGATGTGGATTTGGGATCATAAATAGCTGTTACTATTATATAAACCATTTTGCCGTCAAGGCGAATAATTCTGTGCTCTGCGGGTGAGGAGTACCCATTGAGAAAAGTACTTTCCATTCGCTTTCTCGCAAAATCCTTATCGTCCGGATGAAACCAATCCAAAGGATTTGTTCCAACAATATCCTTAGGCCGTCTTGCCCCTGCCACATACATCCCGGCGGGATTGACATAAACAAATTGACCCTCTTTATAAACGGCGATGGCAACCGGGGAGAGCTCTACCAATCGGCGATAGCGTTCTTCACTCTCTTGTAGAGCCCTCTCCATTTTTTTTCGTTCCGTAATATCACTAAATACCGTTAGGGTAGTCTGCGTGGCATCATCGTAAATTCCAATGACCTCCACTTCAATCCCTTGCCCATCCAGACGGATCATTTTATATTCAAGGGATTCCAAATATTTATTCTTGATCACGCTCTGAGCCCTTTTTCTCGCCAGTATCATATAGTCCGGATGTACAATACTGAGAATGGATTTCCCTATAATGTCATTGGCATCCTTCGCTCCTATGAGTTCGACACCCGCGGGATTAATATAGAGAAATTTCCCATTACAATGAGAGGCCATCGGCTGCGGAGAGCGCTCAATCAAAGTGCGGTAGCGCCCCTCGCTTTCTGTAAGTTCCTTCTCCATTTGTACTTTGTCTGTAATATCCCTCGATACCACGATAATACTTTCTACTGCTCCATCATGACCAAGAACCGGAGTGCCTAAGCAATCCACTTCTATCGTGCTTCCGTCTGAATGGATAAACCGGCAGCGAACCGGCTTGTTGGTTTTCGTATGCAGCATTTCCAAAAATTTATTTTGTGCTTCGGTCAAATCATCGGGATGTATGCGATCAAACAGCGAAGTGCCTACCATCCATTCATGATCAAATCCCAATACCTTTTGGTACGAGGGAGAAGCATACCAAAAGGTACCCTCAATATCCAGAAGTCCCAGCAAATCCGTCATATTTCCGGCCATGAGTCGGAACTGGGCTTCGCTTTCGGCCAGTACTTTTTCGGTCAATTTCTTTTCTGTAATGTCACGCGAGACGATGACAATATTCTCAACCTTGCCGTTACTATCAACAACAGGTGTACCATATTCTTCAAGATAGATTTGCCTGCCATCGGCATGAGTAACGCGAAACTGTGCCTTTCTTGGTTGTTTCGACTCCACCATTTCATTAAATATATGAGTCACAGCTTCCAAATCCTCAGGATGAACCATCCGATGAAAAATTTGTTCTTCAATATATTGTTCAGGTGTATACCCTATGACTTTTTTGTGTGAAGGAGAAGCATAAACACATATCCCGTTCACATCGATAATACGCACCATATCGGTCATATTTTCGGCCATGAATTTGTATTGGGCTTCACTCTCGGAGAGTGCGTTCTCAGTTTTCTTTTTCTGGGTAATATCCCTTCCTATTACAAAAACACCTACAACATCTTGATTTACATAAATAGGTACGTTTTTGATATCCCAGTGAACTTTTTTTCCATTTGGTTGTTTCCATACGAACTCGTAATGCTGTGCTTGTCCCTGCTTAGCCTTCTCAAAATATACAACCGCACGCTGTAGATTATCAGGGCCAAGGATGTCAACCCACGAACGATGATGGTTTGCTAACAGTGATTTCCCTGCAACCTGATTGTGGGCAATGATGTTTCCCTTTAAGTCCAATTCGCAAATGAGATCGGAATTGTATTCAAACAATGACTTATACCGCTGCTCGTTTTTATGCAAAGCTACTTCCATCATTTTTCTTGATGTGATATCAATAATGACACCGTCAAGCCGCGTCAAATTTCCGGAACTGTCCATGGTCGGTATAATCCGGTTTTGAATCCATCTCACTTCACCACTCGCGTGAATAATCCGATACTCGCTGGCATCTGATATTCCTTGCCGTACTTCCACTGACAATTGGTCAAATATGGGAATATCCTCGGAATGAATGATATTTTTCCAATCTTCCCGAAAAATAAACTTGTTAGATGGGTATCCCGTAATTTTTTCTAAAGCTTCCGAGGAGTATTCTATTCTTTTGGTAGTTTCAACGTACGACCAAACAGCGACATCAACCGTATTCAAAATATTTTGAAGCAAAAGACGACTTTTTTCTAATTGTTCTTGAACCGCTTTTTTGTCGGTAATGTCGAGAATAATCCCATTTATTCTGACAGCATGGTTCTCGTTATTGTATACGGTCGTGCCGACACTTTGAACCCATCTGACTTCTCCGGTGCGAAGCTTGATCCGATGCTCCAACGTATTTGATTGGCCGGAATAGAGTCTGGACATATGCAAGCGTACAGATTCGAGATCCTCTTCATAAATTGCCTCTTCCCAAACGCTCGGATTGCGATAAAGCTCCTCCTGGGGAAACCCGAGCATCTTCTCAAAGCCTGAAGATACGGTTAAAGAGCTTGTTTCTTTGTCTAATGACCATATGGCTGCATCAATGTTATCGAAAATATCCTGGTACCCCTGCTCACTACGAAACGATTCTTTTTTAAACGGATTGGTTATATCAAAAAAGGTATACATTATTAGCCCCGATTCATAGTAGTTTGGTATAATCCTTTCATCCGACTATGTTAATCATATTTTAGCTCATTCAGTTCCGGAGATAAAGTCTCATTACAATATTTGGAAAACTCTCGCAGAGAATAAAAATTCCACATCCGTCCCGCTCACATATCCCTCGGCCACTTGAATATATTTAGTAACAAGCACTTTTTTTAAAGTCTTGTTTCACTGACGTCTGTACCGTTCGTGCTTTTGAACACGGATTTCTTGCATAGAAAGCCCTCAGGAGGTGTCTCGTATGACAGAACCTTTATTTACTGTATCCCGTGAAGACTGGTCGCTGCACCGCAAAGGGTATCAAGATCAGACCCGGCATCAAGAAAAAGTACGTGAAGCGATCAAGCAAAACCTGCCTGACCTGGTGAGTGATGAAAGCATCGTGATGTCGGACGGCAAGCAGATTGTGAAGGTGCCCATACGAAGTCTGGATGAATACCGTTTTCGTTATAACTACAACAAGAGCAAGCATGTCGGGCAAGGAGACGGAGACAGTCAGGTTGGCGACGTGTTAGGGGTAGATCCCCAGCCAGCTTCCGGCTCGGGTAAAGGCGAGGGAGCCGGCGATAAACCCGGGGAAGATTATTACGATGCGGAAGTTCAAATGGAAGAGCTCCAGTCCATGCTGTTTGAGGAGCTGGAGCTTCCTAACCTGCAGCAGAAAGAGAAATATAATGTCACGACGAAAGAGATCATCTTTAACGACATCCGCAAAAAAGGAATTATGTCCAACATTGATAAGAAGCGAACGATCCTGGAAAATCTCCGACGCAACGCGCGCGATGGCGACCCGGGGATCCACCATATCAGTCCAGACGACCTTCGATTTAAAACGTGGGAGGAAATTGTGACGCCGCACTCCAATGCACTCATCCTCGCTATGATGGATACGTCCGGTTCCATGGGAGTGGCAAAGATAACTAAAGGCAAAAAGATCTGTTCGAGCGAAAAGCTCAGAGCAGACCTTTTTTTCTATTTAAAGCACTCCCTTTAATGGAATAGAAATGTTAAATTCGGTCATTCCATTCTCGCTATTCAGCTGAATCGAACCCTGATAACGTTCCACAAGCTGGTGAACGATATAGAGTCCTAAGCCTGAATTTTTCCCGTTATGCTTGGAGGTAAAGCCTGACTCAAACATCTTCCGTTGAATATCCGAGGGGATTGGATTTCCCCTATTCACCACTCTAAGCTGCAGCTGCTGGTTATTCACGTCGCCTTCAACCTTGACATACCGGTATTGTTGATCAAGCTCCATGGTGGCATCGAACGCATTATCGATTAAATTACTTAACAGCTTGACCATATCCGTTGCCTTCACTGGACTAAATTTTACCTTCTCCATCTGATTGAACGCATGCTCAAAGCAAATCCGCTGTCTCTCAGCTTGTGTGAGCTTGGCTTGAAACAATGCGATGAGGGGCGGATTGTTGATGTTCACCAGATCATTCACAACCCGTATTTCTCCCACTAACGTCTTCGTATAAGAATGCAATTCCTCATAATGCTTTAAAGTCAGGAACGCATTAATCGTTTGAATATGATTAATAAAATCGTGCCGCTGTTCCCGAATGGATTGAAACAATGTCTCCATGTTACCGGCATAGGCGTCCTGTACATCTTGTACGGCACGTTCTTTTTTGCGGTTGTATAATATAAACATGAAGGTAATAATGGCTAGGGACAAGCCTGTGCAGATGAGCATAAAGAACAACGTATTTTGCAATTGTTTCTGCAGAAGCTGCTCGACCTCGGTATAGTCGTATGAAATTTCAATCAAAGGAGCTGCGCCCGTTGCATTGTATTTCATAAATTCCTTATGGATGGGCGTAAAGCTTTTGAACACCGTCTTATCTTCAGAGGATGTGGTATAAAAGACGGTCTGATTCGTATCCAGCGCCATTTGGGCATACTTCTTTTCGTCCGAATCCCGGTACTGGTATTGTCCAAACAGAACTAGCCTTTCCGAATACCAGTGACTCGGAGTAGGGTTCTCAGCAGGATACTGGCGGTCCAGAAGTTTATCTGAATTTAGTACGGAAATTTCCAGCCTCATGTGCTCATGTTCTTTCGTCAGCCTGCGAATGGCATCTTCAACGCCGGTTACGCTTTGATAGATCCGAAAATCCGTATTTTGCACAAAAGGATTGATGATGTAATTGGTTGTACCATCAAAGTAATAACCCCATTTATTAATGCTCTCCGGATTGGACGTTGCCGTATCGAAAGGAGCGCTCCAGTAATGGGGTAAAGCCTGCCCCATACCGACGTTTACATTCTGGAGATCGAATAATTGATGGAATGCGATGTAGATCGTGTCCCAGCCTTTTGAGCTTACATTCAAATCTTTCGGATCCGAGGACTTCGCACCTACGATGTCGTCCGGTTTCTTTTGGAATAGGGTAATTTGGTCGACGCCCAGCTGCTTGCTTAACTCAACAAGATCGCTATTATCCACTTTGTCAATGTCGGGGTCCAGCTTGAATTGGGAGGCTATAGCGGCGCTCCTGAGATTTTGCCCGATTAAATCCTCTACGAATTTTTCACCTGCCGCGGTTTGCTCGATACTCATCCGGACGCTGTTGTACAGCAGCAGCATCTTTTCCTTTTGATTCTGTATGATAATTTCTTTGGTGTGCTGGTAATATACGATATTCAATGTCATCAATACAAGCAGAAAAACGAGGGATGCTCTTAGAGGTATTTTTTTAAACAAAATCATGTGTCCACCTCTGTTCGATATAAATTAAAGATGTTCTTAGATGATTATAGCTGTTTTTGTATGAATTTGTCGAAGTTCAGCGAAAAATAGTAATGCATAAGAACACGAAAAGCTGTCCGCAAGTTCGGGACAGCCCTTCAGAATCATCCGAGTTCGGGACAATAAAACCATGTCTAGCAACCGAAATCGTAGTTATACTCAATGGCCAAGTGACGATCCGTCAAAACCATGCGTTTGATGATCTCCTGCAGCAAAACCCTTGTGCAATGGAGGTCATCAAGCTCCAGCCGTTTAAATTCCTCCATGTAAACCTCCAAAGACGAGGTTTCCGTTATTTGTTCAAAGATTCCCTCGACTTGTGCCTCCAATACATTCATTTCCTCATCAAGCCGCCCGATCAGCTTTTTCATATCAAGCATCTGCTGCTGATACGTATCCGCATCAAAAAGCTCTCTTTGTTGGAACAAATCCATCTGATCTTTCTGACATCTTTCCTTTTTCTGCTGCCTTACCTTGATCTCTTGCTGCAGCCTCTCCATGTCCTTCTCTTTATTAACGACTATTTCGAACATACCGCCAGGCAGCTTGTCCAGCCGGCCGCGAATCAAGCTAACGACCATTTCTTCCAGTTCATCTGCATTTACATTCGCTTGCGGGCAAACATCGCGGCCGTACTTATGATACGTTTTGCAGATGTAATACCGGTACTCCTTACCTTTGTAGGAACGTTTTTGACAAATCATGCCCTGATTGCATTTTCCGCAAATCAGAATGCCCGTGAGCGGATGATAGGCCCGCCTTGGCGCGCGGTTATGACTTTTGGACGATAGAATACGCTGTGCGGTATCGAATATAGCTTTATCGATTAACGCTTCATGGGCGTTCTCGATGATTTGCCATTCGCTTTTATCGATCCGGATTTGAATCTTTTTCTTCGTCATTTTCCCGCTGTCATCGTATTCCCGCTGCAGCTGATTGCGCCTCGTGCCGTAAACCACGTAACCGATATAGGCTTGATTACGAAGGAGTTTGTTCACACTCTCCCGACTCCACAAGTTGCCGTTTTTTGTCCGGATCCCTTTTTGGTTCAAATATTCGGCTACTTTAAAGGTGCCCAGTCCTTTGTGAACATAGAGGTCAAACACTAGCATCGGAATGTCCTTACATTCGGGGTCGATTTCAAGTTTCTTTGTTTCCCTATTGACTTGATATCCAATGGGCGGCTCTCCCCCCCACTGTCCTCTTCGCGCCTTCTGCTTTCTTGCACTACTGACGCGGGCCGATATTTTCTTGCTTTCCTGCTCCGAAAGGACGGACAAAATATCAAATGTGATGTTGTCTTTATTCAGCGTATCATAATTATCATTGATGGCCACTACCCGCACGCCATATTGTTCAAACATACCGATAATCGCCGGATTCTCTTGCTTGTCACGACCCACGCGGCTTACTTCCTTGAAAACCAGCAGCTGAAACCGGTGATTTCTGGAATCCTGTATGGCTCGTTTCATCTCTGCGCGGTCAAATACACTGGTATAGTATCCGGAAACCGCCTCGTCCTGGTATACGATAATGTCCGTATGGTCGTATTGATGACCCAATCGGCTGATATATTCCTGGCACTGGCTAATTTGATTTTCAATGGAATCCCCTTGATGATCGGTGCTGACCCTAGCATAAATCGCACATTTTATTTTTTCCTGTTGCAAAGGTGTCCCTCCAAGCATGAATTTAGCGTATGGGGATCATCAAACGGTTTGGACGCTGCAAGAGCTGGATCATGAATGAACACTTGGACGTCTAATCCGTATTTCGTTCTAACATAATCCGCGGCCTTCATGGCCATCCACCCGGATATAGGCTTATCTCCGTCCACTTCATTGTAGGTAAAGTTCATTTGATCGCCCTCCACCCTTGTCATCCCTTACTTCAATGTATGTTGAAGAAAGCTTGTCTTATGTTTCACTCCTTCATGGATAGGACATCTAATGCAAAAAGAAAAACCTTCAGCAGAGCTTTGCTCTGTTAAAGGTTTATTGCTGTTGTAGTTACGCTATTGAAATATGTATTATCTTCCCATCCATCCGCCATCAACCGTTAAAAGCTGTCCGTGAACGTAATTTGAGGCATTCGAAGCAAGGTAAACAATGCTCCCCTTAAAATCTTCCGGTATTCCCCATCGGCTGGCGGGGATCCGTTCCATAATTTGACGGCTTCTGGTTTCGTCTTGCATTAATGCCGTATTCATTTCGGTTGCAACGTATCCAGGGGCAATTGCATTCACGTTCACATGATGCCGCGCCCATTCATTAGACAATGCCTTCGTTAATTGGGCTACTCCGCCCTTGGCTGCAGCATACGCCGGTACCGTAAATCCGCCCTGGAATGACAGCAAAGAGGCAGTATTAATAATTTTCCCTTTCTGCTGCGGCACCATATAGCGTCCTGCTTGCTGACATAAGATCCATACTGCCTTCAGATTGACATGGATGACATCGTCCCAATCGGCTTCGGAAAAGTCCACGGCCGGTGATCTGCGCTGGATTCCAGCGTTATTCACCAGAATATCGATCTTACCAAATGCCGATACAACTGAAGGAATCGCGTTCTTCACATCATCCAATTGATTCATGTCACACTTAATGATTTCGCATTTTCTGCCGAGCCGTTCGATTTCCATTTTTAATTCTGTTTGCTCAGGGGATCGCTGCAGCAGCGCAATATCAGCCCCCGCTTCCGCCAAAGCTAACGCCATGGCATATCCGATTCCTCTGCTCGCACCGGTAACCGCCGCCACTTGGCCATCCAACCGAAATAAATCAAAAATCATGATAAGTCCTCCAATATATTTTATGGTCGAATAATAATCTTTAATACTTCTTCCGGTTTCTCCATCAAGGCGAACCCTTCTGAAATACGTTCAAGCGGCAATTCGTGCGAGATCAGTAGGGATACATTTACTTGATCGCCAGCCACGAACTGAATAGCGGTTTGAAAATCGGTTCTGCTGTAGCAGCGAGTTGTAATTAAACCGATTTTTGTCGCTACTAGTAATTCGGCAAAAAGAATAGGGCGGATGCTGTTCCATAAGCGGTAAATCCTTTGGTGCTCCTGTTTAGTTTTTGGTAAGAGGGACATATTTGTGAGGATGAGTAAAATACAGCCCGGCTTCCTTGACCTTATATCCGAAGGTCTCGCTCCATTCTTTGGCATAAGCCATCACCTGAGGCTTATAGAAGCGGAGGAACGATTCCTCTTTGTCTTCATCGAAACGGTCCGTCTTAAAGTCCACCATGACCCAGCCCTCCTCCTCCTCAAAGAGAAAGTCGATGACTCCTTCCAGAAATACCGTGCTTACGGCGCTGTTTCCCATGGTTACGGACTCCTTCGCAGCTACCACCTCTTCAGAGGAATTCCCGCTGCTCTCCGTCAGTCCGATCTCTCCCGGCTTCTTACGCACCATGACCCGCACCTCATGAAGCCTAGTCTTGGCTCGAAGAGCCCTTTGCCATAAAGCACTTCCGATCACCGCTGCAACGGTACGGCAAGCTTCCTCACTCATTTCCTCTGTAAGCGACAACTGGGCACCGATCATTTGCATATAGGATTTCAGCGCATCAGCTGAGAGCCCCTTCCCTACCGCCTCAATCCCTTGGTGAACCAGACTGCCGAACGTCATACCGTGCCCTTCCGAAGACCACTCGGGGATGTCAGCGGCCATTTTCGTTAATCCCGTTACGGATACATGGGCATACGTAGGCTGCTCCAACTGCTCGAGTATCGCTGACCTCTCCTTCTGAAATAAGTCGATATCAGGGTGCCCATCGTACTGTCCTGCGTCCTGAGGCTGAATATCCGGGATCTCCAGCTCCGGCACCCATTCCATTCCTTCCATAAGCGGGCTCCAAGGGCATTTGACCGGCTGTTCGGGATACTGGCTGATGACCAGAAGCTGCTTCGCCCGGGTTGCCGAAACGTACAGCAGCCGATCCTTCTCGGCGTTCATGAACTCCCGCTCTTTCAAACCTATCGTCTCCCATCCTATCGGCTGAGCCAACGTTTCACTGACGTATTCGAATTTTCGCTGGGAGATCGTAAAATATCCGGCGGCAGGGTCCTGCGAGCGGTCGATATGCTCTGCGGCATCATGATCCGTCTCACCGCAGGGACAAGCCAGAAAGACCACAGGAGCTTCAAGTCCTTTGGATTTGTGCAAATTCATGATGCGAACCGCTTGGCCGCGCCCTGCATATAAGCTGGAGGCTTCTACCCCCTTGCCCGTTGTCCACTCTTTGAGCGCCTCCGCAAGAGCTCCCCAATCCGCCGCGGTGTCGGGGTTATCCTGCAAAAGCTGCAGAAGCTTAAGCAGGGTGCCTGCCCTTGTAGCTCCGGCTTCTTGAAGCGCCGTGTATAGAAGCAGGCCCATGTCTTCCAGCATCCGGTACAATGCCGTCATTGCGGGCAGCTTCCGTGTCCAACCGTAATACGACCGCAGTTTGGTTAAAGCTTCACGAACCCCATCCGCATCTGACGCACCGCCGCACTCTTGCGGGAGCTTCAGAAAGTGGAGAGAATGTCCTTCCTGCTTATAAGTCAGAAGCTCCCGGTCGCTAGCACCAAAGAACGGTCCACGAAGAACCGCCAAGAGGGCCACTTTGTCCGAAGGATCAGCAAGACAAGCCGCAAGCTGTGACAAGCTTAGTATCTCTTCATACAGCACGGCGCTTCCTGTCGTCTCTGCCGGTACCCCGTGATGATCCAGCACCTCTGCGTACAAACCGATAAACTCTCGTGTTTTTGTCAAAATCAGAAAATCACTAGGCACCGCGGCGCGTAGCACATACCCGCTGGTGCTTGAGTCCCGCTCTTGTATTTTCAGATTACCGTCTCGAGAGGCCCAAGCGATATATGCTGCAATCCGTTTTGCATCCTCCGCCGCTACAGCTGCTTTCCCTCCCGGCAGCTTCGGGTAAGCCAACGTATATACCCCATGCGCCGGTTTCTTCTTCGTCCCGGGGTTCGGAATTTGGGTCTCCATCGTTACGAAGGCCGCTTGCTGTTCCGATGTTTCTTTCGGAAATTTCGTCCCAAACTGATAGTTGACATAGTCGCCGATCGCTTGCACCGAGCGGAAGTTCGCGTTCAGCTGCAGCACATCTCCGCAGGCCCTAACCCGGCTCTTCACTTCATTGTAGATGGAGATATCGGCACGGCGGAACCTGTAAATCGACTGCTTCGGATCGCCCACAATGAACAATGATCCCGGGCGCGGCTGAAGCTTCCGCCAATCCTTCTCTTCCGGGTCCTCCCCCCTGCCCGTCAGCAGAAACATCATCTCCGCTTGAATTGGATCTGTATCTTGAAACTCGTCGACAAGCAGACGCTGATACCGGTTCGCAAAATAACGGCGAACTTCCGGGGCTTCTCTGAGCATTGATGCGGCCTTCATCAGCAAATCCTGAAAACTGACAAAGCCGGCTTCCAGCCGCTTTCGTTCGCTGTATGCCACGGCTGGCAGCACCACACAAATCAGCTTGGGGTACAGAAACTCTCTCCAAGATTGCAGTAAAGGAAATAACACGGTGACCTGCCATTCCTGAAACCGTTCCTTGAGCTCTTTGGCCTTGGCTTTATTCACCCAACGGTTAAGCGTGACGTCCAGCTTCTTATCAAACTCAGCCGCCAACTGCAGTACATGCCGGTCGTCATCCCAGCTTAGGTTCCGCTCCTTCTGTTTCACAGTTCGAAGCGCTCTTTGCAGCGCATCCCAGCCTTTCTCCGGCTCACTTACCGGCAGGTACGGCCAGGCTTCGTCAACGAGCCGCGGCAAGGATAATCGAATCATATCAAAGTCCGGTTGCGGTCGGTCCGCCGCTTCGATCCGAACATCGGTGAACAAAGAAACCCGCTCGTATACACCTTTAAGCGTATTTACATGGATACCGTACTGCCGAAGCTCTTGAAGCTCGCCGTCCTTCCCCTCCTCGGTCAACAACTGCACATATTCATCCCAGCACCGGCTCCGCTGCTCCATCTCCGCCTGCTCATCCAGCTCCCGAAAAGCCGGATCCACTCCCGCTTCCACCGGCCTCTCCCGCAGCAGCATCCCGCAAAACGCATGGATCGTCCCAATAAAGCCTTGGTCCAAGCACTCTAATGCAGCGGATAACCGCGTTTTCTCTTGATCACCCGCCACTTGGAGCGAACGCTCCAAATCCAACCGAAAACGCTCCTTCAGCTCATCGGCCGCTTTATTGGTGAACGTGATGGCCGCCAACTGATCCACTCTAGCCGTACCGGTGCGAATCAAGGATACCATCCGGCCGACTAGACTTGTCGTCTTCCCAGAGCCCGCTCCCGCTTCCACGACAAAAGTCGTCTCCAGATCCTCCGAAATGCGCTTCCGCGCTTCGATGTCGCTAGGTTTAATCAACCTTCTCCACCTCCAACAATGACTTCAGCAGCTCCCGGTGCTCTGGGTTTTCTTTTTTCTCCCCCATCAGCGATGCATGGCTTCCGCAAACCTCAGCATAATCACAATACCTGCAGCGTTTAGTATCCTGGGTCGGAATATAAATTCCCAGTTCCATCGAGTGAAGCAGTCCGAGCACCACTTGAGCCAATTCTCCCCGGCGATCCTGCAAACGTACGACCTCTCGCCCGATACCTTTGGCGGTTGGAAAATAATACGCCGACTCGGTTACCCTGGCTTCCGGGTCTTTGCCCGATTCCTTAAGCCACTGCTCTGCAGCCAAAGCATATAAAGCATGCTGCAGCTGCGTGCCCCCGGCAAAATACTCATGCTCACGGTACTTGGAGGGACTTCCCGTTTTGTAATCGATAATCCGGTATTGATGCGGCGCGATTTGGTCGATTCGGTCAACAAATCCCCGCAGCAGGACCGATGATCCGTCCTCCAGCACGATCTCCAGCGGCTCTCCGTTCAGAGACAGTTCCTGTTCAAAATAACGGGGAAGCGCCGTTTTGGCTGTCTCCTCTTGAAGAAACCATTCGACATCGCGGCGTATCTCATCCGACTCTTTTTGGAAGATATGCAGACTTGGTGCAGGAACCATTCGCTCAGCCTCACAAAGCAGAAACTCGGTCACTGACCTCAGGATGCGGTTATCGTGCTGTGGTGCCACAGCCCCGTCTATGGTGATCTTTTTCAGATATTCGAAAAAAATGCGATGCAGCAAGCTTCCCCTGTCCGCCGGCGCCAACCATCGGGTCCGGTCGTACACCGCCGCCTCCTTGGGCCACATGCCTAAAACATAGCTAAAATAATATTTCATCGGACACTCCGCATACCGTTCCAACTGACTTGCGCTGTAAGCGATCGGCTGTTGAACTTGCGGAAGAGAGCTCGCCCCCTCGGCCTGCACCCAGCCGTCATATCCTGTGATCGACATGGACTCACGACATGCTTTGGCCCTGCTTCCTTGACCGATGAAAGGATATGCAGCTTCCATTGGATGCTTTCCGTTCCGTAGACGTCCGCCGTCCATTGCCAGCTCGTGTGACCAAAGGTCCGAAGCGTCCAGCGGCAGTGCCGTTTCTGGAGTGGATCCTTTAGTAGACAAGTACCCGACAGGCAGACCCAAAGTATCGTGCACTGCGGAGAAATCAGCCTTCGGGAGCTGCTGCTGTGTTCTGAACAGCTGCAGGAGCTCGAACGCGGGACTGGCCGGCTTCCCCTCCGAAAGCTGATATGAACAATAGCTCAGTGTGACCTGTCCGCGGATCATGCCCAGCCTTGAATTTCGTTCCTGTTTATCCCTAAGGCTATGTTCAGCGGCGAGGGTCAACTCCCCACTGATGTTGTGTCTCTCTTCATCTAACAGAACCGGATCCTGACGGGAGGACGAAGACCAACTCCGTTCATCCATGCCGATCAGGAACGTGTACGGTCTGCCGCTAAGTCCCCCATTCGCTAAAGAAGAAATATGCAAAAAGCCCGGCCTGGGTGTCGCAGAAACATGAGTTCTGAACCTCGCAAGCTGTTCTCTCGCATATTGGAGCGCTTCCGCCTTTGACATCGGGGCCGTCCCCAGCATCCCAAGCGTTTCCATCGAATCCTCCAGCGCCTTGATGACCGAGGCGTCTTCCTCATTGTGAATGACGCCATACGTACTCATCAATTGATGCAGCCAACGAAGCACAAGCAGCGGACTCCAGCCTTTATCGTCGTCAGGTAAAGGGGATAACAACTCTATGAACAGGCTCCTAAGAAGCTCGACCCTATGAATCTCCTCTTTTTCGGTACAACGTTCCGGATCGAGCAGCAGCAAATACCGCTCTTTTCCCCACCCTATATTCAGCCGCTCCAGCCATCGAATCCAATCCGAGCCGCTTACTCCCTCATCCCTCTTCCGCAATGAGATTCCTCCGCCTCGAAGCATAGAGATGAACCGGGAAACAGGAAAGTCCAATTCCACCCAGTCGAGTGCCGCAAGCAGTGTCCAACCTGCACGGGAATATGGCAGCGGCAGACCTCCAGAATAAGTACAAGGCATGCCTAACTCCAATGCCATCGTATGAATCGGACCGATGTAAGAGTCCATATCCGATGAAATGATTTCCACTTGGTCCAAAGGAATGTGCTGCTGGTGTATACGCCGCAGCACCTCCCGCACCTCGGCAAGCGTACCTGCCGCATGAAAAAACTCCGCCTTCTCTACAGGAAATCCGGAAGTCGGCTCTGTGAAGGACCTCTCCCGCTCCACAAGCACAAGACGCCCCCCCGCGATGGTTTTCAAAATGACCTGTTCGGACTTGGCTCGAAGCGCTTTCTCCGGCAGAATGTAGACGACGCTGTCCGTGTCGGGCTCTATATATGTCACGAGCGAGGCTAGATCGGCATAATGATGCTTTGCCAGATAACATTCGTATCTGTTCAGCAGTTCTTTCAAGTAATGGCCTTTGCGCTCATCCATAAACATGTCCAGGCGCAAATCCGCCGACAGAACCAGCGCGCTGCGCAAGTCGGTAACGGACCGGTGGACGCAAGCTGCCATTCCAGGCGTTAGCAGCGTTTGGCTAATGTATGTGCTGCCTTCCTCCGCAAGCTCCGTCATCAACTGCTGCACGATCCAGAAAGTTTGACCTGAGCGCAAATAGCACATGCCCTGCTGAAAAAGCTGAAGCCCCGCCTGCTTCAAAGCTAAGCTCTCTATCGTTTGCGGCTCGACATTCAGCACACGGCCATGATCTCTGCAAACCTGCTGCAGCCACTGCTGGCCATCAGCAAACCGGTCAACCAACAGGACTTTCCTGGTCAAAGGAGAATGCTCAAACACGTCGTGCAAATTCCGGATGAAGGCAGAGGACAATTCGGACCACTCCTTATCATGACATATTCCCATTTTGTCATATGGCAAAGACAACATGCTGTCAGCGAATAGCTGTTTGGTACAAAATAAGCCCGCCCGCATGGCAAGATGTCACTACGGAATGGCTTGAAAGGGTTCTAAACTATTTTATGACTTAAGGGCTCGTATGCTGATTCCTATATTTAGTAGATTCGCCTTATCTCTTGTAAATTCCTTCCTTATGGATTAACTTTAAGACACACTGAACGCACAACAGTTTCTACCGTAGAGGAGGCAGAGCCTTTTTCCCTTTATCGGTAAGCTCTTTCCATGCTTTTTTCTCTTCTTTCAAATTCACGAAGTGCCCCATATAGCCTAAAGCCACCAGAATAATGCCTATGATGTTTAAAAAAGAGATGAGAGCTATACTAACCCCGATCCCCAGCAAATATAAGAAGGTCTTCATGAAAAATCCTGTATTTCTGCGCTCTTGATGGCTGTGGGCCTTCTTCAGCAGCTTCGAGATCTTCGCGTTCTCTGCTTCCCTTCTCGATCCATATACCTTACCTTCATAGGTTCGCGCTTCCTGCTCAATAACCTTTCGGATCTCTTTGACATACTTCCTGGTCGTTTGGGGATTGAAGCTCTCCAGCTTCGCAAGCAATTGCTCGGCTTTCTCGGCGGTAGAGTAATTGCTCCGCTGAATAAGCGATTCGATCTTTTGGATTTCCAGCTCTGCAGCTTCGGCCTCATCCAAGGTGTCATAGATGATCCCATCGATTGTTCTCGCTTCCAGATCAAATTTGTTCAGCGCCGCTTTGACCTGATCTATGTGCTCTTGCGGGAGTCCCGTTTGGAAAGGCTGCTCTTCCAGCAACTTCAATGAAGCTTCGGCGCCTTCCTTCGTGGACAGATCAAACTGCTCATATAGCTCTTGAGCGGCCTCCCATTCCTCCGCCGCTAGTCTGGCTTGTTCTTCGCTGGAAAAGATAACGCCCCGGAACGAACGCTTCTCTTCAAATTTCGCTAATACGTTCTCCATTTGCTTCACATATGAGGACACCGCCGGGGTCTGAAAGCGGTGCTCTTCCATTTGCTTCAACACATGCTTCACTTGATCCTCGCTCGAGAGATCGGCCTGCTCCATCATCGGTTTAATGATACTCAATTCAGCCGAAGCCGCGGCGGCCTCTTCCATGCTGCTGTAAAGAATCCCTTCCACGGTCCTCGACTTTTCTTCAAATTTCCGCAGCGCAGCTTTTACCTTTTCGATATGCTTGTCTGCCGCTTGCGTAGTGAACTTGCGTTTCTGCAGTCTTTGCAAGAGAGCGGCGGCAGAAGCTTCCGTCAAATAATCCCCGCTTTTGACCATGGCCTCTGCCTCTTCCGCTTCGGCTTGGGCCAACGACACTCCGTTGATGCTATGCAGATGCGGTTGAGCCGCTGCGATCTGCTTCTTCACCCAACGTTGATAATACAACGGGGGTACGCCTTGATCGGACAGCATGACAGCCGCATAACCAAATAAGCTGAGTACGCCGATGACATCGTCGTTATCTACGACGCGGTATGAATATAGCTCCTCAAATGATTTTTTGACATAGTGGTTGCCGATCGACATCCCCAATAGCTGAATGTTGGCCTGAATCGTTTCTTTATCGGTCACACCGCATTTCCGAGCCCATTTCTCCGCTTCAGCCACGACCGCCTTGAGCGTTTTCTCCGAATTCCGTTTCACAGAGACCAAGTGCTCCGGATATTCGCGCTGCAGCATGTTCAGCTTCTCTTCCACAGGAACCCCGTACTTTGCCGCTTCCTTCAAGCACAAATAAGCGGGATACATCTCCTTCTCGGCCAAATAGCATTCCGCGCTGCGGAGCAGAGCAGTCCCGTCCATCGCCCGGCTGTCCATATAAGGATACTGCCTTCCGGCTTCCTTCAGGTTGCCTTGTTCATAGTAAGCATGACCTAAGCCTACTTGGGCCTTTTCATTCAGCAGTGAAAATTTGGCTCTAAATTCCCCATAGGGATCGTACTCGTCTTCATTGTAATATTGGTAGTAGTTGTCAGGGGCTACCCGGTACCGACCGTCGTTAAGCGTGATGCTTTGGCATTTCTGAAAACATTCAATAGCATCCGACCAGCGACGTTCCTCCAGACTCGTATTGCCCCCCATCACATACGCCTCTTTGATGGAATACACCTGCTGCATAGCCTCTTCCGCATCCTCTTCAAAATAGAGCGCTCTTTCAAAGGTTTCGATCGCTTGATCGATTTTGCCCCAATCCCTGTATGCGCCTGCTTTGTTCATCAGCACATCACGGTCGGACGGGTCTGACTCCAAGCATTTGTCGTACAGCTCAATGGCTTCTTCATATCGTTTCAAATACCATGATAGAAGAGTTGCCTTATCGTAATACGTTGCAAAACAGGGATTGAGCGAAAGTGCTTTATCGTAACAAAAGAAAGCTTCCTCGTATTTCCGAAGGGCTTCCAGCGAGCGGCCTTTCATCACATAATGCTCGTAATCATCCGCTTCTCTTTGAATCAGAACGTCATAGAGCTCGATGGCGGCCTCATATTTTTGGTTATCATATAATGAGCGTGCTTTGGATTGCATCGTTTGGCTTTCCTTTCTACATGAATTGTTTATTCCATTCCGGACGGTATTTGCCTACCATCAGCGGCTCTAGCGCCTTGGCGATTTCCGCAGCCCTCTCGTCTGAGCCGGTGATTAATAGCTCGATGGATAACTGATCACGGTGAGCATGCATTTTTTGTCCGGATCCATGTGTTCTTGCGCTATCGCTGTCTCTGCGATAATCCGATAGCCGTTTGCGAAAGCCCCCGTTATTCCACTCGACCGCCCGGCCGATGTATACGACCTTTCCGTGCAGCCGGGCCCGATATAAACCGACGCTAGTGTTGTACGGCGTCAGCTCAATCTGGGCTAACGTACCGATACTTCGCCATTCGTAGTCCCATTGATCCACTGTTTTCCCTTGAATCGTTCGGCTGCGATTCTGCTCGTAGGCCGAACGCTGAGCCCCCGACACTGCTTCTCCTGCCAGCGTTGCCGCGCCTTTAAGTAAACTTTTGAAAAAACTCATCTACTCCATCCCCTCATGATACTTCTCTAGCTAACCGTTATATGTACGATAAATACAACATATACTTCTAGTTCTTTGGACTTAGAAATAGTGGTTTAAGTATAAAATTAAGGGGGAATTTTGTCTATATGATGTAAGTGAAAAATAAATTCCTTTCATACCTCACGCTTGAAAGCATGCCAAAAAACCTTCCAATGAATCATCGGAAGGTTTTTATACTATTTTTCAATAATTTCTTTAACTCACGTCGTGATCCGACAAGATGATCATCCCGTTGTCTTTATAGAAAAATCGATTTTGTTATCGTACAAGCCTTTCTCGATTTGACTGAAATACGTCACGATATCAGCTGTACTTACCACATCTGCATATTTGGCGTTCATATCAAAAAGATTGATGGCATGCGACGCCTGCCCCCGATCAAAGGTGCACTCCTCGGCTACTCCTACCTTAAAGTTCAAAGAGAACGCATCGATAACACTTGCGCGCACGCAACCGCTCGTAGTCGTTCCGCAGATAATGAGAGTATCTACGCCAAGATCGATGAGATACCCTGTCAGCGGGGTGCCGACGAAGGGAGACGGCTTCAGCTTTTCAATCACAAATTCACTAGGTAATGGGGCAATTTCCTTCACAATATCATTCCCCCGGAACCCAGGCACGCCGAAATCATCGCCGGCACGCGTATTTTTACGATTCCAGCCTCCTCCGTCGAAACCGTCCGGCCGGAGATCTTTACCTGTCGAGTAAAATACCGGAATATGCTGTTCACGGGCGGCTGCAAGCATTTTTTGTATATACGGGATGGCTGCCCACGCCTCCTCGCCGCAGCTATGACGCCATGAACGGATCGATTCCAGTATTGGCTCTTCTTTATGTCCGCAGAACGCATAGTTTACATCTACAACCAATACTGCAGGCCGTTTACCGAATTCCCCCTTGGCGTTATAACCTGAGCTACCAAAAACTTCTTTATCCCACTCTGTTAAAAATGGTTCCCAAATCCGCATGAGCAAAAACCTCCTAATAGGTTATCTAATATATTCATCAGCAAACGTGATGTCTTTGACCGGATGTAAATTCATGAGTCCTTGCTTTTAACTGCTCTTCCGTGAATACCTCTTTGTCCACCAAAACCTTCTCAAAGGCATGGACCCAATGCTGGTAATAAGCAGTGACCACATCCGTTTCCGGGTTTTGACGCTCGGCCTCCCCAATCTCCCGGACAAATTGTCCGTTAAACACCTTCCACGGATAAAACCCTTTCTCTAATAAAAGCACCGCCATGGCAAAAATTCGGCCTTCCCAAGGGGTTTTAAAAATGAGCTCCCCGTTCTCCCGGGGCAAATTCGCAGATTCTTGTATATAGTTCATTAAAACTTTAGAATCTTCATCCATAGGTATGCTCCTCCTCGTTAGTTAGCAGCCCTTACTTTGGCTACGCCGATCATCGCATCCCGTGTGATTATAGCTGTCAATTCTTCCTCCGTCATATGCTCCGTTCCCGGAGGCCGCTCAGGAAGTATAAGATAACGGACCTCCGCATTGCTGTCCACGACACGGATTTCTACCGAATCCTCCAATTCCACGCCAAATTCCTGGAGCACGCTTCGAGGATCGATCACCACTCTAGAGCGATAAGCTGTGCTCTTATACCATGTAGGAGGCAAGCCCAGCAAAGCCCATGGATAACAAGAACAAAGTGTACATACCACCACATGATGAATGCCGGGCGTGTTCTCCAAAACAACCAAATCGCTTTGCATATTTTTCAAGCCAAGCTCGGTAAACGCAAGATTCCCATTTTCCAGGATCTTTTGTTTAAATTCCGGATCAACCCAGGCCCTCGCGACCACCTTGGATCCGTTCATCGGACCGATATCCGAAACGAAATAGCGAATCAGCTCATCCACTTCTTCCGTTGAAATCAATCCTTTTTCAATAAGAAGAGATTCGATGGCCATGGTCCGCATTTCTTCAAACGATTCCGGCAGCTTATGAGGATGGTTATGATCATGATGGTGATGGTGATGATCTTCATTGTTTTTCATCTCGCGTTCCTCCCCATTCCAAATAATCCTCCCACATTTCGATCAGCAATTTATCGTTAGGAGAAGCATCTTCTCCCCATATGTCTTGTGCGTTGAAGCGAACCTGGTAGACCGGCTGATACACGTCGATTCCCTCATGAACTCTGACGTCCGGCAAAAAATAATTGCCATGAATAGCTTCAACCACTCCCACTTTACCTCGAATATAACGGGGAACGCGGGTATGGCCCAAGGGAGACATTTCCTTTACCCTCACCACGGAACCCGGTGAAAATATAGGCTGAATCGGTTCATTTTTCTGCCTTACGCTCCTAGTGACCTGAATCACTTTTCTTCTCTGAACCGAAGGCAGCATGGGCTGCACTTTACGGTAGGGCTGTAAGTGAGAAGTAAATTGAACAGGAGAGATTTGCGTTATTTTATCCGCAATCTCCTCTTCCGTTAGGACGCCCTTCTCCATTAATAGAGCTTCCAATCTTAACAACCACGTCTGATAATAAGAAGAACCCAGATAAAATACGGGATGCATTCGCTCGCTGGCATGCCGGCCTTCATCAAGATTGTAGATCCGGCATTTTTTGATGACAAGCGTGGTAATCGCCCTCATTCTTGCTTCCCACGGTTCATGAAAGACCGGTTCGTTCTCTTCCCTTTCTATGGGGCCAAAGCTGTCCGTTCCGCCCACATCATGCATACCGTTCATGTTCCAGCTCCCTTACTTCAATTTAAACCTCCGCTTATTCAGCAACTATAGGCTCACTTGCCATGACTTTTCCAATTAATTCTCGGATATCACTAATGTGATATGTACGCATATAAGCTTTGATGTCCTCTAGCGTATCCGTCAACGCTGTTGGATTCACAAAACTGGCGGTTCCAATCTGAACAGCAGTAGCTCCTGCGAGGATCATTTCTATCGCATCTTCCCCGTTCATTACACCACCGCAGCCTATGATGGGCAAGCTCGATGCTTGGCGGACCTGATAAATCATCCGAATAATGATCGGCTTAACGGCAGGACCTGACAAGCCTCCCATCACATTACCGATTTTAGGTTTGCGAGTATGGATGTCGATGGCCATAGCTAAGACGGTATTCGCTATATTTAAGCCGTCGGCCCCGCCCTCTTCAGCCGCCACGGCGATCTCTTGGATGCTTGTCACGTTAGGCGATAGCTTGGCGATCAGCGGTTTGTCCGTCACTTCTCTCACCTTACGCAGCAAATTACGTGTAGTTTCCGGGTCTAAACCAAAAGCCAAACCATTTCCTTTCAGGTTCGGACAGGAAATATTCAGCTCAAGAGCCGCAACTTCTTCCAATGACCCGATGATCTCAGCCATTTCGGCAAATTCATCGATAGAGTCCGCCGATATACTGGATATCAATGGAACATGGTACTTCTTATAGTAGGGAATTGTTTTTTTTAAGTAATAGTCAATGCCTTTGCTTTGAATGCCAATGGAATTGATCATACCCGCTGTCACTTCACATACCCGTGGAGTCCTATTTCCTTTACGCGGATATTTGGTAATACTTTTGGGAACTACGGCAGCCAATTGATCAAAATCGATCACCTGATCCATATCTTCTCCAAAAGCACCGGATGCCGGCATGATCGGGTTGGGCAGCTTGAGACTTCCAATGCTGACTTCCAAATTGATTTCATCTTTCGCAGACTGATTCATGTCAACACCACCTTACCCAAAGAAAAAACGGGCCCTTCCCTGCATATCCTTACCGTATGGATCGAACCGTCGGATTCATGGATATCGCAAACGCAAGCATAGCATACGCCCATGGCGCACCCCATATTTTCCTCCAAGGCCACTTCAGCGAAAATTCCTCTTTCCTTGGTCATTTCCTGCATCAACATAGAAAGCCGTTGGGAGCCGCAAGTGTAGGCCGCCTGGATATCATGCTCACGGAATATTTGTTCCAGAAGCTGGCGAACATGCGGAACGTCGCTATTTCCGTCCTCTTCCGTTACTGTATAAACTTCCGTTCCGCAGCTCTGAAGCGATTCGGCCGCAAGCAAATCATCCTTTGTCCTTGCGCTGATAACAGCAATACTGCCCATTTGGCGCTCCGATGCTTTTTGAGCTAGCGCTGCAAGCGTGGCAACTCCCACACCCCGCGCAAGCATCAAGATTTTGCCGCCGTTTTCCTTCAAGGTGAACCCAACGCCCAGTGGGCCGAACACATCTACGGTATCGCCCGACTTGAATTGGCTCAATCGCTGTGTGCCGATTCCTTTAACCAAATATAAAAATTCTATCGTTTGTTGACGCGGATTGATTTTATATATGCTAAACGGGCGGCGCAGCAAAGGATAGGATTCATCAGCACAGCGAATATTGAAAAACTGACCCGGTTCTACGTCCTCCTGAAGCCCCGATGCATCCACAATCATATGCCAATACCGGTGGCTGACCTGCTGATTGGATACCACTTGTAGTTTTGCCACTTTCATCACAATTGCTCCTGTCCGCTTTTGTTTGACTGGATTCCGGCTTTAACATACCGGAGATCCATTTTTTTATCATTATACTGAACCAAAACAGAGCAGTCGTTGTGCAAAAGGCTAAAAGAAATAACGTCTTTTTGTCTGAACGGATAAGCAGCTCCGTTGAGAGAAAAACCCCTTCGTTCCGGTCTGTCAATCAGAGAACGTAAACGTCGGGGTTATCGATTGTTCGTTAATAATCTAAATTAAAATATCCTGATATTTGCGGGCATAAAAATCCCAGGCGGTATCGTAGTATTCCTTGTCTTTCGTTCCTTCGCTAAACTGCCCTTCCGTGTAATTCACCGGGATAGGTCTAGGGGTCCCAACTTGATGCGCCATCAATTGCATCTTCGCTGTCGTTTCCAAAGCCAATGTGTTTAATGCCGCCCGCTCGATGGTGCTGCCCACGATCGTCGCGCCATGGGAGCGCAGCATTACAGCTACCGAATTACCCATTGTAACAGCCATTGCGGCTGCTTTCTCCGGTGTATCCACTTGTCCGCTGTAATCATGAAGCGGAACCTCCGGAGCAAAAATGGTTCCCAAATGATTCACCGGAATAATCGGTACTCCGGAAATAGTAAAGCTGGTGGCTACCATCGGATGGCAATGAACAATAGCTTCTACTTCAGGACGGCGTCTATATACCTCAGTATGGATAAAACGTTCTCCTGGCGCCTCTACTTCTCCTGGCAGGGTTTCTCCATCTATATCCATAGTAACAATATCATCGACCGTGATATCAAACAGGTTTTTCCCTTTCTCATGAAGATGCCCTAGAATAAGGAATTTATCTGTACCTGGAATACGGCAGCTCATATGTCCGTAAGTTAATTCAAAAACACCTTCATGATTTAAGATTTTAAGACAATTAACAAGTCTGGTTTTCATCAATAGTATCTGCTCGTTTGCTGAATCATTAGAATGGTTCATGGATAATCCCTCACTATTTTTAGTTTGCATTACATTTCCTTCAAAATGCCTTGAGATTTGAATTCACCGCGAATTTCATGAACGTACTCCATAAACCTGGTATTGGACCGGGTATCCATCGACCGGGGTCTGGGCAGATCGATGGAAATATCGCGGACCACTTTTCCAGGACGGGAGGACATCACCAATACACGATCGGATAAGAAGACGGCTTCCTCGATGCTGTGTGTAATAAACAATACGGTAAACTTGTACTTGTCGTAAATTTTAAGCAAATCCAGCATCATTTGTTCCCGCGTAAGAGCATCCAGAGCGCCAAAGGGTTCATCCATCATCAGCAAAGACGGATTTTGAATGAGCCCCCGGCAAATCGCTACGCGCTGTTTCATCCCGCCTGATAATTCGGACGGATATTTGTCGCCGAAGCCTTCCAGGCCGACCATTTTCAGTAGTTCTTCCGCGATTTTTCGATTAGGCTGTTTATCTTTGCGGTCAAACCAGGTTGAATTCTGAATTTCAGAGGGCAGCAATATGTTCCCAAGAATCGTCCGCCACTCTAACAGTAAATCCTTTTGAAACACGATCGCATTTTCGTCCTGCGGCTCATGGGTTACCTTGCCGTTCACCTCGACGGTACCTACCGTAGGTTGATCAAGACCGGCAATCAGGTTCATCAATGTACTTTTACCGCATCCGCTCGGCCCAACAACAGATACGAACGAAGATGGCTCAATGGACAAATTTACCCGGTTTAACGCCAATACCGGTCCGCTTCGTGTTTGAAACGTTTTTTCCACATCTTTGATTACTATTTTCTTTCCCCTCATTACGCTTCCTCCTTACGCGTTGCACGGTACCAAGGCATGGACAACCGTTCAATCCAGCCGATGATGGAAAACAACCCGATCCCGATGAACGCCAGGGTGAATATAACGCAAAACTCCATGGTCACATCCAGTTGAGAATGAGCAGTCAGCTGCAGATAACCCAGACCCTTCTGGGAAGAAACAAATTCTGCGACTACGGCCCCAACCACAGCCAGCGTGATGCCGACCTTGAGTCCTCCAAATATGCTCGGGAGGGCCTTGGGAAGCCTGAAGTAAATGAAGGTTTGCATCTTGTTAGCCCGAAGCGATTTGGCCAAATGGAACATATCCTTTTCCATCGACTGCAAACCGACCACCGTGTTGATGACAATCGGGAAGAATGAAATCATGAATGCGATCAATACTTTGGTGAGCATCCCGAATCCGAACCAAATAATGAGCAAAGGTGCGAATGAAATCATAGGCACACAGTGAATACCAATCAAAATCGGGAAAACGGAATTAGAAAAATACTTTGAATACACAATCAGAATTGCGATCGGAATACCGATGAACACAGACATCGTGAATCCGAGCAACACTTCGCTGAGAGTGATTCCGCTGTGACTTACGATGACGGACCAATCCTGGATGAATCTCTCAACGATATTCATCGGGGTCGGCATTAAATACTCTGGAACTTGTAAAATACGACAGGCGACTTCCCATACCGCAAACAACCCCAGCAATGTTAATGTTATGGATGTCGTGCGGGATACGTAATTCCTCAAACGGGTTCCTCCTCTAAAGCCTATCTGGTTGAGTGCTATTGCGGCATGAATTCATTAGTGAAATAGTCATTTCCGGGCAGCTTATTCTTAATCAAATCACTTTCCAACAAACGGGTTGCCGTTTGCTCAATACTTTCCGGATCGATCCAGCCGTATGGCTTATCCTTAATTGCCGCCAGCTCGGCCGTACGCTTGATTTGTTCGATGACCAGTTCTTCATTTGCCGTATCGGGGAACAGCTTTTTCGTGATGGCCGCAGCTTCTTCCGGATGCTCAAATGTATATTTGAACCCTTCGTTCAAGGCAGCCAAGAACCGTTTGGTCGTATTCGGGTTCTCTTCCAAGAATTTATTATTGGCAATGAGCGTTAAACTCGCAATGTTGAATCCAAAATCAGCAATATACATCGGCACTAGCTTCGTTCCTAATCTTTGTTCAAATAACGGGTACTCATTGTTCGAAAAGACAGCTACAGCATCAACATCCTTATTAAGGAAAGTCGTATTGCGGGCTCCGGTTTCCAATTTAATCAGCTCAACCTTACTGGTATCTACGCCATTGGCATTCATAAACTTCTCGTAGATGTGCGTAAATGTCGAATCCGTTGAAGCGGCAAGCTTTTTGCCTTCTAAATCTTTGGGCGAATTCACCGGGTTATCGGGATACGAAAGCACCGCTATTGGCGAACGCGATGCGTATGAAGCAATCATTTTTACCGGCATCGATTTATCTATGCCTTGCAAAGGCTCGACGGTTGATGTGACTCCGATATCGTCCTTGTTTTGAGCGATCACCTGCAGGGTTTGTACCGAGCCGCTTCCTTCCAATACATCGACGTCAAGTCCGTATTTCTCAAAAATGCCTTTTTCTTGCGTTACGAAGAATGGCGCATAATCACCTTTAAACTTCCAGTTCAGCCTTAGGGTGATTTCTTTCTTTTCTGCCGGAGGCAAGCTGTCGCCCACCGTTCCTGCTGGCTTAGCCGTTGAATCCGCCGCACCCTGTTGAGCTCCGTCCGTATTTGGCGTTGTTGCCGAATTTCCGCTTTGACCACAGCCCGCCAAAATAACGGTGAAGATCATGACCATCATCATCAAAAATTTACTCGTTTTTCTCATCTCGTAAACCTCCCCAATGTTAGTTTTATCTAGCAGCATTGGCTAGATCCTATTCAGAGCGATAGCTCGTCATATACTACTTTACCGTTCACCATCGTCATAACCGCTTTTCCTCTGAGCTTCATCCCGGTAAAAGGAGTATTCTTCGATTTGGAACAAAAAACTTTCGGATCGACAATCCATTCTTTATCCGGGTCCAAGATCGTGATGTCGGCGTCGAGTCCTTCTTCCAGTTTCCCCGCAGGCAAACCCATAATTTTCGCAGGACTCGAAGTCAATTTCGCCACGGCCTCCATTAAAGGTAATTTACCGTTATGGACTAAATAGGTGAAAGTGAGTCCGACAGCCGTTTCCAATCCGACCATCCCAAACGGCACTTCTTTCAGCGGTCGCGATTTCTCCTCGAGCGAATGCGGCGCGTGATCCGTAGCTATAACGTCTAAGGTGCCGTCGACAAGCCCCTGAATAACGGCCTCTACGTCCTTCAGAGGTCGAAGCGGAGGGTTAACCTTAGCCATCGCTGCGCATAACAGCACTTGTTCGTCAGTTATGGTAAAATGATGCGGCGCTCCTTCTGCAGTTACACGCACTCCTCTAGATTTGGCTTCCCGTATAAGCTGTACTCCTCTCGCTGTCGAAACGTGCTGGATATGCAGCTTTGCTCCCGTTTCCTCGGCGAACAGAAGATCGCGAGCGATGATCAGCTCTTCACCCAAAGACGGAATACCGGGATCGTTAATCTGGGCGCTGACCTTTCCTCGATGAATGGAGCCTTGGGTAACCAAATGATGATCCTCACAATGCGAGCTGATGGGGACATCCAATTCGGCAGCCTTGCAAAAAGCTTTATAAACAAGCTTTGGGTCCATCACCGTTCTTCCGTCATCGGTAAAGGTTACGGCTCCCGCTTGATATAAGCTTTCCATATCGGTCAATTCTTGTCCCTCGATACCATACGTTATCGCAGCAGACGAATGCACTTTAACGACCCCGTCCTTTAAACCGGTTTGCAAAACATACTCCAAGGTTTCTACATTATCGATAGCAGGCTTTGTATTTGGCATGCATACTACGGAAGTAAACCCTCCGGCGGCAGCCGATAACGATCCGGTTTGAATGGTTTCTTTATACTCCAGGCCAGGGTCTCTAAAATGGACATGAATATCTACTAAACCGGGAACGACCAACAAGTCGGTTGCATCAATGACAAAATCCGCATCCACTGCGTCTTGGTTACCGATACTGATGACTTTTCCATTCTCAATCAGAACATCAACTTGCCGCATAAAATGGGTATCCGGATTGATGACTTTTCCATTCTTAATGTGCGTTTTTAAGACAATCACTCCCTCTCCTTTATTGTTCCGCCAAGCCGTCTTTCATGTTATGTTACTTCACTTGTGTGATGTTAACTTACATATATCTTATTTGAATCTCAAACCTTTTTCATTGTTCATTTAACAAATATCCGAGTGATTTCGTTGTCCGTTTCAACAATTGACTTCATCATATGGATATCCTGTTTAGATCAATGGACAATAAAGTTTGGAATCCTACCCATTTTTTTCTTGTTGATGTCATGTTTTCTCCAAATAGGGTATGGAAGAAGCATTTCATATTTGATTGTTTAAAATATCCTGTATCTTCAGTCCGATATGCAGCTTCAAACGCTCTTCCGCATCATGAATTCCGCAGCCAGTCAGCTGCTCGATTTTTTGCAGCCGGTATTTTAGCGTATTTACGTGGATAAACAATTTATCGGCCGTATCCGATAACGCACAATGATTTTTAAAGTAAGTACAAAGCGTCTCCATCAGACGGGATTGATTACTGTCGTCATATTCGACCAGCTTTCCAACCGATTCGGAGTACAGAGCCTGTAATTCTTCCCGGTCATGGAATTGGCCGAGAATCCGGTAAATGCCTAAATCATCAAAATGAACCGATTTGTTCGTTCCCCATATTTGCTTACCTAATTGAACCGCATTCACTGCTTCCCGATAACTGGAATGGATCCCTTTAATTCCGTGAGCATATCGGCCAATTCCGATCGTAAAGTAAATGTCCGGAAATTCCCATCTTAATCGCTTCAGCACCATATCCGTAAAGGCGACGATGCGTCCTTTGCTATGGCCTTCATTCTCATCGACAGGATACAGTACGATAAGGGCATCCTTCCTTAACCCAATAATGGTGCCTTTGCTATATAAGCTTAAAATGTGATCCATCTTTCGCAGCAGTCTCATTTTATATTTTTGAAGCAGAACCGCATCGTTATGATGACTCTCCGCCATAGCTGCCTTATCAAAGTCAATCACCAGCACCTGATAATTTTTCGTTAGATCCCAACCGAATTTTCTGGCCTTGGCCATGACTTCTTCCCCATCCTTGGCAACACCCAATAAAATATCGGTTAAAACATCATCCTTGTAGGTCTGCTCTACATCGACTTTTGTTTTTTCTTTCAAAAATTCCAATGCCAGTAAGGGGATGACCCGTTCCAATATAACAAAGTCCTTCTCACGAAACGGTTGGGTCGTTTGCCAGCAAGTTACATATCCATATAATTCTTCATTAAGCAATAAAGGCGTCACAATGCTTTGGATTTCCTTATGGTTTAAAGTCCGGTTCATACGGATAGAACGCTTTGACGCTTTGAGCTCATTTTTTTGATTTCGGTTTAACGGGAGAATCCCATTGTCATAAAGAACCCCTTCCACAAAGGGAAATTCCGATTCTACCGTAACCAGATTTCCAGTCATCTCCTCTACCGCTTGCACAATAGCAGGGATTCCTTTGCCCCCCATTGCTAGCTCCGTGACCCATTGAAAGAACAACTCCAGATCCTCATGCTCCGTCTCTGACTTATTTAAAATATAACTCATCAGCGGCGTCATGATGTCCAAATAGGAAACCTGGCTATCAATCTCAATGATCGGCATATTCAACCGATTCCCTTCGGAAATGATAATTTCCGGTATTTCTTTAATAAAACGATGAGTTTTAATCGCCAGCGCCGCACTCCCGATGTCCGAAAGCTCTTGAACCAAACAGCGTATCGCTTGTTCATCATTTTTGATGGGAAACAGGCTTGTAAGCAGCAAATCGTTTCCTTTCATCCAGCGGATCACATCAGGTACTTCCATGACGGCAATATAATCGATCTCCCGATCCAAACCCTTTTCGCCAGCTACGACCCTGCAGCGGGTTAATCCACCCACCTTCATCGCATTCCGAACGGCAATCCCCATATGTTCACCCCATGATCATATTTTTTTGATTTGAACGTCTTCTCAGATCAAGCGATGAGCCCTGTTATTGTCGGTTTAACCAAATCCCCCCATCATTTTTGTTCATTCCATTCTTTCATACATCCTGCTGGAAAAGATATTCGCCCTTGTGTTTAATTGGATTTTTTAATATCTTACCTCCATGTCCACATTGTGTCAACTATTGTTACATAATATTTTAATTTGTCGATTTAAACAAATTATAAATGTTATATAATATAACAAAATAGCTTAGTCAAAGTGTATCACCACGATGACTAAGCTATTTTTTCACTAAACGATCCCTTTCATGTACAAATCGCAGTTCACTTCGCCGTTATAAGGCACAATTTAATCCAAATACATTCTTAAGTTCCGTGTAATCCAAATCTAAAAGAATGCAGCATTTCTCTACTTCCATGAAGAAATCGTTTTCCTCACTAGGCAGATCCCGAGCAACATAATACATATTAATTAAATCAAATAGCTCAGATAAAACTTTAACCTTTTCTACTTTATTCATATGTATCATACCTTTCTTTAGATGGTTTGTTACATATCTTGCATAACGACCTTTTATATCACGTTTTTGGTATCTGCATTCGCACCTATTATTTCAATATCCGTGTCAGCATACTGAACCATAACATGCTCCAGCAAGGAGACACCTATAGCAATCTGCTCGATCGAGCTATACTCGTCTTTATGATGGCTTAAACCGTCTTTGGATGGAATAAAAATAAGTCCAACCGGACAAAGTTGAGCCATATTCATAGCATCATGTCCGGCTCCGCTCATCATGTTCTGATAAGTGATCCCAAGGTTGTCACAACGCGAAGATACATAGCTTAAAACGTGTTTATCCAGGATAACGGGGTCTTCGTCGCTTAAGATATTCGTTGCAATTTCTAAGCCCCGCTGCTCCTCTAATTCATAAATTAACTTGAACAGACGGTCCAGAACGGCTTGCCTGGACTGTATTACCGTACCGCGAATCTCCAGCTTTAAACTAACGAAATCCGGAACAACATTCATCGCTCCTGGATGGACATGGCACACACCGGCTGTAGCCACCGTGCCGTGACCTTGCTCCGCCAAAGCCGCTTTCTCAAGCCCCGTAATGATTTCAGCCGCCCCAATCAACGCATCCTTCCGCATATTCATAGGCGTCGTGCCCGAATGAGAAGCCTTACCCCGAATCGTAACCTCTAGTCGGGTCGGTGCGGCGATCCCTGTTGCAAGCCCTACTTGTACAGAGCTATTCTCTAATAACGGACCTTGCTCAATATGAAGCTCGAAGAAGACCTTGAACTCATTCCTGCTTCTATGAGCAGCTCCGATCCCTTCTAAATCCAAGCCGACACCGGCTAACGCTTCCCGGAATGAAATGCCATCCTTGTCTTTCAGCTTTTCAAGAGATTCATGGCTGATCTTACCCGCCATGGCTTTACTGCCAATCGTGGAAACGCCGAACCGCGCTGATTCTTCACAGGCAAATGAGATAATTTCGATAGGATTTCGGGTGGTAATCCCTTTCTTATTGAGACTGCGTATAATTTCCAGCCCTGCAACCACCCCAAGCGTTCCATCATATTTGCCGCCCTCCTGAACCGTATCCAAGTGAGAACCGCAAGCAACCACAGGAAGATGAGGCTCCCGGCCCTCCCTCCTGGCGATGATATTGCCACAGGGATCCATCCTGACGGACATTCCTTCTTCCTTACATTTGCGAATAAAATATTCATTGGCCTTCCAATGTTCCTTCGTATACGCAAGTCTGGTGATTCCCTTATTCTCAGAAGCACCTATTTTATTAATTTCTTCCAGGGTGGACTCCAAACGAGTAATTTCCAGATCGTTCACCTCACCATAACAAAGCCTTTTTATTATTATATTTAACAAACAAAGAACAATCGTTGTGGATAAAGCCGAAAAAAAATATTTTTTATTTGTCCGATCGGATAAAAATGAGACGTACGTTGGTTTATGACAATTTGAAATATCTGCATCGCAACCTCAGGATTTCCGGATCAAAATTATACCTTGTTATACTTAAAAAAACCGACTTTCGTCGGTTCGACGTCTGTTGTTCCCATTGGTTCGTTGCGTTAACTCATGCATCAGGATTAGACAGACCCCATCTCTTGATGGTGACTTTTTGGAGAAAATCAAAAACATACTTTTCAATCACGAATCCGAGAATTCCAATCGTAATCATGCCGACGATAATTTCATCTCCAGCTAACAAGGATCTCGCATTATTTATCATATACCCCAATCCACTGGCTGCAGCAACGATTTCCGCCCCTACGATATTCCTCCAGCTGGCTCCATAGGACAAACGCAAACCCGTAATAACATATGGCAAGGCTCCCGGTAGGTATACCCGGAAAAATAATGTGAATTTCGTAGCTCCCAATGCTTTTGAAGCCCGAATAAGCGTAGGGTTAATGGCATCAATACCAGAAATCGTATTAAACAAAAGGGGCCATATTGACGCCATAAAAATAATAAAGATGATGGAGCCATCGCCAATTCCGAACCAAAGAATAGCAAGAGGAACCCATGCGATTCCCGGGATCGGATATAATAATTTAAGAGTGGACATCATCCATGTACGCATTTTAAGGGAAATACCAAGCATAAAACCTAATAATAACGCTCCGGAAATCCCCATGATAAATCCTGTAAATTGTCTTTTAAGACTAATGGCTATTTGATCAAATAAAAATCCGCTAGTTAGAACCTCCCAGCCTCGCTGCACTACTGCAATAGGACCGGGCAGCATAAATGCAGGATAAATTTGCAAAGATGCAACCAATTGCCAAATGGAAATTAAAACAGCAGGAAACCATATTTGCATTAATATATTTCCGATCCATTTCTTCATTTTCATTTGGGTATCTGTCGATTCAGGATTCGTACTCTTGGTAGTTACAGATAAATCTGACATACTTAGCACCCCTCAGAAATGTATATTTTATCCAACGGACATATGATAATTTCCTTCTTGTTCCAACAGCTTGAATAACCTGGCTTTAATGTCCAATAGTTTAGGTTCATTGACATCTCTCGGCTTTTCTATATCGATCGTTTCATCTAGAATGATTCTTCCCGGTCGGCGCGAGAACACTAAAATCCGGTCGGCTAATACTAAGGCCTCATCCACCCCATGGGTAACAAACACGATGGTTTTCTGGGAACGTTGATGAATCTTGATTAACTCAAGCTGCATCATATATCTGGTTTGGGCATCTAGAGCAGCAAAAGGTTCATCCATTAGCAGCACTTCCGGGTTAGGTGCCAAAGCGCGACTTATGGCTACTCGCTGTTTCATCCCTCCTGAAAGCTGATGGGGGTATTTATCCGAGAATTCCGAGAGATTCACCATATTCAAATAATAATCCACAATTTCTTGCCTTTTTTGCTTGCTTAGGCTTTTATCCCGAAGCAGACCGAAACCAACATTATCTCCAACCTTTAACCACGGAAACAAAGCATGCTCCTGAAAAACATAGCCCCGATCAGGCCCTGGATCAGAAACCACTTGACCCGCCACCTTGACGGCTCCGCTTGAAGGATTCTCAAATCCGCCGATCATATTTAACATGGTCGTCTTGCCGCATCCGCTAGGCCCTAGCATGCATACGAATTCGCCTTCTTTAATCTCAAAACTTACGTCATCCAAAGCTAACGTACCCTCTTTTTTATCTGTCCGATAAATTTTATTTACATGGCTTGCCTGAATTTTAATATCCATAATATTTCTCCTTCATTAAAAGTAATGGATAGGATGATTGTCCAAGCATGTTGTTAAAATGAGGATACAACAAATTGTGTATCCCCATTCTTACTTCCTTACTGCTATTTACCAACGCTTCTTTGAATAAAGCTTGGGTCTACTCCGGCACTCATATCCGGCGCTTCTTTGATGATTCCCTGTTCTTTCATAGCATCAACTAAAATTTGCAGCTGCTTCGATTCCGCTTCAGCCAGCACTATGTTTGTCTCTAATGAATCGTGCGTTACCTTCACGTCCTGACGAGAGAATTCTGCCAAAATTTCAGATGCCTTCTGGGGTTCGTCTTTAATAAATTGAATCGTCTTGGCATGGACATCCGTCACAGCCTGAACCAGTGCAGGATTTTTTTCGATCAATTCATTTCTTGCGATCAGCACCGAGAAATAAGCAGGACCTTCCCACATTTTCTCCGGCGGTACAAGCATCGTTGCCCCCTTATCCAAAGCGATACTTATATACGGATCATACATTACTGCGGCATCGATCTCCCCGCGCTCTAATGGTAAATAAGTGTCTTGCGGGTTAAGCGGCACAGGTGTAATATCACTGTAGGTAAGCCCAGCTTGTTTTAATACATGCAGACGAAATTGCAGTTCATGAAGCGTCCGCCCCTGCGGCACGCCTACTTTTTTGCCTTTTAATTTTTCGACTGAATCGATAGCCTTATCCATAACTACAATTCCATTCCCGCCGGTGCTTGTACCGGAAAGAATTTTAACCGGCGCTCCGTTCGCAAGTAAAGCAACAGCCGTGGCCGTATTGGTGTACCCAATTTGCGCACTGCCCGAACCGATCGCCTCACCTGCGGCCGTTCCAGACGGAAGAGCTTTAAAATCCAATCCGCTTAAACCCGCATCCTTATAGTATCCTTGCTTATTTGCAATAAAACCCATACTTTGAGGCCAACCGGGAGCTCCCGCCACTAAGGTAAATTCGGCAGCGACATCCCCCTGCAACGTACCGGCTGCAGCTGATTTATCAGTGTTTACGGCAGTCTCTTTTACTTCGCTTGACGTATTTCCGCAAGCAGAGACCAAAATGAGAATTAGCGCCAATACGACAGTTGAAAATACTTTATAAGCTTTTTTCATAAGTACAAAACCTCCCTAAAATATAGTCCTTACATCCTCAACTCAA
Organism: Paenibacillus sp. PvR098; assembly: GCF_017833255.1. Classification (NCBI taxonomy): domain Bacteria; kingdom Bacillati; phylum Bacillota; class Bacilli; order Caryophanales; family Paenibacillaceae; genus Paenibacillus; species Paenibacillus sp. PvR098. Next base: position 1,981,901 of record NZ_JAFIBU010000001.1, read on the forward strand.
CCCACAACGTTCATCACCATTGTCGTTTTAACCTAATTTCGGTTTACCATTAGCCCCCCCAAAATACCCATGTAATAATAACGTAATGATTCCTTACATGTATGTTACAATAAAAAATCCATATCATCATTGTCACTTAAAATAACATGTAGTGGTATTATTTTGTCAGAATAAACAATTGACATCCTAGAACTTTTAGTATCTATTTTCTCTTCTGTCTCATTGTGGCAACCCCAAATCCATGGGCTCCTTTGAAAAATATATCGCCCGCAGCTTCTTTTTCTGGATGACACGCTTTCTGCGTACGAAATACGAGCACGTGGAAATCGTGTTTATCGCTCACCACACGGAAGCGAAAGTCGTGACGGAGGAAGAGTTTTTCACTAAGGGCGAGAGCGGCGGAACGATATGTTCCTCAGCGTATCAGCTTGCGGTGGATTTGATCGACCGTTCGTACCCTTCATCGCGCTTCAACATTTATCCGTTCCATTTTTCCGACGGCGACAATCTGACCTCCGACAATGAGCGGTGCGTGAAGCTGATCAATGAGCTGGTCAAACGCTGCAATCTGTTCGGCTACGGCGAAGTAAACCAATACAACCGCAGCAGCACCCTGATGTCGGCTTACCGTAACCTGCACGACCCGAAATTTGTTCATTATGTGATTCGCGAGAAGGGCGAGGTTTATAAAGCGCTCAAAACCTTTTTCCCGAAAGGGATGGAAGGGAAGGTGGCAAGATGAATACGGATTACATGAAGCAGCTTGAATATTCCATTGCGGAAATTACAGAGGTCGCCGAAGGCTTTGGCTTAGATTTTTATCCGATGCGCTACGAAATCTGCCCCGCCGATATTATCTACACTTTTGGAGCTTATGGGATGCCTACCCGTTTTAGTCATTGGAGTTTCGGAAAAACCTTTCACAAAATGAAAATGCAATACGATTTCGGGCTCAGCAAAATATATGAGCTCGTCATCAATTCCGATCCTTGCTACGCATTCCTGCTCGAAGGCAACTCCCTGATCCAGAACAAGCTCATTGTGGCGCACGTGCTCGCTCACTGCGACTTTTTCAAGAACAATGTCCGCTTCTCCAAAACAAACCGCAATATGGTCGAGAGCATGTCCGCTACGGCGGAACGCATCCGGCAGTACGAGATGGAGTACGGCATCGATGAGGTGGAGAAATTCATCGACGCCGTGTTGGCCATTCAGGAGCACGTGGACCCGCTTCTCGTCAAGCCGTATCATCGGCAGCGCGAGGAACGCGACGCCAAACTCATCACCATGAAAGAGCCAACGGAACGGCATTTCGGTTATGAGGATCTGTGGGATCTGGACAAACGCGGCAAACCTGAGGGCGAAAAGCTTCCAGAGAAAACGAAATTCCCGCCGGTCAGGCAAAAGGATGTCATGCTGTTCATCGAAGAGCACGCGCCTTATATGAAGGATTGGCAGCGCGATATTATGACGATGCTGCGCGACGAAATGCTCTACTTCTGGCCGCAGCTCGAGACGAAAATCATGAACGAAGGCTGGGCTTCGTACCGCTAAGGTGCTCACGCAAATAAACTCTCTATGAACGATGAAGATCGTCTATGGAGAGCTTTTTAATTTGCGTTTTCGGTTAGAAACCTTGCGGGATAGCCCCACTCTGCTATAAAGAGCGTAGTCGGATCTCAATATCTTCAATTCCATGGATGATAACATACCGAATAAACGTTTGAATAATCGCTTTTGCTTGCTCCACTGGCATGAATTCTATTGCTGAGATCATGTTATAAATTTTGTCATTTAATTCATTTTGAAGTAACTCAATATCAATAGGATCCCGTTCGCCGCGGTCTGCCATTTTCATCTCAGAAATAATTTGTTCTAATCTTTCTTTTTCTTCGTTGAGATCTGTTAGTTCAATGAAGCCTGCTGTATAAGCTTCCACTTTACGTTTATACCTTGCCTTAGCTGTTTTTACTTTCTGTTCAAGCTGCTCTCTTTCTGATTTCGCCGATGGATCCGCAGCCGTCATTCTTAGAATGCCAGAGTTATCCCAACTAAGAAGTGATAATCCTTCTTTAAACCAATTTTCAACATCATCTGCACGATATTGCTTACTTGTACAGGTACCTTTATTTTTGTTTGCCGAACAACGATAAACTCGGTACCGGTGATTCTGTGACCCTGAATAGCCAATACTCATTCCAGAACCGCAATTTCCGCATCGAATTAAACCGCCTAGTAGATGTAGACTCGTTTGTGCCCGAGGAGCCATTTTCGTTTGCGCTAACCTTTTTTGAACAGCTTCCCAGGTCGGTTTATCAATGATGACAGGCAAGCAATCTTCAACGATGACCCATTCCGAATCGTCCTTTTCCTTGCGCTTTGATTTGCTTGAATCTTTTCTATTCCATACCATGGATCCTTTATATGCCGGATTGGTTAGCATGAGCTTAATGGATCGTATTGACCATTCTTTGTCATGTCGAGAGGGTATCCCTTCCTCATTCAGTAATTTTGCTATGGAATAAAACCCATTTCCTTGATGGAGATACAATTCAAAAACCCTCTTGACGATTTTAGCTTCCTTTTCATTAGTTACTAATGATTTATCTATTAAATCATACCCATAAGGGCTTTGAGTCAACCATTTCCCGGTACTTGCAGCATGCAGCATATTTTCAAATACCCGTTCACGAATTCGTTCTCTTTCAAATTCCGCAACTGCACCAAGAACCTGTAATGTAAGGCGTCCCGAGGGAGTGTTCGTATCAAATGATTCACTTATGGAAACGAATGAGACCTCGAAGTCTTGGAACAAATCAATTAGATTTAATAAATCGAGCAATCTTCTACTCATCCGGTCAAGCTTGGTCACCATTATACGAGTTACATTTCCGCTTTTAACAGCTTGTAGTAAACGTGTTAATGCAGGACGCTCAAGATTTTTCGCAGAATAGCCATCGTCAATAAAGATCTGGAATTGGTCAGTCCAACCCATTGCGCGACAATAGGCTTTTAACCGTTCCTGCTGTTCTTCTAAAGACACACCTTCGCGAGCTTGTTCATCCGTTGAGACTCGACAATACAAAGCCACATAACGGAGGTTGTCAGAATTAAGTTTCCCTGTTTTTCCGTCCATGGCTTCCCCCCTCTTATCTATTTATATGCTTGTCCTTTTTTTGATATGAGAAAAATAAGGGTTGTCCTCTCTTCTCAGTGGCATAGGATGTATTGAGGTGATCATATGGGACAACTTAAAGTACGCTTTACCATCGAGCATAGCTCGCAATTGATGAGCTTTACGAATCGTACAGAACTAGAGAAGCATCCATTGTCTTACCTTTTCATAACCCAACTGAATGAATTTGAAAGAAAACTAAAATACGCAGCGGCGGATCATTGGTTAAAACAGCGGCTAGGGTATGATTCATTGACCAGCTTTCGTATTCAATAATAAATTCAGCTTCATAAATGAACAAAGAGCCTAACTCTAAGATATGAGTTAGGCTCTCACAATTTTATTTACAACCGTAAACGTTATTTATTACTGAGAAACTGGCCGGTCATTATTTGTTTTGTAGCTCCTTTATAACTTCTTCCACCGGAACGACATCTGCATATTTCTGCTGCATATCAAAAAGATTAATCGCATGAGAAGCAATCCCACGGTCAAACACACATTCCTCTGGAACAACCACCTTATAATTATGTGAGAAGGCATCAATTACAGAGGCGCGAACACATCCGCTTGTTGTGCAACCAGTAATAATCAGACTGTCTACATGACGGGCTGTAAGATAGGAGGCCAATGGCGTCCCAAAAAAAATGCTTGGTTTTTTCTTGGAAATGAGAATCTCTCCGTGTTGAGGTTTCAACTCTTCTACTACTTGCGAACCCTTTTCCCCTTCTAAGAGCGCAGGGTGATCAAAAATATCCCCTTTGATGCCGACATGCTCGTTAGGGGAAGATTTGCTTCCCTCGATAATCGTAAAAAATATCGGGAGTCCAGCATTTCTCGCTGCATGTAACAGCAATTTAATATGGTCAATGGCTTGCCAGCTGGTCTCTCCGCAGCTGGTTGGATATTTTTGTATAGATTCCTCGATGTTTTCTGGTGAATCCCCAGTAAAACCGTATTGTACATCCACAATAACCAAAGCAGGCTTCTTACCAATTCCTAATTTTGTCCCCAAACCAGCCTTTTGGTAGACTTTCTTATCGCGTTCATCCAAATAGTTTTCCCATATTCTTGCCATGAACTCCCCTCCTATCCGTACGTAATGACCCGATCATGTTCAACGGTTAGCCGCACAAGAACATTTGGTTCTCCAAGTTCTACCTGTTTTCCACTTAATTCCTGATCAGTCATCCCACGTGCACCGCAGGAAATTTTGGATAAATAAATTTTCCCTCCCCCTGCAATGATAGTATTGTATGACTCGCGCAAAGACGTTACACCTTCTCCAACCCCAATTACGCTATCCAAAATATCATTACGCATGAGCTGAACAGCGCTTCCGGCCAAGAACATCGAGACGTTGTGACCTTCTTCTAATGCTGTTTTAGCTATAAGAAACGCACGATCAGCTTGAGTAGGCGCCTCAGGTCCATGGGTTAAATGAATAAGAATTTTCGCCATTGTTACTCCTCCTTTTAAGCAATATTTTTCCCGTTTTCACACTTATTTAGGTTTCTAAAGGAACGAACTTCCAATCTACTAGCTCAACTTTTGCTTCTTCCATAGCTTTATAGACTTCTTCATGCGATCCATAACGGATATCCGGAATTTTGCGCAACCGCACAGTGGTCTCCACGACGGAATCAAATGGAAATGGATCTACAGCAACCGTTCCGTCACCTTGCCCTTGGACCGTAATCATACACCCTTCACTATCCACCGTTTGACGTACGGGACCCATAATCAATTGGCTCTTCGTATCCAATGTATTCATAGATACATACTGTGAGAGTCGGTCCATAAATTGAAGAATCTCATAATTCATCCATAAATGATCTTCGAATCTGCTTCTCGGCTCTGCTTTATTCCACAGATCCATCTTCAGATCTATCCAAGCCTTTTGCTGCTTAATAATGTTCTCATTGATAAAAGGAACCAATTCCTCGGGAATTTTAAACGTGAACATCGGGTCATATCCAAAACGACTAGTATATAAGCCAATCCAATGCATCCCTACCAATAATCCCGCATAGGGATCTTCCGTTTTGACTTGTTCATATCCCTTGCCGTAAAACTCGACATGTTGAAGAAGATTTACGTTAAGAAAGGGAACAGGCTGCCCTGTTTCATGATTGAACAGCACCTTTGTATCCGATTCTACCCAACCAATATCGTGTTTCTCCACTGCCAAACAAAGGGAATCAAATTGATTTGGACGATCAAACTGTTCATTCCCCCAACGCCTTGCAACTTCTCCTGCTTGTACGGAATGATCATATTGATTCACGAGATACAAATATCCATCATGCCTGGTAATGAACATTAAAAGGCTCCCCCTCTATAAATTTAATTTCAACTCTTCCTCCGAAAAAATAAATGAATCATCAATTTCTAAAGGTTTATCCCTCGTAAATAGCTGTTTATATATATTTTGTACATCGGGCATCTTGGTGGCTATGCTGAACATATGTGGCGCTAAATCTTTCTTAACAGGTTCTCTTGTTAAAAACTTCTCTAACGTAACTTGAAGGTTTTGTATCATTTTCACTTCTTTTTCACGTCTTTTTTGTACTTGTTTAAGGGTTTCAATGGACAAATCATTATTTTTAAAGCCTTTATAAATAACATCTGCTGCAATTACGGCCGTTCCCATAGCCAAGGTACTTCCAACTGCTCCCCAAGGAGTTACACAATGCGCCGCATCACCTATGAGCAAACAGCCATCTTTGGCCCAATCCTTTACATACCTCATTTTACACAAAAGTAAAACAAACGATTTGAAGTCGGTTATAGGGTCCAGATAGGTTTTAAGAATAGGTATATCCTCAATTATTTTTTTCTTAAAAGCTTCAATGCCTTCCTCCTTAATTTTTTGAATCTCTCCTCTGGTCAGAGAAATTCCACACTGAATATATCCATCTAACTTAGGCAAGAAAAGGTAATTATAATGTTTTTGGAAGTGAAAATGATAAATGTTATAGTCCCATGACTCGGGCGTTTTAAAAGAAAACCATAAAAGATCGTTGACGTAATAATCGAGATCCAACTCAAAATTACCAAGTTTCTCCATTGTTGAGTTTCTTCCGTCTACACCTACAGTTAATTTGGACGTGATATATAAATCTCCCTCAAACAGCTCTGTTTCGTTAGTTTCTTCTCCTGGTTTTGTTTGTGCATACACACCTACAATTTTTTCTCCATCTCTTAGAAGATCCTTCACTTTAGTATTAAACAATAATTTGAAATTTGGATATTTTTTTGATTTCTCGAGCAATGCATTAAGAAGAGTAGGTTGAGTCAGTCTGGCACAATAACTTTCTTCTTCAATTAAGGTATTAAAAGCGAGTCGCATAATTTCCGTATTTTGGTTAAAAACGACCACTTCAGGAATTTTTACATGCGATTGAGTTTCAATATAATCTAATAAATTGAGTTGTTTCATTAATTGAACAAACCGGGGCTGTGTAATTTCTCCTCTATATTCTCTATAAAAATCCGCATTTTGCTCTAAAACCAAGATATCCATTCCCTGCTTAGCCAGCAGTAATCCTAACAGCATTCCAGCAGGACCAGCGCCAACGATACACACATCCGTTTTAATATCTTTTGTTAATTTCTCCATTAGTAAAGTCACCTTTCTCTCTCTTCTATTACATTCCGCATCAATAAATTCACCTTTCTCTCAAATGATTCATATCACTTCTTACACATATTATATTATATATAATATATATCTTGGAAATACTGTATATTTATTGCTTCATAAGTTTTATGAACATAAATCTTCAAACGGATAAATCGAATAATGGCCCATCAAATTCCGCAAGCATTTTATACTTCAATGTCGCTTACGAATTTAGATCTTTTCTTTTTAATTTCGCTGTAGATACTTAAAAGCAATATGATAAAACACAACATCATCAAAAAGAAAGATATCGGTCGATCAAAAAAGATCATAATGTCCGATTGAGAAATGGCTAAAGACTGTAACAGCGAGGTTTCGATCTGGGTACCTAAAACAAAAGTCAACACGGTCGCCGCTATGGGAATGTCCTTTTTCTTCATGATGTATCCTAGAATACCAAAGAAAATCATCACTCCTACATCCCATAAACTATTATTAATACTATAGGCCCCTATGATAGCAATCATTAGAATCAGCGGGAACAGTAATTGATATGGAACTAAGGTTATTTTTGCCCAGAATCTGGCAAGCGGCAAGTTAAAAATCAGTAGTATCAAGTTCCCAATAAACATGCTGGAAATTACAGCCCATACAAAATCGGGATTATTCTGAAACAATGCAGGTCCCGGCGTTAAACCATGCATGATAAACGCCCCTAAAATTACTGCGACTGTTGGCGAACTTGGGATTCCGAGTGTAAAAAGCGGGATAAGAGAAGCTCCGCTGTGAGCGTTATTCGCTGTTTCAGGACCAGCTACTCCCTCTATGGCCCCTTTACCGAAACGGGATGGATCCTTCGCCCATTTTTTTTCAATCGAATAGGATATCAAAGAGGAAATAGCTGCATTGGCTCCAGGAATCAAACCGATCAATAAGCCTAAAAAGGTCCCTCTTCCAATCGACTTGAACGTTGGATTCCATTCTTCACCTTTGGGTAAAAGACCCTGGATTTTGACGGGGGGCTGCAGGTCCATTTTTTTTTCGGCATTCAACAAAATCTCTGAAATACCAAACAGGCCCAAAGCCAGAACGGAAAAGTCTATCCCGTCTAATAATTCAAGCTGCCCAAAGGTAAATCGTGGCGCTCCAGATGAAGGATCCATTCCAATTAAAGATAATATCAAACCAAATAAGGCGGCAATCAATCCCCTCACCAAGGATTTACCCATTAATCCAACTAACATGAGCAACCCGAGCAGCATAATAGTAAAGTATTCGGGAGGACCAAACCTTAACGCGAATTGAGCTAAAGGAGGACCAATAAATGATAGACTGAGAACCGCCACGATGCCGCCAATAAAGGAACCGATGGCCGCTACTCCCAGTGCAGTACCCGCACGTCCTTGCTTCGCTAACTCATATCCATCAATACAGGTAATTACCGATGCGGCTTCTCCCGGCGTATTAATTAAAACAGAAGTAATTGTTCCTCCGTACATGGAACCATAGTAGATTCCGGAAAGCATAATAATGGCGGATATCGGTTCCATTCCAAATGTGATCGGAATAAGAAGAGCTGTACCCGACACAGGACCTAACCCCGGTAATACTCCAACAATCATTCCCACAGTTACCCCGATCAAACAGTAAAATATATTGGACAGGGTAAGAGCAGTTTCAAAACCTTGTAAAAGCAAGGATAGAGTATCCATGTAGCCTCCTTCTACCAACCGAATTCATTAACTGGTAATGTGACACTCAACAATGTACGGAAAAGCCAAAACAAGAAAATGGATGTCCCTACAGAAATAATTAAATTCAAGTACCATTTATACGCGCGATAGAGTAATAAAAATAAGAAGATCGCACTAGATAAAACAAACCCTAAATAGGAAATTATGATGACAAAAAGAATCAGGCAGCCTATAATATATAATACTTTTTTTAGATCTTCTCCTTTTGGCATGGATTCTTCTTCCGAATTTTCTTTATTTCTAAATTCAACCATGTAGAATAGAGAAAGGATTATTAAGATTCCACTTAGCCAAACAGGAAAAAAACCTGCCCCCGGTCCTACTGAACCCAGATAGGGAAGATCAAATGACTTCCAGAAAATAAAGACAGAAAAAAGAAAAATAGGTAGACCAGAATACAATCCTGCCTTCCATTTTTTCTCCAAGACGCCATCATCCCTTCTAAAATATATGTTGTTATAGCAAACGGAGCATAGAATCAAAAAGTGTTTCTATGCTCCCCTACTAAAAGTTACTTCACCATACCAATTTTCTTTAATGTATCCCCAATTTGGTTGAAGCTGTCCGTGATATCTTTTTGAAATTCATCAGGTCCCGCGTAAGAAGGTTCTATATCTAATTTCTTCAACTGTTCAATGATTTCAGGATCTTCCAATGTCTTTTTAAATGCTGCATCGTAAATATCCAATATGTCTTTGGGCAGCCCTTTTGGAGCTATCAGTCCATTGTATATATCTAATGCCACATCAATTCCCTTTTCTTGTAACGTAGGAACATCTTTAAAAACTCCGCTTTTCACAGTCCCAAAGTTCACCAAAGCGCGAACCTGTCCGGCTTCCAAAGGAGCCTTGGAGGTTTGGGGAAGAAGATTTCCTCCTAGTACATGGCCTCCTAATACCGCATTTAAGGATTGTCCAGCACCTTCAAATGCTACCGGTGAGGTTTTAATCCCTTCTGCGGTGCTTAATGCCTCCATACTTATATGAACTGAACTCCCGGGTCCAACCGTTGCGTAAGTAAATTTACCCGGGTTTTTCTTGGCATAATCCAGCCATTCCTCAAACGTATTCCAAGGGGAATCCGATTTTACAATTAAAAACGACGGTATAACATTTGTTCTGACTAGAGTTTGGAAGCTATCGTGACTATATATCGATTGCTCCAAATGAGGTTGAATACCAAGGTGTGTTACGCTGATCAAACCGATTTTATATCCATCCGGTTTCGCACGAAATATATCGGTTACTGCTATGGTGCCAGAACCTCCTGCCTTATTCACAACAACAACAGATTGTCCATTTGGAAGATGTTTTGATACTCCGTTAGCCAATATTCGGGCAATCAAATCTGTAGAACTACCTGCGTTATAAGGAATAATCATTTCGATAGGTTTTTGGGGAAAGTTACTCTTCGATTCACTATTGGCGTTAGCTTCAGCAGATTGACCCGCCGGACTATTTTGAGAACAACCTGATATGATAATGGATATAATTAACAGGGTTAACATAACTATTCTTTTCATTAAGAACACCTCTTTAATCGCTGCTGAATTGGGAGGGCAAGAGCTTACAAGTAAATGATTCTACGTTGGCTCTATATATTACATATGAAATAAGTTTTTCGCGTTAATAGACTCAATTTTCCGAATATCCTGTTCACTAAGACCCGCTGTTCTAATCTTCCCGCAAGGATCGGGGTCCCCCATGCTGAAAGGCTGATCCGTTCCGAGCAGCAGATGGTCCGCCCCTGCAATTTCCGCAAGGTAGCTTAAAGCTGGAGAAAAATGTGTGATGGTATCAAAATAAAGAAGCTGAAAATATTCTAAAGGTCCTTTCTTAGCTATACTTCTTGACTCCTCATGAGCCTCATAAGTATGCTGAAGACGACCAATTTGATAAGGCAAATATCCACCCGCATGGAGGAGAATTACTTTTAGATCCGGAAACCTGTCAAACACGCCACCAAGAATTAAGTATCCACCAGCAATCGTAGTATCATATGGATAGCCGATCGCGGCACGCATATAAAATCTACGGACACGCTCCTCGCCGGCTACGTGTAAAGGATGAACAAGCACGGGAACATGAAGACGGACGGCCTCCTCCCAAAAAGGATCAAATGATGGATCATCTAATTCCTTTCCTGCAATATTTGAGGCTATCATAACAGAACGAAATCCAAGATTGGAAACAGCATATTCAAGTTCCCTTGCAGCCAGTTCTCCATCTTGCAAAGGAACCGTGGCCATACCAGAAAATAGTCCATTTTTTTCCTTTAAGTCCTCAGCCAATGCCTCATTGAGAAGCCGGCTCCATTTCGCTCCCTGCTCCGAAGGCAATTCATAACCAAATAGATCAGGCCAGGTCGATAATACTTCATGACCCACTCCTTGACGAAGCATTCGTTGCTCACGATCTTCCAAGTCTATAATGGATGGAAAGAACGGACGAATGATCTCACCGTAAGCAAACTCAATAAATTCTTTACCCTCTTTATTCACTTGCAGTTTTGCACCATAAGGAGCGGGATGTTCCCGAATAACCTTTAGCGCTCTAGGGGTCACATAGTGTGCATGAATATCAGTTACCATCTGTTTTCTCTTCTCCCTTCGTTTTCTTTAATAGTTTCCATAATTTAAACGGAGACACAGGTGTTTCTGTGGTATAGATACCAAATGAAGACAATGCATCGTCAATGGCCGAATTGATGACCGCGGGCACAGGCACTACTCCACCTTCGCCACAGCCCTTTACCCCTTCAGGATTATTTGGATCAGGTGATTCCATATGCCCCAGTTGGATATCAGGTACTTCCATAGAGGTGGGAATCATATAATCCATATACGTAGCAGTCAGCACCTGTCCATTATTATCGTGAATCATTTCTTCATAGATCGCATTGCCCAATCCCTGGGCTACTCCTCCAATTACCTGTCCTTTTACAATCATAGGATTCAGTACTTTTCCGCAGTCGTCTACGACAATATATCGATGAACCTTGATCGCAGCTGTTGAAGGATCTACCTCTACAATCGCTGCATGAGTTCCATTCGCAAACGTAAGGGCTGACGGATAATAATAGAAGCTTTCTTCTAATCCCGGTTGAAAATCATCCGGCAAATGCGATCCTTCAGGGAGATGACGTTGTGTTGATCTTGAAGGATCGACTGAGATCATGGCAATTTTTTGTAAAGAAACATTTCTATCCGGGTCATTCTTCACTTGGATCATTCCTTCTACAATGTCCAAATCCATTGGATCGGCTTGCAGAACCAATCCTCCTAATTTTAAAGCTTTGTCCCGTACCTTAAGAGCCGCACCACTTACTGCGTTTCCTCCTGCTACCGCTACTCGGCTTGCCCAGGTTCCTACTCCATACTCTATGGCGCCTGTGTCACCCCCCACCACCTTTACATCATCAAAAGATACGCCAAGTCGTTCCGCACACACTTGAGCGAGTGTGGTCTCATGGCCTTGCCCTTGAGAACCGGCTCCGGTAGAAACGGTGACTTTTCCGGTTACGGGATCTACCTTCACTTTAGCCCCCTCAAACGGACCAAGACCTGCCATCTCAATATAATTGGCTAATCCAATTCCCAGATAACGTCCTTCTTTCCGATAATCCTCCTTAAGTTTTTGAAACTCGTTATAATCAATCATGTCTAATGCTTGTTGAAAAGCCTGCGGATAATCTCCGCTATGGTAGATCATCTTGCGGCCATCTCTTGAAAAAAGTCCGGTATCATAAGGCATTTCTTTCGTATGGATCAAGTTGCGCAGTCTTATCTCCGCTTTATCGAGACCAAGCTGTTCGGCTGCAAGATCCAACAACCGCTCTATCACAAAAACTCCTTGTGGTCGACCTGCTCCCCGATATGGCGCAACAGGTGTCTTATTGGTGTAGACACAGGTCATTTGCGCGTAGAAATTAGGAACTTTGTAAGGGCCAGGAATGGTGATGGCTGTAGTATAAGGAACTACAATGCCAAACGGGGTATATGCCCCGTTGTCCGCAAGGAAATGATCACGTACGGCGAGAATCTTCCCATCCTTCGTCAGAGCCATTTCAGCTTCGTGCCACTGATCGCGCTCCTGATAAGAAGCCATTAAATCTTCCATTCGATCACCGACCCATTTTACAGGTCTCCCCAACTGGAGCGCTAGCCACGGCACTAGAATTTCCTCCGGGTACAGGCGATTTTTCGCTCCAAAACCACCGCCGACATCGGGTGCGATCAATCTGACTTGTTGCTCCTCCAATCCTAGAAATCCTACGATTAGCCGACGAATCGTATGAACCGATTGAGTGCTGTCCCAAATGGTCAAATTCCCCAAGGTATCGGGAATAGCCAACACTCCTCTCGATTCCATGGGTTGCACACTACACCGCCCTATGCGAAATTTGGAACGGATAACTACGTCAGCATTGGCGAACGCGGATTGTGCATCACCTGTTTTCTCTATAATCATTGCTGCAGTATTGGAGCCAACTTCCATATGAAGAAGAGGAGCATCAGCTTTTAACGCGTCTTCCGGATTTCCAACTACCGGCAGCGCATCGTATTCAATATCAATGAGTTCGAGCGCATCCTCCGCAATATACCGACTGGTTGCCACAACGACTGCAACCGGTTCTCCGACATAATTAACTTTATCCTTAGCAAGAGGATAAGGCGTTTCGGATCGCAATGCGGGATGTGGAACCAGCATTGGTAATTTTTTACCCATTGCACCCAACTGTTCAAATGAGACAGCTGCTATCACTTCAGGAAATTGTTTTGCTTTTGTCAAATCTATTTTCACAATTCGGGCATGGGCATGGGGACTGCGCAGTACAGCCATATGAAGTGCATTCTTGGATTCTATATCCGCTAAATATCGACCGTTGCCGGTAATAAGTCGTAAATCTTCTTTGCGAGGCAATGCTTTACCTAAATAACGCATATTACGTTCCTCCTACTAAAGAATATTAATCAAATTCCTGCCGGGTGCTCGGCCTGTACAGTACATTGATCTGTCTCACTTATTTTATCTTTACTGAGCATCTCTGCTGCCATTTCTACGGCATCGACGATATTTTGATACCCGGTACATCGACATAGATTCCCTGAAATCCCTTCCCTGATTTCTTCACGGCTCGGATGAGGGTTCTCCTCAAGAAAATGGCAGGCCGATATAAGAAACCCTGGAGTGCAGAATCCACACTGCAGACCGTGTTTTTCTCTGAAGGCCTCCTGCAGCGGATGAAGGGTACCATCCGCATTCGACAATCCTTCTACGGTTAGGATTTTGGCTTGATTGGCTTGGACGCCAAAAACCAGACATGACCGCACAGGCCTCTCGTCCATCATCACCGTACACGCCCCGCAAATTCCGTGCTCACAGCCCACATGTGTTCCCGTTAAGCCAAGCTCATCCCGAAGAACATCAGACAATAGCATTCTGGGTTCAACCGATAAGCTATGCTCCTTACCATTGACGGTAACTGTTATATTGTTCAAGTTATTCTGCGTCACCGTTACACCTCCATAATATTGCACAATGTTATGATCAAATCTTTCCCTCCGCAAAAGCTGCCGCCTCTTGTTTTCTAAATTGCTCTTTGAGATATGATGGTTTCACAGGAATATTCTCTACTCGAATACCATGATCACGCAGTGCATCTTGGACTGCAGACTGGATTACTGCAAGTACTGGAATACTGCCGCTTTCACCGGTACCTTTTATACCTAATGGATTTAGCGGGGATGGGGTCTCAATATGGTGCAGATTGCATTCCGGCATCTCATTAGCCGTAGGCACAATATAATCCATTAAAGTGCTCGTTAATAACTGACCATCGCTATCATATACGACCTCTTCATATAACGCATTTCCTATACCGTTCGAAATGCCTCCAAGGGTCTGCCCCGTCACAATCATAGGATTCAATATCGTTCCGCAATCATGTACCCCTGCATAATTTAAAACTTTGATCTTAAAGGTTTCCGGATCTACTTCTACAACGGCCATATCTGCCATGGAGGTAATGGCCGCTCCCTGAGGTGCAAAATAATCAGTCACCTCTAAGCCAGGTGCAACCGGGAGATCAAAAGTCGTTCCAGGAAAAATTCCTCTTGCCTCGTGGGCCAATTGCCCTAAGGAAATCCTAGTCTTGCTATCTCCTTTTAATTGAACAAATCCTTCACTTAGTTCAAGGCTGTCAACAGGGGAACTTAATTTGTGAGCTGCGATTTTTAACGCTCTTTCCTTCACACCTTGAGCTGCTTTGTAAATAGCGGTACCTACAATAGTAGCAATCCTGCTAGCGAATGTTCCTGTACCATAAGGAAATGTTCCTGTGTCCCCTTCTCTTAAGGTTATTCTTTCAATAGGAACACTCAAAACTTCAGCAGCAACCTGCGCTAACGATGTTTCGTGACCTTGACCCTGATTGGAAGCACCGGTAAAGATCGTCACTTCACCAGTATATTCTACGCGAACTGTTGCTCCCTCATAGGAACCGAAAGCTGTACTTTCAATTGAGAAAGCGGTACCAATCCCTATATTGCGGCCTTGCTTGCGGTATTCTTCTTTAAGTTGAATCCACCGGTCATACTCGCCTTCTTTCTTTACTACATCGAAAAGCTTTTGATAATTTCCGCTATCGTATATCTGGGGTCTCCCATCTCGAGAAATTAGGCCGCTGTTATAAGGAAACTCATGATGCTGAATCAAATTTTTTCGTTTAATTTCCATTGGGTCCATACCTAGTTGAAATGCTGCTTCATCTAACAGTCGATTTAAGATCAATGCGGCTTGCGGCCTTCCGGCTCCTCGAAATGGTGCTAGTGGAACGGTATTCGTATATAGCACTCGAACATCACATAAGTAATTTGGGACTTTATAAGGACCGGGGATTAATGTTGAAGTGATTATAGGAACTATAATACCCCATGGTACATAGGCGCCAGTATTGGCCAAGATACTATCGGTTAAGGCTATAATTTTGCCATCTTCTGTTACACCTAGTGAAGCTTCATGGATTTGTTCACGTTCGTGGACAGAACTCATCATATGCTCCATGCGATCTTCAAGCCACCTTACAGGGGCCTCCACTTTCATCGACGCCCAGGCAACCAATAAGTCTTCTACATAAAAAGGAGCCTTAGCGCCGAACGCCCCTCCAACGTCCGGTGCAATAACCCGAACCTGATGTTCGGATAGATTCAGGGATTCTGCCAGGATCCTGCGCATTTCATGTTGACTCTGAGTAGTAGCATATACTTCTAATGTTGGCTCACTTTTATGATTATTCCATATAGCCAGCATTCCTCTCGTTTCAATAGGTAAACAACTTACTCTTCCAATTTTAAATCGCTGCTTCACAACTACTGCTGCATTTTTCATAGCCGCTTCTGCATCGCCGATACTCTGCTGAAATTGAGCAGCCTGATTAGACTGCAGATGTTCATGTGCCAACGGCGAATCTGGACGAACCGCATCCTCCAGATGGGCAACGGCAGGCAGTTTTTGATAATCCACTTTAATTAAGTCCAAGGCATCTTCTGCAATATAACGAGAGCTCGCAATCACCATGGCAATCGGTTCGCCAACATGATGAATAGTAGAGTTGAGTGGCTGTTGAGTAATAGGAATTAGACTCGGATATGGGAAGAGAAAAGGGAGGGAGGGAAGTTCCCCTCCATCATCAGGACCGAACACGGCTATAACACCCGGTAAACGACGAGCTTGTTCTAAATCAATACTTTGAATTCGAGCATGGGCGTGTGGGCTTCTCAAAAAAGCTGCACTTAATGTACCCTCGATTTTAATATCACCTATATAACGTCCATTTCCCCGGAGCAGCCTCGGATCAATCTTTCGTTTGATTGACTTCCCTATATATTTCATTCCTTCACCTCTCAATAGTAGTGTTCATTTTTCTCTTGGTTTCTAAGATCATCTTACAATCTAATCGAGTTTAAATTCACTAGCCGGGAAGAACTCTACTTGCTGCAATCCCCCGTTTTTCACTTCTAATAGAGCAAAGGAAGAAGCAACATTGCCAAATTCATTGAAATCTACTGGCCCAGATGCGCCTTCGTAATTAATGTCATTACCGTTCTTTAACTCTTTCATTGCGTCTGCAAAGCTATTAGCCACTACACCTGGAGGATTAGCTACCTTAGCAATATTGTCATTGACGGCTTTACCACTTGCTTCACCCCCGGCTTCAATGGCCAGCGCAATCAACATGATCATGTCATAAGCGTTAGTATCATACATTCCTGCCCCTGGAGGAAATCCAAACTTAGTCTCAAAGTCGGTTCTAAATCTAGTATACGATTCAAGTTTAATATCCTCTGCCGGCACAACCCCCATCATGCCTTCTGAAACATCTTTGCCGATGGCATTGATAAGGTCAGGGGATAGAAGCTCTGTACTTACCACCCATTGCCAACCGTAATTTTGCTGATACTCTTGTTTGAAAATAACTGTTCCGGCAGTAATTCCACCAAAGAAATAAACTAATTTAGGCTTTGAAGCCGCTATTTTTTTCAGCTCACCTTGGTATGTGTTTTGTCCTGGATTGAAGGTCACAGTGGAAACGATTTTACCGCCTTTTTCTTCGAAAGTTTTCTCGAAGGATTCGGCATTTGCCTGAGCGCCTTCTACATTTTCCACCATAATAGCTATTTCGTTATATCCTTTATCTAAAAGTATTTCTGCACTTACCAATCCATTCAAAGTGTCCGAGGGGGCGGTCCGAAACGCATAATCCCCACCTTTGTTATCAAACTCTGGGGTGCCTGCATTGTGCCCAAAAACTGGAACTTGTCTGTTTTTCGCATCCTTGAGCAGTGCCATTATTCCGTCTGATTCTGTTCCAACAACAGAAACAACCGAATTGATATTCACCAATTTTTGAAAACCCTGAATCGAGCCTTCCACACTACTGTGGTTATCCTCATTAATTAATTTGATCATTCGCCCATTGAGTACCCCACCAGACTTATTGATCTCCTCCACTGCTAATTGAGCTGCTTTAAAGTTCTCCTCAGTCCATGGTGCATAATCCCCAGTAAAACCGCCCAAATAACCGATTGAAATATCGCCTGCCTTACTCTCGGAAGTAGTGGTGGAATTGTTATTCCCAGAAGGAGGAGCCGAGCATGCCGCAGAAAGAACTATCACCATTAAAATAATAATGACCCTAGTAAGTTTATTTTTCATTTACTTATCCCCCTTTAATGGTGTGTTCCTAAGAATAAGCCTTCTAAATCTTCATTTTCCATAATTTCTTTCCCTTTATACTCAGCCCTAATCTGACCGGAATCCATTAAATAAACTCTATCGACATGCCGTAAAACCTGAAGCGGATTCTCTTCGACCACCCAAATAATGGTTGTTCCGCTCTTCCTGATCTGAACAATTAAGTCTACCAATCCAGCAATAATTTGTGGTGCTAACCCTGTTGTAGGTTCATCGAGTAACAGCAGTTTGGGCTTTACAATGAGTGCGCTAGCGAGTGCTAACATTTGCCTTTGCCCTCCGCTTAGTGTCCCAGCATATTGTCCCATACGATTTTTAAGGTCTGGAAATAGATCCAATGTCTCTTGAATAGCACTTTTTGGTTTTTTTAATGTATAGGCTCCCATTAGGAGATTCTCTTCAACTGTTAACTCAGCAAACACATTTTTTCTTTGTGGAACATACCCCAAACCAAGCTTGGAGAGTTTACTAGGATCCATGCTGCTAACTGCTTCTCCTTGAAAAGTAATTTCACCCTTTATCGTAGGTAAAAGCCCCGTTATGGTATCCATTAGCGTTGATTTCCCTGCGCCATTAGGTCCAATGATACCAATCATTTCCCCTGTCTCAACATGAAGATCCACTCCATGTAAAACATGAATTTTGCCGTATCCGGAAGTTAACCCCTTCACATTAAGAAGCATCGTGTTCAGCCTCCCCTAAATAGACAGACTTAACTAAAGGATTATTAGCTACTTCCTGCGGGGTACCGCTAGCAATAATTTCACCATGTGCTAAAACATACATACGATCGCAAATTTCCATAATAAAACCTAAGTTATGATCAATAATTAAAAATGTCATCCCTTGTTGACGAAGAATTTGAATATGCTCTACCAATTTCTCCAGCATTGCAGGGTTGATTCCTGAAGCAGGCTCATCTAACATTAATAATTTTGGATCTAACATTAATTGCCGGCTAATTTCTAGTAATCTTAGCTCTCCGGCACTGAGATTGGCTGCCAGTTCATTTCGTTTGTCATAAAGGTTAATTTTCTTTAATAAATCTATAGCTTTTTCATAATTTTCTCTCTCTCTGTCTATGACCTCACGATGCTGAAAAATGGAATGAGATATTCTCTCTCCTTTGTGAGAAGGAACAACCAATAAATTATCTAAACAACTCAAATTTGGAAAACCTATCGGTGTCTGGAATGTCTTGACGATTCCTGATCGAGCAATTTCTTGAGTGGATAACCCCGAAAGAGAACGGTTCATGAATATTACTTCCCCTTGATTATAAGGGGTTGTATAACTAATCATATTAAATAAAGTGGTTTTTCCCGCTCCATTGGGTCCGATTAAACCAATAATTTCGCCTTCTTTAATCTCTAACGAAACATCTTTAACCGCTTGAACACCGCCGAAGCTTTTACTTAAACGACTGACTTTTAGAATGAAAATCAACTCCCTTATTAGAAAAATTTCCATTAAAAAGTTTCATTCTAGTCTCTACCGATGGTATCTTCTCTGATAAAATGCCTTGCGGACGAAACCGTAAAACAAAAACCAGCATGAATCCGATAACTACCCATCTAAGGGATGCCAAAACCACGGCCATATCTGGTGAAACCTGAAAAAAGCGTGTGAATTCCTGTACAAAGATAAGAACGATAGCTCCTATGACAGCCCCTTTATTGTTTCCGATTCCACCGATTACTAAAGCAGTCCAAACCGTAAAAGTGATAGTGGATGTAAACATGCTCGGTAATATAATCGAACTGTACCAAACATAGATTGCACCAACGATCCCTACAAACATATTCGTTAGAATAAATATTTTCAATTTTGTTCTATAAATGTCTTTTCCAATCGATAAGGTGGCTGATTCGTTCTCACGAATAGCTCGCATTAATCTCCCCAAGGGTGAATATGTCAAACGTTGTGCCAACCAAAAGTAGATAGCAAGTATCACTAAAACCAATACAGTAAAAAAGAAGATATAGTTTATTCCGCTAAAATAACTCTCGAATGGCTTTGGAAGACCATAAAAACCTATATTACCATTGGTTAACCATTTTTCATTTGTAATGACTTGGCGGATTACTTCTGCAAAAGCAAACGTTGTGATCAGCAAATATTCTTTTTTTAAACGTAAGGAAGGTAGACCGACAATTAATCCTGCTACCCCTGAAGCAATAGCTGCTGCCAACAGACCAACCCATATGGGCATGCCTAATCCTAATGTCCCAGGCTGATCTAGTGTAACTAGTGTGTATGTATATGCGCCAACTGCTAAAAAACCAGCGACTCCCAAGTTCCATAATCCCAAAAAACCGGAATCAATATTGAGCGTCAAGCTCAGCATGGCATAAATTCCTGCCAAGGCAAGCAATCCCGCAATAAATAATAGCCACTCCATCAAGTACTTCCCCCTTTTGAAAGACCTTGTGGCCGAATGAAAAGTACTAATATGATAATAAGAAAAGCAACCGTTGGGCGATAAGAAGCAGGAATGATTAACGTACTGAAATCCATACTCAATCCAATGATTAATGCCGCAAGCATAGCCCCATAGATTGCACCCGATCCTCCAAGTACAGCTGCAGACAATACAACTAATATCTCAATCCATCCTATATCCGTATGCAGCGAACCATTCATTGCTAATAAAACCCCTGCTAATCCCGCCAGACCCGAGGCAATCAGCCATATAAAAGTGTACAGTCTTGAAAAGTGAATTCCCCGTATTTGCGCTAATCGGATATTTTCTGCCATAGCACGTATTCCCCGACCGCTCTTCGATTTTGCAAGAAAGATGTGAAGGGATAAAGCACAAGTGATGGCGATAAAAATAATAGCAATTTCATGAGGAGTAAAGAAGGATTTTCCTCCAATGGTCAAAGCTTGAGTTGGAGCTAAATTATATGCTTTTACTTTAGTTCCGGCTAAAGCTTGAACAGTGCCATAAATTACATAAGCTAGACCAATGGATGTAAACAAAAGTACTAATTGACCCTGATGCCTTACAGGATAATAAAAAACCTTTGCAATAAGCAGCCCAATGAAAGCCGTGACTACAACAGAGCCTATAGCTGATACAGCAAAAGGTAAGCCTAATGTTACATTAAACAAATAGGCAATATAGGCACCTACCAAAATGAGTTGACCATGAGCAATATTTAAAAATTTTTCCGATTTCCAAATCATCGAAAATCCAACTGTACTTAACAATAAAATACACCCGGTTACGATTCCGAATTTTATAATGTCCACAATAACATCCCCCCCCTATTTATTATTTTACCCAACAAACTACCTTACCTTTCTATTTTCTATTATTCTGCAATTTCTTCATTTTTTATGGCTGCATGGCCTGTACAGTACATTGATCTGTCTCACTTTTTTTATCTTTACTGAGCATCTCTGCTGCCATTTCTACGGCATCGACGATATTTTGATACCCGGTACATCGACATAGATTCCCTGAAATCCCTTCCCTGATTTCTTCACGGCTCGGATGAGGATTCTCCTCAAGAAAATGGCAGGCCGTTATAAGAAACCCTGGAGTGCAGAATCCACACTGCAGACCGTGTTTTTCCCTGAAGGCCTCTTGCAGCGGATGAAGGGTATCATCCGCATTCGACAATCCTTCTACGGTTAGGATCTTGGCTTGATCGGCTTGGACGCCAAAAACCAGACATGACCGCACAGGCCTCTCGTCCATCATCACCGTACACGCCCCGCAAATTCCGTGCTCACAGCCCACATGTGTTCCCGTTAAGCCTAGCTCATCCCGAAGAACATCAGACAATAGCATTCTAGGCTCAACCGATAAGCTATGCTCCTTACCATTGACGGTAACTGTTATATTTTTTAAGTTATTCTGTGTCACTGTTACACCTCCATTAATATCATAACAGCCTATTGTTTAATCGCTCTTTCAGCCGCAAGTTCCAATACGCGCGCTGCATACGTGATACACAAATCTCTTCGATACTCACCACTTGCATGAATATCAGGTTCCGGATCAACCAATTCTCCAATTTTATTACAGCATTCAGCTATAAGATTACGATCAGGAATATAGCCAATCAGCCCCGCCGTCACTTCATCTAAGATAACAGGAACTCCGTCAACCCCTCCCAATCCCAGAACAGCTGATTTTACCCTCCCCTGCTCATCCAAGGTAACGGATGCTGCTGCCAGAACAATAGCAAAATCGCCTTTTCGCAAGGTGAACTCATCAATTGCAAATCCAGTATTGGCAGAGGGACGCGGAATTTGAACCGATACTAACATCTCATTCATTTCGATCGTGGTTGTTAAAAAGGTCATAAAGAACTCATCGGTTGTAACCGTTCGACTCCCCTCGGTTGAAGCAAGTGTAACGGTTGCTCCAAGTGTACTAAGAATAACTGGAAGTTCCGCCGTAGGATCGGCGTGTACCACACTGCCTCCTAACGTCCCGCGAGATCGGATCTGATCATGACCAATCAATTTCACTCCTTCTGTAATCAAAGGACAAATCTGCTCAATTTCTTTGGACTGTTGAAGCTGGTAATGCCGTGTTAATCCACCTATCTGAATATCTGAATCCGTAACACGAATATAATTCAGTTCCTTAATATGATTGATATCAATTAAAGTTTTAGGACGAGCTAAACGCATATTCATCATGGGGATTAGACTTTGTCCACCCGACATGATTTTGGCGTCGTAGCCATATTCATCCAATAACTGTAAAGC
The DNA here is from genome assembly GCF_017833255.1 of Paenibacillus sp. PvR098. Taxonomy (NCBI): domain Bacteria; kingdom Bacillati; phylum Bacillota; class Bacilli; order Caryophanales; family Paenibacillaceae; genus Paenibacillus; species Paenibacillus sp. PvR098. Next base: position 2,004,437 of record NZ_JAFIBU010000001.1, read on the forward strand.
TTCCTCTAGCGTTGATGGACAATGATACTCAAATACCGCTGGTTTCACGTTATACCCTCTTTTCTATTGGAGATTAATCACAGTTCTAGTTCACTTCTTTAGCATTTGATTCCTTCGCAATTTTCTTGAAGAAATCCTTTACGATCATTTTAGCAATTCCCGACAGGATTCTCTGGCCTACACCTGCCACTAATCCTCCCACCTTAGCCTCTCCATCGTAGCGGATGGTTGTTTTAGGCTCGTTATATATCAATTCAACAACGGCATTGCCTTCCACAAAACCCATTTTACTGTCGGCCTTCATCAGAAGACGGTAACGGTTCGGTGCAGATTTCTCGAAAATTTGAATCTCCGCTACATATTCACCACGTACCGCTGCAATACCAAGAACAATCTCCGCCTTATAAGAATCCGGTTCTACTTCTATCAAAGCTTTACAACCAGGGGTTGCTTTACTTAGAACCTCTGGATCATTCAATGCTTTCCAAACGTCTTCCTGACTAGCTTCAACCACGATTTCACCTTGTACCTTCATTTCTAAAACCACCTTTATTATTCATTTTTTTGTAGGTCCAGCTTTTTGTTTTTGCTTGTACCTTGAGCTCTCATCAATTGTCTAAATATTCTTTTTCTTAAAAATAATAAAATATATTATGCACAATGTGAAATACGTTATTTTTATGATGGAATAAATTTTATATATATCAAAATTTTACATATAAAAATTCCCATTACCTTTCTTGATTACAAATGTTTAATATCGTAGCGGCGTAAACCTTGGCGGCATTGACGAAGTCTTGGATCAGAACAGCGTTGCCGCCGCCTCCACTCCCTCCTCCGGGCCCATAGAAAACGGCTGGGATGCCCACTTCATTAAACGGATTAATGTCCCGCCACATACTGGTCGTTGGGATGGGCGGCTTGCCCGGCAGTTCGCCAAATAGCGATTGGTGGGCTTCGCGTATGGCTTCAACCAACGGCTCCGTTCCTTGAGCCTCATGACCAGGTCGGTAAAGGATTAGCTCTACTTGCCCTTCAAGGTTTGATTGCTGCAGCAAGGTCTCCAATTCCCGGACGATATCCGTTGGTCTCGTTCCGGGCGGCATGCGGACATCAATGTAAATATGACATACCTCGGTTGTCTTTGTTACTTGATAAGGCAGACCTCCACGAATGCCACCGATGCTTATTTTAGGGATAACCGTACCTCCCGCGCATTCGTAACGATACTTATCCTCGTATATATTTGCCCATGATTCCAATGCTTGAATAAAACGAGCCCCTTGTACGATAGCATTGGGACTTTCCTCAATTCTTGTCCTACGAGGAACATAGGGTGTGTATAAGGATTTACCACCATAAACGGTCACTTTGCAGAAAGCCTTGCCCGCCTCCACCCATCCGATGGTGAAATTGCTTGCCTCAGCGACTAGAGCATAGTCGGCTACACCTCCGTGCGTAACCAGATAACGTGCTCCCATATCTTTTCCGCTGTAATCAAGTCCTTGAAACTCATCCACGGGCTCATAGCCTATCTCACCCGAGACCATCGATAGCAGCAAATCACCCTTTAATTGCACACCGGCCTTGCGCAAAGCTTTAACCGCAATAAGCCAGGTACCCAGCTGCCCCTTATCATTCATTACTCCATTGCCGTAAAGCCAATCCCCATCACGCCAAGCCGAGTGGTATATAGGATCATTGGGTTCACGATACCTCGGGTCATTATGCCAGATGGCTGTATCCATATGACTGTTAAAAATCAAGCTTTTTCCATCCCCGCTGCCCTTTATTTTGGCAAGAATATTGGGACGCTCCGGGATGAGAGACACTTCCTTGGCCGTGATCCCCTCCTTCACCAACCATTGTAAGACATAATCCGCAACCTCCCGTTCATGTGTCGTCGGACTATAAATTTTTCCCAGATCAAGGATTAGTTCGATTAGTTCATTCTCATCAATCTGATTCCATATGAGCTCGAGGGTTTGCTTATCCGTCATTCGTAACACCTCACCTTTTTAATTTGGAACCGGTGTTCGGATACTATCCATGGGAAGGCTTAATCAATAATCGTTGTAGAAATCCAACTCCTTGCATAAGCAATAGACCTAATAGTCCGATAAATAAAATCATCGCGTATAACTCCGCCACTTGAAAGGCCGCTCCATATCGCATAATAATGGCCCCTATGCCTACAAGTGCAACTAGTTGTTCACCGATAATCAGCCCCTTAACTGCTCGGCCGATACCCAGCTGCAATCCATTCATGATCATGGGCAGCGCCGCCGGCAAAACAACCTTCTGCAGGATTTGTCCTTCATTAGCTCCAAATGAATATGCCATCTCACCTAAGGCTTTGCTTGCATGCCGCACTCCCGAAGAGGTTTGGACAATAATCACAAACACGGAGTAAAGAAAAACGACAGAAACAATACTTTGACTTCCAAGACCAAAGATTAGCACCAAAATAGGAACAAGCGCAGCCATAGGTGCGGCCATCAAAGTGTTAACATAAATGTCAAGCATGTATTCGGCAGTTTTGTAACGACCCATTAGCACGCCAACAACTAAACCAATAACAACGGCCAAACCAAATCCATATACCAGGCTCAATAAACTGTTCTGGATTGAGCTAAGAAATCTCTCGTTCGACCAAACGCTTAATCCCGCCTTAAGAACGTCAGTCAATGGAGGTAACATAAAGGTAAGTTCCATTTGGCCTAATATCTCCCAGAGAATAATGAGTGGGATGAAAGCCGTGAAACCAATATATCGATTATTAGTTATTATCTTCAACAAAATCGCTCACCCCCTTATGCTACATCAAAACCGGTGTCTGCCTCAGACATCACTTTTTTCAACGAATCCCACATATACACTGTTAAATCCGCAAATCTCGGATCTTTACGAATCGATTCGTCACGGTCACGAGGCAGATCGATATCTATAATCTCTTTAATATAGCCTGGACGTGTGGCCATGACGGCTACGCGATCCGACAGGAACACGGCTTCATCCATCGCATGAGTGACGAAAATGACCGTTTTCTTTTCTCCCTGCCAAATCCGCAGTAAATCTTCCTGCAAAATTTGACGCGTTTGCGCATCCAGAGCCCCAAAAGGCTCATCCATCAAGAGAATATCCGGATTGACCGCTAGCGCGCGAGCAATTCCCACTCTTTGCTGCATCCCTCCGGACAGCTGGCTTGGGTACTGTTTAGCGAAATTCGTGAGTCCGACCTTTTTAATATATTCGAAGGCGATTTCTTCACGTTCTTTCTTATTAATAGACCGTAGCTCTAAACCAAAGGCAACATTCTCCAAGACAGTTAACCAGGGAAGCAGGACGAAGTTTTGGAAAACAACCGCTCGATCCGCTCCGGGCTTATCGATTACTTGATTATTGATCTTAATTTGCCCCTCACTAGGTTTCACTAGCCCATCGATCATCTTTAACAGCGTCGTTTTCCCGCAACCGCTTGGTCCTAGAATTGACAAAAACTCATGATCACGAATGTCCAAATTCACGTTCTTCAGCACTTCAAAAACGCTCTTATCCTCTTTAACGTATCGCATATTAACCCCGCTGACACTAATCATGCTCCAATCCCCTTTACCATTAAATTAGCGTTTCCAATGAAGCAGCTTACGTTCCACCAGTTGAACAGCCTGTAGAATGAGAACACTGATTACCAACATAAGCAGGACGGTCGCAAAAAGCTTCGGTGCCAAGAATTGCGCTGCGTAATTGTCAAGGATACGCCCCAATCCTACCGAAACGATAAGCATTTCAGCTACAATCATACCTACTAGTGCACGAGCCGTTCCCAATTTGACCCCCGCCATGATTCCCGGCAGAGATGCTTGAAAGATGATCTTGCTGAACATTTGCCAAGACGTAGCACAGAAGGATCGACCTAGTTCCACATAGGAACGCTCTAGTCTCTTCACCGCAGCATAAGTGCTCATTACAACTTCAGGAGCCGCAAACAAAATGACAGTTACGATACGCGACAAAACATCAATTCCAAAAATCATCGTTACAATCGGTACTAATGCGGACATCGGCAAGACAATGAGAAACATCATATAGACTCTCATAACCTCCCCAATCTGCCTGAACTGTCCCATCAGAAGTCCCAAAGGAATTGCGATGAACAATGCAACAATTAAACCTACAAGAAAGGTTGAAAAGGTCTGGCCAAAGGAAATCCATAGCTCGGCTGTTCCCATCATTTCAAATAAACTCACAATGACCGAACTGGCAGGAGCAAACGTTAACGGATTTTGGAATCTGCCGTATACTTCCCAAATGGCAAAAAATAAAATGACGGAACAAATTCTTATCATAGTCGGATACCAGCTTTGTCCAGTAAGCGATATTTTAGGATTCGTGACAAAGCGAGGAGAAGGATTAAGCCTTCGGCCTGTTTGTTTTACAGTTGTTTCCGCTGATGATGGTGATTTCAAAAGAAGGCCCCCTTAGATTATGGAGTCAATACTTTCAATGCATCGAAGTCGAAATATTTGGATAAATCAAGGGCTGCCGGGTCCACTTTTACTGTTCCGGTTTCAATGAAAAACTCCATACTTTTCTTAGTTGATTCTTCTGTAAGTCCGCCTGTCGTGTCCCAAATTCCATTCTCGATAAAGCTGCGAATCGTTGCTTCAACAATTGCCGGTTCAATATCCGGAAAATACTTTTTCCCCTGTTGAACAGCGAATTCCGGATCGTTATTAATTTTTTTAGAGGCTTCCGCTAACGTTGTTACTACCAGCTCCATCGTCTCGGGATGATTTGCAGCCCATTTGCTATCTACCGCCATGCCAATATTAATGATTTCCGGATATTCTTTAGCGAATGAAAATACGTCATGAATCTTGCCAGGATTTGAATTTTCAACTGCAATAAAATCAGAAAGCTCGATTAGCGTCGCATCCGTTTGTCCGTTGATTACAGCTTGCGCCCGTACCTCGCTGCCCGGAATAATCATTTTTTTAGTATCTTTTAACTCATAGGTCTTTACAAGCCATTCATAGATGGCGTTAGTTGTTGAAGTTTCACTGTGGACCGCGATTCGTTTACCTTCTAGATCCTTAATATTTTGTATTTCAGGCGACGCTACCAATAACCAGGACATCCCTATTTCTTCCCAGAACATTTTCATGGATGCTCCGCCGTCAGCCGCCGAAATATAATTCGTGGGGCTGTTTCCTGCCGAAATATGATGCCCTCCCTGGACGACAGATTGTACAGATAAATTCGGCTTAGCTAAAAAGTCGGTTGTTACGTCAACCCCTTTTTCTTTAAGCATATCCCATGCAACTAATGAAGGCAGGAGAGAAAAAGATGTATCAACACCGTAAGCAATTTTAACATTCATCTTCTCTTGACTCGCTTCCGAGCCAGCAGATGATGCATTATTTCCCGAACTTTCGGATGCCGTAGTATTTTCTTTCCCGCACGCTGTAACAGCTAACATAATACATACTAACAATAAATACAGGAACAACCCTTTTTTCCTAAAAGCCATCAACATAACTAACACTCCTTTTTTTATATGGACCAATTTTTGAAGCATACGTTATCTGATTTTCTGATTATCTAGCCCGGATGTTATTCAATGCTCTTTCTTATTAGAATAAATGACTAATGGAATTCCACCACCTAACTAAACAAATTTTGCTGCAGCTTGTGAAGATGCCACCCTAACAAAAACATGACATAATAAGATAATATAATGTAAACTTTGTCAGAGTGGTTTGCCTTACCTTCTACCAACCGAGACTTTCAAGACACAAGATACAGTACTTTTTTTATGTTTTCCTTAAAAATATTATAAAATATATAATGTAGAATTGGGAAATACATCATTTTTATGAAATTATATGTTTTTTGAATATTAGTTTGATTCTATAGATGTGTTTAGAGTGCGAAATGAGAAACCAATTTACAATTATATTTTATTCTAATGTTATTTTTTATGACATTTATTATAATTATATTTTAATAATTAATGTTTATTATAATAAATTTCGCTTCAAAACCCAGTTATTCCATGGACGAATAATTATATATGTTATATAATATTTTTTGTAGAAGTATTTTCCACTTATCGATCCGATATATGTTATATAACTTTACATGATATTTTTATTTAAACAAGAAACGATACTCTGAAGGGAGTTTTTGATCATTAACATTGTATATCTTGAAACATTTCTGATCGTTTGTGAGTATGGGAATTTTACAGAAGCAGCCAAACAACTTTTCGTTCCACAACCAACGGTAACAAATCGAATAACTTTTTTAGAAAATGAATTCGGTCAAGAGCTTTTTGCAAGAGGAAAATCGGGGAAAAGAAATGTTAAACTTACCCGCGCAGGAGAATTATTTTTACCATACGCTCGACAGATTATTACTTCTATGAAGTTGGCCAAGCAAGAATTAAGTCACTCCAATTACTTTACAATAGGAAGCTCCATTCCTTTAAGCCACCCTTTTATCTATAAAGTAATTCAAGATTTATCTACTCTAAACGAACACTTGAATGTACATCTAACCTTTTTGGAATCATCTAATGTGTTACAAGCATTAAGCGAAAATGATGTTGATATAGCTTTCACATCCGATTTAATCAAGGATGGAAAATATCAAAGTCATTTGCTCGGATCTGAGGAATTCAGTTTAATTCTCCCTGCCCGTCATTCCTTATCTAGTTACTCATGCTTAAAAAATTTCGAATGCATGAAACATGAAAATCTAATCTTTTTTGAACCCTATAGAAATAATGTTGAAGCTCTATCCGAAATAAGTGCCAAGAAGAAGCTTTTCTCAAACCAGATTGGAATTATTAAAAATCTAATTAACCATTATTACGGAGTAGCTTTTTTACCCCCTTTAATACTAAATAAAGAAATTAATAATAATGAAATGGTCTGTATTCCCTTATCCAAAGAAATTCAATTAAATAATATAAACTATTATTTAACTTATAATAGTAATAATTTGGTGAATAAGGGCATCCTTTTAGATCAGAAACACTGGAATTTTCCTGCTAGCCAAGAAGCATGACGGGAAGATCATCTCTTCATATCTTTCGGAAACGCTTCCACAAATACTCCGACATCTCAGACGACTATTGATTCTCCCACCACGTCATAACTTAAGATTATTCCCCAGGCCAATCGGTGTGCGGGACCGCTACCTCCCAAGAAAGAATGGAAATTCACTTGGTCAATTACACCCAAATTTTGAAGCTGATATTTCGGTACGTGAACAAGAAGGATACGGAGAGCGCTTATGTGATTCAGCAACGGAATTTCCGCAGTATCGGCTGTTAGGGCTGTCTACTCAAGCTTTCTCACACGAAGTCAGCCAGCAACCAGGAAATAAGAGTAAGCTCACCGTACCTTCGGTTAGATGGCAGGTTAGTGAAAAGTTACGAATCGAAGAGGGCTTTAACTGAGTTCCCTGACGGTAATATGCGAACGTGGAGCGGCTCCTATGAATGCAAAAAGACATGTATTGAAAGGGACCGTCCGTTAAAGCTTAGCCCTTGTACATGTCGATCAAACAGCAAGATAAACTGCCGAAATGATTCGGATTTCTTTTGCATTCGTTTCCCGACAGCTGGAAGTTAGCCATTCTTTCCTAGACCCAATTCAACTCTTTTTGTTTTCTTGAAAGATTCCTCTCCTGTATTAATTCCGCCATAACACTAATGCTTATTTCCTCAGGTCCTTCTGCACCAATATTTATTCCTATTGGGGAGTGAATCATATCCGGTAAAGACTTATTTATAATCAATCGTTCAGTTCTTCTTCTTGGTCCCAATACCCCGAGATAAGCTGGAGGACAATGAAGAAAATGCTGTAAAATCTTTTGATCCCAATTAAAATTGTGGGTCATCACTAGAACGAAGCTTTGGGAAGGCAAGCGGGTAGACGCAAGATAAGTTTCCGGATGCTCGATGATTCTGTGGTCGGCTGTTGGAAAATTCTCTTCCGTACAACGACTGCTTCTCGGATCAATCACCGTGACCGAGAAATCCACCGAGGAGGCTAATTTAACCAATGGTTCAGCATCAGGGCCCGCTCCAAAAACGTACAGTGATTCTTTCGGGGTAAATAGTTCGAACAAAAAGTCGCTTTCAAGATCAAAAATATGAATCAATTTGGTGTTTCTTCTATTTTCAAGAATCTCTTTTACATAGGGAACAAGTTTTTGATTTTGATTTAGGTTGCTGTCCTGTTTCCCCCATATCATTTCTCCATCATGGGAATAAAGAAATTGAGTCCCTTGGTTATCTTTTCCTTTCACACACTTTGCAGAAACAATTCTTTTACCTCCCTCTAATAATCGATCTATCAGAGACCACACCGGTGTGCAATGATTCCATTCATCCTGTTCCCATACGATAGCTTCAATATATACCTCTATCTCCCCATCGCATCCCGCACTTTGCCCCCAAGAAAAATCGTCTGTTGATTTCAAATCATAAGTAACGCTTTTAGATGTATTGAATTTTATGACTTCTTGTGCGTGATGAATTAAATCCTCTTCCAGACATCCAGCACTAATTGTCCCATAGCGTCTTCCATCTTCGCCGAACAGCATTTTTGCGCCTTCGCGTCGGTAGGCTGACCCATCGACGCGAATAATAGTGGCCAAAGCAAACCTTATTCCCTTATTTTCTTTCATTGTTTTTAATATTCTATAAGAATCATTCATCAAACTCACTCTCCATTCCACGCTATAAAGAATAAGATCCGTCAATTATCTAAGTAATTCCACAGCCTTGGTTTCCTTTTCAGTATTGGAAGGATGTAAAATTAAATGCACCGAGTCCCATATATGTTCCACCATGCGAGAACGGGCTACTTTCCCATCCCTAGCCATTAGCGCCTCTAAAATCTTCTGGTGTTGATTATGAGTCGTGAAATGGCGATCTTTGTTGAGATTCCATGCCCTGATTTGTATCCAATTAATTCCCGTCCGAAGATGGGTTAGCATATTCTTTAAAGCTTGGTTGTCGCTGGCCTCCACAATAAGATCATGAAATTCATTATTAGATTCAACCCTCTCGGAAGCAAAATAAGTGGCTTCATCTTTTTCTCTTTCTTTATTTATAATAATTTCCATTTTTTCAAAAAACAATATATTCCCTCGTTCGGCCGCCAATTCTGCCGCTAGCCCTTCTAATTCAGCACGAAGTTGATAATAATCTTCTATTTCTTTAACTGAAAGATCTTTGACACGCACCCCATGATGGGGAATGGATTCTAATATCCTTTCCTGGACAAGCATTCGCAGTGCTTCACGAATAGGTGTACTGCTTACTCCCAATAATTCCTTAAGTTGGCGCTCCCTTATCCACTCCCCAGGTGGAAATTGCCCATTCAGTACAAAATCGCATAATCGCTTATATACTGTCATGGTTGTCGTTTCCTTAATAACCTTACCCGATAAATTCATGTTACCCACCCCTTTCACCAAACATCTTATTTAAAACTATCCCAACATCCTAGTAAACGTTTACGTATATATTTAAGTTTTAAACTTGAGAGTTCTTAGACGCTTAGCTTAGATTTAACCCCCCCTCTAATTAACCTTCCTTCATTTGTGTTCTTTCTTTATGGTTGCAATGGCTAAAATTTCTTTATTATTAAATTATAAGATACATTATATATAATGATAAATACTAACCCCTTATTGTTAAATAAATATTATGAATGTTAACCCCTTAAATGAAAGTGGCCGTTCTGATGGCATTTGCATTATCCGAACTCAAAAATGGTTAAAATAAAGCACCTTAGGAGAACGAAGGCTGGGCTTCGTATTGGCATCAACGCATTCTGCGCGAGCTTGATTTGACCGATGACGAAACGATTGAGTATGCGAAGCTCAACTCCTCGGTCGTTATACCTTCGCGGCACAGCTTGAACCCTTATTATCTGGGGCTCAAGATTTTTGAAGACATCGAGAAGCGTTGGGAGAACCCATCCAAAGAGGAGCGCGAGCGTTTGGGACGCAAGGGCGGTGAAGGGCGGCAAAAAATATTCGAGGTGCGGGAGTTTGATTCCGACATTTCGTTCGTCCGCAATTACATGACCAAGAAGCTGTGCGACGAGCTGGATCTGTATGTTTTCGAGAAAAAAGGGCCGGAATGGAAGATTACCGATAAGTCGTGGGAGAACGTTCGCGATCAGCTGGTCTATTCCCGCGTGAACGGCGGCTTCCCTTACATTGCGGTGGAGAACGGCGACTATGAACGGAACGGGGAACTGTATCTGAAACATATGTATGAAGGGATGGAGCTCGACCTGAAGTATGTGGAACGTACGATCCCTTATATCTATCGCCTCTGGGGCAAAACCGTACATCTGGAAAGCGTGATTGAATCGAAGCCCGTACTGTTCACCTATGATGGCAAGAAGCACAACCGGAAGTTTTTATGACATATTTTAATCGCGGCAGCATTGTGGTCATATTATCAGCAGCCTTTTACTTCAGAAATGAAACTACGGCATAATTTTTCATAATAAAATGACCATTTTCATCAGAAAATGGTCATTCTCTATTTCCAATATAACTTAGGGCCAATCTCTTACCTGGCATTCCGGAAACGTATATCCGACCAATCGTCATCAATCGCGGCCAGGCGCACACCCTCGAAGCCTAGATCTATAAGCGGCTGCCAGCCCTCATCCCGTGAAATATCCGCCTTGTATTTCTTCGACGTCTTCTTGGGGTATGCGAACCACAGCATTCCGCCCGGCTCGCCGCGTTTCACAGCCTCAGGCGCCAAGGCGGTTACGTCTTGACTGTTCCTCCCGATTGATCGCTCCGTGATCAGCTCTGTTTAGACTCCAGCTTACTTCTTGCTTCTTCCACCAGCTGATCGAACAGCTCGTCGTCTTCCTCAAGTACTTCCTCCAGCAACAGGATTTCCTTTTCGGGACCCGATTCATTGGCGAAATTTAAGCTGTACATCCATTCTTTGGCCTTCTTGCTGTGAAACGTAATTTCATATGGAGCCTGATGCCCTTCGCAGGTAAATTCCACCTGCCCGACATACCCATCCTCTTTGCTGTACGTCATGCCGGATTTGACGATTTGAATATTCATCCCGCCTGATCCCCCTTTGATATTGTGAGCTAAAAGCAATTGGTGCAGCCCTGTTCCCACAGTATACCACAACCCTGTAACGTCTGTGCTACCCAGACGTTTTTCGACGTTACAGCCCGCGGGAGCGGCGCTCGAGGCTACTGTCGCTTGCCGTTTCGCGAATATCTAACGTTCCTCACTCAGCCGGTGCCTGGTAAGGAGTCCGGTTTTTGCCATGAGGAGGTTGAAGCTCGAGGGCCACTTTGGCAAATCTGTACCCTACACCATGGACGTTGACGATGTAATGAGGGGACGGATGGCCGAGCTCGATTTTTTTACGGAGACTGCTAACATGTACAATAATTGTTCGCGTGTCGTTAAAGCACTCCTGATCCCATATTTCCCGAAACAGCTGCTCGTGACTGAACGTTTGCTCCGGACGGTAAGCGAGGAAGCTCAGAAGTTCGAACTCCTTGCGGGACAACATGACCTCTTCCCCATCTACCCTCACCACACGGCTTAAGGTGTTGATATGAAGCGAACCGATCGTAAGCTTGGATGGCTGGCCCTGGTCTTCTGACACCTCACTGCCGGCCAGATGCGGTCTGCGCAAGTTGGCCTGCACCCGGGCTATCAGCTCATTCGGACTGAAGGGTTTCGTAATATAATCGTCTCCACCCATATTTAACCCCATGATTTTATCCATTTCATCCTTCTTGCAGCTAAGAAACAAGATCGGCACGGATGAGATTTCACGCAGCTCACTGCAAACCTCGAACCCGCTTCGCCCGGGAAGCAGTACATCGAGTATGACCAAATCCGGCTGCTCCGCCGCGGTCAAAGAGAGTGCATCTTCCCCATTTTCCGCCCAAATGACCCGATAATTGTTTTTCTCCAAATATAGTCGGATGACCTCTCGTATCTCGACATCGTCTTCAACGACCATAATGGTTTGACCAGTCACTCCTTATTCCCCCCCAGTTCATAGTTATCTTTCACTTTGTTTTCTCAGACGGGAGAACTGTACCTCAGTCGTGCACCGAGGGTAAGGAAAAACTTATGACGGTTCCTTTTCCCTGACCCGAGCTCTCCACCCATATACGTCCGCCATGATACTCCACGATTTCTTTAGAAATAGATAAACCTAGCCCTTTACCTCCCGTCTCCAAATTCCGCGATTTGTTGTTAGTGTAGAACCTGTCGAACACATAGGGCAAATCTGCCGGGTTGATTCCGTGACCGCTGTCGCTGATGCGGCACAGCATACAATGACCGTCATCGATCATTTCCACATCAATCGAACCGCCTTCCGGAGTAAACTTGATGGAATTATGAATCAAGTTGCCGAACACCTGATGCATACGCTCCAGATCTACCTCTATGATCGAGAACATCCCCTGTCCATCGGACGCTCTCTTCAGATTCAGCTTATAATGAAGTCCTGCGTTTCGCGTATCCAGCTCATATCTGGTATACAGCAGCTCGGTCAGATGATCGGTTCGCATCGGCTTTTTTTTGAATACGACCTGCCTTGCCTCCAATTGGGAGAGGTGGAATAAGTCTTCAATCAGCCGGTCCATCCCAACTACCTTGCTGTGGATGATCTGAAGATAGCGCGCCTTCTGCTCTTCCGTATCCACCATTCCATCCATAATCGCCTCCACGTAACATTGAATTGTAGTAAGCGGAGTTCCGAGGTCGTGCGATACGTTGCTCAGCAAATGACTCCGCGAATTTTCCAAACGGGATAGTTCGTCGTTTTTCTGCTTTAACGCTTCATTGGCTTGTTCGAGGTCTGAGGTTCGTGATTTGATTTTGTCGTGGAGACTACTGTTAAGCTCGGTCAGCGCAGCCGACAGTTTCTCTTCATTCATATAAGCACGTGACCATTTGGTCGACAGCAGCATCGATTGGGAAAAAACAAAGATCAGCAGGCCATACCCCGACATTTGGTCTGTCGTCCGAACAAGCTCGTGTGCGTACAGCATGTCATTCACAATCGTCACAGAAAAAATAAAGCACGCTAATAGTATGATGCCGCTTCCTTCACGTTGACGTATAAAAGCGAGCGCTACGATCCTCATAATGTAAACAATGGCTGCTAACATCATCAATTGCAGCACGACCAGCGCTTTGGTGAACACCATCGTAGGGGACATCATGATAAACAATGAAAAGGCAAACATCGATGCGCATAAACCGAGGTTGATCTTCCGAGAGCTTTCGCACGGGAACAGATTCGAGAAGAAGAGTATGAACAAGGGAACGCCCAAGGATGCGGTCAAATATTCCAGCTTTATTAAAAGCATCCAATAAAATCCGGGGAACGCTCTCGTCAGTACAATTTCGCCAAGCAGCGACACCCGCAAACTGACCAAAAGGCAGAATAGGCCGAAAAACAACATAGACAGCTCTTTGGTTCTGACGGCAAACACGCCCAGATGATACAGTCCCATGATTAGAAGGCTGCCGATCAGCAGCGTGTCGAATCCGCTGAATAGCTCTTTTGTGCGGACAATGGACTCAACCTCGCCTAATTCAATAGGTTTAAGGATTCCACCTCTTTGATGGAAATAATTAGAAATCTGAAGCACTACATCCAACTGTGCATGCTGGGCATTCGCCACCGCAACCTGCGTGATATATTGTGGCTTGGAATCCAGCTTCGACGTTCCAACGGTACCCACCGATGCAATTTCTTGTCCATTCACCCACAGCCTGTAGGATGTATTCATTGTCGGAATCCAAAGCGCCAACTGGTGATCATCCTTCTCAGGAAGAAGCACCTTGAGCCGATAAGTGGCAAAGCCTTCACCCGGGAGCGCTTCACCGTCCATCTGCATTCCGTTCCAAGCTCCGGGAATGGCGGAGTAACTCCGCGCTAGAGGGTCTGAATCACCGGTGAGCTCATCTGGCGGGACAAGCCGATTCCAAAAAAATTCCCATTGACCGCTCAGCGGCACGGATTCATGCTGCTGCCAATCCCAGCTTTGCAAATCCAAGACACCCTTGTCTGCTTCAGGAGGAGAAGAAACGGACGAGAAGAATCGGCTGCCTTCCAAATAAAGAACCAGAGCGAGAATAAGCGACAGCAGGATAAACGCGGTGAACCGGGGGTAGTAGATTCTTTGGCTAGGCATAGGTTTGTTACCACCCTCCAGGACTTTGATAACGGATCCGGCACGATGAATACCCAATCCAAGCCCATCACTTTTTACAAAACATCCTTCTTAATCTGGCATCAGCGTAATTTGCCTTTTATTCGGTATATCTAACGGATGGATTACATGTTAATTCGCTTACCCCGTTGAAAATCCTGCTTGTCCATTAGGAAAACAAATTCCCCGCGGAGGGCTCCTTTGAGCTATCCCTAGCAGGGAATTCTCGGATCTAGCATCTCGATTTCGAACTTCTCCATTACTTCAGACGTGCCGCGTCCCAATTCGTTCGATAAAAACGAATGCACAACACAATCGCAAACAAGGCAAGAAACACATAGAGTGAAATCCATGCCCCTGTGCTTCCTAGCCCTACCGTAAACGTTAGTACGTAGGCTAAGGGGATAAATACCAGCCAGTTGAGCAGCAGCGACACGCGGAGGAGAAAAGTAGTATCGCCCAGCCCGCGCAGTGCGCCGGCATAATAGTTAAGCAGCCCGTCAAATAACTGCAGGAAGGCCGAAATCATGATCAGCTGGCCGGCCAGCGTATAGACTGCCGGGTCACTCGTATAGAGACGAGCAACCCTTTCAGGGAAAGCAAACTCAGCGATACCCAGCACCAGCAGAAACAGGCTGCCGAGTACGGCGACATCCGTACCGAGCCTTCTGGCGAGGTAAGGCTCTCCGCGGCCGATTTCTTGTCCGACGAGAATCGTAGCCGTTGCCCCGAAAGCAAAGGCCGGCATGTACCCGAGCGCCATCACGTTCAAGGCAATCTCATTAGCGGCTAACGCCTCCGTACCAAGTCTGGTGACAAAGATCGTAAATATGAACATAGCTCCGCTCATCGCCAGCTCCTGCACTCCTAGCTTCCCGCTTTCGCCCACTATTAAACGGAACTCCGAGCGGTCAAAGGAGAACCGGCGGCGTGTGCCATAGCGGTGATGAAGACGAAAGAAATACACATACGCGCTGCCGATGAGACCGAGCGCCTCCCCGATCAACACCGCGAGTCCCGCACCCGGTAGTCCTAGCTCGGGGAAGCCCAGGTTGCCGTAAGTCAAAGCATAAGTAAAAAAGATCATAGCGCCGTTGGCTATAAGCGACATCAGCATCGGCGTCCGTGTATCCCCGATTCCGCGAAGGAAGCCGTGAAACACGAAGCTGACCGTAAAGCAAGCGATGGCAAACAATCGCAACTTCAAATAGTCGGCCCCTGTAGTGACAAGCTCCGAGGAACCTCCTATAAGCTTCAATATGAGCGCCGGCATCAGCCAACCCGTGAGCACAACCAGAAGAGCTACCCCCACGCCGACGTAAAGCGCAATATACGTTCGCCTCACTGCTTGGTCCATCTGCCCTGACCCGTAATTTTGCGCCACCAAATAATTGACTGAATAACCGAAGCCGGAGCAAAGCGCCCAGGCATTGTACGCAATAATATTCGAAACGCCGACGACCGCGATGACCAGCGCCCCCATCGGCCCCACCATGATTAAATTGATCGTTCCCGTAACCGTACCCGATGCAAAAGAGATGATGGAAGGGAGCGCCAGCCCGAGAATCAGCTTCCAATGCCTTGTAAATTCCGCTAGCCATTTGTTCATGTGCGAATACCCTGATCCCTTTCATGGTTTGAAGACACCTTACCATTGTGACTGAAATCAAGGCTACGAACAAGTGGCAGCATTCCCCCGAACCTTCCCAACCCGCACCACGGACGAAAAAAAGAGAAGAAGTCCGAATCCTATGAGCATATGAGCAATTTGAAAGGAGCTTCTTTCCATGGATAATGCACTCAAATCAATCATCGAAGAACTAGCGTCTATCCAAAGACGTTATTCTCATATTCATACCAGTTTTGAACGCATCGAGCAAAAAATGTCCTGTATGGAGCAGGAGGTTGGACGGTTGGAGAATCGTACTGCCTTACTGGCACTGCCCGATCAGGACAGCCAGTCTGTTCAGCAGGTTTAACGGCCTTGATCCGTATCCTGCGGTAATCCGCTACCCATTGCCGGCCGTCATACAGCTTTGACCTCAAGCTGTCTTCACATCGGAGGCAGACATCTTCCCGCTGCGCTTCGGACAGTCCGGCAAAGAGCGTCCCCGCGAAAGCAGCCAACCAATGCCGCAATCCCCGTTCTCCGTCATCCAGCGGCGTAAGCCGGTCGTAGAGCTCCGCATAGCCTACGGCAAATCCTTGCTTTTCCAATAAAGAGGTATACTTACTCCCCGATGCTCGGAAAAAACCAGGGATACCGTTCCTCCACCGGAATTCCATAACTCCTCACCGCTTCGCTCAACGCTTGAACGATGGCGCTCACATTCCCGAATCCTCCGAGCTGTCGAGGCCGGTAACGCCTGCTCCGCTAAGGCTGATCTCATAAGTCAAATCTCCCGTCCCACAGCCCAAGTCCAGTATGCGTTCCTCTGCCTTCGACTGCAGCAGCCCAATAAAGCCTTTACCTAAGCGCGATCCATACCCCATCTGCTCATTGTAATGCTCGGCATCCCATTGTTGTTCCTTCGACGTCTCTTTCACCTATAATCAATCAAAAAAACGCTCACTTCCCGGTACTTCATCATAACCTGCTTGGCGCGACCGCCCTTCCCGCGGTCATTCGCTTGCTACCTGACAAAATAGGGCTCAGATGGCGTTTTTATCTTTTCCAATATGGTTTTCCGGAGCCAGCGATATGGAGGCCTGCTCCATCCTTGCCCACCGCCTGAGTTCATCAACATTTATTTTCTTGTTTTCATTTACTAACTAATTTAGTAGACGATATAATGAATTATCTGTGAAATGGTAGAAGTACCCTTCGGTACATACTTTTTATTACAATTATAACTTATTTTGTTCACTAACTAGAGCTCCATGATATAATTGAATCGAATGAGACAGGAAGGTGATTTTAAAAAAAATGCAAAAAATTCCAGTCATTCGCAACAAAAAAAGCTCTGACATCACCCTCATCCCTTCCGATGAAATTGTAAAAATAGAATGCATACGTAATAACGAATATATTATCCATACAGTCTCCGATAAGTTTTACTGGGCGGCTTCTCTGGAAGCATTCGAAGAGCTGCTGTATGAGGAAGGGTTTCGGTTAATCGATCAGATGAACGTGGTCAACATGAACCATGTGACGGAGTACGAGCCCCGAAAGGGAACCGTCACCTTACGTTCCGGCGATTCAACCCGTTACAAGACCGCATCCGCGGCATGGATTCACGGGGAGCACATCACTAATCTCATGAGCCTGTTTCGCAAGATGAAGGAGCTTGATCACGGGATTCTCCCGGAAGACGACGGCGACGATATCTTCGAAACGATCCTAGCTCAGGAAGAGGATCATCGATTTGCCCGTTCTTATGCCATGATTAAAGCGCTTTATGATAAAAAGAAGGCAGAAATCTCGCTTGAGGAGAGCGAACTCCGCTATAAATCTTTGTTCGAGCATAATCCTGATCCCATCATTTCCTTTAATTTGAGCGGCCACATCACCAGCGTCAATCCGGCTATGCACAGTGTGGCCGGCTACACGGAGAAAGATCTGCTTCAAAAGACGATTCATGCTTTCATTCCGGAGGATCAGTTCCCCCGATGGATCAAATATTTCAAAGAAACGTTGGACGGCTCTACTTCACACTTTGAGATTACCTTCTATAACAGGGACGGGCAGCCGATCGAACTCAGCGTTTTAAGTTTCCCTATCTTCGTAGGCAAGCAAATTGCAGGCGTCTACATGATCGGTCAAGACATCAGCGAGCGTAAACGCGCGGAAGAGATGATTATCCGCTCCGAGAAGCTTTCCATCGTCGGCCAACTAGCGGCAGGCGTAGCGCATGAGATCCGCAACCCGCTCACATCTCTTAAAGGCTTCGTGCAGCTGATGCAGACCAAAGTAAGCGGCTACGACCACTATTTCAGCATTATGCTTGATGAGCTGGAACGAATCAATTTTATCGTCAGCGAATTTTTGGTCATTGCCAAACCCCAGTCGGTTCGATCTCAACCGAAGGATGCGGAGGCCATCCTGCAAAGCACCATCGTGCTGCTTAGCTCTCAGGCTATTATACACAACGTGGAAATCACCGTTCATGCGGACCCGGATTTGCCGAAAATCAACTGCGACGAAAATCAGATCAAACAGGTATTTATCAATATATTAAACAACTCTATCGATTCCATGTCAGAAGGCGGAGAGCTTCATATCGAGTTGAAAATGTCGGAAGACGGAAGACTTCTTATGCGTTTTGCCGACCAAGGCTGCGGTATTCCTCAGGACCGGATTGCAAGGTTGGGGGAACCCTTCTACACCACCAAGGAAAAGGGTACGGGACTAGGTCTTATGGTGACCTTCAAAATCATTGAAAATCATGGTGGAAAAATGAAAATAAACAGCGAGCTCGGCAAAGGAACGACCGTGGAAATCTTCATGCCTGCTCTTCCAATTGACCATCCATCCAAGAGTGAGGATGAGCCCGAAGCAAGCTATCATACCAATGCCTTCAATGAATCGTAATGCCAAAAACAGCCTCCCGGCCCGTTCGGACCTGGGAGGCTGTTCCGCTGTCTTCGATAAACTGACCCCAATGTACTGCAGGGTAGGCCGGCCATCCCATGCTGCTCTTTACCTGTTCAACAGACTGCCGACATATCGCAGCAGCTCGTTAGCCGAGGCTGTGGTGTAGCCGTGCTCTTCCACCAGACGTTTAATCACCTCGTTGATCCGCTTCAATTGGTTTTCATCCGGTGTTTTCGTGGACGTCGTTATTTTGACGATATCCTTCAGGTCGGTAAACAGCTTCTTCTCAATCGCCTCGCGCAGACGCTCGTGGCTGCTGTAATCAAAACGCCGGCTTTTACGGGAGTAGGAAGACATGCGGATCAAGATTTCCTCCCGGAACGCTTTCTTCGCATTCTCCGAAATCCCGATTTGCTCTTCGATGGAACGCATCAGTCTTTCGTCCGGATCCATCTCTTCTCCGGTCAGCGGGTCCTTGATTTTCGTCCAATTGCAATAAGATTCTATGTTGTCCAGATAGTTGTTGAAGAGCGTTTTGGCCGACTCTTCAAAGGAGTATACAAACGCCTTCTGCACCTCTTTTTTGGCCAGCTCATCGTACTCTTTCCGCGCTATCGAAATAAAATTGAGGTACCTCTCCCGCTCCTCCTTGGAGATGGAAGGATGCTGGTCAAGTCCGTCCTTCAGCGCGCGAAGCACATCCAGCGCATTGATAAACTCCAGGTCATGACGGATAAGCGCACTGGAAATCCGGTTGATGACGTAGCGCGGATCGATACCGCTCATGCCTTCTTCCAAATATTCGTTCTGCATCTCCTTGAGGTCCGCTTCCTTGTAGCCCTCGACTTCCTCCCCATCGTACATACGCATCTTTTTCACGAGATCCATGCCCTGCTTTTTGGATTCCTTGAGACGGGTGAGAATGGAAAAAATCGCCGCCGCGCGAAAGGAATGAGGCGCGATGTGAACATGCTTCATGTCGCTTTGCTTAATCAGCTTGGCATAAATTTTCTCTTCCTCCGACACCTTCAGATTGTAAGGAATCGGCATTACGATCATCCGCGACTGCAGCGCTTCGTTCTTTTTGTTGGAGATGAACGCTTTGTACTCGGATTCATTCGTGTGCGCAATGATGAGCTCGTCGGCTGAAATAAGCGCAAAACGGCCCGCTTTGAAGTTACCCTCTTGGGTTAGCGAGAGCAGGTTCCAGAGGAACTTCTCATCGCACTTGAGCATTTCCTGGAACTCCATCAAACCGCGGTTTGCTTTGTTCAGCTCCCCGTCGAACCGATACGCCCGCGGGTCCGACTCGGAGCCGTATTGGGTGATCGTCGAAAAGTCGATACTGCCCGTTAAATCGGCAATGTCCTGAGATTTGGGATCCGAAGGACTAAATGTACCTATTCCGATCCGGTTATCTTCAGAAAGCAGCACGCGTTCAACCAGCACATCCTCAATGCGGCCGCCGTACTCCTCCCGAAGACGGATTTGGCAGGACGGACACAGGTTGCCTTCGATCTTGACGCCAAGCTCGGATTCCACCTCCGGACGAAGCTCATGAGGTATCAGATGAAGCGGCTCCTCATGCATCGGGCAGCCCTTGATCGCGTATACCGCACCTTCATCGGTACGGGAAAACTGCTCGAGACCTTTTTTGAGTATGGTCACGATCGTAGACTTACCTCCGCTCACCGGACCCATAAGCAGAAGAATCCGTTTGCGAACATCAAGACGCCGGGCTGCGGAATGGAAGTATTCCTCCACAAGCTTCTCGACCGCCAGATCGAGGCCGAAAATGTCTTTCTCAAAAAAGGCATACTTCCGACGCCCATTCTCCTCCACTATGCCTTGGGAGGCAATCATCTCGTACACTCGTGCATGAGCCGTCATAGCCAACCGCGGGTCATCCCGCAGCTTCGCGATATACTCGGCGAACGTTCCCGTCCAAGCCAGCCTTTCTGTTTCCGTGCGATAATCGGCGATTTTCTTGAATAAGTTCATGATTCAACCTCCCTAGGGTTTTGCGTAGCAAAACCTTCTTCGAAAGAATAGGTCGGGCTTTGCATGACAAAACCGATTTCGAAAGCATCCGCTGCATGGCACAGTACTAAACCCGCTTTGAAAGGCTTCTCCAGGGTGACGTCCATACATGCTAAGTGCAGCCTTATGTTATCTTCCCTGACATCTTCTTTAAATTTGAAGTGTATTAAATACCTATGCAGCAGAGAGGAGTAAGTTGACCGAAATTTTAGACAAAATTGGCCAAAACCTTAAAAGAGATGTAGGGCATATACGGAGGGAAACCATGATCATGGGGAGGAAGGGGCAAGATCAGCTGTGGTATAATGACTGTACGATGAAATACAAAAAGGAGTGCGACACCATGGCCATCAAAAGCGAAACCGAGCTGTACGCCCCGGTCAAAGCCTATCTGGAGCAGCTCGGATACCAGGTCCGCGGTGAAGTGCGCCACTGCGATTTGGTAGCGGTTCGCGAAGAAGACCCCCCTCTAATCGTCGAGCTCAAAAAAAGCTTTTCCATCCCCCTTCTGCTGCAGGCCATTGATCGTTTGCGGATCAGCAGGTTCGTGTACGTCGCTTTTGAACGCCCGAACAAAGGCAGGGCTCCGCATGGAGCAAGCTGGCCCGAGCTGCGCAAGCTGTGCGGCATGCTGGGGCTTGGCATGATCACGGTGCAGTTCTACAAAACCCGCAAGCCCCGCGTTGAGGTCGAATGCCATCCGCCGGATATTTTCACATCTGCTGCCCCTGATCAGACGAAAGGACCCCGCCATAACAAATACGCCGCGGGTAAGCTGATGCGGGAGTTTCATGAACGGAGAGCCGATTACAACGTCGGGGGGAGCACGAGGCGGAAGCTCATCACCGCTTATCGCGAAAAATCGATTCACTTAGCCACCCTGCTGCAGCAGTTCGGACCGATGAGCCCGCGGCAGCTTCGTGATCTGACGGGCAATGCCCAAGCAGCAAGCATGCTGCAAAAAAATTTCTATCTCTGGTTTCAGCGCATCGACCGAGGGATCTACAGCCTGTCTCCACTCGGGTTAGAAGCTTTGACAACCTACGCTCACGTAGCGGAGGCCCTTCCAATTCCGAGCTCTATCGATTCCGCGAGAGAACAGGTATAACTCATCTGGACTTCCGGTAGTCATAGAGTAATAGATTCCTCGGGGAAAGCTGGAGCCATGGCGACTCTTGCAGCCCATCACGCTAGGATTGTGCCGTAACCGCCTTATCGGCTGTTCGCTTCAGCAATTCCTTGTGCATCCAGATGGCGGCCTGCGCCCCTTCCCCCATAGCAATCGTTAGCTGCTCCGAATGAACGCCGATGTCTCCAGCTGCCCAAACGCCAGGCACACGCGTCATTTTGGTGCGGGGGTCCGTTACGATATGCTTATTCTCCAGCCGTTCCAATCCGAGGGAAGCGGCCCATTCCGTATGGACCGCGTTGCCGCCGAAGGCAATAAATCCCCTCTCCCCGTCAATAATCCGTCCGTCCGTAAGCCGTACGCCGCCGAATGTCCCCTCCGCTCCACCTTGGCCGCTCAGCACCTGAGCAATCTCCGTTTCCTCAACCACAATCCCTCGCTGCTTCAGCTTGTCCAGTTTCTCGCTCCCCACTGCGGTACGTTCGTGATTCACGAACACAATCCGATTCGTCCAGTAATGCAGTGTCAAAGCCATCTCTGCTCCGACGTTACCCGCTCCCATTACAATGGTCCGCTTGTCGCTTACTTCATAACCGTCGCAATCGGGGCACACATATACACTGAGTCCCAACGTCTCTTCCAGCCCCGGCAGCGGCGGATAGCGGTCTGTTATCCCCGTTGCGATGAGCAATGTCCGTGATTGGACCGAGGCTCCCCCGTCCGACAGGCTAATCTCGAAATCTTCACCGAATTTCGCAGCCGCCACCGCCTCGTCTTGTCGAAAGCTGACGCCGAGCCGCTCCGCTTGTTGTCTTCCAAGACGCCTTAATTCACTGCCCGCGATGCCATCAGGCCATCCGAGCACATTGTGGTAGCTGCGGCAAAGCGTCGATCTCCCGCGTCCCTTATCCACAACAAGCACCTGGTGGCGGTACCGTCCCAGCTGAATGGCGGCCTGCAGTCCCGCAATCCCGCCTCCGACGATCATGCAATCGTACATACTCCTCGTCCTTTCTCTAACCGTTTCCTATAGCTTCCCTCTCCCCCTTTTTTCCATACGTATGAACTGTATCCTCTGAATAGAAAAAACGCTCCCTCTATCAAGTAGAGGAAGCGTTCACTCCAGTCCCTTGCGCCGTATCCGCTGCGGGCTTGGGCCTGCTCTCAAGAAGCCAGACCAGCACGATCTGAATCACAGAAGCTCCTGCCAGGACCCAAGGCAGCATGCCATTGCCCCCATAGCGGATCATAAGAATCAGAATCACGATCGAAATCACGCGCCCCCCGTTGAGGAACGTTTCCCTCAACACCACCGATTCCACACGCAGCTCCCCTTTCAAAGGAAGGTTCCCGATCAAACGAAAGTAGTAAGAAGTAACCGTATTGCTCTGCAGCGGCCCACAGACGGAATAGACCAACATGAAAGCGATGACAGTAACGAGCGTCATGTCCCATAAAATAAACATCGTTCCAAAGATAAAGCCGATGGTGGAGATCACGGCATAACGACGAGCCTTCTCATCACTGCCGTATCGCGAAATAAACATGCCCGTCAGGATGCTGAGGCTGGCGTACAGCACGCCCAAGTAACCGACCAAATCCTCGCGGCCGACGATTTGAAACAGCAGAATGTTAGGCAAAAAAAGCATCATGCCCTGAAGGAGTCCCAAAACAGTGAAGGCAAACAGCGCTTTCACCCAATCCCGGTGTCTTTGCATGAGCAATCCTGTAAATTTTAAATAATAGGCTTTATGGTGAGACTTATTCATCTTTATCCGCAAGCTGCCGAGTGTTGCGGCCAGAAACATAAAGCAGGCCACTCCAAAAACGATCGTATACCCCTGCAGCCCATCGTTCTGCCGAATGATGAAGCCTGCGAGCGCCGGTCCGATCAGCCCTCCCAGCATAAAGATGCTCATGTTAATCGCAAGAAAACGGATACGGTTCTGGTCCGTCGACACATCATACATCAGCGTCAAGTACCCGGCCCAGTAAAAGGAGCTGGCGATTCCGTTAAGCACGGCAAACAGTACATAGTATTCGACGAGACGCTCACCGGCAAACACGACGGCCAAATAAAAAACCGCAATCATCCCGATGCCTATCCGATACGTCACCATGCGGTCCTTGCGTTTAATGAGCCACCCCCCTAAAGCAAAAGCAACCGGAGCGATCGCATAGTTGACGGCATAGTATATGCCGTTAATAATCAAATCCTCGGTCAAGCGCCATAAATACAAGGTCAAAAAGACGCCTGACATCGACGCGCCGAATTGAAAGCAAAAATGGATGAACAAAGCCGTAACTGCATCTTTCGACATCCGTTTCTCAGGCGGAAGCAGCGCTTTCCTCGATTCCACCCAATCCTGAAACGCATCAACGACCCTTGAGCCCATCCTGAACCCTACCGCCTCTCCAGCTGATCAAGCTTACGAAGCCCGGCTCGCCTTTTCTGACACTCTGAGCAGCTTCACCGCGCCGTTATGCTCCATTTTCTACCATTGTATCAGCGGCAGGCCCAGCTTGTGAAACGGCATATGTTTCCTCTTTTGAGCATATGAAGGCAAAATAAGGCTTCCACCCATCATGGCGCCCGCTGTTCGCCGTTTGTCAGCTTGTTCCGGCACCGCGTGTTCATCCAGCCTTGTTTCTTTACGCCCCAAACAAAAAAGCCTGGCTCGTATGCTCACGGCCAGACTTTTTGACTATATTACTTCAAGCTGTCCCAAGTTTGTTGGAACTCGGTCAGCATTTGGTCTTTCGTCTTCTGCTTCGCAACATAAGCTTGCATTGTAGCTGCGAATTTCTTGCTGGACGCTTCGCCGCCAGGGAATTTAAACCAGTTCCAGCTGAGCGTTTTGTTCTCTTTGCTATATTTCATGATATCGGCCGCCAAAGGTCCGAGAATGCTCTCGTCGCCTTGAATATTCGTGAAGGCCGGAACGAACTTGAACTCTTCCACCATGTATTTCTTACCCATATCGGAAGTCACCAGCCAGTTCAGGAACTTCTTGGCTTCTTCTTTATTAGGAGAATTTTTGTTGATAACCCAGTTGTTTGGAACACCTACCGGCAGCTTGTCGTTTGCCGCCGCGTCTTCACTGATCGGCATAGGCAGGAAGCCGACCTTCAGGTTCGGGTTGGTTTGGGTCAACTGCAATTGGGTCCAGTTCCCTTGCTGCGTCATGGCCGCTTTGCCTGTCGCGAATTCGGTTACCTGCGTTTTGTAATCGGTTTGCAGCGGGTTTTTATTGCCGTATTGGAGCTGCAGATCAAACAGCTTCACCCAATTGTCGAACTGTGGGTTACCCGGAATTTTCGCTGTACCGTCGTTGAGGCCTTTAACGAAGGCGTTCACGTCAGGCTGATGCGCGAACGGCAGGTTCACGAAATGGTTGCCAAGCACCCACCATTCCCCATAGCCGTTCACAAATGGAGTAACGCCCTTGTCTTGAAGCTTTTTCGCCGCATCTTCTAATTGGGACAACGTCTTTGGAAGCTCTGTAATGCCCGCTTGAGCGAACAAGTCTTTGTTGTACAGGAAGCCGTAGCCTTCGAGGTTAAGCGGCTGTCCGTACAGCTTGCCGTCCTTCGTCATGGGCTCTTTGGCTACGGGCACCAAATCCTTCACCCATGGCTGGTCCGACAAGTCCTCCAAATGCTCGATCCACTTATCAAGGTCAGAGAACCCTCCATTGTTGAACAAATCAGGCTTATCGCCGGAGTTGAATTTGGCCATCAGCGCCGCGCCGTAATCCGCACCGCCGCCGACGGTATCGATTTGAATTTTTACCCCAGGATTCTGTTTTTCATATTCTGCAGCCAGTTTAGCGAGCGGCTCTGCGATTTCCACTTTAAATTGGAACATCTTCAGTGTTACGTCCTTGCCTGCCGCGGCACCGTCCGTTCCTGTGCTTGGCTCTTCTTGCTTCGCGCAGCCTACAGCGATCGACATCAGCATAACGGCCGCAAGGCTCATGCCTGTGAACTTTTTCAGTTTCATTGTGGGAACCTCCCTCTTTTTTACCTCTTTTTATCAACCTTACAAGTTTATTGTATAAAATGCTCCTGGGTTCGACCACCGAGAATATTGATCGAAAAGGTGGAACATTTTGAACAAACGCTTACATTACCAATCCTTCAGCCTTCATTAGCCTTTTACTGAACCGGCCGTAATCCCTTCGATGATGTATTTTTGCATCGACAGGAAGAAGAGAATGATCGGGATGACGCCCAGCACCAGAGCCGCCAAAGCAAGATCCCACTGTTTCGTATACTGCCCGAAGAACGCGAAGGTGGCTAGCGGAATCGTCCGCAGGTCAGGGCTGTTCAGCATCAGCAGCGGCAGCAGGAAGTCATTCCATATCCATAAGCTGTTTAATAGAACAACGGTTACGCTCATCGGCTTGAGCAGCGGAAAAATGATTCTCCAGAACACGCCGAAAGGGCTGCAGCCATCCACCGTAGCCGATTCCTCAATCTCCTTAGGAATCGATTTAATGAAGCCGTGATACAAGAATACATTCAACGAAACGCCGAAGCCGAAATAGCAAATAATGAGTCCTGTTCGGCTGTCCATCAAATTCAGCTCACTCGCTACCCTTACTAGCGGGATCATGATCGACTGGAACGGAATAACCATGGCGGCGACGAAAGCAAGAAACACTAAATTATTGAACTTGGACGGTCGGCGAACAAGCCGATAGGCCGCCATGGAGCTGATGACGACCAACCCCAAATTACTGAATACGGTGATCAATAGGGAGTTCATGAACACCTTAGGAAACTTCATAATCTCCCATACTTTTACATAATTATCGAAGTTAAGCGACTGGGGCAGATTAGCCGAGTTAATAAGTAAATCACTGAATGATTTCATGGAGTTCGCGATAACAAAGTAGAACGGCACCAGAAACAGCAGCCCCAACACAATTCCAAGAATTTCAAGCACTAATGTGCGCAAGTTGTAGCTTTTGGTCGATTGCATTACACCTCAACCTCCCTTTTCTTCGTAAGCGTCACTTGAACAAGCGTAATCAACGCCACAATGACGAAGAAAATAAAAGCTTTCGCCGTTCCGAGACCGTAACGGTTGTTGCGGAACGCTTCTTCGTAGATGTTAAGCGCAACGGATTGGGTAGAGTTGAACGGTCCGCCTTGCGTCAGGGAAACGTTCAGATCGTACATTTTGAATGCCCATGAAATGGTCAGGAACAAGCACACCGTCACAGCCGGCATAATCATAGGAAGCGTAATGTGACGCAGCGTTTGAAAGCGGTTAGCTCCATCGATATAAGCCGCTTCCGTCAGCTCCTTCGGTACATTCGAAAGACCTGCGATATAAATAACCATCAAATAGCCGGCCGTTTGCCATACGCTGACGATGATCAAACCCCAGAATGCGGTAGGAGCGTCACCGAGCCAAGGCAGCTGGAAGAAGGCGATATTCGTCAGCTCGCCGATCGTAGCGAAGCCTTTGACGAAAATAAACTGCCAAATAAAACCAAGCAGCAAGCCCCCGATAACGTTAGGCATGAAGAAAACCGTCCGAAGTACGTTTTTTGTCTTTAATGCCTGCGACAGCAGCAGAGCCAGCAAGAAACCGAGTACGTTGGCCAGAATGACGTTCGTTATCGTAAACCGGGTTGTAAACCAGAACGACCGATGAAAGTCTTTATCCGTAAGAATGATTTGCTTAAAGTTATCGAATCCGGCCCACTTCACGTTCGAGGTGACTCCGTTCCACTCCGTGAACGAGTAATAGATGCTCATGAGAAACGGAATCGTGATGATGATCGTGAAGAACAATAATGCCGGTCCGACAAACACGAGCTGTTGAAGCAGTTCAGCCGCGCGTTGGTTCTTTTTCATGGCTAACGCCCCCCTTTTTCCCGTACAGAAGTTTTTCTTAAAATTTGCACTTTTGCAATAAAGTATACTCTTAGTATAGAAGCTGCCGCTTGTGAACAACACGGATTCTGGTGATGTAACAGGTGGAATTTATTGACCTCACCTGTTACAATAAGGGCGCAAACACTTGAGGGAGGAGCCTCATCATGATTCGTAACAGCATCCGGAACAAGCTGATCGTCTTCCTGCTTGCCGCGACCATCATCCCGTTCTCCACCTCAATTGCGATGACTTACTTCATTACGAAGAACAATGTGATTAAAGAGACGATTCAGACCAATTCCAACTTGATATATCAGGGTAAGACGAATATTACGAATCACTTAAACGTCATCCAGCAAGCTTCTTTATCCATATATAATGATATTACTCTTTACAGTGCGGTGGAGAACGGTGCGGCCGACTATCTGGACCGGGGCGAAATCTTCCGCGGCATGCAGGGGATTGCCACATCGGTGAAGGAAATTCAGCAAACCTATTTATATTTGTCCAATTCCGATAAATCTTATCTGTTCTCTCAAGGAAATATCTTCCGTAATGAAGGTGCGGAGCCAAAATATGTGCCTGTTGTGGGCAAATCCGAAACCATTCTGGAGCCAACGCATCTGAGCCATACGTACAACTCTAGCGGGTTTAATCCCCTGCCCTCCGTTCCTGTGTTTACCCTGCATCGGTCCATCACGAGCGCCGTGACCATGCAGGAGTTCGGAACGCTGTCGATCGATGTGAATCTGAACGTCATCCGGTCGATATCCGAACAATTGTACGACCAGCGAACCGAGCAGCTTTTTGTTCTGGACTCGCGGGGTACGGTCATTTACGGCTCTGACCCCGACTTACTCGGCAAAACGCTTGAGGCCGGTTGGGTGAAGCATCTGCAGCAATTGGACAGAACCAGCGGAAGCTTCGAATGGAACAGCGATGAATTTCAAGGCATTCATATTTATGAACGAATGGATTCGCCCTATATGGAATGGACGCTTGTGAAACGGATTCCCAGCGAGCTGCTGAACAGCAATGCCAGACAGTTGACGGAAATCAATATGCTGATCTTGATCGGATTTATGGTTATCGTCATTTTTGCCACACTGGTGATTTCGTTCCGGTTTACTCTTCCTATCAAGCGGCTGATCGGAACGATCGGGAAAATTCAATCCGGCAACATGCAGGTCGATATTGACGTGAAAGGTAATGATGAGCTTGCTATCCTGGCCGGCCGCTTCCGCACAATGATGGAGAGAATCAATAATTTGATTATGCGGGAATATCAGCTCGAAATCGCCAACAAAACGAATCAGCTCAAGGCGCTGCAGGCGCAGATCAATCCGCACTTTCTGTATAATTCTCTGCAATCGATCGGTACGCTGGCTCTGCAGCATAATGCTCCTCAAGTGTATTCGCTGATCTCTTCACTGGCAAAGCTGATGCGTTACAGCATGAACAGCGATACGGTCGTCCCGTTCGCAAGCGAGCTCGCACATGTGAAGTCTTACTTGGAGCTGCAAATGCAGCGTTTTGAACAAAAGCTGGTTGTAAAGTACGATGTGGACGAAAGTATGATGCATATTCCAGTACCCAAAATGATTTTGCAGCCGCTTGTGGAGAATTACTTTAAGCACGGCTTCGACCAGAGATCTTCTTCAGAAACACTAACGATT
Organism: Paenibacillus sp. PvR098; assembly: GCF_017833255.1. NCBI lineage: Bacteria > Bacillati > Bacillota > Bacilli > Caryophanales > Paenibacillaceae > Paenibacillus > Paenibacillus sp. PvR098. The sequence continues at coordinate 2,033,975 of NZ_JAFIBU010000001.1, forward strand.
GCCGCCAGCTTGCTCAAGGACGGACGCATGGAAATCGTGGTTCAGGATGAGGGGACGGGTATGTCGGAAGAGACGCTTCAGCGGCTGCGCCGCAAGCTCGAAGCCAGGCCGCAGCATTCACAGGGAGAAGAAAGCATTGGCCTGATCAATGTCATGTCCCGCCTGAAGCTGTATTACGAGGATAAAGCCGAAATGATCATTGATCATCATGAGCCTTCTGGGGTTACGGTAACCCTTCGCATACCGATGCAATTAAAGGAGGCCCTTTGATCATGAAAGCCATCATAGTTGATGATGAGAAGCACGTAAGGGATGCCATCAAGCTTCTCGTGCCTTGGAATGACTTTGGCATTACCACTGTGCTGGAGGCCCAGGACGGCGTGGAGGCCATGAAGCAAATTGAAGAGCACAAGCCCCATATTATTTTTACCGATATGATGATGCCGCTCAAGAGCGGCATGGAGCTGATGGAATGGCTTCAAACGGACTATCCCGCCGGAAAAACGATCGTGGTGAGCGGTCATGACGATTTTGAGCTGCTGAGGCACGTCATTAAATTCGGCGGTGTCGACTACATTCTGAAGCCGATTGACGCCGAGCAGCTTCATACCGCACTCGGTAAAGCCGTAACGCGCATCCGTGAAGAGGAAGCGGAGCGACACAAGCAAACGGAACGCAATATCGAACGGAATCAATTCAGGCCGGTGTACTGGGAGAAGCACTTGTCAGGTCTCATTACAGAGCCTTCGGGGTACGAGAGTCTGGGAGATGCCTTAACAGAAGAGTTTGGACTCAGCCGGGACGTTCGTGAATGCAGAATAGCCATTTTAAGCGTAGATACCATCAGCGCCGCGCTGAAGAATAAATTTGACAAGCATACGGATTTGCTTTTTTTCTCTATCACGAACATCGGTAATGAAATTCTTACCGAAGGCGCTCAGCGCCAAGGAGTAGTTTACCGGTACTGGAACAGCGACAATGAGGTTTTGGTCTTGTTTTACGACGGATTGGACACCGCAGAGCAGCTGCTTGCCCGTTTCCAGCAGGGTATCGAGTCCGTTCTGCGAAGCACGCTCGATATGGGTGTTAGCTTGCGTCAGCCATTCCCCGGGGGGTTGTCCGTGGCTTACCAGCAAGCGCGGCAAGCGCTGCGAAGCCGTAACCTGCTTTCAAGGATCAAAGCCGTATACACCTTTGATCCGAATCCACAAGCTTCAGCAAAGCTGCTCTCCTTTACGGATTACTCCGAAGCCGTGAAGCTTGCCGTACAAAGCGGCAGCGAACAGCAGATCCGTAAAGCCGTCATGGAGTGGACTTCCGCCGTCCGCGGCCTGGCTTCGATTAACATGGAGCAGCTTGAGCAGTGGTGGCACGAATACAATGCCTTCCGAAACCGATTGTTAGCCGAGCTATTCGGGGAGGGCCCTCCTTCCTTCGGACAAAATGAGGGCTCAGCGTTCCATCTCCCGCTTAACGAACAGGGGATCTTCTCGATCGATTTATGGGAGCAGCAGCTGGTCCGCAGCTTGACCGAGCTGTCCCGGCTCCTGCTTACCCGGCAGCAGCAGGACAGCAATGTCATCTTTGAGATTGCCAAGTATATACAGCATCACTATCACGAAGATATCTCGCTTCAGGAGATCGCCAACCATTTTTACTTGAGCCGAGAATATATTTCCCGCAAGTTCAAGCAGGAATTCCGGGTGAATATTTCTGATTATATTAGCGGCATTCGCATCGACAAAGCGAAGCTGCTGTTGTTAAACCCCCACCTTCGCATAGCTCAGGTATCCGCGATGGTCGGGTACGATGACGAGAAATATTTTAGCAAAGTGTTCAAGAAAGCGGTGGGCGTGTCTCCGAACGAATACAGGAAGGTGAAACAGCCATGAATACACCAATAGAACCTACAGCGCATCAAACCGCCCAGCGTCCCGGAAGAGCAAATCAAACGAAGAAAAAAGTCTATATCCTGCTGTTTCTGGCATGGGCGACTCTGGTAGGGGCGGGCGCTTGGGGCGCCAAAGTCTATACCGATCATCTAAAAATGCAAATGACAGCAGAGATTGCCAAGCAAACCAGCGAGCAGCTCGCCGTCATTCAAAGCCAATATCAGCAGGAAATCGCCGGATTGAAGGAAAGCATGACCACAGATATGGCCAAGCTCCAGACCAAAATCGATTCTGTAAACGAGCTGCTCGCGTTTACCAAAGACAGCGCAAGCAGCCGAACCGATAATAGCAATCAGCTTTACACGCAACTATCCGAAGTAAGGCAGAAGCTCGATGACTTGAAGAAGCAGCTCGATGCTCTGCAGTAGTAAGGAAGGTGATTCGACATCATGAATAAGCAAATTAATCAAATGCTGCTGCTCGTTTGCGCCCCTTTTGTAGGAATCGTCATTTTCCTCATGACCGCGCCAATCTCGGTTGTGCTTCCGAAGCAAGAAAGCATCCCCGCCACCGACTGGAATATGCAGGACAGCCTACAGACGATGGTAAGCCAATTAGACCAGGTTAAAGCGGATGCCGCCCTTACCCGGACGACCATTGAGAAGCACTACGAGTTCTATTCCAAGAGCGCGGCCGAAGCGGCCAGCATGACCCAGACGGCAGTGCTCGCTGCCGAGCGTCCCTCCGTGATCTTCGATGCGCGGATCGGACTCAAGCTGGGAGGGCAAGCGATTCGTTCCACTTCAACCGGCAATGTGGACTTGAAGCTGTATACCTTTAATGAACCCAACTATAAAGTCTATGCGCTTAAAGTGAAGTTGAAATCGGATAAAGCGATGCACATGGTGCTGGGACAGGATAAGGTGGGCGGGAGCGAAACGACGCTTGAAGCCGCACGCCGCTATGGAGCCGCGGCCGGCATTAATGCGGGCGGGTTTGCCGATGACCATCGCAGCGGCAGACGGTATCCGCTCAGCACGACCATGTACAACGGCAAATATGTGTACGGATTTGAACCGACCTTCGAGGACTTGGCATTCATAGGGATTAACAAGGATCGCAAGCTGATTGGGGGGAAATTCTCGAGACAATCGGATTTGGACAAGCTGAATCCGACTTTCGGGGCAACCTTTGTTCCTATCCTGCTTCAAAATGGAACTAAACAGCCGATTCCACAGCAGTGGCTCACTTCCCCGGCTCGCGCGCCGCGAACCATCGTCGGCAATTTCAAGAACGATCAATTGCTGTTCCTGGTTACCGACGGTTACAACGAGAGTGGAAATTCGGGGGCTACGCTCCCCGAACTGCAGGACAAGCTGCTATCACTTGGAGTGAAAGACGCCTACAATCTGGACGGCGGCGGTTCCTCCAGCCTGATTTATGAAGGCCAGGTCATCAACCGGCCTTCGGACAATGGACAGCTCCGGCGCTTGCCCACGCACTTTTTATTTTTTAAATAGCGTCACCATATTTTCCACCACTTCTTGCTAAGCAATACAGGACTTAACGTTCGAATCTCTAATTGGTTTATTAATCGTTCCGAATTGTCTTTGAGCTCCGCCATCACGGTATCGTTCACTTGAGAAGAGATAACAGAATAGGCTTTGCTCAGTCCGAAGGGTCTGCCGTCTACATTATGCGCATCGGATGAAATCAAATGAACCATTCCCTGCCTGCACCATTCCAGGCTTAGCTTTTGAAGCTTACGCCCGAATAATCCATCCACGGAATGCGAGGTCAGCTGCGTCAAGGCTCCCCGATCCAATAACCGCATCAGAATGGACGGAGATGCTGCCAACTCCGCGTTTCGTTCCGGATGGGCGATAATAGGGGTAATCCCCAGCACTCTCAATTCATGAATCATCTCCTCCGTGTAGGAGGGGATACGGCTTGACGGCAGCTCTAACAAAAGATAATTCGACTCGGATAGAAGGATTGTGTTTCCTTGTTCAAGATCTTCTAATAAACCTTGATGAATCCGAACCTCTTGCCCCGGGAGCACCTTCAAAGAAATCCGGTTCTGCTTGAGCATCATATTAAAGGCATGAACACGGTTCTTAATCTCATTGCCGGGATTAATAAATCTTCCATTGGCATGGTGCGGGGTCGCTATGATTACGCTAATTCCTTCTTCCACAGCGGCGTGCGCCATGAGGATGGCTTCTTGTTCATCTTTCGCGCCGTCGTCGATTCCGGGCAGAATATGCGTATGCATCTCGATCATGATCTCAGCTTCCTTTTTATACAGGAAATATGTTCACACATTTATAAGTTTTCTTTTCTTGTACCGTTGGGTATAATATGCAATGGGAGGTGCATTATCATGTCAGCCACGTTCTGGATTATGAATCTTATCTTCTTGATGTTCATCACCGCGATACTTACGGCATCCTATAATGATGATAAAACAAAGGGACTATGATCATTAAAAAGTAGTATCGGCCTGTAATCAGACGGGTTGATACTACTTTTTTATATCTTTCGCATAGGCAATAGCCCTCTATCATTTGACTTATGATACGTATTGTATCATAATATTACATAGATGACTAACCCAAAGATAGCCGTCACCCTACAAATGCTCCATATCTCCCGGTTTGTGAACGTTCCCAAGCTTCGACACTTTATTCAACGAAAATACATGTATGGGATTTGAATGGTCCCTAGCCAACCCGTCCTGTGTCACTTGATCTGTCAGTTTGAATTTCACTTTGCTAATCCCCATTTGATCTAATATTTTGGCAACATCCATGTTGATGATTTCTTTCGATTCCGACACGATGTTCAACACTCCGTTTCTTCCTTGTATTTCGTAGCCTAACCTATCTCCTCCGACGAGTCGCAAATCAGTTATTCCTTCTTCTGCTTATATTACTAGACCGGGCGTTACAAAATGGTTACAAATCTCTGCTTATTCACTGTACATTTGTTCAATTCTTTCCTTTTTTCTTAAAAGTTTACTATAATCTATACAGTCCTAGTTCTTAAAGACTAATTCTTAGAATTACGGAGGACTTCATTTCATGAGCTATATACAAACTGGCGAAGTTCAAACTCATTATGAATATTACGAATCAGCAGGGATATCTGCAAAAACCATTGTATTTATTCATGGGATCGGCCTTAATAGTACCTATTTTTACAATCTTATCCCGTTTCTAAGGCAAAATTTCTCCGTGCTGCTTTATGATTTGAGAGGTCATGGAGAAAGTGAAAATAGCAGCGGATCTGATACTTTAGAACTACTTTGTGATGATTTATTTATTTTGGTTCACACGTTAGGTCTTGAGGATATGGTGATCGTCGGTCATTCTTTCGGTGCAAACATCGCTGTTCATTTTGCCCATATGCATGAAAGGCTTGTCGATTGTCTGGTATTGATTTCACCTCAGATATTTTTGCCGCTGCCTTCATTAATCAATGAAAAAGAGTTACGGGAAGAAATGGCCAAAGAACAAACATTGGAGATGCTGGGACAATTCATGATCCAGCGGTTAACCGTGAAACATAATGAAGAGCATATTTCGAAGCGGATCATTCAATCGTATGCACGACTCCCTGTTGCTATGTATTTAAATCATTCGGACATCGCTCTTCAGTTCAAGATTGAAAAATTGCGACAGAATTATAAGCCGACTTTAGTCTTATCAGGCGAATTAGACCCGCTGTTTCCGCCTGCTTTCACAAGTTTTTATAATGCTTTTATCCCTAATTCTACGTTCTTAATCGTACCGGACTCATCGAATATGATTTTTGTGGATCAGCCGGTATACACCGGAGAGTGGATCAGCCAATTTATTCTAAAGCCAAAGAACGTCAATAGCGATATGCGTTTGTTTACTAAAGCACTCCTGGAGCAGCTTATCATTGAGGGGTATAATCAACTCTTCGGTAAGAATAAAATAACCATCCAGTGCATAGGCGGATTCGAAATCAGAATGAACGGTCGGACGATTCGAGAAGGATGGAACACACGTTATGCCAAAAATTTATTAATTTACTTGGCATTTCACAAAACCGCAACAAGAGAAGAGCTATGCGATGCGCTTTTCCCGGATATGGATGCAAAAAAAGCGCTTAGCAACCTCAGGGTTTATTTAAATCATTTCGCGAAATTATTGGAACCGCTGCCTGATGAACCGCCCTGCTTAACGATTGATAGAGATTCGGTGTTCTTCAATTACGCGGTCGGATGCGATTTGGAGGATGTTTTGGAAGAAATGAAACGGGGTCTGGAAGAGAAGGATCCCTTACAGAAGTACGCCATCTGCAAGCTGCTGCTTCAGCGTGCAGCCCATCATATCCTGCCGGGCTGCTTCGATACCTTCTCTCTTTCTTTAAGGGAAAAATTCGTGCAGGGTTGGGAACATTTGGCCTTATGGGCAGCAGATTATTGCTGCGGCATGGGATATTATGAGGAGGCCGTTCAGTTTATAACCAGCTGCTTGCACTATTATCCGAATGATGAAGGATTAATTGAACGAATGGTCACGATTCAGATATTAACAAATAACAAAAAAGAACTGCGTAAATGGACACGAAAGAAAAAGAGCATCACGCCCCCGTGATTTCCCACGGAAGAGATGCTCTTTTTCTATTCTTCATTTTGCTTCAATAATTGCATTTCACCCAAACACTCGGCACATACATGCCTCTCTCTAAAGTCATTCACCTGTTCCATGGATCCGCAAAAAACACATCGCGGACGGAATCTCTCCAATATAATATGATCTCCGCTAACCAAGATCTCTACAGGATCTCCCTCATTCATTTGGTACCGCTTGCGCAACGATTTTGGCAGCACGATTCTACCCAACTGATCAACTTTTCTAACAACGCCTGCCGGCTTCATCATCAACTCACCTCACTTCTAGACAAACTTCCCGTAATATTTATATAGTTCGACAAATATGTGTAAATCCCTTCCGACCTCCGTCAGTTCATGGGATTGATTTCCTTAAGGAGCGTGGCTTTACGAAGCTCGCGGCAGTTACATTTGGATTGCTCCGTACTCACCTGCGCCAATGCATCCAGTAGAATGTGGCCGATCCGATGGGATTCCCCGTAGAAAATATTGGACAAATCCTTGTGCTCCCAATCCTTAATAATCCCTTCCGCATAATTCACGACCATGTATATCCCCGCATAACAGGCACCGATTTCTCGTGCGAGATACACCTCCGGGCAAATACTCTGTCCTACGATATCCCCATGCCAGTTCCGGAACATCTGAACCTCGGCCGGGCTCTCAAAGTGGCGTCCGTCCGTATTCACATAGATACCCCGGTCAAACACATGACGAGGACGTTCCTCATCGAACGTCTCCTTTACTTTATCCCTTGCAGATTGAGTTAAAGCCTTCGCCTGAGTCGGACAGATCGATTCGCGCATCACCAGCAGGTAGGGTCCTCCGAGACCTACATCCTTCCGCATGGAATTATCGATGTAATCGTTCGGTATGACCAAATCACGCAGTTCTAGAAGGTGGTTGATGCTTCCTACCCCGCCTTCGGCGAATATTTTCTTCACTCCGGCCTGCTGAAATACCCAAAATACCTGTTGAGATGCCACGCCGCGCGCCACCACATTCGGCCGCCATCCGTGCATGCGCACATTCAAGACGGTTTTGTCGCCCTGTCGGAACAGCTTGAATTCAGGACTCTCGCCGTAAGGCGTTTCGAATACCAAACCCGTTTCGATCATTTCGATATCCGGCCGGTTCAAATCCTCAGGAAATTGTATGGAAAACATGCTGGATCCCCCAATAATGGCGAAATCCGCTTGCGGTACGTTTTTTTTGACATGATTCATGATAGTACCCTCCTTCATCGCGTTCATTTCAAGCCTTGAAATCCGGTTTGCCGAAGTCCTTCATACAAAATGATAGCAGCGGCATTGGATAAGTTAAGCGAACGAACCGCTTCCGTCATCGGCATCCGCATCAGCGTATCCGGGTGCTCTGCCAGGATTTCCGGAGACAAGCCTTTCGTTTCCTTACCGAATACCAAAAAATCTCCATCCTGGAATGAAATATCCGTATATAGCTTCTCCGCTTTTGTCGTGGCCATGAAAAAGCGGGACCCTCGATATTTATCCTTCACTTCTTGAAACGAATCATGATACTCAATGTTCACTGCGTGCCAGTAATCGAGCCCAGCCCGTTTTAACGTTTTGTCATCCGTATTGAAGCCTAGCGGCCTAACCAGATGCAGCCAGGTTCCCGTTGCAGCGCAAGTTCTGGATATATTGCCGGTGTTTGCCGGAATTTCTGGTTCGACCAACACGATATGAAATGCCATTCTTTGTCTACCCCTCTTTCATCGTCAACCATTATACTACAAAATTGTTGTTAATTTTAACATTTATTTTACACTTTCTTAATCTGAGGATGATCTTGCACTGAGATAATACAATTATCAAGCGTAAAACAAAAAGGAGAATCTCGAATGTTGAAGAAAAAAATTCTTGTCGTTGACGACGAACCTTCGATTTCGATGCTCATTGAATTTAACTTAAAGCTCGTAGGCTATGATGTTCATTGCGTCTATGACGGCGAATCCGTACTCAGCGTGATTAGAGATTATCGTCCTGACCTGATTGTACTTGATCTGATGCTTCCCAAGATGGACGGCATCCAAGTCTGCCGCCAGCTGCGCAGCCAAAATAACCTGGTTCCCATAATTATGCTAACCGCCATGCATGATCTTACTGACAAAATTGCCGGACTGGACAATGGTGCGGATGATTACATGACGAAGCCCTTCAGTCCACAGGAGCTGATCTCACGAATCCAGGCCATCTTACGCCGCGCTCAATTGCTTCCATCTGTCGAAGAAGATACACCGGTCACCATTGGAGAAATCGAAATCGTGCCGGAGCAGCGCGAAGTCAAAGTAAGAGATGAAGCCATTGAGCTCACGCCCAAGGAATTCGACCTGCTCCTCTTCCTGTGCAAGCACCGCGGCAAAGTACTCAGCCGGCAGCAGCTGCTTCATGGCGTCTGGGACTATCATTTCCTGGGAGATACCCGCATCGTCGATGTTCACATCAGCCATCTGCGCGACAAAATCGAACATCAGGCGCGCTGCCCCGAATATATTGTAACCATTCGCAACGTCGGATACAAATTGATAGAACCTACCGCTAAAGAATCTTTGGCGTAAATACGATAAGAGCACCGGCCATGGAGGTCGGTGCTCTTATCTTATGCATGCAAGCCTTGCAGCAGGCTGAGCAGGTCAGTTTACTCTACTATAATCGTGATTGTGACCGGGTTGGATGTTCCGTTACCGGATATTGTCCCGGTAAAGGTCAAACTTCCTGTCCCGACCATACCTCTCAATTTGCCGACAGAGACTCCGTCTCCTTGACGGTCTACGGCACTCCCGAGGAAGCTGCTGACCGTCATATCGGCTGTCCCGTTAGTGAACTGAACCGTTTTGCGAATGCCGAATTCCTCGCCCGTTAACTCGACGGCATCTTCAGAAGCGTGAATCATTAAATTTGTGAACATCGCCGAATCAGCCAAAGTTCCACCTAATCTGATGGTAAAGGAATTATGGGCGGAGCTGTCGGCCGGAATGGCCGGAATCATCAGGCTGTCAATAGTGGCCAGCGCGCCGAATACTACAGGCCCGATATTCTCCTTGATAATCGTCAAGGTAACGGCCGTAGGATTGCCGCTATGGTCGGTTAATGTGCCGGACACGGTAATGCTGCCACCCTGCTGTGCAAGCAGCTCTCTTAGCTTGCCGACAGATACGCCGTCTCCTTGAGGATCCAATGCGATTCCGAGCAATTGGCTGACCTGCGCGTGAGCTTCTCCGTTAACAAAGCCGATCGTTCGGGTTATCCCGGCTTCAGCAATCGTTAGCTGCTTGGCATCGTTAGATGCTTCAACCTGCAAGACCGTGAACATATCGGTATTGTTCAAGGATTTGCTTAATGTAAAGGTTATGGTATTCCCGTTAGAAATGACTGCAGGATGGATGCTGCCATTGATGATGGCTTCCGCCGACGACACCGTAGGAGGAGTGGTATCCGTCTCCCGGGTGATCGTGAATGTGACGTTGGATGGATTGCCGATATGATCGGTTAATGTGCCGGATAGGGTAATGCTGCCCCCTCGAGCTGCAAGCTCCTCTCTTAGCTTGCCGACGGATACGCCGTCTCCTTGAGGATCCAATGTTAGTCCCAGCAATTCGCTCACCAACGCGTGTGCAGTGCCGTTCGTAAATTGAATCGTTCTGGTTATTCCAAGCTCGCTAACCGTTAATTGATCCGCATCCGCCGAAGCATGGATTGTAAATCCGGTGACCATTGCCGTATTCTGCAAAGAAGCGGATAAGGTGAAGGTCATTGCATTATTGGAGCCGATCACTGCCTCCGCCGGTATACCTGCAATTGTCGCGGATGCCGAAGTGATTGCCGGCGGCATCGTATCTTGAAGTTTAGTCTCAGCCGCTGTCAATACACTCAGGTTCGTAATATCCGCAGCAGTCGCGCCTTTTGCTATCGCTTCTTCTACCTTGGCCCGAGCAGCCAGAACGGCCGGTTTATCGCCCAATTTAACGGTTGGAGGCAGCGCCGCAATCGCAGCGACCGCCCCCTGAATCGCTTCACTCTTAATCTCTTCCAGCTTATTTTTTGCGTTATTCAGTTTGCTCAATTCACCATCGGTGAAAGTGGCTCCTAGCAGTTTGGCACCGTTCACTTTTCTTCCGGCGGCTTCCACTGCCTCTCTGTCATGATGAGTAATCACGGCAGGCAAAGCGTTGATAGCACGGAGCGCTGCCTGCTTAGAGCTATCCCTTACTTGATTAACGGTACTACCCGTCAATTCAATGGTGACGGTGGCAGTGGTTTCTACCGTTGTAATGCTCCCGTTCGCAACGATTGTCATATTGGTAACGGTTTGGGCTATGACTACGGTAGAAACCGTCGTGTTTTGGCCTACAGTTAGTGTGGAGCCTGTTGCTGCAACGTTTACGGTCGTTGTCGTAAAAGAGCCCGACAGGCTGACAGCTACGGCCGATGTGATCCCAACCTGATTTACCGTTCCGTTAGAGCTAATCGTTGCTGCAGCCGTTACCTGAACCTGCGACACCGTTGTATTTTGACCTACGTTTAATGTCGATCCCGATGCTGCCACGCTTACCGTCGTCGTCGTAAACGAGCCTGACAAATTGACCGTACTATTGGATGCAGCCGCGGTTACAGCCAATTGAGTCACTGTTCCGCTGGATTCAACGGAGACGCTTGTCGCCACGTTCACTTGGGCAACGGTCGCATTGGGTGCAACCACCAAGGTAGAGCTCACAGCCGTGACCGTCACGGTTCCGCTTATCGTCCCCCGAAGCTCCACATCCCTATTGGCGGCAGCTCCAACGACATCGATATTCCCGAATGAGCCTGCTTGCGACTCCAAAATCGCCTGGGACGATACCTCGGTTCGAGTGATCACGGTGGTAGCCGATGTGACCACTCTGACCTGATTATTTTGATTGCTTGTATTGATGAACAAATTGGTTATCGTAACATTCGCCGAAAATACAATCGAGTTCTCGGCCCCGGACAGCACCTCGACATTGTCCGCTTGGATATTGCGAAGCTCCAGCTCCCCGGCAGAACCCGGGTCAATGACCAACGTACCCTGAATGACAGCAAGCCCCTGCTCCGGTCCAAATACCGTGACGCCAGAGCAAACCTTGATGCGGCCCGTATGCGTACCGGCCTCTATAGAGCACATCTCCCGGGTATCGCCGACAACCGGGCCGCCCCCGCCGCCTCCACCGCCGCCTCCACTAAACAAGCCGCCGCCTTTACTCAATTCTGCTATTTTTTTCTCGGCATTCGCGAGCTTGGAGAGATTCGAAAAATCCTTATCCGCCGCCCCTAATTTCCGCGCGTCCTCCACCTTGGACCTTGCCGCTTCCACGGCCGCTTTATCACTTAGCTTCAATGAATTGAGGGCAGGAAGCGCTTCGATGGCCTCATTGGCGGCTTGGATAGCCGCATCCAGTAATTGTCCCTGTGTGGAAGTAAGCTGATTCGCTTTGTTACTGTACACCGTTTGATTAAATTTAAATTCATAGGCCAACCGGGCCAGAGCCTGCCTGTCGGCAGCACCCTGCGGGCTAAACCGCAGCGTTCCGTCCCCATTGTCGATCCCCTGAAGGAACCCGATTTTGAATGCCAGTGAAACATGAGCCTTCGCCCAATCGGAGATTTGCCCGAAATCGGATAAAGCAGCATCCGGGGTCAGCTTCAATGCCAGTTCTTCCAGCTTCATCGCTCGGACAAAAAATACAGCTAACTGCTCTCTCGTCACGGGACTGTCCGGAGAGAAAGTGGTTGGTGACGTGCCGTCCGTAATGCCTGTTTGTAACAGCGCTCCGACATATCCTTCAAACCAGGAATGGGCGGGTACATCAGTGAACGGACTGGCTGCAGCCGCGTCTTCTTCCAGCCCTAAGGCAAGGACCAAAACCTTGGCAAGCTGCGCACGAGTCATCGCCTCGCGGGGTTGGAAGGTTCCGTCTTCGTAACCCCCCAGGATTCCCGCGTTAACTAAAGCTTCAATTTCCTCCACAGCATAAGAATCGGCTATATCCTTGAATGGAGGCGGAGTACTGGCAGCAGCTCCCGCATTCGAACCGGGATTGACAGGCTCCGCAGCATTTGCCGTTCCTGCACTGAATAATGAAAATAACATCGAAACCATTAAAAGTATGGTTACATAATAACGCACAGTTCTAGTATGCATCGAATACAAGCACCATTCCTCCACTCTCTTCTTGAAATTTCACGCCTGTTTACAATTGAATCATTACGGATTTAAAACGAGCCTAGCTTGTGTCGTCTCTCCGGATTGAAGAGTGATCGTAGCCTGAATACTCATCGTCCCTCCCTCCGCGAATGATCTTAGTGTGCGGATCATAACGCCGTCACCCTGTGCATCCAATCCTCCCAGAAGGTCGCTAACCGACATATGAGCTGTACCATGATTGAAGACAACACTCTTCGTCATCCCCATCGCAGTAACGAAGATGGTTTGAACCTCAGGGGAGGCCTGAATGTTAAAGCCGGTTAATCGAAGCGTGTCATCCATTGCACCCGGTATCGTAAATGAAATAACATGGTCTTCCCCCACCTCGGCGGCAATACTCTGTCCGCCAATCATCGCGGATGCGGATTGAATCCACGGTCCGGATTCGGGTGTAGGTGATGGCACAGCTTCCAGCTCGGAGATTTTGTTCTCCGCAGCGATCAAAAGGTTCAGGTTGGTGATATCCGAATCGGCTGCGCCTTTGGCTTTTGCCGCATCTACCTTGCCCCGCGCCTCTGTTACCGCCTGCTTATGCTGCAGAGTTAATTGGTCCGCGGAAGGCAACGACTGAATAGCATCGATCGCCGCTTGAAACTCTTGGGTCGGCCGCGCTTCGGTTACGGGTGCCGGAGCTCCGCCACCTCCACCTCCACCTCCACCTCCCCCTGCACCCGGCGATGGCTGAGGTCCTCCCGCATCAGGTGTCTGATTCTTTTCCGGCACGGATGGTTCAGCTCCTGGAGCCTGCCCCGGTTCGGCAGTACCGGCATGCTCATTCACAATTCGGTTTGCTGCCTCTCTATATTGATCTCGATTGAAATTGAATTGATAGGCCAGACTGGCCAGCGCTTGTCTTTGAGCGCTTTCCCCAGGTGCAAAGCTCAACGTCCCGTCTACATTAGCGATGCCCTGGATAAAGCCCATTTGATAGGCTAGAGCTACATAAGGTCTCGCCCAAACGGACACCTGCTCACCATCCGTAAAGGGGATTTCCAGCGCGGCCTTGACGGCCTGCTCTTCCAATCCATACGCACGTATGAAAAAAACGGCCAATTGCTCTCTTGTCACCGTATCATTCGGAGAGAAGGTGGACGATGAAGTCCCTGCGGTAATCCCCGACTTTACCAATGCCCCAACGCAGCCTCTATACCATGCATCCTCCGGCACATCTTCAAATGCCGCAGCCGCCTCCGGCTCCTCGGCAATTTGTAATGAAAGAACCAGGATTTTGGCAAGATCCGCGCGGGTTATGGCTTGGGCAGGCCGGAAGGTTCCATCTTCATAACCGCTGATGATCCCCGCTTCTACCAGCTGAATGATTTCCGTTTGGGCATAGGAATCATTCAAATCACTTAATGTTACCTTTGCGCTTGCTTCGTTAGCTGTTACCATACCTAATAGAGCAGACATCATCACGACACGCTTCCACAACCGTTTTCCATTCCCCAACATCATGTTCTCCTCCGTATGCGGCTCATCTATACGATACAGAGTGTATCACAAAACCTGCAGTTTTTCCATCTTTTATTGCGAATTTCAAGAAATATTTACAGATATTAAGGACCATGTCCCTGCAAACGTGATTGTTCCATTATATCCACACGTATCTCGGACGATTATTGACACAGTACGTATCATACAGATGATAAAAAAAGATGCCGGAAAACCTATTCTCCGGCATCTTTGGGTGATTTTGTTCTTATCCGTTGCGCTGCTGAAAATCAGCCATAAATTCGACTAATGCCTTACAAGCCTCATAAGGAACGGCATTGTAAGTCGAGGCACGAAGACCGCCGACGCTGCGGTGTCCCTTTAAGCCTACGAAGCCGTGCTGCTCCGATTCCTTAATGAACTGCTTTTCCAGCTCCTCGTCCTTCAGGCGGAAGGTGATGTTCATGATGGAGCGGCTTCCTGGATCAACGACGCCGTGGTAGAAACCGCCGCTACCGTCAATCGCTTTGTAGATCAGGTCCGTCTTCTCCCGATTGCGCTTCTCCATAGCCGTCAGCCCGCCGTTTTCCTTGATCCACTTGAGCACCAGATTGACCATGTATACCGAGTATACAGGAGGTGTGTTGTACAAGGAATCATTCTTCACATGGGTGTCATACCGCAGCATAGTCGGAATATTCTTCGGCGCATCCTGAAGCATGTCCTCTCTCAGAATGACAACCGTTACGCCGGATGGACCCAGATTTTTTTGAGCCCCTGCATAAATCATGGCGAATTTGGAAATATCTACAGGACGACACAAAATATCGCTGGACATATCTCCGATGAGCGGAACACTTCCAGTATCCGGATATTGCTGATACTGCGTTCCCTCGATCGTTTCATTCGAAGTGATGTGCAGGTAGGCCGTGTTGGACTCCAATGCTAACTGGCTTACGTCTGGAATACGGGTATACTTGTCCGCTTCCGAGGTGGCTACGATCTTCGTTTCGCCGAACAGCTTCGCTTCCTTGATCGCTTTATCTGCCCAAGATCCGGTATGAACGTAGCCGCCCACTTGACCGGCCTTCAAGAAATTCATCGGAATCGTAGCAAACTGGGTGCTCGCTCCGCCCTGCATGAACAACACCTTATAGCCGTCCGGGATAGCGAACAGTTCCTTGAGCAAGCTTTGAGTTTCAGCATTTAACTGTTCGTACTGAGAGCTGCGGTGAGAAATTTCCATAATGGACATACCGATTCCCTGGTATTCCACTAATTCTTCTTGCGCCTTCTGGAGCACTTCCAAAGGCAGCGCCGCCGGTCCCGCATTGAAATTGTATGCGCGCTTATTCACTGGTTTCACACCTTCGCTTTTTCATAGGATATAGGCTATGATAGCAAAGTTCGTCACGCTTCATCAAGTATTTGTTTACAGGATTCATCAGATTGCCCTACTTTGCAAAGCCTAAGGCTATAAAGTTGTACAAATCGACAAAAAAGAGGTGCATTCCTATGACCGAACCGAGATTATTTGTGGCCATCCCAATTCCTGAGGAAATACGCTCTGTGTTGAAGGAAGACATGGAGTCCATGAAGGAGCGATATTCCTTTCAGAAATGGGTTCATCCCCAAGATTTGCATGTCACATTGAAATTTTTGGGGGCCACCTCCCAAGCCACTCACCGCCTAATCGTGCAAAGCTTGTCCGATATGATCGGAAGCTTCACTGCTTTTGACCTGCAGTTGGAAAGTTGGGGAGCATTCGGTCGTCCCGCTTCACCCAGCATTCTGTGGGCAGGGGTGGGCGGTGACTTGACGCGCCTGTCCGCTTTGCAATCTAACGTCGAGCACGCCGCGGCCGAGGCAGGTTTCGAACGAGAGCATCGCCGTTACAGCCCTCATATTACCGTTGCCAGAAAATATAACGGCAAATCTGCATTTCAATTAGACCCCATCATAACCGGTTCCTTAAAACACACCGCTTCTCCACTTGCATGGCGAGTTCAACAGGTGGTATTGTACCAAAGTCATCTTCATCGGACTCCGATGTATGAGGCAGTCGAGCATTTTACGTTAACCAAAGATGAGTAAGACCTACAAGGTGTTTAATTGTGCGCATTGAGGACATTGATAGATCGCCAGAATGGGAAGAGAAACAATTCTAACATTTTTATTCAATACCAAATGACAGGAGCCGCACACAAGATCAATCCCGTTATCCGCTCCTTCATAAAATGGACTCAAATCCATATTATGCTTCTGTAATATCGGGTAAGTAATCTTCTCTGGGGCTTCGACTAATGTCATCTTTCTTTCCTTTGGTACTTTTTTCATAAGTCTTGGCGGCATGTTACATCTACCTTCCTATTTGGATACAGATTGTAACATTATTTTAGCTAATTTAGTCGAAACTTTCAATACATGAATACATATTTTAGCTTGAAAATGCGTAATGAATTGCTTAAAATTACATTGATAGCGGTGTTTTATAAGAAATGTCTCCACTCACAATGAATGACACATTTCGTATCAAAAATGATGGGTCTACCCATTGAAGTTCTAACTCAGCTACGAATCCTATCATTAGATGCAAATCGTACACCGTGGAAGGCTTCAATGGGTATAACATAGAGTAATGTAGTTTTGAGGTTTGATCTGTGATTTCAAGCTACCGGTGGGCACACTTCATTGGATAAGCTGAGAAATGATCGAGGAGGGCGATTATGATTTGACTATGCGTCGACGCTTGAAGCCCCAGTATTTAATCCAAGTCTTACCTTCATCATCTTTAAAGAGTTTGATGCCAATCCATTTGAGCGGAGTCCAGATTTCAATAAAGTGGACGTATGGCATAAAAGACACCGCCTTTCACTCATGAGTTTAATGATCAACAGATTATTTAACTAAACTATACCAGAAGTTCTCATCTTATGATGTTAGATAAAGAAAACATTAGAAAATTACTCGCGGATAACTTAAACATAAACATGATATCAAATACTTGTTGTCGCAAAATGTAAATTAATGTTATGATATTCATACAACCACCATCGTCAAATGATAAGTGGCAAAGCCATTGAAAAATGGTGACGCAAAGCTATAGGGGCTAATTTGGGCTATTCGCTTCAAAACGCCAGCCAGCTGCCGAAAAGTGGCCTACGTTCGATTGATGTGGATTAACGTGGAAGGGGTTGGAAACATGCAAAAAATAGTGGATCAGGATATACAGGAATTAGTGGGGTGCTTACATCTCCCGGAAAAGGAAATACTAGAAAGGTTTTCTTTTTCCCATGAAGGGGAGATTTTGTCCAACGATAATGCGATTCAATTTCTTCATTTTTTAAAAACAGAATTGTCCAAAGAGTGCACCTGATGGGTGCACTCTTTTATTTTCTCTTAGAAAAGCTATGTAGGCATGTTCATCAAAGAAGCGATCAAGATTTGCGGAGGCTCTGCGGCGGGGAAGACTTCAGGTCCGATTCTACAAGATGATTTATAGGTTCTCCCACTACCAGGTAAGGCAATCTTGTACCCAAATTTAAGGATACAAGTATTTTCTGAACGTCAATTTCAATTTTATTAGTCATCTTTCAACCACCCTGTTTGAAGGATCTTCATAAACCGCCTGTTTAACACTCACTGTATTAGTTTGCTCGTAGCCGCCAGCCGCCGCAGCTTTATTCTCAAAGTGCTTTTTCCCCGAAACAATCACTCCGACATTAGCCATGAACAATAGTGCAATGAAGGACCACTTTAAGTAGCTCAACTCAGTATACCTCCAGTATTTATATCTCCGAAGGTTACTTTACCAGTTTTCTACTAAAAAGTAACTCGAAGGTTGTCGGTAGATATAAAAGAATTCATAATGATAGCACCTTGGCAGTCAATGCATTTTTATGGTTCTTTTTTAAAATATACTTTAGGTCTATAGAACTATATATAATTAGTGTTATACTACTTATAGACTATTTAACAAGGGGAGGCATTGAAACATGCTGCCTGAACTATCTTCAATGAATGCCGCGGAGTTATTACGTGAATTCATACTATTAAACAAAGTTCGAGAAAATATCGAACATTTGATCATATACAATTCCAATCTAGGTCCCTGCATCGACAAAGTAGATAGAGATATCAAGCGCATAAAAGGGCAATTGTTCTATAAATACCATCAATTAAACAAGGTCGATCTACATTCCCTTGTTGATTATTCAGCACTGCAGAATCGGATGCTAAAATATATAGAACCTTCTTCAGAAGATAACCTAAAGGCTACCAATACATAAGGAACAAGTATTATCAGTATAGTATATGGATATCATTGAATGCCGGACACAAGAAAACAAGATCTTCAACCCTTATGGATGGAAGATCTTTTCATTGGTACACATTTTATTATTCTAGCGAATGTCATGTGAAAGAATGCCCTTGTGATAAACAATCCTGTTCAAAAACTGCTGCTTCATATGCGGATCCATACAACTGTCATAAAGGACGCGGTGATATCCATACCAAAACTTATGCCACACGTACTTTGCGGTTCTTTTAATATCCATACACATACCCTCCATTTATGGGAAAATGTGAGATAAGGCCGATACTAAAATGATTCGCAATGAACCATGGTTTTACTTCCGTCGCAGCTTAATGGTTACGCTTGGACTAAACCTATTTGTAAACAAACCATGTTTATGTATATGCCATGTTCGCCTATCGTAGTATTCGTTGAAGATAATACTTATCGGATTCTAATTACGAAATAGGGTGTAATATCCTGTAAAAAGTGGTAAAATGGATGACAGTATTGGATTAAGGAGGGAACCATGAAGAAAAAGATTTATGTATCACTTATCGCGGTCACCGTTCTAGCAGGTGCGGGATATGCCGGTTACAAATATACTATGAATCTAGCGGCGAAGAGCATTTCTAACATGCTGGCCAACGAAGATTTTTCTAATATTGCCCTCTCGGATTCCATACTAAGCTCTCCAGTTCAGGACAACACCATAACACCAGCTGATCCAAGTACTAGTCCAAAGAGTCCAGCAGAGAAGACGGAAACATCAACGCAAGCACCTGAGGGATCCAGTACCGTAGCTGCTGCTTCCCCAACTCCAGCTTCACAATCGACTCAGAAAAATAAATCCCAGGCAGGAACTGCCCAAAGCAATAAATTGGCCTTCAAAAGTAAAGAAGACGCCATCAAATTCGCCATGAGCCGCTTCTCAGCTTCTGAGATCAAACACCTTCAAGGAATGGTAAGCGGAGGGATCACGCAAGAGATCAAGCAGGAGTTAAAACGGATCGCTTTCTCCAAGTTCACTCGGGAGGAAATAGAAGCGGTACGCCGTGCGGTGCAGTAGAGAAGAACGGGGAATAATGAAATTTCGCAGCACCCATGTCGGGGTGCTTTTTTGATTCGTAAAAAAGTAAGAGCATAGCGTTTAAGGTTTTATACAAAACATTCAAGGACGATTCGATTTTTAGGACGCTTAAAGAGACACCTCTTCATTGAAAACTGGTACCCATTACTTCGACAAACAGAGGTTGAAAACCTTCGTTGAATAGTTATTCCGCTGTAGTTTTTTTGATTTTTTGGCGGGCATTAATAAGGGTGCGCGTTTTGTGCTTAATAAGGAACTTATGATAAAATCATAACATGCGATAAATCGGGGGTTATACGCTTGAAACTGAAGGCAAATATAAAGTATATCTGGCATAAGCTCTGGTGGAATTACAACCTCCTGCTTTACCACAGCTGCTTGGATGAACAATTGAAGCAAAAGCTTAAGAGCAAAGCGGATTACCACGAGGATCGGCTGAAGGCTATATTGCGGTCATGGTAAAATAAGGCCGTGAGCGGAACCTTGTTATTCATGAAATGATGACGGCTTGGAATTATAGCCTTCTTTATTTATACCGGCTTCAGCGAGTTTCCCTGTGATCCCCAATATGACCCAAAAGTAAGGCGGCAACAGTTATGATACGATTGGTGTCCATATTGATTAAACCAACGAGCATCCCCTCAATCAGGCAACAAATAAAGATCAGGTGCTGCCATGATCTTGCATCCCTAAGAGGATTCCACCTAAAGATTTCGGATGTGGCAGCTTGCTAGCATAAAGTAGTTTTCTTAGCCCCTTTAGCTTTTCGTCCCTAAATTTCATTAGGTTTACCCTTATCAATTTTTGCACTCTGGTAGATACATAACGTATCTAAAATTACAAAACACTACTTTTTCTACTCTCTGAAAATTTAGACATGCTTTTTGTTTCACAAATTGAACCCAATGGAGGAGTGAAAGGGGCAGGATGCCATGATATTGAATGGGAAGGTTGGGGACATCGGAAGCAGGCTGTCATAATAGAGCTGATATTTAAAGATTTACAAAAGAATGACAACTTATCACGAATTGTATCTTTTTATATCATTTTCTTATTTATATTCTGTTTTAACTGCTCCCTGCGAATTTGAATATATTGGGCCAGTATCCGTTCCATTTCATCGAGCTGCTCAAACGAAGCCACCTGCAGAATATACCGCAGCAATTTTTTGAGCGAACGGGTATAGCCGTCGAATGGTTTCATCACTAAGCCCCTTTTCCGTATTTGTGCCTGATTCGTGTAAATACCACATAGATCAAAATCCCTATACCCGCACCGCAGGTATCCAGCAGCACATCCGTTAGCATGGAGGTGCGGTGTGGAGTGATCATCTGGTGCAATTCGTCCAGCACCGCATACAGGCTGCAAAACAATAATGAGTATACCGCTAACAACCAAAGCTTTCGTTCAACGAATACCGCAGCTAATCGAAGGGTCAGAAAACCAAGAACCATATATATAAACAGATGCGCCGATTTTCGGATGAAAAATTCAACAAATGAAGGAACTCCCTTGGCACGAATGCTAACCTCGCTGCCTCCATAGTACAGTCGAACATCAGACAAATGCTTCACGATCAGCTGCTCAGGCAGCTGATTGTGAAGCAAAGGTCTCAGGTCTTGCTTCTCGTAGGACTGAGAAGAGAAAAGAAAAATAACCGCCATCCAAACAAGAAGCGGAAGGACGTGCGTCCAGAAAAATCTGCTGCGATTGACCGGTTTCGTTTGCAATACATTCACCTACATCATTTGTTAAGTTAATCGTATAATGACGGTTCATTTCAGCTGCTTTTCCAACGCTTCGTAACCGCTCGGATTCATTATTTGCCAGCGCCATGCGTCAGCGCACATTTCTTCGACACCTCTCCTGGCCGCCCAGCCCAATACCCTTTCGGCCTTGGACGTATCCGCGTAACAGATTGCCACGTCACCAGGTCTGCGGTCTACAAGTTTATACGGAACCCTTCGGCCTGATGCTTTTTCGAAGGCTTGCACCATTTCCAATACGCTATAACCCTTTCCCGTGCCGAGATTATAGGCATCCACTCCGGTTGCGCTTGTGATCTTCTCCAAAGCTTTGACATGGCCGAGAGCCAAGTCGACAACATGAATGTAATCCCTGACTCCCGTTCCATCCGGAGTCAGATAATCGCTACCGAATACCTGCAATTCCGGCAATTTGCCAACCGCCACCTGTGTAATATACGGCATAAGGTTATTGGGAATGCCGTTCGGATCTTCACCGATCCGTCCGCTTTCGTGGGCGCCGACCGGATTAAAATATCTCAGCAGCGCAATGCTCCATCCCTGATCGGCCATGTAAACGTCCCGAAGAATTTCTTCAATCATCAGCTTCGTCCGTCCATATGGATTGGTCGCCATCAATAAAAAATCCTCCAAGATCGGCACCCGCTCCGGCAACCCATATACCGTAGCGGAGGAGCTGAACACCATCCTCTTCACGCCGAATTTCTGCATGACGTCGCAAAGAACAAGGGTACCCGCAATATTGTTATGATAATAACGTAGGGGAATCTGTACAGATTCCCCCACGGCTTTCAATCCCGCAAAATGAATGACGGCTTCGATATGATGTTCAGCGAAAACTTTCGTTAAACTCTCTTCATTCAAGATATCTGTCGGATAGAAACTTAATGCTTTTCCGGTGATCTCACGGATCCTGTTTAACGATTCCAGCTTGCTGTTGGAAAGGTTGTCTACCACAACGATGTCATAGCCTGCATTTAACAGCTCCACGCACGTATGGCTTCCAATGTAACCGGCACCGCCGGTGATCAGGATGGTCATAGCAGCCGGCCTCCTATTTGGATTAATAAAGGAAGGTGACCGACTTCTGCTTGTTGGAGAAGTCGGTCACATAAAATGAGTCTGTGAAAACCGGCTTTGCATAGTCGATATAACCGCGATCGTACACATAAGTCAGTCCGACTTCATCGACTAAGTGATCCAACTGACTCCGATCGTTTTTCTTGGCTGGAGTCAGGACCACCTTCTCCGGCATAACCGTTTCATCGTCTATGTATGCCAGCCGAAAGTGAAGTTTTATACCCGCCTTGGTTTTGCGAAACTCCGCCCATTTATACTTCTGTAGACAAAGCCCAATGGTAGTGGAATCGATGATTCGAAAGTCTTTTCGCAAGGAAGTGGGAGCAGTGCTTTGGCGAATCTGTGCCACCATATCCATAAACACCTGTTCCAGCAAAGCAGAATCGACTTGTTTGTGCTTACGACTCAACTGAGAAGCGGATATCGATTGAATACCGAGCTCTTGTTGCAAGCCTTTAGACAGCACGTCGTCTGCAATCTCGCGTAACCCATCTCGTTGTTGAATTTGTGCATGCAGGAATAACTTCAAGTAAGCATAACTCGTTAGTTTCTTTACGTACTTGTCTTGTCCCTCTTGTGCGACGCGTTCATTGAACGTCTTCGCACAAATTGGAGAAATCCATTTACCAAATGAAGAAAATAGGGTATCCTTGTCCATGAGTTGAATCCTTTTCGGTGGATTATGGACAGGTACTACCTGACAATTCCATTGTAATGGATTTTTTCATGCAAAGACGCCAATAAAACAGAAGATTGTGGAAATTCAGAGAACATTAATGCAACGCTAGTGATTTCATTTTATAATAATCTACATACCAATCAGCAAACTTTTGCAATCCTTCTTCGATTGAAGTTTCTGGTTTAAATTCAACGGCTTGTTGTAACAAATCAGTTGAAGCGTAAGTAGCCGGTACATCTCCAGGTTTGATTGGCTCGAAGATTTTCTCAAATTGAACTTCTCTACCTAATGCATTACTTAGTGCTTTCTCAAGCGTTTCTATAAACACCATCAACTTTTCAGGACTATTATTTCCGATGTTATAGACTTTATGTTGAACTTCACCTTCAGGTGGATTGCTTAAAAGACGCTCAATCCCCTCAACAATGTCATCTATATAAGTAAAGTCACGATAAAGGTCATTTTCAAAATCACCATTATTGAAGATTTTAATTGGCTCACCATTAAAATACTTATCTGTAAATCCAAAGTAAGCCATATCTGGTCTACCCATAGGGCCGTAAACAGTAAAGAATCGAAGTCCTGTTGATGGAATCTTATAAAGATGGCTGTAAGTATGAGCCATTAATTCATTGGACTTTTTTGTCGATGCATAAAGTGAAACTGGATTATCAACAAAATCCGTTTCTTCAAATGGTACTTTTTTATTCGCTCCATAAACGGAACTAGAAGAGGCATAAACAAGATGATCTACTGGATTGTGTCTACAGGCCTCAAGAATGTTGTAAAAGCCAATTATATTACTTTGAATGTAGACGTCTGGATTCTCTATCGAATACCTTACACCAGCCTGGGCAGCTAAATTCACCACCACATTTGGCTTATACTCTTCAAAAATCTTCATAACCATATCTTTATCTGAAATATCACCTTTAATAAAAGTAAAGCGCTCAAATGGTTCAAGCATCTTCAGACGAGCCTGTTTAAGGTTTACATCATAATACTCATTAATATTATCAATGCCAATTACCCGGCAGCCTTGTTCTAACAGCCTTTTTGATAAAAAAAATCCAATAAAACCTGCAGCCCCGGAAATTAAATACATTTTATTCGTTTCTAACGGCATGTAATTCAAGTTTTCTCGACTCCTTCGCTACATCTCTAGTTGCAGACTTTCTTCCAATTGAGTGATACTCAACCCCTGCTGTCTGCATTTCTTCCACCGGATATATATTTCTACCGTCATAAACCAATGGAGTTCTCATCAGTTTTTTATAAGTATCGGGTGTAATAGCTTTAATTTCCCCCCATTCAGTAAAAATAAAGCAGACATTTGCATCTTTTAAAGCATCTTCTACATTCGAAACATACGTAATACTACCAAAGCCATGCTTCCCTTCTGGATGGACCTTGGCAAAATTATTTGCCCCAACAGGATCATACGCATAAATATCTGCACCACGTTCTAATAATAAAGGTACATTTTCAATAGATGCTGCTTCCCTTAAATCATCTGTTCCTGGTTTAAATGTTAATCCAAGAACAGCTACATTAAGGCCACTAAAAGTGATTAATCGCTTACATGCCTTTTTATATAGCATCGTCTTTTGTTCTTTATTAACATCAATAGCTGCTTTTACAGTCTTAAGTTCATATCCATGTTGTCTTGCAATGTATTCAAGTGCTTTTGTATCTTTAGGGAAACATGAGCCCCCGAAGCCAATACCAGCATTTAAAAACTTACTGCCGATTCGTTCATCAAAACTCATACCTTTTGCAACATCCTGAATATCAGCGCCAACCAATTCACAAAGATTGGCAATATCATTCATATAAGATATCTTAAGGGCAAGGAAGTCATTAGATGCATATTTTATCATTTCTGCAGAACGTCGATTAACTGAAACAATCGGTAAATTAAATGGCTCATATATCTTCATAAGCATCTCTTCAGCCCATTTACTTTCTGTCCCGATAATAATTCTTTCAGCATGTAGCGTATCATGAACTGCAGATCCTTGGGCCAAGAACTCTGGATTCGAAGCTACTTCTACTTTTACATCATTCACTAAAAAGTCCTGTATAAACTGATCTACTCTATCATTTGTCCCAACTGGAACAGTCGATTTTACAACTACTAGACAATCCTTCTCTACTGATTCAGCAATCTGTCTCGCAACTGTTGCAATATATGATAGATTTGCAGAACCATCTAGTTGCTCTGGAGTACCCACCCCAATAAAGATCGCATCTGCATTCTTGTAAGCAAACTTATAATCTGTTGTATAATCAATTCTTCCTGCGATATAATTCTTTTGCATCAGTTCTTCCAACCCGGTTTCATAAATCGGTGATATACCAGCCTTCATTACCTTAACTTTTTCCTCATTA
The DNA here is from genome assembly GCF_017833255.1 of Paenibacillus sp. PvR098. NCBI lineage: Bacteria > Bacillati > Bacillota > Bacilli > Caryophanales > Paenibacillaceae > Paenibacillus > Paenibacillus sp. PvR098. Next base: position 2,059,489 of record NZ_JAFIBU010000001.1, read on the forward strand.
ATATCAACACAGGTTACTTGATGACCAACTTCAGCAAAACAAACGCCGGCTACTAAACCGACATATCCTGTCCCTGCAACGGCAATTTTGTACATTTTTAGCCCCTCACTTTAACTCATAAATTTGCAACAAATAATTTTATTTTTTATATTAAATTCTACTTTTCAAAAATCTATTTGGGAGCATTTCGGTTTTTAGAATAAATATTTCTCCCCTCATTTTTGGAAATAGGAATAAAACCCAAAAATAAATAAATATACATATAATAATAGACATTACACTCCATACCACATTCTCACTTACGGCTTTAAAAACAAATCCGCAGGCCCCCATAATAATAGCAGCGATCATAGTAGGGAGGACATTTTTAAATGTCCTAAATACTGATATTTTCATAGCAGTTTTCATTATTGCTAAATGAACTATAACAGCCTGTAACCTTATCAAAGATCTAGAATAAACTAGAGGCAAAAACCCATATTTTGCTGCTACAATACAGGTCGGAACTAACACTACAAGATGTAAGATTTGTGCCATAAAAGATAATTTAGGCTGTCCTTTTGCACGATATACTTCACTACAAAAATGACCAAAAACTATCATTATTGCACTTGTTAAAGCCCAAATTCCTATAACATCACTGGCTTCAATCCATTGTTTACCCAATAATAGTTGAGTAGCCAGATCACTATATAAAAAAACTCCAATACCTAAAGGGAAAATCAACATTGAAACAAGTCTCTGAAATTTGAAATACATACTTACAAATTCATTATTATTATTTTGCAGTCGTGATAATGCCGAAAAAAGAATGGGTACAGCAGTGGCTGTTACTATTGCTAATAATGAGTTGACCATTATCGTAGATGTTTTATAAATTCCTAAGTAGTATTCATTCAAGAAATAACCTATAATAAATGAATCAATCCATGCAGTTAACCATATTGAAATTGCCTCAATTAATGACCAAACACTAAATGATAGCATTTCTTTTAGAGTTTTAAAATCATAAAAAAACTTTGGCTTCCATTTTGACTTAACTGTTAAAATTACCGCATTAAATAGCTGCATACATATCATACCTATGATTAATGACCAGTAACTTAAGCCTAAAAGTGCTAAAGGTATCGTGATTACAAAAGGAATCAAAATACCAATAATTCGAACAAAAAAAAGTGTTTTAAAATCAAAATCGCGCCTAAAAAGAGCCATTTGAATACTGGAGAAAGAGGTTAAAGGTAATTGAATACAGGCTACAATAATAACTATTCCTAGACCGGGGTTTCCTACCATTGTGGCAACTTGTTCATTAAAAAATATGATTAAAATCCAAAAGAATATAGAGATAGTAAAATTTGTCCAAAATGCAACATTTGCACTTCTTTGCTTATCTTTCTCATTCTTAAATTGGTGTTGCACTAAATATTTCTGAAATCCAGCGTCCGTAAACATGTCTGCAAAACTAATAATCATTGTTATAGTTGCAATAACACCAAATGCTTCTGGTGCAAGGATTCTAGCCAATATAATGTTTGTTAAGGGCACAATAATTTTTGCAATTACTTCAGTAATTAATGACCATTTGGTTGCACTTACAATCTTCCCATGTAATTGCTTATGTTCCATACTTTATTTTCTCCTTTTTTAAACTTGCGTATACTAAATCCTTGTATCCCCTAATTTAGAATATGATTATTTAATCAGCATAAGTAAGGTAGATTTTAACACCTAAACTCACTCAATTATTTGATTAATGAGAGGTTGATCCAACTTCCCAACTTGTAATCATAAGATTCTGGAGTAAATTCTTCAAATCCAGAGCCCGGATAAAATGTAAGTTCTCCAAAGAATAACTGGCCATTACTCTCATAAAAATCCACTCTTACAAAAGGGATGTCCTTTGATAGCTTTTCAGCAAAATTAATCATCTTTTCATAATTTTTTGGCTTAGATATTATTGTGCCACTTCTTGGATAATGTCTTTCAAAAGGCATAGGATTCCAGTCAACGTCATAAAAATCTACATTTAGACCGCTTGATGAATTCCTATTTAAACAGACAAAAGAGCACTTTATTTTACCATTAAAGCTTAAGAACTTATAATCTTTTAATTCTACTCCAGATTCGTCTACCATATATTTTTCACAAATAATTCTCGGTTTTATATTTTTGTAACACCACTCTCTATGAACCCAATAATACCTTCTCTTTAGCCACTGGTTGACTTCTTTTTTCAGACTAACGTAATCAATCTTTGATTTATCCTTACATATATAAACATCACCTGATGTATGATTTGGTTTTAATACAAACTGATTTGGAAGAGCATTAAAATCTATTTCCTCAAAGCTATTATATACTCCTAAAAGAGGTATGAGATATTCCTCTCCAATTGTTTTGGCAATATATTTTCTAACCTCATATTTATCAACCAAATAAGTATATCTATCTTTTCTATCATACAGTTTTAACCACTGTAACTTTTCATTAAATGTTTTTGGCTCATCAAGATTCAGTCTATTATTTATTATTAATTTATATTTAATCCTTAAAAAAACCGGGTCTGGTATAAGTCTGAATATTTTAAAACCCAAAACATATAAAATAACTAGTTTTGGATTTTTTAGAGCTTTTAATACTTTTTTAACCATATTTTATTATGCTCTCCTTTTAATTGTTTCTGAAAATACTCATATACGGCATTACTCCATTCGGATACCAATCTTGTGAAATTCGGAAAATCGTCCAACTAAATATTGTTAGTATCACAATAAAATAATAGAGTGGCAAAAATCGATCTCCAAATTTTAATTTTAACTTATCTTTAATAACAATAATGATATATCCCCATGTAATTAAACGTGGAAAAGCAAAGTAATCATTAAGTCTGAAAAATCCAAAAAACATCATCACCGGAATCATAGACACGTTAAAAATAACGGCCCATAAAAAAATACTTTTATGTTGCATCCTTTGTTTTAAATCTTTAAAGAATAGAATTGTAAAAAATCCACACAAAATTATTATTAGTTGACCTAAAAAAGAATTTTCTTGATCAATATAAACAAAGTATTTTGTATTGTTTATAACACTACTTATTAAAGGTTTTCCAACAAAAAACACAAGATATATTATTAATATACTTAATATAGCTATGCTCTTTCTATTGATCATTTTTATGCTCATGAATTTATAAAATAAATAAAAAATAATAATTATTAAAGCTGTATAATGAAAAAGTGCAGCAATTACTAAATAAAATATAAATTTACTTTTGTTTCTTTGAGAAAATGCATTAAAGGCCAATAAAGAAACTGCGATTGCTATTGAAGATCTCATTGTATTAAAACTATATAGATACGGAAGTATAATACAAATAAATGGTAGAAGGCTCATTCTTTCTTCATATTGAATTGAAATAAATCTAAGGTAACAAAAAAATATTATCCCATATATAAATGAAAAGAAAACAATGTAGTTATCTGTAAATTTACGAAAAATATAAGCAAGGATATAAAACAAAGGTTCTTGTTGTTTTAAAGTTAGGATATTAATTATGTTAAAAGAATAATATTCTGCATTAAGAAAGCTATTAATATAGGCTGGAGCATCAATCCCACCAATATTATTTCCTATATATCTAAAAGAAGCAAAAAAAACTAATATAATAAATAGGAAGAAATAGTTTATCCTACCTAAAGAATTATATTTTTTTACATTATATTTATTGTAGCCACTACCTTTTTTTTCAGCGATATAAATAAGCAAAACAAAAACGGTTCCAATCACTAAATACAAGAAAAGCGAAAACCAATCCCATTGTCTCATAAGATAATATTTCCTTCTTTACTAAATTTCACTAAATTAAATTTAATTATAGAATAGAAATAAACTCATCTTTACATCTATCATAATTAAATCTCTGCGCTCTTTCTAATGACATTTTAGAATAATGCTTCAATTTATTCTTATCATTTAATAGCTTCAACATTGCTGTTGCAAGAGTCTTCTCATTAATATCATGGTAAAATGGGTCCCAGTTCTCATTACTCTCAAGTGCAGGAACCAACACTCCATAATCGGCATAAGTTATCTCATTAATTTCAACTGATAAATCGGATTCTTCAAATAGTATTTCTTTAGGACCAGATTTACAATCAGTAGCGATTACTGGACACCCACAAGCCATAGCTTCAACTAAAGCATTAGGAAATCCTTCAAATAACGAAGATAATATATATATATTACTTTTTTTTATAAATTTGAACGGATTTTTTTGATATCCAGTTAATAGAATACTGTCTTGTACCCCTAATTCATTTACCAAATGTTGTAGTTTACCATTCTGCTCATCCCTGCCAACTATTACCAATTTCACTTCGTCGTCTTGATCATGTACAAGTTTAAATGCTTTCACTAAATGCCAAAAACCCTTTTGATACATTTGTCGACCGACACTTATAAAAATTTTATTTGAATCCATGAATTCATTATGTTTTTCATCTAAATCTTCAATTGATAACCTTTTAATCATCTCAACATCAAAAGGGTTATAGATAGTTTTAATTTTATTGCTTTCAATATTATATTTTTGAATTAACAATTCTCTAATTTGTTTAGACACTGGTATTACCCTATCTGCTTTTTTATATAAAAGTTTCATAGCAAAATCAGTAAGTCTATTTAGAAGTGATAAATCTCTTTCTTCGGACAAAAAATTTCTTACAGATACAATCACATCGCACTCTTTATTATTTGACAATATATTTACAATATTCGGACTGTCAAGAAAGCTAATCACAGCACATAAATTATTTTCTTTTTTAATTCTCTTTAGGCGTAAAACTCTTCTAAAGAGTAAAACAAATTTAGAAAGAATATTCCCATTGTTAGCCTCAACTTTTAAATCTATCAAATTCCCATAATGCTCATATTTCATATTTCGTGAATCAAATAAAATAACTGACAAATTATAATTATCTTTCAATATATAGGATAATCTAGAAATAACTCTTTCTGCACCACCATCGTTTAATGTCGATATTAAGAGCCCAATATTTTGTTTCACATAATTTCCTCCATCTGTAAATATATTTAGGGCTTGCTGAATGGCGAAAAAACGGTGAAAAAACCGCATAGTAACAAGGATTTCAGGCCCTTTATGTCGAAATCATATACAAAGGAAAGCGTTGTGAACGGACCAAAATCCTTGCAGATGGAGTGACGAACGTGTTCAAACCGACCGCGCATCTTGAAAATCAATTGATCCTGCCAGGCGATTTCTTTCTGCCCTTCGGCGGCAAGCTGGACGAAGAAAATCGCTGGGTTCAGTTGGCGCGGTTGGTGCCGTGGGCAGAGGCCGAGAAAAAATACGGACAGTTTTTCAAAGACACCTTCCGCGGACAGCAAACGATCAGTCTGCGAATGGGTCTTGGTGCGCTCATCATCCAAGAGAGAATGCAGTTGACCGACAGGGAAACGTTGGAGTCGATCAGCGAAAATCCATACATGCAATACTTCATCGGTCTGTCCGGATTCGTGATGAAGCAACCGTTTCATCACTCCATGATGACGCATTTCCGGAAGCGTCTGACGGATGTGCTGGCTGAACTGAACGAGATCGTCGCTTCCGCAGGCGCGAAGGAAACGAAGGACGATGACGAAAACAACGACGCAAGCCGCCGCGGCGGAGGCAAAGGGAAGCGGTCGAAGAGGCACGCTCCTGCTGCTGAAGCCGAGCAGCAAATGCTGTTCGTGGAAGCGGCAGTCGAATCGTCAGAAGCAGCACCTCCCGTGCAGCAGACGTCTGCCGAGCCAGAGGCGCTTGAAGCGAACGTGCCTGTTTCCAAAGCGCCTCCGGTATCGGCCGAATCGGAAGCGCCAGCGCTGCCGAATCAAGGGACGGTGCTGGTGGACGCTACCTGTGCGCCAGCTGATGTGGCTTATCCGACCGATCTGAATCTGCTGAATGAAGCGCGGGAGAAGCTCGAAGCGGTCATCGATGCGCTGCATGAACCGGTCATCGGACAAACGGCGAAACCGCGTACCTACAGGGAAAAAGCGCGCAAGCAGTTTCTTGCGGTGTCCAAGCAGCGCAGGCCGGGACCGAAAGTGATCCGCAAAGCGATCAGGCGGCACTCGGATACGTTGGACGGAACCTCTCCATCATCGCCGAGCAAGCCAAGACGCAGCCGCTCACGCTGCTTAGCCGTAAAGCCTACCGCGACCTGCTGGTGATTCATGAACTGTACCGTCAGCAGCTTCACATGTGGGGCGAGCGATCCCATCAGATAGAAGACCGGATCGTCAACATTCATCAGCCACATGTCCAGCCGATCGTGCGCGGGAAAGCCAAGGCGCGAGTCGAGTTCGGAGCCAAGATCGCGGTGAGCATGACAAAGGGCTATGCGTTCCTTGATCGTCTGTCCTGGGATAACTTCAACGAGAGCACGATGCTTATTGACGTGATCGAGAAGTACCGCGAGCGCATGGGGAACCTATCCGACTGTCGTCCAAGCGGATCAAATCTACCGCACGCGCGAGAACCGGAGCTTCTGCAAACAGCATGGTATCCGACTCAGCGGACCGGCGTTGGGGCGTAAACCTAAGAACGGTCCGACAAGTGAAGATAAGCAAGTCGTCAAACAGGACACCGGAGAACGAAACGCGATTGAAGGCAAGTTTGGAGAAGGCAAGCGCAAGTATGGGCTTGGCTGCATTCGAGCACGCCTTGCAAAGACGAGCGAATCGGTTATTACGCTGCAACTTCTGGTGATGAAGCTGGAGCGCAGGCTCCGCGTTCTTTTTTGCCTTATTTTCACAATGCTGTCTCGACGGCGCCTAGCTCTGAATTTCTGATAAGAATCGTTCAGCAAGCCCTATTTAATCAAGAAATTTCTCCATATATCTCAAATAGTTTATCCATAACCTGATCAATAGTATAACTACCTTTTACTTTATCTATATTCCACCTAGACATATTTTTTCTAATATTTATATCTTCTAGCTTTATTATAGCTTCTTCTATACCTTTGATATCACCAATAGGGACTACTATTCCACCATTTCTTTCAATCATATCTATGTTAGCACCTACCGAAGTTGTTATAATTGGTACTCCACGAGCCATTGCTTCAGCCAGTGCAATAGAAAATCCTTCACTTCGAGTAGGGAATAAAAAGATATCGGCTGAATCTAAATAGTCTCTAACCATATTTGAAGAAATAGCACCGGCTATTTCTATATTATTTGGTAATTCTAGGTTACTATATTTACTATCTAGGGGTCCAACCATGATAAACGTTTTATCTTTGAACTTTTTGGCAACTTGAAAAATCTCCTCAGCACCTTTTTGTTTATTAATGTGACCTACAAACAATATTTTTTTAACATTTAATGTAATACTCTTATCTGTTTTTCTAATCCAATTTTGTGAAATAAAGTTAGGTAAGATTTTTGCATCAGTATCTGCTGTTTCCATCACATAATTTTGTGAATTTTGGTTTAAGACTAATACTTTATTTGATATATTAACCAACTTCTTAAAAAAATACCTGGATAATTTACTGTTTATTTGATCTTCTATATTACAATGAAAATGAACTAAAACAGGGGTCTTTTTTAATTTAGCTAGAAAAGCAATCACGTAGTCACGTATTATTCCAAATTTCCCACAAGAACTATTAATATGAATAATATCTGGCTTCTTATACCTTAATTCTTTATGCATCGCTAATAGGATTTTTTTTGTTCTGAGGATTTCATCAATAATAACCCTCTTATTATTAATATTATTTAGTCGTGTCCCTATTAGTGCTGTATTAATAATATTAACCGACACTCCTACACTATTACAAAAATTTATATAGTTTTTTGTCCACGATGCTATTCCTCCTGAAGGAGGTGGTAAAGGAGATACTAATAATATCCTTAAACTATTATTTTCCATTAGCAATCTCACTTTCCCCACACAACTCTATTAACATAATCTGTATATGACAAAATTATTCTAAGAACCTTGTCCGACACATTAGGCATACTATAATCTCCAACAAGCCTTAATGCATTTTTTTCTTGTGTTTCTAATATTTCAAGCCCCTGTAAAATTCTTTCTTTATTAAGCCCAACCATCATAACAGAAGCCTCTTCCATCGCTTCTGGTCTTTCGTGGGCTTGCCTAATATTAAGTGCTCTAAACCCAAGAATTGAAGATTCCTCACTTATGGTTCCACTATCACTAAGAACAGCTTTCGCCTTGATTTGAAGTTTCACATAATCATTAAATCCTAATGGTTTCAAAGTTTTCACTAATGGATTGAACTTGATTTCCTTGGTCTCGATCATTTTCCTAGTTCTAGGATGTGTACTCACAATTACAGGCATATTATATTTTTCTGCAATCGCATTTAAACTATCAACCAAATCCAGGAAATTGGTTTCTGAATTGATATTTTCTTCCCGGTGAGCTGATACTACAAAATAGTTTCCTTCTTCAAGCTTCAATCTCTCTAATACATCTGATTTCTCAATATCCTCTTTTCTTGAATTAAGAACTTCAAACATGGGGCTTCCAGTTTTTATAACTCGATCTGCAGGAAGGCCTTCTCTTAACAAATATTCTCTCGCTATATCGCTATAAGTTAAATTGATATCCGCTATATGATCCACAATTTTTCTATTCGTTTCTTCCGGTACTCTTTGGTCAAAGCATCTGTTTCCGGCTTCCATGTGGAAGATCGGGATATGCCTTCTCTTCGCTGCTATGGCACATAAGCAACTATTGGTATCTCCAAGGACCAGGAAGGCATCTGGTTTAACCTCCTCTAGGATCGGATCAATTTTAACCAGGATATTCCCAATCGTTTCAACCGCTGTACCAGTAGCTGCATTAAGAAAATAATCCGGTTTCTTTAAATTAAAATCTTTAAAAAACACTTCATTTAATTCATAATCATAATTTTGACCCGTATGGACAAGCGTATGTTCTATGGCATTGGATTGTTCTAATTTATTAATCACAGCGGACAGTCTTATAATCTCCGGCCGGGTACCTACGACTGTCATGACTTTTAACTTCTTCATTACGTTATACCTCCAAGTAGTAAGTATCCGGCTTCTCAGGATCAAAGTACTCATTCGCCCACATAATCGTGACCATATCGGTATCGCCAAGGTTCTGAATATTATGTGTGTAGCCGGTCGGTATATCTACTACTTCCAATTTATCTCCACTGACAAAATATTCAATAACTTCATCAGCATCAATTTTTCTAAAACGAATTACACCTTTACCGCTAACCACGAGAAACTTCTCATTCTTTGTATGATGCCAGTGGTTTCCTTTTGTTATACCGGGTCTAGATATATTAACAGAAACTTGACCTCTATTCTGAGTCTTAATAAACTCTGTGAAAGAACCTCTTTGATCTACATTCATCTTTAAAGCATAACTGAACTGATCTTCTGGCAAATGACTCAAATATGTACTATATAATTTTTTCGTAAATTCATTAGACATATCAGGAATAGATCGTTCTTCACGACTTTTTTTGAACGAATAAATCAAATCAACGATCTCTCCAAGAGTAATAGTGTGAACGACTGGAACCTCACAGTAATCTCCAACCGAATGTTCATTTCCGTTTAAAGCGTTGATTAGTTCTTGTACTACATCATCTATATAGACTAACTTCATTGCAACATTAGGATCGTTTACGGTAATCGGTAATTCATGAGCAATGTTATGACAAAAGGTCGCAACTGCACTGTTATAGTTAGGTTTACACCACTTGCCAAAAACATTCGGGAAACGATAGACAATAGCTTTCGCTCCTGTTTCTTTACTATATTCAAAAAGCAGGTCTTCACCTGCTTTTTTACTGAAGCCATAGAGGTTATCCAGTTCAGCCTGAATGGATGAAGAAATCATAACCGGGCAATTGTTTTGATATTTTTTCAACGTATCAAGTAGTGTTGATGTAAACCCAAAGTTACCGTCCATAAATTCAGACTGTTCCTTGGGCCGGTTTACGCCGGCAAGATGAAACACAAAATCCGCTTCTTTACAATATTCATCAAGTAAAGACGTATCTGTTTCCTTACCATATTCAAAGATATCATTATAGTTTCGATTCTTTAGCTCAGCTATCAGATTTTTGCCGATAAACCCCTTGGCACCGGTTACTAATATCTTCATACTTGAATCAATCCTTTTTTCAACTCTTCTTGAACATAGTCAAGCTTTAATAACTTTTCTTTAATCTGTTCAATATTTAATCTTTCAGTATTATGAGAGTTATACTCAACCTCATAAGATAATTTATGATCCCCTTCTACGAAGTACTTATCATAATTTAGATCTCTCTGATCTGCAGGCACTCGGTAAAATCCGCCTAAATCTTGTGCAACTACATGCTCTTCCTTAGTGAGAAGGGTTTCATATAGCTTTTCGCCATGACGAGTGCCAATGATTTTGATTTCATTGTCTGCATCAAATAGCTCCTTGATCGCTTGTGCCAGATCTCCGATGGTCGAAGCAGGCGCTTTTTGCACCATAATATCTCCGGCTTCAGCGTTTTCGAATGCAAATATAACAAGCTCAACCGCTTCCTCAAGACTCATCAGGAATCTGGTCATATTAGGCTCTGTAACCGTTAAAGGTTGACCATTTTTTATTTGTTCAATAAAAAGCGGAATAACTGAACCTCTGGAAGCCATCACGTTGCCGTAACGTGTACCACAGATAAGAGTCCTGTCAGGGTCCACTGTCTTTGACTTGGCTACATATACTTTTTCCATCATCGCTTTCGAGATGCCCATTGCGTTTATGGGATAAGCAGCCTTATCGGTAGATAGACAAATAACTTTTTTAACCCCGTTTTCAATCGCGGCAGTAAGTACATTCTCCGTACCCAATACGTTGGTTTTCACCGCTTCTATCGGAAAAAACTCACAAGAAGGAACCTGCTTCAAGGCTGCGGCATGAAAGATAAAGTCTACATTATGTATGGCATTCTTGACACTGGACAGGTCTCGTACATCACCTATATAAAACTTGAGCTTCTCATTTTTATAATATTTTCGCACGTCATCCTGTTTCTTTTCATCGCGAGAAAAAATACGGATTTCTTTTATATTGGTATCTATAAATTTCTTCATTACAGCATTTCCGAAAGAACCGGTACCGCCTGTGATTAGTAAAGTTTTATTTTCAAACAATTTGTTTCTCCTCCAATACCAAGTTCTCTCTAAAGTTACTATCCATTCTCTTTAACAGAACTTCTTTATTAAAATTTTTATCATAATAATTTCTGGCGTTAATACCTAATTCTTTCAATTCTTCTTTTGATTTGGACGATAATTCAATGATTATCTCATAAAGCTTTTGAGCATCACCCGCAGGACTAGATAGACCTGCATTCGACTCTTTAATAATTCGACCAGTTTCACCTTCAGCAGAAGCAATAATTGGAATACCACATGCCATGTAAGATTGAAGTTTTGCGGGAATTGTCATTTCGAATAATGGACTATTTGTTAAACATAAAAAGGCAGTATCACTAGCTGCCATAAATTCAGGAATTCTATTTGCAGGTTGTTTAGGAATGAAATTGAACAATTCAGATACATTATCAGAATGAATCATTCTAATTAATGTATCTTTATATCTGCCATCTCCGACTATGTTAAAACGAATTTTTCTATTTGCTTGTTTCTCTTTTATCAATGCAGCTACCTTAGGCAAAATATCTAAACCCTGTGCGTTACCAATATTGCCAGCAAATATTATATTAAAAGCACCATCATTTGGTACTTCAGTAATACTGGTTCTTTGGTATGGCCTATAAAAATCTTCAGCATATTGTGGCCAATACTCTATTACTTCTCTCGGAACATTCCGTTTTTCAATTGCATCTACAAAGCTATTTGAAGTAGTGAAAATTTTAGTACACCGCGCATAAATGTAATCAACCATTTTTCCAATAGCACCTATAATATGTTTATTTGTTATCCCTGTTATGATTTCAACATTCTCAGGCCATAGATCCTGCACATATAGATAACATGGTATCTGCCATTTTGTCGCATACCAGACACCAGGCAAGGCTTGAGTCATTGGCGATACTTCAAATATAAATACATAGTCGGCTTTTATTTTTGTGAATGATCTCCAAATTAAACCTGAGAGCACAAAAGATAAATAATTTAAAACAAGCATTATTGGATTATTGCCTCTGGGTATAATTGGAATCCTAATAATCTCAATACCGTTATACGTTTCTTTTCTTTTCTTAAATAGTCCATATCCATCATAATATTTACCTTGCGGATAGTTGGGAATCCCAGTTATAACTGTTACTTTATATCCTCTTTTAACCCATTCGGTACAAATATCATTAATTCGAAACTGCTCCGGGTAAAAATATTGTGAAATAACCAAAATATGTTTCTTCAAGATCTTATCAACCCTTTATCTTTTCTGTTCCGTCAATTCAATCGTTTCTCGTAAATCCCTAATTTGATAATGATCTTTATAAGTGCTCATATTTATCTCATAGACTAAATTTCCAAATACTTTATTAACAATCCCTATCTTCCATCCCATCATCTTCAAAACCGGATTGAATATCTTGGTAAGTTTCAACTTTTTCCCATGCACTTCAGCAATCAGTCTCACCAGTTCGCTCGTTTTAACATATTCACTATTTTGTGGGAAAAAAGTTCCTCTTTCTTCATTATCGATCATAAGTTTAATAAACTCACAAAGGTTGTCTATATGAAGCATACTCCGCTCGTTATTAATATCAGGGAATAAAGGTAGTATCTGCGCCGCCTTTGCCAGCTTGGGATAATTGCCTTTTGAACCTTTTCCATAAATCATTGGGGGCCTCAAAATAACAACCCTAAATTTATCGTTGTCTAAATACTTTATCCCCTCTTCTGCTTGCAGTTTACTGTTACCGTAAAAGTTACTAGGCGTAGGTAATGTATTTTTGTCAATAACCCTCTTATTATTGCTGCTATCTCCATACACAATAATGCTGCTCATAAAAATGAACTGCTTTACCCCTTCTGCTCTAGCCTTTTTTGCAGAATTTATTGTGAGATCACGATTTATTTTATAGTACGTTTCTTCTAGTTTAGGATCTGTTGAGACGTGTGCTACCCCTGCCACATGAAACACAACATCATACTTTGAGAAATCTTTTTCTTTCCATGAATCATTTCTTAAGCTAATCGAATCTATTGAATATCTAGTAGGAAATTTTTCTAGCCACTTCTCTAGGCTTGTTCCTACATAGCTGGTTATTCCAGTTATTAGTATTTTTTTCATTTTGAAATAATCTCCTGGCTAATTGCTACTTCCTTTTTTCTCATCGCCCCAGTCCCTCCCTCAACAACCCCATCACTTTTAACAACACTGACGATGGTACCAAAGAAGCATTTAACATCCATCCATAAGCTCATTTCCCTAACATACTCCCCATCAAGTTTGGCCTTTATCTCAATAGGAAGTTCATCCCTTCCATTAATCTGAGCCCAGCCTGTCAATCCAGGCTGCACATCATTGGCACCGTACTTATCCCGCTCAGCAATAAGATCATACTGATTCCATAATGCAGGTCTCGGTCCAATAATACTCATCTGCCCAACAAAAATATTCCAAATCTGAGGGAGTTCATCAAGCGAAGTTTTCCTCAAGAATTTACCCATCTTTGTAATGTATCGCTCCGGGTGCTCTAATAAATGAGTTGGAGTGTTTTGGGGAGTATCAATTCTCATAGTTCGGAACTTCAACATATTAAAATACGATTTATAGATACCAACTCTTCTTTGTTTGAATAGTACGGGCCCTTGTGAATCCAGTTTAATAGCTGTAATAAGAATCAAAAATATTGGCGCTAAAACGATTAATCCTATTAAAGAAGAAATGATGTCTATCAATCTTTTAATTTTCAGATACATTTCAGTTACACTCCTTGATAGTTATTAGTAAATTAGCACTTAATTTGAATACTTAAATTTCTTTTGTCCAAACCAACTACTAAGTCACTAAAATTATTCTATCTAGCCTTAAAATTAACCGCATTAATGGATTTGCTTATTGATAATATCTCGTTTACGTTATTTAGTTGCATCGAGTTTCTACGGTTGGGTAGAATAATGGGCTACTAGTACAACAGCCAATTAATCTATCTTCCATGCTTCAAAGGATTGGCAACACTCTATGGTGCACCTAGTCGCTGGGGTCTGCTAATTTATGAATTTCGTTTTATAAATAATCTATTTCATAGTCACATGCTCTTTTTCAATTATATTTGAAAGATACTGCAACAAATCGCTTCTCAACTCGTCTCGTTTTAATGCAAACTCGATTGTCGTCTGAATAAATCCCAACTTCTCGCCGACATCGTAGCGTGTACCTTCAAAGTTATACGCATAAACGGCTTCATGTCGATTCAATTCGGCAATGGCATCGGTTAGCTGAATTTCTCCACCGGCACCCGGAGTCTGGTTTTCCAATACCTCAAAGATTCTCGGTGTTAAAATGTAACGGCCCATAATCGCCAAATTGGATGGTGCCTGTTCTCTCTTTGGCTTTTCCACCAGATCATTTACACTGTATAATCGATCATGAATCTCCTTGCTGTTTACAATACCGTATCGGGACACTTCTTCTTCCGAAACTGTCTGTACGCCGATCACCGAAGATTTATATCGCTCAAACTGCTCCATCAGTTGCTTCAGGCATGGCTTGGCTGCCTGTACGATATCATCTCCAAGCAGCACGGCAAACGGTTCATTTCCGATAAACTTCCGTGCGCACCAGATGGCATGGCCGAGCCCTTTCGGTTCCTTTTGCCGGATATAGTGAATATCCGCCATTTTAGAAGATTTTTGTACTTCATCCAGCAGGTCCAGTTTGCCCTTTTCCAACAAATTCTGCTCTAGCTCAAAACAGTTGTCGAAATGGTCTTCGATCGCCCTTTTTCCTTTGCCGGTGACGATAATGATATCCTCGATTCCCGATGCGACCGCTTCTTCTACAATATATTGAATCGTTGGCTTGTCTACGATCGGCAGCATTTCCTTCGGCATCGCCTTGGTGGCCGGAAGAAATCGGGTTCCAAGACCTGCAGCCGGTATAATGGCCTTCCTAATCTTCATCTTAGGCAGTTCCCCTTCATTTAATATCAGTTTATTACTTATTCACAACCGCAAGCTCCGGCTTTATCTTCTTCCTATTGAATGCAATATCCATGATCTCGTCTTTTAGTGGTTTGGGGTCTAATTCTTTATAATTCTCAATTAGCATATCAATCCATTTCATATGATTCACAGCAGCTTTGCCCACATAAATCTTTGGATATACTTGTTCTTCATGAACCTCGTTATCATTGAGAAGCTCTTCAAACAATTTCTCGCCAGGTCTCATACCTGAGAACTCAATTCCGATTTCCTCCTCTGTATAGCCGGACAATCGAATTAAATTCTTCGCAAGATCAACAATTTTCACCGGCTCACCCATGTCGAGTACGAAGATCTCTCCTCCCTTAGCCAGTGCACCGGCTTGAAGCACTAGCCGTGATGCTTCAGGAATCGTCATAAAGTACCGTACCATATCCGGATGAGTCACGGTTACGGGGCCGCCTTTCCTAATTTGCTCTTTAAAAAGAGGTATCACGCTGCCTCGGCTGCCCAATACATTTCCGAATCGTACCGCCACAAATCGGGTGCGGCTTCTTTGCCCCAGATCTTGAATAATCATTTCCGCGAGCCGTTTCGTAGCCCCCATCACACTCGTTGGATTGACCGCTTTATCTGTAGAGATCATGACAAAGGTATCGACCCCATAATGATTCGCAGCTTCTGCCACATTCTTGGTTCCAATCACATTGTTCTTCACAGCTTCTTCCGGATTTCGTTCCATCAAGGGAACATGCTTATGGGCGGCTGCATGGAATACGACATTCGGCTTGTGTTTGTCCATGATCATAAACATCTTGTCACGATCTTGAACATCCGCAATCTCCGTTATGTATTCCATATTGTTCGTATTATTAGATTTAAGCTCCATTTCAATGGAATAGATACTATTCTCTCCGTGGCCTAGCAAGATCATCTTTAATGGAGAGAATTTCGTCACCTGCCGGCAAATTTCGGATCCGATCGATCCACCTGCACCAGTAACCAGTATGGTATTACCCGTAATATATTCGGCAATAGCTGAAGTATCCAGCTCCACTGGCTCTCTACCGAGCAAGTCTTCCACTTGTACATCCCTGAATTCACTGACAGCGATTTTGCCGGTCATCAAATCCTCCAGCATCGGAACGATTTGCGCTTTGGCTCTCGTCTTGCTGCACTCCGTTACGATTTGATTCAATTCCTTCTTACTGAGGGAAGGGATGGCGATCACAATCGTCTGAATTTCCAACTCGTTTACAGCCTTCTCAATTTCTTCTCTACCGCCTAAGACCGGTATACCAAGCAATTCCAATTTATGCTTCGTCTTGTCATCGTCAATAAAAGCAACGGGGTACAATTCGGCTTCTTGATTGTGTTTGAGCTGTCTGGCCACCATCGTACCTGCCGCACCTGCACCGACGATCAATGTGCGTTTCTTCCCGCTATTATCCATTTTCGAAGTGTGGCTGTCGCGGTATAATCTCCATGAGAAACGGACACCGCCGATGAAGATGATATGCATCATCCAAGTAATGATCAACGTACGGTGATAAACCTCATGTAGTAGGGCAATTTGAACCAGGTAAGTAATAAGAATGGAAAACGAAATCGCTTTAAAGATGGACACCAATTCACCGACACTGGCGTATTTCCACACTCTCTTATACAGCCTGTAATAAGAAGCAAATAGATGATGGCATATCAAGAGACTGATCGAGCTGATGAGAAGGGTCGTTGTAAAAACCAACCTATCCGGAGGCACCAACATAAAATTACTAACATATATGGAAGTCAGCACGATGATAGAATCGATCAGCATTAAATAAGCCAAACGGCGTCGATATGTCATCCCGTTTCTCCCCTCTTTATGATCCTTCAATACTTCTTCACATTATCGCTATACAGCTCCAAAAATTTACGAACCATCTCTACACTGACTCCCATATTTTTGGCTTCGCTCGAAAATTGCAACCAGTCTTTATCTGATGGCGTTAGCTCCACCGATGCTTCATCCTTAATCAGGGCTTCTATCTTAACGCCAAGCACATCGGCAATTTTATTCAAAAAATCAACAGAAGGATTCTTCTGTATATTTCGTTCAATTGAGCTTAGGTAAGACTTCGCTACACCTGCACGTTTGGCCAGCTCCGAAAGGGAAAGACGCTTTTTTTGTCTATATAGCTTGATTCGTTTTCCAATCATCCTAATCTCCTTCTACGATTCATGTGGTGGATTGATATGCTTCAACATAATTCCCTTGATTACTTCTATGTAAGTCTGAAGTTCTTTAGGTTCTTCATCTCTTGTGACGTGATGTATGAATGTTTCCAGTTCTTGCGCTAAACCACTTAGATTGGGTTCTTCCAATCTCATACTCATTAAAGTTAACGCCCCCCTTCCAGCTCAGTTGATAAAAACGTAATTTCCCACCTTTCCTAACTAGAAAAGTAAAAATCATATAGGGCATCCAACCCCTCCTCACATCACACCCTTGACGATATACGTCTAAGGCGGCGAACCGCCCACAGCATGACCGAGTGCCTACAGTTGATAAAGGTGCAGTAGACATTACCTATACCTGTTACTTAAGCCTGGTTACTCTTTCTCGCTCGAACCATAGTAGTAATAATAAGAGCCTTCATTCTTGTTACGTTCCTTATTGTTCAATACGACACCCAATATCTTCGCATTCACATGCTGCAGACGTTCCATTGCTTTACGAGCCGTGTCCCGTTTCACTTTCCCGCTGTTGAGTACGAATACTACACCGTCACATTTGGCCGATAGCACCTGAGCGTCCGTCACCGCAAGAGTGGGCGGCGTATCCATGAGGATAATATCGTATGTTTCTTTCAGCTCCTGCAGCTGCTGCTCCATCCGTTTGGAATTCAGCATTTCCGCCGGATTAGGCGGTACAGGACCTGAACTGATTAGCGACAGATTCTCAATATGTGTATCACTGATCGCTTGTTGTATAGTGTACTGACCTGCCAATAAATTAGATAACCCAATGCGATTGGACTTCATAAAATAATGATGCAGCGTCGGTTTACGAAGGTCGGCATCAATAAGGACAACTTTCTTGCCTTCCTGGGCGAAAGCGACAGCCAAATTCGTGATGGTCGTCGACTTGCCCTCAGACGGTTCCGACGATGTTACGACAATACTTCGAATATGGTTGTCAAAGGTAGAGAACTGAATATTGGTTCTTAACGTTCTGTAAGCTTCAGATATATAGGATTTCGGGTTCAGGTCGGTAATGATGTTGTACCTGCTAGCTGAGGTTGGCATAAGATTTATCACCTACTTGCTGGTTTTGAGGTTGATCCATTTTATTGTTTGTTAGCTCTTCCTTCTGCATTTTATTGATTGTGACCAGCACAGGCAGCTGCAGGTAATTCTGAACGTCCGCCTCCGTCTTGATCGTGTCGTCCAGATATTCCAACAAAAAGATGAGACCCATAGCTACCATCAACGAAACCACGAAGGAGATGGCCAAGTTAAGTTCCGGTTTAGGCTTCACGGGCACCGGATGATCAAGGTGCTTCGCTTCGTTCAAAATCATGACGTTATCCACCTTCATGATTTGCGGGATTTGGTTCTTGAATACCTCCGACACCGCATTGACGATCATAACCGCTTTGGCGTGTGAATAATCTTCTGCGCTTAACGTAATCACTTGCGTATCATTGACCGAGCTCACCCGGATCTTATCGATTAGCTGCTCTGTGGTTATTTCCAAATCCGGATAATCCGTTACCACATGATCCAAAATAGCCGGTGTTTTCATGATTTCCTTATAGGTGTTCACAAGCATTAAATTGGATCGAAGCAAATCGGAGCTTAACGTTTCAATCCCGCTGATTTCACTCGATTTATTAACGATCAGCTTCGTGCTGGCCGAATAAACGGGCTTGATATAGTAATAACTGACGATACCCGTTGTGATGCAGGATACAAGAACGATAACAGCTAACATCCAGACCCGCTTTTTGATGATATTGAAATATTCTTTGAGATCTAGTTCTTTAAATTCTGATTCCATGTACATTCTCCGCATTCATCAAATTTTTGAACATAGTTGTTTATGTAACATAATGTATCATAGTGAATGTAATTATTTCCCTCCTCTTTCACTATTGTTCTTATTTAAGAACAACCGACCATTTTGCAGACAATATTGTATCTTATAACGCACAAATTTACTTTATGATACATTATGTATCGTGTCAAGTCATTTTTTTCTGAGAGTGTGAAGATTGGGAAGAGATCGAATTCGTGGGGAATCCGGATGGGTTTTTAATTTCGAAGAAGGCCTGGGAGTTTGGGCCGCTACCCAAATTAAACTGGGACAGGATCGTGATAACATCCAAATGAATTATGGCGTAACCTGAGTCTTGCTCACTCACAGTAAACTCTCCCTTTGTTTATCCGAATAGTTTAATATTCTCTCTATTTATGTGCCGTTCTTTATATTATCACTTTATGATACATTATGTATCTTGTCAAACATTTATAATAGCGAAATTTGTCGAATAGGCCTAATTTTAAGGTATATTTTCCTAAAGAATTATTAATGTGTGAAAGCGGTCCCATATGTGACAAAAAAAAGCAGGAACTCTACTAAAGAGATTCCTGCCAACCAACGAGCTGCAGCCCAACATCTGTTGGTCTATCAGGTTTGAAAATCCAATTGAGGGGAAATATAATGATAGATGTCCAGTTGACGATACGATTGTATCGCTTCGGACCATTGCCAATGGGACCGCTCAGCGTCTTGATTCATCGCATGAAGTACATTAGCTCGATCCCTATCTGAAAGCTGATGCTCCATCCGATATTCAAATTGATCATCAACCTGCGTACGTCCAACCAGCAGGCCGGCTGCCGATAAAAAAAGGCTTCCATATGTTACTTCAACGGCCAGAATCATTAGCCGCTGTTCGGACAGTCTAAGCGGAGTTCGGAATGAAATTTCCTTGGAATTCCAATCTATTAATTGAATGATAGCGTGATTGGATTGAACAGGCCTATGATCAATCTGTATGATCGACATGTGGCATTCCAAAGAAGCCCATACGTTCTGTTTATTCGAATGTGATATTAAAATCGGAGTTTGGTTCATATGACATCTTCCCACATCATTCGTTTTTAGGTAAAATAGATTAAGATATTGTTTCCCGATACAAAGTGTATTTATGATACGATTAATATTAAAATATGATACATAACGTATCTTTGTCAAGTTATTTTTTTCATTTCTTCGTGCGATTTCATGGTATAATGAAATGTAGCGATCTTTTATTGTTGATAGCACATTATCACAGTGTTTAACGGGGGTTATTTTACATGAAGTATGGGGAGCGCATTGCTTCACTTAGAGAAAAACATGCGATGACACAAGAGGAACTATCTAATAAACTTGGAATCACTCGCGCTTCTCTATCCCACTACGAGAACAACAGAAGAGCACCGGACTATGATACCATCACCAAAATTGCCGGTTTTTTCAGAGTGTCTATTGACTTTTTGTTAGGAAGAACGGACGATCCTTATATTGTTCTCGATGAAGAAGTTAGAGAATTTGTGGACAGTCTGGAGTTATCCGACAATAATATTTTAGATAAATTTGCGCTCACCATTGACGGCAAAAAGCTAACCGCAGAAGAAGCCAAACGATTCATCGCTTTTGTCCGTGCTGAACGCTCCATTAACAACTAGTAACAAGAGCATTCATCCCATGAACGCCTGGATGCATTAGATAGATGACTAACCATCAAAAGCCTCCTAACTTACTCTTATGAGATCAAGCTATGTGCTTGTTCCTCCGAAAAAATATCAATTGTCCTGCAGATATTCCGCTTCTATATAGGTCCATTACAACCATACTTTTGCGATACACGACAGAACGAACCGGCAGTCGTACAGGAGGAATCATTTCTGCACGACTGATTTTTGTATTGAAATAAGTTTACAAAGCAAAGAGGACTACCCCTATGTCATGTTGACATAGGGGTAGTCCCATATGAAATCAATACGTCCTGATCTTACAGATCGAAGTACAGGGAGTACTCGTGCGGATGAATGCGAATGGATACTGCTTTTGTTTCTTCGCGCTTCAGACCGATATAGTTGTCGATAAAGTCTTTCGTGAACACGCCGCCCTCAGTCAGGAACTCATAGTCTGCTTCCAAAGCGTCCAACGCTTCGTCAAGCGAACCAGGTACACTGCGAATTTCCGCTTTGTCTGCATCGGACAGATCGTAGATGTTCTTGTCGAGCGGGCCATAGCCAAGCTCACGAGGGTCAATCTTCTTCGCAATACCGTCAAGACCTGCAAGCAGCATAGCAGCGAAGGCCAAGTATGGATTAGCCGTGGAATCCGGTGTACGGAATTCGATACGGCAGCCTTTTGGCGTTACGGCAGCTACAGGGATACGAACAGCTGCAGAACGGTTACCTTTGGAGAACACCAGGTTTACTGGAGCTTCGTAGCCAGGAACCAGACGCTTGAAGGAGTTGGTGCTCGGGTTCGTAAGAGCAATCAGAGCCGGAGCATGGTACAAGATACCGCCAATGTAATGTAGAGCCATTTCGCTCAGATTAGCGTAGCCGCCTTTTTCATAAAACAAAGGAGTGTCGCCGTTAAAGATGGATTGGTGAACGTGCATACCGCTGCCGTTGTCGCCAAACAGAGGCTTCGGCATGAAGGTTGCCACTTTACCGTATTGTCTTGCTGTATTTTGAACGATGTATTTATATTTCATAAGGTTGTCGGCTGTTTTCGTCAATGTGTCAAAGCGGAAGTTGATCTCGCCTTGACCTGCCGTAGCCACTTCGTGGTGATGACGCTCAATGCGCAGACCTGCTTCTTGAAGCAAACGGCACATTTCGCTGCGGAGATCCTGTTGTGTATCTGTTGGAGCTACAGGAACATAACCGCCCTTGTGCTTCACTTTAAAGCCCATATTGCCGCCTTCTTCTTTACGGTTGGAGTTCCAGTGCGCTTCCTCGGAATCTACAAAGTAGGAAGAAGAATTTTGGCCGCTCTCGTAACGAACTTCGTCAAAAATGAAGAATTCGGACTCAGGAGCAAAGAACGCTGCAGTACCTACGCCGGCTTTTTGCAGATATTCTTCCGCTTTCTGAGCGATGCTGCGAGGGTCACGCTCATAACGTTCGCCATCCGGTGTATAGATGTTACACATAACAACCAACGTCGGGTGTGCTGTGAACGGATCAACGTATGAAGTTTCCGTATCCGGCATCATCACCATGTCAGACTCTTCAATTCCTCTGAAGCCTGGGATGGAAGAACCGTCAAAAGCAACGCCGTTCTCAAAAGTCGTTTCATCCACCTCGGTAGTCGGCAATGAAATATGATGCGCTCTGCCACTCAAATCGACAAAACGAAAATCGACCCACTCAATACCTTTTTCTTTAATTGTGTTTAATACGTTTTGAACTGACATAGACTCGCCAACCTCCTAAATTCCGAACATTATTTGCCGTTTGTTCGTGTATTGTTCAAGTTTTTGTTGATCATGTGCTAATTATAAAACCATTCTACAATAATCGTCAATACTTATGTCAGGTATTTTTTGTGGATGTGTTAGGTATGCTCACATATAACACATTTTCTTCACTTTTTAGACATAAAAAAAGCTTGACTTTCCTGTTACGAGGAAAATCAAGCCTTCTCTAAAGGATAAAACCGAATATTTATGCGAGCTATACCCGCTCTTTTTTCGTATCGAAGCGCTTGCCGCACAGCGGCGCCAGCTTTTCCAAGTCCATCATCAGCTTTGCGAATTGGCCCGGGAACAACGATTGCACACCGTCACCCGTCATGGAGTTGTCCGGGTCAGTATGCATCTCTACGATCAAACCATTGGCGCCTGCCGCCACGGAGGCCTTGCTCATGGGCTCCACCAGCTCGCGGCGTCCGGTGCCGTGGCTAGGGTCGGATATCACCGGCAGATGGCTGAGCGACTGGAGTGCAGGGATAGCCGCCAGATCCAGCGTATTCCGCGTGTAGCTTTCGAATGTTCGGATTCCGCGCTCACACAGCATGACGTTCGGATTTCCTCCTGCCAAGATATACTCGGCTGCATTTAAGAATTCGTCATAAGTCGAGCTAAAGCCGCGTTTGAGCAGAACCGGCGTTTGGATCGTACCCAGCTTGCGCAGCAAATCAAAGTTTTGCATATTTCGTGTGCCTACCTGCAGAATATCGGCGTATTCCGCGCATACATCCACATACTCCGGCGTCATGACTTCGGTAATCGTCAGCAGGCCGTGTTTCTTCCCCGCTTCCGCCATCATAACGAGCCCTTCTACGCCTACGCCTTGGAAGCTATATGGACCTGTTCTCGGCTTGAACGCTCCACCGCGCAGCACCTGCGCTCCGGATGCCTTGACCAGGCGTGCAATTTCATCGATCTGCTCCGGGGATTCCACAGCGCAAGGGCCACCCATGACAACCAGCTGGTCGCCCCCGATCTCAACGCCCTTCAGCTTAATCACGGTATCATCCGGATGAAATTCCCGGCTCGCAAGCTTGTAAGACTTCGATATTTTCACAACCTGCTCCACTCCGGAGAGCTGACGCAGCTGCTCCGCCAGCACGGGGCTTGCTTTGCCGACAATTCCGATTACTGTGCGGTCAACCCCCTTGGACAAATGAGTCTTTACATCATGCTTCTCTATATGCTCAACAATCTCCGCAATACGCTCCCCGGATGTTTTATTCGAAATGATGACGATCATGTCAATGCACGCTCCTTATGGACAAGTGTTTAACACTTAAACGCTTCGACGCTTATATGCTTTTAATGGCTAAAGTAAATATACAACGGAGATTAGCTCTCCGTCAATACTTTGATTATAATCATCTGAATTAGCCTTTGGCCTCGGAAGACAACAGCTGTTCCTTCCGTTTTCTGCGTTTTTCCTTTCGCTGACCGTCATACCACACCAACGTCCATTTGATCGGATAGAATACGAGCAGCCCAAGCACCGCACCGTCAATCACTCCCCCGACAAAAAGCTTCAGGTTGAATCGAATGAACGTATCCAGCCACTCGGGCAGCATTTGC
Organism: Paenibacillus sp. PvR098; assembly: GCF_017833255.1. NCBI lineage: Bacteria > Bacillati > Bacillota > Bacilli > Caryophanales > Paenibacillaceae > Paenibacillus > Paenibacillus sp. PvR098. Next base: position 2,083,776 of record NZ_JAFIBU010000001.1, read on the forward strand.
TGCAGATGGATCTTGATGTCGCTTGGCAGTACCAGTGCTCCAACTTGTTTATTAATGAAGGACATGGGGATATAGATGACCTTGCCGAACACGAAGCCGATTAAAGCCGCTGCCATACTCGCCCGCAGCGTGTACACCAGAGGGAAAATCAGGAAAAAAGCAAGCCCCGCGGTCGGCAGTGTGAACATCTCTATGGCCAAACCGATGGAAAAGCCGAGCGCTACCATCGCAGGCCCCCCTTTGGCCCTTGTCAGCAGCACATATTGATATTTAAACCAGCGACGGATGTTATGAAGTTTTATTCGTTTATTCTTTCTCGCTGTTTTATTCATCTGCTGCCGTCCAACCCTTCCTTCATTGTTTATTCCTAGACTGATTTCTGTTTAGGTGCGGGAATCAGTCTGGCCATATTGACCGTACGCTGAATCTCCCATGTCTCCGGATTGTTCGGATCATACTGCTCCACATAATTGATAACCTCTTTGGTAATCGGGGTCGGTGTGGAGGCGCCGGACGTGACCGCTACTCGGCGGACAGGCTCCAGCCATTCACGCTTCAATTCGCTCACGTCGGCGATTCGGTATGCCTTGACTCCGGCAATCTCCTCGGACACCTGTGCCAGCCGGTTCGAGTTGTTGCTGCGCGGGTCCCCGACCACAAGAACCAGGTCGGCTTCCTTCGCCTGCTCGGCTACGGCCTCCTGCCGAACCTGCGTAGCGAGGCAGATCTCGTTATGAATCTCCGCATGCGGGAACTGCTCCAGCAAGCGGTTCATAATATGTCTAATATCCCATTGACTCATCGTCGTTTGGTTGGTGATGATGATTTTGTCCGAGGTCATGTCCATTTGATCGATCTCCTCAGGCTTCTCAATCAAATGCACATGATCAGGCGCTACACCGATCGCACCTTCCGGCTCGGGGTGGCCCTTTTTGCCGATATAAATAATTTGATAGCCTTCGGCGCTCTTCTCTCGAATGAGATCGTGCGTCTTCGTCACATCAGGACAAGAGGCGTCTACCACGGTCAGTCCTTTCTCTCTTGCCCTGCGGCGAACCTCGGGAGAAACCCCGTGAGCGGTAAAAATGACCGTGCCCTTATCGATTCCTTCGAGAATTTCAAGACGATTCGCCCCGTCTAGCGTGATGACGCCTTCGTTCTCAAAAAATTCTGTCACATGCGCGTTGTGTACTATCATGCCCAATATATAAACCGGTCTAGGCAAATTTAAATTTTTGGCCGTCTGCATGGCGAGCGCCATGGCATCGACGACGCCATAGCAATAGCCGCGGGGAGAAATTTTGATAACGTCCATCATAGCACCTGCCCGTCTGTCGAATTTTCGTTTCTACCTTCCATTATACTTCATTGCCTGACGGGAGGGAATGCCCTGTCTCCCGAGACGTCCCCTCGGAGACAATCGGCAGCCAAATGACAAAGGTCGTTCCTTCGTCCCTGCGGGTCTTGACTTCAACCGAGCCGCCATGCTCATCGATAATCCATTTGGCGATGGACAGTCCAAGCCCCGTCCCTGATTTTTGGCCGCGTGATGGATCAGCCCTATAAAACCGGTCGAAAATATGTGGAACTTCCTCCTTGTCCATCCCAATTCCCGTATCCGCAATGCGGATCCCAATCTGGTGTTTGTGCCGCAGAGCCTCTAATCTTACACTGCCTTGCTCCGTATATTTAAATGCATTTTCTACAAAAATAAACACTAGCTGCTGTAGATAGTCGGGACTGCCGCTAACGTATACGCCTTCTCCGGCAGAGAGGTCTCCCACGATAAAATCGGCTGTACGCGGAAGCATGTGCGCTTTGCGCGCGACCTCATCCAGCAGTGACCGCATCTCGACTTCCTTTTTGCTCATCTGGAATCCTGCATCAGCGCGTGCAAGCGACAGCAGGTCACCTACGAGGCGCGACATCCGCTCCGCTTCTCCCGATATATCCTTCATGGCTTCTATAGAAAGCTCCAGACGGTCGCCATTCTCCTCACCTGACTGCAAAGCGGTTTGCTTCCATACCTTTTCCAACAGCTCCACATTACCGCGAATGGTAGTCAACGGTGTTCTCAGCTCATGAGAAGCATCCGAAACAAACCGCCGCTGTGCTCGATAAGCCTCTTCCAGCTCATCGTACGCGCTTTGCAGCCTCGAAAGCATGCCGTTAATCGTTTGGGTAAGTATGCCAATCTCATCATTAGGTCCATAGTACTCAATCCGTTTCTGGAGGTCGGCTCCTTTTTCAATCTGATTGGTCGCCACAATCACCTGCTCGATTGGACGCAGCGCTTTGCGGGCAAGGAACCAACCCACCGAGGAAGCAATTACAATACTGAACAGAGCCGTGACCGTAAGAATCAACCGTAACATGGCGAGCAGCTGTTCATAAGGCTCGATGTAGGTCCCCGCTTGCATCATCCCGATCGCCTCGCCTCGCTGGGAGATGATCGGCGTGTAATAGACCATGAAGTCCAATCCGTCGATTTTCATTTTCTCGAATTGGCAGTCTCCGTCCAGAACGCATGAAATCTTCTTTTGCGGAATATCCGGAAATCGGAGCCTGGCCTCTTCCACATTGGGGGAGTAAAATTTACTGCCGTTCTGCAGGTTAACAACCTGAAAATACATGTTATTGTATCGGAGTAAATCCCGTCCCGACCCGGAGTAACGGAATTCCAAGGTCAATCCTTTATCCGACAAGGAAAATTGCGGAACAATCCGCGTTCTGACGCTTTCGGCCTGCTGCTGCAGCTGAGATTTCAAGCTATCGTAGTAGATATAATGTAAAAAGAAATAAAGTCCTATCCCGAGCAGCAGCAGCGTTGCGGACAAAATGCCCGTATACCACAACGTCAGGCGCAAACGAACGGACATGTCAGCCCTCTCCTCTCAGCACGTAACCTGCGCCGCGCACAGTCTGGATGATTCGCTTGTGCCCATACTCCTCCGTTTTTTGCCGTAGAAGGGCGATATAAACCTCCAGCACATTGGATTCCCCGCTATAATCGTATCCCCAGATCTTCTCCATAATAACATCGCGCGATAGCACTCTTCTCGGATTCTGCAGAAACAGGTGCAGCAGTTCAAACTCCTTTGTCGTTAAATCAATTCTTTGTCCTCCCCGGAATACCTCACGGGTATCGAGGTCCATAAACACATCCAGATACTGTACTTTGTTGGTCTCTTGCTCTGTTTTGGCCGCCGCTTTACGACGCAGCAGCACACGTACCCTCGCCAGCAGCTCTTCCAGCGCAAACGGTTTGACCAAATAATCATCCGCCCCAAGGTCAAGTCCCTTGACCCGATCCGAAATCTCGTCCTTCGCGGTGAGCATCAGCACCGGTACGCTGGAACCGCCCTCCCGAATGCGGCGCACAACCTCCCAACCGTCCAGCTGCGGCATCATGACATCCAGAATGACCGTGTCCGGATCCTTCTCCAAAATTTGCTTCAGCCCGTCCATGCCATGATTCGCCGTGAGTACCGTATACCCTTCGAACGCAAGGCTTCGGCGCAGCATCGAGGTGATTTTTTCATCATCGTCAATCACTAATATTTTCTCTCTCATATCTCCTCGGCACCATCCTCAACGTGATTGCAAAATCCATTGCATCCTAAGTCTTTTCTTTCCTCATATTAACAAATTATGCTTAAGCTTGCGAAACATCTCTAACGCAAAAAAAAGCAGAGCATCCGAAATGGTCCGCTCTGCTTATCATTCATTATTGCTGCTGCGCGTTCCGGTCTCCAATCGTGACATCGACGTTTACTTTCTGTCCGTCACGCATCAGGCCGATGGTTGTCTTGTCGCCAACCTTTATTTTTTGAATAGCGCTGACGGCCTCCGCCGATGTTTTCACTTTGGCTCCATTTACTTCTACAATGACGTCATAAGGACGGATACCAGCAGTAAAAGCGGGGCTCCTCCGCTCAACATCGGAAACAATCGCGCCTTCGGTATTCTCCAGCTTCAGATCGGCAACCCAATCCTTCTCCACATTGCCCAGTCTAACCCCGATGTATGGAGCCGGTTCTTTCGGAATTTCCACGTTATTCTTCAGGTTGTCCAGCACCGCAGAAATCGTGCTTGTCGGAATAGCGAAGCCGATGCCTTGCGCTGTTGCGCTAACCGCCGTATTGATCCCGATGACTTCACCGTTCAGATTCAGCAGCGGACCGCCGGAGTTCCCCGGATTAATCGAAGCGTCGGTTTGCAGAAGATGCTTGTATTCGCGAGTCCCGTTGTTGTCCGGGATGCTGATCGGACGTTCCTTCGCGCTAAGCACGCCAACCGTTACCGTGTGGTCAAAGCCGTATGGGTTCCCAATCGCGACCACCCAATCACCGACGTTGAGATTATCCGCATTGCCAAGCGGCAGCATGGGGAAGTCTTTCTCTCCGCTGATTTTCAAAGCAGCCAAGTCAAGATCGTAGCTGTTGCCAAGAAGCTCGGCTTTGAACGGCTCCTCGTGACCCTGCACATACACCCAAATTTCATCCGCACCATCAATCACGTGCTCATTGGTTAGAATATATCCGGATTTTTCAAAAATGAAGCCGGTTCCCATGCCGCCAGGCTGCATTTGTCCGCTGTCCGGTTGCTGACCGCCGTAGTTATCACCGAAAAATTGACGGAAGAACGGATCCTCGAACAAGGGATTGCCGGAGCTGCTCGAGCTTCTAGGTTTTACCTTGGTCTCGATCTTAACTACCGCGGGACTTGCTTGCTGGACAATGCCCGAAATATTGTTCGGGCGGCTCATATCCAGCGCGGAAGGCTGCACGTTCCCATTGTTGGCTGACGAAGCCGGAATCGAGCCGTTCGACCCGCCTGCTCCATTCATCACGCCTTCAGCACCGGTGAACAGGTTCATTTTATCTGAAGCAAACATCAGTGAGCCTACAACGAGCACACCTGCCATGAACGAGGCAAAAATGCTGCGAAAGCCGCTAGAGCGCTTTGGCTTGCCGACCTGCCAGTTCCCCATGCCTCCTTGGGCTTGGGTCATGTTCGAATCATCCGATGATTCAAAGTTATAAGGTCGAAGCGGTTTGGGAGGCGTGACCTCCACAGGCGACGCGCCTGTGGTTACTTTTCCCGCTGCATCCTCTCCATTAGGCTTGAATGGCCCGTAGGAATAATAATGAGAAGAATGGGGCTCTTGCCCTGCCGCTGTCTCTTCTTTCAACGCCTGTTTCTCATTATCCTCTTGCTCCTGGGGTTGATAGGAACCGTCATTCGCACGACGAAAGAAGTCATCCAACGGATTTCCGCTGCTGTTATTTTTGTTATTGTTGTTATCCATGAGATAAAACCTCCATCTCTTTCAGGTTTCTTAATGATTGCTTGGCTCTTGCTGTTCTTGTCTTTCATATTGCACTCGCAACCTTAAAGAAACCTTAATAGAAAATAAAATGGAGTTAAAAAAGTAAGCATTTTCGCCCCTAGCTTCCGAGGGTCTGGAAGGGCGGACAATCGCTAGCAAACGCTCAATGCGACCATACAACCAGCCGCAGCCGCTCACCCGACCGCTTCCGTCATCCAGAGGGATGTGCTAATGCTTCCATCCCCGCTCCAGTTCATTCAATAGCGAATTCGCTTGGTCAACCCACTTGTCCTCAACCTGAGCATCTTTGTCTAATGGCTCTTGAAACTGATCGATCAGCGCTCCGGTGACTCGCATCTGAGCTTCTTTGTCTAAACCCTCATTATATACATGCTTCAAAACAAACGGAGTCCCGATTTGCACAATCGCATCCGTTGAGTCCGAATCCCCATCCAGAACACCATGGATGACTTGAAACGGGATGCGAAGCCAGACCAAATGACTCTCGTCCAAATATCGGTCGAAGCTGCCGTGCTCATAGTCCCAATTGCCGCCTAGAGCAAACTCATGTTCATGTAAATAATTCCGTACCTGATCAAAATTTTCCTTGCGGTTTACTAGCGTCGATTCCAAGGGAATCATCCGTATCTCCTCCAACCATAATCTGTGTTGTAATCTACACATAGAATAGGCTACTGTTGGGAAAATTATACGAACTTCGTAAGTATACACGCTCATCAGATCTTTCGTGGCAAAAGAAAAACCCCTTACCGGGGCTTTATGATGGAGCAAACGTAACACCAGTGATTTTTCCCTTTGAATTTCCTCACGTTATCACAATAGACACATTTCATGTTGGTTCACCTCTAAGCATATTATTCCTATTGGCTAACTTTAACTCGTGTCCATTTACCTTTTAATGGCCCTGCTTACGCATTCAGATCGTATAATCCGGGGCTGTGCTCATTAGGCAATTCCGGCATGTACGGTAGAGGAAAACCTTCAGGAGGCTGAACTACCTCCAAGCTTCCGCCGTTTCTGCTCGGTGATTGGCCGTTAAAAATCTCTCCGATCCTGGTGTTATCTAACCGGAAATTAAATTGGGCATTGTGGAAGCCCATCTCCACATATTTGCGGCATTCCGGATACTTGTTAATATCGTAATTAGGCACAGGAAACAGCTTGCCCCAGTTAACGCCGAGTGTCTCCAGCGCCTTTGCAAAAGCGTTCTGATGCGCGTTATCGCGAACGATCAAGAATGCAAGCGTTTCACGGAACGTTTTGTTGGAGCTCATCTCGTAGATCCGGGATTTCTGAAGAACACCGGTGGACTCAAGCACCAGATTGTCGAGCAGATCGCTGATCAGGTTCCCATGGTTGTACACATAGTTCCCCATCCAAGGGTTGCCGGCAGCATCCACTGGCAGCGAACTTTGGGCTCCTATGATGAAATGGTGCGGATTAGCATGCTTCACCGCTTCATCTAGCGGAGCGCCGTCTGATCCGGCGTTGCCTGGGGTTTCTTCACCGGAACCGGTGAGCAATTGGTTTATCGTATGCTGAACGAGCTCCACATGGCTTAACTCTTCCAGAAAGACACCGCGTAACAAGTCACGGAACTGAGTGGCTTTCCCGCGGAAATTATTGCTCTGGAAGAAGTACTGCATCATCGTGCGCATTTCACCGAAACGACCGCCAAGAATCTCTTGAAGCACTTTGGCTGCCGCAGGATCCGGCTTATCTGGAACAATCATGTTGATTAAATCTTCTTTGTAGAAATACATTCGGTCAACCTCCTGCGAACTAGGTTATAGGCTACGCTTTAGTTTGATTCGTTAAGTTGTAATTTATACCCAGTCACAAGAAGCTTATTCAACCTGGAACTCTCGAAAAGGCCAACTGTCTGTATGTCGCGGATTGCATGCCATTGTATACAAGTACAAATGTATGACAAGGGACTTCGTTAGCTTTATACCGCTTCCTTTCCCTTGAGTTTAATGTATAACTTAGCCAGTACCAGTGTTACAAGTGCTCCAAAAGAATCCATCCCAACATCCATCACAGCGGCAGTGCGTCCAGGAACAAAACTTTGGTGAATTTCATCAAGTGCCCCATATAAAGTCGCAAACAACCAAGCCAATATGAACGATTTTCTGGACCCTTTAAGTGCAAAGAGAACAAATAAAGTTAACAACCCGAATGCAATTGCATGTGATGCCTTTCTTACGATCAAATTTAGAATAGCTGAAGCGGAATCGGAAATGTTTATAGTACTCCCAATAATAGCTTGGGTACTTGAGCCCGTTGAAACAGGAGAAGCAGTAAACATATATATCGCAAAACACCAAAGTACTACAACAATCCACCAGAACTTTTTATTTCGCATAAGTCACCTCACAATAAATTTTAACTCAGAGGACTAGCAATTGTAAAAAATGATATCTTTTCGAGGTATGCTATGGTTTGGAAAACAATGAAACAAAAAAGCACCATAACAATGATGTCATGGTGCGCAATTTAATTTGCGTAACTAGAACGCTAGACTGTTTGTTCCCGGAAAGAAAAGGAGTTATTTCACGTTAGATTGTATTAGATTAGCCTGATTCAATAATCTTTGGACTAGGGCATCGGATCAACACCATCTGGAATCCATAGTTCTCGCTCCACAAACGAACTAAACGTATCTACATGTATGGACTCTCCTTGATAGGTAACGGTTATTGAGAATTCCACCGGCTCTGCCAAAATACGGTAGTTCTTCAGCTTATTGAAAGTGATGCAATAAATCTTTTGTGAGCATGTCTTATTTCCGTTCGGTTACTTTACTTCAGCATTGCGAATAATCCCGATCATCATGTCTGCATTAGGGTATTGTACTTCCTTATAAAGCTCGATTACTTGATCCTGATCAAAGCTGACCCGTTGTATAGACGTTCGGAGGTTACCTTCTTCAATTTCTATAACACCATAAGAAGCCTTTGCCAGGCCATCAAACGGCAGCCCAACGCTGCCAATGTTCAAGATCATTTTGCCATGGATAACCCTTATGTAAGGCTTATGAATATGCGCATAAACATAGACTTGCGCGTCGGATGACTTCATCAAACGAGCTTCTAATATGTCATCATCCGCGTTCGGAAGAACGACTTCAAAAAGGCTATCCGGCGTTGCATGAAAGCAATGGATTCCAATCCCGTCAATCTCACAATGTATTTGGGTGGGCAGGCCTGCCAAATAGTCAAGATCCGTCTGCTCCAATTGGGACACTGTCCATTGACGTTCTATGTTCATTAATTCTAAGGCTTTCTGAGGCACTTCCCCTTCCCGGACACCACGGACAACCCATTCATCCGCATTTCCTTTAATGACTTCCGTATTCAAGGAACGAATCAGGTCTAAGGAACGTTTAGGCTCGGGACCGCGGTAAGAAAGATCTCCTAAGACATAGATCTTATCGACTCCTTTGTTCTTGATGTCATTAAGAACTGCATCAAGCGCGATGGCATTGCCATGAATATCCGAAATAAAAGCCATTTTCATTCGATTTACCCTCCCCAAGGTTACATTTGGATAGTTCAAATATTACCATTATCTGTTTTTTTAGTCTAATGGGAGCCTGAAGAGGTGGTAGAACCACAAAAATGGAGTGCCACGACTGTTACCAGTCTGCACTCCATTCGTTTGGTTCTCTGTTCAAATCAATGGCTTATTGTCTTGAGTTGTTGTTAGCGCCCTCGCTCGGATTGTTCTGAGCAGCTTGCTTTACGTTATTCGCAACGACTTCTTCGGAGAATTCCGTGTCGTTTTTCATATTATTGTTCATGTTATTGTTCATATTATTGTTCATATTATTGTTCTTATTGTTTTTGGCCATTGATATCACCTCCCCTACATCCGTTATTATGGATGGATCAGAAGGGTTTTATGATGGAAATTTAAAACAGAAGCTCGTTTTTTAATTGATTCCAGAGGGTCAGGTTGATTTTCCCGTCTCCCTTTTTCACCACGAACACATTGAGCTTCTTTTTGCCCCACTCTTGGTAGACTTTATCCTTTGTTTCAAAGTATAAATCGATCCGGTTGCCTTTAATCGCGCTGCCTGTATCGGCAACAACCCCATAGCCGTATCCGGGAATATAGAGAACCGTACCCATCGGGAATACCTTCGGATCTGCAGCAATCGTTGAGAAAGACTGCACATCTCTAGCCACCATCATGCCTGAAAAAGTAATCCCGTACTCGGGATGACCAGGACTTTTTCCCGTGGATTCCTTCCCTGCGGAGTATCCTGTTGCGGTCACTTCCACAGCCGTGTATTTGGATAAATCCTGTCCACTATGCGGAAAAACCTTGTAATTTCGTACTTGCTTTTCTCCGCCCGATTGGGATGAAACCAGCTTGGCTTCTCCTGTCGGGTCTATCGGGTTCTTGGATGAGTCAGCAGAACGGCTCATATCGGTAACACCAGCCGAAACGCTTTGGACCTGGGCAGAAACCATATTTGTGTTACGGTGTACAGTTTGCCCTTGTTCTTGTTCAAACCATATCCATACGGATAGCATCAGTATGATGCAACCAATCCATTTGGCATGGCTTGCGGTTTTCGTTAACATATGTTCTGTTATACCTCCCCTTAAATAGGAGGGTCTCCATCTGCGGACAAATCTATACATAGCCAAAAGTGATCGTATACAAAAAAAAGACCCCGAAGGGTCCTCAAATATGATTAGTCATTAGTCTTATTCTTATTCTTATTCTTATTCTTAAATGATACTTTCTTTAACTAAGCCGTCGTGGAAAACACGATACTCATTGATTTGTCCATCCTTCAGGTATAAGAAGGAGTAGTGGTCCACGTCGTTGTCTTCAGACCAGTCGATAAATAATTGGATCGTAATCGATTGATTATTCAAGCCTTCCAGGTCTACGGAATCCATTTCTCCCGAATAACTGTAGCCTGGCTTTGCTCCCAAATCATAACGCCACATCATATTGCCTTCCATAGCATTCGTTACTTCCGTATATTTTGCGCCGAACAGTGCTTCCACTTGGTCTTGAGTCATGTCCATTTTTAAATGGTTCTTAATATAATCGATACTCACCTTATGGTCTGTGTCTTTGTTAACGGTCTGCTGCTCGCTCGGTGAAGGTGCCGCTGCGCCAATGCCGGTGCTTATGGCTTCTTCCTTGTTCTTCTCCGGCGGTGTAATCGCCGGGGGAGCTTCTGTACCCACATCATCGTTCTTTTCCTCTGTTGTACCCGCATTATCTTTCTTTTCCTCTGTTCCCGCAGGAAGCACTGCACTCGGTGGAGAAGCTGGCGCAACCCCGTTCGTCCCCGTTTCTCCACAACCGCTTAGAATAACAATAGTAAACATGATTACCAAAAGAAATATGGAATTTTTCATTATGTCCTTAACCTCCGCGAATTCCCATGATCTGACGAGCCATCTTTTTTCTTTCCCTAGTAAATATATTCACTGTTATAGACGAGCGGGCTATCCATATGCTGCATAGGAATTTTCTCTCCCAGCGATCACAATAAAAAACCTTCCGAGACCTGTGTATTTACAACACACAAGCCCGAAAGGCTGTCACTCTTATCCCATCATCAGGTACGATTAGGGTATGTTCGTCAAGCCTCGACTTTGTCGTCACACTTCTCAGGTGTACCTTCTTCGTCCTTCACTTTGAAGGAAGATCCGCAACCGCACGATGCTACTGCATTAGGATTTTGAATGGTGAAGCCGCCGCCCATCCCTGCGTCTTGGAAGTCGATTTCGACTCCGTAGAGATACTTGGCGCTCTCTTGGTCTACGACGACCTTGAGGCCATGAATATCCAAGACCGTATCGTCCTGCTCCTGGTTATCGTCAAAGCCCATGCCGTAGGAGAAGCCGCTGCAGCCACCAGCTTTAACGCCGATACGCAAGAACAGATTCGATGCTTCCTCCGCCGCCAGCATTTCCTTTATTTTATCGCAAGCACTTTCGCTAATGGTAATCATGATATTGCCTCCCTTACGCTAAAAATAAGTTTCTACTTATAAGTATACTCCATTTCGAACCCGTACCTCAAGGGCAGTTTATGCCTTATTGCATTTTGTCTACAAAGTTGACGCTTTGGTCGCCCTACCAAGCTTTGTAGCATAAAAACGAAGCAATAATTCATCCAACTGTTGACTGCACCGCTGTACTTCCGGATGCATTAGTCCGAATTGAATTCCTAAGCTGACTAAATGTCCGCGGACCTCTTCAATCTCACTGGAGATAGCCGAACAGCTATCTGGAGAACCAGGAACCAACACTGTCGTTACACCGCCCTAAACAAGATCTATAATGAAAAAAATGTATAATATTTAAACTCGAAAAAAATATGTAATGTATTACATTATACATTTTCAACTCATTTTATCAATGCATGATTCATTATTAATATTCAAAACTTACTAAGGAAGCGCTTTCCCTGAATCATGTGGTTGCCCCGCTCGTTCAGTAGGTTTATAATAAGAAGTATTGTTTATTTCATTCCAGTCATAAGGAGACTTCAATATATGACCCTTACTGTACAGTCTTCCTCACTTGACGATATTCGGGATAAGGTCATGCGCGGCGAAAGGCTCAGCTTCGAAGACGGCGTCCGGCTCATGAAATCAGACCGCCTGCTGGAAGTCGGGATGATGGCGGACATGGTGCGTCGGCGGATCAACGGGGATCATGTGTATTTTATCGTGAATACCCACTTGAACTACACGAATGTGTGTTACTTGGATTGCAAGTTGTGCGCATTCGGTCTGAAGCCGGATAACCCTCGCTCATATACTTTGTCGCTCGAGCAGCTCGAAGAGAAGTTCAAAGGCATGGTAGGCAAAAACTTCACCGAATTGCATATCGTCGGAGGAGTCAACGCCAAGCTCCCGTTCTCCTATTATGAGGACATGATTCGTTTGGCCAAGCGTCACCTGCCCGACATCCATGTGCAAGCTTTCACAGCTGTTGAGGTCGATTATATCGCCCGAGTATCGAAGCTCTCGGTGGAAGAAACGATCGAACGGCTGCGTGAAGCAGGCCTTGGCTCGATTCTGGGCGGAGGAGCGGAAATTTTCGATCCGGAAATCCGCGAGATCATTTCGGGACACAAAACAGATTCAGACCGTTGGTTCAACATTCACAGAAAAACCCACTCGCTCGGCATGAAGTCCAATGCTTCCATTCTGTACGGGCATATCGAAAAACCCGAACACGTGGTGGATCATCTGATTCGCATTCGGGAGCTGCAGGATGAAACCGGCGGGTTTCAAGCCTTCTTTGCTTTTGCTTTTCATCCAGACAATACAAAGCTCGCAGAAGAATACCAAATCACCGGCGAAACGACCGGCTGGTACGACTTGAAGCTGCTCGCTGTAGCCAGGCTGATGCTGGATAATGTTCCTCATGTCCGCGCTTTCTGGATGGCCATCGGCATGAAGCTGGCTCAAGTTTCACTGAGCTTTGGAGTAGACGATCTTGACGGAACGGTCATGGAAGAGCAAATCATTCATGCCGCGGGCAACGATTCGGTTCAGATGACTCCTAAAGAAACGTTCATCAACATGATTCGGGAGGCAGGTCGCCTTCCAGTCGAGAGAGATACACTTTATAACGTAGTACGCACGTTCTAAAACAGCGCGCCCCAGGCCTACCCGGCGGGGGCGCCTAAACAGTTTATGGAGGTGGAATGATGAGCACCACGATGAATCACCAACAGCGCATGGCTGAAATTGCCGGCAAAGTGGAGCTTGGAGAACGTTTGACCCTAGAGGATGGCGTATTTTTGTACGAGTCCGACGACTTGCTCACCATTGGCCAAATGGCCAATCAAGTCAATCTGCGCAAGAACGGAAAAAAGGTTTATTTCGTAGATAATATGAGTCTGTACTTTACCAACGTATGCGAGGAGCACTGCGCTTTCTGCCATTTCCGCCGAGATGAAGGGCAGGAAGGCGCCTACACGTTAACACCGGAGCAAATGTTCGAATATGTCGATAAGCACATTCATCCGGGTCTTCGCGAATTTCACATTACCGGCGGCCATAACCCCAACGTGCCGTTCCAATATTATGTGGACAGTATCCGTGCATTGAAAAAGCGATATCCGGACGTAACGATAAAAGCTCACACCGCTGCCGAAATCGAGTTTTTTTCTCGACTTAGCGGGTTAAGCTATAAGGAAGTACTGCAGGCGCTTATCGACGCAGGTCTGGGCACAATGCCCGGTGGCGGTGCAGAGATTTTGTCCGAGCGGTATCGCAAAAAAATGCACCTTGTCGACAAAGCATCGACCGAGCAGTGGCTCGATGTTCACCGCACCGCGCACCAGCTTGGCATGAAAACGCATGCTACCATGCTGTTCGGATCGATCGAAACGTTCGAGGAACGAATCCGGCACTTGATGTACCTGCGCGAGCTGCAGGATGAGACAGGCGGCTTCATGGTATTTATCCCGAATGCCGTCCAGCCGGCCAGTGTCAATGCGGGGCTGAAGCAGCGGGTGTCCGCTTACGACAATTTGAAGACGATCGCCATCAGCCGTTTAATGCTGGATAATATCCAACACGTGAAAGCTTACTTTATCAACCTGGGCACGCAGCTTACGCAGCTCGCCTTCACATTCGGAGCGTCTGACGCTCACGGAACCATCATTCAGGAACGGATCAGTCATTCGGCTGGCGCGCTGTCGCCGCAAGGCATGACCCGCGAAGAACTGGTGTGGCTGATCAAAGGGGCGGGACGTATCCCTGTTGAGCGCGACACATTTTATAATGAATTGAAGGTTTATTAATTAGGGATAGAAAGGGTTTGCCGCTGTTATGAAAAAACTTGTGATTTTGGGCGGTGGCTATGGCGGGTTAACCGTTGCCAAAGAAATGCTCGATAAGGAATTGCCCCCGGATACGGTCATGATCCTGATAGATCGGATGCCTTATCAAGGACTCAAAACCGAATACTACGCGCTGGCGGCAGGAACGGTGTCAGACAGGGACATTCGTGTGCAGTTTCCGATCGACCCGAGACTTATTCTGAAGTACGGGGAAGTGCTTTCCGTCGATCCGGAGCAGAAGGTTGTCCGTTTCAAGAACGATGAGCCATTGTCCTACGACTGGCTTGTCATAGCATTAGGCTGTGTCGACAGGTACCATGGAATTCCGGGAGCGGAGAAATATTCGCACAGCATCCAGACGCTTTCCTCCACCCGCAAAACGTACCAGAACGCCAACGACACAGCGCCTTATGGCCAAGTGACGATCGTCGGAGGTGGTCTCAGCGGAGTAGAGATTGCGGCCGAGCTTCGGGAGAGCCGCCCAGATTTGAATATCCGAATCCTGGACCGCGGCGCGAGCATCCTGTCTCCGTTCCCCCATAAGCTGCAGCTGTATGTCCGTGAATGGATGCTTGAGCATGACATCGAGCTCTGCTCGCACGTCTCGCTAACCCGTTTGGAAGGTGGACTGCTGTATAACCAGCAGGAAGTCATTCACACGGACATGACCGTCTGGACCGCAGGTATTCAGCCAAGCCCTATCGTACAGAACTTGAATCTGCCCAAAGATGCACAAGGACGACTCGTCATCAATGAGTACCATCAGCTGCCTGACTACAACGAGATCTATGTTGTGGGAGACTGCGCAGCCCTTCCCCTTTCACCCAGCGGACAAGCTGCGGAGGCTCAAGGAGAGCAAGTGGCCGAGGTGCTTCGAGCGGTATGGAAAAACGAAACTCCCCGGCTTGGTAAAATCAAGCTCAAGGGAGTTCTCGGATCGCTTGGCAAAAAGGCAGGCTTTGGCCTGATGGGCAAGCGGACAATTATGCTAGGAAAGGTTCCGCGCGCTATTAAGTCCGGCGTACTGTGGATGTCGAAGAAACATTTCGGATAATCGCTTTATTCGCCCAAGAGATCGAACATCGCTTCGATCTCTTTAATTTTATGAATAATGGCTTGTTCCAGCTCATCGGCCGTGGCAGCAGCAACGATCTCACCATTAACAAGTGCAAACGGTAAAATGTAGCATTCCCCGCAATTGCCCAAGCAGCCGTATTCAATAACATCGTAGTCGTCGTTCTGCTCCAATTTTTTGAACAGCTTGTCCGTGCCGTGATGCATATTATTTGTACAAAATTCAATAATAGGTCTCATGGGAGGTAAACACCACCTTACAGCCATTTTCATTTTTCGTTGATTGTACTATAATAAGATAAGAAGGGAGATGATGCAAATGAGCGAGAGTACTGAGCAAAGTACAATGTACGATGAGGTGCTTGAAGTTCTAGATAAACTACGTCCGTTTCTGCAACGCGACGGCGGCGACGTGGAGCTGGTTGACGTGGAGGGTGGCATTGTTAAGCTGAAGCTCGTTGGAGCATGCGGCAGCTGCCCAAGCTCGACCATTACTCTGAAGGCCGGTATCGAACGCGCACTCTTGGAGGAAGTCGAAGGTGTAGAAGAAGTCGTACAAGTATTCTAACGGCTATCTCTAACCATCCGTAACCAAGCGAAAGCCCTGAACCCGCGTAATGCGGGCCTTCAGGGCTTTTTTGTCGTTCCATTGCCGATAATCGCACGAATCGGGTCCAAGCCTCCGGAGATGTCCATAATGTTCCCCGTGATGAAATCCGACCGCTCCTCACACAAGAAGGCGATCACACGGGCAATATCTTCACCGGTTCCCGGCCGTCCGCGCGGCGATTCGTCATCGTGAATGTGCTCGACCTCATGAATCATCCGCTCTTTATTGTCGCCAACAATATCGCCGGGACAAATCATGTTCACCGTGATACCGCTTGCGGCCTCTTCAACCGCCAGTGTCTTGGTGAACGAAACAAGACCCACCTTCGCCGCAGCGTAAACGGCCCGATGCGGCCACCCGCGAGCTTCCGCTGCATGACCGAAACCAAAATGGATAATGCGGCCCCACTTGCTGTTTCTCATCATTGGGATAACCAGGTGATCGAGATGCATCACACCAATCAAATTGCCCTGCATTAAATCGTGGATTTCGTGAGGCTCGTATTCACCAAACAATCGTCGTTCACGAACAAACGGTCCCGCATTATTAATCAGAATATCGATCGATCCGAAGCGGCGAACCGTCTCGCTGACTAGCCGCTCCCGATCCTCCTGGCGGGCTACGCTGCCTTGTACGGCTTCGCAGTGTACACCTTTTGAACGGATCTGCTCACAAAGCTCTTCGGCTTCTCGCTTGCTGTTCACATAATTCACCATGATGTTGAACCCTTGATCAGCCAGCAGGAGTGCCGTCATTTTGCCGAGCCCTTTGGCGCTTCCGGTGATGAGTGCGGTTTTCCGATGCTGCTCCATGCTCCGTTCCTCCCGGCTTCAGCTTACGTTCCCTTACTAAATAAAAGTATAGTGGATGCCGGAAAAGGATTCAACTCTCAGGGACGGCGGGGCACATAGCGGAAGACCGTCGCGACCGCACGTAACGCCATTTCGCACCCTTGTTCCAAATCATGAAGATTTTCCCGTATATCTTCCGTTCCGATCCTTACCCGCTCCCCATATTTCGCCTCGGCCGCCTTCATCAATTCATCCAGTAAATCCGCATTGATCGTATGAATTTCCATGTTTCTCTGGTTGCGCAGGCGGGAAAGCGGTTCTTTGTACCTCATTTTGAGGTCGTAGAGCCGCTGCTCCAAATCGGCGAACAGCTCGTTCTTATGCATATGACGCAGAACAGTAAAGTAAGAAAACCTGGATTTGATCCTTTCCGTCTGCAATGCGAACCGTTCGTTCACGAAGTGCCCGATCTTATCCAAAACCGCGAATACACGGATCAGCGCATTGTTGTAATAATACAAGTGACGGTGGTAATCCTCAAGCTCCTCAGCAGACATCTCATCGGTATACAGCTTGGTTACCTTGAGTCCGAAGCGGTTGGCTGCGAATTGACTTTGTTCCAGCTCATCCAGCGCACGAAGGAAGCTTTGGCACCAGATGGCGAACCGTCTCTCCTGCGGTGTCTGCCCGGAGGCGGGCGTCACCGTGTTCATGTATTTGCGAATCGCTTGAACTGCTTCCAGCAGCAGGCCTTCGTCCTTACGCGGCGGCTCGCCGAACATCGCTCTTAGCATAACAGATCTCCGTAACGTGTAGGTTTGGTAAGACTAAGTATAACCCAATCTTCCCGATTTCTCTTAAGCAAAATATTCGCTCCAACGCCGATCGACCAGCTCAACGATATCTTCGCGCGGGAATAACTCGTCAGGGTAGCCGGGTTTCATACGCGCGTCGATGACAATCGGCAGTTTATAGCCGATATGATGTCGGTTGACTTGCGTACGCGCATAAATATCCCCAGCCGGGTTAAAGCGGGTGAACACAGTCCACAGAAAGGCGGTTTGATCCCCGGCAATCGATGTGTCATCTGCCAAGATCACAAGCGGCCAATCGCTAAGTTGGTCTCCCGCTTGTTCCGTCAACCGCTGCGGGAGAAGCGGATCCTCTGTATAAGACGCTCCCGAAACCACCAGACAACCCCGGCAGTACACGGCAAGAGAATCGATTCCCGGCAGAACTCCACTGTTATACACGGCCGGCAGCTCGCGCTGAGGTTCTCCGACGCCCAGCAGCACAGCTTTGCTTCCATGATTCAAACGGTCTCCCGTATAATCCAGTGTATCATGCGACGTTTGATCGAATATCAATAAATCGCGATGCGGGTCGAACCTCTCGAGGACCGCTTCGAGAAGCTTGGGGAAGCGATCCAGCTCCACGTTTTGATCGGTAACGATCAAAAACTTCGTCAGCGTCAGCTGGCCTTCGCCCAAAATACGGAATGCCGAACCCAGCGCTTCGCGGCTGTAGCTTTCGCGGACGATGGCCGCGGCAAGCGGATGAAAACCGGTTTCGGCATACGTCCAAAGATCCTTGACGCCCGGCATGGCCATCGGGAAGGCCGGAGACAGCAGACGCTGTAAAAACTCGCCGAGATAGTAGTCCTCCTGCCGCGGCTTTCCGACGATGGTAGCCGGGTAGATGGCATCCTTGCGGTGCCACATGTGACTGACTTCAAAGACAGGAAAATCGTGCGTGAGCGAATAGTATCCGTAGTGATCGCCGAACGGCCCCTCGGGACGTCTCAGATGCGGAGGAACCGAGCCGCTGATGGCGAATTCGGCCTCTGCGATCAATCGATGACCGCCATGGGGATTTCTTACCATCGGAAGCTTTTGCCCCACAATGAGCGATGTCAGCAGCAGCTCCGGAAGATGCTCAGGCACCGGAGCGATGGCCGACGCAATCAAGGCTGGAGGACCACCTAAAAATACGGTGACTGGAAGCGCCATGCCGCGCTTCTCCGCCTCATGGTAATGAAAGCCGCCGCCTTTATGAATTTGCCAGTGCATTCCTGTTGCCTTCCCGTCATACACCTGCATACGATACATACCCAAGTTATGATGGCCATTGTCCGGATGCTCTGTGTAGACGAGCGGCAGCGTCACGAACGGTCCTCCGTCCTCCTGCCAGCTAGTTAGAACAGGCAGGCCTGTTAAAGGAGCATCGGTCTTGCATTGCTGCAGTATCGGAGCCGACTCCGAAGATATATTTTTCATTCCGATTTTGAGCAGATCCACAATCAGCTGCCTCTGCTGCCATATGGCCTTCGGCGTAGGCGGCAAAAGTGTGTCCATAGCGCCGACAACCTGCTTCATGAGCTGCTCCGGCCGCGGTCCAAAAGCAAGATCCACACGACGGCTCGTTCCAAATAAGTTGGTGACTACAGGGAAATCCGCCCCCTTCACGTTCGTAAAGAGCAGAGCGGGACCTCCCTCCTCAATCACCCTTCTATGTATCTCCGCGAGCTCCAAATGGGGGTCTACCGGCGCGGATATGACCTTAAGCTGATTTTCCTTGCGAAGCGCTTCCAGAAACGAACGCAAATTTTCAAACCTCATGTTCAGTAGTACTCCCTTCAATGTGTCGGTATCGGTGTATCGGTATTCAGGTCTGAATGAACAGAAGGCTTACGGCAGCCTCTGAGCCCCATAAGCCTGAACCTTCCTGTCTTCAGCCGTTTGCATAGAAGTTATAGCTAAATAACATAGCACTCCGAACAAACAGGATATCAAAAGAGCGTGCAGCAGGCTGGCCACCAAATAAATGTCGTATCCGATGGAGAGCGTAACGAAGCCGCCGCTTATAATTTGGGAAATAACCAGTACAAAGGACCACAACGACGCTTGATAAACGCTGCTCCCCGGCCTCGCTTGATTTCGTATGATCAGGAACACGGTAAGAATAGCCAAACCGAGTAGGGCCGCAGCCACCCGGTGAGTAAATACGATTCCGGTTCCATCCGTCATCTCGGGGATCACTTGTCCGTTACACAGCGGCCATCCGATACAACCGCCAACCGACTCGGTGTGGCGCACGAAAGCGCCCAAGTACACAACCATATAACAATACAGCAGGACTCCCCATATAGAAAGCCTCGCTCCTCGCGAGAGCCTAGTTCCGTCTCCGCGAATCAATGCCTCTCCAAACCTTGTAAACACAAGGTACAGCAGTAAAGTGAAAGCAAAGGAAACCAGCGAGAATCCAAAGTGCAGCGCCATCACTAGAGCGGATTGAGGCCAAATGACCGCAAAAGCCCCCAAGATCGCCTGAAGCACCGTGAAAAACATGGCTCCGCCAACGTACCATTTGGCATCTTTTCGATTGCTGTATATCCATACCAGAATCGTCGTCGCGAGAAGAATTAACCCGACAACGCCTACGACGAAGCGATGGCTGTATTCAATAAACGACTCAATCGTATAAGCCGGTACAAAACGCCCGTTACAAAGCGGCCAATCGTCCCCGCAGCCGCGTCCAGACTCCGTCTTGGTCACCAGCGCGCCCATCAGCAGAATTAAAAACATGCCAAGCATACTGGCGAAGGAAAGTCGTTTAAGCCATCGTTGTATATTCATTTGCTCTTCACATCCGCTTCTTCATAAAATCCGACAGTAATAGACAAGACCTAACGTTCCAAATTACATTATAGCGATAATCGCCGGGCAAATCCATGCGGAAATGTTACAAAGCAATGAAGAAGAAAGATACAGCGAAGGTTAACGAAGCGAGGCAAAAAAAATCCTTCCGGAGATTCATTCTCCAGAAGGACGAGAACCATTTACTTCTGCAGCTCGTTCGCGACGTCAAGGGCACGATCCAAGAACTGCTCGATTTCCTCTCGGTTTTTGCGCAGCTTGCTGACAAAGCGGACAAGCTCCTTGCCGTCCCGGAAAGCGATAAAGCTGGGAATGCCTAAAATATTCAGCTCGGAGCAGAGGTCCGGCATCTCATCGCGGTCAATATGGATAAAAGTCAGCCGATCTTGATAAGCTTCCTCCACCTGAGGCATAAAGGGTTCGATAAAATGGCAGTCCTTGCACCATGTCGCTTTAAACACAGCAATCGTAGGCTTAGATCCGCCAATGATCTCATTAAATCGTTGTTCTGTCGTAACGTGTTCCATGGAAAGCACCGCCTTTGGTTCGAAGTCAATCATTTGTACATTAACATTATATCACTTATAGCACCCGAAGCATATCCTGTCAACATTCTACATCTGTCGTCATTTCCATTTTTTTAGGTTTTACATATATTCCTAAAAGTGATATCATAAAAATATCAAAACAGTATTAAATTAATTTCAATCTAAGGAGTGCTGTCTTATGAAAGAAAGAAACGCTTGGGTTATTAACGGATTCCTGGGAGTTCTCCTCATACTGGCTATGGAGGTGCTCGGTCTGATTCTCTTAATTAACGGGTATATTCCGCTCGGAATCGTGTTGATCCTTGCCTCCACGCCGCTGCTTTCAGCGATTACGGTCATACAGCCGAACCAGGCCATGGTCGTGACGTTCTTTGGCAGCTATGCCGGAACTATTCGCGAAAGCGGATTGTGGATGACCGTTCCCTTCTCCGTCCGCAAGAAGGTATCGCTCCGCGTTCGCAACTTCAACAGCGCCAAACTGAAGGTGAACGATATTGAAGGTAATCCGATCGAAATCGCCGCCGTCGTCGTGTTCCGTGTAATCGACTCGGCCAAAGCTTCGTTTGATGTGGATAATTACGAACAGTTCGTGGAAATCCAAAGCGAAACGGCCCTGCGCCATGTGGCCAATAAATATCCCTATGACGCATTTGAAGCCAATGGATATTCACTGCGCGGCAACTCTGAGGAAGTGGCCGCAGAGCTCAGTCGCGAGCTGCAAGACCGTCTATCCGTTGCTGGAGTGGAGGTCATGGAAGCCCGACTGACGCATCTGGCCTACTCGACGGAGATCGCCAGCGCCATGCTCCAGCGTCAGCAGGCAACAGCCATTATTGCAGCGCGCAGTAAGATTGTGGAGGGCGCCGTAGGCATGGTGCACATGGCCATTGCCCAACTGCAGCAAGAAGGCGTTATCGAGCTTGATGAAGAACGCAAAGCAGCCATGATTAACAATCTTCTCGTCGCCATTGTGTCCGACCGTTCCGCCACTCCGGTCATTAATACAGGGAGTTTGTACTAAAGGGCAGCATGGCCGCGAAAAAAAACTTTCCCCTGCGGCTCGACCCCAAGCTTTACGAAGTTCTTGAACGATGGGCGGCCGATGATTTCCGCAGCGTGAACAGCCACATTGAGTATTTGCTGCGTGAAGCGGCTGCCCGTGCCGGGCGGCTGCCCTCGGCCCGGTCCAGAGCTCATGAGCTGCAGGAAATTGATAACGATACGGAGGAGAAATAATACGCCATCAAAAAGCCCTCATCTGTCCCAGGCGGAGTCAGATGGGGGTCTTTTTGTGTTCATCAACGATCCATTAGCGGCTTTGACGAATATTTATACGATTACCGCGCATATTAACAAGAAGGAATTTCCAAGATCTGTTTGGGTATGCATCCGGATTCGTTGCAATAAAAAAATCGCATCGATGCGCCTTTCCCAGGCACACCGATGCGGCTTGAAACCCATATCTTTTAATCGCGGGTAATCGTAACCATTTGGATTTCCTGATCCCATGTTACTTTCGCGCCCATGCTCTCCGAAACAAAGCGCACTGGAACATATGTAGTGCTGTCGACCAGTACGGCCGCTTTCTCCAATTGATGCGCTTGCCCGTTCACTGATGCTGTAGTGCTGTCGATGGTAAGCAGCAGCACCGCACCGCTAAGAGGATCTGTCACTTTCACTTGACGGGAGGCAGCGTCCCATTCGACATCGGCATCCAGTCTTTCCGCAACGAAGCGTGCCGGTACCATCACCGTTCCTTGATCATTGTAAGGCTTGGTGCTGAGGAACAGATCCGTTTCTTCATTCATGAACAGATTGATTTCTTTCTTTGTTACATTCAGATCGTTCTTCAGAAGCTTATACAGCTGAGAATTCGGGTCGAGGGAAGCAACGATTTTGCTAGGATTAATTCGATTGCCGCTCTCGTTAACTTCGATAACGCCTCCGGAGGTATTGATCTGACTGATCTCCACCGGCTTGTTGATGTTCCACATTTCACCCTCAGACGTCACCTTTATGCTTTTCAAGCCGCCATCCAATCCTTGCGGCATCGTCAGCAGCAATTCAGCCGTCGATTTGCGGGTCATATAATCTTTATCGATATACATATCCATTTTGAACACTTGATTATCGTTTAACCACGCCTTAGCCTTCGCACCCATCTCGGAGGCGAACATCGCTTCGACCGATTGATCGTACTGAGCCAGCATTTGCTTTAAATTCGTTTTGATGAATGTATGAACGAATTCGACGGCCAGCGTTTTGTTATTCAGATACGGAGCAATCATATCAGCCATCGGATCGTTTGGATCCGCGTTTTCTTGCATTACTTGCTTCATAAACGGAGCATACAGATCATACAACGTACTGATAAAGTCTTTTAATCCTTGCTCATCCGCCAACACATTGGTCAGGAATCCTTTAATCAGTCCGACCAGCTCGCTGCCGTAAATTTCGGCATGAATCTTATGCAAATTCAAGCTTTCACCTTTCACGAATTCGTTGACTTCCTGAACGGTGATTGCGTTCGGGTTCGGGAAGTTACTGGTGAAGAATCCAGCGAGAGAAGGCATCTTCTCGACAGCCTTCACGGTCAACTGCTGCAGTTGCTTTTGCAGCTCTTCAGACATAGGCATTGAACCTGCAGCCGGGTTCCACACCGCAGCATCGTTACGGATGACCAGCGGTTTTTTAGCGCCTTCGACCTGAATAATGTAGTTCGTCTCGGTCATGACCATCTCGAACGGAATCGTTCCGCCGGAATAACCCAGTGTTCCCTTCATGGAAGCATGAAGAGGATCCTTCATTTTCGATTCGGTGATATCAATCGTTATTTTGCTGAACAATTCCAACATACGCTTGTCTTCAGGAGTCATGGCTGCGGATGGATCAGCTGTCAGCTCCACCGTAAGGGTTTGTGTGCTTTCTGCGGATTTGACGGCAAAGCTGTTTGCGAGTGCCTTGCTTACATCCACATTTGCTACCGGCTGACAACCTGCCAGCACGACCATCACACCGATCATCATGAGAATGAGTACGGAATTCCAACGTTTCTTGTTCATCTGGTGCCTCCTGATATAAGGATGATTTATATTACAGTCAAACATTTATACGTTAGGTTTGGAAAAATGTTGCACTTTTTCTTCAAAAATCAAACAATACCCATCCTGACGCGGAAGGAGAGGCAGATATGAACCGGGGTCGTTATCGCTGGGGAAGCAAGGATCTGCTTCATAAAATCGCCGATATGCCGCACGAAGCCTGGCATTGGCTGAAAGCCAAAGCCAGCTTGGCAGCGCATGAAAAAAAGCTGCTTTGGGCAGCTCATAAGATGGACGTTCAGATGGGTTACGTTGAAGCGCTGACCAAACGTCTGCGCTGGAGGCTCGATGTGAGCACTGCTGGCGAGTCCCCCAAGCCGCTTACCTCCCTTGAACGAGAACTCCTCAAACGAATTGAACGCGAACGCGATGCTCACAACCGGAACAACGTCGCACGAACAGCCGCTTATTTGAATATATACCGGGAGCATCGCGAACTTCATTGGGCTTTACTCGCTCATCTGGTGTCGCGAAACGGCGGCTGGTGCATGACCGATTTGAAAGGCGAGCTGCTGCCGCTGCTGCTGAACGTGACGCAGAGGGAAGCGGTTTTCGCTTTTCTTGAGCGTGCCAATGCGCTCATATTCAGAGACGCCTACCCCCAACTGCTCCTGTACAGGGCAAGCCTGCAGCACCAACGGCCCCTCTTCCATCTGCTCCCACAGCTTGGTGTATCAGCCTTCATGCGGCCGGTCTGGGAGCTGTTCTGGGAACGCAGAGATTCCGTATGCCTAACGATTGGCTTAATCGTAAACGAGCAGCATCACATTGAGCAGCGCGTCGTACAGCATCCCGTATTCCGCCATTCGGTGATCGAAACCCTATTTTTCCAGGCCCAGTCGCTGCTTCAGCTGAATCAGGTCGTCTTTCCCTATGTCCATAACGACCGAATCCGAATGGCCGGATTAATACTGGAAAATTTCAGCAATGTGCAAGAACGTATTGAGATTGGAAAAAAGCTGTATGCCATTCTATTTGGTATTCCTGTCGTCTTTGAGGGAGCTAAGCGCTTTGCCTTCTCCACGAGACATTCCGGCTCGCGGGCGGATTATTGGCCTCATCTGTTCTCCTGTGTCCGCAAGCAGTCGCCTGTACTCCACGGTCAGTTGCAGGAGCGGTTGGATGGCTGCAGGCTTCGTCCAGGAGCCGTCCAGCTGTTTAGTCCTAACCTTCTCACCAGCTGGAAGGACCGCCCTGTCGCTCCACCGGAGCCCGGCGATTGGTTTCAAGATATGCAGGTTGTCAGGTACTTCGCTTCCATTGAAGCGCCTTTCTCGTTCGAGATGACGCAGGAATATTGCTTCGGGCTGAGCAAGATCGAGCTGGCTGTACTGGCCGGCGATCTGCTCGTATAAGCTTCCGAATCCCTTATCCCTGATCTCCCCGCCGCTTCCCGCCCAGGCGGGCTAAGATCGGTCCTGCCAGCTTACGCAGCGGACCCGGCAAATGCTGCAGGTCTTGAAACGTCATCACTCGTGTCAAAAATAACAATACGGGATAAGCTGCACCGGTTACTCCGACGATCAATATCGTTTGTACCATAGCGTCCCAACGCTCTCTGCCAAACGGTTGAATGTAGCTGAGGCTTACCGCATCCAGTCCGATGCCCACCAGCACGATCAAGGTGGTCGTTGCCGCAAGACCGGCCCAACGGCGCAAGCCGAAGACACGGAAGCGGACCGTTCGGCGAAGCGACTGCAGACTGATCACAGTCATGACGATGAAACAAAGCGCCGTGGCGGCAATAATCCCGTAAATGCCAAACAACGGAGACAGCATGAAGCTTGCGATCAGCTTCACGGCAATTCCTGCGATGACACCGACTACCAGCACCTTCATCCGGCCCATGCCCATCAGCACGGCGCCGGAGGTTTGCATGACGATTTGGAAGATCGCACTGACCGTCAGCGCGATAATGATCGGTGCGGCGAAGGTTTCGACGACGGACGATCCTGAAGGATTGCCGAAAAGAAACGCATTGATCGGCCTCGCGGCGACACAGATCACCAGTACCATCGGCAGACCTGTAAGGATGGAGAGCTGCAGCACCCTGGCGGTCTGCCCCTCGACCTGCTTTATATCGTTTTGCGAGTAGGCCGCCGAAATGATCGGCACGATCGACTGACTGAGCGCGATGGCGAGGATAATCGGGATACCGGCCAACGACTGCGCCCGTCCTACAAGAATCCCCAAAATTTCCTTTGCTTCCATTTCTCCGATCTGATCCCTCAGCAGCAGCGTAATGATCGATGCATCGATCGTATAAATCAGCGTAACGGTCATGGAGAAAATAACGATAGGAATGGAGAGCCTAAACAGCTGTGAATAAATGCTCTTGAACGCCAACAATGGCTCGGCAGCGGCTGGCCTGAACGCTTCCGCAGGTTCGGCGAGCCGCTCCTTGCGATCACTTCGCTTCAGACGCATAGCGTAATACAGCATGACGGCCACTGCGGCGATGCTGCCCATCACCCCACCGAACGAGGCGCCGGCAACGGCATATTCCAAGCTGTGGCTTAGAAGTAAATACGCCAACAGTACGGAAGTAGCCACACGGAAGATTTGCTCGATAATTTGCGACATACCGTTAGGCATCATCATCCGCCGACCTTGGAAATAGCCGCGCATAATCGCGATGAGCGGAAACAGCAGAAGCGCCGGAGCGATCGCCTGAATCGGCAGCGCCGCCTCCGGGTTGGCAATGCTTCTGGCATAATAAGGAGCTCCCGCATACAGCAGCACCGTCATCAAAATTCCTGCGGCAGCGGCGAACAACAGCGCCGCCTTATAAATCCGATCGGCCTCCGCATGCTGTCCCAGCGCGGTCCGCTCGGATATCATTTTGCTGAGCGCACTCGGAATCCCAGCCGTAGCCACGACCAGCAGCACGGAGTACAGATTGAAGGCGATACCGTATGCCGCCATGCCGATATCCCCAAGCAAATAGACGAGCGGGATGCGCTGCACCACGCCAAGAGCCCTGGCTACGAGTGCAGCCAAGGTCAATATCAGCGTTCCTTTGACTAACGAATCTTTAGACAAAACGTTCCCTTCTTCCCCGTTAATACCTTACTACCCAAACAATAAACAGTATGATCATCAAAAGCTGCAGCGCTACCTTGACCACAAGACCTGAGAAAAATCCTACCACGGCGCCGATACCTGCGCGAAAGGCCTGACGCAGCTGGGTCCCTGCGATTAGCTCGCCAATGACCGCGCCGAGGAAAGGACCGATTAAGAGACCCGCTACGGGAATGACGATCGGACCGATCAAGAGACCAACGGTGCTTCCGATGACAGACGCGCGCGTGCCGCCGAACTTCTTGACTCCCAGCGCACTAACCGCATAGTCGGCCACCATCAGGACAGCCACAATGGTCGTCTGGATGAGCCAAAACCAGAGGCCGAACGGCTCGAAGCCGATCATCCAGCCATACACAAAGAATGCGGCGTAGATGGCCAGCGCGCCCGGCAGCACCGGATACACGGCTCCGGCCATTCCCACGGCAAATAAGATCAGGATGATGAGCCAAGCGGCAATCGTCATCGAGCGGTCCCTCCTTCCAGTCTTTGTACTATTTTAAAGCATATTGTCTAATCACTTTGGCCACGCCATTCTCTTCATTGGTTAAGGTAACGATGTCGGCCAGCGCCTTGACTTCGTCTTGAGCATTACCCATCGCAACGCCAAGACCGGCTTCCCGAATCATCGCTACGTCGTTCAAGCTGTCGCCCATGGCAATAACCTGCGACATTTCGATCCCGAGCAGCCTGCACACCTGGTGCAAGCCGCTCGCCTTGCTAACGCCCTTTGGATTGAGCTCGAGGTTCCACGGATGGGAATTCGTAATCTCCAACAAGTTCCATGAGGCAAGCTCCTGTCGGATCACAGCAAGACTATCTACGTTTTCCGTAAAATAACCGAATTTCAGCCACTGCTTCGCATCGAGCTCGGATTCCGGCACCCAACGCTCTTTGTTATAAATGTCGCCGACGCAGTATGCCCAGAACCACGTATCGTAATATACCGCTAAGGCATGCATACGGCGAATGAGCTCAGGAGCGACGACGTGCCGCTCCAAGAGCACTCCCGGCTCCTTCCATACCTCGCTGCCGTTTACAGTTACCAGCGGCGAACGGAGTCCGAGCTCCTCGATATACGCCTCAACGTTCTGCACGCCGCGTCCCGTGGCAAACATCACGGTAACCCCGGCGTCTTCCGCCAGTCGGATGGCCGCCTTGTTCTCCTCCGATATGTGCTTATCGTCCGTAAGCAGCGTTCCGTCCAAATCGAGCGCAATTAGTTTGTAATGACTCATTGGTGATAACCCCCTCTACAACGCATGCGCTAGTGACGGACTCGGCAGCTCTTCCATATATGTCGTGTGCCAGAGCGCGAACATATAAATGGTCCAGATCCGGCGTGCATAATCTCCTTGACCGTTCTGATGGTTTTTGAGCATGGCCCGCACGGTGTCGATACGGATGTAATCTTCAATGCCGCTGCCGGCAATTTGCTCCATAATGATGTGACCCTGAGGCCCTTTCATCCAATCCCGCATCGGAACCGGGAACCCGAGCTTCGGTCGGTTCAGGATGAAGTCCGGGATGATCCCTTCCATCGCTTTGCGGAATACGTACTTCGTCGTGCCTTCCGCAATCCGGTATTTGGCTGGAATGCGGCGCGTTACTTCATACAAATCCACATCGAGGAACGGTACGCGCAGCTCCAGTGAATGAGCCATCGTCATCTTGTCCGCCTTCATCAGGATATCCCCGGGCATCCACAAATTCATATCGATATACTGCATTCGGGAAACCGGGTCCAAATGCTTGCTTTTATCATAAAACACTTTGGCAATCTCCAAAGGATTTCGGTAGCTTCTCAGCATTTCCTGATCCACCCGAACGACTTCGGCCTTCATGTCCTCGCTGAAAATCTTGGCGTTGCCAAGGAACCGCTCCTCCAGCGGGGTCGTGCCGCGAAGCAGGTAGTTCCGTCCATATACGCCTGCGGGCAGCAGCCGCGCAAGTGCGTGAAGCATCCGTTTCACTCCGGCGGGGAGACGCTCGATAGGCGCCAGAGACTGCGGCTCGTGGTAAATGCGGTAGCCGCCGAACAGCTCGTCTGCTCCTTCTCCGGATAGCACGACGGTAACGTGCTCCCTTGCGAGCTGCGCGACATGATAAAGCGCGATCGCCGACGGGTCGGCTACCGGCTCGTCCTGATGCCATACCGCCTTAGGCAAGGTCGCAAAATAGTCCTTGGCTGTGATGATTTTTTCGTAATGCTCCGTATCGAGCGCCTGTGCGGTTTGTCTGGCGATAACCGTCTCGTTATTCGCGCCCTCAAAGCCTACGGAGAAGGTGCGGATCGGCTCAATTCTACGCATATGCGCTGCGATCGCTGTTGAATCGATGCCGCTGGACAGGAAGCAGCCGCGCTCCACATCGCTTTGCATATGGTGTACGACGGAGTCCTTCAAAGCCTCCCGTACTTGTTCCACGCAATCGGCCAGAGTACGATTTTCATCCGGTTCCAGCATCGGATCCCAGTAAGGACGAATCTTCATGTCCCCGTCGTACGACACGGTCACCGTATGCCCCGGCGGGAGCTTATGAATGCCCTGGAACATCGTGGTCGGCTCCGGCACGTATTGGAACGTCAAGTAGTTGAGCAGGCTCTCCGTATGGATCGTCCGCTCCACCCCTTCGGCCGCCAGAATGCTTTTGATTTCCGACCCAAACAGGAATCTTCTACCGTCGTTATAATAGTAAAAAGGCTTAATTCCAAAATGGTCCCGCGCCCCAAACAACCGTTTCTTCCGGCGGTCCCAAATGACAAATCCGAACATCCCGCGCAGATGCTTTACGCAGTCCTCACCATATTCTTCATACAAATGAACGATGACCTCGGTATCGCTGTGCGTTTTGAATTGATGCCCCTTCGCCTGCAGCGTATTGCGCAAATATTTATAGTTATAAATCTCGCCGTTAAACACAATCCACACGGTTTCATCCTCGTTGGCTAAGGGCTGGTGTCCTTCGCTCAGGTCTATAATCGACAAGCGGCGAAAGCCCAATCCAATGCGATTCTCGCTCCAAAATCCAAAATCGTCCGGTCCCCTGTGAACGATGATATCGGTCATGCTTTTCAGCATAGTTGGAGATGGCTCTCGGTCCTCAAAATATAAAACACCGGTAATCCCGCACATACGATTCCAAATCCTCCTCAAGCTGCACCCTTGTGGCACAGCATTATCATGCAATAATACGATAAAATAATCTGATACAACAGTATACCATATTCGTAGTGTCCGCAGGAAATGGGGTCATATTCGCGCCAACCATTTTTCCAATCAGGTTCCAGCTTAGGTCTCATGAGAAAAAAGCATCCGCAGCACCCCAAGCCGGAGTTACGCAGATGCTTTGTTCTTATTATTGAGCAGAAGCTCCGTCCGCTGGAGTCTGATCCGTAAAATTACGGAGAATGGAGACCTCCACCCTACGGTTTTTGGCACGCCCTTCTAAGGTATCGTTCGTATCCACCGGCCGGTATTCTCCAAATCCTACGGCACTGAAGCGGCTCGGATCGAGGCCGGCATTCTCAAGTAATACCTTCATGAAATTAATCGCCCGATCTGCGCTTAAATCCCAGTTAGACCGGTATTGCCAGTTATGGATAGGCAGGTTATCCGTATGCCCGGAGACCTTGATTTCGTACCCCGGATACTCCCGCAGCATCGAAGAGATACTCATGGCCAAGTCTCTCGCAACGGTTTTCACTTCCGCACTGCCTGAATCAAACAGCGTATTATCGCTGATCGTGATCATTAGATGCGAGTGGTTCAGCAGTGTATTCAGTTGAGTCGTGAGATTATTATCTTGGATATATTGGTCGAGCTGCCGTTTCAGCTCCTCCATGTCCTCTTGCTCTTGTCTCATCTGCTCCTGACGTTCGGTCTGGTTGCCGGATGTCTGGGCCTCGCTCGGAGTGCTGGGCATTTGGATTGGAGTTATACCGTCATTTTGAAGCACCCCTGTGCCCCCGCTAAAAGCCATACTGAAAGCTTGGCTCATTTGTTCATACTTCTTCGCATCAATGCTGCTCATCGAGAACAACACGATAAAAAGCGCGAGCAGCAAGGTCAAGAGGTCGGCATAAGGAATGAGCCAGGATTCGTCGACGTGTTCCTCATGATGCTCCTTCTTATGCTTTTTCTTCACCGCCGTCTGCCCCTTTCTCCGACATCTTCGCGCGTTCTTCAGGCGTCATAAATACAGAAAGCTTCTGGCTGATAGCGATCGTCGAAACACCCGACTGGATCGATAAAAGACCTTCCACCATCATCATACGTATCTCCACTTCGCGTCTGGACATTCTTTTAAGCTTGTTGGCTATCGGATGCCACAATACGTAACCAGTAAAAATACCAAGCAGAGTAGCAACGAATGCAGCGGCAATAGCGGCAGACAATTTGTTAATATCGCTCATATCCGCCAATGCGGCAATCAAACCAATAACCGCACCCAAAACGCCAAGCGTTGGAGCATACGTCCCTGCTTGTGTAAAAATCAGCGCACCCACGCGATGCCGTTCCTCCATTGCAGAGATATCTTCCATAAGCACATCATGTACGAATTCCTGGTCGTTACCGTCAATGATCATCCTCATTCCGTTACGGAGGAAAGGGTCTTGCATCTCGTCCACTTTCGACTCTAAAGCCAGCAAACCTTCCCGGCGTGTAATCGAAGCCAGGTCTTGAAACAATAGCATCAATTCTTCACGGGACGTCAGTTGGGGAGTAGTGAATACAAGCTTCATTAATTTTGGAAACTTCTTGAGCTCAGACATCGGAAAGGCTATGAATAGCGATGCGGCCGTACCGACAAAAATGATCATGAAAGCGGCAGGGTTAACCAGAGACCCAACCGGCGCATGCTTGAGCGCCATACCTCCAACAACAGCTACCAGACCAAGAACGATTCCGATTATCGTCGACTTTTCCATATGCCCACTCCTTAAAATTTTGAAAAAAAATTGCTTATGATGCTTAATAACAGGAAAGGACGGGCATCTTATGTATTGCTATTTTTCGACATTTTTATTGCGCACCGTGCCTTGCAATCTAGCATTTTCAGCTTTTTCTAGTATAAATTAACTATATTTTTTAATCAATAACCTTTGTCGAATTATGATATTGCTTACTACTTTTACTTAAGTAGCCTCAATTCCTCCTTCTTGTTTGAATTATTCGTTAGAAACATACAAAACCGTCCGGCAGAATGCCGGACGGTTCACTCCATCCCATATGAACTTACGCCGCTTCCTCCCGCGACAACCGCTTCTGCCTCAGCTTGCGCCACACAACACCATGCGTCGGAGAGAAGAGCAGTGCAACAACGAACAGAATGCCGGCCATGGTAATCATGCAGCCCGCAATCGAAGCATCCAGCAGCACGGAGATGTAGTATCCGGACACCGCACTGAGTGCCCCGATGCCCATACTGTAGAAGATCATCCGGCTAAGCCGTTCCGTTAACAAATACGCTGTTGCCGCCGGTACGACCAAAAGTCCCACCACCAGAATGGCGCCTACGCTCTCGAATGAAGCCACGGTCGTCACAGACACTAGTCCCATCAGAAGGTAATGAAATAAGGCAACCGGAATACCGGCCGCAGCCGCCATCGCAGGATCGAAGGCGCAGATTTTGAACTGCTTATAAAACAAGCCGATCAGCAAGCTGCTGAGCGTAAGTACAAACCCGAGAACCCAGACCGCTTTCGGACCGAGATCGATTTCCCCCACCATCCATCGTTCCCAAGGCACGAACATAATCTCACCGAACAGCACATGATCAAGGTCTAGATGAACCTGCCGGCTGTACAAGCTGACCAGTACGACACCCACGGCAAACAATGCCGTAAATACTACGCCGATGGCGGCGTCAGACTGCACCCCGTTCTGGTGAAACCACTGAATGAGATATACAGTGATTAGTCCGAAAACCGCAGCGCCGATCATCATAAACAGGGAATCCTTGGAACCGCTAATCAGGAATGCAATGACGATGCCGGGCAGTACAGAGTGACTGATCGCGTCCCCGATCATCGCCATTCGGCGCAGCACCAGAAAGCAGCCCAGCAAGCTGCAGGAGCAGGCAACAAGCACCGCTGTGAGAATGATCCAGAAGTCGTTCATGCCTGCCCCTCCTTATGATTGGCTTGCTCCGCCCCGCTAAAGCTGTGCAGTCTCGGTTGTTGCTTGAGCTCAGCGAGTACGTTCCGTTTCACCGCCAGCCTCTCCAGCAGCTTGGATATCATTCCGCGCTGCGGTGCGAACAGCACCGAGACTACGAACAGCAGTGTTGCTGCCAACACGCTAACCGGTCCGGTCGGCAAATTGTTAGCGCTACTGCTGATCAACGTTCCGACGAAGCCGCTCACCGCACCGAAAGTGCCCGACAGGACAACCATCAGACCAAGCTTATCCGTCCAGTATCGAGCGGATACCGCGGGGGTAATCAGCAGTGCGGACATGAGCACAACGCCGACCGCTTGAATACCAATGACAACAGCCACCACGATCAGGAACATCATAAACTGGTCGAGGAAAGCGACCGGCAGTCCAATCCCTTTGGCAAAGCCTTGGTCGAAGCTGAGCAGCTTGAACTCTTTAAATAATAAAGCGCAGATGAAAACAAGTACCAGCGCAGCCACCGCCATCGTAATGACATCGGACAATACCATGGAAGCCGCTTTACCGAACATGAATGTATCCAGCCCGCTTTGATTGCCGTTACCGCTTTGCTGAATTTTGGTCAACAGCACGACGCCGAGACCGAAAAACACAGATAGTACGATTCCGAGCGCCGCATCCTGCTTGATTCGTGTATTGCGGGTTACAAAGCCAATACCGAATGTAGCGATGATCCCGGCAACCACCGCGCCGATCAGGAAGAAAAATATCGATTTGGAGCCCGTCAGCATAAAAGCGATGCATACGCCCGGAAGCGCCGCATGCGCGAGCGCATCACCCATCAAACTCTGTTTCCGCAGGTAGGCGAAGCTCCCCAGAACGCCGCTGCTTAAGCCAAGCAGTATGCTTCCGAGCAATATCCACTGCATATTCGGATCGCGAAAAAGCTCCATTACATGAGTCCACATTCCGCTCACCTCGCACTCACTATGATCGCATCGTCGTTGCGGTTCAGCAGGGTCAGTCTGCCGCCGTACGTCCGCTGCAGGTTTTCTTTCGTAAATAACTCATCGGTCGGGCCGATCCCCATCAGCTTTACATTCAGAAGCATAACCCAGTCAAAGTATTCTTTGACCGTCGAAAGATCATGATGCACAACAAGCACGGTTTTACCCTGCTTCTTAAGCTCGTTCAACAGAGTAATAATCGCCTTCTCTGTTGCGGCATCCACACCGACGAACGGTTCATCCATAAAATACAGCCGGGCATCCTGCGCCAGCGCCCTTGCCAGGAAAATGCGCTGCTGCTGTCCCCCGGAAAGTTGGCTAATTTGCCGTCCGGCAAAGTCAACCATGCCTACCTTTTCCAAGCAGTCCATAGCGATCTGCCGTTCCTTCGTCCCCGGTTTTTTAAACCAGCCCAAGTGCCCGTAGCGCCCCATCATGACGACATCCAGAGCGTTGGTCGGAAAATCCCAATCCACGGACTCCCGCTGCGGCACATATCCGACAAGCTTCCGCTGCTCTTTATAAGGTTTCCCATAGATGGAGACGTCCCCCGTCACACGGGGGATGAGTCCAAGGGCCGCTTTTATGAGCGTGGATTTACCGGCGCCGTTCGGTCCGACGATACCGATCAGCTTGCCTTCCGGGATGTTGAAGGTAATATCCTGCAGCACGGGTTTTTTCTGATAAGCAACCGTCATTCCTTCAATGGATAACGGACGTTGCTGCTCTCTCATACGGCTCACTCCTTTAATCATCTATCGAAAATGTTTATTTTAGCGCCTTTACAATGGTATCTACATTATGACGCACCATGCCAAGGTATGTTCCTACCGGGGTGCCTTCCTCTCCCATCGCATCGGAGAACAATTCACCGCCGATCTGGATTTCATGTCCTTGCCTTTTCGCGCCTTCAATGACCGCCTCGATCGATTTCTTGGGAACACTGGATTCCACGAATACAGCCTTGATTTGATTAGCAACCAGGTAATCCCTAAGATCGCTGACATCCTTGGAACCGTATTCCGAAGCGGTATTCATTCCCTGCAGCCCTCTAACTTCAACGCCGTAGGCTTTACCGAAGTATCCGAAAGCGTCGTGAGCGGTGACAAGGACCCGCTGCTGCTGTGGAATGGTCGCCAGTTGAGCTTTGGCGTATTGATCCATTTCTTCCAGCTCCTTAATGTAAGCATTGGCATTGCTCTTGTAGCTGTCTGCATGCGCGGCATCCACCTTCACAAGCTCATCACGGATCGTCTCCGTTGCGCTGATCCAATGCTGCACATTAAACCAAACATGCGGATCGTGCTCCATTCCTTCTTCATCGGAAGCAAGCAATTCCGATTCGGCGATATTTTTCGTAACCGCTACGGTTGGCTTGGATTTAGCCATTTGCTCAAAAATATCGATCATTTTTCCTTCCAAGTGCAGCCCGTTATAAAAAATAATATCGGCCTGCTCCAATTTTTTTAAATCCCCTTGTGACGCCTTATATAAATGCGGATCTACACCGGGCTGCATCAAGCCGTAAGCTTCGACGTGCTCTCCGCCAACTTGCTTCACCAGATCATGGATCATCCCGATGGTAGAAGTCACTTTGATTTTTCCTTCATCAGCTGTATTCCCTCCAACTTCCTTCGAGCCTCCGCATGCGGCCAAGGTAACGGCCAACCCCAAGAAAAGAATCGTCATGATGAACCTTTTGAATGATAACATCGATGATTTAGTTTCCATTTCACTCTCTCCAATCTTCCTCATCTTATTCCGCACTTAACTATATGGTGCCCAAATGTTGTCTTAGACCTTAAATGTTGAGTCAGACAATGATTGTTTCCCTACCGACTATATTTTTATTATACACAAATAAGTTTACCTAGTGCAACATTTTTATTAAAAAAGAAATCTCCTGCTTGAGGAGATTCAGAATTCACTTTATTGCTGAGCATTTGCAGCCCCTGCGGCGCCTTTGGGCACACCGTCAAGTCCATACTTCTGATCATAAGCATCGAAAATTTTACGCGCGATCGGCGCGGCGCCGTAGGAACCGAATCCTCCCTCGGGAACGACCACGGCGACGGCAAGCTTCGGCTTATCGTAAGGAGCGAAGGCGATAAATACGGCGTTATCGACTTCTCGGCCCCCGACGACCTGTGTGGATGTACCGGTTTTTCTTGCAAACTTATAAGGGAAGTCTGCAAAGCCCTGCACACCAACATTCTCCATCCCTTTAATCACCGTATCCCAATAAACCTGCGGAAATTCACTTTTATCCAGCACGACCTTTTGGTCGAACTTTTGGACCAGCTGCCCTTCATAGGTCTCAATTCGGTCTACAAGCAGCGGCTGCAGCCGCTCTCCGCGAGTAGCGAGCGTAGTAACGAATTGGGCTAGCTGAAGCGTGGTATATTTCTGGTTCTGACCCCAGGAGGCGAAAACCATGCGCTGCTGCGGGCTTTCTCTCGTGTTGGTTTTGTATTCGCTCAAGCCCTCGTACTCCTTGGGTAAGCCGCTCCCCGTCAATACGCCAAGGCCGAATTTAGCCAAGTATTGGTCCCATGTCTCGATCGCTTTGGTACCGCCGGTTTTCATATACAAAGCGTTGCCGATCATGGCGGACATGAACGTATTGGACGAGTACTGGATGGCCTGCGTGGCATTGATCATCCCCCAAGCTTTGCCGTCGGAGTTGCGCAGTCTGGCGTTATTGTCCTTCCCGTAGGTGAACACACCGGTATCAGGGTACCTAGTACTTGGAGTAAATAAGCCTTCGTTTAACCCGATCAGTACGGACAACGGTTTAATAACGGATCCCATGTAAACAATCGAGGTAGGGTGCTTATCCCGCTCCTCCTTGGTCGGATAATCCGGATAGGCCGTTGTGATGGTGCCGTTATTCACGTAGGGCTGTATCCGGTCATACTCGCTCTGAGGAATACCTCCAGCCCATACACTCGGATCGTAGTCTGGCATACTGGCCATCGCGACGACTTTCCCCGTATCGACCTCCATGGCGACAGCATATCCCGCAACGGCATTCCTTCCCCTGGCGACATAAGAATTAGCGCGACCTTCTGGACTCTTTAAATATTTAATATGATCCATAATGGCCTGCTCCGTGGTCAGCTGCACGTTCCGGTCGATCGTCAGAAAGAGGTTATTTCCTTTCACCGGCTTCGTGATTTCCACGGGTCCGATGATTTTGTGCTGGGCGTTGACAGGGTAAGACTTCATCCCGTTCTGGCCCCGCAGCTGCTCCTGATACATGAGCTCGATCCCGTCGTAGCCGACGTATTCCGTATCCATGTATCCTTCCGTCTTCGTCTTGTCCTTATAGAAGTTCAAGCCGTATCTCGCTTCCCTAGCTCTGGAGAAGGGACGCATATACCCGACCAGTTGGACTGCGATCGTCTCCTGGTCGTAAAGCCGGATGCTTTCCTCCATGATTTCAATCCACTTCAGCTCATCCCTGTGCTCAAGAAGATAAGCCATTTCGTCCGGCGTCAGACCGGACTTGATGCGCCGCGGAACGGAAAAGTAGCTCGGCGAGCTCACTTTATTCTTATCCAAATCATATCCGACATCCATATCCAGGATAATATTTTCCGGCGTCAGCTGCGGAGCGGTGGGGCTCCCGAATTTGGCGAAAATATCAGCCAGCTTGCGGGCAAGCGCGATGACTTCGTCCTGCGGCTGATCCGATTCTATGCGAAAATAGAGAGACTGTGTGGATGTCGTGTAAGCGATCGGCGCTCCAACCCGGTCATAGATGTTACCCCGGATCGGCGGGATCGGTGTGTTCGCTTTATTGATCTTGTCTTTCTCTGCCTGCAGTTCCTTGCCCTCGACGAATTGAAGCATCGCCAGCCTTACGATCAATACGGAAAACAGGAAAAAGGTAAAGAAAAAAAACAGATTGATGCGAAAAGTAAAATTGCGGCGTTTGCTCATCTCCTGCTTTTGCGGGTCATCCATTCCGATGGGCTTTTTCATTTCCTTTGGTGCTCCTTTGCTTCTTTGTTGCTTATTCCCTGGTTACTTGCGATCCTCAAGGAGCTCGCGCAGCGAATGAATACCGTCTCCGGTATGGTAATCGTAACGCTTAATCTTGACGGCGTCGATACCCGCCTGCGCAGGCGCCCAAATATCATTGAGATCGTGGTCGCCTACATAAAGTACATCCTCCGCCGCGAGCCCCGAGCGCTCCAGTGACAGCTGGAATATCGCCGGGTCCGGCTTCTCCAAACCAACCTCCGTAGACACGATCACCGGATCGAAATAATGCATAATCCGTTTATGCTCCAGAATCGAACGCAGTGTCGTCGCAAAATTCGATATAATGCCGAGCCGTAAGCCCCGCTCTTTCAGGGCCGCCATACACTCCTCCACATCCTCGAACAGCGCATAATGCTGAGGCGAGGTGAACAGGTCATAGAGCTCATGGCAGCAAATATGAATTTGTTCTTCCGTCCACCGCTCTTCCTCTACGCCCAGGTGCTGTAAAATATAACGGTAGAGCTTCATCCAGAAGGCGCGGTCGGATTCAGGCGTGCATGCCTCAAACGGATCCAACTGTTTCCCGTAATAAAAGAGACGAAACGCCTCGGTAAAAAGTTCATCGATACGCTCCTCACCGCGATGAAAAGAACGGCTCGCCAGAAACTGCTGCATGATCACTCTGGCAGCCGGGATCGTCAATAACGTATCGCCAACATCAAAAAATACGGCCTTATAATGTTCTAACGGTTTTTGCGGCGGCAACTTGATGCCCCCCTCATGTTGGTTTATGCCTACCTTTACAAGTGTACCACAAAAATCTCTCATGAAAAAAGCCGGAGAAATCGACCAATAGGCGACAGTCCGGCTTGCCGTGTTTTAACTTTCCTTGATATGCGTTTCGTGAAAATTCGGTGGATTGAACCAGTTACCTCCGCTGGCCACCCAAGTAGAGTCGAGCGGGACCCACTCGTTCTTCTCGGTCAAGAACACTTCATTCCAAGCGTGCGGCCCATACCCTCCGCGACCGTCATAACCGAGACCTGTGACAACCTTCACATCCAGCCCTACGGAACGGGCCATAACGGCATACAATCTGGAGAAATCGATGCAGACGCCTCTTCTGGAGCTAAACGTATCTGCAGGCGTTTGCTCTTTCCAAATCCGCTGTTCTTCATACATTCGGACCTTATCCCAATCATACTTGATTCGGGTTCCTACCCAGCGGTACAGAAGCTTCGCCTTATCTTCATCCGTCTCACCTTTTTCGGTCACGTGTTTGGCTGCCTGTGCAATGTCTGCAGGAACAGCCGCGTCTACCAGCTCATATTTACGCTGCAGGATGTTGCCGAATTCCTGCTCAACCGCCCGTGTAAATACAGGAAGCTGGCTGGAGAAAAAGTCGCCTGTGACCGGCTGAATCACTTCCTTGGCACCCTTCTGATACAGTGACGATACTTGAATGTAACCGGCCACCGGCGTCTGCGGGAACAGGGTTGTAACGATGAAGAATGCCGCAATCATCAGAAGACTCCGCCCAAGCCCGGTTACCGCTCCGATGACGCTTCCGATCATGCTGCTGAGCAGTGTGGGGGTTCTCCGCGCATAGCCCTCACGGCCAAATTCCCGCCGCTCTGACACCCAACGGTCCGCCAACGGATCGACAATACGGTATACCAGCTGTTTGATCATACCGTAACCCAGTACGAATAACACACTGAACCTGAGTAATGAAAAATCTCTTACCCCTGTAACTGCGGTGTAATATAGCTGTTCAAAAAAACCAAGCTCATACTGAGGGATCTTTACTTCCAGTCCTACAAGCCAAGCCTGCAGCTTGGGTGACAGCCAGGAAGTCAGCTCCCAAGCCAGCAAAAGGCTTAGCAGCGTAACAATCCCTTCGGTCACCATCAGCGCCAGATGCCGGGCAGATGAAGAAGCGCCGCGATAAAGACCTTGAAAGACTGAAACGATAAATGTGACTGCAATAAGAAGTGTGATCAGGTTAATCGCCTGCAGCTGTTCTATACCGTTCAACGCTTTTCCTCCTTCCGCCGCCGGGACGTGGGCAAAGGGACTAATGTCCCGCGTTATTCTTCGCCTGTTCAATCAGGGCTCTCGTGATATCATCCAGATTCCAAGTGAACGTCTGATTCATAAAGGTCACTTGGACACTGCTCTCACCAGGCCTGCCGTCCAGCTTCACACTCTTCGTCGTAACCGAATATGAACCGTCCGGATTTACTGTATATTTCGCATCTTTCGCTTCCTCCGTGATCACGCTCATCGCCTGCGCTTTTGCTTCCTCCGCCACCTTGGCGCCCACCGTTGAACCAAGCTCCAGCAGTTGATCCTTGTAGCTTGCTCCGTAAAAGAACAGGCCTGCCAGCAGCGCGAGCACAATAACCCATTTCATTACCGTTTTCACTACTGTAATGACAACAAACAGTATAACCAGTGCGGCCGCAATGACAAACCAGCGCTCCGCCAAAAATGTTGAAATAAAATCCATTCCGTTCTCCCCCTTGAATAACCTGTTCCTCTCTTTATAAACAAGATATCATATCGTTTCCTCATCATACACCAATGATCAGTTACTCTTCATCTCTTTTTTTACGCAGCTCAGTGAGCTTACGCTTGATTTCTCCTCCACGGTCCGATCTTCGAGTGCCCCGGTAGGTACTGCCCAACCGGAACAACGAAATAAGCAGAAGGAGCACAAACAGGATCATCATGACCTTTTCCATATGGCACCTCATTAAATTCTCATGTCTCAGCGGAGCGAGGTTTCAAAATACTTGTACTATCCGTTGGTTCCCCAACGTAAACGTATAGAGTGACAGGCTATCGGACAGCCACACCCATTAGATGCGAGGTGATTCCATGAAAACCGCCGTATGGCTCTATCTGTTCATGTTCGTCGCTTTTTTCGATCTTCATGCGCAGTACCCGATTCTTTCTCCGTTCGCCATCTCCCTCGGTGCGGCGCCTTCCTTCATAGGATTAATCCTGGGCGTCTATTCCATTACTCACCTGCCGGGCAACTTGATTGCCGGCTATGGCGTCGACCGTTACGGCAGCAAAGGCTTTATTGTGTTCAGCCTGATTGTAGCAGGAATCGTACTGCTAATTCAATCACGTGTGACCGACCCCTGGGAGCTTCTGATCATCCGTTCCATCAGCGGCTTCGTACTTGCTTTTTTATCTCCCGCTTGTCTGTCTCTGCTCGCCAAAATCGCCAAAGACCGAGTGCAACAGGGCAAATTGATGGCGGGCAACGGCATGGTACATACGTTCGCATCGGTGCTGAGCCCGGCGGCAGGCGCCTTTCTCGTCGCGAAGTATGGATTTGCCCAGTCGTTCACGTTTCTTGGTTGGGGACTCATTATTACCGGCATTTTGGCTTGGATCGGCGTAAAGGAGGGGAAATACAAACAAACACCTGCCAAGCTGACTCCACAAGGTAACGCACATGCGCTTAAAGCTCTTCATCCGGATGAGGTCCATGAAGAATCCGGTACCATTCCATGGTTGTTTTATGCCGTGCCGTTAGCCATTTCGTGCTCCCAAGGGATCCTTTTCTTTGAGCTTCCTCTGATGAAAGAGACGCACGGATCGATTCTAACCTCAGGTGTGTTCTTCTCTCTTGTCAGCTTGGGCGCGTTGGTTACGCTGAGCATGCTGTTTTTGAGCCGGGTATCTCCTGTCCTTCGCACGTCGCTGGGAAGCTTGGCGCTTGCGTTGATTTTTTTCGGCATGTCTGTGCATTGGCCCCTTCCTATGTATGCCTCGCTGTTCATGATCGGGATGGCAAAGGGCGTTATTTTTCCGGCGATCGCCACCGTGCTCGCAGACGTCACCAGCTCCAACAGATACGGCCGCGTCTTTTCGCTGCTGTCGATTTCGTATTCCATCGGTGCCTTTATCGGCCCTTTGGCCGCAGGCTACATCCGTACGCACATGTCCCCTTATTTTATCGCCTTCCTTTGCCTGATGCTGGCGCTCTCTATCCTTCCGTTTCGAGCGTTTACCGCTCCGATTAAAGCATAAGCTGGCTATCCGGCTTACTGCGCCTTTGTATCACCCATGCGATCTCATATTCAACTGAAGTTTTCCACAACGGCCGTCCGCCAAGCGGGCGGTTTTCATCATGCCATTAATCTCACTACTTTTTCTGTTCGGGGATTGCACGGCGAAATTCGACAAAATCAAAAAACACCGATAGGAGAATAGGCCAAGGAAAACGCGGTTTTCCGGTGGATTATAAGGTTAAATTACGCCCCTATAGACTGGTCCCAGATAGAATATATAAGCGCTACGACAGTCCCAATATTATGGTACTTTAGTCCATAATTTGTAAAATGACGCAACTTTGTATGCGTTTCACTCGTTAAACTTTGGAAGTCCAAAGGTTTCAGTTCGGACAAATCTGGGTAATGTTCGTAAGATTGACGAACGAAACCGACTCCCCCCTTTACTTGGTAGAACGGACATAAATTCACATGCTCGGTTCGAATCCATATAAAGGGAATTCACATGGAAAAGGAGGTGAATTGCATTTGCCAACGAAACTTGTTCATCGTAATACCCGTTCATCACTATTCGCAAAATCTGATAGGAGTGATACCCGCATGAAGCCTGCTGTTCTCCAAAAAACAGCGCAAGTCACCGTACTGATGCTGATCTTCTCCGTCCTACTGCCTGTGCTCGCTTTTGCAGCCCCGGGATTTAAAATGGACACACCGTACAATAACGGCTCAGTATCCGGTTCGGTATATGCCGACGTATACGATACAGGCGTAAGCGCCACGGTATACGCTTATGACCCGAGCGGTAATCAAATTGGCGTTACAACCGCTACATATAGCGTGTACGACGAAGTAAACGGAAGATATCATTACAACTTTAATTTTTCAAACATTGGTAATTATGACTACATTAACCTCTACGGCCCTGTTGGCTTGAGCGTCAACGAGTCCGTGTATCAAACCGTTTACCGCGATACTAGCGACGATTCTACCGGCGGTAGTGGCGGCGGTGGCGGCGGTGGTGGTGGCGGCGGTGCCGGCGTAGATACTAGCGCCTCCGAAGACATCAGCGTAGGTGCTGACGGTTCCATCAATGCCGACAAGTTGAAAAACTCGTTCGAGCAGTACGATACGGTTACGTTGACACTCAGCGGCGACCTTGCGTTGATTCCGGCCAAGGCGCTGGAAAGCTTCGTATCGAACCCCAAGAAGCTGCTGAAGGTTAAAAATGCTAACGGCATGTACAACATCCCGTTGAATGTGCTGAAGCTGCAGGACCTTGCTGGTAAGCTGTCCGTTTCCGTCAACGACCTGATCATCCGAGTCAGCATTGCCCAAGCGAACCAAGCGACTACTGACGGCGTTTCTGCTGCAGCGAGAGTACTCGGCGGTACGGTAGTAAGCGGCATGGTTGACTTTAACATCGTAGGTTTAGGCAAAGACAACCAAACGGCTGTCCTTGACCTGGGTAACCATTATTTAAGCCGTGTTCTTCCGCTGAATAAAACGGTTGACCCATCTAAAGCGACCGGTGTTCTGTTCAATCCGACAACCAACAGGCTGAGTTTTGTTCCTGCTCTCTTCTCGGGGAATGAAGCCGTGTTGAAACGCAATGGAAGCAGTGTTTATGCGGTTATCGAGTTGAACAAAGCGTTCAACGACATCTCCGGTCACTGGGCACAGAGCTACATTCAACTGCTGGCTAACAAGCTGGTGATTGACGGCGTAACCGACACGACATTCGAACCGGAACGCAGCATCACCCGTGCTGAATTCGCAGCGCTCGTTGTTCGTTCCCTTGGTCTTGATGCAAGCGGTACGGGCGGCGGCACGTTTAGCGACGTTGCTTCTAGCGCTTGGTACTCCGGTGTTGTAAGAGCTGCGGCCTCTGCCAAGATTATTGATGGCTACGAGGACGGCACGTTCCGCCCGAATACTTCGATCAATCGCGAGGAGCTCGCGGCGATGGTTGTACGCGCTCTTGCTTATGCTGGGGCGAAGCCGGTAGTTTCCACTCAGAGACAAACTCAAGTGCTCGAAAAATTCGTTGACGCCAATACGATCGTATGGGCGGACAACGAAATGGCAACAGCTATTGAAGCAGGTATCGTAGACGGTATGACTGAAAATACGCTGGGTGCTCGTGATACGGCAACCCGCGCACAGTCCGCTACCATGCTGCAACGTCTGCTCAAGAGAGCAAACTTCATTAACTAGTACAATACGCGTGCAAGAACAAGAATGACCACTCTCCAATGAAAAGGCCTGACGCGACGTCAGGCCTTTTTTGTGCCGTATTAAAAACTTACAGCCATAAGAAATAGCCCATCCTCCTCCATGACGGATTAATGGGCCAGAATGAATGACAGCTTCCCGTGCATTCGACATTTCCTAGGAAATAATGGCAGTGGTTTGGTTCGAACTACAAAAAGTTATATACTACGATTAAGAAAGCAACGCATCTACACAGAAATGGGGGATTCGATGTCCATTGCCATCATCGTGGAGGGTAAGAACGATAAAAGCAGACTGAAGCGTCTGTTGACGGAAGACATTCTTATTGTATGTACATTCGGTTCGCTCAACACAGAGCGCCTTGAAGCTTTAAAAAAGAAAATCGGCGATCGATACGTTTATTTGTTCAC
The DNA here is from genome assembly GCF_017833255.1 of Paenibacillus sp. PvR098. Lineage (NCBI taxonomy): Bacteria > Bacillati > Bacillota > Bacilli > Caryophanales > Paenibacillaceae > Paenibacillus > Paenibacillus sp. PvR098. The sequence goes on from NZ_JAFIBU010000001.1 coordinate 2,128,617, forward strand.
CGATAACGATTCATCCGGCAAAAAAATTCGAGCCATCTTAAGAGATTCATTTCCCGATGCCGAGCAAATCTATACCAGGCGGGGCTATGCCGGCGTAGAAGGTACGCCTGATGAATATTTAATTCAGCAGTTGGAAAAGGCCGGGCTGGAGGAGTTCATCGTGTATCCCCCCACTTTCCCGACCTTCGAAAGGTTTTAACTCAGCTTCCGCCTTAATCAAGTTATGAAGCTCATGAAATAGATGACGGCCGTTACTGTAAATATACTGAAAAGCGTTGATGAGAACACCACCTGGGACGTAAACTCAGGCTCGTTGTCGTATTCGACCGCAATGAGCACACTGCTTAACGATGACGGAACCGCGCACGACAGCACAAGCGCCTGCGCCATCACTCCTTCGATTCCCATCGCCATGACGATCCAGAACCCAACGGCTGGTCCGATCAGAAGCCGAAGCACATTGGACAGCATGACGTCAGAAAAGTTAAGCTTCCATTTCATGCTGCCCAGCTGAACGCCCGGTATAAAACAGCCCCAATTACGATCATCACGGGCAATGGAATGACATTATTTAATAAAATGTACCAAAAATAACTCATGCAGGTGTTGTCCCCCGATGCCTTTCCGTGAACGACTTACTTTTCTTTGCTGATTCGGATAAGGTCGTCAGCCACTTTCTCGACATCCAGGTCCTCATCATGACCGCTGTAATAGGTACGGAGATCGCCTTTGCCGTCCACCAGCAAAAATAAGTTACTGTGAGTATACGTTTCTCCCCCTGGATCCTTAACAACCATCACGCCATAATCGCTAGCCAGCTTAATGACCTCATCCTGATTCCCGCGCAAGAAATACCAGCCCCGGTAGTCCGCTTGGTAGCGCTCCGAGAATTCCTTCAGCCGCTCAGGCGTATCCCTATCCGGATCAAACGTAATCGACATGAGAGCCGTTTTATCCGGAAAAGCTCCCTTCTCGATCAGGGCAGCTTGAATCTTGGAAAGCGTATAAGTAGTTGGGATACAAACGTCAGGGCAAGTGGAAAAATAAAAATAAATGAGCTTCGCTTTTCCGGCTGTATCCGCCAGAGCAACCTGCTTCCCGTCCAGATTCTCCAGCTTAAATTCCGGAGCTTTTTTGAGCACGCCGATCTTTTCTTCTTCCGGCTCTTTGAATAGCATATAGGCAAATGTTGCGATCAGCCCGACCAACAAAACCATGATGATGACCTTAAATCCGTTTTTTTGCATAATTACCTTCCTTTCTCCTCTAAAAAATAAATCCCAGGCCGCAGGTGCCGTGGGATTATAGCTCCATATCCAATCCGTATATAACTTTTACGGTAAAGGGGTCGTGCTGATTACCATTGCAATAAACAGCAGGATCAAATAATTAATGGAGTAAATAAACGTTTTTTTCGCCCATTGCACTTCGTCCTCCGCTTTAAATCCTTTCAGGCTAATATACGCCCAATACAGCCCCATGACGGTCGCTGCATAGAAATAAAGCGAACCCACATAACCGAAAAGATAGAGCAGCAGAGAAACCGGAATAAGCAGAACGATGTAACGAATCATCGCCATTTTGGTAATATACGTCCCTTTCACAACCGGGAGTAAGGGAAATCCGGCGGCACGATACTCTTCCATCCGGCGGATGCCGAGCGCCCAGAAGTGCGGCGGCTGCCAAAGGAACAAAATACCGAACAAAACAAGCGCACCGGCATCAAGCTGCGGGTTGACGGCGCAATAGCCGATTACCGGAGGAACGGCTCCGGAGAAGCTGCCGACGACCGTACTCCATACCGAGGTCCGCTTAAACCAAGCCGTATAGATCCAGACATAGACGAATAGTCCGATGAGGCCGAGCAGCGCCGCGATCGGATTGGCCAAAAACCAAAGCACGGACAGACCAATGATTCCCAGGGTAATGCCGTACCAAAGCACCGTTTGAGGAGCAATCCTTCCAGTGGCCAAAGCACGCTTCTGCGTCCGTTCCATCTTGGTATCCATATCGCGATCAAGATAATTATTGAGCACACAGCCTGAAGCCATAACAAGCGCGGTTCCGAGCAGCGTGAATATCAGTTTCATCCAGTCGATTTGCCAGCCTGACGCGACCCAGAAGCCGCCGAAGGCCGTAATGGAGTTGGAAAACAATATACCAGGCTTGGCCAGCTGAACAAAATCTCTCCAGCTCGCAGGTGCGCTAACCGGCGTTTCAACCGCGGCAGCCGCTTCCGAACCCAGCTCCAAGGTTACCTGTTCCTTCACTTGATTAAAACCTCCTCGTGCGAAGAATCTAGAGTAAGTGCTTGATCCTTCACGCATACACATCTCCTTAATAATATCAACCTGCAGTCCGTTTGACAACAAACAGACCCCGTGTTCAAAATATTGTCGAAACCGACTAAAATTGAATCACTGTTTTCAGCAATACAGGAAATGTACAAGGTAGATCGACTCAAGAGGGACAACATCGCCGCAAATTCGTGAGATAGGGCTGCGGTTATACTATACTATACAATAATTTGGGGGAGGGAGGAGTTGGAGATGACCTGGACATGCCATCTCCAGAAGGATGAAGCGGCTTGGTACACTCCAAGCTGATGGCCTTCGAACGGGAACGTCTTGGCGATTTTTAAAGGATACGATTGCGTATGGCTTCGCAGCTGCGTGATCCCGCCTTCCGATGTAAATTCGGCGTTGACGGAACCCGTCACCTCAGGCATGGCTGTACTCGTGTTCGATCCAATGAACGATATCGTCAAGCCCTTGACCGTCGAACAAGTTAGAGAACACGAACGGCTTGTCGCCGCGCATCCGGTATTACCGACCTCTTCTGTTTATTATATTCGCGATTCACAGGAGTGTAAATATAGTTATGTAAATTTATATTACATAGTTTCAAGTTGAAATCATGATTTCGGTGATTAATTCTTATTTACGAATAATAACTAACATTAAAAGTAGGATTTTATTAAAAAAATTGAATAGATACGAAAATTATGTTATTTATATTCACATTATCCAATTACACTATGTACTGAATCAGAACCCGATCATCACTGAGGTCAGCTCGGATGAACCTCGCGAGCGCAGGTCCGCGCACCCTTGCCCATAGGGCATGCGGGAAGCTTTGACTCGCTTCTCTTCTTTGCCCCACTTCGTTTTTGGTGCTATCATAGAAGTTGTATGGAAACATTTGTCCAAGGAGGGAATAACGAACATGACCAAGATTCAGCAGATTGGCGACACAAAGGAACTAAGAGGCGGCATACGCATGCCTTGGGTAGGTCTCGGCGTTTGGAAGACGAAGGACGACGAAGTAACTCAGGCTGTACAATACGCCTTAGACGCTGGTTACCGCTCCATTGATACGGCAGCCGTTTATGGTAATGAAGCGGGTGTAGGCAAAGCCCTTCAAGCCACAAGCATACCGCGCGACCTCCTTTTTATAACAACCAAAGTATGGAATGCCGATCAAGGCTACGATTCCACGCTTCGCGCGTTTGAAGAAAGCCGCAGAAAGCTTCAGCTGGAAGTCATCGATTTGTACCTCGTTCACTGGCCGGTTAAGGACAAATATAAAGAAACGTGGAAAGCGCTCGTGAAGCTGCAGAAAGAAGGCTACGTCCGAGCCATCGGCGTAAGCAACTTCCAGCCGCATCATCTGCAGGACATCATCGACGACAGCGGCGTCGTGCCGCTCGTTAACCAAGTGGAATTCCATCCGCTTCTTCAGCAAACGGAGCTTAGGGCCTTCTGCAGGCAGCATGAAATTCAGCTTGAGGCATGGAGCCCGCTGATGCAGGGCAATCTCGATCTTCCGCTGCTGAGCGAGCTTGCTAACAAATACGGCAAAACGCCGGCGCAAATTATCCTTCGCTGGGACCTGCAGCATGGGGTCGTAACCATACCGAAATCGGTGCGTGAAAGCCGGATTCGCGAGAACTCCGATATTTTTGACTTTACGCTTTCCGACGAAGATATGATGCGCATTGACGGCTTGAATCAAAACAAACGCTTCGGGGCAGACCCGGATAACTTTGACTTTTAAACTTATAACATCTCAAGCAAGCAGGAGGGGAACGGACTGATGGTCCGCAACCCTCCTGCTTTTGCATTTTCAAACAAATCAATCCTCACGTGTCACCAAACGATCCCCCCCTCCATACTATGGATTGTGCATGAGCCTAAGCCTACGACAAAGGAAGTGATCTCGGAGCGATACGGTTGTCATGTGAAAGTCAATACCCGCCCGGATAACAACCGTTTCGAAAACCACTGTATTGTCCCCGTTCGGGGCTAACTGTCTGTCTCTTTATTTAAGAAAAGCAGCAAAGCTGCAAGCATCTGAAGGAGGTTTTATTGGATTATGTACAGCAACCCTTATAAAACAGGTGTAAGTCCCTATGGTGGTTACGGCATTCCGAACTACGGCCCCGCTCCTACGGCGGTCCAGCCAACCGTTCAACAAATGATGCAGCCTAACGCTCCAACCGGCGGTACGATTTCTCCGTTAAGCGTGCCGTCAGCCAGCCCTATGGGTGCTCCAGGAACTATGGGCCAGCTCCCACTCGAGCAGTCGTACATCGAGAATATTTTGCGCCTCAATCTTGGCAAAATCGGAACGTTCTACATGACTTACGAGAATAATTCTCAGTGGAACGCCAAAATATTCAAGGGGAGAATCGAAGCGGCCGGCCGCGACCACATCATTATCAGCGACCCGCAAACGGGCATGCGCTACTTGCTACTGATGGTCAACCTCGATTACGTTACCTTCGATGAAGAGCTTCAATATACTTATCCGTATGCTACACCCGGAACTTCGGTCCGATAAATCTAAAGGGCTGCCCAATAGTCGCTATGACTGGGGCGGTCCGTCCCTTTTTTGATAAAAAGAAACCGTTAGCTTAAGTTATGAATATATACCATAATGGCCTGCTTGTCGTCAATGCACTCTGTCTACGTTTTATTTACAAATTAAATACGCTAACAGCAAGGAATTATAATCCTTACTTGTTAGCGTATCTCGGAGTCAATAAGAATGTACATGGGTTAGCCGGTGCCGTATTTACAGGAAAATATGAAGGGTTGAATTCAAAAGCTCCGTTCAACTATCCAAATAGGCCTGAATCAGCCCGGCCTTATAAAATGTCGTCGACTGACCGCAAGACTGGCAAAATGCCGCATCAGCAGGATTTACCTTGCCGCAGCCTTTGTGCAATCGACCCGGTTCGTCCGTGCATCGATTAACTAGTGGAGCTCCGCACTTAATACAAAATTGATGTTTGCCATTCACATACTGACAACGGACACATAGCCGTTCCTCGTCCTCGGCCATTGTAGACTCCCCCTTTTCCGCCAAATAACGATCCTGTTCAAAAAGATGGCACAGGACAAAATTCCATTGAATATACTAGGCATAAATCCATCATATTAGGAGGAACTGCATATGGCTATCGCTATTAACTTTGTGATGATCAATGTTAATTCTTTAAACCGGGATGCCTCTATCTCCGTCGGAGAGAATAATCAGCCCGGTTGGAGCACACACGGGAAAAGCATATTTGGCAACGGCCAGGTGATCGGCGCTAGCCTTAACACCAACGTGCTTAACAATCTGTTTGACGGTGACATCGTGGATTCACCTATCATTGATAACGATATCATTCCATCCGCGCAGAACCAAATCGCTTAAATTTGTGAGTAACGAGCAGCAGCTTGAGGAGGATGGTTATGTCCCATGCCAACGGGCAGTTTAACGTCATTTTCAATAAGATTATGGTCAATTCCGTGGATACAAGTGCGGGCATATTTATCGGAAACAACACGGCAACCGGCTGGAGCTCGATCCGTAAAGACAACAGCGGGTTCGGCAGCGCAAGCGGAGGCACGTTTCATCACAACTGCAGCCTGGTTTATGACAACGATCAAATCGAATTTCCCATCGAGGAGCGAGGGGTACATATCCAATACCAAACGGCTCCGGCCGCCCAAAACATTACATTCCAGTCGATTGATGTGAATGCAGTGAATACCAGCTCGTCGATCGCAGTCGGCGACAATAACCAGCCCGGCTGGAACGCCACCGGCAAAAATAACATGGGGGACGGACGGCATAAGGGAATCAACATCATGCACAACAATGTGAATACCGTGATGGACGAGGATGTTATCGATTCACCTGTCATCCAGCAAAACCTTGGTAGAATAACAACGGAAACCGGATAATTAGAGGATGTAATTAAGTCATCTCCATCGAAATTAGATTGGACTTCACCGTTTTGGCCAATTCAGGCTCGGAATTCTGGAGTACATCCATGAGGTCGCTATCGTCCAAGACGGAGCGGATCTCACGAAGGCTGTTTTCATTTCCGTGGATGCTGCCGAAGCCCTGGTTCTGCTTCTTATGGCTTTGAAATCCGCTTGGATAATTGTTGCCCAGATTGATGCAGGAAGCCCCTTCCACTGACCCGATGTGAATATAGCCGATGACAAACGTAGGTGACATAAAAGCATTCCCCATGAGCAATCCCCTTCTCCTCTAGCGGTGAGGCTTCATTCCCGATTCGTATTTGAAGCCTTCCGCCGTTTTTTTGATTTCAAAGCGCTGCTGCTTTTCTTCCGGCTTTTCTCTCGGCTTATCTCCCGACTTCTGCCCCTGGCTCTGTTTGAACTGCGGCTCCTTTTTGCCAACACGCGTACCGAAATTGTTGCCCAAATTCAAAGCGCCGCTCAGCTCATCGATGTCAAGCCGGTCCAGGCGAAAGGTTAACTGCTCCAAGGAAGGATTGTGGACATGCAGGTTTTCAATGGTGATGTTGTGCCCTGAAGGCTTCTCATTCAATCTTTCGATGGCCCGCTCCAGTCCCGCCAATCGTTCATGCAGCGTCTTGTCCGAATTCATACGGGCCTTACGGCTCTGAAACCAGTCTAAGACCCCCATCGTTTCCCATCCTTTTTATATATCAATTCCATTAAATCGTTATCTATAACCAAATGATGACCATGCTCCGATACATTCTCCTTCCCTTTCATGCTCCCGAAGCCTTCATTGCTTTTACTGTAATGTTTCCAGTCAGAGATGATATTGTGACCGGAAAATACGCCGGAAGATTGGGATACGGACTGAATTTGCAAATCGTTGAACAAAATTTTAACCACTCCGATCGCCCCCATTGTACATGTGCTGATATCCCTATTATATTGAGGGAACAGCCAACTTATTTCTCTTCCTCTTCATCGTTATTCAGAGGGATATGCCTGATCTGCTCCATTGCCTTTTTACGAAAACGAACGGTCAACAGACCCAAACGGTAGCTTGTCGATACTCCGTCCGCCTCCACATCATGCGGCAAGGGAACCTTTCGCTGAAATTTACCGTAAAACCGCTCCGATAGCGAAAGCTCATCCTCATCCACCGGATACTCGCAGCGGAGCTCTCCCTTTATAAGGAGATGACGGTCGACTAGGCTCATTTTGATCGACTCCAGAGACATAAGGCCCGGCAATTCCACGATAACAGCCACTTCGTCACCTGTTTCATATATATCCATCCGGGGGCCAGGATTCGGAATCAGGCGGGAAATATCGTGCCAGAAATCTTCCCCCAGTGCCTTGTTTGCCTGATTCTGTATGGCGCTCCATAGTGCCTTGGGATCGTTCATTCGGAATATCACCAACCTTTATCTAAGTTTATAGTCGTTGGTGGGTTCGCAAGCAATCCGAGCTTATAACGTACAACGTCTATTATATTTATGATAACGGTTGGATTTTCAAGAACAACTATAGCCGCCGCTGTCCAACAATTTATTTTAAGGCTTTGGAGGGAAAGGTATTAAAAACATACGGATCATTTCAATTCAATTGCCAACAATAATCAACAATGAGAAGAACCTTTTCTCATCATTGAGCTCAGGGAGGAATTGAATTGGAAAAACCATTTGAGCATACGATGATTCCGGTGACCACCGTAACAAGCGGCAGCGGTCAAGTCGTTAAGCCTGATATTTACTGTTTACCGATCCAAATTGTTAACGTGTTATTTGTCGGCGAGCCCCAAACCAAAGAATGGGTTCTTGTCGATGCAGGGATGCCTCGTTCCGCAGATGATATTATTGGAGCGGCTGAAGAACGCTTTGGTCGGGATATTCCGCCTAAGGCCATTATTCTGACGCATGGACATTTTGATCATGTTGGTGCCATTGTTGAACTGATTGAACGTTGGAAGGTGCCTGTTTATGCACACGAAATGGAGATACCGTATCTCACAGGTAAAGCGAATTATCCTCCAGGCGATCCTACGGTGGATGGCGGCTTAATCAGCGAGATGTCTCCTCTGTTTCCTAATCATGGAATCGATTTAGGAAGCCATGTGAAACCATTGTCTCCGGATGGAAGCGTAGACGAAATGCCTGATTGGAAATGGATACATACTCCGGGACATACACCAGGTCACATTTCGTTATTCCGTGAAAAAGACCGGTCCCTTATCGCCGGAGATGCATTCGTATGTGTTAAACAGGAATCCCTTTTTAAGGTGGTCATGCAGGAGCTGGAAATCAGCGGGCCGCCCAAATACTTTACTACAGATTGGCACGCCGCTTGGGAATCCGTTAAGAAGCTTGAAGCCTTACAACCGTCAGCAGCCGTTACCGGGCACGGTCTTCCGATGTCTGGAGAGTTACTGACCCAAGAATTAGATAAGTTAGCGCGAGAATTCGAACACATTGCGATTCCAGAGCATGGCCGTTACGTTCATTAAGTTTCAAACAACATGAATATGTAAAAAACTGTACCGGCCTTGAAAGCACCGGTACAGTTCAGTTATAGGGTTTACGCTATGGTCTACTAAGGAAATTTCTTTCTCTATTCCAGATTGGCATGTCTGCCAAACATCGTTCCGGAGTCCAGCCCCTTCTTCTCCATCAGCTTCAGGATGACAGCATCGAAGAATAACAAGAGCGTTTGCTCGAATAATGCTCCCATCGGCTGGATGGTTTTGTAGCTGCCATCCGATCTGTCCTTAGGTGAGCCCGGCAGTTTCACGGTGATATCCGAAAGTGTGCCGATGACCGAGTCCGGGAATATCGTGATCGCCGCAACGATCCCCTCCAAGCTTTTCGCTTTCTGCGCCATAGGCACCAAGCTTTTCGTTTCCCCCGAGCCGGATCCGATGATGAACAGATCGTCTTTTTCCAGGTTAGGGGTTACGGTTTCGCCGACTACATAAGCCTCGAAGCCCATTTGCATCAGCCGCATCACGAAGGACTTTACCATAAGCCCGGATCGCCCTGCGCCAGCTGCGAAGATCTTCTTGGATTGAAGGATTTGGTCCGCCAATCTCTCGGCTTCTTCATCGGAGATGAGGTCTACCGAACGCTGCAGCTCTTTGATGATTTCAACTAAATACTCCGTCGTCCGCATGATGCTTAGGCACCTTGCTTGATTAATTTTTGCATTTCAGCAGCTGCGGCTTTTTTATCTTCTTGTCCGGTAATCCCGCCGCCTACAATAACGAGGTCAGGCTGTGCTTTGATGACTTCAGGCAATGTGCTTAATTTGATGCCGCCTGCGATCGCGGTCTTCGCGTTTTTCACAACACTTTTAATTTTCTTAAGGTCTTCAAACGAGTTTTGTCCGACCGCTTGAAGATCGTAGCCTGTGTGCACGCAAATGTAGTCTACTCCGAGAGCATCAAGCTCTTTAGCACGGCCTTCGATGTCTTTAATCCCAATCATGTCGACAAGGATTTGTTTATTTTGTTTTTTGGCCTCTTCCACTGCGCCTTTGATACTCATATCCTCAGCAGCACCCAGAACCGTAACGATGTCCGCACCTGCCTCGGATGCTTTCATGACTTCATAACCAGCTGCATCCATAATTTTCAGGTCAGCCAATACGGTCAATGAAGGGAAAGCTTCTTTGATTTCTTTGACGGCTCTTAAGCCTTCGTTAATGACAACCGGCGTACCGATTTCAACGATATCGATATACTCTTGAACCTCTGCTACCAATGCCTTTGCTCCAGGAATATCTACTAAGTCCAATGCTAATTGTAATTTCATTTTCTTTTCTCTCCTCGTAAAATAATATTGGTTTTGTTTTTTTTATCAAGTTGTTGCTATAATGAGTTATCTGCCCATCTTAGTTTGCAGCGTTTAGTTGTTTAACGAATTCTTTCATCAGCTGCGGAAGGTCGTTCCAAGCGTGACCCGAAATCAGGTTGCGGTCGATGTGGCAGCGAGTCTCGATATATTTGGCCCCAGCCGCTTCCACTTCAGGACGGCAAGCGAAGTAAGCTGTCATTTCGCGGCCTTTAATATCATCGGCGATAACGGATAGCGCCTGACTGGCATGACACAGAATCATAATGGGCTTATCCTGTTTAAAGAAGTGGCTTGCAATTCGTCCAAAATCTTTATGAAGACGAATATGCTCAGGAGCTCGTCCTCCAGGAATAATTAAGGCATCAAACTCTTCCGGGTTGATGTTGTCGAATGAAGCATGCGCTTCAATATTGTATCCTCTTTTTTCCGTAAAGGTTTGCCAGTCTTCAAAATCATGAACAACCGTGTGCAGGACTTTTTTATCTGTCGGGGAAGCGATCACCGTTTCGAAACCCTCTTCCAGGCAGCGATAGTAAGGATAATATACTTCCAATGCTTCCACAGCATCTCCAGTTAATATCAATACTTTTTTGGACATTTTGCACACTCTCCTTTAACATTAATGGCTACAAGGTACATTCTATACCCTGCGGAGAGATTACGTAAGAATGCACTTTTTTGTGCGATGGTTACAAAAAAGTAACTTATAAGTGGTTAGGAGAATTCAATGTCGGATCTGAGACAAGAAATTTTAGATAAAATCAACAATGGCGATTTCAATTGCGAAAAGGAACTCACCCTGGCCATCATTAGCGGAAAGTGGAAAATTGTGATCCTGTGGCATCTAGGAAGAGAAGGGGCTCACCGCTTCAGCGAATTGCAAAGACTGTTTCCGAAAATTACGCATAAGATGTTGACCAGCCAGCTGAAGGAGTTAATCGAAGACGGGATTGTCCACCGTGAGGTGTTTCCTGAGGTCCCTCCAAGAGTAGAGTACTCGATAACAGAACTCGGAATGACGATGCTGCCTATCGTTGAAATGATGTATGAATGGGGCAAAAAGAGAATAGCCGATATCAAAAATTCGGGTAATGTCATTCACAATTCGAACGCATTCAACTAGCAAGACAAAAAAAGTTGACCGGCCCCAGGGCTCGGTCAACTTTTTTAGGTATGAATCGGATGATCAAAAAATCATATGCATGGATACGATACAAGGCGTTTACACGGTGACTTTGCTTTTTTCTACAGCATGCCCGCCAAACTCATTACGCAGAGCAGCCACCACTTTACCTGTAAAGGTATCGTGATCCAAAGAGCGGTAGCGCATTAATAAAGACATGGCAATGACCGGAGTAGCCGTCTGAAGATCCATGGCTTCCTCCACCGTCCATTTCCCTTCACCGGAGGAATGCATCACACCCTGAAGCTCATCCAGCTTCGCATCCTTCGAAAAAGCGCGTTCCGTCAATTCCATCAACCAGGATCGGATCACCGACCCATGATTCCAAACTTTGGCCACCTGCTCGTAATCAAAGTCAAATCCACTTTTCTCCAAGACTTCAAAACCCTCTCCAATGGCGGCCATCATCCCGTATTCGATTCCGTTATGGACCATCTTCAGATAATGACCGCTGCCGGCTTTGCCCGCATACAGATATCCATTCTCCACCGCGGTATCACGGAAGATCGGCTCCACAGTACGCCATGCTTCCGGGTCTCCGCCAACCATATAGCATGCCCCGTGACGGGCTCCTTCCATACCTCCGGAGGTCCCGGCATCCATAAAGTGGATACCCGCTTGTTTCAACTGGTCGTATCTGCGGATCGATTCCTTATAGTGTGAATTGCCCGCTTCGATCACGATATCGCCTTTGGACAGGAAAGGCGATAGGTCAGCCAATACGGAATCCACCACGGCATGGGGAACCATGATCCAAATGATTCTTGGCGTCTGTAAAGACCGAACCAGCTGCTCTAAGTTTGACGCGCCTTGGGCGCCATAGGCTTGAAGCTGTTTTACCGCATCTGTATTTAAATCGAACGCAACAACCTCATGTTTGTGATCGATCATATTTTGTCCCAAATTCAATCCCATTTTACCTAAACCGACTAATCCGATTTTCATGCAGCATAACCTCCTGATTTTAGCATTCCCAAATTCGTTTTTATTTTGTTGTCACCAGCTCTGGCAATCCACGGGTTCCTGGAGCTTCAGCCTGCCCGTCATGCCACCAATGAAAACCCTCCTCGTCCAGTAAAGCACTGGCTGCTGCAGGACCATACGAACCTGCCGGATAGGAATGAAGAGGCAGAAGGTTTTCTTCAAACGCCTCCAGAACGGGCTGTACCCATGCCCATGCCAGTTCCACTTCCTCCCAATGGGCAAAGAACGTCGCGTCGCCTCTCAGGGCGTCGAACAATAAAAGCTCGTAGGCTTCCGGCAGCTGATCCGCGGGCATGGAGAAATCCATGGTAACGGGTTCCATCTGTCCATTCTTTAATGGGTTCCGACCATTCAGCTGCAGCGTGATTTTTTCATCCGGATTAATTTGAATAGTTAACAGGTTGGGAAAGGGATTCATATTCCCGTCCTGTTCCCTCAACCGGTCTTTAAACTCAATGACAATCCGCGTGGACTTTTCCTTCATTCGTTTGCCTGTTCGAATGTAAATCGGAACATCCTTCCAGAAAAAGTCGTCAATCCACAGTCGGGCAGCCACAAACGTATCCGTCATGGAAGAAGCATCCACTCCAGGCTCATTCCGATAGGCAGCGACAACTTGATTCTGCATTTCTCCAGCGCCATACTGACCACGTATCACGTGATGAGCCGCATCTTCTTTCGAAACAGATCGAAGGGATTTCAATAGATTGATCTTTTGATTGCGGGTATTTTGTTCTGTGATAGGTGTCGGCAGATGCATAGCCGTCATCATCATCAGCTGAAGCATGTGATTTTGAAACATATCCCGTATGGCTCCGGCGCCCTCATAGTAACCGGCCCTTTCCTCTACGCCAACCGTTTCGCTGGCTGTAATCTGTATGTTGGCAATGTATTGATTGCTCCAGAGAGCTTTCAGTAATGGGTTCGCGGAGACCAGTGTTTCAAGATTTTGCACCATGGGCTTGCCGAGATAATGATCGATCCGGTAGATTTCATCCTCTTCAAAAGCCAGACTTAGATTGTCATTCAGCTTCCGGGCCGATGCTAAATCATGTCCGAATGGCTTCTCGATAATGAGACGCTTCCACCCTCTGCCGGCGCCCAAACCGCTCTCCTTGATATGGGAAGCGATCTTGTCGAAAAATTCAGGGGCGACCGAAAGATAGAACAACCGGTTTTCCGGGATGTCTAACTCTTTCTCCCGCTCTTGAACCCGCTTCAACAGCTCGCGGTACCCCTCCTGGTTCATTACATCAAGAGCAAAATAACGGAAGCAGCGCAGAAACGGCTCTACGTGGGAGCGGTCTTCCGGTTTACGTCTTGAAAAAGTGTGTAATGAACGTTCCACATAGTCTTGAAATTCCGCATCCGTAAACGGCTTACGTCCAAGCGCCACCACCGAAAAGGATTTCGGCAGCTTTTGTTCCAGGAATAAGTTATACATGGCGGGGAATATTTTTCTTTTGGCCAAATCACCGGTTGAACCAAATAAAACAAATGTCATAGCATCCATGAATTTCACCTTCTTTATCTATTTTCGAATAAAAGGACCGCTTACTGATCAGGTTATAGAGTGAGCAAATAGACCTCACCAACTCAAAGCGAGGACTCATGTAAAGAAACTGGCCCTCTGTGCTTGCTCCTCCGCTTTTTAACCCAGCCGCTTTGCCCCAGTATATCTGCCAAACCTAATGCTATTTGTAATCTGATCTCTGCTTCTCTCCCGTAAATTGTTCAATGACAAGCTTTATTGTAGGTCCGTCTTTTCCAAAAAGGAAGTACGCACTTTAAAGTGGTGTAGTTACAAAAAGGATACTTTTGTCCCTAAGCCAATCTCGCGAGACTTATGTACGTTGGTCTTTGCTTGACATGTTACGATCCAGTACGTATGATACTAGTATCATTGTTACAGCTTAGTAACATTCAAGAATGTGCAGTGCATCGTTTAGTCACAATCCAATAGCTCAGGAGCTAAAGCATGACGAACCGCATGTCAAAATCAGAACTAGCCTTCCCGAGAAGAAAACGGACACCCAGCGCTCAAGCTCAAGAATATATCCTTAGGGCGGCCGATGAATTGTTCTACAATGAAGGGATTCGTGCGGTTAGTGTAGACGCTGTTGTTGAACGTGCCGGCATCAATAAAATGAGCCTCTACCGCCAATTTGCATCCAAAGACGAGCTGATCCTGGCTTATGTGAACAGGCAAAGCAAACAATTTTGGGAGGAATGGGAGACAAGTGTTTCTAAGCATTCCCATCAGCCCAGAAAGCAAATCATTCAGTTTCTTACAGATTTAGCTGACAAATCATCTGTAGGCGGTTATCGCGGCTGCTGCTTTATCAATCTTGCTGTAGAATTCCCCGATCCTGAGCATCCCGCACGCCAATTGGTTTTTGCTCATAAGAAAGTGCTCATCCAAAAGCTCACCGACCTGACTCAAGCGATGGGCGTAACCGACCCAGAGATGGCAGCCCATTCATTGGCGCTTTGGATCGAAGGAATGTACGCAGCTAGTCAAACCTTCGGCACAAACAGCGATACCATCCGAATGCTCCCCTTCATCGTCGAGAAGCTTCTGGATGGAGCCGTACCACATCACACATGAAAGAAGATGAGAACACATGAACGACGTAAGCAAACAGGTGGAGCTGGCGACGTTTGCAGGCGGCTGTTTCTGGTGCATGGTTAAGCCATTTGACGAACAGCCGGGAATTATGAAGATCGTATCAGGCTATACAGGCGGTCATGTGGAACATCCTACATATGAAGAAGTATGCTCCGATACGACAGGACACTATGAGGCCGTCCAAATTACATTTGACCCAGCGCTCTTTCCATATGAACGGTTGCTGGAGCTATTTTGGACGCAGATCGATCCCACGGATGCCGGCGGCCAATTTGCTGATCGCGGGCTATCCTACCGAACGGCCATCTTTTATCATAATGAAGAACAGAAGAGATTAGCGGAGAAATCCAAGCAGCAGCTTAATGTAAGCGGTAGGTTTCAGGAACCCATCGTTACGCCGATTTTGCCGGCAGCCGTATTCTATCCCGCGGAAGACTATCATCAGAACTACTACAAAACAAATCCGGTTCGCTATAAAGCTTATTTCGCAGGCTCCGGTCGGGAGAAATTTATTAGAGAGCAGTGGAAGGATGTCAAGAAGGACGAGGAATTAAGGAGTCGCCTCACCCCGATTCAATACGAAGTAACGCAGAACAACGGCACCGAGCCGCCGTTTCGCAATGAGTTCTGGAATCATAAAGAAGAAGGGCTTTATGTCGATATCGTATCGGGCGAACCGCTGTTCAGCTCCCTCGATAAGTTTGATTCGTCGTGCGGCTGGCCTTCATTCACAAAGCCAATGGAGAAAAGCCATGTGAGCGAGCATGTCGATGTGACTCACAACATGATTCGGGTAGAAATTCGCAGCAAGGAGGCGGACTCTCATCTGGGCCATGTGTTTGAAGACGGTCCCGATCCAACCGGGCTGCGGTACTGCATTAACTCCGCCGCCCTGCGTTTTATCCCTGTAGAACGATTGGAAGAGGAAGGCTACGGGAAGTTTAAGCCTTTGTTTGAAAAATGAAAAAGAAGCCGGGAATCCTGTAAGGGAATCCCGGCTTTCTTCATATTCACACTAATTCATGATCTAATGACCCATTGAATCCGGATCCCTGAGGGGTCATGAACAAACCAGACATCTTCCAGTCTTTCGGCAGCTACTCCGGCATGCCCAAGACGATCCAAAATCCCTTTCATCTCCTCATCATTCGGAACAACAATGGTAAAATAGTCCAAACCGGTTGCATTCGGCTGCGGTGCAGGCGCACCGACTCCCGCCCATGTATTCAATCCGATGTGATGATGATAGCCTCCAGCTGACACAAACAGAGCGCTGTCACCATAATGAGCCGTGAGATCAAATCCTAATATATTACAATAAAACTCCTTGGTTTTCTCCAGATCCGCAACATGGAGATGAACATGCCCGATTTTCGTTCCAGCGGGCAATCCCGACCAGGCCTCATCTCCCGCTTCCTCCAACAATCCTTGCCCATCGAGGGGATCGACAGCCATCAGATATTCGCCATTGGCATCGCGCGTCCATGTGTCCCTCGGCCGATCCCTATAGATTTCGATACCGTTATGATCCGGATCGTCAATGTAGAGCGCCTCGCTTACAAGATGGTCGGAAGAGCCAATCCGAACCTGACGATCGATCAGATTGCGCAGAGCCAGACCCAACGATTTGCGATCAGGCAGCAGGATCGCAAAATGATACAGACCGGTATGCGATCTTCTGGGCACCGCGGCAGCGTTCTCCACCTCTTCTAACACAAGCAATGGACGGAGTCCGTCCGCAGTAAGCTTCGCAGTCTTCCCTTCATGCTGCAGAATTTCAAACCCAACGACTTCCCGATAAAATAGGATAGATCGTTCGAGCTGGCTGACCCTTAAATGAACCGGCCCCAGCTCCGTATCGGGATGTATTGAATTAGACATCTTTTCATCCCTCCTCATATATTCCATTGGTTTCAAGCGGCCTTAGTCATAGCATCACCATTTGCTATTATTTTACTTCAATCATTAAGAAATGGGAAGACTGACCAGACCCGTAATGAAGTGTGGATACGACCAGACGGTCTCCTGGATTGAATACTCCCTTTCATTAGCATTATAGAGAAAAAGATCGACTTCCTATAATAGCCTATGCAATAAAGCAGGCGTTTAGAGGAAGTCTCCAGTGGTCCGATAGACATTTGGTTTCTTGAAATCATTGGTTTTCTCCGGTTTTCGAGGCGTTCCTTTACCAGAGGCAGCATGGTCCGATTCAAAACGTTTACGCTCCGTTCTTTCAATCTGGACTATTCTTCCATCATGTACGACAATTTGCACCATTCCATATTCTAACCCGTTAATGCTTTGTATGATACGGTGAGTCCAAATCTCATCTACATCCAGCGGCTTAGCCATGATTACCAACCTCCGTCTTATATATATTATTAGCTCCTAAAAATATCAAGTGTCCCAAATCAGATTTTCCACCTTAGGTATCCATCCGAGTAAGACATAAAGGTAGGGACTCCAGCTTTGCTTTATTTGATTATGAAATAAACCTGTCGGCATAACGACTAAACCGATAGACAATAAATACCGAATTATTTTTCATTTTCTTGACAGAGAGAACAGATTTATGTGATACTCCGTTAAAATACAGGAGGTCTGATCATGATAAAGGATCACATCGAATGGATCTTTTTTGATCTTGGCGAAACGCTGATCGACGAATCGGCTCCCATATCTGATAGTATCCGTCAATTTACCGAGCAGGCCGAGCTTTTGGGCTATAAATACCGTTCCGAGCAGGTTCAGGCCGCCCTTCAGGAAGCCTACCGGCATTACGCCGAACATCCGATGTGGAGCGTGATGGAGGCATGGATTCCCTCCGAGGAGCATCGAGCAAAGATCAAGAAAGGCATGACTTACCATAAACACATGGAGCGCCCCTTCCCCTCATCTTTGGCCCTCTTGCAAACCTTATCGCGTCGGTACCGTATCGGCATCATCGCCAATCAAGGTCCTGGCACGCCCACCAGACTCGAGGCCTACGGCTTCTCCCCTTATATCTCCGTTTGCTGCGCTTCCGCCGAGGCGGGGATGGCGAAGCCCGATCCCCAATTTTTCCTCATGGCGTTGGATCAGGCACAGTGCCGGCCGGAGCACGCGGTCATGATCGGCGACAGATTGGATAACGATGTCATTCCCGCCAAGCGTCTGGGCATGAGCGCAATCTGGGTCCGCCAGGGAGACGCGCGCTTTCAGCCTTTGCCCGCTAGAAGTGAAGCGCCGGATGCCATATGCGACAGTATTGAGCAGATAGCGGCATTGTTTACATAATAATCCGACTCCGGCGAACAAAAACAGCACTGCAGCCCTCGACCGGGTACAGTGCTGTTTTTAGTTCGGGCGAGCTTTACCTACCCATAGCCTTCCAAAGACCGCCTTCTTTATTGATTACTCTATCCAGTTCATCATAAGTAATCCGGTAATCGGGAAAACCCGAAGCATACGATTTGTATTGATAAGGCTCGAAATAAACGACGATGCTGTTATCCTCCAAATAGAAGCCCTCATCATCCGCGATGCTTTCGAACGAATCCAAAGGTTCTTCCGAATGAACAGCATCCATACCCATAATCATCTGGCTCACTTGCTCCGTATAATTGCTGCTCTTGTCAAACAAGTCGGATAATTGATACGTTTGGCCAGTTTCCACATTAACGATATAAGAAAATTTATAAGGCATCCCATGAGCTCCACCGGTGTAGGTATAGGTGTTAAACATAATGTTTAGAATGCTGCCTTCAAAATACTTCACATCATAATCAGCGGTATACTCGTACTCGAACATCTCCTCCATCTCGCTGCCGCTTTGCTCCGGAATGACAATGGCTTTAAGAGACTCATTGATTTCTTTCTGTACGCTTGCGTTCTTCAATCGCCCGTGTAAGCTAAAACTGACAAAGTGAGGATTGCCGCTACGGATATCCCGATAAGTAAATTCTTTTTAGTTAACTTGCCCTCCTGCATGTACTCTCTCCTTTAAGTTTGCATAGTTGTGCGACGGTATACTATTCTACACATTCCAACATATTCTTCTGTCACGTAGTTAATTTCTCCTATTTCTCTCTGCATCCCGCTCCAATCTGTTCGTATAATCATGATCGCAGGCCCTCTCCCAATCTTAGAATTTAAACAAAAGCATATTGTAAAAAGTTCCAGTACATCCTACTAAGGAACAACTCAAATCTAGGCAGGAGGCAAATCATAATGGATCATAACAAGGAAAAGGAATTAGATTGGCTTCACGCACAATCAGAAGAAGGGAAATCGGCTGCAAATACAGTACAAGCCAACGAGGCGATGGACGATGCTTTTTACGGTAACGAAGAGCAGAAGGTACGTGATATTGTGGATGTATCTGAAGTCAACCGCAATCAGTCGTAACCACGAAAATAGGCTGCTTCCGTTATCTTTGCAGACAATGGAACAGCCCATTTTCTCACGGGATGATTCGGTACCCGCACAGGCGGAGGTACTTACCCTGTTTTGCATTTGCATCGATTATTTTGCATGCTCTGGATCCCTGTATGTAGTTGATTGAGAACCTCCGATCGATTCCAAGGGCGGTGCCCGTGATGAGTCCTGTCATTGACCCTATTAACGCCTTATCCTGTCCTTCAGTGGAGAAGCTTCTTGGACTTCTTAATAAAACCAATGGCGATCACAGCTGCAATGAAGAAAATCGCTTCTACCAACCAAACGTTGTGTATGACCCCAGCTTGGAACAAAGCCGCGAAAAAATTAATCAATGCATGAACGGCAATGGATAAGACGACATATTTAAATTGATTATGTATGACACCCAGAAGAACCAATAAACTCAGTCCGATTTGTATGAATAAGGCGAAGGATCGTTCCACACCCCCAAGCACATAATACCAGAAGTCCCGATTCATCAACTGTTCCTTGAATTGGGCCACTTGTTCGGCTGGTGCTTTATGCCCTACTAATTGTTCGAAGGTGCCTGCGTTAATGGCAAATGCCATAACCATAGAGCTTATAGCAAGACCACCCCCGATAAGAACGGCTTCAATACCGCCGTGACCGAGCCCATAGGACAATCCGTCTTTACGCTGCAGCTCATGTTTTCTAAGCAGCCATCGATAGCCCAAATAACGTCCCAGCTCTTCAAATATCCCTGCCGCTAATCCGCCATATAATGCAAACAGGTATGGATTAGCTGTCCATTTCAGCGATGTACCCGTGGAATCAATCATGATGAGGTGTGGAATCTTTTCAAGAATTTGCACAAAAATGATGAATACAGCTGCACCTACAAAGAATGATTTCCACCGAAAGGAATTTTTCTTCTTCACAAAAATAATCAGTGCAATGGGGATCAAAACAGATATGAGCAGTTGTATGAACATACCCGTTATCGTTATTTGCTGGATCAATGTGTTCACCTACTCAACATTTTGGTTTATTTTCCGATGAATGGCTGCCCTTGTGCCGCTTGAATGAATGAAAAGCCTACAAAACCCAAATAAAGAAGAGAAACAATCCAAGAGATCCACAGCTTTCGCGACGGACTCTTTACCCGCAAGGTCACAAGATACGTGATTAATGGAATCAACTGCAGGGCATGCAATCCGAAAAAATGCGGGACGCGTAAATCTCCCAAAAGCGTGCTCCAGTTCAGAAAAAATAATCCTTCGCCTCCGTCTTGCCCCCCCACCGTATGCCGATTATTTCCCGCCATGTATCCTCCAATGACCGAACCGATAATCGAGATGAACAACCCCATTCGCAGGGCTAACGCAAGATGCGGGGCAAGATTCAGCCGAGTTACCAGGAGATAAATCAAAAGGATAATGGCCGTAACTGTGACGATAACAATCGTAATTCCCATGATCGAGTAAAGACTGGCATCGAACGGCGTCTCCAGATTAAAATGCGATTGTTTGCCTTGAGCGGCTCTGCCGATCAGAAAAACCGTAAAATCGGGTGCCACAACAGCAAAGATGGAACCCCCGGCGAACATAACAATACCAAACATGAAGGTGTGTTGTGTTTCCGACCGAAACGATCTGAAAGCTTCCCTAGCACTGGAATACTGACGGCTAATCAACCTGCCTTCGCATAAATATTTTTTAGCTGCAGCCCATCAATTCAGCTCTTCCTCAAGCATTTGAATCATCAGCTCATTGAATCGCTTCGGTTCTTCAAAGCAAGTGAAATGTCCGGATTGTTCGAAAATGATCATTTTTTTCCTCGGGGCTTTTAATCGCCTCCCCCGAGTTTGGTAAGCCAAGTTCTCTGGACAACCAAATCATCCAGCGAACGGTAGCTTCCCTCAGGGCTGCCGATCCGTTCGAGGTCTTGAACAGCCTTCACCAAACCTTTGTCCTTCGTCATTTGCATGATAAAGGCATACGACATCTCTTCTTCGGCTTTCCGGTTGACCGGCTGATTGACGCCAACATATGATTTTACAAATTTTGGATATCTATGGACATACAGCATACCAAGCAGGGCCCCCATCGAATGACCCATGATATACAGCTTATGTTTGCCTAATACCCTGAGTAAATGCTGAGTGAGATCATGCGCATCCGAAATGAGTTGATCGACAGTCATCGAGTCGGAAGGAATAAGCGGACTATACGATTTCCCGCTCCCGCGCTGGTCCCAATTCACAACGTATAATGCTTCTCTAGTTCGCGGTTATAGACATGTTAGGCCCCTGTTTGCGAACAACCTGGACCATCTTTTTTATTTTCGTGCAAGAGCCAGAATACAGTCACACAATAAATAACGAAAAGTGCAAGAGGCACCAGCGTATAGGCTTGAGATAAGAACATACCGCCTAGAACCATGGAGGCCAGAGTCGAACCCAGCGTTAAAAACAGATAGGCTTTACTATTATATATCCATACATATACAAGAAAATGCGAGCCGCCAAGAAGTCCGACTGCAAAAGGAATCCATTCCGGTGAGAATTGATAAATCATAATATAAACCGGAATATAAAAACCCTGCACTCCTGCCATCACGCCGCCGAGCGTTCCTAATGGATTGTCTTTGGTTATGATGGTCACGCCCAATATTTTGGCAATGGCTAAACCAAGCGGGAAGATGGAGCCCATTCCGATAAGCCAAATCAGGGGAACCGTTTCCTTCGGAAACAAAGCCGGTGCAATGGTCAGGAATAGCATAAAAATCGCGCCGGAGACTAAAATCGGATAGCCGCGTTGTGAAGATCGTATCAAGTCTTTTTTTAGAGCATCTAATGAATGAGCCATATCAATCCCTCTTTCCAATTTTAATCAAACCAATGTGACAAAGCCAAAACGGACATAAGCGCCAATCTCCACAGATTCCACAGCATACTGCAGGACCACCACCAGAACATGAATAAAATATGCCGCGTAGCTGTTAGCGGAAAGTTGTTTGAGCAAAGAGGTTGATTGTTGGGAGAAACGTTGAAACAGATAGACGAGTCCAATACATACGCCGGTGCACATGAAGGTCTCATAGATGGAATTAACCAAGCTTTCAGCGTTCCATCCTCCCGGTGATCTGAAGGTCATGACATCACTGTACATCAGCATAGCCAGAATTACCCCCAGTACTAACCAAATCATTCCAACCAAATGAGGCATATGTTGAAGCCATTTTATCCTTCTGGGAACTCTATGTAAGCATCTTTTTCGTCTTGGGCGACTAGTAAGCATACATCAGCAGCGGCATCACCATGAACAAGCCTATGTACAAAGGAATTCCTAGCCGCCTAAATCGATCCGCGAGAAAGTGATCTAAGTATCCAATCTTCCGTTTGACATGTGTCCATTCCATCCCTCCTATTGATCAAACTCTTGCTCTCGTAACGATAAATAGATATCCACACTCAAATAGGCTATCCACCATCCTTGGATAACCTCTTTTCGCAAATGTTGCTCCATTGATTACAGCGGCAGCAAATCGGATTGCTCCTTCTTCATTTGGAGGGCTGATCTCATCGATTCCTTACGCAGCAGTTCACTCACGGTTTGGGGATTGGCAGCAAAAAATGAATCGCATATACTCAAATTATAAAGTGCTTTTTTTGCTGCTTCGCAAGCCAGCTTCTCACTTTGTAATAAATACAGACAGATGCTGTAGCAATCATTTTCATGCTTTTTTAACATCGTTATACGATCCGTCATTACCATCATAAGATCATCCCTAACATTTTCTTCCTTATAAATATTTTAAAGGGTTTTCACATGTTGAAATAGTACTATTTTCTTCTAGTACCTGTATGTTGAAGTAAACAGGGTTTAAGCGGCTTTTCTCTTGTGCAACATTCACCCTCAGCGTTACGTTATAAGGTAAGCTAACCAATTCATAGGTCTGGGGTTGATCGTATGAAAAAAGCAAGTCTCATCTTGATAATCCTCTTATGCTTCAGTTTTATTACTTCGCAATCGGCATTTGCCCTGTCTTGTGCTCCGCCGCGCGCTCCCCAAGAAGAAATGGAATTTTCCCAAATGGTGTTTAAAGGAACCGTAGTTTCGCAAAACAGAGATAAACTTCATTTTGAAGTCGCTAAGGCTTGGAAGGGTGACCCAAGCGGTAAGCTTACCTTAAACCAGAACGGTTGGACGGAATTTAAGACAGGAGACGAGTACGTTGTGTTTGCCGGGATGGAGGACGGGAAACTGCGGCCGAGGCTTTGCGGGAATACGGGATTGGCCACCGGATTTAACGAAGACCAACTTGGAGAACCGATTCCAATGGTGCAGACAAGCACTGGTTCAGGCTTCACCCTAGCTCTCGTAGTTATGTTGGTACTCATTGGCATCGTCTTCTTGTGGTGGAAAAAGAAAAGACCCAGAACATAGCATTTCAGCAGTTTATATTTTATTAGGAAACGGAAGTGTAAACGAGATGAATCCGATGAACACCCGTAAATTACAAGGCAGAATTGCCATCGTAACTGGAGCAAGCCGCAGCGCGGGAATAGGTGCCGCAATATGTAAAGCGCTGGCTAGCGAGGGAGCAGATATTTTCTTCACCTACTGGGTTAACTACGATGAAACCATGCCATGGGGCGGTAATGTCGAGGAACAAGACCAGCTTAGTAATGAGATTGTGCAGCTTGGCGTACAATGTGAGCATATCATGGCTGATCTTTCCGATGTAAACAATATCCCTTTTATTCTAAAAACAGTTGAGGAAAAGCTGGGAAAGCCGTCGATCCTGGTGAATAACGCTTGCTATTCTGTAAACGATGATTGGAATACAATGACTGCTGAATCGTTAGATGCTCACTATGCGATCAACATTAGGGCCGTAGCTATGTTAAGCGTCGAATTTGCAAGAAGGTTTAGTCAAGGCACAGGTGGCAGAATCATAAGCATGACCTCCGGTCAATCCTTGGGTCCTATGGTTGGCGAAATCTCTTATGCTACGACGAAAGGCGCTATAGACGCCTTTACAAGAACATTTGCTGCAGAGGTCGGGTCCAAGGGGATCACGGTAAATGCTGTAAATCCGGGACCGACCGACACAGGCTGGATGACACCGGATTTGCAGCAGGAGCTAGCAGGCCACTCCCCTTTGGGGAGAGTTGGATTGCCTCGTGATGCGGCTCGGCTTATCACTTTTCTAGCAACGGATGATGCCCAGTGGATTACAGGCCAAATCTTGCATTCCGATGGAGGATTTAGATAGACAAAACCCTATCGTTCGTGTTATATTTCAATAAATTCGTGTTACTTAGAGGAATTTGACGATTGATAGCGAATACATATATGCATGAATTACCACAAACGAATTACATACATAGTAGATCAGGTGCCTTTGTACTAGCAAAGGGTAACAGGGAATCGGGTGCAAATCCCGAGCGGTCCCGCCACTGTATTTGGGGAGTTTCTCTCAGCATGTCACTCGATGATTCATTGGGGAAGACGGGAGAACACAACGATCCAAGAGCCAGGAGACCTACCTAATCTACGCACCCGAATGCCTTCGAGGAAAGGAATGGTGTACGAATAATGAAACGATGATCACCGCTAACGGATCTTGTCGTCTATTCATGCGTACCCCTGACCAATCCAATAGGATTGGTTTTTTGAGTTCTATAACTACGTACACAGGAGGATATGTAAAGTATGATCTCTAAAAAAGCAATAAGCACGCTTCTATTAGTCCTGGGATTTACGTTGTACCTGACTGTCAATGAACCTCAATCCGCTTATGCCATGCATATTATGGAGGGCTTTCTTCCGCTGGGATGGGCGATCTTCTGGTGGGCTGTGTTTGTGCCGTTCTTTATTCTCGGGCTCCGGGCCTTGATTAAAATTACGAGGGAAACGCCGGAACTCAAAATCATGCTGGGTGTGGCTGGCGCCTTCATCCTCGTCCTGTCGGCACTCAAAATTCCGTCCGTGACAGGAAGCAGCTCGCATCCTACCGGGACGGGCCTTGGCGCCATCATGTTCGGTCCGCTGCCCATGAGCGTGCTCGGATCCATTGTCTTGTTGTTTCAAGCTTTGCTGCTTGCTCATGGCGGTCTGACCACCCTTGGAGCCAACGCGTTCTCTATGGCTGTCGCCGGTCCCATGATCGGTTATGCGGCATACAGGGGGATGATGAGATCCACAGGGAAACAAACGCTATCCATCTTTACGGCGGCTGCGCTGGCTAACCTGTCTACCTATGTCGTCACCTCGATTCAATTATCTTTGGCATTTCCCGCAGAGAGCGGCGGCTTCCTCGCTTCGCTCGCTAAATTCGGAGGTATCTTTGCGATTACCCAAGTCCCTTTGGCCATCAGCGAAGGACTGCTCACCGTACTGATCTGGAACTGGCTGAAATCCAACAGCTCTGAGGAAATGTCACTGCTGCAGAGTAAAATGAAGGGGGCTTAACCACCATGATAACCCGTAAAATGAGCGTTCTCATCTTGATCATCGTTGTATTATTGGCCGTTCTTCCCCTCCTGTTCGTGAACGGCGAATTTGGCGGAGCTGACGGCGCTGCGGAAGAAATGATCACCGAGATTCAGCCTGCTTATGAGCCCTGGTTTTCCCCGCTGATGGAGCCTCCGGGTGAAACCGAAAGCATGCTGTTTGCCCTGCAAGCTGCTATCGGCGCAGGTTTCATCGGCTATGCGTTCGGATGGTTCAAGGGCAGAGCCTCCAAATCCAAAACGTTATGATTAAGCTGATCGATACGCTCTCTTATACGAACAAGCTGCGGTCCGTTTCTCCGATGTGGAAAAGCGGATTCGCAGCCTCTCTGTTGGTGCTGTCTTACTTAGCTCATCCCGTCATTCAGCTCCTGATCATGGGCTGGATGTTCCTATGGGCTACCCAATATGCCCAGGTCCCCGTCAAAGTGTACAGCCTGCTCATCGGGGCGTCCTGCCTCTTCTATGCAGCCAGTCTTCCGGCGCTTGTCATCGAGTTTTCAGCTACCGATTCCGTAACGGCCCTCACCAATGGGATCACCCTCTTTACCTTTGCACAGTGGACGGCTTATGTAACGGAAGCAGGCATGTACCAAGCGTTCGGCCTGCTCATCCGGATCATCGCTTGTTTATCCTGTATTACCTTTCTCATGCTGACCACTTCAATGTCCGATCTGTTTCAGGTGATGAAAAAACTGCGTGTGCCGTCGTTGGTGCTGGAATTGATGCTGATCATGTACCGCTTTCTCTTCGTGCTCTCGGATACGGCTCAGCAGATGTATACGGCTCAAAGGGCTCGCGGCGGTCAGACCGGCTTCGATCGCAGGCTGAAGGATACGGCTATCCTGATCGTCCGGTTGTTCGGCAAGACGATGCAGCGGTCTAAGAGTCTATCGCATGGTCTGATAGCAAGAGGATTTACGCAAGATATTCAACTGGCTCCTTATCAAGCGGGCCCCGTGCCCTTGCGTTATGTATGGGAAAGCCGTATCGGAGTGACCTTATTATTGCTATTCGAGCTGGGGCTTCGCTGGAGGGATATGATATGAAATCGTTAATGGAGGCTCACGATGTACGCTACAGCTACCCCGGAACTGGGGATGAGGCGCTTCAAGGATTGACGATGAGCTTGCCTGCAGGCAAGAAAACCGCGATTTGCGGCCATAACGGGTCCGGCAAATCCACCATGTTCCTGCATGCGATCGGCATTCACCGCCCTGCCGCCGGAGAGATGAGCTGGAAGGGTTCTCCTATGTCCTATCGTCCGAGTGACCTCCAAAAGCTCCGGCAGCAGGTTGGACTTGTGTTTCAGGATCCGGAGCATCAGCTGATTCTCAGTACGCCGTACGAAGATATCTCCTACGGTCTACGAAATGCCGGGATACCCGAGCATGACATTACCCAGCGTACCCAACATGTGCTTGCGTCCATGGGTCTGGAGCTTGTAGCCAACACACCCATTCATCACTTGAGCCTCGGCCAAAAAAAACGGGTTGCCCTTGCCGGAGTGATGGTCCTTGAGCCGGAGCTGCTCCTGCTGGATGAACCGACTGCTTATCTGGACCGCTTGTCCGAGCGGCAGCTCATGAAGGAATTAAACCGGATTCATGAGAGCGGCACCACCGTCGTCATGGCTACGCACGATATGAATTTGGCCTATGCTTGGGCGGACTGGATCCTGGTGATGGATCATGGGAAATGCCTGCTGGAAGGCATACCCTACGACGTGTTTAAACAGGAGGACTTGATGATTTCGCTCGGTCTGGAACCGCCCATGCTGCTGCAAGTCTGGTCGAGTTTACCCGCGAAAGTTCGCGTGGAAAGCCCCCCTCCTCGCAGCATCGCCGAGCTGAAGGAGCTTATGAAAGAGTTATAAACATACAGAAAAAAGCCGATCCCCTTTCTCTATGCTTGGGAATCGGCTTTTACTTATTCAAAAAACCGTACAGAAAAAACACCGGACGGTCCTTAATTGCAAACGGTTTGGGCATTGGGGGGATGTGCGTCGGGTTTCAACCGCTTTATCACCCCACCCCTATTCCCGTTTGTTCTACACTTTGAATTTACTTATAACATCTTGCAGCTCTTGCGCCATCATACTTAAAGCTTCCGCTGAAGATGCTACCTCCTCCATAGAGGCATTTTGTTCTTCTGCGGATGCAGCGACGTTCTGTGTATTGCCTGCGGATTGTTCGGCAATATTAGCTACAGCTTCCATCATTTCCACCATGCTTTGCGAGCTTACATTAACTTGTTCTACAATAGAAGAAACCTCTTGGGATTCGGCAGCCAACCGTTCGATTGAATTTACAATGTCTCCGAAGGTTTCACCAGTTAAATGAACCATCTTAATACCTTCTTGGACAATGGATGTACCATCATTCATAGACTCAACCGCTTTATCCGCTTCCGTTTGAATCTCTTGGATGAGTTCACGAATTTGAGCCGCTGCATCACCCGATTGCTCAGCTAATTTCCGTACTTCGTCAGCTACTACAGCAAACCCTCGCCCATGTTCCCCAGCCCGTGCAGCTTCAATCGCGGCATTTAGAGCTAACAAGTTCGTTTGATTGGCAATTTGTTTGATTAATTCAACGATATGCCCAATTTCCTTGGATTTTTCGCCTAGTGTGTTAACCACACCCGCCGTTTGACTGACCGACTGTTGTACCAAATTCATTTGCTCAACCGTTTGCCTAACGACTGTGTTTCCAGTGTTTGCTTTATTGCTCGCAGTGCTCGTTAAATCTGCAACGTTTTGAATAGACGATGCCGCCTGATTCATTCCTCTTGAGATTTCTGCAGCTGCTTCAGTTGCTTCAGTTGCACTGGAAACTTGCTTCTCCGTGCCTAACGCGACCTCTTGAATCGAGATTGAAATTTGTTCAGTCGCTCTGCTAGTCTGTTCTGCGCTCGCCGATAACTGTTCCGAAGTTGAGGCAACATGATCCGTATTTATACCGACTTGCCCAATTAGATGGCGAAGGTTGATCCTCATTTGATTGACGGAGTTTGATAACTCCCCGAGTTCATCCTTGGAACGTATAACGATTTCCTCGCTCAAATCTCCACCCGCGATTTTCCCCGTAGAACTCATCAATTCTTTAAGCGGCCTAGTAATGGAGCGCACGATCCAAAATACAAGCAGGATACCGATCACAATAGCGATGGCAATGACGGCGATGGTCGTATTGAGGATGCCTTGGGTGGAACTCGAAAGTTCTGTAACATCAATGACACCAATAATTTTCCAACCGGTTTCCGGGTTAGTGGCAAATATAGACTTTCTTGGGTGTCCATTAAACATATACTCAACAATACCGCTGTCTTTTTCGTAAAACTTTTCAATAAATGGATCTTCGCTTTTCGTTCCCGGCTTTCCCGTCGGGTGTATAACGAATTTGCGATCCTTGTCCATAATAGCAACATAGCCCTTTTGCCCAACTTTGGTATTCCTCACTTGTTCAGCCATTTTGGATAGCTTCAAAGTCGCGCCTACAACACCTCCGCCATCGCTGGATGTTTTTGATTGAATAACCACTACATTACCCGACCCATCCGCCGAGGCAATGGCATCGTTCACGACTGCCTTCCCTGCACTACCCACAGCTTTGATCCACCACGGACGTACCGTAGGGTCAAAGTCCGCGGGTAGCTTTAGCTCAGGTAAGGTAAACATCAACTTCGTATTGGTTGCGAAATGTACGTTTTCAAATTCAGGGTTCACTGTCAAGAAGGTTTCCAATTCTTGTCTAATCTCTGGATAAGATGAATTTACACCAAGTTTAGTTGCCAAGTAATCGACATCAGATAGACTTGAAGCCATGATATCTTTAATTTGATTGTTCGTAACTTCAACACTTTGATAGGCATTTAGCTCTATTTGTTGGCTTACTTGGTTCTTTGCCTCCTGGTAAGAAAACCATCCGATAGCAGAGCATGGTAAGATTAAAATCGCAAGAAAAGCAATCATTAGGCGATTTTTGACTGTCATCTTCATCATACATTTGTTCCCCCATGTTAGTTAATATTTAATGCAAAGCAACCATCTACAACATTTCCGGCATTTTTATGATCTCTGAATTGGTTACACCTTATCTGTTTAACTATATCTATTTTGCAAATGAAGCTGCCAATGATAGTGAACGATCTGGCAACTTATAACATGCGCCTCCCATCAATATAAAAATAAAAAAAAGGACCACACAGGGTCCTTTATTACCCCTTTTGGTAACCCGGCTGTCATCGCTTTCGCATTAGACCCGCAGCTTTGCGCCCTCACCTTTCGGATAAGTTTGCCATTATCACTAGGAAATATTATGTTTTAGGTCTTTTGAATCAAATTTCAATCTTATTAAATTACATTAATTTGATCAATTTTGTCAATCAATATATTTTTTTGTCGATTATTAGACTTATTTGGGCCGCTTATACAAATTATGTTATGAATTTCGACAAAATTTTCTGGTTGTTTATTTACATTTCTTTTGTAAGCTACTATAATCGGATTTTGTCAATAAACATTACATAAACGGAGGTAGAGTATGAAACCATTGAAGTACGCACTTATATCGACTTATACCGCTGCGACCCTGGCACTTGTTCCTGTAGCCGCGTATGCTGCTCCTGCAGCTAATCCGATCCAGGTCGCTTCTCACCCGTCTTCCGAAGTAACGATAGCCGTTGCCCAAAGCTGGCTCCCGGAGGTATTCAAGGAAACCTCCAAGCTCAATTCTTCCGTAGTGGAGAAAGATTTCATCGACGCTCTTCATGCCGCAGGCAAAGCCGCCGGAACCTCTGTGGACGTTGCTGCTCCAAAAACCGACGGAGCGCTCACCCGTGAAAAATCCGCTTCCGTGCTGAATCAAATCATTAAAACTCCTTATGCGAAAACATTTGTTTACACCGATGTTCCTGCTAACAGTCCTTATGCGGCTTCGATTTTGAACGTCAGACAAGCGGGACTGATGAACGGCGTATCGTCCGAATCGTTCGGATACGGCAAACCGCTCACTTACGGGGACGCAGCCGTACTCGCCAACCGAGTGTACAGTCACTTATTGCCTTTCACGCTTCCCGAAGCTACCATTACGGATATGCAGAAGGCGATGGAATCAGGCCGACTAACATCCAAGGAGCTTGTTCAGCAATACTTGAACCGGATTGAAAAGTATGATAACCAAGGACCCGCGTTGAATTCTATTCTTACGTTGAATCCTCAGGCGATTGAAATAGCGAATCAGCTTGACAAGGAACGTGCCGAGAAAGGACCACGAGGCCCACTGCACGGCATCCCGGTCATCGTGAAGGATAATATCGATACAGTCGACATGCCCACTACTTCCGGGTGTAAATGCTTGGAAGACGCTATGGCTCCTGACGACGCTACCCAAGTGAAAAAACTGAAGGATGCCGGTGCGATTATTCTGGCCAAGTCCAATCTCCACGAATTCGCGTTCGGGTATACGACGGTCAGCTCTCTAGGCGGTCAGACCTTAAACCCGTATGACCTCACCCGCGTACCGGGTGGTTCCAGCGGCGGCACAGGCGCAGCAATTGCAGCCAATTTTGCTGCAGTAGGTTTGGGGACTGACACAGGAGGTTCCGTACGTGTTCCATCTTCGTTCAATAGTCTCGTAGGCGTTCGTCCAACCGTTGGACTTTCAAGTGTTGACGGCATTACGCCGCTTGCCAACGCGCAAGATACAGGCGGTCCGATGGCCCGTTCCGTAGAGGATGTTGCTCTGATTCTGAACGCAACTGTTGGATATGATCCGAAAGACGTTTCGACAGCAAAGAGCGTTGGCCAAGTACCTGTTGATTACACAGCATACCTAGACAAGGAAGGTCTGAAAGGCTCCCGTATCGGTGTAGTCCGCGAAGTGTTCGGTACGAATCCGGAAGTCAACAAGGTCATGAACCAAGCGATCGAGGATATGAAGAAAGCCGGAGCCGTTATTGTAGACAACGTGACCATTCCGAATTTTGCCGAAATCAACAAGTACGGCAGCTTGAGCGCTTGGGAATTTAAATTCGACTTCAACAACTACTTAAAATCGCTCGGCGAAGGCGCTCCTTACAGCTCCTTGGATGAAATCATCAAAGACGGTAACTTCCATCCTTCCAACGAAGGCATGCTCAAGCAGCGTAACAGCCGCGAGTCGTTGGATTCGGTAGAGTACAAAGATATCTTGCTTTACAGAACGAAGTATGCGCAAAATGCCGTCCTGAAAATGATGGCGGACAACCAGCTTGACGCACTTATCTTTCCTACGTCAGCTAATCCGCCAGTCAAAATTGATCCAACTCAAATGAAAGAATACCAGTCGATCGGTGAAGGCTTTAAGCTCAGCACCTTTACCTTCTGGCCAACGGTAACCGTTCCGGCAGGATTTACTTCTGAAGGACTGCCAGTCGGTGTGGATTTCTTCGGCCGGGCTTTCAGTGAAGCGACACTGCTCAAACTAGCCTATTCTTTTGAACAGAACACGCATCACCGTAAGGCGCCAGAACTGACGCCGTAAGCAGCAGTCTTATCCTCTACTAAGCAAAAGCAGGTTGCTCAGGCAACCTGCTTTTTCCTGTTGAAACCATATACATACGAAAAAGCCGATCCCCTTTCTCTATCACTTGGGAATCGGCTTTTACTTATATAGGAGTTATGCGGCCTTAGATACGGCTAATCCTCATAACCCGCCATGCCTTTGTCCATCAAGTAGTCCATCTCGGCGTCCAAAATCGCTTCAACGGTCAGTTCATCTAATTGGACATCGGACTGGCTCATTACGTAATCGACGAGCTCGTCGCTATCAATTTCTACCTCTCCCTTGGTGTTCTCTTTCGCACTGTTGATAAATTTCTGTTCATGCTTTAACACTAGCATAATTTTTTTGGAGTCCACGTTCGTTTTGCTTGCTATGTATTCTACAAGCTCTTTCTCATTGATTTGTTCGCTCATGTGTAGTCATCTCCTCATCGTGATCTACAGCCCATTGTAACATAAAGTACTCGCCGCTGCTCCAATGTTCGTTTGAAGTTAAAGCTGGTTGTTACTGATAATTCGGTATAGCGCTCTATCGGCAAAAAAATGCGTACCCAAATGAACGGATACGCATGTACTCTATCCCAAGTTATTTACCCTACTTGGATTTGTTTGCTTCTTAACTGTCCACAAGCGGCATCAATATCGGTCCCGTGTTCAAGTCGGACACTGCAGCTAACGCCTTGCTTTTTCAACGTGTCATAAAACGCCCTTACCGATTCTTGTTCACTTCTCTGATATTGACTGTGTTCGTCCACCGGATTGTATGGAATTAAGTTTACATTCACGAGCTGTCGTCTATCGGCAATCAGGTCAGCCAGCTCCAGCGCATGCTCCGTGCGGTCGTTTACATCCTTAAGCAGAATATATTCCAGCGTAATCCTGCGGTTCGTTTTTTCCAAATAGTAATCAATCGACTGCATTAATTGTTCTATGGGAATGGCACGATTAATTTTCATGATCCGCGTTCGCAGCTCGTTATTTGGCGCATGCAGTGAGATCGCCAAATTCACCTGCAAATGGGCATCGGTAAATTCAACAATTTTATCGGCAAGGCCGCTGGTCGATACGGTGATATGTCTCGGGCCAATAGCCAATCCTTTATGATCTTTAATCACGGTCAGGAAATTCACCAGATTATTAAAATTATCAAATGGCTCGCCGATCCCCATCACCACAACGTGACTCACTCTTTCGTCCTGCTTCGCTTGATCCAGATGAAGCTGTACCTTCATAATCTGTTCCACAATTTCGCCGCCGGATAAATCACGACTTTTGGCTAATAACCCGCTTGCACAAAAACTGCATCCGATGTTACAGCCTACTTGGGTGGTCACACAGACCGATAAACCGAATTTATGTCGCATTAATACCGTTTCAATCAGATTGCCATCACTTAACTTGAACAAGAACTTGATCGTTCCATCCTCAGATTCCTGCTTAATGTGTTCTGTTAAGGTTTGGATGACAAAATGATCCTCTAATAGTTGAATACACTCTTTATTGACATCTATCATTTCTGAGAAGTCCGTTACCCGTTTCCTGTAAAGCCAATCCCAGACTTGTGCCGCGCGAGACTTTTTGTGGCCTTGCTCCATAAGCCATGCTGTCAGTTGATCCAATGTCAATCCATATATGGATTCCTTATTCATTCGTTGCCCTCTTTTCAAAACGATAAATTTCAGCCCTCTGCTTCAGCGGCCGAATAGCTAATAACCTATTTATTATTGTCCCAAATCTTTTTCATTAAAACAAGGGGAGCAAGGCGTTATTTTCTCTTTTGCTGATTTTGGCAATCCAACAAAAAGCTTCCCTAAATCAAAAAACCTCACCCTGGTCCGCATGGTGAAAAACGGAGGGTGAGGTTGTTGTTCATCAAAGCTTATTGCCCTTCTGGGCATCATCCAAAGGTGCGATGCAGCCCAAATGTTTTTCTAAGAAATTACTTTTTCAGCAGCTTATTGGCCAATTCTATAATTCGCAGCTTTAAATCAACATATTCTTCTCTAGAGTGCACAAAATATTTATCCTTATTTTGCATATCCAAAACCGTAGTTGGATCACCAGGTTGGACCTCCAGACGACGACTATTTAATTTTACGGCATTCACCAGCTGCTGCTGCGCTTGATGAGTCAGAAGCCAATTTACATATACTTTGGCAGCGTTGGGGTGAGGGGCATTTTTCAAAAGCTGCAATGCGCCAAACCCTGTACCTTGCGGAGGCATGTCATCTTTTAACGTAACAATGTTTTTCCCTAGTCCTTGCGCAGCAAACGGCGCCAATTCCGGAGCATTGAATCCAATGGTGATAGGATAGTTCCCTCTAACGAGCCATTCAGCTTGTTGGCGGTTATCCGAGGTTATGGCCAAGCCCTGGTTGGTTAACAGATTTACTATAAAATCTTCTCCATACATATTCATAAGGGCCGCCGCTGAACTTTGACCCGCTCCGCCTCGCAAATCTTGTATCGATATTTTTCCTTTAAATTTTGGATCTAACAGCTGACTTGATGAAGACAACTCAGCCTCCGATATAAAATCCCGATTTACAAAAGTGGTTGGTTCTGCAAAAGCAAGGTAACTTAAAAAATATTGGCCTTCTTTGTCAACAAAAGCTCCGTTAAACCCGCCAAACCAAACACTATCCTTGGTATTTTCCGGTTGGATCAATGGTCGGATAGGATCAAAGAGCCCTGCCCTTTTTGATTCGTAAGCATCTCCGCTAACTCCACCCGCACGCAGATCCCACAAATATTGTCCGAGCTCCTGTTCTTTTTTGACACGAGGCCAGAAGTCCCTGCTGTTCGCTCCCGTATATTCCACTTTGATACCCGGATACTCCGCTTCAAAGGCATCCACTAACGATTTTTTCCAGAGCGGGCTCGGTGAACCGGACAATACCACTTTTCCTTCCTTCTTCGCTTCATTTACTATTTGCTCCCAACCGGAGTCCGTACTGGTAGATCCTAAAAGGGTGGCATTCGTGTTTTGGGGATCATTCGGGTTTGTTTTGGGAGCAGCCGTCTGTCCGCCGCAAGCTGTAGAGGCTGCAATTAGACAACCTAATACAGCAGTAAAAAAAGCACCTTTTCTTCTGCCCCAAGCTTTACTCAACATCTCGTTCCCCCCTTTGTAAACAAAGTATGATGATATCCAAAGGCGCTACTTCACACCTTCGATTTTCGTTGCGGATTGCTCGGGAAGATATTCATAATGGCATTTCGGACATACCGTCGGAAAGTTTTTGATTTCAAGAAGCTCCCTTCCGACATAATAT
Organism: Paenibacillus sp. PvR098; assembly: GCF_017833255.1. NCBI lineage: Bacteria > Bacillati > Bacillota > Bacilli > Caryophanales > Paenibacillaceae > Paenibacillus > Paenibacillus sp. PvR098. Next base: position 2,164,246 of record NZ_JAFIBU010000001.1, read on the forward strand.
TTAAAATAGCACTCAGGACAGGTCAACCAGTACACTTTATTCATAGCCAAACCAATCTCCCTTCGTTTGATCATCGATATGAGATGTATTACAGTTTTTCTGACTTCACCTGATTTAAAATGTTTGGATCAATGTATTCCACGGCTTTAATCCTCTCCGCCACTTCTTTATCAATCGCATTCCGGTTGGAATAGGCTCTTCCGGCCGGCATCGTACAATCGATTCCGCCTTTGGTAGTGACCGAATCCTCATCCGCCGACGGATCAAGACCGACACTTCTTGTGTTAGGGAACACCATGACATCCCGATCCCATTGGGTCCTTGTCGCTAAAGCAAAAAGACATTCCGCTTCGTCATGAATATCGATATCATCATCAAAAGTAAATACATGTTTAATTCTCGGATCGATCGTTAACGTCTGCATGATCGCTTCACGTGCATCTCCCGGCCTCGGATCTTTGAACTGTAGATAAACATGAAAACGCCCCTGAGCCGATAAAGGTAAATGTACTTTTTGAAGGGTGGGCACGCTATTTTTTACAATTTCATAAATTAACCCTTCCAGAACATAATTGCCCCATTGCTGTCCTCCCGCCGTACCCACGATAAAATTCATCCAATACGGATTCTTTCGTTGAGTGACCGCAGTAACGATGAATTTGGGATTTGGAATCTGCGGTCCCGTATATCCGGTGTATTCCCCGAACGGACCTTCCGGATATCGTTCTCCCGCTTCAAGGTATCCCTCGATTACAATTTCCGCATCGGCGGGTACAAGCAGTTCCTCCCCAAAGGTTTCAGACGGAACGACTCTGAGCGGCTCACCCATTAGTCCTCCCATGGCTGCGTAATGGCTTTCCGGATAGCCTAATCTCGCTTGGCCTCCCAAATAAGCGCTTGGATGATGCCCCACCCAATAGGCCACCGGCATGTTTTTACCCATCTTTTCATACTTTCTGAAATTCAGCATGTTATGCGTATGTTTAGCTAAATAGCATCGGATCTCCCTGGGCCCGACAATCCAGCCTCTTTGCAGGCTTGTATTATCAATCCCTGTATCCGGATCAGCTGTGGTCAGCTCACCTGCTGAAATATAAGAGCCGGGGTCAGAGTTAAAATGTTTAATCGCCGGGATGTCAAAAAGATTCACTTCATCTCCTTTATATATTACTTCTTTAACGGGGGCTTCAGATTTAGAAATCGTAACCGGGTCGATCCTGTTCAAGCGTGTCCGCCGGAAGTATTCAGTACCCGCATTATCGTAAGAAACGCCCATGGCATCCGCGCACCGCTGACGTGACCCAAGCAAATTCATCACTAATGGAAACTTTGCTTTGTGACCATTGGGGTGAACGATATTGTTGAATATCAAGATGGGATATTTTTGCTGTTTTTCAAGCTCCAAAACAATAGCGGTTACCTCTTGCTCCGAACTTATTTCCCGATCGATTTCAATAACTTGCGTAGGTTCTTTTTCCTTGTATTCTTCTAAAAACTGATGTAAATCCTTAGCCAACTGAAACCCCTCCTTGTGAATATGAAATGGTTTAAAGGTAAAGATTGTTCAGACTTAAAATAATTGGTATACTAGAATCTCAGTATGGCTTGCGCTATTATGCATTACCTAAGCAATTTGGTGCTTTGGTAATTTTCGATAATCAAATTATAAATCGCTTACATTCCCTTAAACAATACGCTTTTTAACTATGCACCCATAGCTAATCGGTTATAGGTGATCAAAGGGAGGTTCGGAAATTGTTTGAATCGACAATACACCGTCTGCGTATTTTTCAATCCGTGATCCAATCCGGAAGCTTCAGTTCTGCCGCCAAAAAATTAGGCATCACCCAGCCTTCCATTAGTGCTCATATTCAAGCTTTGGAGCAGGAATTGGGCAAACAGCTTTTTACCCGTGACCCTGGGAGAAAGGCAACACTAACCGAAGCAGGAGAAATTCTATACTCCTATACGCTGGAAATCACCTCCAAAACCAATCAAGTCGAACTTAGTTTAAAAAAATTACAGGAGAAGCAAAAACAGTTCTCCATCATTGCACAGCCCCACATTGCGAATATATTGCTGCCTTCCTATCTGGCTTCATTTAACAAAACCCACCCCAACATTGATATTCTTATTTACAGTCAAAATTTGGACGTCGTGATCCATCATGTCGTTGAGGGCAAATCTGATTTTGGATTGGTAACGGTCCTTCAACCTATTGATGGACTCTATTCTGAGCTCCTTAGATATGAAAATCTTGCATTTGTCGTTGGACCAACCCATGAACTGGCAAACAGAACAAGCATCGACCCGATGGAATTGGGGAATTACTCGTATGTTGGCGGATTAAAAACATCCGTTTATTACAAAATGATGCGTGGTTTTCTTAATAAATTAGGAATAAACCCGTATAATGTGGTTATACAGCTGGAAGATTACAAAACTATTATTGAAGTTGTAAAACGAGGAACGGGAATCGCTATTTTGTCGTCATTTACCGTTCAACATGAAATCAATGAAGGACATTTAGTGAGATTACCGCTTCGATGCGAACCACTACAAACGGAGTTAAGACTGATTTTTAACCAAGATCTAAAAATGTCGGAGGAAGCCAGATTATTCATGGCGTTTCTGCGAGATGAACTGCATCTTAAACATATGGAGAGTGGGCACGTGTGAATACCCTTCCTGATATCATTGATACCGTTTTATTTGATCTGGACGGAACATTGATTGACTCGTTTGAAGCCTTTTTTCAAATTTGCAAGGCGTCCTGCGAAGCGGTCGACCATCCTCTACCCGAACGCACGACGCTTTTTGCCGTCATGAATGAAGGGGCTTCCTTTTTCGATCTATGCTTTCCTGCCGATCTGCCTCGAAGACAATCCGTGATTGACGCTTTTATCCAAGAGAGTCAGCGTATTCGCCTCGATTATTTGATTCGCTATTCACAACTGATGCCGGACGCTGCAGAACTGATTCAACACCTTCACAGGTCTAAGTACAAGCTCGGGATCATTACCTCCTCCCGTAGAGAGGCCCTTGCACCGCTTGACCGCTCACAGTTAACCGAGTATTTTGACGTGATTGTCACCAAAGACGATGTAGCCGAACTAAAGCCGCACCCGGAAGGGATTCAATTCGCTCTGCGGCATTTGAAAAGCGACCCGAGTAAAACCTTAATGGTAGGGGACACACCGATGGATATGTTGGCGGGTAAAGCCTCGCAAACACAGACGGCCGGAGTGCTATCAAGTACGGAGAATGAAGCAGTGCTTAAAAACACTTTTCCAGATATGCTGTTTTCCTCGTTATCGGATTTGGGCGTATGGCTGAACATGGATGCCTCTAGAAGTGCGAAACCGGCCCGGTCGGTTCTTCTGCAAGCGGAATATAGCGAAGGGCTTGGAAAAGCTTCCGGCTTTCTTACGATGGATTGGGTGCGTCAACGCATAGAAGAAATCACCGGCTTTACACCTTATCCCGGAACCTTTAACCTGGACCTGTCTCCGTCATCGGTTCATCGACTTCAACGGTTTCGGGAAACACACGACCGTTCAGGTCATGTATTTCATTCTCAGCCGGGCTTTTGCGACGCCCTATTATTCCCTTGCAGGCTGCAATCCCCTTTGGCCGAAACGCGTGCTTTTGTGCTTTTTCCCATGGTTCCGCATTATCCCTTGCACAAACTGGAGGTTGTCGCCCCTATTCAGCTAGCCAGGCATCTCGGAGCAAAAGGCAACTCTCATATCCAAATGGAAATGTATCTGTAAAGTAATCGTATACAATTTGTTTACCGCGGCAATGGAGTTGACACTTTAAAGCCATCGGATTGAGTTCTTATGTACAATCATGTTTATTCTGGATTATTCTGTTTGTTTTATTTTTTTCAGCTTACGTCTTTTTATAACTACAAATACAATGGCTAACAATAAACCTATCCCAAGAAATACATAATTAAGATGATCCAGCATATGCACAGCTGTTCTTCCGTAAAGATAAAAAAGAATGCCCACTGCATAGAACTTGGCCGCCCGTCCCAAAGCAGCATAAGCTAACAATTTCCATATTGAAAAGTTTAAGCACCCAGCCATGATGGTAAACACTTTGAAAGGAATAGGTGTAAAAGCTCCGATTAAAATAGCCATCTCGCCATTTTTTTGCAGCATATTCGTCGCTTTATCCATTAGGTCTTTCTTGAGCAGCTTATCCAACATGGAGCTGCCTATATATTTCCCTATCAGATAGCCAAGGGGGGTTCCTAACAAACTTGCAATAAATCCAACCGTTGCGAACCATAGAGCCGAAGACGGGTGGACTGCACTTAAAGGAACTTGCAGGAAAAATGCTGGGATCGGAAAGATGATGGCATCCAAAAAGGAATGAATGAATAGTCCCCAAACACCAAATTCCTTTAAAAAATCGATGACTTCTCGAAACATTACATCGGGTCTCCTCACACGGTACAAACTTAAACGATAGAACAAGGATACCATAAAAATACGACAAACCTATAATAAAATTGCTATAATCAAGAGCTTGGTCTGACCTATGACCTCAAGGAGCTTTCCAAGCTCCTGCCAAACAAACGAAGAGGCATTCATCGACTGAATGCCTCACATTTCATCCAATATGCTTCTTACACTTCCATTTTATTGATGCTATACTGCCGAGCCTTATCCGACAAACGCTTGATATCCCTAAACCCTATGAATCTCTTGGTATCCTCGTCCCAAATTCGGAAACGAAGGGATTGCAAGCTGGATCGTAGAGTGATCGTCTGTACATCCTGCAATTGGGGGTTCGAATTATGAACCCTCTCAAGGTAGTAATTAGGCACTCGCGGACTCAAATGATGGATGTGATGAAAGCCGATATTTCCGGTCATCCAGTGAAGGACTCTGGGCAGCTTGTAGAAGGAGCTTCCCTGCAGGGCTGCTTTTACGTAATCCCAATTCTCTTCAGTTTCATAGTACGTTTCCTCAAACTGGTGCTGGACATAAAAGAGCCAGATTCCGGCTATGCCTGATACTAGAAAAATCGGACCTTGAATAAGAAGAAACTCCTGCCAGCCTATGGCCCAGCAGAGCAATCCCGAAATCCCAACGATACCGAGGTTCGTGATGTACGTATTGATCCGTTCCTTCATCCCCGCGCGTTTGCGGTTAAAACGGTAATCAATAAGAAAAATGTAGATCGGTCCTATGCCAAACATGAATATAGGGTTCCGGTACAGCCGATAGACCATCCGTTTCAGCCATGACGAGGACAAATACTCTTCCACCGTTAGCGTCCAGATATCTCCTGTTCCACGTTTACTCAAGTTCCCGCTGGTAGCGTGATGAACCGTGTGGCTGTGTCTCCATTGGAGATAGGGGCAGCAGGTAAGAATCCCGGTTATCGTTCCGACAATTTCATTGGCCATCCGATTTTTGAAGAAGGATTTATGGCAGCAATCGTGAAAAATAATAAAAATCCGGACCAGAAACCCGCCGGCAACCACGGTCACCGCAAGCGTAAGCAAATACGAAATCGATAGACTCCAATAAGCGAGATACCAGAGCAGAAAAAACGGCCCTACCGTATTGATGATCTGCCACACACTGTAATTCATATGCGGTCTTTCGTAAACTGCAATATTCTCCCGCCAACTGTCTTTTTGTCCCTCGTGCTGTAGGTCTGTAATATAAATCCCTCTCTCTTCATCACTTATCTCTATTATAATAGGAATTGAAACTGATTTCACTAGGCAAATAATTCATTCCAATCTATATACTACGTTAGATTTCGAGAAAGGTTTCATTTATTTTTTTTAACTCTTTAAGAGGGTCGTGTGAATTCACAGAATAACCTTACTTTTTAGTCATTTTACGGGTGTACAAAAGAAAAACCGCTGGAGATTGCTCCAGCAGTCAGGGATTCTACTTTTCTTGATGGGCATAACTGGAAGATATATAATTTGAGTTGATATTATATGTTATATGTATCAATGGAAAGGGGTAATCCACGATGGAGCTTCGACAGCTGCAATATTTTCTCACGGTAGCGGAAGAATTAAATTTCAGCCGCGCGGCGGAGCGTCTTCAAATCACGCAGCCACCCCTAAGCTTACAAATTCAAAATTTAGAGAGGGAGTTAGGTTTTCCTCTGTTTTACCGAACCAATCGGCATGTGGAATTAACGGATGCGGGAAAAGTATTCGCCGATGAGGTTCGCAAAATGCTGGACTATCTGAGCCGTGCCGTCGAGAACGCCAAGCGTACCCATCACGGTGAAATTGGCAAGCTGACGGTAGGTTTTGTCGGTTCTGCCACATACGACATTCTTCCTGTCGTTCTGCGGGAGTTTCGCAGTCTGTATCCGAATGTCCAAGTACATCTTATTGAATTACCGACACCAAAACAGATTGAAGCGTTACGGGAAGATGAAATCGATGTAGGCGTGTTAAGACCGCCTGTTCATGACGAAGAGATTCATACCGAAATCGTCTCTTCAGTCCCTTGCGTGCTGGCCGTTCCAAAGCAGCATCCGCTTGTTCACAGTAAGAATATTTCTCTTGGAAATCTGACTCCCTATCCTTTTGTCATGTTGTCCAGGAAAACATGGGCGGGTCTTTATGATGAAATCTTGGGCTTATGTAACCCTACTATCCAGCAGGAAGCCTTCGAGTTCCAAACGGTGATCGGTTTGGTTGCCGCGGGAATGGGGATCGCCGTGGTGCCCCAATCAGCCATGAATTTGCATACCCAGCATGTGGATTACATTGATCTTAAAGATCAATTACCTGTAGCTTCCATGGGCGTTTCATGGCGCCGTAATGATCAATCCCCTCTGGTGAAAACCTTTGTCGAGATCGCCATGGAAATGGGTTGATATGCTTTATTTTTTAATTTGAATCTTACCCGGATTCCCCATAACCAATGTTCTCGGAGGTATGACTTTACCCTGCGTAATTAAGCTGTTAGCGGCAATCAAGGCTTCTTCACCGATAACAGAGGGAAATCCTTGTTATCGGATTTCCCTCTGCACGGTTTGGATGATTTGGTCCACCAAGGCTTTCGCATCATTCGCTTCAATGGTTGTTAGCTGAATCCGGCAAAATGGTTTCACTCTGCATTGCAAGCAGCGTCTGAAGCAATCGACGACGGCAACGCTCACATCACCTTGGTAATCCCGCCTAAGAATGTCTATGGCCTCGCTGGTCCCGGCTGATTTGATGTTCCGTTCACAAAACTTAGCCACTCTCATTCCTATTTCTCCCTATCCTAGAAAATCTCTCTTAGGCTGATTCTCTTCTTATTGATCGTAATGGGTAAACTGGATGTCCAAGGTACGAAGATAGGTTTGAAGACCCGCGTCTTGAATCGGGATAATATATGCAGGCTCCCCGGATTCATTGTGATGAGAATGCCACAGACCCGGAGGAGTTACAAAAGCCTTTCCTGTCTCCCATTCAACACGAATAGGATCGATGATTTTCGCGGTAACAGGATCAATCTTATCGCCAACCAACGTGTAAGTGCCTGGTGCAGCGTAAGCTACGAAATCAAGAGCTACCGATTTATGGCTGTGAGGAGCTTGATTGGCTCCTACGGGAACGATGCCTAGCATTGCCCATAGCACATGCGTAATCGTCAAGGTCTGGTCGAATTTCTGGTTATTTAGCAAAATGGAGATACGATTTTTCAAATGAGCATCCGGAGCATTAGCTACCTCTGCCAATTTGGCATTGGCTTCTTCAGCAGTAAAGAGGGTCGGTTCGAAACGCTTTTCTGTTGCTTTGGCTCCTAGATAATTAAGAAGCGGAGTATCTAGAATGTAGTAGATCGTCGTATCTTCCGTCGCGGTATGACGGCTGTTCGATCCGGTAGGAAGAGTCATGAAGTCGCCTTTCTTCCAGCTGATCGTTTCACCGTTTAGCTCCGTTCTGCCTGCACCAGAAATAATGTAGTATAGCTCACTGGTGGCATTAGGCTGCGTGGAGATTGAATCTCCAGTATTGATACGAATAAAATGAGCAAGGAGCGACGGACTTGTCGCCGGATATTCCGTTCTCAAATCACTGGAAAGATCCAACGGTATGAAACGAGTGATTCCTGAATTGTATAAGTCGGGTGAAAATTCTTTAGTAGGGATCGGACTAATGATACCGCTTCCAATCGGATCGGCTGCAGTTGTATATTCATAGAACCGAGCATCCCCTGTCCAATTTTCGTTTACGGTACCAATAGATAAATTTCCTGGCTGTGCAGTTTTCGTCATGTACAAAACCTCCTGCCAATTTTTATATACCTATCGTAACTTTATTCATAGAAATTGTACAATATATAATTTGTATTATTATGATATGCTTTGTGTATAACCGAGCAGCCGCTTTAGCAACCCCTACATCAGAAGCTGACATTATTTTGTACTTCCTTTCATTGTTTACCTTGCTATGAACATAGCAAGGTGCAGTCACGTCTAATACACACCAACTAGCAACTTTTTTCAATATTAAAAAGCCAGCCAGTAATATATACCGGCCGGCTTCAAGTCCATTTGTAATGATTAGGATTCAACAAGTTTAACTCGCAAACCATGTCCCTTAAGCACTTCTATCATGGCTTTCTTTGCTTCTTCCTCATCCGGTCCGTGAACATGAAGCTCATGTTCTCCGGAGTCCGCAAGCGTAGTGTACAACCCGAGAAGGCTTTTGGCATCAACGAACTTGTTGTTGTACTTTAATACAATGGAAGATTTGAAATTATTCGCGGCTTGGACAATCCTTACCATTGTTTCTGCATGATTCACCATAACCATTACCTCCCGCATGGAATTAGTAGACCTGATCATATTATATCATACTTCACTTCATTCCACTTCAATATAGCGGCTTAATTCAAAATTATTCATCCCGTTCAGCCTTTCAGTTTAATCGTACATTCTCCAAGGCTGTGTTCATCCCATACTAAGGACAGCTGGTCGCCGTCCGAAATGGGCCCTACTCCTTCCGGAGTCCCGGTAAAGATAATATCCCCTTCTCCGAGACCAAAGTGAAGCGCAGAAAAATCGATGATGGTTTGCAAATCAAAAATCATATGTTGGATATTGCCGAGCTGAACCTGCTCCCCATTTTTCAATAGAGCAAAATCACCTTTTTTACACGCTTCTACACCTGGGAAAGCTATAAACGGGCTCAGCACCGCAGAGTTCGGAAAGCCTTTGGCCAAGAGCCAAGGATAGCTTTTTTTCTTCAGTTCGCTTTGGACGTCACGCAGGGTAAAGTCAATGCCCACGGCTAAGCCATCCACAATATCATCCACCTTCATACCTTGTTCATACGGTTTGCCTATTCGGACGACCAATTCCACTTCAAAATGAACAGAGCCGCGATCCCCTGGCAGGATAACCTCCTGCCCCTTAGCCTCTACAAGGGCATGAGTAGGTTTAGAAAACAGGAATGGAGATGTGGGAACATCATTGTGCAATTCCTTTGCATGTAAAACGTAATTACGGCCAATACAATAAATGTTTCGAATGGAGTTCATAGATTACACCTCTTAAGATGAGATAGATTAGGATAGATGAAATGGATTAGATCGACTTGATCATTCCTCCGTCAATAAGAATAGAGCTTCCCGTAACATATGAGCTTGCGCCAGAAACAAGGAAAGTAACGACCTTCGCAAACTCCTCCGGTGTTCCATAACGGCCGAGCGGGATTTGCTGTTTGGACTGTTCCTCCACTTGCTCACGGGTTTTACCGGTTTTTTGGGCTTTCAAATCATCCAAAAACGTAACGCGATCCGTGGCAATACGTCCAGGCGCCACTGTATTGACGAGTATATTGTAAGGAGCGAGCTCCTCAGCTAAGGTTTTGGTTAATCCTACAATTCCCGTGCGGAACGTGTTCGATAGGATGAGGCCCGGAATCGGTTGTTTAATTGAAGAAGAGGCCAGATTAATGATGCGTCCGCCTTCCTGCTTCAGATCCGGCAGCACTTCACGGATCACCCGAATATAACTTAAAAGATTCAGCTCGAAGGCTTTCTGCCAATCTTCGTCAGAGAACTGTTCGAAAGTGCCGCCGGGAGGTCCTCCCGCATTATTAATCAAGATGTCGATTTTCCCAAAGGTGTTCCGTGTCACTTGGACAAGATGTTTAATGTCTTCTGTTTTGGTGATATCGGCGGGATGGCAGGACACCTTTCCCTTACCTAACTGCTCCAGTTCATTTTTGACGGCCTGTAATTTTTCTGGGTCACGACTTGTCAGCATGACATGAGCGCCTTCCTTCACTAACTCGGTGGCGGTGGCCTTCCCCAAGCCTTGGCTGGAAGCTACAACAAGGGCTACTCTCGTATGTAAGTGTAAATCCACGTTTCCCTCTTCCTTTCGTTAACGGAGTTGAACTTTATTCGCTGCTTCCATATAGGCTAACAAAGTTCCTAACTCTTCTTGATGGGCCTGATCCAAAGATGGGCCAGGATGCCTTAGAGCGGCATGGGCAATAACCCCTCTTCGTTTCAAAATTTCCTTTCGTATCGCAAGCCCGATCCCGATTTGCCCTTCATATCGAATCAAGGGACTAGCTTCATAAAAGATGGATCTCGCTTTTTCTATGTTGCCATCCCGGTAGCACTGATAAATTTCCACTAGAATTTCAGGGAACGCAAAGCCTGTCATCGTGCCCGATGCTCCACGTACCATTTCTTCCAAAAAGTACACGCCTCCAAGTCCGCCAAAAATACCTACTTCAGGTTTGACTAACGATTTGGTGCGGGCAAGCTTCTGAGGGGTTGGCGCCTCCTCCAATTTAATATGTTTGCAATGGGGAATCTCAGTGCACAGCCTGGCCAGAAATTCGGGAGGCATCAGGACTCCGCTAAAATTCGGTTCATCTTGTACAACCATCGGAGCACTGACTCCTGAGGCGATACGTCTATAATACTCAAACACGGAATCCAAATTTTTTACATTCATTGGCGGTGCCAGCATGACCCCGTCCGCGCCTAACTCCATAGCTCTTTTACTGTAATACAACGCTAGATCTGTGCCACCTGCACTTGTACCAACAATGACAGGAATACGGCCTGCTGCCTGCTGAATGGCCGTTGTAATTACAGTATCTCTCTCAAGCTCGTTCAGCTTGTGGGCCTCTCCGAGAATCCCCAGTATCGTGAGTCCGTGAACTCCCTTCCCAATGTTAAACTCTACCAATTTACAAATCGATTCCGTATCTACCTGCCCTTCGCGATCAAACGGAGTAGCCATGATGGCAAAAATACCTTTAAACTCTTGCAATTTCATCGTCTCCTGTTCAGCATAGTATGAACCATTCTTAGAGGTGTTTATGATCTATGTGAAGTTCATGGCTCCAAATTTTAGTTTCATTTTTTTGTAAGTGCTCGAGCATAGCCAATCGCGCCTCTTCCGGGTCCCTTGCCTTTATAGCTCTAAGGATCCGTTCGTGCTCGCCATGAGCTTCTTCGAGATATCGTTTGGATAATTCCTTGGATTGCGTTTTGGAAATCTTGATTGCTTCAAGGAATCTGCCAGAAATGAAATCAAAAATAGATTCATAAATGGAATTTCCCGAGGACATAATAATGAGGTAATGGAACCGAAAATCCTCATCAATACCAATTCCGCCTTTGCGGTTCATATCTATTAATTGCAGATGCGCGTTCTCAATCGCTTCGATTTGCTCACTGCTAGCTCTTTCTGCGGACAGGGAAGCAGCCTCCACTTCAATCGCACGTCTGAACTCTAATATTTCCCTTAACGATTGCTCCCCTACAATCAAATGATTCGTAATTTGATCAACAAAGGTACTGCCCGTCACCTCTTTTAAAATGCTGCCGACTCCTGCTTTTTTCTCTAACATCCCTTTAGCTGCCAAAACGCTGAGAGCCTCCCGAACAGCCGTTTTGCTGACCTGAAACATGTCCACAAGCTCGTTCTCGGTGGGCAATTTGTCTCCAGGCTTCATCCCTTCCCTTTGAACGTACTGTATAAGCTGCGATACAATCTCTTCATACAGGTTTTTTTTCCTGATCGATTGAAAGGTCATCAATCCACATCCCTTTATAACATTATAATTTATGATGGTACTACCAATAAATACGACAAGAATTCGTTATTTTCATAAATGATGGAAATGGTAATTTAAACATTATCACATCATTTGAACGATGTAAACGCTTGATTTTTCTGGGAGAACGAACAAGAAATCCCCTTTAGATAACCAAGACAGACCGTCTTACCGATCGCTTAGTCATGACCTAAAGGGGATTTGACTGCGGCGCTATGCCTTGTGACGACGGTCTATTTCACGAACCGTACACGAGTTTCTAGCGGCTGGAATTCTTTATCTCCAGGTTCTGCCGTTTTCTTGCCGAAAGGCATCTGGGCGATGAGCATCCACTCCTGCGGAATATCCCATGTTTTCTTCACTTCGTCATCAATTATGGGATTATAGTGCTGGAGATTGGCACCGAGGCCTTCCGCCTCGAGCGCAGTCCAAATGACGAATTGCAGCATGCCTGAAGAATGATGAGACCATATTGGAAAGTTATCTTTATACGTCGGGAATTGATTTTGCAGTGATTCGATGACCTTTTGGTCCTCGAAGAAAAGGATGGTTCCGTAGCCGCTGCGGAATCCGTTCACCCTCTGCTCGGTTGACGAAAAGTCGTCGGTTACGATTTTGCGCAGCGTTTCTTTCGTGATGTCCCAAAGCTTGTTATGATGTTCGCCGAACAACACAACAACACGAGCGCTTTGGCTGTTGAACGCTGACGGTGTATATTTTACCGCTTCGTTCACAATTTCTTGAATTCTTGAATCAGGTATTGGGGATTCCTTGCTAATGCCGTAAATGGTCCTGCGATTCTTAACCGCTCCAAAAAATTCGTTCGTATTGACTTCGTTAGACATTGGGTGAATTCCTCCTTGTGATTATCCTTCATAATCTTACCTCGCAGAGGCTCTAATATTCATCCGTAATGCCTACTGCGAGCTTGTCCCGACGGCGGCATCACTTTCCCCAGCCGATGGTTCGCCAGTAGGCCCAGTGACCGACTTAGCACTACCGCTGGTAGAGCCGCCATCCGATGGCTTAGCCGACGGTTCACTTTTGGCAGCACCCGCCGCAGCCTTGCCGCTGATTGTGCTGTCACTCTCGGTTTGGTCTGCTTTCCCCTCGTCTGACGCGGTCACGCTGCCCGATCGGCTGCCCGGCTTAGCCGTAGTACCGCTTCCGGCTTGAGCGGCACTGCTAGTCCCATCATTGCCCTTAGCCCCACCGCCGGTTTCGGCAACTCCCTCCGACGCTGCCCCCCTTCCTGAGACACTGACCGTCCCCGCTTCTCTCTTGTTCCCAACCAGTGGCTCTTTGACATGATTTGAGGTATCCGGCTTAACGGCAGCTTGAGCTGCACCATCTGTCTCTACTGACGAATTCTCGCCTTCGGTTGAATCTGCCATCGTATCCGGGACTCCCTTATCCAAGTCCGTATTCTGCTGTATGTCCGCTGCTGGGATAACCGGAGTATCCATCCTCGTCCGAGGTGCTTTTTTTGGCTGCTTCTGCCTCTCCAACCACAAGGCATGCATGGCTTTCTTATCTCCATTGACGTGCTTGGTTCCTCCAACGATAGGAACATAGGATTTAGGCTTTGTAAAATTTGTAACCGGCGTATCCTGTAAAGCCTTAGATACGACTTGCCTAAATAAGGAGGCGGGGTATTTGCCGCCGGTTGTGTTAAGATACCGCTCTTTGGTAGTTCTTTCATATCCCAGCCACACGGCTGCAACAATTTCAGGCGTATAGCCTACAAACCAAGCATCTTTAGAACCGATCAGCTGATTGCCGTATGGATCCTTAAATTCCGGAATATCCGGAAGCTGTGTCGTTCCTGTTTTTCCTGCAACGGGCCGATCCATCCGTGCATTTTGCCCTGTCCCCTCTTTAACAGCCTTTTGAAGCATCATTGTCATGGTATAAGCTACATTCGGGTCAAGCACAGGCTCTAGTACCGGTTCAGCCTGATTACCCACAGGCCGCCCTGTACTATCCGTAATTTTGGTAATGGCATAAGCCTTCGCTATCTTCCCGCCATTAGCGAACATGGTATAAGCTTGTGCCATCATAAGCGGGGATGTTCCTTTGCTTGTCCCGCCTAGCGCGATCCCAAAGACCCTATCCGATTCCTGCAGAGGTAAGCCCGCCTTTTTAGCGAAATCTATTCCTTTATCGATCCCGATTTCCTTAAGCAGGGCTACTGCCGGAATGTTATGAGATTTAACCAGGGCTTCCTCGAGCGTAACCCAGCCATGAAACTTCTTCAAATAGTTCATGGGCTTATATCCGCCGCCAAAATCCGTCTCCTCATCATGGATAAGATCTTTTGGTCCAAAGCCTTCACTCAATGCAGGGGCATACACCAGAACCGGCTTAAACGTTGATCCGGGTTGGCGTTCGTTTTGCGTAGCATAGTTAAATTCCCGAAATTTCTGATTCGGGTTTCTGGAGCCAACAATCCCCAGCACTGCGCCGGTTTGAGGATCCATTAGCACAATTCCGCTCTGCAGCCCCCCTTTATCCTCAGGAAATGAAGAGGGATTCCTGTATACTTCTTCAGCTGCTAGCTGCACCTTGGGATCCATATTCGTGTGAATATGTAAGCCGGAAGATAAGATCTGCTCCTCCGTTAAGCCATATTTTTCAATCGCTTCGTTAATGGCATGATCTATATAAGAGGAGTAGAACTTGGGCATTTTTTCTGCCGTTTTGTCATACAGTTTGATCTCCTCTTTTTGGGCCTTGTCCCGCTCCTGTGCTGTAATTTTTCCCTGCTCGGCCATGAGGCTTAATACCAGATTTCTACGCTCCTTAGATTGATCTGGCTTTTTGACAGGCGAGTAATAGGTGGGTGACTTGGGGATTCCCGCCAGAAGCGCGCTTTCCGCCAAAGATAATTCCGAGGCTTCTTTGCCAAAGTACATTTTTGCCGCACGCTGCAGCCCCCAGGCTCCTTCTCCAAAATAAATATGATTCAAATACCTCTCTAAAATTTGCTCTTTTGTATAGCTTTTTTCTATTTTAATGGAAGCAACCGCTTCATTCAGCTTTCTGGTGTAGGTTTGCTCAGAGGTAAACAGCATCGTTTTGGCCAGCTGCTGTGTAATGGTGCTGCCGCCCTGCACGGTATACCCAGACTTCATATTCGTGTAGAAGGCGCGAGCAATGCCATAGTAATCAAGTCCGTTATGCTCATAAAAGCGAGCGTCCTCGACGGCTATAACTGCATCCAGCATGCTCTTTGGAAAGTCATCGAATGGTAAATATTCAATCTTCGCATTGGTCAGCTCCGCCATGACCTTTCCGCCGCGGTCATAAAAAAATGTGGACCGGGATATCTCTTTATCCAACACAGAAATGTCCATACTGCGGTACATCGACTGATACATATTCCAAACCATAGATAAAGCCAACAACACGATGACTGTTAAGAAGGAAACAAACAGCAGAATGAAAATTTTTAGGTTTGAGACTTTCTTCGGCACTTCCTCCGTTCCATGTAATGGTTCCATTCAGCAATCCCCCATGTTTCCTTTTTACAGGTTCTTTACCACGGAACGCATAATATCAAACAGTATTGTCTTAAGAAACTTGAAAAAGATCGCTTGTTGTTTCAGAATTCGTTAAAAAGTAGTAAAATAGAACATGACGATCGTGGAAGTAGACATGAATTCCATATTTAGAGGACAATAGATTCTTTTGGAGGGTAGTTAGTGAATAAGACGAATGATTTAATGAGTGATGCCATGGAGATGTTGGCGACAACGAGCAGAACCTTTTATATTCCGATAAGCGGTTTAGTACCAGGACTTAAGGAAGCGGTAGCCTCTGCCTATCTTTGTATGCGGGCGATTGATGAGATCGAAGATCATCCAGAGCTCGCCCCCGATGTAAAAATAAAGCTGCTGCAAGGAGTAAGTAAGCATCTGAATGAACCTGCTAAGCTGGAATCTCTTTTCTCTCCCTATCAAGAGAGCCTACATGATGTAACCCTGCGTCTCAGTGATTGGGTAGAGCTTTGTCCAACCTCGATTGCCCCGCGCGTGATTCAAAGTACCGCAATGATGTCGGACCAAATGGCTGAGTGGGTAGGTAGAGAGTGGAACATACAGACGGAAGAAGATTTGGATTACTATACATACTGCGTTGCAGGAGCGGTGGGCGAGCTGCTGACTGATCTTTGGATGTGGTATGACGGTACAGAAACCGATCGTGTCAAATCGGTAGCCTTCGGACGTGGTCTTCAGGCTGTCAATATTCTACGCAACCGCATAGAGGATTCTAGCAGAGGCGTGGATTTCTTTCCCGATCATTGGGGAGTGGATGAGATGTTCGTCTATACCCGGCGCAATTTGGATTTGGCCAATGACTATATTGCAGACATTAAGCCAGGCCCGATTCTGGATTTCTGCAGTATTCCGTTGGCGCTTGCCCACGCAACTGTTCACGCTCTGGCTGCCGGTGAGAGTAAGCTAAATCGAGCCGCTGTATTGGAGATTGTAAGCCGGCTGACTGGGGAAGCCAAAACATAGAACTCGGATGAGGAATAGACAGAGTAAGGGCATGTTACTACGGCAGCATGCTCTTTTTGATGCATTACTATGTATCGGTGTCCGGAGGCGGGAATGAGATGAAGCCCTGTTCTTGGGGCTTTTGACTGATTTCACTTCGACTATTAGCTTCGCCGCGGCTAAACAGTGCTGCTATACATAGTAATCCGGAGCTTCATAATATAAAAATTCATGCTTGTCTGCAATGCTCTGAGCCATAACTCCTGCGGATGGCTTCCGTTTAATTTCGTTCTCCTCATGCAGGAATAAGGATCTGATGCCATACCTCTCTTTTAAATTCACTAATCGATTCAATACGGACTGAGACCATTCCTGGCTTTCTTTATAAGAAAACAAAGGATTTTCCCAGCAAATCCCGTCGAGGAATGGTGCGGTTTGAAGGCATAAACGTTCCAGACCGTTATTTTGGATAATGACATGACGAGGAAACAATTGACGAAGGTCCCGTGTAATTTCCGTTGCCCGTTCGATTTGAAGTTGACTTTCGACCACAGGAATATCCGGAGATTCCACATTCCCAATGGTATCCATAAAGATTCCGTCATACCCTTCATGCACCAAGAGCTTCCCCATTTGATACTGAAGCAAGCCTCTCCATCGTTTGGATTTCAAATCCATCATATAGGTGTCAAAGGACGGTTTATACATTCTTTCACCGTTCACCTTCAAGAAATCCTCTTCCTTCAGCCTGCCATACATCTCATGAAACGGCCCTTGCTCCATGATGGTCACATAACCGATGACTAGCGTATCCGATTCCTTCAAGGCTTGGATTTCTTGGGCGGTGTGAGCGCTCGGTTCTACAATGGCGATATTAAATTGGGACAATTGACTGATCTGTCCGCGTCCGTAGTAAACGGCAAAGCTGCGTGCGTCCTGAAACAACTGTCTTCTGTTTCTCATCCCATCTCATCCTTCCGCAGGGATCATACCCCAATTTCTCTCAATTCATGCCTTGTCATATATTCCGTGCGAACAATACAGGTTTCACAGCTTTTACCGTGTGCCCTACATAAATTATTTTCAACCTCCCAACATGGAACGTCTCTCTTATAATAAACGGGACACGCTTGGCATATGCTGGAAGGCACGCACAGAAGTTCCGAACAAGTCCCCATAGGACGTCCAGCGACAGACGGACTCAATCGTTTTTTATTCAACCACTGAATAAACACCTGAACGATTTTTTCATCCAGCTGTGCTCCTGCCGCAGACTCTAACGCCTCCAAGGCCTGATTTAAGCTGAGGGCTTCACGATATTTCCGACCTCCAACCTTAGCCAAAAAGGTTTGCACCACAGCAATAATTCTCGAACCGATGGGAATTTCCTCTTCCTTCAAGCCTGACGGGTATCCGTTCCCATCGATTCTCTCATGATGATGCATGATATACGCCGCCAGCCGCTCATTGCCCGTTGCCACATTAACGATGGATGCGCCTACTTCGGCATGAAGCTTCATCAGCTCATATTCTTCATCCGTGTACTTGCCTTCCTTCTCAAACAATTCACTGGATAATCCAAGCACACCGATATTGCTGAGGTAAGCGGCAAGAGCGATATCTTTGATCTCATCCTCCTCCAGCTGCAGCTGACGGGCAATACTTACGGAATACAGGCTCATCAGTTCGGAATAGCCCACGGTATAAGGATTTAAATTATCCAAAAGCCGGGTAAGCATCTTGAGTATATCGAGGTACGCCTGGGAGAACATCTGCAAACCCGACTGGTATCCCATCACAGTTTGAACGTGATCCAGCATGGTGTTCAGAATCATGCGAGTCTCCTGCTCGCGCATATGCTTTCCTTCTTCAAAATATAAGACAAAAACACTATCACCCATCGCTTCCAAACGTATAATGGCGAGTGTCTCCATACCCGCTCCCGCAAAGTATGGAGGCAATTGATAATAAGACTCCTCGTTGCGTTTAATAAAATAAAAGGGATCGCAATTCACATAGGAATGAATGATTTCTAACGTTTCTTTATCCTCATTCAACTCCTCTATCGTCTCTTTGTCCAAGCCCACTTGCATCATCATCTGGTAGGTATCGTTTACCTTCTGAAAGAAGAATCCGCCAGAGGCATTAATGGACCGGATACAGAGCTTGATCAACATATCCATCATCATTTTCCAATCCATCGAGATATTGCTGATCTGCTGTAATGCTCTTCCCGAGGCCACGACAACCTGTGCTTGTGAGCGCGTATGTTCAACAGTAATTAAACCATCCAACAGATGACTCATCTGTTCACTCAACACTTCCAATTGGAGACTTGCTTTCTTGTTTATATTCTCCAGTGGACCGATCAGAATGAGTCCCTTATCTCCCACAGGAATAAACAACAACGGGATGTCCCCTTCAACGACTTTTTTGACTTCGTACACTCTTTTGGATACCGGCAAGGATAACGGATGCATATAGGCGTCACTTTGAAATTCCAGCAGTCCACTGTAGGAAGGGCGGATATTCCCATAATCCCTCGACAAATAACGGACGGCTTTAAGGACATAGTTTTGCTTCTTATTATCCATGATGTAGAAGGTATAGGTAGGGGCGTCCACGATGTATGAAACCAACTCCAGCAGCCGATCGAGATTTTCCTCCAGACCTTTGTCCGGATGGACGGTTTTGTACATGTCCTTGACTAGAGCAAACTGGCTTTCCAGTTTCTTAAGCTTGATCTTATTCGCCCAATATAACAGGATGGCCGCCACAGCAGCCATTGCCATCACGATTAACAACCATGTTTGATTCTGACTCCATAACCCATTGGTATTCATCTGCTGCTATCCTTCTCCCCAAATTTCCTTTTGAATTTCCTTACGGTTTCGCTCTTGTTCAAAATGATAGATCACGATGCGGTCATCTTCATAGTAGATATTCGCTTTGGGATTCATGACATGATACCTGTCCATCCAATCCTGTAAATCCCGTAATTCCTGATCCCATCTTGAATACTGGAAGGCAAGATGTCCAGCGGTCAGGTCATCGTTGATTTCACGGAGCCTCTTTTCATGAAAAATAAACACATGGGAAGGGATATTTGCATCCGGGTATTCGGTACCGTTTCGGGTCAAACTCGCTTGGGAAGGATCATAGTTTTGTACGAGCTCATGAATATTCATATGAAATCCCTTCCCCCTGACGATGGAAGCCCATGAATCCTTGCCGACAATCATCCAGCTCCTTGGGCTGTATTCCTCACTAATGGTCAGATACTGCGCTGCAGCCTCGTCCCAGTCGACTTTCAGAGGCTGAACGGGCTGAAAAGAGGTAAAATATACGCCTGTGGCAATCAGAGCTGCAAGCATAGCCGATTCCAACCCTTTTTTATAAGAAAACCCGCCGAGGCTTTGAACAAGATAGTGCCAAATAAAGCCCGCAGCCACACAGACTACCAAGGTGAATATGGAAGGTCCTGCGTTCAACATCACCGGGTCGGCGGGACTGACTTGAAACAGCTGGGCAAATAATGGATGGAATGGTTTACCCATAACAAAGCCGATGACGATGGGGACTACCGAAATGGCCGCAGCCGCAACCCATGATATCAAAACCTCTAGGACGGAGGCACTGTTTTTTTTCCTTTTCATGATGATCACGGTCAAAATGATGATGCACACCCCAACCAAAAGAAGCAAAAAAACAACAGGATCGGTCAGCGCGATCACAACCATTCCAGCGGCCATCGTCTGAAATGCGTCCCGGTTTCTTCCCCGTAAATATAAGATTAAAAAATACAAGGTAGGCAGCAAAAATACGTAAGCAAACGTTCTCGGATCCGCCTCGGCTTGCCATTCCCAGTACAGCGGATCCGTATATTCGCCCAGCAATGCAAACAGGCTCACCCCAACGATGCCTCCGAATCTGCTGCCGGTTAAACGGGATATGAAAAAGTATATGCCCAGCATGATGAGGATCGAGCTAAGCGGACCGGTATACTCCGCCATATATAATGTATCGATCCGTGAGAACTCCTGAATGCCAGCCCAGAACACATAAAAGCCCTGGGGTAATATACCGTCGTTAAACAACAACTGATCACGAACATCTTTTACCCATTTCAACGTCGTGTATCGATTTCCATAAGATGGGGCGGCATGGTTAAAAGCATCGTAAAAACGTAAATACCCCGCAAAAGCAAGAACACCGAGTAAGCAGCAGGTTCCGACAAGCTTATCATACGACGAGAACCGTTCGCTTACCGTTTCTTTCATCTGTTTAAGCATGTGGCTGGCATAGTCGTACAGAACCTGCTTCAGCTTATATTTTCCGTCAAAATAGTCATAGATCAAGGTTTCAAAATTAGATAACGAATCGTCCATTCCTGCCTTCTTTTGGCGCATGATATGGATTCGATTCCCTATAGCAATGAGAAGAAAAGCGACGGACATGAGTTCAAATAATTTCAATATGACCAATACGTAACCCAAAGTCATCATGATACAACTCATTTTCAAAACATTGGAAACGATTTTCTCCATCCCATCATGATACGGAGTCCGAAAAAATAACCAAGGCACAATGACCAGTAACAAAAGAAGGGATATGCCATAATGGAGGACCGGCATGATTTGATCAATAAACAAATTAGGCTTCCTCCATAATCAAGATGCCGCATACATATAATAATCCAATTTTTTCAACACCGAGTACACCTGTCGCAGGGATAAAACCACAAACACAAGGGAAGCCACAAGAAAGCCAAGCACCGCATATTCATATCCAAACCATCGGCTTAGTACGAATCCCAAAACCACATTCACCAGCAATGCGGGTATAATCGACTTGATCACTTTATGCGGTTGAGATAATGAAAATAAAGTAACTACGTTCATCAATGCAACGGCCAGCAATACATAGCCAATTAATGAAACAATAAATACAAAGTGAGTGATCGGATTATGATAGATCACCTCTCCCATCTGCGGGTTAAAGTAATCCATAACTGTGCCTACAAAATAGTATAGCCCGACCGCACTGGCAATCGAAACCATCAATATAAACGCAGCACGTAGGAAGTATTCTTTGATGTATTTCTTATTCATTTCTTCGATGTCTTGTCCCAAGTAACTTTTTTGGCTTAATTGGATGTTGGTCATTAATCGATTCAGCACTACCTCGTTAATTCCCATAGGGATAATCAGCACTAGCATGGAGAAATCCAGCCCCAATTCGTAGTCCCCCCGAAACCAGATCACATAGGGCAAGAAGGCATTGTCGACAGACCAGGCCATAATCCGATCGACAAATAGAAAAGTAAAGTATAATATGCCATATACAAAATAAGGCATCGAATTATAAACCGTAACGGACATCTTCGGCAGATTGGGTTCGATTCCTCTCTCCGCCTTCGCTTCCGCTTTCTTGAAAAAATAATGAGCCAGGGCTATTCCGAACAAAGACACCAGTAAAAGGGAAACTAACTGAGAAACAATAATGTTGACATGAAACACAGCGAATAAAATATATACCATTATGATTCCGATAATAATCAGTGCTGTAAACACTAGCTCTTTTCGCAAAATGTACATAATGGTCACGGAAAGCCAAATCGTATTCAGAAAAAAATAGTAGAGAAGGATGACCACGATAATATGGTTTGGAAAGAGCGGAATCAGCATATTGACAACAATGACGAGCCCCGAAAGAATCATGCTAGCAACGGTTCCCATGGCAATGAAATGAAAAGTAACCCGCCGCGCCATTCGATAGTAACCCTGAATAATGTAAAAGAACCCGCGCCTGGCAATCGCTTGCGTGAACCCTCCAACGGTAATAAAACTGAATATCGTTCCTATCGCGATGGCGGTTGCCAGTTCAACGGACAAGTTTTCATAGGACCAAAGTGAAAACCGAAGGGTAATCATCGAGAATACGGAAACCGCCATAGGAAGAGCAAAGATAGCTCCTCTTAAAAAGTTGCTGACGATCAGTCGTATGGCTTCCAGTACTCCCATTTTCTTTTCTTTGCTGAAAGGTGTGAAAATGACGTTACCGTTGCTCAGCTCCCATAGATGTGAAGCCAATTCGAAAATATGGCTCACTCCAAAGGTTTTCGCTGCACGCTCATCGGTCCAGCCCATGGACTCGAGCAAGGCAGCCATTTCATACCGATCCTCAGGCTGAACCCGGCGCTCTTGTATTTCTTTCAGCAGCTGATCGAGATTTTCGCGCTGCTCATTCAATTTGGGTTTGTAATAAACCACTTCCATCCGCTTACTCTCCCAGTCCCCGAATGACCATATTCACGATCAACTCTGCCAGTTTACCTTCCTGCTCAGCCCTATTCAACACTTCCTCTGTAATGACGGCATTCTTGACTATTATCCAGCCGCCGCTGTTGTCTTTCAAATCCGCACCGGCTATTTTCCCTACAATGTATCTTTTTCTTAATTCATAGGTGTGATCGGTCACCGCCTGGCTTTTCCCGGTTTCGATATGATGTTCATGCGCCGGACTATGAAAAGCCTCTTCCGTCCTTTCGGGTGACGGATAATACATTTCGTACGCCATAGGATGACTCGCCCAGGAATGAGGCTCGAACAGCAGCTGTTCTATATCCTCTTCCCAAAAGCTGTTTCCGCCCACCGTCATCCGCTGCTTCTTTTGCGGTGCAGCCATCATAGGAACAGAAGCCCTGGGCTTCAATGGCAGAGCAGCCGACTCCGTGACAGAGGTTTGGGGCTGTATTGGTGGAGCGACCATCTCTGGCCCCGACACCTTAACCTGCATTGACGGTACAGTCCTCTCCACAGCCGATACCTTTGGCTTCATATGATGAATAGATACGACTTTGGCAGGCAATTCTTTTCTAGTTTCCTGTCTTTCTTCCAAGATCAGCTTCCTGCTTTCCAGCAGGATGCTTTCTTTCAGAATGCTTTCTTTCAGAATGCTTTGTATTAAGGTTTCTTTTATTTCGAGAAGAAGCCGTTCTTTGATTTCATCCTCTACCGCTGACTTCGAGACTTCCACCGGTATTTCTATGGCGGACGCCGCTTCGGTCGCACGATGAACCACGGTTTGATATGGAGCAAGCTTGATCCGCAGCGTTTCCCGTGCTTCTAACAACCTGTTCATCTCTTCATAGATTTGCTGCAGCTCTTTATCCTGCATCTTAAATAGATCATGAATATATGCCATGGCCTGCTTTTCATTTAATCCAAATAATCTTTTCTTCCATTGGATCTTAAAATCGTACTGCTGATTCCGCGGCAGGATGGAAGGCTCGACAGGTTCGACCTGAATATTCGGTTTAGGTGAATTCAGCATTGAAGTACCGGAATCAGCCGCTTGAAACCACGTGAGTTGTTGCTGGATTTGGTCATTTTCTGTTTTGACTTCGTCCAGTTTCTTGTTTAGGTTCATGTTGACTTGATCATGCTTTTGTTTCAAATACGAAACCGTGGCCTTAAAGGACTTGCGCTGTACTCCCCAAAAAGCCCGACCGATCCTTCTTTCTCTCATGCTTCACCTCTCCCTCCGGCTGCTCTACGCAATCAATAAGTCCATGAATACCTGGTATTTTTCCATCTCGTTAAAGGCCATATCGTACTGCCCCAAATGATTATAAGCTTCAGCCAATTCCAACAGCAATACAGGCACTGCCTTCGAAGACGGAAACTGTTCAATAGCGGAACGGAAACAGCTTACGGCCTCCTCGTAATAGCCGGCTGATTTGAAAGCAAGACCGCGCTCCATCCACATTCTTTGGTTTGCCATCAACTGTTCGATTGAAAGAACACCCTCATCCTCTTTGGCAGCAGCCACTTCATCCATGACCTGTTCATGCAGTTGATTGGACCCTAGAGACAGTCGAAGATAGCTTTGGTAATGCTCCTTCAATACATGCTCGAGCGTGAAGTACGTTATGGCTCTTTCCTGCGCCTCCGCAGCCATGGATGCCCTTAGCTCGGGCAGGTTCAACAAACGGACGATGCCTTCCGCCAGCTTGGCATGATTTCTTGCGGGCACCAGCAGCCCTGTATCGCCCAGAGCCTCTTTGATTCCGCCGACATCCGTCGAAATGACGGGAGTTCCGGCCATCATCGCTTCTACGACAGAATATGGAAAAGCTTCGGAAATACTTGTTAAAACTACCAGATCTCCGCTCTTATACGCTGCCGCAATATTCGAGGTATGCCCGGCAAATATCACGGTCTCCTCCAGCTCCAGTTTTTTGCGCAATGCCAGGCATTGCTCGTAATAGGCAGGAACGCTCACGGAGCCGTGTATGATAAATTGAACATCCGGGATCTGTAATTTGACTAGCGCAGCCGCTTGAATCAGCATCTCAATATCTTTTATCGGATCGATTCTTGCCACGGTAACGACGGTTGGCCGAGTCGGTCTTTCTGCTGAAGCTTTGAGAAAGACGTCTTTATCCACTCCATTATAAATGACTTTGATCTTTTCTTTAGGAACCCCAAATTCCTGTTCCCATCGGGTATTGTAATGACACACCGGCGATACCTGATCCGCATAGTAATAGTTTATGCTTGTCACGGAATGCACCAGACGCATCAGAAACGTATTTAGAAAGGAAGAGTATTCCCTTTTGGATAGCGATAAATATTGCTCCCTAAGATACACGCCATGCTCAGTCAGCATAAACGGCGTTTTGTTTTTCAATTTGGTCAGTACACATGGAATCCCGCAAAAGGCGGCGGCTGTTGAATGGGCGACATCGACATCCGGAATCGGCGTATTTAATATATTTAGAAAGCGGTAAACCCAACCCAAGCTCTGAATCAGACCATAAATATCGGGCCTGGCCAGCTGGCTGTCTTTGGCCGCCACATATTCCAGTACAATACGTTTGTACGTTTCCCATGCCTCTTCCGATTTAAAGCTGACTTTGTATTCGTAATACTGAAAATACAGATGAAGATCCAGCATCACTTTAGCCAGCCGTTTGGGATTTTTGACCGGACGTATAATTTCTTTGATCAGCTCTTCAAATAAGGGAATAAAATATTTATTTATATTGTTCGAAGTGGTTCGTTTCTTTGCCATGAAGGTTTGAGAAAAAGGGGTCGATAAATGCTCGCTTGGTTCCTCTGTCCCCCATAACGGCATCTTGATTAATGTAGTAGACTCAGGCAATTCAAACTTTTGTGTGACAAACGGATCCATTAACACGCTGTAAATGACATAGTCAACCGCTTCACTCCGCTTAACAAGAAGATCACACCATGTACTCACTCCGCCCTGATGGAACGGATAGGTTCCTTCTGTCGTTAACATGACCTTCAACTTGTTGTTCATCATGGTGCATAATCCCCTGTGTAGCTGACCAACGACACATCAATCACACCGTCTATGGAAGACAGCTCCTTAATAAACTGTGTATTATCATCCTTGATATTCATCTCGACCACTAGTTCAGTGTGAGCTTTGCGAACAGTCTTGGACTTCAGCGTATGCTTCAGCCTGGTTACATGGTAATTGACGGCGTAATCCGCCTCCTCTGTGAAATGCACAATCAGGAGGTAGCTTTCCCCTTTAAGCTTATATTTTGACAGAATATATACCGTGAGTCCAATCAACAGACAACCCATGATCGCCGCAGGATATATTTTTGCTCCTATGGCGATTCCGGACGATATGGCCCAGAACATAAACATGATATCCAGGGGATCTTTAATCGCCGTCCGAAAACGAACAATACTTAGAGCCCCTACCATTCCCAAAGACAATATAATGTTTGTGCTAATCGTCATGATGATCATGGAAGTGATCATGGTCATTAATACCAACGTGACATTAAAGCTGTGATTATACACGACGCCGCGAAAACATTTTTTGTAAATATAATAAATAAACAGGCCAATAAGTAGTGAAATGAACAGCGCAACAGCGATATCCAAAATCGTAAGCGCAGCCTGCTCCGAAAAATAACGTTGAAGAAAAACCTCATCAAATATGCCCTCGAACGTAATTCTTTCCCCCATGTTTAGCGTTCCTTTCTGATGATCCAGCTTACCTTACAGGTGCTGATGCTCTTTCATAAAATGCCTGCAAAGCACGTATTTGGAAATCGCCGTTCGTAGTGAGCCATGGAAATCAAGAAGCTCTCTAATAAAAGAAGGCAGAAATCCGGTATATTTGACCTCAAGAATTTCACGCGGCTCTCGAAATACATACATAGGCACGGCATGAGAATTAAATATATCCTGTGTATTAATCACCGCTGCAAGCCCCTTGTCAAAGGTTACCCTCACATCTCCCAAAGGGTAAATATACGCTTCGCGCGTGTAATCCACGATCACTTTCGGACTTAAGCCATGTACCTTGATTCCGTAATAAAATTGGTGGAGAAGCGGTTCCTTGCGCTTGAGCAAAAACACCACGTCTCCCGCCATGATCTGATCATACTCTTCCCTCGAAAGTGATGCCGACTCCTTGCAAATCATATCGCCAAATTTCGACTTCCGCTCCAGCTTTATCGCATGATCCGATTGGTTATAAATCCGAATTCTATATTTCTTTCTCTTCATGATCCCGTAATTTTTCTCATACAAAGCGTTGTTGTTCAGGTCATCAAAATATAAGCTTCGAATATGGTAGCCTTCCTCACTAACGGAATTGCGGTCCCTATGCAGCAACGTATTCAAGCGCACACGCAACGACTGATGGTCAAACGGATGAAGGTAGTGTTTCAATTCATATCTCAGCTTTTTACCTTCATATTGCATAGGTACCTCCTATGATTCTATTATAATCTGTTTTACCCCGTGAAAGAATTTACCATTCCCGTCGATAAAACTCTCAAAAGCGATTTGCTCGTGCCCTTGACTGTCACGAATAATCACTCTCCAGTAATACACCCCCACCGGAAGCCGCTCCATCGTCAGCTCGGTTTCTTGTAACCCTTTGTTCTCATAAACCATTGTTGAGAAGTCAGGCGTTTGGGCGATTTGAACATCATAGTAAATCTCATCGCCTTGAAGATCGTAGGACGGCCCCCAAGTAAAGGTCATCCGGTCCTTATCGAGCCAAGGCCCCCCAATAAATACCGGCATCGGTTTTTCCAAATGGGTGTAGTATTTATCCAGACTATTCGACGTAAAGTCGGCAAGCGAGTAATATTCTTCATCAAACCGCTGCACATCTTTGGGCAACAGCTGCACATCCGGCGATCGCAGAACCATCGGCTGAATCGTCGGATAATATTGATCCAACAAAGCTTTGGTTCGCTCCTTGTTCATGATCCCGGACAAAGTTTCCATTTTTTCGTTCAAAGCTTCAACATTAGCCGGGTTTTGGAAAAACTTTTTGGCTAACGGCCAACCCCAATACAGCGAAAGTCCTTCCCTGGTCGGATGTATGGTATTCCCCTTGTTTCCCCATTGCCAGTCGTAATTCCAAGCCTTATCGTAATCCCAAGGGATAAAATACCATGTATCAGAAAACCTCGAGCTATATAAAAAGAAGTTATTCCCTGTCGTATCCAGATTACCGGTCATGAGATTAAAGGCGATCCAGCTCAAAAAATTGTTTTTATCGAAATACTTGTTAAATACCCGGTCAAAATTCAATTGATCGTTATTCACATCATCCAGCATGCGGATCAATTTTTCATGGTACTCTCTGCCGCTAATGCTCAGTACGGTCTCAAATTTAGCTTTATCATAGAGCGGATCATCACGATCTCTGAGAAGCTCGGGATACCTGTAGAATTCAAAATTAATCGCCTTATATAGGTAACCGTCCGCATCCAGACCGTTTCGTTTCAGGAACCCTCTATTCACTTGTTCCACGTGGGTGAACAAACCGTAATCAACGAATTCCTGCTCGGGCGGGTTTGCCGTAAGATCCTTCACATATAATTGAGTAAACTGAGTTTCCGAGCTGGCCAACTCAGGAATCAATGAAAGGTAATCATAGCTTAATTTGTTTCGAATACGCGTATAATCGAAAGGATGCTTATTCAAGTTGATGATATGCTGCTGATTCCAAGGCCCCTCTTCATCCATTCTAATTTTGAATGATTTTAAATCCGATTGCCGAACACTGTTTCCTCTTTGTTCAATGGTTGCTCGAACTTCCGCTTCTTGCAGTGATCCGATCTGCAGCATGGCAGACAAACGCGGTTCCTGCTCCAGACTCTCCTTTTGATTCATCTGATTCATGTCTTGAAACGTATACCCATACGCCGGATCTTTATCCAATACGGTGACATACATTTTTTCAAGAGGCTTATTTTTTTCCTCATGTTCGTTATTGGAAGCCTGAGATGAATAACTTATAAATTGAGACCAAAAAGGCGGAGCTTTAAGCTCCGGATCCATTCGTACTGTGTATATGCTGATCCATATGACTACCGGAAAAACAAAAATGATTAATAGAAGAACCTTTGATCGCATTTTCATTTTCCCCCATCACACATCTTTCTTCTGGTTGATGCTGCAAGGAGATATTCGGCGCAGGAGCTTAAGAACTCAACTCAATTCATGTACCCTTTTATCATTATCGGATTCATGTCTGATTGTTTGCATAGAGAACAAAATATTCAAGGTTGGCGGATAAATCGCAGGTAATTGGAGGAATAACCCATAAGTCCTAAGTTCTATCGATACCAGTTGTATCGTATCAAATTTTTGTTACTTTTGAAATATATGCATGATGAATTTTGTAAAAAAACATCAAATATTCTGCATACTAAATATGATGATGTTAAGTAAAATAAATATAGACCGGAGGCTAATAGCACCCGATCTATGATCGCATCGGCTTTATTCGATGACTTCCAAATAAAAGCCATCTATTTCTTGTTCAGCTTCACTTAGAAGTTCGAGCAGTTGATCCGCATATTCGCCCAAATGCCGCCTGCTTGCTTCGAGTCCTATCCATTGTATGGTTAGCGGCAGCTGTATCCACCCTGTCAAACAATCCCACAAAGCGTCCAAATTACTTCCGTACGAGTCCGGAAGCTGCAGTTCTTGTTTTAGAAAGTCGTGTAACTGGCTCCGTTCCTGAATGAGATTGCCGTCTAACAATACCTTGCGCACATTGTCCGCCTCTCTTTCTTATTACATCGGGGTAAACGTTTTATAATGATCTGTTGTCTTATATATGAGTCCATCATTAGAGAAGACAATCCGGTCACTGCCGCGGGTGCCTTTTTTATAATTGATATCGGCCTCATACCATATTCTTCCGTTCTTCTTGGGGAGTAACCCTTCACGATTTCGGAAGACATCGCCGCCTATGCTTTTGCCCGGCGCTACTTCAGGTAAATTTCCCTTTTGCGGTTCCCAGCCTAATTTTCTGGCTTCATTCTTCGTAATAAAATTGTCCGGAAGCTTCCCGTGCTTCGAGATATATTCTGCAACCTCATTAAATCCGGTTAATACAGCTGTCTTCTGTGAATTGGTATTCTCTTGATCTGCTATAAGGGCACAACCACTTAGACCAACCGCTAATCCCAGAATAAGAACGGTACATAGCCATTTCCATAATTTCAACAAGTCTTGTTTCCTCCGAACTTCAGTCATTTTTCTATACTAATGTGACATATTTTGTTCCTAAAAACAATTTGTGTTTCAAAGATTTCACAAAACTTTAATTACTAATAAAGAAGAGTAGCTAGGCAAACCGTAAATATTATGTCCAAAATAATATTTGACAAATTTGTGAACAAGCGTAGAATATGATGTAAAGGAGTGATTACGATGAATGAACATCAACGAAAAGCTCTGAAGTTCACAAATAAGCTTTCTGCCGCAGCTAGCTTACTAGGGTTTGCCGTTATGTTATTCAGCTTATTTGTAAGCGATATCGGAGGGAAATATTTACTATTCATCGGCCTGGGCGTTATTGTCTCCGCTGTGTTCTTTTTTATTTTCGGCTTGGCCCTTGCCTTAGCGGAAGGTGCCAGCCCTAACGGGAGTCAAAGCCTGCCTCATTCAAAAAAAAAAGAGACTAGCCCATGTCATTAAGATCATGGGAGAGTCCCCTTATTGAGTTAATGCATATGGTCTCCAAATGACATCACCCAGATGGTTCCGAGTACAATGATAACTGCCATAAGAATTCCATAAACGATATTAATGACTTGAGTATGACGGTCTTCACCCTCGCTGACATGCATGAACATGAACAGCTGCAATGCTGCTTGAACTACGGCTAATGAGCCGATAATCCACATAATGGTGTGAAAAGGTAACGATGTTCTTAAAGCGACGCCTGCTGCGGAAAAGGTGAGCAAAAGAGATAATATGAATCCAAAGACATGCCCTAGGGGAAAGCCTTTCGCTTTTTTATCCATTTATGCCACCATCCCTTTGAGATACACGAATGTAAAGATGAAAATCCAAATGACGTCCAAAAAGTGCCAATACAGTCCGATAATAAATGTTTTTCGAGCCGTTACGGGTGTTAGCCCTCTTTGCAGAAGCTGAATAATAATCAGGATCCCCCAGCCGATCCCCATGGTCACATGAAGCCCGTGGGTCCCAAGCAGAACGAAAAAGCTGGAAAGGAAAGCACTCGTTTGCATCGTAGCGCCCAAATGAACGTAATGGATAAATTCATTCACTTCCATGATGAGAAAGCCCACGCCAAGCAGTAAGGTGACAACAAGCCACGTGATCAAGCCTTTGAGATGATTACGACGCATCTCCATGATCGCCAGACCGCAGGTAAAGCTGCTTGTCAATAGAAGCACGGTTTGAATCATGACTTCTCTCATCATAATGATGTCTTGATGGGTCGGACCTCCCGCGTACCGTTCGTAAAGCACCCCGTATACACCGAAAAGCGTTGCAAATAAGACAATCTCTGCACCAAGGAAGATCCAGAAGCCGAGAATATTCATGCGGTTCTGTTCTGTTTGGTATTCCAAAGGCTGCGTTGTGCTTACGTTAGCCGACATACCGGTTCACCTCTCCTTCCCTGTTTCTCCACGCCTGTTCCGTCTCCTCAATCTCTTCCTTATGAACGTGATAGCCATCGTTATAATCGAAGGAACGAACGATCAATCCCACAATAATTCCCAAAGCCGCGACTGCCGCAGCGATATGCCATTCAAATACCATAAAGAATCCGGCGATACCGAACACGACGCACATGATAAACGGAAGGCCCGTATTGTTTGGCAAATGAATCTCTTCGATGTGTTCTGCGCGAAGCACCAAACCTTCGTTGTTCTTTTTCATGTGCCAGAAGGCATCTTGCGTCGTGACCTCCGGGAGGTTGGTAAAGTTATAATGCTGGACCGGTGAAGCTGTGGCCCACTCCAACGTTCTCGCATCCCACGGGTCACTTGGAACGTTGCGGTCCGCATAGCGTATGCTCCAGTAAATGTTATAACAAAAGGCTGCAAAACCTAGCGCTAATATAATGGAGCCGATGGTCGACAGAAGGAACAACGGAGCGAAGCCGGATTCCTCCGAATAGGTGTAGGCACGTCTTACGGCACCGTCCAATCCAAGGAAAAACATCGGCATGAACGTCACATTAAAGCCTACAACAAACAACCAGAAGTGCCATTTTCCGATTTTTTCATTCAACATGTGACCGAAGATTTTAGGCCACCAGTAGTATAAGCCTGCAAATACTGCAAATACTACACCTGGAATAAGCACATAATGGAAATGCGCGACCAAGAAAAGCGTATTGTGGTATTGATAGTCAGCCGCCCCCATGCCCAGCATGACACCTGTGACCCCGCCGATAACAAAGCAAGGTATGAATGCCAAGGCCCAGAGCATCGCGGTCGTCATTTTAATGCGTCCTTTACGCATCGTAAACATCCAATTAAACATCTTAACTCCCGTCGGAACTGCGATCATCATGGTCGTAATCGAGAAGAACGAGTTAACTAACGCCCCCGCTCCCATCGTGTAAAAATGGTGAACCCACACGACCATACTTAGAATGGCAATCCCTACAATCGAGAACACCATGGATTTGTACCCATAGAGCGTTTTGCGGGAGAATGTTGCGATAATTTCCGAGAAAATACCGAACGCCGGGAGCGCCACAATATAGACTTCCGGATGAGCCCATAACCAGAATAGGTTCGCCCACAGCATATCCATACCGCCGCCGGATAAAGTAAAGAAATGAGTGCCGTACAAACGATCGAACGTCATCAGAGCAAGAGCTACCGTAAAGATTGGAAAGGACGCTACGATGATGACCGATGTAATGAATGTCGTCCATGTAAACATCGGCATTCTCATTAACGTCATGCCTTTGGTTCTCATCTTGAGAATGGTAACAATAAAGTTAATCCCTGTCATCAGCGTCCCAATACCGGCGATTTGCAAAGCAATCGCATAATAGTTGTTACCGATCCCCGGGCTGAACTCTTTACCCGCGAGAGGGAAATAGGACGTCCATCCCGCATCGGGAGATCCGCCAATAACGAAAGAAATATTGAACAGCATCGCACCGCTGAAGAACAACCAGAAGCTCCAGGCGTTCAATTGCGGGAAAGCCACATCCCTTGCACCGATTTGAAGCGGAATGATCACGTTCATCAAACCGATCAGAAACGGCATCGCCATGAACAAAATCATAATGACGCCATGCGTCGTAAAAATTTCGTTATAATGCTGGGCGTTCAATAACTCCATTTCCGGTCTGGACGTTTGTGCTTTCATCAATAATCCGTCCATACCGCCCCGGAAAAACATCAGGATAGCGGCAATGATATACATGATCCCGATTCGTTTATGGTCAACCGTGGTCAGCCATTCCCTCCACAGCCATTTCCACTTTTGGAGATAGGTCAATCCCCCGACAATCCCAATGATGGTTAAAACAATGGAAATCTGCGCACCTAAGATCATCGGATCCCCTGTAATAAAAATCTCGTTCCATTTAATGCCCATGATGCTCACCTCCGTCGGTCTTAGCCTTGTCTTCACTTTCTACATGGTTGCCAGTACTGCTTGTATCGTTATCTTTGTTCTTGTAGTTATCTTCTTCTTCAAACACTTTGCCTTGATAGCCATGGTACCTGTAAAGCTCAGGATTGGTATACGTCTTGGAATCGGGTTCTGCATGGTTAACCCATTCCAGATGCGTATTGGAAAAGGTTAGACGACCCAAATGAGTCGGTTTCAACAATTCTTCATACTTATCTTCCGTTAATTTAGGGGCTGTTTGTTCGACGTCCTTGACCCATTGGTCAAAATCCTCTTGGGTTTGAGCTAACACTTCAAACTCCATCTCCGCGTACCCACGCCCATTGAAGTTGGTGTTTCTGCCCAAATAGGAGCCGGGATGATCTGCAACAAGATACATTTGCGTTTGCATTTTGCCCATCGTATATTTTTGCCCGCCTAATGCCGGAACCCAGAAGGACTGCATCGTGCTGGCAGACGTTAACTTAAACAGAACAGGTGTATCCTCGGGAATATTGACATAATTGACAGTCTCAATCCCCTGCTCCGGATAGCTAAAGATCCATTTCCAATCCGCTGAGGTGACATGAATGGTAATGGGCGCTTTTTCCTCATAGCCCTTAGGGATTTCTTCCAGATCATACAACGTTTTTACGGTTGGAATGGTCAAGGCTATAACAATCAGGATCGGAATAGCCGTCCAGATCACTTCAAGCAGTGTGCTGCCGTGCTCTTCGGGCGGTTCGTAATCCTTATTTTCAGGCCTCTCCCGATATTTCCAGACAATATAACCAAACAGTCCAAATACAACGACTACAACCAGAAGCATCCACATCAACGACCAGTTGATCAGCTCCATAATGCTTCTCGCCACGGGTCCTTGAGGTTCGAAGACAACCATATTTAGTTCGCAGCCGCTTAGCAGCATAACCAAAATGATGGCCAGTGGAGAAAATAAAAGCTTGCGGTAATTCATGATGGCTCATCTCCTCTCAGAAAAAAAGCATTTGTGAACAAATTCACAATATGTTCAAATCTTTGTGATTCATTTCACTTAATGAATAAATCATAGCATGGCCTTTTCGTGGAATGTGTTACAGATCGGTTAAAACTGTGACAAATCCGGTAAGGAAAACATCCCCCAAATCGGTGGACATTTTATGAACGAAGGGCATGACAAATAAGGCATCCCCTTCAAGGGATGCCTCTACTCTACACACTGTCTTAATCTATGGGTTTATATAATCCAGAGCGTTCCTTAGCCCATTCGAACAAATGAGATACGATCACTTTTAATACGGCATAACCGGGAACGGCCATGATCACGCCGAACACCCCAAATAAGTTGCCCGCCGTTAAAATAACAAAAATAATCGTGATCGGATGTATCTGGAGCGATTTGCCCATAATTTGCGGCGAGATGAATTTGCCTTCAATTAGCTGCACAATGGTCCAAATGACGATCATCTTCAGCAGCATGACCGGCGATGTTACGATGGCAACAATCAACGCCGGGGTGATGGCAATTGCAGGACCCAAATATGGAACAACACTCGTGCACGCCGCAACAATCGCCAGTACAAGAGAATACTCCAAGCCGATAATACGATAGCCCACATATAATAAAAAGCCGATACAACAGCTGACAATGATCTGTCCCCGAATATAGGAGCTGATCTGATTATTCATTTCAATCATAACCCGATGTATCTGTTCGCGAAGCGCCGTCGGAATGAATTCCAAAATAAAATGCGGCAGCTTTTTGCCGTCCTTAAGCAAATAAAACAAGATAAACGGCACCGTAATCACGGCCAGAATGGTTTCCGTTACAGCCCCCAAAAAAGTTCCAATACTTGCTCCCGCCCGATTCACTATGGCGGATACTCTCTGGGAAAGATCATTCGTCCAATCGGTGGAGCTCGTGCCTAGCGTTTGCTGAATCTGATTGAGAAACGGACTTCCCATAAGCTGCCCGAATCGTATTTCGATCTCTCGGCTGTATTTTGGAATGTTATGGATTAAGCTCAGCACCTGATCACGGATTAACGGTACAACCGCCACCACGATAAGGGTAATTGCACAAGCTATGACCAAGTACAGAATGAGGATAGAGTACACTCTTCTAAACTTCCTTCTCTCCATCCAATCCACAACCGGATTGAGCAGATAGAAAGCAATCCCTGTTAAGAGAAGCGGGAGCAGCACCGTTTTGACCAGTACAACAAAAGGCGTGAACACATAAGGGATCTTGTCTAAAACCAGGATGTTTAAACCGATCAAAAGCATAACGAATAAAAACAAGACGAATTTATTATTTAGAAAGAACCGTCTAAACGTATTCGTCCTATTACGAGGTTCCCCCATGCGGTGTACTCCTCCTTTCATATCAGCTGTAGTTACATATGACATTTACTTTCTAAATAGAATAACTTTTATTGAACGAAAGAACAAGCCGACGAATCAACAAAAATGGGAAAGCAAAATGAACGCTCGGATATGATACAAAGAAGTCTGCCGGGCAAGAGTTGTGCACCAGCAGGCTTCTTTGTATTTTACGGAAGCAGTTTCTTCTCGCCGCTTCCATCGGTAAACTTACATTTAAAGTCCCATGATTCTTATAATTATTAAGGTAATTTAATTTAAAAAATTAACCTGTGTATAACTTATTTTGTGGATATGTTATTAATTTTAAATAAACCTATACATAGACTCCATAAATAACATGTTAGTTTTGTGGATAACCTTGTGGATAATTTCATATTAGCGCAAGCTGTAGAGGCCAAAAGCCGCGACCCCCACTACGGGTCTCGGCCTAATCGGGATAAGGTTTCGGTATAAACATAGCATGTGCTGCACGATTTGCCATGGGCAACGCAGTTATTTGACTCGAGCTCCCAGCAATTTTGCTTCACGTTATGGTATGCGGGACAAGTCGTGCATATGTCGCTTGGGGTGCAGCTCATTTCCCAGCACGGCCCGAGTGAGCGAGTGGTCGTAGAAACGCCGTTTTGTTTTTTGCGGAACCATCCAATAAGGGCTTTTACAACCGCTTCATCCAATTGGGAGCCAGAAGCGGCCTTCAGCTTCTCAATGGCCTGCTCGAACGTATAGGGCTCCCTGTATTTTCTTCCACCAATAATGGCTAGAAAGCTTTGCACCACATGGAGTATTTTCGCCCCGGTCGGAATCTCCTCCGCTTTGAGACCATTCGGGTAACCCTTCCCGTCCACACACTCATGATGATGCCGGATCATCGAAGCGCCCCCTTCCAGAGACGTGGCTTGCTGCACAAAGGCAGCCCCGATTTCCGCGTGCCATTTCATCCGTTCGTATTCATGCAGTGTAAATTTACCTTCCTTTTGCAGCAAATCGTCAGGAAGACCCAGTACTCCGATATTGCTCAGATACGCGGCGAGACTCACTTCCTGAACCGCTTCCTTATCCAACCCCATTTCCCTCGCAACGATAGCGGAATAACGGCTCATCATGTCCGAATTTCCGATCGTATAAGTCTTCAGGTGGTCCACCATACGGGCCAATCGCTTTAATAAGTCAATAACATCCGTTTGGCTTATCCTTCCTTCCAAAGCCTGCATCCCCAATATAGCGCAAGCATTTCGGACTAGCCTTTCAAGAGCTTGAAGCTGAGCGGCCCCTGCTTTGGCATCGCTCGAATAGGGTCCTGACTCATAGTAACAAATCAGCAAAGCGGCCCGATCTCCGAAGGGTGTTGGAAACAAGGTCAAGGGGCTTACTCCCATCTCTTGAATGTAACCGGGAAGTTCACCATACAGCTTATCCCCCTTCTCAAGCACCACAAAACGGTCAGAAGTTGTAATATCAAATAATTCCGAGGCTTTTCGGTCGTTCAACAAGCGAATCATCACGCTTTGCTTCAGACCAATCGATGCAGGAACCTCCAAGTGCCCCTCCCTTTTCACCAGAAAAAAAGCTCCTGAAGCTTCAAAATATTTGACGGCTAATCTTAATATAAGGTCAGCCAAATCCTCCGGATGACTTGTCAGCTGCCAAAGGTAACTCACGGATTTCTCTAATGTAACAATCGCTTCTGCTTCTCTCCCAGTCTGCTCGCGCTTTGAGACGGCGGGTTCATCTAATTCAGGCAGCAGATGGGTCAAATACTTCAATTGCTGCATAGTTACTCGGCGTATTTTGCGAATCGGCCCTGCAAGGATTACACCCTTGCCATCTTTTAAGGGAACGGACAATAGCGGAACGTCCTCGTACTTGATCACTTCCGTCTTAACCGTAAATGCTGTGGAAGCCAGGCTGAGAGGGGGATGCCACTCCTTCCCTTTCCTATAAGGTATAAGGCCAGTGTATGCTGGCTGAATATGATTGGAGATATCCTCTTGACCACGTACAGTCTTCAGCACGAACCTCCGTTCCTGATCATCATATAAGTAGAAGGCATAGCTGTTTGCCTTAACCAGGCGCCCAATTAACTCCAAGACATGATTGAAAACGAACGCACCATTACCATTCTGCTCCTTCTGACGTTCTTCAATCAGCCACGCGGCCAGTTCCGAGCGCAGCTTCATATCGGCCAGCTTGCTTCTGAGAATGAGCCATGCCACAGCGGAACCGGACAACAGGAGAACGGACAACAGCCCCATAACAACGGTTAATGCTGACACGCTTTCCGCCATCTATCCTCGATTCTCCTTTCCTGAATCGTGTCCCGCTACATGCTCCTCCACACGATGCTGTGACTCCGAATACGTGTGAAGCGCCATAAATTGCCCCAGCTCCTTTAGCTTATCGTTCAAATTCGATACTTGAATCGACATGTACAATACGATCAGAAGCAGGACGAGAGTGGAAAACAGGAACAACAGGGAAGGCGCATATTGAATGCCCAGCAGCCCCGCGATCCAATCCAGCACTTCGTGGTTGCCGGATAATACGAAAATCACAAGCGATCCGCTCAGCCACACCATCGAAATTTTTTCGCTGATTTTATGCTTCATCAAAAGAATGACAACCGTTCCGAAAAAAAGGAAGCCGCACAATAACAAAAAATAGTGCAGGATGTTATGCATTGTTTTTCACCCTAAATACGACCTTGTATTGAATGAACACGATCAGGATATTGAGCATCATACTGGGCATGTAAAACACAGGCTTCAACCCGCCGTGCAGAGCGCTTTTGCCATAGGCTCTGTCCCTCATATTGGTTTGAATTTCGGATATGGTGTAATTGCGAAAGAGCATTTGAATGAGAAAGGCCGCATCTGGATATTCCGCCGGGAACCGGTTGCGAATAGCATAGTAAGCATACGCGGAATATCGTACGGCGCGAAGACCGGAGGTCGTGTCCGTTATATGCGTTCCTGTGAGTAAACAAATCACAAATCTAAAAAATAAAGTCACTAGTCTTTTCAAATGGCCCACATTCATTTCGATATCGCTTTCCGTCAAAAAACGGGAGCCGATGACGATATCGGAATCGCGCTCTTCAATCGCCCTCATCATCACTTTTAACGTGCTGGGATCATGCTGTCCGTCCGCATCAAACTGAATGATAAACGGATAGCTCCGCAGGCTTGCAAATTTATACCCTGTTTGTAAGCTGGAACCATATCCGAGATTGGTCGGATGCGAGATGACGGATACACCGCATCGTCTGGCTATCCATTCCGTAGAGTCCGTCGATCCATCGTTTACCACCAGGATATCTGCGTCAAGCTGCTCACTTTGAATTCCTTCAATGACCCCCCTAATGCTGTCTTCCTCGTTATATGCGGGAATGATGACCAAGCACTTGTTCATATGTTACTGCCCCTTTCTCCTTCGCCTGAGATCTTAAAGTCAGAAACAAACAAATCATAAGCATCAAAGCGTTGATCCCCCATCCGCATGCCGCTCCATAGCCGAGCCCCGGGGAACCATATATTCGGATGAAATAAAAGTCTAGTACGATATTAAATGCTGCTGAAACGATAAAGATCGCAAGCGGAACGTACATCTTGCCTAAAGCGAGGTAAAATCGCAGAATGATGGTCGAAATCCCTTGTCCGATGATCGATAAGGAAAAGCCGGCAAGCATATCGGACGTGGTTCTCAGAGATGTATAATCGAACGAGCCTCTCAGAAACAACAGGGAAATCAATGGATCTCTAGCTGTGTAAAATAAAATAGCCGTAGGTACGGTGACGGCCAGAATCCAAAGCAATGAGGTTACCATTTGCTTCCTGATTTTTGTCCACTCCCTAAGCGAAATCCACTTGGACATGGAAGGGAGCACAACTGCGCTAACGGCTGCTACGAACACCCACATGGGAAATTGAGATACACGGTAGGCATAGTTTAAACCGGAAATCGTCCCCGTCCCCTGCTGCGAAGCGAGATAGCGTTCAACAAAGGAAACGGAATACATGCTGATCAGAATAAACAGGTAAGGAACAAAGACCTTGGAAATTCCCGACGCATCCAATCGATCATAGCCTCTCTTCTCCATTTCCACTTGTACGGCCTCGGATTCCATTGTTTTTCTATGCCTCCACCATACGTACCAAGTGAGAAGCAGCATCAGCAGACCTCCCAGCACGATGGAAAAAGCATAGACGTATACGCCGTAGCTTTGCGGAATCCGGACTCCGTAAGCCCACGCAATGATCACGAGAAGCACTATGTTAAACAATACCGGACCTATAGCCGGTATATTAAAGCGTCCCCGCACCTGAAGCATCGAAGCAAATACCGCGGATAATGGGAAGAAGACGACAATTGGCAGCAGGATGAGCAGAAGGTTCCAGCTCATCATCTGCTCTGCAGGGGTAAGGTCCGGTCTGATCCATTCGGTCATACCTTGTCCTAAGAAAACAAACCCAGCGGCAAGAAGCACGGTGGAGAAGGCTACGACTCCCGTAGTATTTCTCAAGGTGCGTCTCAGCCGTTCCTTCTTTCCCAACGCCGCAAGCTTGGCAAACTGAGGTACGCAGGCCGCTCCCAAGGCTGCGGCCAGAAGTCCGTTTGCCATTGTATCGGTAATAAAATAGGCCAGTCCCAGCGCATCAGCCGCAGCCGTTGTGCCGAAATACATGGCGTATACCATATCCTTCAGGAAGGCGACAGCCGCCAGCATCAAATTAATGACAATCAAGGAACCGACATTTTCATGAAAGTATCTTTTCCAGGATTTCATGATAGCTAACGTAGCAAACACCCCTTTTTGTTCCGGATGTTTAGGACAAGGATAATGCCGGATAGCTGCCTTGCTTGATCACTTCACCGAGTGAGCCGAACTCAAACTCATTCAAAAGCCTGTTCAGCTTGCAATGTGTACTGTCCATATTAAAGTAGTGAATAAACCTTTTATAGGAAGGCGCCGCATTCAGACGCGGGTGCTGCCGGTCAAGCTCCCATGGATGAATATAGATCATCCCCGGTCTCGTTTTGTTTAAATGGCTTAAAGCCCACGAAATCATCGCGTACGGTGCGGCTCTCAAATAAAACCCGCCGGAGAACGGTATGCGCATTTTACATATATTAAGTACGGTCGGGGGAAATTCCAGAATGTCCAGCCTTTTGCCCTCCACAATGGGGTAGAACGGTACGAGAGGCGCCCCCGCAATACCAGACAAAGGTGTACGGAACGGCTGAATGCTCGAGTCGCAAACAAACCCCTCCTCGCTTAAAATCTCCAACACGCGAAATCGATTAGGCGAGATAGACCATGACGGCGCCCGATACAGCGTCACCGGCTTATTTAGAATTCGTTCCAGGGTATGCTTGGAGAACAGCAGATCCTGCCGGAATTCTTCTAGTGTCTGCTGGCTGACCAGCCGATGCCATCCTCCATGAGATCCGACCTCATGCCCTTGTCTGGCAATATCCAGTACCAAATCGGGATATTTCTGCGCCACGCAGCCGAGTATGAAGAATGTGGCATGCACACGGTTCTTGTCCAGCACATCCAATAATCGCTGCGTATTCACCACGACCCGGTCTCTGAAGTTACCCCAGTTCTCGATCGGAATATTAAAACCATTCGTCTGATACCAGTCTTCCACATCAATGGTCAACACGTTTCTCATTCCCTTTACCGCTCCTCAACGCATAAACATCGTTCTCCACATTCTTAGATCAAAAGCATACCGTAAGCATGCCGCCACAAAGCCGATCACAGGACCCGGATCGTGAAGCGACAAAATATCGTCCCGTCCTCCTTCCGCCGGACCGGAAAAAAAGTTGGGTAACAAACGAAGCGGTTCTCTGTTCGTCAGTAGATGCAGTACATCTCCGGGAAGCAGGGAACGGCATTTGATGCCCTCGGTATATTCGAACCTATCGGGGGCATCCCCGTTAACAGCCGCTTGGTAGAGCAGCCAGGGAAAATCAATTCCCGAGAGGACCGCCAGATGTAACGAATTCCAAAAGCGAGGATTGATCTCCATAAACTTGGGCCGGCCATCGCGCGGGTCGATCATGAATTCCAACTCAGCGATACCCGACCAGCCGATGCTTTGCAGCAGCATGGAGCAGGCTTTCACCAGCTCCGGACAGCGGATGCTCTCCTGCGCTGTGCTAGGTCCCCTCTCCACCGGATAATGACGCAGCTCCTTCTGAACGAAAGCGGACCGAAGCTCACTGCGGTGGTTAAATAACAGACATACATCGATGCGCTCCCCTGCCGGGATATATTCCTGCACCAAAGGAAAGGGGTACTGTTCATGGATGAGCCTGTATTGATGCTTCAGCTCACTCTTTCCTCCAACAAGCCGTATTCCCCTCGAGCCCGAGCTCCGTCTTGGTTTGATGATAACCGGATACGCCAATTCTCCGGCTAGTTCATCCAGCTCCCCTAAGCTCTGAGGCATATAAGTTGCCGGGCATGCCAGGCCTGCTGAAGCCGCCAACTGAACACTGGCGTATTTATCCTCGGCATGCTCGTAGCTTTCGGAAGGCGGGAGAACCATGGCGCATAGCGATTCCAGCTCCTTCCTATGTTTTACGGCAAGGCTCATGGTCGTGTCATCCATCGGAATCAACACATCTACGGAATAGCTTCGCAGCGTTTGCACAAGCCAATTCATAAACTTTTCCGGTTGTTGGACCGGATCAGGATAAATCACGGTCCGGGCGCTGTACCTCGAGAATGCGGCAGGCGTACACCTCGTTGTATCCGCTACGATGACCTTGACCCCCTTCATTCCGAGGGACCTTGAAGCCGATAACGTTTTACGCATTAATGCGTCGGTTAATAGTACGGTTGGCATGAGGAAGCACCCATCCCTAAAATTATTTCAACAGATTATACGGGTTGTTTCCGTCCTGTGTAATCAAATACACTCTCATATTCGGGGAATCCGAGAAAATCTGCATATGGCTGTTTGTCTTGCGATAAGCTTCCGCCCAATAATACGCTCTAGCCTGAATGGCAATCCGATTCTCCTTTATACGATAATAATCGTCGAGCCGGGCTCCAACATTGGCTGGGAAGGGTTGTTCCGCGTCCTCCTCCGTCACTTCCCGATTCGTATCTAACGGGATTTTCTCCACAAACAGAAATACATAGTTCGTCGGAAAGCTTCCCGCCTTTTCATCCTTTTCCGTAATTCCTTTGGCGAATTCCCACAAGTTCGTATGCCATCCGTAACCGAGCACCATGGGGTACTCCTCAATCGGAGAAATGATCGTCCATTCCTGATGAGGGAATTCATTACGGATTTTAATATAGGCTTGAACGGCCTCTTCATATTGGTACCGGTTTCCCAGCGGGAGAGCATAGCCCGCATTGGAGAAGAAGAACATGAGGATCAACACAGATGCGACCAGTTTAATCGCTTCGGACACAAACCTGTTTTGGATAAAGGCCACAATCTGACTAAGCGTCCGTGCGATCACGACAGCCGCGACGATTATAAAAAAAATTTCGAGCCGGTATTCCGGTATGAATACGGGAAGGCCCAAATGGTCTGCTTGATACATACCGAAGAATAACAACCCGAGCAGAAGATAAACACTGTTCATACGCCAATCGCTTGTGAGCAGAACGCTCCCCCGGTGAAGAAACCGCAACAGCATCCCTGCGACAACCAGAATTCCAAGCACCCCTATGCTCACCAAAAACACCAAAATGAAATGATTCGTGGAGTAGCCTTCCCATAATTTGCTCCAGGTTCTGAATTCATCTCCGCCGAGATTGACGCTGTCCCTGACAAAATCGATTGAAGTCTCATGGAACTCTAGCCCGGATAAGACCCCCAGCACTAATGGCATCACGCCGATTCCGCCGGCTAGCAGAAAAATAATGACGAGCTTGAGGAAGCTTCCCGAACGAATGACCTTATCCGCATGAAAAAGGAAAACAACGATGTAAGCAGCTCCTGTACATACAGCCACATAAGGATGGATGAATAAGGTCAAAACCATACATTCGGCTGCCAAAAATAGTGAGGCCGGTCGACCTTTACGAAAATATTCGATCAAAAAATGGATGCCCGGAAAAAAGAATAAAATACCGTATTCCATAGATAAGGCAGACATTTGCCTCCATAAGTACCCTCCGAACAACCAGGAGGAGGCTGCAATGATCGCCATCGTCACGAAAATCGCCATCATGTCGTTCGGATCATATTTTCTAAGTACATAATAGAGGGTGATCAGGATCAATACTCCGGCAAGTGGTCCGATGAACCGAACAATGTAATATGGATCCAGTAAATAAAACTTGTTTAGCGCCGCTATCACCGCTTCAAAGCCGTACGGGTATACACCATCAATATAAAGAATGTTGGCGCTAAGGGCTTTCACCCATTTCAAATGAACATACGGATCGGAAGCCCCGTAGTAGGCATGCTCGATGGAGTGTCCAAAACGGACATATCCGCAGAGAACCAGACTAAGAATGGTGCCCGCCCAGGCAATAGGACTTGATAAAAAAACCTGAAGTCCTTGCTTGAACCCGCTCCGCATATCTCCCTTTGTTTCCATCCATTTCGCTAACAGCTTGCGTTTAAGTTCATCGCGGTTATCTGTTAAATCAAGCAGTCTCACAAGCTGCTTCCTTCCAAGGGTCACCTCACCCGACTTGATTTTCCGCTTGGCTAGCAGCGTGAAGGCGATAGCTACCGCAACGTACAACGAGATCGTCTCGTAAAGCTTGGATAAGGCAAACAAATGAACGATAAGGATGATGAAAAAATGAGAATGAATCATACTGATGAC
The DNA here is from genome assembly GCF_017833255.1 of Paenibacillus sp. PvR098. NCBI lineage: Bacteria > Bacillati > Bacillota > Bacilli > Caryophanales > Paenibacillaceae > Paenibacillus > Paenibacillus sp. PvR098. Next base: position 2,208,939 of record NZ_JAFIBU010000001.1, read on the forward strand.
CCATCTGTCGAGCTTTCCCTTATGATCCTCATCTAGGGGTACGACGAGCGATGGAATGATGTAAAAAAGCAAGAAGTAAGAAAACAAGAATTTAAGCAAGTACAATGCTGTTGTAGCGTGTTCAGCCACTTTACATTCCACCCTTCCCGTCGTCTCCCCAGAGGATTCGGTTCATCTGTTCTCTTATCATCTCCCGGTGCAGTCGGTACACCTCCAAATGATCATCTTCGTAATAAAGAGTCATATCTTGCTGGGTGGCTTGGTGTATGTTCAACCACATCTTCAGCTCAGCCATCTCCTTCTCCCGGCGATGATAGGTCTCTTCCAATAACGGATAAATACTGTTGGAACGGCTCACCTTAAACACTACTTTTTCCCTGAAAATGAAAACGTCATTAGGCAGATCGGGGTCCGACTTTGTTTCATTACGTTTCGTCAAATAGGATTTTTCCGGATCATACGTTTGAAGCAAGTCCCGAACATACATGTGAAAGCCGTTCCCCAAAATGATAGGGTACTGCTCTTCTTGGGCCACGATCATCCACGTGTTCGGACGATGCTTGCCGCTGATCTGCAAATATTTCTCCACGCTGCTGCCCCATTCCAGCTTATATGTAATAATAGGAGATGGCTTAAGCACGAGGAGAACAAAGGCAGGGAGCAGCAGACATGCCATCCAATCCAGCCCATTACGAAACCGGAACCACCGTGCAGGAAACCGGATCGTCATGTGCCAAGCGGCACCCAGCCCAAATGACGCGGCGAAAGCCCATAGCTCGTTTGAGCGTGAACCGATAATCTCGCTTCCCGTCCATAATCCCACAAATACGTACAAGACAAAGCTTGTCGCGCCGAACAAGAATGTGAATAGACCGAATCGGACTTCCCTTTTCGAGCCTCGATCAAAGATCGCATAGAGCAAAGCCCACGCCCCGACTAGCAATATCGATACGACACCCAAATAATCCAATAGGCGAAGCTCCGGTATAACGATATCCTGAACTTGCGAAACGAGATAACGCGCTGAGCTACTGTGAAACCCCCTTCCAATGAGAAGCCCAAGGCCTAGCGGCAACGAGGCAAGCAAGCCCGTTGCGATACAAATAACGAATACGTTACGGCAGCTCTTCCACTCTCCCCGGGGATCCGTCAGAAAGAATACAACCACCATAATGAAGACCGACATCATCGTATATGCGTAGGCAAAAGAGTGAACTAGCCCGGATATGGCGATACATATGCCGGCATTACGAAGAGACAGAGCGTCTTTTGAATTTAGATATTGGAAGGTAAAATACAGAGCCGGAAACAGGAATACGAAGGCAAACTCCTGCGAGTTCGTAGCCGCCTGACGCTCCCAACCGTTTTGGCTAAAATAATAGCCTGCCCATCCGTAGACTATGGCTGCGAGCAAGCCTGCCGCGTATCGCCCGGTCATCTTGGAAAGAGCGAAGTATAGCCCTAGAACCGTCAGTACCCCATTGAACGGCCCCGTATATTTCAAAATATACAGTGCGTCTATCGTCGTAAACTTCGAAAGCGTGGCCATAAAAATATGGAACCCTTGCGGGTAAATGCCGTCGTGAAACAAGTGGCGACCATTGATATATTTAAACCATGCCAGAGTAACGTACCCGTCGGAAAACGCGGGGGGACTGCTCGTCACTGCGTCGTAGAACCTCAAGTATGCCGCTACGGAAATAACCATCGCCAACAGGGACAATCGAATCAGCGAAGGCACCCGAAGATATTTGGTCACCTCTTGCTTCAAGTCTGCATATTTTCCTTTTATCCAAGCGGCTATGGCAGCCTTTACAGGTATCTGACCGTCAAGAAAATTATAGAATAACGTTTGAACATAGTACTTTACTTGCTCATCCTCGGTGGTTGCAGAACGTCTGCGCATATATTTCCCTATGGCCATCAGGCCGAGAATAAGAAGGATCGTAATCATTTCAAACAGCTTAACGAGAACGAGCAAATAACCGAGCAAGATGAGCAAAATCATCAATTTACAATAGTTGATGATGGCTTGCTCCATCCGGTCGCCTCGCTGTTGCTTGAAAATTAGCCGGGGGATCAGCACAGTCAGCAAACCATAAGTGAAAAAATATTGTGTCACATGGATGATTTGATTGTGCCAGGTCTGGTAAGAAGACACCCCGGTGATCTCCTTTCTTCATGACGCCGAATACAAATAGTAGTCTAATTTCTTCAAAACTTTGGTTATATTTAGAGTGGAGAGAACGGCGGTCACCACGGATCCCGCCAGCAGCCCGGACACGGCATAGTGATATCCGACCCACCGGCTTAGAAGAAATCCGATAATAAAGTTAACGATTAGCCCGGGAACGAGGGCGTTGATGATTTTATACGGCTGGGATAAAGCAAATAAAATCACCGCATTCATCAAAAAGACCGACAGTACGGTATAAGCGACAAGTGCCCAAACGAGCACAAATTGCGTAATCTCACTGGAAAGGAACGATTTGCCGTTTGCCAAATAGTATTGATGATCCAGGTAATAGGCGACGCCGTAGATGATAAACCCGCTGATTACGGCGTTTAAAACATGCAGCCCTTGTGTCCGGAAATACATCAGCAAGTAATTGTTGTTCATCTTGGAGGTTTGACTGCCCTTATACACCTTCTGTCCTGCTTCCAAGTCCTTCATTAACCAAGACACACTGACCTCGCAAAAGCCCATTGGCAGCACCAGCATAAGAAGCGCAAAATCTAGCCCAATCTCGTACTCGCCTCTGAACCAAATGACATAGGGCATGTAGACGTTATTGGTAGACCATGCCACGATCCGGTCTATAAAAAGAAAGGTGAAATATAGGAAACCGTAAAAAAAATAATGCATGGTCGTATAGACCGTAATAGAAAATCTAGGGAGATGGGAAATCCCCGTTTTCTTCGATTTACGCTCATCGAGTTCAAAGTAATATTTGATGAGGATTGCGCTCAAGAGGGAGATGATCAATATGGCCAGCAATTGGGCCCATATGATGTCCATGCCGAGTATTTTATAAAAAACATAAACGATAGCGATTCCCAAAATAATGAAGACCGTAAACGTAATCTCCCTGCGAAGAATGTACATCACCGTAACGGTTAGCCAAATGGAGCTCAACAGGATAAAGTAAGCGACGATGTAAAACAGCATCCGGTAGGGAAACAGGGTGAAAAAAATGTCCGTGATTAAGATAATGGCGGATAATGCCAGTGATACGATGAAACCGATTCGGATAAATAAATAGGTCGTTCTTCTCGCAAGATGATAGTGTCCTTGTATGATATAAAAAAAGCCGCGTCTAGCAATCGCTTGCGTAAAACCGCCAACCGTCATAAAACTCAGGATCGTCCCTATGGCAATGCTTGTGGCCAGCTCAACCGATAAGTTCTCGTTGGACCAAAGCGAAAATTTCAAGGTCAGCATGGACAATACAGATATGGCCATCGGCAGAGCAAAGATCACGCCTCGCAGAAAAGCACGAAGAAGTTCTAAGACGGTAGACAGCACTGCGGGTTTATCAACATTGGAAAATGGGCTATACACAATCTTGTCTTGTATGGCATTCCACAGCACCTCAGCCAATTCGAATACATTGTTCATGCCGAATTCTTTACTTGTTCGCTGATCGTTCCACCCCATGGATTCGAGCAAAGCGGCGACTTCATTCATGTCTTGGGGCTGCAAATGACGATTCAGAATATCCTTCATCAGTACGTTGAAGAGCTCTCTTTGCTCTTCCCGAACCAAGCCTTTGGCATGAACCTTCACGATTTCACTCATGCTCCTGATCCCCAAAGCCAGGTAAAATCATCTGTACGATAAGGTCAGCCATCTTGCCTTCCGCCTCCGCCTTCGTCACCACATCCGATGTAATGACACTATTCTTGCTGACGATAATCTGTCCATTGCGATCATAAATATCTTCACCCGCCTTATTACCGACGATATACTGATTTTTTATCAGCTCGATCTCCTCGGTCAAGGGGAAAACGGCGCTTCTATTCTCCTGCGATGCCTGCGGCTTCAAAGGTACAACCTTGCTTCCGCGACCTGAGATATCCGACGCTGCTGCAGTAAGCGGCTCGGCTATAACCGTCTGTGGAAGCATCCCAGGTTCAGATCGCTCCCAAGGGAAGCCCGAATCGATGAGATGTTCCTTGGGCTTTGGCGCGGCTTCATCTACTCCGTGCCCCCCCGTATGCGAACGGTCATTAAGTTCCCCTAAGTATTCGTCAATATTATCCCAAAAGCCGCTTAATGTTTCTGGTTGCTGCTTGGGTTCTTCAGCAGGAATCTCTAACTGGGGATGCGATTCTTGTGGAGGCCGCTCCTCCACGGGTGTGCTCATATCCGGAGGCATACCGTCATCGAACTGATGAAGAACAACCCGCTCAAGTTCATCCAACATGATTTTAAGCAGATTTTGAACCATTTGCAGCTCTTCATCTATTTTTCGGGCTCTTTCCTCCTGCTCCGCTTTTCTTGCTGCAAACTCGGCTCGGACACGTTCAAGCTCCGCTTCCTTCTGTTGATTCAGCAGTACGACAGCATCTTTCGTCTTCTTTAGAATCAGGTCTTTATAAACATGTGCGGATACCGACGGTTTGACTTGCTGCTTTTTTTCGTTCCATTCCTTTTCCAGCTGCATATTTTCTTTCTTCACGTTCTCGATTTGCTGTCTCAAGACAAAAAATTGGTTCCACAGAATTTTGACGTTATCCTCAGGGATCCCTGGTTCTGGACCTTCTGGCATAAAATTCCCTTCTCTCGTCTTAAGACTCCGACATTTTGCTACGTGCAGTTTGAATGGTCTCAAGCAGAAGCTGCTTAAACCGTTGTTTTTTTAAGTTTTTATCTACAATAATCCGTTCTTGCTGTTCCTCTTCCTGCCGCAGCTCCTCCGTAATACGGTAGACCTGTTTCGTGTTTTCGAGATGAGACATCATAATGAGAGACGAGATTTCTCCTTCAAAGACGGATGAAATTGCGTCATGCTCTCTAACGTCCGTAAGCTTTTTCTTCCATTCTTCATTCTCGGCTATCAGCTTCTTAAGCTCATCCTCTGATTCGGATATCAATTTCTTATACAACGCATCCACAATCGATTAGCCCCCCCAAGTCGCACAGCCGTTATGCCGTTTGCTTTCCACCGTTTAATCGTTTGTTTCCGGCCAACTGCATCAGCAACTTCATCCTCTCCAGCTCCATACTTGCACGTTCACGATCCCCGAGTCTTTCATAACATACCGCGATTTCCCCTATCAAAACGGGAGTAAATACAGCCGCTGGAAGCATGTTTACGGCCGAACGAAACTGGGCTGCCGCCTCCTGGTAATATCCTCGTGACATTAAGATATAAGCTTGCTCTGCGTGAAGCTTTTGAAGCTGTTCGGGAGATAAACCCCGAGCGGCAGGTACGTTTTCGTGCGCGTAGATAGACAATTTAATGTAGCTTTTCAAATAATTCTCCAGCACTTTATCCAGTGTCAGAAAATGAAGCGCCCGCTCCCGGGCCCGTTTGCCTAAAGAGTTCCTCAATTCAGGATCCTTTAGCAGCACTATGATTTTATCGGCCAGTGCCTCGCTGCGTCCAGGGGTTACGACAAAGCCCGTATCACCCAATGCCTCCCGAATGCCTCCTACGTCAGTTGCAACAACTGGCTTGGCGGTCATCATGCCTTCCACCACTGCGTAAGGGAATGCTTCCGTCATGCTGGACAGGGCAACCACGTCGCCGCTCTGATAAGCCGCCGCCATATTCTGAGTATGTCCCGCAAAAATAATCGTCTCATTCAAATCCAATTTATCCCGCAAGGCGAGGCATTCTTCATAGTATTCCTGCACCGCCACGCTTCCGTGAATCACAAATCGTACATCCGGGATCTGCTGTTTTACCGTAAAAGCAGCTTGAACCAACGTTAATATATCCTTGTTCGGGTCGATACGCGCAACCGTCACAACCGTCGGATGCTCATTTCTCCGAATGGGACCCTCCCGAAAAATCTGTTCGTCCACGCCGTTATAAATGACATTAATTTTACTCGGCTCCACCCCGAGCCTGGACTCCCATCGCGTGTTGTACTCGCATACGGGAGAAACCTGATCCGCAAAGGTGTAATTCAAACTGACAATGGAAGATACTAGCCGTATCAAAAACGTATTTAAAAAAGAGGACAGTCCTCTCTTGGATAATGACAAATATTGTTCCCGGAGATACACGCCATGCTCGGTTAAAAGCAGTGGAGTTTTATGCGCCATTTTGGCCAACACGGCAGGAATACCGCAGAAAGCTGCCGCCGAGGAATGGGATACATGCACTTTGGGAATGGGGTTGTTCAATATGTTGAAAAAACGGTAAATCCAGCCAAGGCTTTGAATCATGCCATAAATATCTGGTTCCGGCAAATGAGTACGGGTATCCTTGCACGCGGACAATATAATGTCCTTGTAGATGTCCCAGGTAATTTCAGCCTTGAAGCTTTCTTTGTATTCGTACTGACTGAAGTATTGATTCAATTCGTAGAGAATTTGACCGAAACGGGTTGGATTTTTTTCCGAGCTGATAATTTCTTTGATCAAATCGGAAAAGAGGGGGATAAACCGTTTTTTAACTACCTGGTGCACCGTTCTTTTTTTGGACAGATAGACTTGAGAGAATGGTATTTTTAGATGCTCACAGGGTTCCTCTGTTCCCCACAAGGGCATTTGGGTTATTTGCGTATTTTGGGGTTTTTCGAATTGAGGGGTAATGAACGGGTCAGCCACCACACTGAAGATGACGTAATCCACCATGCTCAGCTGTTTGACTAATATATCACACCAAGTGCTGACGCCGCCTTGGAAGTAGGGATAAGTTCCTTCCGTTAAAAGCATAACTGTGAGCTTATTTTTCATACCGAACACCGTCCCATGAAAACATTTTTCGTCTAGCGAAAAATGGCCGGTTGCACTAATAGCTCTGTCTGCTCCAAGTGCCCACATAAGGAGTAGACTTCAACGCTTCCATTGCTTGTAATTTTTTCGAAAAATATGACGAAGCACATCTATATACCCATTATCATTGATACAATATGTATCTCACGAAACAAATATTTTGTCAAGTCATCATTTCTTCCCACTTATAGGTCAAAAGAACTATAGATTCTTCCTTAAGACTTATCCTACTTACTCTGTGTAAGCATATTCATATGCAAAATAAGCTGCGTTAGAAGGTTTAAACGCTTGGCTTTTTCTATAACTTCCATCGTAATCAGATCGCCTTCGGCGATCAGCAGCTTACCCTCTTGATCGTGCAAATCCTCACCCGCTCTTTTCCCTGCTATATAGTTCTTCTTTAAAGCTTCAGACTTTGATGACTTGTCCGTATCTTCCTTTTTGATTTGAGAATGAGCTGCAGCAATTTTCCCCGAAGCCTTCTCCACTTCGTTCAGCAGCATGCCCAGCATTTGCTTCTTCTTGTGGATTTCTTGTTCCACAATTGCGATTTCTTGCTCACGGCCCAGCTTTTTTCGTTTGTAGCTCTCATGTAATGCGAGCACGTCCACCTCGTTTTGCCCGTGCAGCAGAAGCACCGATTCTTTCGTTTTCTTTCGGATCAAAACAATATATTCCTCATCCACTTCGGGAAGTTGAAGCCCTCTCTTTAATGTAGCCAGCTTTGCGAGCAATTCACCATTCAGCTGCCTCTCCTCTTCAATATGCTGCTGGAGATATCGGTACTCTTCACCCTTTGGCTTTTCCCACTCGTCTGAACCCATTTCTAGTTCCTCCTTTTTTTATTGCGCTAATACTCCGCTATCGCTTTACGGATCAGGTTCGATGCTTCTTGAAGGACACTTTTCAAGCTTTCCAGACTCTTATATTTTTCGAGCAATAACTGTTCGTGCAGCTTGTCTTCTTCTCGCAATTGCTTAAGCAAGACATATAATTTTTTCGTGTACTCTATCTGGCATACCAACAGCAAAGAGGCAGCTTCTTTTTCATAATCATTCGTTAGATAGAAAGGATATTGCTCTTCGATTTGCCGGATCTCTTCCATCAACGTTCGATTACGTTCTTTCCAGTCTTCTAGCTCGCATTCCAGCCTTGTCTGCTCCGTATCGATATGGTATCCCCCCGGTTTCCTATAAATGAATTCTACATTATGGAACTGCTACATATGTATGCATTCATATAAACAAACAGACCGCCCCAAAGGGACGGCCTGAACAGTCAAGAAATATATATTATTACGTTTGTTTACATCGCCTGATATCCAAGCGATTAGTCCTTACCCGATGATTCCATCGGCAGCCGGACAAAAAACTGGATCCTGCCCTCTTCCGATTGGGAGACGTGGATTTCTCCTCCGTGCAGTCGAACAATCTCCCGGCATACAGCTAGTCCGATGCCGCTTCCAACCTCGGATAAACCCGCCTTATAGAACCGTTCAAATATCCTCTCCAGTGCCTTTTCGTCAAGCGGATTCGCTTCGTTTTCGAAGATGATTTCAAGAATCGCCCCAACCATGCGATAGGATAGGCTAATCCTACGGCCGGGAAGTGTAAATTTGAGAGAATTGGATATCAAATTATCGATCAATCGTTCGATCAAAAACAAGTCCGCCCTCACGACAAGCACGTCCCCCTCGAACAGCTCATCGAGCGGCTTGTGCGACCATTGGAACCCGCTTCCCCGAATAACAGGTTCCGTTCGTTTATACAAAAATCGCATCAGATCGATAGCTTTAACGAATACGGGTGAAAAGCGCATCTCTCTTTCTTGAAAACTGGCGAGGTCGTTTAGATTTTGTGCCAGCTTGATCGCCCATTCTGACTGCTGCTCAATCACCACTAGATCAGCCGTGCCCTCCGGAGACACGTAAGCCGCCAGCTGCTTCGCCCGACGGCGAATAAGAGCGATTGGCGCTCTCAAATCATGGGCGATATTGTGCATAAGACGAGAGTTGGCCTGGTGCGATTCAGTCAACTGCCTCGTGCGCTCCGATACCTTTCGCTCAAGCTCTTCATTGGAGGCCGCCAGCCGCAGAGTCAAAGCATCCGACTCCTGCTTTAAAGCTACGTAGCGTCTGATGGTTACTCCCATTTGGGACAGCAAATAAACGAAAAAGCCAGCGTAAACCAGTTCTTCGGACGTCAGCGGCACGGCCAAATAATAAAATGTATCGTTTACGAGAGAAAGCAGAGCAATCGCAAGTGCAATCAGTCCAGAACGCGCCCCCATGCGCCCATGCCGAATGGCTATCGGATAAACAAAGCACAGTACGAAGAGTACAGCGCAGGCTGCCACGGCCGCATGCATGACCATCCATTGAGTAAAAAACGAGCTTGGGGTGGCTAGAACCACCATCGCAAAGGCAACTTCGAGCCCGCGAATCGAGTTGATCATCAGACGTGAATATTCTTGAGGATACATGGCTCGAAAGTAATGGGAAAATGATAATATGGCGGCGATTTCAATCAGGTATTCCAGCTTCACCTGCCAAGCCCAGCTTAAGCCGGGAAACCAGGCAGCCACAAGCACCTCTCCAAGAAAAAACATACGGAGGGCGAAACAGATCGACAATGCCCCCAGGAACAAAGTCGAGCGTTCGGGAAGATACAGCCATGCAAAAGCGAGATAAAACACTCCCATCATAAGCAGTGCACCGCTACTAGCATACTCTCGCATCATCTCGCGTTGAAGGGACGACTCCAGTGCCGTCTCGCCCCCAATGGAAAGCCCTTTCCAGATCCCGCCTTTTCGTTGAGCAAAATTGGAGACCTGGATATCAATCTGCAGCTCTCGCTCTGAGGTAACAAAATGAACTCGCTCCACGGTTTCCTTGGGAATAGACGAGTCGCTGCTTTTTCCTACAGTACCAACCGTTCTCAGCTTTTTTCCATTCACCCACAACGTGTAAGAGGAAGCTACGGGCTCGATCAGCAAGCCGAGAGTTGTTCCGACGTCTTCCGGATGCAGCGTGATACGAAGTCGGTACGTACCGAAGCCAGTGCCTCCATTCAAACCGGGTAAGGAATGCAGGGATTCCCAGCTCTGCGGTACTTCTACAAACACTGCCTCCATCATCGGGATCGGTTCGTCCGGCTCGATCAGTCGTCCTGGCACAAAAGTCCATTGGCCCTGGAGAGGAATCAACCGATTATCTGAGGAAAGAGACATGGAGCTGAAATCAGCGTTTCCCTCTTCAATAGCCAGCAAGGGTTCATCGGTGGTAGGTGAACATCCTGCCAGTAAGATTAGGCAAACCGCCATGACTACAAGTATTCCTCTCAACCTTCCACCTCTTGGAAACTACATTTTTTATATTGGGACAGGCAATTCAATATACATCTGGCTGAAATAGGTGGTACAATAAATATACTTAATTGGAAAGAGGAGGGACATTGTCCAGACATCGGTCGAGGACTTGTCATATGCCGAATAAAGCAAAAATACTGCTGGCAGAAGATCAACAATTAATGCTTGATAGTGTACAGCAGCTGTTGAAAGCAAACCCGCGTTACACCATTCTTGCCGCCGTCGCAAACGGCCGGCAGGCTCTCCAGTATCTCGAAACCCATACGGAACGGCCTGACCTGTGTTTATTGGATATCCAAATGCCCGAACTCGACGGGATTGACTGTGCCAGGTTCATTAGAGAACGTTACCCATCCGTCAAAATAGCGCTCCTTACCTCCTTTAACAGCGAATCCTACATGGAACAAGGGCTGATCTCGGGAGTCAACGGATACATTTTGAAAGATACAAATAATGAAGCTTTTGATCGGTCGATTCAATCGATGTTGGACGGTCAATTTATAGCGCCGGCGGCGCTGATGAATTTTTTGTCAGGGCGCCTTAAGATGTTAACGGAAATGGAGCAAAAAAGCAGTATTCGTTATACAACTGAATTGTTGTCCCGATCGCTTGACGAAAAAGACATCGAGATCGTTTGGTTCATCTGGCGTGGATGGACTAACCGAATGATTGCAGATGAACTTTATATTAGTGAAGGAACGGCGAAAAACTATATCTCGCGCATTTATCGCAAGCTCCAAATCAATAATCGCTCCGAGCTGATGCAACTGCTTAGAAACTTGTCACAATAACTCCTTGGGCTGAAGCCATGTCTACCCATCCCTTGCGGATTGAATGTTACACTTTGTATCAAATCATCTACAATAGTACCACACAAAATTTCTTTTCAAAAACCAAATTTAAATAAAAAAAAAGAAGCCGGGTTTATTCCCAGACTTCCTCTACGCAATGTATATAATAAATTGGATAAGCCTCCTACAAATGAGCATGTGTATAACTTCTCTTGTGGATATGTTGACATTTTAGAAAAAATCCTTATACAGACTTAAATTGCAGCATGTGAGTTCTGTGTATAACCTTGTGGATAAAAACTTGGACGAGGCAGGCAGCTTCTTATAATCGACAGCATCACTCAAAAGAAAGAAGCCGGGTTCACCCCGACTTCCTCTCTGCTTCCCATTTTATTTTATCGATTTTCATCGTGGAACCCGACGTTGAAGGAGCAACATGAAAGCGAACGGCTAGCATGGTGCCGAACGTAATCAGAATCATGCCTGTCGCAACAAAAATCCAATGAATATTGACGAACATCCCCATACCGCCCCCAATCAACGGACCGATCATAGCTCCCAGTTGATTGGCGCTTTGGGTAAAACCGAACGACCTTCCCCGGAAGCTTGAATCAGTACTGCGTACGGCAAGGGTATTGACAGAAGGTACCACCGCTGCGATAAAAAAACCGAAAAGGAACTGAATGACCGTAAAAAGCCACAGCTGCTGAACAAAATACTGCAGACAAACGACCCCGCCACCTATGATCAAGCCCAGATGCAGTACCGTCCCGTAGCCGTATTTCTCTCCAACCTTCCCCCAATACGGTGAAGCAATAATGCCGGCAATCCCAATAAGAGAAAAGATAATTCCAGAGGTTAATACGGTACCTTGCAAGTTACCTTGAAGATCAGCAATATGAAGCGCCAGCATAGGCTGGATCATATTGATACATAACTGAAAGACCACAAGTACGAACAGCAATTGAAGAAACGTGCGATTGCGCACAACCATTCTGAAGCTCTCGGCTACTTTTACATTTTCACTCGGGGCAGCCGTTTTTGTCTCCTTTACCCAGATAAGCACAGCTACGGTAGCCAAGAAGACGATAGAGGCGGAGACAATAAACGACATCCGCATTCCAAACCAGTGGGCAAGCAGCCCGCCGAACAAGGGGCCAATAATACCACCCGTCATCGTTCCCGCCTGCATCATGCCAAGAGAAAAACCCATCTTGTTCTCCGGAACACTCGAGGCTACGATGGCCATCGAGGCCGGAACGAAGCCCCCTACAAAACCATGTAATAAACGAGCTCCCATAAGCTCCCATGGATTGGTCACGAAGGCGAATAGCGCATAAACGATCGCAAGAGAGATGCCTGCCCGAATCACCATTCTCCGTTTCCCGTACTTATCCGCCATAGAGCCCCAGAACGGCGCCATGACCGCACCTACCAAGAACGCTGATGAGTAGATCACACCGGCCCACAAATGAACATTGGCCTGCTCCACACCCAAATCAAACAGAAACAAAGGCAGGAACGGTACCGCCATCGTGTAGCTGGAACTGCAAAAAAGTACTCCTATCCACAAAATCACCAGCGTCCGTTTCCATGGTTCCAACACGCTTCACTTCCGATTTTATATAATTTTGTTGATAAATATGGACAATAATGCAAATCTCCAATACTCAAGGCCAATGATGCTTCTTGATGTGGATAAGCATATATTCTCCCTATCCATCGATATCCTCTTGAAGTAATTGCAATCTATAATTATGCTAACTCGAATAGAAAAAAGAATCCATGGATATCCTTACCGCGAATCATGGACTATTTTACTTTTTGGAAATATCACAATGACCGCAATGATCTCTTGTACCCCTCTTTCTTCGATAAGTTTGATTTTTAAAATGCAAAGAACCCGAAAGAGGCCACTTATATCAAAGTGTTCATCTCTCGGGTTACAGCTCAGAATCGGGAATCGTCGATAGTTTTTAAGTCCTTACCTCAGCTTTAAGCGACTCAGATAGTCTGGCAGTTACATCCCGGGTCGATTGATAAGCCTGGGTCACCCATTTGTCTGCATGATTGGCTTCTTCAGCGGCTGCCGCTGCTTGCTCCACTGCCGCAACAGCTTTTTGTGCAGCTTCTTTACTATAAGCAATCACTTTAGGTAAGAGCTGCGGATCCAAGCATTCTTTGACTACTTCCACCGCTATGGCGGCTGTTTCGACCGCTGCATTTGCAATAAATTGTAATCGTATCGCATTTTGTCTAAGTTCATATGCCCGATTGTTGGCGAAATCAGACTTTGTCCTTGCGATTTGCATGTCTTTGACCAGTTCGTTTAATTCGGAGTACATACCTGCCACCCTTCCTAAATTGGATATCTTTGTAATATACCATTCGGTTCATGTTTATATTTTTAGGGGTTATGTCAGTCTCCACCATTTTTTTGTCAGTAAATATGAAAACGAAAAACGCCCTCCCGTCTTCCTTAAAGGAAGCGAGAGGGCTGAATCTCACAGTGAATCCTTATTTCCAGTTAAAAAAATGTGTCCCTTCAAATGAAGTTATATTATCTAACATATATTAATATCCCTTGCCAATCCCGAGTTTAACGCGTTATAATAATTAACAAGTAAATTACATCGAGGTGGTTTTGATGAACATCATCCATCTGCAAACCTTTTTAACCGTTTGCGAATGTAAAAACTTTTCCGAGGCTGCTAAACAGCTGTTCGTCCCTCAACCGACCATTTCCAATCGAATGCGGCAAATCGAGACCACCCTTGGGCGCGAATTGTTTATTCGCGGCAAAAGAGGCGTCGAGCTAACCGAATCCGGCAAAATGTTTATCCCCTATGCAGAGCAGATGGTGCAAACGTACAACACAGCGCTGCTCGAATTCAATGTCCCGAATGATAAAAAGGAACTCGTCATCGGCAGCACGGTCCCATTTACGTTTCCCTTTATTTTGGAAAAAATCGAGAGTGTTTACAGCCACAAGCCCGACACCAATTTACTCATGCTTAGTGTGAACGCCGACGACGCTGCCGATTCTCTTCTTCAAGGGAAAATCGATATCGCTTTTGTCATACAACCGATCTGCCACAAAGAAATCGAAATGCACCTGATCGGCACTGAAACACTGCAGCTTGTACTCTCGAAATATCATCCATTGTTAAATCAGGAAAAATCCATCGACACACTTGCAACGGATAACGAGTTTGTCGTCCACCATCAAATGTTTTTCGAAATGTTTCGCGATCACCCTCTCATGAATACGAAATATAATCAAAGATTTTTAACCAATCACGCCGGCCTGATTAAACAGCTTATCATTCGCAAAAACGCCATCGCCTTCCTGCCTTTATCTCATGTAATGAATGAGATAGAACGCGAGGAGATCACGTTTATTCAGCTGCAGCCGGACCAGCACAAATTGGAGCTTCCTTACTATTTGCTTTATAGAAAAAACGAGCGATATTTTAGCGATATTTTGCTCCGCGAGAGCGAATTGATCAGCCGAAAAGTTCAAAGCTTGATGATCTCGGCTGCCCACCCGGCAGCATCCGTTACAAAACTTTTATGAAGCTTTATAACGGACGTTTTCCGTTAAGCGATTTTGCCGCCGGTATATCCCGCCTACAATCAGCAGCAGCCCCCCCATGACGCCAAAACCGAACGTCAAACCTAATGCAGTCGAAATGGTTCCGAACAGTACGGGATTGATCAACTGGACGATTCGATTGGACATGGTCCGAATACTCATCCCCATTCCCTGTTCCCGCGGTTCAACCGATTGCGAAACCATAATGAGCGCCATCGGCTGATTAATCCCTGTGCACAACCCCCATACAAACATGATAATCGTTAATAGCCAGAACCATGGATTAAACGCCAGGAGAAGAAGGCATACTCCGCCGGCCATCATACTGATCAGCATAATGCGATAATGCCCGAGCCAGTTTATTGCATGTCCTGTTACCGGCCTTACAAGCAGCGTACCCAGCGTGGAAATGGAAAGCACCATGCCGATGGCCGTATGGGAAAATCCCGTATCCGATAAATATAAAGGAAAAAACGTAGTGCGGACGTCGATTAACATAAACATAATGCCATTAAGTGTAATGGCTGCCGTAAACGATTTGTTTTTGCACATCAAGTGATATCCGTCCGCATAACTCTTCCACATGGCTGACCCCCAAAGAGCTGGTTTTACCGCTGCTGACGGAATCACTTTTGCCTTTTTCTTTACGGACGGTATAAGGGCAACCACAAAAAACGACATCAGGTTCATACCGGAAAACGCGTAAAAGAGGGTATGATATCCGCCGGAATCCGACAAAAATCCGCCCAGAGCAGGACCGGCCATCTGAGCCAAAGAATTAAAGAATGTAAAATTGGAGAGAACATGACTCCCATTGTTTTTGCTTGATTTTGGATGGTTGACGACCGACAAGGAGACGGCAGCTTGTAAAGCTCCCCAACTGAGCATCCCCCCGATGCCGTTAACGATCTGGCCCACTAAAATGATAGCGATGTTGGCTTGGTTCGCGCCGATAAGAAATGCCACGCCGCTGGCCAAACTGATCACGGATCCGAAGCCAACCGCTCGGCGCGTACCTACCCGGTCGATCCAACTCCCCATCGGCATGGCGAGCAGGATAGGCAGCACAGAATTCAAAGCCATAAACAAGCCGATCGTTAACGCAGCATATCCCTCATCTGCAAAATAAAGCGACATCACCGGACGAATCATACTGGAGCTAAGCCAGTATAAACTCGCTGAGAAAAAGATAGATGCGTAACCGACTGCGAACGCGACTGGCATAGTTCACCCCCAGACAAAACCAAAGAAGCATGCTGCCGTTTTAACGTATTTTACTATATTAGAGGGATCGATACGCTTGAATGATTTCATGTCCCGTTGCAAACCACACTTTATCGTGGGATGCGATATACTTCAGCGCTCTGTCCAAATATTTAATCCGGTGAGGAACGCCTATGAGAAACGGGTGCAGCGCAATCCCCATGACACGGCCGCATGTCCCTCCTTCCTCATAAAGAACATCAAACGTATCACATATTCGTTTATAAAAATCATCAATGCTGATACTCGGGTTATTAAACAACGGCATATCATTCAGCTCAATGGAATAAGGAATCGAATGCAACCCGTTATTCATACGATAAGGAAGATCGTCATTCACCCAGTCGCATACATACTCCACATCATGCTTGCCCAGCAGATCAATCGTATCCCATGTTTCAATCAATCCCGGTCCTAGCCATCCGTACATCTGCTCGCCGTATTCTTCGATCACTCGCTTGGTCTGAACGATGACCGATTCTTCTTCTTCTTTAGGCAGGGTGTTAAGCATAACCGAGTTCGTCATCCCATGGCCCATAAACTCCCATTTCAGGCTGCGGGCCGCTTCCATGATACGGGGATAGTACTTGCCGATTTCGCCGTTCAGCGCAACCGTTCCCTTTACTCCGTTCTTCTCCAGCACTTCCATCAAGCGCCAAATGCCTACCCGGTTTCCATAATCGCGCCGCGAGTAATTTCTCACATCCGGCGACGGATGAAACAATTCAAGATGAAAATGCTCAATATTCGGGATCACCCAAACAGCAACTTTTGCCCCATTCGGCCAGGTGAAAGCCGGACGGTCCACAATCGCTTCATAGGGAAAAAAAGTAAACGGATCAACGTTTTTCATGAATTCAACTCCTACGTCTCATCTTATTTTCGAACCGTGTGCCGCAGCATGGGCATCACTTCCCGGGCGAAGGTTTCCAGCCCCTCCAGCATGGGATGAAAATGCATCATCAAACAACCGATCCCCAATTCTTCGTATTGCTTTATGCGTGTGGCGATCAACTCCGGCGTGCCCACCAATCCCGCCCCAAGCGCTTTTGCGGCGATGGCGGATACTCCTCCGTTCTTCCTGTACGCTTCAAGTTCATCCGCACGCGTCTCCGCCTCATCCTGAGAAGCGGCGCAAATGACGTGCGCGCTCAATCCATAGCCCATTTCCCGTCCGAGGATGCGACCCCTTCCATTCATCCGATCTATTTCTGCAGCCATCGCCTTGACATTGTCGCCAAACTGACGGTGTCCCGGATCACACGACAAAAACCATACATCGCAGTGGTTCGCTATAATTTCCTTGCCCGTTTCAGAGCGGCTCGCCGCGTAAATCGGCGGATAAGGACGGCGGCAGGTCTTGGTCGGCAGGCTGGCGGATTCCACCCGGTAAAATTCACCTTGAAACGAATACTTATCTTCCGACCACAACCCCTTCAGCACTTGAACAAATTCATTCATGCGCAGGTATCTTTTCTCCGGGTCCTCGAGCCAAGCGCCATTGCCAAACAAATTAAATTCGTCCTTCCACCACCCGTTTACAATATTGACAGCGAACCGCCCTCCGCTGATCCGGTCGATCGCTGCTCCCATTTTGGCCACAACCTGCGGATGAATAATTCCCGGATGCACAGCTGCCATCAGTTCTATGCTTGTCGTCCGCGCAGCAAGCGCACTGGTCAATACCCAAGACTCCAGGTCCGGCCCTAAGAAACGCTCGGCGATAAGGGTGATGTCAAAGTCGTATTCTTCCGCTTTGAGAACAGTATCCAGGGCATACTGATACGATAAGTCAGTTTCTCCCTCTCCGCCCTGATTACGGAGTCGGTCTATCGCTTCTTCCATAATCGGTTCAGGGCGAATCGTATGCGGAAGAGGAGTCCAAACACCCAATTTCATATTTCCCACCTCCGAGTTATGCGCTTTATCCTTTTTTTCACCTTCTCACCAAGTAAGTTGACCGCCGTTGGGATGAATGATCTGCCCGGTGATATAACCGGACCGCTCACTCAATAAAAAGTCCAGTACGGAAGCCACTTCCTCCGGTTTACCCAGCCGGCCCATCGCATTTTTCTCCTTAAGCTTCGTCTCATTTTTTATCCATTCCTCTTCTGATCTCGCCGACCGCAAGAGTGGCGTGTCAATCGGTCCGGGGCCAAGGGCATTTACGCGAATGCCGTGAGGAGCAAATTCCATCGCTAACGATTTGGTCAATGAATAAACAGCTGTCTTGGCAGCAGCATAAGCCGCCGCACCCGGCATTCCCATCACGGCAAAATCGGAAGACATGTTGACGATAACTCCCTCCCCCCTTTGACACATTTGCGGCAGAACAGCTTTGGAGCAAAGGAACGCGCCCTTCACATGCGTAGCCATCATCAGATCCCAATCTTCTTCACGGATAAGCTCGACCGGCGCCCGCCTGTTGATCCCCGCATTATTAAAAAGCGCGTGCACCTCTCCTGCATGTTCCCCAATCCACGTCATCATTTGCGTGACCGATTCACGGCTGGTCACATCGACCTCAATGGCATAGGCACGGAAGCCTTCACGATTTATTTCTTCCGCCAACGCCGCAGCTTCCGACTTATTCCGATCGGCGGCAAGGACAGTCATCCGCTTAGCCAGAAGCTTTGCAGCCGCGCGACCGATTCCGCTTGCGGCACCTGTGATAAGCACATTCACGATGGCCACGTTCCTTCCGATGTCAAATCAAAACAGCAGAGCTCCCCCGTTAATCCGCAAATCCTGTCCGGTCATAAACGAGCTTTCCTCCCGCAGCAGAAACAAAGCCCCTTCTGCCATATCCTCCGGCGACCCGATACGCTTCAAAGGAATACCGTTTCCTTTTGCATACATATCCTCCTCGCGCATATTGCCGCGCGGTTGCGGCGTGTCGGTAATTCCCGGCGATACGACGTTGACCCGGATATTTTCCCTAGCCACCTCCAGCGCCAATGAACGCGCCAAGCCAAGAATTCCGCCTTTCGTCGCCGCATAATGCGCGCCCGATACTGCTCCTGACCGGGCGATCATGGAAGAGAAAAGCACGATACTGCCAAATCCCAGTTCTCGCATCGCCGGAAGCACCGCCTGACAAACCAGCAAAAATCCCTTCAGATTGATATCAAACGCCTGATCCCATTCCGATTCGCTCAATGCCAGGAATGGCTTCGCTTTATAAATGGCAGCACAGGCGACCAAACCGCCGATTGCGCCCGAGACGTTTAGCGTTTGCCTAACGGCCTGCTCGATGCTGCGCTTATCGCGTACATCCAGTTTGTAAAAAGAGAGGCGATGATGAGTGATAGACGCCAATCCGCCCGCCGCTATATCCCAAGCGGATACTGGGTATCCTTCCTCCAGTAGACGCAAGGTTAAGGCATATCCGATACCGCTCCCCGCACCCGTGACGATAACCGTACGCTTTTCCCGATCAAGCTTCATTCGCGGTCCCTCTCCACCTCAGGAAATGACCCTCAATTTTCAGGAAAAAGAAATTAATCAAATAACCGATGATTCCTAATGTGAATATCCCTGCAAACATTTCAGGAACCCTAAAGACGCGCTGCATATCCAGTATAAAATAACCGATTCCGCTGTTTCCCGTTATCATCTCGGCCACGACAGCTACGATCAAGGCAATCCCTAGGCTGATCCGCATTCCTGTCAAAATACTCGGCAGCGAGGCCGGTAAAACAATTTGCCATAACGCCTTCAGCCGGTGAACACCGAACGTTCGCCCCGTATCGATCAATACCGGGTCCACGCCGCGAACTCCCCCATAAGTATTCAACAGTACCGGAAACAAGCAGGAGAGAAAGACGACGAATACTTTCATTTCATTGCCAATGCCGAGGAAAAGAATGGCGATCGGAATGTATGCCGAACTCGGGATCGGTCTTACAAATTCAGTAATGGGCTCCAGCAAACGATACACAAAGGGAACACTGCCCATAAGCAAGCCTAAGGGCACCGCCACAGTGACAGCAAAGCCAAAACCGGAGAAAATCCTGCCTAAGCTTGGCATCAGCTGCTTCAACAACTCACCGCTCGTCAGACTCTCGACCCATGAAGTGAAAATCAAGCTGACCTTGGGGAAACTAACCGGATCGATCAGTTTTAGAGCCGAACACATCTCCCATACTATTAAAATGACTGCGATTAAAAGAAATCCAGGCCAGCGCTTTTTCATTGCTATCTCCCCCTTCATTGGTGCCTTTCCACAAAAGCATGAATTACACAGCACCTTTCTCCTGTTTGAAAATACTGGTGAACAGACGCTGCCGAATGACAGTAAAACGTTCATGTTCCGGCGTCTTGATCGGATCTCTAGGATAAGGCAGGTTAATGACCAGATCCTCTCTTATGCCCGCCGGAGCTTTACCGAGCGAAATGATGTGACTGGAGAGAAGTACGGCCTCCTCCACGTCATGCGTCACGAAAAGTATGGTGATCGGTATCGTCTCCCAGATTTTGAGAAGCAATTCTTGCAGAATCGCACGTGTCATGGCGTCAACGGCACTGAACGGTTCATCCATTAGCAGCACGTCAGGCTCGCAGATGAGTGCGCGGGCAATGACCACCCGCTGCTGCATGCCCCCTGAAAGCTGGGAGGGAAAATAGTTTTCATATCCCTCCAAGCCTACAAGCCGGATATATTCCATGCATTTCTCATGGGCTTCTTTTTTCGATACCTTCTTATGGCTTTTCAAACCAAATTCAATATTTTGAATGACGGTACGCCAAGGGAAAATCGACTTGGTGTATTGTTGAAATACATAAATCATGCCTTGAGGAGGCCCAGAAATCGTCCGATCTTGAAAAAAAACGTCTCCCTTGGTTGGCGATTCCAACCCGGAAATAAGCTTAAGCAGTGTCGATTTTCCGCATCCCGAAGGCCCTACGATCGAGAGGAAGCTCCCCTTGTTAATCCGGTAAGAAAAGTCGTCGAACACCGTAACTTTATTTCCGTTCACCGAGAAAGCTTTGCTGAGGTTTTTCACTTCGATAATCGGCTCGTGAAATGCCGGTTCTGTGATGAAGGACAATTGAGCTGAGCTGCTCATCGACATATAGATCACCCTTTCGTTAAATAATTATCGTTGCGATTTATTGGATGATATAGGCTTTCATTTGCTCTGAGAAATATTCTTCCGCTTTATGCCTTTCCTTCAACTCTTTATTTTCGACCATCAAATCAACGACCTCTTGCCACTTTTTCGGATCTACTTTGTAGCTCCAGCTGATGAGCGGCATATCTTGAACGAGCTTGGGATCCAAACCGGTATATTCAGCGACTTTTTCCCTTGCGCGCTGCGGATCGGCCAGCAAGTAGTCGATTGACTCTTTAATGGAAAGATTGAATTTTTCGATCACTTCCGGTTTTTCTTTAACAAAGGAGCTCTTGGCAAACCAGGCTCCCAAAGGCTGTTCCGGAATGCTTTCCACGTAATTCCATGACAATACTTTACCAAGTCCCGACGTAATCAGCTGCGTCGTGTAAGGATCAACCGCAACGACGGCATCAACCTGCTTCGATTTCAATGCATCGACTTGGCTTGGAAGCGGAATTTCCATCAATTGGACTTCACTTAGAAACACACCCGCATCCTTAAGCAGCTGCTGGACGCCTACCGTGTTTTGACTGTGAAGACTGGATACTGCGACTTTTTTCCCCGCCAAATCCTTTAAGCTTTGGATGCTGGAATCCTTCAGTACTTGTACGGATCCTGAATCCGGCCCAGCTGTCTTGGCGATTTCGTTCTGGGCGATAGCCACCAAATCGAATCCACGCTCGATCGCGGTCATCGCCGTTCCCGGAATGGAAAGAACGATATCCACGTCACCCGACTGCTGCGCGCTGATCGCCTCCGAGCCGGCTTTGAATTCAACCAGCTCGACATCCAATCCGTTCTTTTCGAAAATTCCCTCTTGTTTAGCGACCCACGGGTTCGTCAAAGCAGCCATTTTCAAAACACCCAGTTTCACCTTCGTAAGCTCTGCACCTGTAGTGCCTGTCGAAGATGCCGCTTCAGGGGTTTTCTCTCCGCCGCACGCGGTTAAAATCAACAGCAGTATCACACTTAAAATTCCCATGTTCATCTCTTTTCGTTTTCTCATTAAAAGCACCCCTTTTGTTATGGTAAGTACTTGGAACCTTCCAAAAGTTTGCGGCTAGACCATTAACTCTTCCAGTTCATGAAGCGAAATAACCGACGCATATTTGGCATTCATATCAAAAAGATTACTGCAGTGCGAAAAATAAGAACGGTCGAAGCAGCAGTCGTCGATGACAAAGGTGGTGTAACCATGCGAACAAGCGTCGACCGCAGAGGCTCTTACGCAGCCCGAGGTGGAAACCCCGCACAGAACAAGCGTGTCAACCTTCTCCTTTACCAGATAAGCGCTAAGCGGCGTTTGAAAGAAGATGCTTGCCTTCGTTTTGCCCAGCACCCATTCTCCTTCTTTCGGAGCCACTGGTTCCGGAAAATCATTAAACCCCGGCGCTGTATGCGAAGTCCGTTTTGATTTGGTCGCTTTCCCCGTGTAATGAGTGCTGTTGGAATCGCTATGCGTATAGACTATGGGAAGCTGTTTACTCCGAAACAGTTCGATCAAACGGCTTATTCTGGGCATCGCTTCCCATGCCGCGGGTCCGCAGGCTGTCGGGTATTCCAGAATGGCCTCTTGCAAAGAAACAGATTCTGATCCGGTAAACCCGTACGTTACATCAACGACCACAAGAGCTGCCTTTTTTCCTAATTCCAAACCCGTTAGAAATCCCGCCTGTTTGTACGTCACTTGTTCTGCTTCCGGAATCATGCGCATCCATTCTTTCATAGCATCCATACCCCTTTACATTTCATTTGGATTCAGTATCTTCTTCTTGTTTTCCGCATGATTGCCGGAAATAAAATCTAACATTAAGTTAACATTATTTATCTGATTTAGTTAACTTGTGTTCATATTATGTTATATAGTATGACTTGTAAAATAGTTTTTTTCATGGGTTACCATAAGATTTTCTTTTGAAAACACTGCCACTTCATCATTAATGTTATTTAATATTACATTAATATAATTTCATTGGTACTTATCCCTCTTTTCGGTGGTTTCAATATAAAAAGCAGTCGTCGACAGGGAGTCCCTGCAACAACTGCTTTGTGTTTAAATCTTATAAAGTACAAGGAACGCTTAAAGAAGTACAATAAGATCCGCTTGCGCCCAATGTCCCTTCCTATAAATATTCAATACAACTATTTCATCGAATAAATTTATCCAAGGCTTTTTCCAAGTCCGTTAACACCTTATCCTTGTCACCAGTTTCCACACCTTCAATGATGCAGCTTTCCAAGTGATCCTTGAGAATGAGCTTTCCGACGTTATCGAGTGCTGAACGTACGGCCGCGATTTGGATCAACAGTTCTCCGCAATCGCGATGTTCTTTGGACATTTCCTTAATAGCCCGAACGTGTCCTTCGATTCGCGCCAGACGATTTTCTACCTGCTTTCTGTGTTTATGATTAGCACCCATAAAATACCTCCGTATCCGCAACATAGTATATATAACATTACAATAAGCTTGAAACGGATGCAAAAATGACGTGATCCCACTGAGGAATATACCAAGATTTGGGCAATCCCCAGGTTCAAATATTTTAATCATTACATAATATTGACCCATCCCCCCTGGGGGGATAAAATGAGGAAAATATCTCTTTAGAGGATGTGCTTTTTTTGTCTACCACTTTTGGGGAACAAACAACGCATAAACAAAAACTGAGAATCATCTTAGCTTTGGCTATACCCGCAGTCATTGAAAATTTGTTGCAAACCATGGTTGGATTTGTGGACATGTTATTTGTTGCTAAACTGGGTCTGGAAGAAGTCGCAGCAGTCGGCGTTACCAATGCGATCCTCGCTGTATATTTGGCTATATTCTTGGCCATTGGTGTAGGAACTTCTTCCTTGATCGCGCGAAGTATTGGAGCTGGAGAAGTTCAACTAGCTAAGAAAATTGCGGAACAATCGACTTTTCTTGCAATAGTCGTCGGAATCATTTTTGGAATAATCACATTATTCTTTGCGGAGCCACTACTGCGATTAATGGGGGCAGCTCCCCGCGTTACTTCAGAGGGAGCGGTATATTTCCGTATCGTCGGCGTTTCATCCGTTTTTATCTCTCTAATGACGATATTCGGCAGTATTCTTAGATCGGCAGGAGACACCAAGACTCCGATGAAAGTCGGGTTATGGATCAATATCCTGCATATTATTTTGGACTACGTATTGATCTTTGGCGTTGCTGTCCTCCCTGGATTCGGTTTGGCAGGAGCTGCGTGGGCCTCAGTCGTCGCTCGTGTAGTGGGTACGGTTTTATTGTTTCTTTACATTCGCAGATCCTCATTGGCCTTTCCATTGCGGAACGCCCTTTTTCCCATAAAAGAATATGCATTACCATTAGTAAAATTGTCGGTACCAACTACCGTGGAAAGACTTATTATGCGCCTGGGTCAAGTTCTGTATTTCGGTCTGATCATCAGGATTGGTACGGATGTGTACGCGGCTCATATGATAGCTGGCAGCATTGAGGTGTTCGCGTATATGCCAGGTTATGGTTTTGCCGTTGCGGCAACCACACTGGTTGGACAACAACTAGGTGCAGGTCGACGAAAAGACGCTTACTCATATGGGTTACTGACCACAGGGGTTGCTATTGCTATCATGACACTCATTGGCATTTTTCTTTTCTTCTTATCACCTTGGTTTAGCACATGGTTTACCGAGGATCGGCTAGTCATCGATATGATTGTTACAGCTTTGAGAATTGATGCATTTGCTCTGCCGGCGTTAGCTGTAGGATTGGTCATTGCAGGCGCGCTTCAGGGGGCTGGGGACACCAAAAGTCCGATGTACAGTACGGCTATCGGAATGTGGCTGATTAGGATCATCGGAGTATATGTGCTATGTATTTATTGGGACTATGGAATTGCCGGAGTATGGATTTCCATCGCTTTTGATTTATGGATTCGAGCCGTATATTTACTAATTCGGTTTCGCAAGCATATGGTGCAGCAATAATCGATAGATAGGCCTACTCCAATATCCTCCGTGAACTATTACTAGAAAGAACCGGGACACAACGAGAAACTAAACTAGCTTATCTTTTAATACTTTATGGTTTTCTTGCTTTTCCTTTCACCTCTCCATATAATGTAACTATGGTTACATTTATACAGGAGGAACACAGATGAATTCAAATGAAATGTACATAAAGACAGAACCATCTACCTCAGAAGTAAGCCTTTGGTTGATTTTCTGGAATTATGTATTGATTGGACTCAAAGGATGGGGAGGGCCTGTAGCTCAAATCCAAGTGATTCATGAAGATGCGGTAGAGAAAAAGGGCTGGATTGACAACGAAACATTTCGAGACGCGTACGCCGTTTGCGGCATGATTCCCGGTCCTGAAGCAGCGGAGCTATGTATGTACATAGGTTATCTCAAACGGAAATGGCTTGGTGGCATTGCAGCTGGTCTTGGTTTCATGCTTCCTAATTTTTTCTTGATTACCGTGGCCTCCTGGCTTTACTTTCGTTATGCTGGAACTTCGTCCTTGGTACAAAACTTATTATATGGAGTTAAACCAGCGATGGTAGCCATCGTTGCTTTTAGCTTATATCGGCTATCAAAGAAATTCGGCGTGTTATCGAGCGGACAAATGATCCTCATTTCTGCTCTTATGTTAATTCTAGGCTTTCTCACTTCTATTGATTTAACGATATTGTTACTGTTGCTGGGATTGATGTATATGTTCATAAAAAGGAAGGAATGGCGTAAACAAAGGACTTTCTCTGTAAATCCACTTGCGCTAGCTGCTGTTGGTTCCGCCGGATACGCACTGAACAGCCATTTATCATGGTTGTTTTTCAAACTGGGAGCTATGAGTTTCGGAGGAGCTTATACCGTGCTGGCTCTTCTCCAGTTCGAGGCTGTTAATAATTATGGTTGGCTAACCACTGCACAATATATCGATGGATTGGCTATTAACGAATTAATACCTGGACCACTAATTATGGTGGCAGCATTTGTCGGATTTGCGGCTAACGGTTGGTGGGGAGCTGCAATAGCTACATGTTTCATCTTTTTACCTGCTTTTTTAATCGTATTGATAGGTGCTCCTTATTTTGAACAAATACGAGGCAACAAAAAAATAAAAATCTTTCTGGAAGGGATCAGTGCTGCTGTGGTAGGCTTGACTGCCCTGTTCTTGCTTACCTTATCTATCGAAATGTTTCGAGATTGGCTCAGCCACGTATTAGCTGCAATTAGTTTCTTACTGCTCATCCGTTATAGATGGCCCATATGGAGTGTATTTCTTTTAGGCATGGTTTTTGGTACCACTTTAGTTTCGATTGTTTAATAGCTTTACGGATGAGAAAGCGGAAGATCGGAGGAGACCTCATTTGAAAACTTGGCTCTTACTTCACTATAAAATACCTCCTAAACCCACCTCTTCGAGAGTCTATATATGGAGAAAACTAAAAAAAGCGGGAGCATTTCTTATGCAGGATTCCGTTTGGATCATGCCTTATAACATTAAAACACTTGAACAATTTCAATGGTTAGCCATTGAAATTCAGGAGCTGGGCGGAGAAGTGTTTGTATGGAAATCTGAATCCCTCCTACCTGCTCAAGAAGATTCTCTGATCGATCATTTCAATGCTCAAGTCATCCGAATTTATGAAGAGATTGGTTTGGAGCTAGAGCAAGATCATCCGAATTTATCCTTCATTTCACAAAAGTATCAACAGGCGTCGATGCAAGATTATTTTCAATGCGAGCTTGGCAAAGAAATCAGAAAACAACTGCTACAAAAAATGGGGGATGACGAGTAATGAAATGGGTAACTTGGCAAAACGTTGGGGTAGACCGAATGGCCTGTGCCTGGCTGATCAAACATTTCATTGATCCCGAGGCCACCTTTATTTTTGTTCCAGTAGGAGAAAAAAACATTCCGGGTGATGCCGAACCTTTTGATATTCCGGGAGCAAAGTACAGTCATTACCGTGGACATTGCTCCTTTCATACGCTGCTCAGGGAATTTCAATTAACCGATCCCATTCTGCATCGCATCGCGAGAATCGTGGATGAAGCCGATACCGTGCAAGAAATCATGTTGGAGCCTAGTGCTCCCGGATTGGATTTAATCTGCAGAGGTATTCGTCTGGTATCACAGGATGATATTGCTGCATTAGAATACGGTTTTATTTTGTATCAGGGAATATATGAGCAATTAACGGTGGAAAGTAAAAATTGAAAAATTTTAAGGCACCCCATAGTTAAAAGGTACCTTGATTCTTGTTGCAGCACATTAAATCGAAGGTGGTGGCTGTTCTCTGCCGTACCATCTGCTACCTCGCCTTCGGCATAGGCTTTCGCTCCTTGTACTGCAGCTTGTACAGGCGGTGGTAGTAGCCGCGATGTGCAAGCAGCTGGTCATGGTTGCCGATTTCTCGAACCTTGCCATTGTGCATGACGATAATCTGATCGGCATGCTGAATCGTCGACAATCGGTGGGCAACGATCAGTGTAGTCCGGCCGCCTGAGATGTTGTGCAGCGCATCCTGGACGATGAGCTCGGTCTCTGTATCAATATTAGAGGTGGCTTCATCAAGGATTAGAATCTGCGGGCGGAATGCAATGGCGCGGGCGAAAGACAGAAGCTGGCGCTGACCGAGCGACAGATTGATTCCGCGCTCTCCCAGCAGCGTTTGGTAGCCTGCAGGAAGAGAACGAATGTAATCATCCATGTGCACCATGCGGGCTGCCTCAATCACCTGCTCGTCGGTGATGTCTTCCTTGTTTAAACGAATGTTCGAGGCAATATCTCCCGTGAACAGGAATACATCCTGCTGGACGATGCTGATGTATCTTCGTAGATCGTCCAAAGGGAGCTGCCGGATGTCGATACCATCCAGCTTAATGCTGCCCTTCTGAATATCATAGAACCGATTGATCAGCTGAATGATCGAGCTCTTGCCCGCCCCGGTGGCGCCGACGAACGCGATCGTCTGCCCCGGTTCAATCGTAAAGCTGACATCCTTAAGCACCCAATCGTCTCCATTGTAGGCGAACGAAACATTCTCGAATGAAATTTCGCCGCGAATCTCCTGCGGAAGCCTCTTCGGCCGCTTACTATCAACGATCGAAGGCTTTTCATCAAGCATATCGAAGATCCGCTCGGCCCCAACCATGGCCGTCTGGATTTGATTATATTTCTCGGCAAGGCTCATGAGCGGTTGGAAGAACTGCCTCACATAATGAGTAAAAGCATACACAACCCCGAAGGTAATACCACCTTCGATAACGCTGGCACCGCCATACCAGAGCAGCAGCGCGATGGCCAGATTGCCAAGAAATCCTATGGCAGGCTGGAAGATCGAGTTGATGACCGTTCCCCGCATACCCGCTTGATAATGCTCCGTATTATGATGATCGAACTGCTCACCCTGCCGTTCCTCTCGAATGAACAGCTGTGTAATCCGTATGCCGGACAAATTTTCCGCCAGGAACGAATTAAGCCGAGACAGAATCATCCTTGTTCTTCGCTGTGCGTCCCTGATGACGGAACGATACCAGAAGGTAAGGACGGCAAGAAAAGGAAGCACCGCGAAGGACAGCAGCGCCAGCTCCATACTAAGCTGTAGCATAACGATTACAATTCCGATCAGCACGATGACATCCTTGATCAGGTTGACGACCACCTGCGAGTACAGCTGGTTGAGCGACTCCGTATCCTGCGTTACTCGAACCACCAACCGTCCCACCGGATTTCGGTCGAAGTACGACATGGACATCCGGCTTAAATGATTGAAGAGCTGCTCTCGAATATTGAAAATAATCCTTTGCCCGGTATACTGCAGCAGGTTGCCTTGGAGATAGCTCAACAGCGCGGCCCCTACAACAGCCACCAAGAACACGGCGCCCAATAGAAGAAAGCCTGTATAATCCTGGCTCCGAAACGCTTCCAGCGCGATGGGATCCATCAGCTCTGCACTCCGAGTTGAGCCTGCAGCTCGAATCACAGGCTTACCGCCCTCTTCCGTCATTACCGCCTGCTCTCGCTCCCCCGGCAACCATCCGTCGGCTAACCAATCCTTGCCGTCAACGCGGACGATCTGGGCTTGCGCCGTACCCGGAGGCATGGAAGCGGCAGCAGCCTCTGCTTCCTTGGGCTCCAGACGAACATAGGCTTTACCGTTCCATTCCGTCACACTGCCATATACTTCAAGACTCTCAGCCTGTCCCGAGTCCGCCGACAGCATCGGTTTATGTAGGCCATTAATATGCCCGTCAATCGCTACTTTAATGAGATAAGGGCGCGCAAGGTCGGCTACCACGATCAGAAAGGACAGGATAATGCAAAGCAGTATCATGCTCCAATAGGGCTTGGCATATGCCAAAAGGCGAACCAGCAGCTGTCTGTCCTTAAAACTTTTGACTTCTTTCTCCACATGAATATTCAAGTGCGTGCACCTCCCTGCAGCAATCGTGCGGATGCAAGCTCTTGAGCTTTCCCGTCCTGGCGCTCGGCCTCTTGATTCAACAATTGTTTATGGTGCATATCCGCATAAATCCCGTTCAAGGCTACGAGGTGCTCATGATTGCCCCGTTCAACAATACAGCCTTCGTCCATGACGATGATCTGGTCGGCGTGTTGAACCGATGAAATACGATGCCCGATGATGATGGTCGTCCGTTTATTCATGAGCGACTGCAGCCCTTCGAGAATCAGATCCTCAGTAATCGTATCTACGGCAGACAAGCTGTCGTCGAAGATCAGTACCGACGGCTTCTTGATCACCGCCCTGGCGATGCTGACCCGCTGACGCTGGCCTCCTGACAGCGAAATTCCCCGTTCTCCGAGGGCCGTATTAAATTGATGCGGAAACTCGACGATATTGTCATACACCTGAGCGATTTTGGCCGCTTCAACCACCTGCTCGTCGCTATACGGCTTCGGATCGAAGCCGATATTGTCACGGATCGTAGAGGAGAACAGGAATTGATCCTGTGGAACGATTCCGATCTGGCCGCGCAGTGTCTTTAACGGAATCTCATGAATATCATGGCCGTCGATGAAGACCGTGCCCTTCGGCGGATTATACAGCCTTACAAGCAGGTGCACGAGCGTACTCTTTCCGCTGCCCACCCGTCCTACAATGGCTAGACTCGACCCTTTCGGTATCGCCAGAGATACATCCCTCAGCGTAGGCCGGTTAGCTTCCGGATACGCGAAAGTTAAATTACGAATCTCAATATCCCCGTTAATATGTCCATTATCCGGTTTGGCGACGACATCGTCCACAATATCCGGCTGCGTATTAAAAATTTCCAGCAATCTCAGCTCTGACGCTTTGCCACGCTGCAGTAAATTCACCACCTTGCCCAGGTTCTCAATCGGACCCATGAGCAGAGACAAGTAAGTGTTAAAAGCGACAAATTCACCAAGCGTGATGATATCCTTCAGCACCATGATCCCGCCGACAACGACGGAGACGAGAAAGCTGAAGCCCACGATGCCTGCACTCAGCGCCCCGAACAGTGAGTTCGAGCGGACAAATCTCCTGTTCATATCAACCGCATGCTGGTTGTCTTTGGCGAAAAGCTTCCGTTCCGCTTGCTCCTGAATGAATGCTTTAACGACACGAATACCAGCCGTAAATTCCTGCACACGGCTGGTAAGGTCAGAGATGGCGGCCTGCATGTCCGTTGACTGCTGCATGATTCGCTTATTGAAACGGTATGCAAGCAAGCTGAGAAGCGGCAGCGGGAACATGGTTAACAGGGTCAGCCACGGGTTGACGGAGCTGACCATTGCTGTAACGGACACAATGATCAGGAATAGGGCTTCCATGACGTTGAAGTACCCCTGCATGGTCACCTCCCGAATGACACCCACATCGCTGATGGCGTGGGACATCAGATCGCCAATCCGGCGATTATTGAAATATTGGGCTGATAGCTTCTCCCAATGCGCGAACAGCTCTCCGCGTACACGCATCTCAAGCTGACGGGAAAGACGAAACAAATAAATGCGGGAAACGGAACGGAAGAAAGCGATGCCCAAACCTACTGAAGCCATCGATATTGCAAAGCTCACGGCCTGCTCGTAGCTTAATACACCCAACTGGAGGCTATCGGTAAAACGGCCGAGCAGCCACGGAATAAACAGCTGCAGTATGGATGATATGGACAATAATGCAAACCCTATAACATAAGGCCATCGATTGGCCTTGATGTGAGCCAAGAATATATTTTTCCTCTCCATCCGTATCCTCCCGCGCTGGTTTGATAGCTATAGTAAGGTTACCGTGATCAAGAAAAAGAAACCATGGATTTCTTTACCGCAAACAATGGACTATTTTACTTTTTTAAACTGCCATATATGTATTTTTGCTCTTCCTCCCGGGACCCATTCATCATGAAGCCTCCAAGGATTCGAATTCTCCTCCACAGCAGTAATGCCGGTTCTCGATTCCTTCAACGAATGATACGCTTCCTCACTAAGCCCGCTCCAAATTTCAACAAACAGATTGGGCTGCTCGCTCCCTTCATACACCTCCAACTGCGGATGCTGCCCCTTGATTCCTTCCATCCATTCGAGATATTGATCGCGGTAACCCTCTTCAATCCTGTATTCCACAAAAACGATACACATTTTTTTCACCTGCCTTGCTTTATTTTATTGAAGAAAATGATACACTAATAATGGTGGGCTGCAATAGACTAATGAAAAAAAGTTGTTTCAGGAGGTTAGTCATGGACACCGGAACCCATCTAGTGATTGGACTTGGACTGGCAGGACTTGCCTATATCGATCCCGTCGTTGCCGCCAACTCGACCGTTGCCACGGCAGTATTGATCGGCACCGTGGCAGGCTCGCAAGCGCCCGATTTGGATACGCTGCTGCGGCTCAAAGGGAATGCCGCCTACATTAAAAATCATCGGGGAGTTTCACACTCAATTCCTGCCCTCTTCATCTGGACAGCGCTCATTTCCGGCTTGCTGTGGCTGTTTTTTGGCAATTTGCCCATGGCACATGTGACGATGTGGGTATTCATTGCCGTTGTCTTCCACGTGTTCACGGATTTGTTCAATACCTATGGAACGCAAGCACTCAGACCGTTTTCGAGCCGCTGGGTGTCATGGAATATCATCCATATTTTCGACCCGTTCATTTTCTTGTCCCACGTTCTGGCGATATTCTTGTGGGCCCTTCATATTGTAAGGCCCGAGGTGCTCTTTCCTTTATTGTACGTATGTATTGCCGTCTATTATATATGGAGGGCGTGGGTTCACCATTACCTCGAATCACGGCTGTACAAACAAGATTCGTCTTATAAGCCCGGCGATCGATATACGTTGATTCCAACGGTGCATCTGTACCATTGGCAAATCATAAAGCACGGAGCCGATGGCTGGTTCACGTTAGGAGAATATAAGAACGGTGCAATCAAATGGATCGACCGGGTAACTTGCGACGCCCACCCTGCCGTCGATGCTTCCAAAAGTCATCCGAACATTGCCTCGTTCTTGTATTTCACCTCCTATGCCTGTGCCGAAGTAAAAGAGCACCCGTGGGGGTATGAGGTTCGCTGGGCGGATGTGAGATATCGGCACCGCAAGCAATATCCTTTCGTCGCCGTCCTGATGATGGACAAAAGGTTCAATACATTGGATTCCTATGTCGGTTGGCTCAGCGAATCCCGTCTGGAGAAAAGGCTGCGCGTGGATTTATATTAAGCTATTTTTAGTAAATAGCGGATTTAGGTGCTTATGGCGGCGTTTAGGCAGGGATTTGTGTCAGAAGCGTCGAATGAAGTACTCTTCGATCCGCTATTTTGTTTGAATCGAGCTTGTACCCGCCTGTTAGAAGCGCGTCAAAAAAGCTCAAGGATTTCTCCCTGAGCTTATATTGACGAAGCTTCTCACTATTAGCGAACTTGGCCACCAGCAAGGGTTTGCTCAGCGATTTGCACCAGGCGGCGAGTGATGTGTCCACCAATTGCACCGGTGTCGCGAGTTGCCATATAACCGTAATACCCATCTTGCGGAATTTGGATCCCCAGCTCTTGAGCTACCTCATATTTCAATTGTTCCAATGCTTGAGATGCTTGTGGTACCACCAAAATGTTGTTGTTACGAGATTGTCCTGCACCCATCGTTAAGCACTCCTTTCAATTGAATGATGTCTTTGATGTATTTGCAAGCTTGCAAGCTTATTATGTGTTACAGCCTTAGATCTATACGCATTTTTTGAAAAAAAAATTTAAGTTTCAAATGTTATCGTGAAAGGCAGGTGTCATGCGTTATGAGTAA
Source organism: Paenibacillus sp. PvR098 (assembly GCF_017833255.1). Taxonomy (NCBI): domain Bacteria; kingdom Bacillati; phylum Bacillota; class Bacilli; order Caryophanales; family Paenibacillaceae; genus Paenibacillus; species Paenibacillus sp. PvR098. The sequence goes on from NZ_JAFIBU010000001.1 coordinate 2,242,294, forward strand.
AGGACTCGGATTGTTTTTTGCAGTAGTCGGAACGGCACTGCTGGCATCCATTAGCTACTTTATGTCGGCAGGAAAGCCTTGGATGGCGATCCTTTTCGGGATTATTTCCTTAGTTTTTATCGGCTCGGGATTTGTAGTAAAGGCGAAACAGAGAAAATCAAAAGAATAGGAGCCTGCCGGGCGGCTACTCAACCTTCCGCCGCGGACAGACTCCTTACCCAAACTACAGCACCACATAACCCATTTTTTCTTTGACTTGACGGAGTACACGCTCTGCTTCCGCTTCCGCCTTCTGCTTACCTTGGCGCAAGACCTCATGCAGCTCGCCGGATCCTCTGATTTCGGCGTACCGCTGCTGAATCGGCTCGAGCACCGCAACCACGGCTTCGGCCAAATCTTTTTTAAAGGGCCCATAGCCCTGTCCATCGTATTGTGCCTCGATTTCACCGATTGATTTGCCTGCACATTGCGAATAAATGCTGATGAGGTTGCTGACTTCCGGCTTGTTCTGCGGATCGAACTTCACCTCACGCCCGGAGTCAGTGACGGCACGGCTGATTTTTTTACGGATCACATCCGGCGCGTCCAGCATGGCAATGTAGCTGCCTGAGTTCGGATTGCTCTTGCTCATCTTCTTAGAACCATCGTCGAGCGACATAATGCGCGCCCCCACCTCGGGAATGTAAGGCTTTGGTATGGTGAACGTATCACCGTAACGTCCGTTAAAGCGCTGAGCCAAATCGCGGGTAAGCTCCAAGTGCTGCTTTTGATCGTCCCCTACCGGTACCAGATCCGCGTTGTACAGCAAAATATCGGCAGCCATCAGCGAAGGATACGTGAACAAGCCTGCGCCTACAGATTCCTTACCTGCGGATTTATCTTTGAATTGCGTCATTCGCTCCAGCTCGCCCATATACGTGAGCGTTGTCATCAGCCATCCGAGCTCCGCATGCGCGGCTACGGTCGATTGCAAAAATACAGTCGCCTGCTTCGGATCGATCCCCGAAGCCAAATAAAGCGCCGCAACTGCCTCCGTCTGCTCCTTAAGCGCAGCTGGATCCTGCGGGACTGTAATGGCGTGCAAATCAACCACCATAAAATAACAATCATGAGTATGCTGAAGCCTGACATAGTTTTGCAGCGCACCGATATAATTGCCCAGCGTCAGCTGGCCGCTCGGCTGCATTCCTGAAAGCACTCTTGGGTTGGACATGTTTCGTTTACCTCCCTTTAACATTACCTATTCTTTTTTCCCACACAAAAAGGCCCTCCGCCGCAAGGGACGAAAGACCGTGGTACCACCCTAATTCGCTCGACTGCCTCCCGGATATTCACGGAAGCTGGATGACGAGCCTTGAAACTCCTGTAACGGGGAGACGCCGGATCGGCATACAAGTGTACTGGACATTAATCATTGCTTACCCGGAACAGGGCCCGCCAGCGCACGTTCAACCATCAGCTCAAGGATCCATTCGTACGACCGCCGCCCACCGGTTTACACCTTCCACCGGCTCTCTGAAGAGCTTGCTCCCGCCTACTTGTTCCCATCATCGCTTATTAGACGTCATTGTACCGAACCGTCTTTCCGCTGTCAACCTTCATTCCTAAAATCTTGTCCTATATACGTCTCCTACCGCATACTATATAATAATTATTACGATATACAAGGAGACATGACCAGTGCAAACGATTATTTATCGATGGGTAACCAACATCCTTGCCGTTCTGTGCATAATGATGCTCTTTCTTATTTATACCCAAAAACAACCGCCCGACCTTTCGTTCATCACATCCGACAGCATCCAAAATTTCAAAACGCTCTTTATCAGCATTATTCTTGAGGCGCTGCCCTTTGTCCTGCTTGGGGTGTTCGTCGCCGCCCTGCTGCAGATGTTCGTCTCGGAGCAAACGATCCGCCGCTTGACTCCGAAAAATCCGGTGCTCGGCGTCATCTTCGCTTGCGTGGTGGGCATCATCTTCCCGCTGTGCGAATGCGGCATGATTCCGGTCATCCGCCGGCTGGTCCTCAAAGGCATGCCGGTTTACATAGCTGTCGTATTCATTCTTGCGGGTCCAATCATTAATCCGGTCGTGTACGCCTCGACCTTCATGGCGTTCCGCAGCCGGCCGGAGATCGCTTATTCACGGATGGCGCTGGCCTTTATCGTGGCTGCAACCATCGGTCTGATCATCTATCGTTTCGTCAAAAGCAATCCGCTGCGCGGGTTCTCTAAAGCAGTTCACGCGCACAGTCAAGATCACGGACATGACCATTCGCATGAAGCACACAAACATGAGCACCGGAACGACCACGTGCATGGCCATAACCATCACCAAGAGCACGGCCAAAGCAAGCCAGGCCGCATGTTCGCCATTCTCGGTCATGCATCCGACGAATTTTTCGACATGGGCAAATATTTGATATTCGGAGCATTCCTCACCGCCGTCATTCAGACCTTCATGTCCCGCGAGAGCCTCGTATCGATCGGAGAAGGGGAAGTCAGCTCGCATCTGTTTATGATGGCGCTAGGCTACATCCTGTCTCTCTGTTCTACATCCGACGCCTTTGTAGCTTCATCCTTTACAACCACGTTCCAGCCCGGTTCGCTTCTGACGTTCCTCGTCTTCGGACCCATGCTCGACGTGAAAGGAACACTCATGCTGCTGGCCGCCTTCCGAGCCAGATTCGTAGCTCTGCTCTCAGTCTTGATTGTTGTTGTCGTACTCGCGACATCGCTGATTTTTGAACACATCTTTTTCATGTAAAAGTAAATTACAAACAAGGAGTGTACGCCGTGAACCCTCGAGTGCTTAGCCTGCATCATATGTTAAAAGCGATCATTTTGTTGGGTTTTGCCGTCTATATTGCCTATCTCGTCAAAACGGACCTCATCCTCCTGTACATTGCGCCGCGCATGGTCGATTATGTCAAATGGTCCGCTATCGCGTTCTATGCCGTAGCTGCATACCAAATTTATCAGGGCGTGAAAACCTTTCCCGGTTCGTCAAAAGCCTCCTGCGATTGCGACCACGACCATCTTCCCTCGCGCTCTCTCCTGAAAAATTCAATCGTTTACGGGTTGTTTGCTTTCCCGCTGCTGATCGGGTTTCTGCTCCCGGACACCACGCTCGGAAGCAGCCTGGCCGATAAAAAAGGGATGAACCTGAGCAGCTCAATCTCCGTCAAGAAGGATGGTCTCGCAGCTAATGGCGCCTCAAGTGGCGGAGATACCTTATCGGACTCCAATGCAGAGAACTCTTTAAGTCCAGAGCCTAATACCCCAAGCGCGACTGAAGGAAGTGCGGCAGCGGATGACGAGATGTTCCCGTCCGACAAATTTACGGAGCACTATGCCAATTACGCGAAGAAGTTGTACCAAGATGACCTGATCCAAATCAAAGAAGAAATTTTCATTGAGACGCTCACTTCCGTGGATCTGTATCTCGACCGGTTTATAGGAAAGAAGCTGGAGATGACGGGGTTTGTGTACCGACAGGAAGAGATGAAGACCAACCAGTTCGTGGTCGGACGCTTCTCCATCCAATGCTGTTCGGCCGATGCCGCTCCATTCGGAGTGCTGGCGGAATATGACCGAGCGCCAACGCTTGCGGACGACAGTTGGGTTACGGTAACGGGAACCATCGGCAAAACCACATACAATGACATCGAGATCATGGTATTGAAGGTGGAGAAGATAATCAAGGCCGAACCCTCCAAAAATCCTTACGTGTATCCGAACTTCGATTTTGGCGTCTAGGCTGAACTACATAGGTCAAAGAATAAGGCTCTCCTTGCTACCTGGATTTTTTCGGGTCACTCGGAGGGCCTTTATTTTATGGAACTGACGGGCGGCTTAGTACAAGCAGCGGAGCTCATGTTTGTAATATTTTGATCTAAAGAGGACACCATATGAAATAAATTCCAATAAATAATCATTGAATATAAGACATTTTTAAAGTCGCTGGTATGTCTTATTTGGAATCTGTAAGTGAGGGGGAAAATCATTATGCTGGAAACAGGTAAAATTGGTGTTCGGCAGTTCACCGTGTTAACCATTCTATTTACCATTGGAACTTCCATCTTGATCGCTCCTTCCGGACTATCCGAGGTTGCAAAACAAGATGCTTGGATTGCTTCTATTGTTGGGATGGGGTTAGGACTACTGACCATACCCTTATACAATTCATTAGCGAATCGTTTTCCCAATATGACAATCGCTGAATATAGCGAAGCAATTTTAGGCAAGTGGTCAGGTAAGACCGTTTTTCTTTTATACTTTACCTTCATCTTCTTGCTTACGGCTCAGATGCTCTCGAACTTAGGGTATTTTATTACAACACAAATCATGCCGGAGACCCCCATTCAAGTTGTTATTATTCTGTTTATATTGGTTACGATTATGGCGGTACGCCTTGGGCTTGAAGTATGGACTAGGGCTGCAGAGATTTTTTTCCCTTGGGTCATCCTGCTTTTTTTGCTGCTTGTTGCAGCACTTCTGCCTGAGGTGAAATTATCAAAAATACAGCCTGTTTTTGAAGGAGGGCTGAAACCTGTACTGCATGCTGCCATCAATTTTTTTGGCTTGCAGCAAAACGTTATTCTCTTAATGGTTTTTCCCTATGTCAATCAAAAAATAAAAGCTGGGTCAGCTTTTCTCACGGGAACGCTGCTTGGGGGAATGTTTCTAATCATCATTACATTGTTATCGATCTTAGTATTGGGAGAGGACATCACAACAAGAAATGTTTACCCCAGCTATTCATTAGCTAAAAGAATTGGACGACTGGAAGCGGTGATGGCTGGACTTTGGTTTATTTCAATCTATTTTAAAATAATAATTTGTTTTTACGCTTCGGTTATAGGACTTGCTCAAATATTCAATTTGAAAGAATTTCGACCATTACTTTTCCCACTGGGAATCATCATGCTCGTCCTCTCTCTTCTCGTATATCCAAACTTAGTATATATCCAACTATTTATTGCAAAAATATGGACGCCTTATGCATTGACATTTATGTTATTTTTGCCTTTATTTTTATTAGCAGTAGCGGTGATGCGAAAAAAGTTTGAACCGACAGAATCGGATAAAAATAGATAATAACCATTGGGAATACCGTGTTGGACTTTAGCAGCACGTAACTCGGCTCCAACTACTGAAGAAGCCTTTTTACCGTCTCCACGGTATCTTTGTAGTAGGGACGGTAGTCGTCCAGCCCTTCCGTAAAGCGAAGAAATTCCAGCCCAACCGCACGGACCTGGCTTACATATTCCACTTTATCTACCAGGTAGCTGGCAAGCCTGCGAGGAGGCAGGTCCTGCCGTTCCTCTACCTCTGTCAGTTCCAGTTCATTCGAAGAGAGATGACGGACGACGAAAGAATACGCCCGGCACTCTGGATCGCCGCAGCCACAGACGAAAAAAGGTACTTGATGCCAGAGCTCCGCATCTGTCCATCGATTGGGCTCGACATCCTCGTGCATACTCAGAAGCAATGCGGGCAAACCAACATCTATGCAGAGCGGCTCCTCGATCAAGATTTCCCCATCGGCTTCCATCCTTACATCCGCATGGATAATCTGCAAATCCGCATCGAACGACCATCCGCTGCAAATCAAGATAAAACTCATTTATTCCTCAACTCCCGCATGGACATAATTACCATCTTTTCGAGCGTGTATAATCTTTACCTTGGAACATACTACCTCAATGAACGGAGGTGAGATCAATGGGACAAGGACAATCTCGCAACAACAACATTTTGGTCGTTCCTCAAGCTTCCCAAGCTTTGGACCAAATGAAGTATGAAGTTGCTCAAGAGCTTGGCATTCAAATTCCTCAAGACGGTTACTATGGTTTCATGGCAACTCGTGACACTGGGGCAATTGGTGGCCACATCACACGACGTCTGGTTCAAATTGCCGAACAACAATTAGCTGGCAAGTTCACAAGATAATGTGCTACCCAAATACTTACCATGGGCGGCTCCGGGACGGGGTCGTCTTTTTTGTTTCGCATATACTCTAGATTATAACGGAAATAAGGCGTAAATATAAAGAACAGGCCCCGGAAGTCTCCGAAAGCCCGTGCTTGATAACGAACGATTCATTAAATAAAAAAGAATAATGGCGTGAAACTGCTTTTTAATGCTTCGGGCCGTTGTACAAGCTGGCCATATTATAATTCGATTCAAAGATCACACTCGTGCAAAGCAAATTTTGGCGCATGGCGAACTCAAATTGGATTTCCCCGTGCGTCCAGCATTTGAGCTTTAACGATTCTAACGCGGTTTGGCGAAAAGAATGCTGATGGGTTTCCGATAGTCCCGGTTCCGTTTTCTTCAGCTCTGCCCCCTTCGTTTCCAAAGGAAAATGACGGACTCCGAATTTACCGATCATATTATTTCGGATTTGGACGAATACCGTACCTGATGTGAGCTGCGCAAGTTCCTCCTTCAATTCGCGAAAAACCAGGTCCAGCTGTCTAGCCAAAGGCAACTGATCTAAAATCACATTGTTTCCCCTTTCTTTTTGAATTACTGTAATATTTTGTATAAATATGTCTGTAGACCCATTATAGGTCATAATATCTAATTATTCAACATAAAATTTCAAAATTTTTATAAAAAATACAGGGATGTTAATCCCTGTAAAAATTAGTTAATTATTATCGCATATGTCGCTGTTCAGCTCAATAATATTGCGGTCTGGATCCAATATATAGATTTGCGGAAACCCCGCACGGGGATGCGGCCTGGCATCGTAATCGATACCGCAGGAATCCAGCCATGCCACAGCTTCCTTGTAGCTCCTCACACGAATAGCCAAATGTCCGTCACGCGAATGGATACCGCTCTGTCTAAGCGTCTCCCCCGGATGAACGATCAGATGCAGTTGCTGACCTTCGCTGCCAACAGTAAACCACGCTCCCGCAAAATCAAACGGAGGCCGCTCTATTTCTTCAAGCCCCAACACTTCTTTATAAAAAGCCTTGGAGCGCTCCAAATCGCGAACGCACAAGCTGACGTGATGAATCGAGTGAATGGATAGCATGCTTATCACCTACCTTCTTCATCGATTACCTCTACTCCAGTTCGTTCTTTCTAGAAATTTCCACTACTTTAGCCCTACTCAGTCAATCGCAAAAATTCGTGCACGTCGGCAATGGAGATGTCCATAGCCTGCTGCCAGAAGTCCGGCTTCCGCAGATCAATACCAAGATGCTTGCTCGCCAATTCTTCGACGGTCATACGGCCGGTATCGCGAAGAAGCGCCACGTATTGATCCTCGAAAGCGGCTCCGCGACGGAGCGCTTCCGCATACAGCCCAGTGCTGAACATGTAGCCGAACGTATAGGGGAAATTGTAGAACGGCACTTCCGTGATATAGAAATGCAGCTTCGACGCCCAAAAATACGGATGGTATTCATCCAGCGCTTCTCGGTATGCCGTTTTCTGCGCGGAGAGCATCAGCTCATTCAGGCGTTCCGTGCTGACGAGTCCCTTGCGGCGCTCTTCGTAGAATGCCGTTTCGAATATGAACCGTGCATGAATGTTCATATAGAAAGCAACGGAGCGCTGAATCTTGTCTTCGAGCAGTGTCAGCCGCTCCTCGTCCGTCGCCGCCGCCTTTACCGCCGCATCGGATACGACCATCTCCGCGAACGTAGACGCCGTCTCCGCCACGTTCATCGCATATTCTTGGGCAAGCGCCGGCAGGTCGTTCATCACGTACTGGTGATAGCCGTGTCCTAGCTCGTGAGCGAGCGTCGACACGTTCGAGGCCGTTCCCGCGTAAGTCATAAAAATGCGCGTTTCTTCGCTGATCGGAAACGATGTGCAGAAACCGCCTGGCCGTTTGCCTGGGCGGTCTTCTGCCTCAATCCACCCGTTCTCGAACGCCTTGACGGCAAAATCGGCCATCTTCGGGCTGAAGCGGCGGAACTGCTCCACAATGAGCTGTGCGCCTTCATCATAGCTATAATGGATGTCTCCCTGCCCGACCGGAGCATCGACATCATGCCAGCTCAGCCGCTGTATGCCGAGCAGCTTCGCTTTCCGCTCCAGATAGCGGACAAAAACGTCTTTGCTGCCTTCGATAACGCCCCACATCGCATCCAGCGTCTCTTTCGACATCCGGTTGATATCAAGTGGCTCTTTGTGAATCGAGTCCCATCCGCGGCGCTCATAAAGCTTGACTCGGAAACCTCCGAGATGGTTAAGCGCGTCTGCGCAGTAGTCGGCATGCTCCGCCCACTTCTCCTCCCAGCTATGGAAAAGCGTTTCCCTTACCGCTCGGTCCGGACTGTGCATCTTATTCGCGGCCTGACCTGCAGACAACTCTGTAACGACTCCGTTCTCCTCGAACGGTACACGAAATTTGCTGACCGTTGTATTATAAAGCTCTCCCCAGCCATGGTACCCGTCAACGGCCAAATCGTAAACCAGCGCTTCCTGCTCCGGCGGCAGCTTCTCCGCGGCCAAAGCTCTGCGCTCCTCAAGTGGATAAGCAATATCCTGTAGCTCCGGATGCTGCAGCAGCGCCGTCCACGCTTCGCTGCCGATCTTCGTCAGAAGGTCATCAAACCTTGTACTGGCGGAAGCATAGGAAGCACCGATCGTTCTCACCTGTCCCGCAAGAATAACCGCCTGTTTGTCATTCTGATTTTCCGCTGCCAGACATGCCGTAAACGAATCTGCCTCACGTATTTTTAGCGCCGCTGTTTGCAGAAGACGGATCAAGGGCAGCAACGTTGCTGCCGAATCCGATGCATTCGGAATGGTCAGCTCCCCGAGCGCCCGCTCCATAGCGGCGATATCCGCGCGAAGCCCTTCCAAAAACTGCTCAAAAGCCTGAGAATGGCTTCCTCCCTTAAAAAAACGATTCAAGTCCCACGTTTGTGGCAATGGACTCCGCATAGGGTAACACCGCACCTTTCGTATAATATGTACTCCTTTCCATTAAACCACAATTCAGGCTCAAGCCCAAATATGCTGGTGCCCCATATTTTCGGTTGAATTGTAGGTCCTGAATATGATTAAATGGAGACTATAGATCTTTAGGACTGGAGGTTCCACTCGATGAGACCACTTCCCATTTCTCCGGAAACGGCCCAGAGACTGGCCAAGGAGCTAAATGTTCCGCTTGAACATTTAATGCATATGCCACAGCATATTTTGATGCAAAAGCTGGCTGAGCTCGCCAAGCAAAAAACGGATGAAACCACAAAGAACGATGCGCCGGATTCCGGCAATTCGAGCCCGGAGTAGCGGATGATTCCTTTTGCCCATACCTGGCCGTATGATCGGATCGGACAAGACGTATACGTCCAAAGCTGCCCCTTCTGCCAAGCAGCCAATGTGCTGCTGACGCTCAAAGCGAAAGATCTCGCAGAGCTTCGAGAAGGGGTAAAAAGGTTGCTCGTCTTCCCCTGCTGCCGAAACAAGTTGACTCTGGTCGATGCTGACCCAGATTACCTGCTAGCGGACCGCCCGCTTCGCCGAAACGGCTGATTCGGCTTTCCCGCTTTTATCACGGCCGGCAAAATCGCTATAACATTTTATCCGGATATTTCCACAATAAAACAAAAAGCTTAAAGCTCTTACAGACCGGGTTGGTGTGCGGAAGCTTTGAGCTTTATATGATTACAAATTTCCTATAAGTTTTCGAGAATATCTTCCTCGAACTCCACTTCGTCCTCCCGCATATCCTCTCGGGTCAATACCCACTGCTCGCGACAGGCACGGATCATGGCAGCATCCGTAATGCTCTTGTCATTAATAACGCGGCCATACCATTTCACCGCTTCCCTGTAATGCTTCAACCGCCGGTTCAGCTCCCCCAGCAAGTACATCAACCGGGCGTTGTTCATTTCTCCCCCTTCCGTCTCGAATGCGCGGGTATATTCCTCAAGCGCGTATTGGAGGAATCGCTTCTCCTGCTCTTTATCGCCCTTCTCGCGATATAACCATCCGATGTGATGCAGCAGCCCCGCGGTAACTCTGCCCTGTTCTCCCACCGTTTGTGCACAGAGAAGCGCAAGCTTGAAGCTATAAATAGCCTCATTCCACGTTCGAGGGCCGCCATAATCCTTGTAGCTCCATTGGTCGGCCACCTTCTCTTTGAACGCATTTTTTTGTGCAAGCGTCAATCGGTCCTTCGAATTCTCCGTGCTGGCAAAGCCGCATTGAGGACAGATACGAACCACATAAAAGTTCGGGTTAATCTCTTTATACTGTACGCCAAAATCCGTATCCGTGCTCGCCACCTTCTTAAAGCTCGGACGGACGCGAGAACTTTGAAAATTCGTTTCGCAATGAGGACATACCACTTTCACTTGAAATAACGGTTCAACCATGGAGCACCCTTCCTTCAATTAGCTTGAGCTGTTGATAAAATGATAAGCGGGCCCCTTTAGCCTCTCCAGCACGGCAAACTGCAGCTCCGGATCCCATCCGGTCTCCTGAAGCGCCTGCTTCATACAGCCGAGCCAAGCTTCGGCCCGCTCGGGTGTTATGGGGAAGGACATGTGCCTCGCCCGCATCATCGGATGTCCGTAGGCCTCCGAAAAGAGCTGCGGCCCCCCAAAAAACTGCGACAAAAACATATATTGATTCTCGATCACCGGGCGGATATCTCCCGGGAACAAAGGGGCAAGCAGAGGATGCTCTTGGACCTTAGGATAGAACGCCTCTACCAGCTTCCGGATCCCTTCCGCCCCGCCCATCGCTTCGTAAAACTCAGACATATTCGGATTCCTCCCCAAAGGACTTAACGGATGCGTCGTCTTTAAGGGACGCGCGTGATCATCAAAGTGATTCAGATCATCTGTAAACAAAAAAAGATGCTAAGCCATAAGCCTTAGCATCGGTATACTGGCCAAAACCCTATACATATGGACATGGGAAAAAAGCTTACACATCCTCTTCACCCGAAGACATCAGCGATTCCCTTATAACATAAACAAAAGCGCATACGAGAATTCCAGCAATTACACCCGACATAAGGATCACTCCTATTCTCATATTGGTACTATTGTACCATAGAAAACCGTATAATTCAGCCCCTATGTTTGCTTTCTAAAATATTTTTGAAAAATTCACACTTCTGTTCGGGCATGTCTATACCCGCCACTTCATATATCAGAATGACAAGCTTTTTATAGTTAGGAGGTGGGTGCCGATGCGTACGAAAAACTCTCTTATGATCGCCGCGGCGCTGATCGCCGTTACGTTTGCTTTCCTGATGCTGGCTTTCCCGACAGAATCCTTTCATGCATCGCTGAAAGGAATGTCCATATGGTGGGATGTACTTTTCCCGGCGTTGTTTCCTTTTTTCGTCATTTCCGAAATCATGCTCGGTGTGGGCATGGTTCATTTCTTCGGTACCCTTTTGGATCCTCTGATGCGGCCGCTGTTTCGTGTGCCGGGCATCGGCGGCTTTGTGATGGCGATGGGCTTTGCTTCCGGATATCCGATCGGAGCCCGTCTCACCTCGCAGCTTTGGGAACAGCGCCTGGTGAACCGGGAGGAGGGAGAACGTCTGGTCGCCTTCACAACATCGTCGGACCCGATCTTTTTGATCGGAGCCGTATCGGTCGGTTTTTTTCACAATCCGGCGCTGGCCGCCGTCCTGGCTGCGGCCCATTACGGCGCCGCCATCCTGATCGGTCTGCTGATGCGGTTTCACGGACAGCCATCGCGGGATAATAAACGAAAGAACAAAGCCTCTTCGACGAACATACAGACTAGAGCTTCCAGAACCCGTATTTGGTACCGTGCTTTCGAGGCGATGCATGAAGCCCGGCTCAAGGACGGACGTTCGTTAGGCGTTATGCTGGAGCAAGCGATCTACTCCGGTTTAAATCTAATGTTTGTCGTCGGCGGCTTGGTAGTCTTTTTTTCCGTAGTCATGGAGGTGATGACTTCATCTCATGCCATGATCTTTTTTTATGCTGCGATCGACTCCGTACTTCAACTATTCGGCATGCCTATCTCCCTATCCCAAGCTGTAGCTAACGGATTTTTTGAAGTCACCTTGGGTGCCAAAACTGCCGGGGCCGCGGAAGGCATTCCCCTCATGTATCAAGCCGCCATCGCGGCGTGGGTTTTGTCTTGGGGCGGTCTTTCCGTTCATGCGCAAATTATCAGCATTCTGCATCATACCGACCTTCGCTACATACCATTTATCGTTGCCCGGTTTATCCACGGCCTGCTGGCCGCTGCATTAGTTATTGTTCTCTGGAAACCTCTGGCGCCCGATCACGCGAACCTTACCGCCTTTATCCCTATTCCGGATGTTACACGTCCCATAACTACGCTGCTGCAGCATACCCTGCCTGCCGCGGTCCTCACATTCACCTCGGTGCTGGGCATCCTGCTTCTGCTTTCCGCTTGTTTCTTTATAGGAAAAAAATGCATCAAGAGTTTCTAATTATTAGATTCTACAAGGACAAACGGAACTCTAATAGCTTCATCTGATGAACATGTGAAAATTTTGGGTAGAGGTGAAACGATGCAAACCAAGTTCCATTCAAGAAAGATCGAACTGCCCCCCGCCATCAGCCGGCTGTCGGACCTGGCCTTCAATTTATGGTTCAGCTGGAACGATAGCGCCAAGGCGCTGTTCTCGGTCATTGAACCGAAGCTTTGGGAGCAATTCGGACACAATCCCGTCCGCTTGCTGCTGGAAGTCGATCGGGCTGTGCTGGAAGCATTGGCGTGTGACGATGATTTTCTTCATCAATACGAAGCGGTGATGAAACAATACGACGATTATTTCGAAACCTCCACATGGTTCGAGCATGAGCACCCCCGCCATACGCAGCAGATGATCGCGTATTTCTCAGCGGAGTTCGGCTTTCACGAGTCGCTTCCGATATATTCGGGTGGCCTCGGCGTGTTGGCCGGCGACCACTGCAAATCGGCCAGCGATCTGGGTGTCCCGCTTGTGGGAATCGGACTTTTATATAGAAGGGGATATTTTAACCAAAGATTCGATTCCCATGGCAGACAGATGTCCGAGAATACGATCTACGATTTTAACAAGCTGCCGATCGCTCCAGCCTACACATCGGCTCAAGCAGACAGCGGTGCCGAACAGCTGCGGGAGGAGCTTTACATCACCCTGCCCCTGGCTGATCGAACCGTTCGTCTGAAGGTATGGCAGGTGCAGGTTGGCAGGGTTCCGGTATTTCTGCTCGATGCGGATCTGGAGGACAACAGCCCTTGGGACCGTGAGCTAACCGCTCAATTGTATGGCGGTAACCAGGATGTTCGAATTGCACAGGAGGTGCTGCTGGGCATCGGCGGCGTGAAGGCGCTGAGGGCTCTTGGTATTCCTACGGGGGCTTACCACATCAATGAAGGCCATGCTGCCTTTTTGTCCTTTGAGAGACTGAGAGAGCAGTTGGACCAAGGACAGCCGTTCCACGTTGCACTCGAGGTTGTCCGCGCAAGCACTGTTTTTACGACCCATACGCCCGTACCGGCGGGCCACGACGCTTTCCCTTTACCTATGTTCGAATACTACTTCAGCCGGTTATTTGCGGATTATCCCCATACGAAACCCGCTTTGACGGAGCTCGGATGGGATGTTCAAAAACAGTTGTTCAACATGACCCATCTGGCGATGAACACTGCCGCCCTACGCAACGGCGTCAGTAAGCTGCACGGTCATGTATCTCGCGATATGTTCCGCGCATTCCATGGAAACATCGATGTGCGTGAAGTGCCGATCGGCCATATTACGAATGGCGTTCACCTGAAAACCTGGCTCGCGCCCGAGCTCAAAGAACTCTACAGCCGCTTTCTTCCCGGAACGTGGATTTCTTATCAAGCGAATAAGGATTTGTGGAAGTCCATTGATCAAATCCCCGAGGAATCGCTGTGGTCAGTTCATTTAGAGCTGAAAAAGCAATTACTGAAGCTCGTACGCGCCAACCTTCACGAGCAGCTCAGCAGAAACGCAATGGCGTCGGCTGACAAAATGGAGGAGCTTCGATGCTGGTTATCACCCGAAGCGCTTACGATTGGATTCGCAAGACGCTTTGCCACTTATAAACGGGCGAACCTTATCTTTAAGGATCTGGACCGTCTGAACCGTCTTGTAAATAACCCAGAGAGACCGGTACAGTTTCTGTTCGCAGGAAAGGCTCATCCCGCCGATCATCCCGGTCAGGAGATGATTCGTGAAATCTACAGGATTTCACAGATGGAACCGTTCCGCGGTAAAATCATACTTCTCGAAAATTATGATATAAACCTGTCCCGATGCCTTGTTCAAGGCGTAGATGTTTGGCTTAACAACCCGCGAAGGCCATACGAAGCCAGCGGCACCAGTGGTCAGAAGGCAGCAATGAACGGAGTCATTAATTTTAGCGTGCTGGACGGCTGGTGGGAGGAAGGGTATGACGGCACCAACGGATGGAGCATTGACGGCGATCACCATGCCGACCCGGCGACGCAAGACCGGGAGAACACGGAATCGATCTATCGGCAGCTTGAACAGGAAATTGTACCGCTCTATTATAATCAAGGCCAGATGCCCGTTCAATGGATCGCCCGGATGAAGCGTTCCATCCAGACGCTTGCGCCTTTATACAATACGGACCGAATGGTGATGGATTACGCCAATGAGTCCTACATCCCTTCACTGCGAAGGACGCAGCTATTTGTGGCTAACGGCTATGCGGAAGCGACCAAGGTGGCCGATTACAAAAAGTTCATTCTACATAATTGGCATCAGATCCGCGTGGTCGAAGTAAATGACGGCTCTGCCCGAGCCTCTAGCGGAGCCTCGGATAATTCGTCTATGACGCTACTCAAGGAAGTTACAGCCACAATCCGATTCGGTCCAGTATGGTATCAGGATACCGCTGTAGAGCTTATTCATTACGAAGAGAAACCAGACGGCTGGCATCAGGTCGTTATTTCGATGGAGCCTGCGCGACAGTTAGTCGACGGCGCGGTTATCTACCGCGCGATGATTCCATCGCATTTGAAGCACGGTCCGCATTTCAGTGTCCGCGTCCTTCCGGTCAGCGCAAACTTCGCCCGCAGGTTTGAGGTCCCGCTTGTTACCAGGTTTTAATACCAAAGAGGCCTTGTCCCAAGGCATTCAATTGAACGTCTGCGGCAAGGCCTCTCTTCCTCATTTGAACCATCCTTTCACCTTAAACCACCAGAACATGCCGAATCCAATCGAGAACATGATGAGCAATATGGCAAAATATCCATAGCTCCAGCCCAGCTCCGGCATATTCTCAAAATTCATTCCATAGATACCGGCAATAAACGTGAGTGGCATGAAAATGGTCGTGATGACGGTCAGTGTTTTCATGATGGTGTTCATTCGGTAGGAGTTGACCGAAATAAAGCTGTCCCTGATGTCCGATGTCATGTCGCGGTTGGCTTCCACCATATCCGAAAGCTTTAGCAGATGGTCGTGAATATCTTGAAAATAGGCGGCATGCTGCTTCACGTCCTCGATTTTCTCTGTATAAATAACCCGGTACAGCAAATCGCGCATCGGAAGAATCGTTTTCCTCAGCTTTAGCAGGTCCGAGCGAATTTCGAACACCTGGTCCATAACTTTGTCAGACCACACGCCGCGGGAACGGTCCTCCAATTGATTTAGACTGTCTTCAATTTGATATACGCTGGGAAAATACTGATCCACAATTTTGTCTATCAGTAAATGGGCAGCGTATACCGGCCCGTTTTCCAAATATTTAGGATCCGACAGCATCTTTTTGCGAAAATCCTCCACTTCGGCTTGAGGCTTGGAATGATAGGTCACGATATAATTTTTGCCTAAAAAAAGGTCGACCTCATCGGAATCGAAACTGACAGGATCAATCGTTTGCAGGACGAAAAAGTGGTGATCCTTATAATGATCAAGCTTTGGTCTTTGCAGAAATTGCATGCAATCCTCTATTGCGAGCGGATGAAAATGGAAGAATGTATCCAATAATTCGGCTTCTTCCTGCGTAGGACAATCAAAATCAACCCAATACCAGCGGATTTCCGGGCTGTGCAGCTTTTCCAGCTCCAAGTCCTTCTCGAACTTAGAATGCTCAGTGACGGCAAACGTATGGATCATCGGATTACTCCCCTCGCTGCTTCCTTACCACATCATAGCATAATCGCGGATGACTCTCACCCCCCGCCGCGAGGTCCGGCATTGTTTTATTTTCCAATATTGATTATGATGGTAATACACAGATACATAGGGGCGTCGCAAACCATTTCCGGTAGGTGTCGCATTATGCATTGGAACCAAGCTTTGGCATGCGGGATGCTCGTTCTCCCTACAAGCTGCCGCCTTATCATAGTTGGCGAAACCAAGGAAGGCCTGCCCTTTTGCTATAAAGACAGCTTCACGCTCATGAAAGCGGACGGCGGCGGTCAAATAACGGTTACTTTAGAAACCATGTCGATCCATCCCTTGGAGAAGCTTCATCATGTATATTTCATTGAATTTTCTTTCGTGAAGCAGGGTATTCTGTACTATGCTCTGGTCGATTTACTTCATTTGGAAACCAAACGATGCCTTTGCACGTTGACTTTAACTGCTCCGCTTGAGCTCCTTGTGTCGGAGCAGCGCCAACATACACGAACCGTGCCGCAGGTGCGTACACCGATAACCTGCCGAATCGTAGGTGTGCGGGGACAGACAACGCATCAAGGCAATGCATTTTTTACCGGACAAATCCTGGATGTTTCCGCAGGAGGCGTATCTTTCATGACATCGACCCGTGTATTTTCTCCATTGAATTTGGAGTTATCCTTCGTGTTTCCCGGATATGCGCAGAAATTTACGGTCTATGCCGAGGTCATCCGCGTCGCTCCTTTCGGCAGCGATGCGTACCGGGTTGCTGCCCAGTTCCGGCACATGCCGGAAAGCATGGCCATGTTGATTGATGAGTATTGCACCGCTTCTGGCACTTGAGACCGACGAAGCGAACAGATATAGGAGGACAACCGTTTGAAATACAATGTGGTTCACCGAGGCGATGACATTTCCATCCAATTGATGCATACATTCCACAAGCTGATTCAGCAGTTCGGTCTCGTTCACGAAGAGACCGCTCCCGACATCGTCCTTTCCATTGGTGGAGACGGGACGCTGCTGCAGGCCTTTCACCGATATAAGGATCAGCTGGATCACATTGCTTTTGTCGGGATTCATACGGGGCGACTCGGTTTTTTTGCCGACTGGAAGCCGGATGAGGTGGAGCTTCTCGCGCAGCTGATGGGCGAAAGCTGCAAACAGAACGATCTGAGGGTAGTCAAATATCCTCTCGTCGAGATCCAAATTACGACGCCGCACGGAATCGAAACCGAACTAGCGCTGAATGAATTCACGCTGAAGGGCGTCGACGCCACGCTCGTCGCGCAGCTGCACATTAACGACGAGCTGCTTGAGACGTTCCGCGGCGATGGAATCTGCATTTCGACGCCTTCCGGCAGCACAGCATACAACAAAAGCTTGGGCGGCGCGATCGTTCATCCATCACTCGATACGATCCAGATCGCAGAGATCGCATCGATCAACAACCGCGTATACCGCACACTGGGTGCGCCGATGCTGCTGCCGAAGCATCACCACTGCGACATCTACCCGCGCACGAATCAAAACATACTGCTCTCGCTGGACCATGTCTACATGCAGCGAAACGATATCGTCTCGATCCGCAGCATGGTAGCGGCTGGCAAGAAGGTGAAGTTTGCCCGTTTCCGCCCGTTCCCGTTCTGGAGCCGCGTTCGAGAAGCATTCATTGGCTACGAGATGATTTAACCGGAGCCACCTTGAAGTAAAGAAGCCCTGCACTCTGTTCCCAGTGTGCAGGGCTTTCGTTTACATGTTACTCCTTCTCTTCCCACACAAATACGACACCGCTAGTAGGTAGCACCCACTCATTTAATTCAATCCGGATCATATCATTAGGTAAATTCGTAATGACTTCGTCGTGATCGAAGAAAGGAATAGCGGTCACTTTCATGTTCTTCAGCTGATTAGAGTAAAGAATGTCTACTCCATAGGTAGGCTCCGATAAAATCACGCTGAACTGCTTCTTCCATACCAGCTGCGGCATGCGAAAGCCAAGCTTGATTTTGTTGTATTCGTCAGGCTTTTGGGTCATTTCATCGGAAGCGGTGAAGCCCAGAGCGAAGCCGTTATCATCGTCATGCCTGGCGTAAAGGCATGGCAGCCGGACGCCGTCAATTTCGAGATGAAACTGCAGATCCTTCTCCGCGAAGGCTTTCAGCTGCTCTTCATCGTATCCTTTCAACACTTCAAGCAGCTGCGGCTCCAGCCACAAATTTTCTCTGAAAATGACGCTCTCATTCCTAAAAAATGTCTCAAGTTTTTGCTCGTTATAGCTGAATCCGACGATCAATTCCCGGTTCTTCAGATCCAGCTGCTTCTCGTAAGACAAGTCCTCATGAACCCAGCAATACCGGCTGCCATCCTGCAAAAATGGAAACGGCAACTGGCTCGAATCCATCGGAGAGTAAAAAATATAATAGGTAAAGTTTTTCCTGAAGGCTTGCTTCTCCGACAAATAAGGAGAAAGCAGAGTGGAGTACAGCATCTCTCCTTCCTCATCTCCCACAATGGACTTCGTGCAATTTCGGATGAACGTTTCCTTGTCCTCCCGCTTAAAACGGTCCACTACATTACGGTCCAGCAGCAGCGTCTCCGCTATCGTCTCCGACATCACATTCGCTTGATACGATCTGGTGAAATATTCATAAGCGATATTAAAAATAATGAGCGGAATGATAGCCCCCATCAGCGAATTGAAGAAATCGTTCATGAAATCTTTCAATGCATACGTGCCAAATGATAGTTTCACAAGTAAAATGACCGCAGCCGCAAGCAACAAAATAACCAGCATTAATAAAGTAATATCCCGCAGGCTTTTGCTGTACAGCTTCTTGTTTTTATGGTTCATGTGGTTCCGCCACAGCCCTCTCTACAATGAAATGACGCTGTAACTCGCTTTCTCGGCTCCGCTTTTCCGGGCCCAGAACTGATTGCCGAAATCGTAGTGCCACCATTCCTTGTCATAATTCGTAAACCCTGTGCCTATCAACGAATCATAGAGCAGTCTCCGATAGTCCCTGCAATGCAATGACATATCGTCAAGGACATACTCTTGGGATTCGTAGTACGCTGTTTCCGATTTCTCCGTAAAATCATCAAAGGCCGTACCCATGTCCAGCAAATCTCCGTTAGCGTACGCTAAACTCACATCGACAGAGCCGCCCGTTACATGCGGAGACGGCTTCAGCGGGTCCAAGGATGGCTTGGAAACAAACTGGGCTACCAGCGCCTCCAGCTCCTGACCCTTTACATGAGGATAGTCCTGGATAAGCTTGGCTCTAAAATTATCGTATAAGTACTGCTGAACGGTAACGGGTCTCCAAGCGTCGAATACGACGATCTTCAAGTCAGAAGGCAGCCTCTCGGCTGCCTCTACTAATCTTTTAGCCACACCTTGCCGCGCATAAGCCCCGTTAATCGCTGTGGGAATCTTAATAGCGTGATAGAATGGCCGAAGAATGATTCGTTCGGACAATGCTTCCAAGGAGACCAGCTTTTCATGACTTTCATCAATCGGTATACTCTGCCACCCGTCCATCCCCGAGCCTGAAGGTATCGGAGAATAGTCCTTCATGAATATCGCATCCCTAACTCGCTATTATTTGGTACCCAGCTTGCCGCCGCCTTTGCCCTGCAGCGCCAAAAGGTTCGTATCGTAAGAGAAAGTGAGCTGTGCCCGTTCCCGGCTCCGCTTAAGCGCCAGCTGAATCAATTCGTCCGTCAGCTGCATGAAATCCTTTCCCTTCGGCTGCCACAAGTAGAAGGAGAGCGAGCCCGGAATCGTATTGATTTCATTGATATACACGTTGTTCGTGTTCTGATCGATCAGGAAATCGATCCGTGACACCCCGCTGCAGCCGAGCTCTAGGAAGGTTTGCTTGGCCAGCTCCTGCACCTGCTGTGTGGTCTCCTCCCCGATATTAGCAGGGATAATCCTGCTCGTTCCACTCATCCCTTTGGAGGCCTGATTCATATATTTATCTTGATAGCTCAAGATTTCATCCGATTTGAGCACTTCTTCGCACTCAGACGCTTCCATATGCTCGTAATCCCCGATGACCGAACAGTTGACTTCCTTCAGGTTGGTAACCATTTTCTCCACAATAATTCGGGGAGAGAAGGAGACCGCCAATTCGATCGCTTCAACCAGCTCATCCCTGCTGCCGGCTTTCTGAATACCGACGCTCGACCCCAGGTTTGCAGGCTTGACGATTACGGGATACCCCAGCTGTTGCTCGACAAGGTCCAAACATTCCTGTTGAGCGTCAAACCAACGCTTGCTGTAAAACCATACATAATCGATGACCGGAAGACCCGCCCCACGAACGATCGTTTTCATCACGATTTTGTCCATACCTACGGCAGAGGAAAGCACATCGCAGCCAACGTATGGGATTTTATTCAAATCGAGCCACCCCTGCAGGGACCCGTCCTCTCCATAAGTTCCGTGCGTTACCGGAAAAGCAACATGAATTTCTTCGATGACTTTTTTGCGGAACAGCCCGGATGCGGCATTGAGAAGAAGGTGCTTTCCTTCTTGGTTCGTATGCAGAATGACCTGCTCGCTTCTTTTCAACAGCTCCGGAAGCTGCTTGTAATTCTCAATATCGGTCAGTCCTTCGCCGGTATACCAGCTTCCTTGCTTGTCGATATAGATCGGTACGGGCTCATAATTATCCCGGTCCAATGCATGAAGCGCCTGCAGAGCGGAAATAATGGACACCTCATGCTCTACCGACATACCTCCGAACAAAACCCCTACTTTTATTTTCATGGTGAGTCCCCCATCATTCATTATAATTATCGGGCAGATCATTCTCGAGCAGCACGACGCTGCCCTGCTCGGCTGCTACATTCATTTGCCGGAGCGCTTCCTGAAGATCCTTGGCGATATACAGCCGGTCTTCCGGATAGCCGGCGTCACGCAAGCCGTCCTGAATCGGCTTCGTTTGTTTATGCCCGACCAGTATAATATAATCGCAAGCGCCGGCCGCATGCACTCCGAACTGGCGATTGAGCTCATACTCCTTCTCCCCTAGCTCGATCATTCCTGGCGTAATCATGATCCGTTTACCCGGCATCTGAGCCAGCACATCGAGCGCTGCCTTCGAACCGACCGGATTCGAATTGAAGCTATCGTCCAGTATCGTCACTTTGTCTGAAATCTTCTTGAGCTCCAGTCTGTGCTTCACTGGCTTGATCCGCTTCACGAGCAGCGCCAGCTTCTCCGCCGGAACGCCAAGCTCAAGGCTGACGGCAATACTCAGAAGCAAGTTATAGATGTTGTGCTCGCCAAGCAGGCCCGTCTCAAAAGTAAGAATCGAACCGTCCTGTCTTACGAGTTCAAAGGAAGCGCCTTTGCTTGTGTATTGAATGTTCCGGGCGCGATAAGCGACATCCTCACGGTATATCCCGATCCCTACCTTTCTGGCTGCAATGTTCCCGCGGTAGGATGCGATATTCTCGTCGTCCATGTTCAGAAACAAGATGCCGTCCGGCGGCAAGCTCTCACCAAGCTCGAATTTGGTTCGCTGCACGTTCTCCAGTGTCTTGAACGTCTCCAAATGCTGAGGGCCGACGGCGGTCAGAATGCCGATCTTGGGGCCAACCAGCTCGCACAGCTCGCGGATATCACCGGTTTGCTTGGCTCCCATCTCGGTAATAAAAAACCGGTGCGTAGGACGCAGCATCGACCGGACCGTCTTGGTTACGCCCATCGGGGTATTGTAACTTTCCGGCGTGACGAGCACCTCATGCACTTGACTGAGCAGTGTATTCAGGAAATGCTTCACGCTTGTTTTTCCATACGAGCCGGTGATCCCGATTACCGTCAACTGCTTCATCTGCCGAACAATCCGCTCGGCATCGTTCAAATAGTAGCGGTTGATCCGGTTCTCGATAGGCAGGTTAATCGTATTGGCCAAAAGAACCACCAAGTCGGACAACAGCACAATTGCGAACAATAAGATGAACGGTCCGAGGCTGTCTGTAGCAGCTGCGAACATCAAGGAAACGGCCAAAGCTGCCGCAACCAGAACGCCGAGCGTCACGAGCAGCCGTTTGACCCTTGCCGTGTAGACCAGCTTCTTTTTCTCCTGCTTCTTAGGCCGCAGCCATACGAGAAGCCCGTAAATCACCGTCCAGAGAATGAAACCTGGCAGCGGCGCCTGAAACAACAGAGCGGCAAAAGACAACAACGGCAGCCATTCTCTCCAGGATAGCCGTTCCCTTACATGGCCTTTAAACCATCCCATAAACCGCTCATTGCGGTAAGAATTCAATTGAAGCATATGTACGCCGTTTAGAAGGCGCAGGACAGCATGCCCCAGCCAAAACAGCGAAGCGAACGTAAGCAAAAGCTCAAACATGGCTGCCTCCCTTATCCTTGGCCAAAAAATGGTCTACGATGACGATAAACTCATGGCCCTTCTCCAAATAACAAAAATGACCGGAGTTCTTCAGCACGACCAGACCGGCATCCGGTATCATTTGTTCCATCAGCTTTCCATCTGAAACAGGGGTAGCCGTATCGTTCTCGCCCCAGATTAATAGGGTTGAGGCTTTGATATGAGGAAGATGGTGCCGAAGATCCTCATTGACTACTCTGGTCAGCGTTTGCTGCATCACGCTTGACGCATTCTTATAGTCGCTGGAGCCGAATTTGGCTCGCATCCGATTCAGTATGCGGTCCGCATAACGGTTCAAACCCGGAAGCTTGAGCATATGTTTGGCCGTTTTGAACGAATACACCTTCACATAATAATTGAGGCTGCGCTTCGGTTTGATTCCCGCGCTTCCGGTCAATATCATCTTCCTTACAGAATTCGAAGCGGCATATTTAATTGAGACCCTTCCTCCGAAGGAATGGCCGATCAGAATCGGATTGGTAATCCCGAGCTGCCCAATAAAGGAAGCCAGCAGATTCGTATATTCAGAAACTCCCCATGGTTCAGGAGGCGTGTCACTCTGTCCGAAGCCGGGAAAATCGATTGCATACACTTTAAAATGCCGGGACAAATGCTGCTGTATCGCATGAAAGGTTTGCAGGTTGGTTCCCCAGCCGTGCAACATCACCACTTCATGCCCTGTGCCGACAACGGAATAATGGATGTCAAGCCCATTTATGTTTACTTTAGTCAACTCCATCAACATCCTTATGTCTCAATGTCTCAAATAAAACAATCATAACACTCTCGGATATTTGTTATCAAGCTCTAGTACAAGGCAACTGCGCCGTTTAGGGACAACTCAGAGACGATCTGCTCTCCGTATTGTATATGCTCTGACAACTTGGCCTATGTCAATAGGCCAAAGCGTTGGCTTAGCCCCTTTTACGCTTACCCCCATATGAACCGGTTGAAACGGAGATTATCATCGTTGGACAGAGATAAACATGTTAGAAACGGATCACAACAAAAATCCAGAGGGGATCCTCTGGATTTCTGCTGTTTCCCGCACGGTATTATGGATTGATAAACATGGCTTTTTGAAGCAGATTTAATATCATGCTTACGGTTTCGGCCCGATTGGCGTACCCCTGAGGACGGAACGACCCATCCTCATAACCGTTAATCAAACCAATGAAGCGCGCGTACTCTACGGCTTCAAGAGCATAACCGCTGATCCCTTCTTGATCCGTAAAGCTGCCTGATCTTGTAGTACCCGTATTACCTGGTGCAGCACCTGTTCTCGACTGAATATAAGCCCAAGTTCTGCCCAGAAGAACAGCCGCTTCCTCACGAGTAATTTCATTGTTACCCCGGAAGCTGCCTGACGGCAGCGGCAACCTGTGGATCGCAAGCGACGTGGATTCGAACAAATTGAATAAGGGCACCTACCGATCGTTTCAAAATAACGGGCTGTACGTCATTCCTGTATCGAGCCGTTCCAAGGACCCTATGTTTCCATTTGCATCCGCACCCGTGGAAGCGGCATTATCAGGTCCGGCCTTCACGCCAAACGAGCAAACCTTGTTCTTATCCGTCCGTCATCCGGGCGAAGCAAGCCAAGGTTCGTCCCAGCCTACCAGTAAGTGGCCCCACCGCTCAGGGGACCGGATTCCACGTTCCGCTTTGGTCGCCGTTACTAGGCCCATACTATAATCCATACAATAAACGTCCGAATCTTGATCGATCCGGACGTTTTTTTGCTTTATATCAGCTATTCAAATCCACATAGTAACGAATCGCCGCAGCGGGCTCGCATTTCACCCAGAATTTGGATTGTCCATGGTATTTCAATAAAAAAGAGCCGTAGCGGCTCTTTATTTAACATAACTTTATTTACTTCTCCGAAAACTTCATCGAGTTAAACGCATCCGTCAATCGTTTCCACTGCGCATCCGTTTTGACGGCGTCGTTGATCCGAATCGTAACCGTATAGATAATGCCGTTCTTGTCAAACACGTATTCATTCAAAGTGTAAGGAACATTCCTGTTCTTATACTGAGTGGAGAATGTTTTGACCGTCGTACCGAATAAAGTCTCCTCCACAGCCGTGTACTTGTAATTGGCGTCGATTTCGGCATTTTTATTGTGCTCTTGCTCTATCATGGACACCGCTTCATTGAAGTCCGCTTGGTCATCGGAGTCCACGGTCAGACTCCCTCCATCAAACGAGAATATATTTAAGCCGTAATCCTGCTCACTTTCGTAACCGCTAAACCACAATTCCGGTATTTGAATCGAATACCCGTACTTTTTACTCATAAATGTCGCAGTCTTGTTAGGGTCGATCAGATCATTCATATCTTCAATGACTCCGAGAGAACGGTTCATCGTGTCCTTGGTTAACTGAACCGATTCTATCAAATCCGTCAGCAGCTTCTCCATCTCGGCACTATCGCTCTTCGGATACGAGGCATACAACTCGTACTTGTACTTATCTTTGATCATGTAGATCACATGGGCTTGCTCCCATTTATCGCCCATGGTGTAGGAATACAGATTTTCTATCGCGGAAGCACCGCCCACCGTCGTTTCCTTCGCTCCTCGTACCTCACGGTATCCGTCCACATAGCTCTCAATAAAGCGGCGCTCCTGACGCTCCGCCCATTGCCCCAGTGTATCCCCCGAAGCTGCGGAAGTGACATGCACCGACCAGTTTCTCTCACCGTCATTACTGGAGAAATTCAAACCGCTGCCCCATTCATGCTTACTCCAATCCGATGGCACATCGAAGGTCAAACCGTATTCCGTCGTGATCGTATTTTGGTCCTGATATGCGGAAATATCCTTTAGCGCCTCATCAGCAGAATCGAATGAAAGCACGAACGTATCAAGCAAATCGATATAGCTGTTTCGTTTGAATCTATTTAAGTAATTTTCTTCCTTCTCTACTGCCAGAATGAGGTAGAAGATGTGATCTTCCTTCTGATAAGCTCTGGCCTCGTAGTACTCGCCGTACTCGCTTTTAGCCACAAGCTTGGCATAGGGCTGCAGTTTCTCATTGATATACCGTTTCTCCAATACCGTATCGCCGGTATGCTGCGTGAGCTTGAGAAGCAGTCCTTGTGGAGACAGATCCTTGCTTTGCTTTTCATCAATCGAAATACGGATTGCGAATTCCCCTTTAGCGTCTCCGAAGATGACGTTGTTCCCATCCTCGGACTGATCGAATTTGATCAATCCCGCCGGATACTTCATCGACCAGCCGAAGTGGCTGTCACCGATCCGGATTTTACCTTGGTCGGCATCAATGGACGTGCCTTCGGCATCCTGTATCAGTGTGGTAGCCGTAGAGCGGTCTTCCCCTAACACAACGTCGAGATCTTTTGTTTGACTGCCTGATTGTAGAGCAAGACGTATGCTTTGACCGGGCAGATATTTCTTTAATGCTTCATTATATTCCACCAGATTGCGGGTGTTGACGGAGTCGATGGAGAGAAGAATATCACCCTGCTTGACCCCTGCCTTCGCCGCGGGCGAATCCGGATCGACATAGGTGACCTCCAAACCGCTCGCCGATGGAAGTCCGACCACCGCTTCCCAGCTTTCTCCGAGCTCCAACCCGAGATAAGGCCGCTTCACTTTACCGTACTTGAAAAAGTGATTGAGTACATGCTGTACCGTATCGACGGGAATCGCAAAGCCTAAGCTGTCCACACCGAACTCGACATATTTTAATGTATTGATTCCGATGACTTCGCCTTTCATATTCACCAGAGCTCCCCCGCTGTTGCCAGGGTTGATAGCCGCGTCCGTCTGGATGAGCTGGTACTTCGATTGGACGGAACGCTCCATCCCGCTGACGATGCCTGAGGTGACCGAGTTCCTTAACGCAAAGGACAACGGAGTGCCGATGGCCATAACGGATTCGCCGACGCGAATATTTGAAGGCTTCGCGAATTTAGCTGCGGTTAACCCGGAAGCATCGATTTTGACCAAAGCCAGATCGCTTTCCTCATCATAATGGGTTGTTTTCCCAGGGAACGATTTGCCGTCGGAGGTGACGACGATAATATTGCGCATATCCTTCACTACATGCGCATTGGTTAATATGTATCCTTCGCTGCGAACAATAACCCCGGTCCCGTGAGCGAGGTGATAACGGCTTTGCTCCCATACCCTTTTGCTTTCGCTCGGCTTGCCAATGATCGCTACGACGGAGGACGTTGTTTGTTGTACGACCGCCGGGATCGAGTCTTGGCCCTGCACTTGAGCCGATGCCGTATATGCGCCGGGAACGATTAGCGAACCAACAAACAGAGCCGAAGCAGACACCTTTAAGACCCATCTTTTCAAACGGTTGACTTGCTTCATCATTATTTTCTCCCCACCATTAGTTTCCATATCAACTAAAATCTATCATATGCAGCTGAGGGCAGCAACAGAAATTTAAGTTTCTATGCTATTATTTTTGTTCCCTAATGAAGGACCTAGAAACGCCAAAAGACCGTCCGAAGACGGCCTTTCCTCATGTACTGAATTAATTTTTAATAAATAGCTGTACCCACACGCCATTGTAATAAGCCACGCCAATTTTGTTGAAGTTCGGGCTCATGATGTTTTGACGGTGTCCCGGACTGTTCATCCATGCATTCATCACTTCTTGCGGCGTACGCTGTCCTTTGGCAATATTCTCGCCGGCATAAGAATAACGGATGCCATATGAACGCATCATATCAAACGGAGAACCGTAGGTCGGAGATGTATGGTCAAAATAGCCGTTGTTATACATGTCCTTCGCCTTATCCAAAGCCACCTTCGTCAATGCGCTGTCGCTAGCGAGTGGCTGCAAACCTGCTTTCGCACGTTCCTGGTTCACCAAACTCACCACTTGGCTGGCATAAGAGGACTGTGTCGTGCTCCCTGTTCCTTGCTGCGAGCCGGAACCTGTCCCTATACCCGCCGCCTTGCCAGGAATATTCAGCACTATTCCAGGCCATATTATATTTGGATTAGCCACTTGCGGATTCGCCGCGATAAGAGATGCCAGACTAACCCCGTATTTTTGTGAGATCTTCCACATCGTATCGTTACCGGATACCGAATACGACGGAGCAGCCGAAACCACGCCTGCGCTGATGATCGGGCCAAGTGCCAAAACGCCTGTCAAAACCAATTTTTTAAAACCTTTCACTGTATTCCTCTCCTTTGTAGGGCCTGCGAGGTTAGCTGACGGATTCGGGTCAAAGAGCAATCACCCGGCCACAGCTTGTGGCTTCACCCCAAGTTCATAGGTTCCCCCGCGCTTTAGTATAAACTTCGGCCTTGTATGATTCGCGTTCCCTTAAAAGGAACGGTAACCATTGTAGCATGGATACCATGCGGTTTCATGGCACAAAGTTTACCAATGAATTTATGCAAGCGTTTTTTCTAATCAGTTTTATATAAGCTCTTCGCCTATCAATTACCCATCAATTCAGTTAAAAAACAAAACCATTTTATATCCATAATTTTACGATTGTAATCGGGATATACTACCTTCATCTATTCGAGATGAGGGGAGCACTCTAAAGATGACTACCGCATCAGACTCTTTATCCCAACTGAAAAAGCAGCTCGAAACGTCACAAGATCTTAAATCGGAGAGGCTCCAAAACGGATATTTGGAAATTGATCTGATCTATTTTTCTTCTTTATGTAATCCCAGCATTCTAAAGAAAAGCATTTCCGATCCGTTTCAGGAATGCACAACGGTTGAGGAGTTTCGTAACGTTCTTCGTTCCACACTTTCATGCAATACGCTGAATCCCTCGGAAAAGCTTCTGACAAAAATGCTCGGCGGATTTGTCGGAGTCTTTTTCCTCGAAGAAGTATACGTTCTCTATGCCAATAAACCAACATCAGAACAACCTTTAGAGGCAAAAGCCGAATCTACCCTTCAAGGACCTCAAACCGCGCTTAGCGAGAATATCGACACCAATATCAAAATCATCAGAGAGCGATACCCTTCACCTGCGCTAATTGCTGAAGGAACAACCGTTGGCAAACTTTCACAAACGAAACTGTCTATTCTTTATGACGATCAATTCGTAAACAAGACCGTTCTTGAGAAATTAAAGAAAAATATCGATCAAATTCAAGCGGACATTGTGCAGGCGTTAGGTCAGCTTGAAGCCCTTTTTACGGAACAAAAATACCGTCTGTTTCCAATCACCATTCTCACGGAAAGACCGGACCGCATTGTGCTCGGTTTAGCTCAAGGCAAAATCGTCATATTGATGCAAGGAACACCTTTTGCGATTATCGCTCCTGCCGTATTTTTTGATTTTATGACGGCAATGGACGATTTGTATCAAACATTTTGGGTGTCTCGTGCCATGGTTGCTCTTCGTTATGTCGCTTTATTCCTTACCATTACCCTTCCGGCCGCATATATCGCCATTGTTTCCTATAACCCGGAAATATTTCGCGTTCAATTCTCCTTATCAATTGCGGGAAGCCGCGCGGCGGTTCCCTATCCGTCGTATGTCGAGGTTACTATTATGCTATTCATGATTGAAGCTTTGATTGAAGCGAGCATCCGTTTGCCACGATATATCGGTTCCACTGCGACGACGGTCGGGGGGCTGATCCTGGGTCAGGCGGCCCAGCAAGCCGGAATTGTAAGCAGCATCATGATCATTATTACTTCCGTCGTAGCCATAGCCAATTTTGTCATACCGATCAACGCGATGAGCTTTGCCTTTCGTGTTGTTAAATATCCTTTAATTATGATGGCTACGTTCTTTGGCATGTATGGCTTGGTATCGGGGTTATTCTGTTTTCTGATGTATTTGTCGAACCTGCAAAGCTTTGGAGAGCCATATTTTCGCATGTTTATAGGGGAAAAGGAAGTATCCGGTTATAAGGAAGGAGATACATATTGAGCCGTTATTTTTTTTACCCCGTCGTATTGACTATGCTGATCAATACGATCTTTTACATCCCCAGGATCATGATCGAGGAGAGATTTAATGGAGCTTTTATGGGGATTCTGATCAGCATCCCCATCGGGAGCTTAATGGCTTATTTGTTTGTAAACGCTATGAGCAAATTCCCGGGATTAGGTCTGCCTGAAATTTTAGAGCGCAATCTAGTGACAGCCTTACGAATCCCCATCCTCAGTTTTTTGAGCGTTATGTGGTTCATTGCAGGAGCGATTATTATCGTCAGCTTTTCACTCATTACGGAGCGATATGTCAATCCTGAAATTTCAAAATCGCTGCTGCTGCTATTCTCTGTCGTGGTGATTTGTTGGTCTTCCACGCGAACGTCACTGGCAATAATTAACGTATTGGAAATCGGTTTGCTGCTCAGTATTCCTTTTATTATGTTTATTTCCTATAAGGCTATGAGTCATGAAATGTTGGATTGGGATGCGATTTGGACCATGTCGGATTACATCCTTCGCGTTCCGCCATGGCACACGGTTTCAGCGGCAACTTACCTTTTTACAGGTTACATCAACCTGGTTTTGTACAATCGTTTTTTTAAGGATACTCGCGTCAAGCATCTGTGGATTATTCCGATCGTGGGTACCCTTATCTTCTTCACGACGATTTTCCTTCCTATCGGGATGCAGGGAACTCAAGCGGTGGAGGAATACATATACGTTTGGATCAGCACGGCGGATGCCATTCGGATGGAGTATGGCTTTATCGAACGAGTCCTTTTTTTGTTTTTGTTTCTCTACATCGGTTTGGCGCTGCTGTTTGTCACGATGACCTGGAATGTCGGCTTGACGCTCCTTCGAAGCTGTTTTCGTACATTAAATCACAATAAAAAAAGAATGGCCATTTTTAATTGGACCGTGTGCGGCATGATGGGAGGGATTACACTCGTGTTCGGAGCCATAGTGAATGAGAAGCAGCTCATTTTCATATCGAAGCAATGGTTTAATATCCGTTTTCCTATTGAAATACTGCTTGTCACGCTCGTCGTTATCATTAGCAGGAGGAAAAACCATGCGTAAGCTTTGGGGAATCATGATTGCGGTTGTTCTCTTTACCCTCGTGTCCGGCTGCGGCTTTAGGGATATAGATAAGCGTTTTTTCATCGTGATGATGGGGATTGATAAAGGAGAGTCGAAACACTTTCGGATATCGCTGAAGCTGGCCATTCCAACGGCCAATATCCAACCGGGGCAAGCAAAATATACCATTGTTACAAAAGAAGCGGATACCGTCTCCGAAGGCGTTCGTTTGATGAAGGCAGATGTAGATAAAGAATTGGATTTTGGCCACACGAAGGTGATTGTTTTCGGCAAGTCCCTTGCCTCTGAAACCTTCGACGGAGGACTCGACTGGTTTTTTCGGAGAAGGGATATTCAACAAATATGCTATGTGGCTATCGGAGAACCGAGCGCACTGGACATTCTGAGGCAATCACCAAAAACCGAACGGCTTCCGGGCAATTCGTTAATCCTTAGTTTCGGAATGGAGGGAACCGAATCTTCTCATATTGTGACGGAATACTTGTTTGACTTTTACCGGAGATTGAAAGAGACCGGCAAAGATCCGTACCTTCCCATTATAAAAACGCGGGAGGACGCTTATGAAATCAATCGCGTGGCCGTTTATGACAAAAAGAAAGTGAAAGCGATCTTAACACCGGAGGAAACGAGATTATTTAACCAGCTGGTAAGACGATTCCCGCATTTTGAATTGAGCGTTGAGGAAGGAAACCCGCCTTTTACCATCTCTGTACAGCATTTCGACTACACCTATTCCATTTCCACGCCCCCCAATGGCAAACCGTCCGTTGACTTAAACGTTATCATGCGAGGATTTGCAGAGGAGTCAAGAGGCATGCTGTTCGACAAAGATTGGACTGTATTGGAGGCTGCTGCTGCCAAAGCCGCCGAAGGGCGGTATGTGCAGCTGTTGAAGAAGCTTCAGAAGCTTCGAGTCGATCCGGTCGGGTTCGGTCTCAGATACATTGCCACACGCCATAACGGGCCTAAAGATTGGGAAACGTGGCGAAGGCTTTATCCCGAAATCGCTTTTCATGTAAAAGTGAAAGTAAAGTTGGAAGGTACGGGACTGATTAAATGATGTCCTATGGTTAACGAGTGTTAAGAGGACGGGTGGGAGGAGTACAAAGGTAAGGGTACATGGTTAACGTATGATCGAGCAGATGGGGCATGTAGCCCTCATCTGCTCACATCATGCAGCATACCGTTCCTCAGGCGATTTAACAACCTTATATTCCACGAATCCGGTATTTAAGCAAGCGTATCTTTGAGGTGAACACCTGGAGGCAACACAGCTTCTACGCGGGCCCGCAGCGTTGGCTGCTCATGCAGTTCTGCACTTAGAATGGCCACCATCCCCCGGTCCTCACGTGAACGAATCAATCTCCCCATCCCTTGTCT
The DNA here is from genome assembly GCF_017833255.1 of Paenibacillus sp. PvR098. Taxonomy (NCBI): domain Bacteria; kingdom Bacillati; phylum Bacillota; class Bacilli; order Caryophanales; family Paenibacillaceae; genus Paenibacillus; species Paenibacillus sp. PvR098. The sequence goes on from NZ_JAFIBU010000001.1 coordinate 2,274,202, forward strand.
GAGACGCAGCAGCATATAAGGCAGATCAACCTCTTCAAAAGGAGACGACGACGCTTTTCGTTTTGCCATAAAGACCGGATCTTGAGGCGGGAAAGGCAGCGACCATATGATGACATTCGATAAAGACGGTCCCGGCACATCAAGTCCCTCCCACAGACTGACGGCGCAAAGAATGCTGGATTCGTCATGCTGAAAGGAAGCAATCAGATGGCTAATTTCCTGATCTCCTTCAAACAAGAAACGCATTTTCCTGAAAAATTCCGGATACAGCGCAATCTCCTGTTTAAATCGCTTCAATTCACCTTTCGTTGGGAACAAGAGTAAAGCTCTTCCTTCCGTTCGTTCGAGCAGCGGGATAGCAGCCTCCATTTTCTCCGCAAATGACCCGCCGGCAGACCATTTAGGCGCGATGGCTTCCATTTGCTGCTCGTAATTATATGGAGAGGCAACGGAAAAGGATAAATATTGTTCAATCCCGAGACTTTCCGCTACATAACGGAAGGATCCGTCCACTGATAGTGTAGCCGATGAAAAAACGATCGGCATGTTCGAACTAAATACGCGCTCCCGAAGCACTTCCTTGACTGTCCTCGGCATGATTACCAGAGTCAAGCCGCTCTCACTTTCCGTCAGCCAACATACGAATGACTCCGATCGTTGAAACAGACTCAAGGCTTTCTGCATCATTTCAAGATGCTCTTCGACAATGCGCAGCTGGTATTCGTTTAATGTATGAAGACCGCTTTCAAACACAAGCTCCTCTTCTATCGCTGTGAGTATCGTTCGAAACTGATGTATTTCCCGAAGCAGTTGATCGTCCATTAAAATTTCTTTTCGGTCTGAACCGGGAATTTCCTTGCTCTGACGCCCTAGCACATCAAACATCGTCTCGCTTTGCGCAATCGCCTCATCTATAAGCACAGCCAAAGATTCGCGTATTTCCCCTTGCAGCAGCCGGGTGATCAGTTCTTCAAACACAACATGCTTTAATTTATAGGTTAGCGCCTTCTGCGCGGCAGACTCCAGCAAATGCCCTTCATCGAATACAACTGCACAGTGATCCGGCAGCAGCGGCAGCTGCCCTTCCCGCTTCCTGCCTTCATACGTCCACACATGCTCCATGTAAAAATCGTGCGAGCAAATGATCAAATCGGCGGACCGCCGGTAATGCTCGCGAGAGAGCGTCTGCCCACACCGGTGTCTTTTGTCGCAAACAAAGCAATCCTGAAATGCATCCCAATTGATTTTGTTCCATTGATCGTCATTCAGATCCGGATATTGCTTCCGGTCGCCGTAAGCGTAAAACGATTGCAGGGTTTCATGGGAACGGACAAAATTGGGCAGTTCATCATATAGTTCCTCAAACAGCACTCCATCATCGTCCTTGAATCTCGCGTTGTCCAGCTTGACTAGGCAGAGATACTGGTCCGGAGACTTCCCCAATCTGGCGTCAATAGCCAAGCTCAGGTACTGCGCCAGCTTGGCAATATCCCCTTCCGGCTTGACCAGTTGTTCAATTAATGACTCGTCCGCACAGGCGATAACAGCTGGCTTACGCATATAACGAGCGTAACAAATCGCATATAACAAATAAACAAGCGTTTTCCCTGTTCCCACTCCCGCTTCCGCAAAAATGGTTTGCTTCTCGGCAAACGCCCGTTCCAATTGGAAGGCCATATAAATCTGTTCATCACGCACTTCAAAGCCGGACTCCGGCAGGATGTCGTAAAACACATCTGCTATCCATTCGCCGACCTGCTGGATGAAAGGTTGAGAATGATCATAAGTAAAAGGGTAACGCTCCACTATGATTTTGCCTCCATGACATCAAAAATTCGAGGAAGTCCGCACTTCATTCTTCCATATGGACAAACACATATTATCCCATAATACCGACAAATATGCAACAAAAATAAAAGCAGTCCAAACCTTCCGATCATAACAGGTTTAGACTGCCGTAATAAAGAGATTACATGGCGATCCTTTGGTCCAGCTTGCCTTGTAAATGAACAAGTCTCATGAGAACGGTTGCCGCCTGGGCCTTGGTTACTTCCCCCCGCGGATTGAACTCCGGGACGGAACCATCGAGCAGACCCAGCCGAGTGATCAGCCAGACAGCGCCTTTCTCGGTAATGCGTTCCGAATCCTCAAAATTCAGTTGTGGATTCTGCTGTAATTGCGCAGCAAGCTTATTGTATTTGATCATTTGTGTCAGCAGAACCGCCAGCTTTTCTTTCGTCAGAGCTTCATCCGGACGAAGCTGCGGCGTTTTCTTCGGATCAAGCCACTTGGACTGAATAAAGAATTGGGCGGCCGCATAATATGGACTCTGCTCGCTGACATCCTCGAATTCCGGCTTTGAGTCCCTATTATTATAGGAGTAGGAATTCGTATAGTGCGGATTTACTGCTTGAGACAGCATAAGAAGCCAATCGCCGAGCGTGATCGCCTTGTCAGGATGCAATTGGCCATTGGAGTCTGCGGCTAAGATGCTGTACCGAAGCATCGTCTCCAAATCTTTCTGTGCCCAATGCCCCGTAATATCAACCGGCATTTCACCAGGTCCCTCGCCCGGACTTGTATGATCCAAGAAGGTAGCTCGCCACTGGCCGTTCGCTGCATCGATAACATAACCGTTTTTTGTACTGTCTTTGTACGTCTGTTGATAGACCAGCTTGATTCTCGGCTCCACGTATTGACTCTCCGTATAATAGCCGCCAAAGCTTTTGTACTGCAATTCCTGAGATGTTCCTTCCAAGAAAACAGCTGCAGCCTGAGCTTTCGTAGTATTGGCTTTAAGGGAACCCGCAGCTTCTTCTATTCGATCGGAACGTACGCTATGATAACCGCTCAATTGGCCTTGGGAATTCAATACCATACTCACTGTATCCCCACCGACAGGGATACCCTTAAAGAATCGTTGGAATCGGAAACCAAAGGTTTGTTCATCTCCCCCAGGTGGGGCATACGGATCGGAAGAAAACCATTTTAATTCTTCCGATGCATTCGGATACAGCTCGTTAATCAGAGCCAAAGCCTTCTCTTCCGCCTCTTTCTGCGTGATCGCCGCATTTGGCGTCTTAGCGATGTCTGGCTTTGGATTCATCCATGGTGGAACCATACGATCCTCGCGAAACTCCAGAATTTGTCCGGTTCGGGCATCCACTACGGCATTCGTATGACCTCCATAAGGGCCGGTAGGCGCATCTTCCCTCCAGCTAATATTCCATACCTTTTTATTCTGGTCTCCCCAATATGTATCAAGGCTGTGCATGGATCTGGTGCGATTGTCCGGGATGGACACCATTCGCTCGACAAGCTCTATGGCCTGCTCCTCCGTCAATAGCTGGTTATCTCCATTGCCCGTCGTCACGGTAAACGATTTATTCGTCTTCTGAACATCCTTATATTGAAAATGTTCAGGCTGAACGACTGCACCTGTGTAGTTAAGGAATTCATCAGTTTGGGCATCAATACTTAAATCAGCATGAAAAGGCTGCACCCAACCGAGAAACCAGCTCTTATCCCTGGAAAACGGCTGATAAACCGGGACATACTGCAGGGATAAGTCTCTAACCGGCTCGAACTTCTTGGCGGCTTCGTCGGAAGCGATTGCAGGATCAGGCGAAGGATAATCAGCAGTTACGACGTTTCGGTTATAACCCGTGATCTCTCCGTTGCCATTAATTGATACTGAAATATGTCCTCCGGGGCTGGCTATTCCATGAACTAACGCAGTAAATGAAAAGTCATACTGCACTGGACCGAAAAGCGCCTGGTTAGAGTACCGGGACTGGTCCATGGGCTTCAGGCTGTTAAGGGATAGCGTTGGTGAGGCTTTCTGAATAAATGCCTTGGCCAACTCCAACGCCTCTTCTTTTGAAACCTTCGGAGGATAATACGCTTCATTGCTCTCATCCATCGGGAAATACAGGTGGGTCTGCAAAAGATCTCCGGTCATCGAGTCAACTTTACTGTCAAAGCCATGACTGCTGTTTCCTGAAGTCACCTGCCAGCTGATGGTCCAGACATTCTGATATTGGGGAGGATACGAGTGATTGTCTCCCAGCTCCACACGTACAGCCTGAGCATCTTTTAATTTCAATTTCGGAAAAAGGTTCTTCACAATGGCGACCGCTTCATCCTTCGTAATCTTGGCCTCCGCTTTCACCGGCTTTGCTTCCATGGAAGCAGAAGAATCGCTGCCGGAGGAAGAAGTAAAACCGCTGGCGGAAGCAGCAGTTGCGTTGATGCCTACCCTAATTTCGTTCGCATGAGCCGTCAATGGAAGAAGGCTTAAGCTGAGTACGGAGAGAATCGCCAGCCTGCCTTTGAATCTTCCGGGATTGGGCCGTTCATTCATCATGATCACACTCCACTTTTGGTATTTTTTTCAATTACTTTCTGCAATGTAATTACGCAATATATTCCATAAAGTTCCTGTATTTCCGTAAATTTCACAGTCAAACCCTAAGTTTTACTTTACGCAATGGGTTCAGATCAAGAAAAAATCCTCTAACATGAACCATCTGTCAGAGGATAAAATATACCGAAACTAGTATTTGGCTATAAGAGCGCAAACGCCGCGATAGATCAGCGCTCCTGCAAAAACGATCATCGCTATAATACCAATAAAATCAAAAATCGTATTTAAGCCTGACAATTCGTCAATTCCCCCAACCGGAACTTCAATCAGGGCATAACTGCCTATCAACCCGCCTACATAGGTCAGAAATCGATCCATGTCTCTCACCTCCTACGATTAGGAACATTATATGGCGAGGAGATTGGTATAGTTCTAGACCATTGTATTATTTATATTACCCGATTAGGAGCATTACAGCGGCAGGTTGTAGAAGCGACGGGTATTTTCGAATAACACCATCCCTACTTCTTGTTCCGGCAACCCCTTGAGAATAGAAATTTGCCTAATGGATTCACGACTCATGCACGGATGGGTCGTTTGACCCTCGAATGCACCTTCAAAAGGCCAGGGACCGTCCGTTTCCACCATCAGAAGTTCGAGCGGATACGCCTCAACAACCGCTTGGATCTTCGCTTTATATACAACATCGGGCGTAACCGAAACAGCATATCCGTTCTTCTTCATCCTATCCAGCGTCTTCGTGCTTCCTTTGAACCAGTGAAAATGCGCCTTCTCCACGCCAAATTTCTCAAGCAAATCGCATACCCTCTCCGCATCCTCATACACAGCATGCAGGACCACCGGTTTATTGAGCTGGGCTGCCAGCTGAACAAAGCGTTCCAACAGCCGAAAGTAGGGTGCATCGTTAAAAAGCTCGCCTCTTTCTTCAGCCGCTTTTCGCATATAATAGGGAAGTCCGATCTCGCCGATCGCCACCATCTCATCCCGATGCCGATGAATCCATACGAATAAAGCTTCCTCTTCCTCTGGGGCAGGCATCGCTTGCTCCGGATGGTAGCCGAATGCAGGAAAAATCGCATGTGGGAGCTGCTGCTTCAACCGCAGATTGCGCAGGCACGATCCCGCATTCATCGAGACGGTGATGAACCCTTGAATCCGATATAAATCACGGGATTCAAGCAGTCTCTCCCGCACCATCTCTTCATACAAATCCAAATGTACATGGGCATCAATGATAGGATACATGGTTCATCCAACTCCAATATGGAGATTTCTTATAGGCTGCTGGCTGCTTGTACGGTTTTAGGGAAGGACAAAGTTAGCAGATAGTGACAACCAAAGTCTCAATGCTATTTTATTATAAAAACGAACTGAAATCATGGGTAAAATAAAAAAAATTCGGGAATGAAATAAAAAAAGGACCGCCTCAAAAAAGATTGTCCTTGTCATTCCCACTATGGAAAAGGGGAAAAAACTATATTATATCAAGGCAAAAGGCTTGAACTACATCTCAGGGGTTATGAAATCTGTATGCCTTTCTTGATTGCTTTGAGATCGCCATTAGAGTTTACAAGGAGAGGCAGCATCTTCATGCTGCTAGTCATAGGGGAGAAGCACTGCCAGCAAGTTGGCGCATGCTCGAAAGCAAAGTTATCCCGTATCCAGCCCTTACAGTCTTCTTTCTCGCAAGACCAAATCCTTGTGTTTTCCTCAGGGATATCCTCTAACGATTTTTTACGAAAATTCATAGGTCTCTCCTCCTTTGGTCAAAAAAAGAAAAACTGCTCTCAACACTTGTTAAGAGCAGTTTGCTTTGATTTAGCTTATTACAGCTTTACAACGTTCTCAGCTTGTGGTCCGCGGTTGCCTTGAACTACATTGAATTCAACGCGTTGGCCTTCGTCCAAAGTTTTGAAGCCATCACCTTGAATCGCGCTGAAGTGAACGAATACATCGTTGCCGCCTTCAACCTCGATAAAGCCAAAGCCTTTCTCTGCGTTAAACCATTTCACTGTACCTGTTTGCATAGTATTACCTCCAAAATTATATTTAACATGTTCATTTTAATCCTAAAGAAATTAAAAAATTCACATATTGAAAAAGGTTCCATCGTACAAATGATTACCCTTTACAATATGTGAATCAGGTTTCTTCTTTACGATTAAATATATCTTATCATAACTTGACTCGAATGGCAAGCGCTGATTATTACGCTGAATCCGCTGGGAACTTAAGTCCGATTTGTCGTCTTGCCTCATCCATGATTTCCACAGCCGTCATGGAATTGGCATAAGAATTCGTAGAAGATTCCACCCTTCCGCTTTTGAGTAGATCTATAAACTCCTTTACCTCATAATACATGGATTGGCTTCCTTGAGGCTGCGTAATCTCTTCAACGGACCCATCTCGATATCGAATTTCCACTTTTTCAGGCTGGTTGATTTTATCGATAATGATCGTCCCATTCTCCCCTTGAATTTCAGAGGGCAGATAGGAGCTTGTGATTTTAGAGTGCATGATGACGGCATCCATCTCCTGATACTTCAATAGAATACTTCCTTCCCCGTCCACTCCGGACCCAAGCATAATTCCTGTAGCCTTGATCTGCTCCGGTTTTCCAAACAGCACAGCCATAGGATAAATGCAATAAACACCCAAATCCATTAAAGAACCATTGGAAAAAACGGGATTAAAAGCATTTAAAACGGTTCCCTTCTTATAGGCGTCGTAGCGCGAGGAATATTGACAATAGCTTGCAAAATAACGGCGAACCTGCCCTATTTTATGTAAGTTCTCTTGGATCGCCCGAAAATTCGGAAGCAATGTTGACTTTAGTGCCTCCATAAGTAATACATTGTTCTTTTTTGCCGCAACTATCATGGCTTGCAGCTCATTCATATTGGACGCTATCGGCTTTTCACATAATACATGCTTGCCGTAATTCATACAGAGGATCGCTTGCTGCGCATGAAATGAATTCGGGCTGGCGATATATACCGCGTCGAACTTATCGCTTTGGGCCAGCTTCTCCAAGTCCGTAAAAAGGTACGGAATATCATGCTTGGCTGCAAATTCCTTTGCTTTCTCTTCCGTACGGGAATACACAGCCGTCAAGGCGAATTCCTCTGTCTCCCGTGCTGCCTTGATAAGTTCCTCCGTGATCCAATTGGTTCCGACAACTGCAAACCGTATCATATAGAGACTTCCTTTCACTAGGTAATGGGTTCAAGCAAACCATACTTTATTTTATATCTCTCCAGGATCTAAATCCACCCCGGTCCCATGATGTCCACTTTTTTAGCCATAAAGTGACTACATCCATGTTGAACAAATCAGTACCTTTTCATGAAGAATGAAAAAACATCCCCTATGAAAGGGATGCCCTGTGAACCAGGTCTTCGATTTATGATACACGATTCCTCTAGCTTCAATATAAGTAATCGGGGTTATGCCGGATGGAACCGACAAACATTTTTGCGTTCCACCTATCGCTGCGTTGATCTTCCACTCGTCAATCCGCACTTCTGTTCCTCCGATCGTAGCGACAGCATCCACAATAAACAGCATATCAGGCTCCCGGCATGGTTAGCCTAGCGCCCGTTGAGCCAAGCTCCAAGCATCGCTATACAAGAGCCGCGTAACCCCTCCCGACGCATCCTCACCAAAGCCTGCCAACCAACAATTGCCTGCTGAATATCCGCTGCAAATCGTGAACGGTCGCGATCAGACACTTGAAGTTCAGTCACATATTCATCTGCCATCTAAAAGCACCCTTTCACGAAAGTTGCTTTTGTTTACCTGATTGTTCAGGAGCGCAGCCATTGCCCGTAACTTGGATTCGTTATGCCGCATTGCCAATCATAAACGATCTGCCCCCGAACAAGCGTATGCTTTACCCGGCAATCCATTTGTTTGCCCACATAGGGATTGTGCTTATGCCGATCGTATAAATGCTCCTTTCGCAAAACGTATGGCTTGGAAAAATCGATGATCGCCACATCGGCGTCTTTACCCAGCGCGATCTCGCCTTTTTGGCCATGCAGCCCAAAGCGGCGGGCCGGATGGGTGGACAGCATTCGGCATAATATTGGAAGAGGAATGTTCCGCCTTGCGTAGCCCTCGCCAAGGAACAACTCAAGAGAGCTCTGCGCCCCGGAAATTCCTCCCCAGATTTCGAACCAATTGTCTGAAACTTTCAGCTCCGGCGGGCAAGGAGAATGGTCCGAACTCATCATATCGATGTCTCCTTGCCTGACCGCCTCCCACAATCCTTCCAATTCCTCATTCGTGCGCAGCGGAGGCGCACACTTAGCCAGCGCTCCGATCTCCTCCAAAGCATCGCCTGTGAGCATCAGATAATGCGGGCAGGTTTCGAGCGTTACATTCAAGCCCGCCCGTTTGGCGGTGCGAATCTCCAGTACGGCCGCAGGACTGCTGATATGCACGAAGTGCAGTGCGCAGCCCGTTAGTTCCGCATAATACAAAACTCTCCGAACCGCTTCAAACTCAGCGTAAATTGGTCTGGAGTGCAAATAATCCTTTGCTGAAGTCAGCCCTTTACTTTGTTTCTCAGCAGCCAGCGCGCTTACGATCGGCTCACTTTCCGCATGCAGCGCGAGAATTTTGCCCAGTCTCGCAATCTCCCGCATGCCCTGGTAAAGCGTCTGGTCGTCGACTTCAAGAAAAGCCCCCTCCTGTTTCCCTCCAGCCGCGGACAGAAAGGCCTTGTATCCGATCACGCCCGCTTCCGCAAGCGGTGCAAGCTGCTCGACATTCCCGGTAACGAGTCCTCCCCAGAACGCATAATCGATACAAGAGCGCTGTTTAGCCAGCTCCAATTTGTCATTCAAGGCTGGCACCGTCGTTGTCGGCGGGAGGCAGTTGAGCGGCATATCGAAGTAGGTAGTGCATCCCCCTGCGGCCAGTGCTGCCGAACCGCTCGGAATCCCCTCCCAATCGCCCAACCCCGGCTCATTCAAATGAACATGGACATCAATCATCCCCGGGACAGTCACTTCACCTCTTGCGTCAATCTCCTTTCGGGCTGACGCTGTAATGGTCTCCTGAATGCAGGTAATCACACCTCTGGCAATACCTATATCCATCCTTTCAAGCTTGTCATACCGTACGATATGTCCGCCCTTGATCACCACATCGAATTCAACCGCCATGACATTTCCTCCTAGTCTGTTTACAAAATCAGCCCTAGAGATCTAAGATCCCAGGACTGACACCATGCCTTACTTCAATTCCGCTTTCAGCAATTCCGGCGCCACTTCTTTCAGCAAGCTCAAAGCGTGATAGCTTTTCGGATCCTGCGGCTCCTTGATTTTCCCTACGCTTTTCAGGTAATTGCCCACCGCTTCTCCGTTGCTGTCATTCAGATAGTTATCATTGAATTCCATACTGTACACAACCCCTCTTGATTTGGAGGGCCCTTTCACCGGCATCCCATTCACCGTGACCAATCCGCTGTCGGGCTGCAAGATGCCGGGGATCAGATTTAACTGGGTGGATTTACCTCAGCCGCTATGGCCGAGGATACAAATAAACTCATGAGAGTCAACGTCAAAGCTGACATTTTTCAATACTCGCCTGCCTTCATAGCCTTTCCCCAATTTTTAATAGCTAATTGCAAGACTCCCACCTCATGATATGTTAATTTTCTTCACATATATGAAACTATTAACTACATAATATCATGTGATTCTTGATTTTCAATATCAAATGTGAACAATTTTCACATATACTTTTGTTCAACTTGCACAATTCAAGAAGTTAACGTACATCTTTACTAAGTAAATATAAATCCGCGTCATTTTACATGACAATAATCCGAGGTTTTAACTACCTTTGAAGCTATCGGAATTATTTCAACTGCCTGTATATCAGAATATCCGTGTCTTGGCCAGTCACGAAGGTTTGCTGCGACAGGTCAAGTCGATCAATATGATGGATACCCCGGACATCATGGATTATTTGAAGCCCGATGATTACTACAGCCTATGCCATCCGGGACCGCCCCGAGGAGCTGATTCGTCTTGTTCGCCATATGGCGACTAGTCATGCGCCGGTTTAGAGATCAAAACCAAGCGGTTCCTTCACGGGATTCCCAAAAGCGTATTAGAGCTCGCAGACGAAATTCATTTCCCCATCATTGAGCTTCCATTTCACCCGCCGCTTGGAGAACAGCTGCTGGAATCGCTCAGCTACATTATGGAAAAACGTATTGAAGAGCTGCGCTACGCTTTAAAAATGCACCGTGAGTTTTCACGCCTGGTCATGCAGGGTCAAGACGTCCAACCTAAAACTGAACATATGTAATCTTTTTTTCGAAAATTATATTGAAAATGTAGGTATTTGAATATATATTTATCCATAAAGTAATTCATATCAAATAAATTCTTACTATTCGTAATTAACATTCTTAACAAGGAGTCGATCTCTGTGCAATCCAGAACCTCAGGTGAACTCCCCCCCGGTCCCATCGATGAAATCGACCGTAAAATTATCGTGGCCCTCCATCAAAACGGGAGAATTTCTTACACCGATTTGGCCAAAGAAATCGGATTATCCCGCGTTGCCGTTCAAGCCAGAATTAACGCTCTTATGGATTCCGGCGTGATCGAGCGTTTCACCGCGGTCATTAATCCAGAGAAAATCGGAATCCACGTATCCGCATTTTTCAACGTGGAGGTCGAGCCTAAGCATCTGCACGAAGCGGCCGAGCAATTGGCATCAGAGCCGGTCGTTACAAGTCTCTATCATATGACCGGACCCAGCAAGCTGCATATGCACGGCTTGTTTACAAACAACCTGGAGATGGAGACATTTTTGAAAGAAAAGCTGTATAAGCTACCCGGGATTATGAGCGTCGATTGCCAGGTTCTGATCACGCGTTACAAAAGTCGTATGGGAATGAGGTTGTAACAAGATGACCAAATCAAATGGAGCCCATCCTTATCGAGAGCTGATATGGGGTATGGGCAGAACCGGGATTCTGGGCTTTGGCGGAGGACCTTCCGTTATTCCGTTGATCCGCTATGAAGCGGTGACTCGCTATCGGTGGATGGAGGATGACGAGTTTGGCGAAGTTCTCGCTTTAGCCAATGCGCTGCCGGGACCGATCGCCACCAAAATCGCCGTCTATCTCGGATACCGGCAAAAAGGAGTTCTGGGGGCGATAACCGCCGCCCTCGCTCACATCATGCCTTCCGCCTTGGCCATGATCACTTTGCTATCGGCCGCGCAACTAATGAGCGCCTCACCGATCGTACAGGGAATGATTGCGGCGGTAACCCCGGTGATCGCCGTCATGTTGGGGGTCATGGCTTACGAATTTGCCGAACGGGCCGTCAAAGGACTCGGCAAACCTCTCGGCTTTGCTTTATTTCTCGTTTGCTTTGCACTTTTGCAAATCATTGATATTCATCCGGCTTTTGTTGTCATTGCGTTTCTAGGTTACGGTGCCTTTCATTTCAAAACATCGGCATGGTTTAAAAAGAAGAAAAACAGAAAAGAGGATTACTCGACATGGAGTGGCTAAATCTCTTGATCGGTTTTTTCGTCGCTAACGTGCTCGGTTACGGTGGTGGTCCCGCTTCCATACCGCTGATGTATCAAGAAATCGTTGTTCGCCATCAATGGACGACGGATACACAGTTTTCCAATATTTTGGCTTTAGGCAACGCATTGCCTGGTCCGATCGCCACCAAAATCGCCGCATTCGTCGGCTATGATACCTTCGGGTGGCTCGGCATGGCGATTGCACTGGCCGCGACCGTGGTTCCAACAGCGGCTGCGCTTATTCTGATGCTGAGAATTCTGAATAAGCACCGCCAATCGCCTGTCGTTAAAGGAATGACTCTGCTTGTCCAGCCCGTCATTGCCGTTATGATGCTGATTCTCACTTGGCAAATGGCATCCACCAGCTGGCAATCGCTCGGTCTTTGGCAATCCCTTGCCATTGCCGCTATCGCTTACTGGGCGATGGAACGACGCAAGATTCATCCTGCTTTGGTCATTATCGGGGCCTTCGCTTACGGAGGATTGGTTCTGCCTTACTTTATTTAAAAGAGTGAGGCTATCGATACATATTTTCCAGCGTTGTCCTCATAAGCAGTTCACTTGTTCACCCCGCCACTTCGATACTGCGTGTATCGAAGTGGCGGGGTGAACGCGTTGGAGAACGATTTTTTTTAATACGGAGTAGACTATATTTTATTTAGTCAAAATATTGTACAATCATGGAATAGACGCTATATCCTAACCAACGGACGAAGAGCTTTCATGATTTTATGAAACCGTTCTCTCTGCTTATCATGTGCATGCACAATCTGAGTAACAACATGCTTCGGGAGGGTTTTCTTTGCATTATGGATGGATTGTAGTATGGATCACGTTTATTACCATACTGGTTGTTGCGGGGATCCGCTCCATTACGGGAGTCCTCATCATTCCATTGGAACAAGAATTCGAATGGAGCCGTTCAGCCATCTCCTTCGCCTTTGCCTTAAATCTAACGATCTATGGATTCTCAGGTCCCTTTATCGCGGCGGGGATGGAGCGGATCGGGGTCCGAAAGATGATGCTTTACGCCATGGTTTTATTGGTTTCGGGTATCGCAGTAAGCCTTGCCATGACGCAAATTTGGCAGCTTCACCTAGTATGGGGGATCATTATAAGCTTGGGCTCCGGTGTGTTTCTCACTGTACTTTCGGCAACCGTGGCCAACCGCTGGTTTGAACAAAAACGGGGAATGGTATTGGGGCTGCTTATGGCAAGTACCGCTGCCGGACAAATGGTGTTTCTTCCTCTGCTCACCTACATGGTTCAAGCCTATTCCTGGCGCATCGCTTTATCCCTATTTCTTGGTTTGGGGGTATTGATGATTCCTATTATTGCGTTATGGATGAGAGATCGCCCATCGGATAAAGGACTTCTACCCTACGGATCAGTGAATAGCGAACCCAAGGCTCCTGACACAAGGAAGAAAGATCCTATTTCTGCGGCTTTTGAGGGATTATGGATCGGGGTTCGCTCGGTTACCTTTTGGCTGCTGGCAGCAAGTTTTTTTATCTGCGGCGCATCGTCAACCGGTCTTATCGGCACTCATTTCATACCCGCATCCTCCCATCACGGAATCCCGGAAGTTCAGGCTGCCGGCCTGTTTGCTTTTATGGGTATTTTTAATATTATCGGCACAATCTTTTCCGGATGGCTGTCTGACCGTTTTGACAATCGCTGGCTTCTATTTTGGTATTATGGACTCAGAGGTTTATCCTTACTATTCTTACCTTATCTTTTTGACCTAAAGTCTTATATTCTCTTCATTGTCTTCGCTGTGTTTTACGGCCTGGATTGGATTGCCACCGTTCCTCCGACAGTCCGTTTAGCTGCGGACCATTTTGGCAAAGAGCGGGGCATTGTCATCTATGGCTGGTTGTTTGCAGCCCATCAGTTAGGCTCTGGAGCAGCTGCCTTTTTGGGAGGCTACATCTATGAACATTATCATAGCTATACGCTCTCCTTTATCTTTGCCGGACTCCTATGTATTGTCGCTACTCTGTTTGTTTTCAGCGTTAAAAAACGTCAAGCAGCGGCTGTTTAATGAATTTCTTACATAAACTGAAACAAGCTGAGGCCTGTTGAACACAGTCTTCAGCTTGTTTCAGTTGAGTTTAATGTCATCCTACAGGATTAACCCGTTGCTCCATCGCAACCCTTCAGTCGAGTGTTCTATATTTAGCTATTTCCTGCTCGTAGAGGTCTCCACCGTGTGCATCATAAACCACAAGCACTGGGAATTTCTCCACCGTCAATTTTCTTATCGCTTCTGGTCCAAGGTCTTCATAAGCGATGATCTCAGCGGATTTGACCCTCTGCGCCAACAGCGCGGATAAGCCGCCGATAGCCGAGAAGCATACGGCAACATCCTTCATGCAGGCCTCCTTGACTTCCTTGCTCCGCGGACCTTTCCCTATCGTGCCTTTGACTCCGTATTTATACATAGCGGGTGTATAAGGATCCATACGGGACGCAGTCGTCGGCGCGATCGATCCTATAATTTGTCTTGGCTTCGGAGGGGTAGGACCAGCATAAAATACAATTTGATTGGTTAAGTCGACCGGAAACTCCCGGTTTTGATCAAGCAATTCCAACAATCTCTTATGAGCCGCATCACGAGCCACATAAATGGTTCCACTGATGAAAACTTCATCACCCGCTTGAAGACGGAGGACCGCCTCCCGTGTCAGAGGAGTTTCCAGGTGAACTTTGGCCATGAACAATCACCTTCCCGACATAGTTTAGATGACACACGATTTTTTGCGTGCAGCATGACACTGGAGATTCACAGCCACCGGAAGAGCGGTGATATGGCAGCCGTAAGTCTCCACAGCAACCCAAAGGGCCGTACTCGTGCCTCCCAATCCTTGGGGACCGATACCCGTCTTGTTGATTTCCCCCAACAATTCTTTCTCCAGCTGAGCGATATGCGGCTCATGATGATAGGCTCCCACTTCCCGCAGAACAGCCTCTTTGGCAATTTCGGTCACCTTATCGAAGCTTCCGCCGATACCTACGCCTACGACCAAAGGCGGGCAGGCCCTTCCTCCTGCGGCTTGGATTGTATCTAATACAAACTTCTTCACGCCGCCTACACCATCGCCCGGGAGCAAAAACTTCATCGCGCTCATGTTCTCGCTGCCGCCGCCCTTGGGCAGAACAGTGAATTTGATTTGCTCGCCCGGGACGAGCTTCGTATGGATCACGCCGGGCGTATTATCGTTCGTGTTATTGCGCAGTAATGGATCGCCTACGATTGAATTTCGCAGGTACCCTTCTTTGTATCCTTTTCTAATTCCCTCATGAATCGCTTCGGTGAAGCTCCCGCCTTGAATATGTACATCCTGTCCTACCTCGGCAAAAACCACAGTAAGCCCTGTATCATGACAATACGGTCTGTTTTCTTCGGATGCCAATTGAGCGTTTTCAATTAATTGATCCAAAATACTTTTACCCAGAGGCGATTTTTCAGTTTCACTCGCCCTATGAAAGCCTGCTAGGATATCATCCGGCAAATGGTAACAGGCTTCCCAGCATAAAACAGCGATGGCATCACAAATTTGATCGACATGAACGGTTCTCATGGTCATCTATCCTCTCTGATTTGGTCTGCTTCAAGAGCTACATGCCATAGGATGAGCCCTGTTCATTTCTCTCCGAAAAAACGTTTCCTTGCCGGTAAAATCCATTGATCCATCTCTTCTCGCTTCTCTTCAGTGACCAATCGGTTCACCAGCACATCGTGCCAAATATAATCTTCCAGCAGGTAAATATGAACCGGGTCATCGGTATAAAATGCATTGCCGCTCTGTTGGGGGGAATGACCATAGAACAGTTCTTTGCCGTCTATGGAAAGAATGAACCATGGGTAGTCCAGA
Organism: Paenibacillus sp. PvR098; assembly: GCF_017833255.1. Lineage (NCBI taxonomy): Bacteria > Bacillati > Bacillota > Bacilli > Caryophanales > Paenibacillaceae > Paenibacillus > Paenibacillus sp. PvR098. Next base: position 2,290,033 of record NZ_JAFIBU010000001.1, read on the forward strand.
TGTTCCACGTAATGAGTTTTACGATGAACTTCCAAACCGGGCAATGGATCGTCTACCTGAAACAATATCCCGCTCAACAAACATTGATCCTGTTTTAATTTCAAATCGTCCGCAAGCTTCTGATACATAGGCTCCCACAAGGAAAGTATAATTCGGCGCTCAGCTCGCCGGATCAAGACTCGGCAAAAAGATAAGATGTTGTCCTCTCCTTTGATCGTCGTCACATATACCTCAGATTCGGGACTCTGTTTTTCAAGTGACTTTAGTTCATTCTCCAGGCTGGTATAGGTTTCTTCCCATTTGGTTTTCATCGATTCCAAAAAAACATCAACCGGCAGGGAGGAATATTGGACTCCTCCTTCCAGATCTTCTTTCATGACCAATCCATGCTGCACCAGGCCATCCAATACTTCATAAACCCGTGCCCGCGGCACACCCGAGGCTTTGCTCACTTGATACGCATTCGAAGGTCCGCGGGACACAAGGGTTAAGTACACCTTGGCCTCGTATTGAGTCAATCCCATCGATTGAATGTTTTGTAGCAGGACTTCCATTAATCTCCCTCATCTCAAACCAAATTCATATTAGTTACTACTTTAGTAGTGTATATTATTCTTAATGTAATTATAATCATCTGATGCCTTTTTTACAAGACATTTTTATGCTTCAATATCCTTTTCCCACAAAAAAAGGTTTGTGCCTCAAGTCATCTTGAGCACAAACCTAGATTTCCCATAATAAAACCGCCCGAAATGATTTCCGGACGGTTTGCTTCACCAGATATTAAAAGAAACGCTTCAGCTGATCGGAGATTTCCTGCTTCGAATTGTCCACAACAGTCATATGCTGAGGCTTGTCGAACAACGCCTGGATTTCGGGCGGGAACTTCTGAGAGATATCGCAAAGCTGAACGGATTCGTCAAATTTCGCCGGATGAGCGGTTGCCAGCGTCACGCACACCTCATCCTTGTCGCAGCAGGACTCATAAGCCGCGATCCCGCAAGCGGTATGAGGATCAGCCAAGTAGTCGTATTCACCGGAGTATTTGCTAATGATATGCAAGCACTCCTCGTTTTTCACCCCGTGCGCAGAGAAGTCCGACTGTACCTTCTTCAGCAGCTGCGGATCAATCACGATTTTGCCTTCCTTCTGGAACTGCTCCATAAGAGAGGTAACCTTCTCCTGATTCTGATCTAGCAAGTAATACAAATATCTCTCGAAATTGCTCGCAATCTGAATATCCATAGATGGGCTGTACGTGCTCCGGAAATCTCCAGGACTGTAAACACCCTCATCCACAAAACGCTCTAAAATATTGTTCTCGTTGGTAGCCACCACGAGCCGGTGAATCGGAAGCCCCATTCGTTTGGCCAGATAGGCTGAGAAAATATTGCCGAAATTACCGGTAGGAACGCTAAAGCTGATTTTCTCTGCTTTCGTCTTCTTGGCAATTTGGAAATAGGCGTAAAAATAATATACGGTCTGCGACAATATACGAACGAAGTTAATCGAATTGATTGCCCTCAGATGATATTTGTTTTTATAATCGATATCGGCAAAGAGCTCTTTAATAATCCGCTGGCAATCGTCGAAATTACCATGAACCGATAGGTTCAGCACATTCTCGTCATCGACTGTTGTCATTTGCAACTCCTGTACCTTGCTTACCTTTTGATGCGGATGTAAAATGCAGATGCGGATGCCTTCTTTGCCTTTGACCCCTTGAATGGCTGCCGCCCCCGTATCGCCGGACGTAGCTCCCAGGATATTAATAATTTCATTCTCCTTACGGGATACGTATGAGTACAGGTTGCCCATAAATTGCAGAGCGATATCCTTGAAGGCGAAGGTCGGTCCGTGAAACAGCTCGAGCACATACAGCGAATCATGAATTTTTCTTACCGGCGTTACCTCAGGGCTTCGGAAGCTCGAATAGCTCTCGTCGATCAAGTCTTTCAGCTCTTCCCTTGGAATTTCACCGTTCGTGAAATAAGAGAAGATTTCCAGCATTAGCTGCTGATAGCTTAATTGCTCCCATTCTTTGAACACTTCATGCGGAATGGTCGGAATCTCCGTCGGAAGCATGAGCCCGCCGTCATCTCCCAGCCCCATCAAAAAGGTTCGGATAAATCCTGTTTTTTCCACTTTGCCTCGTGTGCTTATAAAGTCCATAGTCGTCCCCTCACGTCATAATTGACCTTATTATAACATATTTTTTCGAAAAGCGGAAAAATCGACATATGGGTGTGGGCAATGTTTCTCGAATCGCACAGCATCAAACCTATGGAAAAGTCCGAACCCGCCTGTGCTTTTCTTCCCATGATATGGACAACTATGATCCCGCGCTCGGTAGCCGCTTTCACATCGACGTTCTCCGTCCCAGCCCGGGCTACTCCGATCAGCTTTATCACTAAAAAACAAAAAAGACCTTTCCGCCACAAAGGAGGAAAAGTCATTTTTTATGGAGGAGTACAGAGACCATAGTTCTGCTCCAACGAACCAAACCGGATGATTCGGTTATTTTCCAACAATCAAAGAAACAACCTTGCCCGCATTCACATCGATCAAGCCCCAATCGGTAATTTTCAAATCCGGGCTGACGGGCAGTGAGTGCGTGCTAATCGACATAATGGGATTATAATGACAGTAACCAAGCGCTTCCATCGCTTTGCACAGCCCTTCCACTTCCTTAGCCACCTGCTCCAGAGGAGCCTCAGTCAAAATGCCGCCGACAGGCAGTCGGAGATGGGCCAGCACCCGGCCGTCCTCGACAACGCAGAAGCCTCCGTGATGGCGGATCACCTCATTAGCCGCGAGCATCATGTCCTGCGGATTATGGCCTACGACGAGCAGGTTGTGGTTATCATGGGAGTAGGTCGTTGCGACTGCCCCCCGTTTAATTGTATCTCCTCCGATCAGGCCGTACCCACGATTGCCGTTCTTCCCATAGCGCTCGAAAGTAGCGATCAGGCCGTAGGGGCTTTCCTTCCATTGAAGCTCTCCCCCACGGATTTCCGCCTCGCCTCGATGCTCTTGGGTGAACGTCGAGCCATTCTTGACCATCATCACCCGGCAGGTATACCGACCGTCGGCCTCCTCCGCGCGGACAGCAAAATCCGCTTCCGTCAGCAAAGGAAGCTTGACGCTTTCGTAATAATGGGCCGGGAAAGCCGGAGGGAACTCCTGCTGCCTGTATTCTTCTCTCGCATCGAAGGCTAGGCGTCCGTTCTTGAACACCTGATCGATGGTAAACTCCCGAATATCCGATACGATCAGGAAATCCGCGACCTTCCCAGGTGCGATCGCCCCGCGATCATGGAGCCGCATCCTTCTGGACGGGGTGAAGGTACTCGCATAAATGGCCCGCTCGGGGCTCATGCCCATGCGAATCGCTTTGCGCACCAGATGATTCAGGTGGCCCCTCCGTTGAAGGGAGTCAGCCATCACGTCGTCCGTCACAAAGCAGAAATGCTCTGACACATCGCCCGCGATCAGATAGTCCATAACCTCTTCGGTCATCGATTTTTCCTGAATCTCGATAAACATCCCCGCGCCGATACGGGCTTCCATGCCTTCCACAGTCTGATGCGTATGATCCGAATCGACTCCGGCATAGATGACGCGCTGCAGGTCCAGGTCCAGCAGCTTCGGGCAGTGCCCCTCAATGATCAAATCGGGATACTTGCTGCGAATATGCCGCAGAATCTGATTCGTCTTACAATCGGGATCGGTAATGACATCGACGTAGTTCATGATTTCGCCTAAGCAAATGATCTTCTCCGACTGCAGCAGCTCATCTAATTCCGGAATGTCCAGCGTGCCTCCCGTCGTTTCCATTGAAGTTGCCGGAACGGAGCTGGGGATGGCGTAGAACATATCAACAAGACATCCCTCGCTTGCCCGAATCATCTGCTTCACACCATCCATGCCAAACACATTTGCCATCTCATGCGGTTCGGGCACAATGGTCGTGACGCCATTACGGATAAGCCCAAAGGAGAACGTCTGTGGAGTCACCATCGTGCTTTCAATATGAAGATGAATGTCGACCAGCCCAGGAATCAGATAACGTCCACCCCCGTCGATCACCTCATCGCTTTCGAAGTCCGCTGCCCCGCGGGGACCGATATACAAAAACCTGCCGTCCGCGACAGCGGCGTTTCCCTGGATGAATGCTTTAAAATAACTGTTGTAAATATGAATGTTTTCGATCAGCAGATCCACACGCATGCAGGGCACCTCCAAGTTCATTACTTCACCAATACCAGCTTGTCCTTCGGGAACATCAGATGAACCTGTCTCCCGTTAACATAAGGTAGATCCATTTCTTTGTTGACTGTAAAATCTCCGAGTTCGGTCCCCACAATATATTGGTAGCTGCGTCCAAGAAACGTGCTCACCTTGACGGTTCCTTGCACGCCGTTCACACCGGATGGATTTACTTCACCAACCCCGTGAAGGACAATATCGTCAGGTCGAATAGCGCCTTTCTTGCCGGCCGGAAGTGTATGCTTCGGATCCGGAGCAACAATGAACGTATGGCCCCGGTGCTTCAGTTCAATCTCTTCGCCACGGTCGTTCAGCTCTTCAAAATCGATAAAGTTAGTAAACCCGGTAAATTGGGCAACAAATTCGGTTTTCGGATATTTAAATATGGTAGCAGGCGTGTCGAGCTGCTCGATCAAGCCTTTGTTCATAATGGCGACCTGATCCGAGATCGAGAAGCATTCCTCCTGATCATGTGATACATAGACAGTGGTTATGCCGAGCTCCTGTTGAATGCGACGGATTTCCACCCTCATGTTGACCCGGAGGTTGGCATCCAGATTACTGAGCGGCTCGTCGAACAAAAGCAAGTCCGGCTCGATCACCAAAGCGCGGGCGATAGCGACCCTCTGTTTTTGCCCTCCCGAGAGTGCTTTGGGCATCCGTTTCTCAAAGCCCCCGAGACTGACCACGTCCAATATTCTCTTGACCCGTTGGTCGATTTCTTCTTTGGACACCTTCCTCATTCGCAGACCGAAGGCGACATTATCATAAACGTTCAGGTGCGGGAATAGGGCATAGCTTTGAAAAACAAAGCCAAAATTCCGTTTGCTAACCGGCACCCGGGTGTAGTCTTTTCCATTGAACAGAAACCGTCCGTCCCCGGCTTCCAGAAAACCTGCAATCAGTCGTAGGGTCGTCGTCTTGCCGCAGCCGCTCGGACCGAGCAGCGATACGAATTGCCCTTTGTTTATATTCAAGCTGAAATTTTGCAATATATTTTGCTGATCGTAGGCGACCGATACGTTGTCCAGCGTAAGCAATGCCATGGATAATAGCCTCCGTTATTTTTTGGTAAAATAAGATAATCCCATCATTCGCTCGATCACAAACATCAAGATGGCCGTAAAGATCATAAGCAGCACGGATATCGCCGCAATCGTCGGATCAAAATTATTTTCCACATAAGTCAGCATCTGGATCGGAAGTGTGCTGACACCCGGCCCCGTCATAAAGACGGAGATGTCCACATTGTTAAAGGACTCCAGAAACGCAATAATCACGGCCGCGATAATGCCCGACCTGATATTGGGCAATACGATGGTGAAGAAAGTGCGGAGGTGTCCCGCGCCAAGACTATGCGCCGCTTCCTCGACAGAAAAGTCAAAATTCGATAAGCTGGACGCGATGACACGGATAATAAACGGAAGCATAATCACGGTATGCCCCACGAACAAGGCCGTATAAATCGGCAGCTGATAAGCAACGATCAAATACTTCAGCATCATAAAGCCGAGCACAATTCCCGGGATGAGGACAGGCGAAATAAAAATCGCGTTCCAAGTGTCCTTGCCTTTGAAGCTAAACCGGCTTAAGGCATACGCCGCAGGAATGCCGAGCAGAAGCGCCAATACATTGCCCATGAACGAGACAAGCACGGACGTCTGGAAGGTCTTCATGAACATCTCGACTTCAAAAATATGTTGATACCATTTTAATGAAAATCCCTGAGGGGGAAATTTCAGTATCGTGCCCGGTTCAAAGGAAGCCACCCCGATAATCAGCAGGGGCCCGAGCAGAAAGACATAGACCAGCAGCGTAAACAAGCCTAGTCCTCGATGGTTCTCCCGCATATCAAGTTACCCCTTCGGATTCAATTTATTGGCGATGACATTCATCAAGGCAATGACAACAAATGTCACAACAATCATGATTGTCGCGATCACGGAAGCGGAGTTCCAGTCATTCAACGTAATCGCGTTTTGGTACAAAAAGGTTGAGACCACGAGCTGCTTGCCCCCGAGCAGGGCAGGCGTCGTATAAGCCGTAAGGCTGCCTACAAAAACCAGGATGCTCCCGACGATCAGACCGGGCATGCTCAGCGGCACGATGACTTTGAAGAAGGCCTTCAGCTTGGAAGCCCCAAGACTCTCCGCGGCCTTCAGCAGATCGGAATCAATGTTCTCCAGCACACCTACCAAGGTGATCAGAATCAAGGGCAGAAACAGATGCACCATTCCGATCATCATCGCCGTTGGGGTATACAGAATGTCGAGCGGCTGATCGACAATGCCCAGTGCCAGCAGGGAACGATTCAGAAGCCCGTTCTTGCCGAGGATGATCATCCAGCTGAATGAGCGGACGACCGGACTTGTCAGCAGCGGGAAGATCGCTAAAGCTAGCAGCACCCCTTTTGTTCGGGGAGACTGCTTGGAGATGTAGTACGCGACCGGGAAGCCCAGAATGACGCACAAAGCCGTCGTTACAAGGCTGACTTGGAGCGTAGTCAGCAATATTTTGAGAAAATAGGGATCCTTGAAAAACTGCATGTACCCGCTGAGCGTAAAGCTCCCTTCCAGAAAGAAGGTCGAGCCGATCGTCAGTAAAATAGGCACGAGCATAAATACCGCCAAAAACAAAAAGCCGGGCAGCAGTAGTAGATAAATATACGTATTTTTCATGTAAAGCAATCTCCTGTTCCGTTCCTTGTTTCGTCGGTACTAGGTGCGAAGTGCGCCGATAAACAGCCGGAAGAATACTTCGGCGTCGACCTCCAGGCATACATGGACGTTCGGCTGACGGTTCAGCCGGTTCTGAAAATCGCACACCGTCAGCCCGTCGCACAAGTCGCTTCGGGTCTCCACATCCACGTAATAATGTCCGGTTGTCACCAAGCCGCGGTTTAATGCCACGCCAATCGCGAGCGGATCGTGCATCGCACAAGCCCGTACCCCATTCCGCTCAAAGTAACGCTTCATGTAATCCTCCGTGCTTTTCCGGACATAAGGACCGAGGGGAGAATCTGCGAGCAGCCCGATGTGCTCTTCCGTCAGCAGCGCCCGGCGAGTCACATCCAGCCCCACCTGTGTCAGGGAACGAAAGCCCGCGTGCATCACGATCTTCGCGGCTTCCGGATCGACATACATGTTGTACTCGGCAGTAGGCGTCACGTTGCCGAAACTTTGGACCACTCCTCCCATGAAGATCACTTCCTTCACGTGCTGAACCAGCCGGGGATCCTTCCGAACGGCAAGGGCAAGATTGGTAAGAGGTCCTGTCATCACCAGCGTAATCTCACCCGGATGCTGTGCCGCGCTGTCGATAATGAAATCGGGCGCGAAGCCGTCTGCGGCGGTCCGCTCGAACTGCATGTCGGACAACGCCCCACCGAGACCGTCCTCTCCATGCACTCTGTATTCGAACACCGCCGGCCGGATCAGAGGGCGATCCGCTCCCCGGATGACAGGGATTCGCTCAGCCGCCTCCAGCAGCTTCAATATTTTGCACGTATTCTCTGTCGCTTTGTCTAAAGAAACGTTTCCGTTTACTGTCGTAATCCCCAGAATATCGAACTGCTTACTGCGAACCGCAAGCAAAATCCCCAGCGCGTCGTCAATACCCGTGTCCACATCAAGGATGACTTTCTTTTTCATATCCGGCCCATCCTTTCGATTAAGCTCACGCCAAGAAAAACAAGGATATACTGAAGAAGCGGCATATCCTTGTTTTTTCATTACATCTTTATTATTGCGTGATTTCTCTATTCCAACGATCGGTCCAAGCTTTCAAATTCTCGTTGACGAACTTCATATCCAGCATGATCAGCTTGTCCACAACGTTCGTGCCGTAGGTGATACCCTGTACTTCCTCGGGTTGAAGCTCCAGTGTCTTATTCACCGGCGAATCGATTGCCGCTTTAGCCGCCTTCTCTTGGACTTCCTTGCTCAAATGCCAGTTGATGAACTCTTCAGCCAGCTCTTTATTCTTGGTCCCCTTCACCACATTCACCGTGTTCATGACAGCGTAAGCCCCTTCCTGCGGGGTGATAAACTTCGCATCTGGAACCGCAGCCTTCAGATCTTTCATATACATTTCCATGATCGGTCCTGCAGCGATTTCTCCTTGGGCAAACATATTGACGAATTCGGAAGTGCGGTTATAGTACTTGACCACCTGCGGATTCAGCTCTTTCAACTTGGCGAATGCCTGCTCTTCATTAAAAGAAGAGGATCCGGACACATGCGATGCGGCATCAAGGACCATCGGGCCGGTCGTCGAGGTAATCGTCGGCAGCGTCAGCTTCTTGGCCAGCTCCGGACTCCAAAGATCGCTCCAGGAATTCAGCTCCTTGCCTACCGCCTTCGGACTGTATGCAATACCAAATTGGCCAATGGTATACGCTGGACCATACTCCTCACCCAGCGGCGCTTTGGCGATATCGTAAATCTGCTCGATATTAGGGATCTTGCTCCGGTCGATCTGCTCAAACAATCCGGCTTCAATACCCTGTTGCGCATAGTAATCGGACAAGTAAATAAGGTCCACTTGAGAACTGCCCTGTTTTATTTTGCTTAGACGTTCCGCATTATTGCCGATTTCAACGACAATTTGTGCATTATGTTGTTTCTCAAACGGTTCGTACACTTCTTTCTTGAAAAAATCCTCGGAGAAGCCCCAAGTGGAAATAACCAATTTGGTCGGCTCTCCACTACCCTCTGCCGCTGTCCCGCTTTGTTCTTGATTTTCCGTTCCACATCCAGCCAAAGCCAGTCCCAAAAGAGATACTGAAAGCAGGCTGCCGATCCATTTCTTCTTCACAATCATTTTCCTCCCCATGTTTGTTTATGTTGTATAAAAAAAGGAAAAGCGCTCCAGGTAGAAAGAATCTTCTAACCAGAGCACTTTTCCTTTGTAAACAAAGTAAAGCGTCCTCCGTTGGTGTTCCGTGTGGTAGTACCCCTTAAGATATATCAAAAAGGAAACGAACCGAATATTCCATCAGGATTCAGCTAAGATCACATTCGTTATGGCCCACTGGGTGGAGGGATCATAGTCCCTTAGCACCGACTCAATGTCCAAATCGAACTCTTCCTCTAGCCGCTCCCTGATCTTCTTCTTGTAAATGTTCGACATGTAAAAGTCGACTTCATATTTCAAATTGGGGGCTTCTCCCTCCAAAGCCTCCGAACGTGGAGACCGTCGATGCTTGGCTTTGAAGGTGATCATATTCCCATCAATCGATACTTTAAGCGATATCGTACCGAATCCGAACAAACTCTTGGATAATTCGTTGTAAAGATGGGCAAGCTTCTTCTTACTTTCGTTAGAGTCCATCGGAAGCACGCTATCACCCTCTAAAGAAACATACACTCATATTACATAATTATAAGCAGTTTGGCAAGCCATCGTTCGGATTTATTGTTTGTTTTTTTCCGTTTACAATTACTTTTTTGAGACGAGCAGGTCCATTTCCGAATAAGCTGTAGCCCCGTCGTATCGGTTAGCTGCGTTCTCACATCACATGATATGAAAAGCTATCCAGCGATGAATCGACAAGTTTCCCCTTAAAAGGAACCCTTTTTTTCAAAATGTCCAATCCCCTAACCTCCAACATTCATAAAATACAGCAGATAAATAGGAAGGAGGATGTAATCTATGAGCTGCGTAAAAGGATTTGGACATGGCTTCACTTCTACGGGAGTGATTCTCGTGCTTTTCATTCTTCTCGTTATTGTTTCCACTGCATGCTTCATCTAATGTAACTTAATGCCATCGGCGCTCGGGCTCGCAGCTCGGGCGTTTTTTGTTTTGTGGAATTATATACTAATCCCACAAAAAATGGGTCATGTCATTACGCACAAAGAACCTCTCAATGTTCCAGATGCGCTGCTTAATGACAGCTCATAACACCAATATGGACAGTATGGTTACTTTATCTAATAAAAAAAAGCCCACCTAAGGTGGACTTCTTGCTTGGCGACGTTCTACTCTCCCAGGACCCTGCGGTCCAAGTACCATTGACGCTGGAAGGCTTAACGTTCGTGTTCGGTATGGGTACGCGTGGTTCCCTTCCGCCATCATCACCAAACATATTCAGGTTTGCACCCTGAAAACTGGATCGAAACAAAGCATGCTGAAGTTCATGTATTTGGATAAGCCCTCGACCGATTAGTATTCGTCAGCTCCACACGTTGCCGCGCTTCCACCCCGAACCTATCAACCTCGTCGTCTACAAGGGGTCTTACTAATTGGGAAATCTCATCTTGAGGGGGGCTTCACGCTTAGATGCTTTCAGCGCTTATCCCTTCCGTACTTAGCTATCCAGCCGTGCCTCTGGCGAGACAACTGGTACACCAGCGGTACGTCCATCCCGGTCCTCTCGTACTAAGGACAGCTCCTCTCAAATTTCCTACGCCCACGACAGATAGGGACCGAACTGTCTCACGACGTTCTGAACCCAGCTCGCGTACCGCTTTAATGGGCGAACAGCCCAACCCTTGGGACCTACTTCAGCCCCAGGATGCGATGAGCCGACATCGAGGTGCCAAACCTCCCCGTCGATGTGGACTCTTGGGGGAGATAAGCCTGTTATCCCCAGGGTAGCTTTTATCCGTTGAGCGATGGCCCTTCCATGCGGTACCACCGGATCACTAAGCCCGACTTTCGTCCCTGCTCGACCTGTTTGTCTCGCAGTCAAGCTCCCTTATGCCTTTGCACTCTTCGAATGATTTCCAACCATTCTGAGGGAACCTTAGGGCGCCTCCGTTACTCTTTAGGAGGCGACCGCCCCAGTCAAACTGCCCACCTGACACTGTCCCCATACCGGATCACGGTACCAGGTTAGAACTCCGATACGATCAGGGTGGTATCCCAACGTCGCCTCCACACAAGCTGGCGCTCATGCTTCTCAGGCTCCCACCTATCCTGTACAGATCGTACCAAAGTCCAATATCAAGCTGCAGTAAAGCTCCATGGGGTCTTTCCGTCTTGTCGCGGGTAACCTGCATCTTCACAGGTATTAAAATTTCACCGGATCTCTCGTCGAGACAGCGCCCAAGTCGTTACGCCATTCGTGCGGGTCAGAATTTACCTGACAAGGAATTTCGCTACCTTAGGACCGTTATAGTTACGGCCGCCGTTTACTGGGGCTTCGGTTCACAGCTTCGGATTGCTCCTAACCGCTCCCCTTAACCTTCCAGCACCGGGCAGGCGTCAGCCCGTATACTTCGCCTTGCGGCTTCGCACAGACCTGTGTTTTTGCTAAACAGTCGCTTGGGCCTTTTCACTGCGGCCCCCTCGGGCTATTCACCCTACCGAGGCACCCCTTCTCCCGAAGTTACGGGGTCATTTTGCCGAGTTCCTTAACGAGAGTTCTTCCGCGCGCCTTAGCATGCTCTGCTCGCCTACCTGTGTCGGTTTGCGGTACGGGCACCTTCTCCCTGGCTAGAGGCTTTTCTTGGCAGCCTGAACTCATGACCTTCGGTACTGTAATTTTCCCTCCCCATCACAGCTTAGCCTTAATGATGTGCGGATTTGCCTACACATCAGCCTTACTGCTTGGACGAGCATCCATCAGCTCGCGTCACTATCCTTCTGCGTCACCCCATTGCTCATAACGGTTCACGGTGGTACAGGAATTTCAACCTGTTGTCCTTCGACTACGCCTTTCGGCCTCGCCTTAGGTCCCGACTAACCCTGAGTGGACGAACCTTCCTCAGGAACCCTTAGGCTTTCGGCGGATCAGATTCTCACTGATCTTTTCGTTACTCATACCGGCATTCTCACTTGTAACCAGTCCACCAGTCCTCACGATCTAGCTTCAACCCGATTACAACGCTCCCCTACCCCATGACGTCATAGACGTCTAGTCATAGCTTCGGTGGTGTGTTTAGCCCCGTTACATTTTCGGCGCAGAGTCACTCGACCAGTGAGCTATTACGCACTCTTTAAATGGTGGCTGCTTCTAAGCCAACATCCTGGTTGTCTGTGCAACTCCACATCCTTTCCCACTTAACACACACTTGGGGACCTTAGCTGATGATCTGGGCTGTTTCCCTCTTGACAATGGATCTTAGCACTCACTGTCTGACTCCCGGGATAACGTCTGTGGCATTCAGAGTTTGACTGGACTTGGTAACCCTTGGCGGGCCCCGCACCCAATCAGTGCTTTACCTCCACGACGCATCTCCCGAGGCTAGCCCTAAAGCTATTTCGGGGAGAACCAGCTATCTCCGAGTTCGATTGGAATTTCTCCGCTACCCCCACCTCATCCCCGAATTTTTCAACATTCGTGGGTTCGGGCCTCCAGTGCGTGTTACCGCACCTTCACCCTGGACAGGGGTAGATCACACGGTTTCGGGTCTACGTCCACGTACTCAAGCGCCCTATTCAGACTCGCTTTCGCTGCGGCTACGGCTTCTCACCTTAACCTCGCACGGGAACGTAACTCGCCGGTTCATTCTACAAAAGGCACGCCATCACCCATTAACGGGCTCTGACTTCTTGTAAGCACACGGTTTCAGGTTCTTTTTCACTCCGCTCCCGCGGTTCTTTTCACCTTTCCCTCACGGTACTGCTTCACTATCGGTCACCAGGGAGTATTTAGCCTTGGCAGATGGTCCTGCCGGATTCCCACGAGGTTTCACGTGTCTCGCGGTACTCGGGATCCGTCTAGGGTTTTCGCAGAATTTCAGCTACAGGGCTTTTACCTTCTTTGGCCGGCCTTTCCAGACCGCTTCACTTACTCTGCTCAACCCACATTGACGTCCCACAACCCCAGAAAGCAAGCTTCCTGGTTTGGGCTAATCCGCTTTCGCTCGCCGCTACTGACGGAATCACTTTTGTTTTCTTTTCCTGAGGGTACTTAGATGTTTCAGTTCCCCTCGTATGCCTCCAATGCAGCTATGTATTCACTGCATGGTACATGCGAATTACCACATGCGGGTTCCCCCATTCGGACATCCCCGGATCAAAGCCTGCTTACGGCTCCCCGAGGCATTTCGTCGTTCGCCACGTCCTTCTTCGGCTCCTGGTGCCTAGGCATCCTCCGTGTGCTCTTTATAGCTTAACCAATGCTTCGACATGAAGTCTTAGCGTAGTTATAGATCAAAGATCTAAGGATGATTCAGCATTGTTACTTTGTTTCGATATCCAGTTTTCAAGGAACAAACTTTGTTTATTCGCTACCGTTTCACCGGCAGGAACGATATCTTAGCATGTCCGCCGCGGCCGATGCAAGCATCAGCTTTTGACATTTTTGCCAAGACCGAAAGGCATTGCGCCTTTCAAAACTGACAACGAGTGAGTGTGATGCAGCTTTCGCTGCAGATTTGTCCGTCGCCCTACAGACGACATGGACTCCATAGAAAGGAGGTGATCCAGCCGCACCTTCCGATACGGCTACCTTGTTACGACTTCACCCCAATCATCTACCCCACCTTCGGCGGCTGGCTCCCTTGCGGGTTACCCCACCGACTTCGGGTGTTGTAAACTCTCGTGGTGTGACGGGCGGTGTGTACAAGACCCGGGAACGTATTCACCGCGGCATGCTGATCCGCGATTACTAGCAATTCCGACTTCATGCAGGCGAGTTGCAGCCTGCAATCCGAACTGAGACCGGCTTATAAAGATTCGCTCCACCTCGCGGTTTCGCTTCTCGTTGTACCGGCCATTGTAGTACGTGTGTAGCCCAGGTCATAAGGGGCATGATGATTTGACGTCATCCCCACCTTCCTCCGGTTTGTCACCGGCAGTCAACTTAGAGTGCCCAACTGAATGCTGGCAACTAAGTTCAAGGGTTGCGCTCGTTGCGGGACTTAACCCAACATCTCACGACACGAGCTGACGACAACCATGCACCACCTGTCTCCTCTGTCCCGAAGGCCTACGATATCTCTACCGTATTCAGAGGGATGTCAAGACCTGGTAAGGTTCTTCGCGTTGCTTCGAATTAAACCACATACTCCACTGCTTGTGCGGGTCCCCGTCAATTCCTTTGAGTTTCACTCTTGCGAGCGTACTCCCCAGGCGGAGTGCTTATTGTGTTTACTTCGGCACCGAGGAATCGAATCCCCGACACCTAGCACTCATCGTTTACGGCGTGGACTACCAGGGTATCTAATCCTGTTTGCTCCCCACGCTTTCGCGCCTCAGCGTCAGTTACAGTCCAGAAAGCCGCCTTCGCCACTGGTGTTCCTCCACATCTCTACGCATTTCACCGCTACACGTGGAATTCCGCTTTCCTCTCCTGCACTCAAGCCACCCAGTTTTCGGTGCGAACCGGGGTTGAGCCCCGGGCTTAAACACCAAACTTAAGTAGCCGCCTGCGCGCGCTTTACGCCCAATAATTCCGGACAACGCTTGCCCCCTACGTATTACCGCGGCTGCTGGCACGTAGTTAGCCGGGGCTTTCTTCTCAAGTACCGTCACCCTCAGAGCAGTTACTCTCCGAGGCGTTCTTCCTTGGCAACAGAGCTTTACGATCCGAAAACCTTCATCACTCACGCGGCGTTGCTCCGTCAGACTTGCGTCCATTGCGGAAGATTCCCTACTGCTGCCTCCCGTAGGAGTCTGGGCCGTGTCTCAGTCCCAGTGTGGCCGATCACCCTCTCAGGTCGGCTACGCATCGTCGCCTTGGTGAGCCATTACCTCACCAACTAGCTAATGCGCCGCAGGCCCATCTGTAAGCCACAGCTTGCGCCGTGTTTCTTGATCTCCCCATGCGGAGAAACCAGCTATTCGGTCTTAGCTACCGTTTCCGGTAGTTATCCCGATCTTACAGGCAGGTTGCCTACGTGTTACTCACCCGTCCGCCGCTAACTTATCCCGAAGGATAAATCCGCTCGACTTGCATGTATTAGGCACGCCGCCAGCGTTCGTCCTGAGCCAGGATCAAACTCTCCATTAAAGGTAATACTTTAATTTAGAGAATTGATTGCTCAATTCGTTACTGACTTGCTTTTTGAAACCTCTTTATGAGATTTCATCACTCACTCGTTGTTCAGTTTTCAAAGGACAATGTTGATGCTTATTGTTTCACCGAACCGCTTGTCTCATGCGGCCAGATAACTAATTTACCATAACTCTATACTAGTTTGCAACTGTTTTTTTATTCCAATCTGAGGAACGAATCCTTTAGGCTGGAAGCTGTTCAGTTGTTTTGTTTCGGTGTCACGGTTTACTACTCTATCATATTCACTTTCGTTTTACAAGCACATGTTGTTTTCCATTCTTAGGATCATCCGCAAGCTCAGAGCAACATTCATACTTGTGTTCGGCATCCTGTGCGATGACCGGATTTGTAATTTATCATAACAGCTAACATTAATGCAAGTATAATATTTTCCATTTTTCCATGCTTAGGACTGGACTGCAACCGGAGATATTATTCTGGAGTTCTCCTCCTAATGGATTCAACTCTCTCTTGCATTCTAGCTTCAGGGCGGAAAGTTCGCTTTCAGCCAGCGGTTTGATCCTGTAGATTTGATGCGCCGTTATTAATTATCAGGTCCTGAACGATGCGTTAGCAGGAACGATAAGACGGATACGCTTATTAGATAACTGTCCTGGAAGGGTCGAGCACGGAATCGTCGGGAATTCCAAATTTCCGCGGCAGTCTCGGAGGAATTTGGAAATTGGAAGGGTTGCCGCAATGTGAGTCCCATCGCGGCCATGATATGCTATGCAGAATTAAAACAGAAATGAAATTTAGAAGCGGTCATTAAACAGAATGCGAGAGTAGGCTCGTCAAGGAGTCTTCTATTGAAGTGTATTTATGGGTGTAGATGATTATGAAAAGGACCTTTTATTTAAATTTTAATATGAAGTCGAAATTGGTTGCTTCCAAGCCGGCTATACTAGTATTTTGTTATGATCATTTCAATGTATGGTACTCCTGTTCACTAAAAGTCAATCGGCTTCATCATCCTTACGGCATATAATCAGCTTACCTTTTCACAGCTTGTTGGAGGTTGGACCAATACTCTTTGATGTCCTTCGAATCAAGGACCAATCCGAAATTGGTTTGAATATTGCGGTAAGTAGCTTCCTCGAGCTCAGTAGCATAAGCGGCGCAACCGTCGCGAACCATTGTAATGTTGAAATCGAGCATGAAACCATGGCGGGCTGTGGATTCTACACATACGTTGGTGGCTACCCCAGTCAATATCAACGATTTAATCCCTAACTGTCTTAACTTTTCTTCCAAAGCAGTGCGAATAAATGCGCTGTACCGGTGCTTTTCTACGACAATATCACCCTCCTGCGGAGAAACACGGTAGTATTCTGCACCCCATGTACCTTCCCTTACGACGCTCAGCCTGGACCTCCCATTAGGCCTGTTCACCCAAGCTTTTGAGGATGAAGTATCACTGTGTGTGGTATATACATAAATAATAGGTATGCCGCGCAGCCTCGCCTCTGCCATTAAATCTTCCATGACCGGAACAGCCTTTTGCGCCCCTGTAACGTCGTTACCCAGCTTTGCCTGTGCTCCGTCCTCATGGCAAAAATCGTTCTGGACATCGATAATCATGAATGCCGTATGTTCCGGATTCAAAAAGATATCTTGCATCGATATACCTCCATCTTATATTCATATTTACTTTAATTATAGTTATATGAAGCAATGACAATGCTACTATTTGGTTTATCCAGGCTTGCTAATGTCTATCATCTGATTTAATCAGACTCCAAATTTCTTTAACCTTATTGAGGAAGGCGGGTTCATGCTTCATCTCTTCGTTCCGGGGACGGGGAAAATCAATGTTAATAATTGCCTTCACCTTACTCCGCGGACCTTTAGAAAGAACCACAACGCGATCGGCGAGAAAAACCGCTTCATCAATCTGATGTGTGACAAGAAGAGCCGTTTTTTTCGTTTCCTGCCAAATTCTAAGCAGTTCATTCTGCATCACTTCCCGCGTTTGCGCATCAAGTGCTGCGAAAGGCTCGTCAAGAAGGAGCAATTCGGGATCGGTTACTAATGCACGGGCCAAGTTGACCCTCTGCTGCATTCCCCCTGAAAGTTCATGGGGATACCGGCTTTCATGCCCTTTTAGACCGACTAACTCAATCATTGGTATGGTTTTCTCTTGTGCAATTTGTTTATTCGTGCCCCTGAGTTCAAGCCCGTAGGAAACATTATCAGCAACAGTTCTCCACGGCAGAAGAGCCGGACTTTGAAAAACAACCGCCCTGTCCGTTCCCGGACCTGATATCTTTTGTCCATCCAGCATCAGGCCCCCCCTACGGTAAGGAATAAGCCCTGCAATGGCGTTCAGAAAAGTCGATTTTCCACATCCGCTCGGCCCGACGATACATATGAATTCGTTAGGATAAATTCCCAACGAAATATCTTCTACTGCCCGGTAAATCTCACCGGTGCGTTTAACGAGATATTCGATGCCCACTCGATTGGCTACGAGCTTTACTTCCTGTTGATTTTCCTCCGAGTTAATGAATGCCTGCTGCATGGTGAACCTCCCCCTCTACTTATGAAGTTCTGGACGCCATTTATCAAACTTGCGTTCCAAACGGCGGAGAAGCTCGGTACAGAGAACACCGCATCCGGAGATCAGGATGAGGATGAAAAATACGAGATCCGTTTGAAAGCTGGCCCCGGCCTGATGCATGGTATAACCCAGTCCGGCCGTTGCTGCCACCATTTCTCCTACTACAATCCCGATAAGCGCATGTCCCAGCCCCAGGCGTATGCCCGAGATGACAGCAGGCACAGTGCTAGGGAGAACAATCGTGCGGAAAATTTGGAAATCATTGGCCATGTGGGAACGTGCCACATTCAGCAATACCGGATCAATTGTCCTGATCCCAACGATCGTGTTAATAATGATCGGAAAAATCGAACCCAGAAATATGATTGCGACCTTTGAAGTCATGTCAATGCCAAACCAGATGATAAAGACTGGCATAAGCGCGATTCTGGGAGCAGAATAAAGGAAATTAACTAACGGATCGAGAAACGCATTAATTTTGTCGTACCACCCCATCATGATTCCGAAAGGAATACCGATAACTATGGATAATAAAAACCCTACCAGGAATTCCGATCCGCTAACCTTTAAGTCGAGCAAGGCGTTACCCTCTGTAAAGTAATTTATGCCCGCAACCAAAATAAGTGATGGAGCGCTCGTAAACACCGGATCTATAGCGCCGCTTCTGCCTAGAATCTCCCACAGAACCAACACGACCACAATCCCAAATAGACCCAGCAACCCACGCTCATTCTTGTAAAGCCATCTTTTCCACCCGGGAATTTCCAAAGGCTCCTCATCCACATACGTTGCCATTTTATTAGTTGAAATCATGCGGTATTCCTCCTGACAATCCCCACATTTACTTGGGATTCGCATTTTTTAATGTAAACCCATGCTGTTTAAGGAAACCTGATTTATCGAGCTGCTGCAAAAAGCTGTAATCAAGCATGTCCGCAACATTAATGCCGGCTACCTTCGGGTTATCGCTATAAATCTGATAAGGCTTAAATGCCTCGACGTTCATATTAACATCGTGCGTATGAATGTAGTCGTTATAGCTGATTTGTGCCTCTTCAGCCGTAATTCCCTTTTGATACTTCATAATACTGGCTACAGCAAGGTCTGGGTTCTTCTTCGCCATCTCGATCCCCTCGATATAAGCTTTCAAATAGCGCAGCACCGCATCGGGGTTTTCCTTGGCAAAAGCCTTGGTGGTGGTAACATAAGCTTGCGCCTCGTCGTATGTCTTGGCCAGATCAACCAGTATTTTGGCACCCTGTTTCTGTGCTTTTATATCGAGGGGGGAGGACAACACGCCGGCGTCGATTAATCCTTTGTCCAGAGCGGGCAAAATATCACTAATGGTCTGAAATGTTACTAATTTGTAATCTTCATCGGGCTTTAGTTTAAACTCCCTCTCCATATAGTTCATGAATGCAACGGACGGAGGTGCATATCTGCCGGACACGCCAATTTTTTTGCCCTTCAGATCTTCAGCTTTGGCGAGGGTGTTTGTCATGATTTTGTATATCGCTTTGTCGTTATTGCCGGCAACAAAGATCAGATCCTTGGCGCCTGAAGCATAAGCACTAATTGCATTTCCCGGTGTTGCCCCAATATGTGCGTCCTTGGATAGAAGGGCTTGAACCCCTGTAGGAGGTGGAAGAGTCGTCCATTTAGGATTGATTCCGTGTTTCTGAAAAAGATTATTATCCAGCGCTACCCATGTCGGTATTTCCAGCCCGCTAACGGACACGCTGAAAATACTCAGATCGATCGGCTGCACCGCAGCTGAAGACGAGTTTTGATGCCCCGCCGGAGGAGTTGAAGCGGTAGACGACGGGCTGCTTGGTGCTGTACTGGCTCCGGTCGTTATGGTGGCGGCAGAACCGCATCCGGTCAAAAGAATCCAAAAAAAGACCAGACATACCATTCCAACATTATATCCTTTTTTTTCCATTTCATAGTCACCTCACTTTTTTTGTGAAAAACTACTATACGTTCACCTTAAATTTTAAGAATCTTAAGCGCTTTCAATATCATCTTAATTTACTAAACTTAACTTGTGAAATAGAACATTTCTAACGGAAAGAGATCACAACCAATATTTTATTTATTCCTATATTTGTAAAAAAAGCGTTTACAATTATATTTATTTCATGTAAGCTGAAATCAATTTAGCACCTATCACCCGGAAAGGAGCTGGACGAGATGAACGGTATCCACGATGTTGGGGGAATGGACGGTTTAGGCCCTGTTGAATGGGAAGAAAACGAACCTGTTTTTCATAGACCGTGGGAAGGACGATTACGAGCTATTCACATGCTTGCGAGCAAAAAACATAAGTTTTATCATCTTGATGAATCCCGAAGTACGCTTGAAAGAATCCACCCGGTCTATTATATGGGGTCAAGCTACTATCAGTTATGGCTGTTAAGAACGGAATCCTTGTTGATTCAGAAAGGCGTGCTTGCCGAGGAGGAGTTAAATGAGAGAATGGCTCAACTCTCTCCGGACTACACCCCTCAATCTCATTTACAGCCTTATCGCACAATAAGACCTATGATCTCACCGTCCGACAGAAAAGTCGTCATCGATACGACATCAGGATCCAAGCAACCGAATGAGTCGATTCAGCCTAAGTTCTCGCCCGGTACCGTTGTTACGGCAAAGATGATCTCTCCACTAGGACATACACGTATTCCCCGGTATGTACGTGGCAAACAGGGCGTTATTGATAGCATTCACGGCATCTTTACTTTGCCGGACGCGAAAGTACACGCAGGAATCGATCTTTACCAAACGGTCTACCGGGTTCGCTTTGAAGCCCAGCACTTGTGGGGGAAAGATGCCTCCCCCAAAGACAAGCTTTATATAGAACTTTGGGAAGATTATTTGGAGCCAGGAGGAGCAGAAAATGAAAAACACTGATGAACATCACCATGATCACGACCATCGTCACCATTCTCATCCAGTCTCCGATTCGTATGAGGAGTTGCGGACAATGGCTCTCGAATCCCTTTTGATCGAAAAGGGATTGATCACCACCGAGGAGATCGACAAATTAATTCATTATTACGTAACCGATATCGGCCCCATGAACGGGGCGAAGGTTGTAGCAAGGGCTTGGGTAGATCCCGAATTCAAAAAAAGCTTATTGGAAAACGGCAAGAAGGCGGTAACCGGTTTGGGTTTGGAGGGTCCCGCAAGCGAATTGATCGTGCTGGAAAACACACCTGACATTCACAATGTGGTTGTCTGTACGCTTTGTTCCTGTTATCCCTGGACCATGTTAGGCTTGCCGCCTACTTGGTATAAAAGCACCGCTTACCGGTCCAGAGTCGTCATTGATCCCCAAAGCGTACTGCAGGAATTCGGGCTCGAACTTGATGACTCTGTGGAAATCAGAGTATGGGATAGTAATGCTGAAATCCGCTATCTCGTTTTGCCTGAGCGCCCGAAGGGAACGGAGCATATGAATGAGGAAGAGCTCGCCACTCTTGTTACCCGTGATTCCATGATCGGAGTGACCAAGGCAAACACACCGCAATAGTGAAGGGGAGTGTACCTATGAGCCAAGATACCCAGTCGATCGTCAGAACGATTGAAGAAAAGATGAACATGCCCCGCGAGAATGGGGAACTCGTATTCAGGACGCCTTGGGAAGGAAGAATTTTCGCCATGGCGGTGCTTTTAATGGAGAAGGGTATTTACCCGTGGAAGACATTTAACGGGAAATTTGTCGAGGAAATCGGTGAAGCCGAGCAGGAGCAACCTGGGAAGGAAATCGTGTCCGCTTACTATCAGCATTGGGTGCAGGCTTTTGAAAAGGTATTGATGGAAAAAGAGGTGCTCACGAAAGAGCAGCTGCAGTCAAGAACACACGAGTTTAAATCTGGACAACGACATCACGTTTGCTGAGGCAGCTCTGAGGTGGCCGGATGCAGTTACCTATTCGGTCACAAAAGGGCTATCTCAAAAGCTGATATTTTTACTTTAAGGACAGCGCCGATAAATGCAATAAGCTTGGTTTTCAAAAAGAGGTTAAGCAGCTGTTCTCCCTGCGCAACCTCTTTTTGGGGTCGATTGCCCCCGCCATACACCGGTTCAGAGTCTGTAAAACAGATTGTGTAAACTCCTAAACCTATTAAAATGGAAGTATAGGAAAGGTTGGGGAGAACACAAGGGATTATGGACAAAGCAGCCTACATGGTGGCACCCAGTCAATAAAGGCATGATCCAAGAAGGTTTCTTTCTTTATTTCGTTGTCCTAATCAAGAAGCTCAAAAATATTAAAAAGCTTCCCTTCTTCCGCCCAAGCAGCGCCATAAAATCTCTGACATAACCTATATCAGGGGATACGTTACCTGCCACCATCGCTGTTAATTTCGTATCATAATTTGCAGGGATGTATTGAGCGATAAAGCCACGCCAAAAATGGAACTATTTTTGTAAAACTGCAGTTATTTTAGAGAAAGCGAATAAAAAAGCGACACCCCTGTTCAATACAGAAAGGGTGTCGCTTTTTCACCGAAGATCTATTGAATGATGGTGATGATCGACAAGCCAAGTATAGCAACAATCAAAAGATGAATCCCGTTGGCGCGAATCCCGGCGGTGATTCCCGTGGTGCCCGAAAGACGGCTGACCAACAAATTCAATGGGTTAACGGGGCTTAGTACGGCTGAAGTAGACCAGGCGAGCATGAGCAGCATAGCAAGGGCAATGGGTGTAGTGCCCAATTGCTGGGCATCCATTTGTGTGACCAGCGCGGTAACAATCACCATCGGATGAATGCCTATGAAGGTAACGACAACCACGGTGAGAATAACCGATATCTCGAAAATAAAGAAGGACTGTTGTGCCAAACTATTCAGGACCCATTTAATCCCGCTCCCAAAGCTGGTGCCCTGCAGAGCATTCCCCAATAGTCCCGCACTGGTAAACAGTACGATTTCGTTATTCATAATGGGCACAGATCGGTCTCGAAATTCGGTCAATTGGGTACCCAACCGTTTCCAATCTTTAAATAGTAAACTCCAACATACAGGGAAAGCAATCGCAAGAAGGCTGACGATAACAAGCATGGACCAATGAGTCAGAGCCTCCAAAATAAAGGTTGTGCTCATTAGAGCAACGACGATCATACCCAAACGAAAAAGCTTTTGGCGATAGGTGCTGTCTTTGGATTCACCTGCGGAAGCTACTTCGGTGAAGGAATCCATGCTTAATGGATGACGCCTTGACCAAAAAGCAAAGAGCGCATTTCCAATCACAAAAAAGAGCACGGCGAAGCCGATTCCATAGGCCATGTATTCAATCATAGGAATCTTCAGATAGTACAGAACAAGGGCAACGGATGCATAATATGGTGACCACAGCATTGTCGTCGAGAATCCGACTAAATAACTTTTGGCCAGCATCACAGGAGGAAGCTTCAGCCCTTTAAGCAGTTCATCGACGATGCGTATCGAGCCGAGGTTCAATATCGGACCCAATACAAACAATACGCTCGTGATTCCAGCAAAAAGCTTTCGCGGATGATGTAATAACCCTCGCAGTAAAACATCTATGGCATCAAAATATCCGCCAAGCTTTAGAGGAATGGACAGCAGCGGTACCAGGATCACGAGAGTAAGTAAAGGAAGATTCATCGATATCCCTTCACTAACGCCTTCGATTCCCCGCCCTTTTTGAAATTCCAGAATGATTCCGGTAATCAGCATGGTGATCCCGAACCACCGGGGGATCGTGTTGGCCTTGGAGGCACTTCCCATAAAAGCGGCAAGCGCCATGAATATGACCAGATATTCCAGCCAACGAACGTGAGCAAAATATTGAATGAGAAACAAGCCGCACATGCCCAAAATCAAATAACTTCGCACCGGGTACTTCGCCTCCAGCTTTCATTAAGAAAAAGCCGGTTTTCTTCTGTCAAGAATTCCGGCTTTCGATCATATATTCTGATTCGAAGGAATCATGCTTTCACAAATATGGTTTTGATGGACGTATAGAATTCAATTGCCGCTAGCCCTTGCTCCCGGGAATGAGAACTGGATTGCTTCATACCGCCAAACGGCGCCTGGAGCTCAACCCCGGCAGATTCCGCATTAATGCGAACTAAGCCTGCATCCATCTCTTGAATAAATGATAACATATTTCCGATATTTTGTGTGAAAATAGAGGCACTTAAACCATATTTTGTATCATTAGCTGCCTCTAATGCTTCTTGAATGGTATCCACTTTGATTAAAGCAAGAACCGGACCGAAAATCTCTTCCTGGGCAATAATCATATTTCGGTCCACATCGTCAAAAACAGTAGGCTCCACATAAAAACCATGCTCCATGCCATCGCTCGTAATCCGCTGTCCACCGGCAAGCAAAGTTGCTCCCTCTTGCTTACCTTTCTCTATATAGGATAATACTGTTTTTAATTGACTTTCGCTGGCGCAAGGCCCCATCCACGTATCGCTATTTAATCCGTCGCCAACTTTAATTTCTTTCACTTTGGCTAACAACTTTTCTTTAAATTGATCATAGATTTCACTTTGCACAATGACACGGCTGCTTGCCGTACATTTTTGTCCTGTGGAGCGAAGCCCGCCGCTGATGGTCGCATCCACTGCAAGATCGAGATTCGCATCCGCCGCAACGATAACCGGGTTTTTCCCGCCCATTTCAAGCTGATACTTGGCCCCGCGAGCGACAGCACCTTGAGCCACGAGCTTACCGACTTGATCGGAGCCAGTGAAGCTAATCCCTTTAATATCGTTGTGGTCGATGATTGCCTGCCCAATGACAGAGCCTGGACCGGTTACCATATTGATCACGCCCGCTGGAAAGCCCGCTTCTGCGAAGCATTCGATCACTTTAGCGGCGGTTACAGCCGTTTCCTGTGCAGGCTTGAACACTACCGCATTGCCATAAATCAGAGCAGGCGCCATCTTCCAGATTGGAATCGCAACAGGAAAGTTCCAAGGCGAAATAATGCCTACCACACCGAGGGGAACTCGATTCGTGAACATCAGCGCTTCGCTGTCGGTAGACGGTATGACATCTCCAACTTTACGCATACCTTCGCCTGCATAGTAACGTAGAATCGCCACACCTCTAGCCGTTTCTCCTTTGGCTTCAGAAAACGTTTTCCCCATTTCTCTTGTCATCGTTTCAGCAATGTCATTGAGGCGGGATTCAAGGATATTGGCTGCTTTGAACAGATAATCTCCTCTGGAAGCGCCGGAAAACTTTCTCCATTGCACTTGAGCTTTCTTAGCCGCTTGGACCGCCTGATCCAAATCGGCTGCAGTCGATTTTTGAATATATCCTACAATCTCCTGAGCATTGGCGGGATTCGTGCTCTTATCTACTTCACCTGAGGAAGAAGCAGCCCAATTCCCATTAATATAGTTCAAAAAAGGTTTCGTTTGGGTTTTCTCTCCAATAGTCATCTGTGGTTCAACCCTTTCCATAGTATTCATGAATAATAATGGTTAGTCCTCTAATACTGCCTGGGCTTCATATCGTTTGGCAGCACTTAATAGCTCAGAATGAATTTCCTTCGACAATACAATCCCGTTTGTGCGGGATTCTTCAGCCCTTGCATATTCAAGATCACCTGGCATGTATACTCTATCAAAACCTTTGGCCGGTGCGCTGTCTCTGGTCTCACGCTCTTTATCTGCCATTCGATCTAGGAACGCATCAAGCGGCATCATCGCGTTTACATGGAGGGCAGCGAACATATGGCCCAGGTTTTGCGGTACCGGGTCATCATAAAAGCGCGGAACTTGCGATCCATACAGCGCCCCGGTCAGCACACCCGTCAAAATATCAACCATAATGGCCAAACCGGAGCCCTTAGCTCCGCCAAAAGGCAAGAGACTTCCTTTTAACGCTTCATGAGGATCGCTTGTTTCTTGTCCGTCTACCGTGATGGCCCAATCCGTCGGAATCGGCTTGCCGATCTTGGAGGCTAGCGTGATTTTGCCTCTGGCCTGGTTGCTAGTAGCCATATCCAGCATAATCGGTTTGCCGGATGGAGATGGCACAGCAATCGAAATCGGATTCGTTCCTAAAGTAGGCACCTTGGAGCCGAACGGAACCATAACAGGAGAGGTATTGGTCATCGAGATCCCAATCATTCCTTGGGCGGCAATTTGAGAAGTCCAATAGGCTGCTGTCCCATAATGATTCGAATTCCGGACCCCAACCCAAGAGCTGCCATATTCCTTCGCTTTCTTGACCGCTACATCAACGGCTTCCTGGGAAACAATCTGGCCCCACCCATTTCCCGCATCAAGAAGTGCGGTTGTTGGTGTTTCAGAAACCACGGTGATATTCGTTTCCTTCGTCACCAGGTTATTGTCAAGTCTTACCAAGTAGTCATTCAGCTTAGATACACCATGAGAATGAACGCCTGTCATGTTCGCATGAACAAGGGAATCCGCGATAATGGCCGAATCACGCTCAGGGATTCCAGCTGCGATCAAAACGTTTTTACAAAACGCAGTCAATTTTTCTGGAGAAACTCGAATGTCCGACATGGTTTACCCCCTGATTGTGCTGGATTCAATGGCTGTATTTTGGGGAAAGCGATCCAATGCATGTTTTAAAATGCTCTCCAGCTGAGCGTAATGATCTTTCTCAACAGGAATCAGCGGCGCCCGCACCTTACCGCCGACGGGTAACCCCATGATCTCCATACCAGCCTTGATTAAGGAAACGGCATAGCCTTTTCTTTGTTTACGAATATTGTTGATCGGGAAAATCACTTCTTTATATAGTTCGTTCAATAATGAATGATTATTTTCTTGGACTGCGTTATAAAACATTCTCGAAATGTGAGGAATATAGTTCGAAATAGCCGATGAATAGGATGTAAAGCCTAAAGGAACATAAGCCGGATACGTTACTTCGGCGAACGGCATTCCATTGACCCAGTTCAGGCGATTCCCTATGGTCTGAACGAACTCGATGTTACTCTCCATCTTCCCTACACCGTCTTTGAGACCAATGAGCTGGGGGAGCTCGGTTAATTTCCTTAAGGTATCTAATGACAATACGGCATTGTCCCGTTGATAAATAATGGCATTGAGATCCGTAGATTCGATAATGGCTTTAAAGTACTCGTATAAGCCTGACTGTTCTCCATTGATTAAGTAAGGAGGTAATATTAAATATCCGTCAGCCCCTTTGGACTGAGTCATACGCGCCAATTCGACGGCCTCTTTGATATTTCCACCAACGCCTGTGTAAACAGGAAGCCTTCCTTTGCTCAGCGAAACGGCAAGCTCAACGATGGATTCATATTCGCTGCGTGTCAGCGACTGAAATTCTCCCGCACCGGCAGAAACATAAATCGCATCCAGTCCTCCGTCAATCAAAAAGTTAATGTTTGCGGCCAGTGCCTGTTCATCCAATTGATCGTTGTCTTTAAAGGGGGCTACGGGAAAGCCCAAGATCCCTTTGATTTGATTAGTAAGATTGCTCATTCGTGCTCCATTCCTCTCCATATATCTGTTGTTATGTTATGGTCCAAATCAAATGTGACCTCAAAAGGATCACCTAACATTTGTATGCGGGAATCCCCTTTCATATCGGCTAAAACCGATTCGGATACCAAAATGTTTTCTAATTCCAATGTATTTTTAATCCAAACCACTCTTGGATTTTGAAGATCAATGTTGTAACACGTTTTCAAGGCTGTACTTACAGCCTCTCTATCATTAGCCATAATAACGGGTATCTTGGCAGAATCCAGAATTTTGGACGTAATGACGTTGGCATAGGTGTAACTCAGATTGATTTCTTCAAAGACTCGTCTGGTGATCACATCGGCTACTCCAATTCCGCATGCATTTCCCTTCGTTTCCTTCGTTAATCCACGAACGAAAATCCGTTCAATTTGAGGTGCATTGAATTTTTGCGGAGCTTTCGATGCGGCTCGGCCTGTAATGTTAGGGTCCATTCCTGAACCGCTAATGTTTTTCCCCATTTCATTGACCATCAGCAGATCCACTAGTTCCGGTACAATCCTGGGCATATACTGCTTAGCTTGAATAAGCAGTTCTTTATCTTTAGGAATAAGCTCATCCGGAGTGACCGCTTCAATGTGTGCGGTCTTATCGTAAGCATTCTCCAGAACTCCAACACCAAAGGCGATAGGGGCATGCTTCAAATACACCTCCGCAATCTTGGGCAGCAAAACAGGCATCTGAGCCAGCGGATGCTGATGGATCGCCAGCGTTCCTTTGTGCCGGCCTAAGCCGATCGCCATCATTTTAAGCAATCCGCTTTCATGATCCCCCTTAAAACTCGTATGAGGCTTCACCCGATTGATGAATACAATGGCATCGGAATGATAGGATGCTTCATCCAAATAAATGGGCGTACCATCATCCAAGGTGCCAATATGAACCACATTCATGGAGTTAATGATGGGAACACCCATGCTCTCCTCGGTAACGCCCAACTCCGCCAACATCTTGATCTGGCCTTCTCCGGTTCCCCCTCCATGACTTCCCATGGCTGGAACAATAAACGGTTTAGCTCCCCATTCAATCAATTGATTGATCAGTGTAACCACTAATGTGGGCAGGTTTGCAATCCCCCTGCTTCCAACGCCCACGGCCACACGGGACCCCGCTTGAATTGAATTTCTTATCGCTTCTTTGTTAAGTTCCCTTCTCAGTTCACCTTCAATATCAGCTATCGCTGGCGCGTCAAATATTTGACGTACAGGGATCATCCTCGGAAGCGGAACGAAATTGCTTAATTCACCCGTTAACATTGGTTTGCACCCTTTCGTCCGGTACTTAATGAGGGTATTATCATCTCCAGTACACAGGAGATGATAATACCCTATATCCTATTTTCCATTACTTGATCAAGCCGACGTTCTTCGCTACCTCTCTGGTTGATGTAAAGGTTTCCTCGGCAATTTTCTTGAAATCGTCCGGACCGCTATAGGCTGGCGAAATACCGATCTTTTTGAAATTCTCAATCACTTCCGGGTCTTCCAATGCCTTTTTAAAGGCATCTTGTAAAATCGTAACGACTTCTTTAGGAGTCCCTTTAGGCGCAACAATTCCAGTCCACGCGTTATAACCGGTATAGCCTCTTTCGGCAAGTAAAGGCGCATCGGGAATGGCATCGGATTTGGAGGTTCCGATATTCGCGAGTATACGCAATTCCCCTGCGTCCACTTGAGCCTTGGCTTCATGAACCTGTACGACCGCGCCTTTCACATGCCCGCCGAGCAATGCAGTAATCGCAGGTGCAGCCCCATCATAAGGTAAATGTCTCAGTTTGAGTCCATCTTTAAGAGCAACCGCTTCCAAATTCAAATGCTGTGTATTTCCTACACCAGGAGTGGAATAAGTGAAGCCATTCGGATTGTTTTGGGCATAATCCAACCATTCGTCGACTGTTTTCCAAGGCGCATCCGCTTGGACCACTAATACGTGCGGCACGGAGGTTGCGATTAAGATCGGTTCGAAGCTATCGAATGAATACGGTGTTTTACCATAGTTTGGTTGAATGGCCAAGTTTCCAATGGTTGCCATGGATATCACATAGCCATCCGGTTTGGCTTGAGTAAGGCCGGTCAATCCAATCGTACCGCTGGCACCTGGCTTATTTT
Organism: Paenibacillus sp. PvR098; assembly: GCF_017833255.1. NCBI lineage: Bacteria > Bacillati > Bacillota > Bacilli > Caryophanales > Paenibacillaceae > Paenibacillus > Paenibacillus sp. PvR098. The sequence continues at coordinate 2,319,435 of NZ_JAFIBU010000001.1, forward strand.
CCACTACTACGGAACCGTTGTTCGGGAGATATTTAGATACTACATTGGCGAGTGTGCGGGCCGTGATATCCGTTCCTCCGCCTGCGGCGTAGGGAACTACCAACTGGATTGGTTTTTCGGGAAACTTAGACTTTGGAGCTTCAGTGGCGGTGTTGGTAGCCGTCGGCGCTGTACCCGATGCAGTCGAGGATGACCCCGTACCACACCCTGCCAACACGGAACCCGCGAGTGCTACTGCAGAAAATACGGAGAGAATGGTTTTATTTTTGCTTTTCATTTGGAATTGCCTCCCTTTTCATGTTTTCATGCCTGCCATCAGGTTTGAAGTATTTGTTTTTTTTGTGTATACTTCATTTGGAATTGTTTTTTAAACCTTTTTCTTCACCTCCTGTTATATGGTGTCAGCCCACACGACTGGCCACCATATAACAGGAGGTGCTTTTTTACTTTCACACGATCCGCTTTACCTCATTTCGAAACCTCTAGTCCTCACTTCCTTTTCTGGTCTTTAAAATTTTTTGTCTTACATAATCTAAATGGCGGTACATTTGGGCGACAGCTTCAGAAGGCGACCTCTTCTTCAGTGCCTCGTAAATCGCTGTATGATGCTCAACCGCAACATCCCGTTCTCTAAATTCGATCTTTTTACTCATCCGGTCAAAAGCCATCAAAAGAGAATCGATCATCCCTTCCAGTACATAATTGTTTACGCTAAAAGCAATGATTCTGTGGAATTCTTTATCCAGCTCGGAATAATCGCCCGGATGTTCGGAAAGAGCTTGAATCGTTTTGTACAGCTCATCGAGTTGTTGGTCTGAAATCTTCTCTGCGGCCAGCGTGACCATACCAAGCTCTAATGCCATCCTGGCCTCGATAATGGACGGCAAATCATCCCCAGCCAGAGATAGCATATTCGTATACGGTTTACTGCCGATTTTTTCAGAAAAATACGTGCCGTCTCGTGTTTTTCTATGGATAATCCCGAGCGATTCCAGAGAACTCATAGCCTCACGCAATACAGGTCTGCTAACCGCCAGCATCTTTGTTAGTTCCGTTTCGGGGTAGAGTTTATCCCCGGGTTTTAAATGTCCGGAAACAAGGAGTTGGATGATCCTGTCGGCTACTTCTTTTGCTAATGTTTTACGAGGAACAGAATCTAGCAGCACATCTTGTTTTTTCTTAATCAATCCGTTCCACCTTCCTTTTCTTATTTGCCATATGTTAAAATTGTATGACAAATAAATCAAAAATACAAACCACCTTTACATTTCCACGTCGCTCGCCAGCAAGCCCTTCTTCTTCTTTACACCTGCATAAATACTAAAGAGAAGAATGATAGCAGCGATTGACAACAGCACGACAGAAATTGGTCTGGTGAAAAATCCGAGCAGGCTGCCTTCAAACAAAATCATCGATTGCAGCAATGAGCTTTCCAACAATTGTCCTAGAACAAAGGTTAAAACAATAGGTGCCATAGGGACATCCAGCTTCTTCATGAAATAACCCAAAATTCCGAAAATCAGCATAACCCACACATCAAACAAGCTATTATTTACACTAAATGCACCAAGGATGGCGACTGCAAATATTATCGGGTATAACAGCTTCGCAGGAACCATGGCAATTTTGGCCCACATTCCGGCTAAAGGTAAATTTAGAATCAACAGAATCAGATTCCCGATAAACATACTTGCAATAATTCCCCACACGACGTCCGGGTTGTTTTGAAATAACGTCGGTCCAGGTGTTAAACCATGCATGATAAAGGCTCCGAACAAAACAGCAATCGTTGGAGAACTCGGTATCCCTAACGTGAATAACGGAATTAACGCCGCTCCGCTGTAAGAATTGTTTGCGGTTTCTGGCCCGGCAACCCCTTCTATGGCTCCTTTTCCAAAGCGAGATGGATCTTTGGCCACTTTTTTCTCAAGAGAATAAGATAGTATGGCCGGTATAACGGAGTTCGAGCCCGGGACCAGTCCTACCAAGAAGCCTAAACCGGTTCCTCTTCCGATAGCGGAAAGTGTCTGTCTCCATTCATCCCGCCGGGGAAACAGCCCTTTCACTTTCGGCGGAGCTTCTAGTTTTGTGATGTTCTCCATGCCGATCATAATTTCAGAAAGGCCGAACAAGCCCATAGAAATGATAACAAAATCAATCCCATTCATTAAATTCGGTTCGTCGAATGTAAATCGAATGGCTCCGGAAACGACATCCATTCCAATAAGAGCCAAACACAAGCCTAAAAGTGCGGAGATAATTCCTTTAACAATCGATTTTCCCATAAGACCAACAACCGTGATCAACCCTAATAACATAAGGGCAAAAAATTCCGGAGGACCAAATCGTAACGCGAACTGGGCTAAAGGCGGCCCAAGAACAACAAGTCCAATAATGGAAACCGTTCCCCCTATAAACGACCCCATACCTGCAACCCCTAAAGCGGTTCCCGCTCTTCCCTGTTTGGCTAGCGGATGGCCGTCAAGGCACGTAATAACCGAGGCTGCTTCCCCCGGGGTGTTGATCAGAACGGAGGTGATGGTTCCTCCATACATCGCGCCATAATAGATACCGGATAGCATGATAATGGCGGAAACGGGCTCCATAGAGAACGTGACCGGCAATAATATAGCCGTCCCTGTCGTCGGGCCTAGTCCAGGCAAAACTCCGACCAACATCCCTATGGAAACTCCTATTAAACAATACAGCAGGTTAGACCATGTAAGCGCTGTTTCAAAACCTTGCAGTAACTGAATCAATGAATCCATTGAACCCTCCTACCATCCCAAAAAATTAACCGGAAGCGGGACCCCAAGAAATATGTGAAAAACTACAAATAAACATGAGGAAATACTTAGAGCAATAACGACTGCAAAATACCACTTGTATAATCTTCTCAGGATGAAAAATAGCATGATACTGCAAGCTAAAAGAAAACCCAGATATTCGATGGTTAACAGGAAAAAAACGGCCGAAATAAGTAAGGTTACAACATTCCCCAATCCGCTACCTGTCGGAAGAATTTCTGAAAACGAAATTTTCTCCTTTAAAGAACTAAATATATAAGATAAGGAGAAAATACCTAATCCTGCACTTAACCAAAGAGGGAAAAATCCAGGACCGGGACCCGCATCAGAGTAATAAGGGAATTGAAGAGACTGCCAAAAAATAACTAAGGAAAAAAGCAGCAGCAATAATCCCATGTAAACGCCGGCATTATTTTTTACCACGTAATCACCCCCCTAATATTTTGGATATTAAGCGTTTTCATTACCAGATAAATCATATTGTAATACAAATTGAATAGTAATACAATATGTTTTTTATGATCTATTATGGTATGTTTCGACAACAATAATCATCATAATTTACACAAATGGGTTCAACGGGAAACAAAAGAAGCGCCGCAGTGTGTGCAGCGCCTCGGATGAATCTCCACTTTTATTCATGTCCATGTAAGTCAGCGGCCTTTTTATAGAAATCTTTGACCGATGGGTACAAGCTTTGGAATAGCTCAAAATACCTGCTGTATATAGGGATTGCATCGGGATCAGGGGTATATCTGTGCGTCTCATTATTTCGATTGAATGTAACCAATTCCGCATGGGTAAACAGCCCCGTGGAAACACCGGCCAAAAAGCAAGCTCCCATCAAAGCGGTTTCCCCCACTTCTCTGGTTTCGATGACGGTTTGGAGCACGTTAGCCTTGATCTGGTTCCAGACTCTATTCTGAGAACCTCCCCCAATAGCCGGCATGATGGAAGGAGCTAGCTGATACTCTTCATGAAGAATGCTCATCAACTGACGCAATCCAAACGAACAGCCCTCCATAATAGCTCTAGCCATGTCTTCCTTGCGGGTATTGAGAGAAAGACCGATAAACATGCCTCTGGCATCAGGGTCCCATATCGGTGAACGCTCACCGTGCATATACGGAAGGAAAAAAACGCCGTTAGATCCGATCGGACTTTGCTCCGGCAATCTGACGAATACATCTTGTATGGAGCCCTCGCCGCGCAAAAATTCATTATAATACCATTGAATGGCCGCACCCGGCGTCGACATGGCTCCGTGGGAGAGCCATTGATCCTTCACGACATGACAACGATTGAGGAATCTTCTGTCAAACTTATCAGTGGAATTACTGACAACGGTGATGACATCAGAAGTACCTACAGATTCAAATACCTCTCCAGGTTCAATACACAAAGCAAATGTCGAGCACGCCGTGTCTGCAGCACCTGCAATGACAGGGATTTGCGAAACGCCCAGCTCACCGGTCAGTGTCTCCAGCGTTTGTCCAACAATCCTGCCCGGTTCTACAATGGCTGGAAGCAGCGATTCATCCATATCAAGAGCAGTGCACATTTCTTCTGACCAGCAGTACTTATGGATATCGAATAATCCGGTAAATGAAGCCTGCGTCCAGTCCATGACAAATTGATGTGTCAGTTTAGCTACCAGATAGGTAGATAAATGTCCCCATTTATACGCTTGTTTAACATGTTCTGGTTGATGCTTTTGAGTCCACAACAAGCTTGTGGCGGAAATCATCCCCGGCTCCAGCCGATTTCCGGTTATGGAAAATATTCGATCATCAGAAACTTGAGTTCGGATCCATTCCGCTTCCTTCTTACTCCGTTGATCAATATAAAGAATGCCGTTGCCCAGATGGTTACCGTGTTTATCCATCAGAATAGAAGCATTACAGAACGTACTAAAGCTGAGCGCGGAAACCGAACCGCCTGCCGACTGAATTTCAGATGCCGTATGCTTAATCAACGAACAGACCTTGATCCAAATCTCTTCCGGGTCAATCTCTATTGCACCGGAAAAAGGGTAATGTAAAGAGTAAGAATCACGAGAAAGGAAACTTAGTTTCCCCTCGTGATTCATCGCTCCAATCTTAATTCCGCTAGTACCGACATCAATTCCGATGATGTGTGACAATTCAATTCACCTAAACTTTAGAGTTTATTTTTGATTTGACAACTCTTCGTACAATTCTGCCGCCTCATTAACGGAACCGTCTTTATGAATAATGTGGCTTAGCGCCTTCACAACTGCGGTTGGATTAGGGTTATTCCATACAAAGCGGCCAAAGGTGATACCCGCTCCACCAACATCCAGCACGTCTCTGGTCATTTGGAAGGCTGCACGAATATCATTACCTGTGTCCCCACCGGCCACTACTACCTTCGCCGGTGTAGAAGCAATCACCTTGCTGAACGAGGACGGATCTCCCGTATAGTGCGTTTTGATAATATCTACGCCGAGCTCAGCTCCGAGCCGCACGGCATAGGCATGATGACGCCAATCCATTTTCTCGTTATCCGGTATTTTGTTCCCGCGTGGATAAATATGGGCGATGACAGGCATGCCATAGGTGCTTGCTTCAGCCGCAAACTCACCTAAATTACGAATTTGCTCCGGCTGGTCATCTCCTCCTACGATACAACCCAAGGAAACCGCATCCGCTCCCAGACGAACTCCCTCTAGAACACTGGTAACCCAAGCGTCGTAATTCGGCTGCCAAGGCGAGAAGGTAGAGCACTTTAAGACAAGGGAGGTTTTCCCGGCGAATGGTGTAAAGCAGCTCTCCACCAAGCCCTTGTGCATCGTGATTCCATCTGGACCGCCGCTCGCAATTTCATGTACTTTGCGTTCAATCGGCATCAGTTCTTCAAATATTCCTCTAGCCGTTGCCTGATCCACTGCAACTGACAATAATCTTCCATTCTCACTCAACAGACGGTTTAACCGAACTTTTTTTCCGAAAAATGACATAATTACAGCACTCTCCCTCAATTTTTTATCTATTTATTGATTAATCTGAATAACAGATTTCATCCCTTTACCCGTTTTCACGTCGAGAATAGCCTGTTCGATCGTTTCAAGAGTATAGCCTTCCGTAATAATTACATCGGTGTTGATCAGACCCGCAGAAATGAGAGACAGAGCTTTATGATAGTCCGCCCGGGTAGAAGCCGTTGTGCCCACAACCGTGATTTCATTGTAATGAATCAGGTTTGGATCCATATCCGACATCGCCCCATGGTTAAAGCCGGCAAATAGATTCACGGAACCGCCTTTGCGGACGAGCTTCAGACAATCATTGACGATTTGGGATACTCCGATCGCCATAATGACAGCGTCCGCACCTAACCCGTCTGTTTCACGCATCACTACATCATAAAGAGACTCTTTGCTGGTATTCACGACAGTCGTCGCGCCCGCTTCCAACGCCTTGTCCAGACGGTGCTCAATCAGTTCACTGACAATGATTTTGCTGGCGCCTGACAGCTTAGCCAGTTGGACATGCATAAGACCAATCGGGCCGGCTCCAACAACAACGACCGTATCGTTCAGTTGAATGTTTGATTTTCGGTTACCGTTGATGCAGCACGATAAAGGCTCAGCAATGACCGCTTGTTCAAAAGTTACATGATCAGGTATTTTCGTGAGATTTCCAGCAGCAAGAGCCGTTCCGGGAATGCGTACATATTCGGCGAACCCGCCATCAAATTCGTATCCGATGGCCGTGCGGTTCGCACAGGCATTCTCACGGTTGCTCAAACAATAAAGGCATTTGCCGCACGGGATAACCGGAATCACACCGACGCGATCCCCTACTGCAAAACCACTTACAGCTTCGCCTACTTGTTCAATCGTCCCTACCATCTCATGACCGATGACTGATGGAAGGCGCACGCCTTTCGTTTTTTTTCCATCAAATATACGAACGTCCGTTCCGCAAACCGCACTTACGTTGATTTTAACAAGAACATCAGCAGCAGTAATCTGTGGTTTCTCTATTTCCTCCAACTGCATATGACCGGGTCCATGAAAAACAGCAGCTTTCATTTCTCTTCACTCCTATATCTCTAATGTTTATTAGCAAGCGGAACCTCCACTAATTCCGCTTGTGGATCGTAGCATTTCTTGTCTTAAACAGGCTATCGGATGCCTGCTCCGGACACTTTAACGCAACCGCCGTATAGATCGAATCAATGATCATCAATTGGGCAATACGGGAAGTCATGGCATCCGTACGGAACATCGTTTCCTGGGCAGCCGTGTACAAGTTGATATGGGCTACCTTAGTCAATGGCGATTTTGAAAAATTTGTGATGGCAATGACAGTGGCGCCTTGTTCTTTAGCCAGCTCTACAGCATGCAGGATATCCAGATTCGTTCCTGAATGGGAAATCGCCAGAACGACATCTTGAGGATTCAGAAGGCTGGCCGACATGGACTGCAAGAAGACATCGGTATAGGCCAATGTTCTGATTCCTATTTTGAGGAACTTGTGCTGTGCATCCAGTGCTATGGAACCGGATGCCCCGGTTCCATAGATTTCTATGAATCTGGCCCCTGCAATCGCCTCTACCGCTTTCTCCAATTCATCATCCTGCAATACTTCCAATGTGTCGTAGATCGCCTGAATGCTTGATTCGGAAATTTTCTTCTTGATGGAGGTGACATGATCATGAAGTTCGATGCCTTCTTGAATCTGTTTCTCAGGTCTCATAACGTCTTTGGCGATATTGATTTTTAAATCCTGAAACCCTTTATAACCGATCCGTCTGCAAAATCGGATGATCGACGAATCGCTTGAACCGCAACGGTCCGCAAGCTCCGCAATCGATAAATGTATAATCTCTTCAGGGAAAGATAGGATGTGGTCAGCTATTTTTCTTTCACTTTGTCTCAGCTGATCGTATACAGAGTCAATCCTCGTTAAATAACCAGGTCTCCTATTGTTAGCGATGTTTGTCATGTAGAAAACCTCCTCTTACCTGTTATTTAACAGAATTATAATCTCCTGTCAAAAATGACTCCAAAAATTCAATGGTCATGTTGATGCCCCGCTTCACCGTCTCCTGGCTGCCTCCGGCAATATGAGGGGTTCCCAATACATTAGGCATGGCTAACAGTTCGTTATAGAAAGCAAAGGACTCATCGCCAAACACATCTAATACTGCACCCCGCAAGCGCCTGGAAGCTAAATGCTCTTTCAAGGCGGGATAATCGATCAAGTCTCCTCTGGCCGTATTGATCAGAACGGCCTCAGGCTTCATCAGCGCCAGGGTTTGGGCATTGAGAATGGGTTCCGCTCCTTTAGGCTGCCTTGCGTGCAGGCTGACAAAGTCCGACGCAGACAATAATTGTTCAAGCGACTGCTTCGTTACCCCGTCTGCAGCGAAGTCTTCGTCTTTCACATAAGGATCGTATGCGACGACATTGACTTGAAAGCCTTTGAGAATGCGGGCCAAGTGACGGGCGATTCGCCCATAGCCGATCAAACCGAACGTTTTCTTGTACAGTTCAACCCCCGTGCGGTCGAATTCATAATATCCGGGCTTCCATACTCCATTTTTCAAAAAAGCGGAGCTCTCCGGAATATTACGCAGGAAGGAAAGCAGTAGAGCCATCGTGAATTCAGCCACACCCTCGGCATTTTTTCCGTTGGTATTAAAAATCGTAATTCCCTGCTCCTCCAAATAGGCTCGGTCGATATTTACAGGGCCTCCTCGCAGAATAACGACAGCTTTCAACTGATCAGCCTGCTCGAGCACCTCACGCGGAACAGCCGCTCCATGCACAATCAGGATGTGGATTCCCTGCAGCTTGTTGAGCAAAGCAAACGGCTCGCCATAAAATTCACGGACGCCGCACGGTTCCTTTTGCTCATTCGGGTCATCCCACGACATTCCGCTGGGGACACAAGTATCGTCATCCAGCATGAACTGTTCGACAGGAAAATCATATTTAATCGCTTGGATTTCGAGGTTAAACCGATCCGAAAGGTTGTTCTTTAACTCTTCACTCACCATAACGGGATCAAAAAACTTATCCCCAACAATCAGTACTCGGTTCATACTTCGTTTTCCCTTCTATTATTTACTTAAAAGTTCGATTGGTAACAAAACAATTTGCGGGAACAGAGTGAGCAGCAGCAAGAGTATGCAGTGCACCAGCAAAAATGGCCAAACGCCTCTCATAACCCCCTGCATGGTGGTGTGTCCGACACTGCAGGCGACATTTAGAACGGTCCCCACCGGAGGTGTCAGCAGCCCAATAACGTTATTGAAGATAAAGAGAATTCCGAAATAAACCGGATCAATACCAGCCTCGATTACAATCGGCATAAGAACTGGCGTCAAAATCAAAATGGTAGGGGTAAGATCTACTGCAGTACCCACTAGAAAAACCAAAAAGTTAATCATTAATAGCAAAAGAAGAGGGCTATCCATTAACGGTCCGAGTAAACCTGCGATTTCACCAGGAATGTTGGCGATCGTAATGAACCAAGCGGATACCATGGCTGCTGCAGCCAGGAACATAACGATACTTGTCGTTTTGGCAGCTGAAGCAAACAGTTTATACAGATGTGAGATTTTTAACTCACGATAAACAACCATGCCGACAAACAGAGCGTAGAATACCGCCACAACCGCTGCTTCTGTAGGAGTAAAAACTCCGCCACGCATACCTATGATAATGATAACAGGTAATAAAAGCGCCCAAATCGCTCGAACCCCGGCTTGTAATACTTCTTTCAATGGTTTGCGAGGAACGGGTTCAAACTTCTTTTTCCGCATAAGGAACCACCAAGTCATAGCAAGTCCTACGGCCATCAAAAGACCTGGAACAATTCCACCCAAGAACAATTTGGTGATCGACACGTTAGCGGTAACGCCAAATACGATCATCGGAATACTTGGAGGGATAACCGGAGCGATAATTCCGCTGGCCGCAACCAGACCGGTTGACTGTTCTCTGTTGTAACCAGACCTAACCATCATAGGTATCAGAATGGCGCCCAGCGCTGCTGTATCCGCTACGGCCGATCCGGACAGACCGGCAAAAAATACGCTGGCGATGATGACGACATAACCTAGTCCGCCCCTGATGTGCCCTACAAGTGACATAACGAAGTCAACGATCCGCTTCGATATCCCGCCGGCGTTCATTAATTCTCCGGTGAGAATAAAGAACAGGATGGCTGTGAGCGAGATGCTGTCCGCTCCGCCGATCATACTTTGAACAATAACTTGAGTATCAAACATTCCAAGTAAAAACATTAACGCGACCCCGCTAAGCAACAGCGCAAAAGCGATCGGCATGCCAAGCGCCATGGCACCAAGCAATGAACCAACAAACACAAACAAAGTCATTTTGTTCCCTCCACCGCTCTTATTTAGTGATTGGCTCCGCCAGCTCTTCCGATTCCTTGATCGTTATCAAATCATCGTCCGACGTGGCTTTAAACAAGACACGGTAGAGGTTATGCATGATAATGATCCCCATGCTGATACTCGTTACAACTCCGATTCCGTAAACAAAGGACATCGGCAATCCCGTGGCAGGCGCGTTGCTGCCCTGACCAAGGATCGTCATTTTCCAGCTGCCCTGCAATACCAACCATAAACAATACATCACAGCCAAATTACTGATAACGAAAGTAACTTTTTTCATTTTGTAAGACAATTTTTTCACGAACATGTCCACACCGAGATGCTGGTTATCTTTAAGTCCGGCAATCGCTCCTAGAAAAGTCAAATAAACAAACAGAAAACGGCAAGCCTCTTCCGCCCAGGGAATTCCGGATTCAAAAAGGTAACGCAACGTCACATTCCCAAAATAAAGGACACACATAACTGCTACTATAATGAAGAGGAAAAAATTCAACAAATGGTCTACAGCCTTCGATATTTTGAGCATTCTAAGCCCTCCTCTCTTGTACATAACGATGATAGCGACTTTCAAATAGATGACTCATTGCTTTGTCCGGCTCTAATAAGGTTTTTTTCTGCTGTTCTAACACTTCTTTAGCCGTCTGCTTTACATCACGAAAATAATGGAGAGCTAACCCGGACAAAATATACCCTCCCAAAGAGGTCATATCCACATCATGAATGACTTCGATCGGCTTTTGAAGAATAGACGATTTCATCTGCAGGAAATTTTTCGACTTTGAAGATCCGCCAACCAAACGCAGGAGATCCGTTTGAATGTTCAGCTTGGTATTTAGATGCCCCAGAAGAGCCCTAGTCTCAAAACACAGGCCCTCCATAACAGACAATGCAAAATCCTGACCATCATGCGAGGGCTGCAAATTAATGAAGCGGCCTGTGCGAGACGGCTGCATTCGCCTTCCCGAAGGAACATATAACGGAAGACCTTTTATCCTTTCTTGCACTTTCACCAAATCCAATTGTTGTTCCCACTTGAATAAATCGAAAAGCCGGTCAGCCCATTCCATAATTCTGCCGGTGCTGGCTACATAACCCACTACAAAAAACTCGTTATCTATGACATGACTTTCCAAATTGCATTCTTCGTTAACAAAGGAAAATGATGGGTCGTTAAGATATGGCAGCACTAAAGCTTCCGAGGTCCCTGTAGAATTTAATGCAATAGAAGAGTTATGAATTCCACCTGCAAGCGCCGCAAACATATGGTCATGGCCGCCCAAAATAAGCTGCGTATTTCGGTAACCCGAATGCAATTGATAATCCGCATCCAGCGTGCCAATAACGGTCCCTGCCGGTTCAGGCGTCGGAAGCTTCTCCAACGGGACATTAAAGTGATCGGCAGCAGGGGAATTCCACTGCTTGGTTAAACTGTTGAACAGCATCGTTCTGGAAGCTTGGGAGTAATCGGTAATATAGTCTTTGTCCGATGACAGGTGATGCACAATATAATCCGTTAAATTCAACCATTTATATGCATCCGATAATATCGCCGGATTATTTTCAGAAAACCATTTCATTCGGTAAGGCAAATACATAGGTAACGGGTATTGCTGAATATGGTGAACAATCGGATCTATATCCGGTATATTTATACCCGTGGCGGTTCGCTGATCGTTCCAGCATATGCAGGGATACAGCGGCCTGCCTTGCCGGTTAACCGGAATGAAAGAGCATGCCATACCCGAAACAACGATAGCGTCAACCTTTACACCTTCGGGGCTTGCATGGACTACCGACTTGAGAATATAAGAAATATCGTTAAGCACTTGATCAGGATCGATTTCAGAAATACCGTTTCCGAGCCTCAGAAATGATGTTGGATGAATCACATGATTTAATTTTTCCCCGCTCGCAGAGAATAAATATCCTTTGATGTGCGTCGTGCCCACATCCAGAGTAACAATACAGTTCATCCACCTGTCTCCCAACACTTCAACAGTTAAGATCGGTAGGGCTCAAGAGCCCTACCTCTACAATCATGTTTTATTTCGCTGCTTCAACCAGTTTATCAATCAGTTCTTTTGTATACTCGGACTCAACTTCCTTGTAAACATCTGAGACTTTATCGCGGAATGCCTGTTTTTGTTCCGGAGTAAGCTGAGTTACGGTCATTCCTTCTTTAGTCAGCTTATCGATCAGATCAATATCTCCTTGTGCAACAAGTCCTCTTTCCAGAGTTCCAGCTTCTTTCACTGCGTCTTCAATGATTTGTCTGGATTCGCTATCAAGCTCGTCCCAGAACTTCTTGTTGAAGCCAACGATCAGTGCATCCCAGCTGTAATCCCAAACCGTTACATGCTTCTGAATTTCTTGGAATTTGGAAGCGTCGATGGTTACAAGCGGATTTTCCTGACCATCTATAACCTTTTGCTCCAGGGCGGAGAATACTTCACCAAAGGCCATTGGCGTTGCGGTTGCTCCCAACAGCTTATACAAGCTCAAATACATTTTGATTTCAGGCACGCGAATCTTTAATCCTTGGAGATCCTCCGGCGCTGTAATCGCTTTCTTCGAGTTCGTAATTTGACGGAACCCGCCTTCCCAGTAACCTGCTCCATGAATACCTTTCGCTTGGAGCGTATCCAGGAGTTCCTTACCAACTTCCCCGTCAACAACATCGTATGCCTTTTGTCTGTCACTGAATAAGAATGGGAGCGATAGGGCACCAAATTTCTTTTCAAAACTTGCAAATACTAAGTTTGAAACCGTCGCCATTTGTAAGGTACCCGTTTGCAATTGCTCGATCATAGTTTGATTATTGCCGTTGGAGAGCTGACCGTTAGGATAAATCGTTACCTTAATTCGTCCTTCACTTTTCTCGTCAACGATCTTGGCAAATTCCTGCAAGCCTTTATGGCGCGGGGAACTTTCAGGATCATTGTGAGAAGCTTTAATCTCTATCTTTGCTTTTTCATTCGTCGTGCCTGCTGTGCTTTGACTCCCCTGACTTCCGCACCCTGCCAATGTAAGCGATGCCACAAGTGAAACAATGATCATTTTGAAGCTTAAACGTTTCATACTATTCTCCTCTCAACTATTTATTGATTCGTTCTGTCGTTTATTATATTCGTTTTGAAGTTTAATTTCAAGTATTTTTTAAAATTGTGAAGTAAATCACCAAGATACAGCTTCACATTTTAGTTCAGGATTGAACAATGATCGCTTGATTAAACAAAAAACAGGAGGCCGTCAATCGGTTTTGTACCGATCGACGGCCTCCTCACTCCTGCCATCAATTCAATTCGTAACAAGCGGCCCGTTCCCTTTCGGGAAACCGCCTTCAAATCCCCACAACATCATCTGAACCAGGGAAGGGCGATATACAAACCGGAGCTCGGCGTTAAGCCTCTACCTTTTCTCCAATGGCTTCACGATAGAGCGTGTCGCCCTCATGTAAAGCCGCGATGATTTGGTCCGCAGTCAGCACCCGTCCAAACCCTCTTCTCATGGTCCGCAATGTCGCCTCATGCGCAATAGCGCTGTCGGTAGCGTTGATATCTTCTCCAAATACGATATGATAATTCAGGAAGTAACCCGTTCTCGCTGTCGATTCGCAGCAGAAATTCGTTAGCGTGCCGCAGATAATAAGCGTTTTCACACCCAGGTTGCGCAGTACGTAATCCAAATCCGTGCCCGAGAAGGAGCAATACGCATGCTTGGTCCGGATGACCCGCTCGCCCGGCAGCGGATAAATCCCCTCATAAATGTCGGCCCCCGGAGAACCTTCCTTGATGGCGCCGTTCTTAATAGGATTCCAAAACTTGTAGAAATCGTGGGCGCAGTCCTCAGCAATGTTATGCGCGGTATAAATCACGGGAACTCCCGCTTTTCTGCAAGCTTCAATCGTTTTCTTTACGCGTGGTATCATTCGGTAGGCTTCGGGAACACACATAGGATGCGAAGGGTTCACAAAGTCTTCTTGAAGATCTATTACGATTAATGCGCATTCTTCTTTTTTGATTTCAAACGTCCAATGCTTATCCGTATTGTAGTCTCTTTCGGCAAAATCGATAAATTCTTTTTCCCCGGAAAAAACGCCCTCGGTCTCCAACTGGTCAGGGGTCAACAATTCGTCCTCTTTGCGCTTATAAATCTCCAAAAACTCTGAAACCGCTTTACTGTTCACACAAAAACCTCCTTTAGAATGTTATGATTTCAAATCACGATGGGGTCCATCAACATTATACACCCTTCACTAAGTATTCTGTATACACAAAACAGAAGTCATGTGCATTCGATAACAGAGCGATAACGGTTGATAAAAAAATAGTATACTACTTTTTTACAGCTGTCAATTTAATCGACGCCAGTAATAATAAAAATGAATTATAGTTCATTTTCATGTCGTTACTCTGCCAAAACAAAAAACCTTTATCAAGGGGATAAAACGGAATTCCGTTCAAACCCAAAATAAAGGATTTTGTATTGTATATCTGTGAAGTTTTACTTCAAGCAATAAATCCTGGCCTCATAAGGATTCAGCTTGAACGAATCGCTACGATCCGATGACTGAGGATAGTTCGAGATGATCATTTCTTTGGTATGAGAAGAAATGGATTCAGGAAGCTCGCAGGTCACCGTTTGATCCGAGATGTTAAGAATGACGAGCCACTTCTCGTTGTCCAGCACGCGTAAGTAGGTATAGATTTGCTGGTGATCCTCTAATAGCGGCTCATAGCTTCCATAGACCATCACTTCATGTTCTTTTCTAAGCTGAATAAGCTTTTTGTAATAATAGAAGACGGAATCCGGGTCGGCCAGAGCCGCGGCCACGTTGATTTCTTTATAGTTAGGATTCACCTTAATCCATGGGGTTCCGCTCGTAAAGCCGGCATTCTTCGAATCGTCCCACTGCACAGGCGTTCTTGAATTGTCCCTGGCCAAATGAAGCAGACTCTCAAACACTTCTTTAGGGTCTCTCCCCTTCTCTACTTCTTCTTTATATTTATTTTTCATCGCGATATCGTAATAATCCTCAATGGAATCAAACCGGACGCCTGTCATCCCGATTTCTTCCCCTTGATAAATGTACGGCATGCCCGGCAGCGTATGCAGCAGAGTCGCGAAGCATTTGGCGGATTCCACACGATACGTTGTATCGTTACCGAATCTCGTAACCAGTCTGGTATGGTCATGGTTATTTAAAAATTGTGAATTCCAACCTTTTCCCCACATGCCTTCAACCCATCTTTTCTGAATATCCTTGAAACGCAGCATGTCCCAATGCGCCATATCATCTGCTACTTCAAAATGGAATAAGGTATGAAGCTCACCACGGTCTTCTCCAACGTACAGCACCCCGTCCTCTGGAGTGACAAAAGGAATTTCCCCCACGGTAAAAATATCGTAATGTTTCAATACCTTCTCATGCATCTCTTGGAGATAATCATGGATTCCCGGATTATTACCCAAATAAGAAATATGTTCGGGATTCTCCGCATCCGGGAAACCTGCTTGTTTGGCAAGAAGATTAATGACATCCATCCGGAATCCATCGATGCCTTTATCCAGCCAAAAGCGCATCATGTCGTAAATTTCTTCCCGTACCTTAGGGTTCTCCCAGTTCAAATCGGGCTGCTCAATCGCAAAAGAATGGAAATAATATTCCCCTGTTCGGTCATCATATTCCCATGTCGAAGGCGTAAAATACGATCTCCAGTTATTCGCTTTTTTCCGCCAAATATAATAGTCCCTCTTCGGATTATCCTTGGAGGAACGGGATTCCACAAACCACGGATGCTGATCGGACGTATGATTTACGACCAAATCCATAATGAGCTTCATGCCACGAGCATGAACTTCTTGAAGAAGTTTCTCGAAGGTATCCATCGTTCCGGCTTTAGCCATAACATACCGGTAATCCGATATATCGTAACCGTTATCGACATCGGGAGAGCCGTAACACGGGTTCAACCAAACGATATCGACGCCGAGCTCGCGAATATAATCCAGTTTTTGAATGACTCCCTCTAAGTCACCATAACCGTCCCCATCCGTATCATAAAAGCTTCTCCAATACACTTGATAGACGACGGCTTCTTTCCACCAGGTTTTCTTCATGCTCTCACTTCTTTCACTTTATTTTTCTCGATGTATGGATTAGCTCAAACCCGGTCGTATTCTCAAGAATCTCAACTTGGACGGAGTCTTCGTCAAGTGACCCGCGAGTGACCTTCAGAGAGAGATGCCCTGTACCGATATGGATATGCTCAGCTACAAGTTCCTCGAACGACTCCGGCAAAAACGGATCGATACGGATTTCCTTCGTCAGCGCATTTGGGTTTATTCCCAGCATGGCCTGCAGAAAGACAATCGATGTGCCTGCCGCCCATGCCTGCGGGGAGCAAGTGGTGGGATATGGGACAGGATACCCCGCTTCCGAATCGTGGCCGCAGAACAATTCAGGCAGACGCTGATATTCAAAGTGCCGTGATGCCTCCAGCAATCCGGAGATGACCTTGCCCGCTTCTTTTTTATAGCCCGATCGGCTCAACCCGAGCAGGATCATTCCATTATCGTGCGGCCACACACTTCCGTTGTGGTAGCTCATCGGATAATAGCCCGTCGCTTCCGTGCTCATCGTGCGAATACCGTATCCGTTAAACATATCTTCGGCAACCAACCGTTCGGCCGTAAGATCCGCACGCGAGGAATCCGGCAAGCCTGTCATCAAGAGATGCCCCGGATTGGAGGTCACGGATTGCACTTTTTGCTGGTCCTCATCCAGTGCGATGGCATAGAATTGTTCATGCTCCATCCAGAAAGTCTGCTCAAATCTCGTCCGAAATGCTTCCGCTTCTTTCTCCAGCTTTTCTGCAAGCTCCTGTTCACCCATTCGTTCAAAAATGGGAGCCAAGCTCTTTTTCGCTTGATACACATATCCCTGCACTTCAGATAAGGCAATCGGAGATCGTGCGTACTCCCCCGAAGCATGAACGATGGAGTTGCTCGAATCCTTCCAGCCTTGGTTCGGGAAACCTTTCTCCGCCTCTTGATGATAGGTCAAAAAGCCCGCTCCGGCTTCCATACCACGGTCAATCCAATCCAGTGCCCGTTCAACGTTCGATTTCAATTCCTGAACGAAAGAAAGATCGCCCGTCCAACGGATATATTCTCCTAAAAGTACTAAAAATAACGGTGTGGCATCAACCGACCCATAATAAGGACCAAAAGGCGACTGCCCCGTATTCACCAATTCTCCAAAACGGATCTCATGCATGATCTTACCAGGCTGCTCGTCGCGCCATGCATCCACTTTCGTTCCTTGATAAGCGGCGAGAGTCCTAAGCGTTCCTTTAACCTTTTCCGGATTTAACGGAAGCATAAATAATGAAGTGATAAGACTGTCTCTTCCAAAAGGAACCGCAAACCAAGGAAGTCCGGCTACAGGCATTTCGCCATAACCTACGTCGGTCATCAGCATGCGCAAATCCTGTACCCCGCGCCGGTATAAACCGTTAAATACGTCAACATTCGTCGTTACACGCGAAGTCTCTTGGTTCCATGTATTATACGAAGCATCCAGACGCTTCAACCCTTCTTCAAAAGAAAGAAGTTCTGGGGATTGCTGCTCCCCCATCACGGGCATGATGAAGAAACAAATTTGCTTTGTCGCTTTCGATTCCAGGGATAAAGAGAAACGGACGTTTCCGTCAGCGTCCACTTGATTCTCGTTCTGATCCCAAAGAATCCGGGTCTCTCTCAGAATATCATCCGCTCCTTGATAACGGATCGACATATTCCGCTCCCCCACATCCCTGCCAACGATTTCACCGACTTCCCCTGTCCGATATTTCCGTACAATGAACATATCCTGAAAATCGGCATCAAAGGCAGCCGAAAAATCAAATGCGGTCGTTTTGGGAAAAAAGTTTGTTAACGACATTCTCTCATACAAGACACCATCATATATGAAACGTTCCCTATGGATCTCAATGGATCCTTCATCTTTTTTATCCTTCATCAACCGAATGGAAGCGAAATAGCTTCTATCCGCTGAGGATGAAAGTAGGGAAGGCTTCTCTCCATCCAAGAACACTTCCATTCGGCTTAAAAACCGCGTATCCTTCGTATATAAGCCATAACCATTCTCATTATTTTCCGTAATGTCCCCATTTTTGTCTGTAAGGAAAAACAAATCGCCTTCTTTAACCACACGGTATTCCATTGCTTACGCCTCCCTAGTTATCCCTTAACCCCGGAACTGGATATGCCTTCAATATATTGCTTCTGGAAGAAAAAGAAAAAGATCAAAATTGGCAAGGTGGACAGAACGACCCCGGCCATGATCAGCGGTGTATTTTCGAAGAACATATCCTTGACGCTGTTCAAGCCAACCACCAGCACATATTTGTCCGGATCGTTGGCTAGTGTGCTCGGAACGAGATAACTGTTCCAAGTACCCGCGAAAGCCAAGATCGACATGGTGATGAGCGGTGACTTCGCCAAAGGGTACACGATACGCCAAAAGGCTCCCATTTTTGTTAATCCATCCAGTCTAGCCGCTTCAATAAATTCGTTCGGTACGCTAATAAAAAATTGTCTCAACATAAAAATGTACAGACATTGATAAAGAAATGGTACCGTTAAAGCCGCAAAGGAGTTGAGCCAGCCGATCTGCGCCATATTGACGTAAACCGGAATGAGGATCATATGGTAGGGAACCATCATGGTGGCAACAACAATCCAATAGATGATTTGTTTCCCTGCAAACTCCAATTTCGCTAAAGCAAACCCGGCCATCGGGTTAATAATCAAGTTCCCCAGAATAACAGTCCCGGTCATGATGACCGTATTCATAAACCATTTAGGCACGTTATATGCATCATTCATAAAAAATAATTTGTAATTATCCAATGTCCAATTGGATACGCCCGTTATTTTATTGACATCCTGCATCGTAAGGAATGATGTGTATAGAGTATAGGCGAAAGGAAGCATAAAGATAAACCCGACTGCGATAATGAGGGTATAATTACTCAACAGAGTGAAACTTTTATTTTCTCGCAATGAATATCACTCCTTATCGTCCAACCATTTTTTCTGAAGGAATGTAATGATCATAATAATGAAGAAGAATAAGACGACCGCCGCGCTTCCATACCCAATATTCATATAACGGATACCATGCTGATAGAAATAAGTAACGACTGTACTGGTAGCGCCGGCAGGCGAGCCTAACGCTCCATATCTTGAAATCGCAGCGATTTGATCGTAAATTTGAAACCCTAGAATAGTCGCCACGGAAACGACGAAAAAAGTAATCGGCTTTAGGTAAGGCACCGTAATGTAGCGAAATTGAGCCCATTTGGATGCGCCGTCCATTTGTCCTGCTTCATATAAATCTTTAGGCACCTCTTGAAGCGCGGATAAGTAGACAATCATGCTGAAGCCGCATTGTTGAAATATAAATAAAATACTGACGAACAAAAGAGCATAATTCGTGTCGGCAAACCAAGTCACATTCCCGAACCCGAAGAGCGCAAAAAAGTCTGTAACAAATGTCCCTTTTTTAAACAGCATCATAAAGACGGTAGTAATCGCAATTTGAGAAGTGATATAGGGGATAAAGAAAACCGTTCTAAAGATGCCTTTCCCTTTTATTTTTTGATTTACCAGAAGCGCCATTAACAATCCCAGCACGGTTTGGATCGGAACAGCGATAACCACGATCTGCAGGGAATGAAGCACCGCCTGATAAAATTCAGGGTCATTCAATATTTTGATATAGTTCTCCAAGCCAACAAATTTGGCGTCGTTTAAAGCTGTGAAGCTTACATTCTGAAAGCTGCGGATAAAGGATTGGACAAAAGGAAATAAAAACCACCAAACCCATAAAATCAAAAACGGCAAACTGAACAACCAGCCTACGGCGTAATCCGAATCCGCCATTCTGCGAACCCATGACTGTTTAGGGGCACTATTGAGCTGTACATCTGCACTTCTATTCCCATAGGAAGCCATCGCGATCCTCCTTAAATCTCAAAATTTGGTTATAAGTCGAATAAAAAAAATCATTCCCGTTTCTCCTGCGGAAACGGGAACAGATGGATTATTGAAATTGTTGTTGAACGCTATCGAGAACATCCTTAGGCGATTTATTCGAACCACCAAGAATCGAGGCCTCCAGCTGCTTGACCAACTCGTCGATAAACTTCTTCGTTTCGGTTGGATAGCCGAAATCCGTACTGTATGCAAGGGCCGGTTCAACGGATTTAAATTCCGGATTTTCTTCGAAATATTCGGAAGACAGGCTTGAAACCGCCGAATTAAAACCAAGCTTCAAAAATTCGGTTTGCGTTTGGTCATTAGTCATATAATAAGCCGCTTGAAGCGCCGCTTCTTTATTGGCCGAATCTTTTAATACCACATAGGCGTCGGAGATCAATACACTTCCGTCTACTGTTCCTTTAGGAATCGGCAGAGCAACATATTTCAGATTCGGGTTGGCGTCCTTCAAATATCCTTTATACCAGTACCCCCCCGTTGTCATAGCCGCTTTGCCGCTCGCAAAGACCTCTCCATCCCAACCATAGCCCAAGGATTTTGGAGTTATGGCTACGCCTTCTTTATACATATCGAAGATCTTTTGCAAAGCTTGGGTATTCTCCGGTGAGTTGATCGTGGATCCATTGCCCCAGCCGCCGCCGTAGCTCTTCACGTAATTGGTAATGTGATAGGCGTCAAGATTGATCGTAATTCCGTATACATCGTCGGTTTTCAATTTCTTAGCCGCCGCTTCTACTTCATCCCATGTTTTTGGATAATCTCCAAGACCGGCTTGCTTCCACATATCCTCGTTGATAAAGAACATGGCCGGCATATTAATATTCGGAACCCCATATTGCTTGCCGTCTTTTTTCCAAATATCCATAGCTGAGGACGCAAAGCGGCTCATATCAACGCCCGCGGACGGAATCAGCTCATCCACAGAGGCGAATAGTCCTTTGTTAATATATTCATAAGCGCCTTCATTGGAGATTTTAATAAAATCCGGTGCTACACCCGCCGCAATTTCACCAGGAAGGATATTCCAGAATTGCTCACTGCTTGGATACTGCTTAATTTTAAGCTCAATATTCGGGTATTGTTCTGATATGGAAGCCGCAGCATCTTGATATATTTTCAAATCCTGCGCCGCTCCCCAGAAACCCATTGTGATCGTCGTTTTCTTTGAGGTATCTCCCGCTTGATTGCCGCCGTCATCACTCCCGCAAGCCGTCAAACCGGCTATTAATAAACCGGAAAGCATCAAACCAGTAAGCCTTTTCATGATGTCATCTCCCCCAATATGATTGTTTTATCATTAACCTGGTTCTAATGGTATCGGAATTCGTCCAAAAAAAAAATTAATCAAATGATGATTAATTTAATAAAATTACATTAAGTTGTCGTTCACTGCAGGGACGATTGTGATTTATTATTATTCTTTACTTTTCTTTAATAAAATCAAACCTGCTCTTTCCGATATTCTTTCGGGGCCATGCCCACATATTTATGAAAGACGATCGCAAAATGTACCTGGCTGTTAAATCCGACCAACTCGGCTACCTCGTATATTTTGTACCGATAATCCTTTAGCAGCTCTTTTGCTTTTTCAATACGAATGTCGTTAATGTAATCGAAAAGTCCTCTTTCCACTTCTTGTTTAAATAGTCGGCTTATATAATTGGCGCTGACATGGAAATGTTCTCCCAAACTTTTGAGAGAAATGTTTTCCTTATAATGGGTTTCGATATACTGAAGAATATTTCGAATAAGCGGACTATACTCTTTGTTTTTTTGGGAGATGCGTTCCCTTAGCTTTTCATTGAACAGGGTGTGATACAACGATGATAATTCATTAAAATCCTCGATTTCCTCAAGCTTATTTCCATTCTCCAAGTATTGTTCTCCATCTTCCATCATAAACAATAAACCTTGATAAATCTTATGGATATCTCTTTCATTCATACACTCTTTGTCCTGCAGATACTGTTCCCACTCCGCCAAATTAAGCGCAAACTCATCATACTTTTCTTCTTTCAACCCGTTTTTCATGGCTGCAATATAGGTGTTTATCCGTTCCAGCTCATCTTCCATATCCCCTTTTCGAGGCTGAAAATAAAACAGCGGGTCATTCGGATGATAAAACTTCCGATCCAATGCCTGTTTAGCTTGCGCAGTGGCTTGTTTCCATCCATTAAAGGATTGAAAAGTTTCACTGATTCCAAAAACCGTATCAATATTTACAAACCGCTTAAGAGAGGAACTGATCAGATAAACGATATCGTTCACATGTGCGAATGTAGCTTGTAGACTTTTGGTTTCACTATGGCTAACGATGACTGAATATAAGTTCTCGTCGAGCTGTACGAATTCTACTTCATCCTCTCTGGAGAGAAGTTCGGATAATATGTTTAATATCGAATTAGGGAGTATGAGTGCATTATCTTTTGTGTATCTTTTGAGAACCTGTGAATATTTTTTAATGCTAAACATTAGAACATACACGTTGCTTTCCTTTATTTTGGATGGCTGGACACCATGTAGATCCTCAAGAAGCATTTTTTTTAGGGTTGTTTCTTTGTCATGAACCGCATTTGAGGCATTCTCACCCGCCGCGTGCAGGCTTTCCTCTTCATTCTTTATTTTTTGCAGCGCAGCTTCGATTTCAAGCTCATTCATACCGGGTTTGTGAAAATAATCCGATGCTCCGAGCATCATCGCTTTTTTCACCAAAGTGAAATCATCAAAGCTGCTTAACATAATCACCTTGGCTTTAATACCGTTTTCCTTCATTTCCGACAATACGGCAATACCGTCTTTTTTCGGCATTTTGATATCCAGTATGACGACATCCGGTTTCCGTTCCATAATAAGCTTCATAGCCTCTTCGCCGTCAGCCGCTTCTCCCACGATTTGCATTCCCCCCGCTTCCCAGCGGATGGCTGATTTAAGTCCGATTCTTACCAATGGTTCGTCATCCACAATTAATACTCTCATTAGTTATTCACCCGGATTTTCATTTTTCATAGCCGGAATCACGATTTTTGCCGTCGTTCCGTTGCTTTCTCCACTTGTTATCCATAAGCCATAGCCTTCCCCGTAATGCAGCTCTATTCTTTTGCGTATATTTTTGATGCCGATCGAATTCATACGATCGGTCGCTCTTCCTTGCTCAAGCCTCACCTGCTCTGCTTGGGACATTCCTCTTCCGTTATCCGTTACGAGCATGATCATGTCGCCCAGATCCTCATAGATTTGAAGCTTTAGCTTCCCTTTATAGGCAATTTCATCAAACCCGTGAAAGATCGCATTTTCCACCAGAGGCTGGAGAAGAAATTTCAAAGTTTTATTGTTAAGTACATTGGGGTCGATTTCATAAGAAACCTCGAATTTATTCAGATAACGGAAGTCCAAGATTTTGGTGTAATTTTGGATAAATTCGACTTCCTCCTTTACGGTCACGTAGTCGCTCTCGGTTTTTGCGGTAAATTTAATGACCGACGAGAATGCCGTCAGCGCCTCTTCAATCCCGGTTACTCCCTGCAGCTTGGCCATCCATTTAATAACGTTCAAGGTGTTGTACATAAAATGGGGGCTGATTTGAGATTGCAGCGCAAGGATCTCCAGCTGCCGCTTTTCTTGTTCTTCCTGATATATCCTTTGAATCAATCTTCGGATTTCTCTTAACATGTGATCAATGGTAACGCTTATTCTGCCTACTTCCCCATGTTGAATGTCGATGGCTACATCCAGATTCCCTTGGGAGACCAGCTTCATTTTCTCATTTAGAATAGAAAGAGGCTTCGTAATGCTCGTAGCGATATAAATCGAGGCAACGATGGACAATCCGAGCAATAGAATTAATGAGATAAAAATGGTTCTTACGATAATATCCACGAAACCAAACATTTCGTCTTTCGGAATCATCGTAACGGCTTTCCAATCGGTTATGGCTGAAGTTGAAGCGATGATATAATGATCTTTGTTTTCTCTAGTTTCTTGTTCTGATTCATTGATGCTTCCCATATCCTGCCCCAGTACATCGCCTGACGCCTTGCCTATTTCACTGCTGTTTTTGCTGTACATTACATTTTCGTTTTCATCGATCAAGTAAAATCTAGTATGCTCCGTAAATTGAATGTCGCTCCATAACGTCTTGAGCTTGTCGATCCCGATGTTCAACAGAATCAGCCCGAGATTCTCTTTCGTATACGGGTCCACGATCGCCCGGCCGATCGAGACGACAGGATCATCATGAAAAGACATCAATTTTTCAGGATGAATACCGACTGGAACATATAGTCCCTTTTTCCGCAAAATGTTTTGCACAAACGGTTCATGATAGAATTCATGCTCCAAATAATGATGATCCATGTAACCTTCGTTGCTTCTGCCGACGACGATATGATTTTTGCTTTGGTAAATCACAACCGATTCCACCAAATCCGTATAGAGCAGCATGCTATTCCTGATAATCCCGCCCACCGTATTGAAATCCCTTTGTCTTTCATATAAAGGATAAGGGGAAGAAGCATAGTCTTTATGCATGATTTCAAAAATGCTTTTGTCATGCTCGGGATACATAGCCAAGCGCAATAACGGATTGAAAGAGCTATCCATATTTTTAACGATTTGCTTATTGTTTTCTACCGCCGCGGCCAAAATCATGCTTCGGTTTGAATTCTCATACAGCCAGGACAAGGTCCCCCCGATGATAAAGTAAGGAATAATAATAAAGCATGAAAAAACCATAATCAGTTTATTTTTTATACTTAAATTTTGTAGTCTATTTCTAAGTTTCGTCATTCCAAATCACTCTTTTATCATATATACTAAAACTCCATTATACCAGATCCTTGTATTCCGGTAACTATCGCTGCTGACTTTCATTATTTTACCTAAAAATAAAAATACCATCTTGGTATCTTATCCAAAATGGTATTTTGTATATCTTACGGATCAAACTTTAAATTTAATAACCAGTTGATACAGTTCTTCCGCCATTTGATTTAACGATACCGTTGCATCCGCCATTTCCTTCAATCGTTTCAACTGGTCCTCCGAAGCCGTCGATACTTCGGTAAAATGACCCGCAGCCCTTTCCGTAATCTCCGAGACCTCCGAGACCGATGCAGTCACTTCTTCCGCAGTGCCGGAAATAAGCTGCGTACTGTCCGATACCTCCTCGAATTGAACGGCCACCTTCTCGATTTCCTTCCTAATGATTTCAAACGTCCGGCTCGCTTCCTTAGCGACCTCTTGTCCGGACTGGACCTCCTGCATATTGGTATCAATGGCCTTTGCCGCATGCTTGATCTCTTCCTGTACAGCTTCAACTAAAGAAGCAATCTCTCCGCTCGATAAAGCAGCTTGTTCGGCCAGCTTTCGGATTTGGACCGCTACGACGGCGAATCCGCGGCCCTGCTCTCCAGCACGTGCAGCCTCAATTCCGGCGTTTAAGGCCAATATATTGGTTTGAGCGGCAATCGACGTCATCACGCCTACGATTTCCCCGATTTTCTCCGAGCGTTGATTTAAACCGGAAACGACGTTCTGCATGGTTTCGCTCGCTCCGCGAATATTATCCATTTGCATCATAACTTGCTGTACCGTTTCATTTCCGCTTTCCGCAATCCTAATCGTATTCCGCGAAGCTTCCGATACATTCGAAGCGGAGATCGCGATCCGGTTTACGCCGTGAGATACCTCATTCATCGAGCTAGAGGTTTCAATTGAGTGCTGAAGCTGCATTTCCGCTCCCGCTGCCACTTCCCGCATGGTATGGCTGATAAGCGAGCTATACTGCTCTGTCCTAGTGCTGTTTTCCGCTAAATCCTCGGACGATTTCTTCAAGCGATCAGCATTTTGCTGAATTGCGTAAATGAGCCGCCGTAAATCGTACACCGTTTGCTGGAAAGCCCGTGTCAAAGCCCCGATCTCATCATTTCGTTTCGTTTCCATATCGATGGTCAAATCGCCTTCTCCGACTCTCCCAATCTGCGCCGTCAGTTTACGAAGTGGACGAACGAGACATTTCGCCAGGAAAAAAACGAGAACAAGCGTAATGATCATCGTTATTGCAGAAACGATAAGACTTTGAATTTTATTTTTGTTCAGCAGGTCATTGATTTCGCTTGCGTCAAAATCAGCTCCGATGATTCCAATGATTGCTCCATCGGCATTCTTAATCGGGGCGTAGGCCGATAGCGTAGCACCGTATTCATCCGAAGCATCCAGATCTCCTACTAACGGAGCACCCGTTTCGAACACTGTGGCAAAAGCATCGGTCCCTTCATCCTCCGTCTCGCCTAACCCGGATGCTTCTTCACTGTTTAACGGCATCCCGTCCACCACATATCTGTACTCCGCTATACCGCTCTCTTCCGCCCGCCGTATCGTATACAAATATTTCAACCCGTTTGCTTCTCTAATCTCGTTCAGCTTCTGGCGCATCAATGTATAATCGTCCGTCTCTCCTTTTTCAGGAGTTATGGCCTCAAACACTGAAGGATTAAAGGACTTGAGAGAATAAGTTAACACCGACATCGCCTGGTTTCCAATGCTTTGAGTTACCAGTTGTACACTGCTGGTGTAAATGCTGATCCCAATGGAGGTCACAGCTATAAGAATCAACGTGGAAAAAAGCTGCATCATTTTAGTTTGAAGACTTTGCAAGTTATATTCTCCGCTCGAACGTCCTATGAAAATAGTACCAATTTCCTGTTTTATTGTATATCAAATGGAAAAATCTTTCGACATTTTTTTTGAAACATTTGTCTAAATTTGAAAGTGATTTTACGACAAATTTTCGTGGCGCCGGGAGCTTTTGGTTTGGCTCCCCGGTTTTTGTATAATGAGCTTATATCTGAACGTTCTAAAGGAGCTGCGAATGTCGAATCGGAAATAGAATTGGGGAATCTTCACTCTTTTTATCATATTTTCCTGCTTGCTGCTTAGCTTTTTGTTCTCTACGCTGCGTATTCGTGAGCTGGTTCAACCCTTGAAATCCGGAGGGACGGGTGGTGATGCTCGTCATATCGTGCTGATCCCCCAAGAGCTAGACAATCCGTTCTGGCGATCAGTAGAGCAAGGGGCTCGAGAAGCCTCCGAAAAGTACGGCATGACTCTTGAATATATCGGCCCGTTCCGAATCCATCCTCCCGAGCAAATCAAGCTGTTAGAGAAAACCATTGCCACCAAAGCCGATGCGATTTTGATCCAGGGAATCAATGACCCGCACTATCGGACGCTGATTGACAAGGCCATGGACCAAGGGATTCCCGTAATTACCGTTGATACGGATGAACCGGGAAGCCGGAGGCTGTCTTACGTAGGCACTGATAATTTGGAAGCAGGGAAAAAGATGGGTGAGCTTGTCGTGAAAGCAGCGGGAAGTCAGGGCAGCATAGGTGTACTGCTCGGTAATGAAGAAGCGGATAATCAACGGCTGCGGCTCGAAGGCTTTCGCTCCGTAATCAGCCGTTATCCCGAGCTTACGATCATCGATGTTCGTTCGTCGAATATTTCTCGTCTCCAAGCAGCGAGACAAGCGGAGGACATCCTGTTAAGCCATCCGCAAATCCGCTATATGGTTGGGTTCAGCGCACTCGATGGAGTGGGGATGATGGAGGCAGTTGAACGTGTCATGCCGCAAGGAGTGAACATTTTCGCATTCGATGATTTGGAGGATACGAAGGAAGGCATTCGGCAATGCAGGATTGTGTCGACAATTGTACAGCAGCCCCATGAAATGGGGTATAATGCCGTATCGATGCTGAATGATTATTTCCAAGGAAATAATCTGCTGCAGCAGTACTTTACCGCTATCTCTGTGTCCGACCGAAATACAGTCGGTAACGGAACCGGAGGAAATTGCCGATGAAAATTCGACAGAAACTGCTGGTGTTTATTCCATTACTAGTGCTGCTCGCCAATTCTGTGACATTCTTTTTGTTTGAGAGCGGGAAGATCGTGTAGCAGAGCTACGATTTGATGATGGACCGCATTTTGTTATACAAGCAATCCGCTCAGACGTCCGAGGACAGTCTCAGACTACTTTACGGCTACTTGGTCAATCCCGGTGGAAGCAGCGGAGCTGAACTCGAGCAAGTGAGAGCACAGTTGCAGCAGATTCGAGCTGTTTTTTCCGAAAAATCGATCTCCTCTCTCCCTTCTTCGACGCTGACGAGCTACGTTCATATGCTGGACACGCTCTTGGAGCAGGGGCAAGCCGCGCTCACAGCAATAGAAGCTCAGTCGCCGGGGCTACCTATATTGCGCGGATTCACGGCGAAGAATTGGCCAGGCAGGAAGTACTAGATATCAAGGAATCGTTCAAGCAGGAAAACGGATCAATCCGTCAGCTGCTCAATCCTGGACTACGGATCGCATTGATTGCTGGGGTAGGACTGGCTATCCTTCAGCAGATTACGGGAATTAACGCCATTATGTATTATGCCCCTGAAATTTTCAAAGCAACGGGAGCAGGCACGAACGCCTCCCTGATCCAGACCATTCTGATTGGTTTAATCAATTTTCTTTTCACCATTCTGGCACTGTGGCTCATCGACAAAGTTGGGCGTAAATCACTGCTGCTTGTCGGCTCGGCTTCAATGACATTGTGCCTGCTTGTCATAGGCTTCGCCTTTCAAACAGGTCATACCTCCGGGCCTTTAGTACTGATCTTTATATTGCTTTATGTGGCCTCCTTCGCCATATCTCTTGGTCCGGTCGTTTGGGTGATAATGTCCGAAATCTTCCCGAACCGTATCCGTGGAAAAGCAACGGCCATTGCCCATTGCTGCCATGGCACTCTGGGCGGCGGACTACGTTGTATCTCAATCGTTTCCACCTCTGCTTAGTTCCGCAGGGCCGGCGATTACATTCTGGATCTTTGGTGCCATCTCTTTGTTTACTTTCTTTTTCACTAAGCGTATGGTACCTGAGACGAAGGGCAAATCACTCGAAGAAATCGAATCCTTAATTAGTATCTATGAAAGATGCCGTACTCCCCGTACGGCATCTTTCTTTTTTTATCATCTTTCTCTACTCCAATATACAAAAAAGCCACTTGAGCCATGTATAGACCCGAGCAGACGTTTACAGCATATAAACACACAAAAGCCACGGTTACCCGCGGCCCAATTTTTATGTAATGTGATAAACTAGATGGTCGGGACGACACGATTTGAACATGCGACCCCCTGGTCCCAAACCAGGTGCTCTACCAAGCTGAGCTACGTCCCGATAATTATTCAATGCCGGTAGAGGGACTTGAACCCCCACGGTTTCCCTCACGATTTTGAGTCGCGCGCGTCTGCCAATTCCGCCATACCGGCTTACTACAGTTACTTACGTGCCCTGAGAGATGCGGCCTTTTCAGGCCGACTGCGTATCCTTCTCATCTATCTCAGTTCACTTTTTTCACTACGTGCCCTGAGAGATTCGAACTCCCGGCCTTTTGATTCGTAGTCAAACGCTCTATCCAGCTGAGCTAAGGGCACATATTCATAATGGAGCGGAAGACGGGATTCGAACCCGCGACCCTCGCCTTGGCAAGGCGATGCTCTACCCCTGAGCCACTTCCGCAAAATATTTATTAATTGGTTGCGGGGGCAGGATTTGAACCTGCGGCCTTCGGGTTATGAGCCCGACGAGCTACCGGGCTGCTCCACCCCGCGATAAGTAAATGGTGAACGCTGACGGGATCGAACCGCCGACCCTTACCCTGTCAAGGTAATGCTCTCCCAGCTGAGCTAAGCGTTCATATAATGACCCGTAGGGGATTCGAACCCCTGTTACCTCCGTGAAAGGGAGGTGTCTTAACCCCTTGACCAACGGGCCTCATTGATATGTATTTACTAAAGGGAATTACTCCATATAAGAAATGGCTCCCCGAACAGGACTCGAACCTGTGACAACTCGATTAACAGTCGAGTGCTCTACCAACTGAGCTATCAGGGAACATTGATCAAATCAAGCTCAAAAGAAAAGCCCACGCTAGGTAGGCATTGCTTGGCGACGTTCTACTCTCCCAGGACCCTGCGGTCCAAGTACCATTGACGCTGGAAGGCTTAACGTTCGTGTTCGGTATGGGTACGCGTGGTTCCCTTCCGCCATCATCACCAAACATATTCAGGTTTGCACCCTGAAAACTGGATCGAAACAAAGCATGCTGAAGTTCATGTATTTGGATAAGCCCTCGACCGATTAGTATTCGTCAGCTCCACACGTTGCCGTGCTTCCACCCCGAACCTATCAACCTCGTCGTCTACAAGGGGTCTTACTAATTGGGAAATCTCATCTTGAGGGGGGCTTCACGCTTAGATGCTTTCAGCGCTTATCCCTTCCGTACTTAGCTATCCAGCCGTGCCTCTGGCGAGACAACTGGTACACCAGCGGTACGTCCATCCCGGTCCTCTCGTACTAAGGACAGCTCCTCTCAAATTTCCTACGCCCACGACAGATAGGGACCGAACTGTCTCACGACGTTCTGAACCCAGCTCGCGTACCGCTTTAATGGGCGAACAGCCCAACCCTTGGGACCTACTTCAGCCCCAGGATGCGATGAGCCGACATCGAGGTGCCAAACCTCCCCGTCGATGTGGACTCTTGGGGGAGATAAGCCTGTTATCCCCAGGGTAGCTTTTATCCGTTGAGCGATGGCCCTTCCATGCGGTACCACCGGATCACTAAGCCCGACTTTCGTCCCTGCTCGACCTGTTTGTCTCGCAGTCAAGCTCCCTTATGCCTTTGCACTCTTCGAATGATTTCCAACCATTCTGAGGGAACCTTAGGGCGCCTCCGTTACTCTTTAGGAGGCGACCGCCCCAGTCAAACTGCCCACCTGACACTGTCCCCATACCGGATCACGGTACCAGGTTAGAACTCCGATACGATCAGGGTGGTATCCCAACGTCGCCTCCACACAAGCTGGCGCTCATGCTTCTCAGGCTCCCACCTATCCTGTACAGATCGTACCAAAGTCCAATATCAAGCTGCAGTAAAGCTCCATGGGGTCTTTCCGTCTTGTCGCGGGTAACCTGCATCTTCACAGGTATTAAAATTTCACCGGATCTCTCGTCGAGACAGCGCCCAAGTCGTTACGCCATTCGTGCGGGTCAGAATTTACCTGACAAGGAATTTCGCTACCTTAGGACCGTTATAGTTACGGCCGCCGTTTACTGGGGCTTCGGTTCACAGCTTCGGATTGCTCCTAACCGCTCCCCTTAACCTTCCAGCACCGGGCAGGCGTCAGCCCGTATACTTCGCCTTGCGGCTTCGCACAGACCTGTGTTTTTGCTAAACAGTCGCTTGGGCCTTTTCACTGCGGCCCCCTCGGGCTATTCACCCTACCGAGGCACCCCTTCTCCCGAAGTTACGGGGTCATTTTGCCGAGTTCCTTAACGAGAGTTCTTCCGCGCGCCTTAGCATGCTCTGCTCGCCTACCTGTGTCGGTTTGCGGTACGGGCACCTTCTCCCTGGCTAGAGGCTTTTCTTGGCAGCCTGAACTCATGACCTTCGGTACTGTAATTTTCCCTCCCCATCACAGCTTAGCCTTAATGATGTGCGGATTTGCCTACACATCAGCCTCACTGCTTGGACGAGCATCCATCAGCTCGCGTCACTATCCTTCTGCGTCACCCCATTGCTCATAACGGTTCACGGTGGTACAGGAATTTCAACCTGTTGTCCTTCGACTACGCCTTTCGGCCTCGCCTTAGGTCCCGACTAACCCTGAGTGGACGAACCTTCCTCAGGAACCCTTAGGCTTTCGGCGGATCAGATTCTCACTGATCTTTTCGTTACTCATACCGGCATTCTCACTTGTAACCAGTCCACCAGTCCTCACGATCTAGCTTCAACCCGATTACAACGCTCCCCTACCCCATGACGTCATAGACGTCTAGTCATAGCTTCGGTGGTGTGTTTAGCCCCGTTACATTTTCGGCGCAGAGTCACTCGACCAGTGAGCTATTACGCACTCTTTAAATGGTGGCTGCTTCTAAGCCAACATCCTGGTTGTCTGTGCAACTCCACATCCTTTCCCACTTAACACACACTTGGGGACCTTAGCTGATGATCTGGGCTGTTTCCCTCTTGACAATGGATCTTAGCACTCACTGTCTGACTCCCGGGATAACGTCTGTGGCATTCAGAGTTTGACTGGACTTGGTAACCCTTGGCGGGCCCCGCACCCAATCAGTGCTTTACCTCCACGACGCATCTCCCGAGGCTAGCCCTAAAGCTATTTCGGGGAGAACCAGCTATCTCCGAGTTCGATTGGAATTTCTCCGCTACCCCCACCTCATCCCCGAATTTTTCAACATTCGTGGGTTCGGGCCTCCAGTGCGTGTTACCGCACCTTCACCCTGGACAGGGGTAGATCACACGGTTTCGGGTCTACGTCCACGTACTCAAGCGCCCTATTCAGACTCGCTTTCGCTGCGGCTACGGCTTCTCACCTTAACCTCGCACGGGAACGTAACTCGCCGGTTCATTCTACAAAAGGCACGCCATCACCCATTAACGGGCTCTGACTTCTTGTAAGCACACGGTTTCAGGTTCTTTTTCACTCCGCTCCCGCGGTTCTTTTCACCTTTCCCTCACGGTACTGCTTCACTATCGGTCACCAGGGAGTATTTAGCCTTGGCAGATGGTCCTGCCGGATTCCCACGAGGTTTCACGTGTCTCGCGGTACTCGGGATCCGTCTAGGGTTTTCGCAGAATTTCAGCTACAGGGCTTTTACCTTCTTTGGCCGGCCTTTCCAGACCGCTTCACTTACTCTGCTCAACCCACATTGACGTCCCACAACCCCAGAAAGCAAGCTTCCTGGTTTGGGCTAATCCGCTTTCGCTCGCCGCTACTGACGGAATCACTTTTGTTTTCTTTTCCTGAGGGTACTTAGATGTTTCAGTTCCCCTCGTATGCCTCCAATGCAGCTATGTATTCACTGCATGGTACATGCGAATTACCACATGCGGGTTCCCCCATTCGGACATCCCCGGATCAAAGCCTGCTTACGGCTCCCCGAGGCATTTCGTCGTTCGCCACGTCCTTCTTCGGCTCCTGGTGCCTAGGCATCCTCCGTGTGCTCTTTATAGCTTAACCAATGCTTCGACATGAAGTCTTAGCGTAGTTATAGATCAAAGATCTAAGGATGATTCAGCATTGTTACTTTGTTTCGATATCCAGTTTTCAAGGAACAAACTTTGTTTATTCGCTACCGTTTCACCGGCAGGAACGATATCTTAGCATGTCCGCCGCGGCCGATGCAAGCATCAGCTTTTGACATTTTTGCCAAGACCGAAAGGCATTGCGCCTTTCAAAACTGACAACGAGTGAGTGTGATGCAGCTTTCGCTGCAGATTTGTCCGTCGCCCTACAGACGACATGGACTCCATAGAAAGGAGGTGATCCAGCCGCACCTTCCGATACGGCTACCTTGTTACGACTTCACCCCAATCATCTACCCCACCTTCGGCGGCTGGCTCCCTTGCGGGTTACCCCACCGACTTCGGGTGTTGTAAACTCTCGTGGTGTGACGGGCGGTGTGTACAAGACCCGGGAACGTATTCACCGCGGCATGCTGATCCGCGATTACTAGCAATTCCGACTTCATGCAGGCGAGTTGCAGCCTGCAATCCGAACTGAGACCGGCTTATAAAGATTCGCTCCACCTCGCGGTTTCGCTTCTCGTTGTACCGGCCATTGTAGTACGTGTGTAGCCCAGGTCATAAGGGGCATGATGATTTGACGTCATCCCCACCTTCCTCCGGTTTGTCACCGGCAGTCAACTTAGAGTGCCCAACTGAATGCTGGCAACTAAGTTCAAGGGTTGCGCTCGTTGCGGGACTTAACCCAACATCTCACGACACGAGCTGACGACAACCATGCACCACCTGTCTCCTCTGTCCCGAAGGCCTACGATATCTCTACCGTATTCAGAGGGATGTCAAGACCTGGTAAGGTTCTTCGCGTTGCTTCGAATTAAACCACATACTCCACTGCTTGTGCGGGTCCCCGTCAATTCCTTTGAGTTTCACTCTTGCGAGCGTACTCCCCAGGCGGAGTGCTTATTGTGTTTACTTCGGCACCGAGGAATCGAATCCCCGACACCTAGCACTCATCGTTTACGGCGTGGACTACCAGGGTATCTAATCCTGTTTGCTCCCCACGCTTTCGCGCCTCAGCGTCAGTTACAGTCCAGAAAGCCGCCTTCGCCACTGGTGTTCCTCCACATCTCTACGCATTTCACCGCTACACGTGGAATTCCGCTTTCCTCTCCTGCACTCAAGCCACCCAGTTTTCGGTGCGAACCGGGGTTGAGCCCCGGGCTTAAACACCAAACTTAAGTAGCCGCCTGCGCGCGCTTTACGCCCAATAATTCCGGACAACGCTTGCCCCCTACGTATTACCGCGGCTGCTGGCACGTAGTTAGCCGGGGCTTTCTTCTCAAGTACCGTCACCCTCAGAGCAGTTACTCTCCGAGGCGTTCTTCCTTGGCAACAGAGCTTTACGATCCGAAAACCTTCATCACTCACGCGGCGTTGCTCCGTCAGACTTGCGTCCATTGCGGAAGATTCCCTACTGCTGCCTCCCGTAGGAGTCTGGGCCGTGTCTCAGTCCCAGTGTGGCCGATCACCCTCTCAGGTCGGCTACGCATCGTCGCCTTGGTGAGCCGTTACCTCACCAACTAGCTAATGCGCCGCAGGCCCATCTGTAAGCCACAGCTTGCGCCGTGTTTCTTGATCTCCCCATGCGGAGAAACCAGCTATTCGGTCTTAGCTACCATTTCCGGTAGTTATCCCGATCTTACAGGCAGGTTGCCTACGTGTTACTCACCCGTCCGCCGCTAACTTATCCCGAAGGATAAATCCGCTCGACTTGCATGTATTAGGCACGCCGCCAGCGTTCGTCCTGAGCCAGGATCAAACTCTCCATTAAAGGTAATACTTTAATTTAGAGAATTGATTGCTCAATTCGTTACTGACTTGCTTTTCGAAACCTCTTTATGAGATTTCATCACTCACTCGTTGTTCAGTTTTCAAAGGACAATGTTGATGCTTAGTGTTTCACCGAACCGCTTGTCTTATGCGGCCGGATAACCAATCTACCATAACCCTGTACTAGTTTGCAACTGTTTTTTTATTCCAATCTGAGGAACGAATCCTTTAGTCTAGAAGCTGTTCAGTTGTTTTGTTTTGGAGTCACGGTTAACTACTCTATCATATCCACTTTCGTTTTGCAAGCATATGTTGTTTTCCATTCTTGGGATCATCCGCAAGCTCAGAGAAACGATTTAACTTGTTCTTGCAGCCCGCTCTGCCTCGCAGCAGCTCAGGAGTAGTAATTTATCATATCTGTTTTGAAAATGCAAGTATAAAAAAAATTCTCTGCCCACTAGTGTATATTCCTCTACTACTAGCATGAATTAAAAAATAAGAGAAAGCCAGATCGGACTTTCTCTACATGCCGAGGTAACGAAGAACATGGGCTTTTAACAACTCACTACGTTAACATACATGATGTCTTTGGCCGGATGTAAACTCGTCAGTCCGCTTAACCAACTGCTCCTGCGTCAACAAATGCTGTTCAAGTAATAACTTTTCCAGCGCTTGTGCCCATAGATGATAGTAAGAGGAAGCGACATCTGTCTCCGAGTGCTCCTTTTCGGCTTCCCCGATCTCTTTGACAAATTCTCCATTAAAGCTCTTCCACGGATATAATCCCTTATCGGACAAAAGGACGGCCATCGCAAAAATTCTGCTTTCCCACGGATTGTGGAAAATAAGTTCTCCGTTCTCGCGAGGCAACTTCATCGTTTCTTCAATAGAACCAATAAAGGATTTGGCATGCTGGCTCATAGGACGTCTCCTTTCCGTTCAAGTGGCGCCGCGGCTTTGGTTACCCCGATCATTGAATCCCGGGTAATAAGAGCAGCGAGCTCTGCCTCGGTCATATGCTCTGTGCCTTGAGGTCGCTCGGGTAAAATGAGGTAACGGACTTCCGCATTACTGTCCACTACCCGGATTTCCACGGTATCATCCAATTCCAGCCCAAACTCGCGAAGGACGCTTCTGGGATCAATCACGACTCTTGATCGATAGGCAGTGCTTTTATACCACGTTGGAGGCAGACCTAATAAGGCCCACGGATAGCAGGAGCAAAGCGTGCATACGACTACATGGTGAATCGTCGATGTGTTTTCCAAGACTACCAATTCGTTGGCTATTTGTCCTATCCCAAGCTCGGCCGCCGCTTGATGTCCGCTTTGCAAAAGTCTTTGTTTGAATTCGGGGTCCATCCAAGCTCTTGCGACAACCTTGGCCCCATTCATTGGACCGATATCGGACACGTAATGATGGATGAGTTCATCAACTTCTTGTGCTGAGATTAGCCCTTTTTCAATTAATAGGGATTCGATCGCCATCGTCCTCACTTCATCAAACGATTCGGGATGCTTATGGTGATGATGTTGATGGTCATGATCGTGGTGGTGATGCTCTTCATTGACTTTCATGCTTTACTCCTCCTAGTTCCAAATAATCTTCCCACATTTCAATAATAAGCTTATCCTTCGGGGCGGCATCCTTCCCCCACAGCTCTTGGGCTTCAAAGCGTACCCGATACACCGGCTGATAAAGATCAATTCCTTCATGTACCCTAGTATCCGGCAAAATAAAGCTGCCATGGACTTCTTCGATCACTCCCTGTTTCCCGCGGACATATCTGGGCGCACGTGTATGCCCCAAAGTAGACATCGTCTTCACTCGCACAAGATCTCCCCTTATAAACTTAGGTACAATCGGTTCATCCTTCCGCTCTGTATCCGTAGTGGTTGGGAGGGCAAATCTTCTATGAGTTGAGGGAATATACGATTTCACATTTCGATAGGACGGCAAATGAGATGTGTACGATACCGGAGAGATTCGGGCTATTTTTTCTTGGATCTCCTCTTCGGTAAGCACGCCCCTCTCTATTAATAAGGTTTCCATTCTCAACAGCCAAATCTGGTAGTAAGTAGAGCCAAGATAATAGATCGGGTTCATCCTCTCAATGGTATGTCTGGATTCATCAATATGATAGAGACGGTGTTTTTTGCTCATAAGCATATGCATCGCTCTCATCCGGCCTTCCCACGGCTCATGAAAGACAGGTTCATTCTCTTCTCTTTCAATAGGGCCAAAACCGTCCATACCGCCAACATCATGGATGCTGTTCATCACGTCAACCCCTTTACTTGGATCAATACTCTTTTTTGCTGCTTTTCGATCTCATCAACGCAACACATGTCACTGTACGGCATCCGCATAACGGTGATCTACAACGTCCACAGGTTTTGTCATCTTCGCTGCGGGGTTCTTTTCACTCAATTCATCCAAGATGTATTGAGTTTCACTTTCGGGTAGATGGAAATCCGTCGGCCAAAACGTTTTATAAGCGTCGTAAGACACATCCAGCACTTTGTCGTCCTGCACTTTCGTATACTTTCCGAGAGCTGCTTTGGTCGCTGCTTTGTCTGTTTGTGTAAGTTCACTGGCCTCCTTAAACGCTTTTAAAAAGCTTTCAATCGCATGAGAGTTTTTCTCGGCAAACGGTTGATTGAGCCCCATGACACCGTACAAACCGAGAACTCCTTTGACTTCAGACATTTGAGCAACTTGCTT
The DNA here is from genome assembly GCF_017833255.1 of Paenibacillus sp. PvR098. Lineage (NCBI taxonomy): Bacteria > Bacillati > Bacillota > Bacilli > Caryophanales > Paenibacillaceae > Paenibacillus > Paenibacillus sp. PvR098. Next base: position 2,357,354 of record NZ_JAFIBU010000001.1, read on the forward strand.
TAATCCCATTTGTTCCGCTTGACTTGTCGCCGGCGGGGAGATCACTCCCGCTTCAATTTTCCCTTCGCTAATCGCAGCTAAAGTAGCCGGGTTACTACCGGTATACAGCACTTTCACATCTTTTCCCTGCTGCATTCCTATGGCCCGAATCAGAGTGCGGGCAACGGTATCAATGGCTCCACCCGGTGTTGTCGCACCGACCGTATGGCCCTTCAATTCTTCTAGCGTGCCAATGTTTTTGGCGTACAGCGAGAGTGCAATTTGCCCGTACGTACCGAATACCTTTACTTTACTTGTCTTCAGCGCTGCATCGACGAGAGCCGGTCCGCCGGCAGCAATTTGCACATCTCCCGAAATAAGTGCGGCCGTTGAAGCACCAACATCAAAGGAAACCAGCTTCACCTTCAATCCATGCTTCCCAAAGAGATCCTTTTCCTGAGCCAAATAAATTGGACCGAACACCGCATTATCGCCAACCGTGGCAACCGTCAACTCCTGAAGCGGTTGATCCTTGGCACCCGCTTCGGACGCTTTTGAATTCAGCTCATTCGTATGGGAGGAACCGGCCTCCTTACTATTGCTCTGCCCGCAGCCGGTCAATACGGTAAGGATGACTACCATCAACACAAGCGCACCTTTTGCCAACCGTTTATTCATGAACCATCACCCACCCCTTAGCTCTTTTCGCCCAATCGTATAATCTCGCGAATTTCTGCAACCATAGCTAAAAATTCCGGTTCCTTTTTCGTTCCCTCAGTCCTTGGTCTGGGGAGACGAATCTCCATATCGGCACTGACTACGCTTCCCGGCCCTTTAGATAGAACGATAACGCGATCGGCCAGGAACACCGCTTCATCGATTTGGTGGGTAATAAACAAGGCTGTTTTTTTCGTTTCCTGCCAAATTCGCAACAGTTCGGTTTGCATCACCTCGCGCGTCTGCGCATCTAATGCGGCAAAGGGTTCATCCAGAAGCAGCAGCTCCGGGTCGGAAGCAAGGGCCCGCGCCAAATTGACCCGTTGCTGCATACCGCCGGAAAGTTCATTAGGAAACTTATGCTCATGACCCAGAAGCCCTACGAGTTCAATCATGGCCATGGCTTTCTCCTGCATCACCGCTGCTCCCGTACCACGGAGTTCCAGCCCGTACTTTACATTGTCAACAACCGTTCTCCATGGAAGGAGTGCGGGAGACTGAAAAACAACCGCCCGATCCTCACCCGGTTTCGTAATTTTCCTCCCGTCCAACACCAATTGACCTTTATTGTGCGGCAGAAGGCCTGCCACCGCATTCAAAAAAGTAGACTTGCCGCAGCCGCTCGGCCCGACGATACATACAAACTCCTGAGATTTGATCCGAAGAGAAATATCCCATACCGCTTGGTAAACCTTTCCTGTTCTCTTCACTAGATATTCAATACCCACTTGCTCGGCAGTCAGTTTATAATCGGTAGGCATCCTGTATAACTCCTTTTTGGCCCTTATTTACGAATATCCACACGCCACTTGTCGAAATGTCTCTCCAATATTTGAACCAGTCCGGTTAAAATAACACCCAGTCCCGCAATAATAATGAGTCCGACAAACACCAAATCGGTTTGGAAGGTTTGCCCTGCAGTAAACATCATATGCCCTACGCCTTGTGTCGCTGCCGTCATCTCTCCTACGACGACCCCTATCAAAGCATGGCCAAGGCCCAGCCGAATTCCTGAAATAATAGCCGGTACCGAGCTTGGCAGAATAATGGTTTTAAAAATTTGACGGTCCTTTGCATTGTAAGAACGTGCTACATTTAACAGCATCGGGTCAATCGTCTTCACTCCCATCAGTGTATTAATCACAATCGGAAACACCGAACTGAGAAAAATGACCGCAACCTTTGAACCCATATCAATGCCGAACCAGATGATAAAAAGGGGGACAAGAGCGATACGCGGAGAAGCATATAAAAAATTAAAAATCGGATCGCATAAATAGTTCAGTTTGGGATACCATCCCATTAAAATCCCGAGAGGAATTCCGACCAAAATCGATAGTCCGAATCCTAACAGCAGCTCCGACCCACTGGCAGCAATGTCATGAACGAACCCTTCCGACGCTACGTACTGGATTCCGGCGTTCCAAATTCGAACCGGTGAACTGGTAAACATCATATCGACAATGTTCAAGCGGGCGATGGTCTCCCATATGGCCAACAGCAGCACGACACCGACTGTGCCCAGAATGACGCGTTCATTATTGTAATAGAACGTACGCCATTGATTTTTGGAGAAATGCGGCGTTTCCATGTTAGGTGAATCCGCAATCTTTTGAGAAGTGTTCATGAATGTCTCCTTTCGTATGAAAGACAAAGGATTCCCAACAAGATCCGGCGAAGCCCGTTTCTATGGGGCATAAAAGCTTTCGTCCGCCACTTGATCCAGACCGATCTCTGTTCTTAATGCCCCGATTCCTTTGACCGTATCTAAGGCCCACTTCACACCCTCCATATTCATTTTCCCTTTATCCGCAAGAGCCGGCAGCACAAAATCAAAGGACTTTTCGGCTTCAGCCCGGGTCATTTGCAGCTCAGTCATTAGGATTTGTATCACTTCATCGCGGTTTGCTTGATCTTTGGCATACGCCAATCCTTCCGCCACAGCGGCCATAAAGGCATATACAACCTCCGGTTCTTTTTTGATCAAGTCGCCTTTGGTGGCAATCATATTATGGTTGTATGTTTTCAGCTCATCCCGCATTTGCGCAAAACGTTTTAATCCCAATTCATCCGCCATTAAATCCGTGGGAGAGCTTAGAATGGTGATGTCAGCCTGACCCTGCTTAAGCACCTGAACCCGCTCAGCGTTATCCCCGGCATAAATGATTCGAATGTCTTTGTTGGGCTCGAGCCCTTGTTTTTTGAGCCAATACTGAATTTGAATGTCCATTCCGTTGCCGGGCACCATACTCGCTGCAGTCTTTCCTTTCAAATCTTTCGGATCGTTGATATCAGGGGTTACATAAATGGAAAACAAAGATTGGTTATCCAAGGTTCCAATTAATTTCACATCAGCCCCTTCAGAGACTCCTGTAATGACCGATTCCGGCAGTGTCGTGATCATTTGAAAATCCCCCGCTTGTAAGCCCCTGAGTGCCAATACCCCGCCTTGGACAAAAGTTAAACTGACATCCAGATGTTGCTTTTGAAATATGCCCTTTTTCAATGCAATGTAATAAGGTACGTACACGATATTGCGGTTTGAGGTTAAGGCCAGATTCAATTTCGTCATCTGATCCGGCATTCTCTTGACGCTTTCAGTGCTGCCCTTCGGATCCGTAGCTGTGACATCCGTTTTTTGGGCGCAGCCCAGCAGACTCATCACGAGCACAATAGATAAAACGGTTGAAAACCTCTTCATACGACTTTTTGGACATCTCATCGGTTACCCTCCCGCCAAGTCTTTATTCATCCACTCCAGCAATTCATCTAATTTGAGAACATTTGAATAGAACCCCATTTTCGCCTTCGAAAACATCGTTCTGTCCTGCTCGTTTTAGCACATCGTCCCAGAAGGCCATTATCATCATCGCTTTCTAGTAAATAGAAATGAAGAGCTTGTTATTTCATATAAAACCTTTCATCTACCAACTGATCCATGCGGATGTCTTTGGTCAGCATCCCTGCTGCCTTCACCGTATCAATGGCCCATTTCACACCGTCCATATTGATTTTCCCCTTATCGGCCAAGGCCGGTAACACGAAATCGAACGACTTTTGCACATTCGCTTGCGTCATTTCCATCTCTTCCACAGCAATTTGGATAACTTCATCCCGATTGGCCGGATCTTTAATAAACGTTACTGCTTCCGCTGTTGCCGCCATAAAGGCATGGACTACCTCAGGCTTGTTATCGATCAGTTTCCCATTCGTGACAATCATATTGTGGTTATACGTTGTTAACTCGTCGCGCATGAGATAACGCTGCAATCCCAGTTCATCTGCTTTTAAATCTGTAGGCGGACTTAATATAGTCACCGCAGCTTGGCCTTGCTGGAGCGCCTGCAGTCGTGAGGCGTTGTCCCCGGCATTCGTGATTCTTACATCTTGATTAGGCTCTAAGCCGTGCTTCTTAAGCCAGTATTCCAATTGAATCGTCGTTCCGTTGCCGGGTACATTACCTGCCGCGGTTTTCCCTTTCAGGTCTTTCAGATCGCTGATCTCTTTGGATACATAAATTGAATACATGGATTGGTTATCCAAGGTTCCGATGAATTTCACATCAGCTCCTTCAGCGACCCCGGTAATTACCGATTCAGGCAGAGAGGAAATGATCTGGAAGTCGCCGGTTTGCAGACCCCTCAGCGCCAAAACCCCGCCTTGGACATAGTTGAAGCTGACATCCAGATGTTGCTTTTGAAAATAGCCCTTCTTTACAGCAACATATAGAGGCAAATAGCTCGTGTTGCTCTTTGAAGGCAACCCCATATTCACTCTAGTCATCTCAGCGGGCATTTTCTTGGCGCTTTCGGTGCTTCCCGGGTTTGGCATTGTCTCGATACCGTTTTTTTGGGTACATCCCATGAGACTCATGGCGAGAATCACGGATAAAACAACAGCAGCGCCCTGCCATAATAATCGACTCTTGATATGACCCATCATTTGTACCTCCCACTCTTAAATCAATGGTTTCCCGTTTGCGAACCTCTGCAGCTCATGATCATCTCGTTGGCAAACCTCCCCCCCTTTCTGCTGGATCATGACCCAGTTATTACTGTATACGCTTACATTAGAAACTGGGATACACATCTCGGTGACTTGATCGTTTGACTAAAGTATATAAATAGTCAAAACAGGCAAACACAAGTAGTTCTTCTATAGTGAACGTGGACGACATTTTTTTGCCGATGTGCTGCGGTGGATAGGGCTACGAGTTAGAAAGACGCAGCCCGTTTAATATAAAGGAACAGCAGAATTGAAATGAGAGCCTATTCGCTTTTTACTTGAAATAGTGTGTTTCATCTCCCCCGTCATGAATCGTTTCGGGGATCTAAAGGAGCTGAATAACCGATGAGCAGCCTTCGACGCATTCAGATGTCTCAGAAAAGCAACTCCTCTCTTTACAGTGACGCGGTCATCTTCGGTAATATGATGGTGATTTCCGGCATGCTGCCAACGGACGACTCAGGCCGAGTTGTCGGCTTAGGAGATGCAAAGGCTCAAGCCGAGCAGGTGTTCCAAAACATCAAAGCCGTCTTAGACGCAGCGGGAGCCCATTTCTCCGATGTCGTCAAACTGAGCATTTTTTTGACGGACATCCAGCTTCGTTCTGAAATTGCCTCTGTTCGTGCACGCTACTTCGGCGAGGCCAAGCCGGCCAGTACCCTTCTGGAAATCAGCAGGCTTGCGCACCCCGACGCTCTGATGGAGATTGAGGCCATAATCTATTTGGGAGATTGATGTTCCGATGATGGACCACTTCAGCGCATGAGCAAATACCCCTTCACCTCAGCTGAACAGCTAAGTGAAGGGGTATTTCTAAAGAATGATTATTTTCCCTTAAACTGGGGAGGGCGCTTCTCCTTGAATGCAGCCAACGCTTCCAAGCGGTCTGATGTGGGAATGATAGCTTCATAGGCTTGAGTTTCGATGCGTAGGCCTGTCTTCAAATCAGCCTCGCTTCCATATTGAATCGCATACTTGGCCTGCCTTAATGCGAGAGGACCGTTCTTCATCATTTCGTCCGCTAAATCCAGGGCTGGGCGCATCACATCCTCCCCTTCGCCGGCTACGCCATTCAACAAGCCTAACTCCAACGCTTCTGGGGCGGTAATCCGTCTGGCCGTGAAAATCAGCTCTTTCGCCTTGGCCATGCCGATCAGCCTGGGCAGTCGCTGGGTTCCTCCGCCTCCGGGAACGATCGCCCAGCTGACTTCCGTTAGCCCGATGAGTGCCCCTTGGACCGCATAACGAAAATCACAGGACAGCGCCAATTCCAAACCGCCGCCAAGCGCATACCCGTTCATCGCGGCAATCGTCGGTTGGGGCAGCTCTTCAATCATGGAGAACACATCACGAATTTTCATCACATTGCGGCGAACCTCTTGTTCGGTAAGCGTTTGTCTTTCTTTAAAATCCGCTCCCGCACTGAATGCTTTATCGCCGGCACCCGTAATAATAACCGCATAGATGTCGTTATCCATCCGAATGTCGCTGACCGCTTGCTCCAATTGCACCAGCATGCGATAGTCGAAGCAGTTCAGCCTTTCCGCTCGATTCAAGGTAATGACCGCCAAATGATCCCGTTTATCCAGCAAAACGAGTGAGTCCTCCATTTTCCTTCGTTCCCCTCCAACCTATCCCGATCTCGAATTACCATAGATCACCGTATCTCTAGATTTGAATGGAGACAGTGACGGTTTCCAGAAAATCATATAAACCCTCTTTTCCACCTTCACGCCCCCATCCACTTTCTTTAACTCCGCCGAAAGGAGATTCAATATTGGCTGAAACGGCTCCGTTCACACCCACATTACCGACCTCCAGCTTTTCGGAAATGGTGAGCACTCTGGAGACATCTTTGGTGTATACGAAAGCGGCAAGTCCATAGGGTGTCGCCACTGCGCGTGATATGACCTCATCCTCTTCCTTGAACCTAAGAAACGTCGCCACCGGACCAAAGGTCTCTTCATGGCAAATATCCATATGATCCTGAACTCCCCTGATAATCGTAGGCAAGTAATAATAGCCTGAGTCCAGATCGACTCCGCTCACCATCCGGCTGCACACTTGGGCTTCCGCCCCTTGAGCCACGGCACTTTTCACCAGCCGATCCACTTTTTCAATCGCTTGTTGATGAATGAGCGGACCGATATTCGCTTCCTCATGGTGTCCCGGCCCTACTTTTAAGCTGTCGATTTGCCGATAGAACCGATCGATAAACTCTTCTGCAATGGATTCGTGCACGTAAATTCGGTTAGGAGATCCGCAAACCTGGCCGGTGTTTCTAAATTTGGCATACTGCAAGGTCTTTACCGCTGTCTCTTGATCCGCATCCGGAAAAATAATACACGGAGAGTTGCCGCCAAGCTCCATATGCGTCTGCTTTAAATGCTGTCCCGCTTGTGCAGTTAACAGTCGCCCGACATGGGTCGATCCGGTAAAGGTGATTTTCCGCACAACGGGATGCTCGCAGAACACCTTACCGATCGCTGCCGCATCACCGGTAATCAAGTTCACGACACCTTGGGGAAATCCGGCTTTTTCCACAAGACGGGCGAGCATCAACGCTGTTAACGGCGTTTCCGGGGCAGGCTTAGCCGCAAACGTGCAGCCCGCAGCGACGGAGGCTGCCAATTTTCTGGCCAAGATGCCAAAAGGGAAATTAAAGGGACAGATCGACACGACGACACCCACAGGTCTTTGCAACACGAAAATACGTTTTTTCGGATCAGCCGGCGATACTACAGTACCGTTAATGCGCTTCGCTTCTTCCGAATACCAGCTTACATAGGCGGAGGCCGAACGAATTTCCTCTAACGCTTCCTTCAGTACCTTGCCCGATTCGGCGGTCAATAAAGACGCCAGAGGCAAAGCATGCTCTCTCAGCAAATTGGCTAATCGATATAAATATTTCGAGCGTTCTCTCGCACTGACCATCGACCAGCTTCCAAACGCGGCCTGTGCGGCTTCAACCGCTTGCTCCGCCTCTCGGGCGCCCCCTTTCGAAACATAGGCAATCACTTTCTTCAATGAAGGATCCTCCACAGGCTCCCATTCCCCCGATTGGCCTTCAACCCATTGTCCGTTAATGTACATCTTTAATTTTTCATCAAGCCCGAAAAACTCAAACCAAGGAAAGCTTTGCTCGTTCATTTGCACATTCATATTCCGTCTCCCCCACTTCATTCCGTACTTTCGACAATGGCGGCAATCCCCTGTCCTACGCCGATACACATGGTGGCCAAGCTTCTTCTGGCTTTTCTTCGTTTCATTTCATGTATCAGTGTGGTCAAAATTCTTGCACCGCTGGCGCCCAGAGGATGCCCCAAAGCAATGGCTCCTCCATTGACGTTTACGATCGACGGGTCCAGCTCCAACCCCCGAATGCACTGCAGCGATTGAGAAGCGAACGCCTCGTTCAATTCCACCAAGTCCAAATCGCGGACGGTGAGCCCCGCTCTTTGGAGTACCTTTTGAACAGCCGGGATCGGTCCCAATCCCATGACATCCGGCTCGACTCCAGCGACGGCTCCAGCAACAAATCGGACGAGCGGCTTGATGCCCAGCTCCTTCGCTTTGTCCGCACTCATCAGCAGTAGGACGGACGCGCCGTCGTTGACTCCGGAAGCGTTGCCTGCGGTAACGGAACCGCCCGTGAACAGCGGCGGTAATTTCTCCAGCTGCTCCATTTTGAGGTTAAAGCGAGGATGTTCATCCCGCGCAAAAGACGTGTGATTTCCCTTGGCATCTTTCACCGTAACGGGTATGACCTCATCGTCGAACCGTCCGGATTCCCAGGCTCGCTGTGCTTTCAGCTGACTTTGAAGTGCAAATTCATCCTGATCGGCACGGGAAATGTGATGCCTGTCCGCTACGATTTGAGCCGTTCCAGGCATGCTTGTCGATCCGTACAAGCTTTCCATTTGGGGGTTGACGAACCTCCAGCCGATGGTGGTATCGTACATTTTCACATCGCCGCGGGGATATTCGGATTCCGCTTTTCCCATGACCAGCGGCGCCCTCGTCATGCTCTCCGTTCCTCCAGCCAAGTAAATATCGCCCGCACCTACGCTAATACTTCTCGCGGCATATATGACCGAATCCAAACCTGACCCGCATAAACGATTGACTGTCGTACCGCCTACCTCGAGGGGTAATCCGGATAAAAGAACCGCCATACGAGCCACATTGCGATTGTCCTCCCCCGCTTGATTCGCGCACCCCAGAATGACATCTTCAATGTCTTGAACCGGAACCAGAGGGTTGCGTTCAAGAATAGCTCGTATGGCGGCAGCGGCCAAATCGTCCGGACGTACAGATTTGAGTGAGCCCTTGTACTTTCCTATAGGAGTTCTAACCGCATCGACGATCACAACTTCTTTCATGAACGATCACCGTCACTTATTCTTTTTTCTCGTACACGTATACGCCTCTTCCGGTTTTGCGCCCTAACCGGCCGGCTTGCACATATTTCACAAGCAGCGGACAAGGCCGATACTTTTCACCCAAGGTTTGATGCAAATAGCGTAAATTATTGAGCCGAGCATCCAATCCCACAAGATCGGCAAGCTCCAAAGGCCCCATCGGATAATTCAAGCCTAGCTTGATCGCTTTATCGATTTCCTCGGGAGTTCCGAGTCCCTCCATCAGCATATAAAAGGCTTCATTTCCTACCAAGGCGCTCATCCGGCTGGTGACAAACCCGGGAAATTCATTAATGGTTACCGTTTCTTTGTTCATACGCTCGGCAGCCAGCTTGATCATGCTAACCGTCTCATCGCTCGTTTCCAGGCCCCGCACCATTTCGATCAACTTCATTTTGTAGGCCGGGTTAAAGAAGTGCATGGCCATGACTTTGTCCGGACGCTTCGTGAACGAACCGATTTCGGTAGGGCTCAAAGTGGACGTGTTGCTGGCAAGCAAGCAATGCTCCGGAGCATGCTGATCGAGCGTTTCGAAGATCTGCTTTTTTAAATCGAGCTTCTCCATTACGGCTTCAATGACAAGATCCGCCGTTTGGACGCTTCCTTCCAAATCCGAGTGATAGGATAATCGTCCCTTGGCCAATGCCGCTTCTTCAAGCGTTAATTTATTTCTTTGGATCGCGCCTACGAATAGTTCTTCTATCTCCTGTTTGCCGCTAAGCAAAACCTGCTCATACTTATCGACCAGCTTCACATGAAACCCGGAAACCGCCCCTGTGTAAGCGATTCCCCTGCCCATCACGCCGCCGCCGACAACAACGATTTGTTCAATCAAAGCCTGTTCCCCTCCCGCTTAACGGCTCTTGCGTGCTGCTCCTTAAGCCAAATGCTTCATTTTTTCAAAAGGGTTCTTGCAATGCTTGCAGTAATAAATTTCCTTGCATAGGGAAGAACCAAAAGGGCTGTCCCTCACAATATGCTTAGAGCCGCAGTAGGGGCAATGAACGACCCCGTTCGCAGCCAAGGCAATGCCGAAGTTTTTTAGTGCCGCTTCCCCATCAGAGCTGATTTTCTGGGAAGTCCAGGAGGATGTGAAGCTCCAGCTCACTTCCGCTCTTTTGCCCGGAAATTGCTCTTCCAAGGCATCAATGACCAGCTTGCGAATATGCTCTAACGCGGGGCAGCCGGAGAACGTGGGTGTAAGAACGATTCTAATGTGGTCCGGGCTGCAGTCAATGTTCTCAACAATACCCAGATCCACGATGCTGACAGGAAGCTCGGGATCCTCTACTGTTTTTAACACCTCGCATACCGCTTGTTGTTCCGCATTCACCCTAGATCACCACCTTCGATTTATCCCCAGACCATATCTGGATTTTGACGGTATATTACCGTGAACTCATTGTATAGCGGCATAAAATCGGAAGAGTGCTGCCCATAGCGTCCGCCTTGAACCGACAGGTTATCGATCATGTCTCTCTCTGCACTCGGTATCGATAATCCCAACTGGGCCAACCGGGGATTCAAATCCTTCAGGCATTCCTTTAACAGAGACTGCGTACTGACCGAGTCCAGACCATATTCCTTGGCGACACGCTCCACTAACGGGTCGGCAAAAAAATCGGATATCAAAGGGTAAATTTGCTCGACTGCCTTCTGCAGTAGTTGCTTTCCCTTGCTGTCCTCCGAGATCAGCAAAGCCCATTCCATCCAATGCTCGAGATGAACAGCTTCCTCCCGCTTCATCATACGGAGAACATCCTGCAGCCCCGAATCCGGGATTTGCTTGCCGAAGGACAATCTCACACTATCGCATATTTCATAGATGAGCTGTTTGATCACCAGACTTGCCCAATCATACGCATACCAGTATTCAGCCAGTCTCGAGACGTTGATTCTCTCCGGCTGCTTCCCGTAAATCAGATGATCCATCTCTTTTTCGCTCGACATATGGAGATTCAGCAGCATCCTGCAATGACCGATCTCATCTTGGGAAATCGAACCGATGGCGATGTTTTCCTCCAGATCGGGTCCGTATTCATATATTTTTTTGGTCAGCAAATGGCCTACCCAAAACTCGTCTTCCGCCCATTGAGTCAAAAAATCAACTAGCACCGTATTAGATTGCATGACAGACCCTCCGTTCAAACATTGTACTCCATAGATGCCAAGCGATATCTTTTATCTTTAGACATGCCCAAAAACTCAGTATCTTGAAAATGAATCATGTTCTTTCGATTCACAATGCTCAGCTTCACGCAATTCTCGCGGCGGGCAAAAATTTCACGTGCGCTGTGAAGAGCCAGAATCTCGCTTGGTGCCCGCACACTCCCTACATGAATCGCGGAACGGTCTACCTTCTCCTGAATGAATACTTCATATAATTGCTGTTCGCTCGTATCGTGTTGACCATGAGTCATGTCGGTTCACCCCGCTTCATGCCGATTGATTTTTGCTGCTCTTGTTCATCAAATCTCTGATCCATTGATAGTTTTCGTAGCTTTTACTTACGCTTTCCCGCCAATATTCCGAGGAAGGTCCGCCGCCGTTAATCACCGCTTTGACCTCTTCCCATTTCGGCTCGGTGTAGGACCAGATCCCTGTTTCGGCATCTTTAGATAATTCCGAATCTTGAATTTTGTAGCCTAGAGACTCTACCAGAGGAACAATCTTATCTAACCAACGCGTACGAATGGTATCGTTGGTGTCGACCTTGATTTTCCATTTCAAAGCATTGCTTGGTGCTTTGCCTTTCTCCGATGGACCAAAGTAAGCCAGCATTCTCGGGTACCAGATATCGAATGCATTTTGCACAGCTTCCCGCTGCTGATCGGTTCCATGCGTAGTCAGCTGCTGAATCATATTCACAGCCAGATTGTAATGAAAAGACTCTTCTTTCATAATTTTTCTCAGCGCCCGTTGATAAGGGAGGTAGCTGCCCAGAACGAGCGATTGAAATTGCACGATCGCGCCGGTGTTTTGCAGCAGCATGGCCGCAACCATTTCCTCATAAGAACCGAAAGAGTAATGAAAGATATTTAGAAGCTTGTTCTTGCGCTCAATATATCCTTCAATGATTTCCTCCCGGGTGTAGCCCAAATCTTCGCATGCCCGAATGAGAATATGAGCATGGCCCATTTCGTCCTGTGATTTCGCCGCGTACATCATCTTCCTGACGATGGATGGGGTGTATGGAATCCACTGCGATAGCATCATCGCGCCTACAATTTCGGCTAACGCCTGAAAGCCCATTAATCTCGTAACTTCCTTTTTGTATTCTTCAGGCATCCAATCGGTTGAATCGACTTTTCCTCCACCTTCCACATGCTGAAAGAAAGATTCTGCCGTCGTCATATCGCATAACCTCCTATTTTTTTAATGACTATTCATTAAGTAGTGCTGCAAAAAATATGCACGGCCAGAGCAGCAGAATCACTTCCTACTCTTCCACCGGCATTTTCCGTTAAACCGACTCGGGCTCCTTCCACCTGTCTATCGCCCGTCTGGCCTCTAAGCTGCCATACGACTTCACATATTTGAGCTAATCCGGTCGCTCCGCTGGGATTCCCTTTCGAAACAAGTCCCCCGCTCGTATTGACTGGAATTCTGCCGCCTAATGTCGTTGCTTTTTCCTGGAGAAGCTTGATGCCTTCCCCTTCCTTGCAAAAGCCCAAGGATTCATAAATCAACAGCTCCACCGGAGAAACAGAATCGTGAACCTCCGCTACATCAATATCGTCCGGCCCCACTCCCGCCAGCTCATACGCGCGCTTGGCCGCCCGCTCTGCCGCACGTTCACTGTCCTCGATATAAGGCGCTGAAGAATTAACTACAGAAGCCAGGACATCGACTCTTCCCCTCAAGTATTTGCGCTTGGCATACTCATGGCTGGAGATCACGGCTGCAGCGGCGCCATCGCCTATTGGCGAGCACATCAGCCGGGTCAAAGGGTCGCTTACCATAGGTGAATTTAATATCTCCTCGGCGGTGATCAGGTTTCTGTATTGGGCATACGGATTAAGAGAAGCATGGAACCGGTTCTTCTCCGATATGTGGGCAAATTCGAGCGGACTCACACCGAATTTATCCATGTAAGCTCTTGTTCTTTGCGCATAGGATTCGATGAAAATACTTCCCTGCATCTCGCGATCCTTGATCAGCTCCACATCGGTTGCGGCAGCAAGAGCTTTTAATGTTCGGGTTCGGTCTTGATGAAACAGCTTCTCTACCCCTACCACCAGAACCACATCGTATTGTCCGGACTTGACCGCCATATGGGCCAGGTTGAACGCGGTAGATGCGCTTGCGCAGGCATTCTCCACATTATATACAGGAAGTCCCGACAACCCGGAATCCCAAAGGCTGACCTGTCCACGCACGCATTCCTGCCCGGTGACAAAGCCGGCCATGGAATTGGCAAAGAATACCGCCTGGATTTCTTTTTTGTTGATTTGAGCGTCTGCTAGAGCTTCTGTTATTGCGCTTTGTGCCAAGCTCCTAAGGGTTTCGTGTTCATGCCTGGCAAATTTGGTCATCCCGACTCCGAGAACTTTCACAGGGTTCATGCTGAAGCCCCTTTCCCTCAACTAGCCTGACTTTTACTTCTTTTCCAAACCGCTCAGAATCATCTGATTAAAATGCCGGCTGACTTCCTCAACATTGTATTTGTGGCCTGGCTTGAACCATTTATAAAGCCAACTGCACATCCCCAGAATCCCATTGACGACCAGCACGGGGTCCAACTCTTCGAAATCGTTGGTTTTCACCCCTTGAGAGTAGATATTTCTGAGAATACCGATGAATTCTCTCTCTCTCGCGGTAATCAGCTCTGTGTGATCTTGGGACAATTCATATTTGTCTTGAAAAAATACGGTGAAGAAATCGAGATTATTGGCAACCAGCGCTGAATATTCTTCTATAACCAATCTTAATTTTTCTCTTGGATTCATGGAATTCTCAGCGATACGATTCATGGAATCCAGCCCTAATTTCATCGTCCGTTGGAAAATTTCGTATAGAATCTCCTGCTTACTATGGAAATGATAATAAACAGCGGGTGCGGTAATTTCCAGACGGTCCGCGACATCCTTCAAGGTTGCGCTTTTATACCCCTTTTCCTGGAATATACTGGCCGCCTGGTCTATGATTTCCTCACGACGGAGATGGTATTTTTGGCTTTTAGAACCCATGACTTAGAACACCTCTAACAATGATTTACTATATTAATTCGGCTTCGAATTGACCAATACGACCGCCGTAGATTCGACGAGTTCATTGCCGTGCTGGTTCACGCATCGCCCCACAAGCTCAACGAATCCCGCTTTCAGCTTTTCTTTATAGGTCAATGCTTCGATGGTCCACCTTGTGGTTACAGTATCACCTGCAAACACCGGCTTGAGAAATTTGCCACTGATGTTCGTGTTGGCCACGGCCGTACCCGCAAAAAAGTTTCCTAAGGACGACGCCATCACACCAAGTGTGAAAGGTCCGGGAAAAATCCGTTTCTGAAAAGGACCATTTTGGACAAACGTCTCATTCACATGCACAGGGTTGAAGTCACCTAACAAGGCACTCCCCAATACCAAGTGCGTTTCGGTCAATGTAACGGAGGAACCAAATTCATCGCCAACCTGCAAATCATCGAAATACTTCCCCTCGGCGACACCAATAATTGACATTATACCCTAACTTCCTTTCTTATTGTATCAAAGATTCGATACAAATCTCCAGAAATTTCAGTTGCTTTAAAAAATTCAAGGTCAATAAACCGGTGATAGGTTTTCCCTGTACAGATTACTTTTTCTTGATCCGCGTGGTTCATGTTATAGTCGCATTCGAATCCTTTTGTCGATAAATTTTCGATTTGGGCATGAATGATCAGTTCGTCATCCAATCGGGCCGGCGAAAGATAGGAAAACTCCGAACGAATCACCGGTGTTGCCACATTATATTGTTCCGCCATCTTTTTGTGCGATAGGTTATAATTGCGCAAGACTTGAGCTTGCGCTTTTTCTGCAAATGCCAAATATCTCGCGAAATAGACCACTCTGGCATAATCTACATCGTCAAAATCCACAACCAGCCGATACTCCAATTGCAACCCCTCACTTCATTATTCATAATCGTGGATATGCTCCACATGAAAAGGATCTACCGTCATGACCAATTGCCTCGAAAGAGCCAACATGAGAATGGCTAAATTTTTGATGCTGGGAACATCATGCTGACAAAGCAGTTTAAGGTTTTCGTGCGTTTGAAACACCAATTCATCCGTATTCAATTCCAGCTGCTTGCTCATGTTTGATTCTCCTCCCGATTCTTATTTCGCTGTATAAAAAATGCGGTCGCGGTCTTTGCTGCGCTCGTCTGTCCAACGGCGGACTTTAAATTCAAAACGCGGCAAGCTTTCCTTCGCTTCTGCGACTTTCATTCGGACCCCTACTCTATGCCGGATTTGATTTTCCAAGGAGCATATCATTTCCTGCTTTCTTTCCTCCGAAACGAAACTTTTGAATTCCAACGTGATCAACACGTCTTCTGTCCCGTTCTCCTCCATATACACCTTGCCCCGATATTCTTCCACTTCATCATAATCGAACAGAATAGATTCGATCGCAGCAGGCCATACATTAACGGCCTTGATTTTGATCATATCGTCGTATCGTGCGATACTCCCGGCCTCAAAAGCATCAAAGGTACGACCGCAGGAGCAGGTATGATACGGCAGGAACACGACTTTGTCATCAGTAGAGAAACGAATGAGAGGAGCCGCTTCACGATCCAGATTCGTCAATACGATTTCGCCTTCTTCACCCGGTTTCACCGGCTCTCCTGTTTCCCGGTTGAGCACCTCGACATAGGACATGTGTTCGAAAATATGAATGTGTCCTCGAGTCCCGTTATGCAAAACCCCGTGCTCGCATGTAAATCCAAGTCCGCCGCCCTGCTGTGTTGAACCATACATTTCAAAAAGCTTAGCACCCCAGAATGCTTCCATTTTCTCAACCCAAGCGGTGGAATAGCATTCCGTCGCCAGCATAATGCTCTTGAGATCCGGAAATTCTTTGCGCGGGTCAATACCCATTTCGGTACAAAGCACGGATAACCGTGTAAGATATGCAGGAACAATCGTAATTTGATTTGGCCTGAAACGAAGCATCATTTTGAGTTTGTCTTCGGATCTTTGCGTCCCTACATGCATGCTTAACACGCCAAGGTGTACGTAGGATTGCGTCAATGAATCCGGACCCGCCAATTGTCCAGCCGATCCGGGCCACGTGTTATAACAGGTATCTCCCCGGTTTACCCCGGACCAATGCAGGCCCATCGCCCACGTTTGGCCTGCGTATTCCTGATCTGCTCGGCTTCGGCCGTACAGTTCCTGTCCTAATCCGGAGGTTCCGCTTGTCGTGTACAGACCGATTAATTGCTCCTTTTTCATCCATGTCCGGCTGCCGAAAGGCGGATTGGCCTTCTGGTCGGCAATCAAGTCTTGTTTATTAATTCTCGGAACCTTGTTCCGGAAATCATCGAAATTACGGATATCGTCCGGCTTGATATTGTGCTGATCAAACAAATTCCGGTAAAACGGGTTGCGCGCATATTGATGCTCCAGCAAAAATTTGATCTTTTTCCATTGGAGCTGTTTCATTTCCTCCCGTGACAGTTGTTCCAATCTCGGATTAAATACGCGTTGATTCATCTTCATTCCTCCGCTATGTTGGATTGATTATGCACCCATGTACATCTTTTGAATATCAGAATCTGCAGATAATTCGGAAGAGCTCCCTTCCTTCAGCACCTTTCCGTTCGACAGGACATAAGAACGGTCCGATACGTTTAATGCCGCTTTTACATTTTGCTCCACCAGCAGAATCGAAATATGTTGATCCCGCAGCATGCGAATGGTTTTGAAGATTTCTTTGGTAATAATAGGCGAAATCCCCAAAGAAGGCTCATCGAGCATCAGTAATTTAGGCTGTGCAATAAAGCCGCGTGCAATAGCCAGCATCTGCTGCTCTCCACCGCTTAGCGTACCGCCTTTGTGATGTACTCGTTCATAAAGCCTCGGAAAGAGCTCGAACGCTTCCTTGATTTTTCGGGCTACCATTTCCTTTTCCTTTCTCCACCGAAAAGCGCCCAGCTCCAAATTTTCAATCACAGTAAGATCCTTGATGACTCCCCTTCCTTCCGGCACATGAATCAATCCGGCCTCGACTCTTTTGTAATCGGGCATATGGGTGATATCCTGGTCCATAAAAGTGATGCTGCCTTTATACGTGGGGTTCAACCCGGATAAGGTTCGAAGCAGCGTGGTTTTGCCGCCCCCGTTCGCACCGAGAATGCTGATGATCTCACCTTCAAGCACTTCCAGCTGTACCTGCTGCAAAACACGAATTTTGCCATACCCCGATTCCA
This sequence comes from Paenibacillus sp. PvR098, assembly GCF_017833255.1. Taxonomy (NCBI): domain Bacteria; kingdom Bacillati; phylum Bacillota; class Bacilli; order Caryophanales; family Paenibacillaceae; genus Paenibacillus; species Paenibacillus sp. PvR098. Next base: position 2,374,894 of record NZ_JAFIBU010000001.1, read on the forward strand.
GGTTTTCCACCCTAAGCACTGATATCCTCCTCTCCCATATAAGCCTGAATTACATCTTGGTTCCGTTTAATATCTTCCGGGCTTCCCTCTGCGATTTTCTTTCCATTATTCATGACCACAATGTCATCCGAAACCTCCATGACAAGTCCCATATGATGCTCCACCAATAAGATGGTAATGCCCATTTGGCGAATTTCGCGGAGAACGCCAACCAAGCGTTTGGTCTCGCTATCATTCAATCCTGCGGCAGGTTCATCCAACAGCAGCAGCTTGGGCTTTGCCATCAAGGCTCTTGCCAGCTCAAGCAAACGTTGATACCCGCAAGGAAGCTCGCTTGCCGGCGCGTGCAGCCAACCGGACAACCCGATCTGTTCGCTCACCCGATACGCTTCTTCCAAAGCTTCTTGCTCTTCTTTACGGGAGATGAAACTGCGTATACTGTTTCGGATCATACCCGCTTGAAAGCGCTTGTCATAGCCGACCAACAAATTCTCCAAAACGGTAAATCCGTTGCTGTCAAACATTTTGACGCCTTGAAAGGTCCGAATAATTCCGTGATGGGCAATCTGATGCGGCTTGCTTCCCGTGATGATGCGGTCTTCAAAAAGCACTTGACCCTCAGTTGGAGCAAAATTTCCCGATATCATGTTGAACACGGTCGTTTTCCCCGCGCCGTTGGGGCCGATGAGAGCTTTAATGCTTCCTTTTTCAATGTGAAAGCTCACTTGATCCACTGCTTTCAAACCGCCAAACACTTTGGAAATCTTCTGTACCTGTAACATCGAAACACCTCCATACCGTTCGAGCAGATTCGGTCTTGTCACACTTTGCGTCGTTGAAAGAACCTTTTTTGCAAGATACCGTATATGCCTTTAGGCATGAACAGCAAAATGACGATGAGCGCCGCGCCTGTCAGCAAAATTTTATAATCCTTAAACGAATGCGTCGTTTCGACCAACAGTACCCACACGAAGGATCCCAGCAAAGGACCGTAGATCACACCGTGACCGCCAAGCAAGGACATGACAACCAAATCGACGGAAAGGGCTAAGCCGAAAATATCCGGCGCGATAAAGCTCAAATAGTTAGCCATCACGAAACCGGCCGCAGCCGCATACATCGCACTGACCACGAAAATTTGAAGCTTGATCTTCCCCGTATAAATGCCTAAGGCCGATGCCGCTTCTTCATTACTTTGAATCGCAACCAAGGATCGTCCCGTGCGTGTTTTGGTCAGGTTACGAGCCAGAATAAATCCGACTCCGAATATGACCCAGGCTAATATAAAATAGCCCCTTTCGCCCAAACTGTTCGAAAATACGGTCAAGGAGTTCACGGTCATTCCCGAAGAGCCGCCGGTGATCGGGAACATCGATATCGCGAGCGCCTGGACCAGCAGAGCAAATCCCAACGTGGCGATGGCGAGATAATAGCCCTCCAGCTTCAAAATCGGATAACCGATAATTAATGCTATAAGCGCTGAGCCGATAAGCGCAATCATAAAGATGAGGATCGGATGTAATCCATGATGGCTTAGTATGCCTGTGATATAGGCTCCAAGAGCGATAAAGCCTCCGTTGCCAAGCGAAATTTGTCCGCCGTATCCCATGAGCAATTCCAAGCCGGTAGCTGCTAAAGCATAGATTCCTACAAAGGTAAGCAAGCTGTACAAATAGTGATTGGGAGGAAGCACAATCAGCATGGTACCGACCAGTACGATGACAACACTTAAACCGGCGATTTGTTTTTTCCTCATCGTTTAATCCCTCCTACTAACCCTTTTGGCATAAAAATAAGGAGCAGGAGCAGAAATACCAACGTCATCACATCCTTGTATTCCGATGAAACGAATCCCGCCATGTTGCTTTCGAATATCCCGAGCAGCAGTCCACCCAGCAAAGCTCCGACCGGACTTCCTAACCCCCCAAGAATCGAGGCCACCAATCCCTTAACGACGAACACAAGTCCCAAGGTATAATTCATCAGCAGCAGGGGTGCAATAACTACGCCGCTAATGGCCCCGATCGCTCCGCTCAAACCATAGGCCGTCATTCTCATCTGATTCACGCGGATCCCGGCAAGCCTTACGCTTTCGGGATTCGAGGAGCAAGCCCGAAACGCTTTCCCATAATAGGTTTTATGCAGAAAATAGTAGAGCCCTCCGTTGATCAGAATCATCACGGCAACAATAATCAGAACCTGATTCTGAATGGTGATGTCTCCCATTTTGATAGCGCCAGTCCAAATCGGCTCGGCCGTTTTGGACTGTTTGCCGAAGACCAGCATGGAAATCCCTTGTAAAGTAATCATGATCGCCAAGGTCATAATAATTTGATTAATCAAAGGCGAGGAAGAAATCGGCCTCATCAATGAACGCTCAATGATCAGTCCAATAAGTACCGCAACGACTATCGCTGCAAAAAAAGCCAATACGGAAGGCATATAACCGATGAACACAACGAAAGAAAGCGCTCCCAATGTAAAGTATTCGCCTTGTGACAAATTAATCACCTTGGAGATCGAAAAGACTAACGTAAATCCCATTCCGATCAAGCCGTAGATGCTGCCTAAACTAATTCCTGTGATTAGGCTTTGCAATAAATTGTCCATAGGTCATCCCCTTTAAAACAAATTTACTCGAGCAAGGACCATTTATTATCACGAATTTCTACGATTCTTAACGTTTCCGGGGACAGACCGATCCGATTATCTTTGGTGAATTTAAAGGTTCCATTCACGCCGATAATGCTCTCTCCGCCGTTTTCCATATAATCCTTGATCTTCTGCGGGTCTGTTCCAACCTTTGTCAAAGCATGATAAGCGACATTCAAAGCATCATAACCAAAACCTTCGATGTAACCGGGAACATAGTTATGGTCCTTTTGAAATTGAGAAATGAATTTTTCCAATACTTGTTTTTGCGGATGATCGCCTGGGATTTGCTCGAAAGCCGTGATAATCCCACCGGCGGCGAGCACCTTATCATTATCGACTTTCCCGATCAAGTCCAAGAAAGCTTGCGTTGCTGAGGAGTGGGGGGGCAGCATCGGCACATTCAGCCCGATTTCACTCATTTCCTTCCTTACCTTGACGGCAGGCTCGCCTGTCACGAACGAAATCACGGCCTCCGGCTTAGCAGACATAATGGAAGTAAGCTGCGGCTTCACATTGATGTCATTCATATTAAATGATTCGCGTTTCACGATATGGACATTATACTTCCCTGCATACTGGGTAATCGCTTTGTCTGCGATCTGTCCCAATGCGTCGTTGGGGTTGATGACTCCAATGTTCTTCATACCTTTTTGGGCGAAGTACTGAAATTGCCGCTCGATGACTTGATCCGTGGAATGTACGATCGACCACCCCCAACCGACTTTCGGATTCGGGACATAGCCTCCTGACATCGAGATCATAGGAATTCCGGCAGCCCCTGCTGCCTGCTCCGCAGCATTGGAGGTCGGCGTTCCATTCGGACCGATAATCATGATCACCTTATCCTCATTGATTAGACGTTTCGCCCACCGGCTTGCCTCTTCGGGTTTGGATTGGTCATCGTAAATAATAATCTCAAGAGGGTGGCCATTCACTCCTCCGGATTCGTTAATTTGCTTCTTCAAGGTTTCAACGGCACGCTGTGTGCTTTGTCCCAGCCATCCGGCAGGACCTGTAAGAGAGAGTATGGTACCGATTTTATAAGATTCATTTGCCTTTGGTTCAGCAGGTTTATCGTTAGAAACTTGGTTAGTAGCAGCCTGATTATTTGCAGATTGGTTCGAACATCCAACAGCCGCAAGCATAAAGATCATGATGAAAATACAAGAAAGTTTGAACTTTTTCACCACTGGCATTTCCCCCTTTTAAAAAATAATTCTTAAATAAAGCGCTTTCTTTTTTAAGTAAAAAAAGTAAGGGAGCTACAAGACTCATCCTAGTTCATTGGTTTTCGGCTGTCAAAGATAAAATATGGCTAAGGTCAGCTCCTCAAATTTGCATCAGGCCTCACCTCCGACATCAGAAAATTTTAATTAACATTAAGTAAAATATACTGTAGAAATCCCCCCTTGTCAATTGATTTTTCGTACTATTCTGATATTTGTTTTTGTTTCTGTTTGAGCCTATTTTTTTTCCCATCTTTATCTGAAAAACAAAAGAGGCGAGCAGCTGCCCACCTTTATCAGTTAATAAATATCTACGCGAGCATATGTTTTTTTTGTTATAAGATCTAACCCGCCGCTGCATTTTTAATGCTAAATTCTTTCTTTTGCGTATCAGGAATTTGGTAAACAACCCATGCGCTAATAACAAGGAAAATCGCGGAAAACCATATGCTCAGCGTGTAAGAGCCGTACAGATCATACAATAATCCCGGTATCCATGATCCGGCTGCCGCTCCAACCTGATGGCTAACGGAAATAAACCCAAAAATGACTCCAATTGAATAACGTTCAAATAAATGAGCACAAACGGAACTCGTGGGAGTAATTGCCGCGACATCGGTAAGTCCGTATATCATTCCAAATATAATAAGAGCTGCAATGGAATCAGTTGACAATAGTATCATATAGGTAATTGCTCGTAAGGTAAAAATGATAGCAAGCAGTTTCCCCCTGTGCATTTTATCAGAAAGATATCCGCTGCCAACCGTTCCAAACAGGTTAAAGATGGCTATAAGCGATAAAGTAAGCATGATCCATCGGGTTGGGACCCCTGTTCCTTCTGTATATGGAATAAAATGCGTTTGAACAAAACCCACATCCGTAAATCCACATATAAAATAAGGCGCCGCAATCATCCAAAAATATTTACTTTTCATGATCGCATATACGGATTGTTTTTGTTCAAGAGAATCGGTTGATTCATGCTCTGTGTTCGTATGCTGGGTGCTTTCTTCCTCCCCATACGCCTGAAGTCCAATATCGGACGGTTTGGAGCGCATGAAAAAATAACAAAGTGGAACAATTAGGAAGGTTATAATCAACCCTGAGACCAACATGGAAATGCGCCAGTGATAGGTTGAAATGATGTAAAGAGAAACGGGTACGATAATCAATTGCCCCACAGCCATACCTGACAGTACAATCCCCATGACTGTACCCTGCTTCTTATGAAACCATCTGGCGGCCGCAGCCGTACCTGTCACATTAGAGGCACCCGAAAAACCTATCGAAGCAATAATACCGTAAACGATAGCAAGCTGCCAAAAATCAGTGATATAGGATGAAATAATTAAAGAGATTCCGATCAGCAGCATGCTGACCGTCAGTACCGGACGTGCTCCGTATCTGTCATTCATCCTTCCGGTTACCGGTTGGAAAACACCATACACGACCAGACTTAATGTCGATATGATAGTCACCATACTTCTGCTGACCTCAAACTCTTCCTCCCAAGAGGTTACATATGCTCCAAACGAACTGCGAATCCCCATGGAGCCAAAAAGTCCAAGAAAACCTAAGCCGATGATAACCCAACCATAAAAAAAGGGAAACTTTCTAATGATAAAACCACCTCACACAAACAAATCGTTAGCAGGTTCATCCAAAGCAAACTCTGCTTTACAGCCATAATAAATAAAATCCCCTCGTTCGATAGCGTATAAATCCATTCTTATCGAGTGAATTTTTTCCACTATCAGACGTAGGGGATCCAACCAGTTCATAGGTGACTAAATATTAATGATGATGATCATGATCATGATTATGATCGTGGTCGTGGTCATGGTCTTTACAGTTTTTCAACTCATGCAATAGTTGTTTTAACTGATCCTCAGATACTATTTTCTTTTCAATCAGTAATTTTTCTAACGCCGTTTGCCAATGCTCATAGTAATACTTTTCGGTTTCATGATTCGGATCATTTTTTTCCGCTTTTGTTATTTCTTCAGCTAATTTATCCCGAAAATCATTCCAGACATATAAACCTTTCTTATCCAATGCTACTGCCATTGCAAATATTTTGCCTTCCCAAGGCTCCTGAAAGACAAGCTCTCCATTTTTGCGAGGCAGCGCACTTTTTCCTTCCATGCCTGAGATATAGGATGGGGCTTCCATTTTCGACCAATCCTCTCGTTTTATTAATTTAATGTTACTTTCGATACGCCTATCAAGGCTTCTCTTTGAATCAGTGTAACTAATTCATCTTCAGTCATACTTTCCGTACCCTCTGGTCGTTCGGGCAATACCATGTATCGTGTTTCCGCTAAGCTGTCCCATACCCGAATTTCAACGGTTTCATCCAGCTCCAGGCCAAATTCTTTTAAAACTTGTCTAGGCTCAATGACAACTCGGGATCGATATGCGTTACTTTTATACCATCTAGGCGGCAGCCCTAATACATTCCATGGGTAGCATGAACACAAAGTGCAAACGATAACATTATGAACATTAGGAGTGTTTTCAACTACAACAAATTTAGTGTTCTGAAGATTCTTTATGTCACACTCAACGAGCGCTTTTGTGCCATCGTCCAACAAACGCGCTTTAAATTCCGGATCGGTCCATGCCCGCGCAACCATTTTAGCGCCATTCAACGGTCCGATTTGGTTCTCAAAAAGATCAATTAATCCATCTAACTCCTCGGTGGAAATGAGTCCCTTTTCGAGAAGAATCGATTCTAACGCTTGAATTTTATACTCCACCTCAGTGATTGGAGCTGGATTATGATGGCCATGTTGATTCGACATATATGTAACCCCTTTCTTATTATGTAGCGGCTGGATCTAAATAGCTCTCCCAAAGATCAATCAGGACTTTATCTTTTCCGGGTGCATGAGGACCCCATAACTCGGACGCGTTAAATTCAACAACATAAACAGGCTCTTTATATGGCTGGTCGGAATATACGTTCGATTCAGGGAGCTTGTAATTTCCGTAAATGCCTTTAACAACCCCATATTTCCCTTTGGCATAACCGGGCAATCGGATATGAGCCTTCGAATGGATCATCTTCGTTAAAATTTTGTCCCCCGGCTTAAACTTTGGCGATGGTTCAGGAGTCTGTTCAGGTGTGATTCCCTCTTTATCTTGAACGTATTTCAATTGAGTGAATGCGCCCAAAAGATCCGCTTGGTCATCAATAGAAAATATCTTTCTTATTTCTCTTGTTTCATCATCATTCAGAACATTTTTCTCAAGCAATAGGATCATTAAGCCAATTAACCAACGTTCATAGTAACTGGAGGCCAAGTAATAATCAGGTCTGACTCTTTCAATCGCATAACGAACTTCATCTAATTTAATCACTTTGTTCTTATCCAAACACACCATCATGGCACGCATCTTTTTTTCCCAGTCTGCATGAAAAACAGGCTCATTTTCTTCGCGTATGACCGGTCCAAATCCTTGCATTCCTCCCATATCATGAACGCCATTCATTATATTACAACCCTTCTGTATATTAAGTCTGATTGATAAAGATTAAAAAAACACCTACACATTACTTTTATAGCAATATTACACAATATATAGTTCGATTTGGAACACCCAGTCACGTCCTTGCCAAGAAACAACCTGCCAAGCGGTTGTTTCTTGGATCCGTAGGACAACCAAGTTTCAATTCCATTCACTCATATTACGCATTCGGCACAAAGCTTCTTTATGCTTTATAACCAAAGGATGCCGAGACCTCTTTCATCATCTTTAACAAATATTGGCTTGTCACATCATCGATTTGCGTTGGTATCGTATGGGAAAAACCAACGACAACGATGACTGTGAGCAATCGCTTTTCGAAATTAAAAACCGGAAAGGCAATGGAGGATATACTCGGGACTAGCGGTTCTTTAGCAAAAGATATACCGTGTTCACGGACAATCGAGATTTCGGATTCCACATGGAGCCTCTGTTCCTCGTCAAACTTGGCCAATTGCTGCTGCTTCCATTCCCGAATGAGATGATCCTCCATAAAAGCTGCAAAAACCTTTGCAGTTGCCGACATAATAGGAAGAAACGTGCCGATTTGAGCACCGATATTAAGTCCTTGCAGACTATTGATAATTTTAACTACCATCGGTCCATTGTGAGACCAAGTCGTCAGCAGCACCGTGTTTTTGCAGGTTCGGTTGATTTCTTGAAGAAAAGGCGTCACCCGCTCGATCATGTTCTCCTGATTAATAGCTTTCATACCGTACTCCACCAGTTTGCTCCCAAGAGAATACAAGCCGGAATCCTTATCCCTATAAAGCATCCCAATTTGAGTAAGCGTATTTAAGTACTTATACAAGTTGCTTTTGGTGATTTTTGTTTTCTCGTATATCTCGTTAAACTTCAGCGGTTTTTCATAAGAAGCGACTAATTCGAGTATATCATTGCCAATCTGCAAAGATTGAATTGTCGTACTTGTTTTGGAAATAACCATTTTAGACAACCCTTCTGTAATTGACCTATGTATACAATATAAAATAATCATATCCAATGATCAACATATCCCAATCGTTGGGCAACTGATTTGGGTCGCCCTAATTCCGATTAAACATTATACCGAAAGCGAAACCAGCATCAGAAAGCTGGATCGCTTTCAGAAAAATCATGTTAATTCATCAAACTTGGGAGCCAAGTCGTGAGCGGAGGATAAAACGTAATTAACATAAGGACCACAAGCGCAACGGCTAGAAAAGGCAATACCGAACGTGCTAAGGTTTCAAACTTTACTTCCCCAACCGCTGAGGCAATGAATAAACCCGCTCCAACTGGCGGTGTAAGCAAGCCTATGGTGGCATTTATACAAATGACAACACCAAAATGAATCGGATCAATATCAAACGCGGCAACAAGAGGCATGAATATCGGCAATAACACAATCAATACCGCCATCTCGTCCATAATAATTCCTATAAGTAATAAAAAGAGATTTACGAGCAACAAGAAAACGATAGGGCTTGATGTCAGCGCCCCCATGAATTCTACTATTTTTTGGGGAATTTGTTCAAACGTCATAATCCAACCAAACAAGTTTGCAGTTGCGATCAGTAAGGTTACGGTGGAAGTCGCTATGGTCGCACCCACCAATATTTTGGGAAAATGCTTGATCTTTAAGTCCCTGTAGACAAAAAAACCAATTAAAATGGCGATAAAACAGGCAAATGCAGCAGACTCTGTCGTTGTAAATATACCGCTCATGATCCCGCCTACGATGATGAGAGGAACGGACAGCGCCGGTAGAACCTTAATAAAGCTGATGCCGATTTGTTTCCATGTAGCTCTTTCTGACTTCGGGAAATTATTTTTGTAACCTAAATATGCGATTAATAGGATAAAAGCTCCGGCGAGCAAAATCCCTGGAAGGATGCCGGCCATAAACATCTTGCCTACCGAAACCCCGGATCCGACGGCATAGATAATAAAAAGCATACTTGGAGGGATGATAGGTCCTAATAACGCTGCCGATGCAGTCGTTGCCGCCGCAAATTCACGGGTGTAGCCCTCTTTCTCCATCTCCGGAACCATTACCTTCGCCATCATTGCCGTTTGGGCCGTCGCAGAACCAAGAATGGAGGCCAAGAATACATTCGCGATAACGTTGACGTAAGCCAATCCCCCGCGGAAATGCCCTACGATCTTTTTCGCAAAATCAATTAATCTTCCGGTAATGCCAGCTGAGTTCATAAGTTCTCCTGCAAGCATAAAGAGAGGAATCGCCAACAAACTAAAGCTTTCGACTCCAGAATAAAGACGCTGCGGAACATTGTTGAATAAACCCGCGTTACCGTCAATCCCGATATAGGCTATGCTTGTGATCCCGAGCACCAATGCTATGGGGATCTGAATGGCCATCAATACGAAAAAAATGAGTAAGATATGCATCTACGTTCCCTCTCTCTGCTGTTTTTGGAATACGCCTGCGAATAAATCCAGAGAGTGCACAGCCATAAATAAAAACCCTAAGGGGATAGCAATGTAAGGGATGATCATCGGTAAGCCAACGGCTGGCGATTTTTGCAATAGTATAGAGGGATTCGTAATCCATTTCATCGATAAATACAGGAGAAAAACACAAAATAACAATGAAATCATAAAAGCAATCCCAAAGAATATTTGTCTGGCGGCTACCGGCAGCTTTTCCATGACAAAGCCTACTGCTGCAGCCCTGTTTGTCTTAATGCTCATGCTTCCGCCAATAAAGGTTATCCATACTAAAGCAAACATGCCGAATTCATCTGACCAACTGAGGGGTGAATGTAAAAAATAGCGAAAAATGACCCCCAAAATGAGAGAGGTTACCATAAACAATAAAAATACACAGGCCAAAATTCGTTCTATGAAAAAGATTCCATCACTAAGTTTGCGAACGAACGTCATTCTTCCAACTCCTTATGAATGAAAATATCAAAAACCGGCAGTCAAATAGATATCCCGGCCCATCGCAAACATGATTTGTTTGAGGCCTCTCAAGAGGTCTGGCAACGATGGTGACTGAAGCGTGCCTCGTTTAATTGCTTCATTTGATAAATGCGATCCTGGACGAGGGATATTCTCCCTCGTCGGACCCATTTAAAAGAGTGCCGCGCGGATCTAAGTGATACTCTCAATTTATAATTTTATTTTTGGTTTGCTTGAATAAATTCTTTAATTAACTCATTTTTGGAATATTTAGCATAGAGTTCTTCACTAATCTTTTTAAAACTATCCACATTGGTCAACTCGGTAACCGTCGCGCCTTTGGTTTTCAAATCTTCCAAATGTTTATGTTCTAGGGCAATCTGTTCTTTATTTCCCCACTCAACGGCCGCTTTCATCGCTTCGGTTATTATTTTTTGATCTTCCTGCGGAATAGCTTCGAATATCCCCTTGTTCATCATAACGATGCCCGGGTACACCATGTGATTGGTCAACGTGAGGTTTTTCGCGAGCTCATAATATTTTTCAGTCATTAAGGCATCGAGGTCAATGTCGACACCATCGATAACGCCGGTCTGCAAGGCGGTGTAGACTTCAGACAATGGCATAGGGGTAGGGGCTGCTCCTACAGCTTTCCAGAAGTCTTGAACGACAAGACTGGCTGAAACCCGAATCTTTTTCCCTACCATATCTTCCGCTTTGGTTACGGCTGCATTTTTCATCAGGATATGACGATCACCCGCAAAAACGTAATCCATTCCCACAAGTCCCTGCTTGCTCAATTCTGCTAAAATTTTCTTCGCCGGTTCGGAATTACGTGCATCCACAGCTGTATCAAGATTCTTGAATAAGAGCGGCATAAACCATGCGTTAAAAGCTTCCGAGCGGGTTCCTACATACCCGCCGGCTATAATTCCGAAATCCAGCGATCCGGTTTCCAACTGCTGCATCAAGTCTTTATCGGGGCCAAGTTGCGACGCCGGGTATAAACTCACTTGCATGCGGCCGTTGGAACGTGCATTTAATTCTTCATTAAATTTTTCGGCTGTTTTGTGCCACACGTGAGTAGGTTGCGTAGTATGAGCCAATTTGAACGTATACGTTTTACCGCCCTGTCCTTCGCTAGTTCCCTTGTCTTGCGGTTCGCCTCCGCAAGCGGTCAGTATGGCTGACAAGCTCAGAATCGAAACCAATGCCAAAGTTAACTTCTTTTTCATTCTATTAATCCCCCTAATAGCATACATTGTCTAAGTGTTACTCTCATTACACGCTTTTATTTTTTGTTTGCTTCAATAAATTCTTTAATCATTGCGTTGCTGGAATACTTCGTGTAGATATCATCGCGAATTTTTGCAAAGCTTTCCGTGTTCGTTAACTCGGTAACCGTCGCGCCTTTTGATTTCAAATCTTCCAGGTTCTTCTTTTCCATAGCGATCGATTCTTTGCTGCCATACTCAACTGCAGCTTTCATTGCTTCGGACACGATTTTTTGGTCTTCCGGAGACAATCCATCGAATTTCGCCTTGTTCATCATAACGACGCCCGGCCATGGCATATGGTTGGTAATCGTGAAGTTTTTAGCAATTTCATAATATTTTTCAGTCATCAAAGCGTCGAGGTCAATGTCAACACCATCGATAACGCCGGTTTGCAATGCAGTATACACTTCAGGCAAAGGCATTGGAGTAGGGGCACTGCCTACAGCTTTCCAAAAGTCTTGGATGGACGGGCTGCCGATGATACGGATCTTTTTATTCTTTAAATCATCCGGATTCGTAACAGAGGTGTTTTTCATCAAGACATGGCGGTTACCAGCCATAATATAGTCCATTCCAACAAGACCTTGCTTATCTAATCCTGCTAAAAGTTTTTTCGCCGGTTCGGAATTGCGAGCAGCCACGGCTGAGTCGATATCGCTAAGGAGGTAGGGCATGAACCAAGCATTAAACTCTTCGGCACGTGTACTCATTAATGCATTGGTAATAATCGCGAAATCGATCGTTCCGGTTTCAAGCTGCTGGATCATGTCTTTCTCCGGTCCAAGCTGACCGGCTGGGAACGTTTCCACTTTTATCCGCCCATTGGAACGCGCACTAACTTCTTCATTAAATTTCTCGGAGGTTTTGTGCCAAATATGAGTAGGCTGCGTAATATGCGCCATTTTGAACGTATACGTTTTGCCTTCCTGCCCTGCATCTTTTCCTGCGCCGGATCCCTCATTTTGAGAATTGCCTCCGCAAGCGGCAAGAATAAGTGATAAACTAAGAGTCGCGGCCAATACGAGTGAAAACTTCTTTTTCATAGTTGAAATCCCCCTATAAAGTGTAATTTTTTGATAAATTCATTTTCATTGCAGGTTCAACGAAGCTCTTTTCGTTATCAAGAAATCGTTTTCATTTTAGCTGCAACAAATGGAGTTTGGGAAGGTTACGACATAAACCATGCATTGTGTCAGATGCTATGCTCGCATAACATCTTCCTTCCATTCCACGCATAGTTCTCTTAGCATTCATTCTCAACTCCCCTTCAACAACAATGTCTGTAACCGTATACATTTAGAAATTAGCCATGGTTTTAAATTACAATTTTGATTTTCTCTAGATAAAGATTGGGCATCTGGATGCGTTTTCACAAGATGGTAAACATCAAGATCTCTTTCGTCTCCTTCCCGTATTATTCTATCTAGTCAGCTGAGAACATGTGAATTAAGTTCTCTATGTTTATATTATATAACTATGTTATGCAGTATCTGTCAATATTATTTTTTTCGACAAAAATATCACAAACGATTGACAAATGCTGCCGAAACTTACTTTCCCCGTATGTAACCTACATACTTTATAATATAAGGAATATGATTTTTAAAAAAATAATTTATAAATAAAAAAATATTCGTGTTTTGATATTGACAATCATCTAGTGATAAACATTATAATATAATTATCAATAAAGAACTTAATTCTCTATTTGTGGAATAATCCAAGTCGAGGTGATCCAAAATCAGCGTTGCAATGAAATGAAATCCTAGAATGCAGCCTATCCCAATTCTAAGTGAGGTGAAGCCCATTGAAAAAATTCCTCGTATTCATTGAACGTAAACCGAGCTTTTCTGGAAATTCCATACCGGACCACCGTAATTTTATACAAAGCTTGCGTGAAAAAAGCATCTTGGTTTCTGCCGGCGGGTTTAACGATCAAACTGGCGGTGCCTATATCCTTCAAACCGATTCTCTTGAAAACGCTATCCAAATTATGAATGAAGATCCCATGTTTATTGAGAACGAATGTATCTATACGTTAAAGGAATGGAACATTCAGTAAAATGTACAAGCTACTTTAAATTATATATAAAAGGAGTTTTAGCCATGAAATTAGTTAGCTTTAGTTACAACGGGAATACTCGGATTGGTTGCATTAATGAGGATCAAATCATCGATTTAAATTTTGCATACCGGAGCATGCTTGAATCCCAAGGCGTCATCCGCGCTGAGCAAATTGCAGAAGCATATGTTCCTGCCAATATGGTTGAATTCTTTCAAGGCGGAGAACAAAGTCTCCAATTGGCCAAACAAGCGATCGAATACGTTAACAATAGTGACGAAAAATTTAAATACAAAGTAGTTCTGCAGGTTTCAGATGTAAAAATAGAAGCTCCGGTCCTCAACCCCGGGAAAATGATTTGTGTCGGCCATAATTATCGCGAGCATATCTTGGAGATGGGACGAGGGCTCCCTCCGGTTCCTGTCGTATTTGCTAAGTTCAGCAATACCATCATTGGACCTCAAGATGATATTCCTTTCTTCCCCATCTCCGAGCAGCTTGATTATGAAGCGGAGTTCGCTTTTGTCATTGGAAAGCGGGCCAGAAATGTGTCGCAGGAACAAGCGCTCAATTATGTATCCGGTTACACTATCGTCAATGATGTGACGTACCGTGACATCCAAAGAAGAACCCTTCAATGGCTGCAGGGAAAAACCGTGGAAGGCTCTGCTCCAATGGGCCCATGGTTAGTAACCAGTGATGAGCTTGATGATCCGACCGGCTTGGAGGTTGTGCTCACCGTCAATGGCGAAGAACGTCAACGTTCCAACACAAACAATCTGGTATTTACCGTTGCCTATTTGGTCGAGTTTTTATCCAATCTGATGACTCTCGAGCCGGGCGATGTAATTTTAACAGGTACACCAGGCGGTGTAGGCGTAGCCCGCGATCCTCAAGTATTTTTGAAAGACGGAGATGTTGTTCGAATTGAAATCGACCGCATCGGGGCGCTTGAGAATCGGGTATCTAAAGTTGAAGGAGGGCAATAAGAATGAGTATCCAAGAGGCAATTCATTCCATCCAAGAAACGATAGATGAAATCGTTCGCGTTTCCAAAGTGTTACCCGAAGAAGTCATTCAATGGAAGCCAGCGGAAGATAAATGGTCCATTATCGAAGTATTGTGCCATGTGGAAGAAGCCACTCCTTATTGGTTAAATGAAGTTCAAGCGCTGCTAAAGTCTCCGGGAATCGAATGGGGGCGCGGACTGCAGCATGAAGGCCGATTAGCCGCCGTTGCTGGAGCCAGCGAGCGCTCTACCAGCGATGTACTGCAAGGCATCGAGAAATCCAAGGCGCAAGTGCAGGAGATTCTCAGCACCATTAGTGAGGATGATTTAAAAGAAGAGTCGCCAAGCCGCAATCCCCGTTTTGGAACTAAGCCACTGCAATTTATTGTGGATCATCTGTTGGTAGAGCATCTCACCACACATCTAAACCAAATCAATCGAAATATCGGGCAATTTAAGGAAGCTTAATAAATAATCTAACGAATGGGGTGTAGACGCATGGCAGATAAATTGGAGTTTTTCCAAAGTCAAACCGTAAAAGACTTTAATAAGGAAATCGAGAAGTACCATTTAGGACCTCTTTGGAATGCCATTCCTGACTTGATGCATAAGCAGCCTACGCCGCAAGCGGTACCTTATCTGTGGAAATGGGAGACGCTATACGCCAAACTCATGGAAGCCAGTGAAATTTTCACCCCTGATCGCGGGGGTGAAAGAAGAGCCATCTATTTACAAAACCCTGGGTTAACCTCTCGCCAGCCATGGGGTTGGGCCTCCACTACCCAAACCCTTTATGCGGCGGTTCAGTTAATACTGCCTGGCGAAACGGCACCCTCACACCGTCACACGCAGAGTGCTCTCCGGTTCATTATGAAAGGTGAGGGAGCTTATACTATCGTTCAAGGCGAGCGTATCTTCATGGATGAAGGGGATTTTCTGACCACGCCGGGGGGGCTTTGGCATGGTCACTCTCACCCTGGGAATCAGCCGATGATTTGGATGGACTGTCTGGATATACCGACTATCCACGCTATCGGTGGGTCATTCTTTGAAAGCTACCCTGAAAAAATCGAGCAGCCGAAAGTGCCGGATAATTATACCGCTCAACGCTATGAAGGCGGCATGGTTCGTCCGATCTCCGATCGTCATCCTAAGGTCGCACCACTCGGTTCTTATAAATGGTCGCAGACCTTGGCTGCACTCGAAGGCTTAAGCCGGTTTGAACCGGATCCGTATGATGGATATGCAGTAGAATTTATCAATCCATCCAATGGAAAAACAGCTAACCCGAACATTGCCTCTTGGATGCAGAAACTTCCTGGAGGGTTCCATTCTAAAGCACACAGACATACCAGCTCAACCATCTATCAGGTATTCAAAGGCAAAGGTTATTCCGTCATCAACGGGACTCGTTATGATTGGTCTCAAGGAGATTTCCTTGTCATACCTAACTGGGCTTGGCATGAGCATTTCGCTGCGGAAGATTCTTATTTGTTCTCCGCAAGTGACTTGCCGATCATGGAGAAATTCGAGCTTCAGCGAGAAGAGAATTATGAAGAGAATCAAGGGAATCAAGAGATTATTGATGAATTTAAACCTCTTTTACCTTAACATGTGCCAGATTCATTACATCAAAAATTAGCTTTAATTTAACCCTACATTACTTGAGGAGCATACCATTATGACAAACGAAAAAGACGTTCCTTTCCTTATAGTTGGTGGCGGTATCGGAGGTCTTGCTACAGCACTAGGCGTTGCCAAGACAGGTCGATCCGTCCAGGTATTAGAGTCAGCGCCGGAATTTGCCGAGATTGGCGCGGGAATTCAGCTAGCGCCCAACGCAACAGCCGTATTGGATCAATTAGGCGTGCTTGATGCCATCTCCGAATTTGCAGTCTTTCCAAAACGCCTAGTGCTGATGGATGCTGTAACCGGTAAAGAACTCAGCGCGTTAGACTTGGGCGAATCCTTCCGTGAGCGTTATGGTCATCCGTACATCGTACTTCACCGTTCAGACTTACACAAGGCTTTGCTTGATGCTTGTATAGCTGATGACCGGATTACGCTTCTGAACAACAAAACCGTAAAGACTGCCGAGAATATGGGCGATAAAGCCCAAGTTACCTGCACTGACGGTACATCTTATCTTTCTGATGCGGTGATTGGAGCCGACGGACTATGGTCCAGTACACGCCAATTGTTCAGCCAAGATAAGGCAATCTGTTCACAATACGTTGCTTACCGTGGTGCGATCCCTATGTCTGAGATTACTCCAAGTGCGGACCTGGACGATGTCATCATGTGGATCGGTCCTAACCTCCACCTAGTGCAGTACCCTGTGCGCCGCAAGGAGCTTTATAACCAGGTGGTTGTGTTCAAGAGCTTCCGCTACAAGGAAGATTCCGATGATTGGGGCACTCCAGAGGAGTTGGATGAGCATTTCGGAAAATGCTGTGAGCCCGTGCGTCATGCGGTGACTTTCATCCAGCGTCAGCGTCGTTGGCCGATGTACGATAGGGAGCCGATCGACAACTGGACGTCCGGCCGAATCACCCTTCTTGGGGACGCTGCTCACCCTATGCTACAGTATCTCGCTCAAGGTGGCTGTCAAGCATTAGAGGACGCGGCTTGCCTAACAAAACAGCTTAGCTTGCATGGTAACGACACGGAGAAAGCTTTCTTAGCTTATCAAGAGGATCGTATTCCACGTACGGCAAAAGTACAGCGCAGCGCACGCCTGTGGGGTGAATTCCTCCATACTGAGGATTCGATGGCAACATTTTTACGGAACATGATGTTAGCACAGCGCGGTCCCCAGAATTTTGAGACTAGCGATTGGCTGTACGGTCGTAGATACAATTAAAAGTACCACATTGAGAAACAACAAGTTGAGACACTTCAACCTGTTGTTTTTCATATGCATAAGAATAGCCGATCATCCTTAACAGATGATCGGCTAACCAAATCATACACCTTCCTTGAAGCCCTGGTTTGTTTGAGGTAACCGCAATGCGAAAAACAACATGAATACGCTAATTACAACGCAAATGAATCCCATCCAATGCAACTGCCTTATAGTAATTTCAACACCAAACACGATCCCCAGCAAGATGGATGAGATAATAGACCCTAAATACCGTGAAGTCATAAAAAGACCGGAAGCAACGCCTGTTTCATGGATGAATACAAATGAATACAAGGCGGTTTGCAGGCTTATATTCATCATTCCAATACTAACACCCAGAATCGAAAGCACAATAAATATCCATAAAGGCCCGGATTTTTCTTGGATCGTTAATAAAAGAAGAATCCCTACCATTACAATCCCTGTTCCGACAATTAGGGGATATCTTGTTCCGCTCCTCTCTAACCATCTTGCGGTCAATGGAGTAATCAATATTCCGAAAACGGACATGGATAACATGATTAATCCCGTTTTTTGTGTATCGTAAACCTTATCGTTCTGTAGATAAAGAGGGATTCCAAAGACAATCGAATACGTGATAATATTTACCAAAATAAATTGAGCATAGATCAATGTAACGTTGACATTCTGTTTCATAAAATGAACATCGATAAAAGGCTTCTCCTGACGTGATTCATATACATAAAAGATAACAGCTAATGCAATGCCTGCACATAATCCCCACCATTTGATTTCCTGACTCACGGAAATTAAAAAAAGAAGCCATATAAAGATGAGTAAAGAAAACAGTATTATTCCCCAAATATCGATTTTAATATGCTTCACGTTTTGCTTTACATCTGCAGGAATGATCTTTACCGCTAAAACAAACGACAATAGAATCACAGGAAGATTAAACAAAAAAATAGCTGGCCAATCCCCATAATGGATTAATAAACCTCCTATCGAAGGCCCCAATGCAGCAGAAGTAGATGAAAATATGGTTAGGATCCCGAGGGCTCGTGCCTGATTTTCAGTAATGCTGCTTCGTATAATTCCCATACCCGAAGGAAATAGAGCCGAAGTTCCAACAGCTTGAATGACACGGAATGCTAACAGCCAATGAAAACTCGGTGATAAAGGGGCCAGCATGGAGGAAACGGTGACCATTAGCAAGCCTACCAAAAAAAATCGTTTTCTTCCGTATAAGTCACTAAACCGCCCCATCACCGGTTGTGCAATCGCACTTGCCAAATAATAAGTCGAAATCAGCCAAGAAATATCCATGAAGGAAATATGAAAATCCTCTTGAAGACGCGATAAAGCTACCGAGATCATCGTCGTGTTCAAGGGATTTAACATGATCCCTAGTGCAACAGCTGTTATTAATAGCAATCGTTTTTTTTCAGTATGTTCCACTTTTGGGCCTCCAACATTCTTAAGACTTCAAACCAACCCTCCTTAACCGGGCTTTAAATTCACCCTCCGACATATATGCTACAATGCAGCCAAAATTACTTGGCTGCATTGTATAGTTGTAGCTAGTTTCACTTGTTCCTTGCTTCATCAGTAAGTCCGATTAAAGCGCCCTCTTTTGAAGCTTTCTCCTCGTGGTAGGTCCATATTTTCTGGATAATGCTCGGCTGCCAGTTTGATTCTCTCGTACGCTCCAAGTTTGCCCCTTCCAGAACTCGAACCCCTTTCCCCACCAGCATCGCATCATACTGTTTTTTTGCATTTTCTTCTATGAATACCGACCTTGCAAAGGCGCTTTTCACACTCTCGCCAACCACAACCGTGCCATGATGGCGCAGCTGTACCGTGATACCGCTTCCAAGCATTTCGGCTAACTCAGCACCCATTTCCGCTGTATTCACTAAACTCGATTTTTCATATACCGGCACATGATCGACAAATGAACCAATCCCAAATACCGGTTTCATCTCAACATCAGCAATGCCAAGCACGGTTTGGTAATGCGGATGATTATGGACGACGCTGAATACATCACTGCGTTTTTTGAAAATTTCCGTATGAATGTGATATTCACTTGGGGGCTCCGTGCCTCCATCAAGCAGATTGCCGTCCAGATCGCACATCACGATATCAGCCACAGAGACGGATGCCCGGCTGGCTTTACGCGAGTTAATTAAAAACCGATCGGTACCGGGGATTCTACAACTTACATGTCCGTTCATATCGAGCAGCTTGATATTTTCTAACAAACGAACCGCCATAGCAACCTGAATTTTTAGTTCTCTATCTTCGACCATATTCATGAAATATTCTCCTTTTTTGGTAATTAAATGATGATCTGTTTTAATTTCGGACAAAAGTTTAGTATAATGTAGTTGACTCTAAAATTCATAACTCAAAATGGGGCGCTGGTATGGATTCCGAAAAACTGGAAGCTTTCTTATGTATTGCTCGAGAAAACAGTTTTTCCAAAGCTTCGCAGATATTATTTGTCAATCAACCCACGCTTACTGCACGCATTCAATCTTTAGAAAAAGAGCTCGGGGTCGAATTGTTTGAACGCCTCGGCAAAGGAAAAGGGATTAAATTATCGCACTATGGAAACTTATATCTCCCATTAGCCCAACAAATCTTAGAACTCGTGAACGATTCCAAAGATTTAATGGAAAAAGAAAAGCGCGCCATGTATACCCATCTTCGGATTGGCGCTTCTCCCCGCATAGGAAGTTACATTTTGCCAGGAATACTTAGTGAATTTCACTTTGAATTTCCAAATATCGAAATGACCATGTTAAGCGGTTCCGCTTTGGAAGTTGCACAAATGGTTGCGGATGGAGACATCGACGTTGGTTTTATCAACCAACTTGTACATTTTGACCAGCTTCAGAACATTCAACTGATGCGGGATGACATCATGCTGTTCTTTAGCCATAAACGTCTGGAGCATTTTTTGGATCCCCAGCCGATTGAACAAATTGCCAATGAAATGATCATATTATTCGATAATAAACGAAATACCAATAAACAAAGTTCATACTGGCAACTGATTGACCACTATTTTACGGATCAAAATATGAACTTTCACAATGTGATTAACATTGACCAACTGGAAGCCATCAAAACTTTAGTGAAACAAAATGCCGGTGTTTCTTTTCTACCAAAAAGCATGATTTTACAGGAACTCAAAAGAAACGAGCTTGGTGCTGTTATGGTTGTACCCCCAATGCCTAAATTAGGCATACATATGATTTACCATAAACAACGGCACCGCTCGATTATTGATTCCCTGCAAAAAGTCGCCCAAAGATGTCTAATCTAAACGGTTATTTTCGTTAGCAATGAAAGCGTTTATCTGCGGTCTACGGTTATTATATGCCTATCACGCGTCCCCATTCGTACTTTCTACCTAAGCATTGATTATCCTTATCCATACTTTATTTTCCTCTACATAAATAGTAGTACGTAATGCTGCGAGACACGCACGGATTAATCCAATGGCTTAAAAGCCCAAATATGAAGTTTCTGGGCTCCTCCCTGAATACAATCGTGCAGTTGTTTCCAGAGGGGAGAATCTTCATTCAACCGCTCCGCTTTAATTCTGCTGTAGTGATCCATGTCTTTGACGTAGAATTCTTCGACAAAGAGCAGCGGTTGATCTGTTCCCTCGGCCACTTGCCGCCCCTCTACATCCTGTGCCAACGCTTGTTGTTTGAGCTGCGGCATGAGTGCCAGAAAGACATCTCGCGATTCTTTCTTAATCATAAATTCAATGTAGACTTTAAGCACAGAATCATACCCCCTCATGGACGATCTTATGATCTTTCCAACGTTTGGTCAATGTATTGGATATATCAAATTGATCCAATGTTCTTGCTACGATGTGATTGACCATATCATCGATACTGGAAGGTTTATTGTAGAACGCAGGAACCGGCGGGAGAATGACTGCACCCATTCTTGATAGAGCGAGCATATTCTCTAGATGGATATCGTTGAGCGGCGTTTCTCTGGTTAGCATAACCAGCTTTTTCCGCTCTTTCAGAATTACATCCGCTGCGCGTGCAAGCAGTCCATCCGCATAACCGATACGAATCGCAGCCAGCGTTTTCATGCTGCAGGGGGCAATGATCATCCCGTCCACCCGGAAGGAGCCGCTGGAAATAGATGCAGCCTGATTCATCGGAGAGTGAACGACTGAAGCCAGCTTCGATACTTCGGAAACGGAATAGTTGGTTTCCAAAGTAATGGTTGTTTCTGCCCATTTGGACATGACGAGATGCGTTTCCACTCCCTGTTCACGAAGCGCTTCAAGAATTCGGATTCCATAAATGGCTCCGGTAGCCCCAGAAATTCCTACTATGATTCTCATATCCGGCACCGCCTTCTCCTTATTAAAAGAAAACCGCGCCCGCGAACCTATCTCGAAACATCGATTAGGCATGCATCTATTTGCAGCAGCGGGCGCCCCATAATTAAATCCCTGCAAAAAAACTTAATTCCTTATGTTGTTTTTGAACCTTCCTATACTTTCTTTCTCATCTCTGCTAATTTTTCGCCGGTTTTGTAGTGCTCTCCCTGAATCGCTGCTAAAGCTTCTTCATCCGCCTCATCGCTCCAATCTCCAAGAGAATATCCGAACCACGGAGATTGCGGCTTCAATTTCGGCAACCCGAGCTCTTCCCAAATGACCCTCGCCTTTTCCATGTACTCTTTCTTGGGCAACGAGATCGGAGGGAACGGTTCTTTTAACGTGGCGTCAACCAACATGACCGAGTCCTCGCTCTCTGAACCCTCTGTAAAAGGCGGCGCATGCCACTTCTCCATACCTGTAATAAACTGGACATCCTTATGAGGCTTCATTCGGTAACACATAGCCCACATCACCGCATCCGTATTCTCCGGATCAATATCCTCGTCAACCGCTACGATGATTTTTCCTACACCCTTATGGAAAACGGCTGCGGCATGTAAAGCTCTCGAAACATCGGAACCCTTCGGGTCTTTAAATTGGATGATGATGAATTTCCTCAAGTTGGTCAGCGGTTCGTGCATGTGCACGCGAATAACGCTTGGAATATTCAACTCATCTTTTAAATGCCGCGTAAACAAAGGATTATATCCGACCTTTTTGATGACGCTTGACTCGCTTGGGGTTACCTGGCTGATGAACGATACCCAGATGGCTTCGTTACGGTGTGTAACCGCTGTTAAGTTCATATAAGGATTCCATTCTCTTGGATGCATATATCCGTGGGATTCGCCAAACGCTCCTTCAGGTTCCAAATACTCCGTTGAGATGATCCCTTCGAATACGATCTCCGCATCAGCGGGAACCATGACATCAACCGTTTTGCATTTCACCATGCGAATCGGTTCCCCTGCCAACCCGCCGGCTACCTCGATTTCATCTACTCCGTATGGGACTTTTTGTACGGCAGCATAGGACACCACAGGCGGAGAGCCGATGACCAGAGCAGCCTGCAGTGGCTCGCCTTTTTTCTGCGCTTTGCTCCAATGAATGTACATATGCTGTCCCGCTGCGGGATAGGCCCCTATTTTGGTTCTTCCTTTAATTTGCCCCCGATAATTTCCGACATTTCTTATGCCCGTCTCCGGGTCATGGGTGAACCAATGAGAACAAGTGGTGAACGGCGCGACATCAAACCCTGGGGTCGAAATCGGTATTGGGAATTGATCAAATCCGAACCCCTCTTGATCCAGCTCCTGGCCTGTACGGACAACTTCATGTACAGGAGCTTCCTCGCTGCTTACTTCTACGGGAGGGATTAAGTGATCCATTGCATGCTTCCATTTATCCTCGATCTCTTCTAACTTGCATCCCATGCCGATCGCATACATCTGTGGATTAGCCGCTAGTGCAGCAACCGCTACAGAATGCGCGTATTTTTTTCCTTTGGCATCCGTAACGTTTTCGAACAGAAATGCTTTCCGCTCCTCCTCGGGAATACCGCCCACGAATTGCCAGCGGACTAGCGTGTGGATATCGGTTTCTTTTTGAACTTCACGTTTAACGCGAAGCAGCATCCCTGCCTTTTCCAATTCCGCGAGATGTTCACGAAGATTCCTGTATCCCCGCTTACCTGTGATTTGGGCTTCCTGCTGCATGTTCATATCGTCACTCCATTCTTAATAAATAGCTGTTCAATTAAAATGAGACAAACCTAAAGTGCAGTACTTACCATACACGGCTTTTGCCGAGTTCAGCAGCTCCTCCTTTCTTCCTTAATCAAATTGCCTTCCTCTACTCCAATCATTTTTTCTGTAAAGACTCCTTGATTACAGGTAAGAGCTTTTGGCCGAATTCCACGTTCTCCTCTCTGGAATACTGGCGATATTGTTCTATTTTCGCAGGATCAACTGCTAAATTTGGGGAAACCGGAGGCACATCGGTTCGCTTGCTGTTAAGCAATACATTTTTCGTCAGCTTGATCTGGGTTTCTTTCGACAGCAGCCAGTTAATATACACCTTAGCCGCATTCGGATTAGGGGCGTCTTTAAGTAAGGAAAGACCGCCAAATCCGGAAGTTACCGGTATCACTTTATCCTTCAAGAATGTTATATTTTTGCCCAATCCCTGTTGTTGAAACGGAATAAGCTGGGTATCAATTAACCCAATGGCGATGGGATATTTGCCGCGAACCACCCACTCAGCCTGCTGGCGATTGTCATCGGTGACCACCACATTCTGGCTGGATAAAAGATCCCGTACAAATTGTTCTCCGTACATAAATCCCATACTGGCTAGAGCTTGGAACGAGACCCCGCCGGTTGGATTCTGGATTACGATTTTCCCTTTAAATTTAGGATCAAGCAGCTGTTCCGATGAAGAAAGCTCCGATTCTGAAACAAAGTCACGGTTCACAAAAACTGTCGGATCGACATACATCGTATAAGCCAACATATGTTTGTTTTCCTTGTCCATAAACAGCCCGTCTAGACCGCCGATCCATTTGCTCTCATCAGCAATTTCAGGACGCAGTAAAGGACGGATGGGCTCCAGAAAACCATCTTTCTTCGCTGCGTATAACGATGTTACCCCACCGGTCCGTAAATCCCACAGATGTTTCCCAAGCTCTCTTTCTTGTTTAACACGCGGATAGAAATCACGTCCATTAATCCCCGTATATTCTACTTTAATTTCGGGATAATCCTCTTGGAACAAATCTACCAGTGACTTTCTCCATGCTTCCGTAGGGTCGCCGGCGATGACAATTTTGCCCTCTTTTTTCGCGGCGGCTACAATGTCATCCCATTCGGTCGGTTGCTTTGCGGCGTCTTTCGTCTCTTCCGTTGTTGCTCCAGCCGGGGACGAAGACGGTGTTACGTTTGGAGCAGTGCCACAGGCTGCAAAGATGGAAAACATCAGGATACACATCAAGATCAATCCGTTTTTACGCAAACGGTTCCATGTCATGTTACAAATCACCCTTCCCATATTCTTGGTTTCACATTAAATGCGAATTCCCATTCGTTTACCTAACCATTTGGCAATGAGCGCTACGCCGATGGTAAGAATAACAACAAACACACCCGCGATCCCCGCCGCTTCGTAATTTCCATCCACCATATAATCCAACTGCAGCATCGCGATAGGCCTATTCTCTCCCGTAACAATCATGGCGATATTAGCTACGTTCCGGGATGCGGAAATAAAGGTTAACGTGCCGACAGAGAGCAGTACAGGTGCAAGAATCGGCATGATGATGCGCCTAAAGGTATACAACCAAGATCCTCCGGAGATCGATGACGCCTCTTCCAATTCGCTGCCCAGCTGAACCATGTTGCTTTTGATGAGCTGAACTCCTGTCGTCATGGAATTAATTAACACCGCTATAATCAAGATAAAGATCGTTCCGTAGAGCGGACGGAACACCGGTGTGCCGAGAAACATCCAAAGCAAACCGAGGCCCAGAATGATTCCAGGTATAGCGGCAGGGAGCCAAGTGAGAAAATCGATGATTCCCCGTCCAATATATTTGCTTCGGACAGAAATATAGGCTAGCAGGGTATACAAAACCATTCCTATCAAGGCCGCACTCCCCGCGAGAATGACTGTATTCCATAGAGATTTAATCAAGATCGGATCTTGAAGAATACGCTTCCAATGATCCAGAGTCCACACTTTTTCAATGTCGAAAAACCCGAACAAATTCATAAAAGTGCCCATGACCATAAAAATAATCGGGACTACCGTAACGAAGAAACTGAAGCCGAATACAAAAATAAATGCCGGCCATTTCATAGTTCCCAGGCGAACGATATTCCGTTTAAAATGACTCGTCACGGTTGTAAATCTCTTTCTTGAATTGAAATACTGCTGGAACAAAATCAATGGCAGCATGGCTACTAAGATCACTAAACTCAGCACGGTTGCCGCACCAAACTGAGGCTGCGCTTCCGAAATCAACTCGTATATTTTCGTACTGAAAACGTAAAAGCCCGTTGGGCCCCCCAACACCTTCTCGATCTCAAACGACTCCAGGGAGTGAATGAGGGAAATGATCAGTGTGATGAGAATCGCCGGTGTCATGACCGGCACAACAATGCGTAATATCGTTCCCATAATGCTTCTACCCGAAATTCGCGAAGCCTCTTCATAAGAGGAATCAAGATTGCGGAAAGCCGGCGTAAGGAAAATGTATGTTGCCGCTACACCACGGATGACGATATGCGCCCATACGATTCCCCAAAAGGAATAAATATTGAACGGTCCTTTCTCAAGACCAAACCAACTTGTGATGATCTGGTTAATCAATCCGAAATCGGGTTCCAAGAGAAGGATCCAGCCCATCAATATAGGCAGCGTAGGCAGGAAAAACGCCAACCACATAAAGAAGTCTAAATATTCTTTGCCAGGAAGATCCGTACGGGTTATAAGCCAAGAAATGAAAATACCGATAGGAAAAACAAGGATCGTCGTTACAATGACCCGGTTAAACGTATTGACGATGGATTCGAGCAAGCCTGCTTGGAACAAGGCCATTGTCCAATTTCCGAACCCGATCTGTTCCGTTCCGTCGGGAAGGGTAACGATAAAGCTGTTGATCACGAGTAAACCGAGTGGATAAACGATAACGATTAACAAGGCCGCAAGTATCAAAGTGCAAAAGATCAATCCGGCTTCAACTTTGAATCGTCTCCGTCGCATAGATTTCTGACTGCTATGTTCTATTACGACTTCGGCCATACGGACAACACCTCCGGAGGAAAGTACAGCCGTACTTTCTGGCCTTCTTCTAAATTTTGGACGCGGGGCGTGTATACAAGAATGGCTTCATCGCCTAACTTGACATGGCATTCAAATCGGTCTCCGCCGAAGAGAAGGGCGTCAATTTCCCCTTCCAAAACCTGATGATCCGATTCTTCGTTCCGGGCGTTCACCACAATATCTTCGGGTCGTATAGAAACAACCACTTTCTGCCCCTTGACTGGCTGTGTAATAAAGTTATTTTTCGCTGTTAGAACAGTACCCTTCCCTCCCTCCAACATGATCTGTATCTTATCCTGCTCTACGCTTTCAATTTCTGCTTCAAGCGTGATGTTTTTGCCGATAAAGTCACGAACAAACTGCGTATGCGGTTTCTCATACAGTTCTTTTGGAGTGCCTACTTGTTCGATCTTTCCTTGATTCATAATGCCGATTCGGTCTGAAAAGCTAAGAGCTTCCAATTGATCATGCGTGACAAGGATTACGGTTACCCCTATTCTTCGCTGCAGAAGCTTCAGTTCAACGCGCATCTGCTCGCGGAGTTTAACATCCAGATTACTAAACGGCTCATCGAGCAAAAGAATTTCCGGTTCATAAACGAGTGCTCTAGCTACAGCCACACGCTGCTGTTGGCCTCCGCTCAGTGCCGGTCCCGGGCGATTCTCCATGCCCTTGAGCCCTACCAGTTCCAACGTTTCCATGACCCGCTTGCGTATTTCCTCGCTTCGTACCTTTCGGGCGCGAAGCGGGTAGGCCACCGTTTCAAAGACAGTCAGGTGAGGCCAGATTGCATAAGACTGGAACACCATCCCCATCTGCCTTTTATGAGGAGGTACATATATGTTGTCTAAGGGCGAGACAAGCACCTTATCGCGAAAATAAATCTTGCCCGAGTCCGGCTGCTCAAGTCCGGCGATTTGCCTCAGCGTCGTCGTCTTGCCGCATCCGCTCGGCCCGAGCAGGGTGAAGATTTCCCCTTTTCGAACATTTAAACTCAGCTCATTTACAGCCGTATTGCTTCCAAAATGTTTGATGAGTTTCTCCAATCGGAGAATATGGTTTGTTTCACCGTCTTTCATAACCTTTTCTTCATTTGGGGAAGACGTCTTCAAAAATAACTCGGACAATTTTATACCTCCCTGGGAACTATACTGCTTATTCAGTTTTATTATTCTTGATAACCTAGTGAGGCTGGATGGCCGGATTCGATAGCTTCGAGGGCAGCCAACTTATGCGACCGCTTTTTCACCGCTACTGTTATTTCTGCATATAGGCCGCCCGGCGCATCGCAGCGAAGGGGTTTTCTTCCTCTACCAATATGCTTTTTGCCGCCGTTCCCGCAGATTCCTTCACATCTTCCGGCCGGGCAAACGGACTTCGCTCAGCATTTCCTTCTAAAACGGTCAGTTTGAACTTTCTTTCATCTTCCGTAAGATACGGCTCGGTTCCCAAGCCCTGACCGCAATGCTTCTGGCTCCCTGGACGACGATCGGATCCCGGGAAAAAACCGCCTCCACTTCTTCTTTGCTGTCCCCTTCAATCAACAGTACACTATGGATATCTCCGTTACCGTAATCGGGGAATTTCCAGGCGTCTTTATATCTTCCGCTTTTAGAAAATTTGTCTAAAAATTCAACATGAGCAGGTCTGAATTGATGGTTGAGATCCATGTTTTCAATCTTATAAATCACGGCATAAATCATCCCAATCGCTCCTTTTATGCAGACATTTCGCCTACTAATTTTGA
The DNA here is from genome assembly GCF_017833255.1 of Paenibacillus sp. PvR098. Lineage (NCBI taxonomy): Bacteria > Bacillati > Bacillota > Bacilli > Caryophanales > Paenibacillaceae > Paenibacillus > Paenibacillus sp. PvR098. Next base: position 2,403,418 of record NZ_JAFIBU010000001.1, read on the forward strand.
GTTATTTCCTTTTTTATACCAAAACCAAAAGACGGCGCTTAATAGTAAAGCGACAACGGTGACCCACCAATTCGGTACGATGAGCATCAACCCCGTCAATCCTGACAAGGCTCTTAGGCTTGTCGACAATTTACGATTGATCCAACCGCCAAAACTGACGACCAGCAGATAGATTCCCAATACAGCCAGAGCCATTCGAGTAATGATGGTCGGCGTATCGCCCTGAAGCAATAAAGCAGGCTCAAACAAAAAGAAGAAAGGAAGAATAAATGCAACAAACGCCATTTTAACAGATTTATTCGCGACATCCATCGGATGAGCGTTGGCAATCGCCGCCGCAGCAAAACTGGCCACAGCGACAGGGGGCGATATGGCGGACATCGTAGCGTAATAGACCAGGAATAAATGGGCCGACAACGGATTCACCCCTAAATCAATCAAGACTGGAGCGAGCAATCCGGCGGACAAGACATAAACGGAAATCGTGGGCATACCCATTCCAAGAATAATCGTTATAATCATTGTAAGAAGGGCGGCTAATACCAGATTTCCTCCTGCAAACGCATTCACCAATGATGCTACTTTTCCGGATAAACCGGTAAGAAGCAAAGCACCTTCTACAATTCCCGCCGCAGCTACCGCAGCTACCAGCGGGGCCACTGTCATACAAGTTGACACAAAAGCGTCGAAAAGTTTTTTTAATGTAATCCTCGTATGCTGCTTAAACCAGCTGGTCATAATCACCGCAAAAACGGACATGGTTGCAGCATAGGAAGGCGTATACCCGGTAAAAATCATCCAGATCAGCACCGCAAACGGCAGGATGTTGGCCCAGCCCTCAATGAGGGCTTTGGACACGCTGGTCATTTCTTCATCCTTCAATCTTCCGATTCCTTGACTTATAGACAGATAATGAACTTGCATGTACAACGCAAAATAGTACAGCAGGGCGACGAATATCGCCGACGTGGCAATTTCCGAGTAGGGAATTCCGGTGAATCCCGCCATTAAAAATACCGTGGCGCCCATAATAGGGGGAAGAATGCTGCCCCCACAGGAGGCGGCTGCCTCAATCGCGGCAGCATAACTAGGAGAATAACCGATTTTCTTCATCGCCGGTATCGTTGCCGATCCCGTTGTCATGACATCCGATACGGGGCTGCCTGAAACCATTCCAAACAAACCGCTTGACACCAGAGCTACTTTGGCCGGCCCTCCTACCCTGCGGCCCGTCATGCTGGCTGCGATATCAAAGAAAAATTTGCCGCCGCCCGAGACCTGGAATAGAATCCCGAACAATACAAACAAAAAAGCATACGTAACCGCCACTAAAGTCGATTGACCGAAGATTCCATCGTTGCCGATGGTCATGATTTGAAAGAAGCGATCCAAATCGACCTTATGGACGGAAAAAGCGCCCTGGATGTGATGGCCGAAAAAGATATACGCCAGCAAAGCATAGACAACCATGGAAAGCCCGATCCCGATTGCACGCCGCATAAGCTCTAAAGTTAAAAGTACAAAAAGGGCTGAAAACACTTTATCCCAAATGATAAAACGGCTGAGACCGACCATCCATCCGGTAAAGCGCTCGATATTGAAGTAAAAATAAATCCCACATGCCAAGCTTAAGAAAGCGCATAAATAATCCGTCCAAATCAATCGGCTTAACTTGTAATATGAAGTGGTTGTCAGGTAGGCGATAAAGTACATGACCGGCAAAAAAATCATGCCGATTTCCAAGGGATGCAGGGTACCTTTAAATCCGAGCCATAACGCAAACAGTGTAATGCTTACTGATAGCAGAACAATTAGCCGGTACGCCCATTTCGGCGGATGTACGCGGTTTCCTTCCCGGAAAAAGAAGAACAATACTTTCAATAAATTAAAAGCAAAGTGCATTCAGCATCATCCTTCCTGAGTCATATGGTTTCACCCCTACTTCATTAAACCGACTTCTTTATAAAATTGCTCTGCGCCGGGATGAAGGTCATACCCCGTAGGTTTGGACAGCATTTCTTTATTGAATTGTTTAAAGACAGGATGCACTTTTTGGTAGTAATCATAATGATTGTAAATCCCCTTGGCCACTTTATAAGTTAACTGGTTGTCGGCCAAATGTCCGGCAAGGATCAACAAATCGCTGCCAACCGTGTAATAATCCTCTTTTAGGAATTCATAGGCGCCTGCTTTGATCGTTGACGCTTTACCATTGTATTCCTTAACAAAATTGTCCACCACCTTCTTGCTCATGGGAACCAGTACGGAATCTTTTACCCGCGACGCTTCCAAAATCTTTTGATCAGGCGGCCATGTGCTGACGATGATGATATCGACACGGCCATCTGCATAAAGTCCATAGGACTCGCTATTAGGAATATCCAGCACCTTTCCGCCCCAAGAATTTAGCTCATTTCTTGTAATGCCATGCCCTTCTAGCAGAGCATTGGCAATGGTGTGCTCCATTAAGTTGCCCGGTTGATTCGTTGCGATCTTGGCGGGAACCTTGTTGGTTTTAATATCGGATAACGTTTTAATTTTATATTTGTCTATAAATTCTTTGCTGGCAAAAACGTGGGTTTGCATATTTTCCGTAATGGTGGCTACCGTTTTAAAATTGTTTTTATCAAACTTTTTCGGAAAAGGAGCTTTCCCCGCTATGGCCATTTCAACGGCAATGGAGGCAACGCCCAGTGTGAGCGGGTATTTGGTCCCTTCCGCTATTTCCACCAAATCTCCCGCCATATTTCCGGGTTCATAAGCTACGTTTGAGCCGGGATACTCGCGTCTGACCATTTCATTCACTGCTTCTCCCACTAACGACAGCAATCCGCTGGCAGCCTGACCGGCAATCGGAACATTAACCGGTTTTTTGTCATCTGTAATAGGGGCGCTGCTTGAGTTGCCGGTCGTCGTAGCGGACGGATTAGTCGTCGCTGCCGCATTATTCTGATTTCCTCCGGCACAACCTGTTACTGTCAATGCCAATGCAAGTATGCCGGTAACCAACAGTTTTTTCATTTTCATTTTGTAATCTCCCCATTAATTAATAATTATTCTGAGAGCATATGTTCAAGCCACTTCCTGTGGAATGCGATAGTCGATATCCGGTGTCAAACCGTCCAGCCACTGAAATAGTTGTGCGTTATCCATAAGCTCAGCCTCCTGATGAAGGAAACTAACGCATTCCGCATAAAGCACCATATACTCCTGCAAATTTTCCGATGCCGTCAACGTCATATGAATTGCCTTCTTTCTTGATAAAATGTTGTTCTATGATGTCCTTATACGAGCAATGACCAATATATGTAAATCAATGATAACGCTTTCATTTTTAATTTGAAAATCAATCAATCTATATCATCTTAACAGTTTACTTTTAAAAAGCTTTTCCCGTTTCCCTCTTGAAATTTCTCCAGACTGCAAACTTTTAAAACCTTTATACTATCAATCCACCCCCTGATGCTGCCGGTTTTTGAATAACCAACTACGTAAATAGTATAATTGTTATAATTATTTGTCTAATAGAAATATTTTGAGTAGTATTCAACTTATTTGATAACTTTTACTTTTAGTTCATTACAACTCCACCGTCTACCACCAGTGTCTGCCCGGTAATGAAATCACTCTCATCAGAGCATAAAAACAATACGCTGCCCACAACATCCTCAGGAGTCTGTATACGTTTAATCGATCTGGAACCCAGCCGGGATTCACGGTATTTTCTCATTTCTTCGGAGACGTTATCTTCACTTTGCGTATTGCCCGGAGCGATACAGTTGACATTAATATTATAATCGCCCAATTCCCTGGCAAGACATCGGGTAAATCCGATGATGGCCGATTTGGAAGTCACATAGTGGATAAAACCGCTATTTCCGTGGAAAACGGTTCCGGATGAGACGTTTACGATTTTACCTTTTCCTTGCTGCTTCATAACGGGAACCACTGCACGACAAGCCAGCCAAGTGCCTTTGAGATTGACTGCCATAACTTTGTCCCAATCATCCGGTTCGACTTGATCGAAGGTTGCCTTCGTAATGGGTATGGTAGCGAATATTGCTGCATTATTAATTAATATATCCATTCTCCCATACGCCTTCATTACTTTCTCCACCATATGATTCAAGCTCTGTTCATCCGCTACATTAGTCGCAACGGCAAGGGCATCGAAATTTCGGTCCGTTAATTCTTTGGCTACTGCCTGAGCAGCCTTCTCATCCAATTCCGCGATAATCACTTTTGCGCCTTCCATTGCAAAATGTTTTGCGTAAGCTTTTCCTATGCCATGTCCGCCTCCGGTGATTACAGCTACACGATCTTGAAAACGTTTCATGAATGGCATCCTCCCTTTGTTTGCGGATTTACTTTTTTCGACTTATCGCGTGATATTCGACATATTCAGCCAAACCAATTTTTGTCCAAGTTCTTCCAATTCCACTTTGTTTGACACCGCCAAACGGCATAACTTTATCACCAAGAGCAGTACGAGAATGACTGTTTATAAATGTTGTCCCCGCTTCGATTTGCCGGGCAATCCTCAGCGCTCTGTCGACGTTTGGAGACCAGATGGAAGAGCACAGTCCATAGTCGGTGCTATTGGCCATGTGAATGACTTGTTCCTCCGTTTTGTATGGAATCAAAGGAATGACCGGTCCAAATTGTTCGCATGCGACGATTTCCGCCGCAGGTTCAACATTACCGATCACAACAGGCAGCAGGTAATAGCCGTTGTCCCATTGTTCCGGTTCCAATTTCCTGCCTAATTCCTTAACAACCGCCTGACTCATCTTCGCCCGCTGTATTAATTCTTTTACCCTGACCCATTGGTGTTTGTTGTTTAACGGTGCTAACGTGGATTGTTCATTAAAGCCGTAGCCTACTCTTAATTCATCGACAGCTTCACACATGAGATCAAAAAAGCGCTTATACATGTTTTCTGGGACGTAAATTCGTTTAACGGCATAACAAACCTGCCCCGATCGTATCAATGCTGCTTGTCGCAGTGCCGGGATGATCTCTTCGGGTTTCGCATCTTCCAATACGATTGCCGGGTCATTGCCTCCCAATTCTAAATTAATATTTTTCACTGTGGCTGCCGCATCCCCCATAATCAGCTTTCCGGTATGAGTGCCGCCGGTAAAAGCGATTTTCTTCACCAATGGATTCCGGGATAAGGCCGAACCGATTTCACCCTCACCATGCACAACGTTTATCGCGCCTGGAGGAAAGAACGCAGCCATGGTCTTCAATGCCAATGTTACGGATACCGGCGCGAATGGCGAGGGCTTCACGACAATCGTATTTCCGGATACCAACGCGGGAGCAACCTTGGACATCGTCAGTACGATCGGGGCGTTCCATGGGACAATAGCCGCCACCACGCCCCTTGGCATTTTCTCTATACTGATCCAGCTCTCATCGTCCTCAAACCGTTCCGGCTCGAAAAACGTTTCTGCTATTTCAACGGTGTTCCTTATAATTCTTATTCCGCCTGCAAGATCCCTCTTGGTATCCCGATGAAGCATTCCCTGCTCTTTTACCAAAAGAATCGACAATTCGTCCGCTTTTTCTTCCAACGCTTTGGCTGCAGCCAGCAGACGTTCAACACGTTCATGGATATCCGTCTTTCGCCATATTTGAAAAGCATTGTGCGCTGCATCTACCGCTTCATTGGCTTGATTTACATTTCCTATCGCAACTTGGGCAATCACATCCGTAAGACACCCCGGGTCCCTAATATCCATGTATGTATGTCCAGAAACATCTTGATTGTTAATAAATAAATCAATTGTCACCATATCCGGTCACCTTTTTCTTGCTTGATAAATTTCAATACATTTTCCCGCACCGTGGCCACCTCGGCAAAAAGCAACCACCCCGTTTTGAAAAAGCATGACGACCGTTCCTGGAAGATTGCCGAGTTACGATAGCCACTTTATTCACCATGACGGGAAGTTAAGACCACATATGATGGATACCGAAAGCCTTGACAAAAACAAGGTAGGAAAGAATGGCCGCTGTTACTGAATAGAGAATCGTCAGTTTCCAACTTTCCTTTATGACCCACTTGAGGTAAATGAACAAGGAAGCTAGGATAGCCAAAATCATGTTGGTGAAATAAATCAAAATCACAAATAGCAAGATCCATCCGGCAAAAAGCAACAAGGACTGTCCCGTTTCTTTCGAAGCTACCGGTTCTTCGGCTTTTTCGGGTTCCTCGGCCGCGCCCATCTGAACAAACGCGGTTTCGGATGCTCTTTTGTTTAAAAAAGGAAGCCTTTCCCGCACGGCAGGAAACAGGCTGTGAACCAAGTCAATACCCGAGAAGATCAGCATCGTAAAACCGACAATGCGCGGAACAAGCGCAACGTCGCTTCTCATCCCGATGGTAATATAAAGCAACAGCCCAGTAAAAAGGAACAATAAGCCGGAAAATATGCTTTTTTCATTGATTTGGATCAAGATTTTATGCTCCTTTCAGTCCTGTTTTTCCGCTTGTTTGAGATGAACGGATATACCAATGAAACAATAGTCAATGTTAACAAAGTCACAGCAATAGGCCTGGTAAAGAATCCCGACGGGCCAAATGTAGTCATGGATTGATGATAGGTAGCTTCCACCATTCCTCCCAATACCAATGCAATGGTAAGCGCAATTCGGGAATAACCGTATTTTTGCATAAAGATTCCGATCAATCCGAATAGAACGGTCACGATGACATCACCGAAGCGACCTTCGATCCCATACGCGCCAAGCATGGAAATGACAATAATGGCCGGCGCCATCAAAGTACAACGGATTTTAGTCATAAAAACCAACCGGGTCCCGATGACCAAACCGAGAACCATAGCCACCACTTTAGCAACAATAGCAGCCGCAATCAGAAAATAAGTCAAATCAAGATTTTTCTTCAACATCTCAGGACCTGGAGTCAGTCCATGCATCATCAGTCCTCCGATTAGCACAGCCATACTTGCGCTTCCCGGAATACCGAAAACCAATGTCGGGAGCAACGAACCGCCCTCCTTGGCATCGTTGGCCGATTCTACAGCGATAACTCCTTCAATTGCGCCCTTTCCGAATTTCTCTTTATCCTTCGACATTTGAACGGCGGTCCCATAAGCCATAAAACTCGCAACCGTGCCGCCCACTCCGGGAATCATGCCGAGATAGATACCGATAAAGCACGAACGCAAGAACAGCCAGAAATTTTTGAAAACTACGGTAATGCCTTCCCAGGTGAAACCTGATTTTACTTTCACTTCTCCCGCTATCGTGTTTTCTTCCCTACTTAATTTGAATGCCTCCGTTACCGCGAATAACCCTATAATCGCAGGAACCAAACTGATTCCGTCCCACAGATAGTCCGAATCGAATGTAAAACGTTCCCCTCCCATAATCGGTTCCGTACCGATGAAAGCCAGCATCAGTCCGAGTAATGCGGATATAAAGCCGCGGAACGTGTTGCCTTGCGTTACCACCGCAATGACGGCCAAACCGAATAATCCAAGCATAAAGAAATCCGGATAGGAAAATAACAAGATGAAATCTCTGGCAAAAGGAAGCATCAGATCCAAAACAACAAGACCTACAAATCCCCCAAGTGCTGAGCAAAACATGGCGGCTGTGATAGCCATCCCGGCTTTGCCTTGTTTAGCCAAGGGATATCCGTCAAAGGTTGTCGCCGCATTCACCGCATCGCCTGGCGTATTAATCAATATGGAAGTGATGGAGCCGCCAAAGTTAGATGAGCCATACGCGGATAACAAAACGACAATGGCGGCTTCCGGGCTCAAACTGAAGGTAAGGGGGATCAAAAGAGCCATCGAAATCGGCCCCCCTATCCCCGGCAATATCCCGATAATAAGCCCATAAATAACGGAACCAACCATCAATAACATCAAATCCCATTGGAACACATTTCCTATTTGAGACAGGAAACCCAAGTTAGTTCCTCCCCTGTGAACGGTAATTATTTTTTGGATTACAGTTGGACTGATGCGCAGTACGCAACTGAAATCGTGTTCTCGTGTTCTTTCTACTGGATAAATCGCATCTAGCCTTTGAACAACACTTCAATGACACTCTTATATTTACCGAACGTTTCAAACGCTTTTTTTACGGCTTCCGTAGACTCTTGCGGCGATAAATAATGGGTGCTTAACTCCAGCTTCTTGATGCTTTCTTGAAATTGCGGATCTTCTATCGCCTTCTTCAGCGCATCGGACAATATTTTTGCTACAGCCGGGTCCGTTCCCGGGGGAGCGGCAACCATTCGGGCAAACGTGAAGGCATTGACATATTCCGAATACCCCAAATCTTTGGCGCTCGGAACTCCAGGCAGTTCGGGGTGAGGTTCATTATCCAGATAAGCAAGCGGTCTCAAGTCGCCATTCTGAATGTTAGCACGAACGGTATCATAGGAAGGCGTACTAAATTCTCCGTCACCGCGGATGATGGAAAGTGCCGTAGACGCGGTATCATTGTGGTTCAACGACTTCCATTTCACTTTAAGGACATCCATCAGGATTGCATTGGCGATGGTTGTGCTGGCGGTCATTCCGTTGGTGCTCACGATCATTTCTTTATTGACTTTTTTGATATCCTCCAGAGATTGATACTTACTTTTTCCACCAACAACAGCTACCGTAACGTCCTTCGACACCTGACCCAACCAAGTGAATTTATTCAAGTCATATTTTACATTGCCCATCAACTGGGAGACAGCCATGCCGCTAAGGGTCAGAATCTGGATCGTATGTCCGTCAGGTTTGGCTTTGGCCAGAGCTTCGGTTGCTATAACTTGGCCTGCGCCGGGGATGTTTTCGATCACTACGGGATAATCCCCGGGCAAATACTTCTCCAAATAAGGCGCCAATGCTCGGGCCCACGTGTCGAAACCTCCGCCGGGATTTGCGCCTACAATAAACCTGATTCTCTCTTTAGGGAAATTGACTGCCGGTTCGCTGCCTAGAGCCGCTGTTGCAGCAGGAGTAGTTTCCATCCCGCCGGTTTTGGCATCGCCGCCGGTACTCTTGGCAGAGCTGCAGCCTATTAAAGAAATACAAATCAATAAAACAAGAATGATATGGAAGTAAGACCTCCTGTAAACCAATGCATTTTTCAAACAAAATCCCTCCGTTACCTCGTTTTTAACTCTTTTAAGGGCGGCCGGCGTATATCCATATCTAAAGTAAGAACGCGATACCTGTCTGCGGATGGGTATTTGTCGTATACGAAGGGCGCTGTCTTCGCTGTTTACCCGATGATTCCGATTCGGCATTCGATCTATTATTGCGGCTGCAGCGCCCCAATTTGGAAATCGTACATAAGACTGCCGTTACATCTTGAACAACTCCGTTACAACGTCCTTATATTTCACAAACGTTTCGAGCGTTTTCTTTACGGATGCAGCCGACTCTTCCGGTGAAAGATATTGTGTGTTGAGCTGCATCTTGGAGAGAATCTGTTGAAACTCAGGATCCTCGACCGTCTTTTTCAGGGCATCGGACAATACTTTTGCCACGGCCGGATCGGTTCCCGGCGGAGCGGCTATCGTGCGGGCAAAATTAAATGCGTCGGCATATTCGCCAAGACCCAAGTCTTTAGCATTCTGAACATTCGGCATTTTGGGATGAGATTTCATATCCAAATAGGCGACCGGTTTCACATCGCCGTTCTCGATGTAAGGACGAATGCTGTCATAGGAATTCAGGGTAAAATCTGCATCTCCACGCACAATAGACAGGATAGACTGCGACGTGTCGCCATGGTTGAGCGGCTTCCAATCGATTCCGAGCACTTTAAACAGAATGGCGTTGGCAATCGTGTTGCTTCCGGTTAGTCCTTTGGTGGCAACAACAATCTGCTTCTTGTCGTTAACCATATCCTGAAGGGAATTGTATTTGCTTTTCGCTCCCACTGCCACCGCAGTAACATCATTGCTTACTTGGCCAATCCAGGTGAATTTGTTCAAATCGAATTTCACATTCTCCACCAGTTGGGTGGCAGCCATGCCGCTAACCGTGACAAGCAGAATCGTATGTCCGTCCGGCTTGGCTTTGGCCAGGTACTCGGTAGCCGCCCTTCCCCCTGCACCGGCCATGTTCGTGACCACAACCGGATAATCACCTGGCAAATATTTTTCCAAAAAAGGAGTAATCGCACGCGCCCAGTTATCAAAGCCTCCGCCAGCCGTAGCCCCTACCAAAAATTCAATCTTCTGTGTAGGGAAATTTACGGGAGCTTTGGTTTCGCTTGGTTTGCTGTCGCTTCCTGTTTTCGTATCTGCGCCCGCTTGCTGCGGTGCCAAAGTTTTGTCATTGGAACCCGCACCCGGTGGTCCGGACGCGCAGCCCGCCACAAACACGGCCAATATTAAAATGATCGACAAAGGAAAAAACAACCGACGGTTTAACCGAATCGTTCTCATACATCATTCCCCTTATCAGTGGATTCATGTTATTGGTTACAAACCCTCTCTGCTGTGCATATTACAGATTAAGCGCTTACACAAATGTTCGCCGAACACGTCAATTTAAGCGTTCCGGCCTCCCGGCCTTAAAGGCCGGAGGCAAGTCATTCGTTATGCCGCGCTTTTATTAGCTTTTGACCAAACTCTGGCGCTCTAACAGATGTCTGTATTTTTCTTCTACATTGCGAAGCTGCTCGGCGTCCGTTTCAATGACCGGCGAAAATTTATCCTTCCATTCATAAGGCCGACAGGCATCGATAATCGCCCGCGAGGTAAAGAGCTTCTGCCCCTCGGGCATCGCCGGATCCAACGGAGCGTTGTAGGTACGGCGGATAATATCGATCGATTTCTCGGGATCGGTGCGCGTCGACATCGCCCATATCACTTCACCCAGGTTGGTCGGATCGATATCCTCATCCACCACGACCACGTATCGACCCATCCGTACGCCCTCGTTGCATTGGGATGCAATCAAAGCCGCCTGCTTGGCATGACCGGCATAACGCTGCTTGATGCTGATGATGTTGAATAAGCGGGTGCCTCCGGCTTCATGGCACCAAACTCCCCGAACGTCGGGAACGCCAACTGCCTCCAGCGCATTCCAGATCTCCGCGGACTTCTCGACCGCCCTGTAGAAGGTAATCGTTGAAGGAGGTTTAACCGGCGGGTGGGCATGAATGATCGGATTATCCCGGTACAAAATTCTTTCGATGCGAATCACCGGTTCCGGTTTTACTTCCTTCGCATAGTAACCCGTCCATTCGCCGAAAGGTCCTTCGTCCAGTTCCTCGCCCGGGTGCATAAATCCTTCCAGAACGATTTCAGCTCCTGCCGGGATAGGCAACCCGGTCAAATCGCTAATGACGACCTCCGTTGGACGTCCACGCAAGCCGCCGGCCAAATCGTATTCGCAAACCTCCTCATGCGAATGCGTCGAGGAAAAGACGAAGTGCAGTGGATCGGAGCCGAGGATAAGCGCAAATGGTGCCGGCTTTCCTTTAGCCCACCATTGTTCCCGATGCAGCTTTGCGTGCTTTCCGGGTTCCACATAGTTGCCGACCAGATTCTTGCCCAGGATTTGACCGCGGTATGTCCCTAAATTGACCCATCCGGTATCGGGATCCTGCGTAACCACCACGTTGCCGGTGCCGATATAAGCGCCGCCGTCGCGTTGGTGCCACTTCGGTATCGGCAAACGGGTCAAATCGATTTCATCGCCGACCAGGCGGTTTTGCAAAATCGGACCGTCGGCGACCACCTTATACGGAAGCTGTTTATGCTCGTTCAGCTTGCCTTTCCATTCCTTGACCAGACCCATTTTGTCACGGGCCGACAATCCGAAGGTATAAGCCAACCGTTCGGGTGCGCCCAAAAGATTGACGATGAAGCGAATATTGAGGGGGTTCTCGCAGTCCTTCATTTTATCAATCAGTAAAGCCGGACTTCCATCCTGGTGACATATCCAATCAATGAGCGCCGGAACCTCCTCATGAAGCGAAGCATTGCTGACGGTACGAATTTCACCCTTTTCTTCCAAATCCTCAATCCAACCACGCAGATCGTCAAAGCGAATATCCATGCCAAATACCTCCCAAAATAATATTATTATAATCCTCTGTACTGCTCTTGCTTCGAGGTTGTTTAACATAAAAATCCGATTTATTTAAATAACCAGCCGAATTTTTCTTTTACCTTCTTGGTCTTTTCCGGACTGAGCATATTGACCGGCGGGAACTGATCGCGCCACTCCCATGGGCGGCAAGCGTCAATAATACACCTGGAATTCGTCAGATTCTCGGCGGCTTTCTTGTCCGGATGGATGCGCGGATCCAGCCTCGTGCTCCAAGCCCGGTCGACAATATCGATCGATTCGGCCGGATCCGACCGCGTAACCATCGCCCACATCACTTCTTCCAAATCGGATACATCAATGTCATCGTCCACCACGACGACATACTTGCCGGCATAGTTGCCGACACGGCAAAACGTTGCAATGTGACCCGCCTGCCTTGCGTGCCCAGGGTAGCGCTGTTTGATGGATACGGCGAGAAACATCCGGTTCGTTCCGATCTCATGTGCCCAGGCCCCGGTTACGTCCGGAACTCCGGCCTTTCCCATCTCTTCCTTTAACATCGCCGAACGAAGAATGGCGCGGAAACGAGCGATGCTATCGGGCGGACGAGAAGGGGGGCAACCCAGGATGATCGGATTGTTCCGGTAATAGATCGCTTTAACGTCCATCACCGGCTCTTCCTTTTCCCCGCTGCCGTAATACCCGGTCCATTCGCCGAAAGGCCCTTCCTTCATGCTCTTATCCGGTTGCACGAAGCCTTCCAATACGATCTCGGCATGCGCCGGTATAGGCAAACCGGTCAGTTTCCCCTTTACGACGGGATAAGGTTTTCCCCGCAATGCTCCCGCTACATCATACTCAGTGACGTCAAACGGAACTTCGTTGCAGGACATCAAAAAAAGCAAAGGATCTCCGCCAACCACGATCGCTACCGGCATGGGTTCTTTTCTTGCAAAGTATTTATCGCGATGTATGCGTCCGTGTTTGCCCGGAGAGATGTAAAACCCTACCGTTTTGTCATCATGGACCATGACGCGGTAAGTCCCTAAATTCACGATTCCCGTTTCAGGATCTTTGGTGATGACAAAACATCCCGTGCCGATATAACGTCCTCCGTCCAGCTCATGCCAAAAAGGCGCGGGAAATTGCTGTACATTCACCTCCTCGCCCATTTGAATATTCTCAAACACCGGACCATCTTCAATATATTCATAGGGAAGCGGTTTTAAGCTTTTGTATATGTCATAAAATGTGTCGCTGGCTTCTTGCTTACTAAATTCCGTCGGCAACCCCAAACTCATGTTCATCCGCTTTCCGGCAAAAAAATTAGTGAGGACGCGGAAGCCCTGCGGATAACCCGGTATGTTGTCGAACAACGCCGCCGGGGAGGGATATGTATGATGCAAAATCTCGGTGGCATCTCCGATGTCTTCCTCCCAAGTAGCGCCGTTCACATGACGAAGCTCACCCAACCGTTCCACTTCATCCAACCATTCTCTAAGATCTTGATAGGGTATTTGGTATTGAGATATACTCCTGTCGTCTAAATTTTTGGCCATTGTCAATCTCCTTTCGGAAATTAGGGGGGGATTCAGGTAAACGATCCTTTAACGAACAAAATGAATCGCTTTCGTCTGCGTATAGCTGAACAGTTCCTCTAACCCCTCTTCGGTACCGAGACCGCTTTCTTTAAAGCCTCCGAACGGAACGCCGGTATAGTGGGCGGAATAACCGTTCACCCATACGTACCCGGCCTCGATGTCCTCCAAAGCGGTAAGAATCTGCGAGAAATTGTTGCTCCAGATGGAAGCCGTCAACCCGTATGATACGCTGTTCGTCATGGCGATCAGTTCGTCGTAAGTTTTCCACTTGATGACGGACTGTACCGGTCCGAAAATCTCTTCGCGGAAAATGCGCATCTCCGGTGTCACGCCGGTAAAGATCGTCGGTGGGACAAAATAACCGTTCGCCAGCTCCGGATCGCCCGGCTTCTCTCCTCCGACAAGAAGTTTGGCCCCGTCTTCATGGCCGGCCCGGATGTAATACATAACCTTTTCGTACTGCGCTTCCGACACCACCGGACCCATATTCACTACCGGATCGAGCGGGTTGCCAAGTTTGGCCTCTTTCGTTTTTTCCACCAATTTGGCGATAAATGGGTCGTACACCGACTCATGCAGGAACAGGCGAGTCATCGAACCGCAAGATTGTCCCTGCGAACGCAGAAAGTTCATGCCGTAGAACGCGCCGTTGACCGCAGCTTCGATATCGGCATCGGGGAATACCATCATTGCGTTTTTCCCTCCAAGCTCCAGGGTAACATGCTTGATGCCGGTTTCCGCCGCCGATTTCATAATCGCCTTTCCCGTCGGAACGCTGCCCGTCAACGACAGGCGCTTGATCATCGGATGACGAACAATCGCGTCCCCGGTCACGGGACCGTTGCCGCTTAATATGTTTACGACGCCCGGAGGTAGAATCTCTTTCACCATTTCCCCGAACAGCAGCGAAGACAGCGGGGGTTGATCCGGCGTTTTCACCACGACGGTGTTTCCGGCCATCAGCGGCATACCAATTTTGGTCGCAGTCTGTCCGATCGGATGATTGTACGGATTGATCTGTCCGACAACGCCAAAGGGTTCACGTCTCGTGATATGCCAATGCACGCCGGAGGACGGGATCGTCTCTCCTTTCAACTCTGTAGCGAGTCCTGCGCAATACTGCAGATTTTGCACCGCCCGTTCCACATCGTTATACATCGCAATGACTGGATTGCCAGAGTCTATAGCGTCAAGGGCGGCGAACTCATGCGCCCGCTCTTTCAGTGCAGCCGCAATTTCCCGCAAATACGCCGCCCGGCGCAGCGGGGGCACCTTCTTCCATTGCCTCTGCGCTTCCGCTGCCGTTTCCACGGCTTCATTCACATCTTCCGGCTGAGCCAACGGTACTTCTCCCAAAATTTCCCCGGTAGACGGATTCGTGGTCGTATAAGTCTTCCCGCTTTTGGCTTTGACCAGCCGATCCCCCACCGTCATTTTCCAATCTCGGTCCAGCAGTTGCTTAGCCAGCGATTCCCATTCCGCTTTGGACCGATTCTTCCCTTTCTCGATAACAATAGAAATGATAATCTCCTCCATATCGTATTAATCCGAGGTTAGCTGATGATTCGAACGGTTCCACAGAATATGACTCCGGACCTTTTATTCCGAGAGCATATATTCAAGCCACTTCCTATGGAACGTTCTCATGACTCCCTCTTCCAACCGGGAATCGTAAACGACGCCGGGTCCCGCCCATTCTGTAATCACTTCCGCATCGCTCATGAAATCGTAGCCCATTTGATAGTTCAGCTTGACGTCGTTTTTTCGCGAATACACGCTTCCCGCGGTAGCGGATAATCCGTTCCATATCGCAATATCGTCCTGCTCGAAATTCCCCGACGGGCTGAATGTGCTGACCGCCACTTTATACGATCGTTTCTTGAATTCTTCTGACGCTTTGGCCGGAACCAGCACCCAGCTCCAGATTTCCATCTTTCCGCTACCGCGTGGCTGCCATTGTCTGAAGCTCAAGACCGGCGTGAACGTTTTATTCGGCGCATCGGTTGTATAAATGTGCACGAACGACAAATTCGGGAAGATGTTGCCGGTATTGACCAATGACCTTCTTACGATCTCAAACTGTTCCACCGGCATATCTTTACGGAATAGCGCCTGCACTTCCTCAGGATATCCCCGGAATGGCGATACATCGGGCGCGGTTAGTTTCAAGCTCGTGGAATGACCGTCACAATCGGTCACATGCACCTCGTGATTTTTTTTGCGCAGCTGCTCCCACGGAGGTACGCCCAGCCCCAGGTCGAATACCGACCGGTGCGCCATTTGGGTGTGATAGCTGTCCCCGCTGAAATTATCCGCG
Organism: Paenibacillus sp. PvR098; assembly: GCF_017833255.1. Classification (NCBI taxonomy): domain Bacteria; kingdom Bacillati; phylum Bacillota; class Bacilli; order Caryophanales; family Paenibacillaceae; genus Paenibacillus; species Paenibacillus sp. PvR098. The sequence goes on from NZ_JAFIBU010000001.1 coordinate 2,419,386, forward strand.
CCTATCTTCCAGTCCGAATCGACGATCCAGCGGTGCGGTTCCCCAACGACCTCCATTCCCCCCTCCACAAAATCGATGTGCGTATCCATATACCAGCGGAAACCTCCCAGATGCTCTTCCAAGGTTCCCGCTTTCTCATCCAGACAAGCAAAAATCATCCCTTTATACGAATCCACCCGCGCCTCCAGAAGCCCCCATTCCTTTTGTTCCAGGTTCCGGTAGGCTCTTTCTTTTTGCGGTACGGTCGTCAGTTCTCCCGAACAGTCATACGTCCATCCATGATACGGACACCGGAAATGCGAAGCATTCCCTTTCTCGCTGTGGCACACTTTGACGCCCCGGTGCCGGCACGAGTTGAACAAGCATTTGATTTCATCGTTTTTCCCTCTCGAAAGAATAAACGGGTCTCCTCCGATATACCGGGTGACAAAATCCCCAGGCTTCCGAATTTCCGATTCATGTCCGACAAAAACCCATGACTTGGCAAAGATTTTCTCAAGCTCCATCGCGTATAGTTCGGGATCGTTAAATATTTGCAAAGGAATGTATCCTTTATCGAATTCTTGCTGCATTTGCGTCAAAACGTCTTTGCTCGTTTGGGTGGCCATGCTTACTCGACTCCTTTATTGGGATCTAACGTGTTGTTCCATCAACCGCTCTGCGAGCTGCTGCCAACGTCTTCCCGACTCGCGGGCTCCTTCGGCAAATTCCTCCGGTATTTCATGATACGGCGGTCGGCTTGGCCCTGCCTTGATGTACCCTGCCTCTTGAATCCTGAGTTTTTCCACCTGAATCGTGTAGAGGCGGAACAGGTCTCTGTCTCCTCTCGGAAAGAAAGTCTCATACGTTTTATAAATGTCATTGCTCAGATTTCCCGCTTGTTCCAGATCCCCCGAAGCGATGGCCTCACGCAAGGCAACCACCGGCTCAGGATGGCAAGAGGCTCCGCCTGACCAGCAGGCGATATTATGCTCCGGTGAAAGCTTATACACCTTCAGCCAATCTTTTTCCATTAACATCAGCCGTATTTTACCGTTTACCGCCTCAAAGCAGCTCGGATATTGTTCATTGTAAGAGCCGTATTTGGCCCCTATGACTTGAGGAATTTCTGCAAGCTCCGCCCACATGGCAGGCGTAATCTTGCTCTTGAAAGCAGAAGGGTTGTTATAGACGACGATGCCCATGTCCGGAAGAGCTTCCGCCACATCCCGATAAAAGCCGAGCACAGCGTCCGAGGGCAGTTCACACCAGAAGGGACGGCCTAACAGCAAACCTACTGCGCCTACCTCGCGCGCAAACTTGGCTCTGGCGATCGTATCCCTTGTATTCAGCGTCGTCGGTCCCGCCACAACCGGAATCCGGCCGTCAACCGTTTTCACGACCGTCTCGGTAAACGCCCTCCATTCATCTTCCGTCAGCGTTGAGGCTTCGCCAAACGTGCCGGTAAGCATAATGCCGTCCACCCCGCCCTGAACCAAAGCTTCGGCCCCTCGGCGAGATTCCTCCAGATCTACCGAATAATCCGCCAACGCTGGGGTCGGCATAATGGCAAACACGCCTTTAAGGTCTTCCAAACGCAATCTCAATGAACTCATGTGTGGTTCCCTCCGGTTCTCAATCTTAAAAAGGTCTGACGGAAATGCCGCTGTCGACAAGAATTATCGTTCCCGTCATATGTCCCGCATTCCTTCCCGATGCCAAAAACACATAGGAACCCGCGACTTCCTCCGGCAGCGGCACCTTTTTGAGCGGAAGTCTCTCGTCGGTCATAGCGGAAATGGATGGCCGGTCCACTTTCGGTTCAATGACGGATTTCAAATTAGTCAAGGCTTTGCCGATAGCGACCCCGTTAACCCGGATATCCGGCGACAGCTCCAACGCCAGCTGGCGAACCAATCCCGCTATGGCGTGTTTGGAAGCCACATAAAGCGTTCCGCCCAAGCCGGCCTGAAGGCTGGATATTGACGCCGTCATCACAATGCAGCCTTTCGTTTCGGATAAGGCCGGCAGCGCTGCTTTGACGGTGAACAAGTAACCTTTCACATTGACTCCAAACAGCTTATTGTAAGCCGCCTCCAGGTTTTTCTCCTCAATTTCCCTCAAGGAGACCCGCTTGTCGTAGACACCGGCATTGGCAATCAAAATATCCAACTTGCCGAACGCTTGCAGCACCTCCGCCACGGCGTGCTTATTGTCTTCCAAGGAAGCAACGTTGCCGCAAATCGTGATCAAATCTTCCCCGCACTCTTCTTTTAAAGAATCGAGAGAAGCTTCATCGAGGTCGAAGGCTCCGACCTTCGCGCCCTCTTCCACATACCGTTTGGCCACCGCACGGCCGATTCCCGAAGCTGCTCCTGTAATGAAAGCGACCTTTCCATTCAGCTCGCCCATCGCTCAGCTACCTCGCGTAAAGGATTCTGGCCGACCGTGTATTCCGCCCCAAGCTGAAAATTTGCTTTCGTTTTTGTTAAGAAAACGCGTCGGCATCTCATGCGAGACGGTAGCCACTTCGGCCGAAAACTCAAACCTGTTGCCTCCAGGCTCCCAAAAATAACAGAATAAACTGGCGCCGGTTACGTGTCGTCCCGGCCCTACCTCGAGCTCCGTACCAAACTGCATAGCCCGATCTGCAATCTGCTTCATATGATCGAAATCTCTCAAGTTCCAGGCATAATGGTGTAAGCTTTCCTTTTCTGACTTCGCCAGACTGAAAGCAACATCGTGATGGTATGTCTCTCTACGCGTAAACGCCTGCATCCAGGAGCCGTCATTTTCCAGCTTTACATCCGAAATATAAAATCCAATACTTTTTAAAAAACCCGCATCCTTCTGGACATCCGTTGTCATTAAATTGATGTGATCCGCATCAATCGGCGCAATAGCTCCCCTTTCTTTGAGGGCCGGTGCATGAGGGAAATGATACTTATTGTCTTCCACGCAAACCAATTCAGCTTTGATCCCGCTAGGCAATGTAAATCCGATGCCTTTCACTTGACCAGGCTCTCTGCCATCCGTGTTTTCTACCGCAACATTCAGTTCCTTGATCATTCTCGCATACCGCTCCAGGTCATCTTCATTCGTTACCCGTACGGCAAAATGCGCTACGCCGGTCCCCCCCTCAGTAACCGCCAGATCGTAATTGTTATCCAAGCCGCAGCCGAAATAAGCGGTTTTGCCTTCCCGATGTATTTCCACAAGACCCAGGACCTCTTTGTAAAAAGCGCTCGCCTTTCCTAGATCCATGACTCTTAATTCCGCGTGCTCAAAACAACGTTCTCCTGCCATACAAGCACCTCATTTTTATGTAGATATGAAGGAATTGAATAAATTTTACATTGAGATATTTTAGAAGAAAAAGGAAATATACGACATCGGCAATGTGGTCTGATCCAAATAAACGGTTCTTTTCGCAATTTTTAATTGACCATCCACGTGGCGTAAATAATCCAATCTTTCACCGCACAATAGTTCAAAGGCTGGGTTATCTCCTCTGCTGCGGTAAACGATAAAGTTGCTTCTCACCTCGATCTCCGAACCTTCCTTCGGAAGATTAGGTCTAATATTGCTAATCATGTGGCGTAAACGAGAACGCGGTTGTTCCGACCAGGCATAATCCGTATTTAAACGCTCCACTCTCGTCTTGATGGAATCCCAATCTTCCAGCAGGATGAAAGCCGATTGGCTAAAACCTGTTTCTCCTTTCCCCTCCCGGGTCACTCTCACTGGAACGCGATAGTCGATATCCGGAGTCAAATAGTCCAGCCATTGCATCAGTTCACCATTATCGAAAAGCTCGGCCTCTTTATTCAAAAAACTTACACATTCCATATATACTTGCATATATTCTTGCCAATTTTCCATTGTTGTCCGAGTCAAATTTATCCCTACTTTCTTGTAAACAAATGATGAGGGAATATCCTTTCGGCATTCCGGCGCCCATATTTCAAACACTAGGCGATCTGAAAAAATAATTTTGTAAACGTTTTCAAATATTGCAATTATTCTTCCTTCATCAACAATTCTCCGAATTCCCGTTGGTACTTTTTTGTATCCGTCAAACAAGCTTGCTGGGCTAAGGATAGGAATAGTACAAACAATAAGCTTTGGACATACGCCTGAACCCCTTTCGTTTCAGCGTTTGAAACTGCTTTCATTTAAAATTTTAATACGGATGTTTTTTTTTATCAAATCGAAATATTTTGAATTGTATTCACTTTTTTTGATAACTTTACACGGTACATTTCTCGTCTCAGCCGCTTTGATCCCGATTTGTAATCCGGTTTTTTGGATGCCGAAGAGGCCAACCAGAAAAGTCTGGTTGACCACATCATAAGAAATCCCCTCTGAATGGCAATGTTACTCGATCTTACCCACTAGGGTAACATCAAGCAGCACGCCAAACGCGAGGGGATCACACCTGCTATTCTTTTATTTGATTTTGTAAGTAATCCAATACTTCCTCTACACCGGCAACTTGAGCATATTTGGCCTGAAGGTCAAATAAGCTTTGTTCATGCGCCGTTTGTGAACGGTCTCCCACAGCCTCTTTTACGACAACGGGCCGGAATCCGTAGGATATTCCGTCAACAGCCGTCGCACGCACACAACCGCTGGTAGAACATCCCGTCAGAATAATGGTATCAACGCCTTGCGACACCAAGCGGGAAACCAAATCTGTTCCAAAGAAGGCTGAAGCGTATTTTTTGGTCAAAAGCATATCGCCCTTTTGGAATTCAAGTACGGGGTCCACTTCCACAGCAGGCGTGCCGGCTTTTAATGTTTCGATTCCTTTTTGTTTTAAGGACCATGTCCCTGCATCCCTAAAATCGTCATCGTCATAAGCTACTCTGGTAAATATAACTGGAATTTTACGGGCACGGGCTACATCGAGAAGGCGCTTGTTCTCTGCCATTTGTGTGTCCATATTAGATGCAAGGAGCATCTCTGGATTTTTATAATCGGTAAAAGCGGGGGTGAGGTCAATGATAATGAGAGCCGGCCGTTTACCGAACCCAATATTCAACCCGAAACCCTTCTCCTTAAAAAACTGCTGTTCATCCACAATGGAATGTTCTTGCATGTTGATCCTCCTCTAGGGTAAAGCGCTTTCTAAGTGGCTCGACCTCTTGATATCTAAATCGTGAATTCCTCAAGCGTCGACTTCGCAAACAGATCTTCGATTTGCGGCTTGCTTTTAATCAGTCCTTGTTCAAAGGAATAGTTCACCATCGCGTTCAAAGTGATCCTGTTCTTTTCCAGCCCGTAAGGCCAAAAATCGTCGCCCAGCACCTTTTTCGTCCTTTGAACCTCCGCCGAAAGCCAAGGAAGCATGACATTTAGCGCTACATTCTGATTAAAGCTTTCATATACATCGTTTTTGGCTTGCGCAAAAGCTTTATACAGATTTTGAGCGACCCAAGGATTTTTCTCCAGTATTTCATCCTTAATGGCCACCAGATGCATAATCGGGAAAATGCCGGTCTTACGGAAATATTCTTGTTCGACGGTTGCATGATCATCAAACAGCCTCTTGACGTTAGGTGAACCCTTAACAAAGCAAGATGGTGCACGCGGACAGACTAGTGCGTCGATCTCGCCCTCCTCAAGCATTTGATTTAAGGTCTTATGCGGATCGATCGGTTGAATTTTAATTTCAGGAGGCAAACTTAATTTTATTTTTTCAATCCGCCCTGGTTTCTCTTGACCACCGCTGAACCAAAGAAGATCCGAAGGGTGAACGTCATATTCATGCTGCAGCATACCACGAATAAATACGCTGGCTGTTACTTGATATTCAGGTATACCTACACGCTTTCCGATTAAGTCCTTAGGTTCCTTAATCCCTGAATTTACATTCACATATATGCCCGAATGGCGGAAGGATCGTGATGGAAAAACGGGAATTGCGGTAAATTTCGGAAACCCGCGGTCACGAGCGATTAAATAGGAGGAAAGGGACATTTCGGATACGTCGAACTCCTGATGGCGCATCATTCGAAAGAACGTTTCCTCTACAGGCAATTTTAAAAAGTTAAGCTCGATTCCTTCAGGTTGGATCGTTCCGTCGACTAATCCCTGGACTCTATCGTAATTCCAACAAGCAAAGCTTAATGACAGTTTTGACATGATGTACCTCCCATATTTTGTTTTAACATTTTTATTGCGGCGAATTTGAAACCATGTTTAGAAAAGTCTGAAAGCGCTAACGTTATTGTGCATTCGGAGACGATGTGAATAATATTTATTCATCGTCCTTTCTAAGAACCTTAGTCTAGTTGCACGAAATAACTACATTCCGAGATATGACACCCCCGATTCCACAAATAGTGAACATAATTCACTAACAAGACTACATTTATTATAATTCATGAGATAAACAGAATTCAACAAAAAAATAAAATAACATAAGAAAAACCTGGCCGTGGCCAGGTCCTTGTCTAAACCCATACTTCTTACACAGGGAGGTATTTATACGAATCTGGCCTAACATATTGTTCTGTCATGAAATCAGCTCCCTTGACCATTATTGAAAGCGATTTAAAAGATTATATACGGAGTTACCGTTTTTGTGTCCTAACTGTGCGCGAAACGCAAAAAAATAGTCATGTACTGATCTCGTCGAGCTCTGAGGGTTAGTTCCCTTGCGTCCTCCGAACTGCATATTACAGTTGTTGTCGAACACAAAAAGATGCTGTCGAATTTTGGATGCAATGATTGACTACTAGTGCTAGACTGTATATGATTGCCGAGATCTTAAATCAGGTAGTAAAAAGCAAAGCACCAAGGAGCTGGAGGATTTTGAAAAAAAATATGCTTGCATTCGTTGCAAACATCGCAGTACTCGCACCATATGTAGGGTTTCTCTATGCGGAATGGCTGTTCCATCAGAATATACCCCTTCCTCTTCATTTACTGCTTCTTGCCGCTATGATGCTGTTCACTTACTTCGTAGCCGCGCCTCTATGGTTGAATTCCTTTCCAAGGAAAAGAAGGTTCGTCATCTATTTGATGATAAGCATTATTTTAATACTTGGTTTTGTTTGGGATCTGTTAAGAACCGTACATAGCGGGAATGTGTTCAGTCTGGAGATCTTCATGGTTCCCATTGTTTTGGCTCTGCTTTTTTTCTCTGTGAAAGAAGCTATCTTTGTATTGTTCCTCTGTGTGATGATCAGTACGGTTCATGTACTCATGAATTTCGATAAAACTCAACCCGGCAGCATATTGTCAGGTTTATTGCAGGTAGGGATTTGCATTGTTATCATTTTCATCATGGATCGTGCGCTTAAGGTAAGAGCAAGTCTTATGAACAAACAGCACATACTGGTAGAGAACTCCAGTGCATTCATTCTTGGAATCGATCGTAATGGTAAGATTGATTTGTGCAACCCGGCCATGTGTCGGTTATTAAATATGAAGCGGAATGAGGTTCTGGATCAATTTTTTTGGAAAGTTGGAGTAAGATTAGTCAACAAAGATGCGGATCAAATCTTCCAGCTACTGGCCCAAAGACAAAAAGTAGATCAAATGGAACTGAATATCTCAGATAGTTATAAAAATACATATACGTATCTTGCAGATACCTATCTGGTCAATGATGACGGACTGGCCAGCGGACTTATCGTCGTTCTCAATGACATTACAGAGCGTATCGTCATCGAAAGAAAACTATACGAACTTTCTGTTACTGACGAATTGACGAAAATAGCAAACCGGAGACACTTCGAGAAGCGCTTTGATGAAGAAGTCATCCGATCAAACCGGTATGGACATCCTCTCTCATTAATCTTGATTGATTTGGACCATTTCAAACAGATTAATGATACGTATGGTCATATATTTGGCGATCAAGTGCTGCAGACCGCTGCCAAAGTGCTGAAAATGCACGTACGGGATACGGATCTTGTTTCCAGATGGGGAGGTGAGGAGTTCGCCATATTGCTTCCGGAGACCACGCTATCCGAAGCGGAAGAAATCGGTGCTCGGTTGCTTGCAAAGGTTCAGGAAACTCCAATTCCGTTACAAGACGACCAAAGTGTGACAGTGACTTTTTCAGCTGGAGTAACCACTAGAACGCATGATATCGCAAAGGAAAATGTGATTGCGTCAGCCGACTCCGCCTTGTATCAAGCAAAACAAAACGGAAGAAACCGTGTGATGATTGATCAGTGACGGTTTCATTACAAAATAAAACATCCGCTTCGGGGTGTTTTATTTGTTTTCCCTTTCAAATATTTACTTTTAAACTCCTACTAATACATATTCTTACCATAAAAAATTTCATCCATTTCCATGTTGAGACTTTCCGTTATTTCCTCCTGCTCCCTTGGACTTAACTTATCTTTCGTATATCCAAATAAATAGTTGTTTAAATCGAATGCTTTCAACTTACATTTGGTATGAAAAATATTTTCCTGATATACATTCACATCGATCATGTCATATAAGCTTCTAACATTTTCCGGAATGTAATTTTGAATGGAGCTGATATCGTGATCGACAAACAGCTTGTGACCGCTTATATCTCTTGTGAAGCCGCGAACCCGGTAATCAATCGTCATAATGTCCGTATCAAAGGAGTGAATCAGATAATTGAGCGCTTTAAGCGGCGATATTTCCCCACAGGTAGATACGTCAATATCTGCTCTGAACGTGCTGATCCCTTCATCGGGATGGTATTCAGGATAAGTATGAACCGTAATATGACTTTTATCTAACTGCATGACGACCGTTGCTGGAAGAGGTCCGGGTGATTCATCGAATGACTCCGTTGGAGCTTCTTCAACCGGCCCCTCCGAAACCAGCAAGGTGACACTAGATCCTTGAGGAACATAATCTTGTTTGGCAATATTTAAAACATGGGCGCCAATGATATCCGATACGGCCTTGAGTATCTTGGTTAATCGGTCGGCATTGTACTGCTCATCTATATATTCTATGTAGGCTTCGCGTTCTTCTTTGGTTTTCGTATAGCAAATGTCATACATATTAAAGCTTAACGATTTTGTAAGATTGTTAAAGCCATGTAATTGGATACGCTGCTCCGGCGTTAATTTCATCATGAATTTCCCCTTATTCTTGAGATTCAATGAATACTATTCCCTTTTTCATACTTACCCATTCTTTTCCCCTTCAGAGCGCAGTCAAGAAAATAAATTGTTAATTTTTTTTGAACTATTTATGTCGGATTCGGTCGTTTTCGGTTGTTTGAGGAATACCATGTGTTCAATCACGTAAACTATTCTGACAAAAGAAAGGGGAGCGCTATGATACATTTCCATCAAGTCAATAAACACTACGGCCAATTTCATGTACTGAAAGATATTAATTTATCAATTAAACAAGGCGAAGTGGTTGTTGTCATTGGTCCATCCGGTTCGGGCAAAAGCACACTGGTCCGCTGCATCAACCGTTTGGAAGCGATCACGGACGGCGAGTTGATTGTTGACAGTGTAAGAATCAATGACAAGAAGACCGACATCAATGCGTTGCGCAGGGATATCGGAATGGTGTTCCAGCATTTTAACTTATACCCGCATAAAACCGTGCTTGAAAATATTACTCTCGCTCCCATGAAAGTCGTCGGGGTATCGAAAGAGGAAGCGGAAAAGACTGCAATGTTTTACCTTGAGAAAGTCGGCATCCCCGATAAGGCAAATGCGTTCCCGTCTCAGCTATCCGGCGGCCAGCAGCAGCGTGTCGCCATCGCGCGCGGTCTTTCCATGAAGCCGAAAATCATGCTGTTCGACGAACCGACGTCCGCGTTGGATCCGGAAACTATCGGGGAAGTACTCGATGTCATGAAGAAGCTTGCACGCGAAGGAATGACGATGGTTGTCGTCACCCACGAAATGGGATTTGCGAAGGAAGTCGCCGACCGGGTCGTTTTTATGGATCAAGGACAAATTGTCGAGGAAGCAGCGCCGGCTGAGTTTTTTGCAAACCCGCGAGAAGAACGAGCGCGTTTATTCCTCAGCCGTATCTTAAATCACTAATTCAGGAAAAAAGGGGATGTATGAAATGAAACGTTGGGGCAAAGTCACGAGTATTGCATTGACCGCCGTATTGGCACTGGGAACATTGGCTGCCTGTGGAAAGCCAGCTGCAGAAGAAGCACAAGGATCGATCGCGAAAATCAAAGAACACGGCAAAGTCATTGCTGGCGTAAAGTATGACCTGAATTTGTTCGGCTTGAAGGATCCGGCAAGCGGCCAAGTTCAAGGCTTGGATATCGACATCGCGAAAGCAGTAGCAAAGAAAGTTCTCGGCGACGAGAACGCGATCGAGCTTAAGGAAGTTACCTCCAAAACACGGATTCCAATGCTTAAAAACGGCGAAATCGATATGATCGTAGCTACGATGACGATTACAGAAGAGCGCAAACAAGAGATCGACTTCTCTGACGTTTATTTCACGGCAGGCCAATCCCTGCTTGTTCCGGCTAACAGCCCGATTACATCCATTAAAGATTTGACCAAGTCTTCTAAAGTATTGACAGCCAAAGGCTCCACATCGGCCAAGAACGTACGCGAAGCGGCACCAGATGCGCAGGTTCTTGAATTCGAAACCTACGCTGAGGCGTTCACTGCATTAAAAGCTGGCCAAGGCGACGCCTTGACGACAGATAACGCTCTGCTCTTCGGAATGGCCAAACAAGACAGCAACTTCAAAGTACTGGATGAGACATTTACGGAAGAGCCGTACGGTATCGGAATCCGTAAAGGCGATGCAGAGTTTGTGCAGCTGGTTAATGATACATTGAAGGAAATGAAAGAAAACGGCGAATACGACGCCATCCACGAGAAATGGATCGGCAAGAAACCGAACTAATATAATACACAAGCCGAGGGGATGAGCGCAGGCCGCTGGTCTCCTCTATGCTTTCAAACGGGATGTAAGGAGGTAAGGGATATGTTAATCGATTTTACGGTCCTCACCGACAATATTGACCGCTATATGATCGGATTTGGCGGGACCGTCGCAGCAAGTGTGATATCCCTCATTGCAAGTTTTATTCTAGGCACCATCATTGCGGTGTTTCGAATCACCCCCTTTAAGCCGCTTCAATGGTTCGGCGCGGCCTATGTTGAATTTATCCGGAATATTCCACTGCTGCTGATAGCATTTTTCGTCTTGGTCGGACTTCCGATCATGACCGGCGTTGTCCTCGTTCCTTTTGTTACCGGTTTGGTTGCTCTTTCCGTTTATACCTCCGCCTTTATCGCGGAAGCTATTCGCGCCGGTATTCAAACCGTACCCAAAGGTCAGATGGAAGCCGCTCGCTCGTCAGGCTTAACGTATATTCAAGCCATGTGGCACATTATTTTGCCGCAGGCCATTAAGATCGTAATTCCTCCACTAGGCAATCAATTTTTGAACCTGGTGAAGAACTCTTCGATATTTACGATTTTATCCGCGTCGGACTTAATGTATCAAGCCGACTTAATTAACTCGGATACCTTCGACACGTTTAGTTCTTATATATTTGCTGCCATTTTTTATTTGGTTTTGACCATTCCACTTAGCTACGGCGTGCGTTATTTGGAACGCAGGTACGCAGGGAATTAAAGGAGGGGAAGCGTAATGGATTTTATTGGTGCACTGTCCCCTGTGAATATACAATTTATGCTGCAAGGCTTTCTGCTCACGATCGAGGTAGCGCTCCTATCGATTGCGATTAGTTTTGTCATCAGTATTCTTGTAGGCACGGTTCGATACGCCAAGGTACCTGTACTTAGCAAAGTATTCGCGGTGTTGGTCGAGACGGTCCGTAACTTACCTCTGCTTCTGATCATCTTTTTTACGTATTTTGCTCTGCCAGAGATCGGCATTAAGATGGATAAGTTTACAGCGGCAGTAGTCGCTCTCGTTATTTTTGAATCGGCTATGATCTCCGAAATCGTACGAAGCGGTCTAAACTCGGTTGAAAAAGGTCTCATCGAAGCCGGACGTTCTTCCGGATTGACGAATACGCAAACGCTGAGGCATATTGTTCTCCCCATTGCGCTCCGTCGCATGGTTCCTCCTATGGTGAGCCAATTCATCTCACTGCTGAAAGATACGTCTTTAGCGGTGGTCATTGCGCTGCCGGAGCTGATGAACCACGTTCAAATCATCAACGGCCATAACATCAATTACGTCATTCCGACGTTCCTGTTTGCGGCTCTTCTGTATTTTGTAGTCAATTACCTGCTTTCCATCGCTTCTCGCAGGCTCGAAAATCAACAGGCATAACAACTATATGTATCTTTTCCTACGCGACAAAATGCTCTTTCTTCCTGTACTATAGGAAGAAGGAGTATTTTTGATATCCGGAGTAAAAAGGAGTGGCGAATCGAGAGATGCGGGATCATAAATTGTTCATCTGGGTCGTCATACTTCTGTCGACGGCGCTGCTTGGAGAAGTGAAAATCACTCCGTTCGATGGAGATTTTCGATTTTCACTTGGCATTGCAGCCTATTTCTTCGGATTATTATGGTTTTCTATCCCTGTTCTTGCTACAGGCATTTCTGCTGGAGTGTTCATCGTCTTTTTTCGGGTTGTGATGGATGCTTCGCTGTATGGCATTCCCTGGCCCGAAGGAATCGTACAGCATTTGCCCGTCTTTTTTTACTATGTTACGTTTGCAGCGGTCATTTCCCTGTTAAAGATAAAAACAAACGTAGAATATCCTTTAAAGGTAGGATTTTACGGCGCGATTGCGGATATGGCATCCAATGTAGCGGAATTGCTCATTCGTATGGGATTGGATGCAGTATCTAATATTACCACCCAAGGGATTTTGCTGATCGTTCTGATCGGCTTGCTTCGCAGCTTTTTTGTCGTCGGTCTGTGCAATATTTTAGCGATTCGACAGGTCCGGGCGCAGGGGGAGCAGCGTCGACAAGAGTTGGAACGGTTAATGCTGATTAATTCCGATTTGTTTGAAGAGGCCTTTTATCTTCGAAAATCAATGTCCAATATTGAAGACATTACTCGGGAGAGCTACCAGTTGTCCAAAGAGCTGAAAAATCTGTCTCCCCCTCACGCGGTGCGAGCGCTCCATATCGCAGAGAACGTGCATGAAATCAAGAAGGATTCCCAGCGCATTCTGTCTGGCTTATCTAAGATCATTCAACAGGAACAGATGCTTTCGAAGCGAGTTTCCATTTCGGTTCTTTGCTCGATGGTGGCGAGGGCCAATGAAAACTACAGTTTGCTGCTGGGAAAAACCATTGAGCTCAATACCCGCTGCGACGTTAAACTATCCACCGACGAAATTTATCCGCTTCTTTCCGTATTGAATAACATCGTGTCTAATGCGGTTGAATCGATTGAGATCCAAGGGCGAATCGAAATACGGGTTGATCTTAAATTCGATTCTGTTGTATTCTACGTGACAGACAATGGTCCCGGCATATCTTCCGATGAGCTGGACTTGATCTTTCACCCCGGCTATACGACCAAATTTGACAACGAAGGAAACTCTTCAACCGGTATCGGTCTTTCGCATGCCGCGGATATCGTTCGTTTGCTCGGAGGAGATATCTGCGTGTACAGTGTATCGGGACAAACGCGGTTTGAAGTCCGTATTCCGTCGGAACGTTTAATACAAAGGGAGGAGGCAGAGCATGCTGAAATTTTATCTGGTGGATGACGACCCTGCCGTCCGAAAAATGGTATCTCGTATCATTAGCGAAAGCGGCCTCGGAGAGGTCATCGGCGAATCGGAAGATGGAGCTCGAACAACGAAAGAAGACATTCGGTATGCGGAAATCGTCATCATTGATTTGCTGATGCCAGGACGCGACGGGATTGAAACGGTCAAAGCTCTTCGGGAAGAAGGCTACGAGGGCAGATTTATCATGATCTCCCAGGTCGAAAACAAGGAAATGATCGGAGAGGCTTATCAGCAAGGGGTCGATACGTTCATCCAAAAGCCGATTAATCGCTTGGAGGTTCTTGCGGTTTTAAGACGAGTTTCGGATCATGTATTACTGGAGAGATCGATGCAAACGATCCGTCATTCGCTTAGTTTATTGGAGACGTCGGGAATCGGAGATGCCAAAGGAAGCACTGCCGGGCAGAAGCAAAGGTCCATCGAAGAACAAGCACGCTCCTTATTGCCGCAATTGGGAATCGCCGGCGAAGCGGGCGCCTCTGACCTGATCCATATTGTCAGTTGGTTGAAAGAGCAGGAACAGGAAGGCAATATGCTGACCGATTTGCCGCCGCTCAAAACCATTTATGAGCAAGTTGCTAAGAAGAACAGCTATTCGCCGGATGCAAGTATGCTTAAGGACGTTCGTGCGCTGGAGCAGCGGGTACGTCGGTTGGCGCTGCAATCCCTTACCCATCTTTCATCTTTGGGATTAAACGATTACGGAAACCCAACATTCGAATACTATGCATCCCGATTATTCGATTTTCAGGAAGTACGCAATCGAATGCGAGAATTAGAGGAAGACAGCAAGACGTCGTCCTCTAAGTTGAATATTCGAAAATTTCTGTATGTATTCTATATGGAGGCGTGTTCTCTGAGCCATTGAGATCATCTTTGATAAAAGCAAGAATAAAGCATGTCATCATTGGGCCGCTTAAAACACTGATTTGCCTGTTGGATGTGGATTTGCGATAATGCGTATATACCATGAATCGGAAAGAGGTTGGAGTATTTATGGAGAAAAAGAAAAAGATTCTCGCGTTCTTAGGATCCTACGCGGAATCCGACAATCCCGGACTGTATTCATGCTGGTTCGATACGGAAACCGGTGGTCTAGAAATCATCGACCAAGCTGAAGGCCTTCAAAACCCGACCTTTCTCGCCGTGGATAAAGAGGGTTCAAAGCTGTACGCCATAACAGAGGAAACGGACTCTAATGGACAGCGCAGCGGAGCTGCTGCTGCTTTTGCTTTTGACCCTTCAACCGGAGCATTAACGTTTTCAAACAAAGAGATGACCGTTCCGTCAACTACTTGTCATATCACTTTGGATCATACCCGCCAATGCATCATGGTGTCCAGCTATCATGGAGGCATGATCGGTCTGTCCCCCCTGCTGGAGGATGGCCAGGTGGGAAAGACCGCTGACATCCACCAGCATAAAGGCTCCAGCATTCTTCCCGTGCAGGACCGGCCGCGGGCGCATTCCGTATTTATCGACCGCTCCAATCGTTTTGCCATCGTTTCCGATTTGGGCCTTGACCGCATCTTTATCTACCAGCTGGATATCTCTGCCCACCGGTTAATTCCTCATGGAGAAGTACAGGTTGCTCCCGGTTCAGGTCCGCGGCATTTTGCCTTCCATCCTTCGTTGCCATTTGGTTACGTTATTAATGAACTCAATGCAACCATCACCGGGTTCGCCTATGATGAGAAACACGGGGAGTTAAGCGAAACCCAAACGGTTTCTACACTCCCTGAATCGTATAAGGGGGAAAATGCATGCGCCGATATTCACATTTCTCCCGACGGTCGTTTCCTTTATGGGTCCAATCGCGGACATGACAGCATCGCAGTGTACTCGATCGATCCATCAACGGGAAAGCTCACTTTAGTCGAACATGCCTCCACGCTTGGCGGGCATCCGCGCAACTTCGCGTTGTCGCCGGACGGACGCTTCTTGCTCGCGGCCAACCGGGATTCCAACCATATCGTTACGTTTACCAGAGATGCGAATACTGGGAAGCTGCTCCCTACGGGGAGCGTTTTGGAAGTGTCCAAGCCTGTGTGTATTCAATTTGCTGCTGTGGATTAAGCCCAATCCTGCCCTTCGCTCTTGCGGAGGGTTTTTATTATCGCGATTGAAGGATAATTACACTGAGGCGGTATATCACAATGAATAAAGACACTGACTCAATGATGAGTAGTGTCTATAGTAAACGATCCATGCATAATCAAGCGCCAAATCTTTGTCTATATCCGCACTTTCTGCATAACTCCTCAACGGCTTCTCTCCTGGAAAATCCATAGAAGAGATTATTCGCTCTTTCGCTTTCTACGATTTCCGAAAAAGGCGTACTATGGATATTGCCTAAATTAATCACGCCTTCACCATCCAGACAGCAGGGCACAACCGTTCCGTCGACAAGTACCGCCGCTTGACTCCGAAGCGCATGGCAAAATCCTTTGCCGTCATCTTCGGGCGCTTGTAAACTCGGCCATTGAAACTCATGATCTTGATTCAAATAGATGCGATCGGCAATTTTGACCCCGCTGCCCGGCGCTACTTTCTCTTCAATTCTGAAGTCCAGATTAAACTCCTTCTCCAGCATGGCCAGCGTTTCCCGATTTCTGCTCCTTTCCGCATTGGTTATATTATCTTGATCTAAATTCCATAGCCTGAACGAGAAGATCACTTGATGCTCCGCCGCTTCACGGACAAAAGAAAGAATATCGGCCAAATATTGTTCACGATTGGTGGAGCCCTCATGTCCATCAAAGCTATGAAGCGAGAAGTTCATTTGGCGCAGCGCCGGTTTCCCCAGTATTTTATGCTTCGCCTTATTGATCAGCGTTCCGTTGGTCGTTATATTGACCTTAAATCCTTTGGCGTGGCTTGCATCCAGCAGCTCATCGATTTTGGGATGGAGGAGAGGCTCGCCTTTGACATGAAGATAAATATGATTCGTATGCGGGTTGATCTGATCCAATATGTGATTAAAGGTATCCAGCTTGATAAAATTCGCCTTTCGGCTGGTTTGCGGACAAAAGCTGCAGGCCAGATTGCAAACGCTTGTAATTTCGATATATACTTTTTTGAAAGTTTTCAAGAAGTGTTCCCCATTCCAGATCTAATCTATGATGATATTCATATGAATTGCTTCTCCGAATAAATAGAATCATCACATGTATTATACCATAGCATGTTTTCGTTTAAGTAGAAGACATTATGGGTGCTTTGTTTTTATCTTCTAAAGAGAATATACAAGCAACTTGGACATACATTTGAATTATAATCATTCCGTCAGATCAAACCCTGGAGGACCTTATGCGCAATAAGACCATAACCATTATCCAAATCGCTGCAACTTATATGGGAACTGTAGTAGGCGCGGGCTTCGCCTCCGGGCTATCCATCATGCAATTTTTCACGATTTTCGGTGCCTATGGTATTTTCGGTATTCTGGTAAGCACATTTCTTTTTATTTGGCTTGGAACCAAGATGATGATCATGTCACATCGGCTCAAGGCATTTTCATATCAGGAGCTCAATACCTACTTGTTTGGTCGTCAGTTTGGTAAAGTAGCCAATGGAGTCAGCTTTGTGATTTTGTTCGGCGTAACCTCCGTTATGCTTTCCGGTGCCGGCTCCATCTTTCAAGAACAAATGGGCCTCTCCGAACAATGGGGTATGATCATCAGCTTGGTCCTTATTTATTTGGTATTAACCCAACAATTAAAAGGTATTCTCGCCATTAATACCTTGGTGGTTCCGATGATGCTCTTTTTCTCTATTATCATTGGCATTACTTATTTTTCGATGGATGAACTATATAGAACCAGCGAGTGGCAGATGGAGCAGGTCGGCCAGCTGGAATGGATTATCAGTCCTTTTGCTTATGCCGCGCTCAATTTTGCTACCCTTCAAGCGGTACTGGTTCCGTTGGGTAGCGAAATCAAGGATGAACGCTTATTGACCTGGGGCGGGATTTGGGGTGGGATCGGGATTGGTCTTATGCTGTTCACCAGCCATTTCTCAATGAACTCATTGATGCCGGGGATCATGAAATTCAATATCCCCATGGCTGAAGTGATTCGGGAATTCGGTCCATACATGCACCTCTTGTTTATTTTGGTTATCTATGGAGAAATATTTACCACTTTAATCGGAAACGTCTTCGGTATGTCCCGGCAAATTCAAAGCATTTATCCGACTCTTCCGTCCAATCTGCTGGTGGCCACCATTTTACTCGCTTGCTTTGTGATCAGCCAGATGAGCTATTCTTTTCTTCTTTCCTTCTTGTACACCCTCTTTGGTTATGTCGGTCTCTTCCTGCTTATCTTTTTGGCCGTAAAACGAACGCCCGGATTTAAGTCAAGAAAATGATACAATTTGTATTTTTTTCTTGACTTGGCAATAAACACGAGGGTTATTTATTTGGAGTGTTCCCCTCAAAGGAACGGATGATTTCTCGGGCCGTATCGGGTATGGGCGTGCTTTTCCCGCTTTTCGTATCAATCAGAACGATCGTCCCTCGCCCTGCCGCTTTTAACTGGTCATCCACGATCAACGCATATTCCAAATCCAATGAAGAACGGCCCATTTTGGCAACTCTAACATGGAGCTTAAGAGGATCTTTCAGATATATAGAGGCGAGGTACTGGCATTCCAGGTTAGCAACGACGGATACCGTTTTATCGCTGAACAGGTCTTCAGTCAATTCGAGATTCTCGAAATACTCGATACGTCCTTGTTCGAAATACATGAAATAACTTACATTATTCACATGTCCAATGAGGTCAGTCTCACAATAGCGTACCTTAATGGGGATAAAAAAATGAAATTTTTCCATCCAGCTTTGAGGGTCAGGCTGGACAAAAGCTATCTTATTCATGAATAGATCTCCTTTCGTGATGGAACCGTACATCTACATATTTTAGAACTAATCTATTTTAATCGCAACACAACCTTTATCGCCGTGATTACAGTAAGATAAACCTTTGAATACCCCGAATTTTAAAATAAAAAAAGGATAGCGTATCAGAAATGATTCTGACAACGCTATCCTTTAGCCATGTCTATGTTCATAGAAAAACAATCTTTCAATCCTTGCTTGAGGTCACTTCGTCCAGATTTACATGATCTTCACGCATAATGAGCCCGACGATTTGGCAAGTCAACACCTCAAGATCATGCTGGTTTTTAACAGCGAATGAAAAGGTGACGATGCCTAGCTCCGGTCGTGATTTGGAAGGCCGCAATTCCAAGATCGTGATGATCGTATAAAGGGAGTCTCCAGGAAATACGGGGGCAAGAAATCGAACCTTGTCCATACCCGCTCCCGCCCTGCTTTCTTCGCCAAAAATATGGGCTCGGATGAATAAAGTCCAAGCCACGGATAACGTCAGGAAACCGGAAGCTATAATATTGCCGTACATGCCTTCGGCTGCAACCTGCTGATTAAGATGAATCGTCTGGGGATCATATTTCACGGCAAATTCCAGCATCTCTTCCTGAGTGACCCTGTGTTTATCTGTTACAAAGGTCTGTCCTACGTAGAATTGTTCGAATGTCATGGGTAACCTGCTCCTTTACGTTACTCAACCCTTTCTAACAAATGAACGGCGCATACACCGGCATCATGGTTTACCCATCCGCCAGCATTTTCGGCCAAGCCTACGCGGGCATTCTCGACCTGTCTTTCGCCTGCCCGTCCGCAGAGGTGTTCATATAGCTCAATGATCTGGGCAACACCGGTGGCGGCAATCGGATGCCCTTTGGAAACCAATCCACCGCTCGTATTAACAGGGACCCTGCCGCCAAGGGTGGTGTAGCCTTCTAACACAGCGCGGTGTCCTTTTCCCTCCCCGAAAATGCCCAGCTCTTCACAAATTTTAATTTCGGCCGGGCACGTCGCATCGTGTAATTCCACCACCGAAACATCTACTGGTTTCATCTCGGCTTCTTTAAACGCAGACTGAGCGGCGCGAACAACGATGCTGCCATGACCGTTACCGGAGACCACCTGGCTTGCCGCGACTCGAATCTTCGGCCTGCTTGAATTCAGATGCTCTGCTGTCCCGATGATCAAAGCAGCAGCGCCATCGCTGATCGGAGAACACATCAGACGCGTTAGCGGATCTACGATCATCGGAGATTGCAACACTTCATCCAAGGTGACTTCATTTCTATACTGCGCATATGGATTCAAGGATGCGTGATAACGGTTTTTCACCGATACTTGAGCAAACGGCTCCACGCCGCACCGATATTTCTCCATATACCGTTTAGCCTGCATCGCGTAGGTTTCCATAAAGAACGTTGGCGGCACATCTTTCGGAAGCAATTCGACGTCGCTAGCCGATGCCAGTGCCGTGGAGATAACCGTCCGATCTGCGTGATACAGCTTTTCAACCCCGACAACCAAAGCCAGCCGCGAACCCCCAGCTCGAATTCGCTGAATAGCCAAGTGCAGAGCCGACGCTCCACTCGCGCAAGCATTTTCAATGTTAAACACCGGAATTCCCTTTATTCCCGCATGCTGCGTTACAATTTGCCCAAGCATACATTCCTGTCCGGTGACGATTCCGCCCATGCCATTGGCCACAAAGGCGCACTCCACTTGCTCTGCTTGAACAGATGCATCCACAAGCGCACCGGTAATGGCCTCCAGTGCCAAATCTTTTAAACTGCGGTCCAAATATTTGCCCATGCGGATGATCCCCGTACCCAACACATATACGTTGTCTTTCAAATGAACTTCACCTCTTCCATTTCCATATTGTAGACTGTGGCGAGCTGCTCAACCCAAAGGCTTCTAATATTTAGCCGGATCTACCTCTGTAACGAGTTCCCTTTCGCCGTTATTGATCTTTGTAATATACAGGATTTTCTCAATGGACCCATTGGACTTGAAGGTCAATTTGCCTGAAACGCCATCGTAATCTTTTACTTGAACCAGCGCTTTTCTTACCGCTTCGGGATCGAATTGTCCAGACTTTTCAATGGCTTCTTTTAACAGATAAACCGAATCGTATCCCCGGAATTCATAGTCATCCGGACCATGCCCAAATTTCTTTTTCCAAGCCTCAATAAATCGGCCTGCCGCCGTTCCCGTTTCTCCCTCTTTGTGATAGTTCGTCGTAGAAACGATGGTGTTATTCGCTGCATCGCCGGCGATTTGCACATATTCGTTATTAATTAATGACACATTCCCGAAGAACGACTTGTTGTAACCCAACCCTCGTGCTTGTTTCGCAATGAGTCCACCGTCTGGAGCATAACCGGTAATCATAATTAAAGCGTTCGGAAACTCTTTAATTCCTTGACTGAGATAGGCGGTAAAGTCTTTCGCATTCACGGGATAGATGTACTCTTTCACTGTTTTCATTCCGTACTGCTCACCTATTTTCATAAACGGAACGGAAATGGACTTTCCAAAAGCATCATCACGCGCAAATACGATCACTTCCTTTGTTCCCATATTCTCTGCTGCGTGGTAGGCTATCGAACCGCCCAAATCATCACTGGTAGGTATAACGGTAAAATAGTACGGATCATTCGTATTGGTTACTTTGGGGTCCCCTGCTGTCGCCGCAATCCCCAGCATTTTATTCATTTCCGCTTTTTGCTTTTCTGACAGAGCTACCGCGCTCCCTGACCCGGAAATAAAAAATTGAGCCTTTTCTGAAGCGAATTTATCGACAATCTGCTGCCCCTTGAACGGGTCCCCTTCATTATCTTCCTTTAACAACTCGATCTTCCGCCCCAATATCCCGCCATTGCTATTAATTTCTTCTACTGCATAGGACACCGCATTAAAAATAGGAGTGCCGAACGTTGCGGTAGCTCCACTGAACCCGCCCGTGTACCCGATTTTAATCGGTTCAGAGGATGTACCGGTGCCGGCTGTGTTTACACCATCGGTTTGAGAGCCTCCACTGCAGCCAGACACTGTTAGGGCGATAACAAGCATCATAATGAACATGATTTTTTTCACGGTAAAATACCCCCATATGATATAATGTAGAATCGCGTTAAACCTTTATAGATTTATGTCTTTTATCAAAGATACGTTTAACCTTGGGCTCTTTACCTAACTTTGTCATCTCCGCCGTGCTCCCCAAAGGAACCATTTTTACTATGGGTGTAACGTTGAATGCCGCTTGAAATCGTTTATTGATCTCCATCGATAAATCATCATTGCTATTATTTTTTTGCTCAATAATAAGGGTGATTTCATCCCTGCCGTTATGAGAGTCCACTTCCACCATATATTCGTGAACCTCAAATTCCAACGATTTAAGCAAGCTTTCGATGGCCAGCGGATAAATATTTTGTCCTTTAATTCTTATCATGTCATCGACTCTGCCCAGAATCGGCAGCATTCTGGTCAATGTTCTTCCGCATGTGCAGGGCGTATCATCAACAGCAACTCTGTCACCGGTGGAGAAGCGAATCCGGGGTGAGTTTTTCCAGGCCCAGCTGGTCACTGTCATATTTCCGTATTCCTTGTTGTCCACACGCTTTCCATTCGGATCAAGCACTTCAATTAATCCAAAATCCTCCCACACGTGCATACCCAGTTTGCCGTGCTTGAGTCTGCTGTGCTCGCAGTTGACAGAGCTCCAAGTCATCGTATCTACGGTGCCATAAAAATCAAAATGCTTGGCCCCCCACAATTGTTCTATTTCTTTACTTGTCGCATCCGACACCATTTCTCCGGCTGTGAGCAGTATTCTGACGGAGGACGAAACCAGATCAATGCCTTCATTCTCTGCCACATCAGCCAAGTGTTTAATATAGCTCGCTGTTCCGTACAGTACGGTCACGCCAGCCTGTTTAATCCATTGAATTTGCTTTCCGGAGGGGGTCGTTTTTCCGCTGCTCGCAGGTAATACCGTAGCGCCAACACCTAACGCTCCTGCCGTTCCACACCATGCGGCACCCATTGTGCTAAAGGTAAACAATACTTGAACGATGTCCTTGGAGTTCACCCCAACCATACCCATCGTACGAGCAAAGGTATCCTGCAGCCCCGGAAAGTCATCTTCATTTAATGGCATCATGATGGGAGAACCTGTCGTACCGCTGGTGGAGACGATAAAGTGTGCATCGGATAAACCGGAAAAGGTGTAATAGTTACCGAAAGGAGGGGATTTTTCAATCATCAGCTTCTGCGTATTTTTATTCCATGTGGGCAGCTTTTGAATATCGTCAATCGTATGGATGTGACTGGGGGAGACTCCGGCTTCACTCCACAGCCAACGATAGAACGGGATGTTGTCCCACGCATAGTTAACCACTTGTTTAAACCGTAAGGATTGAATTTCTTTAATTTTTTCCCTGGGCTGCGTACAAAGCTCATGTTCCAACTCATCAGAATAACGGGGTGATCTGTACCAAGGAAGATGTTGATAAAGTTCCGACATATTTAGCCTCCTCATTTCCATATCATTCAAATCCATGAGTGATAGAACTTCTAATGTAAAAACGGAAACGGCGAGCATCCATATAAATGTGCTTCCAATGGTGAATTTCTGTGAGTGATGATGAATAGGCGGTAAAGATGAGGCACGGCATCTAGAACATATAAGTGGTGTGGGTGGTATGTGCGGTGTGTGAGTATTTTTGAATGAATGGAGATCATTTCTACTTGATTATGTAATGCATCTTGTTTTAAAAGAGCTCACAAAAAATGTAATCATTTTTCACCCCCCTACATTAATATTAATATAATTAACGCAATTGCTAGATAATACTCATTATTATATGTGGATTATACAATCTGTCAATAGTTCTGCGTAATATATTTTTACATCCTTCTGTCTAGGTCCGCTGCGAAGCGGACAAGAGATCGAACTAAACTTACAGAATAGTCTGTTAATATTGAAAACTTTAGAATTGTTCGTTCGAAGGATTCCGATCTCGTCCGTTAGTCTGCTTTTGCTATGTCTTTGCGAGGTACGGCGGCAAGCTGCACAATGATCATGGCAAGGTTGATGACGATCATACCTGCAACGGCAAACGAGAAGCTGGATGTCGCATCATAAATCCAACCGAGGATGATCGGTCCGGCGGCCCCGATGACGTATCCAACAGATTGGGTCATGGCAGACCAGGTTGTCGCTTCATGAGCATGGCGCGCTGCATCAAGCGGGAGCAGCAGATTGAGCGGAAACAATCCTCCGGCCCCCAGACCAAGAAAGATTGCGGCGATCCAAGGCTCCATGGAAAGAGCAATCATCAGCAGGCCGATCAGTTCCAGCACCGCTCCCGCAAGAAGCCAATGAAGACGGGACGGGAATCGTTTCAACAGCATGGGAAGCACGAAGCTGATCGGAATTTGTACAAACACGAATATCGTAAGGACCATCGCGGCATACGCCTTGCTGTAACCCATGCCTTGAATGATCGGCGGCAGCCAAGCCGTTAAGGAATAGAACAGCATGGCCATCAGCCCGAAAGATAAAGTCAGCATCCACGCTTTCTTATTGGTCCAAGGCAACCCGTCCGCCTGCCTCGAGGACAAAGGATTACCCCCCTCTTGGACATGCGGCGTCACAAAAAGCCACCAGACCAGAACAGCAAGGAACGCAACGACGGCCCATAGGCCGAGAGCCTTCTGCCATGAGTGCATTACTTCCTGCAGCGGCGCAGACAGTCCAGAGCTGAGCGTAGCGCCCAACGTCAGCGCAACGGTGTACACCCCGATCATGCTGGGGACATGATTCTGGAATTGGAGCCTGATAAACCCGGAAAGCAGTGGTCCTGCAGCAGCCATGCCCAGACCTGCGATCATCGCAGTGATCAGCAGGAAGGCTGTCGAGTGAGTAAACACGCGTAGTCCGATACCAACACCGATGATGAATAGCGACCAACCGAGCATCCGCTCAATCCCCCATTTGCTGCTGAGCTTCGCAGCTATTGGGGAGAAGATTCCCATGCAAAGCACTGGAATGGAGGTTAACAAGCTCGCTATCGAAGCGCTCATACTTAGATCGTTCCGTATGATCTCGAGCAGCGGCGCTATCGAGTTAATGGCTGGCCGTGAATTTAGCGCAGCGACAAAAAAAGCGACAACCATTAAGCCATATTTCATTTTCATATATCTCAACCTCTTTGCCGAGTAATAGATTCAATCCACAACATTGCCTTACCTGTAACCTCTGTAAGTTTATGTAGGAATGGTTACCGTAATGAGCCATAAAAAATACCTCTGTGAATCACTGATTTCTCAATGCACAGAGGTGTTTTTTGATAAGTTAAGTGGTAATGTGGTTCGATGGACGACTCACGAAACCTTGAACGGACTGAACAATGTAATAAGAACCTGATGCTAAAGGTAACGGAATACTTACCCTGCCATCTTGTCCTACAGAAACTGTACTAACCAGATTATGAGATGAATTGTACAGCTTCACTTCAGCACCTGAAATTAAATCTGAAGCTTCCAATGTCGCAGCGTTTAAGGTCAAAACAGGAGTCAGGATAACCAGAACCGGGATATCGATCGTGATTCCTCCATATACCGCGCTAACCACAGTCGCTCCAGAAGCAACAGGTCTGATCACGCCATCAGGACCTACAGCTGCAATGTTTTGGTATACGGAAGAATAAACCGTACTAGCATTATAAGTCACGTCGGTTACTGTTCCGTTCAATTCGGTTGCGCGAACGCTCACGCCTAACGTTGTCAGATCATAAAAAACAATAGGACCTGCAGGCGAGTAAGTTAGAGATGTTACCGTCGCATTGCCATTGCCATTCCCATTACCCAGAGTTCCCTTTGCATCAGCTTCATTAGCATAAAACTGATTGATAGCTCTGAAAGAGCTAATCGTACCACTGACCACATCCATTTCAAACACAGTCCAATAACGCTCTGTTCCTGTTCCCGTTGAAATATCGTAGGTTCTTACAGGTATTGTCGTAGAACCCTCATAGATCTCAATATGGGCTCCGGAATCTCTCATGTTGGATTCACCCGAAAAATTATGCACATAAAAACGATAAGTACCATCTACCGTTTGACGAATGGTTGTCGTTTCAGGACCATAGGAAGTGACATCATCATGATCCAGGTCGGCGTAAGTAGCGCCAGTTACCGAAGTATATACTTTATCCGCATACCAGGTATGGAAAACCCCGCCATTCGGTGTCGGACCTACGAGATGCGAATCTAAGTCTCGAGGCTGCTCGCCCCAAGTCAATACAATACGAATTTCATTGGCTGCTGCTACACGAATTGCAGTTGCATTTTCATTGGCGTTACGAACGTTCTCTGCCGAAACTCCGACAAGATAAGTGGTAATAAAACCTACTTTGGAAAGCTCACCCGTATAAATCCCCAAAGGTAAATTAACGGAATATTGACCGCTGCTATCCGTAACGACCGTAGCGACGATCGTACCGTCTTTATTGTCAAGTCCGCGTCGGAAATGAATCGTCATCCCCGCAACGGGTTCATCCAGTACATCAACGATCTTTCCTCCAAATCCGTATACAACATCTGTGACAGAACCATTGTCGGAAGAATCATCTTGGGAGGAGCCGCCGCCACCGGAAGAACCACTGCCGGAAGAGCTTCCTACGCTTACTCCATCACTGGTTGTTACATCAGAAGGGGTACGCTCAAAGGTCGAGCCATTCGTATTCACTGCAGCACGTTCAATCGTTCCGTTCCCTGTAACGGATGCTGCCGCATTAAGAATCAGATCTGCAATGGAAGCTCCTGCTCCAACATGTAATGTCGAATTAGCTGCTCCTTGAGCAACGGTAAGCTGCTGAATCGCGCCTTCCGTTAGGCTCACCCGAACACTGGTTGCCTGCACATCTACCGTATTGAATTGTCCCGCTAAAGAGACTTCGGCGTTAGAAGGAAGCAGGCTGGACAGAATGACATCCGTAATCGTTCCAGTCCCTTTCGCCTCTAGCAAAGCACTCGACTCCACCGTGATTTGCCTTACGCTTGTAGAGCCTTCTGCTACGATACGAACGCTGCCATCGGCTTTATTCACAATAACCGTAAGCAATACCGAGTCTTCGAAGTGAATCGAGTTAGAACCACCACCATTTACGGTTGTAGAGCCTTTCACCGTCACATTCTTTAAAAAGACATCTCCATCGCCGACGGATTCAGCTATAAGAAGATTTCCTTCGATGACTGTATTTCTTAATGTTACACTCTCAGCGCTGATTACAACATTTCCTTGGATCGTTGTTGTTCCTGTTTGAGGACCAAATGTACCCTTGTGATCGTAGGTCGTAGTAGGTGCTGCCGCGTTAGATAAAGACCGATCCAGCAGCACGACAATTTCCGCGCGAGTCATAGAGCTTTGGGGCTTAAATGTCCCATCTTCATAGCCTGACAAATATCCTTTGGCCGCAAGTGCACCAATAGAGCCCTTGCTCCAGCCTGCAAATTGCGCTGCATCTTTGAAGGCTTCGGCAGCCGCAGCGTTCTCCTGAAGTTTAAGCACATTGGTCAGAACAACTGCTGCTTCTTCACGGCTGATTTGCTGATCAGGTTGAATGGTTCCATCCGGGTAACCATCAGCATAACCAGCCGCTTTGGCACGGGCAATTTCAGCAAATGCCCAATGAGAAGCATTCAAGTCCGTGAACGAGACGGCAGCTTCTTTGGTAAAGTGGAAAGAGCGATTAACTAATGTAAAATATTCCGCTCTGCTGATACTGTGATCAGGTTGATAGGATCCATCTGAATAACCTGTCAACAAGCCATTGTTGATCCATTTCTTCATTTCTTTCTCTGCCCAATGACTGCTAATGTCGGAAGACGTAGTAGAATTGGCTGCGGCGAGCACCAAGCTTGGTGCGGCGATAAGCATGCAAAGCATGAGCATTATCGCTTTGGATACATACTTCATTCGTTTCAAAATATAGTCCTCCTTGAGTGTAGTAACATGTAGATTTTACCACTGTCGACTAAATACGACAATATATTTCTTTTTGTTTCTAGGCAATTATTCCCTGTACCCCTAGTTCTCTGCTCCTTGATTACATGCTAACTTCATTAAAGTACGATGACCTCTCCCGCATCCACATTTTTAAAGCCGCGAAATCTCCTGATAAAACCATGGCTTGTTCCTTCATGCTGCGGTATTTAAAAGAACTTCGCTTGGCATCGCGGAGCTCATCAGCATGTTCATCCAAATAGGCCCCGAGCTTCATGGCATCCTCTTGAACGTACGCCAGGTTCCAGCTTTCCGACAAAGGCTTTTTCGCCGTCAGAATCTGGTTGCCTCTCTTTTCCTCAACGATCCAACGATAGTGAAAATCCTCGGCAGACAGCAGCTTATGGCTGATCATCTCAAACCAGGCAGCATTGAACCCGCCGGCGAACCAAATAGAAGGCGGTCTTTTGCCGTGCCCATCGCAGCTCATTTCAGTAAGAATTCCCGCCTTGCTAAGCATTTTGACCAAGTAAGCGACCCCTGCATCGAGCGTAAGCGTATCGAGTTTGTAGCCATGTCTCCGTTTGGTGAACGCTTTCCAGGATCTCATGTGCTGCGGACACCATGACTCCTGATTATAGGCCCTGAATAACGAGATTCGTTCCACTAACTCCTCGGTAACATGAAACTCATCCAAAATAACCATATCTTCTCTGTAAGAAGCTTGGATATGAAGTGCATCGAACAGCTTCTGCAAATACCGCACATCTCTCCTTCCTGATCCGGGCTGCAAAATCAACCGATTGGCCAAGTATCTGACAAAAAATCCTCTAGTTCGAAGTGCATTGGTCAATAACTCCATGCTCGTCAACTGCTCAAGTGTTTTCATCATTTTTTGCTCCATAGGTATCCGCTCCTTTGTAATGTTCAATAGTTGTTGTATGCATGTTCTTGTTCATACCTCTATTATTACATCCTCACCTTACAGGCGATGTAACCTGACGCCAGGTCAGAACTCCCTCCGAGATGAGTTTCACAGTATCCATAACGGACGGCCAATGAAGCTCCTCCCATTCCGTATGCTCATGCTGGTAGCCGCAAGATACGTTGATACTCGGTATCCCGTGCTCGGCATAGGTCATGGCATCGCTGATCCCGCCTTGGCAGCTTTTCCAATCGGGCTGTCCGATTTGTTCACCCACCCGCTCCCAGTACTCCCCAACTTTATCCGAGCAGAACGACATATACCTGCAGGAAGTCACAATGTCACGCCGATTCCGGCGATCTGCCACGACAGCCATATCCACATCGGCCAACCACTCGGCAGGAATTTCATTCGAGCCGACCCGCCCTCTCTCTTCATCTCGAGTAAAAGCAATCTTGAGCGTACCGTAATATGGATGACTCTCCATTCTTTCGATAACCTCTAGAACAATTGCAATCCCCGCCCGATCATCTGCCCCCAGAATGCCTTCAGAGCTGCGGAGAATATCGCCATCCCACACGATTTGGCGGCCAGGCACAAAAGGGAGCACCGTATCCATATGAGCGGAAAGGAGCAGAACCGGCCCTTTATCCAAGGCTCCAAATCTTCGTTCCGCTAACACATTCCCATAGCGGTCACGAACAACGGTAAACTGATGGCGGGTCAGACGCTCTGTTACATAGGCGGCTACTTGCTGCTCGCGTCCGCTCACCCCTTGGATGTTCAGTAGTTCAAGTAAAGTTATTTTCAATGGTTTCATATGAGTAATTCCCCCTTGGTGAAGTTACTTATGATTCTAGACTAGGAGGGTTACAACAATTGTAAGGTGAACAAGAGAAAAGGCGCCGCTGCCGGCGCCTTTTCGGATTACATCATATATTTAGGATCATTTGCATTGTAAATGAGAATCGGCTTCGGATGGTTGATGCGGTAGCCGTTATCTGCCATAATGGTTTGCTCGTCCAACCCATAGACGGCTAAGCTCTTCTTTAATTCATTCATATACCGGCTTACCTGATTGATGTTGAGCTCATCGGCGATCTCTTTCTGAGGCACCGGCTTTTGTTTTACGAAAAGCATCTCCAGCATCTGCATCCTGCGAGGGGACAAATCTCTGATTCTGCCTTTGATCACAACCCGCTTCTCATCATGATCGGTACAGTCAAAGATAAAGGCCGTTTCATCCTGCCTCAAATCCCGATATTCCTGCTCGCTGAGGGAAGACCGGCCTGTCGGCATCAAGCACATATAAGGCTTGGTCTCCTCCTTTAGAATGTCCTGCTCCAGCTTCATTACGTAATCGATGTCCACATCGTCTGGATTACCAAGCTCCTCATACATTTGTTTAGCCTTGACGGCCGTCTCCACGCTATATTTCGCCAACGCGACAGCCAATTGGGCTTGCGCCTTCATGCTTTGAGAATCATTCAGCTTTTCATGCGGAAAAGAAAGCCGCTCCGTCGGCATGCGCAAGTCCGGTTTCCTTAAAGCACTCTCAAAGCTTCGGATGGATGAACGATACCTTTTATTATAGTAATGAATAAATCCAAGACGGTAATGGGCAATCGGCAGGGCGCGGGGCTTGGCCATTTTGATCAAGTCCTCAAAAAACATCTCCGCCTGTGCGTAATTGACCTTACGGCGCTTGATATCCCAGCCGAGCTCCAATACCAGCTTCGTAATGGAATTTCGGTAAAAATCCTTTTCTGGCTCCAGCTCCCACAGTCGCAAATACAGGTAAAACAGCTTTTCCTTCAGCTCATAGGAAGCCCGCTCACCATTTTCATACTCGTCAAGCAGGCTTTGCTCCAGCTCTTCCAAGTGCATCACGTTCGTGATTTCATGATATGGGCTATTTCTGGCTGCGCGAAATTCAAACATAGAGACACCGCCCTCTCCCTTAGGACTTTAGTGATCACCGCAGTGACTGGACACGTATTTCAGAACGGATCGTAGTTTTGCAGTTCGCCTGTTATAAATACCAATAAATCCTTTTCGAAATCGAATGCGCTGCTTTTGATATCAAGGATCAGTGTATCCTCAGCGCTTGTTACAAGGTAAGCGGACAGGAAGCGCTCAATGAAAACCTGCATTCCGCCCTCGGCGTACTCCTCCATGATGTGTCTGAACTCCTCGATCTGTCCCAGCTTATCAAATTGCATGCCGGCCTTAGAGAAAGCGATAGTGACATAAGAGATCAGCTCCGGCTCCGTGAAGGTAGCCAATCGGATGTCATTGGAATGACTGCTAATCGGTAAGCTGCGATCATATTTAAAACCTAAGCTTGCACAAAACATGAAAGTCTGTGCATTCTGGGGAAAAATCCCTTTATCCTTCAGCGTATGGTAAATGTCTTCGTATTTCTTGCTCCAGTGTAGTCGAGGATCTCCCGTATATTGAATGCTTCTCATGATTATCGCTCTCCTCTTATCGATCAGGCTGAAAGCCCAGCACGCTGTCGCGCACGACTTCTGTTTTGCCAGGTGCAGGAATTTGCAGTCGATACACTTCTCCCCAGCGTCCGGTTTTCCGCAGCTCCGCGCATTCGACGCGAGTGAACTCCGTATCCGTTGCCAGCAGGATCCACTGCGGCGTCATATCCGGGATCAGCCGCAGCAGATTGTCGCGGTTTTCACCGGAAATTCGTCCGAACGGCGTATCCATGAATAACGGTATTTCCAGCGTTTTATCCGTTCCGCCGGAGATGCTGAGCAGTGAAATGATGAAGGATAAAGACAAGATTTGACGCTGGCCGGATGACAGATTCGGCAGGAAGTTGGCGCCATTCCATGCCAGCACCTGTAAAGAGAAGTCCTTCTCTATTTTCACTTCCTTCAAATTCTGCCTGCTATCCTCATCAATGAATTTACGGAAGTTCGACGTGGTGACCTCTTCCACTTCCCTCGAGATTTCATCGACGAACTTGGTTTGAATCGCTTTTAGCGCTTCTTTGGTGGCGTTCGCAATATCTTTCATTTTGACCTTGATGTCTTTCTGAGCTTCCTTCTTCTCCATTTCTTTCACAGCCGAATCAATTTCCCGCTTCTCGTTCAGGAGACGGTTAAGTTCATCTTTACCCTGATTAATTTTCAGCCGAAGCTCCTGAATGCGGTCTGACAGGTTATTGCGGGCTTGCTGCAGATTACGATAATCCGCATTGTGACTTACCCCGATGTCTTCGTTGATCGAATCGATGTCCCGTTGGATCCGTTTCATCTCTTTGTTAATATCGGAGTATCCTTTCAACAGCTCGCCGCTTCGCTCTTCCGCCAGCTTGTTCTGTTCCATTACGGTACGTACTTCTTCTTTCAAATCGTTCAATTCACGAGTATAGGAATGCTCCTGATGCTTCTCGAGCAGCAGGCTTACGGCTTTAAATTGCTTGCTGTCCGGATCCACATCCGAGTCACACACCGCGCATTTGCGATCCTCTATGATCTTTTCAAGCAACTCTTTTGCAATATCAAACGGGTTGCCCATATGGGCACGAATATGCTCTAGCTCACTATAGAAGCGAGTATATTCATCCTTCAAAAGCAGATTAAAGCTATGCTTATTGAAATCGCGTATTTTGGCCAGCTGGTCTGCTTTTCGTTTACCCAAGTCATTGATCTGTCCCGTTAGATGCTCCCGCCTTATGACCTGCTCTCTGACGTCCTGGTGCTCCTTAAGCTGGTCGTCGATGAGGGAGATTTCCCGTTCTTTCACCTCAAGCTCTTCTTGCCATTTCTCCACATTGCCCTCAAACTCTTCCATGGCCCGTTCCTTGGCTAGTTGTTCACCAAGCTTTGTCCGATACTCGCCGCTGGCCGCATTCTGAATTTCTTGATGGTAGCTCGAATGGAGCTTCGCCATGACCTGCAGAGAATCATCCAATGCATCAAGCTTGAGAAGGTTCTTAATTCCCTTGGCGACTTCTTTCTTCTGGCTCTGCTCGTCCCGCATCAATTGCTCGATTCGTTCACCGTCGAACAAGAAATAGTCCTTCATCCTACGATCGAAAATCCGATTCACAACGGATGAAATGTCCTCCTCCCGGTCGTACATATGCGTTCTGCCCTGTATGTCGATGTGTGTCATCCGTGCGGAAAGGAAATCTTCCTGGATTTGCTCATCGTCAAACAGCTGAGAGACAAGGACACGCTCCAACTCGAAATGCTCCCCTTGATGAGAGAAGCTGACTTTCACTTTGACCATTCCGGATCCGTCCGGCGACTCGCGAAGAACATTCAGGTTGCAGATGTAGTAGCTATCGCCTTTCTTACCGATCTCTTTATCCTTAGCAAGCTCCGCCACGCCGAATAAGGCGAGCATCAAGGCTCGATAGATCGTGGTTTTGCCCTTCCCATTGGCCCCATACACGACCGTAACATTCTGTTCGCCCTTGGACTGGAAGCCGGCGAAATGAATGGTTTGCTCCCCGTAATATTGTTTGAAGTTGACCAGCTCCAGCTTCTCGATCTTCACGCCCGTTCACCATCCTGAACAATTCTTCTCATTTTATTCTCCAGCTTCCGCTGTACCTCTTGTTGATTGAGTCCTTGGCCGAATCCTTGCAGAGCCTCGATGACAAGCTCCTGAACTTCCTCAGGATATTTTTTCAGCTCTTCTATGATCTTCGGATGCACATTACTAGCTGTCATGGTCTTCCAACTCCCCTGATAGTGATGAATAAATGTCTTCCGGCTTCAAGCTTAGCAAGTAACCGAGCCGATACCGCTCTAGAATCTCGAAGGCTCTGCTATGTATGGCCAGCTGATTGCTCGCGCACAGGTAAAACTCTACAAAGCGGGCAAATTCACGCTTCATGATCTGCGCATAGGTGTTTCCGTCATCCGCCGCATCGAGCGGCGGAATCATGACAAAGTCATGGATGTACGCCTGCTGTTTCCCGATAGCCTTCCTTAGAATTCTCCCGCGGCGCTGGACAAACTGACGCGGGTTGGAGGTGCTGGCCAGAAAATACGCACGTTTTGTTGCCGGTACGTTGACGCCCTCATCCAGGCATTTCATGGCAACAATCACTTGAATGTCGCCCCGATCGAACGCCTGAAGAATCGACTTGCGGTCGGCATTGCTCGTAGAGGATACAATTTCCTGCACCCGCAGCCCCGTGTCCGCAACCCGACGCAAAATTTCCCTATGCTTTCCCTCCGGACTATATACAATCGTATGCTTGAAATGCTCTAGGCCAACCTCACGGATATGCTGCCTCAGAAGAGCAAGGAACGTCTCAATCTTTGCTTCCGACTTATTCAGAAGATTCGCCCGCTGGGCTGCAAACACATTCGCCGCTTCCCGGCGGCTGGGGTCAGTCTTGGCCGCCTGCAGGAGCTGGCTAATGCGTATCGTCAAGCGTTTGTACTCCCGGTAATCCTCTTCACTCATCTCCACGTAATGGGGAAAGAACTCATAAGGGGTAAGATAACCCTCCTCAATAGCTCTTTCCAGCCCGAAGGAGATCACCTCTCTGGAGAAATAATCCGTTACCACCTGTGTCCCGTCCAGATCCCTCCATCGCTCGGGAGTCGCCGATAAGCCGATGCGCATCTTAATATCCGGATGGAGCGAGTTGCGCAGGTACGCCGCTCCCAGGTAATGAGCCTCGTCCCCGATAAACAGAACGCTGTCTTTGTTGCGAATTTTGGACACAAGACGAAGAAATTTATCCTCGTCCGCATTGGACTGATGGGTGACGATGAAACAAATGACTTCCTCAAATCCTAAATTATAGTCATCGATGAGCGAGTTTGCTTCGAAGAGCCAATCCCGACTGGTAGACATCACCGGTATAAATCCAAACGCACGCACCTCTTGGTTCCATTGCTCTACGAGATGCTTGAACGGCACGGAAACAATCAGGCAAATTTTCTTATGAGACTTAAACACACCTAAAGCCGCAGCCAGCGAGGTGATCGTCTTGCCCGTCCCTGTCGCCATCGAAAATAACCCTCGGCAGTTATTGTTTGTCCATTCTTCAATGGCATGCTTCTGGTAGTCAAACAGTTGTAATGTGGAAGGCATTCGTATCGGAAGCTCCTCCTCCGGTTCCGCTTGTGTCTTGCCAATCTCGTAAGGCCGCTCCGTGTATTGGGTAATTAGAACGAGCTTCTCGCGAATGAAATCATGCATCCGGTAGATGCGAAAGAAATCGTTCTGACCAGAGAACATCTTATGGAAACGCTCCTCGTGCTTGGCCACATAAGGCGCCTGACCTTCTACCCAAGAGCAATACACCGAGAAGCTTTCACCATTGTAATTGGCATGGAGGGAATCGTTATAGCTACCGTGGATCGCCACTTTGTCCCCGGCCTCATCCGTAAATATGGCAAACTTGTCATGGAAATCGCCTATATTGTTTTTCGGGATGGCAAATTTCACTTCTAACAGATTATCCGCGACCAGCCATGCCAACAGAGGCAGCGTCTCGTGATCGTCTTGCTTCTCAAGGGCATTCAGCTCCAGAAGGATCGCTTCATATATCGCTTGATCCTCCTTGGCCTGTTCCCCCCGCTCCATTGCATCGTAGTCGCTTGCTGTCAGGTGAGGCGAGGTAATTAATTCCGCCTTGCCCTTGCGTTCGATGAGGCTTAAAATTCCCTTGAGATTGAGCTGCAGCCACCCGGACGTAAAATAACCTACGCCCCGCTGATACAGGATCGAGTTGTGAAGAAGCGGGTGGAACAGCTTGTCCACAATGCTGTTCTCGGATGAATCATATACGTATTGCAATTGAAGCTCACGCAGCAACGTTCATCAGCCTCCCGTTCGAGTTCGGTAGAGGTCTTGGGTTATCATCTCCAGAGAAGGCGTAGTCACATAAGGAATGTTCTCGTCCATCTGGTCGTTGTAATACAGTCTGCTCATCGACCTGTTGATCACATTGAGCTCCTGCAAGCGCCGCTCCATCTGCTGGATAGACGCTGCCCCCTGATACTCTTTCATTAACAGGTAATGGATCAGATCAAGCTCGCTCGCGATGCTGTGAGGATTGTCATCACGAATAGCCGTCTTCTCCGTAATGCCCAGGATCGTAACCGTCTCATCCTCCTGCTTCAGCAGCGAAACCATGAGGGCCGGCGTCCACTCTATGCCGTTGGCCAGCCGAGGGAGACGTTGACGGACACTCGGATTCTGATAAAGTACATCCATGTCCAGCAGAAACTCATTGCCTTCGTACAGCTCATCAAATGACGCATGAATCAGGCTCAGGAACGCATCCCTTTTCTCCTCCGTCCACCCGATCGTGTCCTTATGCACGAAGGCCAGTGCCTGATCGTTCTTGAATTCATACACAATGATGTTCCTGGAGTTGTAGCTAATAGATGCCCAGCCGATGCTCTTGAAGTGCTTCTCCAATTCGCTTCGGTACGCCACGGTCTGACCACTTTGAAGATAATGTTCAAGGAGGGCAATCGGGGACCTCCTTGACGGCGCGTTTATCTCCTCTTCCTTATCAAACAGTCCGAGTTTCGGATAGATATAGAAGCTGAACTCATCCGGATATTCCCGTTCCAGCATGTAATATAACGTTTGGTAGGAATCTATGTTGGCCAGCTTCATAATGGCGCGATTCACCACTTTGATCGAGACAACCGACTCGACCGACTCCATTTTTCTAACGAGCCAGGTTTTGACGGTTTCCAAACCTTGCAGATTAACTTGTAAATTATCAATATGAATATATTCATCGTAGCCAGCCCGAATGATCTGATCGCCCATCCGCTGCTCAATGTGGTATGTTTCCCAGCCGAGTTGATTTTTGAAATGCTCCACAATTTCCTTGCGGCTGACTTTTCTGTTCTGAGCTTTAATATAGTCATAGAAAATTTGTGTGAGCGGCTGCCTGGCGGCATCAAGCTCTCCCTTTAAACAAATACGGGGAGCCTTCACGAAATCAAACTCATCCGAGCCGTACAGCTTAAAACAAGTATAAAGTGCATACTCATTGGTTATGCCAAGCTGTTCAAGATCCTCTCTAAAATGCCAAAGCGTTCTCGTTAATCGGATTTGCGGGGCCTGGCTTTCCTTCAGGAGCTGAATCGTCCATTCCTTTATGGGGACAAGATCGCCCGGGTCGACCGAAATCGATGACCTGGGAATATAGTATCCGTTATCCCAAATGACAACCTCTTCTTCATTGCGAAGCAGCGATGAATAAATGCTCCGGTCATCGTTATCTCCAAAATAATCCGGATACATTTCTCGTGCGATATCCGTGAACAGGTGCGAGTTTTTGATAAGCGCCAGGCCCTCAGGAAAAAATGCCTCAAAAACAGGTAAAAGCAGATCCTTCTTCGTCCCTTCGGCAGGAAAATAAAGCGAACGAAACATGATGAAACAATTGGGAACGATGGTCTCGAATACCATGTCCGGTGTCAGGAGGGACGTCGGATTTTTTTCGAAATATGCGTTGACTTTATCCTTAAGTCTGCTAGGATGGTACCAACGCTGTTCGCTCATCAGATGTTTGATCAACTCTGCTATATCCTCATCCACCTGCCCGTTGTCGCCGGCAAAGAATGCGTGGTACTCCGTATCGTATAACAGCCCGATATCACATTTTTTAACGATGCTAGCCAGCACCGCCTCTTCCGCATCATTCATGGTGAAGGGTCCTCCCAGAATATCCTCGATGGATACCAGGTTATATCTGCCGCTCACGGTTTCTTTCAGCTCGAATAATAAAGGGACATGCCGCAAGATGAAGAGCTCGAATGCCTTAACCTCAATTTGCCGAATTCGTTCACGCGTGACCCCTAATTCGTCGGAGATTTCCTGAAGCGTCATCGCCTCCCTGTAAGGTCCTTTATTCACACGTTTATATAAGACCTCCCAAGGTCTTTCCTCCAGGAAGTCCAATCGATTATTATGAGCAAGCGCGGACAGGTCATTATAAAATCGTTTCCATAGACTCTCCAGCGTAACCTCTACCTCTGCTCCTTCCACATGAATCGATAATTCCTCAAATATGGGTAGGATACGAGAGATCCTTGCATGCTTCTTTCGCAGTCCATCCGTAAGCTCCGTCTTCGTATAGCGGCAAAGCTCGCCCCACCTGACAATTCCCATCTCGGATAGCTGCTCGACGATTAAAGAATAACCATTGTACCTGTTAATGACTGGAAGAAACAGATCAATGGATTTCTCACGTAAGAGAGGAGGAACATAGATCGGCCTCTCCGTTGGTGTTTCCATGGTTATAACAACATTTGCCCGTTCCTGGCAATGAATTTCAATATTATTCAGAAGCTCATTCTTGAATCTGTTGATTTTACCGATACCAATGCTCGGCTTATGAAGAAAGTAGTCCTCCAAGTTGTCCGGAAGCTGCCCATAAGTGGTCAGGCCGTCTTTCAATAAACAGTGAATATTTCGAGCAACCGAACCGGAAAAGTCGGGAGCTATGTCCCGTGTAAGGATGACATTCGGAATTTGGATCACTACGTTCTCGAAGGTCACCGTCTTGGTGAATGATTCGTCCGTGCCGCTGTGATCCCAACCCTCTCCCTCCAGCTTCCCCAGCTCTCCGCGAACCACAAACTGCTGCTGCAGCAATTCTTCTACGAAAACCCCGTACCACTCTGACAGATGTAGCTTGTCCAGTTGGTGCTGAATATTAAGCAGATATAAACCATGAATGTCGGATATCGTCTTGAGGCCGAAAGAGCTCAAAAACGGCCGCAAAAAACGCTCAAGCTTGAAGCTATACGTTACCGCTGTGTTCCCTGTCAGCTTGCCTTGATACACGAGGAAATCGCCTTTCCCAAACTCAAAGGATGAGTACGCCTGCAGCTTTCCTTTATAACGAACGCCAAGCAGGCCGAATACTCTGACCACGCTCCAGAAGGTTTCGGCATCTTCATTAAACAATAATCGGAGCTCATCCTCGCACAGCTGATCGTACGTTTGTATTTGATGCGAATGTAAAAAAGATTGTACATGCGGGTTCGAATTGGCTATCAAACGTCCCTCTAAGCTTTTATCTATAAGTATTGAACCCACCCATGATCACCCACGTTGTCTTGAACTTGTTGATACCGTTAGAAAATAGGAATTCACAAACAAAAAGATCTATGGAGTCCATTCAACACAATGCATGGATTTTCCTCCAAGCTTACTTGTACATCTCGACCCAAAGACTAAGCTGCTGCTTCAAGCTTTCCCTCACCGACTTTGGTTCCAGTATCTCTGCATTGGGGCCGTATTGAAGAATCCAGTTTACGAACTCCTTTTCGTTGTTAACCGTGACCTCAAAGATCAAGCTGCCATCCTTCTGATCCTTCATACGGGGACGAACGAATAGCTCCTCTTCCTTTATGTAACGTGCAACTTCAGGGGCGAACCTAACCTTAAACATCATATTTTTATCCCCACGGTCAATGGTCCACGTGTTTTTGAGGTACTGCTTGATGTTAAAATCCCCTTTATCGTAGGGGAGATTCGTAATCTCCACCTTCTGAAAACGGCTTATTCGGAAGGTGCGAATCGCCTGTTTTAAGTGGCAGTAGCCAATTAAATAAAAACGCTGGTCACGGGGCACCAAATAATATGGATCTATTTTCCGCATGGTTGTTTCGTCTCGATACTGCGTGTGGTACACCGTATCGATTGTTTTCTGCCCCAGAATCGCCTCAATGATCGGCTGAAGGAAATTCGGGGTCTCTTTACGATACGCCGGCGTCCCCATCTGGATGATATCCGCCAAGTTTTCGATGATGCTGTTTTGCTTGGACTTCTCCTTTAAATGCGTGGCCATTATCTTATCGTAGGCCGTATCAAATCCGGGCGGGAGTTTATCTTTGTCCAGCACGGAAGGCAGCAGCGAAAGCACGAACGCCTCCTGTTCCGAGAAATTGAGCGGATAAAGAAAAAATTTCCCCATAAAACGGTAGCCTGTGCCCCGTCCCTCATTGGTAACGGGTGCGATCAAGCTCAATATATCCAAGTCCCTGTAAATCGTTCTGATATTCACATCGCATTTGAGTGCGAGATCAGCTGCCGAAATCCCCGGATTAGCTTGAATGGCATTGATGATATTAAAAATGCGGATCACTTTGTCGATCATGTTCATACCCCTTGATAAACTAGTACTATTTTCCTGTATATTACTTATTCTTCTAAAGCAGAAGAGTTCCTTCTTAGGAACTACATAAAAATGAATCAATCATTGTTTGAATACTAGATATGCACGGGGTTAATCCGTCATGTCATCCGTTGGACCTTGGTCTTTTGGGGTATCACGAATTATCGCCGTGTTCAATCCGAGTTGTATCAAAATGTTTAAAATATCGATCTGAATTTTATCTGTTTTCTTCGTCATGTAATCCTCCGAAAAGCGAAAATAGGTACTTTCCAGTATAGGATATCATTGCCATGCGACATGAGGTTGTCTCGAATATGCGTTCGTATAGAAAAGAATAGTATTTGTGATGAAGTGGTAAAAAATGGATTATTTTTACTGGATATCTTCCACAACTATGTGTAATATGGAAAAATATCACTTTAGAAAGGCAGGGATACAAAGCTGGGGGCCTAAAGCATGATGCTATGGCAGCCGAGCCACCAAAGGGGGAGCTTCTTTTTTTTGTTTAGATTCAAATCGGGGAGCAAAAGCCTAGCTTCTGATTCTCGGAACTACTTTGAAACAAACCACAAATCAATGCTCTCAGGAGGAAGTCACACATGTTGAAAATGAGTATTCAAACCCGGTTGATCGCAGCATTTCTGGTCATATTAATCCTGCCATGCAGCGTCGTCGGATGGTTTTGTTATCTGGAGGCAAGACAACAGGTGGAAGATCAAATTATGCAAAGCGCAAGTCAAAGCGTTCAATCTGCAAACCATGAAATTAATACACTTATCTCCAAAAGCCTATCCGACATGGATTATTTGGCACAACAAATCCATGCCGAAATGGTTGATGGCACGGCTAGTCCACAGGTTAGAGCCATATTGGAGCCATATAAAGCAATTAACCCTCAATACGAAGTCGTTTATTTCGGAACCAATACCGAAGTGATGATTTTCTCCCCAGATCGAACCATAGAGGGTTACGACCCTCGGACCAGGCCTTGGTTTATTACAGCGACGGAGAACAAAGGAAAGGCTATCGTAAGTGATCCCTTCCTCTCCGCAACGAATAACCAGATCGCCGCTAACCCGTCGAAAATGAGCGATGATGAGTCGGGAGTTGTGGGCGGGCGGCAGCTTGGTTTTGACCGATCTTGCCAAACGAGTGAACAGCATCAAAGTGGGCCAAAATGGCTACGTGTTTATTCTGGATAAGGACGGGAAGTACGTCACCAATCCCACGATTGAGCCGGGTACCGAGAACACAGAACCATATGTAACCAAGTTTTACGAATCGAATACTGGAGCCGTTGATTTTCAGTTCAATGGGGTAAACAATAAAGGGGTATTTGTCACCAACGAATTGACCGGTTGGAAAATTATCGGCGCCATCGAGATGTCAGAAATCACAAACGCAACCAAGGGTATCCTCTATACAACCATTGCCGTAATTGTGATCGCGATCATCATCGGCGTATGCTTGCCTTGTGGATCGTCCGCTCGATAACTACACCTTTGAAGCAATTAATCCATACGACGGAAAAAATAGCAGCCGGAAATCTGACTGAAGAAATCGCGATCCATTCCAAGGATGAATGGGGACAGCTCACAGCATCGGTTAACCATATGGTTCATAATTTACGAGACTTAATCGGGGGAAAATCGGGGAAATTATCGAAGTCATTTACGACATCTTGGATCAAACCAATTTGCTCGCCCTCAACGCGGCTATCGAGGCTGCACGTGCTGGAGAACAAGGAAGAGGGTTTGCGGTCGTAGCCGATGAGGTACGTAAGCTCGCGGAACGAAGCGGTAAGGCTACCAAACAAATTACAGTAATTATCAAAGGCATGCAGGAAAACACGCATAGAAGTGTAATGGCCGTTTCCGACGGGGTGAGTCAGTCCGAGGAGACAAGAAAGGCTTTTGATCGAATTATTGAAATGATTAGCAAAACGGAACTCAAGGTAGGGGAAATTGCGACTGCATGCGAAGAGCAAGCTGCCCAGTCTAATGAGGTTATGCATTCCATTGAAAACGTCTCATCTGCTAGCCAAGAGGCAGCAGCCGCTTCGGAGGAAACGGCCGCGACGTCACATTCCCTTGCGCAGCTTGCAGAAGGTTTAAATGAATCCGTCTCCGTCTTTAAAATCAAGTAAAGGCACCATGAACAGCGTAAGGAATTCCTTAAGGCGGTGGAAGAGTTAGTTACTAGTATAAATATGAGTCTAGCAGCCGTGATTTTAAAAAAAAATGTAGGGCCACCCTTTCGAGTGCCCTACATTTTATGCAGTTAAACTGTTTTGCAGCCATCGAATGACCACTTTCTGGTCTTTTTCCGTCTTGCTTACCCGATAAATATAGAGTCGGTTTTGATGATGCCGATAGTAGATTCTTCCTTTAGACGAGAAAGGCATTTCCAGTAAATTCCCTACGGTAGAATTCACCGTATTTGGACGTCTCTTCGATTCAACCTCCGCCAGACGATAATGCATAAGACAAATCTCATGTTCTACATTGATCCGGTCATTCGTTGTTAGTTGAATGAAATCATGAAAAAACTCTTTGTGAAATTCGGCATGCGGGTAAATTTTTTCAAAACGCGGTTTGTACTCCTTTTGTAAAATATGCTTCTCCATAGAACTGGACTCTCGTGCATTCATTAATTCTTCTTCAAGCTCTTTGTTTTCTTGCGCTAACTGAATCAAGGCCACGGCATCCTCTCGGCTTCTAAGCTCTAACCCGATTAATTCATCGATTTTCATGGTTAACGATTTGATTTTATGCCCGGCCTTCTCTAATTTCGATTGGTTCTCCTCTTGGGTATAGCGTAACCGCTCCGAAATGCTGGTTAATTGTTTTTCTTTATCACCCAGCAGTACATGTACCTGATCTAACTGGCTTTTGACAAAAGTTTCGTTGGCCCGGACCGTCTCTAATTCCTGAACCCGCTTTTCCAGCTCTTCGTGAGTATGTTTTAACGTGCTTTCAAGCTCCGTCCGGTATCTTTCCAGATTTCGTTTTTCATGAAGTAATTCGTTGATTTTAACTTCCAGGCTTTCGCGCTGCGTACGCAGCATGTCAATCTCATTTTGTATTCGTTCCACTTCGTCATTGGAGGTTGAACCCGCAAGCACTGCTTCCAACTTCTCCTGTTGTTCCTGCAACCGCTCAATCTCAGCTGACATCTGATGGTTACGTTGTTCATTAATTTTCAGTGTTACTGTCAATTCGTCCAACTGTTTCGTTACCAGATTCCGCTCATCCAAAAGCTTTAATCGCTGCTGTTCCAACTTTACGACCTTTTGCGTGGCGTCACTGATTTTGGCTTCCATGTCGTGATAGGAAGCTTTTAACTGCTGCACTTCCAGCAGCTTTTCTTGCAAATCTTGTTGGAGGATATCGGTATGGATTGAACTATCGCGATGATCGTGAAGCATTTGTTCAAGCTGCTTAATTTCCTCATTCTTCTCCTGCAGATCTGCGGCGATTTGCTCACGTTCGCGTACGTAAATCATTAAGTTATTTTGTTTTTCCTCTATATTTCTAAACAACACTTCCATTCTAACTTCTACTTGCTTAAGTTTCGATTTTGTATACGATCTCGTTTGACTGTAGTACCTCCTTAATACAGGCAGGGTTCGTATGAGATCGTTTTTGTAGCGGACCAATAAATAAGTGCTGCCTGCTAAGATCGTGAACAGCAGGCTGTGCTCCAATATGAACGCGATCGTAAAGCTCAGGATCTGAAAAGCCAAATATATACCAACAAATAAAAAAAATGCTTTTGCTAATTTATTCATCATCTTCCACCAATCGTTCACTTTTGTTCCAGCTCAGCGAGTTGATCAAGAGCCTCCTGTGTATACAGAAGGTGCCTGGAAAAAGCGGCATTCAACTGCCTGTAATGATCTATGGTAAGCCCGCCCAATAAAGCCGTCTCCCATTGAGCGACTGTTTTTCCTATGATGGACTCTCCTGCTTCTACAATATGCTCACGCAATGACCTGTTCCCAAGCTCCTTTAGCTTGATGACATCAAGATAGGTCAAAAAGTAATGATAATACTGATTCACTGAATCATCAATTTGCTTCTTCCGCTGCTTCAGAGCACTTTCCTTGGTGAGGAAGCCTGTAACCATCGTAAGAGCGGCCACAAATATCGCCATCGGAGGAAAGACATTGAGAATGGCCCACGTTAACGTATGCCACCCCGCTGCCAAGGCGAGAACACTAGCTACCGTTGTTCCAATAGATACCATAAGGATTTGCTCGGTAGCTCCGACATTAAATTGGAGGTCTACATTTCCCCTTGCCTTATGTACGAGCATATGAGGAATAATACGCTCAAGATCCGGCTGCTGGGCAGTTAGTTCTTTCTTCCATGCTTCCTCGTATACTTTATTGCATTGACCCAGCATTCGTCCGATATCCAAAGAAACGTCATTCGGATGTAAGTATGTTTCCATAAGAGCCTCGACTATGGATTTATCGTCAACGACATTCTCATTAGCCGTCAGCTTCTGACCGCCCAGCTTCTCCGAAAGCTGGTTAGCTCCTTTTACAGCCATATTGACTAAAGAGCCCATCTTC
Organism: Paenibacillus sp. PvR098; assembly: GCF_017833255.1. Classification (NCBI taxonomy): domain Bacteria; kingdom Bacillati; phylum Bacillota; class Bacilli; order Caryophanales; family Paenibacillaceae; genus Paenibacillus; species Paenibacillus sp. PvR098. The sequence continues at coordinate 2,463,595 of NZ_JAFIBU010000001.1, forward strand.
TTAGCTGAATCTTTAATGCCACTGTACCAGGAGCTATCCGCTTCAAGCTTTCGATGCATAAGGTTCTTTTTGCTTTGAAAATAGCTGGCAAGCTGATCATATGCCGTTTCAAAAAAGATTTCCGGAGCTTTGGAATTGAACTTCCATAAATTTTTGTGACGCTCCGTAAATTCATCCGTTATGCTTAAATATTGGCTTGCCTGCGCTTGAACGATCAACTGCTCCTGCATCAGAGCTATCCGTAATTGATCTTTGTTTTTTGAACCGGCTATGGCTGAACGGTTTTCTTGTAATGCGCGTTTAAAAGAGGTCATGATATTATTTATGGTCTCTTCACTGACTGCGGATAAATCGGTATGTACTTTTTGAAAAGCTTCATATTGAACAATCTTAGTAAGTAGGCTATTCATGCTGTGCTCCCTTATGGTAACTGAAGTGATACTTTCCGATATAACTTTCCTGCCGGCTGGACGAGCTGCTTCATTCGTTGAAAAGCGTCGTTTGGGTTAGTAATGGAATAAGAAACCATAAGAGCCGTGGCTAAACCAACCAGGCACCCTATCCATACAGGACCTCCGACCAGCGAGGTAACGAGCAAAGCGCTGCCGGACACCAACGCTCCCTTTCCATTTTGCTTTAAGGATTCAAGCCGATTGCCGCTCTTCATCGCACTGTAAACCATGCCTCCGGCAGCTATGGGGAACAAGATCGGATTAGCGGTGGCAAGTGAGGAAATCAACAGGCCCCCGGAGAGACGAGATAGCCGTGACGGGTCCGGTTTATTCCCAAGCAATAATGCAGCCGCCAGTCCTGCCAGTCCTCCAAGTAACTCAGTGCCGTTAAAGGTGAGCGCATCCGCTAAAAAGGTTTTGGAGATGCCCATTTCACTTACCAGTCCACTGATACTGCGATATTGTTCCTCCGTTAGTGAAAACAAAGGGTTAATCCCTGACTTAGAGGCCGTATCTCGAAGTAAATGCTCTCCTGCCTGCATCAACTCCGTGACTAGAGAGTCATCCGTTTTCACATCTCTTACGGCTTCAAACGCCCCCCACACCGTATGTTGACCATCCAGTAAATGATGGAGGCCAGATCCCCCAATATGAGTTTGGTTATATACCGCATCAATGGCTTTATCATACTCATCTATGTTGTGATTAAACTCGCTGGCCATCCAGGTTGATAACGGTTCCCCTAACAGGGTAACTCCCCCGCCTATGATTAACGGAGCATCCGCTCCCATGGAACCAAAGCTTAAATCACGAAGTCTTCTTTTTTTATCCATCGTTCTCCTTGTATCCATCCTGCTATATGTATTTATTCTTCTAGTTATATCGACCACACTTATTCGTCCCGTTAGACGAGATTACATCCGATCTGTATTACCATCCAAAAGCTTTGCCAATGGAGCAAAAACTTCATTGCGTATGGCTTCGCGTGAGCTAACCTGTACTAGTGGAATGCTACGGGCAACCGCCTCACGGATTCCCCAATATCGTTTCATCACTTTGTCATCTACGGGTATCCCCTTTAACAGTCCATGCATCTCCGTAATTCGAAATGCACTTTCATCCACAAGCGGATAATAAAAGGTCGGATGATCGGATACCGCCGGGAGTCGATTCCAAGCACTAAAATCATAAGTATAACGGATCAACCACAATTTTGGATAATCCTCTTCAAAATTAACTTCCACGCCGTAAACGGCCCCTATGCTCGTATTGGCCTCATCCGCCGGAGAAAGTTCCTCTTTAAGTTGATACAGCTTAATAAAATCATTGATCAACCAACCGCTGTAGTGTACATCCGACTTCCACCTTAGGGGCCTCTGCGTTAATGGAATCAATCCGGCTTCCTCGGCTTCCATATCCATCTCCGTAAACAGCAAATCCAGATTTTCATAGGTTTTCAATAGAACCTTAAAGGCTTGGGCAATGTTTGTTCCGGTGTTACTTTCTATAGACATAGCTCTTATTCTCCTTGATTGGATTTTCAGGCCACACAAGGGTTTCGAACCTTTGTCTCTTCCCCTGATAATGGTATGCCGAATCATTCAGCTCGATCGTTTCGAGTCCGGAGGAGAACCCTCGGAACCGGACAAAACCTTTTTTCAACAGCAGGTCTGTAATATCCTTTAGAATCAGCCGCTGCCCAATCTCAAGCGTTCCGGTATCCAACTCCTGAAGCGACTCCAGCACCTCCTGCCAAGACAAAAAACCAAGCGATATATCGGATCTAATAATCGGGCGGTTCCTCATGGTTCGTTCAACCGGCAGCAAGATGTCAAGGGGCGCCAGGAAGACGAGAAATTTCTGACGATCAGCGCCTACTGAATGGATCATCCGAGCGTAACGCGCGAGTTGATTACGGCTTTCTTCAGGTTTTATCACAGCTAGCGGGTCTTCATCCTCCGAGGATAACGAGCTCAAATATTTGACCTCGATACCGATCAAAGTCTCAGGATGATCTATTAGTAAATCAATCTCCCCTTCCGGATGAGAAGGCCAGAAACGGTATTCCATATCGTATCCCCGAATACGATCCAACATAAGCTTCCATTGGAGCTTTGATTCATCCGTTTCAAAACGAACCTGTGAAAGTACATTCCTGAACCCCAGCTCGAATGACAAGTACCGAAGCGTCCCGAAAAAATCCCCCGTCAGCTTATCCTCCAGTCGTTCCGACAAATTACTGCCTGTGCTTGAGATTTTATTGTGAATTTCTGATATCATCGTTGGTCACCAGCCGCATCCGATTTTCCCCTAAGAAGATCATCGGTGAAGTTATTTTCTTATAAAGAAGGGGGAAGTGGCTAAGCCTACAAACCCAACATTCGATTTCTTCTATTTCCAGGATCATAGGATACAACGAGCTGAGATGGCTTCACCCACTGCCACATATATCCCTGCTTCGTCCTTACCACCGCCTGATCCGCGGGAACGTCCAAACATGAAGCTAATGCTTTCCTAAGCTTCTGTATGTACACACGGATGGTATCCTTATTACCGCCTTCCCATAAATCCCCCGCCATTTGCTCGGAAGTGCGGGGATTCGTCTGCTTCATGAGATACTCAAGTAAGGCAGCAAGCCGAGGTTGAAGCTCCACTGTATCCCGGGGACCGGAGAACAACGCTTTTGAACGGAACATATCCAAAACGCACCCTCCCTGTTCGATGATTTCATCTGTCATTTGCTCGGCTTCATCGTAGGGAATAACCGATACATCATGATTCTTTATTAGCGCACAGGTCACTTTTTTTTGTTGAGACGCGGCTTCGATCTGCATACGAAACAGTTCGATTTCCGGAATATACATGCGATCCGTATCTTCCTTCCAAGCACCCTCGAGGTGCTGCTCCGCTTTCTCCCTATCGCCCATTTTAGCGTAACAGACGGCCAAAGAACCCATGGCTCGAACTCTTTGGTTTCCTGTTAGCTTCCCCGATGTTAAAGCCATTGAAAAGTGCTCTGCAGAATTATTCCACTTCTGGTCATACCAGTGAATGTATCCTAAATGATAATGGGCCAATGGATGGTTCGGTTCAAGCTGAAGCAGCTGCTCGAATAAAGAGGCAGCCTTCAAGCGATTTAACCATTTCACTTTGTGATGTGTCCCATGCTGCAATAAAAGCGCAGCCAAACTGTATTTGAGCCTGGCTTGTTCCGGCTGGAGCATCAGCATCTTATTATAAAGAGCAATTCCCTCCGACATCCAAGCCGCCTCGTCACCGAGCCCCTCCGCTCTTTCCCACTCTTGCTCCATTTCCAACAACTGATCATACGACTCCTTAGGAGGATCCGGAACAATGAGCTCACGCACCCTTTCTACTACTAGCCCCTCGCCCTTTTCATCACGATAATCCTCTTGAACGATCGTCCATTCGTTTCCCATATAACGGATTTTAGCGCCGTTCACAAGTGGTTCGCCGGACTGCTCAGGCTTAGGGATAATCATTTGAACCTTTTTTTTGATTTTTGCCATTGCTGCACTTCCTTCAACGGTATGATTACCTTTTATCTTATCGAAAAAGGGACAGGCCGTGAAGAAAAATATAGTTTGGTCTATGAATTTAAATCCATCGGAGTAGACCATTCCGAGAGCAGCTCCCCGATCATTTTCTCTTGAATCAGCAAGTCCGCATGAAGATCGAGCTCCGTTGGCTCAAAATTGACGACCACAAGCTTAGCTCCGCGCTCTTTAGCATGCAACGGAAGCTGATTAGCGGGATACACAGACAGGGAAGAACCTAATACAATCAGCAGATCTGCTTTCTCGATCTCGTCATAAGCCTTGTCCACCGCCTCTTCCGGCAGAGCCTCCCCGAATAACACCACATCCGGTCGAATGAATCCGCCGCACTTACAATAGGGTGCGTTCATTAAATAGACAGAGTCATCATACTTCTCCTTGCACAGCATGCAGGACAAGCACCTAATATTCCCGTGAAGCTCAATCACGTTCTCACTCCCTGCTTTTCGATGCAAACCATCAACATTCTGTGTAATAACGGCTTTTAATTTCCTCTTCTTTTCTAATTCGGCCAGAACATAATGGCCCCGATGAGGCTCACATGGCTTCAGCCCTTCCAATCGGCTTCGATAAAACTCAAAGAACGCCTCGCGATTATTTTCCAACGCCTGCACGCTTGCAAGAGCCATCGGATTTTTATCCTTCCAAATTCCTCTGAGGCTGCTGCGGAAGTCCGGAATTCCCGATTCGGTACTCATGCCAGCCCCCGTCAGAACGATACAGTAGGTAGACTCCTCTAATAATGGCTTCAACATGTACCTCACTCCATTTCATTTGTTATCCCTTACTCTCAAGAACGCTTCAAGAGAACCGCTATACGATAGTCATAATCTATAACCGATCAGGGCCGGACTTAAAATATGCTTTCGATTACGGATAGCAAACAGAGGATCTTCTCCATGTACAGCAAAATCGATATCTCTATGCATCAGTATGTCCTGCTTTTGTTCGTAAGTAAGCCTGGGGGTAATCCCCCTAAACACCTGCTCTACCTCAGTCAGTGCCTCCTTTAATTGCTGGGCTTCCTTCCTTACAATAATCATCGGGGCACCCAAATCCAGAAGCCGACAAATTCTGCTATAATATCGCTCAAGTCTACGCCAGGCCAGATTTTTGCGGCTGCCTTTTACTTTCGCAGAAAGCTTTAACAAAGCGATCGAATCGCATATCCCTTTGAACCACCTTGCATCGGGTAAACGATCATCGCGCAGGCACTGCTGCACCTTGTTTATATGTACATGGAAGATTCTAATGATTTTCACTTCGTGGTTCGTCATCGTGTGACCTCCTTAAATGTGATCTTTCTATTCCCTTATAGTAAATGATGCGGCGTAACATTCTTGTTACGTGATAGCGTGTACAATTCCATTATACGAAAGGACGTCTTCTCTAACTAAAGAAAAAAAGTTTTGCAATGGTTCAAAATACCATAGTAAACTACTTAAGTCCCTGCCTAAATCATCCAGTAAACTCTACTCTTCGAAGGAGCGAAAAACACCTTGAGTATGGATAAAATCGACCAAGCCTATCACCGGTTAAAGCAGTCCCTTAAAGAGAATACGGACCCCGATTTTGAAAAAAAAACCAATACCTTACTAAAGAATCTTCACGCCAGGATCGATGCTTGGGAGCCTGGACAATCGGTTGATTTTATTGAGGACTTCTTAGTTGGCGAGGAAGTAAATCGATTTGCAGCAGCCATAGCCATTGAACCACGGCCAATCGTTCCTAACTTGTTGAACTTCATACAAATGGATGATACCAAAGAAATACTCGCTAAGCTGTTCTTGGTTCGTAAGCAGAATTATCAAGTCATGAGCTATGCGCTGGCAGGAACAATACGACAGATTGGCTTATTAGACCACCTGTCCAAGAATGGCCAATCTCCTAAGCCGACGATGTATACGCAGAGACTTGAACTATTACTATTTCCTGAGCTTTTTACCGCCATAGCAGACAGCCATTATTTGAAACAAGTAGGGGAAGAGCTTAACATCCCTAACGCGAGAAGTAGGCCGTTTGAATCCTTACAATTTTATATTCGGGAGAAAATCAATAAGTACTTGGAAGCAAACCAATTAACGGAGAATGAATCCACTTTCTTCAAAGCCGCAATCGCTTGGCATGTGCTAGATAGATAACCCCCGATAATGAAGATAGCCCTTATCATCATTCGATGACGGGGCTATCATTCTTTATAGATGTTTGCTTTTCAATTGGTTTATCTTAATTCAATGTGATCGCTTATATACTGTGCAAGGTCCTTGACACCGGAATACCCCATATGTTCATAGCCGAAAAAGGGAGTCAGGATAACCCTTGTGTTATCACCTATTATATTTTTGCTGATAGCTATTTTTTTACCACTGGGCTGCAGAGTGATTTCCTCATATATCTGTTCGCCCCAAATACCGTCGACCATTCTCTTCTTAGCCGGTATATTTCCAATACCTAAGATTAACGGCACGGGATAACTTTTCATCAAGTCCTGGAACAAGCTTAATCTTTTGGTTCTCCATTCTATGTAGGGATTGTTATTAGGTCTATCGAAAAAATTAAAGGCGTCAATATAACTTTTTTGGTTGATATTGTCGTAGGGCAAAGGATCGGCTTCACGTTTCCGCGGAAGAGGACGCCAATCCAAGAGGGCCGTTTGAATGCCGGGCCGATCAGTAAACAAGCCACCCTCCATAAGGAAACGTTTAACGTCTTGAATTACGTTATGATCAGCTTGTTGAAACCATGAATGAATGGGCTGATCCGGATGTTCCAAGGCTAAAATCATTCTGGAACATAATCGTAGGAACGGACTTCGAGGCACGCGCACTTCTCTCCCCGGTTTCCATTGATCCTGTTTCCAATAACCCTTTGTCCAATCCCCATGGACACAATGATTAACGTTTTCTTTATATGTAAAGCATATGCTTGCAATATTATCTTCCACACTTCGGTCTCCAAGACCACCTTCATTACCCAAGAAGATGATTTGAGCCTTGGATACATCGCCATAACCAATAAAAGACAACAAAGAATGAATATGCTCTTCCGTTAAGTACAAGGGTTCTCTCTCCTTTTATCTCACACCGGTACCGAATTTAGTAAGCGTATTTGTGGCAGCAATTGACCATGCGCCTCAACACCCTAAGAATTTTCCGATCCTCTTATTTATTTGCTTCATCGCCTATTCTGATATAAGCCCTCTGCCAGATTCCGAATCACATTTCGTTTAGCCAACATCTCTACCCATCGGGCAGGAATTCCTTCTAATCCATAATAAGCTCCCGCGAGCTGACCGTATACGGCCCCCGTTGTATCGGCGTCGTCGCCCAGATTTACGGCGAGAAGCGCCCCCTCTTCATAAGAAGTTGACTTAGCGAACGCCCACAAGGCCGCCTCCAGGGACTTGATCACGTACCCGGTTCCCTGTATCACCGGCGGCTCGCTTCTGCGGTAAGAACCGTCTCGAATCTCTTCTACCCGCGGCGTTAGAGGCTCCTCCCCCAGCCATTCCCTGAACGCCCCGGGTTCCAACATTTCATCTTTGGACCATCCGTGCAGTGCTGCCAGGATCAACGCTGCCAGAAATTTGCATGCGTCCACACATTCCCACGTCGCATGTGTGGTTTTGGAGCTTAGCGCCGCATAGCGAACGGCTAAAGCCGGCTGCTCGGCAAAAAACATCGGTACAGGGGCCAACCTCATGATGGAACCGTTGCCGGCCAAGTGCGGACTTTCCAAGCCGCAGTAGCCCTCTCCGGATTGCTCGAACCGCGAAATTGCCTCACTAGTGGCATTGCCGACATCAAAACATTCTCCCGTGCTGCTCATATAGCCCTCTCGCATCCATTGCCTATACCGCGTCATCTGATCTACGGGATCGAATCCGCTGGTGGAAAGCAAACTCTCCGCCAAACATAGCGCCATGGATGTGTCATCCGTCCACTGGCCAGGCAGCAGGTCAAACACACCTCCGCCCACCATATCATGCACCGGTGCAAACGAACCGGGGGAACAAAATTCGACCGTTGTTCCTAACGCATCTCCTGCGGCCAAACCGAATAAACATCCCTGGTATCGATCCGAACTTAGCGCAAGCCTAGTATTCATACAACAGCTCCTCCTCCATCTAATCCATCGTTCGATCCTTCCTTCGGCTGAGCGGTTTGCCGTCTTCTTCTCATTCTCACAGCAGCGTCGATGGCGCGCTGAAAATCAGGAGAGAACTGCTTCCGCCATCGATGCTCTGCTTCCTCCAGCGGCGTCCGCCAGTAATGACTGTCGAACGGAGGCAAGCCATCAATGGAATCTATCAAATACGTGGTCATCTTGCCGAAGGTGCTGCTCGATGCCTTGGCATTACTAGCACCCTGCTCGAAAACCACCCTCCAGGCTTCCTTATAAGAACAGCAGCATAATGTTCCGGTTTGTTCGTCCTGAATAACAAACCCTATTTTGCTCTGCAGATCCTTGTTCTGTTCGAAGGTTACCAAGTGCAGGATTTGATAACGATGCTGCGGCGAAGGTGATACTCCCTCCATCCGAATCCAGCTATCCTCCCACTCGTCCTTTTCTTCGTCTATCGCAAACAGCCGAATAAAGCTTCCGAACAGAGTCTGGTATGCGAGGTCATCCACAATCCAGAGCTGTTCAGTGTACGAGATGATTTCACCCAAATAACATTCGTCCCTCGTAATATCTTCTTTCACAACCAGGACTTGCCGGTCGGGGTTGATGCGGCTGCCCTCGGCTGCGGTTCGGTACAATAGGACGCCGGGGCCCCGCTCATCCCTATACTCCGTTGATACTACACGGTACCAATTGCCCTGAAATTGGACCAACGAACCGTTCTCGGGATGACCATCAAGACTTTCGGGATCAACGATGATTTGCACAAGATTTCTCCTTCCACGAATTTCAAATTATCATACAACCGGAAATGCATCAACGAGAAAAAAAGGAGCAACTTCCCCATTTTAAAAGGTACTTCATCCGTATTTGGTCTATTCGTTCGCTCGACTGTGGTAGTTCATCATACGCGAGCATACCGGACACTCTACTTCTTCTAATGACATAATGGAAACCTCATTTGCACAAATCCGGCATAAGGAAGTATGGATTTTTTCCTGCGTCGCCGTTTGTGCCGTTACAACTTGCAGATAACGGTCCACCGCGGCGCATGGCCGGCAAATGCCAAGCTCCCATCCGGAATAAACATACGGCTTGCTTGAAACCTGAATTTCACGCCCCCTCCTCTTCGCTAGAAACGAGGGCATATAGGGCTGATTCCGATCGGCCCTCTGCTTCTCTAATTGAAGCAAAGAGCCTTCTAGTACTTCACCCCACATCTGCTTGATTTTGGGATGCTGTTCAGCTTCCATTTCCTTTTCAATATCTGAATAGGCATCTCTGATAAACGAACTCCCGCCTAACCAATAGCTTCGGTTCCAACCGCATTCACATGACAGCTCATACAGGGCACTCATTCCAATACTTCCTTTCTAAATATCCATTCTTTATCCAATTCACCTCTTTGTCCCACCTCTCCTTCTCTTCCGGGCTATATGTGTTTATACAGTTTCACTCCATCCGTTGGAGCCTTCCAATCCACATTACCCCTTCCAATTTCATTTGTTATCTATACCATAGCAAAAAGGACGTAACCTAAGTGTTACGTCCTTCCGGAAGCTTAACCGTATTTAAGGGACAGAGCAAAGCAGAGTCGTACCCAACATATAGATTAGGCGTACGACCTAAGTATTTTATCGATGACCTCATCATGATTCTTCTTCAAATCTGCAGGCAGCCAACTGTTATATTGCTTGTAGATTCGAATGGAATTACTGAATAATTCAATATTCTTTTTGAAATATTTTTCCTTCTTTTTATCAAAATCAAGATTACTCTGTGCCGTATTTTTCCTCCGGGAGATTAACACAAGATTACCAAGTTTATCTGTCCATTCTGACCGCTGATCCGGGGTAAAGTTTTTCACCCACTGGCTTGAAAGATCCGGATTTTGCGGCAATATGTGCTCAATGCTGATCATTTGCGGCGGTGAAAATTTCGTAGTATGACCGAGATAAAGCAAATCTAATTTCAACAGCAAGTATCTGGCATACCTGCGCCCATATATTCCGCCTGTAAGTATCCTTTTTAGATCTGCTGTATTCACACTCATTTCTGAGGATGATATTACATCCTGCGGGGTTTGAGCATCATCTATTTTTTTGATAATCGAGTTTACATTCTCAATTCTGAGCGTAGGTGACAGCCCAACGATCCAATCGCAGGAGAACTTATTATCCAGTGCTTTCACAAATTCAAGAAGCTGATTGGTTTTGAATTTATTATAAAAGTGTAAAAGTGCGGCCACCCAATAATCCGCTTCGAGTCCCTCTTTCATGAGAGTCAAATAGTTATTCAATTCAAAGCTATTGAACAAAGTATAATGATCCTGATCAAATAGATAGTTGTAATGTTTATAATAGGTATCAATAAATTCAAAGGTGTTCTTTCCTTTTTCGAGCAGAGCGGGCTTGCTGTGATACGTTTTGTTTATTCGATCAAACTCTCTTGGAGCATAGATGTTTTCTTCGAATTCCTTGAGCAGATTATATCCGGCTTTTTGCTTCACCAGAACCGTTCTTAAATGAGACAGGAAATTATCAAAATCTTCTCCAAAATACTCTTCTATGCTTTCCCACTTCTTCGCATAATTCGTCCGCTCAGCCGCGTCTTTTACTTTTGCAAGGTTTTCTGCCTTTAAAATATCACTGTTTCTTAGCTTGATCCCTCGATTATTCATCACGGTAAACAAGTGAAAAGCATCTTCCAATTCTTCCGCGGCAACATAGATCATCAAGACATTGGATCTTAAATAAGGGAAGAACTCGTCAATCGAATGGCCATTGCTGAAATAATCTCTAATCGTCAGTATGGCGTTAGCCATATTTTTTATAGAGATATCTTCATCTTTACGACCGGCAAATTGCTGAAGCTCTTGGACCCTTGCGGTTCCGCCTTCTTCTTTGATATATGAATTAACAAAATCCTTTACCTTGTCCCGTATATCAAAAACAATCCGAAGCCTTTCAGGAATATTATCATCCGGATTGGCCATTTGGTATATCGTTTTGCGGCAGGTTTCAATCCTTGAGGAATTGGTGACCGGCGTTAAATCACGAATCACAGAGGTAATTAAAAACAAAGTCGTCAGCCTTTGCTGACCATCCAGTAAGTCATACTCTTCATAATTTGATTTTCCATCATTATTATCGGTCTTCTTTAATACCATGGAACCCAGGAAGTATTGAGAATCGGGATTGGAATTTCTCGCCTGATACACATCATCGAGGAGTTCTATCAATTGATCGCTTCCCCAAACATATGGACGCTGATACTCTGGTATCCTGAACCACTTTTGAAATACATCTTGATCGTTGTATAAGTAAGACAAACACACTAACCCATTTTCTTACATCATTCGGTAGAAATCAATACCAAATAAGAGGCGTACCATTCCTGATGACCATTCACAGAACGACAAATAACCCGCCCAGGTTTGCACCTGGGTCGGGTTACTTTCGTTACTCATGAATTCACCGTATTAAACCATGATTTTGCAAATATCATTGGTGAATTCCACCGGATCATGGATAGGCAATCCTTCTATCAATAGTGCTTGATTGTACAATAGGTTTGTATACAAATTTAATTTCTCTTTATCCTTTGCATAAGCATCCTTTAAGGATTGAAATACCTCATGATGGATGTTAATTTCCAAGATCTTCTCCGCTTTCACATCTTGTCCGCTAGGCATGGCTTTCAAAATCTTTTCCATTTCTATCGTTAAATCGCCCTCTGCAGACAGGCAGACAGGATGGGTTTTCAGTCTCTTGGATGCTCTGACATTTTTCACTTTGTCTGTCAGTATGCTGTTCATGTATTCAAAGAGGTCTTTGTTATCGTTCTCTTCTGCATCCGAAGAATTCTCACTAGCATCCGATTCAATCCCTAAGTCGCCGCTCGATACGGATTTAAATTCTTTCTCTTTATAGGTCATGAGCATTTTGATGGCGAACTCATCGATATCATCGGTAAAGTATAAGATCTCATACCCCTTGTCAGCTACCATCTCGGTTTGGGGGAGCTTCTCTATTCTTTCAATCGATTCTCCCGAAGCATAATAAATGTACTTCTGATCTTCAGGCATTCTCGAGACGTATTCATCCAAGGTGACCAGCTTCTTCTCCTTGGAGGAGTAGAACATCAGCAGATCCTGCAGCACTTCTTTATGGGTGCCGTAATCACTATATACCCCGAATTTTAACTGTCTGCCAAAGGATGTATAGAACTTCTCATACTTCTCTCTTTCATCCTTTAACAAGCTTTGCAGTTGGCCTTTGATTTTGTTCTTTATGTTTTTGGCGATGAGACTTAATTGTCGATCGTGCTGAAGCATCTCTCTAGAGATGTTCAAAGACAAATCCTCGGAATCTACCATTCCTTTGACAAAGCTGAAATAGTCGGGAAGCAAATCGGAGCACTTATCCATGATCAGCACACCATTGGAATAAAGCTCTAACCCCTTCTCATACTCCTTCGTGTAATAGTCAAACGGCGTATTCTCCGGGATAAATAGAATGGCATTATAGACCACGGCACCATCGGCGCTAATATGGATATGCTTTAAAGGCTTATCAAAACCATAACGTTTTTCAGAATAAAAATTCTCATAGTCTTCTGTCGTAAGCTCGTTCTTATTTTTCCGCCAAATCGGTACCATACTGTTGATGATTTGTTCTTCTTGGTATTCCTCGAATTCATTCTCGCTGCCTTCTTTAGGTCTTTGTCCTTTCACATCCATCTTGATCGGGTATCTAATGAAATCGGAATATTTTTTGATAATCGATCTTAAACGGTACTCTTCAAGAAACTCATCATATTGATCATCCTCGGTGTTCTCTTTAATCTTCAAAATAATTTCCGTACCTGCCGACTCTTTCTCGCATGGCACAATGGTGTAGCCGTCTGCTCCCTTGGATTCCCATTTGTAAGCTTCATCGCTGCCCAAAGCCTTGCTGATGACCGTAACTACATCGGCCACCATAAAAGCGGAATAGAAGCCAACCCCGAATTGACCAATGATATTGTGCCCATCCTTCGATTCATTTTCTTTCTTAAACGCTAACGAACCGCTCTTGGCGATAACCCCCAGGTTATTCTCAAGATCCTCTTTTGTCATCCCAATCCCCGTATCGGAGATGGTCAATGTTCTGCTTTCCTTATCAGCCGTTACTTTGAGGTAATAATCTTCTTTGTTAAACACCAATTGATCATCAGCTAACGCTTTATAATAAATTTTGTCGATGGCATCACTGGCATTCGAAACGAGCTCTCTCAAAAAGATTTCTCTCTGCGTATAAATGGAGTTAATCATCATCTCTAATAATCTTTTGGATTCTGCTTTAAACTGTTTTTTTGCCATGAATAGGTCCCCTCTCAATCCGGTCTACGGTTAGCACTCCAGACAACTGAGTGCTAACCCTTACTTTTATATTACATATGCCATTTTTTGATGTCAATATGTTACTGAAAGTTCCAAGGCAAAATCGACTTGGGCAAGACACCAAACAAGAAAATGGAAGATGTATAGAATGGGTTTCTGGATCAAATCTTAGCCATCATTCTATTTTGTGACAACGTTTGCATCTATTAATACGACTGCACCATAGCACAACTATATTTTTTCACAATAATGTCTTGATAAAAATAAGGAAATAAGACTTATTCCGATTTGTCAGGACATTATTTGTTTTAATAAAGGTTTACTAATTATCTACATCATTGCCGTGATACGGATTGCACATACACTGATTTAGTTTACACAATAGAAAAGCCGCGGTTATCCGCGGCTTAAATCAGTAGATGGTATGTAGTTTTATATTGGTTGGTGAATCAACTTCTCCTAGCCTTGACTATATTTACAATAATGGTCGGGACGACACGATTTGAACATGCGACCCCCTGGTCCCAAACCAGGTGCTCTACCAAGCTGAGCTACGTCCCGTTAACATTTAGCGTAAGGATAAAAGCAAAATTCGAACCAGCGACCCTCACCTTGGCAAGGCGAAGCTCCACTCGTTCTATTTCCGCAATATTGGTGCGCGTAGAGGGACTTGAACCCCCACGGTCTCCCGCCAGATCCTAAGTCTGGTGCGTCTGCCAATTCCGCCATACGCGCGTATTGAAAGTGAGCCATGTAGGACTCGAACCTACGACACCCTGATTAAAAGTCAGGTGCTCTACCAACTGAGCTAATGGCTCTAGCTATGAACTGGGGATCTAGGATTCGAACCTAGGCATGACGGAGTCAAAGTCCGTTGCCTTACCGCTTGGCTAATCCCCAATAATCAAAGAGTTATCGAGTACTTAAATCCATACAAGGGTTTTACAATGTTCTACCTTTTAATATACCCTAATGGAGGCTGATGGATTCGAACCACCGAACTCGTCAGAGAACAGATTTACAGTCTGCTGCGTTTGGCCACTTCGCTAAGCCTCCAGAATGGTGCCGTCGAGAGGACTTGAACCCCCAACCTACTGATTACAAGTCAGTTGCTCTACCAATTGAGCTACAACGGCACATATGGCGGAGCCGACGGGATTCGAACCCGCGGTCTCCTGCGTGACAGGCAGGCATGTTAGGCCTCTACACCACGGCTCCGTGTTTGTTTGATTGTGGGGAATAGTAATGTAGTGATTACCCCATCATCGTATTTGGTGGGCCCTAGTGGACTCGAACCACCGACCTCACCCTTATCAGGGGTGCGCTCTAACCAGCTGAGCTAAAGGCCCTAATTGCTTATAAAAACAAAAACTCCCACAAAAGTGGGAGTTTTCTGCTTGGCGACGTCCTACTCTCCCAGGACCCTGCGGTCCAAGTACCATTGGCGCTGGAAGGCTTAACGTTCGTGTTCGGTATGGGTACGCGTGGTTCCCTTCCGCCATCATCACCAAACATATTCAGGTTTGCGCCCTGAAAACTGGATCGAAACAAAGCATGCTGAAGTTCATGTATTTGGATAAGCCCTCGACCGATTAGTATTCGTCAGCTCCACACGTTGCCGCGCTTCCACCCCGAACCTATCAACCTCGTCGTCTACAAGGGGTCTTACTAATTGGGAAATCTCATCTTGAGGGGGGCTTCACGCTTAGATGCTTTCAGCGCTTATCCCTTCCGTACTTAGCTATCCAGCCGTGCCTCTGGCGAGACAACTGGTACACCAGCGGTACGTCCATCCCGGTCCTCTCGTACTAAGGACAGCTCCTCTCAAATTTCCTACGCCCACGACAGATAGGGACCGAACTGTCTCACGACGTTCTGAACCCAGCTCGCGTACCGCTTTAATGGGCGAACAGCCCAACCCTTGGGACCTACTTCAGCCCCAGGATGCGATGAGCCGACATCGAGGTGCCAAACCTCCCCGTCGATGTGGACTCTTGGGGGAGATAAGCCTGTTATCCCCAGGGTAGCTTTTATCCGTTGAGCGATGGCCCTTCCATGCGGTACCACCGGATCACTAAGCCCGACTTTCGTCCCTGCTCGACCTGTTTGTCTCGCAGTCAAGCTCCCTTATGCCTTTGCACTCTTCGAATGATTTCCAACCATTCTGAGGGAACCTTAGGGCGCCTCCGTTACTCTTTAGGAGGCGACCGCCCCAGTCAAACTGCCCACCTGACACTGTCCCCATACCGGATCACGGTACCAGGTTAGAACTCCGATACGATCAGGGTGGTATCCCAACGTCGCCTCCACACAAGCTGGCGCTCATGCTTCTCAGGCTCCCACCTATCCTGTACAGATCGTACCAAAGTCCAATATCAAGCTGCAGTAAAGCTCCATGGGGTCTTTCCGTCTTGTCGCGGGTAACCTGCATCTTCACAGGTATTAAAATTTCACCGGATCTCTCGTCGAGACAGCGCCCAAGTCGTTACGCCATTCGTGCGGGTCAGAATTTACCTGACAAGGAATTTCGCTACCTTAGGACCGTTATAGTTACGGCCGCCGTTTACTGGGGCTTCGGTTCACAGCTTCGGATTGCTCCTAACCGCTCCCCTTAACCTTCCAGCACCGGGCAGGCGTCAGCCCGTATACTTCGCCTTGCGGCTTCGCACAGACCTGTGTTTTTGCTAAACAGTCGCTTGGGCCTTTTCACTGCGGCCCCCTCGGGCTATTCACCCTACCGAGGCACCCCTTCTCCCGAAGTTACGGGGTCATTTTGCCGAGTTCCTTAACGAGAGTTCTTCCGCGCGCCTTAGCATGCTCTGCTCGCCTACCTGTGTCGGTTTGCGGTACGGGCACCTTCTCCCTGGC